>CAWINZ010000005.1:0-2204411 GCA_963837695.1 uncultured Solirubrobacterales bacterium | reverse complement strand
ATAAGGCCGGCGCGGGTGCGAACGGGCGTCGCGGCAGTCCGCCGCGGCGCCCTTTTCGCGCGCCTACTCAAGTAGGGCATCGCGAGGCGCGAGGGGGACTCGGGGCGGTCTGCTCGTCAAGGCGTGCACTAGGCGCTCCGACAGGAGGCGGCCGAGGCGGTCGCGAATATGGCGGGATGAGCGCTCCGCCGCCGCGCAAGCCGCGCCCGCCGCTGCCGCGCGGGGCCGTTCCTGGTCGTCGGCCTCGCCCGCTCGGGCTGCGCGGCGGCGCGCCTGCTCGCCGCGCGGGGCGAGCAGGTGCGCGGGGTCGATTCCGGACACCCCGACGGGGCGGCAGGGCTTGCGGGGGCAGGCGTCGAAGTCTTCCTGGATACGGATGGACTTGCTCAGCTCGATCGCACGCGGACCGTCGTCAAGAGCCCGGGCGTGCCCCGGGAGGCGCCGGTGATCGCAGCGGCGCTGGAGCGGGGCATCGATGTCGTCGGCGAGCTCGAGCTCGCCTGGCGGGCGATCCCCAACCGCTTCCTCGCCGTGACCGGCACCAACGGCAAGAC
The DNA here is from genome assembly GCA_963837695.1 of uncultured Solirubrobacterales bacterium. GTDB lineage: Bacteria > Actinomycetota > Thermoleophilia > Solirubrobacterales > 70-9 > VRUE01. The sequence goes on along the minus strand of CAWINZ010000005.1, from coordinate 2,203,857 downwards.
GACCACGGTCGAGCTGCTCGGCCACCTCTACCGCACGGCCGCCGAGCCGGTCGCCGTCGCCGGCAACGTCGGCACGCCGCTGGCCTCCCTCGCCGGCGACGCTCGACCCCGCCGCGACGGTGGTCTGCGAGGCCTCCAGCTTCCAGCTCGAGGACACCTCCTACTTCGCCCCCGAGTGCGGCGTCTTCCTCAACCTCGCCCCGGACCATCTCGACCGCCACCGCGACCTCGACTCCTACCTGGCGGCGAAGCTGCGCATCTTCGCCAACCAGGGCAACGACGACGTCGCCGTCTACAACGCCGACGACCCGGCCCTCGCCGGGACCGACCTCGGCGGCTGCGCCCGCCGCATCGCCTTCTGCCGCGGCGCCGCCCCGGATTGCGAGGTGGCGCTGGCCGAGGGCACGATCTTCTACGACGGCGAGCCGCTGATCGCGGCCGACGAGCTCGGCATCGTCGGCGAGCACAACGTCGCCAACGCGATGGCGGCGGCGAGCGCGGCGCTGGCGATGGGCCTCGACCGCGACGCCGTGCGCGAGGGTCTGCGCAGCTTCGCCGGCGTCGAGCACCGCCTCGAGCAGGTCGCCGAGATGCGACGGCGTGCGCTTCGTCAACGACTCGAAGGCGACCAACGTCGCCTCGGCCGTGGTCGGGATCTCCGCCTTCGACCGGCGGCGTCCACGCGATCCTCGGCGGCAGCGAGAAGGGCGAGCCGTTCGCGCCGCTGGTCGAGCCGGTGGCGCGAGCACTGCGCCGCCTGCTACCTGGTCGGCGCCACCGCCGACCGCCTTGCCACCGAGCTGGCGCCGGTCCTCGCCGCGGGCGTCGAGCTGCACCGCTGCGCCGACCTCGAGGACGCCGTGCGCCGCGCCGCCGCCGCGGCCGCCCCCGGCGAGGTCGTCCTGCTCTCGCCCGCCTGCGCCAGCTTCGACGCCTTCGAGAACTTCGAACGGCGCGGCGAGCGCTTCCGCGAGATCGTCGGGAGCCTCGCGTGAGCGCGCTCTCGCTCCCCTGGCAGGGGAGCCGGGCGAAGGCGAAGGGCCGCAAGAAGTCGAAGAAGCGCGCCGCCAAGCTGCCCGCCGAGTACAACCTGCTGCTGACCGCGACGCTCTGCCTGCTCGCCTTCGGCGCGGTGATGGTCTTCTCGGCCAGCTCGACCACCCGCATCCTCAACGACGGCGGCCTCTCCGACAGCGCCTTCTACCTGAAGCGCACGCTGCTCTTCGGCGCCGTCGGCCTGGCGATCATGCACCTGACCGCGCGGCATGGGCTGACGACGATCCGCCGCCTCACCCCGGCGATCCTCGGCCTCTCGATCTTCCTCCTGCTCGCGGTGCTCGTCGCCGGCACCAACGTCAACGGCTCGAGCCGTTGGATCGGGCCCGGCTTCATCCAGCTGCAGCCCTCCGAGCTGGCCAAGGTGGCGCTGATCCTCTACGGCGCCGATCTGCTGGCGCGCAAGCCGAAGCGGGCGCGCACGCTCGAGGGCCTGATGCCGTTCCTGCTCGTCGTCGGCGCCGCGACGCTGCTGATCGTCGCCGAGCCCGACCTGGGCACGGCGATGGTCGTCGCCTTCGCCGTCGCCGCGACCCTGCTCGCCGCCGGGATGCGGATCCGCGACCTGCTCGTGATCGGCGCCGCGCTCGCCTTCTTCGCCCTGCTTGATGACGGTGATCGAGCCCTACCGGATGGCCCGCCTGACCGGCTTCCTCAACCCGGGCGCCGACGCCGGCGGGGCCGGATTCCAGGCGGCGCAGGCGAAGATCGCGCTCGGCTCCGGCGGCCTCTTCGGGGTCGGGATCGGCAACGGCGTGCAGAAGGCCTTCTACCTGCCCGAGGCGCACACCGACATGATCTCGGCGGTGATCGGCGAGGAGCTCGGCCTGGTCGGGATCCTCGGCGTCGTCGGCCTCTTCTCGCTGTTCGGCTACGCCGGCCTGCAGGTCGCCAAGAAAGCCAAGGACAACTACGGCAAGCTGCTCGTCGCCGGCCTCACCTCGCTGGTCCTGGTGCAGGCGACGATCAACCTCTTCGCGGTGATGGGCCTGGCGCCGCTGACCGGCGTGCCGCTGCCCTTCGTCTCCTACGGCAACAGCAGCCTGATGGCGACGCTCTTCGCCGTCGGCCTGATCCTCAACGTCGCGCGCGGGGGGACCGCCCGCGCTGGCAAACTGCGCGTCGTCGAGGGCGGCCGCAAGCCGGCCCGTGGAAGGAGTCGATCGAGCAGTGCCAGAACGCGTAAAAGCAGTGGTGGCGGCCGGGGGAACGGCAGGGCACGTCGTGCCGGCCATGGCGGTCGCCGACGAGCTTCGGGCTAGCGGCGCCGAGGTCAGCTTCCTCGGTACGCGCGAGCGGATCGAGGCCGACCTGGTGCCGGCGGCCGGCTATGAGATCGACTTCCTCAAGGCGCGCGGGATCGACCGCGGCAGCCCGCTGCGCGCGGCGCTCGCCGCGGCCGAGGCGGTGGGCGCCGTCGGCACGGCCTCGCGCGCGCTCTGGCGCCGCCGGCCCGACGTGGTGATGGGCGGCGGCGGCTTCGTCGCCGGGCCGGCCGGGCTGGCCGCGGCGCTCGCCCGCATCCCGCTCGTGCTGACCGAGGCCGACAGCCACCTCGGGCTCGCCAACCGGCTGCTCGCCCGCAAGGCGGAGCGCGTCTGCCTCGCCTTCCCGATCGCCGGCAGGGAGGGCGAGCGCTACGCGGTGACCGGGCAGGCCGGTGCCGGCGGCGGTGCTCGCCGCCGATCGCGGCGCCGCCCGCGAGCGCTTCGGGATCGCGCCCGGGGCGCGCTGCCTGCTGGTCATGGGCGGCAGCCAGGGGGCGCGCTCGATCAACGAGTGCGCGCTGGCGGCGCTGGCCGAGCGCCCCGGCCGCGACTTCGACGTCGTCCACCTCGCCGGCCGTCGCGACTTCGATTCGCTGCGCGAGCGGCTCGCCGCCGCCCCGCACGACGAGCGCTACACGCTGCTCGCCTACGAGCCCGACCTCGGCGACTGCCTGGCGGCCTGCGACCTGGTCCTCGGTCGCTCCGGGGGCTCGATCTTCGAGCTGACCGCGGCCGGCCGGCCGGCGATCCTCGTGCCCTACCCGCACGCCGCCGCCGGCCACCAGGAGAGCAACGCGGCCTGGATGGCCGAGCGCCGGCGCGGCGACGGTGATCCGCGACGAGCGAGCTCGACGCCGAGCGGCTCGCGGGCGAGATCGGCGCGCTGCTCGGCGACGGGGGCCGCCTGGCGCGAGATGTCGGCGGCCTCGGCGGCGCTGGCGATGCCCGACGCGGCGCGCACGATCGCCGACCAGGTGCTCGCGGCGGTGCGCTCATGAGTGGCTGGAGCGAGCGCCGCCTGCACTTCATCGCGATCGGCGGCGCCGGGATGAGCGGCCTGGCGCTGGTCTGCCACGAGCTCGGCGCGAGCGGTCAGCGGCAGCGACCGCGCCGACTCCTCTTATATGGAGCGCCTGCGCGCGGCCGGGCTCGAGCCCGGTCGTCGGCCACGACGCCGCCAACCTGCCCGAGGGCGCCGAGGTGGTCGTCTCGACCGCGATCGGCGAGGACAATCCCGAGCTGGCCCTGGCCCGCGAGCGCGGACTGCGCATCCGCCGCCGCGGCGAGTTGCTGGCCGAGCTCTGCGCCGAGAAGCGGCTGATCGCGATCGCCGGCACGCACGGCAAGACGACGACCACGGCGATGCTCGCCTGGGCGCTGCGCGGGATCGGCGCCGACCCGGCCTTCTTCGTCGGCGGCGAGGTCCCCGGGCTGGGCCCGGACGGCGCCGCGGCCAACGCCGGCTGGGGCGCGGGGGAGTGGGTGATCGCCGAGGCCGACGAGAGCGACGCCAGCTTCCTCGAGCTCAAACCGGAGATCGCCGTCGTCACCAACATCGAGATGGACCACCACTCGCGCTGGGGCTCGATCGCCGAGCTGCGGACGGCGTTCGCGCGTTCACCGCGAGCGCAAACGCCGTCGCCCTGCCAGCAGACAACGCGACCTGCATCGAACCCGTAATGGGGGTTCGATGCAGTACGGGTGGTGATTTGACGGTGAGTCGCCGGGGCCGGCGAGCTCTCGCTTGCCGTGCCGGGGCGCACAACGTGCTCAATGCGCGCGCCGCGCTCGCCGCGGCGGAGCTCGCCGGTTTCGACCTCGACGCCGTCGCCGCGGCGCTCGCCGACTTCCCCGGCGTCCACCGCCGGCTCGAGCTCAAGGGCGAGGTCGGCGGAGCGCGCCTCTACGACGACTACGCCCACCACCCGACCGAGCTGCGGGCGGCGCTGACGGCGCTGCGCGAGCTGGCGCCGGCCCGCCTGATCGCCGTCTTCCAGCCCCATCTCTACTCGCGCACGAAGGCGCTCGCCGACCAGTTCGGGGCGGCGCTGGCGCTGGCCGACGAAGCGATCGTGCTCGACGTCTACCCGGCCCGCGAGCAGCCGGTCGGCGAGCTCGCCGGAGTCAGCGGGCTCGACGTGGCCCGCGCCGCCGCCGACCGGATGGGCGGCAGGCCGGTGATCTGGGCGCCGACCCTGGACAAGGCCGAGGCGGCGCTGGCCGCGCGACTCGCGCCCGGGGCGGTCGCGGTGACGGTCGGCGCCGGCGACGTCGTCGCGGTCGGCGAGTCGCTGCTCGCCGCCGGCGGGGGACGATGAGCGCGCCGCCCGAAGGAGTCGAGCGCGACTTCCCCCTGGCGCGCCTGACGACGATCCGCACCGGCGGCGCGGCCGACTGGTTCGCGCGCCCGGCCGAGGTCGAGTCGCTTGCAGGAGCTGCTGGCCTGGGCCGCGGAGCAGGGCCTGGCGGTCGGCGTCGTCGGCTCGGGCTCGAACCTGCTCGTCGCCGACGCCGGCTTCCGCGGCCTGGCGCTGAAGCTCGACGGCGCTCTGGCGACGATCGAGCGGGAGGGCGAGCGGCTGCTCTGCGGCGGCGGCGCCCGGCTGCCCTCGGCGGCCGCCAAAGCCGCCGGCTGGGGCCTGGCCGGGATCGAGTTCGGGGTGAACATCCCCGGCACTGTCGGCGGCGCGGTGAGGATGAACGCCAACGCCTACGGCGGTCAGCTCGCCGAGGCGCTGGAGTGGGTCGAGGTCTGCGCCGCGCACCGGGCTCGAGCGCCGCGAGCCCGGGCAGCTCGGCTTCGCCTACCGCAGCTCCAACCTCGGCGAGGACGAGGTCGTCGCCCGGGCCTCCTTCGCGCTCAGCCGCGGCCGAGCCGGAGGCGGGTCAAGGCGACGATGGCGGCGATGCGGGAGCGGCGCCACGAGGCGCAGCCGTCCGGGATCAAGACCTTCGGCTCGACCTTCGTGAACCCGGACGACGAGCGCGCCGAAGGACGCACCGCCGGTCAGCTGCTCGAGGCCGCCGGCTGCCGCGGGCTCGCGGTCGGCGGCGCCCGCTTCTCGCCCAAGCACGCCAACTTCGTCGAGAACGCCGAGGGCGCGAGCACCGCCGATGTGCTCGCGCTGATGGCCGCCGGCCGCCGCCGCGTCCACGAGCGCTTCGGCGTCGTGCTCGAGCCGGAGGTGCAGCTGCTCGGCGAGGTGCTCTGGCCGGAGGGGTGGGAGCTGTGAGGCGCCGGCTGATTGCGCTGGGCGCGGTTCCTCGCCGTGCTCGCGGCCGCCTACTGGTTCGTGGTCCGCGACACCACGGTCGAGGCGCACGTTGAGCGCCGCGGGCGACGGCGACGATCGGCAGCGGCTCGGAAGCGGTCGCGGTCGGGCCGGACGGCCGGATCCTCGCCTGGCTGCCGCTGCCCGAAGAGCTGCAGCTGCCGGTCCTGCCGATCTCGACGCCGCCGAAAGGCGGCAGGCTCGCCGGTCCGGTGCTGCAGCAGGCGAGGGTGCTCGGCGCCGCCCCGGCGACCCTGCGCCCCTATATAGAGAGCAGCTACTACGGCGAGACCGGGGTGGACGTGGTGCTGCGCTCGGGGATCGAACTGCGCTTCGGCGACGCCTCGCAGGCCGCGGCCAAGTGGAAGGCGGCCGCGGCGGTGCTTGCCGACCCGTCGGTCACGACGCTCGATTATGTAGACCTGCATGTGCCTGGACGCGCCGCCGTGGGCGGCTCTGGGCATACGCTTCCGCCCGCCGAATGAACCCTCGACCGTAGGGTTAGACTGGCCAAAGTCTCAACTAGGCCTTGAGGGTATGGCCTTGCAGGATGTCTCCCGGGCGTTTGACAGAGGCGGCGGAATGCCCTACGTTGAGCGCAATTTCCGTGGTTCAGGAGTAGGCTTGAACCCTTAAGCCTCACTGAAGCGTCGGACGGAATAAAGGCTCAACTCAAATCCAGCCCTCACTGGGCTGGGCAAATACCAGCCCTCACCGGGCTGGGCTTGGAGAAATCGGGAGATGGAATCCACTTACCTGGCCGTGATCAAGGTCGTCGGAGCCGGCGGCGGCGGTACCAATGCCGTAAGCCGGATGGTCGACGCGGGGATTCGCGGCGTCGAGTTCGTCGCGGTCAACACCGACGCGCAGGCGCTGCAGGCATGCGACGCCGACATCAAGCTTTCGATCGGCCAGGAGCTGACCCGCGGCCTCGGCGCCGGCGGCAACCCCGAGGTCGGCGCCGGCGCCGCGGCGGAGAGCCGCGATGAGATCAAGGAGGCGCTGAAGGGCGCCGACATGGTCTTCGTCACCGCCGGCGAGGGTGGCGGCACCGGCACCGGCTCGGCGCCGGTCATCGCCGAGATCGCCAAGGAAGAGATCGGCGCCCTGACCGTCGGCGCGGTGACCAAGCCGTTCGAGTTCGAGGGCAAACGGCGGATGCAGCAGGCGCTCGAGGGAATCGAGAAGCTGCGCAACAACGTCGACACCCTGATCATCGTCCCCAACGAGAAACTTCTGCAGGCGGTCGAGCGGCGCACCAGCGTGCTCGAGGCCTTCCGCCAGGCCGACGACATCCTGCGCCAGGGCGTGCAGGGGATCACCGACCTGATCACGATCCCCGGCCTGATCAACCTCGATTTCGCCGACGTGCGCACGATCATGCGCGACGCCGGCTCGGCGCTGATGGGGGTCGGCTCCGCCTCGGGCGAGTCGCGCGCCGTCGACGCCGCCAAGGCCGCCGTCACCTCGCCCTTGATCGAGGAGTCGATCAAGGGCGCGACCGGGATGCTGCTCAACATCACCGGCCCCGAGGACCTCGGCCTGTTCGAGGTCAACGAGGCGGCGCAGCTGGTCCAGGCCGAAGCCGACGACAACGCCAACATCATCTTCGGCTCGGTCGTCGACCAGTCGATGCGCGACGAGGTCCGCGTGACCGTGATCGCGACCGGGTTCGAGGGCTTCGAGCTGCTCGCCCGCTCGCCGCAGCGGGTCCGTCGTCGTTACGAGAGCCGTCCGCGGATCTCGGCCGAGGACACGGACATCCGCAAACTGCGGGTGTCGGACGACGACATCGACGTGCCTGGGTTCTTGAAGGAATGAGGTCCGGCCGGAGAGGGTCGGGTGCCCCTCCCATGGAGGCCGTCGCGCAGCTGAGTCGCTTGCCGGGTTCGGGGCGTGGTTCTGTGAGCCTCCCTGGGAGGGGCACACTGGCCCTCCTTGACCCGGCTCAATAGCCTTGCGCGCCGTGAGCTTGAGGAGACCTCCTCTGTACGAGCAGCATGTTGAGGCGGGCGCGAAGCTTGTTGACTTTGCCGGTTGGGAGATGCCCGTTGCTTATGAGGGGGTGCGGGAGGAGCATTCGGCAGTGCGGACGCATGCGGGGATGTTCGATGTCTCGCACATGGGCGAGGTCGAGGTCGAGGGGCCTGGGGCGCTCGCGTTCTTGCAGCGCGTGCTCTCCAACGACGTCGCCGCGATCGCGGTCGGTGGCGCCCAGTACTCGTGTCTCTGCGCCGAGGACGGTGGGGTGCTCGACGATCTCTTTGCCTACCGGCTCGGCGGCGATCGGTACCTGCTTGTCACCAACTCGGCCAACCACGCCGCCGACCTCGCCTGGCTCGGGCGCTGGAGCCGCGGCTTCGAGGTCAGCGTGCGCGACGTCGCCGACCGCTACGCGATGCTCGCCGTGCAGGGCCCGCACGCCCGCGCGATCGTCGCGACCACGCGCTCGCGATCGAGCTGCCGCCGCGGATGCAGGTCGCGCACGCGCGGGTCGGCAACCGCCCGGCACTTGCCTGCGGCACCGGCTACACCGGCGAGGACGGGGTCGAGCTGCTGATCGACCCCGAGGTCGCGCCGGCGATCTGGGCCGAGCTGCTCGACGCCGGCGTCGTCCCCTGCGGGCTCGGCGCCCGCGACACGCTGCGGCTCGAGGCCTGCTTCCACCTGCACGGCAACGACCTCGGCCCCGACCGCAACCCGATCGAGGCCGGGCTCGGCTGGTGCTGCAAGGAGGCGACCGGGTTCCTCGGCGCCGAGCCGATCGCCCGCGCACGCGCCGAGGGCACGGCCGAGCGCCTCGCCCCGTTCAAGATCGAGGGGGCCGGAATCCCGCGCCAGGGCAACCCCGTCCTCGCCGGCGGCGAGGCGGCCGGCGTCGTCACCAGCGGCAGCTTCTCGCCCTCGCTGGAGATCGGCATCGGCATGGCCTACGTGCGCAGCGACCTCGCCGAGCCCGGCGCCGAGATCGAGATCGACGTGCGCGGCAAGCACCGCACGGCGCGCAGTAGCCTCCAAGCCCCTCTACGCGAGTCCCTCGTCCCGGAAGGAGAACCCGATTGCCCGAAGCAAGCTATCCCGATGATCTGCTGTACCACGACCAGCACGACTGGGCGCGCCTGGAGGGCGACGACCACGCCGTCTTCGGGGTCACCTGGTACGCGCAGGACAGCCTCGGCGAGGTCGTCTTCTACGACCCGCCCGAGGTCGGCACGGCGATCCACAAAGACTCCTCCTACGCCGAGGTCGAGTCGGTCAAGGCCGTCTCCGATGTGATCGCGCCGATGTCCGGTGAGATCGTCGCGGTCAACGACGCCCTCGCCGACGCCCCCGAGCAGATCAACGAGGACCCCTATGGCGAGGGCTGGCTGGTCAAGGTCAAGCTGACGCGCCGTGGCGGAGGCTGAGGCCCTGCTCGGCGCCGAGGAATACCGCAAGCTGCTGGAAAACGGCTAGCGAAGCCCCGCCCCTCGCTTCCGTAGCCTTGACGGCGTGACCCGCTACACCTCAGCGACGCCCGACGATCGGGCCGAGATGCTCGCCGCGATCGGCGTCGAGTCGACGGCCGATCTCTTCGCGCAGATCCCCGCGCCGCTGCGCCTCGGCCGCCCGCTCGCGCTGCCGGCGGGGATGAGCGAGGCTGAGGTCTACGAGCGGCTGGCGGCCCTCGCCGCGCGCAACGCCGACTGCGAAGAGCAGGTCAGCTTCCTCGGCGCGGGGATGTACGACCACTACGTGCCGGCGATCGTCGACGCGATCACCCAGCGCAGCGAGTTCCTCACTCCCTACACGCCCTATCAGCCGGAGATCAGCCAGGGCGGCCTGCAGGCGATGTTCGAGTTCCAGACGGCGATGTCGGAGCTGACCGCGCTGCCGGTCTCCAACGCCGGCCTCTACGAGGGTCCTTCCTCGGTCGCCTCGGCCGCCTACCTGGCGATCGGCGCGACCAAGGGACGACGGCGCTTCGTCGTCTCGCGCGGCGTCCACCCGCACAGCCGCGAGACGCTGGCCACCTACTCCGCGGGCTATGGCGCCGAGATCGTCGAGGTCGGGCTGGACAGTGGCGTCACCGATGCCGCCGCGCTGGCCGAGGCGGTCGACGGCGAGACCGCGGCCGTCTTGCTGCAGAGCCCCAACTTCCTCGGCGCGATCGAGGACGTCGAGGCGCTCGGTGCCGCCGCGAAGGAGCACGGCGCGCTGCTCGTCGTCGCCGTCGACCCGATGACGCTCGGCGTGCTCAAGCCGCCCGGCGAGTGCGGCGCCGACATCGCCCTCGGCGAGGGCCAGCCGCTCGGCAACCGGCTCGACTTCGGCGGTCCCTCTTTCGGCTTCTTCTGCGGCACGGAGGAGCTGATCCGCAAGATGCCGGGGCGGATCGCCGGCGAAACCGACGACGCCGATGGGCGCCGTGGCTTCGTCCTCGCCCTGCAGACCCGCGAGCAGCACATCCGCCGCGAGAAAGCGACCCACAACATCTGCACCGCGCAGGCCCTCAACGCGCTGGCCGCGACGATCCACCTCGCCTGGCTCGGCCGCGAGGGCTTCCGGGAGCTCGGCGAGCTGCTGGTCAGGCGCACCGCCTACGCGCGCGAGCGGCTTGCTGCGGTGCCGGGCGTGGAGCTGCTGCACGAGGCGCCCGTCGCCCGCGAGTTCGGGCTGCGCCTCGATGCGCCGGTCGGCCGCGTGCTCGAGCGTTGCGCCGAGCGCGGCATCGCCGCCGGCTACCCGCTCGGTCGCGAGTACCCCGAGTACGAGGACGGGCTGCTGGTGGCGATCACCGAGCGCCGCACCCGCGCGCAGATCGATGCCCTCGCCGACGCGCTGGGAGCCGCGGTTGCGGCCGAGGCGGTGACGGTGTGAACCAGCAGGACGAAGCGGTGCTGACGATCTTCGAGAGGTCGAAGCCGGGCCGGCGCGCGGCGGTGCTGCCCGCCGCCGAAGTGCCCGAGCCGCCGCTGGAGGAGTTGATCCCGGCGAAGCTGTTGCGGGACGAGCCCGCGCGCCTGCCCGAGGTCGCCGAGCCGGAGATCGTCCGCCACTACAACCGCCTCTCGCGGCGCAACTTCGACCTCGACACCGGCTTCTACCCGCTCGGCTCCTGCACGATGAAGCACAACCCGCGCTTGAACGAGCGGGTGGCGGCGCTGCCCGGCCACGCCCGCCTGCACCCGGCCCAGGACCCGAAGCGCGCGCAGGGCGCGCTGGAGCTGATGTGGCTGCTGCAGGAGTCGCTGGCGGAGATCTGCGGCCTGCCGCACGTCAGCCTGCAGCCCTCGGCCGGGTCGCACGGCGAGCTCGCCGGCCTGCTGCTCACCCGCGCCTTCCACGCCGACCGCGGCGAAGCGCGGACGAAGGTGCTGGCGCCTGACACCTCGCACGGGACCAACCCGGCCTCGGTGACGATGGCCGGCTACGAGATCGTCAAGGTCGCCACCGACGAGCGCGGCGGGGTCGAGATGGACGACCTGCGGGCCAAGGTCGACGACGAGGTCGCCTGCCTGATGCTGACCAACCCCAACACGCTCGGCCTCTTCGACGAGAACATCGCCGAGATGGCCTCGCTGATCCATCAGGTGGGGGGGACGCTCTACTACGACGGCGCCAACCTCAACGCGGTGATGGGCCAGTCGCGCCCGGGCGACATGGGTTTCGACATCGTCCACGTCAACCTGCACAAGTCGTTCAGCCAGCCGCACGGCGGCGGTGGCCCGGGGGCGGGGCCGATAGCGGTATCCGAGCGGATCGAGCCCTTCCTGCCGCGCCCGCAGGTGGTGCGACGCGAGAGCGGCAACGGCAGCGGCCCTAGCTTCGACCTCGACCACGAGCGGCCCAAATCGATCGGTCGCCTGCGCGGCTTCCAGGGCAACTTCGGCGTCTTCGTCCGCTCCTACGCGTACATCCTCAGCCTCGGCGCCGACGGCCTCGCCGAGGCCTCGGAGACCGCGGTCCTGAACGCCAACTACCTCAAGGCTCGCCTCGCCGAGGGGCGCGCAGGCAAGTACACGCCGGTCGCCTTCGACCGCCACTGCATGCACGAGTTCGTCCTCTCCGGCAAGCCGATGAAGAAGGAGCTGGGCATCGCGACGCTCGACCTCGCCAAGCGCCTGCTCGACTTCGGCTTCCACCCGCCGACCGTCTACTTCCCGCTCCTGGTCGAGGAGGCGCTGATGATCGAGCCAACCGAGACCGAGACCAAGGAGTCCCTAGACGCCTTCGCCGACGTCATAGAGCAGATCCTCGCCGAGGCCGAGACCGACCCCGAAAAGGCCAAGCAGGCCCCCTACACGACCCCGGTCCGCCGCCTCGACGAGGTAAGGGCGACCCGCAAGCCGGTCGTGCGCCAGCAATAGGGTGTCCATCGCACGGTTTTTCCGTGCAATTTGAAACGGTATTTCCGTATTGGCCTGAAGGCGGATCTGGATGGACTGATCCGCAGTGTCATCCAGCATCATGGTTCCGGAGTGACCTATGTCTTCTCCGGTTCGCATCCTGGGATGATGCGCGCGCTCTTCGCCCACCGCAAGCGCCCGTTCTACGGTCAGGCGGCGCCGCTTGAGCTTGGGCGGCTTCCACGTGTCGCCCTCGCCGATTACATCTCGGCTCGGTTTCAGGAGACGAACCGCGACGTGGGCGAGGTCTTTGGCCTGCTGCTCGATCTCGTCGATGGTCACCCGCAGCGAGCCATGCTCTTCGCCCACCTGCTCTGGCGAAACACTCCGCCCGGCAGGGAAGCCGGGGAGGAGGGGTGGCTGCGGACCTACGAGGAGGCATGGGGGTATCTGCAGGGGGACTTCGAGGCCACCTGGGACTCACTCTCGGTGGTGGAGGCAGGTGTCGTCGATGCGGTTGCTGCCGGCGTCCAGAGTCTCACCGGCAAGGCCGGCCGCGAGATCTTCGGGTTGCCGGCCGGGTCGACCGCGTTCGAAGCTGCCACTAGGCTCGTCGACCGAGGTCTGCTCTCCCGAGCTGGCAGCGGCCGCAACGCTGTGCTGACGCCGGTCGACCCGGTATTCGCCCGTTGGGTGGTACGCGGTAGGCGCTGGACGTTGGGCTAGGGCTCAGGCAGCTCCGGGGGTGAGCGGTGCAGATGATTTGGTGGCAATGATGATGCGTTATCCTGATGCGCATGACTCGCACCACGGTTGATGTAGACGAGCGCGCCCTCGATGCCGCGCGGCGGGAGTTGGGCACCAATGGGCTCAGCGAAACGGTCAACGCCGCCCTGCGCGAGGCCGCGCGGCATCGAGCCCTGAAAGGATTCGACGTGCTCCGCGACATCGACGGAACCCCCCAGGAGGTCGCCGCCGGCCGGGAGCGCCTTTGAGCGTCGAGGGCGAGTTGAAGCTCCCGCCGCTCGAGAGCCCGGCGCTCTTCGACACCGGTGCATGGACCTGGGTTCGGGATCGTCGTTTTCCCCGACTTGCGGAGTGGTTCAACGCGGCCGTCGAAGCCGGCCTGGTTCTGGTCTGCGACCTGGTCGTGCTGGAGTTGACCCGGCTTGCCCCGAACGAGCGTCGCGCCGGAGCGGTATCCGAGCGCCTCGAGGCCTTCGAGGCCGTTCCGATGCCCGCCGGTATCTGGCCGCGCGCGCGGCAGACCCAGCTGGCGCTGGCCGCGAACGGCGACCACCGACGGGTGCCACCCGCCGATCTCTTGCTCGCGGCCACGGCGGAAGGGGCTGGGGTCGAGCTCGTTCACTACGACCGCGACTACGAGCGAATCGCCGGGGTCGGCGAACTCCGCCAGCAATGGCTGGTCCCCGACGGGACCCTGGCCTGAGTTCACTCAGAGCTCGGGCAACTCCTGCTCCAGCTCCAGCACCGGCGCGAAGAGGTCGCCGTGTTGCTCGATCCGCTCGAGGACTTCGCCCGCCTCGAAGACGAGCGATGAGCCGTCGCCGCTGTCCGCGACTGCTTCGACCTCTTCCCAGGTGACCGGGGTCGAGGCGGTTGGGCGTTCGCGGGCGCGTAGCGAGTAGACGGCGATCGTCGTCTTGCGCTGGTGGTTCTGGGACCAGTCGACGAAGACCTTGCCCTCGCGTTCGACCTTTTTCATTTTTGAGACCACCTGGTCGGGCGTCTGCTTCTCGAGTAGCTGGGCGATCGCTTTGGCGAACGGTTTGGTCTGCTCGTAGGGGACTTTCCCGTTCAGCGGGACGTAGACCTGCAGGCCCTTCGAGCCCGAGGTCTTGGGGAAGCACTGGACATCGAAGTGGCCGAAGAGGTCGCGCAGGCGCAGGCCGACCCGACAGCACTCGACGATGTCCGCCGGTGGGCCGGGGTCGAGGTCGAAGGCCAGCACCGTCGGTCGTTTCGGCGCCCGCGAGAGCGAGAGCGAAGGGTGCAGCTCGATCGCCGCCAGCTGCGCCATCCAGACCAGCGTCGGCAGGCTGTCGCAGACGCAGAAGTCGATCTTGCCGGCGCGCGGGCCGGCCTCGACCCGGGCCGTCTTCACCCATTTGGGCCGGTGCTTGGGGCAGCGCTTCTCGAAGAAGGCGGCGTCGAGGTCGTCGACCCCTTCGGGGAAGCGGCGCAGAGTCACCGCTCGCCCGCTCAGGTGGGGGACGATCGCGGGGGCGACCTTGGCGTAGTAGTCGACCACCTCGCCCTTGCTGAAGCCGGCCTCGGGGTAGAGCACCTTGTCGAGGTTGGTGAGCTTCAGCTCACGGCCGTCGACCTCAACCTGGCGACTGGTCGCCACGAGCTACTTCGAGGCTTTGGCTTTTTTGCCGGAGGAGCGTTTCTTCGGCGCGGCTTTGGGTTTTTTCGCCGCTTTGGGGCGCGCTTTCGCTTTCGCCTTGCCCTTGCCACGGTCCTTGACCGCGGCGATACTCTCCTCGAGCGCGCTCATCAGGTCCGGGGCGGCGGTCGCCTTGGGCTTCTCGGTCGCCGGCGCGGTGAGGATGTCCTTGCCCTCGGCCTTGCGTTCGATCAGCGAGAGCAGCTGCTCGCGGTACTCGTCGTGGTAAGCGCCGGGGTCGAACTCCGTCGTCAGCGAGTCGATCAGCTGCTCGGCCATCTCGACCTCCTTCTTCGCGACCTTCTGCTCGCTTTGGGGCAGCACGTCCTCGAGTTCGGAGGGCGCGATCACCTCGTCTGCGAAGCGCATCGTGGTCAGGGTCAGCACGCCGTCGCCGGGCCGCAGCGCCGCCAGGTGCTCCTTGTTGCGGAAGACGAAGCGCGCGATCGCCACCTTGCCGGATTCCTGCATCGCCTTGGCGAGCAGCGAGTACGCCTTCTCGGCGCCGTCGGCCGGGCCGAGGTAGTAGGGGCTGTCGAAGTAGATCGGGTCGATCTGATCGAGATCGACGAAGTCCTGGACCTCGATCGCCCGGGTCTTCTCCGGGGCCAGAGCCGCCATCTCGTCTTTGCTCAGCGGCACGTAGCGGTCGGGCGTGACCTCGAAGGCCTTGACGATCTCGCCGTAGGGGACCTCCTCGTCGGTGCCCTCGGCGACGCGCCGGTGTTTGATCCGAGCGCCGTCGGATTCGCGGATCTCGCGCAGCGAGATATTGCGGCGCGCGACTGCGCTGTAGAGCTTGACGGGCACGTTGAGTAGCCCGAAGCTGATCGTCCCGCTCCAAATTGCTCTTGGCATCAGCGAATCACCTACCCGGATTCTGGCAGTCGCGCACCGATCGCCGCCGGACCCGGCGGTCCGCGGGAGGCTTCTTGCGGCGAGCTTGGCGACTTAGCCCCCTCAATAGGTCGGTAACTCGCCAATGCCCAGGTGAGGGATCATCCCCCCGATGCTGTTCGACCTTCGCGATGTCAGCCTTGCCCGCGGCGACCGCCTCGTCCTCGACGGGGTCAGCGTCGAGATCCACGCCGGCGCGACCGCGATCGTCGGGCCGTCCGGCAGTGGCAAGTCGACGTTGTTGCGGCTGCTCAACCGGCTCGCCGATCCCGACACCGGGGCGATCTCCTACCGCGGGGAGCCGCTGACCGGGTACGACCCGCTGGTCCTGCGGCGCGAAGTCTCGCTGGTGCCGCAGCTGCCCTCTTTGCTGGAGGGCACGGTCGAGTCGAACCTTCGCTACGCGGCTGGCCTGGCGGGCAAGGGGCTCGACGCGGCGCGCTGCCTCGGCCACGCCGGGCTCGACCCCGTTTTCGCCAGGCGCGACGTCGGCAAGCTCTCCGTCGGCGAGCAGCAGCGGGTGATGCTCGCCCGCGCGTTGAGCCAGGAACCGGCCGTGCTGCTGCTCGACGAGCCGACCTCGGCGCTCGACCACGACGCCCGCGACGCGATCGAGGCCACGCTCGGGAGCTTGCGGGCCGAGCTGGACATCTCGCTGATCCTCGTTACCCACGACCCCGAGCAGGCGCGGCGGCTCGCCGAGCGGGCCGTGCGGTTGAAGGCCGGCCGGGTCGTCGCGCGCGGTTCGCTCGAGGAGGCGCTCGCGTGAGTACCTCGATCAGTGTCTCGCTCGGCCAGGTCGCGGCGGCCCTCGCCCTGGTCGCCCTCGCGGCGGGGATCTCCTTCTGGCGCCGCACCGACCTCGAGCGCGACATCGTCGTCGCGACGGTCCGCTCCTTCATCCAGCTGACCGCGATCGGCTACGCGATCAAGCTGATCTTCGAGGCCGACACGATCTGGCTGGTCGTGGCGCTGCTCTCGGTGATGGTCCTCTTCGGCGCGCTCACCGCCCGCAGTCGCGCCAAGAAGGTTCCCGGCGCCTTCTGGCCGCTGCTGATCGGCCTCGCGATCGCGGCGGCATCGACCCTCGGCCTGGTCGTCGCCCTGGGGATCTTCGAAGCGACGCCGCGCTATCTCGTCCCGGTCGGCGGGATGATGATTGGCAACGCGATGACGGCTTCCGCCGTGGCGCTCAACCGACTGGGGGACGAGGTCACCGATTCGCGCGCGGCGATCGAGGCGACGCTCGCGCTCGGCGCGACCGCCCGCGAGGCGGTGGCGCCCTTCGTCCGCCGCGCCCTGCGCTCGGGCACGATCACCCTGGTCGATTCGACCAAGACGACCGGCCTGATCTTCTTCCCAGGCACGATGGTCGGGATGCTGCTCGCCGGCGCCGAACCGACCGACGCCGTCCGCCTCCAGCTGATCCTCCTCTACCTGCTGCTCGGCAGCACCGCGATCGCCGCCCTGGTCGCCACCGGCCTCGCCTATCGCAACTTCTTCACTTCGGCCCAACAGTTGCGAGAGCTGGACTAACCCTCGCCCTACACTGAGCCTGTGTCCCGCCGGCAACGGTTGACCCTCGTAGCGACGATTCTCGGTTCGACGATCGTCTTTCTCGACTCGACCGTGGTCAACGTGGCATTGCCGAACGTCGCCGACGATCTGAATGCGGGCTTGGCGGGACAGCAGTGGGTGGTCGAGGCTTACATGCTGACGCTGGTCTCGCTGCTCCTCGTCGGCGGCTCGCTCGGCGACCAGCTCGGCCGCAAGCGGATGTTCATCTTCGGCCTGATTGGCTTCGGCGCCACCTCGATCCTCTGTGCGCTGGCGCCGACCGTCGAGTTCCTGATCGGCGCTCGCGCCCTGCAGGGCATCGCCGGGGCGCTGCTCGTCCCCGGCTCGCTGGCGATCGTCGCCGCCACCTTCGAGGGCGCGGCGCGCGGCAAGGCGGTCGGCACCTGGACCGCCTGGACCGGGATCGCGACCGTGTTTGGCCCGGCCGGCGGCGGCGCGCTGGTCGAAGCGCTCTCCTGGCGGGCGGTCTTCTGGGTCAACATTCCGCTGATCGCCGTCACCGTGGCGCTGACCATGCACTCGGTCGAGGAGAGTCGCGACCCCGACGCCTTTCGCGGCGTCGACTGGCTCGGCATCGGGCTCTCGGCGGCCGGCCTCGCAGGCCCCGTCTTCGCCCTGATCGAGCAGCCGACCCACGGCTGGGGCGACCCGATGGTCTGGCTGCCGATGATCGTCGGGATCGCCTGTTTCGTCCTCTTCGTCGTCCGCGAGGCGCGCGCCCGTCACCCGATGCTCGACCTCGCCCTGTTCAAGATCCGCAACTTCTGGGTCGCCAACCTGACCACGCTCAGCGCCTACGCGGGGCTGATCGGCGGGCTCTTCTTCGTCGGCCTCTTTCTGCAGCAGGTGGGCGGCTACTCGCCGGTCGAGGCGGGGCTGGCGACGACGCCAATCTCGCTGATTCTCTTCTTCCTATCGCCGCGCTGGGGCAAGCTCGCCTCAGGCACGGGGCCGCGACTGCCGATGTGCGGTGGCCCGATCGTCGGCGGGATCGGCTTGATCATGTTGCTGCGGGTCGGTGCGTCCGCCGACTACCTGACCGAGGTGCTGCCGGCGATCCTGATCTTCGGCCTCGGCCTCTCGGCGACGGTTGCGCCGCTGACCGCGACCGTGCTCGACTCGGTCGAGGAACGCCACGTCGGCATCGCCTCGGGCGTCAACAACGGCGTCTCACGCGTGGCCGGGCTGCTCGCGATTGCCGTCCTCGGCGCAGTGATCTCGGCAAGCTTCGGCTCGACCCTCGACGCCAACCTCGGGGACCGCCCGCTGGGGCCGAGGGCAAACCACGCGATCACCGAGGCGAAGAAGCAGCCGCTGGCGGTCCCGACGACTGGAAAGCTCCCCCGGGCCACCGCGGCGCGAGTCCAGACTGCCTCCTCCGATGCATCGACCTCGGCATTCCACCTCGGTGTGCTGATCGCCGGGCTACTGATGATCGCCGGCGGCATCGTCGCCGGCTTCGGGATCGAAAACCCGAAACGCAGAGTCGAAGCCGTAGCCAGCCGCGGCTCGGCCCAGGCGGGCGAGTGCGGCCACGGGGCCGACTGCGACCGCGGCGAACTAGTCTCCGCCCCGTGAGCGCCCCGATCATCTTTTCCGGCATCCAGCCGACCGGCCGCAAGCACCTCGGCAACTACATCGGCGCGATCCGCCAGTACGTCGAGGGCCAGGAGCGGGGCGAGCCGGCGATCTTCTGCATCGTCGACCTGCACGCGCTCTCGGTTGCCTATGACCCGGTGGCGTTGCGCGACCGCGTCTACGACACGACCGCGATCCTGCTCGCGGCCGGCCTCGACCCCGAGCGCTGCATCCTCTTCCGCCAGTCCGACGTGCACGAGCACACCGAGCTGACCTGGCTGCTCTCGTCGGTCACCGCCCACGGCGACCTCGACCGCATGCACCAGTTCAAGGAAAAGTCGGGTCGCCAGCGCGAGTTGGCCTCGGCGGCGCTCTTCTACTACCCGGTGCTGATGGCCGCCGACGTGCTTGCCTACCGGGCGACCGAGGTCCCGGTCGGCGACGATCAGCGCCAGCACGTCGAGCTGATGCGCGAGATCGCCCGCCGCTTCAACGGCCGCTTTGGCGAGACCCTGGTCGTGCCGGAGCTGGTCGTGCCGGAGGTCGGGGCGCGGATCATGGACCTGCAGGAGCCGGAGCAGAAGATGTCGACGACGAGCGGCAGCGAGGCGGGCACGCTGTACGTGCTCGACGAGCCCGCGGCGATCCGTAAGAAGCTCGGCAGCGCTGTCACCGACTCAGGGCGGGAGGTCGTCCGCGGCGACGATAAGCCGGGCGTGACCAACCTGATCGACGTCCTCGCCGTCGCCCGCGGCCTCGATCCGGCCGAGATCGAGCACGAGTTCGAGGGCGCCGGCTACGGCGACTTCAAGAAGGCGGTCGCCGAGGGCGTGGTCGAGATGTTGGCGCCGGTGCAGGAACGCTACGCAGGGCTGCGCCCCGACCAGGCGGCACTGGAGAAGGCGCTCGCCGTCGGCGCCGAGAAGGCACGCGCGATCGCTGCGCCGACGCTGGCCGACGTGCGCGACCGCATGGGCGTCGGCCCTCCCGCTTAACCTTCACCGATGCCGGTCGCCGACCTCGATCTGGAGCTCGATGTCTTCGCCGGGCCGTTCGATCTGCTGATCGCGGTCCTGCTGCGCGAGGAGGTCGACCTGCTCGAGGTGGAGCTGGCCGAGGTCGTCGTCGCCTACGTCGAGCACCTCGAGCGCGCGGGCGAGCTGGAGCTGGAGGTGGCGACCGAGTTCCTCGTCCTGATCGCCTCCCTGCTGGAGCTGAAGTCGCGGCTGATACTGCCCGGAGCCGACCCGGAGCTGGAGGAGCTCGGGCCGGAGGAGGCGGTCGAGGAGCTGCTGGCACGGCTGCTCGAGTACCGCCGCTACCGCGCCGCCGCGACGACCCTGTCGGAGCGCTTCGAGGCGGCGCGCGGCTACCTGTACCGCTCGGCGCCGTTGCCGCTGAGCCTGCGTCGCGTCGCCGTGGATGCGGCGGTCGCCGCTTACGATCCGGAGCGGCTCGGCGCGGCGCTCGGCGACCTACTGGTAATACCGCCTCCGGTCGACATCAGCCATATCCGGCCGACGGTCTCGCTGGAGCGGCGGCTGCGCGCGCTGCGCGACGCGCTCTCCGGCCGGACCAGCATCGACTTCGACGAGCAGTTCGGCGGCGAGGACCGGTTGACGCAGGCGGTGACCCTGTTCGCCCTGCTCGAGCTCTACCGCAAGGGCGAGGTGACCTGGCGGCAGAGCGAGCCGCTCGGGCCGATCGAGATCCACAGGCAGGCGGCGAGCTCGACGTGAGCGACCTGAGCCGCACGATCGAGGCCTTGCTCTTCCTCTCCCCGCAGGCGGTATCGGTGCCCGACCTGGTCGAGGCGACCGAGGCGACCGAGGGACAGGTCGCCGAGGCGATCGACCTGCTGCGCGAGGATCTCGCCGAGGGTCGCCGCGGCGTCGTCCTGCGCGAGGTCTCCGGTGGCTTTGCCCTGGCCAGCGACCCGTCCAGCGAGGAGGCGGCCCGGCGCCTGCTCGCCAAGCCGCGCACGCCGCCGCTGACCCAGGCGCAGGCCGAGACGCTGGCGATCGTCGCTTACCTGCAGCCGGTCTCGCGGCCCGAGGTGGCGCGGATCCGCGGCGTCTCCTCGGAGTCCGCGGTGCAGACGCTGGCCGAGCGCGGCCTGATCGAGGAGTCCGGCCGCTCGCAGTTCGGCGCGGCGCTGTTCAAGACGACGGAGCTGTTCGAGCGCCTCTTCGGTCTCAACGGTCTCGACCAGCTGCCCGATCCCTCGCAATTCGACCCGACTCCGGAGGACGAGCGGGAGCTGCGCGAGCGCCTCCTCAAGGCGGGGGAACAGAGGGCCGAGCCATGAGGTTGGGGAGTCGGGGGAGGACTCGACGGAGCAACAGCTTGGAGGCTCCGTCGAGTCCTCCCCCGACTCCCAGATCGTGAGGCTGGCGAAGTTCCTCGCCCACGGCGGGATAGCTTCGAGGAGAGCTTCGGAGGTGATTGTGGCTGCCGGGCGCGTGACCGTTGGTGGGGAGGTTGTGCGGGATCCCGCGCGGGACGTGGAAGAAGGCGATGAGGTGCGTGTGGATGGGAGCTTGGTGGGAGCTGAGCCGCGTGAGGTTTGGGCGGTCAACAAGCCTGTCGGCGTCGTCTCGACCGCGCGCGAGCCGGGGCGCAGGACGCCGGTGGTCGAGCTCGTCGACTCTCCGGCACGGCTCTACCCGGTCGGGCGCCTCGACGTCGACTCGACCGGATTGATGCTGCTGACCAACGACGGCGAGCTGGCCAACCGGCTCACCCACCCGCGCTACGAAGTGCGCAAGACCTACCGGGTGCGGCTGGGCCGCCCGCCGGCCGAGGCCGATCTGCGGCGCCTGGCGGGCGGGGTCGAGCTGGACGACGGACCGACGGCGCCGGCCGAGGTGCGTCGCCTCGGCGAGCGCGAGGTCGAGATCGTCCTGCGCGAGGGCCGCAACCGACAGGTGCGCCGCATGGCCGCGGCGGTCGGCAACGACGTCGCGGCACTGCGGCGTGTCCGCTTCGGTCCGATCGAGCTGGGCGGACTCCCCGAGGGCGGGGCGCGACGCCTTTCCGAGGCCGAGGTTGCCTCGCTTTGGGAAGATGCCGAGTCATGAGCACGAACTCAGGAGAACAGGAACGGCTCTTCGCGGTGCGCGGTGCTGTGCAGGCGGATGCCAACGAGCCCGAGGCGATCGCCGGGGCGACAACCGAGCTGATGCGGGAGCTGCTGAGCCGCAACGAGCTGGCGCCGGAGGCGATGGTCAGCTGCCTGTTCACGACGACGGATGACCTCGACGCTGAGTTCCCGGCGGTTGCCGCGCGCAGCCTCGGTCTCGATGCGGTGCCACTGCTCTGCTGTCGTGAGATCCCGGTTCCCGGCTCGATGCCGCGGGTGATCCGGGCGATGGTCCACTACTACGCGCCGGCGGGCCACATGAGCGCCCATGTCTACATGGGCGCGACCCAGGACCTGCGCACTGACCTCCACGCGGCCCAGTAGCGGCGCCAGGTCGGGCACAATGATCCGATGACCGTCACCTTCGCGGAGAAGCTGGCCCGCATCCCGGGCTACCAGGCCGGCGTGCCGACCGGCCAGGCGCCCGAGGCGATCGCCGCCGGGGGCATCGCCCAGCTCGCCTCCAACGAGTCGCCCTTCGGCCCGCACGAGAAGGTGGTCGAGGCGATCCGCGCGGCGACGGGGGCGATGAACCGCTACCCCGACCCCGACGCCACGTTGCTGCGCCGGCGCATCGCCGACCGCTACGAGGTCGAGCCCGGCCGGGTCGCCGTCGGCAACGGCTCCTGCGAGATCCTGCTCGCCGCCGCCGAGGCGCTCTGCGAGCCGGGTGCCGAGATCCTCTATGCCTGGCCGTCCTTCTCGATGTACCCGCACTTGGCGGCGCTGACCGGTGCGCGGGAGATTCGCGTGCCGCTGGGGGAGGGGGAGGTCCACGACCTCGACGCGATGGCCGCCGAGGTCACCGCGGCGACCCAGCTTGCGATCGTCTGCAACCCCAACAACCCGACCGGCACCCACCTGCCCGCGGCCCGGGTCGCGGCCTTCTGCGAGCGCGTCCCCAGCCACGTCACGATCATCCTCGACGAGGCCTACATCGAGTTCCAGACGGTCGACGACCCCGATTCCACCGTCGACCTGCTTGCCGAGTTCCCCAACCTGGTCGTCCTGCGCACCTTCAGCAAGGTCTACGGCCTCGCCGGCCTGCGGGTCGGCCTCGCCCTCGGCTCGACCAAGTTCCGCGCCGCGGTCGACGCCGTGCGCCAGCCCTTCAGCGTCAACGCTCTGGCCCAGGCGGCCGCGGCCGAGGCGATTCTGCACCAGGACGACGTCGAGCAGCGGGTCGAGCGCACCCTGATCGAGCGGGTCCGGGTCGAGGCGGGTCTCGAGGAACTCGGCCTCAGCACGGCCGGGACCCAGACCAACTTCTCCTGGATCGACCTCGGCGACGCCGACGAGAAAGAGGTCGTCGCCGGCTTGGCCGAGCAATCGATAGCGGTCCGCCCCGGCACCCCACTGGGCAGTTCCGGCCACATCCGGGTCAGCTATGGCACCCCGGCCGAGAACGACCGCTTTCTCGCGGCGCTCGGTGGGCTGTTCGGCTAGCGAGTGGACTCTTCCCGCCGCGCCTGCTACAAACTCAAGGGAAGTGAAGCGAACAGGCGACACCGCGAGCAGCATGTGCGCTAGGCGCGCTGCGGTTGCCCCTGTCTGCCCTTTCTATACCTGGCGATTTAGCTAGGCGTCCGGCCTGGCGGCTTCGTGCCGCTTCCATAGAGCGTTTGGCCGGGCGCCGGTTCGAATGGTTCGCGTGTTTCGCGATGCCCGCGCTCGCGTGGCGAAACCCGCACGGAAAGTAGAGTCTCGGACGTGGAGAAAGGCGGCGAGGAGATGATCATCGGAATGCGACAGGAGGGGCGAGACCGGGTTCGCGACCAGCGGATCGAGCGGGTCGTCGAGCTGGTGCCGCCGGAAGCCCTGCTCGGCGACCTGCCGCTCGGCGAGGAGCGCGAGCAGGCCGTGGTGCGGGGGCGCAAGGACGTCGAGAACGTGTTGGAGCGGGTCGACGACCGGCTGCTGGTCGTGGTCGGCCCCTGCAGCGTCCACGACGTCGAGGCGGCGCTCGAGTACGGCGGGCGCCTCGCCGAGCTGGCCGGCGAGCTGAGCGACGACCTGCTGGTGGCGATGCGCGTCTACTTCGAGAAGCCGCGGACGACGACCGGCTGGAAGGGCCTGATCAACGACCCCTACCTCGACGGTTCCTGCGACGTCAACGCCGGCCTGCGCATCGCGCGCACCCTGCTGCTGCAGGTGCTCGACCTCGGCCTGCCGATCGGCTGCGAGTTCCTCGACCCGATCACGCCGCAGTACATCTCCGACGCGGTCGCCTGGGGAGCGATCGGCGCCCGCACCACCGAGAGCCAGATCCACCGCCAGCTCGGCTCCGGCCTCTCGATGCCGATCGGCTTCAAGAACCGCACCGACGGCAACGTGCAGGTCGCGGTCGACGCGGTGCGTGCCGCCGCGGCATCCCATGCCTTCGCCGGCATCGACGACGCCGGCCGGCCGGCGATCCTCCACACCGTCGGCAATCCGGACGGCCACGTCATCCTGCGCGGCGGCCGCGGCGGTCCCAATTGCGATCCCGAAGGCGTCGCCGGGGCGCTGGAGATGCTCTCCGGGGCCGGCCTCGCCGGGCGCCTCGTGATCGACGCCTCGCACGACAACAGCGCCAAGGACCCCGAGAAGCAGATGCTCGCGACGGCCGAGATCGGCGACCAGGTGGCCGCCGGAAACGCCGCGATCGTCGGTGTGATGCTCGAGTCCTTCCTGGTCGAGGGTCGTCAGGACCTCGGCGACGGCGAGTCGCTCACCTACGGCCAGTCGATCACCGATCCCTGCATCGACTGGGATCACACGGTCACGGCGCTGGAGGGTCTGGCGGCGGCGGTCAGGGCGCGGCGCGGCTGATGCGGACGGCGGTTCTCGGGGTGGGGCTGATCGGGGGCTCGATCGGGCTCGCCGCGAAGGCGCGGCTCGGCAGCGAAGTCGCCGGCTGGGGGCCGAACCGCCCCAGCGTCGATCGCGCGATCGAGCTGGGTGCCATCGATGAGCCGGCGGGCTCGATCGAGCAGGCATGCGCCGGGGCAGAGGTCGTCTTCTGCGCCGGGCCGGTTTCCGCGCTGCCGGACCTGGTCGCGGCCGCGCTCGAGGCAAGCGCTGAGGACACGATCGTCACCGACGCCGGTTCGACCAAGCGCCAGCTCGTCGCCGCATTTAGCGAGGACGAGCGCTTCATCGGCGGGCACCCGCTGGCCGGAGCCGAGACCGCCGGGGTGGCGAACGCCCGCGCCGACCTCTTCGAGGGCGCCCGTTGGTACCTGACGCCGACAGAGCGCTCCAGCGGCATCCTCTACGACCGCCTGCAGCGCACGATCGCCGGGTTCGGCGCCCGTCCGCAGGCGATCGACGCCGCCGCCCACGACCGCTTGATGGCGACGGTGAGTCACCTGCCCCACGTGCTTGCCGACGTTCTCGCGGCCCAGGCGGCGGCGGAGCTGACGCGCGACTCCGAGCGCCTGCCCGAGGTCGGCCCGAGCTTCCGCGACGCGACCCGCGTGGCCGGTTCGAACCCGTCGATCTGGGGCGACATCTTCAGCGGTAACAGCGACGCGGTCACGGCCGCGATCGACGACGCGATCGCCCGCCTGCGAGAGGCGCGGGAGCTGATCGACGCGGGTGACGCCGGTGCCATCGCCGCCTGGCACGCGCAGGCCGGCACCGACCGGCGCGGCCTGCTCGAGGCCGACCTGGGGGGCGGCGCGCTGCGCGAGCTGCGCGTCGTCGTCGCCAATCGTCCCGGCACCGTGGCCGAGCTGGCGCTGGCGCTGGGCGAGGCCGGGGTCAACATCGAGGACATGGCGCTGCACCCGGCCAGCGACATGAAGTCCGGCGCGATCTCGCTCTGGGTGGCCGGCGAGGAGCAGGCCGGACGCGCCGCGGCGCTGGTCCGCGAGCTGGGCCACGGCGCGACCGTGTTCGCCGGGGATTGACGATCTCCTTGTCGACCCGCTTCGATCCGTCGGGACCGCTCCGCGGCAGCCTCAGACCGCCGCCCGACAAGTCGGTCTCCCACAGGGCGGCGCTGATCGCCGCGATGGGCGAGGGGGAGACGACGATTGAGGGCTACCTCGACGCGGCCGATACGCGCTCGACCCTCACGGCGGTCGAAACCCTCGGCGCCGAGGTGACCCGACCTGCATCCGACCCCCATTTGGGGCTCGATGCAGGTCGGATCGGGGTGCGTGGCGTCGGCCTGCGCGGTGCGGCCAGCGCGGCGATCGACGTCGGCAACGCGGGTACCCTGCTGCGCCTGCTGCCAGGGTGGCTTGCCGGTCAGGAAGCGGGCGCATGGATGCTCGATGGCGACGACTCGATCCGCCGCCGCCCGGTCGACCGGATCGCCGCGCCGCTGCGTCTGATGGGCGCGCGGCTCGAGTGCCGCGAGGATCGCCTGCCGCCCCTGCGGATCGAGGCGGCGCAGCTCAATGGCATCGAGTACGAGATGCCCGTAGCCAGCGCCCAGGTCAAGTCCTGCCTGCTCTTTGCCGGCCTGCTGGCTGAGGGGGAGACGCGGATCGTCGAGCCGCTGCCGAGCCGCGACCACAGCGAGCGGATGCTCGCCGCGGCGGGCGCCGAGATCGCGCGCGGCGAGGGGATCGTCACCGTGCGCCCGGCGTCGCGCCTCGAACCGGGCGAGATCGCGGTCCCGGCCGACTTCTCCTCCGCTGCCTTTTTCATCGTCGCGGCGCTGCTTGTCCCAGGCAGTGAGGTCGCTCTCGTTGACGTAGGCCTCAACCCGACCCGGACCGGATTGCTCTCGATCCTCGAACGGATGGGCGCCGAGATCGAGGCCGAGCCAGAGGGTGAGCGCGGCGGAGAGCCCAGTGGGCGAGTTCGCATCCGCGCTTCAGGGCTGCGAGGCACCGACGTCAGCGGCGCCGACATACCGCTCGCGATCGACGAGCTGCCGCTGGCCGCGTTGGCCGCCTGCTTTGCCGAGGGCGAGACGACGATCCGCGACGCCGCCGAGCTGCGCCGCAAGGAGAGCGACCGGATCGCCACGGTCAGCGAGGCGCTGACAGCGCTCGGCGCGAGCGTGGAGACGAGCGAGGACGGGATGCGGATTCATGGCGGGGGTGGCCTGGGCGGCGGCGCGATCGACTCGCACGGCGACCACCGCATAGCGATGCTCGGCGCGATCGCCGGCCTCGCCTCGCGCGAGGGGGTCGAGGTGGCCGGAATGGATGCAGCCGCGGTCAGCTACCCGGGCTTCGAGGCGGACCTCGCCTCGCTCCGCAGCAGCTAGCGCGCACACATACCCTGCCGCCCATGGTCATCGCTATCGACGGTCCCGCCGGGGCCGGCAAGTCCACTGTCGCCCGTGCGGTCGCCGCGGCGCTCGACTTCATCTACCTCGACTCGGGGGCGATGTACCGCTGCGTGGCGTTGGCCGGGATCGAGCGCGACGCCGATCTCGACGAACCCGAGGCGATGGGGTCCCTGGCACGGTCGCTGAGGATCGAGCTGGACGGCGAGCGGGTCGACCTCGATGGCCGCGAGGTGAGCGGCGCGATCCGCGAGCCGCAGGTGACCGAGGCGTCCTCGCGGGTCTCCGTCCATCCGCCGGTGCGCGAGGCGATGGTCGCTGCGCAGCGGCAGCTGATCGCCGCCGGGCGCTACGTGGCCGAGGGTCGCGACATCGGCACCGTGGTGAGCCCCGAGGCTCCGCTAAAGGTCTTCCTCAC
This sequence comes from uncultured Solirubrobacterales bacterium, assembly GCA_963837695.1. Classification (GTDB taxonomy): domain Bacteria; phylum Actinomycetota; class Thermoleophilia; order Solirubrobacterales; family 70-9; genus VRUE01. The sequence goes on along the minus strand of CAWINZ010000005.1, from coordinate 2,176,679 downwards.
TGCTTCCGCCGAGGAGCGTGCCCGCCGTCGCGCCAGCCAGACCGGCGAGGATGCGGCGGCCGTGCTCAGCGCCCAGCGCGAGCGCGACGAGCGCGACGAGACGCGCGAGCACAGCGCCCTGCGGGCGGCCGACGACGCGGTCGAGATCGATACGACTGGGCTCGGCCTCGACGAGGTCGTCGGGCGGATCGTCGAGCTGGCTCGGGAGCGAGGGATCTCGTGAGCAAACCCACCGTCGCCGTCGTCGGCTTCCCCAACGTCGGCAAGAGCACCCTGGTCAACCGGCTTGCCGGTGGTCGTGAGGCTGTGACCGACGCAGAGCCGGGCGTCACCCGCGACCGCAAGCGCGTGCCGTGCGAGTGGAACGGCGTCGCCTTCGACCTGCTCGATACGGGTGGCATCGACCTTGCCGACGAGAGCGAGCTGGCCGAGGACGTGCAGCGCCAGGCTCGCACCGGGATCGCCGAGGCCGAGGCGATCCTGCTCGTCGTCGACGGCCGCGCCGGGGTCAGGGGCGGCGACGCGGAGTTGGCGAAGACGCTGCGCGGAGGTGAGGTCCCAGTCCTCGTCGTCGTCAACAAAGTCGATCGCCCGGGCGACGAGCATGTCACCGCCGAGTTCCACCAGCTCGGCCTCGGCGATCCGATCGCGGTCTCGGCGACGCACGGGCTGGGCACCGGCGACCTGCTCGACCGGATGGTGGCCTTACTGGGTGAGCTGCCCCCGGCGACTCCCGGAGACGATCCCGTCCACGTCGCCGTGGTCGGCCGTCCCAACGCCGGCAAGTCCTCGCTGGTCAACGCCTTCCTCGGCAGCGAGCGGGTGATCGTCTCCGGGCGAGCCGGCACCACCCGCGACGCGATCGACACGGCTCTGGAGGTCGACGGGCGAGCGGTCCTGCTGGTCGACACCGCCGGCCTGCGCCGCCGCTCGAAGGTCGCCGGCACGGTCGATTACTACGCCCAGCTGCGCTCCGAGCTGGCGGTCGAGCGCGCCGACGTGGCAATCGTCGTCTGCGACGCCGCCGACGGGGTGACGGCCGAGGACCTGCGCATCGCCGAGCTGGCGATGCGGGCCGGCTGCTCGACCCTGCTGGTGCTCAACAAGTGGGACATCGGCATGACCGACGTCGACGACGCGCGGGCGCGGGTCGAGCGCAAGCTGCGCCTGCGGCCCGAGGTCGTCACCTGCTCGGCGCTCCACGGTCGCAACGTCGCCAAGCTGCTGCCCAAGGCGCTACAGCTGGCCGACCGCGCGGCCGAGCGGATCCCGACGCCGGAGCTGAACCGGTTCGTCGCTGAGGTGGTCGCGACGACCCCGCCGCCCTCGCGGCGCGGCCGGCGCCTGCGCCTCTATTACTCGGCGCAGATCGGCGAGAGCCCGCCGCGCTTCGCGATCCAGGTCAACGACCGCAAGCTGATCGTCCGCGACTGGGCCTACCACCTGGAGAACCGGATGCGCGAGACCTACGGCCTCGAGGGCATACCCTTAATCATCGATTTCGTCCCCCACACGGGGCGCCGTCGCTGACGAGCCCCCGGTACGCTTCCGCCATGTCAACCATTCAGCCGCTCGCCGAGGGCGAGTATCTCTTCACTTCCGAGTCGGTCACCGAGGGTCACCCGGACAAGGTCTGCGACCAGATCTCCGACGCGATCCTCGACGCCGTGATGAAGGGCGACCCCGAGGGGCGCGTCGCCTGCGAGACCCTGGTCAACACCGGCATGGCCGTCGTCTCCGGCGAGATCTCGACCGACGTCCACCTCGACGTGCCCGAGCTGGTCCGCGAGACGATCCGCGGGATCGGCTACGACCACGGCGACTACGGCTACAACTGCGACCACATCTCGGTTCTCGTCTCGCTGGACAAGCAGTCGCCCGACATCGCCCAGGGAGTCGATGCGTCGCACGAGACGCGCACGGGCTCGGCGAGTGACGACGAACTGCTGCTGGCCGGCGCCGGCGACCAGGGGATGATGTTCGGCTACGCCACGGATGAGACCGAGGCGCTGATGCCGATGCCGGTCCATCTCGCCCACCGGCTCGCCGAGCGGCTCGCCGCGGTGCGCAAGGACGGCAGGCTCGATTACCTCGGGCCCGATGGCAAGACCCAGGTCACGGTCCGCTACGCGAACGGCCGCCCGGTGCGGGTCGAGAAGCTGCTGATCTCGACCCAGCATGCCGAGGGGGTCGACTCGGAGTCGACGATCAAGCCCGACCTCTGGCAGCACGTCGTGGCGCCGGTGCTCGAGGCCGAGGCGAACGGCCTCTACGAGGAGGCCGCCCTGCGCGAGGGCTTCCTCGTCAACCCGACCGGCAAGTTCGTGATCGGCGGCCCGGTCGGCGACGCCGGCCTGACCGGCCGCAAGATCATCGTCGACACCTACGGTGGCATGGCCCGCCACGGCGGTGGCGCCTTCTCGGGCAAGGACCCGTCCAAGGTCGACCGCTCTGCCGCCTACGCCGCCCGTCACGTCGCCAAGAACCTCGTCGCGGCCGATCTGGCCCAGCGCTGCGAGGTGCAGGTCGCATACGCGATCGGCGTCGCCCACCCGGTCTCGCTGATGGTCGAGACGTTCGGCACCGGCAAGCTGCCCGATATGGAGCTCTCGCGCCTGGTCGAGGCCGAGTTCGACCTACGCCCCGGCGCCTTCCGTCGCTACCTCGATCTGCATCGGCCGATCTACCAGAAGACCGCGGCCTACGGCCACTTCGGCCGAGAGGATCCGGATTTCACTTGGGAGCGGACTGACCGGGCGGACGCGCTGCGCGAGGCCGCCGGCTCGGCCGCGGCGACGCCCGCTTAACTACTCGGCGGCTGCGCCTCTCCCAGGCCGTGGGTGCCCGATGCCTCGGCGCCGGTCGCCTGGTCCACCCGATGCACAACCTCGCCCGGGTCGGCGACGCCGACGAAGATGAAGTTGTAGTCGTCGGTCGCGGCGGTGTCGAAGTCGACGTCGCCGATCTGCATCAGCCGCTGGTAGACCGACTGGCGGTAGTTGACGTTCTGGACTCGCTCCAGGCGCGTCTCCTGGACCTCGCGCGAGACGATCCCGCGCTTGATGTTGAGCCGGCGGTCGGTGATCGTGTAGGTCGTCGCCACGCGTTTGACGAAGCCGATCAGGACGGTAAGGCCGATCACGACCAGGACGATCAGGAAGACGGTCGCGCTGCCGGAGCCGAACAGCTTGGCGATTACGCCGACGATCGCCGCGACCAGGATCCCTTTCAGGTAGAAGCCGAGGATCGCCCGCCACGAGGGGTGGCCCTGGAAGATCACCTGCTCGCCGGGGCTGAGGTTGAGGGCCATTGCCGGGCAGGATATCCGGCCGTCCGCCTTTCTCCATACCGTGAGTGAGTGATTGCCAAGGTCGAGCCGCTGACGACCGCCCGCGCCCTGCGCGGTCCCTTCGACTACCGGCTGCCGGAGGCGATGGCCGATCTCGAGGTCGGCAGCGTGGTGCGGGTGCCCTTCGGGCGACGACGGGCGCTGGGGGTCGTCGTCGAACTCGCCGAGACCTCCGAGCTGCCGCCAGAGCGCCTTGCCGAGCCGCTGGGGGCGCTCGAGGCAGGCGTGCCGGCGGAGCTCGTCCGCCTCGGGCTCTGGGTAGGCGGCGAGTACTGCTCGACGCCTTCGCGCGGCCTGCAGCTGGTGCTGCCACCGGGAACCGGGGCCGGTGGGCAGCGTGTCCGCTCGCGGACCGAGCTGCGCGCCGAGATCACGGCCGCCGGCGAGGAGGCGTTGGCCGGCGCGGGACGGCTGGGCGCCAAGCAGCGGGCGGCGCTGGAGGCTCTCGGCGGGGGGGAGATGTCCGCCCGGGAGATGGCCGCGGCGGTCGGCGCCGATCGCCAGGTCTTGCGGCGACTGGAGGAGCGCGGCCTGATCTCGACCCGCAGCTCGCAGGTGCGGCGGCGCCCGGGCGATACCGCCCTGGGCGGTGCGACCGGGCGCCCGCAGCTGCTCGAGGAGCAGGAGCGCGCCGTCGCCGAGATCGTCGCCGCGCTCGACGGCGAGGCGGGGGTGCCGCGAAAGCTCCTCCTCCACGGCGTCACCGGTTCGGGCAAGACCGAGGTCTATCTGGCGGCGGTCGAGGCGGCGCTCGAGCGGGGGCAGGGCGCGATCGTCCTCGTCCCCGAGATCGGCCTCGCCCCGCAGGCGGTCGCGCGCTTCCGCGCCCGACTCGGCGATCGCTTCGCGGTCCTGCACTCGGCTCTCTCGCCGGGCGAGCGCTACGACGAGTGGCGGCGCTTGCGCAGCGGTGAGGCGAGCGTCTGCGTCGGGCCCCGCTCCGCCGTCTTCGCTCCGGTCCGCGACCTCGGCCTGATCGTGATCGACGAGGAGCACGATCCCTCCTACAAGCAGGAGGGTGACCCCTGTTACGACGCCCGCACCGTCGCCCGCCGCCGCGCTGCCGAAAGCGGCGCGATCCTGGTCGCGGGCACGGCGACGCCGCGACCGGAGTCTTGGCTGGAGCTGCCGCGGGTCGAGCTGCCGCGCCGGGTCGACGGACGGCCGATGCCGCCGGTCGAGGTGCTCGACATGCGCGAGTCCGATCCGCGCTCCGGGCCCCTGCATCCGGCCACCTGGGAGGCACTGGGGGAGGTGCGCGAGGCGGGCGCCAAGGCGATCCTGATGGTCAACCGCCGTGGCTTCGCCCCCTGGCTCACCTGCCGCTCCTGCGGACGGCACTGGGGCTGCCCAAACTGCGACGTCTCGCTGATCGTCCACCGCCACGCGGGGCGGCTCGTCTGTCACCACTGCGCCCACGCCGAGCCGCTGCCGCGCGCCTGTCCCGACTGCGACTCGACGACGCTCTCGCGGGCCGGCGCCGGGACCGAGCAGGTCGAGGCGCTGCTCGCCGAGCAGCTCGACCCGATGCCGGTCTTCCGCCTCGACTCCGACACCGCCTCGGGCCGTGGCGCCCACGCCCGCATCCTCGCCGGCTTCGGCGAGGCGGAGAGCGCCGTGCTGGTCGGCACCCAGATGGTCGCCAAGGGCCACGATTTCCCCGAGGTGACCCTCAGCGCGATCCTCGACGCCGACGCGACCCTGCGCTTCCCTGACTTCCGGGCCGGCGAGCGGACCTTCGCGATGGTCGCCCAGCTCGCCGGGCGCAGCGGCCGCGGCGAGGCCGGGGGAGAGGTGATCGTCCAGACCCTGGCGCCGGAAGCGGCGAGCATCGCCCACGCCGCCCGCCACGACTCCGCGGCCTTCCTTTCGGAGGAGATCGAGCGCCGCCGAGCGCTCCGCTACCCGCCCTTCTCCCACCTGGTCCGGGTCGTGCTCAAGTCCGAGTCGGAGCCGCGCCTCGATCAGGCGGCCTCGAGGTTGGCCACCACGCTTGCCGAGAACCTGCCCCACGACACCGACCTGCTCGGCCCGGCGCCGATGTTCCGCGTCCGCAATAAATACCGCCGCCGTCTCCTGACCAAGGCCCAGGATCGCGAGGCGACCGTGGCCGCGATCGGGGCCGCGGTAGAGCGCCTCGCCGCCGACCGCTCGCTCAAGGACGTGGCGATCGGCGTCGACGTCGATCCTCAGTAGCCCCGGGCCGATCCATACAATCGGGTTGTGAGCGATGAAGGGGTCCTGAAGGACGAGACCGGGCGCGACCGGCTCGAAGCCGAAGTGATCGAGCGGCGCGAAGCGGCGCTTGCCAACGTGATCAAGTTCGGCGACCCGGTGTTGAAGAGCAAGGCCTCGCCGGTGACCGAGTTCGGCCCTGGGTTGCGCGCCGAGGCTGACCGCATGATCGCGATCATGCGCGACGGACTCGGAGTCGGCCTTGCGGCTACCCAGCTCGGCATCCTGCGGCGCGTCCTGGTCTTCCAGGCGGGTTCCGATGGCGTGCCCACCGGCCTGGTCAACCCGTCGATCGAGTGGCTCTCCGATGAGGCGGTCCTCGCCGAGGAGGGGTGCCTCAGCCTGCCGCGCGTGGCGATGGACGTAGAGCGGCCGCTGCACGCTCGGGTGGGCGGCTTCGACGTCGACGGGCAGCCGATAGCGATCGAGGCCTCCGGCCTCGAGGCCCGGGTCATCCAGCACGAGATCGACCACCTCGACGGGGTGCTGATCCTCGATCGGGCGCCGCGGGCGCAACGCAAGGCGGCGCTGCGGGCGCTGCGCGAAGGCGGCAGCTACGCACCCCCGAGCGAGGAGTACGAGGCGGCGGATGCCGACGAGCACCGCGAGCCTCGCACCGACGCGTGAGGACCGTCTACCTCGGCACCTCGGAGTTTGCCGCCGATGTCCTGCGGCGCCTCGCCGACTCCGGCCACCGACCGCGGCTGGTCGTAACGCCGCCCGACCGGCCGAAGGGTCGCGGCCGTCGCAGCGGCCCGCCACCCGCCGCCGCGCTCGCCACCGAGCTGGGGATCGAGTTGCTGCAGGCGGAGAACGTCAACGAGCAGTCTGCGCTGGAGCGGATCCGCGCAGCCCGTCCCGACGCGGTCGTGGTCTGCGCCTTCGGTCAGCTGATTCGCGAGCCGCTGCTCTCCGAGTGGCCGCTGCTCAACGTGCACCCGTCGCTGCTTCCCCGCTGGCGCGGCGCGGCGCCGATCGAGCGCGCGATCATCGCCGGCGACGCCCGTACCGGCGTCTCCCTGATGCAGGTCACCGCCGGTCTCGATTCCGGTCCGGTCGCCCTCCGCGACGAGATCGCGATCGGTCCGGAGGACGACTTCGAGAGCCTCTCCCGGAAGCTCTCCGCTCTGGGTGGCGAGCTGCTGATCGAGGCGCTCGATCGGCAGGCCGAAGGATCGCTGGAGTTCACCGAGCAGGATGACGCGGAGGCGACCTACGCGGAGAAGATCGCTCCCGCCGAGCGTCGCCTCGACCCCTGCCGGCCGGCGGTTGAGCTGGCGCGCATGGTCCGTGCTCTGACTCCCCACATCGGCGCCTATATCGAGGTGGGCGCTGAGACGCGACTCGGTGTGAGGCTGGCGCGGGCGGTCGACGTCGGCGTCAAGCAGGGCGCGATGAAGGCCGAGTGGGGGGCGCTGCTGCTCGGCTGCGGGCGCGGGGCCCTGCGGCTCGAGGTCGTACAGCCTCCCGGCGGCAAGCCGATGGCCGCCGACGCCTACCTGCGCGGCCACGCGGTGCCCGCACTTTGATCGCGCCTGCCCGGGCGCTTGCCTTCGAGACGGTCCGGGCGACCTTCGAGCGGGACGCTCACACGGAGCGCTTCTTCCGTGAGGCTGCCGACGCGGGAAAGCTGGACGGGCGCGAGCGCGCCCAGGCACAGCGCCTCGCCTTCGGCGCCGTGCAGCGCCGCGGCACCGCCGACGCGGCGATCGAGCGCCTCGCCGAACGCTCGCTGCGGCTGCTCGACCCACCGGTCCTCGCTGCTCTGCGCCTCGGTCTCTACGAGCTGCTCTTCGCCGACGGGACGCCCGACCACGCGGCGGTCGATCAGGCGGTCGAGCTCGTCAAGGGCGCCGGGGCCGCCCACGCCGCCGGGCTGGTCAATGCGGTGCTGCGCCGGGCCGCTCGTGAGCGGGTGAAGCTGACCGAGACGTTGCTGGGCGACGACTCGACCCCGGAGAGTGCCGCGATCGCGCACTCGGCGCCGCTCTGGCTGGCGCGGATGTGGTGGCAGGAGCTGGGCCCCGAGCTGGCCCGCGCGCTGCTGGCGGCGTGCAACGAGCCCGCCGAGCTGGGGCTCTGCGTCAACACGATGCGCCGCGATCGCGAGGCGATGCTGGCGATCCTGAGCGAGGCTGGGCTCGACGCCCAGCCGGCGGAAGGCCCCTGGCCGCTGGCTCCGCCCGAGACGATCGTCACCGCCGGTCGCATCGGCGCCGCGGTGCCGGCGCGGGTCGCGGCGGGAGAGCTGACCCCGCAGAGCCGCGGCTCTGCCGCTGTGGTCGAGGTGCTCGATCCCCAGCCGGGAGAGCACGTGCTCGACCTCTGCGCCGGGCCCGGGATCAAGACCGGCCAGATCGCCGCCCGGATGGGCGACCGCGGCGAGGTCATCGCGGTCGAGCAGGAGCCCGGCCGAGCCGGGGAAGTCGCCGAGCAGGCGCGGCGCCTCGGCCTGCGCAGCGTCACCGTGATCGAGGCCGACGCGGCGGCGGGCGGAATGGCCTCCGGCTTCGACCGGGTGCTCGTCGATCCGCCCTGCTCGGACCTCGGCGCGCTCGCCTCGCGCCCGGACGCGCGCTGGCGCAAGTCGCCGCGGACGATCGAGCGCCTGGTCGACCTGCAGGCGCAGATCCTCGTGCGGGGCCTGGAGGCACTGCGGCCGGGCGGGACGCTCGTCTACTCGACCTGCACGATCTCGCGACGCGAGGGCGAGGAGCAGATCGCGGCCCTGCTCTCGCGGGCGGCGGTCGGCGAGGCGCCGCGGCTCTCGGTTGATGACCTCGGCGCGCTTGCGCCGGGTCTCGCTTCGTCCCACGACCGGCGTTGCCTCCAGCTTCGCCCCGACCGCGACACCACCACCGGTTTTTTCGTCTGCCGCTTGAGCAAGGATGATTGACGCAGATGAGTGGAGAAACCATGACCGTCGACAGAACCGCTGAGCAGTGCTGAAGCGAGCGAAATGCCCCAGTTGCGGCGAGCCTTGGCTGCGCCCCTCCCAGCTTCCCGGCCGCTTCCGCTGCGTGTACTGTCTGCACCGCTTCGAGCTGGTCTCGCAGTGCCCCAATTGCGGCGAACACCAGACGATCGCGCGGATGAGCACGACCGAGGACATGACTTGTCAGATGTGCGGAGATTCGATGCTGAGACCGATATGAGCCCAGGACGCTGCAAACCGGCGCATCTCGGGGTCTTCGGTCGTCCGGATCGGGTCACGCACGAAAGTGCGCTCCCCTCACCGTCCTCCCTGCATCCCCCGACCTGCTTGGTTTTCGCGCCCTGGGAGAGGTTTTTCCATGAGTGAGCGAATTGCAGAGTTGCTGGAGGAGCGCAGGGTTGCCCCTTCGATTCTTTCCGCGGATTTCTCACGGCTGGGAGCCCAGGTCGACGAGGTGATGGCGGCCGGGGCACGCGTGATCCACGTTGATGTGATGGACGGTCATTTCGTGCCGCCGATAACGATCGGTCCGCTGGTCGCGGCGTCGATCGCCGACCGGGTGCACGCGGCCGGCGGCGCGATCGACGTCCACCTGATGATCGAGGCGCCCGAGCGCCACATCGAGGCCTTCGCCGCGGCCGGCGCCGACTCGATCACCTTCCACGAGGAGGCCACGCCGCACGCCAACCGCACCCTGTCCGCGATCCGCGAGCTGGGCTGCCTCGCCGGGATCGCGATAAACCCGGGCACGCCGGTCGAGGCGCTTGCCGAGCTGCGCGACCGCGCCGACATCGCCCTCTGCATGACGGTCAACCCTGGCTGGGGCGGCCAGGCCTTCATCGACGGATCGAACGACAAGGTCTCGCGCCTCGCCGGCGTCGTCGGCTCGGCGAAGATCGAGGTAGACGGCGGCATCGACACGGGAACGGCCGGCCCGATCGCAGAAGCCGGAGCATCTTTATTCGTCGCCGGATCAGCCGTGTTCGGTGCTGCCGATCCTGCTGCGGCCTACGCGGAGATCGTCGCCGCTGCTGGCGCCGTTTAGCCGCGGGCTATCAGCGCTCCGATCGCCTCCTGCCACCAAGCGCGCTCTGAAGGGTCGTCTCCAGCCCGGGCGGCGCGGCGCTCGCACCAGCGCGCCAGCGCTTGGCGGCTGCCCATCGCAACCAGGGCCTCGGTCGTGATCGCGTAGCGGCCGTCAGCGAGCACGGTCAGGGCGCTGTTGCGGTCGCGGCGGCTGCGCAGGATCGCCGCGACCGCGATGCCGTCGACCTCCTTCGGCGCCGACGGATCCACGATCTCGCCCGCCGGGCGCACCGTGAAGACCTGTGAGCCGCGGCGGGCGACGGCTTCGGGCGCCGGCGTGCCCACCGGGCCCTGGTGCCACTGCCGGGTCAGCTCCTCGACCTCCTCGCGCAGCTCGCCGCGGACGAGGATGTGCAGCTCGTCGCCCTCGCGGACCTCGGTCGAGCCGCGCGGGGGGATCGCCCGCCCGTCGCGGACGATCACGTTGAGCAGCGCCTCGCGCGGCAGGCCCAGCTCGCGCACCATGTGGCCGGAGGCCGCCGCGCCCGGGCGCAGGCGGTAGGAGACGACGTCACCGCCCATGCGACGGATGCGCCCCGACTCGAGCAGGCGCCGCGGCAGCGCCGGCTCGTCGGTCGTCAACCCGAGCCGTTTGGCCAGCGGCTCGAAGCTCGCCCCCTGGATCAGGGTCGAGGTGACGACGACGAAGAAGACGATCGAGAACAGCTCCTGCCCGGCGCCGACGCCGGCGACGACGGGGAAGGTGGCCAGCCAGATCGGCGTCGCGCCGCGCAGTCCGGCCCAGCCGAGCATCGCCCGCTCGCGCAGGTTGAGCGGCGAGAACTGCGTCGCGACGAAGGCGGCGAGGGGCCGGGCGACCAGGATCAGCGCCGCGGAGAGCGCCAGGCCTTCGAAGGCGACGTCGCCGAGCGTGCTGGGGAAGACCAGCAGGCCGAGCAGGATGAAGAGACCGATCTGGGCGACCCAGCCGACCCCCTCGTGGAAGGCGACGACCGTGCGGCGCGCCGGGATCCGGGCGGAGCCGAGCGCCAGGGCGGTGAGGTAGGTCGCGAGGAAGCCGGATCCGTGGGCGATCTCGGCGAGGCCGAACGCAAGGCCGGCGATCGCGATCGTCGCCACCGGGTAGATGCCGTCCGTCGGCAGCCGCACCCGGTCGAGTGCGGCGGCGGACAGCCTGCCCAGCGCGAGGCCGATCACCGTTCCGATCGCCAGTTTCAGCGCGAGTAGACCTGCCATGTCGGCCAGTCCGAAGCCCGGCTCCTGGATCCATTCGATGAAGCCGATCACCAGCAGCAGCGCGACCGGGTCGTTCATTCCCGACTCCCCCTCCAGCGAGCGCGCCAGCCGTTTCTGCAGGGTCGAGCGGCGCAGGACGGCGAAGATCGCGGCTGAGTCGGTGGCGGCGATCGCCGCGCCGACGATCATGCCTTCGAGCACGCTGAAGCCGAAGATCCACTTCGCGGCGAGGCCGGCGAGAACGGCCGTGATCGTGGTGCCGACGGTCGCCAGCGAGGCGGCCGTGCCCAGCACCGGCCGGATCTCCGACCAGCCGGCGGTCAGGCCGCCCTCGAAGAGGATCAGCACCAGCGCGATCGTCCCCAGGGTTCGGGCCAGTTCGGTGTCGGTGAACTCGATCCCGCCGATCCCCTCCGAGCCGGCGAGCATGCCGAGGCCGAGGAACAGCAGCAGGCCGGGGATGCGCACCCGGTCGGCCAGCTGCGCCCCGAGGATCCCCGCCGCGAGCAGGGCGCCGGCGATCAGGATCAGCTCGGCGTCGTGTCCACCCATCGACGGACCCTAGTAGACGGTCAGACCTGCTCGTCGATAGCCGCCAACCGTGCCTCCAGTTCCTCCGGCGAGCCCGGCAGGGGCACGTCCTCGGCGCGCTCGTGCGGGTGGCTGTAGGCGTAGTAGAGGAGCGAGAAGAGCAGCCCCGCAGCGAGCACGAAGCCGATCTCCACACGGCGGAACTCGTCGCTGACCAGCGGCACGAAGTTCCAGCCGATGAACAGCGCAGCGCAGGCGATCCAGCGGGCGGCGGCGCGGCGCACCTGGCCCTGCGCGATGCAGGCCTGGTTGACCGTCACCGAGCAGAGGTACAGGCCCATGCCGATCGTGACCAGCAGCAGGCCGGCGCGGTCGTAGGTGAACTTGTTGCTGAAGGCGATCTGCATCGCCTTCGGGCCTGCCAGCGCCATGAAGACGAAGGCCACCGCGGTGAAGGCGGCGAGCCCGAGCAGGACCATGCGCACGGTGCGGCGGAATTCGTGGTCGCTCTCCTCGCTGTCGCTGGCGTGCAGCGTCGTGAGGTGGGGGAGGATGCTGGTCGAGACCGACTGGAAGAGCTGCAGCGGGGCGCGGGCGATCATCAGCACGTTGAAGATGAAGCCCGCCGCCGCCGCGCCCTGCAATCCGCGGATGATCAGCGGGCCCGCATTGAGGAAGGCCTGTTCGCTGAACATGATCACCAGCACGGCCGCGGCGAAGCCGCCGCCCTTTTTAAGGGAGAAGTCCGCCTGATCCTCAGCGCCGGGGGGTGGTGCCGGCCGCTCGCTCTCCTGTTTGGCCCGCCGGGCGAAGGCGGCCGGCACGACGAGCAGGCTGAGGGCCGGGGCGGCCGTGATCCCGATCGCGACCGCTGACTGTCCGCTCAGCACGTTGACCGCGACGAGCACGGCGAAGACGGTGCGGAAGCAGGATTCGGAGAGGATCAAGGCGACGAACAGGCCGAAGCGCTGGCTACCGGCGAGGAAGCCGCGGGCGAAGTAGCTCGCCGCGTAGAAGAGGACCGCCGAGAAGAAGACCCAGTAGAGCGTTTCGTTGCCCTCCAGCAGGTCGTTCTGGATCGGTCCACGCAAGACCAGCGCGGCGACGGCGAAGAAGAGCGAGAGGCCGACCTGGATCGTCGAGGCGACCCGCATCGGCTCGCCGATCGCCTCGCCCTTCGTGCGGCGTTCGGAGATGTGGCGGGAGAGCAGCTGTTCGACCGGCCTGTAGAGGGTCGAGATCGTGATGAAAACGGCCGACCAGAGCACCGTGATCTGCCCGTAGTCGGGCTTGGAGAGCACGTGCGAGGCGATCAGGAAGTAGGCGTAGGTGATCAGGCCGGTGAGGCCGACGCCGATCGCCAGGAAGCTCGCCAGCCGGCCGTACTCGGCGGTCGAGGATCCGCCCGCGGACGCGTCCCCGGGCTTGGCCCCGGGGAGTTTCTCGCGCAGTCCCATCAGCGCTTCGGCGCGCCGCGCTCGTAGTGGGACGGCTCAACGCCGAGCGAGAGCTCAACGCGGCGGACCCGCTCGAAGACCCGCTGGGTCATCACTCGCTGGCCGGCGAGCAGGTCGCCGATCACGCCCAGGGCGAGCAGCTGCAGCGCCGCGATGAAGAGCACCGCGCCGAGGATCAGCGACTGGATGTGGCCGCTCGAGTCGCCGTTGAAGATCCAGTCGATCAGGAACGGCAGCCAGGCGAGTAGGGCCAGCGCGCCGACTGCGGCGCTGGCGCCGGCGAAGAGGCGCAGCGGCTCGTAGCGGGCGTAGATGCGCAGGATCGAGAGCGCGTTGCGGCGCACGTAGGCGCCGGTCGAGTCGAAGAGCCGCGACTCGCGGGTCTGGGCGTTCGTGCCGACCTCGACTTGGTCGACGGCGATCAGCATCTTGCCGGCCTGGATCAAACTCTCCAGCGTGTAGGTGAAGTTGTCGGTTACGAGCAGGCCCAGCGCCGCCTCGCGGTTATAGGCGCGGAAGCCCGAGGTCGTGTCGGCGATCGCCGTGCCGGAGACTTTGCGGACCACGGCGCTGCCGAGCTGCTGCAGGCGCTTCTTGGCGCCCGAGAAATGCTCGATCGTGGCGACGCGGCGGTCGCCGACGACCATGTCGGCCTCGCCGGCGAGGATCGGCGCCAGCAGCCTCGGCACGTCGGCGCCGCTGTACTGGTTGTCGGCATCGGTATTGACGACGACGTCGGCGCCGAGCTTGAGGCAGGCGTCGAGGCCGGCCTGGAAGGCCGCCGCGAGGCCGCGGTTGTTGGTCAGGCGGACGATGTGCTCGACGCCGTTCTCCCGCGCGACTTCGACCGTGCGGTCGGTCGAGCCGTCGTCGATGACCAGCAGCTCGACCTCGTCGATGCCCTCGATCGCGCGGGGCAGGGCGGCGATCGTCTCCGGCAGCGTCGCTTCCTCGTTCAGGCAGGGGATTTGGATGATCAGCTTCATCGTTGGCCGGTCAGGGTATCCCTGCCCTCGGCCGCGGGTCCTGTCACGGGGGGAGGGGGTGTTAGCGGACTCACCCGTCCGAACACCCCCTCCCCCCGTGCCACCCGCGGAAGAAGCGCACACCGTGGTACCCAGGACCGGCTACTTCTTCAGCTTGAGCGGGGTGGCGCGCTCCGGGACACCCCATCCTCCCTTCATTGCGGACGCAGGGAGTACGATTGACTGACTCGTCAATCAACTGATGGATTCGACGCTGACAGCCACCGATCGGGAGCACCTGAAGCGGGCTTTGGAGCTTGCGGAGTTCGGGCGTGGGCGAGTTAGTCCGAATCCCCTGGTTGGAGCGGTTGTTGTGCGTGATGGCGAGGTCATTGGCGAGGGGTTTCACGCGGAGCTTGGCGAGTTGCACGCTGAGCGGGCGGCGCTTGCCGATTGCGCGAGCAGGGGAGAGGATCCTGCCGGGGCGACTATGTACGTGACGCTTGAGCCCTGCGCGCATCAGGGGCGGCAGCCGCCTTGTGTGGACGCGATCTTGGCGGCGGGGATCGGGCGGGTCGTGATCGCGTCTGACGATCCGAGCGAGAAGGCGGCTGGGCGCGGCCCGGGAATGCTTCGCGACGGCGAAGTGAATGTGGATTTCGCGGTGGGCGAGGAGGCGACGGCGGCGCGGCTGCTGAACCAGCCGTTCCGCAAGCACGCCCGCACCGGGCGACCTCTGGTGACCCTGAAGCTGGCGATGTCGCTCGACGGGAAGACCGAGACGCCACCAGGCGACTCACCCTGGATCAGCGGCAAGCAGAGCCAGGAGTTAGTTCACCAATGGCGAGCCGAATCCGACGCAATCGCCGTAGGCATCGGCACCGTCTTGGTCGACGACCCCCTCCTAACGGCCCGCACCCCGGAAGCTCCCCGCCAGCCACTCCGCATCGTCTTCGACCGCCAAGCCCGCCTACCGCTCGACTCCCAGCTCCTCCAAACGCTCGACCAGTCGCCGGTCGTCGCAGTGGTCTCGCAGCACGCCGACGCTCAGCGGGCTGATGCTCTTCGTGATGCAGGCGCCGAGATCCTCGTCGCGGACGACCTCAGGGCAGCCCTAGCCGACCTGGGCCGCCGCAACATCACCAGCCTCTTCCTAGAGGGCGGCCGCACCCTAGCTTCAGCTTTTCTCGCAATGGACGCCATCGACCAATCCCGCACCTTCATCGCCCCGACCCTCCTAGGCGATCCAGAAGGCGAGGTCGGGGGTGCCCCTCCGGCGCAGCGGCGTCCTGTTTTTCGCCCCGACGCGTCTCACGGCCAGCCGCCAACCTCTCTGGCGAAAAACCCAGCAAGCGGGAGGGGCACCCCCGACCTCGCCCGGCACGGCGGGAGGGGCACCCCCGGTCTCGCCCTGCACACCGAGGTCAACGCGATCGGCGACGACGTCCTGATCACGGCCCGCTACAAGGAGTGGTGAGATGTTCACCGGCCTGATCCAAGACATCGGCACCGTCGAGTCGCTCGACCGCAGCGCCGCTGGCGCCCGCCTCCGAATCGCGACCTCGCTGGCAGCCGAGATCGAGCCCGGCGACTCGGTCGCCGTCAACGGCGCCTGTCTGACCGCTACGACCTTGGACGGCAATGGCTTCGAGACCGAGGCGATGAACCAGACGCTGGAGGTGACCTCGCTCGGCGGGCTCGAGGTCGGCGCCCGGGTCAATCTGGAGCTGGCGATGAAGGCTTCCGACCGCCTCGGCGGCCACATCGTCCAAGGCCACGTCGACGGCGTCGGGGAGGTCGCCTCGATCGAGGAGGACGGCTTCGCCAAGCGCCTGCGCGTCGCGCTCGCGCCCGAGCTGCTGCGCTACGCGATCGAGAAGGGCTCGGTTACGCTCGACGGCGTCAGCCTCACGATCGCGGATTTGGGCGAGTCTTGGCTATCTGTTTCCCTGATACCCGAGACCCTTGAGCGGACGACCCTGGGCGACGCCGCCCCAGGGCGCAAGTTGAATGTCGAGTGTGACGTGATCGCAAAGCACGTAGAGCGGTTGATGGCACCATTCGCTGGAAAGGAGCGAGCGTGAGCCAGATGACGGAGACCCAGAGACAAGACGAAACCGAGCGGGCCGAGGGCGAGAGCCCCTTCTCGACTATCGAGGAGGCGCTCGAGGAGATCCGCCGCGGTCGCATGGTCGTCGTCTGCGACGGCGAAGACCGCGAGAACGAGGGTGACCTGGTGATGGCCGCCCAGTTCGCCACCCCCGAGGCGGTCAACTTCATGGCCAAGGAAGCGCGCGGCCTGATCTGCCTGGCGCTGACCGCGGAACGCTGCGAACGGCTCGGCCTCAACCTGATGGCGGCGAAGAACGAGGCGCCGCTGCAGACCGCCTTCACGGTCACGATCGAGGCGGCGGGCGGGGTCAGCACCGGCATCTCCGCCCACGACCGCGCCCACACGATCCAGGTTGCGATCGACCCCAACTCCGGTCCGCGCGACATCGTCGTCCCCGGCCACATGTTCCCGCTGCGGGCCAAAGAGGGCGGCGTGCTGGAGCGCACCGGCCACACCGAGGCCAGTGTCGACCTCGCCCGCCTCGCCGGCCTCACCCCCGCCGGCGTGATCTGCGAGGTGATGAACGACGACGGCACGATGGCCCGCGTCCCGGACCTCGTCCCCTACTGCGAGAAGCACGGCCTGAAGATGATCACCGTCGCCGAGCTGATCGCCTACCGGCGCCGCACCGAGAAGCTGGTCGAGCGGGTCGTCGACACCGGCCTGCCGACCGCGTTCGGCGAGTTCACCGCGGTCGGCTACCGCTCGCTGATCGACGACAAACACCACGTCGCGATGGTCAAGGGCGAGGTCGACGGGGCCGAGGACGTGCTCGTCCGCGTGCACAGCGAGTGCCTCACCGGCGACGTCTTCCACAGCATGCGCTGCGACTGCGGCGAACAGCTCGCCTCGGCGCTCGCGATGATCGAGCAGGAGGGCCAGGGCGTCCTCCTCTACCTCTCCCAGGAGGGCCGCGGGATCGGCCTGCTCAACAAGCTGCGCGCCTACAAACTGCAGGAGGAAGGGTCCGATACGGTCGAGGCCAACCTCAAGCTCGGCCTGCCGGCCGATCTGCGTGACTACGGCATCGGTGCCCAGATCCTCGGCGACCTCGGCCTGACCAGCATCCGCATCCTCACCAACAACCCGAAAAAGATCGTCGGCCTGGAGGGCTACGGCCTCTCGGTCACCGAGCAGGTGCCGATCGAGTCGGCGCCCAACGCCCACAACGAGGGCTACCTGCGGACCAAGCGCGACAAGATGGGCCACGCGCTGCACCACCAGGGCCTGGCGCTCGACGAGGAGATGATCCACGACGAGGAGGAACGCGACGCGGAGAACGCCGGTGGCTGAGCCCGGTGCGTTCCTGGAGAGCTTCGACGAGGCCGAGCGCTCGATCCTCTCCTCGCTCAGCTTCGCCGTCTGCGTCGGCCGCTTCTACGAGGACCTTGCCCAGCGCCTGCTGCGCGGCGCCAATGAGGGCTTCGAGCTGGCCGGCGTCCCGGCGCCGTCCGTCCGCCACGTTTCTGTCCCCGGCGCCTACGAGCTGCCCTTCGCCGCCAAGCTGCACGCCGAGAGCGGCCAGTTCGCCGGCGTCGCCTGCCTCGGCGTCGTGATCCGCGGTGAGACCGACCACTACGACTTCGTCTGCGCCGAGGCCGCCCGCGGCATCCAGGACGTACAGCTGGCGACCGGGGTGCCCTGTGCCTTCGGCGTGATCACCTGCGACACGATGGAGCAGGCGCTGGAGCGGGCCGGCGGCGGCAAGCGCGATCAGGGCCGCAACGCTGCGCTGACCGTGGCGCGGATGGCGCTGTTGCAGCGGCAGCTTGCTTAGATCGACAGCACAGAGATCGGATAGCGCTGCATTTCGCTGTCAGAGGTGATGACCGTCATCTGCTCGAGATGTGCCTGAGCGATGATCATCCGATCGAAGGGGTCGCGATGGTGCCGGGGCAGCGATTCGACGGCATGGACATGGCGCATGGTGACCGCCAAGGGCTCGAAGCTTTGTGCGGCGAGTGCGTCTTCAAGGCTCGACGGAAGCTCCAGCCGCCCCTTGGCAGCCTTGATTTCGATCTCCCACGCGCTGACCACGCTGATGAAGACATCGTTGGCTTTGTCTTCGATCGCGTCGATTGCGATGGATGGGATGCGCTTGCGCCGGACCATGCTCCAGATCAGCGTGTTGGTGTCGAGCAGCAGCCTCACTTTGCCTTTTTCCACTCCTCCGGCCACTCGTCTTCCGGTCCATAAAATTCTTCGGCGATTTCCTGGTCGACCTTCTTCATCTCCTCCTCGGAGGCCATCCAGAAGCCCTTCCCCTCCCACACGCCAAGCTTGCGACGCCCCTTTTTCTCGGGGGCTACGGGCACCAACCTCGCCGCTGGCTTCCCTGCGCGGCTGATCACTATCTCCTCGCCTCCTTCGACGCGCTCGACGAGCCTCGACAGGTGGGTCTTGGCCTCGTGCATGTTCACGCTCTCCAAGTCCTCAGCGCTCATTTCTCTCCCTCTCTCGGTCGGGCGGGTGCCGGAGTTTGCGATCTATCTCGGTTAGTCTAGTTAGCTAACTTGCGTTCAAGGTACCATGCACGACCCGATGGCCAAGGTATGCCACAGCTGCGGCAAGGGACCGGCGTTCGGCCAGTCCCGAAGCCACTCGATGGTCGCCACGAAGCGGCGCTTTGACCCGAACCTGCAGAAGGTGCGGATCGAAGAGCAGGGCCGCAAGCTGCGCACCTACGTGTGCACTCGCTGCCTCAAGGCCAACAAGGTCACCAAGGCCGCCTGAGGCCGTAGGACACACTGCGCGAGGTCGCACCGGCGGCTACGCGCCGTGCAGAGCACTGTCGCTCCGCCGTCGGCACGCCCTCGCTTGGTCCTACGACCTCAGAACCTAGGCACTTTCAACTACGGGATGCTCGCCCGTCGGTGACGGGTCGCCCTCGGCCGGCTCTACGTGGAGCCTCGGGAGGAGGCGGTCGAGCCAGGCTGGTAGCCACCAGGCGCGCTTGCCGAAGAGCTGCATCACGGAGGGCACGAGGACCGAGCGGATGATTACGGCGTCGATGAAGACCGCCGAGGCGAGGCCGAGGCCGAAGAGTTTGATGATCCGGTCTTCGCCGATCATGAACGAGGCGAAGACGGTGACCATGATCGCTGCCGCAGCAGTGATCACGCGGCCGGTCAGGGCGAGGCCGCGGGTGACGGCGACCGTCGCGTCGTGCTTGTGCTCCCACTCCTCGTGGATCCGCGACATCAGGAAGACCTCGTAGTCCATCGAGAGGCCGAAGACGATCGCGAAGAGGAAGACCGGGAAGAAGGAGATGATCGGCCCGGTGCCGTCGACGCCGATGACGCTCGCGCCCCAGCCCCACTGGAAGACGGCGACGATCAGGCCGAAGGCGGCGCCGATGCTGAGCAGGTTCATCGTTATCGCCTTCAGCGGCACCAGCACGGAGCGGAAGACGATCATCAGCAGCAGCGCCGAGAGCAGTAGGACGACGCCGATGAAGAGCGGCAGCTTTTCGGAGATCGCGTCGCCGAAGTCCTCGAAGATCGCCGTGATGCCGCCGACGTGGAGCTGGGCGCCGGTCTGCTGCTCGATCGGCGGCAGGACGTCGCTGCGGATGTGGTCGAGCAGCGCGGTCGTGTCGGCGCTCTGCGGAGAGGTCGTCGGGTAGAGCTGGAACACGCCGGTGTTTTCGGCGGGGTTGAGCGTGATCGAGGTGACTTTCGCGACGCCTTCTTCATTCTTGAGCGTCTTGCGCAGGGTCACGAGTGCCTGGTCTTCGCCCTTGCCCGGCAGCGCCGCGACCATCTGGAAGGGGCCGTTGAAGCCGGGGCCGAAGCCTTCGGCCAACAGGTCGTAGGCTTCACGCGTCGAGGAGCCGGCGGGGTCGGTGCCGGCGTCGTTGGAGCCGAGTCGCAGCGAGAGGGTCGGTATGCAGAGGGCGAGCAGCAGCCCACCCGAGAGCAGGGCCGAGAGCACCGGGCGGCGCTGAATCTCACGGCTCCAGCGGAACCAGCGCGTGTCTTCGGCCGTGGAGGGCTCGCGCTTTCCCAGCCCGGGGATGCGCAGTCGGTCGACGCGGCGGCCGGCGATCGTCAGCAGTGCCGGCAGCAGGGTCAGCGCCGCGATCATCGTGAAGAGAACCGCGAGCGCAGCCGACATCGCCACTCCGTAGAGGAAGGTGATGCCGAGCAACAGCATCCCCATCAGCGAGATGATCACGGTGATGCCGGCGAAGAGAACGGCGCGACCGGCGGTGTCGACGGCCGCGATCGCCGCGTCGCGGGGCTCCAGCCCTTCGTCGAGCCCGTTGCGGAAGCGGGTGAGGATGAAGAGCGCGTAGTCGATGCCGACGCCGAGGCCGATCATTGCCGCCAGCTGCGGGGCGAACTGGGCGGTGTCGAAGACATGCGTGCCGAGCGTGACCAGGCTGAGGCCGACGCCGAGGGCGAAGAGGGCGGTCAGCAGTGGCAGGCCCATCGCCACCACCGAGCCAAAGGTCAGCAGCAGGATCAAGACGGCGGCGAGCAGGCCGATCGCGAACGAGGAGTCGCCGCCTTCTTCTTCGGCGCGGACTTCCTCGACCGGCGCTCCGCCCACCTCGACCTGCAGTCCGTCGCTCGATGCCGCGTGGCCGATCGCGACGAGCTTCTTGATGTCGCTTTTTTCGAGCTTGTCGGTGGTCGTGTCGTACTGGACCGTCGCGTAGGCGATTTCGCCGTCCTTGCTGATTGCGGCGGCGCCGCCGGACTCGTAGGGACTGGCGACCCCGCTGACGTGGGGCAGCTTTTCCGCTTCGGCGAAGACGCCCTCCAGCTTCTTCTTCACTGCGGCGGAGCCGGCCCCGGCCGGCGCCTTGTAGACGATTTCCGCCGTGACCCCCGACTGCTGCGGGAATTTGTGTTCCAGCAGATCGAACGCCTCCTGGGAGTCGGAGGACGGCAGCTTGAATTCTTCGCTGAAGTCCGAGCCGACCGAGCCGGCGATCATCCCGATCACGATCAGGGCGCCGATCCAGCTGAAGATCACGGTCTTGCGGTGGCCGGTGGCCCAGGTGGCGAAGCGTCTCATCGAGCGTCGCACCGTAGCGAACCGGGTCGGTCGCCTTCCTCGGGGCGGCGCATCCGGCGGGGCCAGCTAGATTTCGGGCGATGCCCGATCCCTCGATCGCGCGCTTCCGGCGCGTCGTCACGTCCGCCTATGCCCATCTGGAGGAGCGCCGCCAGGAGGTCAACGACCTCAACGTGTTCCCGGTCGCCGACGGCGACACCGGCGACAACATGGCGATGACGATGCGCGCCGTGATGGAGGAGCTCGACCGTCTCGACGGCCTCGAGGTCGACGAGGTCGGCCGCACGGAGCTCGTCCAAGCCCTGGCCCGCGCAGCGCTGATGGGGGCACGGGGCAACTCGGGCGTGATCCTCAGCCAGATCGTCCGCGGGGCCGCCGAGGAGCTCGCCAGTCGGCCCGGCGAGCTGGTCGACCCGGTGCTAGTCGCATCGGCGTTCGCCAGCGCGGCCGACGCCGCCTATGCCTCGGTCCGCGACCCGGCGGAGGGGACGATGCTGACCGTCTTCCGCGAGATGGCGCACTCGATCGCCCGCCAGCTCGCCCATCTCGAGGCGGAGAAGCAGCGCCTCGACCAGGGCGTCAGCGACGCGCAGCAGGACGCCGTCCTCGCCGAGGTGCTCGAGCAGGCGATCGCCGACGGCCAGCGGGCGGTCGAGCGAACGCCGGAGCAGCTGGAGGTGCTGCGCGAGTCGGGCGTCGTCGACGCCGGTGGCTACGGCCTGGTCCTGATCCTCGCCGGCGTGGTCGCCGGCCTGCGCGGCGATGGCGCCAAGGTGCCGCAGATCTCCCACCACGACGCGCCGCCGCTCAGCCGCCCCCACCACGAGGACAGCCGCTACCGCTACTGCACTAACTTCATCGTCTCCGGCGCCGGCCTTGCGGCGCGCGACTTCCTGCCCCGCCTGGAGGGTCTTGGCGACTCGGTCCTCGTCGTCGGCGACGAGGCGACCCTCAAGGTCCACGTCCATACCGACGAGCCGGAAGCTGCCGTTGCGTTGTTCGAGGGCGCCGGACAGGTGACCAACCTCGACGTAGCCGACATGCGCGAGCAGATCGCCGAGCGCCGGGCGCGGCTCGGCGCCGGCCGCACGGGAGCTCTCGCGGTGGCCGCGGGCGATGGCCTCGAGCGGCTCTTCGCCGAGCTCGGCGCCCATGTCGTTCCCGGTGGCGAGACCCTCAACCCCTCCACCTACGAGCTGCTGGCCGGGATCCACGAGGTGCCGGCCGAAGAGGTCCTCGTCCTGCCCAGCTCCTCGAACGTGATCATGGCCGCCGAGCGGGCCTGCGAGCTGTCGGAGAAGCCGGCGCGGGTCGTCGCTGCGACCTCGCAGCAGGCCGGCCTGTTGGCCCTGGTCGAACTCGACCCCGGCGGGTCCGCCGAGGAGAACGCCGAGCGGCTTGCGGCTGCTCTCGACGGGATCGTCTCCGGCGGCGTCGCTCCCGCCGCGCGCGACGATGCCCAGGGGCGCTTTCGCAAGGGAGATGCGGTCGGCTTCGTCGGCGAGCAGATCGTCGCCTGGGGCGGCGCGGGCTCGACCCTCGCAACCACGCTGGAGGGCCTTGCCGCCGGCGCCGAGATCGTCACGATCCTTGCCGGTAAGGACGCCCCGATCCCGCTCGAGGAGATCGACACCCACGTCCCCGACGGGGTCGAGGTCGAGACCCACGAGGGGGGTCAGCCGAGCTGGTGGTGGCTGCTAGCGGCCCAGTAGCCCGCGCCTTCGCAGGCGCGACGGAGTTGACCCGGGCGCAACTGCTCGACGCCCCCGTTCACTGGCCTCGGCCATCAGCCCTGGACATGTCGCTCGGCGGGCTGAAGGGAATTGGCCCAAAACTTGCGGACGCAGCGGCTGAAGCCGGCATCGGGACCGTTGGCGATCTCCTGCTGCGCTTTCCTCACAGCCATCGCGACCGCACGATCGTGCTGGTGGACGCGCTCGAGACCGGGAAGCAAGCGACAGTCGTCGCTGACGTCTTGGGCGATCGTCCGAGCACCTTCCGGCGGGGGAAGCTTTCGATCACGTCGGTCAAAGTGGGGGACGACTCGGGCGCCGTTCGCGCTTCCTGGTTCAACCAACCCTGGGTGGCTCAGAAGCTGACCCGGGGAACTCGACTCCTGCTCACCGGCTCGCGCGACAAACGTGGCTTCCGCGTCTCGGAATACGAAGTCATCGGTTCCGAGGGGGAGGACGTGGGTGTCCCTCCCGCGCAGCGGCGTCCTGTTTTTCGCACCACCAGCGTCGGCGGACAGCCACCCGGCGCCGCTGGCGAAAAACCCAGCAAGCGGGAGGGACACCCACGTCCTCCCTCCCAGCAGCTAGTCCCCGTCCACCCCGCGACTGAGCAGTTGCAGGCGCAGCGAATCCGGCAGTGGGTGGAGCAGGCGATGCTCTGGGTTGGGAATGTGCTCGAGCCGCTGCCGGCTGAGATGCGGGTGCGTCGAGGTCTTGTCGGAGCTGCCGATGCGATCAAGGCCGTGCATTTCCCCGAGAGACCAGAGGATGTCGAGCGGGGTCGGGAGCGCCTTGCATTCGAAGAGCTGTTCCTCTACCAGGCCATCCTCGCTACTCGAAAGCGGAGTCGGAGGAAATCGCGGCCGGCGCCGCGGCTGGGGAAGCCGGGGGAGGCGGTGGGGCGCTGGGTCGACTCTTTGCCGTTTGAGCCGACTCGGGATCAGCTGAAGGCTTTCGATGAGATCGATGGCGATCTCGATTCCGGGGAGCCGATGCAGCGGTTGCTGATGGGCGAGGTCGGGTCGGGGAAGACCGTTGTCGCCCTCTACTCAATGCTGAGAGCGCTGGAAGCCGGGTTCCAGGCTGTCTTGATGGCGCCTACCGAGACGCTGGCCGAGCAGCATGCGGTGACGCTGGGGAAGCTTTTGGCCGAAGAGGCGACGCCCTTTGCGTTGTTGACCGGAGCGACGCCGGCCGCGCGACGGAAGGAAGCGCTGGACCAGCTCGCCAGCGGCGAGCTGGGCATCGTCGTCGGCACCCACGCGCTGATCGAGCCCGACGTCGAGTTCGCCCGCCTCGGCCTCTGCGTGGTCGACGAGCAGCACCGCTTCGGGGTCGAGCAGCGGCGGGCGCTCGACTCGAAGGGGGTGGAGGGGATGGCCCCGCACGTGCTGCACATGACCGCGACGCCGATCCCGCGAACGCTCTCGTTGACCGCCTACGGCGACCTCGACACGACCGCGCTGCACCAGCTTCCCGCGGGACGCCGGCCGGTCGAGACGCGCGTCGTGAACGAGGACGAACGGCCGGAGGCTTACGAGTTCCTTCGCTCTGAGCTGCGAGCCGGTCGGCAGGCGTTCGTCGTCTGCCCGCTGGTCGAGGAGTCGGAGAAAATGCAGGGCAAGGCCGCGGAGAAAGAGGCCGCGCGGTTGGAGGTCGGGGAGCTGGAGGGTTTCTCGGTCGGCGTCATCCACGGCCAGATGCCCTCGGCACGCAAGGCGGAGGCGATGGAGGCGTTCGCGTCGGGAAGCACCGACGTGCTGGTCGCGACCACGGTGATCGAGGTCGGCATCGACGTCGCCAACGCGACGGTGATGGTGATCGAGGGGGCCGAGCGATACGGCGTCTCCCAACTGCACCAGCTGCGGGGCCGCGTCGGCCGCGGCGCCCATAGCTCCCACTGCCTGCTCTTCCCCGAAGACGCCGGGGCGATGGCAAGGCAGCGGTTGAAGGCGGTCGCGCGCGAGCGCGACGGCTTCAAGCTCGCCGAGGTCGACCTGACGCTGCGCGGCGAGGGCGAGGTGCTGGGCACCCGCCAGAGTGGCCTGCCGCGCTTCGCCGTCGCCGAGCTGCCGGAGGAAACGGCGCTTCTCGCCGTCGCCCGCGAGGAGGTGCTGTCCCTGC
The DNA here is from genome assembly GCA_963837695.1 of uncultured Solirubrobacterales bacterium. Lineage (GTDB taxonomy): Bacteria > Actinomycetota > Thermoleophilia > Solirubrobacterales > 70-9 > VRUE01. The sequence goes on along the minus strand of CAWINZ010000005.1, from coordinate 2,151,929 downwards.
TCCGCGAGCACGGTTCGCTCGACGTCGCTGAGCTGGGACCGTTGCTCGATGCCGCCCACCGCCGCTTCGGCGCCGGCGCCTCGGACCCGATTCCGCTCTGATGTCGGCATGAGGGTCATCGCCGGAGAGCTGAAGGGACAGCGCCTGGTCGCGCCGCGCGGCTGGAAGGTGCGGCCGACCTCAGACCGGGTCCGCGAGGCGATCTTCTCGGTGCTCGGCGACGTCACCGGCGCGCGCGTCCTCGACCTCTACTGCGGCACCGGGGCACTCGCGATCGAGGCGCTCTCGCGCGGGGCCGCGGGCGCCGTCCTCGTCGACCGCGACACCCGCCCGGCGCTCGGCAACGTCGAGCGCCTCGGTCTCGGCGAGCGCGCCGAGCTCGTCCGGTCTGATGCCCTCCGCTGGCTCGAGAGCCACTCCGTCGCAGCGGGACCCGACCCCTCCCCCGGGAACTCCCGCGAACGCGGCCCGGGGGAGGGGTCGGGTCCCGCTGCGAGGCCGGAAAGGCGATTCGACCTGATCTTCGTCGACGCCCCCTATAAACTCGCCGATCGCGTGGGGCAGGAACTGAATACACATCTTCCGCGGCTGCTCGCCGGTGACGGCCGGGCTGTCGTCGAGAGCGCCGCGCGGCGTCCCCTGCGGCTCGACTCGCTCGAGGCGCTGCGCCAACGTCGCTACGGCGCCGCCGATGTCTCCTTCTACGGGGAGCCGAGCTGATGGCGGAGCGCGACGGCACCGTCGTCTGTCCGGGCAGCTATGACCCGGTCACCAACGGGCACATCGACATCATCACCCGCAGCTCCGAGGTGTTCGAGCGGGTCGTCGTCGGCGTCGTCAACAACCCGATGCGCAAGGACAAGACGCTCTTCACCGCCGAGGAGCGCCAGGCGCTGATCGAAGAAGCGACCGCGGACCTCGGCAACGTCGAGGCGCGGATCTTCTCCAACCTGCTGGTCGAGTTCGCGCGCGAGTCGGGGGCGCGGGCGATCGTCAAGGGGTTGCGGGCGATCTCCGACTTCGAGTATGAGTTCGAGATGGCGCAGCTCAACCGCAAGCTCGACCCCGGGATCGAGAGCATCTACATGATCGCCTCGCCCCAGTACAGCTTCCTTTCCTCGACCGGAGTGAAGGAAATGGCGACCTTCGGCGGCGACGTTTCCGACCTCGTTCCCGGACCGGTGGCGGCCGCGATGGCGGGCCGCCTGGGCGAGAGGTAGGCTCTTGCAGGCGGGTGCCCGCGTGGGCGAGAGTTTGCAAAAAGCCGAGGAAATCGAGGCTTCTTCACCGAAAGTCTCTCTGACACGTAGGCTTACGCACTGCTGATGGACGTTCTCGTTCTCATAGACAAGCTGGACGATGTCGTCCACAACGCCCGACCCGTGCCGCTCACGGATCAGGTTCGCGTGGACCGCGAGGAGATCTACGACCTCCTCGACCAGATGCGCGCGACGATCCCCGAGGAGATCAAGCAGGCGCGCTGGATCGTCAAGGAGCGCCAGGAGATGCTCGCCGAGGCCAAACGCGAGGCGGAGCGGATCGTGCGCGAGGCCCGCGAGCAGCAGGCCCGCCTGATCTCCGACGAGGAGGTCACCAAGCAGGCCGAGCGGGCCGCCGACGAGATCGTCGAGGACGCCCGCACGAGAGAGCGTGAGATCCGCCTCGGCGCCGAGGACTACGCCGACGAGATCCTCAACACGCTCGAGGTCAACCTTCAGAAGTTTCTCGCGGCCGTGCAGCGTGGCCGCGACCGGCTCGCCGGCCGTGACGAAGAGCAGCCGGTCGCCGAGCTGGACGAGCAGCCTTAGTCGCGGTGTCAGGAAGAGGGGCTCGGGTGTCCCTCTCGCTTGCTGGGTTTTTCGCCAGGCGCGCCTGCGGCTGTCCGTGAGTGCGGCTGGGGCGAAAAACAGGACGCCGCTGCGCGTGAGGGACACCCGACCCCCTCTTCGCGACATGCCTCTCCTACTCGAGCTTTAGCTCCTTGAGTTTGCTCCACCTCGGGTCGCCGCTGGTGCTGTGCTTGTGGTCCTCGGGGTTGGCGTCGTTTAGGGATTCGCCGCAGGTTGGGCAGAGGCCGGCGCAGTCGGGGCGGCAGAGGATGCGGGACGGTAGGGCCAGGATCGCTGCGTCGTGGGCCCAGCGGCCGAGGTCCAGTTTGTCTTCGACGACGTAGGGACTGCGCAGCTCCTCGTCGTCGGTGTCGGACTGGTCCACCTCGCGAGCGTCGACCTCGGTCTGCACGCCGGCGTCCTCGAGGCAGCGGACGCACGGGCCGTCGACTCGGAGCGGGAAGCGCAGCCTGAAGGCGTAGCCGTTGCTCGGCCGGGAAAGGTCGAGCCTCGCCTCGACGGCATCCCCGGGCGGAACGTAGGTCTGCCCGCCCAACTCCAGCGGTTCGAGGCGCACCGGAACGTCGAAGCGGGCCCCCTCGCCATGGGCGAGCGAGAGGCGAGCAAGGTCGATGATCGTGCTGTCCGTTTTGGCCACTGCCGGCTCCTCCGCCCCGCCGCTTACGATGGCACCCTCATAACGAGATTACGAAATGGGTCAATTCGACTGGACACCCGACGAGTATCTGGAGCGGATCCGCTCCGAGCTCCCGCGCTACGACGACCTGCAGGAGCAGGCGATCGCCGCGATCCCCTTCCCGCCCGAGCGGGTCCTGGAGCTGGGGATGGGGACCGGCGAAACGACCCGTCGCCTGATCGAGGCCTATCCCGACAGCTGGGTGGTCGGGCTCGACTCCAGCCCCGACATGGTCTTCCGCGCCCGCCAGAGCTACGACGACGTACAGCTCGCCCGCATGGAGGATCCGCTTCCGGACGGCCCCTGGGACCTGGTCATCTCAGTCCTCTCGGTCAACGACCTGACCGACGAGCAAAAGCAAGCTCTCTTCCGCCGCGTGAAAGACCACTCCCGCTCCCTGGTCATCGGCGATGTCTTCAAAGATGACGAGTTGGACAAGCTCACGAGGTGGAGCGGTGGCCAGGTTGTCTGGCAAGCTGACGATCTTGCGGTGGTAAGAGCGACGTACTGAGAGCGCGAACTTGGTGGGAGAGGGGGTCGGGTGTCCCTCTCGCTTGCTGGGTTTTTCGCCTGTTGCGCTTTCGGCTGTCCGCGAACGCGACTGGGGCGAAAAACAGGACGCCGCTGCGCGAGAGGGACACCCGACCCCCTCTTTCGTGGCACCCGCTACCATTCCGCGACTCATGGCCGTCCCGAAGAAGAGAACGTCCCGGCAGCGCCGCGATAAGCGTCGTGCTAATCACAAAGCTGGAAAGGCGCGGCTGAACAATTGCCCGCGCTGCCACAGCCCGCGGCTGCCGCACCGGGTCTGCCCGACCTGTGGCACTTACAAGGGTCGTGAGGTGATCGAGCACTCGATCATCGACCCGGCCGCGCCGGCACCCGACACCGAGTAGACGATGGCCGACGGCGTGACCGTCGCCCTCGACGGCTTCGGCGCCGAGCAGGGCTTCGGTGTATTGGCCGAGGGCGCCAGGATGGCCGCTGCGGACGGGATTCGCCTGCGCGTCTTCGGACCGCCCGATGAGCTTGGGCTCGACGGTGTGGACGGGATCGAGGTGGTCCCGACGACGGAGTGGATCGGCAACGAGGAGGACCCGGTGCCTGCCGTGCGGGCCAAGAAGGAGGCCTCGGTCGTGCGGGCGGCGCGCGACGTCGCCGAGGGCGACGCGGACGCGATCGTCAGCCACGGCTCGACCGGAGCGACGATGGCCGCGGCCACCTTCGGTCTGCGCCGCCTGCGCGGCGTGCAGCGACCGGCGCTGGCCGTGCGGCTGCCCGTTCCCGGCAAGCCGGTGCTCTTCCTCGACGTCGGCGCCAACGTCGAGGTGCGTGCTCAGCACCTGGTCCAGTTCGCCTTCCTCGGCGCCGCCTTCAGCGAGGCGGTCCTCGGCGCGGCGCGGCCCCGCGTCGGCCTGCTCTCCGTCGGCGAGGAGGCCGGTAAGGGGCGGGAGGAAGTGGTTGCCGCACACGCCCTGCTCGCCGAGGCCCCCGGGATCGATTTCATCGGCAACGTCGAGGGGGCCGACCTGCCAGGCGGCAAGGCCGACGTCGTCGTAACCGACGGCTTCACCGGCAATGTCTCGCTGAAGCTGATGGAGGGGACGGCCAAGACCGTGACCGGCGCCATCCGCAGTGCGGCGCGGGCCAACCCACTCGCCGCGCTTGGCGGGTTGCTGATGCGTCCCGCTCTTGGCGGCCTGCGCCGCGAGCTGCACCCCGACACGACCGGTGGAGCGATCCTGCTCGGATTGCGCGGCATCGCCGTGGTCGGGCACGGCAGCGCCGGTCCCGAGGGGATAGCCAACTCCGTGCGCCTGGCGGCACGCTGCGTCGAGGTCGGCGCGGTGGATCGCACCGCGGCCCTGCTCGCCGAGGGCGGCGCCGGCCGGGGCGCTCTCGCGGCTGACGCGGGCGCGTGATAGGAAGCTCGGATGCAACGCGATGACGTGTTCAATCTGGTCCGCGACCACCTCGCCGAGGAGCTCGAGGTCGACCCGGCGAAGATCGCCGAGGCGACCCGCTTCAAGCAGGACCTCGATGCCGACTCGCTCGACCTCTACGAGCTGGTGATGGAGCTGGAGGACCACTACGGGATCTCCGTTTCCGAGCAGCAGGCGGCGCGGATCGAGACGGTGGGCGACGCGGTGGCGTTTGTCGTGGAGCACGCCCCGGCGTGAGTGCCGAGGCGCTCGCCGAGCTCGTCGCCGAGCTTCCCGAGGACCTGCGGCGCTGCGCCCTTACACATTCCTCGTGGACCGAGGAGTCGCCCCGGTCCTACGAGCGGCTCGCCTATCTCGGCGACAGCGTGCTTGCCCTCGCTGTCGCCGCCGGCATCCATGAGCGATTCCCCGACGTGGACGCCGGCGGCCTGACCAAGATCCACAACCAGACGGTCAGCGGTGTCGCCTGCGCCGAGGTGGGGCGCGAGCTGGGCGTGCCGGCCATGCTGGAGGGGGCCGAACCGGATGCCGAGGAGGCGATCCCGGCCAAGGTCCTGCTGGCCGGCTCACGGCCGCTCCCGGAGGTGACCGAGGCGCTGATCGGCGCCTGCTTCGTCGCCTTCGGCTTCGATCGTGTCGCCACCGCCGTCGGGGCCGCCTTCGGGGCCCAGATCGAACAGGCCGTCGAAGCTCCGGGAGATGCGAAGTCGGCGCTGCAGGAGCTGCTCGCGCGGCGGCGGGCGCACGTAACCTATGTCGTGATCGGCGAATCGGGCCCGGCGCACCGGCGGACCTTCGAGGTGGAGGCGACCGTAGACGGCAAAAGCGTGGGAACCGGGGCCGGACGGAGCAAGAAGGCGGCGGAGAAGGCTGCGGCTGAAGAGGCTTTGAAGCACCTTCAAGGGTAGGGAGCGTCCGATGCAAACGCCAGCCTTCCGGACCGAGGACGAGAGATGTATCTGAGATCGATCGAGATGAAGGGGTTCAAGTCGTTCCCCGCGCGCACCAAGCTGGAGTTCTCTCCAGGCGTCAGCGTGATCGTCGGCCCGAACGGCTCCGGCAAGTCGAACATCACCGACGCCGTGCTCTGGGCGCTCGGCGAGCAGAGCCCCGGCGCGATTCGCGGCGCCTCGATGCAGGATGTGATCTCGGCAGGCGGCGAGGGCGTCGGCCGGCGGCGCGCCGCCGAGGTCGAGGTCGTGATCGACAACTCCGAAGGCCGCGCCGCGACCGAACTCTCCGAGATCGCGATCCAGCGCACACTCGACCGCTCCGGTGACGGCGTCTACCGGCTCAACGGCGCCCGTTGCCGTCTCGTCGATGTGGTCGAGATCCTCTCCGACGCCAACCTCGGCCGCGAGATGCACTCGGTGATCAGCCAGGGCCGGGTCGAGTCGATCATCCACTCCAAACCGCGCGAGCGACGGCTGCTGGTCGAGGAGGCGGCCGGTCTTGGCAAGCACCGCAAGCGCCGCCGCCGCGCTGAGCTGAAGCTGCGCGCCGCGCGCGACAACCTCGACCGTGCCCTCGACCTCGAGCGTGAGGCGCGGGCGCGGTTGCGACCGTTGAAGCGGCAGGCGCAGGCGGCCGAGCTGGGCGCCCGGATCGAGCGCGAGGAGCTGGAGCTGCGCGGCCGCCTGGTCGCCGAGGAACTGCGCTTCGGCAAGGATCGAGCCGAAGCGGCCGAGCGTGCCGCCGAGAAGGCGCGAGCCAAGCGGACGGAGGTCGAGAAGCGGCTGGCCGAGGTGAGCGGGCGCCGCCGTGCGGCTGAGGAGCGCTTCGCTGCTCGCGATCGCGAGCGCACCCAGGCATGGGGTTTGCTGACCAAACTGCGTGGCGAGCAGCAGCGAGTCGCCGTGCGCGCCGCCGGGCTCGGCGATCGTGAGACGGAGCTGGCGGCCGCGCTTGAGGGATTGCGGGCAGAGTTCGGGCCGCTCACCCTTGACCTCGGCTCGGCCGAAGGGGCGCCGGCCGAGCGCGCCCGCAAGCTCGAGGAGGAGCTGGCCGAGATCGACGCCGGGCTGACCGGCGCGGTCGGTGGCCTGGAGCAGGCGCGTTCCACCGATGCCGCCGAGTCCGAGCGTGAGGCGGCGCTGGGCGACGTCCAGGCCGGCGCCGAGCGCGCCGCGAGGCACGCCCGCCGCGCCGAGGGCCTGCTCGGCGAGCGCCACCGTGAGGCCTTGCGCGAGCGGGTCGCCGCCGGCGAGGCGCTGCTCGACGACGTTCGCGCCGCCGCGACCGCGGCCGGCGCGGCAGAGGCCTCGATCCGCGCCCGGGTCGAGCGCATCGAAGCGAAGGTGGTCGGCGAGGAGGGCGACGGCGACGCGATCGCGGAGGAGATGCGCGAGTGCTCGCGCCAGGAGTCCGAGCTGCAGGTGGAGATGAAAGCCGCCTCGGACGCGCTCACCGAGGCGCAGGTCGAGGCCGCGCACCTCGGCGACCGCCGCGCTGAGGCCGCCAAGGAGATGGCCTCGATCGCCGAGCGCCTGGGCGAGGAGGTCGAGGCCGCGGAGGAGGCTCTCAGCGACGAGGAGCGGGCCGACATCGATCGCCGTCTGCAGCGGCTGGAGCGTCGCCGCGCCCAGATCGGCCCGGTCAACCCGCTCGCCGAGCAGGAGTACGAGGAGGCCCGCGAGCACGTCGAGTCGCTGCAGGCACAGCGCGAGGACACCGAGCGCGGCATGCGCGAGCTGGAGGCGCTGATCCGTGAGATCGACGCGGAGATCGAGCGCGCCTTCGAGCAGACCTTCGAGGCAACCGCGAAGAACTTCGAGGAGATGGTCGAGCACCTCTTCCCGGGAGGCCGGGGCCGCCTGCGACGGGTCAGCCTGCACCCGGTCCGCGACGCCGAGGAGGCCGAGTCAGAGGAGGAGGGCGACGGGGAGGAGGACGAAGAGCGGGAGGAGCTCGGCGTCGAGATCGAGGTCACCCCGGCCGGCAAGTCGACCCGCAAGCTCTCGCTGCTCTCCGGCGGCGAGAAGTCGCTGGTTGCGCTCGCCTTCGTCTTCGCCGTCTTCCTGGCAAGGCCGTGCCCCTTCTACATCCTCGACGAGGTCGAGGCCGCGCTCGACGACGCCAACATCGACCGCTTCCTGCAGCTGATCCGCCGCTTCTCCGACCGCGCCCAGTTCATCGTCGTCACCCACCAGAAACGGACGATGGACGCCGCCGACGTCCTTTACGGCGTCACCATGGGCGGCGACGGAGTGACGAAAGTCGTCTCCCGCCGACTGCCTCGCGAAGTGGAGAGCGGTGTCGGTGACAGCGCCCCCGGCTCACCTCCGGCGCTCGAAGCAGCTTAGATAGCGCGATGCCCACTTCCTGGCAGGAGATCTTCGATCTCGGCGCGCGCGACTCGGCGTTGCCCGCGGCCGAGCCAGAAAGCGAGGAGCGCCGCCGCGGCGTCTTCAGCCGCCTGCGCGAGAGCCTCTCGAAAAGCCGCCAGGCGCTGACCGAGGAGATCTCGGCGAGCCTCTTCGACCGCATCGACGAGGAGACCTGGGAGCGGTTGGAGGAGGCGCTGATCCTTGCCGACGCCGGTGCGCCCACCACCGCCGAGGTGGTCGAGCGGCTCGAGCGAGAGGTCGAGAGCGGCGCCGTCTCGGCGGACGGCGAGGCGGTCCGCGAGCGCCTGATCGAGATCCTCGCCGAGGTCGCCTCGGGGGGTCGTGGCCCGATCGACCTCAGCGGCGAGCCGGCGGTGCTGCTGATGGTCGGTGTCAACGGCACCGGCAAGACGACGACGATCGGCAAGCTCGCCTGGCACCTCTCCAAGGAATTCGGCCTTTCGGTCGTCCTGGCCGCCGCCGATACCTACCGAGCCGCCGCGGCCGAGCAGCTGGCCGAGTGGGCGCAGCGGGCGGGAGCGGAACTGATCCGCTCGAAGGAGGGCGGCGACCCCGGTGCGGTCGCCTTCGACGCGGTTGCCGCCGCCCGTGCCCGTGGCGCTGACGTGGTGATCGTCGACACCGCCGGTCGCCTGCACACCCAGGGCAACCTGATGGACGAGCTGACCAAGGTGCGCCGGGTGATCGCCAAGCAGATGCCCGACGCCCCGCACGAGACGCTGATCTCGATCGACGCGACGACCGGCCAGAACGGCCTGCGCCAGGCGAAGATCTTCTCCGAAGCGGTCGAGGTCGACGGCGTTGTCCTGACCAAGCTCGACGGCACCGCAAAGGGCGGGATCGTGCTGGCGATCGCCAATGAACTCGGCATCCCGGTGAAACTGATCGGCACCGGCGAGTCCCTGGAGGACCTGCGACCGTTCGACCCGGCCGACTTCGCCCGCGCCCTGCTCGCCGAGTAGTCGTCCCCTAAGCTCCGCTGCGGTGTTCGACCAGCTCTCAGACCGCCTCCAGGCGACCCTCTCCGATGTCCGCTCGCGCGGCAAGCTGAACGAGGGCGATGTCGATGCGGCGATGCGCGAGATCCGCCTCGCTCTGCTCGAGGCCGACGTCAACTTCAAGGTCGTCAAAGCCTTCACCAAGACGCTGAAGGAGCGCTGCCTCGGCGCCGAGGTGCTGGAGAGTCTCGACCCGGGCCAGCAGGTGGTCAAGATCGTCAACGAGGAGCTGACCGGGCTGATGGGCGGCACCGGGCGTGAGCTGGCCTTCGCCTCCAATGGCCCGACGGTGATCCTGATGGCCGGGCTGCAGGGCTCGGGCAAGACGACCGCCTGCGCCAAGCTCGCCCGCCATCTCGGCGAGTCGGGCAAAAACGTCGCCCTCGCCGCCTGTGACGTCTATCGCCCGGCCGCCGTCGACCAGCTGGTCACTGTCGGCAAGCGCGCCGGCGCGGCCGTCTACGAGCAGGGCACCGAGGCCGACCCGGTCGAGATCGCCGCCTGGGCGCTGGAGCGCGCCCGCGAGGAGGAGCGCGACGTGCTGATCGTCGACACCGCCGGGCGCCTCCACATCGACGCCGACCTGATGGACGAGCTGGCCAAGATCCGCAAGCGGACCAAGCCGCACGACGTGCTGCTGGTTGTCGACGCGATGACCGGCCAGGATGCCGTCGGGGTCGCCGAATCGTTCGCCGAGGCGGCCGAGTTCGATGGCGTGGTGATGACCAAGCTCGACGGCGACGCCCGTGGTGGCGCCGCGCTCTCGGTCAAAGCGGTGACCGGCAAGCCGATCCTCTTCGCCTCGACCGGCGAGAAGCTGGAGGCCTTCGATCGCTTCCACCCCGACCGCATGGCTTCGCGGATCCTCGGCATGGGGGACATGCTCAGCCTGATCGAGAAAGCCGAGCAGCAGGTCGACGAGCGCCAGGCCGAGGACCTGCAGAAGAAAATCGAAAGCGACCGCTTCACGCTCGAGGACTTCCTCCAGCAGATGCGCCAGGTGCGCAAGATGGGCCCGCTCAGCGGTCTGATCGGGATGCTCCCCGGTATGGGGGCGATGAAGCAGCTGAAGAACGCCGAGGTCGACGAGGGCGAGCTCGACCGGGTCGAGGCGATCATCCTCTCGATGACTCCGCTGGAGCGCGCCAATCCCGCGATCATCAAGGGCTCGCGGCGCAAACGGATCGCGCATGGCTCCGGGACCAAGATCCAGCAGGTCAACCAGCTGGTCAAGCAGTTCGACCAGATGCGCAAAATGATGCGGCAGATGATGTCCGGCGAGCAGCCCAGCCCGCAGCAGCTCGCCCAGATGGCGGGCGGAGCGGGCGGCGCTCCGCGCCCGAAGTACCGCAGGCGCTAATCTGCCCGGCCGATGGCTGTACGAATAAGACTCAGAAGGGTGGGTTCGAAGAAGAACCCGATCTGGCGGATCGTCGTCGCCGACAAACGCTCCCCGCGTGACGGTCGGACGATCGAGACGATCGGTCGCTACAACCCGCAGACGGAGCCCTCGACGATCGAGTTCGACGAGGAGCGCGCCAAGCACTGGCTGGAGCACGGAGCGCAGCCCTCGGAGACCGTGGCGACGCTGCTGCGGACCAAGGGCATCGCCGCCTCCGGAAGTTAGCCGGCGGTGACCGAACTACTCGAATTCCTCGTCAGAGCGCTGGTCGAGGACCCCGACGCAGTCGAGGTCGAGGAGCTCGAAGAGGACGGAGACCTGATCTATGAGATCAGCGTCGCCGAGGGCGATCTCGGCCGCGTGATCGGCAAAGGGGGGCGGGTGGCGAACGCGATCCGGACCGTCGCCAAGGCGGCTGCCGTGCGGCTCGACCGCCGCGTCGTCGTCGACATCCTCGACTGAGCGCTTGAAGCTCGACGTCTTCACCCTCTTTCCGGAGGCCTTCGACTGGTTCCAGTCGCAGCGCTCGGTGCAGAACGCGCTGGGCAAGGGGAACGAGCTGAGGTTCTTCAATTACCGGGACACGACTCCATTGGGAGCAGGGCAGGTTGACGATGCGCCTTACGGGGGTGGGGCGGGGATGGTCTTGCGGGTCGATGTGGTCGATGCGGCCCTCGAGGCCGCCTATGCGAATGGCGAGAGCCCGCGGATCGTCTTGCTTTCTCCTACCGGGCGGTTGCTCGACGATGAGCTTGCCGACGAGCTGACGCAGGAGCATCACGTGGCGCTGCTCTGCGGGCGCTACGAGGGCTTCGACGAGCGGGTCCATAAGTATCTGGCGCACGACGAGGTGTCGATCGGCCGCTACGTGTTGGCCGGGGGGGAGCTGCCGGCGATGGTCGTCGCCGACGTGCTGATGCGCAAGTTGCCGGGGGCGCTCGGGCACGCGCGGAGCGCGGTCGAGGAGTCCTTCAGCCGCGTTCTGGAGGGGGCGCCCGAGTACCCGCACTACACCCGTCCGCCCTCGTACCGAGGCTGGGGGGTACCCGACGTCCTGGTCTCCGGCGACCACGAGCGGGTGCGCGAGTGGCGGGTCGAGCAGAGCCGCGCGCGAGCCGAGCAGTTCGAAAAAGATCCCGAGTAGGTACGATTCCCCGGCCGCGCGGCACCCGCACCCGGGTCCGGCGGCTTTTTCTCGCCAAATGAGCACCGTAATCGACAGCATTGAGCGTCGCCAGCAGCGGCAGGGACTTCCGTCCTTCGCGCCGGGCGATCGCGTGCGCGTCCACTTCCAGGTCATCGAGGGCAGCCGCCGCCGCACCCAGGTCTTCGAGGGGATCGTCCTCAAGCGGCAGGGCTCCGGGGCCCGCGAGACGTTCACCGTCCGCAAGCAGTCGTTCGGGGTCGGGGTCGAGCGGACGTTCCCGTTGCACTCGCCCAAGATCGAGAAACTCGAGATCGCCGCCCGCGGCGACGTGCGACGGGCCAAGCTCTATTACCTGCGTGGCCGGGTCGGCAAGGCCGCCAGGGTCGCCGAGCGGCGCTGGGGGATCGACGACGAGCTGATCTCGGCGCCGCCTCCGCCCGAGCCGGTTGACGAGGGGCCTCAGGACGCGGGTCCCGACGCGGCCACGGAGGAGTCTGCGGGCGGGGGCGATGCCTCCGTTCTCGACTCCTCCGAGTCCGCGCCACCCGCGTCAGAGACGCCAGAGGAGGACTCCGGGGAGGCTGACGACTCGCCGAAAGCTGATGAGGCTGAGGCGCCGAAGGCAGAGACTGATGTTGAGGCAGGCACGGACGCTGAGGCGCCTGGTGCAGGGGAGACCGAGGACACCGCCGCGGCGCAGGATGCCGAGGATGAGTCGCCGCAGGAGGATTCCGGCGACTCCGGCGAGGACTCGGCCTGAGACCGCGCATCCCCAAGCCGGAAAGCAAAGTCGGCGGGCTCGTCGAGCTGGTCGTCATCGTCGCCTTGGCGCTCGGACTGGCGCTGGCGATTCAGGCGTGGCTGATCAAGCCCTACCAGATTCCCTCCGAATCGATGGAGCCGACCCTGGACGTCGGCCAGCGTGTGCTCGTCAACCGCTTCCTCTACCACTTCAAGGACCCCAGTCCCGGCAACATCGTCGTCTTCCACCCACCCGCCGGCGCCGACAACGGCACTGAATGCGGGGTCCCTCACTCGCCGCGCCAGGCCTGCCCGAGGCCCACCGAAGCCGAGTCGAGCCAGAACTTCATCAAGCGGATCGTCGCCGGCCCTGGCGACACGCTCAGCGTCCGCGACGGTCACCCGGTGGTCAACGGGGTCGAGAAGACCGACGAGCCCTACACGATGCCGTGTGGGGCGCTCCCTGCGTGCAATTTGCCCAAACCGATCACGATTCCACCCGACTATTACTTCATGATGGGCGACAACCGTGGGGCAAGCGACGACAGCCGTTTCTGGGGACCCGTCCCGCGCAAGTGGATCATCGGCGAGGCCTTCGCCACCTACTGGCCGCCAGACCGGATCGGGACCCTCTAAAGCCCACAGGCGGCGGCTGGCGCGCTCCCGCCGCCTCTTTGCTTTCGACCGCGGCCTCGGCACTGGTCAGGTCGCCGGCGCCGATGAGGCCGGCCGGGGCTGCTTGGCCGGCCCGCTGGTCGCCGCGGCGGTGTTGCTCGACTACGAGTCTCTTTCCAACGCGGACCGCCGCGCCCTCGCCGGCCTGCACGACTCGAAGCAGATGAAGCCCGAGCGGCGCGAGGAGATGTACCCGGCGGTGCTACGCGCCGCCACCCGGGTCAGCGTCGTCGTCCGCTGCGCGCGTGGGATCGACGACCGTGGCCTGCACGTGACCAACATCGAAGCCTTGTCCAAGGCCCTGGAGAGGCTGGAACCGGGCGAGGAGGCGACCTGCCTGGTCGACGGCTTCTCGCTGCGCGAGTGCGCGGTTCCGCATCGCGCCGTGATCGAAGGCGACGGCACCAGCGCCGCGATCGCCGCCGCGTCGGTGATCGCCAAGGTGACCCGCGACCGGTACATGCGCGGCGCCGCCGGCGAGCATCCCGGCTGGGGCTTCGAGGAGCACGTCGGCTACTCGACCCCTGAGCACCGCGCCGCGATCGAGCGAATCGGCATCTCGCCCCTGCACCGCCGCTCGTTCCAGAGCGTTGCCTACGCGCAGCTCGAGCTCGCCGGTTAGAACGCCCCCGCGAGGTGCTCGTAGTCGCATATGTGGCCGCAGCGGTCGAAGGTGACGCCGATCGCGTCGAAGCGGATCTCGTCGTAGCGGGGTAGGCCGCGGTGGGCGCCCATCCAGGTCGTCGCGAGGCGGCGGATACGGCGCTGCTTGCGGAAGTCGACGGATAGCACCGGCCGCTCGGGACCGAAGCTGGACCCGGCCCGGCCCGCCTTGACCTCGACGAAGACCAGCGCGTGCCCGTCGAGGGCGACGATGTCGAGCTCGCCGTAGCGGCTGCGGGCGTTGCGCTCGACGAGCTCCCAGCCGGCGTCAATGAGGCGCGCCGCGACCAGATCCTCCGCTGCCTTTCCGAGTCGCTGGCGAGTCTGAGTCATCGGCCGACGGTAGGGCAACCGGCACATGCCTGCCTTCGGTTACAAAGTTGGTCCAGAAGATTGTGAAGCTGCGCACCACACGCGCGTCTGGGTCCGTCAGCGTGGCCGCAATGCTCGCCACCGCGCAGACATTTACGCTCGACGGCATCGCGGCCCGGCCGGTGCGGGTCGAGGTAGACGTGCACCGCGGCCTGCCGGCCTTCTCGGTCGTCGGCCTCCCCGACACGGCTGTTCGAGAGGCGCGGGAGCGGGTCCGGGCGGCGATCGCCAACTGCGACTTCGAGTTTCCGCTGCGGCGGATCGTCGCCAACCTGGCCCCGGCCAGTCTGCGCAAGGCCGGGCCCGGTCTCGACCTGCCGATCGCGGTGGCGCTGTTGGTGGCATCCGGTCAGCTCGAGTGGGAGCGCCTCCCGCGTCTCGCGATGGCCGGCGAGCTGGCCCTGGACGGAACCGTCCGCGCGATCCCGGGCGTGCTCGCGATCGCCGAGGCAGCCCGCGAGCAGGGCGCCGAGGCGCTTGTGGTCCCAGCCGAGAACGGTCCCGAGGCGGCGCTCGTCGGCGGGATCGAGGTGCTGCAGCTCGATCACCTGGCGCAGATCCCCGAGCTGGCTGGGGGTGAGTGGAAGCCGGATCCACCGCCGCCGTTGTCGCTGCCATTGACCCCGGGGTCCGGCTGTCCCGACCTTGCGGATCTGCGCGGTCAACCGCACCTCCGCTACGCACTCGAGGTCGCGGCGGCCGGCGGCCATAGCCTGCTGATGGTCGGGCCGCCAGGTGCCGGCAAGTCGCTTGCCGCCGCCCGTCTCCCTTCCATCCTCTCGCCACTGAGCGCCGAGGAGGCCCTGGAGGTGGCGCGGATCGCCAGCGCCTGCGGTCGCCTCGGCGATGGCTTTGGCGGCGGTAGGCCGTTTCGGGCCCCCCATCACACCGTCAGCCCCGCCGGTGTGATCGGCGGCGGCAATCCGCCCGGACCTGGCGAGGCGACCCTTGCCCACCGCGGCGTTCTCTTCCTCGATGAGCTCTGCGAGTTCCGGCGCGATGCGCTGGAGGCCCTGCGTGCGCCGCTCGAGAGCGGCTGGGTGACGATCTCGCGCGCCGGTGGCAACCGCCGGCTGCCCTGCCGGTTCATGCTTGTGGCCGCCTCCAACCCCTGTCCGTGCGGGCGTGGGGAGGCGGACCCCGAGTGCACCTGTGCGCCGCTTGCGGTGCGCCGCTACCAGGGTCGGCTCAGCGGCGCCCTCGCCGACCGCCTCGACATCCTCGTCGCGATCCGCCAGCCCAGCGCGGAGGAGATCGGCGGTCCGCCTGGCGAGCCCTCGGCGAGCGTGCGCGAACGGGTTGCGGACGCTCGGCGGCGACAGGAAGCCCGCCTTGGCGCCGGGCGCTGCAACGCCGAGATGACCCCCGCCGAGGCGCGCGACTGCGTTCTCGACGAGAAGGCGGGCGCGCTGCTCGCCGAGTCCTACTCGCGCCGCCGGCTCAGCGGCCGGGCTCACGATCGCGTCCTGCGACTGGCCCGCACGATCGCCGACCTGGCTGGCGCGGAGTCGATCGGGCGCGACCAGATCGCCCAAGCACTGCAACTGAGGAGGAGGGACCGTGATTAGCCAAGTCAACCCGGAAGCATGCCCGGAGTGTCTGCGTCGCTCGCGACTGCTCGCCCATCTGGCGCCGTACATCGAGAAAATCGCGACCGGCAGTCCGGGTAGGCGTTCGCCCGAACTCCTGCGGCTCGGCAACGAGGATCTTGCCGCGGTGGCGGCCCCGAAGGTGGCGGCCCAGGTCCTGGCGGGGGTCGCCGCGGTGTCGGAGGCCCGCCTGCGCGACGAGCTCGCCGCGGCCGAGTGCTGGGCCTGCTGCCGGCACGACCCGCTCTTTCCCGTCGGTCTCAGCGACGCCGCCGACGCGCCCTGGGCGCTGTTCGGCCGCGGGGACCCCGTCTTGTTATTACGGCTCGTGCCCGACGAGGCGGTGACGGTCGTCGGCTCACGGCGTGCGAGCAGCTACGGGCGCGAGGTGGCGCGTGAGCTCGGCAAGGAACTGGCCACTGCGGGTCTCGTGGTCGTGAGCGGCCTGGCTTTCGGAATCGATGCCTGCGCCCATCGCGGCGCGATCGACGCCGGCCTGACCGTCGCGGTTCTCGGCTGCGGGGCCGATGTCGCCTACCCAGCCGCGCATCGTTCGCTCTGGCGGCGGATCGGCGAGCGCGGCCTCGTCCTCTCCGAGTTGCCGCCCGGAACCGGCGTCTGGCGCTGGTCCTTTCCCGCTCGCAACCGGATCATGGCGGCGCTTTCGGGGATGACCGTCGTGGTCGAGGCGGCGGAGAGGTCCGGCTCGCTGATCACGGCCGACCTTGCCGCCGACCTGGGCAGGGATCTCGGCGCCGTGCCCGGTCCTGTCGCTTCACGGCTCTCGGCGGGTCCCAACAACCTGCTGGCCGGGGGCGCATGTCTCGTCCGCGACGCTCAGGACGTGCTCGACGCGATGCTCGGTCCGGGAGTGCGCCGCATCGAGCGCTCCGGCGCGGCGCTGGAGCCGGCGCAATGCGCGGTCCTGGAGGCACTGGAGCTGGGTGCGGAGACCTGCGACGCGGTTGCGACCGATCTCGGGCTCGCCGGCGGCGAGGTTGCGGCGGCGCTCGCCGACCTCGAGTCGCTCGGCTACGTCAGTTGCTCTCTCGTCGGCGTCTATACGCGCACGAATCTGAAACCACCATCCGACATCTAGTCTGGAGGCTCGATGAACCAGAAACGCATCCCGACCGCCCTCTCGATCGCCGGCTCGGACTCCGGCGGCGGTGCGGGCATCCAGGCCGACCTGAAGGCTTTTGCCGCGTGCGGCGTCTATGGGACCACCGCGATCACCGCGATCACCGCGCAGAACACGCGTGCGGTCGAGTGGGTCGAGGTGCTTGCACCGCATGCGGTCTTCAATCAGATCCTCGCGATCGCCGAAGACATGGGGGCCGACGCGGTGAAGATCGGCATGCTCGGCTCGGCGGAGGTCATCGACGCAGTCGCTGTGGGGCTGACCTACCTCGGAGTCGTTCTTGCGCCCGTGGTTATCGACCCCGTGATGGTGGCTGAGAGCGGAGCGGCGCTGATAGACGACGAGACCAAAGCGGCGCTTGTCGACGTGCTGCTGCCGCGCTGCTCGGTCGCAACGCCCAACATCCCCGAGGCCCGTGAGCTGACCGGTTTGGGGAAGGGAGCCACGCAGGAGGAGTTGGCGCGCGGCGTCGTGGAGCTTGGGCCGCAAGCGGTAGTCGTCACGGGTGGCCACAGCGAGGAGCTGATCGATGTCTTCTGCGACGGCGAGCGCGTCGTCGAGATCCCCGGCGACCGCCACCCAGGCGGCGCCTCGCACGGCTCTGGCTGCACCCACTCTGCGGCCCTGGCTGCGTTCCTCGCCCGTGGCGCGCCGCCGTTGGAGGCGGCTAGGCAGGCGCGCAAAGTCGCCTCTGGGGCAGTCGCCAATGGCCTGCGAGAACTTGGCTCCGGCTCGGGTCCGGTCGATGTTCTCGGCCTCGCTTCAAAAGCTGTCGCAGTAGATTTCAGCCATGAGCACTAACGGCGCCACCTCAACCAAGCTCCCCCGTCCCCGCTCCAGCGTCGTCTTCGACGGCCCCGAGCGCGCCCACGCGCGTGCCTACATGAAGGGCATCGGCTTCGACGACGATGCGCTCAGCCGGCCGACGATCGGCATCGCCAACACCTGGACCGAGGCAATGCCGTGCAACTTCCATCTGCGCGGCCTCGCCGAGCACGTCAAAGAGGGCGTGCGCGCCGCCGGCGGCACGCCGATGGAGTTCAACACGATCGCCATCTCCGACGGGATCACGATGGGCACGCAGGGGATGAAGACCTCGCTGATCAGCCGCGAGGTGATCGCCGACTCGATCGAGCTGATGGCGCGCGGCTACCAGTTCGACGCGATCGTCGCCCTCTGCGCCTGCGACAAGACGATCCCGGGCTGCGCGATGGCGCTGACCAGGCTCGACGTGCCCTCCGTCCTGCTCTATGGCGGCTCGATCGCGCCCGGGCACTGGCACGGCCGTGACGTGACCATCGTGGACATCTTCGAGGCCGTCGGCGCGCACGCGGCCGGCGAGCTGACCGATGAGGAACTGAACGAGCTCGAGGGCGTGGCCAGCCCCGGTGCCGGGGCCTGCGGCGGCCAGTTCACCGCCAACACGATGGCCTGTGCCTTCGAGGCGCTGGGGATCAGCCCCGGCGGCTCGGCGATGGTGCCCGCCGAAGACGACGAGAAGGGCGGCGTCGCCGAGAAGATCGGCGAGCTGGTGATGCGGGTTCTCGCTGACGACCTCAAGCCGAGCCAGGTGATCACGCGCGACTCGCTGGAGAACGCGATCGCCTGCGCCTGCGCCTCGGGCGGCTCGACCAACGTCGTCCTGCACCTGATCGCGCTAGCCCACGAGGCCGGGATCGAGCTGGGCATGGATGACTTCGAGCGGATCTCACGCGAAACCCCGCTGCTGGCCGACCTCAAGCCCGGCGGCCGCTTCGTCGCCACCGATCTCTATCGCGCCGGCGGCGTGCCGCTGATCCTCAAGCGTCTCGCCGAGGCGGGCATCCTGCACGGCGACGCGATCACCGTCAGCGGCCGCACGATCGGCGAAGAGGCCGAGGCGGCGAGTGAGGCGGACGGGCAGGAAGTCGTGCGGTCCCTCGCGGACCCGCTCAAGGCCGAAGGCGGCCTCGCGATCCTGCGCGGCAACCTCGCTCCCGATGGCGCCGTCGTCAAGCTCGCCGGCACCGAGCGCAAGAAGCAGGTCGGACCGGCGCGGGTCTTCGAGTCCGAGGAGGAGTGCTTCCGCGCGGTCAAGGAACAGTCGATCAGGGCCGGCGACATCATTGTGATCCGCAACGAGGGCCCCGCCGGTGGCCCCGGCATGCGCGAGATGCTGCAGGTCACGGCGGCGATCGTCGGCGAGGGCCTCGGCGAGGAGGTGGCGCTGCTCACCGACGGGCGCTTCTCCGGCGCCACCCGCGGCCTGATGGTCGGCCACGTCGCCCCGGAGGCGGTCAAGGGAGGCCCGATAGCGGCGATCCGCGAGGGCGATGAGATCACTCTTGACGTTGACGCCAGGCGCCTCGACGTGGCCCTCTCAGACGAGGAGATCGCCCAGCGGGTCGCCGGGTACGAGTCGCCCCCCTCGCCCTTCGGTCGCGGTGTGATGGCCAAGTACGCGGCGACCGTATCGTCGGCGTCGCACGGTGCAGTGACCTGACGGAATAGAGCAAGCAGATCAAGGACGCAGGGAGCGTGGCGTGCTCTGCACGCGAGCGACCGAGGACGCAGATATGCGCCGCTCTAGTCCGTCAGGAAATCGTCAAGCAGCCGGTTGAAGCGCGCCGGCCGCTCCATCTGCGGCACGTGGCCGGTCCGCTCGAAAAGCTCCAGGCGCGACTCGGGGATCAGGCGGTGGTACCCGATCGCCGCCTCCACCGGGACCACGTGGTCGTTGAGGCCCCAGACGACCAGGGTGGGAATCTCGATCTCGGGTAGCCGGGGGCGGGTGTCGTAGCCGCCGATCGCGCGGATCGCGTCGGCAAAGCCCGGCGCCCTGATGCCCGGCTCCATCTGCTCTGCCAGCAGCTCGGGCCGCACCCGGTTCGGATAGTGAAAGATCCGGCCGAACGCGAACTGGCGTCCGCGGTCGCGATTGAGCCAGATGCGACGCGGACCGGCCATGAATGCCGTCGCGGCTTCGAACAGGCTCACGCTCGCTTCGATCCGCCGGCCCTGTGCCTCGGCGAAGCTGATCCCCGCGGCTGAGACCAGGACCAGCTTCTCGAAGCGCGAGGGCTCCTCGATCACCGCCTCGGTGGAGACGAAGCCGCCCATCGAGTTGCCGACCAGCGCCGCGACCCGGTCGATGCCGAGCTTCTCGCAGAAGTCGTGGATCAGCCGGCCATAGTTGGGCATGTCGATCGGCCAGGAGGGCACCGGGCTCTCGCCGAAGCCGGGCAGGTCGATGGCGATCGCCCGGTGGGTACGGCCAAAATGAGGAAGGTTCTCGAGCCAGTTGCGCCAGCATCCACCGAGGCCGTGGACGAAGAGGATCGGCTCGCCCTCGCCGATTTCGGCGTAGTTCACCTCGGCCCCCGGAAGGTCCACCCGGTGCAGATGCTCGCGCCAGTCGATCTTGAGCCACTCCGGGTCGGGGTTGCCGTAGTCGGAGGCGGGAAAGACGACCGAGCCGCTCAGCACGGTCTGAGGGTCAGGCATATCCCATCCGTTCGAGGATCGGTATCTCGCGGATCTGCGGCGGCTGCAGGTGGTCCCAGAGGATGCCGCGGGGGCGCTCGTACTGGCGCTCGACCTCGATCACGGCGCGCGGCGTCGCGATCAGGTCGACGGGGAGGTCGTGGGAGATCACCGGCAGGTGGCGGCGGACGATCTGGATCGGGTGGACCGTGGTGGCGATCGTGGTGTGGTCGTCGATCTTGCCGGCGTCGATCAGGATCCCGTACTCGAGGTCGTTGTAGCCGCCGCCCTTGCCGATCCTGGCGCCGCTCAGGTTGACCGCGACCGAGCCGGTGAGAACGAAGTCGATCTCGGGCAGATCGTCGAGGGCGACAACGCGCCCGTGCTTGAGCGCGCCCTTGATCGTCGCCGCCTCCTTCATCGCCGCTTTCGAGAGCCGCTTCGGCTCGAGCACGCGAAACGGATGCGGGTCGCGCAACCGGGGCACCGCCATGATCAGTGTCTTGCCCTCTTGCAGGGCGGTCCGCCGCGCGTGGGTTTGTGGAGAGTCGGGATTGGCCTTGATGACCCGCGCCCGCTTCCAGAGGCGGTTGCCGGCGAGCTTCTCGGCCGCCAGGCGGGCGCCGGCGAAATTGGGGATGCGACCCTCGGCTCCCGGGAAGCGGGAAACGCCCTCCCGGTCCATCGCCTTCCAGATCTCCTTGCGGATCCCATCCTTGCCGGCCACCGGCGAAACATATCCTTCGGGACGACCGACTTGTGTGCCTAATATTTAAATATCGGGCGTAGGGTCAAAATCGCTGTGGTTGCGGGTGTCTTCGCCTTGCTGGTCTTGGCGGTCGTCGCCTACGCCTACGACAGCTCCCAGGGCGGCAAGATCGCCGACGGGGTGACGATCGGCGACGTCGACGTCGGCGGGATGAGCGAAGCCGAAGCGAAGAGCGCTGTCCGTGAAGAATTGCTGGCGCCGTTGCGCCACTCGCTGCGAGTCGGGTATGCGGGCGATCGCTGGACCCTCGAAGGCAAGAGCCTGAAGGTGCACGCCGACCTCGACGGTGCGGCCGAAGAAGCCGTGGCGGCGAGCCGCGACGGCACTCTGCCGGGACGGATCGTCCGCGACGTGACCGGCGGCAGCGTCGACGAGAACGTCCCGGCCGGAATCACCTACTCCCAGGCTGCCGTGAACCGCTTCGTGCGTCATGTGGCCGGCGCCGTCGACCGCGAAGCCAAGGACGCGACCGTTGAACCGAGCGGCGGCTCGCTTGAAATCGCCCCCGCCGAGTACGGGCGCAAGCTGCGCGACAACCTGCTGTTGCGGCAGCTGAACGCGGCGGTGCTCAACGCCGGCGCCGACCACACGATCGCGGCCCGCACGCACTCGGTGAAACCCGAGGTGACCGGCAGTCAGGTCGCGGACAAGTACCCCTCGTACCTGACGCTCGACCGGGCGAGCTTCACTCTGCGCCTCTGGGAACACCTGAAGCTGGCCAAGACCTACACCGTCGCGGTGGGCCAGGAAGGGCTCGAAACTCCGGAGGGCCTCTACGACATCCAGGAAAAGCAGGAAAATCCCTCCTGGCACGTGCCCAACTCGGCCTGGGCGGGCGACTTGGCGGGCCAGGTGATCCCACCCGGTCCCGCCGACCCGATCAAGGCGCGCTGGATGGGGATCTTCGAAGGCGCCGGCATCCACGGCACCGAAGAGACCGGATCGCTGGGCAGCGCCGCGTCCCACGGTTGCGTGCGGATGTCGATCCCCGACGTGGAAGAACTGTACGACCGGGTTCAAGTAGGCACCCCGATCTACATCGGCTGAGCGGGGCGATAACCGGCGCATCTCGGCGTCCTCGGCCGCTCGCGTGCTAAAGCACGCCACGCTCCCTGCGTCCACCGATCTGCTTGGTTCTCGCCCCGCTCAGAGGACGATTTGAAAAAAGCCCGAACTACGTTTTATGGATTGGGGTGAAGCACTGGCGCTTTTCGACCGGGATCTGGCAGCACGAAGTCTGGCCGAGCGCACGCGCAAGGCCTATGGAGTCGATCTGGGTCAGTTCGTCGATTGGGCGAAGGAGCGGGGGGTGGAGCCGGGGGAGGTGCGACACCGCGATGTGCGGCGATACGGGGCCGGGCTCTCCTCCGATGGCGCAGCGGCCGCGACGGTGGCGCGTAAGCTCGCCGCGATCCGCGGGCTCTTCGACTTCCTTGTGCGGACCGAACGGGTCGGGCAGAACCCCGCCGACCTCGTCTCCAGCCCGAAGCGCGAGGAAAAGCTGCCGCGGGTATTGAACGGCGAGCAGGTCCGATCGCTGCTGGAGCGGATTCCGGCGCGCACCTCGCTCGAGCTGCGCGACCGGGCGATGCTGGAGCTGGCTTACTCCTGTGGCTTGCGCTGCGAGGAGATCGTCAACCTCGACCAGCGCTCCTTCGACTTTGAGACCGAGCAGCTACGCGTGCTCGGCAAGGGCTCCAAGGAGCGGCTGCTGCCGGTCGGCGAGCCGGCCCAGCGGGCGCTGCGGCGCTATCTCGAGCGCGGCCGGCATGCCCTCTCGACCGACCCGCGAGAGCCCGCCCTGTTTCTCTCCAAGAGCGGCCGTCGCCTTTCCAACTCCGATGTCACCCGCCGCCTCTCCCTCTGGGTGCGGGAGGCCGCGCTTGCCGCCGGGGTCTCGCCACACTCGCTGCGGCATAGCTTTGCCACCCACCTGCTGGAAGGGGGGGCGGATCTGCGCACGATCCAGGAGTTGCTCGGCCACGCCTCGATTTCGACCACGCAGGTCTACACTCGGGTCGACGCCGCACGCCTGCGGGAGGCGTACGCCGCGACCCATCCTCGGGCGTGATCCCCAAATCTTGCCCCGGTGGCCATAGAATCGAGCAAAGTCCATGGAAACCGGCGTAAAAGAGGTAGAGCTACGCGACCTTTGGAGTCGCTACAAGGACGATGGCGATCGCACCGCGCGGGAGCGGTTGGTGGTTGCCTACTCGCCGCTGGTCAAGTTCGTCGCCGGCCGCCTTGGCGCCGGGCTGCCCTCCCACGTCGATGACGCCGACCTGATCTCCTACGGGTTGATGGGCCTGATCGGGGCAATTGAGCGCTTCGAGCCCGAGCGGGGGATCAAGTTCGAGACTTTCGCGATGACGCGGATCCGCGGCGCGATCATCGACGAGCTGCGCTCGCTCGACTGGGTACCGCGCTCGGTTCGTTCCCGGGCGCGGGAAATCGAGGCGGCGCAGACCAAGCTCGAGCACGAGCTGCAGCGGGCGCCGACCGAGGCGGAGCTGGCGGCCAAGGTGGGGCTGAGCGAGGACGAACTGCAGACCTCCCTGCTCGAGATTGCCAACTCTTCCGTCTACGCGCTGGACGAGCTCTGGACGATCTCCGACTCCTCCGGCGACTCTGTCTCGCTGCTCGACACGATCTCCGATCCGCGCGCCGAAGACCCGCAGGAATCGCTCGCCAGCAGCGAGATCAAAGATCGGCTCACCGAGTCGATCGCCGGGCTGCCGGAGCGCGAGCAGCTGGTCGTCGCCCTCTACTACTACGAGAACCTGACCCTGCGTGAGATCGGCGAGGTCCTCGGCGTCACCGAGTCGCGCGTCTCCCAGCTGCACACCAAGGCGGTCATGCGGCTGAAAGGCTCCTTACAAGAGGTTTGAGCGGCTGTGGTCTCCCGGGTGGCCGCTGGTAATTTGATCTGGTGAGTCCTGACGAGACCTGCGCCGTCTGCGGTCGCACCATCCTCGCCGGCGAGCGCACCCGCAGCTACATGAGCCCGAAGGACGGCCCGCGGCTGGTCTGCGACCTCTGCCGCCACCGTGCCGAGCGGCTTGGCTGGGTCGACCCCGCGGCGCCCGGCGCCAACGTCGGCCGCCGTCCCCAGCCGGAGCCGGCCGAGTCGCCGCTGGGACGGCTGGAGCGGGCCGTCGCCCGCTTCAACGCGAGCGACGCCGCACGCACGGTGGCCGGGCTGATGCGGACGCTGGGCCAGCCGCAGGTATCGATCGGTTCCGCCGCCGGCTCGCCGAGCGAGGTGCGAATCACCGTCGCCTGGGAGCTCTGCTGGTACCAGTGGGGGGTGGACCTGGGCGACGAGCTGCGCGCGGTCTTCCAGCTCGACAAAGGCAGCGAGGTCGAGCAGCTCGACGGCTCGGCGAGGCAGTGGAACGCGAGGGCGGGGGAGGGGGGCAGGCTCGGACTCGGCCTCCCGCGTACGGATCGAACGCCCGACGGCGAGCCGGTTGGCTGAGCCCTTGACCAAGCTGATCGTCAACGTCGATGGCGGTGCCCGGGGCAACCCTGGGCCGGCAGCGGTCGGGGCCGTCGTGCAGGGCGCCGACGGCGAGATGCTCGAAGAGCGCGGCGAGCGGATCGGCGCCGCGACCAACAACGTCGCCGAGTACCGGGCGTTGCTGCTCGGGATCGAGCTGGCGGCGGCGCGGGGGGCGAGCGAGGTGGAGCTGGTCGGGGACTCGGAGCTGATCGTGCGCCAGGTCAAGGGCGAGTACAAGGTCAAGGACGCGACAATGCGCAAGCTTCACGGTGAGGTGAAGCGGGCCTTGCGGCCCTTTGAGAAGTGGACGATTCGCCACGTGAGGCGCGAGCACAATGCCGAGGCCGACCGGTTGGTCAACGCCGCGCTGGACGGGGCGGATGCCTGAACCGATCGACCCCCGCGTCGACATCGGCCACGTTCATCTCAAAGTGGCCGATCTCGACCGGGCGCTGGGCTTCTACTGCGGCGTGCTCGGTTTCGAGCTGCAGCAGCGGATCGGCGACGACGCGGCTTTCGTCTCGGCCGGTGGCTACCACCACCACATCGGCCTCAACACCTGGCACTCAAAGGGCGCGCCACCGCCGCTGGCGCGGAGTACCGGCCTCTACCACGTCGCGATCCGCTACCCGGACCGACGCTCGCTCGCCGATGCGCTGCGGCGGCTCTCGGATGCGGGCGTCCCCCTCGGCGGCGCATCTGATCACGGCGTCAGCGAGGCGATCTACGTGGACGATCCCGACGGCAACGGAATCGAGCTCTACCGCGACCGCCCCCGCGAGGAGTGGCCGCGTACCCCCGGTGGCGAGGAGATCGCGATGGTCACCGCACCGCTCGACCTGCGCGAGCTCGTCACCGAACTCGATTAGACCTCCGCCGAATCCGCGCCGAAAGCGGAGCAACTACGGATGGATTCGGCGCCCCACCGTCGTAGTCTCAGTCCATGTTCCGGCGGACGAATGAGGAGGACGGCTTCCCGTGGAAGCTCTGGCTCGTGATCGGGTGCGTGGGCTGGGTCGTCCTGATGGTCGCGATCGGCACCCCGATCGGAATCCTGATGACGCCGGCCTTCGGCCCGCTCTGCGGCTGGCTGGTCGGAGGGGTCGTCTACCAGGCGACCGGCGTCCTAACCGGGCGCTGACCACGAGAAGGGATAGAATCCCGCCCGTGCGGCTGTAGCTCAGCTGGCTAGAGCGTCTGCTTGCCATGCAGAAGGTCGTGGGTTCGAATCCCATCAGCCGCTTCGCTTCGAATCCCCTGCACTTGGGCGGGTTGGGTCCGGCGGGGGAGCCCAGAATCAACTGGAACCACCCCCGCCTATCCCCTCCATTTGAGGCACTAGTGCCTCAAAGTGCGGCGATGCGCAGTGATTTCGGCCGATTCCGCCTCATTTGACCCTGACGACGGAACTAGGCTTGCCGCACCGAATAGGCAAGGTGCCGGCAGTGCCTGAGACATCAGGAGAGTCCGGCAGTACGATGTCGCAGTGCAGCAGGAGAGCTTGATCGAGGATCACGTAGGTCGCCGGTCGTACCAACGACGGGAAGTCTTTGTCGTAGGCGGCCAGCCGACGGTGACTTACAACCCGAGGCCGGGCCGGGGGGTCGATCAACGGGTTCGGGACTACCTCGATGAGCGTCACCGGATCCTCTGCATCACCGGCCCCACGAAGTCGGGGAAGACTGTTCTCGTCCGGTCGGTGGTCCCGGAGGCGCTGAAGATCTCCGGAGGGGACCTCTTGACCGCGGATGCCTTCTGGACCGACATCGTCGACGGCCTCAGCATCAATACCGAGGAGTCTCTAGAAGAACGGCAGACCGAGGCAACTTCAACCTCAAAGAAGGGGTCAGCTGGAATTCGTCCGGCTGGCATCGGAATCGGGGGCGAAAAAGCGAACGCTTCGGAATCCGGAACACAGCGGAGCGTTTCATCGGGGCGGGTTCGTGATCCGCGTCGGGCCGCAAAGGCCGCGCTCCGCGAGAGCCAGGTACCGGTAATCGTTGACGACTTCCACCACGTCGAGCCCGACATTCAGAGGCAGATCGTCCGTGGTGTGAAGGATCTTGTCTTCGACGGCGTGCCGGTAATTCTTGTCGCCGTACCGCACCGCGCCGCGGACATCGTGCGTGCCGAGAGAGAGATGAGGAACCGGGTCGAGTCGCTTCAGATCACGCCTTGGTCTCAGCAGGAGTTGGAGGACATTGCCGCTCGCGGTTTCGACGCTCTCAACATCGAATGTCCCAGCACTCTCTCGGAGAAGTTGGCGAGTGAGAGTTACAGCAGCCCTCACTTGATGCAGAACTTCTGTCTCCAGATCTGCAAGGCGAACGACATTCGCGAGACGCGTCCAGAGCGGACGCATCTGACCATTCCGACGAGCCTGAACCCTTTTTTCAGGCAGATCGCAGGGCAAGAGGGCGAAGATGAGGCGTATCGGCGGTTGGCTCAGGGACCTCGCCATCGGACTGACAGGAAGCGCCGGAGGTTGAAGAACGGAGAGGTGACCGACCTATATGGCGTAGTACTAGCCGCAATCGCCGAGACTGGCCCCAAGACGGAGATCGACTGGACGGAGATCCGGACCGCGCTAAGGAGGGTGATGACGGACGACCCTCCCCGTAAGGGCGAGTACACCAACGCCTTGGAGCACATGTCCAAAATTGCTCGCGAACTCGTTTGGGAGGAGGAGCACGAGCGTTTCGTCGGTGATCCGGTCTTGGAGTTCGACATGACCCTGGACAAGCTCCACATCTCGGATCCCTTCTTCGCCTTTCAGCTTCGATGGGCGATCCGTCAATCGAACGGTAACTAGAGCGGACCGGCGGCCCAGTTCCGCCTTGCATAACCAGTGGCAGCGATAGCGGCCGGCTGGCGGCTATTGTTGGCGGATGGTCCAGGAACGAGTCAGCGTCGACCCGAACCGGATGCGCGGTCTGCCCTGCATCCGCGACACGCGCGTTACCGTCAGCGCAGTACTCGACCAGCTTGTCAGTGGCGCGAGCCTCGATGGGCTGCTGGCCGACTACCCCTATCTTGAGCCCGAGGACATCGCCGCCGCGTCCGAATACGCAGCCGATTCAAGACTGAGCGACCATGGGCTGCGTGCCCACCGCCTTGTCGAGTCTCCCGAGGGGGAGTTGATCGACGACGAGGTGTCGATCAGGCGTCTACTCGACCCTTGAGCTTTCCGGCCGACGACATCTTGTTTTCGCCTCAGCAGGCGGCTCAGCGGCTTGGTTTCCCCCGTCAGCACGTGATGCGCCTGATCGACTACGGGAGCTAGAGGCACGTCGGCTTCCTGGGTCGACCTGCTGGAAGATTTCGCTGTCGTCGGTCCTTGCCCTCGAAGAACGCCGCGCGGAGCACGACCGCCTGACGGCCGAGTGGTCCCGCGACCTCGACGCGATGGGTGCTCCGGCTGAATGAGTGCCCGCCGGTTCGGGAAGGTCATCGCTGAGCCCGTTGTTACCCGATTGGTAATAAGTCATTACCGGATAGGTGAGGAGCGGCTATCTGTATGACATCAGAGTAGATCGCGAATTTCGGCGAATCGCTCAAGTACCTTGCCAAACCGCGGATGGGGGCGGAAGAAGAGGCGGCTGCACTCCTCTTCGTATCCGGGCTCGATGGCCACCCGAAGCTCGTCGGGTGGGAAGAGTGCGTCGCTGGCTCTGAAATCGAGGCCCGGGGGAGGGCGGTAGTTTCGCGGAAAGAAGGTCCGGCTCTTCTCGTCATAGTCAGCCTTGATCTCGTCGTACTCGTCCGATGCCAGCGTCGCGGTGACCTCGGGGCGGTCGGCGAGGACGTAGAGGTCGGCGTAGTGGCGTACGTCGCGGCCCAGCGGGGTCCCGCTTTCCTTGAGCTGCTCGACCTTACCGTGGACGGCGAAAAGCTTCTCGACGAAAGTGCGCCGGAAGTGCAGGAGGGTCATCTCGAAGGGCTGGAGTCCCTCGACGCCGAGCTCATCGGTGACTCCCTGCCTGGACAGGAGACTGCCGACGATTGAGGAGATCTCCAGGGTCGTGGTTGGCTGCTTGCCGCTCTGGATGCCCGGCTCGAGACGGACAGTCGGCGGAAAGCCCTCAAGCTCCGGGAAGTACGAGCGATAGAGAAAGGTGTCGATGCGTCCGCGCCCGCCGATCGTCTTGGAGTCGGCGGGGACGAAGTCGAGCCCGGGCATGGCGGCGACATCGCGATTCAGCTTCTTCATCGCCCGGTTGATCGCTCGTTCGTTGGCCAGCGGTGGATCGACCGTTGGGTCGACGAAGAGGTCTATGTCCTCGGAGAATCGGTCGAGCAGGTCCCAGCCCTTCGAGAGGCTGGTGCCGCCCTTGAAGATGGCCCGCTCGCCGAGCGTCGTGGCGATCGTGCGCAGGATCTCCGTGATCCAGTAGTCCTTCTCGACGAAGGCCTCGGGCAACTCGGACTCCGTTGCCGCGGCGGCCAGGAAGGCGGCGAAGTCGGGGTGCTCCGCGAGCCTCACCGGGCCTGCCATTCGCGTGCGTTGGGCAGTGCGGCCAACACGCCGAAGTCGAACCGGCTGATCGGGTTGAGGCTCTGCCGCAGATCCTTAAGCGCAGCGGCGGGAGCGCCCGCCTGCTCTCCGAGTGCGCCGAGCATGGCGCGGACCCGCGGGGGCTCTGAGAGGGCCGCCTTCGCAAGTCGCCCGAAGCGCGTCCGGTCGGAGAGCATCGAAACGAGGCGCCCCATGGTCTCTTGCGGAGATAGATCGCTGTAGCGCGCGCGGTCACGCAGCAGCTCGAGCAAGGCGCCATCGGGGGCATCGAGTTCGAAGCGGGAGGCCGGGCGACGCGTGTGCACGGTGGCGTTTCGAAGCGCGCCGGGCGCGGCGGCGGCGGGCGTCGCGAACTCAGGGTGGGCCGGATTCTGCGTCGAAAATCCCAGCGCGTTCCCGGCGCTCAGCCTGGTTGGATGAAGCGGCGCGTTCAATGTGTGACCGACCGCTGCGCTGGCACTTGGTACGGAAGGTCCGATGACGGTCTGCTTGGGGCGGTAATAGAGGCCCTTGCGTAGGCGCTGCAACTCACCCTGGCTCGCCAGCCGAGAAAGCGCATGGGCGACTGCGGTTGCCGGCAGATCGCGAAAGTCCGAGAGCGACCAATAGCGCTCACCCCCGGTGCGCACCCGTTCGTAGACGCGAGTGGCCGTGCTGTTGGGGCTTCGTCCCCGGCCGCGTGCGCTTCGTTGCTGCTTTGGCATGGTGCCAGTCTAGCGTATCTGGCAAGTTTTTCTGTTGTAGAACTTGCCAGATAGTGTCTGCGCCTACTCGGGTGCGCCGATTGAAACCGCCCCTGCAATAAGGGACCGTAAGAACCTGTACTTGACTGGCCTTGGCACGAAGGAGGCGACGCCAAAGCCTGGTCATCCGCC
Organism: uncultured Solirubrobacterales bacterium; assembly: GCA_963837695.1. Classification (GTDB taxonomy): domain Bacteria; phylum Actinomycetota; class Thermoleophilia; order Solirubrobacterales; family 70-9; genus VRUE01. The sequence goes on along the minus strand of CAWINZ010000005.1, from coordinate 2,122,261 downwards.
GACGACGCTACGGTGGGCGCGCGTGGCGGTTGCGCGAAACAATCCCTGTCCCTGCGGCAGCGGCCGCAAGTACAAGCGCTGCTGCCTGGCCGAGGAGAAGCGCGCCGCGCGGGAAGCGCGCTTCGACGACGCGGTAGGCGGGCGTATCCAGGACTGGTCCACCAAGGTTGCCGGCGACGAGATCAGCGCGGCTCTCGAGGAGTTCGGAGGCCCGAATCGCACGATGAGCGATAGCGACATGCAGATCTTCGCGACCTGGTTCAGCTGCGACCGCGAGCTGTCCGGTGGCGGCACTCCGGCAAAGCGCTATGCGGCTCGACCAGACCTGCCCGCCGACGAGCGGGAGGCGGCGTCGCGAATTGCCGCTGCGGCGCTCGGCCTCCACCGCGTACTCGCGGTTGAGCCGGGCCACTGGATCCTGCTGGAGGACATCGTCCGCGGTACCCAGGCAAGGGTGAGAAGCACCGACGTCTCCGGCGATGCCGTGCGCTGGGACATCCTGCTTGGACGCCTGATGGACGGCGAGACACTGAGCCTGTGGGGTCCGGTGCGATTCTTCGAGCCGCACGACGAACCGGAGCTGCTTGCCGAGCTTCGGCGTCTCACCGGAGTAGATGACAATGGCGCAGAACTCTCGGCCGCCTTTCGCAACGGGGCGCTGGAGCTGATGCGCTTCAAACCCTCGAGTTGGAGCGTGTCGCCGAGCTTCTTCACGCCAGAGGGGGACCCAATGGCGGATTGTCAAGCCAGGTGGCGGGTTAGTGAGCTCACCGTGGCGGGCGATCGACTTCGGGTCTTTGGCAACCTTCTTCCCGACGAGCCGCCCGAGATAGAGCTCACGGTTCGCCGGGACCGACTCCTGACGAAGGATCGGCCGGCGTTGCCGCAGGGGGCCCTGGTGATCGAGGCCGAGCGCCTCGACGACCGCGACAGCATCCCGATCGCGAGACTGTGGCTCGAGGGGGCGAAACTCTGCGCCGAGGCGATGTCCGAGGCGAGGCTCGACCTTGCGATCGAGGCTGTCGACACCGACTTCGGCGACATCGCCGAACTGGTGGAGCGCAACGTGACTCCGATCGAGGAGCGCCTGGAAGGGCGCCGCGAGTCAGGAGCGGATCTCGCCGACGAGACTCCCAGCGACCTGAACCCAGCGCAGGAACAGCGGCTGCTCACAGGCTTCATGACCGACCGAATGCGTCGCTGGCTGGACGAGCCGCTTCCCGCCCTCGATGGCGAAACGCCCCGGGAAGCCGCCGCAGGCGAGCGGCGGGACGAAGTAGTCAGGTTGGTTCGGGGACTCGAGAACCATGCCGACCGGGCTCGACGTCGCGGTGAGCCCGGCGCCGAGGTGTCGGGGCTACGCACCGAGCTGGCGATCGAGGACGAGCTCGCGGCCTGACGACGACGGCCGTCTCTGCCGCCGTTCGCCTACTGGAACCGGCCACCCAAGTTTCAAGCACTTCTGGCGAGAAGTGCCTGACTCGCTGCATATCGGTTCCTATCCGTGCATATCCGCGCCAAATACCGGAGATCTCGCCAATCACGAAAGCCCTGCAAATGACGTTTGAGTAAAGGCGGTCATTTGCTGATGACCCGTGTACTTGCCATGCAGAAGGTCGAGGGTTCGAATCCGATCCGCCTCAACCGGAAGCCCGCTCTCAAAGCGGGTTTCCGCGTTTCTGGAGTCGGGCGTGAAGGTGGCGCGGAGAGACCCGTCGGCGGCTCGCTGCCCAATCAGCCCGTGATGCGCAAGTGGCTACCAATCGGCCTCGTCGCGTCGTCTCCGCCACCAGGGCTTCAAGGGCTTGGGCGGATGCATCCGTTCACGGGGGCCGGGCGGCGTTGACATCGCGTAACGCACGCCGCGGGTGTCCGAGTAGCGAATCATCACCGCGAGGACATCATCGTCTGCAGCGCTGGTCCCGACAGAGAGCCAATCGCCGTCATCCGGCGGCATGCTCTCTCCGCTCTGCAGGACTCGGATGACCGCCGTGTGGTCGTGCTCCATCCACTGTTGAACTTTGGCGCGCTTTCTAATGGTTTCTTTGTATCTCTAGTGAAATCACTAGAAAATGCTAGATACCGCTAGACTCGCGAGAGTGGATCCGCTGGAGAACCCATATGCACCAGGCGCTGGCACGCTGCCCCCCGCCCTTGTGGGGCGCGAGCGTGAGGTCGAGCGGTTCTCGTATCTGCTCGGCCGTCTCTCGCGCGGCCGCAGCGAGAAGAGCCTGATCATCCACGGGCTGCGCGGCGTCGGCAAGACGGTGCTCCTCACCGAGTTCGCATCGCGCGCCGAATCCGCAGGATGGAAGGCGCTCCGCCACGAGTGGCGTCGCGAGAGCGACTTCCGGGTCGTCATCGGTTGCTCCTATGTCAAGCCGCCACCGCGAATTGCGGGGCCAGCTTGCCTCTCTGAGTGTCGACAGTGGTCATGGATATCTCTCTTTCAGGATTGACCAACAGCTTCCAGACTCGGCGTGCGAGGTGGCGCTTGAGGCAACGCAGGGCTTCGATTCTGGTCTTGCCCTCGGCCTGCTTTTTGGCGAGGAATTCTTGCGCCGGGGCATAGCAGCGGCCCTGGGTGACGGCGATGCGGTGCAGGGCGCAATTGAGCTGGCGGTTGCCACCGCGATCGAGGCGGTGGCGGACGCGGTTACCCGAGGAGGCGGGGATCGGGGCGACACCGGCCAGGCGGGCGAACTTGGCGTCTGAGGGAAGGCGCTTGGCGCCGGCAGTCTCGGCGATCAGCTTGGCCGCGGTCAGGGCGCCGCAACCCTCCAGGGCGAGCAGCTCAGGAGCCTGGGCTTTGACCAGGGCACCGATCTCGCGCTCGAGCTCGTTGACCCGGCGGGTGCGGCGACGGATCTCGGTGACCAGCTCGCGGGCCACCCGCACCCTGGCGCCCTGTTCGGCGCGGGCGAGCTTGCGGGCCACCCGATCGAGCCAGACCATGCGGTCCAGGGCACCGGCAGGGATCTCCAACTCGGGCCAGAGGTCGTGCAGGTGCCAGCGCAGCCGACACTGGTCTTCTGAGCGGGCTTTGACGAGGTCCTCGCGGTGGTCGAGCAGGAGCTTGACCTGAAGGGCGTCCTCGTCGAGGTGGGCGGTGGGCAGGGTCTCAGGGCCCTCTCTCAGGGCCGCCCTGGCCACGGCGAGGGCGTCAATCGGGTCGGACTTGCCGGCAGTCCGTTCGCCGCGGCGGCTTTCGCCCATCAGCTTCGGGGGGACGCGGACCACGTGCTCGCCCGAGGCGATCAGGAAGCGCTCGAGGGAACCCGAGACGTGACGACAGTCCTCGATCGCCCAGATCCGCTCCTCGTCGAGATTGCGCCCCCAGTCCAGCATCTGGCGGAAGCCCGGCTCCCTGGCCGGGGCGGTCAACTCGCCGGCGAGTTGACCGGTTCCCGCAAACACCGCGCCGCAGGTGTGGGTTCGTTTGTGGGTGTCCGTTCCGATCACGATCATCTGGCTTGTCCCTTCGATTGGTCGTTGCCTTCGGACGGACCTCCGGCTGACAAACCTCACTTGGGGCGGTTGCCACGCTCCTATCAAGTCAAGCCGGGGATCCTCGGGTGGCGGCGGGCGACACAACCGATGGCGGTCAGACCTCCGGGTCGACCCGGATCGTAGGAGTCAGCCCGTCGCCTTCCCGAGAACCAACCGGCCCGGTCGGACACCAGCCGCCGACCGTGGGCCGACGATGACAGTGACGGCTCGTAGGCGCCATCCTTGCCGCCTACGAGCGGGGAGGTGCGGTCCGCCGGGCACTGCGCCGAGCCCGCGGGGCGCTGGGATCGTTTACGACCACGATCAGCTCCGAGGGCCAGGTGAGCCTGGGCTTCCAGTGGGAGCCAGAGCGAGGCCTCGCCGACAGCGGCGAGCTCGAGCAGGACCTCGGTGAGCTCCTCGCAGAGGTCGGGGCGCTTGCCGCTGAGACCGACTCTGGGGTGCTCCTCCTGCTGGACGAGCTGCAGATCCTCGGAGATTCCGAGCTCGAGAGCCTGGTTGCGGCGATGCACCGGATGGCGCAGCAGCAGCTGCCGGTCGGCCTCGTTGGCGCCGGTCTGCCGACCCTCCCCGGGCTGATCCTCGAGGCAAAGACCTACGCTGAGAGACTATTCGGGTTCCCTGGCCTCGGGCCGCTCGAGCCAGAGGCCGCCGAGCGCGCCCTACGGCTGCCGGCCGCCGAGCTCGGCGTCGACTACACCGCCAAGGCGATCGAGGCGATCCTCGACGAGAGCGGCGGTTATCCCTACTTCCTACAGGAGTGGGGGAAGGCGGCCTGGAACGCGGCTGCCGACAAGCAGATCGATGAGGCAGCGATCGCCATAGCGGCCGCCGAGGTCGCCGACGAGCTAGACGAGGAGTTCTTCGGGCTCAGGGTGGGGCGGACGACCGCGGCGGAGTTTGAGTTCTGCCGCGCCCTGGCTAGCCTGGGAGAGGGCCCGCAGCTGATCCGCGAGGTGGCGCAGAGGATGGGGCGGGAGCTTAGAAGTCTCTCGCCGACCCGCGCGGCGTTGATTCGAAAGGGCCTGATCTACCCGACCGAGCGCGGGCAGATCGCGTTCACCGTCCCACACTTCGGCCGCTACCTGGAGCGGGCGCGATCGAGTTGAAACTGGGATCTCGAGTTCCGGCCGTCCACAGGCTCCTGAGTCGACTGGAACCGGCCTCCGTGGTTTCAGGCACTTATGGCGAGAAGTGCCTGACTCGCTGCATATCCATGCCTATCCGTTCATATCCGCGCTGGCTACCCGAGATCTCGTCAATCCGATCAGCCGCTTAACATCGAATCCCCTGCACTTGGCTGTGCCAGACTCAGGGGCAATGCAGCACGCGGAGCGCAGTGGTGCCGGCCGCCGCCCACCGATTAGAAGCGTCTGGGTCGGCTGAACTTCTACAGAAATGGGAGCTCGTCTTGCTATTCGTCGGACTAGGCATCTTGTATTTCGTTCTCTTGGTTGTTCTTGGCGTCAGAACGTTCCAGAACAAGCACTACATCCTCTTCGCCTTCGGCTTTTTCATCCCGGTCATTTGGATCGTTGGGGCAATGTTGCCGCCGAAAGGCATGTCCCATGTGGATGAGCTGTATGCCCGCCGCGGCGAGACGGATTAAGGGCACTCACCGCCACAGCTCGCGGCGCAGCAGCGCATTGCCGCGCTCGAGCTGCTCGATGGTGGCGCCGGAGACCGAGCGCGTCCGGGTTGCGCGATTGATGCGGGCCTGGACATCCCGGTGCGACTTGCCGGTGCGACGGGCGACGTTGGCGACCAGGCGACTGCGCTCGGCGCGCAGTCGCTCCCGGGTCGCATAGGCCGACTCCCGGCCCGGTTCGGGGGACTCCGGCTTGGCTTTGAGCCCGGCGAGAGCAGTCGCCTTCCTCGCCTCCGCCTCGGGGTCATCGGTCGGGAAGAGCTGAAGCGTGGTCTCGCTCATGATCGCCTCGTCCAGCTCGGCGTCGCCGGAACTCAGGGCGGCAAAGCCGCCACCTGGCTCGGGCCGCTCCGGGTCGGCCTCGTCCATCTCGCCCTCCTCCTCCGCGTCGGGCGAGAGGTCGAGCGCGTGGCGGCGCTCCAGCTCGATCTCGTGGGCGAGCGCCTTCAGCCGCGGGTCGGCCGGCATCAACAGGTAGCTCATCTGGCGGCGCGGCTTCGGGGTGGAGCGGATGAAGCGCCCGACGACCTGCCGGAAGAAGAGCTCGGTGCGGGCCGCCGTCGCATAGACGCCGACCCGCAGGCGGGGGATGTCGACTCCCTCGGAGACCATCAGGACCGAGACCAGCCAGCGTCGATCGGAGGCGGCGAACTCGGCGATGCGTCGGCTGGCACCGGGCTCGTCGCTCATCACCAGCTCGGGTCGCTCCCCCGCGACCGACCCTAGCCGCGCCGCGATGGCCCGCGCGTGATCCTGGTCGGAGGCGATGACCAGGCCGCCCGCGTCAGGGTGTCCGTCGGCGCGCACCTCGCTCAGCCTGGCGTCGGCGTCGCGCAGTACCTCGCCCATCCACTCGCCATCCGGGCTGAGCGCCGTCCGCAGGCGCCGAGCCGCCTCCGCCGCCGGCAGGACAAGGTCGAAGTCGGCGCTGCGCAGCCGACCGTCCGAGAGCCACTCCATCTCGCCGTCATAGGGCAGGAAGGCGATCGGGCGGCACACCCGGTCGACCAACGCCTGCGGATAGCCGTATGCGTAGTCGGCCTGGCTGAGGCCGTCCTCGTCGTAGGTGACCCAGGGGATGGCCGAGTTGTCGGAGCGGAAGGGCGTCCCCGAGAGAAGCAGCCGGAAGCGGGCGCCGTCGAAGGCCTCGCGGGTCCGCAGGCCCCAGGCGGCCTGATCGCCCATGTGGTGCGGCTCGTCGGCGATCAGCAGGGTCGGCCGGCGGCTGGCGGCCAGCCGGTGCATATCCGGCCCGGCCGCGATCGTCTGGTAGGTGACGGCGACACCGTGGAAGTCGGCCGACTCCGGCCCGTCCGAGTTTGGCCTGTTCGGCTCGAGGTCGATGCCGTAGCGAGCCGCGTCGGCGGCCCACTGGCGGCAGATGTGGGTGGTCGGGCCGGCCACGACGACGCGCGAGACGAACCCGGCGCTGAGCATCCGGTGGGCGATGTGCAGGCCGAAGGTGGTCTTGCCGGAGGCAGGGGTAGCCGAGGCCAGGAAGCTGGCGGCCGAGTGCGCCCGCACGGCCTCGGTCGCCTCCTCCTGCCACGAGCGGAGGGGTCGGCCATCGGGCCAATCCGGCAGCGCTCGGGCACGCGCCCCGCCGTCGATCAGGTGCTCGGAGGCGTCGTACAAGGGCGGGCAACAATAGGGTCGCCCGCGGTCAGAGGTCAGTCCAGCTTGGGCGACCTTTCTGCTCGGGTCTGGAGCTTCAGCACCGCGACGGAGAACGGCACGCGCAATCAGGTGAGCGTTTGCTCGAACTTCACCTCGCACATGTCCACCGATGCGCGCGTGCCGGGCGTCTCCGACGAATCCATCGCGCTGAACACTTTGGCTCCCGCCTCCATGTCCTCGGCGCTCTCGAAGTACTGAAGGACCAGCGCGGTCTCCTGGTCGCCATCGGACAAGACCTTGAGTCCCGTGGCGGGCACACCGGGGGGTGGTCCATCGGACTCCTCGATGCGAGCAAGAAGCTCCTGCATCCGCTCGGCAGATACGTCGGTGAACCTGACGGCACGCACGTACATGATCGGCACCCTCCTCGATTTGTCGTGGGGTACGACCATAGTCGGTTCCCCTGGCTTGTGGCCCGCGATCGGCGGAGCTACGACTCAGTGGCTGCGAAGGGCGCCGATCAGCTCGTCCTTGTCCATCTCCGAGCGGCCCTCGACCCCGATCTCAGCCGCGCGTTCCCGCAGTTCCTCGACCGTACGGTCCTCGTAGCTCTCGCCTTCGCCGCCCTTGCGGCCTGGTTCTTCTCCTCCGGCCCGGGCGTTGGCGATGCGCGCCGCCTTTTCCTTGCTCTCACCTTCTTCGCGCATCTTTTCGTAGAGGCCATCGTCCTTGACGGTCGGTCCATGATCTTTGGCCATCGTCGCTTCCTTCCTCCTGGGTTGCACGGCTTCTCAAGTTGTCGGCGCGAACGCAGGGTCAAGTGGCCTGGGCGGTTCGCTCTCGCTGCCCCTCATGGACGCCCTCGCAGAACTCCTCGACGATCTTGGCGTTGAACGCCTCGAGGTCGTCGGGTTTGCGACTGCTGACCAAGCCCTCGTCGACGTGCACTTCCTCGTCGACCCAGGTCGCGCCTGCGTTGCGCAGATCGGTCTGCAGGCTCGGCCATGAGGTGAGCGTGCGACCGTCGACCACTCCGGCCTCGATCAGGCTCCACGGCCCGTGGCAGATCACCCCAACCGGCTTGCCCGCCTCAAAGAAGGCGCGAATGAACTCGAGCGCCGAGGCATCGGTCCGCAGCTGGTCGGGGTTGGCAACCCCACCCGGCAGCACCAGCCCGTCGTACTCGGTCGGGTCGGCCTTGCCGACGGCGGCGGCATCGAATACGTCGCCCTTGTCGAGATGGTTGAAGGCCTGCACCTCGCCGCTCTCCGGCGCCAGAAGCTGAGCCTTGCCGCCGGCCTCGCGCACCGCCTGCATCGGCTCGGTCAGCTCGACTTGCTCGACGCCCTCGTTGGCCGTGAGGAAGGCGATCTTCTTCTCACTCAATATCTGGGACACGATTTCTCCTTTCTCGTGCTTCCGGACGCCTCGCCATCGCCAAAGCGACGGTTGGTCTTCTCACCCGAGCGGGAACCGCAGGCGGTAAAAGCCGCTGGAATCCGGTCTTTCGGATTGCCCAGCCACTACCCGCGTCCGCCGTCGCGCAAAACCGCTCCGATGGGTCTGCCGGGCCATCGTCGGGTCAGCTTTGCCCTTGCGGCCCAAGGGACGGCGCGCCGTTACCCGTGACGCGGCGGGAGAGCGGCCCGGCCAAGAGGCCGATCGTGCAGCCGATCGCGAGCAGGGGTTGCGCCGCGCAGTGGATCGCGGCGCAGCTTCGATCCCGTTCCGTGCGCGGTGTGCTTGGCGGTGGACTTGATCGCCTTGCGGGCGAGTGTGGATTTGATCGATTTCATCCGCTGCGTCTACCCTCGCCAGCGCCGCGCTACACAAGCGACTCCCCAGGAGCTGATCCGGCTACGCTTCAGCCCCTCGGCGCCTTGGCGGAGTGGCTACGCAGCGGCCTGCAAAGCCGTTTACACCGGTTCGATTCCGGTAGGCGCCTCTGGCTCTGGCAGGCGGTTTATGGCTTGTCAGAGCGGTTTGCGTGGTCTTTCCGGCTGCACCTCTGTCCGATTGATTCCGGTTGAAACCGGTTGCGAACCGGTGCGACTGGCACCCGATTGGCACCCGAGGGCACGGCTGGCGCCGCCGGTGGCGCATGAGAGCCGATGCGGTGGAACGTTTCCGCCGCCGCTGAGGCTACCGTCACCCGGCCGATGAAGGGCACGCTCAATCAGAAGAAGGCGATCAAGCTGTTGAAGGAAAACGGCTGGACGCAGGCTCGCGGCGGGAAGCACCAGGTCAAGATGACCAAGGAGGGTCATCGCCCGATCACGCTTCCGCAGCACAAGGGCCGCGACTACCAGCCCGGCCTTACCAGCGCGATTCTCAAACAGGCGGGGCTACAATGAGGGAGATTCAGCTATGGAGTTGACCGCCCGCATCCATATCGAGGAAGGCAGCTACTGGGCCGATGTGCCTGAGCTGCCCGGCTGCTTTGCCTCCGGTGACACCTTGGACGAGCTTTTCGAGTCCCTGCAAGAGGGCGTCGCGCTCTACCTCGCCGACGAGGGCGAGCAGGGCGGCCCGCTGCATGTAGCGACCGCGACGCTGACGGATCGCCCGCTGACGGCCGCGTAGTTCGCTCGCCCCGCCGACCTACCCGCCGAACCGCGCCGCGAGGGCGGATGTCAAGGGCGCGCAGCGCCCGGCCCCCGCAGGGGGTTGACCTCCGCACTCGCTGCGCCACAATCGCCGGTTGGTCGGGTCAGAGGCCAATCTCCATCGAGTGCCCGGCCTCGCGACCGATGTCTCGCCCCTGGGTGCGTTGCAGCTCTGCCTGGCGTTGCTGTAGGCGTTGGCGGGCGTGCTCGCGGTTCCAATCGTGCTCGTGTCCACGCTCGCGGCCAAGGGCGTGCTCTGGGCCCTTGATTCCGTGCTCCTGGCGGTAGCGCTCGATCTCCGATACGCCCTTGTCCCATGACTTACGCCTCTCGGGATCGCTCGGGCGCTCACCCAGCTCTCGGGTGATGTAGCCGGGCGGGGAGAGCTTGGCGGCAGTGATCGCGGCATGGCGGCGCTCGGCGAGAACGATGTCGGCGTTGGACAGCTCGACGCGGGCCTCGTGGCGGACGGACGGCAGCTCGCGCAGCTCGGCGCGTAGCTCCTCGGCCCTTTTGCGGATGTGGACCTCGCGGGCTTCCGCCTCGGGAAGGGCCTCGCGTCGCACCTTGCGGGGCGCGGCTTCAGCCGCTTCTCGTTGCCCGACCGCGTGGTCGAGGTTCTGCTCTTGGCGCTCGATCGATGCTTCCGCTCCCTTGCGCTGCTTTTGATTGTCGCTCTCTACGCTGGCCGCGCCCGCAAGCTCGCTGCGCCTCGCCACCAGCTCCTCGGTTGGCAGCTCACGCAGCTCTCCTCGCCGGGCCTCGTCGTGAGCCGCCCGCTGGGCGCGGTCTCGTTCGGATGCTTCGGCGATGTGGGGGATGCCTTGGCGCAGGTAGGGATCGTCGGGCGCGATCTCCTCTCGCGCGGCCTGAATCTCCGGCGTCGCGTAGATCGTCGTCTCCCCGCGCGAGCGCGAGGTCGCCACGTAGAGCTCCTGCTTGTCCATCGAGGGATCGGCGACGACGAAGGCGCGGTCAACGGTCGTGCCTTGCGCCGAGTAGGTCGTCACGGCGTAGGCGTGCTGCAGCGCCGGGGCCTCGGAGTGCGGGTTGGTCTTCGCCAGGTAGTCGGCGCCGACCTCGACCGTGCGAGCCTGATCGATGCCCTCCAAGACGACCCGGCGCTCGTCGGGATCGGCCTCGGCCACCTGCCAGCGCTCGCGGTTGTAGATGACGGCGTCGCGGTCGTTGACGCGGGTGATGACCTGATCGCCGGCGGCGAAGCGCGCTTCGCCGACCTCGATCTCACGCTCGCCGAGCTGCCCGGCCTCGCGGCGGAGCGCCCGCGCCATCGCGTTCAGCCGCTCGACCTCGGTGTTCTGCTTGGCGACCATCACCGCGTCATCTCCGGCCGCGAAGGACTTTTGCCACTCGGCGACCATCGCCTCGCGGCGGGCCTCGGCGTCCGGCGCCACCACGACCCGCTCTCGGGAGCGGTAGAGGTCGAGCGCCTCGGCTCCCTCGCCCTCGCGGATCAGCCGCGCCCCTTCGCGCTCGACCTCGGACTCATGGCGGATCACCTCGTCCAGACGAATCGGCTCGGCGCGCTCGCCCAGCGCCCGGAAGAGGCCACCGGGGCCGATCTCACCGAGCTGCTCGGGGTCGCCGACCAGAACGAGCTTCGCCTCGGCCGCCTCGGCGTGATGGATGAGCCGGGAGAGGTCGGTGGAGTCGACCATCCCCGCCTCGTCGACGAGCAGGACCGAGCGGAAGGCGAGCGCCCGCTCCCCGGCCGCCTCTGCGCGCTCAAGCTCGGCCAGGAGGCTCGAAACGCTGGTCGCGCCCAGGCCCTCGGCCCGTAACACGTTCGCCGCTCGCCAGGTCGGCGCACAGGCGCGCAGCTCCATCCCGGCTTCCGACCAACCTCGTGCGGCGGCGAGGATCGCGTAGCTCTTGCCGGTCCCCGCCTCGCCGATCACGATGCTCACCCCCTCGGGATCGACAAGCAGGCGACGGACCATCTCGCGCTGGTCGGCCTTCAGCGTCGGGTGTGCGCAGAGCGCTCGCTCGGCGACCAACGCACCGGCTGCCCGCGTCCCCTCGCTGCGCATCCGCTGCGCGGTGTCGAGAGCGTCCTGCTCCATCTCCCAGACGCGGGTGGTCGTGAACCGATCGCCCTTGGGGGCGGTGGCGATCCGCAGCACCTTCTCGGAGGCGAGGAATTCTTCGGCGACCCGCTCCACGTCGGCCGCCGCCATTCCGGCGCGCCGCATACCGGCGACCGCCTGCACGACGTCGCGGCGGTCGAAGTGCGAGGCGTTCGCGGTCACCTCGCGGCCGACCGGCATCGCCTCGGCGGCACTCGGCTCCTTGTCTCGGGCGCTCCGCGCCCGCCAGGAGTCGAAGGTCTCACGGATCGCCTCGCGGCTGAGACCGACCTCCTCCGCTCGCTCGCGCCAGCGCTCGAGCATGTCGCCCTCGAGCGAATGGTCCTTCGCCCCGCGCGTTGCGAGGGTCGCGACCTGTCGGGCACGGGCCGACGCTTCGGGTCCTCCCGCCGCCTCCAGAATTTCCGCGCGGCGGGTGGAGAACTCGCGCAGGTGAGAGTCCTCGAAGCCCGCGATCTCGGCGATCCCGTGGCGGACCTCCTGCCAGCCCACCCCGAGGCTGCGGGTCAACTCATGGCGCAGATTCGCCTCATAGACCGCGCTGGCGGTCTTGGCGTGTTCGTAGATCGCCGGGTGGTAGAGGCGAGTCCAGCGCCCGTCGGGGCCCTTGGTCGCGTTGGCGATCAAGACGTGGGTGTGCAGCTGGGGGTCGCCGTTTCGCGAGGAGCGGTGGTCGAAGGCGGCGGCGAGGTAGCCGTTGCCGTGAACGAACTCCGAGCCACCGGCCCCGCGACGGGTCCAGCACGCTTGGCGCTGCATGTAGTCGAGGGCGGCTTGGACTGAGCGGTGATGGGCTTCCATGACAGCCTGCCCGGCATCGGGGCCGCCCAGCGCCCAGGTGAGCGAGACGGACTTCGGCGCGGAGAAGGTGAGGTCGAAGCCAGGGACCGAGCCTTTGCCGGGAACGCCGCTGTTGCCGAGCAGCGGCGAGCCGTCTACCGGGTTGCGGCCGGTCAGCATCGCCGTGAGCTGGTCGGGGCCGATCTCTCCCGAAAGGGCAAGCTCGTGGGAGGCGTCCCCCGTCCACTGGCCCGCGACCTCGCCCTCGCCCGCGTAGTAGTCCTCGGCGCCTTCGGCGACCTTCTCCAGGTAGTACATCTCCTGGCCGATCCCGAGCTTGCCGATGGACAACATGCCCTCCCTGTCCAGCGAGAGGGCGTTTTGCCCCGCCAATCTCCGGAGGTGATAGCGCGTGAGGGGTGAGGCAGTAGGGCGGTGAGGGGGTCAGAAGGGACGCTGGATGCGGGATCGGGGGCCTTGATCTCCGTTCGAGTCAGAGGCAGAAGTGGACGAATGTCGCGAGGCGTTCGTCTCTGAAATCGGACGTGTAGGGCATGGCGAAGAAGCTTGCAGCCTCGGTCCCGCGCATCGCCCTCACCCCGCCCGAGGCGGCGGCGGCCATCGGCGTCGGGCCGGACTTCTTCGACGCCAATGTCGCGCCGGAGCTGCGGCTGATCCGGCGCGGGCGCAAGCGGCTCGTTCCCGTTGTCGAGCTTGAACGCTGGACGGTGGAGAACGCCGAGAGGGTCCTTGGACGGACGGCATGAACACCGCGCAGCTTCTAGGCTCCCGCAATGCCAGATTCCGCCGCCGAGAAGAAAGCACGGAAGGACGTGCAGCGGGCGCAGGCGGACTTCGAGCGAGAACAGGTGCAGCTTCGTGAGCACCGCGCCAAGTCGCGCAAGAAACGGCGCGAGCGTTTCGCCAAAGCGCAGAAGGCGGGCCTGTCGCTGCGCGATATCGGAGAGGCGACCGACCTGCACCCAACCAGGGTTCGGGAAATCCTGCGCGAGAAATAACGCTAGCTGTTGGGGCAATGCCCTACACCCTGCTAGGCTAAGCGCGCACAAGAAGAAAAGCGGCTCCCGGCGGCGGTTGCACGCCAACCGGGAGCCTGAGACACAAGGAGGCAAAGCTCCCCATGTCCTGCGACAACCCTACGGATCGCGGCTTGCCCGATCCCTCCACCCCCACCAGCGAGGACAGCAAGGTCGAGTGGGCCGTCCTCGGCTATCTGCTGGACGAGCACCCGGACCAGTTCACGATCCCGGAGGTCTCCCGCGTGATGAACGCGGGGAAGACGGGCTTCGACCGCGAGGACGCGGTCGAGCGGGCGATCCGCGATCTGGTCGGCGCGGGGCTGCTGCACTGCTGCGGCGGTTTCGTCCTGCCAACGCGGGCCGCGCTCTATTACCAGCGCCTGGCCGCGTAGTAATGGGCGAGACAAGCGTCGCTCGGCGTTTCGGCGAGAATCTGCGCCGCGTCCGCAGCGCAACCGGACTCAGCCAGGAAGAGGTCGGGTTTCGCTCTGGGCTGCACCGCACTGAGATCGGGCTGCTTGAGCGTGGCGAACGAACGCCGCGCATTGACACCGTGGTCAAACTCGCGGGCGCGCTCGGGGTCAGGTTCGAGTGCCCGCTCCTGGGCGGGCTTGAGTGGCGTCCCGGCAGCGTGCAGCGCGGCTCGTTCTCGCTGTCTGTTCCCGAGCAGGACGGTTCCTGATGGCCGAAGGCGTCACGAAGCGCCATTCGGAAGGTTGCAGCGCTCGCGAGGGCGGGCGCTGCAACTGCAAAGCGGGATGGGAGGCATCCGTCTACTCGCGCCGCGACGGCAAGAAGATTCGCAAGCGGTTCCCGCGAGAGGCCGAAGCACGGTCTTGGCGTGCGGAGGCGAAGCGGGCGCTCGACCGCGGCACGTTGCGGGCGCCGACCAAGACCACGCTTCGTCAGGCGGCGGAGGCATGGCTCGCCGGTGCAGAGGCGGGTGAGATCAGGAATCGATCCGGGCAGACCTACAAGCCCGCGACCCTGCGGGGTTACAGGCAGGCGCTTGAGGACCGGGTGTTGCCGCTCCTGGGAGGCCGGAGGCTCAGCGCCGTCACGACTTCGGACCTGCAGCTGATCGTGGATCGGTGGCTCGGCGAGGGAAAGTCTGCGTCCACGATCCGCAACGCGATCAAGCCGTTGCAGGCGATTTACCGTCGCGCATGCTCGCGCGACGGCCTGGCGGTCAACCCGACTCGCGACCTTGACCTTCCGGCACCGCGACCGAAGGAGGTCGAGATTGTCAGCGTCGAGGCGGCGGCCGACCTGCTCGATGCGGTGCCGGTGGATGATCGGCCGTTGTGGGCAACCGCCTTGTACGCGGGGCTGCGGTACGGCGAGCTACGCGCCCTGCGATGGGGTGCCGTCGATCTCGTCCGCGGAACGATCCACGTTCGGGAGTCGTGGGACCCCAAGGAGGGCGTGATCGCGCCCAAGACCCGTACGTCACAGCGAGCGGCCCCGATCCCCGGCGCACTTCGTGACCTGCTGCACGACCACCGGAGGCGACGCGGCGAGCCACCCGACGACGCCTTGGTGTTCGGCGTCGGCGATCAGCCGTTTCACGCCGCGAGCCTGTACCGGCGGGCCGACGCCGCCTGGAAGGCTGGGAGGCTGCCGGACCGCCTGCGCTTGCACCAGGCCAGGCATACGTATGCATCATTCATGATCGCCGCGGGCGTCAACGCGAAGGCGCTATCCGCGTTCATGGGCCACAGCTCGATCAAGGTGACGTTCGACCTGTACGGCCACCTGATGCCCGGCACGGCGACGGAGGCAGCGGCGTTGCTGGACAGCTACCTGAGGGTTGAGTGTTGCGAGGCGGAAGACCTGGCCACGAGGGCCGGGGGGCGCCGATAGTGTAGGACCATGACGGAGGCGCCCCTATTCGCCGACAAAGTGCGCACGGATCGGCGGCGGGGGAAGCCACACGAGACCCACTACGAGTTTCTGGACCGCACCGCGGGCGAGTTCTTCGACAATGTCCGCGACATCTTCAATCAATGGTTTGCGCGCTTTACCAACACTCAGACCCCTGAGGCAGTTCTCGATTTGCGGAGACGGTTTCAGGCCAAGCAAGCGGGACAACTGACCGCCTCGTTCTGGGAGCTGTACTTGCACGAGATGTTTGCCCGGCTGGGGTTTCAGGTAGTGGTGCACCCTGAGTCCGAGGGCAGCACCCACCCCGACTTCGCCCTCAGCCGCAACGACGAACGGCTGTACCTGGAGGCTGTCATGCCCACGCCGGGGATCGGCGACCGCAAGCAGCCGGGCAACGTACCTATCGTGGAGGAGTACATCAACGAGGCATTTCACCCAGCCTGGCGCCTTTCACTGATCCATGTCACCCCTGGCAGGGACACTCCCCGGAAGATTGCCGTCAAGAAGGCTGTCCTAGGGTGGCTGGAAACGCTGGACCCGGATGAATGGCTGGAGCGGGAAAGGAGACCGGAAGAAGAACTCTGTCTCGACGACTGGCAGCTAAGGCTCCGCGCCTTCCCAATGCCACCCGAGAACCGCGATAGGAAAGGCAAGGCGATGATCTGGGTCGGGATTGGCCGCGGGGCTTACCCGGAAACCATCGGCCGCGCGATTCTGCCGCTGCTCACGCAGAAGGCAAACAAGTACGGTGATCTCGACGCGCCTCTCGTCATTGCTATGTGGGTGAATGACATCTTTGCTGATACCCACAGTGCACCGCTCGCACTGTACGACGGTCCCCTTGGTGACCTGAAGCCAGGGGTGGAACCCACCGGCTTGAACGTGGGCAAGGAGAAGCGGAAGGGTCTCTGGACCCCGGGGGCCAAGCATCGGGGTCGGGCCAGCGCGGCGCTGGCCGCAGATGCCTTCAACTTCGGGTATCCGAAGGTGCCCAACGTGCTGCCGCGCCTGTGGCCGAACCCGCACGCCGACCGCCCGCTGACCGCCGACCTGCCCTTCTCCTGTTCGCGGGTTTCGCGCGACGAAGAAACAGTGGAGACTATGGGGGCTAGGATCACGGCGTCTGAGCTTTTCGGCCTGCCCGAGGAGTGGCCAGGCGAGCTGGACTTCCATGGGTGATTGGCACCCTGACTGGCACCCCAAGCTGGCATTCCGCTTGAACAAGCGGCCTCGGGCCGGAAAGGACTCGCCTGCAAAGCCGTTTACACCGGTTCGATTCCGGTAGGCGCCTCTGGCTCTGGCAGGCGGTTTGCGGCTTGCTAGAGCGGTTTACGGCGACTTTTGCGAGGCAACGCGAATCCGGCCAATTCCGGCTGAATCCGATTGTCTGGGTGGCGCAGGGTGGCACAGAGGGTGGCATGCGCGACGCCTGGGTTAGACGCTCTCGGCTTCGACGGCTGGATTGGTGCCATCGATTGAGTTGACCTCCTCGCCATCCGACGAGGTTGCCTCGCCGCCTTCGGTTGCCGTTCCTTTGGTGCTGCTTGCGTCAGAAGCCACCCCAGCCCCAGTACCCGCTTCAATGCCGTTCTCGCCAGCAGGCGGCAAGATGTCGACCGTCTCGACCTCGCCCGTCTCGTCGGCTCTAGCGACGATCTGATTAACAATGGCGTCGAGGTCAGTCGCCTCTTTGACCCCACGGTCGATTGCTTTCCGTAGCCGCTTGACTAACTCATCGTGAAGGCGGCGGGCGGTCTTCGAATTCCCACCGAAGCTCGTCATCACCGTGGCCCGATCTGAGGCAAGCGATATTTTCACGGAGCTGAAGTGGCTTGGCCCTTTTAGGTTCTGCTTGTAGCGCGTCCGGAATTCGACAGTGACCATTCTCTGGCCCTCTTTTGCTATGAGGCGGCAGGCGTCGGGCGACGAGAGGATATGCTGGCCAGCCAGCTTGACCTGTTTGACCGTTGGACGCAGCGGGTCGGCTTCAGCGCCTTCCTTCTTCGGCTTCGTAAAGTCAGCAGCGGTGAAGCTTGCGTAGTCGATGAACTCATCACGTAGCCCCGTTTCAAGGATGCGCAGTATCAGTAGCGTGTGGCGGTCTAGGGTGGCCGCGACACCTTCGAGCGCGGGGATGTTAATGGGGAGCGCTGGCTGAGTCTGCACATCCAGGGCTCTGCCGAAAGCTGATCGCATACGACGGATTTGCGTCAAATTACGTCCGTCGATTTCTGCCCACGGCACACCTTTGCGCAGGCGAACCTCGACGGCGGCCTTCCGCCGACGAGCCGCTATCTCCGCCTGACCACCCTCGCGCTGTGGTGCGATGTCGTAATAGCGCATCTCACCGGCGAATCTGACTTTTTCTCCATCGCCATCTGAATCGCCAAAGACCAGCCAATGCGCGACCTCAAGGCGGAGGTAGTGACCCTCTAGCTCGGCAAGACGGCCCTTCGCCGTAGCTAGCTGGGGCTCATCTGCAAGCGGTACCAGATGAGTCGTGTGGCCGGTTTCCGGGTTGTCTTGGAGCTTGTCGAGTATTAGCTCGGCGATTTCCACTCGGCTTGCGTTGTACTTGCGGGCGATAGTGCTGGCGAGATTCTCCCTCCCACGGACTAGAGGCAGGTCCTCTTCTTCGGCAATCTTGCGGAGCTCGCCGACGCGTAGTTGCATGAGGGCACTCTTGGTGATCTCAAGCTCTCGCTCCTTCGTGGGTATGTCGTCCTCCTCGCCGGCCTCGGCGGCGAGGTTGATGTCCGTGGCAAGTAGCTCCTCTAGTGCTGCTCGGGCCTCCTCGACTAGCTCTGGTTTACCGGGTGGGACGAGGAAGTCCTCGCCTGCGGCTCGTCCCGATTTGGCCGAGAGCTCACCAGCGGCGACTGCATGTTCAACGAGCTCCGTGACCGACCCGGCGAAAGCTGCGGGCAACACATATCCTGGCCCCGACGGGGCGGGCTCGTCGCGCTGCGCGAGATACCTTTCGACCACCCGACCAGCGCACACGCTCCATAGCCGCTTCCAGCCATCCTCGGTCTGCAGATCCTGACCCCCTTCATCACGGAAAAAGGGACCGAAGGTTCCGTCTTTACTGATTACGATCGCCAGCAGCTCACGCAGCGACTCGCCATCAAGGGGATCGTGGTAGCCGAATTTAGCGAGCATCTCAACCTGGTCATCCAGGGCTTGGTAGTAGGTGACGCGCTGGCGTTTCTTGTACTGCCATTTTCTCATCCACTTGGGTCCGTTGATCGCTTGGAACCACGTCATCTCGGCTTCGCTCAAAACCTTGGGACGGGAGGGCACCGGGCTACCTCACTCCCGATGCGATCCAGCCAGCGAGGCCGGGTTGGACAACGATTCCGACTGCGATCATTGCCGCGATTGCGTTGGCGCGAAAGCCCGAGGGGCAATGGCTGGCGAAGAGTTCGAGCCATGCCATCATTGCTCCAAAGGAAATGAGGAAAATCGTGCCGGCTATCGCCCAGGCTAGTTTCGCCCCCCGGACGATTTTCGGGCGGCCCGTTTTCGTCTCGCCAGCAAGAGTCACGCTGACGGCGAGGGCTGCGAAGAGCAGGCCCTCAACGGTAACCAGAGCAATGAGGGCGTCGGAGTTAGAGAGTTGAGCCCCTGACGCCGCGAGGGGAAGTTGACCCATCATCGGCGCCAACGTATCTGAAATTGGGCCGAATGGGGACCCAAATAAAACTCACGGGGACCAATCTAGGCATGCTGGCCTGACACGCTGGTCTTCATAGGCGTCCTCACGCGGTCAAACGCGTGGTGTTCCGACCCACTCGCGATTGAAGCGCCGGGCTCCCCGCCCGTCAACCCCCTCCGGGGGTCGGGCGCTGCGCGCCCTTGACCGGCAGGGAGCCCGGCGCTACTGCTGCAAGTAGGTCAGCGGGGCGGGTGCTTGCCGGACTCCGGCGGAGTGGATTGAAGTATGGATCGCCAGTCCACCCCCGAGCCGCTTGCCAGAGCGCTTTGAGAGTTCTGAGTTCGAGAGGCAAGCGGCGCGGGGGTGGTTCAGGGACGGGGGGTGGCATGGGAGGGGGTTGAAACGTGTAAGGGGTATGGAGAAGAAGTGGGACGTTTCAGGGGGCTCGCTCGTCTTGTCAGGTGTGGACGTGATGGCAGGGCAGACATCGATGGCGCTGGAGGGCGAGACGTTGAGCCGAGATCGGGAGCTGGTGCGGTTCGTCGGGCGGCATGGGGCGGTCGCGATCGAGCACGTCATGGCGAGGATGGGCGTCGGGCGTACGGCTGCCTATCGGAGGGTTGCGGCCTGCATAGAGCGCGGGCTGCTGGGGCGCCTTGACCTGGTGCGCGAGGAGCCGAGCCTTTTGCGGGCGACTCGCATCGGCCTGCGCTACGCCGGGCTTGGCCTTGGCGTCGCCGTCGTCTCGCCCGGCTCCGTCGACCACTGGCTGCGCTGCGCATCCACCGCTCTGCTGCTCGGCGAGGAGTTTGGGCCCGAGCGAGTGCTGAGCGAGCGCGAGCTGCGCCTGTTCGAGCGGATCGAGGGACAAGCGATTGCGAGCGCCAAGGTCGGCGAGCTTCCAGATGGCGGGCCGCGTCTGCACCGGCCTGACCTGGCGGTCCTCACTGACGGGCGCCCGATCGCGATCGAGGTCGAGCTGACTCCCAAGGCCCCGCAACGACTTGAGCAACTGATCCGCGCCTGGCGACGGGCGAGCTGGGTTGCCGAGGTCCGCTACCTCTGTGCGCCGGGGGCGACCCGGCGCGCAGTCGAGCGGGCGGTTGAAAAGACCCGCGCCCGGGAGCGCATCCGAATCGAGGAGGTAGTGCCGCGATGAAACACAGACACAAAATCGCCCCGCTTGAGGTCAGCTCGCACCTGTGGTCCGTATTCGAGCCGCTCGTCGCCGGGCTGGCGCTCGGCTTCGCCGTCTTGGTGGTGCTGCGCGTGCTCCGTCTGCGCTGGACCTGGGGACTCTTGGGAGCGCCCGTCGCCTATCTGGTCTGGCTGTTTGACTGGCAGCTCGGGCTGGTGCTGATGACGGCCAGCGCCATGAGTGCCGGCGCCGGCTTCTACTGGCACCTGCAGGACACCGAGCGCGGCGGCGAGGAGGCAGACAGGGCGCGCAACGCGGTCGGCCCGCTGAATGCCGCCATCTACTGGTGGGCCAGAAAGCAGCTCGGCGAGCAGGGGGTGCGCCCGACGCAAAAGAACGCCCTGGGGCGCGTGAGCGGGGACTGGCTGGCGCTCGGCAAGACGCGCAAGAGAGCCGTCTACCACGTTCCGTTCGGATACTCGCGCGGCGTCCACTCGTTGGTGATCGGCGCGACGGGCTCGGGCAAGACCGTCACCCAGGCCGCCATCGCCCAGGCCCACATCCTCGCCGGCCTGCCGGCGATCGTCATCGACCCCAAGGGCGACCGCTACCTGCGCCACGTCATCCAAGAAGCGGCAAAGCACACCGGAGCCCGCTTCCGAGCCTGGTCACCCGACGGCCACGCCATCTACAACCCCTTCGCGCGCGGCGGGCCGACCGAGATCACCGACAAGGCGCTCGCCGGGCATCGCTGGTCAGAGCCCCACTACGAGCTGGCGACCCAGCGCCTGCTCCTGCACGTCTTGAAAGCAATGAAGGCAGCCGGGAAATGGCCGCCCACGCTCTCGGAGATCGTCCGCCACATGGACCCCGACCGGCTCGACCTGCTTGCCGCGGAGACCGGCGGCGAACTCGCTGTGAGCGTGTCCGACTACGTCGATGGCCTCTCGGCTCGCGGTCGCTCAGATCTCGGCGGCGGTCGCGACCGTCTCGCCGTGCTCGCAGACGGCGAGCTCGGGCCGCGCTTGGACCCGGCTCTTGGAGAAGGACCGCAGATCGACCTGGCGGAGTCCCTGAGAGCGGGAGACGTCGTCTACTTCCACATCGACGCCGACCGCTTCCCCGCCGCCTCGCAGTTGCTCGGCGCGGCCCTGGTGATCGACCTCGTCGGGATGACCGCCCAGATGCAGGGGAGCAAGTCGGGCGCGCTGCTTGTGATCGATGAGTTCGCGGCACTCGCTGCCGGACAGGTGGCGCGGCTCTTTCAGCGCGGCCGTGGAGCGGCGCTGAGTGTCGTGCTCGGGACGCAGAGTCTCGCCGACCTTCGCGGCGCGCAGCCCGAAGACGACTCCGACACGCTGACCGAGCAGGTGCTGACGAACATCGAGTTCGCGGTCGTCCACCGCGAGGCCGACCCCGACTCGGCCGAGCGCATGGCGAGGATGGCCGGCACGCGGCTGTCGTGGTCGACCACGGAGAAAACCGGTGGGAAACGCGACGGTTGGTTCACCCCGCGCGAAGGGACCCGCACCCGAGCGCGCGAGTTCGTCGTCATGCCCGATCAGATCAAGCGCCTGGGCACCGGGGAAGCGGTCCTCATCAACCCGACCGCGAAGAACACCGGCGAGATCGTGCAGGTCTTCCCACCGAGGGAGTTGGGTGGCGGTGGCTAAGAAGCTCGCCGCGTCGATTCCGAGGATCGCCCTGACGCCGCCGGAGGCGGCTGCGGCGATCGGCGTCGGCCCCGACTTCTTCGATCAGAACGTCGCGCCGGAGCTTCGCCTGGTCCGGCGCGGGCGTAAGCGCCTCGTTCCCGTCAGCGAGCTTGAGCGGTGGACGGCTGAGAACGCCAGTCGTGCGCTCCGGGAGATGGCATGACATGCGCGACGGGCTGCGAGGTCCCGACCGCGCGAAACCGGGCGCAGCTTCTAGGCTCCTCGCAGTCATGGATACCTCCGAGCAGAAAGCCCGCAAAGACTTGCGGCGCACTCAGTCCAATTTCGAGCGGAAGCTCGGGGAGGCCCACGCAGAACGCCTCGCGAGCTTCAAGCGGGCGCAGAAGGCCGGGCTTTCACTCCGGGACATTTCAGAGGAGGTCGGCTTGCACTGGACCCGAATCGGGGAAATTCTCCGGGGCGAATAGACCTTGTTGTAGGAGAAATCCTACGCCCCTGGTACCCTGGGCATCGCCAAATCAAATAAGCGGCTCCCGGCGGCGGGTCAACGCCAACCGGGAGCCTGACCACAAGGAGGCAGAGCTCCCTATGGCTGATCGCAACCCTACGGATTGCAACCAGTTCGGACCCACCGACTACGTCGCTGAAACGCGCCAAGCAGAACGCGCCGTCCTCACGTTCCTGATCGACGAGCATCCAAGTCAACTGACGATCCCCGAGGTCGCTCGGGTGTTTTATGCCCCTCCCGCCGACTTCAGGAAGAACGACGTAGTCGAGCGGGCGATTCGCGAACTGGTCGCCGCCGGGCTCCTGCACTGCGAGGGTGCATTCCTCGTCCCGACCCGAGCCGCGCTCTATTTCGTTGGCCTGGAGGGCGAATGATGGAGGTCGCCCAGCGGTTCGGCGAGAACCTGCGCGTGCTCCGCAAAGGGGCCGGCGTCTCTCAGGAAGAGCTGGGCCTCCGCTGCTCGCTCCACCGGACCGAGGTCGGTCTGCTGGAGCGAGGGGCGCGGGTCCCTCGCATCGACACGCTGATCAAGATCGCGAGCGGCTTGGGCGTGCGGATCGACTGCGCGCTCCTCGACGGCATCACCTGGACGCCAAGCACCACTGAGGCGGGAGAATTCACCATCTCCTCTCGCGCCGAGCGGCACGCGGCGGCGATGGAGCGTGCTGCGGCGCTTCGGGCGGGTCAGACGAAGACCTTTGACGTGGTCAAGCTGGTGCGCGAAGGGCGCGACGAGCTGGAGGAGCGCGCGTCCCCCGACGAGGATTCCTGATGGCTGAGGGGATCAGGAAGCGGCACTCGAAAGGTTGCAGCGCCCGCGATGGCGGGCGCTGCAACTGCAGCGGGGGATGGCAGGCATCTGTCTACTCGCCCCAAGACGGCCGGAAGATCTACAAGACTTTTGCTCGCAGATCCGAAGCAAGGTCGTGGCGTGCGGACGCCAAGCGCTCGCTCGACCGGGGGAAGCTGCGCGCGCCCAACGGGAAGACCCTGAGCGAGGCGGCAGATGCCTGGCTTCTGGCGGCTGAGCGCGGCGACATTCGCAACCGCTCCGGGCGCCCCTATAAGCCTTCGACGCTGCGCGGCTATCGACAGGCGCTTGTCGAGCGGGTCCTGCCGGTGTTCGGTTCGCGGCGGCTGAACGCGGTCACGACCTTGGACCTGCAAACGCTCGTGGACGATTGGCTGGTGGAGGGGCAGGCGGCGTCCACCATTCGCAACTCGCTCAAGCCGCTCCAGGCGATCTACCGGCGAGCGCGCTCGCGTGAAGGCGTCCCGGTCAACCCGACCCACGACCTCGAACTGCCGATGCCTGACCCCGGCGAGGTCGAGATCGTGTCGCCGGAGATCGCCGCGCGGTTGATCGCCGCGCTACCTACTGGGGATCGGCCAGCATGGGCAACGGCGCTCTATTCGGGACTGCGGTACGGGGAGCTGCGAGCGCTGCGCTGGGGCGCCGTCGATCTCGACCGGGGAACGATCCGAGTGCGCGAGTCGTGGGACCCGCTGGAGGGTTCGATCGCTCCCAAGACCCGCACGTCCCAGCGCACGACGCCGATGCCTGGCGTCCTGCGCGGGCTGTTGGCCGACAGGCGCCAGCGCGGGGGAGAGCTTGCCGACGACCGGCTGGTCTTCGCAGACGCGCGCGGCGCACCGTTTCACGCTGCGAGCCTCTATCGACGCGCCGACCGCGCTTGGTCTGAGACTGGCCTGACAGAGCGGCTGCGCCTACACCAGGCGCGCCATACCTATGCCTCATTCATGATCGCGGCAGGTGTCAACGCCAAGGCCCTCTCCGTCTTCATGGGCCATTCCTCGATCAAGGTCACGTTCGATCTCTACGGCCACCTGATGCCCGGTACGGAGGCCGAGGCGGCAGCGCTGCTGGATTCCTTTCTTGAGTCTTGATGGGCGCAAAAGTCCGTCCGACGACCCTGCGAACTTATGTTCGCCTAGACACGTCGATTACGGAAGGCTTTGAGATGTCTAGATTTGAGGTGTTTCAAGATATTGCCGGGAACTGGCGCTGGCATCTGCGCGCTGGGAACGGAAAAATCGTCACGACCTCGGGCGAGTCGTTTGCTTCGCACTACAACGCGGTTCGAGCGGCCCGGAACGTGTGGGCTACGGCTGGGACAGCATCTCCACCGCCGGACGACTACTCGCAGGTAGCTCCGAGGGCCGCTCTGGTTCGCATTGCGCGGCGCGGAAGAGGTCGTCTCAGGCCATTGTCGACCCAGCGCTGAGTCAGGTTCTGGCAAGGAAGGCCGATAAGCTTTCAACATGGCCCACGCGACCAAAGTCACTGATGCCGAGGTCGAGAAGCGTCTCGCCGCGATCGAGTATGCGCGAGGGAGCATCTCGCACCTTGCCCCGGACCGAAACCTGGCCGACGAGCTGATCGCAGACCGTCGCGCCGAAGTTCAGGCGGATCACGTTGACTCAGGCGCTGGGCAGCGCAGTGGCAAGCACTGACGTCGGGCAACCAACCACGGTGCTCGACGCCTCGGCGTTGATGGCGCTCATTCACAAAGAGGAAGGCGAGGCAGCTGTCGCCGCAGCACTGGCGGGACGCTCTGCCATCAGCGTTGTGAATTGGGCCGAGGTTCTGTCCAAGGTCGCGGAGCGCGGCGGCGATCCGGTGGCTCTTGAGTTGGACTACCGCGAGCGTGGGTTCATCGGTCGAGCATTGGCAATCGAAGGGATGACCGAGGCGGATTGCATCCAAGTAGCGCGGCTGCGTCCCGTCACGACCAAGCAGGGTCTTTCGTTGGCAGACCGGACCTGTCTCGCACTCGCCGGGCGACTCGGCGTGCCTGCGTTGACAGCGGATCGAAGCTGGGCTGATGCCGAAGTGGATATCGAGATCCAGCTGATCCGATGAAGCAACGAAAGCTGCGCCCCGCGATAGCAAAGGCCACCCTCGAATGTGCGCGGGCTGACGTGGACTACGAGCTTGATCGTGCTCGGGCATTGGACTCCAAGCTGACCGGTATCGCCTCGTTCTCGGGGTTGGCACTCTCGATTGGTGCCAGCGTTGGTGCCTCGGTCGTCGTTTCCGGCCGTCTTACTCTTGGCTTCACGATTGCTTTGGGCGCGGTGCTCAGCGTCGCATCTCTCCTGCTGCTCTCTGCGGCCGTGGTAGCCCTTTGGGCCTTAAGTCCAAAGGACTACCAAGGCATCTCTCTCAGGGCAGGAGAGGATCGGGTTTCCGACGAGCGACTGAGCGGCAACGTCGCCCATGCGATCGGCGACCTTGCCGCCACCTACTACGTTCGAATGCTTCCAGAAGCACGCGACACGAACGCCGTCAAGGCCCGGCGGGCGCACCACGCCTATCGATTCGTTGGCGCCGGTCTCGCGGGCCTGGTACTTAGTCTGATTTTGACGACGGTTGCTGCGGTAATCTAGAAAGCGATGCCGACGACTTTGACTTCTGTGCTCCCTTGGGGCTGGAACTCTGGCTATCGGGTCCCCGCGAAGGGGACGAGACCGAAGTCATCGAGAAGGGTGGCGGGAGCGGCGAGTCCAAGCGAGGATTCTCGACGCTGTCCACCCTGGGTCCGAGAGAAGGCGATGGGACGGAAGGCATCCGGGAGGCACCCCCTGAACCCGTTGCAGCGGGTCCTCGCGATGGCGACGAAACGGTTCCGATCAAAGAGTCGCCGCTAGGCTCTCCCGTGCGCGTCTGACGGTGGCACAGAAGGTGGCACGGCTCGGCGAAACCGCTTGAATAAGCCAATTGCGCCGGGTGTAAACGCGCCTGCAAAGCCGTTTACACCGGTTCGATTCCGGTAGGCGCCTTTTGCTCTGCCAAGCGGAGTTTTGGCTTGTTAGAGCAGCCTGCGCGGTCTTCTCAGGCCACTTGCTCCTCCGGCTGAATCCGGTTGTTGTCGATTCCCTGGATGTAAAACGGCCCACGGCTGGCCCACCGGTCCGTTCGCCGGCTCTGATTTCCGGTGACGTAGAGGCTGGGTGCAACAATGTGTTCGCGATGAAGCCGCAAGCTCCCAGCGCTCCCACGAAGACCACTGAGAAACCCGATATGAAATCGGGGCTCCCGGGCACTCCAGAGGAGCAGCGCCGCGATCTTCGTGCGGCCATGAAAAAGCATGAGGAGACGCTGCGCCGCTTGGCGCAGTAGCCCGCCACTCGAAAAGTGGCCGGGGTCTTCTACGTCACGTTCGGCGACTACTGCCGCATTGCAGCCGAGGTACTCGGGACGACCCCTGAGCAGGTCGCTCGGCTGCCTCGCATTGCCTTAGCCGATTCTGCGCTTGCAACGCCGCGCGCTGGGTTCGGCGACCACGATGCCTATCCGACCCTGATCGAGAAGGCCGCGGTTCTGGTGGAGCACCTGGCCCGCAATCACCCGCTCCCCGACGGCAACAAGCGCTGTGCGTTCCTCGCTGTGGAGCGCTTCCTGGCGGCCAACGGACGGCCGATCACCGATGCCGATCCCGATGCCGATGTACCCATGGTGGAGAAGATCGCGGCCGGTGAAGCAACTCCCAACGAAATCGTCCGATGGCTGGAGAGTCGTACCTGACCAAGGCTCCTGGTCATTGCTGACGCCAAGGGCAAACGGACATTTTCCGGCTCGTTTCGCGCTTGAGCGCAGTGGGGCCTGGGTACCTGTCAGGCTGATCCAGTGAACGCCGTCACCCTCACCGAGCCGGCTGTCCCCAGCACCGATGAGCGCGTTCCCGAGGATCACGTAATCGTGCTCTTCGGAGCCACCGGAGATCTTGCCAAGCGCAAACTGCTGCCGGGGATGTTCCACCTCGCCCGGGTGGGGTTGATGCCGCGGAACTTTCGCATTATCGGCACGGCCAGGGGAGAGGTCAGCGAGGCGGAGTTCCGGGAAATGGCCCGCGAGGCGGTCGAGGGCTCGGGTCGTCGCCCTCCGGCGCGCGAGGCCTGGGACCGGTTCGCCGAGACCCTCAGCTTCGTCTCGATCGGCGATGGGCTCGATCCCCTGGGCGGTGCGGTCGAGGCGGCGCGAGAGGAGTTGGGCGGAGATGCTCGCGTCCTGTACTACCTGTCCCTGCCGCCCCAGGCCGCAGGCCCGACGGTTCGCGCGCTGGGCGAGCTCGGGCTCGGCAGCGAGGCCCGCGTGATCACCGAGAAGCCCTTTGGGCTCGACCTCGCTTCCGCTCGCGAGCTCAACTCTTGCCTTCTCTCTGTCTTTCGCGAGGACGAGATATTCCGCATCGACCATTACATCGGCCGGGAGTCCGTGCAGAACCTGCTGGCACTGCGTTTTGCCAATGGGATGTTCGAGCCGGTCTGGAACCGCAACCACATCGACCATGTGCAGATCGACGTTCCCGAGACGCTCTCGATCGGGATGCGGGCGAGCTTCTATGAGGAAACGGGGGCGTTCCGCGACATGATCGTGACGCACCTGTTCCAGGTGCTCAGCTTCGTCGCGATGGAGCCGCCCATTTCGATGGCGGCGAAGGCGCTTAGCGCCGAGCGGGAGAAGGTCTTCGACTCGATGGCGCCCCTGGATCCCGCCGGCGTGGTCCGCGGTCAGTACGCGGGCTACCGCGAGGAGGAGGGGGTGGCGGAGGGCTCCGACACGGAGACCCTTGTCGCCCTGCGGGCCTTCGTCGACAACTGGCGCTGGGACGGCGTTCCCTTCTACCTGCGCTCCGGCAAGCGCATGGCCGAGAACCGCCACCTGCTTACCGTCGCCTTCAAGCAGCCGCCGCGTCGGATGTTCCCGCTCGATTGCGAGCAGGTCGCCGAGGCCTTCGGCCACGACCATCTCACCTTCGAGCTGGGCGATCCGGGCAGCATCTCGGCATCGTTCCTGGCCAAGGTGCCGGGGCCGACGCTGCATCTCGGCGAGGCGCACATGCGCTTCAACTACGCGGACACCTTCGGCGGCACCGAAAACGCTCTCGACGCCTACGAGCGCCTGATCCACGACGTGATGCTCGGCGACCGCATGCTCTTCACCACCTCAGACGGGATCGAGCGCCTTTGGGAGGTCTCCGCGCCTCTGCTCGAGGATCCCCCGCCGGTGCTGAGCTACGAGCCCGGCAGCTGGGGACCCCCGGCAATGGACGACCTGATCGCTCCTCGCCGTTGGCATCTGCCCGCCGACCACGTCGACTGATTCCCGCCACAACGGAAAAGGGCCCCAATTGGGGCCCTTTGTTTCCGAAGGACGTACCACCAGAGAGTTCTAAGTCGCTGGCTCGTCGGTCCTCGAGCTTTGAAGCTTGCCGCCCCCTGCTGGCGGCTTGTAATAGAAAAACACCGCGTAGGCTGGAAAGTTGCACCAGTTGAATCGGCAGTTTGCACCGGCGACTTGAGGGGCGCCGTTCGCTGCTAGATTCCGCTCTCCCGCCTGGGGCGCTTAGCTCAGTTGGGAGAGCGCCAGCTCGACAAGCTGGAGGTCACTGGTTCGAGCCCAGTAGCGCCCATCTCAGATCGCCAGGCAGTCCAGACCCTTGCTTCTGACCTCGATTGGCCGCGCCGGAGGCTGTTCGGCTTCCAGTTTGATCGAGCAGAGTTCTTCTGACCCGGTGTTGGACTTTCGAGTCCACTCTCCAACGCCGGAGAAGGCTCGAGCGTCGAGGCGATTGAGGGCGTAGACGACCACCGGCGCCTTGGCGATGTCGTGTGC
Source organism: uncultured Solirubrobacterales bacterium (assembly GCA_963837695.1). Taxonomy (GTDB): domain Bacteria; phylum Actinomycetota; class Thermoleophilia; order Solirubrobacterales; family 70-9; genus VRUE01. The sequence continues at coordinate 2,093,448 of CAWINZ010000005.1, read as the reverse complement.
CGCTGCCTCCATCGCCCGCTTGGCTTTGGCCGGCGAGAGGATGGCGAGCACGCGTACCCGGCAGTGGATTGGGCCGATCCTCGTCGAGGCGCTGCTTCCTTCGCCGCGCGCGATGACGCTGAAGCTGCACGTCGTCCGTTCGGTGTTGGTCCTACCGCGCGCGACGAAGCGGCAGAGAACGCGGTGGCGCCCGCGACGCCCGCAGTGGCGCAACGAGACGGTGTCGAGGCCATGGTGTCGGCGCGTGAACTTCCGCGCCTTGCGCTCAGCAGCCGCACGGGCCGCCGCCTTGTCGAGCTTCGGCGGCGGAGGAGGGGGTGGCGGTCCCGTTCCGGTGCTTCCACCCCCACCGCCTCCTCCGCTAGCACAGGGGCACGGCAGGTCCTCGCAGGCGATGCCGTCGCTGTCGCCATCGAGGCCGTACGGATCGCCCGGCAGCAGGTTTTCCTGGGCTTCCGCCTGATTGGCAAAATCACCACAGTCGAGATCCGCCGCCGAAGCTCCCGCTGGAGCGCAGGCAAGCAGCGCGACGGCTCCCAGCGACCCGACCAACAATGCATTCCCAAGTCCCATCATGCTCCTCTCGCTCTGGACGGTTGAGCGAAAAGCTATGGCACTAGTCAAGGAGTACTTTGCATACTGAAGCGTTTATCCAACTGGACGATGCAGGTCCTGGGATGATGGCTCCACCGCGAATCGCCGACGAGATGAGGAGCGCCTATGGGCCACCAATTGCTGCGTGCCAAAGATGCGTTCTGGCGGGAGTCGAACCAGATGCGGGTGCTCAACACGGATCTCGGCAAGCAGCTCGGGGCCGGCGGTTTCGGTGCGCGCCTCTGGCGCCTGCGCCCGGGTCAGGCCTCGACTCTGCACCGACACTTCGCCACGGAGGAGCTGTATGTGGTCCTGGAGGGAAGGGGGCGGGTTCGTGTCGACGGTGAGGCGCTCGATCTCGGGCCGCTCGACGCGCTCCTGGTCGAGCCGGAATCGAGTCGACAGGTCTTCAACGACACCGAGGGAGAGGCGCTGTGGCTGATCTTCGGCGCCCCGCCGGAGGCCGCGAACACCCTCGAGATGAGCGAGGAGACGCTGCGCTCGCTCTACCCCGACGGGCCGCGTGCCCTGCCACCCGAGCTGGGCGGCGGCGAGCTCAGACCGTCGCAGGCAGACGAACCTCGGTGAGGCGGATCCCGGCGACGGAGGAGATGCCTCGCCGATGGGACATGAGCCATGCGGAAGAGTCTAGGCTCGCCGCCTTGTGATCGGGACCTACTTGGCGGTCGTGGCTGTTTCCGTCTCCTCCCTGGCGATCGGGCAGGCCGCGCTGACGCTCTGCGGCGTCCGGCGATGGTCTTGGCTCGCGCCCGCCGTCGGGCTGGCGCTTGTCTGCGCGCTCTGCTGGGCAACGGTGCGGATGCCAGGTCACGGAGCCATCTCGGCGATCGTCGTCTTGGTCATGACGCTGGCCGCCGCGATCTTCCTGCGCGGCAGGATCGAGGGCGGGGGAGAGGCGTTGCGATTCGGTCTCCCGGTAGCGCTCGGGGCGCTGCTTGCCACCGCGCTTCCCTTCGCGGTCGAAGGCCACTTCGGCATCCTCGGCACCGGCTTCAACCCGGACATGTCGCAGCATCTGCTGGCGACCGATCGCCTCGCCCACGGCGTCGGCTCACCGCTGCTGCACCAGGGCTACCCGCTCGGCCCACACTCGGTCGTCGTGGCCCTCAACAAGGGCTTGGGCATAGGCATAGTCCAGGGCTTCGACGGCCTCACCGTTGCCGCGGCGACCGTCGCCTCCCTGACGGCCCTCGCCGCTTTCGCCGACCAGCCATGGTGGCGTCGCACCGCCGCGGCCCTCCTCGTCGGCCTCCCATATCTGGTCGCCTCCTACTTCGCCCAAGGCGCTTTCAAGGAGGTGATCCAGGCCCTTTTCGTCCTCGCCTTCGTCCTCGCCCTGCGCGAAAGCACCAGAACCTGGCAAGCCCTCCCGCTGCGCTACGTCCCGGCAGCGATCATCGCGATCGGCTCCGTCTACACCTACAGCTTCCCGGGGCTTATCTGGCTGTTCGGCATCCTGGCGGTCTGGCTGGTGCTTGAGCGTGTCCTGCCGGTTCGGCCCCTGTTGCTGGCGCTCGCGGTCTTCCTCGTTGGAGCATTGCCTGAGCTGGGCCGGATGATCGATTTCCACAGTTTCGAGACCTTCGACCCCAGCGGCCCCGGCCTCGGCAACCTCTTCGGCCAGATCTCACCTTTCACGGCGCTGGGCATCTGGCCCTCGGGCGATTTCCGCCTCGCACCAGGCAGCGGAGCTGCGCCGGCCTTCGCGTACTTCGCCGGGGCGGCCTTTGCCGCGCTTCTGCTCCTCTACGGGCTGGTCGTTTCCTGGCGCCGACGCGAGACGACGATTCTCGCCGGAGTGGTCACGGTGGCACTCCTCTATCTGGCGGCGCGCGCCGGGGGCACTCCGTACACGTCCGCCAAGGCGCTCGAGGTGGCGGCACCATTGGCGACCCTGGCGATCTTGCTGCCGCTGTCGCGCCGGCCCGTCGCGCTGCTGTACCTCGCGGTGGCCGGTACCTGCTCGTTGCTCGCCCTCGCCAACGCACCGCTCGGCCCGACTTCCTACTCGCCTGCTCTGACTGGCCTGCGACCCCTTCTGGCCGGCGGCTCGACCCTCGTCCTCGCCCCCGACAAGCTGCTCGCCGACGAACAAGGCGAGCGCTACATCGTCTGGGAGCTGCGCGGTGGCCGCGTCTGTATCGAACCGGCAAGCGGCGCGGGAGGGAAGCCGCCGAGCGGTATCCGCTTCTTCGTCACCAGCGGCACTTCCCGCGCCCCGTTCAGCCAGCTGACCCTCCGTCGCGAGGCCGGCCCATACGCGGTCTGGGAACGCCGCGGCGTGGTCGGTGGCCCCAGCCCATGCCCGCTGATCGTCGTGCGCCAGGCACGAGCCGCCGCATAGTGGACCTTTGTGTCCCCTACAGGGGCTCCAATGTTCCACTGAACGATGTGGGCCCCGCCGCGTAGCATGGGGTCGATGGAGGCCGCGACCAAGATCACCTTGAGGCTGCCCGACGGCACGCCGCTGGAGCTGCCCGACGGCGCCACCGGCGCCGACGCCGCGGCGGCTATCGGGCCAGGCCTGGCCAAGGCTGCGCTGGCGATCCGGGTCGACGGGGAGTTGCGCGACCTCGGCGCGCCGCTTCCCGACGGGGGCGAGATCGCGATCCTCACCGATCGTGACCCGGAGGCGCTGGAGCTGATCCGCCACGACGCCGCCCACGTCATGGCCGAGGCCGTGATGGAGCTCTACCCGGGGACGAAGGTGACGATCGGGCCGCCGATCGAGCAGGGCTTCTACTACGACTTCGAGTTCCCGCCCGACGTCAAGATCAACGAGGACGACCTCGAGCGGATCGAGCGGGCGATGCAGGCGCACATCGGCGCCGACGAGCGATTCGAGCGTCGCGACGTCTCCCCGGCCGAGGCGATCGAGATCTTCCGCGCTCAGGATCAGGGCTACAAGGTCGAGCTGATCGAAGACCTGGTCCGCGACGAAGGGGTCGAGACCGTCTCGCTCTATCGCAACGGCCCCTTCGAGGATCTCTGTCGCGGCCCGCACGGCCCCGGCACCGGCCGGATCAAGGCGATCAAACTCAACTCGCTCGCCGGCGCCTACTGGCGTGGCGACGAGAGCCGCGCGATGCTGACCCGGATCTACGGCACCGCGTTCTTCTCGAAGAAGGATCTCGATCTGCATCTGGAGAGGATTAAGGAGGCGAAGGCACGCGACCATCGCCGCCTCGGTCCCCAGCTCGGCATCTTCATGCTGCGCAAGGAGGCGCCCGGCATGCCGTTCTGGCTCGCACACGGCACGACGCTGCTGCGCCTGATCGAGGCCGAGGTGCAAAAGCAGCTGCGCAAGCGCGAGTACACCGAGATCAAGACGCCGCACCTGATGGACGTCGAGCTCTGGCACCGCTCCGGCCACTGGGACAACTACCAGGAGAACATGTACTTCACCGAGTCCAAGGAGCGCCAGTACGCGATCCGGCCGATGAACTGCCCCGGCGCCTGCCTGGTCTTCGACGCCGAGCGCCACTCCTACCGCGAGCTGCCGCTGCGCATGGCCGAGTTCGGGCAGGTCTCCCGCGCCGAGCGCGAGGGCGTTCTGCACGGCCTGCTGCGGGTCCGAGCCTTCACCCAGGACGATGCCCACATCTACTGCACGCCGGAGCAGATCGTCGACGAGGTGACCGGCATCTGCGAGGCGATCGACGAGCTCTACGCCCGCTTCGGCTTCGAGGATGTGCACATCGAGCTCTCGACCCGGCCGGAGAAATCGATTGGCAGTGAGGAGCAGTGGGAGCAGGCCGAAGCGGCGCTGCGCGACGCGCTCGCGAGCCAGGGCCGCGAGTTCACGCTCAACCCCGGCGACGGCGCCTTCTACGGGCCGAAGATCGACTTCCACATCACCGATGCCCTCGGCCGTTCCTGGCAGTGCGGCACCTGCCAGGTGGACTTCTTCATGCCGGAGCGCTTCGACCTCTCCTACACCGACCAGAACGACGACCCGCAGCGGCCGGTGATGATCCACCGCGCCCTGCTTGGCTCGCTGGAGCGCTTCGCCGGGATCCTGATCGAGCACTACGGGGGGCGCTTCCCGGTCTGGCTGGCGCCGGTGCAGGCGACAGTGCTGCCGATCTCAGACCGCCACGTCGAGTTCGGCGACAGGGTCGCGGCGGAAATACGCGAGCTCGGGGTCAGGGTCGAGGTCGACCGCCGCTCGGAGTCGATCGGGAAGAAGGTCCGCGACGCCGAAATCGCCCGCAACCCCTACATGCTGGTCGTCGGCGACCGCGAGGAGGAGACCGGCGAGGTTGCCGTGCGCTCGCATGCCGATGGTGAGCTGGGGGCGATGGCGCTCGCCGATTTCGCCGCGCTGGTCCACCGCGCCGAGCAGGCAGCCTGAGCCGCCGCGACCGTGTTTCCGCTCTGCCTCTATACTGCGGGCACTTGTTCGCAGGCATGCCAAACACACCGCGCCGCTGAGCGTCCCATGGCAGCCTCCGCATCCCTCGTCCTCTTGAAGCTCCACCTCACCTCTCACTAGTGCCTGTTCCGCGCAGGTTCGATCGCCGCCCGCCCGAGCGCGACACGACGCGCATCAACGAGCGTATCCGCGTGCCCAAAGTGCGCCTGATCGGCGCCGAGGGGGAGCAGCTCGGGATCGTCGAGATCGCCGAGGCGATGAAACGAGCGCAGGACGCCGACCTCGACCTGGTTGAGGTCGCCCCTGGCTCGAAGCCACCGGTCACCCGCCTGCTCGACTACTCCAAGTACAAATACGAGCAGGAGCAGAAGCAGAAGGCCGCCCGCAAGCACCAGACCCAGGTCAATGTGCGCGAGATCAAGCTGCGGCCGAAGATCGCCGACCACGACTACGAAACCAAGAAGGGCCACGTCGAGCGCTTCCTGCGCCAGCGCAACAAAGTCAAGATCACGATCATGTTCCGCGGTCGTGAGCAGGCCCACCCGGAGCGGGGCAGGAACCTCTTGCAGCGCCTCTTCGAGGACCTCGACGGGCTTGCCGTGATCGAGTCCGCGCCGCTGCAGGAAGGGCGCAACATGAGCATGATGCTGGCGCCCTCCAAAGAGGCTGAGGCGCAGGCCAAGCATGATGATCCGCCGGCTGACGAGGCGGATTCATCGGCCAAAGAGGCCGATACGCCGCCTGACGACGATCAGTCGGGGGACTCTCCCGACGGGGCTTCCACTTAACTTTTTCGGTTAGGCGCGGTCAGGCTGTCGCCCGGGGCCGACACCGAAAAAGTACAAGACGTTCCATCCCCATCGGGAGAGCCCTCATGCGAGCGTGTCGGCGATTCGCTCTGCTGCGTGGCCGTCCCAGAGGGGAGGGGGCTGGGGAGGAGCTGCGGGGCGTTTGGCTAGAGCTGTGGGGATGGTGGCTATTGCTGCTGGGTCCAGGCCCAGGAGGGTGTTGGTGCCGGCTCGGATCGTTACCGGGCGCTCGGTGTTGTCTCGCAGCGTGAAGCAGGGGATGCCGAGGTAGGTCGTCTCCTCCTGGATCCCGCCCGAGTCGGTCAGGACGGCGCCGGCGTCGGCGACCAGGGAGAGGAAGTCGACGTAGCCGAGCGGCTCGTTGAGCAGCAGGCCGGGGTGGTCTGACTTGATCGCCTCCATCTTCTTGCGCGTGCGCGGGTGTATCGGGAAGACGACCGGCATCTCGCGGGCGAGCTCGGCGAGCCGGCGCACCGTCTCCGGAAGGAGATCGCCGTCGACGAGGGCGGGGCGGTGCAGGGTGACGAGGGCGTACTTGCCCGGCTCGACGCCGAGCTTCGCGGCGGAGCCGGCGGCTCGGAAGCGGTCTTCGAGCGCCACCAGGGTGTCGATCATCGTGTTGCCGACGAAGTGCATGCGCTCCTCGGCGATGCCCTCCGCGCGCAGGTTCTCGATCGCCTCGTCGCTGTGCAGGAAGAGGTAGGAGGCGAACTCGTCGGCGACGATCCGGTTGATCTCCTCGGGCATCGTGCGGTCGAAGCTGCGCAGGCCCGACTCGATGTGGGCGACGGGGATCTGCATCTTGACCGCGGTCAGCGCTGCGGCGAGGGTCGAGTTGACATCGCCGGGGACCATCACCAGGTCCGGCCGCTCCGCTTCAAGGACCGGCTCCAGTCGCTCCATCGTGCGCGCGGTCTGCTGGGCGTGGCTGCCCGATCCGACCTCGAGCATGTGGTCGGGGGCGGGCACGCCGAGCTCCTCGAAGAACACCTCCGACATCGTCCTGTCGTAGTGCTGGCCGGTGTGGACGATCGTGTGGCGGCTCTCGGGCAGGCGCTCGCGCAGCGCCGCGATTACCGGCGCCGTCTTGACGAAGTTGGGGCGGGTCCCGATCACGTAGACGATCCGCATCGGGCGCCAGCGTACCTGCGCCGGCCACCGCACCGGCAGGGGCAGGCGCCGGTCTGCTTCAATACCCGTCCCGATGCCGAAGATGAAAACCCACTCGGGCGCCAAGAAGCGCTTCCGTAAGACGGCCAAGGGCAAGCTGCGTGGGCGGCGCGCCTACTCGAGCCACATCCTCGAGAAAAAGTCGCCGAAGCGCAAGCGGCAGATGGGCCGGCCCGTTGTGATTGCCAAGGCCGACGAAAAGCGCGTGCGGACCCTGCTTGGAGGCGGCAAGTGAGCCGGGTCAAGCGCTCTGTCCACGCGCGCAAGAAGCGCCGCAAGGTACTGAAGGAAGCAAAGGGCTACTTCGGCCGCAAGCACTCCTCCTACCGTTTCGCCAAAGAGCAGGTCCAGCGCTCGGGGATGTATGCCTACCGGGACCGGCGCAATCGCAAGCGCGAGTTCCGGCGGCTCTGGATCACGCGGATCAACGCCGCCGCGCGGCTCGAGGGAATGAGCTACTCGCAGTTGATGCACGGCCTCAGCGAGTCCGGGGTCGAGGTCAACCGCAAGATGCTCGCCGAGATCGCGGTATCCGACCGCGAGGCCTTCCGCCGATTTGTGGAGCTAGCCCGGGAGGGTGCAGCCGCCTAGCTGCAACCCACACTTTCCACTTCCCGGGCGGGCCGTCTTCACGGCCCCTTTTTTTTGCTTGATACCGGTTGTTCCAGGAGAAGATTCGACCGACCCGAACTGACAGAGATGATTTCCAGCCCCCAAAACGAGAAGCTCAAACTGGTCCGCAAGCTGCGCGAGCGCAAGCACCGCGAGCGCGAGGGGCTGTTCGCGACCGAGGGTGAGGACCTGGTCGAGGCGGGGCTCGCCGCCGGCGGCGAGCCGCGCTTCCTGCTCAGCGCCGCCGGCAGCGGCCTCGGCGGCGAGGAGGTCAAGCCGGAGTTGCTGGCCGAGGTGTCGGCGCTCGGCTCGGGAACCCGGGCGATCGCCGTCTGGCCTCGGGTCTGGGCGAGCGAGGTGAGCTCCCCCTGCGTCTACCTGCACGGCGTCTCCGACCCCGGCAACGTCGGCGCGATCCTTCGCACCGCGCATGCCCTCACCGGGGGCACCGTCGTGCTCGGTCCCGAGTGTGCCGATCCCTTCGGGCCGAAGGCGGTGCGGGCGAGCATGGGCTCGGTCTTCGGCCAGGCGCTGCTGCGGGCGGGGCTCGAGGCGGCACCGCGTCCACGGGCGGCTCTGGTGGCGCATGGCGGCGAGGGGCTTGGCGCCCTGATCGACGTCGAAACCATCTGTCTCGGCGCCGAGCGCGAGGGGCTGCCTCCCGAGCTACTCGGTCAGTGCGACCTGCGGGTGACGATTCCCCTGCGCCCCGGCGCAGCCGAGTCGCTCAACGTCGCCGCTGCGGCGGCCATAGCGTGCGAGCGGTTATCGTCGCCCGCCATGCAGGAGGCGGCCGAGGATGCTTGAGCGGATCGAGAAGATCGAGGCGGAGGCGACGGCTGCGATCGCGGCTGCGGGCGGCACCGCCGAGCTGGAGGAGTTGCGGGTCGGCCACCTGGGCCGCAAAGCGGAGCTGACGACGATCCTACGTGGGATCGCCGAGTTGCCTGCGGAGGAGCGGGGCGCGGTCGGCGCCGCCGCAAACCGGACTCGCAAGGCGCTTGAGGCGCTGCTCGAGAACCGTGCGGCCGAGCTCGACGCGGCCGAGATGGACCTGCGCTTGGCGAGCGACCGGGTCGACGTGACGCTGCCCGGCGCCCCGGCGCATCCAGCCGGCCATCTCCACCTGATCACCCGCACGACGCGGCAGATCGAGGACGTGATGATTGGACTGGGCTACCAGGTTGTCGAGGGGCCCGAGATCGAGCACGACTACTACAACTTCACCGCCCTCAACCACCCGCCCGGGCACCCGGCGCGGATGCTCCAGGACACCTTCTACGTCCAATCCCACCCGGACGTGTTGCTGCGCACCCACACCTCGCCCGTGCAGATCCGCTCGATGGAGACGCAGGCGCCGCCGATCTTCGTGATCGTCCCCGGCAAGGTCTACCGCCGCGACTCCGACGCCACGCACAGCCCGATGTTCCACCAGATTGAGGGTCTGGCGATCGGCGAGGGGATCACGCTAGCCGACCTGAAGGGGACGCTGGAGGAGCTGCTGCGGGCGATCTTCGGCGAGGAGCGGGAGATCCGCATGCGGCCGCACTTCTTCCCCTTCACCGAGCCCAGCGTCGAGGTTGATGTCTCCTGCTTCCGCTGCGGGGGCACCGGGTCACTGGCCGGCCCGGAGCGCTGCAACCTCTGCAAGGGCCAGGGCTGGATCGAGATCCTCGGGGCCGGCATGGTCGACCCCAATGTGCTCGGCTTCGTCGCCGAGAACGGCTACGACCCCGACCGGGTCCAGGGCTTCGCCTTTGGCATGGGGGTCGAGCGGATCGCGATGCTGCGGCACGGCGTGCCGGACCTGCGCCGCTTCTTCGACAACGACGTGCGGATGCTGGGGCAATTCCTATGAGAGTCCCGTTCTCGTGGATGCGCGAGTATTGCGATCCCGGTCTCGAGGCCGGAGAGCTGGCCGAGCGGCTGGCGATGACCGGCACCGAGGTCGAGCGGGTCGGTGTCGTCGGCCCGCCCGCGGCGGAGGGCTTCGTGATCGGCAAGGTGCTGGAGCGCGAGAAGCACCCCGACGCCGACCGGCTCAGCGTCTGCACGGTCGATACCGGCGACGGCGAGCCGCGCACGATCGTCTGCGGCGCGCCCAACGTGGCGGCGGGACAGACCGTGCCCGTGGCGTTGCCGGGGGCGACGATGCCCGGCGGCGCGAAGCTCGGCAAGGCGAAGCTGCGCGGGGTCGAGTCGCACGGAATGATCCTCTCCGCCGCCGAGCTGGAGGTCGCCGAGGAGTCGGCGGGGATCCTGGTTCTCGATAACGGGCCCGCCCCTGGAACGCCGCTTGGTGAGGTACTACCTGTTGCCGAGCCGGTGCTGGAGCTCGAGGTGACGCCGAACCGGCCCGACTGCCTCGGCGTCTACGGCGTGGCTCGCGAGGTGCACGCGATCAGCGCCGCGCCGCTCGCGGCCGAGCCCTGGGCGGAGGATGCGCTCGCGGCCGGGGAGGGGGAGGTCGGCGATTACGCCTCGGTGGTGGTCGAGGTGCCCGAGCTCTGCCCGCGGTTCACCGCGCGGGTCTTCACCGACGTCACGATCGGACCGTCGCCGGCCTGGCTGCAGGCGCGGTTGAGCGCCGCCGGGCAACGCTCGATCAACAACGTCGTCGACATAACCAACTACGTGATGCTGCTGACCGCACAGCCGCTGCACGCCTTCGACCTCGACAAGGTCCCCGACGGGGCACTCACCGTCCGCGCGGCCGGTGAGAGCGAGAAAATGAAGACGCTCGACGACGTCGAGCGGAGCTTCGACGCCGAGACGGTGCTGGTCTGCGACAGCCGCGGTCCAACGGGCATCGCCGGGATCATGGGCGGCCAGGTCTCCGAGGTCTCCGCTGCAACCACGCGCGTCCTGCTCGAGGTCGCCAACTGGAACGGGACCAACATCCTGCGCACGTCGCGCCTGCTCGGCCTGCGCTCGGAGGCTTCCTCGCGCTTCGAGAAACAGCTCCACCCGGTGCTCTGCATGCGGGCGCAGCGGATCGCCTCGCGGCTGCTGGTCGAGCTCTGCGGGGCGAAGCTGGTCCCCGGCACGATCGACGTGGCCGCCGAGACTCCCGCCGCCCAGCAGATCCGCCTGCGCGGCGAGCGGGTCGCGGGGCTGCTCGGGATGACGGTCGAGCAGTCCGACCAGGTCGCCTACCTGGAACGGCTTGGCTTCGGGGTTGAGGTCGACGGCGAGGATCTCGTCGTCGGCGTGCCGCCCGACCGCCACTACGACATAACCCGTGAGGCCGACCTGATCGAGGAGGTCGCGCGCGTCCACGGCATCGATCAGCACCTTCCATCGACCCTGCCGGGCTCCGCCGGACAGGCGGGCGGGCTGCGGCGCGACCAGCGGCTGCGGCGGCGTGCCGAGGACGCGCTGCGCGACCTCGGCTTCGATGAGATCGTCGGCTGGAGCTTCACCGACCCGGGCGAGGCAGAGCGCTTGCGGATCCCCGCCGGCGACGCGCGGGCCGAAGGGATAACGATCTCCAACCCGCTCTCCGAGGATCAATCCACGATGCGGACGAACCTGCTCGGTTCGCTGCTCAACGCCGCCCAGCGCAACCTGTCACGCGACGCCGAGGGCGTGAAGCTCTTCGAGTCCGCCCGCATCTACCTAAACCCCCCGCCGACGGGCCTAAAACACGCCCATATGGCCGGGAATAGGCCCGTCGGCCCCATGGGTGGGGGGTTTGCTGGGGAGCGGGTGGCGCCATTCGTGGAGCCGCAGCGGCTTGGGGCGCTGGCGGTCGGGCCGCTGACGCCGCGCTCCTGGCGGGGCGGGGGAGAGGCGGCGGACTTCTTCGCGCTCAAGGGAGTGCTGGAGGGCCTCGCGGCTCGCCTCGGCGCGTCGCTCGCCTTCGAACCCGGCGGGGAGCCCTTCCTGCACCCGGGGCGCAGCGCGAAGCTGGTTGTCGACGGGACGGATGCGGGCTGGATCGGCGAGCTGCACCCACTCGTCTGTCGCCAGTGGGACCTGGACTCGGCGGTGGGCTTCGAAGTCGAGCTTTTCGTGCTGGTCGACGCCGCCACCGCCGGCGAGGAGACCTTCGAGGACGTGACCGCCTTCCCCGTTGTGCGGCAGGACCTCGCCGTTGTCGTGCCCGAGGACGTCTCGGCCGCGCGGGTCCGTGCCGCGGTTCTCGCCGGGGCTGGGGAGCTTCTGCGGGCCGCCGAGGTCTTCGACCTCTACGCCGGCGAGCAGCTGGGGGAGGGGCGTAAGAGCCTTGCCCTGCGGCTCGAATTCCGCGCCGAGGATCGCACTCTTACCGACGAGGAGGTCGCCGCCAAACGCGAGTCGATCGCCGCCGGGCTGAACGAGATCGGAGGGTCGTTACGTGAGTGAGAAAACGAGAGTCCTGGTCGCCGGAGCCTCGGGCTTCACCGGCGCCCTTGCCGCGCAGATCGTCTGGCGCCACCCGCGCCTGGAGCTGGTCGGGGTCACCTCACGCAGTGATGCCGGCACTCGGCTGGACCGGCTCTACCCGCGCTACCGGGTGCCGCTGGAGCTGACCGAGCTCGACCTCGACACGCTCGAGGACGTCGACGCGGCGATCGTCGCCTACCCGCACGGCGCCTCGGCGCCGACCGTCGCCGCGCTGCGCGGCCTCGGGGCGCTGGTCGTCGACCTCTCGGCCGACTTCCGGCTGCGCGACCTGCCGACCTACGAGCGCTGGTACGGCGAGCACGGTGCGCCGGAGTTGCTCGACGGCGCCGTCTATGGCCTGACCGAGCTCTACCGCGAGCAGCTGCGCGGGGCGGAACTGGTCGCGACGCCGGGGTGCTACCCGACCGCGAGCGTGCTCGCACTGGCGCCGCTGGCCGAGCAGGGTCTGCTGACCGATGTCGTCATCGACGCCAAGCAAGGGGTCTCCGGCGCCGGTCGCGGCGGCGGCGATGAGATGCACTACGTCTCGATGGACGAGAACGCCTTCGCCTACAAGACCGAGGGGCACCGGCACAGGCCGGAGATCGAGCAGGAGCTGGCGGCGCTCGGCAGCCCGACGCCGGTCACCTTCGTGCCGCACCTGCTGCCGCTCGACCAGGGCGAGCTGACCAGCTGCTACGCGCAGCTGAGCGAGCCGATGTCGAAAGAAGAGGTGCAGGCGCTCTACGCCGAGCGCTACGCCGGCGAGCCCTTCGTCCACGCCGTCGATCGCCCGCCGGGGCTGCGCGACGTGCGCGACACGAACGAGTGCCACGTCTACGTCACGGTCGAGGAGCGCGGGCGGGTGCTCGCCTTCTCGGCGATCGACAACCTCTGGAAGGGAGCGTCGGGGCAAGCGGTGCAGAACCTCAACCTGATGCTGGGGTTCGAGGAGACCGAGGGGCTCCTGTGAGCGAACCTTTTTTCAGATCTCGCTGGGCCAATCCGCCCGCCGGAGTCGAGCAGCTCGACCCGGCGCAGCTCGCCCCGGGCTTCCGCGCCGGCGCCGCGCACTGCGGGCTCAAGGGCGGCGGCAAGACCGACGTCGGCCTGCTGGTCTGCGATGCGCCCCAGGTGTCCTCCTCGGTGTTGCTGACCCGCAACGCCTCCGCCGCGGCGCCGGTGCGGATCTGCCGCGACCGGGTCGAGCGTGGTGCGGTACGGGCCGCGGTGGTCAACGCCGGCAACGCCAACGCCGAGACCGGTGAGCAGGGGCTCACCGATGCCTGGGCGATGTGCGAGCGGGCGGCCGAGGAGCTGGGTCTGGATCCCAGCGCCGTCGCCGTCGCCGAGACCGGTGTGATCGGCGTGCCGCTGCCGATCGACGCCGTGCTGTCGGGGATCGGCGACGCGGCCGGCTCGCTGTCGGCGAACGGCGCCGGCGCCTTCTCCGACGCGATCCTGACCACCGACCGCTGGCCGAAGAGCTGCACCCTGCGCGCCGGCGGCGTCACCCTCTCCGCGCAGGCGAAGGGCGCCGGGATGATGCAACCCGACTTCGCGACGATGCTCTGCTTCGTCCAGACCGACGCCGTGGTCGACGATGCCGACGCGGCGCTCCGCGCCGCCGTCGAGGCCTCCTTCGAGCGGGTCACGGTCGACGGTCAGATGAGCACCAACGACACCGTGCTGCTGCAGGCCACCGGCGAGGCGGGCGCGCCGCTGCCCGAGGGGCTGCTGGAGGCGGTTCTGCTGCAGCTCGCGATCGAGATCGTCGCCGACGGCGAGGGTGCCGTCCGGGTCGGCCGCGTCCAGGTGGACGGCGCCGCTTCCCTCCCCGAGGCCGAGCGGGTGGCGCGCGCGATCGCCAACTCGCCCTTGGTCAAGACTGCGCTCTTCGGCCGCGACCCAAACTGGGGCCGGATCGCCCAGGCCGCCGGGATGGCCTTGGCCGGCGAGGATCTGGATGAGATCGGCGCCGGCTCGATCGACGCCGCCGAGCTCGGCGAGGAGGTCGCCGAGGCAGAGATCGGGCTGCGGCTCGACCGCGGCGAGCACAGCGCCCACGTCTGGTTCTCGGACCTGGGCTACGAGTACGTCCGGATAAACGCCGAGTACACCTCATGACGCTGCAAACCTGCGCATCTCCGGGTCTTCGGTCGGTCGATTCGGGTCACGCACGAAAACGTGCGCTCCCCTCACCGCCCTCCCTGCATCCCCCGACCTGCTTGATTTTCGCGTCATGAGAACGTGGGATCGCAAATGAACGCACCGAAACAAACGAATGTCGACACCCTGCTTGAGGCGCTTCCCTACATCAGGGAGTTCCACGGCCGCACCGTCGTGATCAAGTACGGCGGCTCGGCGATGCGCGAGGAGGAGCTGCGTGAGGCCTTCGCCACCGATGTCGTCCTGCTCAAGTACGTCGGTCTCAACCCCGTCATCGTCCACGGTGGCGGCCCCGAGATCACGGCGTACATGGAGCGCCTCGGCATCGAGGTCCGCTTCCACGAAGGCCTGCGCGTCTCCGACGCGGAGACGGTCGAGGTGGCCGGCATGGTCCTGCTCGGCAAGGTCAACGCGGACATCGTGCAGCGGCTCAACCGCCACGGCCAGCCGGCGGTCGGGCTCTCCGGTCAGGACGGCACGCTGTTCGAGGTCGCCCCGGTCGCCAACGCCGAGCAGGTCGGCTTCGTCGGCTCGATCGAGAAGGTCGATATCGACGTCCTCAACCACATCGCCGAGGACTACATACCGGTGGTCGCCTCCTCGGCGTCGGACCGCGGCGGCCAGGCCTACAACGTCAACGCCGACGAGGCCGCGGGCAAGATCGCCGCCGCCCTCGGCGCCCACAAGGCGATCTTCCTCACCGACGTCGAGGGTTGGCTCGCCGACGCCGCCGACGAGAGCTCGCTGATCTCCCGCGCCACGGTCGAGGAAGTCGAGGAGCGCCTGCCGGGGATCGACGGCGGCATGCGCCCGAAGCTGGGGGCCTGTGTCGACGCGATCCGCGGCGGCGCCCAGTCGGCTCACATCATCGACGGCCGCCGGCCGCACAGCCTCTTGCTGGAGCTGTTCACCGACGCGGGCATCGGCACGATGGTGACCTCGTGAAGCTGGAGGAACTGCAGGCGCTCGAGCAGCGCTACCTGATGCAGACCTACCGCCGCGCCCCGGTCGAGTTCGTGCGGGGCGACGGGGCTCTGCTCTGGGACTCTGAGGGCAAGGAGTACCTCGACTTTCTCGCCGGCATCTCGGTCTGCTCGATCGGCCACTGCCACCCGGCCGTGGTCGCGGCCGTGCGTGAGCAGGCCGGCAAGCTGATGCACGTCTCCAATCTCTTCTACACCGAGCCGATGGTGCGGCTCGCCGAGCGGCTCTCGCGGTCGAGCCTGGGGGGCAGGGTCTTCCTGACCAACTCTGGGACCGAGGCCAACGAGTGCGCGATCAAGGTAGCTCGTAAGCACGCCCACGCACGCGGCGTCGAGCGCCCCGAGATCCTCAGCTTCGAGCGCGACTTCCACGGCCGCACCTACGGGGCGCTTTCGGCGACGCCGAAACTGGCCGAGAACCCGGCCCTGGGGCCGATGCTGCCCGGCTTCCGCTCGGTTCCCTTCGACGACGCCGATGCGCTGCGCGACGCCGTCGACGAGAACACCGCCGCGGTGATGATCGAGGTGATCCAGGGCGAGTCGGGGGTCTATCCGCTCAGCGACGAGACGCTGCTGGCGGCGCGCCAGGCCTGCGACGAGGCCGGCGCCCTGCTGATCCTCGACGAGATCCAGACCGGGATGGGGCGGACCGGGTCGCTCTGGGCCTATGAGCAGACCCCGGTGCGGCCCGACGTCTTGACCAGCGCCAAGGCGCTCGGCGGCGGCCTCCCCGTCGGCGCCTGTGTGACCAGCGAGCGGCTCGGCGAGGTGCTCGCGGCCGGCGACCACGGCTCGACCTTCGCCGGCGGCGCCGTGGTCTCGGCGGCGGCGCTCGCCGTGCTCGACGTGGTCGACGAGCCGGCGTTGCTGCGTCGCGTCCGCGAGCTTGGCGCCGGGCTGACGGAGAGCCTGCTGGCGATCGACGGAGTCGATCGGGTCCGCGGGCGTGGGCTGATGCTGGGGGTCGGCCTGGCGAGCGGGATCGACGCTGCCGCGGTGGGCGCCGACCTGCTCGAACGCGGCCTGATCGTCAACGTGCCCGAGCCCGGAACCATCCGGTTGCTGCCGCCGCTGACGGTCGATTCGGCCCAGGTCGAGCGGGCCGTTGCGCGGATCGGCGATTCGCTCCTAAGCTACGCGGCAGGATGAGCGCCGAAAAGTTCCCGCCAAAGCGGCAACCGCCCGCCTCTGCCGCCGATGCCGCGCAGCGCCTGGCGACGATCGTCGATGCCGCCGAGCAGGCTGCCGCGGGCGTCATCGATGACGCCGAGCGGCAGGCCCAGCAGCATCTGGACGAGGCGCGCCAGCGCGCCGACCGGATCGTCGCCGAGCGCCTCCGCGAGCTTGCCGACGAGCTCGATCCGGCCAGCTCCGACGAGGGCCGCGGCGGCCATTTGAAGTCGGTCGAGAGCGCGGGTGACGGTGGCGAGGTCGAGCCCTTGGCTCCACGGCGCTCCGGATCCGCAGGGGCACGGCTGCTCGCGACCCAGATGGCGGTCTCCGGCGCCGACCGCAAGGAGATCGAAGCGCGACTGCGCAGCGGCTTCGAGATCGAGGACACGAGCGAGATCCTCGACGCGATCCTGGGGCCGGAGGGCTAGGGCCAGATGCACGACGACCCGACTCGGATCATGGGCCGGCCCGAGGACCCCGGCCACCGACCCCACGGCAATATGCGCCTGCTGATCGCCGGTCTGATCGCGGTGATCGTCGGCCTCGTCATCGCGATAGTCGTGATCGCCTCCGACGGCGGGAGCAGCGGCTCCACTTCGTCGGTCACCACCTTGCCGACGACCTCCGAAACGACGACCGCCCCTACGACGACCGAGACGACGACCGGGCCGAGCACTGGCTCGACCACCGCGCCGACGACCACTGAAAGCACCGAAACGACCACCACCGCGCCGACGACGACCGCTCCCGAAGAAGAAGAAAGCGGCAGCGGCGGGATCCCCGCCGAATGACCGATTTGCCACCCGAGGGGGTCCGCACCGCGGGCTATGAGGCCGACCCCGCCGAGGTGCGGCGGGTGCTGCTGCTCTACTCCGGTGGCCTCGACACCAGCGTGATGCTGAAGTGGATCCAGGATCGCTACGGAGCCGAGGTCGTCTGCCTTACGGTCAACCTCGGCCAGCCCGGCGAGGACTACGGCGTGATCGAGGATAAGGCGAAGCGGCTCGGTGCGCTGGAGTGCCACGTCGTCGACGCCCGCGAGCGCTTTGCCCGCGACTTCGTCGCCCCGGCGATCAAGGCAAACGCCCTCTATGGCGGCGGCTACCCGCTGTTCACGGCGCTGGGCCGTCCGTTGATCGCCGAGCTGGCGGTCGAGTACGCGCGGCGCAGCGGTTGCGACACGATTGCCCACGGCTGCACCGGCAAGGGCAACGACCAGGTGCGGATCGAGGCAACTGTCGCCACGCTGGCGCCGGAGCTGAAAACGATCGCGCCGGTGCGTTCCTGGCAGATGGGCCGCGAGGAGGAGATCGCCTACGCCCGCGAGCACGGCATCCCGGTCAAGGGCGGCACCGAGGCGGCACCGTACTCGATCGACGACAACCTCTGGGGCCGCTCGTCGGAGGGCCGCTGGATCGAGGACCTCGAGCACGCCCCTGAGGACGACGTCTTCCAGTTGGTCACCCGGCCCGAGCTGGCTCCCGATGAGGCGGAGACCGTGACGGTCGAGTTCGAGGCCGGTGTCCCGGTCGGCCTCAACGGCGAGCGGCTCGGCCTGGTCGACCTGCTCGAAAGCGTCGCCGAGATCGGCTGTCGCCACGGGGTCGGGATCGTCGACCACATCGAGGACCGCATCGTCGGGCTCAAGGTCCGCGACATCTACGAGGTTCCGGCGGCGGCGATCCTGCTGCCCGCCCACCAAGAGCTCGAGAAGCTCGTCGGCACGATCCACCAGAACCAGTTCAAGCCCGGACTCGATCAGAAGTGGGGATATCTGGTCTACGCCGGGCTCTGGTGGGAGCCGTTGCGCACCGACCTCGACGCCTACATGAACACGGTCAACGCCCAGGTCAGCGGGACGATCGGCCTCAAGCTCTACAAAGGCGCCGTACGAGTCGTCACCCGCTCCTCGCCGAACGCGGTCTACGACGCCGACCTGGCCTCGTTCGCCGAGTCGGGCGGGCTCTTCTCGCAGACCGCTTCGCCGGGCTTCATCGAGCTCTGGTCGCTGCAGTCGCGGATGGCGCACCGGATCCGGCAGCGCGACGAGGCTGGGGGGGAGCGCTGATGTACGACAAGCTCGGCAAAGCGGCGCTGCGCTTCACCGTCGCCTACCTGCGTCGGCGCTACCGGCGGGAGATCCGCATCGGCGCCGGCCTCGGGGTCGCCGCGATCGGCATCGCGATCTACCTGGCCAATCGGGACGTCCCCGAGGGCTGAGGTGGACTCATGCGCAGATCCTCCGCAGTCGCTTTTCTCGCTCTGACTCTGCTCACGGTCGCCACCGCCCGCGCCGCTGACATCGGCGCGCTGCGCGACAAGGTCGGCAGCGCGCAGGAAGAAGCCGCCTCGCTGGGGGGGCAGATCCGCGATACCCAGGAACGCCTTGCTGCGACCGAAGCCGAAGCCGCGGCGGCCGCGTCGCGCGAGCGCCATCTCACCGACCTGCTCGCCCACGGGCGCGAACGGGCAGCCCGACTTGCCGCCAAGGTCGATCGCGCCCAACGCCACCTCGACGCCGAGCGTGCCCGCTTGCGTCGCGCTCGTCGCGCGCTAGCGGCCCGGCTCGTCGCGATTTACATGAGCGGCTCGCCGAGCACGGCGAGCATCGTGCTCGGCTCGGGCGACATCAACGAACTCGAGATCCGCAGCGAATACCTGCAGCGGATCGAGGACTCCGACACCGAGCTCGCGGCGCGGGTCGAGGAAGTGCGCGACCAGGTTCGGCACGAGCTCCATCTGGTTGCTGCCCTGAAGGCCAGAGTGGACGCCTACAACGAGGAACTGGCGGCGGCGAAGGCGGAAATCGCCGGCGTGCGCGCCCGCGCCGATGAGGCCGCGGCCCGCCTCGATTCGCTCTCGGCCGAACGGTCGTCCTCGCTGGCGAAGCTGAAAACGCGGATCGGCGAATGGGTGAGCGAAATCCAGGCAGCGGAAGCCGCGAGCCGCGAAGCAGCCGAAGAAACCGTCGGCCGCTGGCTCGGCGGCCCCTTCTCGATCCCGACCTACATCGTGATGTGCGAGTCAGGCGGCAATTACGGCGCGCTCAACCCGAGCAGCGGCGCCGGCGGCGCCTACCAGGTCCTCCCCTCGACCTGGGATCTCTACGGCGGCCAGGGCGCCCCGCAGGACGCGCCGAAGGCCGAACAGGACCGCATCGCCGCCGAAATCTGGGCCGACTCGGGTGGCAGCGCCTGGGTCTGCGCCGGCTGAATCGGCCTGAATCGCGGCTTCCGCGTCCAACTCGTGTGAAACATTTTGCATTCAGCGCACCACACGCGCGTCGCGGCCGCCTAGTCTGGCATCATGCAGACAGTAGAACTCGCCAAGACAGGAGACAGCATGGCCGATCTCGACCAAAAGATCGATGAACTCCAGGCAGAGATGCGGGAGGGGTTCAAGGAAGTGCGGGCCGAATTCAAGAACATGAGGTCGGAATTCAAGAACATGAGGTCCGAGATCAACGGCGTCAGGTCGGAGATCAACGGCGTCAGGTCGGAGATCAATGATGTGCGGACTGAGATGCGGGTGGGATTCAAAGACATGCGAGTCGAGCTGGGGGAGGTGCGCACCGAAGCCCACGCCGAGGTGGTCGAGATACGGTCGGATATCAGCGCCCGCTTCGCCGGCATGGAACGCCTGACCACCGCCCTCTGGGTCTCGCTGACCGGGGGCATGGCCGCATTCGTGGCGGCGCTGATCGCGACCAATTCCTGACCTGGGCAGGGGAGGCGCGACGCCTGTCGAAGCGGGTCGCATGTTCGTGCGCAAGAAGCGAGGCTCGGCCGCGCGCCGCAAGCCGAAATCCAAGGCGAAAGCCAAATCGCGGTTGCCCCGGCTGCAGCTGCCGGAAGGCGTGCAGCAGCGCCACCTCGACCTGATCGGCCTCTTCCTGATCGCCGCCGGCGTCTACCTCTGCTTTGTCCTCTTCTTCGGCTGGGACGGCGGCAAGGTCGGCTACGGGCTGGAAACCGGCCTGGAATATCTCTTCGGCCAGGTCGGCGCGCGGATCGCGACCGTGTTGATGCTGGCGATCGGCACGATGTTGGTCACCGGCACCTCGGTCTCGACCGTCTTCCGCGGCCTCGGCCGCGGCGTCCGCCACACCTTCGTCGGCGGGCGCGACATCGCCCAGACGGCGATCCAGCAGCGCGAGGAGCGCCGCGGCGAAAAGACCTCGGCATTCGAGACCCAGGCCGGCCCGACCGACGTGATGAGCACCTATCCCGAGGACGACGACTTCGAACCGACCGTCGCGATCGGCGAGGACAGCGGCGCGGAGGAGCCGGTCACCACAGAGTTTGAGACCGAGGTCGAGTCAGAAGTCGAGCCTGACCCCGAGCCCGGCGGCGCGGGCCTGAACCCGCACGCTTACGACGTCGAGGTCCGCAGCGAGGAGGGGCTTGGCGTCGGTACGGACGCCGAGTCCAAGCAGGCGGCCCTGACCCCGATGGGACAGAAGCGCGGCGTCACCGAATCCGACCAGATCGACTACCGGCCGCCGCCCGCCAAGGTGCTTGAAAAGGGCAAAGGCGACAAGGGCCCCGACCCGCGCGACCATGAAGTGATCGGCCGCAAGCTGGTCGAGACGCTCGGCCACTTCGGCGTCGAGGCCAAGATCGTCGGCATCGTCAGCGGTCCGCACGTCTCCCGCTTCGAGCTGCGCCTCGCGCCCGGCACCAAGGTCAAGAAAGTCACCGAGCTCTCCAACGACCTCGCCTACGCGCTCGCCTCGACCGACATCCGCATCCTGGCGCCGATTCCCGGCAAGCAGGCGGTGGGGGTGGAGGTTCCGAACGCTCGCCGCCGCCTCGTCCGCCTCGGCGATATCTACGCCGGCCGGCCGGAGAAGACCTCGCCCCTGGTCGCCTGGCTCGGCAAGGGAATCGACGGCAACCCCGTATGGACCGACCTGGCGAAGATGCCGCACGTCCTCGTCGCCGGCACCACCGGCTCGGGCAAGTCCGGCTGCGTCAACGCGATCCTCTCCTCGATCTTGATGCAGGCCTCGCCCAACGAGGTGCGCCTCGTCCTGGTCGACCCCAAGCAGGTCGAGCTCAACCACTACGAGCACGTGCCGCACCTGCTCACCCCGGTCGTCACCTCACCCCGCCTTGCCGCCAACGTGCTCGCCAACCTGATCGGCGAGATGGAGAACCGCTACGGGATCATGGGCGAGGCGCGCTGCCGCAACCTCGCTGAGCTGAACCGCGCCCGTGCCAAGGCCGGTGAAGCGCCGCTACCGCACATCCTCTGCGTGATCGACGAGCTCGCGGACCTGATGATGGTCTCGCCGGCCGAGGTCGAGGACTCGATCATCCGCCTCGCGCAGAAGTCCCGCGCGACGGGCATCCACCTGGTCCTGGCCACGCAGCGTCCCTCGACCGACATCATCACCGGCACGATCAAGGTCAACATCCCGGCCCGCATCGCCTTCGCCGTCTCCTCGCAGACCGACTCGCGGGTGATCCTCGACCAGGGCGGCGCCGAGGCGCTGCTCGGGCAGGGCGACATGCTCTTCCGCGGCGCCGGCACCTCGAAGATGGCGCGCGTCCAGGGCGCCTTCGTGACCGAGGACGAGATCGCCCGGATCACCAAGCACTGGGCCAAACAGGGCGAACCCGAATTCGCGGCCGAGTTGCTCGAGTCCCGTGAGGAGACCGGGGGAGAGGGTGGCGACGGCGAGTTCGACCCCGACGCCGACGACCTGCTCGACGAAGCGATCCGCACCGTCGTGCAGACGGAAACCGCCTCTGTCTCGATGATCCAGCGCCGCCTCCGCGTCGGCTACACCCGCGCCGGCCGCCTGATCGACATGCTCGAGCGCCGCGGCGTCATCTCCGGCTATGAGGGCTCAAAGCCACGGCAGGTTTTGATCACCGAGGCGGATCTCTCGCGCGTCCTCAGCGGTGACGGGATTCCGGAGCCCGTGGCGGTCGATACCGACGAGGCCGGCTGACCCCCGTGCCCCGTCCTGCATCGAGCCCCAAATAGGGGTTCGATGCAGGACGGGTGGGCTTCTCCGCGTCCGGACGGCGCAGCGGACACAATGTCGGGATGGACCCCGGCATCGGACCCACTCTTCGCGAGGCGCGGAATCGCCGCAAAATCGACCTCTCGGAGGTCGAGGCCGCGATCAAGATCCGCGTCCGCTACCTGCAGGCGATGGAGAACGAGGAGTGGGACGCCCTCCCCGGCGGCGCCTACACGCGCGGTTTCATCCGTACCTATGCCTCCTACCTGGGCCTCGACGGCGATCGTCTCGCCGACGACTACCGGCGTGCGACGGGCCCGTCGGGGGGAGAGCGCGCGCCGAAGCGGGTTGAGCCGGTGCCGACGGCGATGCGCGGTCGCCGCCCCCTGGCTTCCAGCCGTCTCGTCATTGTGGCCGTCTGCCTCGTCCTCGTCGCCATCGTGGCCGGCATCGCCCTGGCCGGCGGGGGCGGCGGTTCGTCTGCCACGTCGACGGCGGCGAGCGACGGCAGTCAGGCGGGAAAGAAGCACGCCCAGGCGCCCGCGGTGACGAGCAAGCCCGGTGTCGCCGTGCGGTTGACGGCGACGGCCGAAGTCTGGGTCTGCCTGCTCGATGCGAAGCAAGAACCGCTGGTCGACGGCCAGATCCTCGAAGAAGGCGCCGAGGCCGGCCCGTTTCGCTCCAAAGGCTTCGAAATTGCCCTGGGCAATGGCTCGGTGGCGATCTTCGTCGATGGCAAGCAGACGCACCTCCCGGCAAGCTCCAGCCCGGTGGGGTACCGCGTCGACTCGGGTGGAGAGCTGGTCTCGCTGGAAGAAGGCGAAAGGCCTAGCTGCGAATGACGGGCGCTCCGGTAAGGGCGGGGATAGTCGTGACGGGAACCGAGGTTCTGACCGGGCGGATCGCCGACCGCAACGGACCCTGGATCTCCGAACAGCTCGCCGCGCTAGGGGTCGAGGTCGCCCACATCACCGTGGTCGGCGACCGTCCCGCGGATCTCGAGGCGGCGTTGCGCTTCATGGCCGGTGAGGGGATGGATCTGATCGTCACCTCCGGGGGGCTCGGGCCGACCGCCGACGACCTGACGGCGGAGATCGTCGCTCGCTTTGCCGGGGTGGAGCTGGTGCTCGACGACGAGGTGGAGGAGAAAATCGCCGAGATCCTGCGCGGCTTCGCGCGCCGCTTCCGCTTCGACGAGGAGGCGGTGCGGGAGGCGAACCGCAAGCAGGCGATGATCCCGGAGGGCTCGCTGCCGCTCGATCCGGTCGGGACTGCGCCGGGGCTGGTGGTGCCCGTGGACGGGCGGGTGGTGGTCGTCCTGCCCGGACCGCCGCGCGAGCTGCAGCCGATGTGGCCGCGGGCGGTCGAGTCGCCCCCGGTACAGGCGGTCCTCGCCCGTGCGACCCCGCTGCTCTCCTACACGCTGCGGATGTTCGGCATTCCCGAGTCGGAGATCGCCAAGAGCCTGCGCGAGATCGAGGACGGTGGGGTCGCGCTGGACTCCGTCGAGATCACCACCTGTCTGCGGCGCGGCGAGATCGAGATCGACGTCCGCTACCGCGCCGAGGCGGCCTCGGTTGCCGAGGCGGTGCGGACCGGGCTCCTCGATCGCCACGCACGCCACCTGTTCAGCCTCGACGGCGAGACGATCGACTCGCGGCTGGCCGGCCTGCTGAGCGGCCGCAGGCTGGCTCTCGCCGAGTCCTGCTCCGGCGGTCTGCTGGCGGCGCGAATCACCAACCTGCCGGGCGCTTCCGCCTACTTCGCCGGCGGGGTCGTCGCCTACTCGAACGGGGCGAAGGCGGAGTTGCTCGGCGTCGACCCTGCCCTGATCGAGGAGCATGGCGCTGTCTCGCCCGAGGTCGCGGAGGGGATGTCACGGGGGGCGCTGGAGCGCTTCGACGCCGATGTCGCGATCTCGATCACCGGCATCGCCGGCCCCGAGGGTGGCACGGAGGAGAAGCCGGTCGGCTACGTCTGCTTCGACGCCCGCCTCGCCGACGGCACCGCGATCGCCCGCGACCCGGTGATTCCGGGAGGCCGAGACGACATCCGCGAACGCTCCGCCCTGGTCGCGATGCACCTGCTGCGGACCCTGCTCGGCGACGGCGACCCACCTCTGTAGAGCCCCTCCTTCGAGGACCGCGGTCCGGATGAGGCCGAATGACGCTGCCGTCTCGCTTGGTCATCGACCTCC
This sequence comes from uncultured Solirubrobacterales bacterium, assembly GCA_963837695.1. Taxonomy (GTDB): domain Bacteria; phylum Actinomycetota; class Thermoleophilia; order Solirubrobacterales; family 70-9; genus VRUE01. The sequence goes on along the minus strand of CAWINZ010000005.1, from coordinate 2,069,003 downwards.
CCGGCCTCGCGGTCCTCTCAGTCGGGACTCTAATTTCACTCTTTTTTTTGATTTGGGTCTTGTTCTGTTTGATCAAGCCTCCTAGCGTCCTCGGCGATGAAGCAGAGACTGAAGAGTCCGAGGGCCAGGCTGTTCATCGCACTGGATCTTCCCGAGGTCATTCGAGGAGAAATCGCCAGATGGTGCGAGAGGGCGCTGCGCGATCCTGCGCTGCGCCCTGTCTCGACCGACTCTTTGCACATCACGCTCGCTTTTTTGGGCTGGACGCCCGAGAAGGAGATACCTCGCCTGGCGGAGATTGTCGAAGCGAGCCGGGCATTGGCGCCCTCGGTCGAGCTGGGCGATCCGGTGCCGCGACCGGAGCGTGGCCGCCCGCGCCTTTTTGCGCTGCCGGCCGAGTCGCCTGGCACGATCGCCCTGCAGGCCGCGCTGCGGGCGAGGCTCGTCGAGGCACACCTCTACGAGCCGGAGAAGCGACCGTTCTGGCCGCACGTGACCGTGGCCAGGGTGCGGCGCGAGGAACGTGGCTCGAAGCGGCCGGCTCTGCTGGGGGAGCGTCCCGGGCCGCTTCCGAAAGATCTTTCCCAGTCGTTCCGGGGCGTCCGATTGACGCTCTACCGTTCGCAAATCCAGCCGCAGGGTGCGCATTACACCCCGCTGGCGCAAGTCGAGCTGCCCACAGACGGGCGGCAGTGAGGTGAAAGAGATGGCAGACAAGAAAATGGCTCTGAAGGACGCTTCGGCCAAGAAGGCGAAGGCCAAGGACGCGGCGCTCGAGGCAGCCGTAACCCAGATCGAGCGGGACTTCGGCCAGGGCGCGCTGATGCGTCTCGGCGCCGACGCGACGATCAAGATCCCGGCGATCCCGACCGGAGCGCTCGCGCTCGACCTGGCGCTGGGCATCGGCGGCGTCCCGAGGGGACGGATCGTTGAGATCTTCGGACCCGAGTCCTCGGGCAAGACGACGCTGATCTACCACATCATCTCCGAAGCCCAGGCCCGCGGCGGGATCTGCGCCTTCATCGACACCGAGCACGCGATCGACCCGAGCTACGCCCGCAAGATCGGCGTCGATACCGACGAGCTCCTCGTCTCTCAGCCCGACTATGGAGAGCAGGCGCTGCAGATCGCCGATCGCCTGATCGCCTCCGCCGCGATCGACGTGGTCGCGATCGACTCGGTGGCGGCGCTGACGCCGAAAGCCGAGCTCGACGGCCAGATCGGCGACACGACCGTCGGCCTGCAGGCGCGCCTGATGTCGCAGGCGATGCGCAAACTGGCCGGCAACCTCAACCGCACCAACACCGTCTGCCTCTTCACCAACCAGATCCGCGAAAAAGTCGGCGTCCAGTTCGGCTCGCCGGAGACCCAGCCCGGCGGCCGGGCGCTCAAGTTCTACTCCTCCCAGCGTCTCGACATCCGCCGTATCGAGACCCTCAAGGAAGGGACCGAGGCCGTCGGCAACCGGGTCCGGGTCAAAGTCGTCAAGAACAAGGTCGCCTCGCCCTTCCGCCAGGCCGAGTTCGACATTGAGTACGGAGTCGGGATCTCGCGCGAGGGCGGCCTGCTCGACTTTGGTATCGAGCACGACCTGGTGCAGAAATCCGGCTCGTTCTTCTCCTACGGGAAGACGCGGCTCGGCCAGGGGCGAAACAACGCCAAACAGTTCCTCGCCGAGAACCCCGAGATCGCGAGCGAGATCGAGACCAAGATCCGCACCGCGCTCGGCATCGGAACCGAGAACGTCGTGCCTGTGGCCGAGGAGACGGCGCCCGCGGCTGATTCACCGGCTGAGCCGGTGCCCGAGGTCCAGGCGGCATAGAAATTAGACGGACATGTCTATGGGAGTAGCATGCTCCCTAGATGAACATCAGCATGCCGCCGTGGAAATGGTCACGCGGCAACGGTTCGGAGCCAGACTTGGTTCTGGACCGGCTGGAGGCGCTGGACGCACAGCTCGGTGAGCTGAAGCGTGCCGAGTTGGAACGGATCTCCTCGCTGAGTGCAGAGGAGGCGCGCCAGATGCTTCTCGACGAAGTCGAGGTTGACGCCCGCCGCCAGGCCGGCCTTGTCCTGCGCAAGATCGAGGCGGAGACCCGCGAGGAGGCGGAGAGGCGTGCTCGTGGCATCCTCGCCACCGCGACGCAGCGCCTCGCGGGGCCACACGCGGAGCGAACGACCACCCAGCTGGTGCGGCTCCCGAACGACGAGATGAAGGGCAGGATCATCGGCCGCGAGGGCCGCAACATCCACGTGCTCGAGCGGCTGACCGGGGTCGACATCATCGTCGACGACACCCCGTCCGTAGTGCGCCTCTCGAGCTTCGACGGGATGCGCCGCGAGATCGCCCGCCTCACTCTCGAGCGGCTTATCGCCGACGGTCGCATCCACCCCTCGCGCTGCGAGGAGGCCTTCGAGCAGGCGACGGGGGAAATTGAGGAGCGGGTGGTCGAAGAGGGCGAGCGAGCGACGCTCGATGCCAACGTCAATAGCCTCCACCCACATCTGATCGACCTGCTCGGCAGGCTGCAGTTCCGCACCAGCTACGGGCAGAACGTGCTCAGTCATCTGGTCGAGTCTTCCTATCTCGCGGCGCTGATCGCGGTCGAGCTCGGCGCCGCCGCCGACATCGCCCGTCGCGCGGCGCTGTTGCACGACATCGGCAAGGCGGTCGACCGGGAGGTTGAGGGGACGCACGCGCAGATCGGCGCCCGGCTCGCCCGTCGCTACGGAGAGCCCGAGGAGGTCGCCCACGCGATCGAGGCCCATCACGACGAGGTCGAGCCACACTCGGTCGAGGCAGTGGTGGTGCAGACCGCGGACGCCCTCTCCGGGGCGCGGCCCGGGGCCCGGGGCGACACGCTCGAGGAGTACGTGGCTCGCCTCCACGAGCTCGAGGAGCTCGCCTCGCGCCATGCCGGGGTGGAGAGGGTCTATGCGATGCAGGCGGGGCGCGAGATGCGGGTCATGGTCGACCCCGGCGCGGTCGACGACGAGCGCGCGGCGTTGATCTCCTATGAGATCGCCGCGGCGATAGAGCGCGAGGTCTCTTATCCGGGCCGGATCAAGATCACCGTGATCCGCGAGAGCCGGGCGACCAACTACGCCAGGTGAGGTCGGACCTGGCGGGGCCGCTCCGCCGTCCTCTGTGGATAGGATTCCGGCCGCATGGACAACGGAACCGCCTTCTTCGTGATCGGACCCCTGCTCGCCGTCTCGGCAGTCGTGGTCAGCTTCCTCGGCTTGCGCTTCGAGAATTTTCCGGGTCGGTTCACCCCTGTCGTCATTCTCTGGTTCGTGATCCTGGTCGGCGGCGCGACGACCTTTGCGGTTCTTCACGGCAAGGATGAGCAGGAAGCGAAGGCGGCAGAGGTTGAAAGGGCCGGCGAAGAGTTCACCGAAGAGGAGAAGTCGCCGGTCGACTCCGGCGATGCCGAAGGGGCCGGCGAGGCGAAGCCGGAAGAAGCCAAGGCGAAGGGTTCCGGCGGGACGCTGCAACTGGCCGCCGATCCCACGCAGATCGCCTTTGACACGACGACGTTGACCAGCAAGCCGGGCAAGGTGACGATCGACTTCGACAACCCGTCGGCACTCGAACACGACGTGGCGATCGAGCAGAACGGCGAACAGATCGCGGTCTCCGCAACGATCGCCAAAGGGAAGACGTCGGTGAGCGCCGATCTCGCCCCCGGCACCTACACCTTCCTCTGCACTGTGCCGGGTCATGCCGAGGCAGGCATGGAAGGCACTCTGACGGTGCGATAGGCGGCGCATCTCGGGGTCTTCAGTCGGGCTCCTCGGGTCACGCACTTATGTGCGCTCCCCTCGTCGCCCTCCCTGCATCCCCCGACCTGCTTGCCTCTCACACCGTCAGTACCCTGAGGGGGATGCCCAGCTACCACGTCACCACGTTCGGCTGCCAGATGAACGTGCACGATTCTGAGCGGATGCAGGGGATGCTCGAGTCGCTTGGCTATGCGGAGGCGCCGAGCCGTGCCGAGGCCGACCTGATCCTCTTCAACACCTGCTCGATCCGCGAGTCGGCGGATAATCGCTTTGTCGCTCACCTCGGTGAGGCGAAGCGGCTCAAGTCCGAAGATCCCCAGCGCGTGGTCGGCGTTGGCGGCTGTTGGGCGCAGTCGGTCAAGGAGGAGGTCTTCGAGCGCTTCCCCTTCGTCGACGTCGCCTTCGGCCCCGGGCAGATCCACCGGCTTGCCGAGTTCCTCAACTCGGACTCGCTCACCGCCCAGGGATATTTCGAGTTCGAGGACTTCTCCGGCCACCTGCCGGCCCGGCGCGAGCGCGAGTTCCAGGGTTGGCTGCAGATCTCACAGGGCTGCAACTGCAAGTGCTCCTACTGCATCGTGCCCTCGACCCGGGGCCGCGAGGAGAGCCGCGACCCCGCCGAGCTGCTCGTCGAGGCTGAGGCGCTTGCGGCCGATGGTGTGCGCGAGGTGACCCTGCTCGGGCAGAACGTCAACAGCTACGGCCGCGATCTGCCCGGCGAGTCGCGCATCGGCTTCGCCGAGCTGCTCGCCCGGGTCAACGCGGTCGAGGGGATCGAGCGGATCCGCTACACCAGCCCGCACCCCAAGGACATGCGCGAGGACGTGATCCGCGCCCACACGGAGCTGCCCGCCCTCTGTGAGCACATCCACCTGCCGCTGCAGTCGGGGTCGAGCGCGATCCTCAAACAGATGCGCCGGACCTACGATCGCCGCCGCTACATGGATCGCGTCGCGCTGATCCGCGAGCATGTGCCCGACTGCGCGATCACGACCGACATCATCGTCGGCTTCCCAGGCGAGACCGAGGCCGACTTCGCCGAGACGCTCGAAGTCGTCGACGAGGTCGGCTACGACAGCGCCTTCACCTTCGTCTTCTCGCCGCGCCGCGAGACCGAGGCGGCGACGCTGGGCGAGCAGGTGCCCCATCCCGTCAAGCGGGAGCGGATGGAGCGGCTGGTCGAGCTGGTTCAGAGGCGGGCTACGGAACGGGCGCAGCGGTTCGTCGGGCGCGATATGGAGGTTCTCGTCGAAGGCACCAGCCGGACCGATTCGACCCGGCTGCGGGGGCGGACTCGGCACAACAAGGCGGTGAACTTCGATGGGGTTGGCGAGCCCGGGGAATTCGTTGACGTCCAGATAGACCGTGCTACTTCGACGACCCTGGGAGGGGTGGCGGTGAAGCCCCTCACTCAACTTTTTCGGTGAAGGCTTCGGTAGGGGCGGTGTCGGGGTTACCCCTCACTCAACTTTTTCGGTGGAGCCGCTGCGGTTACGCCCCGACCCCACACCGAAAAAGTACAAGCCGTTCGGGGCAGCCCCGACACCGCCTTTTCGGATCCTTTCGGTGAATGTTCTCGGGATCTTCGGGCCCACCGGGATTGGGAAGACCGGGGTCGCAATTGCGCTTGCTGGGCTGCTGCGAGAGCGGGGCGAGGATCCTGTCGCCATCTCCTGTGATGCGCTTCAGGTTTACGAAGGGCTCAGTGTCTTGACGGGCGTTGCGAGCCCAGACGAGCAGGTCAAGCTTGAGCATCGGTTGGTTGGCTTTGTGCCCGTTACCCAGCCCTTTTCCGTTGGCGATTACATGCGGTTGGCGCATGTTGAGATCGATCGGGCTTTGGAGGCGGGGCGTCGGCCGATCGTCGTGGGGGGGACCGGGCTGTATCTGCGGGCTGCCGTGGCTGAGCTTTCGCTTGAAAAGGCTCCGCCCGGGGCTGAGGAGTCTGAGCTTTGGTCGGCGGAGACGCGGCTGCCTACGACGATCTTCGGGCTCGACATGGAGCGTGCCCGGCTTTACGAGCGGATCGATGCTCGCACGGAGGCGATCGTCGCCGGAGGAGCGGAGGAGGAGGTGCGCCGGGCGGAAGGGTTGGGGCCCTCGCGCACGGCGCGCAAAGCGCTCGGCTTCGACGAGCTGCGCTCGGGGGACGTGGAGGCGATGAAGAAGCGCTCGCGCAACTACGCCCGCCGCCAGTTGACCTGGATGCGCAAGATCCCCAATCTGCACCCGATCGACCGCTCCGAGCGTTCCGACGCTGACGTGGCCGCCGAGATCGCCTCTCATCTCGCCGATTGAACGCTTGTACCCCCGGTAGGGGGTACAACTGTCCATCCTCGGAGGCCACGACCCTTCAATAGGCTCAGGCGATGCGATTTGAGAAGTGGCAGGCATTGGGCAACGACTACGTGATCCTCGAGGCCGACGCGCTCCCCTGGGAGTTGACTGCGTCGCGCGTCGAGTGGATCTGCGATCCGCACTTCGGCATCGGCTCCGATGGCGCTCTGCTGCTCTCGCGCAGCGAGGACCCTGAGTTCGTCGCCGAGCTGCGGATCTTCAACCCGGACGGTTCTGAGGCCGAGCTCTCCGGCAACGGGGCGCGCGAGGCGATCCTCTACCTGCGCCGGCATGAGTGGACCGACGCGGACGTCTTCACGATCCGCACCGCCGCGGGGCCGATCACGCCGACGATCACCTCCGAGCTGACCTGCTCGGTCGACATGGGCAAGGCCTCGACTGCCTCGAAGGACTTCCCCTCGGGGCCCGCGGACGGTAGGGGCTCGCTGCACGCCGGTGGCCGCGAGTGGGAGTTCCAGCACGTCTCGATCGGCAACCCGCAGTGCGCGATCGAGGTCGGCGAGGAGATTGAGGATCTGGATCTCGAGCCGATCGGGCCGGCGATCGAAGCGAGCGAGCTCTTCCCGAACCGCACCAACGTCTCCTTCTTCAGGGTCGACGGCAGCCGGGTCCGGGCGCGGATCTTCGAGCGCGGTGTGGGCGAGACGCTCTCCTCGGGAACCGGCGCCAGCGGTGCCGCGGTTTCCGCCTTCCTCCGAGGGGCGTCGAGCCCGATCACGGTCGAGCTCGACGGCGGCGAGTTGGAGGTCGAGATCTCCGACGAGCTCGAGGTGCGGCTGAGCGGTTGGGCCGAGCCGATCTGCTCCGGCGAGCTCTCGGCGGAGCTGATCCAGGCGTTGTCCGAGCTCACCTAATAGATTTCCGCGCCCGTGGCGATCTCAGACCCATCCAAGCGCCTGGAGGCGATGCCTCCGTACATGTTCCAGGAACTGGAGCGGCGGATCGCCGAGAAGCGTGCCGCCGGCATCGATGTGATCAGCCTTGGAATTGGCGATCCCGACGAACCGACCTACCCGCACATCGTCGCGGCGATGCAGGAGGCGGTCGCCGACCCCGCCACCCATCAGTACCCCAGCAACCGCGGTCGCGACGATTTCCGCGCGGCCTTCGCGCGCTTCTACGGTGAGCGCTTCGGGGTCGAGATCGACCCTGGCAGCGAGGTGATCCCGGCGATCGGCGCCAAGGAGTGCATCTACAACCTCTGCTTCGCCTTCCTCGACCCGGGCGGCGTCGCCCTCGCCTCCGATCCCGGCTACCCGGTCTACACCGGCGGGCCGATCCTCGCCGGCGCGACACCCGAGTTGTTGCCCCTGGTGCCCGAGCTCGGCTTCGCCCCCGACCTCGGTTCGGTGCCGGCCGATGTCGCGGCCAAGGCGCGGCTGATGTTCATCAACTACCCCAATAACCCGACCGGGGCCGTCGTCCCCGAGGGCTTCTTCGAGCTGGTCGTCTCCTTCGCCCGCGAGCACGAAATACTCGTCGTCCACGACAACGCCTACTCGGAGACGACCTACGACGGCTACGTCGCGCCCAGCTTCCTCGCCACGCCCGGCGCCAAGGAGGTCGGCGTCGAGGTCTTCTCGCTCTCCAAGGGCTTCAACATGACCGGCTGGCGCTGCGCCGCGATCCTCGGCAACGCCGACGCGGTGCAGACCTACTGGCGGCTGAAGACGAACGTCGACTCGGGCCTCTTCGAGGCTGTCCAGAAGGCTGGAATAGTCGCGCTGGAGGGTCCCGTCGGTCCGCTCGAGCGGATGAACGAGACCTACGCCCGCCGCCGCGATCTGGTCGTCTCGGCACTGCGCGAGATCGGTGTCGAGGTGAGCGCGCCGAAGGGGACGATCTACGTCTGGGCGCCGGTGCCCGACGGCCACACCTCGACCTCTTTCGCCGAGCTCGTGCTCGAAGAGGCGGCGGTCGTAGTCTCACCCGGCTCGATGTACGGGCCGAGCGGCGAGGGTTTCTTCCGCATCGCGCTCACCACCCCTGATGAGCGGATCAGCGAGGCCGTCGAGCGCATGCGCGAGCATTTGGCTTGAGCGCCTGTCCCGGCTGGCCCTCCACTTAACTTTTTCGGTGAATCGTCGGCGGGCTGACGCCCGTGAACCGGCACCGAAAAAGTACAAGACGTTCCGGGCCTACCGGGACAGGCTCTTTTCGTCGAGCTTGGTCCAGTAACGATCTAACCCGCGCCACTGGTATTGGGGCGGGACGCACTGGATCAGCTCTTCGGCTGCCTCGGTGGACTCGGCCTGCTCGACGACGAGGTCCCGGTGGCGTTGCTCGTAGGCATCCTCGGAGAGGTCGCGTGCCAGTTGGGCCTCTTCGCGCAGGCGCTCCCGGACTCTGGCCAGATGCGGCGCCGGGTCGTCGATCGCGGCGAAGTGGGTCAGGGCCAGCTTCTCCGGCTGCCAGCTTTCGACGATGCCGATCGAGTCTTCCCAGGTCTCGACGTCGATGTCGGGCGGTGGGGTGGGGGGGACGATCAGGTCTACGCCGGGCAGGCGGACGGCGGCGACGTCTCCCACGAAGGCGGTGCCGCTCTCCTCGTGCAGATAAGAGACATGATGGGAGGCGTGGCCGGGCGTGTAGGCGACGCGCATGCCGAGGACCCGCTCGCCCCCCGACAGTGGCTTCACGTTCGCCTCTGGCACTGGCACGATCTCGCCCCAGAGCCGCTGCATCTGGTCGCCATAGAGGCGCTCGGCGCTGGCCAGCAGCCTCGCGGGATCGATCAGATGCGGCGCCCCCCGCTCGTGGACGTAGACCTCGAGGTCCGGCCAACGGCGCACGAGCGCCCCGGTGGCGGCCGCGTGGTCGAGGTGGATATGCGTAAGCAGCAGAGCCCGCGGTCGCTCCTCGCCAAGCGCCTCGAGCAGCGTCGGCAGCGAAGACTCCGGCCCAGGATCGACCAGCACCTCATCAACCTTCCAGCAGCCGATCACATGCGGCCGCCCAAGGTGCATCACATCGATTACGCGCATCCCGACTCCCTCAAGCCACTGGATCAGGAAACCGCGAGTCCGCCTCGAGCGTCTGCCGCCAGCCCTCCTCCATGCCGCGCGGCGCGTAGCCGAGCTCGCGGCTGGCCTTCTCGTGACTGGCCCAGAAGGTGACGCCGTCGGCCGAGGAGATCAGCTCGCGCAGATTGGGCGGCTGTCCCATCAGCCTGCCGACCAGCGGACCGATCGGGACCATCGCCTTCATCAGCACGGTCGGCATCGCGTGTTTCGGGGCCTTGCGACCGCTGACTGCGGCGACGGTCTCGACGGCCTCGCGCATCGTCGTCACCGGGCCGCTGAGTACGTAGGTCTCGCCGACACGGCCCCTGTCGAGGGCGAGCAGGATGCCGGCGGCGATGTCCTCGACGTGGGTCATGCAGATGCCGAGCTCGGGAAAGGGCAGGAGCGGCAACTTGCCCGCGAAGAATTCCTCCAGCAGGTCGGCCACCTGCGAAGTGTCGTCCGGGCCGTAGACACCGCCGGGCTGGACGATCACGCCGGGCAGCCCGTCCTCGATCATCCGCTTGGCGATCCGGTGCGCCTCCAGCTTGGTCTCCTCGTAGTAGGAGGTGAACTCCTTGCCCGGGTGCTCGTAGCTCTCGTCGACGACCTTTTTGTGGGTGTTGCCGAAGACCCCGCAGGTCGAGACGTAGACGAGCTTGGCGACGCCGGCATCGCGCGCGGCCTTGAGCACGATCTCGGTGCCTGCGACGTTCGCCTCCCACATCGCCGGGTGCTGCTTGGCGGGAATGCCGATCTCGTACATCGCGGCGGCGTGGACGACGGCGTCGCAGCCCTCCATGCCGGCACGGATCGCCGTGGCGCCTCCGAGGTCGCCGCTGACCAACTCACAGCCGAGTGCCGTCAGCTTGGCCGCCTTCTCGGGACTGCGAACGAGGCCGACGACGTCGTCGCCGCGCTCCCGCAGCTGGCGCGCCACGGTGCCGCCGATGAACCCCGTTCCCCCGGTTACGAAGACCTTCACGGCCGCAAAGCCTATCCACACCCACCCGACGCCTACAATCAGGTCGAGTGGATCGATCCAGGAACGGGCGCAACAAGCAGACGCACTACGCCGCCAATGGCGCCGGCGTCGCCAATCCGCGCGCCCGCCAGCGAGCCCTGGCGATCGGCATCGCCGACGGCAGCGAGGACGGCGACCCGCTCGGCGAGTTGAAGGAACTGCTCCGCACCGCCGGTGTTGCGACCGCCGGGGAGGCGGTCCAGCAGCGCGCCAAGCCCGATCCCGACCGCTACCTCGGCCGCGGCAAGCTGGCGCAGGTGAAGGAGCAGATCGCCGCCTGCGATGCGAACCTCGCCGCCTGCGACGACGAGCTCGCCCCCCGGCAGGAGCGCAACCTCGAGAGCGCGCTGGGCGTGCCGGTGATCGACCGCACCGCGGTCATCCTCGACATTTTCGCCGACCACGCCCACTCCGCCGAGGGCAAGCTCCAGGTCGAGCTGGCCCAGCTCGAGTACAACCTGGCGCGGATGCGGGGCCTCTGGACCCACCTCGAGCGCCTCGGCGGCGGGATCGGCACCAGGGGCCCGGGCGAGAGCCAGATCGAGACCGACCGCCGGCTGGCCCGCGACCGGATCGCGGCGCTGCGCCGCCGGCTGGGTCGCCTGGAGCGCAACCGCGGTGTGATGCGGGCGCGACGGGAGCGCTCCTCGCTACCCCGGGTCGCCCTCGCGGGCTACACCAACGCCGGCAAGTCGACCCTGCTCAACGCCCTCACCGGAAGCGAGGCGGTCGGCGTGGGGGACAGGCTGTTCCACACGCTTGACCCGACCACGCGCAGCGTCGCCCTCTCCGGCCGGGACTTCCTCTTCACCGACACGGTCGGCTTCATCGAGAAGCTGCCCCACCAGCTGGTCGAGGCCTTCAAGGCGACCCTGGAGGAGACCGTCCTCGCCGACCTGATCCTGCAGGTGGTCGATGCGGCGGCGCCCGAGGAGCGGCGTCTGGCCGATCTGGAGGCCGTCGACGCGGTGCTGGAGGAGATCGGCGCGGGCGACAAGCCGCGCCTGCTCGTGCTCAACAAGGCCGACCTGCTCGGCGAGGAGGAGCGCGACGAGGCGCTATTGCGCCACCCGGGGGCGGTTCTGGTCTCCGCTCTCACCGGCGCGGGCATCGAGACACTGCGCGAGCGGGTCGAGCGGGCATTCGAAGACACCCTCGCCGAGGTCGAGCTGTTGATCCCCTACAGCGAGGGGGCGCGGCTGCACGAGCTGCACGAGGTGGCTGGCGATCTGGAGCGGACTGAGCGGGAGGACGGCGTGCTGGTGCGGGCCAAGGTGCCGGTGGCCGAGTTGCACCGGTTCGACGACCTGCGCACCGCCAAAGCCATTTAGCGAGACGAGGCGGGGGTGTCCCTCTGCTTGCTGGGTTTTTCGCCTCGCACACCGCGGCCGTCCGAGATCGTCGTTGGGGCGAAAAACAGGACGCCGCTGCGCTGGGGGACACCCCCGCCTCGTCTCGCGGGCGCTGTAGGGTGCTCGCCCGTGGATCTTCGGGTTGAGAAGCTGCAGGATGAGGCGCGGGTTCCGACGCGCGCGCATGAGGGGGATGCTGGTCTTGATCTCTATGCGTGTGAGGCTGCTCATCTGGGGCCTGGGGAGCGGTGGGGGGTTGGTACTGGGGTTGCCGTTGAGATTCCTGAGGGGCATGCTGGGCTGGTGCTGCCGCGGTCTGGGCTGGCGCGGGATCATGGGATTGCTCTGGTCAACAGCCCTGGGTTGATCGATGCGGGCTATCGCGGTGAAGTTCGGGTGCTGCTGCTGAATACCGATCCGGCTGAGACCTTTCGGGTTGCTCCGGGGGATCGGATCGCGCAGCTTGTGATCACGCCGGTTGCGATCGCCGATCCGATCGAGGTCGACTCGCTCAGCGGATCGAGCCGCGGCGACGGTGGCTTCGGCTCGAGTGGACGATGAGCCGGCGCACCGCGAAGCGGTAGAGCAGCGGCGAGCGGTCCCGGTTGCCGGCTGCGTCGATCGCGTAGGCGCGGAAGGCGTGGCGACCGAGGTGCAGGCGGTAGGCCCGGGGGGAGCGACAGGGACGGAAGGGCCTGCGGTCGAGCTTGCAGCGGTAACTTGATCCGGGCTCGTTCGAACCCAGGACGAACGCGACCTTGCGCCACTTCCCGCTGGTGAAGACCCGCTTGGCGGGGCGGTGCAGCAGCCTCGTCCCCGGCGGCCGGCGGTCGTTTGGCGGCGCGGAGGACGTGGCCGCGGCCGGCGGCGCTTGCGGTGGTGGATTGGGGTCCGGCGGCGTCCCCGGCGGACGGAAGCTGTTCGGGGCGCGTTCTTCGACGTCCTCGCAACCGACCGGAGTCGGGTCCGCATAGCTTGCGGTCGGAATGTCGATCAGCGCCGTGTCCCAGCCTTCGCCGCAGTCAATCGTGAGGTCGGTATCGCCGGAGTTGGCGAGGATCGAGTCGTCTCCGGCGGCGGCGAAGTAGGAGTCGTGGCCGGGGCGGCCGAGCAGCTGGTTGTCGCCCGCGTCGCCGGCGAGAACATCGTCATAGCTGGTGCCCTCGACGTCCTCTAGCCCGCTCAGGGTCGTCAGCGAGCCGCTCGGGCAGGCGGGCCCGCCGGCCGAGCCGACCAGTCCTGCGTGACCGGCTTCCATGTCGATCGAGATCGCCTCGTCGAAGTTTGCCCAGTTGGCGTTGTCGCGGCCTGGACCGCCGTCGAGCAGGTCACCTTCGCAGACTGCGTCGTCGACGAACAGATCCTCTCCGGCTTCGGCGTAGAGCTTGTCCGCGCCTTCGTTGTTGGGAACGGCATCGTCGCCTCCGCCCGCATGGACTTCGTCGTCTCCCGCTCCGTCGACCAGCGCGTCTTCCGTGTCGCCGCCAGTGAGGTGGTCCACGCCTTCGCCGCCGAGCAGCACGACAGACGTGGATTCCGGAAAGCCCGAGGCGACGATCGAGTCGTCGCCGGCGAGGCCCGCGACGACGACCGAATCGGGCGGTCCGTCGAGCGGGAAGGAGCCGACCACGCTGCCGCCGTCGGTGAACGTCACAGCCGAACCTGAATAGGCAGCGACGAGTCCGTCGTCGCCATTGCTGCCGGCCAGGTACAGCGCGGCCGGTTCGCCGGCCTGTGGCGCCATCGACCCGGCTGCCACGGTCGCCGGATCGCGAGGTTCGACTTCCTTTTCGCTGCCGCTGAACTCGCATTCGTGGGTGGTCGCGCTCACGCTGTCGCAGTAGTCACCCTCGACGCCGCCGTAGATCTGATCGCCGCCGCCTTCGCCGAGGATCACGTCGGCGCCACCGCCGCCGTAGATCGTCTGGGCTTCATCCGTGCCGACGATGTAATCGGCAAACGGAGTGCCGATGACCACGTCGAATGCCGATCCGGCCACTTCTTCGTCGAACCCGCCCCCGTCGGGGGCGCGCCCGTTGTCGCCCCGGCCGGTTTCCAGGTTGATGTAGGCGCCGCGTCCAGCGGGCGACGTCGGGAAGCCTTCATAGGCCGAGAAGTCCGGGAAGGAGTAAGGGGGATTCGGCCTGTCGAAGAATCCCGGCGTGACTCCGGTGGCGTAGCTGAGAGTGTCGATCCCGCCGCCCGTGTTGAGGATCCGGTCGATCGTCGCGTCGCCCCGGATGAAGTCGTCACCTTCCTCTCCGTCCAAGGCGGAATCGGCCCCAAAGCCGCCGGAGAGCAGATCGTCGCCGGGGCCGCCGCGCAGCTGGTCGTCGCCGATGCCGCCGTAGAGCCGGTCGTTGCCCGGCCCCCCGAAGAGGAAGTCGTTGCCGCGCTGGCCGTAGAGGGTGTCGTTGCCGCCTTCGCCGTAGATCCTGGTGACGTCCCGCGGCGCCCGGTAGGTGTCGTCGCAGGCGGTGCCGTAGTACGTGTTGCCGACGACGCGCGGTTCTTCGCCGCCGCAACTTGCCGCGGTTGCCGGCGCAGCGTTCGCAGCGAGCATCAGAGCGACGGCGAGCGCCGACGCCAGAAGCCCGCACCGGGATCTTGGCTCGGATCGCACCACCACTGCCTACCCGAACAGCCTCAACGCAACTCAGTTGCGCAGGGCGACCGTGCGCGCACACCGTTCGGCGGCGAGCTCCAGCGCGTCGTCGAGCGGCTCGAGGTCCGGCGCCGAGCCGTATCGCCGCTCGAGGGCGAGGGCCATCAGGTGGTCGGCCAACCAGGCGTTCTTGGGCAGCAGCGGGCCGTGCAGGTAGGTGCCGATCAGGTTGTCGCGGTGGACCCCCTCGTGTCCGTCCTTGCTGTTGTTGCCGAACCCCTTCAGCACGCGGCCAAGTGGGGTGGCGGCCTCGCCGAGGAAGGTGCGGCCGCCGTGGTTCTCGAAGCCGGCGATCGTCCGCGGGCCGCCGCCGAGGTCGGCCTCGATCGCGACGTTGCCGATCAGCCGCTCACCCGGCTCCCGGACGGTCTCCAGATCGGCCAGCCCGAGCCCCGGCAGGCGCTCCTCGCCGAGCTGGTAGCTGTGCCCGAGTAGCTGGTAGCCACCGCAGACGGCGAGCAGGACTGCACGGTCATCGACCGCCGCCGCAAGGGCCTCGCGCTTGCTTGCGACCATGTCGGCGGCGACGGCCCGCTGGTCGCGGTCCTGGCCACCGCCGAGGTAGATCAGGTCGTGCGCCCCAGGGTCTACGGCGTCCCCGGGCCCGGCGGCGGCATAGGCGAATCCGATTCCACGCCACTCGCAGCGCCGCTGCAGGAAGAGGATGTTGCCGCGGTCGGCATAGATGTTCATCTGGTCCGGGTAGAGGGCGAGCAGACGAAGCTCCATCGTTACCCCGTTCCCTTGCCGAGGACGACGACGGTCGAGCCGACGTGGATGTCGGTCGGTCCGATCCGGTGGCGCTCGACCGGCGCCAACCCCACCGTCGCCGCCTCCTCCTCGAGCCGTGCTGCCGAGAAGGTCTCGATCCGGACCCGATTTGGCTCCTCGTCGAGCTCGCCGGTCGGGGAGACGGTTTGGCGGAGGCGGTGGATGACGATTTCGTCCCGCCCAACCGCGGCCTCGACCGCAAGACTTGAGTAGACCCAGCCGTCGACCTCGCGCACGTCCGGCAGCGGTGGCGGCGAGTCGTCGGGCGGCGGCATCTGCTCCAGGATCGCAGCCGCGAAGCGCCCTTCGGGCGCCAGGGCGCCGGCCACGCGGCGCAGGCAGGCGATGCGGTTCTCGCTGCCTTCGAGCAGCTGCAGGGTCTGCATCGGCGCCAACGCCAACGCCACAGGCCGTTCGAGCACGAATTCGCGGGCGTCGGCGTGGACGGTCTGCACCGCGAGGCCCTTCGCACGCCTGTCCAGCGCGGTCAGCAGGCCTGCGTCCCGATCGACCCCGGTCACCCGGTGCCCGCGCCGGGCGAGATACAGCGCGACCCGTCCGGTGCCGCAGCCGAGGTCGAGGACCTCGCCGCCACCCGCCCCCGCCAGCTCCTCCCAAAGCGGGAGGTCAGCGCTATAGCTGCCGCACTCAACGTCGTGCCAGATGACAGACGAATCTCGGGCGGGTGGCACGGGGGAAGCGGGGGTCATCGCCAGAACTCCTCGGTGAGCCCGCGCCCCGAGAGCACCTTGTGCAGTTCGAGCAGCGCCGTGTAGGTCGGCAGCGCAAAGAGTCGCTCGGGCGCCTTGGCCACGGCCCGGTCGAGCGAGGACTCGATCCCCGGCTCGACCGCGATCGAATCCTCGGGCCAGCCGGCGTACTTCAGCCGCAGGGCCAGCTCCGGCGCCCGGGTGCCGGCGCAGACGATCCGGCGGACGGCGCCGGCCAGGAGCTCGAAATCGGCATCCCAAATCCAGGAGACGTCGCGACCGTCGGCGATGCGGTCATTGAGGGCGATCCAGAGGTCGATCCCGCCCCCGGCGGCCTCCAGCTTCAACGTGCGCAGGACCTCGTTCGTCCCGGCCGGGTTCTTGACCAGCAGGATCGAGACCCGCTTGTCGGCGATCTCGATCGTCTCGACTCTCCCGAAGGCGCCGCGCATCTCGCTCAGCGCCGGCGCGATCCGTTGCGCCGCGATACCCAGCTCCAACGCGGCGGCAATCGCGGCGAGGGCGTTGTAGACGTTGTAGAGGCCGGGTAGGGGCAGCTCGATCGCCAGCTCGCCTTGCGGCGTCTGGACGGTCAACGAGGAGCCGCTCATCCCGTGCAGCTCGATCCGGGTCGCCGTCACATCCGGTTGCGGCCGCCTCGCGCCGCAGTTGGGGCAGGAGTAGTGGCCGAGGTGGGCGAGGAAGGCGCGCTCGTAGGCGTAGGGGTGACCGCAGCGGCGGCAGTGCTTCGCATCGAAGGCGTGCTGCAGCTCGGGCAGCGCCTGGGCCTCGTCGTCGATTCCGAAGTAGACGATCCCCTCGCGCGGGTTTCCCGTCCCGTCGCGGCCGAGGTCGGCGATCAGCGGGTCGTCGGCGTTGAGGACAAAGCGGGTGCGCGCCGCCCGTCGCTCGACCGTCTTCGCCCAGGCGTCGGCGAGTGCCTCGGTCTCGCCGTAGCGATCCAGCTGGTCGCGAAAGAGGTTGCCGAGCACCACCAGCGAGGGATCGAGTTCGCCCGCCACCCGCGGCAGCCAGGCCTCGTCGACCTCGAACAGGCCCTCGTGGCCGCGCTGCTCGAGCAGCGCCGTGGCGATGCCCCAGGTCATGTTCGACCCGGCCCGGTTGTGGACGGGAACCCGGCCGTCGGCGGCGAGCAGGGCCGCCAGCATGCCCGCCGTCGTCGTCTTGCCGTTGGTGGCGCTGACCAAGGTGACGCCACCGTCGAGCCGCAGGCCGAGACGGGCAATCGAGCGCCGGTCGAGCCGCAGCAGTAGCCGCCCCGGCAGCGTCGTTCCGCCGCCCCGGCCGCTCGCCCGGCTGGCGGCGCCTACGGCGCGGGCGGCGAGGCGCTTGGCCCCGAACAGCGCCCCGCTGCCGTCCTCGTTCACTCCTCGGCCTGCGCCGGGACGATCACGCTCAGCGCCTGCGGCAGGACGCGCAGCTTGGCGGGAAGGTCGGTCAAATGCTCGCCGTCGGCGTAGACGGGAAACGGCCGGCTCGCGCTCAACTCGAGCCGCGAGGCGCGAAACACCCGCACCTCGTCCTGCTCGACGTGGGTGCCCTTGAACACCATCGGCAGGATAGCCAGGGAGCGCAGCTTGCCGTGCTCGCCGACGGTGACCACGTCAAACTCGCCGTCGCTCAGATCGGCGTCGGGGGCGATGAACATGCCGCCGCCGAAGGCCTTGTTGTTGGCGACCGAGACCGAGTAGCCGGTGAACCGCTCGCGCCGCTCGCCTACCTGAATCGTGAAGCGGGCCGGCTTCCAGCCGAGCAGCGTGCGCAGGCCGGCATAGGCGTAGACGAGATTGCCACGCAGCCACTTGGTTTCGTTGGCGAGCCGGTTTGCTTCGGAGTCGAAGCCGACGCTGACGATGCCGAGAAAGCGCTTGCCGTTGACCTCGCCGACGTCGATGCGACGGGTCTGCCCGGTGGCGAGCATGGCGACGGCGGCCGCCGGGTCCGTGGGGATGCCGAGCACCCGCGCCAGGTCGTTGCCGCGCCCCCCGGGCACGATCCCCAACGGAACCCGCGAGCCGGCGAGGGCGCCGCCGATCGCTCCGATCAGGCCATCGCCGCTGACCACGACCGGGATCTCGTCCGCTTCGGAGGCGCGCAGCGCCCGCTCGACGCCGTCCTCGAGCCCACGCGTGCGCTCGACCCGGAAGGTAACGCGGCGCGCATCCAGCTCCCGCTCCAGCTGCGGCAGCAGCTTCAGGGTGCGCCCGTGCGCCGAGGCCGGGTTGACCAGCAGCGCCAGAGGCATCCCATCGACTCGCATTGCGTCGGGCAGACTATTCGGGCGGGGGCTCGGTGGCGTGAAGGCGCAGGACGTGGAAGCGTTCTCCCTCTGCATCGCCGTTCTCGACCGGGACGAAGCCATGGCCTCCGAGGCGCCAGTCCAGCCAGCGCCAGCGACCAACCAGCACGAGGTGGCCCTTCGGGCGCAGCACGCGAGCGATCTCGTCCGGGCGCAGGGCCCCGCCCGCCTGGGCGACGAGGTCAAAGAAGCCGTCCGGGAAGGGAAGCGCGCGCGGCTTACCCTGCTTGAAGGCGACCCGCCCCTCCGGGTCGAGCCCGATCCGCGCGACGGCCTCGCGGATCGCCTCCGCCGAGGGGTCGACGCCGCGCACCCGGGCCGAGGGGTACTCGCGCGCCAGGAACAGCACCGCCTCGCCGTCACCGCAACCGATCTCGAGAACCCGCTCGGGCCTGGTCGGCACGCGGAGGACGGCGGCGGCAAGCGCGATCAGCGAAGGCGAGGGCACCCACCGATCATCTAGGATCTCGCCGCGATGGAGGGTTTTCAGGAGGAACGCAGGAAGTGGATCGCGCTCGGCGTCTTCGCGCTGATCGCCGCCGGCGTCGTCGCGGCGATCCTGATCTCGCGCGGCGGCGGCAGCGACTCGACCACCGCCGCGAGCAGCTCGGGGTGCAAGCAGGTCGAAGCGCCGCAGCCGAAGACGGTCAGCTTCAAGGCGCCGAAGCAGGTGCTCTCCACGGGCCAGAAGGCGACCGCGGTGGTCGAAACCAGCTGCGGCACGTTCGAGATCGCGCTCGACACGGCGCGGGCGCCGAAGACGGCCAACTCCTTTGCCTTCCTCGCCGAGGAAGGCTTCTACGACGGTCTCACCTTCCACCGGGTCGCGCCCGAATTCGTCATCCAGGGTGGCGACCCGCTCGGCACCGGCACCGGCGGACCCGGCTACAGCGTCGACGAGAAGCCCCCCGCCAACCTCGCCTACACCAAAGGGATCGTCGCGATGGCCAAGAGCCCGGCGGAGCCCCCCGGTCGCTCGGGCAGCCAGTTCTTCGTCGTCCTCTCCGCCGACGCCGGCCTGCCGCCTGAATACGCGCTGGTCGGCGAGGTCGACAAGGGCTTCGACGTGGTCGAACGGATCGGCAAGCTGGGTAACCCCGAAACCGAAAAGCCGAAACAGACCGTCCTGATCGAGAAGATCTCGATCGAACACGGTTAGCCTCGGCGCTTCACTAATCTCTCGAACATGGCCAAGGTCGACGTAGGAGACGCGGCACCGGACTTCGAGCTGCCTGGCACCGGCGGCAAGACCTACAAGCTCTCCGACTATCGCGGCAGGAAGCTGGTCCTCGCCTTTTATCCGGGCGACTTCACGATGGTCTGCACCAAACAGTTCTGCTCCTACCGCGATGAAGGCGACCGCCTCGACGCGATCGACGCCGACGTGCTCGGCATCTCACCGCAGTCGGTCGACTCTCACGAGCGCTTCAGCAAAGAGAAGAGCCTCAACGTGCCGCTGCTGGCCGACGAGGACAAAGCGGTTGCCAAGGCTTACGGGCTCGTCGCCGGGCCGATGGTGCGGCGCGCCGTCTTCGTCATCGACGAGGAGGGGGTCATCCGCCATCGCAAGGTGACCCTCGCCGGGCTCAGCTACGAGTCCGTCGGCGACATCGAAGAGGCCGTCGCGGCAATCGCTTGATGCCGGCCGAGCCGCGGCCGTTTGCCGCCGGAAGGCACCCGACGATCCGGGGCGAGGTGGGAGGGGAGGGGGCCCCGGTCGTCCTCTGTCACGGCATCACCGCCACCCGTCGCTCCGTCGTGCACGGCTCGCGGGCGCTGGAGCGGGCCGGCTACGCCGTCGCCTCCTATGACGCGCGCGGCCACGGGGAGTCCGAGCCCGCTCCCGAGGGGCAGGGTTATGGATACCCGGAGCTGGTCGACGATCTGGAGGCCGTAGTTGCGAGGGCGGTGGGAGGCGCGCGATTCGTCCTCGCCGGCCACTCGATGGGCGCCCACACCGCGGTTGCCTACGCGCTGCGCCACCCCGAGCGTCTCAGCGGCCTCGTCATCGTCGGGCCGACTTACACGGGTGAGATCTCGGCCGAGTCGCTGGCCTACTGGGACGGACTCGCGGCGGCGCTGGAGAGCGGTGGGGTCGACGGTTTCGTCGACTACATCGACCGCAACCAGGGAGCCGACCCCGCCTGGCGCGACTCGGTGCTGCGCTTCACCCGCGAGCGGCTGCTGCGCCAGCGCCATCCGGACGCCCTGGTGGAGGCGCTGCGCCAGGTGCCGCGCTCGCGACCATTCGGCGCGATGGACGAGCTGAGATCGCTGCAGGTGCCCGCGCTCGTCGTCGCCAGCCACGACGCTGCCGACCCCGGGCACCCGCGGCAGGTTGCCGAGGCCTACGCGGAACGCTTGCCGCGGGCGCGGCTGACGGAGGAGGCCGAGGGCGAGTCGCCGCTCGCCTGGCAGGGCGGCAAGCTCTCGCGCGAGATCGCGGCCTTCGGCGCGGATTTGAGTTGGGGGAGTCCCGCTTAGCTCGGCTGAAGGCGGGTCGAATACGGTTGTGCGCATGAGGTTGCCGGCAGAGGGAACGCTGCGGATGATTGCGACCTTCGTCGCGGCGTTCGGCATCGGCGTCGCGACCTACATCACGATCGCCGACTCGGGTGGCGGCTCGCCGGTCTGCATCGCCGGCGGGGGCGGTTGTGAGACCGTCGCCAACAGCACCTACTCGCACCTGCTCGGCGTCAACATCGCCGCCTTCGGCATCGTCGGCTACGTCCTTTTGCTGGCTGCCTCGCTGCTGCGCGGAGACGCGGCCCGGATGGTCGGCTTCGGCGTCGCCCTGGTCGGCTTCGGCTACAGCGTCTACCTCACCTATCTGGAGCTGTTCAAGATCGAAGCGATCTGCCAATGGTGCGTGGCGAGCGCGGCGCTGATGACGATCCTCTTCGGCCTCAACGCCATCCGCATGGTTGGCTACGTTGGGAAACCGGCATGAGCGGCAAAAGCTCCAGAGAGGCGCGGCGCGAAGAGCGCCTGCGGGCTGAAAGCGAGAGCGCGCAGGGAGAACGCCGCAAACGACTGCTCCAGATCAGCAGCGCCGCCGCCTTCCTCGTCGTCGCCGTGGTGCTGGTCCTGATCGTGATCAGCGCGAACAAGACCAGCGGCGGCGACACGAACCTCGAGGACGTGGGTCTGGTCGCCAAACAGCTGAAGGGGATTCCCGAGAACGGCCTCCTGCTCGGCGAGCCGAGCGCCAAGGTCACGCTTTATGAGTTTGGCGACCTCAAGTGCCCGGTCTGCAAAGCCTTCTCGGAAGAGATCGTGCCGAGCGTGATCGACTCCAAGGTGCGCAGCGGCGAAGCCAAGATCGAGTTCAAGAACTTCACGATCATCGATGCGGAATCGACTCCGGCCGGCGCCGCGGCGATCGCCGCCGGTAAGCAGGGCCGCGGCTGGAACTTCATCGAGCTCTTCTACCGAAACCAGGGGCCCGAGACCTCCAGCTACGTGAGCGACGCATTTCTCACCGAAATAGCGAAGGGTGCGGGCGTGCCCGACATCGCGCAATGGAACAGGGACCGCAAGAGCGCGAAGACCGTCGCCGAAGTCGAAGGCACCACCCGGGAAGCTGAAAAGCTCGGTTTCACCGGTACGCCCTCGTTCGCCGTCGAAGGCCCCGGCACCTCAGGCAAAGAAACCCTGGGTACGCCCGGGGAAGCCGGTCTGCTCGAAGAAGCGATCGAAGCCGCCGGCTGAGCCGCTCGGCCGTCCGCCGAGCGATTCATCCGTCTTCGGCGCGAGCCTCTCGAAGCGCCGCAAGGTCGAGGCGATCCTGGTCGCGAGCGGTCGCTTCCTTCATCGCCACAAGGTCGGAGTAGCTGCAGATACGGAGTTCCAGATCGTCCAGTTGCACCGTTTCGGCACGGTTCGCCATGTCTCGGTACTCAGGGGCGCCGGCAGGACTCTGGACGATGTGAAGGCGGCCGAGACGAGTCTCGAAGCGCGGATTGCCCCCGAACGAGATCGAGCGTGCGCTGGACGGATCGCCGACAATCGGGTCGGCGCCGGGCAGCACGGCCTCGAGATCGCTGAGGACAGCGGCGAGACGCTCGAGGTTGGCCATCTCCGGATTGGCGGTTATGTCCGTATCGGCCGTTGCCCGAACAAAGCCGTGCGCCATGACGGCAATTCCCCCGATCACGACGAAGTCGACGCCGCCGGCCGTCAGCGCTCGCAGATGTCCCTCGTGATCGGACTCGAGGGCCCGTTCGTCGGTCAATCGCGAGGGGCCCTTGAGGTCCGAGAAGCCTCCATCGCGCGCTGAAGTCGGCTGCCGAAGCGGCTGAGGCGGAAGCCCTGACGCAGCCGCGCAGCGGGGTCACTTGCCCGGTAGTCCTTGCGTAGTTCGTCGCCGCTCATATTGGGGCGAGGAAGAGGAGCTTCCATTGACCGATCTTAGCGCCGGGGTTGCGCTGCAAAATAGGGCAAGTTGACATAACCACCATTATCGTGCGTTGAGTCGGCAACGCTGGGCATCGCACGCAGGGTTGTACGCCCTATAGCCCGTACAAATGCATCAAGGCAGGACGGCCCGGCCCCATACGAGCGGTCGGACCAGCGGAGGCGACTTGGGCAGCTCGCCGTGCTCGACCCGCTCGACGGTCAGCGGCGAGGCTTCGATGTTGGCCACCGTGTCGCGGTTGCAGCGACAGCCGTCGGCGATGAACTTCCACGGGCCTTCGAGGCGATCCTGCCAGTTGGCGACGTTGCCCTCGCCGCGGACGTGCTCGATGAAGAGCAGCTGACCGCCGGGCTTGAGCACCCGAGCCGCCTCGGCGAGCGCCGCGTCGGGATCGGGCACCGTGCAGAGGACGAGGGTGAAGACCGCAGTGTCGAAGCTCGAATCCTCGAAGGGAAGCTTCTCCGCACCGGCTTCGACGAGGTCGATGTCGAGCCCCGACGCGGTCAATTTGGGCCGTAGCTGCTTGAGCATGTGCGGATCCGGCTCGGCCATGACGAGCCGGTCGAGGCCGTCTGGGAAGAGCCCGAGGTTCGCCCCGGTCCCGGCGCCGATGTCGATCGTGCGACCGCGCGCCTGCGCCAGCACCTCGCGGCGCCGCTCGCGTATCCCCGCCTCCTCGGTCCCGGCCAGCAGCCGGTCGTACATCGCCGAGAAGAACCGCCCCCAGGTCGCGTCGTAGATCCGTCCCATCGTCACGCCTACGCGACGAGCTCTTTGGGAAGGAGTGCCGCCATCGCCGACGCGGTCCGCCGGTTGTCGATCACGGTAGGAGCGGCGAGGCGCAGGTGGAGAAGATCATTGATCATCGCCAGGAATTTCGCGTGTTCGGAGTCCGGGACCCGCACGTCCATCTCCTGCTCGAACCAGTCGACCACTTCGTGCCAGCGCCAGACCTGGGGCTTTGCCCCTGATGCGCTCGCCGTCTTGGGGAAGCCTCCCGGCCCCCGCTTGCCCTGGACCAGCAGGCGGATGCTCTCGTGGCTGCGGCCCATGCGCTCGGCGATTCCACCGATGGTCGTCAGGTCGTCGGGGCTGACCCGAACGAGGCTGGCCTCTGGAAAGAC
Source organism: uncultured Solirubrobacterales bacterium (assembly GCA_963837695.1). Classification (GTDB taxonomy): domain Bacteria; phylum Actinomycetota; class Thermoleophilia; order Solirubrobacterales; family 70-9; genus VRUE01. The sequence continues at coordinate 2,045,474 of CAWINZ010000005.1, read as the reverse complement.
ACGCTGCAGATCGGCCATGGCGCTGAACACCGCCTCGGGAAAGGTCGGGGCCACACGCTCGAACTCGGCTTCGAATATGCCGTCATTACCTCTTGGCAGAAGGAGGCCCTGATCTTGAAGTCCCGGATCGTCGTACGCTCGCACGGAGTGATCCCCGGCCTCGGTGGCGCCGAGTATATGAAACCGGATCGTAAAAATATGGCCTTCAGGCATGGCATTCATCTGTGTGAGCACTTATCGACATGGTTACGTATACGACGGGCTTCAGCGCTCTGGTTTGGTGGGGATCCGCTGACGGAGCGAGGCGGGCAGCAGTCCGCAGGCAAACCGGGACAGCGGAGAATTCCCCAATGTGCACGTGGCACGAGAACCACGAATCCGTTCGCCTCCGCATAGCTGAGCGCACGCTCGATCTCCTTCTTCGGATGCCTGGGCCTCATCGTACAGACCCGTGTTGGATATTTCCAAAGGCATCTACGGCGGTCCGTCTGATCTCCACGCCCAGATAAGGGCTTGGGGCCTACAACCTCTCCCCCCTTCTCTCAAAATCAGTTCGCACCGCGCGGCGGCTGCGCGCCTGCCGCGCGGGTCGTCGCGAAGCCGCTACGCGGCGTCGCGATGCGCCGGCTCGGCCTCTTGCTCGAGCCCCGGCCTGCCGTGCGCGGCGCGCTCCTCGTAGGCCTGGCGGGCGCCGTGGTTGACCTCGGTCATCAGTTTGTCGACCTTCATGAGGCGGCCGAGGGCCTCCCGCCAGGTCCGCGGTAGCAGCGCCACGACCTTGAAGAGGCCACCGTTGGCGCGTGGCACCCAGACGTCGAAGCGCGGCACTTCGAGCGCGTCGACGATCTCGTCGGCGACGTCGCTCGCCTCCACCGCTTTGATCATCTTCTGGCCGACTCCCGAGGTCAGCTCCGTGTTGACCACCGTCGGCATCACGCAGGCGATCTCGATGCCGCTGCCACGCAGCTCCGCGCGCACCGCCTCGCTGATCCCGACCACGGCGTGCTTGGTGCCAGAGTAGGTCGCGATCCCCGGGAAGCCGCCTTTGCCGGCCTGCGAGGCGAGGTTGACGATATGGCCGGAACCGCGTGGGCGCATCCGCTCGATCGCCAGCTGCATGCCGGTGATCACGCCGTAGACGTTGATGTCGAGCTGACGCTTGATTGAGTCCGCCGACTCCTCGGCGAACGGCGTCACCGGCATGATCCCGGCGTTGTTGACGACGACGTCGAGCGGGCCGAGCTGGCGCTCGGCCTCGTCGAGGAAGGTGGCGAAGGAGGCGCGATCGGTGACGTCGAGCGCGACGGCAACCGTGCCGCCGCCCAGCTCCGCCGCGGTCCGCTCCGCCAGCGCCAGATCGAGGTCGCCGATCGCGACGCGGCAGCCCTTGCGGACCAGCGCCGCCGCCGTCGCCTTACCGATCCCCCGGGCGCCCCCGGTGATCGCCACGACCTTGCCGCTGAGTGAGCGTCTCTCCTTCGCCATCGGGCCCTCCTCCTCCAGCGACCCCTAGGCCGCCGGCTTGTAGACGGTGACCACGGCGGCGCCGCCGAGGCCGATGTTGTGCTGCAGAGCGGTCTTGGCGCCGTCGACCTGTCGCTTGTCGGCTTCCCCGCGCAGCTGCCAGGTCAGCTCCGAGCACTGCGCCAGCCCGGTCGCACCGAGCGGGTGGCCCTTCGAGATCAGCCCCCCAGACGGGTTGACTACGACCTTGCCGCCGAAGGTGGTCGCTTCTTCCTCGACCAGCTTGTGAGCCTCCCCCTCGGCCGCGAAGCCGAGCGCTTCATACGTGATCAGCTCGTTGGCGCTGAAGCAGTCGTGCAGCTCGCAGACGTCGACCTCCTCGGCCTCGATTCCGGCCTCGGCGTAGGCCTCCTCGGCGGCCTGCTTCGACATGTCCGAGCCGACGATCTTCATGCAGTCGGTGTCCTCGGCGAAGGTGGAGCTGAGGTCGGTGACCATCGACTGACCGGCGATCTCGATCGCCTGCCCGCCCAGGTCGTGCTCTTCGACGTAGCGCTCGGAGGCGACGATCGCGCAGGCCGAGCCGTCGGAGGTCGGCGAGCACTGCAGCTTGGTCAGCGGCTCGTGGATCATCTTCGCCGCCTTGATGTCCTCGAGCGTGTACTCGTCCTGGAACTGGGCGTAGGGGTTGTTGACCGAGTGCTTGTGGTTCTTCCAGCCGATCCAGGCATAGTGGTCGGGGTTGGAGCCGTACTTCTGCATGTGGTCGCGGCCGGCGTTGCCGAACATCTGCGGCGCCGGGGGCGACTGCTCGGGGTCGCGGATCTCGAACATCCGCATCGCGTGCTTGTCGAGCGCGTTGGTCCGGTCGGTGTACTTGACGCCGAGCGAGCCTGGCTCCATCTTCTCGAAGCCGAGCGCCATCGCGCACTCGACGAGGCCGCCTTTGACCGCCTGGCGGGCGAGGAACAGCGCTGAGGAGCCGGTCGAGCAGTTGTTGTTGACGTTGACGACCGGGATCCCGGTCAGGCCGAGCTGGTAGAGCGCCCGCTGGCCGTAGGTCGAGTCGCCGTAGCAGTAGCCGGCGTAGGCCTGCTCGACGTCCTCGTATGGGATGCCGGCGTCGGCAAGCGCCTTGGTCCCTGCCTCCTTGGCCCAGTCGGGGTAGTCACCCTCCTTGGTGCCGGGCTTCTCGAACTTGGTCATCCCGACCCCGATCACGAACGTGCGGTTGCTCAAAGTCTGCTCCTGTTCTGAGCCGCGGGCGCGCGGCAATTTGGCTGGCTGGCCAAGAAATCTACCGGGCCGCGGATTCCGGTGGGGCAAGACCGCGATCCTCCCGTCCCCCCTCGCCCCGCTCCGGGTTCGGCCAGAGCAGGAACGCCGCGGCGGCGATGCCGATGCCGATCGCGGTCGCCAGCGCACGCTGGCCCGCGGCTTCGAGAACGGGAGCGCCCAGCGTGTCCGCGAGCAGCACGGCATAGGTGGTGATTGCCGCGGTGAACAGCGCGTACTGGACGGTGAGCAGGCCGTAGGCGAAGGCAGTGGCGATGGTCAGGGCGATGGCGAGGGCGACGCCGTGGCCCTGCAGCCACTCCGACAGCGACGTGGCGATGACCAGCCCGACCGCGGTGCCCACGGCACGCAGGACCAGGCGGCGGAAGGTCTCGTCCTCCTCGGGCCGCATGACGAAGAGGATCGTCAGCGGGACCCAGAAGCCGTGCACGTCCATCCCCAGCAGCCAGTAGGCGGCGACGCCGGCCGCCAGGGCGACGCCGAAGCGCAGCGCATGGCGGGCGCTGGTCGAGCGCAGGGTCAGGTTGGCGGAGAGGGCCTGGGCGACAGCGCGGGTGTCCCAGTCGCTCGCTCCGCCCTCCTCCGTGCGATCGCCGGCGAGGTAGACGCAGAGGGAGAAGGCGGCCTGGAGGAGGCCGCCAGCGGTCGCGAACAGCAACGCCGGCAGCGTGTCGGAGAGCTCGAGCGGCAGGCCCTGGGCGATCAGCAGCGAGAGCGCCACGGAGAGGCCGGCGATGGCGAGCCGCAACGAGACCGAAAAGCAGTACCCGGCCGCCGCCCCGATCACCGCCATCGACCCGACCGCGAGCACAGCCGAGGAGCCCGTGAGGACGCCGAGCGCGGCGGCGAGGCCGATCAACGGAGCGGCAGCCGCCTGCCAGGCGGCGCGAGTGCGGGCCGGCGCATCGAGCCCGGGGAAACCGGCGAGAAGCGCGCCGGTGGCGATCGCTCCCTTGGTCGGCGCGCCCGTCCCCAGCTCGACCAGCAGCGCCGCGCCGACAGGAATCGCCACCAGCGCCCCGCGCCGCAGCGCCGGCCCGGGCGCCGCCGGGCCGATCGCGAACAGCGGCCCGGCGCGCAGGGCGCGGGCCGCCCCGGTGGCATTGAACAGAGGCGATCTGAGGCGCGTTGCCAAACTTGGCGCGAGTCTAGATCGGCGGCTGGATGCCCACCCCAGATACCCTGGACGTTTGTGATCGTCGCCGAGCTGAGCAGCGACCCGACCGCGGGGGTCGGCATCCTCGCCGCCCTCGCGGCGGGCATCGTCTCCTTCCTCTCCCCCTGCGTGCTGCCGCTCGTTCCCGGCTACCTCTCCGCGGTCAGCGGAGTCTCGGCGTCCGAGCTCGAGAGCGCCGGCTGGCGCCGTGTGCTCGGACCGAGCCTGCTCTTCGTCGCCAGTTTCTCGGCGATCTTCATCCTGCTCGGCCTGACCGCAACCGCGGTCGGCGCCACCCTGCAGGACCACAAGCAGCTGCTGACCAAGATCTCGGCGGCGCTGATCATCGCGATGGGCGTGCTCTTCGTCGCCTCCCTCTTCGTCACCCGACTCAACCGCGAGTGGCACGTCGACGGCCTGCTCGAGCGCGCCGGCAAGGGCGGCCCGATCGTCGCCGGCGCCGCCTTCGCGATTGCCTGGACGCCCTGCATCGGCCCGACCCTCGGCGCGATCCTCTCCGCCGCCTCGCTGTCGGGCTCGGCCGCCCACGGCGCCCTCCTCCTCGCGGTCTACTCGGCCGGCCTGGCGATCCCGTTCATCCTCACCGCGCTCGCCTTCTCCCGCATGACCACGGCCTTCACCGTCGTCAAGCGCCACTACCAGGCGATAGTCGCCACCGGCGGCGTGATCCTCATAGCGATGGGCGTCCTGATCTGGACCGGCGAACTGACCCAGCTCAACATCGAAGCCCAGCGCCTCTTGAGCGAAAGCGGCTTGGATTTCTGGAACCAGGTCTGATCCCAGAACGACTTCTGTCGCGTTGATGACCCTATAGGGGTCAAAAGGCGACAGAAGTTGGAGGGCGCCTCAGTTGCGAACGGGTGCGGGGATCGGCTCGGCGGTCTCGAGTTCCTGGCCGATCACCTCGGTCTCTTCGAGGCCCGTGTCGTCGAGTTCCTGGGAGCAGACGATGCGGAAGCGGCCCGTGCCAATCGCTGAGTCGGGCACGACCGGCAGCCCACGAATCTCCTCCCAACCCAGGCGTTCGATCTCGAAGGGGTTCATCCGCACTTCCGCCGCCGGGAACGGGCAGTTGCGGTTGTGCTGGTCGATCGCCTTGGAGATCGCCTCCAGGTTCTTTGCCTCGGGGGAAGCCACAGCTGGATTCTAGGCTGCCTACAGCGTGCCGCCGGTCTCGTACGGCTCGCCGGGGGTCGCGCCGATGACGAGGAGGCGGATACCGTCGGGGCCGGGAGTGACCTTGCGCTTTACGTCGGGGCCGACGCGGGCGATGTGGTTGGCATCGATCGGGTACCGGTCCCCGTCGGCTTCCAGGGTGCCCGAGCCCTGCAGCGCCGCGTAGACCTCCTCCTGGCCGAGTTGCTGGGGCCGTTTGGCGAACATCTGGCCGCCCAGGCCGTCCTCGTCGTGGTCGTGCTCGGGGTAGTCGTCGGCCCCCGGCGCGAGGTCGATGATCGAGATGCCGAAGGCGCTGACGCCGAGGCCGGCGGCGGCTTTGTGGAACTTGATGCCTTCGAGGACACCGTCGATTGCGTCGATCTCGTCGATCTCCGTGTGGGTGACGTCGGCCATGGTTCGATGCTACCCGCAAGGCGGTTCCGCGGAACCGCCTCGGCGTGACAGTTCCTTGCGGAAGGTGGCATGAAGGATGCCGGGGGTTGCCGTCCCTCCCCCGCCCTACCATCGCCTCAAATGGCCGGTAAGCGGACGATTGCGCACTTGGACATGGACGCCTTCTACGCGTCCGTTGAGTTGCGGCGGCGGCCGGAGCTGCGGGGGAAGCCGGTTGTCGTCTGCGGGTCCGGGCCGCGGGCGGTCGTAACCACGGCCAGCTACGAGGCGCGCAGGCTGGCCGGGATCCACTCGGCGATGCCGGCGGCGGTCGCGCGGCGGCGGCTGCCCGATGCCGTCTACCTCTCGCCGGACTTCACCGCCTACCGAGAGGCGTCGGGACAGGTGATGGCGATCTTGGCCGCCAACGTCGAGACGGTCGAGGTCGTCGGGCTCGACGAGGCCTACCTCGACCTGACCGGGCTCTTCGCCCCGAAGGCGACGATGCGGCGGATCGCCACCGAGATCCGCGAGGACCTCGGCCTGACCTGCTCGGTGGGGATCTCCGAGAACCGCCTGCTGGCCAAGATCGTCAGCGAGCTCGGCAAGCCCGCCGGTCTGGTCGTCCTCACCCGAGCCGAAGCGCTGGAGCGCTTTGCCGGCGATCCCCCCGGCCTGGTTCCCGGGATTGGGCCGAAAACCGTGCTCAAGCTGGAGAAGATGGGTATCCGCACCCTCGCCGATCTGCGTGCCCACGATCCGGTCGTGCTGGAGGGAGCTTTCGGACCCCGGATGGGCCGCTGGCTGCCGGCGCGGGCGTGCTTCGAAGACGCGACGCCGATCTCGGTAGAGCGCGAGACGAAGTCGCAGTCGACCGAGATCACCTTCGACGTCGATGTCGCCAACCGAGAGGAGATGGCGGGGCACGTCGCCTCGCTTGCCAAGGAGCTTTGCCGGCGGCTGCGCGCACGCGACCTCGAGGGCAGGACGATCGGGATCAAGGTCCGCCTCGACGACTGGACCAACGTCACCCGCGCCCACACCGTCGAGATCCCCACCAACGATCCCGAGATCGTCGTCCCGGTAGCGCTGGACCTCCTACACGCCTACGCCCCACCCCGCCCCGTCCGCCTTCTGGGCGTCAGGGTCGCCAGCTTCTCTCAAGGAGAAAAGGCAGTTGAACCCGAACCTCAGATGCAGCTCGGCCTTGGCTAGGAATAGACCGCCATGCGAAGATGACGACGATGAACGGCGATCGACTGACCGGACTCGACGCGTCCTTCCTCCACATGGAGCGCGCCGGGGCGCACATGCACGTCGCTTCGGCGATCCTCTTCGACGGGTCGCCTCCCTCCCACGAGGAGTTCCGCGATCACATCGAGTCGCGACTGCACCTCGTTCCCCGCTTCCGCCAGAAGCTGCGCTTCGTCCCCTTCGAGCAGGGCCGACCGGTCTGGGTCGACGATCCCTTCCTCAATCTCGATTACCACGTGCGCCGCAGCGCGCTGCCGGCCCCGGGCTCCGAAGAGCAGCTGCGTAACCTCGCGGCGCGGATCTTCTCCCAGCAACTCGACCGCACCAAGCCGCTCTGGGAGCTGTGGCTGGTCGAGGGGCTCGACGAGGACCGCTTCGCCGTGGTCGGCAAGAGCCACCATGCCCTCGTCGACGGCGTCTCCGGGGTCGACATCACCACGGTCCTCTTCGACCTCGAGGAGGAGCCCGACCATCCGCCGGTACGGCCGCCCAAGTGGGCGCCCCGGCCAGAACCGACCAACCTCGACCTGCTCGCCGACGCCCTGCACGAGCGGGCGACCAGCCCGCGTGAGATCGTCCGTGGCGTGCGAGCCGCCCTGCGCGGGCCGCGCCAGGCGCTGCGCGGGCTGATCGACACCGGCAGGTTTCTCGAGGTGGCGGCGGCGGCGCCGAGCACTCCGTTCAACGTCGAGATCGGCCCGCATCGCCGCCTCGCCTTCGTGCGCGGCGACCTCAGCGACTTCAAGCGCGTCAAGAACGCCCACGGCGGCACGGTCAACGACGTGGTGCTCTCCGTCGTCGCCGGCGCCCTCGGCAACTACCTGCGCGCCCGCGGCCACGACACCGACGGGTTGGAGATGCGCGCGATGGTGCCGGTCAGCGTCCGCGCCGACGAAGAGCACGGCGCGCTCGGCAACCGCATCTCGGCGATGATGGCGCCGCTGCCGGTCTGGTCGCGGGATCCGGTCGAGCGCCTGCGCCTGATCACCGAGACGATGGGCGATCTCAAGGGCTCCGGCCAGGCGGTCGGGGCCGAGCTGCTGACCAAACTGACCGATTTCGCGCCGACGACGATCGCCTCTCAGGCGGCGCGTCTGCAGCCCGCCCAGCGCTTCTTCAACCTCGTCGTCACGAACGTCCCGGGCCCGCAGTTCCCGCTCTACCTGATGGGCCGCCGGATGAGCTCGATCTTCCCTCTCGTCCCGCTTGCCCGCCGCCAGGCGCTCTGCGTCGGGATCATGTCCTACGACGGCAAGATCGACTTCGGGTTGGTCGGCGACTACGACGCGATGGCCGATCTCGACAGCTTCGGCCTCGACCTCGAAGGGGCGATCGCCGAAGCGGTCGCCACCGCTCCGCCGGCGCCAAGGGATCCTCAGGGCGAGTCGGCGCGGACCCGGAACGGCGCCGTGTCGGTCAAGTAGTTCCAGTCGAGCCGCCGGGCGCTGAAGCCCTCGGCTCTGGTGTCGGCGTTGACCAGCACCGCGGTGATCCGCTCGAAGCGCTGGGGTCGCGCCAGCCGGACGGTCATCGCACCGCCCTGTTGACGGAAGAGCAGCCTGGATACGACGTGCCCGTGGCGCTCGCTGCCGACCCGACCGACCAGCGCCAACCCGGCCGCAACGCCCGGCGGGCCGTCGGCGTGGACGACCACCGCGCCGCTACCCCGCGGGTGGACGCGCAACAGCTGGAAGGTCGCGTGGTTTAACGAGCGCTCGAGCGGGCGCCCGTCGGCAGGCAGGCCGGTGCGGCGGGGCACGTCCGGGTAGCGCCTGCCTTCGCGGAAGCGGCTGCCGGTGTTCCACTCGGCGACGTCGCGGGCGAAACGGGCGAAGTCGCGGCTGAAGTCCGAGCCCCCCGCGGCACGGATCGCCGAGTTGTAGCTGTCGACCGAGAACCCGCCCGGCCGCGTGTGTGCGGCCCGCGACCAGGCGTTGCGGAGGATCGTGTCGCCGTAGCGACGCACCAGCCACTCGTTCCAGACCGTCGCCCCGTACTCGCTGATCGAGTTCGCGGTCAGCGGCGTGTCGTAGAGGTTGACCCAGCGGCGCACGTAGCGCAGGTAGTCGTTGATCCCGTTGTAGACCTGATCCTCCATCCAGACCGCGGTCGACTCGGCCATCCAGGCGTCTTGGTAGGCGTCGTAGTTCATCTGCAGGATGTGGCAGTACTCGTGGGCGAAGGTGACCTCGAGGTCGGCCAGCGACTTGGTGCCCGGGTACTGGAAGGGGCTGTAGTCGTTGTCTAGGACCAGGTAGCCGTGCAGGCGACGCGGCAGATGGCGGCCCTTGGACGCCTGGCCGCGATCGGGCGCCGCGTAGCCGAACAGCTGCTGCCCCAGCTCCTTCAGGTAGACGTCGGTCTTGCCGTTGCGGCCGCCGCGACGACCGTCGGAGCGTGGCTCCCGCCAGCCCAACTTGCCGTTCTCGACCGTGTGCACGTGGGCGCCGACCCTCAGCACCTGCTCGACGAAGTCCGGCACGCCATCCCCGTTTTCGTCGCTCAGGTCGGGTGCGTCGATGCCCTCGGCGACCCAGTGCACGCAGAAGCGGCCGGCGCAGGCGGGCGAGTTGGGCGCTTCGGGCACAGAGTAGGAGTGACGGGCGGGATCCGGGTGGTCGGTGGGTCGGGCGAGCGGCTGGCGGAAGGTCCACTGGTCGCCGGCATGGGCGGTGACGGGTGCGGCGGCGAGAATCGCCAGGGATGCGAGCGAAGCGCCGATCAACCACAGGTGTACCCGCATCGAGGCCAATCTACAGGCAGCCCAGGCGCGTCCCGGTCGCCTCGACGGCGATACTTCAAGGGTGAAGTTGCAGGTGCCCTCTTGCGCATAGCTCTCGCCCAGATCGACCCGACGGTCGGCGACCTCGACGGCAACGCCGCCAAGATCGCCGCCTCGATGAGCCGGGCCACTGCCGAGGGCGCCGAGCTGGCGATCTTCCCGGAGCTCTGCCTGCCCGGCTATCCGGCAGAGGATCTCTATCTGAAGCGGCACTTCGTGGAGGCCAATAGAGCCGCGATCGAGGAGCTTGCCCGTGGCAGCGGCGAGATCACCGCCCTGGTCGGCTTCGCCGAGCCGGTGGCGGCCGGCGGCGACCACCGCCACGCCCACAACTCGCTCGCCGTTCTCCGTGGCGGCGAGGTCCATGCGATCTACCGCAAGAACAGGCTGCCCAACTACGCCGTCTTCGACGAGCAGCGCTATTTCGTCCCCGGGACCGAGCCGATGACGATCGAGGTCGCCGGCTCCAAGGTCGGCCTGACCGTCTGCGAGGACGTCTGGGAGGAGGGACCGCCGGCCTCGATCGAGGCGGCGGAGGGCGCCGTGCTGATCGCCAACCCGTCGGGCTCTCCCTACCACCGCGGCAAGGGCCGCGAGCGGGAAGCGATGTTCGCCGCCCGCGCCCGCGCCTACGGGACCCACCTCGCCTTCTGCAACCTCGTCGGCGGCCAGGACGAGCTGGTCTTCGACGGCCAGAGCTTCGTCGTCGACCCGAGCGGCGAGGTGATCGCCCGCGCCGCTCAGTTCGAGGAGGAGCTGCTGATCTGCGAGATCCCTGCCGGCACCCCCGGGCGTCTCGCCGGGCCCCTCCCCGACCCCGCCGAGGTCTATGGGGCGCTGGTCCTCGGCCTGCGCGACTACGTCGGCAAGAACGGCTTTCGCCACGTCGGGATCGCCGTCTCGGGCGGGATCGACTCGGCCTTGGTGGCCATGCTCGCCGCCGATGCGATCGGAGCCGAGAACGTCAGCTGCGTGGTCATGCCCTCGCCCCATTCCAGCCATGAAACCCAGGCGGATGCCCGAACTATCGCCGCAAACCTCGGAGCCGACTTGATTGAGATCCCGATCGAGGCGGCAATGGGTGCCTACGAGGACTCCCTCGCAGCGGCCCTCGTCGGCAATGGCGCCGGCGGTGACGCCGATGAGGAGCCACTACCTCGCGACCCGACCCGTCCGTCCGAGCCGGACCTGGCGGCCGAGAACATCCAGGCGCGGATCCGCGGCAACGTGATGATGGCGCTCTCGAACAAGCATGGCTGGCTGGTGCTGACCACCGGCAACAAGAGCGAGATGTCGGTCGGCTACGCGACCCTCTACGGAGATATGGCGGGCGGGTTCGCGGCGATCAAGGACGTCCCGAAGACCCTCGTCTACGACCTGGTTCGCCACCGCAACGAGCGGGCGGGCGAGGACCTCGTGCCGGCCTCGGTGCTCGAGCGAGCGCCCTCAGCCGAGCTGCGCCCCGACCAACTCGACAGCGACTCGCTGCCGCCCTATGAGCTGCTCGACCGGGTGTTGGAGGCCTACGTCGAGCGCGACCAGGGCCGGGAGGAGATGGTCGCGGCGGGGATGCCGGCGGACGTGGTCGACGAGGTGGTGCGCATGGTCGACCGCTCCGAGTACAAGCGCCGCCAGGCGGCGCCGGGCATCCGCATCACGCCCCGGGCGTTCGGCAGGGACCGGCGACTGCCAATCACTAACCGCTTTGGGGGATAGGCCTTACCGCGATCGTCATCTGCGCCAGCGCGCAGAGTTTGCCGTCGGCGTTGAGGACTTCCGCATCCCAGACCCAGCTGGTGCGACCGCGGTGACGTGCCTGCGCCCTTACTTCGGCGTGACTTGACGTGATCGGGCGGATGAAGCTGACCGCGATCGACTGTCCCATCGCGGCCATGCCGTCGCCCATCACGGTGAGTGCCGTGGCGCGTGAGCAGACGCTCTCGACCAGGCTCGACATCACCCCGCCATGCATCAGTCCAGCCGGCTGGCGCAGATCGTCGCGGATCGGGACGCGCGCCCGAGCATCCTCGGGGTCGTCGCTGAGCCACTCGGTGCCGATCAGGGCATCGAAATGGGAGAGCAGGCCGTGGGGATCGTCCGCCATCGGCGCGGACCCTACCGCCTCCTACATGTGGGCTTAAAGCGCGTCCCATAGTGTTCCCGCCGGGATGGGACTGAGCGACGACCAGAGGGCCCTGCTTCGCCTGCTCGCGCAGCGCGAGGAGGGCTACGAGGACATCGCGGCGCTGAAGGGGCTCAGCGTCGAGCAGGTGCGGGCGGAAGTAAAGGACGCCCTGGCCGCGGCGGAGGAGCCTGCCGCGGAGCCGACGCCCCCGGCGGTAGAGGCAAAGGAGCCCGCCGAGCCCCCGATGCCCACCCCACCACCGCCTCCGGCCGAGCCGAAGACCCCGGTCAAGAAGCCGGCGAGCCGGCCCTCGCGACCGACGCTGCCCGCGGAGCGGCGGCGCCTCGTCCTGCTGACCGGCGGCGCGCTCGGAATCGTTGCCGTGATCCTGGCGGCAATCGCGATCTTCAGCGGCGGTTCCGATTCCACTTCCAACTCCCCCGAAGCAGCCGCGAACGCAACCGAAACCGCCGCGGCCGAAAGCGGCAAACTGACGCAGGCGGTGCTCGAACCTGCCGACGGCAGCGATGCGAGCGGCCGTGCCATCTTCGGCAGGCTCAAGAAGGAAATCGTCCTGCAGGTGACCGGCGAAGGCCTCCAGCCGACCGAAAAGGGGCAGTCCTACATCGTCTGGCTCTACCGCTCGCCGAAACTCGCGCTTCGGGTCGGCAGCGTCCCTGTCGACAATTCCGGCAGCCTCGGCGCGCGCTTCTCGATCCCGGCCGAACTGCTCGCCTACGTCGCCAGCGGCGCCTTCGATCAGATCTACGTCTCGCGCACCGAGGATGCGGCCTACCAGGCCGAGGTGGAGCGGGCGAAGAAGAACAAATCGCTGCCGCGGTACACCGGCGAAACGGTGCTGACGGGCGAAATCACGGGGCCGATTGCGCGAGAAGGCCGATCCCGGTAGGGCTTTCACTTAACTTGTTCGGTGTAGCGCGGTTGGGCTGATGCCCAAGGGCCTCGGCGAAAAAGTACAAGACGTTTCAGCCCTACCGGGATCGGCCTGCGAGTAGCTTGCCCGGGTTCATGATCCCGCTGGGATCTAGCTGGTCCTTGATTGCGCGCAGGACGTCGATGCCGGTCTCCCCCACCTCGGCTTGCATGTAGGGGGCGTGGTCGCGGCCTACGGCATGATGGTGGGTGATCGTGCCTCCCGTGGTGACTATTGCTTCTGAGGCGGCTTGCTTGACCGCGTGCCATTGCTCGATCTCGTTGCCCCGGCGGGAGCGGGAGATGAAGGTGAAGTAGAGCGAGGCACCGTCGGCGTAGGCATGCGAGAGGTGGCAGAAGGCGAGTCCGGGCGTGCCTTGAGCCGTTAGCGCTCCGCGGATCGCGGCCGCCACGGCGGCGTGCAGCTCGTGCAGCCGCGACCAGGTGTGCGAAGTCTCGAGCGTCTCGACCATCGTCCCCATTCCGATCAGCGTGTCGCGCAGGTAGGGCCCCTGGTAGCGGCCGTGCTCCCAGGAGCGCCCCGCTCCCTGGCCGAGGTAGGCGGCGCCACCGCGGCGCAGAGCCCTTACCGCGAGGGCGCGGCGGCGGGCGACCGACTCCTCGTCACCCTCAAAGCCGACGACGATCAGGCAGCCGCCGCGCCTGCGGCGCAGGCCGAGGTAGCCGCCGAAGAGGGTCCCGGAGAGCCCGCGCGGGCCGGAGAGCGCCAGCGAGACCTCGGTCTCCTCCTCGTCGGAGACGCGGATCACGTCGGGAAGCCCGGGCCCCTGCGCGAGCGCCCGCACGATCTCGGCGCCCGCCTCGAAGCTCTCGGCGATCCAGGCCTCGTAGCGCCGCACGCGCGGCTGCGGGCGCACGCGCACCGTGACGCCTGGAATCACCCCGAAGGTCCCCTCCGAGCCGACCACCAGCTCGCGGAGCGATGGACCGGCGGCCGTATGAGGCGTCTCCAGCGTGCGCAGATCGCCGGCCGGCGCGATCAACCGCACCGAGCTGACCAGCGAGTCGAAGCGGCCATAGCCGCTGGAGGCTTGCCCGGCCGATCGGGTAGCCGCGAAGCCGCCGATCGTCGCGTACTCGAACGACTGCGGGAAGTGGCCAAGCACGACACCCGCGGCGTTCAGCGCCGCTTCCGCCTCGGGCCCGCGCAGGCCCGCACCGAGGCGGGCAGTGAGCGAGCGTCGATCGACCTCTACCTCACGGAGACGGGCGAGGTCGAGACTGACCAGGCGCGAGTGAGGTCCCCGCAGCGGCGCGACCCCGCCGACAACGCTGGTGCCGCCGCCATAGGGAACGACAGCGATCCCCTCTGCCGCACAGATCTCCAGCACGCGCCTGACGGCGTCGGCGTTCGGGGGAAGCAGAACGGCATCGGGCGCCGCATCCAGCCGTCCGCCCCGCAGCCGGGCCAAATCGGCGTAGCCGCAACCAGTCGCATGCCGCACCCGGTCCTCGGCAGAGGTGAAGACGTTCGCCTCGCCCACGGCCTCGATCAAGCTCTGTGGCAGCGACTCCGCCTCGGGCAACTCGAAACGGTCGAGCTCAGCCGCCAACGGCCAAGCCTCCATCTCCCCCACCCGCTCACGCAGCACCCCCAGCGCCTCGCCATCCAGCTTCGGCTCCACGGCCGGATCGCCCCAGCCCCACCACTTCGAGTCTCGCCGAGGCCATGCGGACCTCACCGTGACCCTCCAAGTGCGCTTTCGAGGCCGTCCAGCGCCTGCTCGAGGATCTTGCCCTGGCCACCGCGCATCATCGGCGAGCCCAACCGCGACATACCGCGCAGCTTCTGCTCGGAGGTGAGGCTGACCACGGTCCCATCCTCGCCTGCCCGCAGCCCGATCTCGACCACCGAGCTGCGCAGGTGCCGTTCGAAGGGGCTGCCGGCGAGCTGCTGCTCCCAGACGTAGCGCTCGCCCTCGGCCGAGCTGAGGCAGCGGTAGTCGGCGCGGACCCCGCGCCCTTCGGCCGTCTCGAGGACCTTGGTCCACTGGCTGCGCTTGCCCTCGGACTTGCGATCGACGCTCTCTACGCGACTCGTCCGCGGCCACCAGCGCGGCAGGCTGTAGGGGTCGGAGATCAGCTCCCAGACCTCATTCAGAGGAGAAGAGATGAGGCGTTTTCGAGTGACTTTCGACATGGACTAGAGCGTGAAAACCAAGTCTGGCAAGGACGCAGGGAGCGTGGCGTGCGCTAGCACGCGAGCGACCGAGGACGCCGCCAGACGCCGGTTTGCAGCGCTCTAGTCACCGGCGAGGCGGCGGAGATCCCGGACCAGCAGCAGGTGCTTGAGGTGACTGACCGTCGCCGCCAGGCTCTCCAGGCTCTCCAGGGCCTCCTTGCGCCGCTCGGGATTGCGCGAGCGCAGCGAGGGCCCGAGCAGCGCTTCCAGCAGGTTGGCCTCGCGATCGGCGGAGGAGCGGAAGACGCGCAGGTTGCGGGCGCCGACGCCGACCCGGGACAGCTCGTTGGCGGCGCGGACAATCTCGCGGTCGGTCTCGTCGTAAGCAGCCTTGCCGTCGCGCTTCTCGGGCTGGACGATGCCGAAGTTCTCCAACTCCGCGATCAGCTCCGAGCGGGCGCCCGTCTCCTCGATCACCTCCTCCAGGGTCAGGTAGGCGCTCGAGGTGTTGACCAGGATCGCCCGTCGCACCGCGCCGGCCGCCGGACGGCGGTCGCCGCTCCCCGCCCCCAGGTCGATGTCACCGCCCGCGGCGAGCTCCTGGCGGATCACCCGCAAGGGCAGGAACTCGTCGCGCTGCAGGCGCAGGATCGTGCGCAGGCGCTCGACGTCGGACTGGCTGTAGAGGCGGTAGCCGCCCTGCGTGCGGCGCGGGGTCAGCAGCTTCTGATCCTCGAGGTAGCGGATCTTGGAGATCGAGATGTCGTCGAACTCGTTCTCGAGGATCTTGCAGACGGCGCCGATCGTCAGCGCCTTGCGGGGCCGCGAGTCGCGCTGGCGAACCTGCTGCTCGGATACCGCCACGGGGCTCCCTACTTCTCCAGGTAGCTCAGCTTGTACTTGCCGACCTGGATCTCGTCGCCGTCAGCAAGGCGGTGGGACTCGATCCGGCGCCGGTTGACGTAGGTGCCGTTGAGCGAGCCGAGATCGTCGATGTAGAAGCCGTCGCGCCGGCGAACCAGCAGCGCGTGGTTGCGGGAGACGGTGACGTCGTCGAGGAAGACACCGGCGTCGGGGCTGCGACCGATGCTGACCCGGTCCTCGGTCACCGTGAAGCTCTCCCCCGCGCGGCCGCCGCCGGAGCGGATGACCAGCGCCGCGCCGCTCTCCTCGAGGACCTCGTCGATGTCGATCGGCTGCATCTCGCCGGTGTCGTCGACGGTGTAGGTCATCGTCGTCGGCTCGTCCTCGCCGTCTTTGGGCCCGCCGAGATAGGCACCGCACTTCTGGCAGTAGTTGGCGCCCTCGGGGTTTACGAAGCCGCACTCTGGACAGTGGATGGCCATCGGATCGGATCCAGCCTCAGGCGGCCGCGTCGTCCTCGGGTGGACTCTGCTTGCCGGCGAGGATGTCGGTCAGCTGGGCGACGTCGTCACCCGAGATCAGCGAGTCGCCGCTTTCGTGCTTGTGGCGCAGCCGGTTGACGAGCTCGGCACGCAGGATGTCGATCTTGCCGTGCAGGACCCGGCGTTTGTAGGAGATCTCGTTCTCCTCGGTGGTTAGCTTGTCGATCAGGTCCTTCAGCTCTTCATCGCTGAGCGAACTGAGATCGGGAAAGGTGTCCTCCATCTTGCTCCTTGATCGGGAGACCTTCGCCTCCGTTGGCCGCGGAGACCAATTATAGGTCGCTCAGCCAAAGGTTCAACTCTAGGTTGAAGGTTATGGATCCTGGGCGGCGGCTTGCGCCTTGCGTTCGCGGACCGTGCGCACCCCCGTCTGGGCATACATCACGGTGGCGAGGATCGCCAGGGCGACGCCGACGATCAGCAGCGCGGCGGGAACCCAGCCGGCGAAGACGAGGGCGAAGAAGATGCCGCCCATGATCGGGAAGACGGAGATCCGGCCCGGCCAGTTGACCGCTATCTCGACCCCGTGGCGCAGCCCGTACTGGGCGAGCAGCAGCATCGCCACCTCGCGGACGACGAGCAGGGCCAGCGCCCAGCGCGGCAGCAGCTCGAAGTGCCAGCAGACGATCGCGCCGGAGAGGATCGTGAGCCGGTCGATCAGCGGGTCGAGCATCGCCCCCAGGCGGCTGTACTGGCCGGTGACCCGGGCGAGGAGGCCGTCGAGGTAGTCGCCCGCCGCGATCAACCAGAAGATCGCCGCCGAGGCGGCAGTGCGCCCGTCGCCGGATTCGAAGGCGAGGTAGAGAAAGACCGGCAGCCCCGCCAGGCGCAGGTAGCCGACCAGGTTGGGCAGCGTCCAGGGATTGAGCGGTTCGCCCTCGCGCGTCTGCCTCGGCGGCGGTCCGCTGCGGTCGAGGCCGAAGAGTCGGCGGATGCGGCCACGCCCGAAGGGGGCTGCGTCAGGCATCCTCGCCTTGCAGCAGGGCGATGGCCCGCTCGCCGGCCTCGCCGACCGGCAGCTCGTGCTCGGCGCCGCCGGCGCGCTCGCTCGCCTCGACGATGCCGTTGGCGAGGCCGCGGCGGCCGACGACGACGCGCAACGGACAGCCGAGCAGCTCGGCATCGGTCAGCTTCTCCCCCGGGCCGGCGTCGCGGTCGTCGTAGAGGACCTCCGCCCCAGCCTCGCGCAATGCCGCGTAGAGCTCGTCGGCCGCCTCGCGCTCGGGCTCGCCGGCCTTCGAGAGCGAGACCAGCTGGATCTGCCAGGGCGCGAGGGCGGCGGGCCAGACGATGCCGCGCTCGTCGGCGCCCTGCTCGATCGCCGCGGCGAGGATTCGGGCGGGGCCGATCCCGTAGGAGCCCATCACGATAGGTCGCTCGACGCCGCCCTCGTCGAGGTAGGTGGCCCCGAGCGGTTCGGAGTAGCGGGTGCCGAGCTTGAAGATGTTGCCGACCTCGATCGCGGACTCGATCTCGATTGTGCCGCCGCCGGGGGCGGTGTCGCCCGCCTCGACCGTGCGCACGTCCATCTCGTAGGCCTCAAAATCGCGGGCGGGGTCGATCCCACGGAGGTGAGTGTTCGGCTTGTTGGCGCCGGAGACGTAGGAATTGCCGGTCAGCGCCGCGTCCTTGATGATCGGCAGGCCGCTGTCGACCGGGCCGAGGTAGCCGACGGGGCCGAGCTGCTCCTCGATCTCCTCGCTGCTCGCCTGACGAAAGTCGGTCTGCATCCCGTTGCGCAGCTTGATCTCGTTCAGACGGTGGTCGCCGCGCAAGAGCACGAGGACCATCCCGCGGCCCTCGACGATGATCGGCAGGGTCTTGATGAAGGCTCCGTGCGGGAGCCCGAGGTGATCCGCCACCTCCTCGACCTTGGTCAAGCCGGGCGTATCGACCGCCTCGGGGGCGTCCAGCGGCGCCGGCAGCTCGAGCGGCTGCGCCTCCGCCGAGGCGACCTCGACGTTGGCGGCGTAGCCGGGAGCCAGCGCCACCTCGTTCTCACCAGCCGGGCAGGGCGCCATGTACTCGTGGGCGCCGGAGCCGCCCATCATCCCCACGTCGGACTCGACCCGATACCAGCGCAGGCCGCAGCGATCGAAGATCCGCCGGTAGGCCTCGCTCTGCAGCTCGTAGGAGCGGCTCAGCCCCTCCTCGTCGCGGTCGAAGGAGTAGGCGTCCTTCATCGCGAACTCACGCGTGCGCAGGACGCCTGCGCGGGGACGGGGCTCGTCGCGCTCCTTGGTCTGGATCTGGAACAGCATCAGCGGCAGGTCGCGGTAGGAGCGCACCTCGCGGGCGATGTGGGAGGTGAGGCACTCCTCGGCCGTCATCGCCAGGACCATCTCGGCGCCCTTGCGGTCCTCGAGCTTGAACAGCTCGTCGATCGCGTAGCGGCCGGTCTTCTTCCAGGGGTCGGCGGGCTGCAGGATCGGCATCAGCATCTCCTGGGCGCCGATCGCCTCCATCTCCTCGCGCAGAATCGCCTCCACCCTCCGCTCCACCCGTAGGCCGGCGGGCAGATACGTCCACAGACCAGCCCCAAGCTGCCGAATAAGACCTGCGCGCACCATCAGCTTGTGGGACACGGCCTCAGCATCGGAGGGCGGGTCCTTCAGCGTGGGAATGAAGCTCTCGCTCAGCCGCGTCACTGCAGGAAACCTATCCACTAGTAAGGCGGACGGTGGTCGACAGCTTGTCTCGGGCGGGTGGGCGGCTCTAAAAGTTCTAAGCCCGAGTGAAGCGGCGACCAGCGGTAGGCGAGGCCTCCTCGTCGAGCAGGACCTTGTCCGCCTCGCCCCGTTCGACCGCTTCCTTCTCCATCCGGGCGATCTTCTCCGGCGTCAGTTCGCCGGCGTTTTCCTCCTCGATCTTGGCCAGCCAGGCGGCGCCCTCGCGGGACTCAGCCTCGTCGAACTCGACCTCACCGCCCCGATCGAGCGATTTGTCGATCTCCTCGAACAACGTGTCGACGAGCTGGGCCTGCGGCACCTTGCGCAACGGCTTGCCGTGGGCATAGATCAAGCCCTCATTCTTGGCGCCGGCGATGCCGAAGTCGGCGTGACTGGCCTCGCCGATTCCGTTGACCGCGCAGCCCAGCACCGCCACCTCGACCGGCTCGGCGTAGCCTTCCAGCCGCTGCTCGATCTCGGCGACGACCGAGTCCATATCGAACTGGAGGCGGCCGCAGGTCGGGCAGGCGATCAGGACCGGGCCGCGCTCGCGCAGCTGCAATGCCTTGAGGATCTCCCAGGCCACCTTGACCTCCTCCTCGGCGTGGAAGGTCGAGAGGCTGATCCGGATCGTGTCGCCGATGCCGTCGGCGAGCAGCGTCCCCAGCCCGACCGAGGATTTCAGCGCCCCGGACCACTTGGTCCCCGCCTCGGTGATCCCCAGGTGCAGCGGGTAGGGGATCTTCTCCGAGAGCAGCCGGTTGGCGGCGATCGTGTTGGGCACGTTGGTCGACTTGATCGAGACCTTGAAGTCTTCGAAGTCGAGGCCCTCCATCAGCTCGACGAACTCGACCGCCGCGGCGACCAGCGCCTCGACCGGCGCCTCACGCTCGAGCTCGTGCAGGTGTTTGGGCAGCGAGCCGGAGTTGACCCCGATCCGCATCGGCACGCCTGCCGCGGTTGCCTTCAGCGCCACCTCGGCGACTTTCTCGCGGCCGCCGATGTTGCCCGGGTTGAGGCGGATGCAGTGGGCGCCGGCGTCGATCGCCTTCAGCGCCAGCGTGTGGTTGAAGTGGATGTCGGCGATCACGGGAATCGGCGACTCCTTGACGATCGTTTTCAGCGCCTCGACGTCGTCGTCGCGCGGCACGGCGACGCGGACGATGTCGGCCCCGGCGTCGGCGACCTTGCGGATCTGCTCCATCGTCGCCGCCAGGTTGGCGGTCTCGGTCTTGGTCATCGTCTGCACGGCGACCGGCGCCCCACCGCCGATCGGCACCCCACCGACGAATATCTGCCGCTTGGAAGCCATGCCTACAGGCTATCTGGCCGCCTCAGCGCTCTTCGCGACCGCGCAGCTCGCGCCAATCGAGAACGTTGAGAAGGAGCAGGCCGAAGATCACTCCAGCGAACCCGATAAGGCCCATGGCTTCTTCGGAGTGGCGAACGAGAAGCATCCCGATGGTGGTCAGGAGCAGCGTGACTCCTAGGCTCCTCCAGATATTGCCATAGCTCAATTCGTCCATGGCTATGTAGCGTAAACGATGCAGAGGCTGACAAGCCAGATGGAGAGAACCATTACCGCGCCGAAATAGCCATCACGGAGGGCGGTGCCTTCAACTTGACTACGCGACCGGCCATTGACGACACCGCCGGAAGCACCGACGAAGCCACCGAGCACGACGCCGGCACCGATAGCGGTGGCAGCTTCCTCGGCAAGCGCGACGAGCAGGCTGGCGGAATGAGTCGCGAGCAACATCGGCCGACCGTGACAGCCCGAGACGCACGCGTGGTGCGCTCAATGCGACCGAAGTGCAAATTCTTTGTCCCGGAACCCGCCCGTCAAGGCGGTTCCGCGGAGCCGCCGGGTCAGCCGGCGTAGAGGGACTCGATCTCGCTGGCGTACTTGCGGTCGATCGGCTTGCGCTTGAGCTTCATGGTCGGGGTCAGCTCGTCGCCGCCCGGCGCCCACTCGGTGGGCAGGATCTTGAACTTCTTGATCTGCTCGACCCGCGCCATGCGCTCGTTGGCCGATGCCACGGCTGCCTCGATCGCCTGCCGGACCGCTTCGTGCCCCGCGAGGCTGTCCAGCTCGGTGGCATCGACCCCCTGGCCCTCCGCCCAGACCGGCGCGTAGTCGGGGTCGAGGACGATCAGGGCGACGTTGTAGGGCCGTGCGTCGCCGATCGCCACCGCCTGGCCGATCAGCGGGCTGGCCGACTTCAGCTTCGACTCGATCGAGGCCGGCGACATGTTCTTGCCGGCGGCGTTGATGATCAGCTCCTTCTTGCGGTCGACGATGCGCAGGTAGCCGTCCTCGTCGAGCTCGCCGATGTCGCCCGTGTGCAGCCAACTCTCGGCGTCGATCGTCTCGCCGGTCTTTGCCGCCATGTTGCGGTAGCCGGGCATGTTGGCCTCGCCGCGGACCAGCACCTCGCCATCGTCGGCAAGCTTCAGCTCGACGCCCGGCAGCGGCGGCCCCACGGTGCCGAGCTTGATCCGCTCCGGCGGGTTGCAGGTCGCGACGCCACAGGTCTCCGACATGCCCCAGAGCTCGCCGATCGGGATGCCGATCGCGTGGAAGAATTCGAGCACCTCGACCGGCGTAGGCGCCGCGCCGACGCTGACCGCGACCGCCTCATCGAGGCCGAGCTGACTGCGCAGCGCCGCGAACATCCCCTCGTCAGCCGCCTTGGCCGCCGCCGCCAGCTCAGCGGGCACCTCCTCGCCACGCTGCTCCAGGCGCACCCGCTGCAAAGCCGCCTCGTAGCCGCGCTCGGCCGGCTCCCGTTGCTCGTCGGGCAGCCCCGCCAGCATCGCCTCCAGCCCGGCCTTGAGTTTCTCGAAGACACGCGGCACAGCGAAGAACCAGGTCGGACGGACCTGCGGCAAAAACTGGACTATCTCGCGCGGGTCGGGGCAGATGTGAATCTCCAGCCCTTTGATCACCGGCAGGTAGTAGTTGGCGCCGCGCTCGGCGATGTGGGCGACGGGCAGCCACGAGATGACCCGACCGCCCTCCTCCGGCAGCGGCACCAGATCATCGACCGAGGCGACCAGCGTGAGCAGGTTGCGGTGGGTCAGCTGCACGCCCTTCGGCGGCCCGGTCGTGCCCGAGGTGTAGATCAGCGTCAAGAGGTCATCGGGGTCGATCGCGACGGCGCCGGGCGCCGGGTCGAACTGAGGGTCGCGAGCTTCGAGCTCCGCCAGCGTCTCGGTTCCACCTTCGCCGTCGAGGACGATCATGTGCTCGATGCCGGGCAGCTCCGCACGAGCCGCCTCGAAGGCTTCGAGGTAGGCGGCCTCGACGATTGCCACGCGCGCGCCGGCGTCGCCGACGACGTAGGCGATCTGCTCGGGCGAGGAGGTCTGGTAGATCGAGAAGGGCACCGCCCCCAGCGCCACAGCCGCCATGTCGCAGGCGACGAACTCAGGTCGGTTGGAGAGCATCAGGGCGACCGTCTCGCCCTTCGTTACTCCCAGCGCCGCCAGACCGCCGGCGATTCGTCCCACCTGGGTGGCCAGCTCCGACCAGCTCTGCGTCCGCTCGCCGCTGCGCAGTGCGACCTCGTCCCCTCGCCGCTCGGCCGTGGCGAGGAAGCCCGCATAGAGGTTGGCGACCGGCAGTTCGGGCGTCGGGCCGCCGCTGGCGTAGCTCTGGGCGGAGGAGATCTCCATCAGCGGACGTTGAAGCCTTCGCCGGTGATACGGCCGATGTCGTTGTTGAGCCCGATGAAGAAGAGCATCGCAACCAGCGCAAAACCGATCACGCTGGCTCGCTCCATCACCCGCAGCGAGACCGGTTCGCCGCGCACCTTCTCGACCAGGCTCCAGAAGATGTGGCCGCCGTCGAGCGGCAAAATCGGCAGCAGGTTGATCAGGCCGAGCGAGAGACTGACCAGAGCGAGCAGCAGCAGCGCCGGGGCGACGCCGAAGTCGATCACCTGATTGGCGACATCGCTGGTGCCGACGATGCCCGAAACCTGCTTGCGTTCCTTGGCATCGAAGATGTGGGCGAAGACGTGGACGGTTCCCGAGGCGACCATCCACATCCGGTCCCCGGCTTCCCCGGCAGCCGCCGCAACGCTGAGGTCCACGGCTTCGCTGCCGAAGGAGAAGCCGATCAGGGTTTGGCCGGCCGAAGCGTTGAATTCGGGACGAACCGCGACCACTCGCACCTCGCCACGATGATTTTTGACCGTCAAGCGCACAGGGGTCGTTGCCAGGCACCCCTCCTTCTCGGCGCCGGCGCACTTATGCGAGCCGATTTCTTCGCGGAAGCGGCTGATTCGATCCTGGTTACTGAGGCCTGGGTGGCGATTGCCGTCGACGGCGACGATTTCGTCGCCCGGCTTCAGCACGCCCGCTGCCGGACTCTTGGGCAGCACGGCTTCGACGGACTGGTTCCCCTGCTGGAAGCTGAACATGTACACCCCAAAGAGGATCACGAACGCCAGCACGATGTTCACCGCAGGGCCCGCTCCGATCACGACGATCCGCTTCCAGACCGGCTGGCGGTAGTAGGCGCGGTGGGCGACCTCCGGAGGAAGAGCTTCCTCCGGATTCATCCCGCTGATTTTCACGTAGCCGCCCAGCGGGATCGCTTTGACCCCGTACTCGGTCTCGCCGCGTTTGAACGACCAGATCGTCGGGCCGAAGAAGAGAAAGAAGCGCTCGACCCGCATCCCGGTTGCCTTGGCGGCGACGTAGTGGCCAGCCTCGTGGAGCATGATCAGCAGGCAGAAGCCAAGGAAGATGAGCAGCCAGTTCATACTCTCGACAACCCCCCGACCTGCTCCTCGGTGCGGCAACGGGCCTCCTCGTCACAGGCAAAGAGGTCCTCGAAGTGGGTCACCGGCCGGGCCGGCATCTCCTCCAGGACCCGCTCGATCGCGGCGGCGATCGCGGTGAACTCGATCCGACCGTCGAGGAAGGCGGCGACGGCGACCTCGTCCGCCGCGTTGAGCACGCAGGGCGCGGTCCCCCCCGCCTCGCCCGCCTCCAGCGCCAGGCGCAGGCAGGCGAAGGTCTCAGGGTCCGGCGGCTCGAAGCTCAGCTCGCCCACCGCCGCGAGGTCGAGTCGCGGCACATCGACGTCGGCGCGCTCGGGAAAGTGCAGCGCGTAGGAGATCGGCACCCGCATGTCGGGGTAGCCGAGGTGGGCCAGGGTGGCGCCGTCGTTGAGGTCGATCAGCGAGTGGACGATCGACTGCGGGTGGACGACGACGGTGATCCGCTCGTACGGCACGCCGAAGAGGTGATGGGCCTCGATTGCCTCGAACCCCTTGTTCATCAGGGTCGCCGAGTCGATCGTGATCCGCCCGCCCATCCGCCAGGTCGGGTGCGCGAGGGCGTCCTCGACGCTGACCCCCGAGAGATCGCTGCGCCCACGGAAAGGCCCGCCCGAGGCGGTCAGGACGAGCCGCTCGACCGTGCCGGGCTGCGCGGACCCGATCAGCTGGTGAAGCGCCGAATGCTCGGAGTCGACCGGCAGCAGCCTCGCCCCCGTCGCCTCGGCCAGCGCCGTGGTCAACTCGCCGCCGATCACCAGGCTCTCCTTGTTCGCGAGGGCGACGTCGATCCCCTCGCCGAGGGCGACGACGGTCGGGCCGAGCCCGGCCGCGCCGACCATCCCGTTGAGAACCAGATCGGCGTCCGATCCGACGATCAGCTCGCGAATCCCCTCCTCCCCGGCGAGCACACGGCCATCCCAGGCGGAGCGCGCCCGCTCAGCCGCGCCGGCCTCCGCGAGCGCCACGGTGGGCACGCCATGCTGCCGCGCCTGCTCCAACACTTTCTCCCAGCTCGAATCGGCGGCCAGGCCGACGACCTGAAGCTCTCCTGAGGCAGCGACGATCTCCAGCGCCTGCGTGCCGATCGAGCCGCTGCTGCCGAGAATGACCAGCTTCTTCATCTACTGGAGTTTAGGTAGGTCAGTAGACCAGCTGGACGGAGAGGTAGTAGCCGACGACGATCGTGAAGAGGACGGCGTCGAGGCGGTCGAGCAGGCCGCCGTGCGGACCGAAGAGCTTGCCGGTGTCCTTCGTGCCGAGGTCGCGCTTGACCATCGAGGCAAAGAGGTCCCCGAGCGGGGCGACCGCGGCCACGGCGGCGCCGATGATCAAGGCGTCGGCTCCCGAGAGCCAGTTCTGGTAGAGGCCCGCGAACCAGAAGGCCATCGTGCCGATCAGGAAGCCGCCGATCAGGCCCTCGATCGTCTTGTTCGGTGAGAGGTCGGGGGTGATCCGGTGCGAGCCGAACATGCGGCCGGTTGCGTATGCGGCGGTGTCGGTGGCGAAGGTGCCGACGAGAACGTCGATCAGCAGCGCCGCGCCGTGGTCGGGCAGGTCGCGTAGGAGCACGGCATGGACCAGCGGCAGCCCGATCCAGACGGCGCCGAGGACGGTCACGCCCATCGAGACGACGATCCCGTCGCGGGGCCGGCGCCGGGCGCCAAAGAAGAAGAGCAGCGGGAAGGACGCGGTCGCGAGGAGAAGGATGTTGAACGCCGTGCCGAAGTAGGCGGCGGCGAGCATCGCGACAAGGGCGATGTAGGCGGCCATCTGAACCGGGCGCAGCGACGCCGTCATCAGGAAGTACTCGCGCAGGCAGAGCAGGCCGAGCCCGGCCATCGCCGCGGCGAATACCGGCCCACCGAGCACGACGATGACGATCGCGAAAACGATCCAGGGGATCGCGACGAGGATCCGCCGCGCCGTCTCGCCGCGGAGCAACGCGTTCCGTCGCCGACGCGGCTCGCGCGGAGGCCGCTCGGGCGCGGGTGGCTCCTCGGAGAACATGTCGTCATCGAAGAGGTCCTGAACCATCTAGCTCCTCCCGCCGAAGCGACGCCGCCGTAACTCGAACTCGCGCAGCGACTCCTCGAAGGCCTCGCGACCGAAGTCCGGCCAGAGCTCGTCGCGGAAGACCAGCTCCGAGTAGGCGCACTGCCAGAGCAGGTAGTTGGAGATGCGCTGCTCGCCGCTGGTTCTGATCAGGAGGTCTGGGTCGTGCATCTCGGGCGCGTAGAGGTGTCGGCGGAACTCCTCCTCGGAGTCTCCCTTGAAGGTTCGCGCCGCGTCGACGATCTCCGCCCGGCCGCCGTAGTTGAAAGCGACGAAGAGGACGATGCGGTCGTTCGCTGCGGTCGTCGCTTCGGCCCAGCGAATCCGCTCGACCAGGTCCTCGGCGACGCCCTCGCGGCGCCCGAGGAAGCGCATCCGCACGCCTTCCTCGTGCAGCTCCGGCGTTTCGGCATCGATCCGCTCGCCGAACATCCGCATCAGGCCCTCGACCTCCGCCGACGGCCGCGCCCAGTTCTCGGTCGAGAAGGAGAAGACGGTCAGCTCCTCGACGCCGAGCTCGACCGCGTCCCGCAGGCGAGCCTTGACGGTGTCGGCGCCGGCCCGGTGCCCCTCGGCGACAGGGAGGCCGCGCTGCTCTGCCCAGCGTCCGTTGCCGTCGGTGATGATCGCGACGTACCGCGCGGAGGTGCTCACACCTCCAGGATCTCCTCTTCCTTCCCTTTCAACAGGTCGTCGATCTCGGCGATTGCCTCGTCGGTCTGCTTCTGCAGTGCCGCCTCGGCGCGGCGCTCGTCGTCCTCGCCCGCTTCGCCCTCTTTTTTCAGATCGCGCAGGTCCTGCATCGTGTCGCGGCGGATGTTGCGGATTGCCACCCGGCCCTCCTCGGCGACGCCGTGGACGACCTTGACCATCTCGCGGCGGCGCTCCTCGGTCAGCTCGGGGATCTGCAGGCGGATCACGTTGCCGTCGTTGCTCGGCGTCAGGCCGACGTCGGACTCTTGGATCGCTTTCTCGATCTCGCCCATCGACCCCTTGTCAAACGGGGTGACGGTGAGCAGCCGCGCGTCGGAGGTGGCGATGTTGGCCAACTGCTTGAGCGGCGTCGGCGAGCCGTAGTAGTCGACCGTGATCCGGTCGAGGAGATGCGGCGAGGCCCGGCCGGTGCGGACCGTGGCCAACTCACCACGGCTCGACTCGACCGACTTCTGCATTCGCCCTTCAGCGTCCTTGAGCAACTCGTCGATCAGCTCCACTGGGTCCTCTCTCCGGTCCTCAGGCGGCGCTGGAGACCAGCGTGCCTACCCTCTCGCCGCCGACGATCCTATCTATGTTCGTCTCGTCGCCCATGTTGAAGACGTAGATCGGCAGATCGTTGTCCATGCAGAGCGACAGCGCGGTCGAGTCCATCACCTTTAGCCCGCGCTCGATTGCCTCGCGGTGGCCGATCTCGGGGATGAACTTGGCGTCGGGGTTGATCGCCGGGTCGGAGTCATAGACACCCTCGACCCCGTTCTTCGCCATCAGGATCGTTTGCGCGTGGATCTCCAGCGCGCGCAGCGCCGCGGCGGTGTCGGTGGTGAAGAACGGGTTGCCGGTGCCGGCGGCGAAAATGACCACGCGGCCCTTCTCGAGGTGGCGCATCGCGCGCCGGCGGATGTAGGGCTCGGCGACCTCCTGGACGGCGATCGCCGACATCACCCGCGTGTGCTCGCCGATCTTCTCCAACGCGTCCTGCAGGGTCAGCGCGTTCAGCACCGTCGCCAGCATGCCCATGTAATCGCCGGTGGCCCGGTCCATCCCTGCCGCGGCCCCCTGCAGGCCGCGGTAGATGTTGCCGGCGCCGACCACGATCGCCACCTCGACCCCCTGGGCGCGCACAGCCGCCACCTGACGGGCGATCCGTTCCACCTCGGCGGCGTCGGTGCCGTGATCGCGCTCACCCATCAGCGCCTCCCCCGAGAGCTTGAGGAGGATGCGGCTGAATTTAGGCTCGGGCTTGTTCAATCGTCGCCGACGCGGAAGTAGGCGAAGCGCGCCACGCGGATGTTCTCGCCGGTCTTCGCGGCGAGCTCCTGGCGCAGCTCCTCGATCGACTTCGAGTCGTGCTTCTCGGCGTTGACATGGGACTGGTCGAGCAGGGCCACTTCCTTCGCCCACTTGGCCAGCTGACCCTCGACGATCTTCTCGACGACGTTGTCCGGTTTGCCGTCCTCGCGCGCCTTCTCCTCGAAGACGCGCTTTTCGGCCTCGCGCTCCTCGGCCGGGATCTCCTCGGAGGAGACGAACTTGGGGGACGTCGCCGCGACGTGCAGGGCGACCTCGTAGGCAAAAACCTTGAAGTCCTCGTTGCGGGCGACGAAGTCGGTCTCGCACTGCACTTCGACCATCGCCCCGACCTTGTCGTTGGCGTGGATATAGGAGGAGACAACCCCCTCGCTGGTCCCGCGCCCTTCGCGCTTGGCGGCCGAGGCCTGACCCTTGACCCGCAGGATCTCGATAGCCCGATCGACATCCCCCTCGGACTCGGTCAGGGCGGACTTGCAATCCATCATGGCCGCGCCCGTCCGGTCCCGCAGCGCCTTCACATCCGCAGCGGTAACGCTCATGATTTGGCCTCCGAACCCTCGGAATCTTTCCTCTCTGGCGCCCCTGCCGCGGGTGGCGTGGGGGCGACGGGACCCGCGGCCTGAGGGGCCTGGACCGGCGGTGCTTCGGCAGCTTTTTTCGCGGCCGCTTCTTCAGCCAGTTTTTTCTCCGCCTCGAGTTTTTCGACCCGCTCTTTCTCTTCCTGCTCCCGTTTCTTTCTCTCTTCTTCCTCGTGTTTACGGCGTTCCATTTCCTCCGCGATGCGCTTCTCCTCTTTGACGCGCCAGCTGCTCGAGCCCTCCTCGACCGCACCGCCGATCGTGCCGATCACGAGCCCGCAGGAGCGGATCGCGTCGTCATTGCCCGGAATCACGTAGTCGATCTGGGTCGGGTCGCAGTTGGTGTCGACCAGCCCGATGATCGGGATCCGCAGGCGTACCGCCTCGCGAACCGCGATCTCCTCGGTTTTCAGGTCGGTGACGAAGACGGCGTCGGGCAGACGGTCCATGTCACGAACGCCGCCGAGGTTGTACTCGAGCTTGGCCAGCTCGGCCTGCATCCCCATCCGCTCCTTGGTCGGCAGCAGATCGAGTTTGCCCTCCTCCTGCCAGGTGGTCAGCTCGTGCAGGCGGGAAATCCGCTGTGAGATCGTGTTGAAGTTGGTCAGCAGTCCGCCGAGCCAGCGCTGGTTGACATAGGGCATCTTGCAGCGTTCGGCCCATTCCTGGACCGGGCCCCGGGCCTGCTTCTTCGTGCCGACGAAGAGCACCGTGCCTCCGCCGCTGGCGAGCTCGCCGGAAAAGCGCCGCGCGTTCTCCAGTAGCGCCTCGGTCTGGATCAGGTCGATGATGTGGATCCCGTCCAGCTCGCCGAATATGTAGCGGCGCATGTTCGGGTTCCAGCGCCGCGTCTGGTGGCCGAAATGGACTCCGGCCTCCAGCAGCTCTTTGAGGCCTGCCTCTGGCATTTGACGAATCTCCTTGGTTTTTTGATGAGGCCCGGCGCCCTAGCCGGGGACTCGGCCTTCACGAGGCGAAGTCAGGATCCGGGTCGGTTACGACGGGGGTCGGTTTAGAACTAGGTGACCACCAATGGTAGTGGGGCGCGCGCGGTCAGGCGGAACGGGCCGCGGCGAGCGCCGCTGTGAGGTCCGCCGGCAGCTCGGAGCGGAAGCTCATCGCCTCGCCGCTTGCCGGGTGGGCAAAGGCGAGCCGGTGGGCGTGCAGGAACTGGCGCCCCAGGCCGTATTTCTCCTCGCCGCCGTAAGTCGGGTCGCCGATCAGGGGGTGGCCGATCGCGCCGAAGTGGGCGCGGATCTGGTGCGTCCGCCCGGTCTCCAGCTTGACCTCCAGGTAGCTCTCGCCGGCGAGCAACTCCAGCACCTCGAAGTGCGTGCGGGCCTGCCGCGAGGCCGCGCCCGATACGGCCATGCGATGCCGCTGTCGCGAGGCACGCCCGATCGGCGCGTCAATCGTCCCCGTTCGCGAGCCGAGCCTCCCGCCCGCCAGCGCCAGGTAGACGCGTTCGACCTCACGCCGGCGAACCTGCTCCTGCAATGCGGCGTGGGTGGAATCGTCGCGCGCGACGACGAGCAGGCCGCTGGTCTCCTTGTCGAGCCGGTGGACGATGCCGGGGCGCTCCGGGTCGGCGCCACCGCCGAGGATCTCGGCCAGCTCGTCGACGAGGGTGGGCCCGTCGTGCGAGGGGGCCGGGTGGACGACCAAGCCGGCCGGCTTGTCGACCACGGCGAGGTGCTCGTCGAGGTGGACGACGCGCAGCTCGGAGGTCATCGATCCGCCTCACCGAGGTAGCAGAGCGCCAGCACGACGACGCCGACCGTGATCGCGGCGTCGGCGAGGTTGAAGGGGGGCCAGCTGAAGACGTCGACGTAGTCGGTGACGGCCCCCACGCGCACCCGGTCGGCGAGGTTGCCGATCGCGCCGCCGGCGAGCAGGCCGAAGGCGACCCACATCCGGGGGCGGGTCGGGTTGCGGGCGAAGAGGACGCCGACGAAGATCAGGGCGACGACGGTGAGTGCGACCAGGGCCGCGCCGCCGCCTCTGGCGAGCCCGAAGGCGACACCTTCGTTGTGGGCGAGGGTGAAGCCGAGCGGCCCAAGGACGTCGACGTGCTCGCCGGGCGCCATATTGGCCTCGATCAGGGCCTTGGCGACCTGATCGACGATGACGACGAGGACGCAGAGTGCGCCGGCAAGGCGCCAGGCACGGGCGTCGGCCGCGCTCACCCGGCGATCAGGGCGACGATGAGCCCGCGCAGGATGTAGAGGACGATGATCCCGATCATCGGGCTCAGGTCAAGCCCGCCGCCGATCGGCGGGATCACGCGGCGGAAGAGGTTGAGGTAGGGGTCGGTGGTCTCGGAGATGAAGTCGAGCACAGAGCGCAGCCACGGGTAGTAGGGCATGCGCGGGATCCACGACATCAGCACCCGGATCAGGATCAGGATGATGTAGACGAGGAAGAGCGCACCGATGTAGTCCGCGACGTCCCCGCGGGTGAGCGCCAGCAGCATCACCCCTGCATCCTCTCCAGCGAGGCCCTGACCGCGGCTTCGAATGCCTCCCTCGCCCCTTCTCGCTCGAGCGCTTCCAAACCCGCTTCCGTGCTGCCACCGGGTGAAGTCACCGCGACCCGGAGCTCGGCTGGGCGTCGAATGCGCATCAGCGATCCGGTGCCCGCGGCAGCCTCGACAACCAGCTTCTCGGCCAGCTCCCCCTCGAGGCCGGCGTCGATCCCGCCCTTGATGAGCGCCTCGGCCACCAAGGCGAAATACGCCGGGGAGCAACCCATCAGCGCAGTGGCGAGGTCGAATTGCGAGTCGGGCAACTCAACGACAGACCCGAGAACGCCCAGCTTCTCCAGAACCCCTGGACCGAACTCCCCGGCAGCGCAGAGGACGCCCCCGCTCACCTCCACCGCAAGGTTGGGCATGACGCGTCCGACTTCGGCCTGTGGAAATGCGGCCTCGACCTTCTCCAGGGCCGTCGCTCCCAAGATTGAGATGACCGCCTTGGCCCCCGCCAATTCCCCGGCCGCCTGCTGCAGCGCACCCGGCTTGACGGCAAGAAGCACAACATCGGCCCGTTCCGCCAACTCCCCGTTGGACTCGACAACCTCACCACCAAGATCCCCAGCCAGCTCACGAGCCTTATCGGAATCAGGATCAAAGAACAGCATCCCCTCCCACTGGCCGGCCCACCCCCGGGCAATGGCCGCAGCCATATTCCCCGCTCCACAGAATCCGACAATCATCAGCGGAGAGCCTAATGGAGGGACACCGGACCCTCCCAAGCGCTACGACTGGTTGAAGAACCCTTTGTCGAGCAACCGAGCCTTCTCCTCTGCCGACACCTCAACATTGCGGGGCGTGAGCAAGAAGATCTTCTCGGCGATCCGCTGCATGCCGCCATCGAGCGAGTAGGTGAGGCCGGAGCAGAAGTCGATCATCCGCTTGGAAAGCTCGTGGTCGGTCGTCTGCAGGTTGAGGATCACCGGCACCGAGCGCTTGAACTGGTCGGCGACCTGTTGGGCGTCGTTGAAGTTGCGCGGGATGACGAGGTGGACTTTGACGTCGGAGTCGTCGCCGACAGGCCGCAGGGTGCGGGTCCGTGACGCCGAGATCGGCTCGTCGTCGGCGAAGATGTCGTCGATCTCGTCGCGGCGCGAGCGGCGCGAGGTCGGCAACCGCCGTACCGAGCCAGATTCCCTGCGAGCCTCGATTTCCTCTTCTGAGGTCTCGGGGAAGTCTTCCTCGTACTCGAGGCCGTGCTCGTGCTCTTCCGCCAGTCCGAAGTAGACCAGTGCTTTATGCCAGTTGTCTCTTAGTGCCATATCTGCGCTGATTCGGCCCTGATGGCGCGAATCCTCTAGGGATTATGGCCGATGGCCGGCGGGTCCTGTCACGCGGTGGGGGTCGGTCAGATGTACAGGGCCGTGCCCAGGCGGATGATCGTTGCGCCCTCTTCTACTGCGACCGGCCAGTCCTGGGAGGTTCCCATGGAGAGCTTGCTCAGGCCGTGCTTCGCGGCAAGTTCCGCGAGCTTCGCGAAATGGGGGCGTGAGTCCTCTGGGTTGGTGCTGAACGGGGGCATCGTCATCAGGCCTGAGACCCGTACGGGGCAGCGCTCGATGAAAGCTTTCAGATCCCCTGGGGCGACGCCGCCCTTGCCCTCCTCGCCCGCCACATTGACCTCGACCAAGACCTCCGTGTCCGGGTCGGCGTGGCGGCCGAGCTGCTCCAGGACCGAATCGGTGGCGACCGAGTGGATCAGCCGACAGAGCGGCAGGACGCGCTTGACCTTGCGGCTTTGCAGGTTGCCGATGAAGTCCCAGGCGAAGGCGTCGCCCCAGCGCTCGTGCTTTGCCTCCAGCTCCTGCTGGCGGTTCTCCCCGACCAGCTCGACCCCCGCCTCGGCGAGCGCGCCCATCTCCTCCAGGGGCACGTACTTGACTGCGGCGAGGATCTCCACCCCCTCGCCGGAGCGCTCGCGCACCCGCTCCAGATTCGCGGCGATCTTGGCCGGTTCGAGGCCGTGGATCAGGCCGGGCATCTCAGGCCTCGCTCCCGTCGAGCCAGGCGAGGCCCCCTTGGCGTCCGGGGCCGCCGTCGCGGCGGTGTGAGAAGAACAGTTCGGGCTCGCAACGGGTGCAGATGTCTTCCGACTCGATCCGCTCGACGCCGGCTTGGCGCAACAGGCGGCGGGCGACCTCGGGAAGGTTGAGCATGCGGCCCTCGGCAACCCCGTCGCCGAGTCCGGCGAACGCGTCCAGCACCTCGTCCCCCACCTCGTAGCAACACGAGCCGATCCCCGGGCCCACCGCCGCGTGGGTGGCCCCGACGGCATCGGCGCCCCGCGAGACGATCCCCGCGGCGAGGCCGCGCCAGCCGCAGTGGAGCATCGCGACGCCGCCCGGCCCGGCAACCGCGACCGGCAGGCAGTCGGCGGTGTAGACGAGCCCGATCGGGCCCGGCCGCCCGATCACGTGGCCGTCGGCCGTGGGAGTCTCCGTCGTCGGCGCGTCATGGAAGGCGAGCTCGGCGCCGTGCGCCTGCCGGCCGCTGACGATCCTCTCCTCCGGCACCCCGAGCGCATCGGCGAGTAGCCGCGGGCTCTCTTTCAGCGAGCCCGCCGAGCGGGTGGAGAAGACGACCCTGGCGCCGGACAGGCGGGCTTCCACCCACTCGACCCCCCCGACCTCCTGCCACTCCATCAGTCGCTCGCCCGCCGGGCCGCCTCCAGGGCGACCGCGAGCTCTTCGTCGCGCCCGGAGAGCTCGCCGTCGAGCTTGCGCCGCAGCGCCTCGGCGAGACCCGCGCCGATCCGTGGGCCCTCGGGAACACCGGCGGCGATCAGCGCGCCGCCATCGATTTCGAGCGTCACCCGGCGCCACTCTGCCTGGTAGGTGTCGAGCCACTCGGCCCCAAGCGCTCGGGCAAGGACCAGCTCGACCGGGTCCGCTCCTTGCGCGAGTCGCACCGCCTCCGACGGTCGCCCGGGGTTTAACGCGGCCAGCCGCTCGGCCTCCCCCCAGGTGCCCAGCACCGCGGCGAGGACCGCTCGGTCGCGTCGGGCTACGTCCGTCCAAGGGGGCGCCGCGAGCAGTCCCGCGACCCGACCGGCGAGCTCGATTCCGTTCTCGTGCAGGTCCAGGAGGCCCCACTCGGCCAGAAGGGCGAAGCCGCGCATCGCTTCGGTTTCCCCGGCCAGCCGCAGCAACTCGGCATTGCGGCGGTCGACCGAGACCGTGCTCAGGTCCGTCTGGCCGAGCAGCTCGGCCGTGTCGGGCTCGAGCTCGAAGCCGAAGCGGGCGGCGTAGCGCGCGGCCCGCAGCGCCCGGGTCGGGTCGTCGTCGAAGGACTGTGGATGCAGGGTGCGCAGCAGTCCTGCTTCCAGATCTTCGCGTCCTCGGTGGGGGTCGATCAGCTCCGGATCGCGACGCAGCGGGATCGCCATCGCGTTGATCGTGAAGTCGCGGCGGGCGAGGTCGGCGGCGATCCCCGCGGTCGGCTCCACCTCAGGTAACGCGCCGGGGTGTGGATAGGACTCGGCCCGGGCGGTGGCGATGTCGACCTCGTGTCCGTCGAGGCGCACCTTGGCGGTGGCAAAGCGCTCGTGCTCGACCACCTCGCCGCCGAGACGCGTGGCCAGCGCCGCCGCCTCACCCTCGACGACGAGGTCGATGTCGGTCCGCCCCTGGCCGAGAAGCAGATCTCGCACAGCGCCGCCGACCAGGTAGACCGGTTTGCCTCCGGCCACGTCCCGCACGGCCGCCAGCTCGGGATAGGCACCGTTCAGTGCCTCACCCAGATCGTCGATCGGCTTCACGGTCACCCCCAATGCCTACCATGATCGCGTTCACCGATGGCCGACGAGCGCAAGGCAAGGCGGGAAAGGCAGCGGCGGCAGGTCCGGCGGCGGCGGACGATTGCCGGCGCCGCGCTGCTCGTTGTCGCGGTGGCGATCGTCATCGCGTTCGCCGTCTCCTCCTCCGGCGGCGAGGGCAACGGCCGCAGTCGAGGTTTGAATCGGGCAGCGAGCCAAACCTCGACCGCGCGGTCGCCTGCAGGTCGTCCGGCCGCAGCGGAGGTCACCAATGCCACCCCCCAGCCCGGCTGGCGCCCCTTCACCGGCCCGGTGCCGATCCTCGAGTACCACGTGCTCGGTGCCGCGCCGGCCAGCGCGCCCTACCCCGACCTCTACGTCAGCCGCCCCGACTTCCACAAGCAGATGAACTGGCTGGACGGACACGGCTATGAGGCGGTGACGCTCGAACAGGTCGAGGCAGCCTGGTACCGCGGCGCGAGGCTTCCGCCGAAGCCGGTCGTCGTCTCCTTCGACGACGGCTACAGGCCACAGTTCACCTACGCACTCCCGGAGCTGCGCCGCCACGGCTGGGCCGGCGTGCTCAACCTCAAGGCCGAAGGTTCGGACCTCTACACGAGCAACGTGGAAGCGATGATCGCCGCGGGCTGGGAGCTGGCCGCCCACACGATCCACCATCTCGACTTGACCGAACTCGACGCCGCGCAGCTAAAGGAAGAAGTCGCGGGCTCGCGGGCGATCCTGCGCCGCGACTACGGCGTCCCGGTGAAGAACTTCTGCTACCCGGCGGGGCGCTTCAACGCGACCGTGATCGCCGCGGTAGAAGCAGCCGGCTACGTAGGCGCCACCACCGAGATTCGCGGCTACGCCGACCGCGACCACCCCTACGAACTGGATCGCTTTGAGATCCTCGGCTCGGAGGGTGTCGCCGGCATGGCCTCCGACCTGCAGTCCGGCGAAAGCTAAGCGCGAACCGGAATGCCGGCCGCCGCCAGGTGCTGCTTCGCATCGCGCACCCGGTAGGTGCCGTAGTGGAAGATCGAGGCGCAGAGGACGGCGTCTGCGCTCCCGTCGTTAATCGCCTCGCTGAGGTGCTCGAGCGTGCCTGCCCCCCCAGAGGCGATCACCGGCACGGTCACGGCGTCGGCGACCGCGCGGGTCAGGGCGATGTCGTACCCATCGTTGGTGCCGTCGCGATCCATGCTCGTTAGCAGCACCTCCCCGGCTCCCGCCTCCACAGCTTCCCTCGCCCAGGCGACCGCCTCGCGGCCCTCGATCCGCTTGCGGCCGCCGTTGACGTAGACGCCCCAGCCGCTCTCCTCGCGTTTGGCATCGATCGCGATTACGACGCACTGGGCCCCAAAGTGGTCCGCCAGCTCGGTCAGCAACTCGGGCCTCTCCAGCGCCGAGGAGTTCACCGAGACCTTGTCGGCGCCGGCGTCGAGCACGGCCTGTGCATCCTCTACCGAGCGGATGCCGCCGCCGATCGTGAAGGGAATGAAGACGTTGTCGGCGGTGCGCCGCGCCAGCTCGACAATCGTGTCGCGCTTCTCGTGCGAGGCGGTGATGTCGAGGAAGACCAACTCGTCGGCGCCCTCGGCGTCGTAGCGCTCGGCCAGCTCGACCGGGTCGCCGGCGTCACGGAGGCCGACGAAGTTCGTTCCCTTGACGACGCGGCCGGCGTCGACGTCGAGGCAGGGGATCACTCGTTTGAGAACCATCGACTCAGGCTAGGGCCTTGATGCCGTCGGCGACGGTGAATTTGCGCTCATAGAGGGCACGACCCACGATTGCGCCCTCGACGTTTGCGGGCGTGGAGCTGGCTAGGGATTCGAGGTGGGTCAGGTTTCCTACGCCGCCGGAGGCAATTACCTTGGAGCTGGTGGCGTTTGCGATCTCGGTCAGCTGATCGACCGCCGGGCCCTCCATCGTGCCGTCTACCTCGATCGCCGTGCAGAGGAAGCGCGCTACGCCTCGCTCGCTCAGCGCTGCGATTGCGTCGACCGCGGTCTCCTCCCCCGCCTCCGTCCAGCCCTCCAGCGCGACCCGACCGGCGCGGGCGTCAACGGAGACGACCACTCGGTGGCCGTGGGCTTCGAGCATCGCGTCGAGGAACTCCGGGTCTCGGAGGGCGGCGGTGCCGATCACCACCCGGTCGGCGCCGGCGTCGAGGATGGCGCGCACTGATTGGGGGTCACGCAGTCCTCCGCCCACCTGGATCGGGCAGTCGACCGTCGCGGCGATGCGCTCGATCGCTTCGAGGTTGCGCGGTTCGCCCGCCTTGGCTCCGTCGAGGTCGACGACGTGGAGGAACTCGGCGCCTTCGTCTACCCAGCGTCTTGCGGCGTCGACCGGGTCGGCGTCGTAGGTGGTCTCGCGGTCGTAGTCGCCCTGCACCAATCGCACCGCATGGCCGCCGCGGATGTCGATGGCGGGATAGAGGATCACGCCGGCACGGCGGAGCAGACCCCGGCGAAATTCGAAAGCAGGCGCAGGCCTGCCGCGCTCGACTTCTCCGGGTGGAACTGGACGCCGAAGACGTTGTCGCGCTCCGCCGCGCAGGCGAAGCGGGGGCCGTAGGCGGCGCTGCCAAGCAGATCGTCGTGGTCGGGGCTCGGCGCGAAGGAGTGGACGAAGTAGAAGGGCGTCTCGCTCTCGATCCCCTCGGCGAGGCGCGACTGCTTCTCCCAGCGCACCGGCGACCAGCCGATGTGCGGGACCTTGAGACCGTCCGCCTCGAGTTCGGCCACGCCACCTGGAAGAAGGCCGATGCCCTCGGCTCCTCTCAGCTCGGTGGTCGAGTCGAAGAGCAGTTGTAGGCCGAGGCAGATGCCGAGGATCGGCACGCCACTGTCGCGACGCTCCCCGATCAGCTCGTCGAGACCGAGCTCCCGCACCCGTTCCATCGCCTTGGGAAAGGCGCCGACGCCGGGCAGAATGAGGCCATCGGCTGCCCGGATCGTCCCGGCGTCGTTGCCGATCGTCGCCGTCGCGCCGACGTGCTCGAGCGCCTTCTCGACCGAGCGCAGGTTGCCCATCCCGTAGTCCAAGATGCAGATCCGCGCCGTCATTCGCTCAGGGTCCCCTTGGTCGAGGGCACGCCGCTCTCCTCGGGGTCGACCGAGACGGCGACGCGCAGGGCGCGGGCGAAGGCCTTGAAGCAGGCCTCGATCATGTGGTGGACGTTGGTCCCGTAGCGGACCGAGACGTGCAGGGTCATCTTCGAAGCGTTGGCGACGGCGCGGAAGAACTCCTCGGCCAGCTCGCTGTCGAAGCCGGCGATCGAGGTTGCCGGCAGCTCGGCATCGAAGACGCAGAGCGGCCGCCCCGAGATGTCGATCGCGCACTCGGCCAGCGACTCGTCCATCGGCACCAGCGCCGAGCCGTAGCGGCGGATCCCGGCACGGTCGCCAAGCGCCTCGTCGAGCGCCTGGCCGAGCACGATGCCGACGTCCTCGACAGTGTGGTGCGCACCGGTCTCC
Organism: uncultured Solirubrobacterales bacterium; assembly: GCA_963837695.1. Classification (GTDB taxonomy): domain Bacteria; phylum Actinomycetota; class Thermoleophilia; order Solirubrobacterales; family 70-9; genus VRUE01. The sequence continues at coordinate 2,007,457 of CAWINZ010000005.1, read as the reverse complement.
AGGTCGCCGCTGGCCTCGACCCGCAGCCCCAGCCTGCCGTGACGGGCGAGCAGGTCCAGCATGTGATCGAGGAAGCCGACGCCGGTAGCGGCGCTCGACTCGCCCCCGTCCAGATCGAGCGAGAGCTTGATCTTGGTCTCGGCAGTGCTGCGTTCTCTGTTGGCAGTTCTATTCATCTCAGTCATCCTTGGCCCTAATCATTGCCGACTCGCCGTGGACGGGGAGTCCCTCTGCGCTGGCAAGAGTTTCGACCGGCTGGGCCAGGCTCGTGGCCGCGGCCCCTGAGATCTCGACTTTGGAGATGCGACGACGAAAGGTCGCCGGTCCAAGGGGCCCGGAGAAGCGCCCGGTCTTGGTAGTCGGCAGGACGTGGTTGGAACCGGCGACGTAGTCGCCGAAGGCGGTGGCTCCATAGCGACCGACGAAGACACAGCCCGCGGTCCTGATCCGATCAGCCTGCAGCGCGGCGTCCTCCTCCATCAGCTGCAGGTGCTCGGGTGCGAAGGCATTGGCGAAGTCGATCGCGTCGCCGAGATCGGGAACCTGGATGAGGGCAAGGGGGGCGTCGAAGACGCTGGATCGAGAAGCGGCGGCGTCTTCGGTGGCGGCCACGATCGCGTCGAGCACGTGCTCCTCGACGGCGGCGACGATCAGTGGGCTTTCAGGACCGTGCTCGGCCTGGGCGCAAAGATCGAGTGCGGCCCACTTCGGATCGGTGTCATGTCCAGCGACCAGCATCAACTCTGAAGGTCCGGCGTACGAGTCGATGCCGACCAAACCCATGACGGCGCGCTTTGCCTCCTGCACCCAGAGATTGCCCGGACCGACGATCACGTCAACGGGACTGACCGTCTCGGTTCCATAGGTGAGCGCGAAAATTGCCTGCGCCCCGCCCACCGCGTAGATCTCATCTATCTCGCACAGCGCGGCTGCGGCGAGGACGGGGTCGGCGACCCGTCCGTCTTTCCCCGGGGGGGATGCCAGAGCAAGGTTCTGTACCCCGGCGACGCGCGCCGGGATCGCGCACATCAGCACGCTTGAGGGGTAGGTGGCCCGACCGCCGGGCGCATAGACCCCGGCGCTCGCGACCGGCACCTCGCGGATGCTCACCCTTTGACCCTGTGGAAGGTCGATCTCCCGGGTTTCGTCGGTCACCTGAGCTCGAGCGACCGAGTGGACGTTCGCGGCGGCCAGTTCCATGGCGCTGCGCAGTTCCGGGTCTAGCGTGGCCAGGGCCTTCTCGGCATCTCCGGGATCGACCCGCAGCGAATCTGGCGTCTGCTCAACGCCGTCCAGACTTGTGGCCAGAGCACACAACGCAACATCACGCTGCGCCTCAACTTGCTTACCGATTTTGTGAACGGATCCGAAGACGTCATCGGGTCTGGCGCTGGCGACCCAGCGCCTGATCTCCCGTGCGATCTCGTCGACGCCCTTCCACTCGAAGCGCCGCACCCTCATCCCGCCGTCGCCTCCCGCAACTTTGCCGTCAGCGCATCGATCTCCGCCGCTCGCAGCTTGTGCGCCACCCGGTTCGCCACGAACCGCGCCGTGCACTCGACGATCTCCTCGCGGACCTCCAGGTCGTTCTCTTCCAGCGTGCGGCCGGTGGCGACGAGGTCGACGATGCCGTCTCCCAGGCCGATCAGGGGCGCCAGCTCAACCGAGCCCTTGACCTCGATCGTCTCGACCTGGCGGCCGGTCGACTCGAAGTAACGCTCAGCGATGCGCGGGTACTTGGTCGCGATCCGCATCATCCCCAACCGCCGCTGCGACTCGCCGAGGCTTTCGTCTCCCTTGCGCCCGGCGAGAACCATCCGGCAGCGCCCGTAGCCGAGGTCGAGCAGCTCGTAGACCATGCGGTCCGCCTGCTCGAGCAGCACGTCCTTGCCGGTGATGCCCGCGTCGGCGGCGCCGGCCTCGACGTAGGTCGGCACGTCGGAGGGGCGCATCGTCACCAGCGTGATCCCCTCGCCCGGAAAGATCAGCGAGCGCGACTCGCCGCGCACCGCGGCGGTGTCGACGCCGGCCGCGTCGAGGACGTCGAGCGTTCCGGCGAGCAGCGCGCCGCGGGGCACCGCCAGCTTCAGCGGTCCGTCGGCCTTCGCGCCGGCCATACCGGCGACTTCGACGCTCACGATGGCTCCTCTCGCCGTGACTCCTCCATCTGGGCGACGTGGACCCGCTCCAGATAGAGGGCAAACCCCGCCGCGGGCAGGTCGATGCCGAAGCGCTTGAGCAACTCGTCGTAGCGTCCCCCACCCCCCAGCACGTGGCCCACGGCCGGGTCGTAGACCTCGAGGATCGCGCCGCTGTAGTAGCCGAGGTCACGTAGCAGGCCGAGATCGACGCGGACGCGCTCCGCCACGCCGCGCTCTTCAAGCGCGCCGTAGGTCTCCCCCAGCCGCGCAGTCGCCCGCTCGACCGCCGCCCCGCCGATCGCCCGAGCCTGGTCGAGGACCTCGCGGCCGCCGCGCAACTGCGAGAGGGCGACGCAGGTGTCCACCTGTTTGGTGGCGAGCCCGGCCTGGGAGAGCTCCACCTCGAGGCCGACCAGGTCATGCATCGCCAGCCGCTCCAGGATCGCGTCGCGGGCGTCGCCTTCGACCTTGAACTCGGTCAGCAGCTGGCGATAGAGATCGGCGTCGCCAAGGCCGATCAGCGCTCGATCGAGGCCCGCGGCATCGAGGGTCGCCTCCAAGACCTCGATGACCTCCATCGTCCCGCCGGGGGCCGGCGCCCCGATCAGCTCGACCCCGGCCTGGGCGAACTCGCGCATCTGACCGCGCTGGGGGCGCACCGCGCGGAAGGCGTTTGCCAGGTAGCAAAGGCGCAATGGCCACTCGGCATCGGCGTAGCGCGAGGCGACGAGGCGGGCGATCGGCACGGTCATGTCGGAGCGCAGCGCCAGCAGATCGCCGCGCTCGTCGAAGAAGCGGTAGGCGGAGGCCGCGGTACGACCGTCGCCGCGGGCCAGCACCTCGTCGTACTCGATCGCGGGCGTCGCCACCTCGCCGTAGCCACGGCTCTCGAACACCTCGATCATCGCGAGGTGCAGGCGCCGCAGCTCCCGCATCTCGTCGGGGAGGATGTCGCGCGTCCCAGGAGGGATTGGGTGGATCATCCGCCTGACCTTACGAGAGTGAGCGCCGAAAGCGCCCTATGCGGGGATCTCTGCAGAGACGCGTTCGATCTGCGCACCGAGGCCGCGCAGGCGCTCGTCGATCGACTCGTAGCCCCGGTCGATCTGGCGGATGTTGCCGATCTCCGAGCTGCCCTCCGCCGCCAGGGCGGCGATGAGCATCGCCATTCCGGCCCGGATGTCGGGGCTCTCGACCCGCTCGCCGTGAAGCCGGCTCGGACCGCTGACGATCGCCCTGTGGGGATCGCAAAGCGTGATCCGAGCGCCCATCGCGACCAGCTTGTCAACGAAAAAGAGGCGGTTCTCGAACATCTTCTCGAAGATCAGGATCTCGCCGTCGGCCTGGGTGGCGAGGGCCAGCGCGATCGAGGTCAGGTCGGCGGGAAATGCCGGCCAAGGGCCGTCCTCGATCTTTGGGATCGCGTCGCCGATATCGGCCTTGATCCGCAGTCGCTGCTCGGGCGGCACGATCACGTCGTCGCCCTCGATCGTCGATTCCAAGCCGAGCCGACGGAACTGGCGGCGCACCATGACCAGGTCGGCAGGGGCGGCATCGCGGATACGCAGCTCGCCACCCGTCGCCGCGGCGAGGGCCATGAAGCTGCCGACCTCGATGTGGTCGGGGGAGATTGTGTGCTCAGCCCCGCCGAGGCGGTCGCGGCCGTGAACCGTCATCACGTTGGATCCGATCCCCGTCACCTCGGCGCCCATCGCGCTCAGCAACTGGGCGAGGTCTTGAACGTGCGGCTCCGAGGCGGCGTTGGAAATGGTCGTCGGGCCCGGCGTCAGCGCCGCTGCCATCAATGCGTTCTCCGTGCCCATCACCGACGGCTCATCCATGAAGATCGCGCAGGGACGCAGCCCCCCGGCCGGGGCCTTCAGCTCGATCCAGCGATCGCCGTCGACACTGGCGCCAAGGTCCGAGAAGGCGTCGAGGTGCGCGTCGAGCCGGCGGCGGCCGATGAAGTCGCCCCCTGGCGGCGGCATGCGCGCCTCGCCAAAGCGCGCCAGCAGCGGCCCGGCGAGCAGGAACGAAGCACGAATCTGGTTCGAGAGCTCCTCGTCGACCGCGACATCGGAGACCGCCCTCGCGCAAAGTCGCAGGCTGTTGTCGGCAACCCAGGAGACCTCGACCCCCAGCCGCTCGAGCAGCGCGATCTGGGCTTCGGTGTCGCGGATCCGGGGCACCCGGTGCAGAAGCAGCTCCTCCTCGGTGAGCAGGCAGGCGGCGAGGATCGGCAGGGCCGCGTTCTTGTTTCCGGCAGCTGTCAGCTCGCCCGAGAGCGGCGCGCCTCCGTTGATGACGAACTTCTCCATGGCTCCGGTTAGGGTACTGGCGTAATGGGACGGGGCTGGAAGATCCTCATCGCTGTCGTGGCCGTGCTGATCGTGCTGATCGGCGTCAACGTTCTGGTCGTCGACGGCGAAACCAAGTCCGCCGCGGTGACCGAACCCGGAGGCCGCATCGTCAGCCTGCCCGGCGGGGATATGGAGGTCGTCGAACGGGGACCGCGCAACGGCAGCCCGATCGTGCTGATCCACTGCTTCACCTGCGCGATCAACTGGTGGGACGGAGTGATGCCCCGCCTCGCGGCCACGCATCGGGTAGTCGCAATCGACCTGCTCGGCCACGGTGGCTCTGAAAAGCCCTCGTCGGGATACTCGATCGAAAACCAGGCCTCGCTGATTGCGGGAGTCCTCGGGCGACTGGGCGTGCGCGACGCCGAGGTCGTCGGCCACTCGCTCGGCGGCCCCGTGGCGATCGCCCTCGCGGAACAGGCGCCGCAACTGGTCAACCGGCTGATGACGATCGACAGCATCCCCGACGACAGTTATGGCGACGTCGGTTTCATCGGCGAACTGCCGTTCAAGCCGGTAATCGGGCAGACCCTGTGGCGGATCAAGCCCGACTTCTCGATCCGCAACGGCCTCGGGGTCGCCTTCGCCCCCGGCTTCAAGGTTCCGGACGCATTCGTCGAGGATGTGAAGCAGATGACCTACAGCGCCTACACCGGGTCCCACGACGCCTTCGACGAGTACACCGGCGAAGAGGCGCTGCCGCAGCGCGCGGCGGCGACCGGCAGGCCGGTTCTGGCGCTCATGGGAGCCGAAGAGCAGATCGCCAAGGACCCAGAGGAAGCGCTGGCCGCATACCGGGCAGCCGGCGCCCAGACCAAGCTGATCCAGGGCGCCGGCCACTCGCCCGAAGTCGAGAAACCGGCCGAGACGGCGGCCCTCATCCTCGCCTTCGGCAGGCACGAGATGCAAAAACCCCTGCAGAACCGGGATGCCGTCCGAAAGCAACCGTAGAGTCGAACCTATGTTCGATAAGAAATTCAAGACGCAGCAGAGTCTCAGCAGCAAGGCAGCTGACGCGACGGACCTGATCATCGACTTCGCAACCCTCGGCGAGTACGGCTTCGAGCCGGTGGACGCGCCCTCCCGCCCCTGTGAGGGTCGCCGGCGCAGCGGCGCCGCGAGGAGCAGCGGAGCCTGGCACGCCGCGATCGACCGCTTCGCCACGCACTCCTAGAACGACAAAGGGCCGCCAGATTGGCGGCCCGGAGTCGAATGAAGAACCGGCGGCGACCTACTCTCCCAGGGGGTTGCCCCCCAAGTACCATCGGCGCAGAGTGGCTTAACTGCTCTGTTCGGAATGGGAAGAGGTGTTTCCCACTCGCTATGCGCCACCGGAATTTTGCGAGACAGCCCCGGTGGAGCTTGAAAACTGCACAAGGCCATGGGTAAAGAAATAAATATCCGTCAAGCCCTCGACCCATTAGTACCGGTCGGCTGAGCGCATCACTGCGCTTGCACCGCCGGCCTATCAACCTGGTGGTCTACCAGGGGTCTTACTCCCTCGAAGGGATGGGAGAGCTCATCTCGAGGACGGCTTCCCGCTTAGATGCCTTCAGCGGTTATCCGTTCCGTGCGTAGCTAACCTGCGGTGCCCTTGGCAGGACAACAGATACACCAGCGGCACGTTCATCCCGGTCCTCTCGTACTAGGGATGACTCCTCTCAACTCTCCAACGCCCACAGCAGATAGGGACCGAACTGTCTCACGACGTTCTGAACCCAGCTCGCGTACCGCTTTAATGGGCGAACAGCCCAACCCTTGGGACCTACTCCAGCCCCAGGATGCGACGAGCCGACATCGAGGTGCCAAACCGTTTCGTCGATGTGGACTCTTGGAAACGATAAGCCTGTTATCCCCGGAGTACCTTTTATCCGTTGAGCGACGGCGCTTCCACTTGCTACCGCCGGATCACTAAGCCCAACTTTCGTTCCTGCTCGACCCGTCGGTCTCGCAGTCAAGCTCCCTTATTGCCTTTACACTCTACGCACGATTTCCAACCGTGCTGAGGGAACCTTTGGGCGCCTCCGTTACACTTTAGGAGGCGACCGCCCCAGTCAAACTGCCCACCTGACACTGTTCACCACCCGGATCACGGCATGGTGTTAGAAGCCCAAAACATCAAGGGTGGTATCTCAAGGACGACTCCCCAGCGGCCAAAGCCGCTGGTTCACAGTCTCCCACCTATCCTGAGCGAGATACATCAGACTCCAATATCAAGTTGCAGTAAAGGTTCACGGGGTCTTTCCGTCTAGCTGCGGGTACTCGGCATCTTCACCGAGACTTTAATTTCACCGAGCCTCTCGTTGAGACAGCGTCCAACTCGTTGCGCCATTCGTGCAGGTCGGAACTTACCCGACAAGGAATTTCGCTACCTTAGGACCGTTATAGTTACGGCCGCCGTTTACCGGGGCTTAGCTTCATTGCTTCGCGCCGAAGCGCTAACAAGTCCGCGTAACCTTCCGGCACCGGGCAGGCGTCAGCCCCTATACGTCGTCTTGCGACTTAGCAGAGGCCTGTGTTTTTGGTAAACAGTCGGTTGGACCAATTCACTGCGGCCCCCTCAGGCTCCCTCCGTATGGAGTTCACCCTACCGGGGCGTCCCTTCTCCCGAAGTTACGGGACGATTTTGCCGAGTTCCTTAACGAGAGTTAGCTCGCTCACCTCAGTATGTTCTACTTGTCCACCTGTGTCGGTTATCGGTACGGGCACGCGAATCCTGCCTAGAGGATTTTCTCGGAGGCATGGGATCGGGGACTGGCCGGCGGTCAAGCCAGCTGGCATCGCACCTCGCGTCAAAACGCCTCTGCGGATTTTCCTACAGAGACTGGCTACGTGCTTGCCCCAGGACGACCATCGCCTGGGATCCCTTACCCTTCCCCGTCCCCCCATCGGTCATAACGGAATCGACGTGGTACAGGAATATCAACCTGTTGGCCATCGGCTACGCCTTTCGGCCTCGCCTTAGGTCCCGACTAACCCTGAGCAGACGAACTTTACTCAGGAAACCTTGGACAATCGGTGGAGGGGAGTCTCACCCCTCTATCGTTACTCATGCCGGCATTCTCACTTCCAGCCACTCCACAGGAGCTTACGCGCCTGCTTCACGCAACTGGAACGCTCTCCTACCGCGTACAGAGCCCGCAGGCCTGCACACCCATAGCTTCGGAGACTAGCTTGAGCCCCGTTGAATTCTCCGCGCCCGAACACTTGACCAGTGAGCTGTTACGCACTCTTTTAAGGGTGGCTGCTTCTAAGCCAACCTCTTGGTTGTCTCTGCATTCGGACATCGTTCACCACTTAGCTAGTACTTAGGGTCCTTAGCTGATGGTCTGGGTTGTTCCCCTTTTGCGTACGAAGTTTATCCCCCGCACACTGACTCCCGCGCTAACCGTGACGGTCTTCGGAGTTTGCCTGAAGTCGGTAACCTGGTAGGGCCCCTAGTCCAAACAGTGCTCTACGGCCGCCACGCAATCACGCGAGGCTATACCTAAATATATTTCGGAGAGAACCAGATATCTCTGGGCTTGATTAGCCTTTCACTCCAATCCACAGGTCATCCGCCCAGTTTTCAACCTAGGTCGGTTCGGCCCTCCACGAGGTCTTACCCCCGCTTCAGCCTGCCCATGGATAGCTCGCCCAGTTTCGGGTCTACCGCCAATGACTATGTCGCCCTATTCAGACTCGCTTTCGCTGCGGCTCCGCTCATCGCTTAACCTTGCCACTGACGAGTAACTCGCCGGCTCGTGATGCAAAAAGCACGCCGTCACACCCGAAGGTGCTCCGACCACTTGTAGGCTTACGGTTTCAGGTACTATTTCACTCCCCTTCAGGGGTGCTTTTCACCTTTCCCTCACGGTACTAGTTCACTATCGGTCACCAGGTAGTACTTAGCCTTGGAGGGTGGTCCCCCCGGATTCGAACCGCGTTTCACGGGTGCGGTCCTACTCAGGAACATCAGTCGGCAGATCAGTGTGTTTTCACCTACGGGACGATTGCCCTCTGTGGTGCGAGGTTCCACTCGCTTCGGTTAACACCTGATTTGGTAACTGCCGCCGAGCCAGGCACGGCTCGGGCGTGATGTCCTACGACCCCCGACAGACAACGCGTGCCCGCTTGCATCTGTCAGGTTTAGGCTGATCCCCTTTCGCTCGCCACTACTAAGGGAGTCTCGGTTGATTTCTATTCCTCAGGGTACTTAGATGTTTCAGTTCCCCTGGTTGCCTTCCGGTGACTATGAATTCACCACCGGATGACGCCGCATTACCGGCGCCGGGTTTCCCCATTCGGAAATCCGCGGGTCAATGGCTGTTCAGCGCCTCACCGCGGCTTAACGCAGCCGTCCACGTCCTTCATCGACTCCTGGTGCCAAGGCATCCACCGTAAGCCCTTACTATCTTGACGGTGAGCAACCCCTACACATACATGTAAGGGTTGTTAATTAAATTACCCAGAGCCTGCCGTCGCGGCAGGCTCTAATTATTGGCCTTGTACAGTTTTCAAGGTCCACCGAGGCCCACGCAGCGGAGTACTTCCGCTGGCGGTCTCTCAAAACTGAGCAGCGTTCCCACCGGCTTGATGCCAGTGGGGAGCCCGGTCGACGTTCTAGAGAAATCTCCCTAGAAAGGAGGTGATCCAGCCGCAGCTTCCGCTACGGCTACCTTGTTACGACTTCACCCCAATCACAGGTCCCACCTTCGACGGCTCCCTCCAAAAGGTTAGGCCACCGGCTTCGGGTGTTACTTGCTTTCGTGGTGTGACGGGCGGTGTGTACAAGGCCCGGGAACGTATTCACCGCAGCATTGCTGATCTGCGATTACTAGCAACTCCAGCTTCATGAAGGCGAGTTTCAGCCTTCAATCCGAACCGAGACGCACTTTCTGGGATTCGCTCCACCTCACGGTATTGCTGCCCTTTGTATGCGCCAATGTAGCACGTGTGTAGCCCTGGACATAAGGGGCATGATGACTTGACGTCATCCCCACCTTCCTCCGGTTTGTCACCGGCAGTCTCCCATGAGTCCCCAACTTAATGCTGGCAACATGGAACGGGGGTTGCGCTCGTTGCGGGACTTAACCCAACATCTCACGACACGAGCTGACGACAGCCATGCACCACCTGTGATGGTGTCCCGAAGGAAAACCGTGTTTCCACGGCGGTCACCAACATGTCAAGCCCAGGTAAGGTTCTTCGCGTTGCGTCGAATTAAACCACATGCTCCGCTGCTTGTGCGGGCCCCCGTCAATTCCTTTGAGTTTTAGCCTTGCGGCCGTACTCCCCAGGCGGGGCACTTAGTGCGTTAGCGACGGCACGGGAGGAGTCGACACCTCCCACACCTAGTGCCCATCGTTTACGGCGTGGACTACCAGGGTATCTAATCCTGTTCGCTCCCCACGCTTTCGCGCCTTAGCGTCAGTACCGTCCCAGCGAGCTGCCTTCGCTATTGGTGTTCCTCCTGATATCTGCGCATTCCACCGCTACACCAGGAATTCCACTCGCCTCTTCCGGACTCTAGCCCTGCAGTATCCATCGGCTTTCAAAGGTTGAGCCTTTGACTTTCACAACGGACTTACAGGGCCGCCTACGCGCGCTTTACGCCCAATGATTCCGGACAACGCTTGCCCCCTACGTATTACCGCGGCTGCTGGCACGTAGTTAGCCGGAGCTTCTTCTGGAGGTACCGTCAGTCCGGACGGCTATTCACCGCCGAACCTTCGTCCCTCCTGAAAGGGGTTTACAACCCGAAGGCCGTCTTCCCCCACGCGGCGTTGCTGCGTCACGCTTTCGCGCATTGCGCAAGATTCCCCACTGCTGCCTCCCGTAGGAGTCTGGGCCGTGTCTCAGTCCCAGTGTGGCTGATCGTCCTCTCAGACCAGCTACCCATCGTTGCCTTGGTAGGCCATAACCCCACCAACAAGCTAATGGGCCGCGAGCCCCTCCCAATGCGGAGGCCGAAGCTTCCTTTAGCGAACAGGCTTACGCCTGTGCGCCACATCCGGTATTAGCCCGAGTTTCCTCGGGTTGTCCCGGTCATCGGGGCAGGTTACTCACGTGTTACTCACCCGTTCGCGGCTTTGCCCCAGGGCAAGCCCTGGTTCGTCGCACCACTTGCATGTGTTAAGCACGCCGCCAGCGTTCGTCCTGAGCCAGGATCAAACTCTCCGTGAAAGTACTTCTTACAGAGAGTGGTCATGCTTGGCTGGCCACCGGGTACACAAACATGGTGGCCGGCATGACGGGTAAATCAGACCACTCGACACGCTGACGAGTCGAGTGGATCGGGCTCAAACAACCCACGAACACGAATGTTCGCGGGGTGCACGCTGCTCAGTTTTCAAAGACCGCTGCGCCTCTGCGGCGGGACTCGCCGTCTTTTGCGCATGGGACGGCACAGGGCCTATCCCAGAAGGACGCGGGAGTATAGCGCTGCGGCGGCGCTTTGCCTAGTGGGGCGTCAAGCGCCCGCGCGCATGCGGCGAAAGCGGCGCTTGCCGACCTGCAGAACGCGGCCGTCCAGCGCGGCGGGATCGAGATCGAGGGTTCCCGAGGGAATCGGCTCGCCGTCGAGCTTCACCCCCCCCTGCCCGAGCAGGCGCCTGGCCTCGCTGGAGCTGATCTCGAAGGCCCCGGCCATCAGCAGCGGGAGGTGAACCGAGTCGCCGCCGTCGCCCAGAAAGGCGGAGAGGTCGACCTCCTCGATCTGCTCGGGGGCCTCGTGGCGGACAAAGAGGCGGTCAAAGTGCTCCTCGGCGTCGCGGGCCGCGTCGTCGTCGTGGAAGCGGGCGACGACTTGCCTGCCCAGCTCGCGCTTTGCCTCGTTAGGTGGTCCGGCGGGCACCTCGGCGCCGAGCAGCAGGCGGCAGTACTCGGCCATCGCCTCGTCGGGGATCCGCATCAGCTTGCCGAACATCTCCTCCGGCGCCTCGGTCACCCCGACGTAGTTACCGAGCGACTTGCTCATCTTCTGCGTGCCGTCGGTCCCGACCAAGATCGGCATCGTCATGATCGATTGCGGCTTCTGGCCGTAGGCACCCTGGATGTCGCGGCCGAAGAGCAGGTTGAACTTCTGGTCGGTCCCCCCCAGCTCGACGTCGGCCTCGACCGCGACCGAGTCGTAGCCCTGCAGCAGCGGGTAGAGCAGCTCGAGCGCGGCGATCGGCGAGCTCGCAGCCAGCCGCTTCTGGAAGTCGTCGCGCTCGAGCAGCCGGGCGACCGTCGTCTGGGCGAGCAGGCCGAGCAGCGCCTCGGGCTCCATCCGCAGCCACTCGCTGTTGAAGCGCACCTCGGTCCGCTCGCGATCGAGCAGCTTGAACGCCTGCTCCTGGTAGGTGGCGGCGTTGGTCTCGATCTCCTCGGCCGAGGGCAGCGGTCGCTGTGCCGAGCGACCGCTCGGGTCGCCCACCCTCGCGGTGAAGTCTCCGATGATCAGGACGACCTGGTGCCCCGCGTCCTGAAACTCGCGCAGCTTGTTGAGGACGACCGTGTGGCCGAGATGGATGTCGGCGGTCGTCGGGTCAATCCCAAGCTTGATCCGCAGCGGGCGCGCCGCGGCGAGCTGCTCGGCGAGCATCCCATCGGGCAATACGTCGACCGCGTTACGCGTCAAGTCCGGCACGGGCGCAATGCTAGACTGCCGCCTCCTCTTGGCGGGCCAACGCACCAAGCCGCGCCTGAAGAAGCTGCGCGTCCTCTTCGTTTTGCTGGGCCTAGGCGTCCTCGCCTTGGTCTCGATGGTCTTCGGCATGATGACCGCGGTTTCGCAGGATCTGCCGGCGATCTACAACTTCGCCCAATACAAGGCGGCGAAGAACAGCGAGGTTTTCGACGCCTCCGGTGAGCCGATCGGCACGTTGACCAGCAACCAGAACAAGTTCCTGCTCAGCTCGGGCCAGATCTCCCCCAACATGAAGAACGCGGTGGTCTCGATCGAGGATTCGCGCTTCTACGAGCACAGCGGCGTCGACTTCCAGGGCATCGCCCGCGCCCTGGTCAGGGACGTGCTCAGCCAGAGCGCCGCCCAGGGCGCCTCGACGATCACCGAGCAGTTCGTCAAGAACGCGCTCGAAGCCGAAGGCAGCCGCACGGTTTTGGAGAAGTTTCGCGAGGCGGCGCTCGCCTACCGGCTCGAGCGCCACTGGAGCAAGGACAAAATCCTCACCGAGTACCTCAACACGATCTACTTCGGCGAGGGCGCCTACGGGATCGAGGCAGCCGCCCGCACCTACTTCGGCAAGGCGCACCCCGGCTGCGGCACGCAAGCCGAGCCCTGCGCTTCGGTGCTGGAGCCCTGGGAGGCGGCGACGCTGGCCGGGATCATCGCATCCCCTTCGGCCTACGACCCGAAGATCTACCCGGAAAACACGCTGGCGCGTCGCAACATCGTGCTGGAAAAGATGTACGAGCAGGGCTACATCACCCAGACGCAGCTCGACGAAGGAACCAAGCAGGCCCTTCCCGCTCCCAGCGACATCCAACCGCCACGACTGGACTCCAAGGCCCCCTACTTCACCTCCTGGCTGCGCCAGCAGCTGGTCGAACGCTACGGCGCCGCCAAGACCTTCTTCGGCGGACTGAAAGTGAAGACGACGCTCGACCTCAAGCTTCAGAACGCCGCCGAAGAAGCGATCAACTCCTACCTCGGCTACCTCCCCCCGACCGCGTCGGTGGTCGTGCTCGACAACAAGAACGCCGGCGTCAAGGCGATGGTCGGCGGGCCCAACTTCCAGACCAAGCCGTTCAACCTCGCGACGCTCGGCCACCGACAGCCCGGGTCCTCGATCAAGCCCTTCACGCTGGTCACCGCACTGGAAGAGGGGATCTCGCCGGAAACCGTCTACGAATCGGCCCCGCAGGAATTCCACTTTGGCAAGCATGGCCAGGAAACCTTCGTCGTCCACAACGACGAGGACTCCTACCTCGGCTCCTGCAGCATCATCTGCGCGACGACCTACTCCGACAACTCGATCTACGCCCAACTTGCCCTGGAAGGCCTCAAGGGCAAGACGATCGAGGACCGGACTCGCTCGATCGCCGCGACGATCCACAAAATGGGCTACCGCGACCCGATCTCGACCAACCCGGCGATGGTCCTGGGTGGACTGAAGGAAGGCGTCACGCCGCTCGGTTGGGCCTACGCCTACTCGACCCTGGCCAACAACGGCGACCGTGTCAGCGGCACCCTCGCCCCCGACCCAGGCGACAGCCCGGTGGCCTACACCCAGGTCGAAGGCCGCGACGGCCACACGATCAAGGGCGGCGACAACGACTCGACCCACGATCAGGTGCTCAGCGAAGGGACCGCGGAAGAGGCCAAGAGCATCCTCGAAACCGTCGTCAGCAGCGGCACCGGGACGCACGCCGACATCGGCGCCAGCGGCCAGTGGGGTAAGACCGGCACGACCGAGGAAAACGGCGACGCCTGGTTCTGCGGCGCAACCGAAGAAGTCACCGCCTGCGTCTGGGTCGGCTACGCCGACACGGTCACGCCGATGAGCACCCTCTACAACGGCGGCCCGGTGATGGGTGGCACGTTTCCCGCCGAGATCTGGGCCAGCGTGATCTCGGCCTGGGAAAAGATCAGGGCGGAACGGGCGGCGGAAGCCGCGAGCGGGAAGGCGGCCAAGTCGAAGGGCTCGGGCGGCGAAGTCGAAGAAGAAAGCTACGCGCCCGAAGAAACGGGACCAGAAGTCGAACCTGCCCCGGAACCGGAAGGCGAACCGGCGCCGTCGCCCGAAGCCGCTCCGGAAGCCGCCCCTGAATCAGGCGGAGGGGGCGGAATTACCGCCGGATGATGGTCTCGGTCGCGACACGTAAGGATTCCCCGCCAAGCTGAAGCGCCACGGGCGCTCGACGGCTTTGGTGATGCCGACGCGGGGGCTGGCGACTACTTCCCCGCTCCAGCTCGGCTCCGGCGGCGACAGCACGAAGGGGTCCTCGCAGAGGTCGGCGTTGTTTGCTTCGAGGCCTATGCCAAGGGCCTCGGTGAGCTTGCCGGGGCCCGAGCAGAGGTCGGTGTCGGGCCGGTTGCCGCGGCGGGCGCGCATCGCCTCCAGGTCCGCGGTCGGCTCAAGCGCTCGGATCAGGGCGGCTGCGGCCTCGCCCTCGGGTTCGCAGACGAAGTTGAGCAGGCTGTGGATGCCGTAGGAGAGGTAGACGTAGGCGCGGCCCGGGGGGCCGAAGAGCGGCTCCGTGCGCTCCGTCAGCCCGACGTAGGCGTGGCAGGCCGGGTCATCGCGCTCGTAGCTCTCGGTCTCGACGATCGTCCCCCCACAGCCCGCATAGACGAGGCGGCAGCCGATCAGGTCGCGCGCGACGGCGTGCACCGAGCGGGCGAAGAAGTCAGCCCCCAGCCGCTCTGCGGCCGGGGCGCTCACGAGCGCTCGTCGAGGACCCGCGCCTTGACGGCGGCGAGGGTCTCATGCGCGAGCGCGATCTGCTCGGCGAGCGGCGCCGAGCCGGTGCCGCCCTCGATCCGCTTCGACTCGAGCCAGCTCTCGCGCTTGAGAACCTCGTAGAAGGAGTCGTCCAGCTGCTCGGAGCGCTCGCGCAGCTCCTCAGGCGTCAGCTCGGACAGCGACCTGCCGCTCTCGACCGCGTCGCGAACCAGGCCACCGACGATTCCGTGCGCCTCGCGGAAGGGCACCCCCTTGCGAACGAGGAGGTCGGCGACCTCGGTGGCCGCCAGCATCTCGTCGCTGGAGGCAGCCTCGAGGCGCTCGCGATCGAAGCCGATCCCGGCAAGCATCCCCTCGGTCGCGTCGAGGCAGGACTCGACCGTGTCGACCGCGTCGAAGAGCGGCTCCTTGTCCTCCTGCATGTCCTTGCCGTAGGTCAGCGGCAGCGCGTGCATGGTGCCCAGCAAAGCGAGGAAGTCGGCGGCGACCCGGGGGCTCTTGGCGCGCAAGAGCTCGGCCGAGTCGGGGTTGACCTTTTGCGGCATGATCGACGAACCCGAGGAGAAGGCCTCGTCGAGCTGGCAGAAGCCAAACTCCGCCGAGCTCCAGATGACGATCTCCGAGCCGAGCCGGGAAAGGTGCATGGCGCAGGTGGCCGCGGCCGAGAGGTAGTCGAGGACGAAGTCGCGATTGGAGGCGCCGTCGATCGAGTTGTGGGTGACGTGTTCGAAGCCGAGGTCGTCGGCGACCGCGCCGCGGTCGATCTCCCAGTTGACCCCGGCGAGGGCCCCCGATCCGAGCGGCATCACGCTGGCGCTGTCGAGGGCGAACTGAAAGCGCAGCACATCGCGAGCGAGCATCCAGAAGTAGGCGAGCAGGTGATGACCGAGGTAGACCGGCTGGGCGCGCTGCAGATGCGTGTAGCCGGGCATCGGCCAGTCCCGATGGCGCTCGGCCAACTCGAGCAGGCGCTCCATCGCCGCCGCCGCCAGGTCGATCGCCTGCAGCGAGTGCACCTGGACGACCATCGCCATGTCGGTGGCGACCTGGTCGTTGCGCGATCGGCCAGTGTGCAGCTTGCCGGCCAGCGGCCCGATCTCATCGCCGAGCAGCCGCTCGATCGCCATGTGGATGTCCTCGTCGGCGGGATCGAACTCAAAGCCGTGGGCGCCGATCCGCTCGCCGACCCGGTCTAGGCCGGTGACCATCTGCTCCAACTCGGCCGCGTCGAGCACGCCGATCCGTTGCAGCGCCCGTGCGTGCGCCTTCGACTGGTCGAGGTCGTAGACGGCCAGCGGCCAGTCGAACTCGAGCGAGCGGTTGATGCGCCAGAAGCGCGGGTCGGGGTCTTTGCGAAAGCGCGACATCAGCGGAGGGATTCGGCGAGAGCCTCGCACACCCGCGTGACCTGCGACTCCGTCATCGCCGGGAAGAACGGCAGCGCCAGCGAGCGGGCCGAGGCGGCTTCGGCGACCGGGAACTGCCCTTCGCGGTAGCCGAGCTCGCGCAGGTGCGGGAACAGGTGGATGCAGGGGAGGTAGGCCTTGGAGGCGACACCGCGATCGCCGAGGCGGGCGAGGACCGCGTCGCGGTCGATCTCCTCGGCCAGGCGCACCGGGTAGATGAACCAGCTGCGCCGCTCCGTGCCGCGGGTGGCGATCGGGGTGGAGACGCCCTCCACCTCGGCCAGGCCCTGCTCATACAGCGAGGCCACCGCGGAGCGCCGCGCGAGCATCTCCTCGAGCCGCTCGAGCTGGGCGACGCCGAGCGCCGCGGCGAGGTCGGAGAGGCGGTAGTTGAAGCCGAGCCCGCTGTGGTCTAGCCAACCCATGTCCAAGGCGCGACCCTGATTGCGCTCCGAGCGCAACCGCGCCGCGACCGCCGGGCCAGACGGCACGATCACCCCTCCCTCGCCGGTGGTCATCTGCTTGTTTGCATAGAAGGCAAAGGTGGCAAGGTTGCCCCGGGTACCGACCCGGCAGCCATCGGAGTCGACCGCGCCGAGCGCCTCGCAGGCGTCCTCGAGGATGCCGAGGCCGTGGCTGGAGGCGATCGCCTCGAGCTCCGGCATCGCCGCCGGGAAGCCGAAGATGTGGACCGGCAGGATGCCGGCGCTACGCTCGCCGGTTGCCGCCCCGACCGCTGCCGGATCGAGGTTGAGGGTCTCCGGGTCGACGTCGCAGAAGACCGGCCGGGCGCCCTCGTAGAGCAGGCAGTTGGCCGAGGCGACGAAGCTGAACGGGCTGGTCAGGATCTCGTCCCCCGGCCCCCAGCCGAGTGCCCGCACGCCGAGGTGCAGCGCGGTCGTGCCGCTCGATGCGGTGACCGCGTCTTCGACGCCGAGCCAGGCGGCGAACTCACGCTCGAAACGCTCGCCGACCGGCCCCAGCGAGAGGCGCCCGGAGCGCAGCACCTCGAGGACGAGCTCCTCCTCCCGGTCACCGATCTCAGGCCGCGCCAGTGGGATGGGGTCCATGTCTGCCGAAGCACCGGTCATCAACGCAACACTATTTGCGGGGCTGGAAGGCGTACTCGAGTGAATCGACCAACGCCTCCCAGGAGGCCTCGATGATGTTCTCCGAGACGCCGATCGTCCCCCACTCCCGCTCGGCGTCGGAGGAGTCGAGCAGGACGCGGGTGACGGCGCCGGTTCCGTGGCTCTCGTCGAGGATGCGCACCTTGTAGTTGGTCAGCTCGACGTCGGCGAGGTGCGGGTAGCGGTCGGCGATCGCGCCACGCAGGGCGCTGTCGAGGGCATTGACCGGGCCGTTGCCCTCGGCGACGCGCACGTAGCGTTCGCCGTCGACCTTGACCTTGATCGTCGCCTCGGTTTCGACCCTTCCATCGGCGCGCTTCTCGACCAGCACCTTGAAGCTCTCCAGCTCGAACAGCGACTCGTAGCTGCCCGCCTCACGGCGCAGCAGCAGCTCGAACGAAGCCGGCGCCGCCTCGTAGTGGTAACCGCGATGCTCGCGTTCCTTGAGTCGTTCGACCGCGCGCGCCGCCTCCTCATCACCAAGCTCGAGGCCGGCCCGGGTGGCCTGGCTGCGGATCGTCGCCTTGCCCGACAGCTCGGAGGCGAGGATCTCGCGCTGGTTGCCGAGCAGGGCCGGGTCGAGGTGCTCGAAGGTGCTGGCGTCGGCCTCGATACCGGCGGCGTGCATGCCGGCCTTGTGGGCGAAGGCGTTGCGGCCGACATAGGGCTGGTCGGGGTTCGGCGTCATGTTGCAGAGCTCGTCGAGGTAGTGGCTTGCCCGGGTCAGGCCGGCGAGCTTCTCCGGCGCGACGACCTCGAAGCCCATCTTCAGCTGCAGCGCCGGCAGGATCGTCGCCAGGTTGGCGTTTCCGCAGCGCTCGCCGTAGCCGTTGATGCAACCCTGCACCAGCCGCGCCCCGGCTTCGACGGCGGCCAGCGAGTTGGCGACGGCGCAGCCGGCGTCGTCGTGGGTGTGGATGCCGATCTCCACCCCCTCGCCGAGCGCCTCGACCGCGGCGGCGGTTGCCGCGGCGACAAAGGCGGGCAGGCTGCCGCCGTTGGTGTCGCAGAGGGTGACGTTCTCAGCGCCACCCTCGACCGCGGCGCGGACGCATTCGAGCGCGTAGGCGGGGTCGTCGCGGTAGCCGTCGAAGAAGTGCTCCGCATCGAAGACCGGGCGCTTGCCGCGCCCGCGGCAGAAGGCGATCGAGTCCCGGATCATCGCCAGGTTCTCCTCCTCGGGAACCCGGATCACCTTCTCGACATGCAGCTTCCAACTCTTGCCGACCAAGCAGACCACGGGCGCGAAGGAGTCGGCCAGGGTGGCGAGGGCCGGGTCTTCGGCTGCTGCCACCCCCCCGCGCCTGGTCATCCCGAAGGCGCCGATCGTCGCGTTCTCCAGCTTCAAAGTGGCGAGGCGCTCGAAGAACTCCGCTTCCTTCGGGTTCGAGCTCGGGAAGCCGGCCTCGATGAACTGGATCCCGAGGGCGTCGAGTACGTGCACCACCTTCAGCTTCTCGCCCACCGAGAGCGACATGCCGGGACCCCCCATGCCGTCGCGCAAGGTGGTGTCGTAGATCTTCACCTGTTCCATCTGATGCCTTTCGATACGAGGGTCTAACCGGGAGTGCGCGCAGCGCAGCGCCAGCCGCTAGGCGGCAGGCGTAATTCGCCCGGTCGACACCTCGACGAAGTCGAGCCACTCCAGGTACTCCTCGGCACGGCCGTGCAGGGCGTCCTGGAACTTGGCCTGGATCACACGGGTGATCTCGCCCGGCTCGCCGAGCGGGTGGTCGTCGACCTCGCGCACCGGGACCAGCTCGGCCGCGGTGCCGGTGAGGAAGACCTCGTCGGCAAGGTAGAGCTCGGCGCGGGCGATGTCGCGCTCCTCGACCGCGTAGCCAAGGTCTTTGGCGATCTGCACCACCGAGTTGCGCGTGATCCCGTCGAGGATCGCCGCGGTGTGCGGCGGCGTGCAGATGACGCCGTCGCGGACGACGAAGACGTTCTCGCCGGACCCCTCGGAGACGAAGCCGTGCTGGTCGAGCAGGATCGCCTCGTCGTAGCCGGCGTTGGTCGCCTCGGTCTTGGCCAGGACCGAGTTGAGGTACTGGCCCGAGGCCTTGGCGTGTGGGATCAAGCTGTCGCCGGAGATCGTCCGCCAGGAGGAGACCTTGGTGCGGATGCCGTGGCGCGAGCCCTCCTCGCCCAGGTAGACGCCCCAGGGGAAGGCGGCGACGATCACGTCGATCGGCGCGTCGGTGGCGTAGAGGCCGAGGTTGCCGTAGCCGCGGTAGGCCAGCGGCCGGATGTAGCAGGAGCCGAGGCCGCAGCGCCGCACCAGCTCGTTGGTCGCCTCGCGGATCTCCTCCGCCGTGTAGGGGAGCTGGAAGTAGTAGAGCTCGGCCGACTTCTCCAGCCGGGCGAGATGCTCGCGGTGGCGGAAGACGGCGGGGCCGCGCTCGGTCTCATAGCAGCGAATCCCCTCAAAGACGCCGGTGCCATAGTGCAGCCCGTGGCTGAGCACGTGCGTCTTGGCGTCCTCCCAAGGCACGAACTCGCCGTTCTGCCAGATCAGCTCAGCCGTCTCCATCGTCTGAGAAGTATGCCAGCACAGCGGCGGTCATTTCATCCGTGCCGACCGTTGCATCTCCGCCTGCCGCCAGGTCGGGCGTGCGCAGGCCGCGCTCCAGGACCGCGTCGACGGCAGCCTCGATCCGCTCGGCGTCCGCGGGCCGATCGAGCCCGTGGCGCAGCATCATCGCGGCGCTGAGGAAGGTGGCCAGCGGGTTGGCGATTCCCTGGCCGGCGATATCGGGGGCGGAGCCGTGGACCGGCTCGAAAAGGCCCGGGGCACCCGCCTCGCCGAGGCTGGCTGAGGGCAGCATTCCCAGCGAGCCGGTCAGCATCGCCGACTCGTCGCTGAGAATGTCGCCGAAGAGGTTCTCGGTGACGATGACATCAAACTCCGCGGGGCGCGAGACGAGCTGCATCGCGGCGTTGTCAACCAGCAGGTGGTCGAGCTCGACGCCGGGATAGTCGGCGGCGATGCCGCTGACCACCTCGCGCCACAGCCGCGAGGTCTCGAGCACGTTGGCCTTGTCGACCGAGGTGACCCGGGGGCCGCGGCTGCCGCCCTCGGCGCGGCGCTGCGCCGCCTCAAAGCCCGTACGCGCGATCCGCTCGATCTCGGCGCGCGAGTACTCGCAGGTGTCGTGGGCAGAGTCGCCGTCGCGACCGCTGTCGCCGAAGTAGATCCCGCCGGTAAGCTCGCGCACGACCAGCAGGTCGGTGCCCGCGATCCGCTCCTCGCGCAGTGGGCTGGCACCGACCAGCGCGGGGCTGGGACGCACCGGGCGCAGGTTGGCGTAGAGCCCCATTCCCTTGCGCAGGCCGAGCAGCCCCTGCTCGGGGCGCGGCGCGTCCGGGTCGGTGGTGTCCCATTTCGGGCCGCCGACGGCTCCCAGCAGCACGGCGTCCGAGGCGCGGCAGAGGTCGAGCACCTCGTCGGTGAGCGCGACGCCGTGGGCGTCGATCGAGCAGCCGCCCATCAGGCGCTCGTCAAAGTCGAACTCACCGAGCGCCTCGAGCAGCTGCGTCGCCGCAGCGACGATTTCGGGCCCGATCCCGTCGCCGGGCAGCAGGACTATTCGCGGTGCGTCGCTCACGAGGAGGGCACTCTATTCGTTCCCCCCCACTTTTTGCCCCAAGGTCCCCGGCCCCGCGGAACCGCCTTGAGCCGCCCGCAATTTGCGGCTTTCGGGGTTCTCTCGTCTGTCCGACGACAGGCGTACTATCGAACATATGTTCGTAGAGGGAGGAGCAAGAGCAAGGGGGGTGGGGTCCGCCGGGGCTGCCCTGGACGAGGCCCCTACCGACTGGCTTGAGCGTGAGATCGGCGAGCTTGCGGCACATATCGCAGCGGCCACCTGTCGCTGGCTTGAGCTGGTGGCCGAGTTCGACCGCAGGAGAGCGCATGAGGCCTGGGGCTTTCACTCCTGCGGGGCCTGGGTCGCCTGGCGCTGTGCGATCGACCCGCGCTCTGCCAGAGAACACGTGCGGGTCGCCAGGGCCCTTGAGGACTTACAGGCGGTCAGGGAGCGCTTCGGCCGTGGTGAGCTGAGCTACTCCAAGGTGCGGGCGATCACCAGGATCGCCACTCCGGAGATCGAGGACGAGCTGGTCGAGATGGCACGCTTTGCCACCGCGGGGCAGCTTGAGCGGCTCGTGCGCGGCTACCGCAGGTCGGTGACGCTTGAGAGCGCCGAGGCTGCCCACCGGGACCGCTTCCTCTCCTGCGAATGGGACGAGGACGGCAGCCTGATGATCCGCGGGAGGCTCTCGCCCGAGGACGGGGCTCTGTTCCTGAAGGCGGTCGAGGCGGGCAAGGAGGCGATCTATGAGCGCGAAATCGCCGATGCGGTGGGCGCGCAAGGCGGTTCCGCGGAACCGGAACCGGTCCGGGTAAACAGCGCCGATGCACTGATGGAGGTCGCCGAGCTCTCCCTCGCAGGCGGCTCCTCAACGCGCCCCGCGGGAGAGCGCCACCAGGTGGTCGTGCATGCGGAGTTGGATGCGCTGGCCGGCGATGGCGCCGAGGCGGGCTGCCGCCTCGAGGACGGTCCGGCGATCTGTGCGGAGTCCGCCCGGCGCCTGGCTTGCGATTCCTCCCTTCTGCCGATCCTGCATGGAGCGAAGGGAGAGCTCGACGTCGGGCGCAAGAGCAGGGTCGTCCCGGCGGCAATGCGAAGAGCGCTGCAGGAGCGCGACGAAGGCCGCTGCTGCTTCCCGGGCTGTGAAAACAAGCGCTGGGTCGATGCCCATCACATCGTCCACTGGGCGCGCGGCGGGGAGACGAAGCTCGACAACCTGGTTCTGCTCTGTGGGCGCCATCACCGGCTCGTGCATGAGGGCGGCTTCGGGGTGTCCCGCAAGGCCAGCGGCGACATTGTCTTCCGCCGCCCCGATGGCAGGGTCATACCGACGGTCCCCTCCCCCGCTCGCGGCAGCGCTGCGGAGCTTCGCGGCCGCAACCGTGCCGCCGGTGTCGAGGTGCTGCCCAGGGCGCTGCGCTCGCTTGGAAGGGGCGAGCGCTATGACCGGGAGTTGGCCGTGGCGGGGTTGCTGGCGCGGGCTGGGCCTCGGGTCAGGCCGTGGCCTCGATGTTGAGGCGTACGTAGTCGAGGGTCAATGGCTCGCCGGCCTCGGCGAGCACTGCCTCGACGAAGGGGCGCTGCAGCTCCTTTGGCAGCTGGGCCAGGTGAGGTCCCAGGGTGACCGTCGAAGTGAACTCAAACGGCTGAACGGGCGTCACCGGCTTTGGTTGCAGCCAGCATCGCACGGACGAGAAGCCGGCATTGCGGAGCTTTTCCTCGGTCACGTCGGGCGCGGCGAAGTTCCACATCGCCGCCATCCCCTCGAAGTGGCGGGCGAACTCCGGTCGCGACGCGGCAGCAGCGATTGCCTCCGCGTACTCGGCGACGTTTCCCTGCCCGCCGCATTGGGCGACCAGCCTGCCTCCCGGGCGAAGCGCCCCGTGCAGACGCCTGAAAAGGCGATCGTGGTCGGTGATCCAGTGGAAGGTCGCGGTCGAGAAGATCAGGTCGACGGGTTGCTCGATCTCAAGCTCCGCGAGATCCGCGACGAGATAGGTCGCCCTCTCCCCCAGTCGCTCCTTTGCCTTGGCGATCATCGCCTCCGAGCCGTCGACGGCGAGCAGCTTGCCCGTGGGGATCCGATCGAGGAGCTTTTCGGTGACTTTGCCCGAGCCGCAGCCGGCGTCGATCGCCGACTCGTTCCCGTTCAACTCAAGCCGCCCAAGCACCTCCGTCCCCCATTCGAACTGCGGGTCGGAGACCTCGTCGTAGGTGTCGGCGTCCCACTCGCGCGGACCGGTGTTGATCGATCGCTCCACGTCCGTCCCGTTCAGAGCGCGGTCGTCACTGGGCCTGCCGCCGCACCCTGGCCGGCCTCGAACTCCTCAATCGCCGCGGCGCTCCCCAGGGTGATCCCGATGTCGTCGAGCCCGTTCAACAGGCGGTGCTGCACATCCGGCTCGATCGCGAACTCAAAGACCCCGCCGGCGCAGGTGACCGTCTGGTCGTCGACGTCGATCCGCGCCTCCCCGGCTTCGGCGACAGCTCGGCAATGCTCCTCGTCGAGCTCGACGGGCAGGAGACCCACCTTGGTGCAGTTGGAATAGAAGATGTCGGCGAAGGACGGTGCGACGATCGCCTCGAAGCCGAAGTCCTCCAACGCCCAGGGGGCGTGCTCGCGCGAGGAACCGCAGCCGAAGTTGCGGCCGGCGACCAGAATCGGGTTCGGCTCGAGCTCGATCTCGCCGTCGCGGATCCAGTCGTAGAAGAGGAACTCGCCGAAGCCGGTCCGCTCGACCCGCTTGAGGAACTGCTTGGGGATGATCTGATCGGTATCGACGTCGTGCCGGTCCAGTACAGAGACCTTGCCCTCGATCACGTCTATCGGTCGCATGCCTAGCTCCAATCCCTGATGTCGACGAAATGCCCCTCGACCGCGGCGGCAGCGGCCATTTTCGGGCTGACCAGGTGGGTTCTGCCGCCCTTGCCCTGGCGCCCCTCGAAGTTGCGGTTCGAGGTCGAGGCGCAGCGCTCGCCCTCGATCAGGATGTCGGGGTTCATCCCCAGGCACATCGAGCAGCCCGCCTCGCGCCACTCGAAGCCGGCGGCGCGGAAGACCTCGTGCAGGCCCTCCTCCTCGGCTGTCGCCTTGACCTGCTGGGACCCGGGGACGACCATCGCCCGCACCGAATCGGCGACGCGCCGCCCGTCGACCACGGCGGCGGCCTCGCGCAAATCCTCGATCCGCGAGTTCGTGCAGGAGCCGATGAAGACCCGCTCCGGCCTGACCTCGGTCATCGGCGTGCCGGGCTCCAGCGCCATATAGGCGAGTGCTCGTTCGGCGGATTCGCGATCGGCGGGCGACTCCATCGCCGCCGGATCGGGGACCGCCTCGGTGACCTCGACCACCATGCCGGGATTCGTTCCCCAGGTGACCATCGGCGAGATTCCGGCGGCATCGATCTCGACCTCGGCGTCGAAGCTCGCGCCGGCATCGGTCGGCAGCTCGCGCCAGCGCTTGACCGCGGCGTCGAAGTCCTCCGGCGCCGCGTCCCTGCCCCGCACCCACTCGAAGGTGGTCTCGTCGGGGGCGATCATCCCCGCCCTACCGCCGCCCTCGATCGTCATGTTGCAGACCGTCATCCGGCCGGGCATCGAGAGCGACTCGATCGCCGGGCCGGCGTACTCGACCGCGTGGCCGACCATGCCGCCGGTGCCGAGGCGGCCGATCGTCGCCAGGATCAGGTCCTTCGGCGTCACGCCGGGCCCGAGTTCGCCCGAGTAGAGGATGCGCATCGTCTTCGGCCGCTTCTGGACCAGGCACTGGGTCGCCAGCACGTGCTCGACCTCGGAGGTGCCGATGCCGAAGGCCAGCGCGCCGAAGGCGCCGTGGGTCGAGGTGTGGCTATCGCCGCAGACGATCGTCATGCCGGGCTGGGTGACGCCCAGCTCGGGCCCGATCACGTGGACGATGCCTTGCCGCTCGGAGCCCAGCGAGTAGAGCGGGATGCCGAACTCCTCGCAGTTGCGCTCCAGCGTTTCGACCTGGACGCGCGAGAGCTCGTCGGCGATCAAACGTGCCGCCATCGTGCCGTCGGTCGGCACGTTGTGGTCGGCCGTGGCCAGCGTCCTGTCGGGCCGGCGCAGCGGCCGCCCCGCCAGCCGCAATCCATCGAAGGCCTGCGGCGAGGTGACCTCGTGGACCAGGTGCAGGTCGATGTAGATGAGGCCGTCGGAGACCTCGTGGGCGCTCCAGATCTTGTCGAACATCGTTTGCGACATTGCTCAGCTCCTCCTCAGTCCGGCGGCTATCACGGCGAGGAAGCGTGCCTGTTCCTCGCCGTCGTTCTCAAAGTGGTGCGGCAGATCGGCGTCGAAGGTGACGCTGTCGCCCGCGTGCAGCTCATGGCGGGTGCCGTCGACGATCAGCGCCAGCACGCCGGAGAGGACCACGGTGGTCTCGCGGCTGCCCGGCTCGTGCATCGGCGGGTCGCCGGGCCCGCCGGTCGTCGCCCCAGCCTTCAAGGTGTGCAGGGAGACGTCGGCGCGCTGACCCGGCAGCGGCGGCGTCAGCTCCTCGAAGCGGTGCCCGCCACGCTCGTAGCGGCGGCGCTCGCCGGCGCGGCTGACCGCGACGTGCTCGCCCTCGTCGAGGCGCAGCAGTTGCGAGAGCGTCAGCTCGAGGCCGGTGGCGATCTTCTCGGCGACGGCGAGGGTCGGGCTGGTCTCCCCCCGCTCGACCTGGGAAAGCATCGGGGCGCTGACCCCGCTGCGCTCGGCCAGATCGCGCAGCGAGAGCCCCATCGCCTCGCGCAGGGCGCGAATCCGTCGACCTGAGCGGGTCGGGAAGGGCTTGGCCAGCCTGATCGCGGTGGCGCTCACGCCTGTACGTTATCACATACAACTGACCGCCAGAAGACATTTTGCTATAAAAACCGACCAGTCGGTTTACAACACTTCGAACCTCCATCACGTGCCCAAACTTCGACCTGACGTTCGCGACGAACGCCGTCGGCATCTGCTCGACGCGGCCTGGCGCTGCGCCGCGGCGAAGCGCTTTGCCGAGATGACGGTCGACGACGTATGCGCCGAGGCGGGCCTCAGCAAGGGCGCTTTCTACGGCTACTTCGAGAGCAAGGACGAGTTGCTCGCCGCTCTGCTCGAGGGCGATGCGGCCGTACTCGATCGGATGCTCGACCGGATCGGCGACGAAGAGGCATCCGGGATCGAGCGCCTGCGCCGCTTCTCCCAGGCGATGGTCGAACACGCCGACGATCCCGCCAGGGCCCAGGTGAGGGCCGACCTGTGGGCGGCCGTGCTCGGAGAGGAGCCGCTGCGTCGTCATTTCGCCGCCGCCGGCGCCAGGCGGCGGCGGCGCATCCGCGCCTGGATCGAGGAGGGCATCGAACGCAAAGAGATTCGCGACGTGCCGGCCAATGCGCTCGCCTCGATGTTGCTCGCGACCGCCGACGGACTGATTCTGCACGCGACGCTCGACCCGAGCGCCTTTCGCTGGGACAACATCCGGCGGGCGGTCGACGAGCTGCTCGACGGGATCGCGGCGACGTGAGCGGCGCCGGCCGCGCCTGGGCTCCCTGGCCGCGCCTGCCGACGAGCGGGCGGGCCCGGCTTGGCGCTTTGATGGGCGGACCGGGCGGGCTGCTGGCACTTGCTCTGGCGGTGGGTGTCGGGTCCGGCCTCGGCGCGATCGCCTTTCGCTACCTGATCGTCGGCTTCACCTATCTCTTCACGGGCCACGAAAGCTACGGCGTCGACGGGCGGGTGCCCAACCCGCTCGTCCCCGGCCTGGGCATCTGGTTCGTGGCTCTGGTGCCGATCGTCGGCGGCCTGCTCTACGGCCCGCTGGTCGATCGGTTCGCAAGCGAGGCGCGGGGGCACGGTGTGCCTGAGGTCATGCTCGCGGTCGCCCGTCGGGGCGGGCGGATCCGCCCTGTCGTGGCCCTGGTCAAGTCCCTCGCCTCGGCGCTGTGTATCGGCTCCGGCGGTTCGGTCGGCCGCGAGGGCCCGATCGTGCAGGTCGGCTCGGCCCTGGGCTCAACCGTCGGCCAGATCGTTCGCGCGCCCGAGGCTCGCATGCGGTTGCTTGTCGCCTGTGGCGCCGCGGGTGGGATCTCGGCCACCTTCAACGCCCCGATCGCCGGCGTCTTCTTCGCCCTCGAGGTAATCCTGCGCGACTTCGAGACGCGCTCCTTCAGCGCCGTCGTGGTCGCATCTGTGACTGCCGACGTGATCGGCCGCGCCGCGTTCGGCTCCGAAGCCTTCCTCGAACTCCCCCAGGTAGGCGTGGGCGCCGTGGCCGGCTACCCGCTCTATCTCGTGCTGGGCCTGTTGGCGGCGGTCGTCGGCGTCGCCTTCATTCGCGTGCTTTACGGGATGGAGGATCGGGCCGACCGCCTCTGGCGCTTCTCGGAGTCGTGGCGGCCCGCGGCCGGCGGCGTCCTGCTCGGTCTGCTGCTGCTGGCTGTCCCGCAGATGTACGGGGTCGGGTACGAGGTGCTGGAAGGCGCGATCGACGGCCGCTACACGCTGCTCTTCCTGCTCGCCCTGTTGGCCAGCAAGGTCCTCGCGACCAGCCTGACGCTCTCGATCGGCGGCTCGGGGGGCGTCTTCGCCCCCTCCCTCTTCATGGGCGCGATGCTCGGCTCGGCCTTCGGCCTGGCCGTCAACGCGCTCGTCCCCGGACTTGCCGGCCCTGCCGCGGCCTATGGCCTGATCGGCATGGGCGCGGTCTTCGCCGCCGCCGCCCGGGCGCCGATGACGGCGATCTTGATCATCTTCGAGCTGACCGGCGACTACAGGATCATGCTGCCGCTGATGCTCGCCGTGGTGATCGCAACCGCGGTCGCGAACCGGCTCTCGCCCGACTCGATCTACACGCTGAAGCTGGCGCGCCGGGGCATCGATCTGCTGCGCCGCCGTCCAGCCGGCCCGATGGAAGCGATCACTGTCGCCGAGGCGATGC
Source organism: uncultured Solirubrobacterales bacterium (assembly GCA_963837695.1). GTDB lineage: Bacteria > Actinomycetota > Thermoleophilia > Solirubrobacterales > 70-9 > VRUE01. Next base: position 1,979,511 of record CAWINZ010000005.1, on the reverse strand, counting down.
GGCCGCTGCCGCCCCCGGTCGGCGCCGCCGCGCCGCTCGCCGAGGCGGTCGAGCTGCTCAGCTCCGGCGACGAGCCCGCCCTGCCGGTAATCGACGCGGACGGCGAGTTCCTCGGCGTGCTGCTCGACGACGAGCTCGAGCAGGCACTCGGCGACGAAGAAGAACCGGACGCCGGCGCGCTGGCTCGGCATCTGCCGACCCTTACTCCGGGAGAATCCCTCGCCGAGGCGACCGCGACGCTGGTGCGGACCGACAGCGCCGGCCTCGCCGTGCTCGACGAAAACGGCGAGCGGGTGGTCGGCTGGCTCTCCCATCGCGACATCCTGCGCGTCTACGATCAGCGAATGAAGCTGGAGCAGGCGCGGAAAGGCAACAGCACAAGGACGCCGCAGGCGAATCCCTCTTAGGGACCCGGCGTGCGTTCCACCGCCGCGTCTGCCGTCGCCGCCTCGGCCTCGCGGATCGCGGCGCCCTCGAGCGCGTTGGAGAGCGCCCGCACGTAGGCTCTGGCGGAGGCCTCGAGGATGTCGGTGGCGACGCCCTGGCCGGTCGCCAGGCGCCCAGCGGCGCGCAGCATGACGGTCACCTGGCCGAGCGCGTCCTCCCCGCCGGTCACCGCCTCGACCGTGTACTGGCGCAGCTCGCACTCGGTATCGACGGCCTTCTGGATCGCGTGGAAGATCGCATCGACCGGTCCGTCGCCGCCCGACTCGCTGACGACCTCCTCGCCGGAGGGCATCGTGACCGCCACCCGGGCGAGCGGCTCGCGCCGCGACCCCGCCTCGACCTCGAACCAGGCCAGCTCGTGAGCGTCGGCCCGCTCGCGCATCTCGTCGGAGACGATCGCCTCGAGGTCGAGCGCGGTGACCTGCTTCTTGCGGTCGGCAACCTCCTTGAAGCGCTTGAAGGCGGCGTTCAGCGCGTTGCCCTCGATCTTGAAGCCGAGCTGCTCCAGCGCGTCGCGCAGCGCGTGGCGGCCGGAGTGCTTGCCCAGCACCAGCGAGTTCGACTCCAGGCCGACTTCGGTTGCGTCCATGATCTCGTAGGTGGTGCGCTCCTTGAGCACGCCGTCCTGGTGGATGCCGGACTCGTGGGCGAAGGCGTTGCGGCCGACGATCGCCTTGTTGGGCTGGATCGCGTAGCCGGTAAGACGGGAGACCATGCGGCTGGTGCGGGCCAGCTCGCGGCTGTTGAGGCCGGTCGAGAGCCCGTGCACGTCCTCCCTGGTCTTGATCAGCATCACGATCTCCTCCAGCGAGCAGTTGCCGGCGCGCTCGCCGATCCCGTTGACCGCGCACTCGACCTGGCGGGCGCCGGCCAGAACGCCGGCGTAGGAGTTGGCGACGGCCAGGCCGAGGTCGTCGTGACAGTGGACGGAGATCTCGACCTCGCGCAGACCGGGCACCAACTCGTAGAGGCGGCGGAAGTAGTCCGCGTACTCCTCCGGCGTCGTGTAGCCGACGGTGTCGGGGATGTTGACGACGGTGGCGCCCTCCTCGACCGCGATCGCGCAGACCTCGGCGGTGAACTCGATGTCGGCGCGGGTCGCGTCCATCGGCGAGAACTCGACGTCGTCGCAGTAGGACTTGGCCAGCGTCACAGCGGCGCGGGCCTGCCCCTTGACGTCCTCGCGGTCGGTCTGCAGCTGGTGCTCGATGTGGATGTCGGAGGTGGAGATGAAGGTGTGGATGCGCGGGCGGTCGGCGTCCCGGATGGCACCCCAGGCGGCGTCGATATCGGCCTTGTGGGTACGGGCGAGGCCGCAGATCACCGGTCCCTCAACCTGCCGCGAGATCGCCTCGACCGCCTCGAAGTCGCCCGGCGAGGTGATCGGGAAGCCGGCCTCGATCACGTCGACGCCGAGCCGCGCCAGCTGCTGGGCGATCTCGACCTTCTCCGTCGTATTCAGCGAGATTCCCGGCGACTGCTCGCCGTCGCGCAGGGTGGTGTCGAAGATGTGGACGCGGTTTGCGTCGGCTGCGGTACTGGGGGTGGTGCTCACGGGCTTCCTCCTTCTCCGGTGCTCTCGAATGACCTCTGTCTCTCGCGGCTATCGCGCCGCCCAGCGCTATTCCCCCCGAAGGGGGAGGAGAAGAAGTAGCGCGAGGCTGTCGAAGCGGTGCGTCATTCGCTGCTCCAGCTTAGCGTAGGCTGCCCGCATCGCAAGGCTGGATCGCACCACCATTCTGGCGCTGCTGGCGATGAGCATGAGCGTGCTCGTCATCGCCAACGACTTCTCCGCGATCAACGTCGCCATCCCGACGATGGAGAAGGACTTCGACACCAACGTCAACACGATCCAGTGGGTGGTCAACGCCTACGCCCTCACCTTCGGGGTGATGATCGTCACCGGGGGGCGCCTGGCCGACATGTTCGGGCGCCGCCGCGCCTTCTTCCTCGGCACCGCGATATTCGCCTCGATGTCGGCACTGGGCGGCGCCGCGCAGACGGAGACCTGGTTGATCGCGACCCGCGTCGTGATGGGGCTGGGCGGGGCGCTGATGTGGCCGGCGATCCTCGGCATGACCTTCGAGCTGCTGCCTTCCGAGAAGGCCGGGCTTGCCGGCGGGATCATCCTCGGCGCGGCCGGCCTCGGCAACGCGATCGGGCCGCTGATCGGAGGCGTCCTCACCGACGCGCTGAGCTGGCGTTGGATCTTCTTCCTCAACGTGCCGATCGCCGCCTTCGCCGTGCTCGTCACCTACTACCTGGTCAAGGTGAAGGACCCCGAAGCGGCGCAACAGCGGATCGACTATCCGGGGATCGCGACGATCTCGATCGGCCTCGTCTCACTCCTCGTCGCGCTCGACCAGGTCGACGACTGGGGCTGGGGAGACCCGCGCGTGATCGCGATGTTCGCGCTGGCGGCGGTCCTGATCGCGGCCTTCGTGCCGATCGAGCGCCGGGCCGGGCCGAGCGCGCTGGTGCCGCGGACGGTGATGAGGAACGAGAGCTTCCGCGCCTCCTGCGTGGCGATCACGCTGATGTCCGCGACCTTCTTCGCCGCGCTGCTCTACCTGCCGCAGTACATGCAGAAGCACCTCGGTTACTCGCCGCTCGAAGCCGGCGTCGGCGTGCTGCCCTTTCTCGCCACCTTCGCCCTCGTCTCCTTCATCGCCGGCCCGCTCTACAACCGGCTCGGGGCAAAGCCGTTGGCCGCCGTGGGGGCGGCCTTCATCACGATCGCCCCGTTCCTCTTCTCCCAGGTCACCGAAGGCTCCGGCTACTCGGCCCTGGTGCCCGGAATGTTCGTGCTCGGCATCGGTATCGGCAGCTTCTACCCCACCGCGACGACGGCGGGGGTCACCTCGGTCGACGAATCGCAGAGCAGCCTCGCCGGAGGGATCCTCTACATGTGCCAGATCGCCGGCGGCGCGATCGGCCTCGGCCTGACGACGACGATCTTCTCCGCCCAGGGTTCGTTCGTGGACGGCATCCAGGCCGCCTTCCGGCTCGACGCCGCGCTGTCCCTGGTCGGCTTCCTGATCGCGCTGTTCTTCGTCGGCGGCCGTCTGGTCGGTCGTCGCGCCCGGGAGGGAACGGCTGCTTAGGACCTACTTGAACTGATGCACCACGTTGGCGCCGGAACCGCCGAGCAGCCTGTCCCTGCCGGGTCCGCCACCGAGGACGTCGTTTCCGGGGCCGCCGATCAGGACATCGTCGCCGGGGCCGCCATAGAGCACGTCGTCGCCGCGCCAGCCGACCAGGCGGTCGTTGCCCCGACCGCCGATCAGCTTGTCCGGGCCCGCTCCGCCAATCAGGACGTCGTCGCCTGCGCCGCCTCTAATGGTCACCGGAGCTGCGACGTTCTTGGCGACCGCCACGTGGTCGTCGCCGGCACCCGAATTGACTTCGAAACCGGCGATCAAGGGCGCCGCGCAGACCAGCTCGTTCGGATTGCTTTCCGGATGCGTGCAGACCAAACCGCCGACGTCGAGCTGCACGAGCGAGTCGATCACGTATTCGCGGCCGTCCGGGCTGAGCCAGATCTTGATCGAGTTCGCTTCATCGCCCCCGGCGAGCAGCACCGTGTAGGTCTTTTCTGCCGCCGTCGCCGAGCCGGGCGCCAGCAGTGCCAGGAGTGCGAACGAGATGAGTAGAAGCTTCTTCATGTGGGTCGTCCCCGCCGCCGAGCGGTCGGAGCGTCACTGAGGAAACAGCGCGACCTTGCCTACGTTGCGGCGCTCGGCGATGAATTTATGTGCCTCCCCGGCGCGTTCGAAAGGGAATGCCTCGGCGACGACGGGCTCGAGCTTGCCGGCCTCGAGGTCCTCGGTCAGCGGGTCGAGCACCCGGTCAAGGCTGCCCTCGGCGTCCCACCACTTGAGCATGTTGAGCCCGAAGACCCCTTTGTTCTCGTTCATGATCAGCAGGCTCTTCCACCAGGGCATCGTCGCGCTCGGCATCGAGGCCAGGCCCTTCAGCATCGCGCCGATGTTCCGCTTGCCGTCGGTGGTGCCCTCTGAGAGCCCGTACATGACCATCCGGCCTCCCGAACGAAGCAGGCGGTAGTCCTTGCGGAAGGAGGTGGGGCCGAGCGCGTCGATAACCAGATCCACACCCTCGCCATCGGTGATCCGCATTACCTCGGCCTCGAAATCCTGGGAGCGGTAATTGATCGGATGATCCACCCCCTGGGCGCGGATTGCGTCGTGCTTGGACGGCGAGGCGGTGCCGAAGATCTCGGCGCCGGCGTTGCGGGCGATCTGCGTCGCCGAGATTCCCACTCCGCCCGCGGCGGCGTGGATCAGGACGCGGTCGCCCTTGCGCAGGCTGCCCATCAGGATCAGCGCCGCGTAGGCGGTGCCGTAATTGACGGGGATCGCCGCACCCTGCTCGAAGCTGAGACCGGCGGGCAGGGCGAACGCCTGATCCGCCGGGACCGTGACCAGCTCGGCCTGACCGCCGAAGCGCGTGCCCCCGACGACCCGGTCGCCGACCTGAAACTCGCTCACACCCTCGCCCAGCGACTCCACCTCTCCGGCGACCTCGTAGCCCAACACACAGGGCGGCTTCGGCGCGTCGGGGTAGAGGCCGACGCGAGCCATCGTGTCAGCGAAGTTAATCCCCGCGGCCTTGACCGCGATCCGGACTTCCCCCGGACCGACCGGAGGGTCGGGGCGCTCTTGCACCTGGAGCACGTCGTATCCACCCGTCCCTGTCAGCACCACGGCCTTGATGGTGGGGAGCCTACCTTGCGTTAAAGATCGACTGAGCGACCGATCGAGAAGCCGTCGAGTTCGAGGATCTTGTCGACCGTCTCGGCCCTCACCGGCGCATCGGTGGTCAGCGCCATCACGGCGCGCTCCCCGCCCGGCTCGGCGCCGACCGCGGCGGAGATGATGTTGACGCCCTCCTCGCCGAACATCGTCCCGACCCGGCCGATCATTCCCGGCCGGTCGGCGTAGCTGAAGACGGCGAGGTGCTCGGCGAACGGCAGGTAGAAGCTCTCGCCGAGGACGGAGACCAGGTAGGGCTCGTTGCGCGGTCCGACGCCCGTGCCGGCGACCTCGACCGCATCCTCGCCGCTGCCGAGCCGCACCGTGATCAACTCGGTGAAGTCCTCCGAGCCGCCGTCCTTGGTCTCGACCAGCTCGATCCCGCGCTCCTCGGCCATCTGCGGCGCGTTGACGAGGTTGACCGGCTCCTCGGTGTGGCCGGAGAGGATGCCGACCAGGACCGCGATCCCGAGCAGGCGCGTGTCGTAGGAGGCGATGCGGCCGCGGAACTCGACCGAGACGCCGCCGATCGAGCCGTCCCCCAGGCCCTGGGCGAGGCGGCCCAGCTTTTCGCAGAGCGGTACGAACGGGGCCAGGGCCTCCATCTCCTCCGGGCGCACGGCGGCGATATTGACCGCGTTGGTGACGACGCCGCCGCTCAGCGCCGCGATCACCTGTTCTGCCGTGACCACGCCGGCGCGGTCCTGCGCCTCTGCGGTCGAGGCGCCGAGGTGGGGGGTGACGACGACGTCGTCGCGACCGAAGAGCGGGTGCTCGGTGAAGGGCTCCGCGGGGAAGACGTCGAGCGCCGCGCCGCCCAGCTTGCCCGACTCGAGCCCGGCCAGCACCGCGTCGAGGTCGACGAGCTCGCCGCGGGCGCAGTTGACCACCCGGGCGCCGTCTTTCATCGCCGCGATCGCCTCGGCGTCGATCAGGTCGATCGTGTCCGGCGTCTTCGGCACGTGCAGCGTGACGATGTCGGCGCAGCCGAGCAGCTCGCCTAGCTCCTCGACGCCCTCGACGCCGAGCTCACGGAAGCGCTCGGCCGAGACGAACTTGTCGAAGGCGACGACGTCCATCTCGAAGGCCTGGGCGCGTTTGGCGACGAGCTGGCCGATCCGGCCGAAGCCGACCACGCCGAGCGTCTTGCCATAGAGCTCGGTCCCCTTGAACTTTGGGCGCTCCCAGGCGCCGCCGATCAGCGAGGCGTGCGCCCGTGGCACATTGCGGCAGAGCGAGAGCATCAGCGCCAGCGTGTGCTCCGCCGCCGCGACCGAGTTCGATTCGGGCGCGTTGGCGACGACGATCCCGCGCCTGGTCGCGGCCGGGATGTCGACGTTGTCGACACCGGTGCCGGCGCGGCCGATGACTTTGAGGCGGTCGGCGCGCTCGATCAGCTCCGGGGTCACCTGGGTGGCTGAGCGGACCAGGATCGCGTCGTAGGAACCGATCGCCTCGCGCAGCTCCTCGTCGGACATCTCGAGCCCGAGGTCGACGTCGAAGCTCTCGCGCAGCAGCTCGACACCGGAGTCGGCGATCTTCTCCTTGACCAGGACCTTCACGGCGTCACCTCCGGCACGTGCTCGATCGCCCAGTCGATGCAGTCGGTGAGCGCTTCGACGTCGGCGGGCTCGACCGCTGGGAACATGCCGACGCGGAGCTGGTTGCGGCCCAACTTGCGGTAGGGCTCGACATCGACGATCCCGTTGGCGCGCAGGCTCGCCGCCAGCGCCGCGGCGTCGACCGAGTCGGCGAAGTCGATCGTGCCGACGACCAGCGAGCGCTTCGCCGGGTCGGCGACGAACGGGGTGGCGAAGTCGCTCTCCTCGGCCCAGCCATAGAGGTGCCCGGAGGACGCGGTGGTGCGCTGCACGCACCACTCGAGGCCGCCGCCGGCCAGCATCCACTCGATCTGGTCGGCGAGCAGCACCAGGGTGGCCAGCGCGGGCGTGTTGTAGGTCTGGTTCTTGCGCGAGTTCTCGAGCGCCGTCTGCAGCGAGAGGAAGGCGGGCTGCCAGCGTCCGCCAATCCCGTCGAGCTGTTCGATCCGCTCGATCGCCGCCGGGCTCAGCGCCGCAAGCCAGAGGCCGCCGTCCGCGCCGAAGGCCTTCTGCGGAGCGAAATAGTAGGCGTCGGCCTGGCTGACATCGAGAGGGAGCCCACCGGCACCCGAGGTGCCATCAATCAGAACCAGGGCATCGCCGGCCCCCTCCGGGCGGCGAACATCGACCATCACCCCGGTCGAGGTCTCGTTGTGCGCCCAGGCGAGCACGTCGGCGCCGGGGTCGGCGACCAGTGCGGGCGCGTCGCCGGGCTCCGCCTCGACCACGATCGGGTCCGCGAGGAAGGGAGCGCCGGCGGTGACCTTGGCGAACTTCTGCGAGAACTCGCCGTAGGTGAGGTGCAGGGCGCGATCGCGGACGAGCCAGACGGCGGCCGCGTCCCAGAAGGCCGTCGTGCCGCCGTTGCCGAGCGCCACCTCGTAGCCCTCGGGCAGGCCGAGCAGCTCGCCGAGGCCGGAGCGGATGCTGCCGACGAGGTCGCGCACCGGCGCCTGCCTGTGCGAGGTCCCGATCAGCTCGGCACGCTCGGCCAGCGCCGCGAGCGCCTCCGGGCGGACCTTGGAAGGCCCGCAACCGAAGCGGCCGTCGGCAGGCTTGAGCTCGGCGGGGATCTGGACTGAGGTCGAAGTCGGCATCGGCGACCAAGGTTATTGACCCGCGCGGGTGGACCTCGGCGACGCGCTCCGGCGCTGGTCGCGTACGATCCAACCGATGTCGGACACCGCCGAGCAGGGAGCGACGAAAGGGGACGGCTACGCCGTCGCCAACCTCTCCGACCTCGGCGAGGGGCCCGGCTTCCGCAAGATCCGCAAAGGCCTCGACGTGACCGCCTTCGGCGTCAACGCGATCGTTATCCCACCCTCTTACGAGACCGGCCGCCACCTGCACGACGAGCAGGAGGAGCTGTACTTCGTCCACAGCGGCCGCATCGCAATTGAGTTCGGCGACGGCACCAGCCACGAGCTCGGACCGGGCGGCCTGGCTCGCGTCGACGCCCCAACGATCCGCAAGATCCGCAACCTCAGCGACTCCGAGGACGCCGTCTACGTGGTCGTGGGCGGCAAGGACGGCTACGTAGGTCGCGACGGCAAATTACCTGAGGGCGAGACCCGCTTCGGCGCCGAGGGCCCTCCCGGGGCTTGAAGTCCTAGTACGGGTTCCAGGAGTTCTGAGGGCAAGCAGGTCGGGGGACGCAGGGAGACCGACGAGGGGAGCGCACTTTCGTGCGTGACCTGAGGAGGGCGACTGAGGACCCCGAGATGCGCCGTCCTCAGAACTCCTGGTCGATCCAGGGCATCATGTCGCGCAGCTCGCCGCCGACCTCCTCTACTTCATGGGCGGCGCCTTCCTCGCGCATGCGGGCGAGGTTCTCGCCGCCGGCGCGGTTCTCCGCGATCCACTCCTTGGCGAACTCGCCCGACTGGATCTCGCCGAGGATCTGCTTCATCGCCGCTCGCGACTCCTCGCCGATCACGCGTTTGCCGCGGGTCATGTCGCCGTACTCGGCGGTGTTGGAGATCGAGTAGCGCATCCCCTGGATCCCCTTCTCGTACATCAGGTCGGCGATCAGCTTGAGCTCGTGCAGGCACTCGAAGTAGGCGAGGCGGGGGTCGTACCCGGCCTCGACCAGGGTCTCGTAGCCGGCGCGGACCAGCTCGGAGGCGCCGCCGCAGAGAACCGCCTGCTCGCCGAAGAGGTCGGTCTCGCACTCGTCCTTGAAGGTCGTCTCGATGATCGCGGCGCGGCCGCCGCCGATTCCCGCCGCATAGGCGAGGACGAGGTCGTGGGCGTTCCCGGTCGCGTCCTGGTGGACGGCCATCAGGCAGGGCACGCCGTGCCCTTCCTCGTACTGGCGGCGGACCAGGTGGCCGGGGCCCTTGGGGGCGACCATGCCGACGTCGACGCCCGGCGGGGGGACGATCTGCTCGAAGTGGATCGCGAAGCCGTGGGCGAAGAGGAGCAGGTTGCCGGGGGCGATCCCGTCGGAGATCTCGGCCTCCCAGACCTCGGCCTGTTTCTCGTCAGGCAGCAGCACCATGACGAGGTCGCCGCGGCTTGCCGCGTCGGCGATGCCGAGCACCTCCAGCCCCGCGCCTTCGGCCTTGGCGCGGCTGGAGGAATCGGGTCGCAGCCCGACGACGACGTCGACGCCGGAATCCTTCAGGTTCAGCGCGTGGGCGTGGCCCTGGGAGCCGTAGCCGAGGATGGCGACGGTCTTCCCCTCGAGCTTCGAGAGGTCGGCGTCCTTGTCGTAGAAGATGTCGTCGGTTTTCATGAGCGGTGAGGCTAGCGGAGGGCGCGACGCAGCAGCTTGCCCGAGGGCGTGCGCGGCAGCGCCGCGGCCAGCTCGACCCGCTTCGGCACCTTGAACCCGGCAAGCGACTCGGCGCAGTGGCGGCGCAGCTCGTCGGGGGTGGTTGCCGAGCCGTCGCGGAGGACCACGACCGCGGTCACCGCCTGCTGCCACTCGGGGTCTTCGCGGCCGACCACCGCGGCGTCGGCGACCTCGGGGTGGCGCAGCAGCACCTGCTCGACTTCGGCGGGGACGACGTTCTCGCCGCCGCTGACGATCATGTCGTCGATCCGGTCCTCGACGTAGAGGAAGCCCTCCTCGTCGATCCGCCCGAGGTCGCCGGTGTGCAGCCAGCCGTCGGAGTCGACCCGGCTCGGCGCCACGGTCGGCCCCTGGACGAGGATCTCTCCGTCGCGGATCCGCAGATGGGTCGTCAGCAGAGGTCGACCGGCAGAGCCGAGCTTGCGCTGTGCTTCTGCGGGAGAGAGCGTGGTGACCTGCGAACAGGCCTCGGTCAGGCCGTAGGTCTGGACTACGGTGGCGCCGCGGGCGACCGCCTCTTCGAGCGGCTCCTTCGGCACCGGGCCGCCGCCGATCAGGATCGCGCGTGGGCCGGAGAGGTCAGCGCCGGCCTCGAGCAGCCTGGTGAGCATCGTCGTGACCAGAGAGACGACCGTGATCTGGTCGTCCTGCAGCGCCGCGGCCACTCGGTCGACGTCGAAGCCGTCGTGCAACACGGCAGTCGTTCCGTAGATCACCGAGCGCATCGCGATGCTGAGGCCGGAGATGTGGCTGAGCGGCAGGCAGCAGAGCCAGCGATCGGTCGGCTCGACGCCGATGTTGAAGCCGGAGCCGACGGCGCTCCAGAGGAAGTTGCCGTAGGTCAGCTCGACCGGTTCGGGCTTACCGGTGCTGCCGCTGGTCAACACCCGGCAGCAGGGTGCGTCCATGTCGTGCTCGCCGAGCAGCGGCAGGTCGGCCTCGGTCTGGGTCAGCTCCCCCGGGTCGCTGAGGTCTACCGTGGGCTCCTCGGCGGCGATCACGGTGGCGCGCTCCGCCGCCGTCAGGCGCGGGCTGAGCGGCAGCAGCACAGCGCCGACCTTCATCAGCGCGTGGACGAGGACCACCTGCTCGCGACGCGGCTCCATCGTCAATGCCGCGGTCGAGCCGCGGCGCACGCCGTGCGCCTCGAGCCGCCGCGCGACCCACGTCGCCTCCGCCTCGAGCTCGGCGTAGGTCACCTCGGACCCGTCCGCGATCAGCGCGACGCGGTCGGGGCAGCTTTGGGATCTCTGGGCGAGCCAGTCGTCGAGCTTCATCGAGGCCGGGATATCGTGCCCATCATGCCGAAACGACACAAGGACGCCCTGCCCGACGAGGATCTCTACGCGCCGATCGAGTGGCGGGCCGCCGGCGAGTACGGCGACATCCGCTACGAGAAGGCCGACGGGATCGCCAAGATCACGATCGACCGGCCGGAGGTGCTCAACGCCTTCCGCCCGCAGACGCTGATCGATATCTCCGCCGCGATGGAGCTGGCCCGCGAGGACACCGAGGTCGGCGTGGTCGTGCTCACCGGCGAGGGACGGAAGGCGTTCTGCTCGGGTGGCGACCAGACGGTTCGCGGCGACACCGGCTACTTGGAGGAGGGCGCCTCGGTCGGCCGCTTCCACGTCACCGACCTGCAGGTGCAGATGCGCCGCCTCCCCAAGCCGGTTGTGGCGATGGTGGCCGGCTACGCGATCGGCGGCGGCCACATCCTGCACGTCTGTTGCGACCTGACGATCGCCGGGGACAACGCTGTCTTCGGACAGACCGGACCGCGGGTCGGGTCCTGGGACGGCGGCTTCGGCGCCTCGCTGCTGCGCGATCTCGTCGGCACCAAGAAGGCAAAGGAGTTCTGGATGCTCTGCCGCCAGTACGACGCCGAGGAGGCGCTGGAGATGGGCCTCTGCAACGCCGTCTTCCCGGTCGACGAGCTGGAGCGCGAGACGGTTGCCTGGTGCCGGGAGATGCTCGCGCTCTCGCCCTTCGCCCTGCGCCTCGTCAAGGCCAGCTTCAACGCGCACGAGGACGGCTACGCTGGGATCCAGCAGCTGGCTCACGACGCCAACCTGCTCTTCTACGGCAGCGACGAGGCGGCCGAGGGCCGCGAGGCGTTCAAGCAGAAGCGGCAACCCGACTTCTCCAAGTTCCCGAGGCGCCCATGAGGATCTGGCTGATGGCGGCGCGGCCGCGGACCCTGCCGGCTGCGATCGCGCCGGTCTTCGTCGGCACCGCCGCCGCGGTCGAGTGGGCCGGACGGCTGCCACGCGTCGGCGCCTTCGTCGCCGCGCTCGTCGGCTCGATCTTCATCCAGATCGGGACGAACCTGGCCAACGACTACTCCGACGCCAAGCGCGGCGCCGACACGGTCGATCGGCTGGGGCCGGTGCGGGTGACCTCGGCGGGCCTCGTGACGCCGCAGCGGGTGCTGGTGGCAACCTGGGTCGCCTTCGGCGTCGCGATCGCCTGCGGTATCTACCTGACGATCGTCGCCGGCATCGTGATCCTCCTGATCGGCGCCGTCTCGATCGCCGCCGGCGTCCTCTACACCGGCGGCCCCCGCCCCTACGGCTACGCCGGCCTCGGCGAGGTCTTCGTCTTCCTCTTCTTCGGCCTCGTCGCCGTCAACGGCTCCTACTACGTCCAGGTCGAGCAGCTCGATGCGCTGCCACTCGGGCTCTCGATCGCGGTCGGCTTCCTCGCCACGGCGATCCTCGTCGTCAACAACGTGCGCGACCTCGAGACCGACCGCCGGGCCGGCAAGAACACGCTCGCGGTGCGGATGGGCCGCAGCAACGCCGTGGCGTTGTATCGATTGCTCGTGCTCGGGGCCTTTGTCGTCCTGCCGATCGCCCTCGTTGCCGGCGAAGCGAGCGCCCTACCGCTGATCGGCTTCCTCGCGCTGCCGATGGCGGTCAAGCCGCTGCGCGCGATGAGCAACCGCACGGACGGCCCGGCGCTGAACGCCGCCTTGGCCGGCACCGGTGCCTTGCTCGGCGCATTCAGCCTGCTGGTCTCGGTCGGTCTACTGGTCGCGGCGTAGGCTCTCTCCATGCGCATCGCCTCGGTCGAGGTCGTCCCCTACGCGCTTCCCTTCCGCGAGCCATACGTCACTGCGGCCGGCAGCCTCACGCAGCGCGAGATGGTGCTATTGCGGCTGCGGGACGACGACGGGATCATCGGTCTCGGCGAAGCGGTGCCACTCTCGCTGCGCGGGGGAGCCCCCTTGGCGGAGGTGGTCGAGGAGCTTGAAGCGCTCGCAACGTGGAAGACCTTGGACGAGGCCGGCGTGCGCGGCAGCGCACCCGCGCTCTCGGCGCCCGCGCGCTGTGCCGCACTGAGCGCCCTGCTCGACCTGCGCGGTGTGCGGGCGGCGGCAGAAGGCACCACGGGCGCCGAGCCCTCCCCTCCCGTCCGCTGCAACGCGACGCTGACCGCCGGTGACCCGATGTCGGTCGTCTCCGCTGCCGAACGCTGGGCGGCCGACGGCTTCTCCACCTTCAAGCTCAAGCTCGGCAGCGGCGACGACGCGGCGCAGGTGCGGGCCGTACGCGAGGCACTCGGCCCGCGGGCGCGGATCCGCGTCGACGCCAACGGCGCCTGGGACGTCGAGACGGCAAAACGCACGCTGAGCGAACTCGAGCCCTATGAGATCGAGCTGGCCGAGCAGCCCGTGGCGACGATCGAGGAGGCCCGGGAGGTGGCAAGCTCGACCCTGATCCCGCTTGCGGCCGACGAGAGCGTCGAGTGCCGGGCGGATGCCGAGCGGGTCGCGGCCTCGGGGGCCTTCGCCCTGACCGGGATCAAGCTCTCCAAGGTCGGCGGACCCGAGGAGGCGCTGGAGATCGCCGAGGTGCTGCCCGCCTACGTGACCAGCGCGCTCGATGGGCCGGTCGGGATCGCCGCCGCGCTACAGGTCGCCCAATCGTTGGGGGACCTTGGTCGAACGGGGGGCGAGAGCCTCGCCCACGGCCTCGCCACCCAGCGCCTCTTCGCCGCGACGATCGCCTCGGTCGAGTGCGAGCTGCGCGGCGACATGCTGCACCCGCCCCCGGGCGCCGGCCTCGGCGTCGAGATCGACGAGGCCGCACTGCAAGCCCACCGTCTCTAGCGTCGGATGGTCACTTCAACCCCCTCTAGGGGGTAGAAAGCTCCACGAATGGACTCGACCAATGCCAACACCGCGCTCGCCTCGGCCTTCGCCGAGGAGCTGGCGCGCTGCGGGCTGCGGCACGCAGTCCTCTCCCCCGGCTCGCGCTCGACCCCGCTCGCCGTCGCCCTCTGGCGACAGCCGGAGATCGAGACGACGGTGATCGTCGATGAGCGCTCCGCGGCCTTCTTCGCCCTGGGTGCTGCGCAGGCGAGCGGGGGACCGGTCGCGATCCTCTGCACCTCCGGCACCGCGGCTGCCAATTACCACCCGGCCGTATGCGAGGCCGACCACTCGGCTGTGCCGCTGCTGGTCTTGACCGCCGATCGGCCGCCGGAGCTGCGCGGGATCGGCGCCGGCCAGGCGATCGACCAACTGAAGCTCTACGGCGAATCGGTGCGCTGGTTCTGCGAGGTCGGCACCCACGAGGCCGACGACGACGGCCTACTCCACTTCCGCGCGACCGCCTGTCGCGCCTTTGCCACTGCGCGGGGCGAGCAGCGCGCCGGCCCGGTCCATCTCAACTTTCCCTTCCGCGAGCCGCTGGCTCCGCTGCCTGAAGAGGGTGCAGTGACCGCCACCGACCCACTTGCGCTGGCCGGCCGCAGCGACCATCCGCTGACCGCGGTCACGCCCGTCGACATGGAGCCCTCGCAGTTCCTCCTCGACGAGGTGGCCAAGCACATCGCCGAGGCCGAGATCGGCGTGATCGTCGCCGGGCGCCAGCTCGATCCCGAGCTGCGCGAGCCGCTCGCCCACCTAGCCCGCGTCGCCGGCTACCCGATCCTCGCCGAGCCGACCTCGCAACTGCGCTGCGGTCCGCACGACCGCTCCCACGTCATTACTTCCTACGACCTGCTGCTGCGCGACGAGCGGTTCCGCGGAACCGCCTCGCCCGACCTCGTGCTGCGCTTCGGCGAGATGCCGACCAGCAAGCCGCTGCGCTCCTGGCTGGCCAAATCTGGCGCCGACCAGATCGTCGTCGACCCCTTCGGCGAGTGGAACGAGCCGACGCGCCGGGCGGCCGCGCTGCTCCGCGCCGACCCGACCGAGCTGGCGTCCGGCTGGGCGGCGCGTCTCGGCGAGGACCGACCGGCGCCGGCGATGTGGCTGGCGGCGGAGCGCGCCGCGCGGGAGGCAATCGCGGCCGAGTTGGGCAGTAACGGACTTCTCACCGAGCCAGGCCTGCAACTTGCGCTCGGCGCCGCGCAGGGCGACGGCGAGCTCGTCTACACCGCCTCCAGCATGCCGATCCGCGACCAGGAGGCTTTCCTACCGAGCACCGACGCCGACGTCACATTCCTCTGCAATCGCGGCACGAACGGCATCGACGGCCTGATCTCGTCCGGAATAGGCGCCGCCCACGCGACCGGCAAGCCAACCACGATCGTCACCGGTGACCTAGGCCTCCTCCACGATATCGGCGGCCTAGCCGCCCTGCGCGACGTCTCGACGCCAGTGCGAATCGTCGTGATCGACAACGACGGCGGTGGGATCTTCCACTTCCTCCCCCAGGAGCAGGCTCTCGACAGCGCCGAGTTCGAGTCCCTCCTCGGCACTCCACGCGGCGTCGACGTCGCCAAAGCAGCAGCCCTGTTCGACCTCTCCCATCGCAAGCTGGATTCATTCAGCGAGCTACCAGAGGCGCTAGCCGCGGGCACCGGCCTGATCGAGGTAAAGACCGACCGCCAAACCAACACAGCCCTCCATCACCAGCTCACCCAACGCGTTCACGCCGCTCTCGCGAGCCTGTGACAGCAGGGCACCCACCTACTCAGCCACGAGCGGCAACAACGCCTGCAGCTTCACCTCGGTCTCAGCCAACTCAGCCGCCGGATCGGACCCCGCGACCACGCCCACTCCCGCGAAGAGGCGGGCCTCGCGGTCGCGGAGCAGGGCGCTGCGCAGGGCCACGCAGAACTCGCCGTCCTCGGTGGCGTCCATCCAGCCGATCGGGGCGGCGTACCAGCCGCGGTCCATCTGCTCAAGGTCGGCGATCGTGTCAGCGGCGCCGGGCCAGGGCTCTCCGCCGACCGCCGGGGTCGGATGGAGCATCCCCGCCAGCTCAACCGCGGAACGCGGTTCGGCGAGCTGGGCGATCACCGGCGTCGCCAGGTGCTGGATGTTGGCGATCTTGATCACCTCGGGCTCGGGCGCGGTCTGCACCCAGACGGCGTGCGGGCGCAGCTTGCGGACGATGCGCTCGGCGACGATCTGCTGCTCGCGACGGTTCTTGTCGCTGCGCAGCAGCTGCTCGCCGAGGTGGTCGTCGACGGCGGGGTCGGAGCTGCGGCGCGTGGAGCCGGCCAGCGCTACGGTCGAGGCGCCCGCGCCCGAGCGCCGGACGAGCAGCTCCGGAGTCGCGCCGAGGAAGGCCGCCTCCGGGGTCCCCCGGCAGAAGCAGAAGCAGGACGGGAACTGCTCACGCAGGGCGCCGAAGATAGCCGCCGGATCGTGGGCGGCGGCGGCCTCGACCGTCACCTCACGGGCGAGCACGACCTTGCTCATCTCGCCTCGGTCGATCCGCTCTGTCGCGGCGGTGACAGCCGCTTCGAAGTCGCTGGGCAGGCGCACGCTGCGAATCTCGGGGCGGCCGGTCGGGTGCGGATCGAGCATCGGCAGCGGGTCGGGGCGCAGGCCGGCGAGCCGGGCCGTGACCCGCTCTACAACCTTCACCGCATCGTCGCCGGGAGAGACGACGACGTTCGCGGTTAGAAAACACTCGCCGCCGCTGCTGCAGAGCGAGAGCTCGGGCAGGATCAGCGATGCTGGCGAGAACGAAGACCAGGCCGAGGACACCGCCCCCTCGGGGTCGAATGCGAAGCCGCCGGTCCAGACGGGACCCGCCCCGGACGGCAACCCCGTCGGCTCGTCCAGAACCGCACCCTCGTTCAGCTGTAGACACTCGCGGGCTACATCGCCGAAGCGGCCATCCCCCCGCGAGCTCGCCTCGTGCGCGACACCTATTGCTGCAAGGGAAAACCCCCGATCGGGCTGCTCCCAGCAAAACCAATGATCTGACGCCAGGCGAGAAGAAAATGCCACGGCACACGGATCCTCAAAATCAACAGGAACAGTAACGCTCACAAGGGTTCTCTTGACACGGGCGAGAGCGCGAGCGACCGCCGGTCGGAGGCTAGAAATCAGGCGCTCAGAGACGACCACGGTCCCGACTCTTGGCCGTCTGGCTGGAAAATGACGCGGGCCAGGCGCTGCCAGACAAGGACGCAGGGAGCCGGAGTAGCAGCGCTACTTCGGCGACCGAGGACGCCGTATGGCAGTGATCTGGGCCCGTCATTTTCAGTCAGACCCGCGGGCGATTGCGATCTCGCCCGTCCGGACCATTTCGATCAGGCCGTGCGGGCGGATCATCCGCTCGAAGGCCTCGATCTTGTCGGCCGAGCCGGTCACCTCGATCGTCATCGCGCGCCGCGAGACGTCGATGATCTTGGCCCGGAAAATCTCGGCGAACTGGATGATCTCGGCGCGGCTCTCGACCGCGGCGGAGACTTTGAACATCGCCATCTCGCGAGCGACCGTCTCCTCCGGCTCCATGTCGCGGATTTTCAGCACGTTGACGAGCTTGTGCAGCTGCTTGGTCACCTGGTCGATCGGGTGGACGGCGCCGTCGAGGGTGAGCGTGATCCGCGAGACGGCGGGGTCGTCGGTCGGCCCGACCGCGAGCGTGTCGATGTTGAAGCCACGGCGCGAGAAGAGCCCCGCGATCCGCGCCAGGACGCCAGGCTTGTTCTCAACCAGGATCGAGAGGATGTGCTTGCGCCCCGTCAGTTGACCAGGCACGTGCAGGTCCTCCAGCTTGACCATCTGCGGGGTCCCCGCCTCCATCACTTCACCGCCTTGGGCGCCTCGACCATGTCGCGGGCGGCTTCGCCCGGCGGGATCATCGGGTAGCAGTTCTCCTCCTGGGCGACGCGCACGTCGAGCAGCACGGGCCCGTCGGTCTCGAGCGCCTTCGCCATCGCCGGCTCGAGCTCGTCGGCGTTCTCGCAGCGCATCCCGGTCGCGCCGAAGGCCTCGGCGAGCTTCACCCAGTCCGGGCTGGCGCCCATCTGCACCGCGCTGTAGCGGCGGTCCCAGAAGAGCTCCTGCCACTGGCGGACCATGCCCATGTAGCCGTTGTTCATCAGGAAGACCTTGACCGGAATCTCTTCGGTGACGCAGGTGGCGAGCTCCTGGCAGTTCATGATCAGGCTGCCGTCGCCGGCGAGACAGACGACGTCGTCGTCTGGCCGGGCGACCTTGGCGCCGACCGCCGCCGGCAGGCCGAAGCCCATCGTCCCCAGGCCACCGGAGTTGATCCAGTGGCGGGGTTGCTCGAAGCCGTAGTACTGCGCCGCCCACATCTGGTGCTGGCCGACGTCGGAGGTGACGATCGCGTTCCCGTTCGTCACCCGGTGCATCGCCTCGACCATGAACTGAGGCTTGATCTCGCCGTCCACGCCGGGCTCGTAGCGCAGCGGGTGCTGCTCCTGCCACTCGTGCAGCTGCTTCCACCACGGATCGAGGCGCGAGCTGTCGGTCTGCAGCGCCCGGTACTCGCGGGTCAGCTCCGGCAGAACCAGCTTGACGTCGCCGACGATCGGGATATGGGCACCGATGTTCTTCGAGATCTCGGCCGGATCGATGTCGATGTGGATGATTTTGGCGTGGGGCGCGAACTCGGAGAGTTTGCCGGTGATGCGGTCGTCAAAACGGGCGCCGATCGCGACGATCAGGTCGGCGTTGTCCATCGCCCAGTTGGCCGTGACCGTGCCGTGCATGCCGAGCATTCCCAGCCAGTGCTCGCCTGAAGCCGGGTAGGCGCCCAGCCCCATCAGGGTCGAGGTGAGCGGGAAGCGGTCGGCCGCGGCGAGCTCGCGCAGCTCCTCGGAGGCGTTGGCGTTGACCACGCCACCCCCCGTGTAGAGGATCGGCCGGTTCGCGTTGGCGAGGGCTTTAGCGGCGATCCGCACCTGTTTGATGTTGCCTTTGCTCATCGGTTTGTAGCCAGGCAGTTCGACCGGCTCGGTGCGCGGCGCGTAGTCGATCTCCGCCCGCGAGAGGTCCTGTGGGATGTCGAGCAGCACCGGACCCGGCCTTCCCGTCGCGGCGACGTGGAAGGCCTCGTGCACGTACTCGGGGATCTGGCGTGGGTCGGTGACCTGGAAGGAGTGCTTGACGAAGGGCAGCGTCGCGCCGAGGATGTCGGCCTCCTGGAAGCCGTCGGTGCCGATCAGCTCGGTCCGCACCTGGCCGGTGACGAACACGGTCGGCACCGAGTCCATCATCGCGTCGGCGATCGCGGTGACCAGGTTGGTCGCGCCGGGGCCCGAGGTGGCAAACGCCACCCCCACCCTGCCCGATGCCTTGGCGTAGCCCTCGGCCGCGTGACCGCCGCCTTGCTCGTGGCGCACCTGAATGTGACGGAAACCGGCATCGACGAGCGCGTCGTAAGTCGGCAGGTTGGCCCCGCCGGGGATGCCGAAGATGTTTTTCACACCCTCGGCCTCGAGGCTTTTCATCAACGCGTCCGCGGCTCTCATCGGACTCGCGATGGTACCAGCGGGCCTACGCCTGGCCAGCGGGGGTTTTTGCGGCGCCGGCGGGGTTCCAGCGCGTGCGCGGGTCGATCGAGCTCTCGATCACGTTGCCCTTGTGCCGCTCGATCGCGTGGATGATCGACTCGACCAGCTCCTCGCCCAGCAGGGTCGGCTCGAGGCCGAGGTCGAGCAGCTTGGTGTGGATCGCGTTGTAGTAGTGCTCTTCTTTCTCGACCCGGGGGTTCTCGACGTGGTCGATCGAGACCGTGTAGCCGAGGTGCTCGGCGGCCTGCTTGACCAGCTCCGCCAGCTCGAGGACCGAGAACTGCTCGGTGAACTGGTTGAAGACGCGGAACTCGCCCGCCTCGGCGGGATTGGCCACCGCCAGCTCCACGCAGCTGAGCGTGTCGCGGATGTTGAGGAAGCCGCGCGTCTGGCCGCCGCTGCCGTAAACGGTGAGGGGGTGTCCGATCACAGCCTGCACGCAGAAACGGTTGAGCACGGTGCCGAAGATCTCGTCGTAGTCGAAGCGGGTGATCAGGCGCTCGTCGCCTGCGGTCTCCTCGGTCTCGATCCCGTAGACCACGCCTTGGTTGAGGTCGGTCGCGCGCAGGCCCCAGGTGCGGCAGGCGAAGTGGATGTTGGTCGAGTCGTGGACCTTGGAGCAGTGGTAGAGCGAGCCCGGCAGCTTCGGGAATGGCAGGGTGTCCCTACGGCCCTTGTGCTCGATCTCTATATAGCCCTCCTCGATGTCGATGTTGGGCTGGCCGTACTCGCCCATCGTGCCCAGCTTGACCAGGTGGCAGTCGGGCACGTGGTCGCGCATCGAGAAGAGCAGGTTGAGGTTGCCGATCACGTTGGTGTGTTGGGTCTCGACCGCGCGCTCGCGCGACATCATCGAGTAGGGCGCCGAGGGCTGCTCGCCGTAGTGCACGACCGCCTCGGGTCGGGTCTCGGCGACCACCTCGTCGAGGAAGTCCCCGTCCTCGACCGCGCCGATGTAGCGGCGGATCTGCTCGCCGGAGGTCTCTCGCCAGACATCGATGCGCTCGTCGAGCTCGCCGATCGGGGTCAGCGAAGAGCTGCCGTGTTCGCGGTGCCAACGGCGGCGGGAGAAGTTGTCGACGACGGCAACCTCGTGGCCGCGGGCCGAAAATCGGAGCGCAGTCGGCCAGCCCAGGTAGCCATCGCCCCCGAGAATGAGGACGCGCATAGGTCGCGGCAGGGTAACGGACAGGGGCGACATAGCATCCCCTGGATGAGAGGAATGGCGGCGCGCAACGGCGGGCGGATCGGGCTTGCCGCGCTGATCGCGATCCTGCTGCTCGGCCTGGGGCTGCGCGTGGACAACGCCTGGCAGGGACGGGCGCCTGTCTATGACGCGCAGGGCTACGCCGGCATCGCCGCCAACCTGGAGCGAGGCGAGGGCTTCGACCTCGGGCCGGATGCGACCCAGCCGGCGAGCAACTACTCCCCCGGCCTGCCGCTGTTCGTCGGCGGCATCTACGCCCTGACCGGAGCCGTCCACGAACGCACGGCTCGTCTCGTACTTGCCCTGCTCGGCACGCTCGCGGTGCTCTTCACCTATTTGATCGGGCGCAGGCTCGCCGGTCCGCCCGCCGGCCTGGTGGGTGCCGCGGCGGTGGCGATCTATCCGGCGGTTTTGGAGTACCAGGGGATGCTGATGAGCGAGCCGCTTGCCGCAAGTCTCCTTTCGGGAGCGGTGCTCGCAATGTTGTGGGCGGACGCTTCTGGCGGGCGACGATGGCTGCTGCCGGGACTCCTGCTTGGGGCGCTGGCTTTGGTTCGGCCGGAGTACCTGGCGATCTCTTTTCCGATAGCCGTGGTGGTGTTTGCTCGTCGGGGGCGGGACGGTTGGCGAGCTGGCCTGGTTCAGGCGCTGGTGATGCTCGCCGGGCTGGCGGTCGTCGTTGTGCCTTGGACCGTGCGTAATGAGGTGGCGCTAGGACGGTTCGTGCCCATTTCTACGGGTGGTGGCCAGGTGCTCTTTTCCGGGTCTTACATGCCGTCGGGCGGCGATCCCGAACGGGTCGGGGCCGAGGTGCTGGAGCGACATCCCGAATTGAGGCGGGAGCTGCCGGGGAACCCGCGGCTGGAGCAGATCCTCGCGGCGGTGGCCAAGCAGCGATACCCGGACCTCGAAAGCGATGCCGCACTGGCGCGGATGGGGCGCGAACGGCTTTGGGATGACCTCAGCGAACGGCCGCTCGGATATGCCGGGTTCCTCGCCGCGAAGCTATGGCTTATCTGGGGGCACGGCCCACGTGACGTGATGCGCGAGCCGGTCTGGGAGGCGCTGCACTGGCTGATCGTCGCGCTTGGGCTGTTCGGGCTCGGGGTGCTCGTCTGGCGGCGGCGCTGGGAGGCTCTGCTGCTCGGTGTGGTCCTGGTCGCCGTGACGGCGACCGGCGAGTTGCTGGTCGCCTCGCCGCGGCGGGCGTTGGTGACGATCCCGCTGATCGCCGCGTTGGCAGGCGTTGGGGCGACTGCGTGCAGGGATAGCCTGGCGCGACGATGGCAAGGCTAAAAGGGTGGGCGCGCTCGCTGCCCGAGCGCCACGGGAAGTCGACGCTGGTCCTGCTCGCGGCGATCCTCGTGCTCGGCTTCGGCCTGCGTGCCTACCGTGTCGTCGAGCCCTTGGCGACTCCGGGCGACGATGCCCACGCCTACTACGCGCTGTCCAAGTCGCTCTACGCGGAAGGTACCTACGGCGGCCCGACCTTCCACAACGCCAGCGACTGGTCCCCGGGCGCCCCCCTGCTCTACGCAGCGTCCTTCTACGCGACCGCGGGAGCCCGCGAAGGCACCGCAAGGATCGTCGAGCTCCTCCTCGGCCTCGCGGCAATCGTCGTCGCCTACCTCCTAGGCCGCCGCCTCAACTGCCGCCCCGCCGGCCTGATCGCCGCCCTCGGCGTAGCCATCTACCCACCCTTCATCCATTCGACCGGCGCTCTTTTCAGCGAGCCCCCGGCAATCTTCACGTTGCCTGCCGCAATCCTGGCGTTCTTGTGGGCAGCGGATCTAGGCGTAGTGGCCTCTCGCGCGGGTGACAGGACCCGCGCGCCGAGATGGCTCGTCCCTGGCTTCCTCTTCGGATTGACGGCGCTGATCCGCCCGGAGTATCTGATCGTCGGCGTCGCCTTCGCCCTACTCGCCGCAATCCGAATCGTCAAGGAGCGAGGCTGGCGACCGGCCCTCGCCGGCGCCGGCCTGTTCGTCGCCGCGCTACTCGTCCCGATCGTCCCCTGGACGGTCCACAACCAGGTGACCCTCGACCGTACGGTGCCGATCTCGACCGGGGGCGGCAAGGCGCTCTACACCGGCACGTTCCTGCCGGCGGACGGCGAATACCAGCGGGTCAAGGCGATGCTCGTGAAGCGCTATCTCCATCGGGATCTCCCGCCGCACTCCGCCGCACTCGAACGGGTCGATCCGACGCCTCTGTTCAACCGAGTGGCCGCCCGCTACCCGGACCTGCCGCGTGACTCGGCGCTGGGCAAGATCGGCAAGCAGAACTTCAACAAGTACTTCGGCGAAGACCCCGTCGGCTACGCGGCGATGACCGTGCGCAAGGTCGGGCGGATGTGGAGCGCCGGCAGCAGCGAAGCGATGGAATCGGGCACCGGGCGCGTGATCCAGGTGCTGCTCGTCCTGCTCGGCCTCACCGGCCTTGCCCTGCTCGGGCTGCGCCGCCGCTGGTGGGAGCTGGTCGCGATGGCCACCCCGCTTGTCCTCGTCACCGTCGTCGGCGCGGCCTCGCTGGCGGCGCCGAGGCGCAACGAGATCCTGATGACGCTGATCTTTCCACTTGTCGGCGTGGCCCTGTCGCGGCTGGGTGCAGCCATATCCTCCAGCGGTTCATGGTCCCCGAGGCAGGCATCTTCCCCTCCGAGCTGACGGCGCTGCGCGCCGCCGGCCTGCTGATCGCCGCCGCGATCGTCGCCTACGCGGTCTTGCGCCGCCGCACCCTGCGCAACGTCGACGTGCTGATCCTGCTCGCCACCGGGGTCGGCCTGGCGATCGTCTCCGGGACCGAGCTGACCGACAAGCTGCTCTCCGCCTTCTCCTTTGAAAAGGGCAACGGAGGCCGCATCCTCGGCCTCGCCGTCTTCTCGATCTTCATCCTCTTCCTGCTCGCCCTGCGAGCGCTGTCGCAGGGCGCGCGCAACGCGCGCCAGCTCTCCGCCGTGCTCGAGGGGCTCGCCTGGGAGGAGTTCCGCCAGGCGGATCTGCCCGAACGCTTCCGCGGCAAGATCGCGATCCTCGTCCCCGCCTACAACGAGGCCGAGAACGTCGGTCAGGTGCTCGACCTGATGCCGGCCGAGGTATGCGGCGTGCAGACCGCGGTGCTGGTGGTCGACGACGGCTCTCGCGACGGCACCGGCGACGTCGCCGCCGAGCACGGCGCGGTCGTCGCCCGCCACGTGATCAACCGGGGCGGCGGCGCGGCCCTGCGCACCGGCTACCGGCTGATGGTCGAATCGGGCGCCGAGGTCGTCGTCACCCTCGACGCCGACGGGCAGCACCTGCCCTCTGAGATGCCGCGCCTCGTGCAGCCGGTGCTCGACGGGGAGGTCGACGTCGCCCATGGATCTCGCGTGCTCGGCGAGGCGGACGACAACCATTTCGCCCGCGAGCTCGGAATCGTCTTCTTCAACCGCCTCGTCTCCGCCATCACCCGCACCAAGGTCAGCGACTGCTCCAACGGCTACCGCGCCGTCCGCACCAGGGTCCTTCCCCAGCTCGTCCTGCGCCAGGAGCAGTTCCACACCTCCGAGTTCATGATCGAGGCGATCAAGCGCGGCATCCCCGCCAAGGAGATCCCGGTTACCGTCGCCAAGCGTCTCCACGGACACTCGAAGAAGCCGGCGGTTGTTCGCTACGGCATCGGTTTCGCCAACGCGATCGTCCGCACCTGGCTGCGCTGATCAGCGGACACCCGGATGCCGGACGGCGGCCGGATCGGGCAGATACAGATCGGTGCCGCAGCGGGGGCAGACCTGGACGTAGAGCTTGACCGCCTTGTGACAGTTGGGGCACTGCCGTTCCGGTTCGTCCTTGTCTCTGCGGTAAAGGATGACCGCGATCAGTCCGAGTGGCGGCAGCACGGTGCCGATCAGGAGCCAGATCCAGAACGAGCTGCCCTTGGCGCGGCCGATGATCGCCGTGGCCAGGCCGAAAAGACCGGCTATGAAGAGGTACTCGAAGCCCACGGGACCATTGTCGCGCCCCGGGGAATCACTCGCCGAGGCGCTCGGGATGCCCGATCGAGCCGACCTCGGCGAGGTCGCGGCGGAAAGGCAGGCTCGCCGTCCAGTCGATCACCGCGCGCGCCTTGCGGGCGGCACCCGGAATCTGGCTCATATGGTAGGTCCGCGCCATCCACCAGGCCGGGAAGCCGCGGAACGTGCGGCCCCCGACCCTGCCCACCGCCTTGTAGCGGCCGAGGTTGACGAAGGACGCGTTGCCGCGGTACGCGAAGGGGCGTGCCGTGCCGACGCCCAGCTCGGCGGCGATGTTGCGCGCGGCGACCGGGCCCTGGCGGACTGCATGCTGCGCGGTCGGCGGGTAGAAGCCGCCGTCCGGAGCCGGCGCCGCCGCGCAATCTCCGACCGCCCAGACCGAGTCCGACCCCCGCACGCGGAGGTGGTCGTCGACCGGGACGCGACCGCGTTCGTCCAACGGCAGGTTCAACTGGCGGAGGCTCGGGTGCGGCGCGACCCCGGCGGTCCAAACCACGGTGCGGGTCGGCAGGGTCTCGCCATTGGAGAGGCGCGCGCTGTCCACGCCGACCTCCTCCAGCGTGGTCTCGAGACGGATGTCGATGCCCCGGCCGCGCAGCTCGCGCAGCGCGTAGTCGGCGAGGCCGCTGTCGATCTCGGGCAGGACCCGGCCGGCCGCCTCGACCAACACCCAGCGCATGCCGTGCAGCCGCGCGCGCGGATAGCTCTCCATCGCATCGGCGGCGAAGTCCTGAAGCTCGGCGAGCGCCTCGAGGCCCGCGTAGCCGCCGCCGACGAAGACGTAGGTGAGCAGCTCGTCGCGGCGGGCAGGATCCTCGCTCGCGTTGGCGGCCTCCAGCGTCTCGACCACGTGGTTGCGCAGCCAGATCGCGTCGGCGAGCGTTTTGAAGCCGACCGCGTGCTCGGCGAGGCCCGGCACCGGCAAGACTCGTGAGACCGAGCCGAGAGCGAGCAGGAGCTGGTCGTAGGGAAGCCACTCGCTTTCGCCGTCGCGGGTGCGCAGCTCGACCGTGCGCGCCTCGGGGTCGTGGCCGGAGATCGCACCGAGCCGCAGGTAGGTCCGGTCGAGGATCTCGCGCAGGGGCGTCACCACATGGCGCGGCTCCAACGTCCCCGCCGCCGCCTCGGGCAGGAACGGCGTGTAGAGCATGAAGTTGACGTCGTTGACCAGGGTCAGCCGGGCCGATTGCTTGGGCATGATCCGCTCCAGCTCCCGAGCCGCCATCGCCCCGCCAAATCCACCCCCGGCAATGACGACGTTCCAGGCCATACGGTCACCGTAGCACTTTGTAACATTCTGTTACAAGCAACTAACGCTACGTTCTGCCGGGGGGCGTCGCGACTCCACGCTGCTTGCAGCGCTAACATTTCGTCCGTCTTGGATATCCACACCTGAACGGCCCCGGGTTGTATCCCCGGGGCCGTTTCTTTTTGGCGGTCTCTCCTAGCGTGCCGCGATTTGCGATGCGAGCGCAATCTCTGGGATATCCACACAAGCTCAAGCGACGAGCGCGACGATCTCTCCCCCGTCGCTGTCGACTCGCGCGCTAAACGCCCAACTTCTCCTTGATCAGGCGGTTGACCTCGCCGCCGTCGGCCCGGCCCTTGGTCTCCTTCATCACCGCGCCGACGATCGCGCCGATCGCCTTCTGGTTGCCGGAGCGGATCTGCTCGGCTGCCTCAGGGTTGGCCTCGACCGCGGCCGCGACTATCGACTCCAGCTCGCCACTGTCGGAGATCTGGGCGAGGCCGTCGCGCTCGATGATCGCCGCCGGGTCGCCGCCATCGGCGACCAGCGTCGCCAGGACCTGCTTGCCGCTGCCGTGGGAGATCTTCTTCTCGCCGACCATCGCGACAAGGGTCGCCAGCGACTCCGGCGTGACCTTTGAGTCGGCAGCCGCGCCGCCGTCGGCCTGGCGCAGCGCCGCGGCGAGCTCGCCGGTCACCCAGTTCGCGATCGTCTGGGCCTCGACCGCGGGCGCCTTGCCGCGGACCGCTTCGAAGTAAGCGGCCTCGTCCGGGTCCGCCGCAAGCTGGGCGGCGTTCTCAGCAGAAAGCTTCAGCTCGCTTTCGTAGCGCCGCGTGCGCGCCTCAGGCAGCTCCGGCAGCGACTCACGCGCCTCCCGAAGCATCTCCTCGGTCGGTGCCAAGGGGACCAGGTCGGGCTCGGGGAAGTAGCGGTAGTCATGCGCCTCCTCCTTCGAGCGCAGTGCCGTCAACGAGCCGTCCTCGGGGTGGAAGTGGAGCGTCTCCTGGACCACCGTCCCTCCCGCCCCGACCAGCTCGCGCTGCCGGGCCAGCTCGGCCTCGATTCCGCGTTCGAGGAAGCGGAAGCTGTTCATGTTCTTCAGCTCGGTCTTCGTCCCCAGCGCCTCGCTGCCCGCCGGCCGCACCGAGACGTTGGCGTCGATCCGCAGGCTGCCCTCCTCCATGTTGACGTTGGAGACGCCGAGTTGACTGACCGTGGTGCGCAGCAGCCGGGCCCAGGAGCCCGCTTCGGCGGCGCTGCGCAGGTCGGGCTCGGTGACGATCTCGACCAGCGGCGTGCCGCCGCGGTTGAAGTCGACCAGCGATGCGCCGGATCCGTGAATGCGACCGGACTCGCCGACGTGGATCGTCTTCGCCGCGTCCTCCTCGAGGTGGGCGCGGTGGATGCGAATGCCACCCAGGCGGCCGGGGCCGGCAATCGGCTGGTCGTACTGACTGATCTGGTAAGCCTTCGGACTGTCCGGATAGAAGTAGTTCTTGCGGTGGAAGATCGAGCGCGGCGCCACGTCGCACTCCAGCGCGGCGGCGATCTTCAGCGCGTAGCGGATCGCCTCCTCGTTGGGGACGGGCAGTACTCCGGGATGGGCGAGGCAGACCGGGCAGGTGTGAACGTTCGGCTCGTCGCCGAAGGAGAGTGCGCAGCCGCAGAACATCTTCGTCCGGGTCGAGAGCTGGACGTGGATCTCGAGCCCGATCACGGCTTCCAGCTCAGCCACTCGCCTGCCCCCCGGGCTTGGCATCGAAGCCGATCGCCTGCTCGAGCGCGTAGGCGGCCTCGAGCAGCTTCTGCTCGCCGAATGCCGGCGCGGCGATCTGGAAGCCGACCGGCAGCTGCGGGCCGCCGCCATCGGGCTCGGCGAGACCGGCCGGGATCGAGATCGCGGGGATGCCGGCGAGGCTCATCGGCACCGTGAAGAGGTCGTTCATGTACATCTCCAGCGGGTCGTCGGTCTTCTCGCCGAGGCCAAAGGCGACCGAGGGCGAGGTCGGAGTGACGACGAAGTCGAAGCTGTCGAAAGCGGCCGCGAAGTCCTCGGCGATCTTCGTGCGGACCTTCTGAGCACGCCCGTAGTAGGCGTCGTAGTAGCCCGAGGAGAGCGCGTAGCTGCCGAGCATGATCCGCCGCTTGACCTCGTCGCCGAAGCCGGCGGAACGGGTCGATTCGTACATCTCGACGACATCGCCGTCCGGCTCGGCGCGCATCCCGTAGCGGACGCCGTCGTAGCGGGCCAGGTTGGACGAGGCCTCCGCGGGAGCGATCACGTAGTAGGCCGAGATGCCGTGCTCGGCGTGCGGCAGCGCCACCTCGGCGACCTCTCCCCCCAACTCCTCGATCCGCTTCAGCGTCGCCTCGAAGACGGCCCGGACCCCGGGCTCGATGGCGTCCTCCGCCAGCTCGACCGGAACGGCGAAGCGAAGTCCGCTCAAGTCCTCGCGGCTGGGCTCCACGATGCCGCCCTCGATTCCCACCGACGTCGAGTCGCAGCGATCCCTTCCCTGCATCGCGTCGAGCAGCAGCGCCGCGTCGGTGACGTCGCGCGTCAGCGGCCCGCACTGGTCCAGCGAGGAGGCGAAGGCGATCATCCCGTAGCGGGAGATCGCGCCGTAGGTCGGCTTCAGGCCGACGATTCCGCAGAGCGCCGCCGGCTGGCGAATCGAGCCGCCGGTGTCGGTGCCGATCGCGCAGGGTGCGAGGCCTCCGGCGACCACCGCCGCCGACCCCCCTGAGGAGCCGCCGGGGACGCGAGTCCTGTCCCACGGGTTGAGCACCGCCCCGTAAGCGGAGTTCTCGTTCGAGGACCCCATCGCGAACTCGTCCATGTTGGTCTTGCCGAGCACCTCCGCGCCGGCTCCGGTCAACTTGCGGACCGCCGTGGCCGTGTAGAGCGGCCGGTGGCCCTCGAGAATGCGAGAGCCGGCCGTGGTCGGCACGGCCTCGGTGCAAAAGAGATCCTTGACGGCGACCGGGATTCCCTCCAGCGGACCGTCGCTCTCCACGGCTCGATCCGCCGCGCGCCACAGATAGGCATTGAGCTCGTCGCCGGCCGCGGCGTCGCGCCATGCATCGAAGTACTCCTCGCGTGAGAGCTCCACCGCCTGGATTCGCGTCGCCGCCTCAGCGACGCTCATTCCCAACAGGTCGGACATCAGCCCTCGGCCCGCGGCGAAGGAACCCTGAAAGCGCCATCGACCGGATCCGGCGCCTGCTTCAGAACATCATCCCGAGGCCAGCTGGGCCGCGGCTCATCCGCCCGCAGCACGTTCTCCAAATCGACCACATGCGAGGTCGGCGCCACATCGTCCAACTCAAGCTCCCCGATCCGATCGACATGCCCCAGAATCCCCGAAAGCTCCCCAGCCATCCGCTCAACCTCTTCCTCGCTCAAGCGCAGCCGCGCAAGCTTTGCCACGTGAAGTACCTGCTCCCGCTCGATCATCGCGGGGATTCTAGGCAGCTACCGAACCCAGAAGCGGAATGCGGGTGAGGGGTGGAGCGTCTTGTACTTTTTCGCCGATTCATTCACGGTCAGACTGACCGCGCCACACCGAAAAAGTTAAGCGGAACCCCTTGCCCGCATTCCGCTTCCCACCGAAAACGTTAAGCGGAACCCTCTACCCGTATCCCGCGCCCACCACCTGGCTGCTTGGCCAGTTATTGTCCCGCCAGCAATGCGGGGAGCGAAAGCAGAGGCCTTCGTAGTACTCAGCCTGCGACTGCTGGCAGTCAGCTTCGCCGTGGCGGGCATCCTCTTCATCGCCGTCCCCAGCGGCGTCCTCGACGTGATCTCCGACGTCGGCGAATGGTTCGGCAACAGCACCAGGGCGCCGCACACCCAGGAGGACCTCTGGCTGGCGCTCGCCTTCGCCTACATGGTCGTGATCACCGGGATCTGCCTGGTCGCGCAGGCCGACGTCGTCCGCTACCGGCCGATCCTGCTGGTCCTGGCGGCGGGCAAGACCGCCTCCTCGCTCGGCTCGCTCGGCTTCTTCCTCTTCGACCAGCACGTTTTCATCTACCTGCTCAACTTCCTGGTCGACGGCTTCCTCGCGCTGCTCGCGCTCTGGCTCTGGTCGCTTGCCGGTCGCGTCGACCGGCTCGCCGCCCCTGGCTGACAGCGCCCGCCGGGGTTGTCGGCCACCGAGCAACGCACCCTGAGCGCGATCTGCGAGGCGATGGCCCCCGCCCTCGACGGCCTGCCCGCGGCCGAGCGGGAGGTCGACGTCGCCGGCCCGGTCGGCGCCTTCCTCACCTCGCTCTCGCCGCGCGTCCTGATCCGCGTCCGTCTCGCCCTGCGCGCTTTCGAGTGGCTGCCCTTCCCCTGGCGCTTCAGCCGCCTCGACCTGGGTGCGCGGGAGGACTTCCTGCGGCGCATGGAGCACTCCCGCTTCGGCCTCCACCACGAGTTGATCCTGATGGCAAAGACGTTCACCACGCTCGGCTACGCGGTCGATTCGCGAGTCGAGGAACGGCTGGGCCTGGAGACGAGCTGCCGTGTCGGGGACGGCCCGCCGCCCGAGCCAGCCGGGTCGCTGGGCGAGACGAGGCCACCCACCGACGGTGAGGAATGCGACGTGGTGGTCGTCGGCTCCGGCGCCGGTGGCGCCGTCGCGGCTGCGACGCTCGCCGAGGCGGGCCTGGACGTGATCGTGCTAGAGGCGGGCGGCAGCTATAACCGCGAGAACTACCCCGAGAGCCGGCTCGACGCAATCGCCAAGCTGTACCGCGACGGCGGCCTGACGATCGCCGAGGGCCGCCCGCCGATTCCCGTGCCGGTGGCGCGCACGGTCGGCGGCACGACCGTGATCAACTCCGGGACCTGCTTCCGCGCCCCCGGGCCGGTGCTCGAGCACTGGCGCGATCGCTACGGCGTCGAGTGGGCCGACCGGCTCGATCCCGACTTCGCCGAGGCCGAGGAGTTCTTGCGGGTGACGCCGCTCGACCCGGAGCGGATGGGCCGCAACGGCCAGCTCGCGATGGAGGGCGCCGCGGCGATCGGCGCCAGCGGCGGGCCGATATCCCGCAACGCGGGCAGCTGCGTCCAGTGCAGCTCCTGTCCCTACGGCTGCCGGATCGACGCCAAGCGCGGGATGCATGTCAGCTACATGCCGCGGGCGGTGGCCGCGGGAGCACGACTTCGGACCGGAGTCGAGGCGCGCCGGATCGTCGTCGAAGACGGTCGCGCCTCCGGCGTCCGCTGTGTGGCGGCTCCGGATGGCGAGCGCAACGGCGACCGGCGCCCGTACACGGTCCGCGCCCGTCGAGCGACGATCGTCGCCGGGGGCGCCTTCGGCACGCCGGAACTGCTGCTGCGCTCGGGCCTCGGCGGCAGCCAGGTCGGCCGCAACCTCCACATCCATCCCGCCTGCTGGGTCGGCGCCCGCTACGAGGAGGAGGTCCGGGGCTGGGACGGCGTGATGCAGAGCTATTACGTCGACGAGTGGGAGTCCGAGCGGCTCCTGCTCGAGGCGACCTTCACGCCGCTCCCCTTCGGCGGCGCCTGGCTACAGGGCTCGGGGCGTGAGCACCAGGAGGCGATACTCGACTTCGGCCACGTCAGTTCGATCGGCGTGCAGCTGACCGACGAGTCCATGGGCCGCGTCGGCATAGCTCGCGACGGCTCGATTCGCGCCCGCTACGCGCTCAGCGACGACGATGCCCAGCGGGTCATCTTCGGCATCGCCCGCGCCGCCGAGATTCACTTCGCCGCCGGCGCGACCGAGGTCTACCCCAATATCGGCCGCGCGCCGGTCCTGCGCCCCGGCGGCGTCGCCGAGTTCGAGGCGACCCGCTTCAAGCCGTCGGAGTTGCGCCTCGAGGCCTTTCACCCGCAGGGCACGGCGAGGATCGCCGCCGACCCCGCCGAGGGAGTCTGCACCGCCGACGGCTCGGTCAACGGCGTCTCAGGACTTCACGTTGCCGATGCCTCTCTCTTCCCATCCGCGGTCGGGGTCAATCCGATGATGACGATCATCGCCTTTGCCAAGAGGGTCGCCGCCGAAGTGGCCGAAGCCACCCCGGCGGCGTAAACGACTTCTTACTGCCCGGTCGGAGGCGGGGGCGGCGGTGGCGCCGGGGGCTGCTGCGCTGGCGGGGGTGGGGGTGGCGGCGGAGGTCCGCCGGCCGGGGGTTGTCCTGGGCCGGGGCCGCCGGAGAGGCGGTCGGCCTCCCCCCCGAAGGTCGCGCCTTCCTCGCGCATCGCGCTGTAGCCGCCGTAGGCGATCCCGGCGGCGGCGATCAGGCCAAGGAAAATCCCGAATTTGAGCGTCGCATCGACCGAGACCCCGCCAAAGGAGCCGAAGTCGGGCGGGGAGATGATCCGGTAGAGGATCAACAGCACCGCGAATCCACCCAATCCGGCGACGATCGCGTTGAGTGAGACCGGCGGCTCGAGGTCGGCATCGGTGAGGCGGATCACGGCGACGCCGATCGCGACCACGATCGCCAGCATGAGGAAGATCGGGATCACGTCGAGCGCATCCCAGGCGCTGCCGCCACTGCCGGACACATCGCCAGAGAAGCCGGCGACTCCTGAGATCTTGACGCCGAACCAGTCGAAGAACATGAATACGAAGAGGAGGATCGCGGAGACCGCGGAGACCTTCTCGCCGGTGTTCAGCTTGTCCACTTCCATCTAGATCTCCTCCGGGAGTAGGGGTTGCAGCGACACTACACCCGGGCGCGGGCGGCAGCCAACGTATTTACGAGCAGCATTGCCCGCGTCATCGGCCCTACCCCGCCGGGCACGGGAGTGATCGCTCCGGCGCGCTCGCTTGCCGAGTCGAACTCGACGTCGCCGACCAGCTTGCCGTCGACCCGGTTGGTGCCGACGTCGATCACCGTCGCGCCCGGCTTGACCATCTCGCCGGTGACCAGACCCGGTTGCCCCGCGGCGGCGACCAGGATGTCGGCCTCCAGGCAGATCGAAGCCAGCCCGCGCGTCCGCGAGTGGCAGTGGGTGACGGTGGCGTTCGCCGCCAAGAGCAGGGCGGCGAGCGGCTTGCCGACCAGGATCGAGCGTCCGATCACCGCTGCGCGGGCGCCTTCGACCTCGACCTCGGCATGACGGAGGAGCTCCATCACGCCGGAGGGCGTACACGGCGCGATCGCCTCGCTGTGCCCCTGAGCGAGCAGGCCGGCGCTGATCGGCGTCAGCCCGTCGACATCCTTGGCGGGGTCGATCATCGCGATCAGCGGGTCCTGGTCGAGATGGTCGGGCAGCGGCAGCTGCAGGAGGATCCCGTGCACCCGCTCGTCTGCGTTGAGCGACGCGATCAGCGCGGCGAGCTCCTCCTGGGAGACGTCGCCGCCGGGCTCGTGGTGGAAGGACTCGATCCCGACCTCGGCGGAGTCCTCGCGCTTCATTCGCACGTACACGGCCGAGGCGGGATCGTCGCCGACCAGGATCGTCGCCAGGCCAGGTGGGCTCGCCAGCTCCGCAACCTGTTCGCGCACCTGCTCCCGAACCTGGGCGGCGACCGCTTTGCCGTCGATAAGTCTCGCGGTCACTCGCTCACCGCCTGCGGATCGGGGCATAGTCGGCCATCAGCTTGCGCTCGGACCCGTCAGCGGCGAATCGCACGACCACGACCCCGCCCGGCTCGACCGAGGTGACGACTCCGTCGCCGAAGCTGGCATGGACCACGTCGTCCCCGATTCGCAGCTCCAGGGTCGGACCTGGATCGACCGGGCTCGCCGTTGCGACCGTCGAGCCAGCCCCCCAACTGGTCGTGGCTCCCACGGCGCTCGAGCTGCGCTCGGTCAGCTCCTCCGGCAGCTCGTCGACGAAGCGCGAGGGCAGGTTGCGCTCGGCCCGGCCGAAGAGGCTGCGTTCGCGCGTCCAGGTCATGTAGAGACGGCTGCGAGCACGGGTGATGGCGACGTAACAGAGGCGTCGCTCCTCCTCCTCACCCCCCTCTTCAAGCGCTTTCATGTGGGGGAAGGAGCCGTCCTCGCAACCGACGACGAAGACCGTCTCGTACTCGAGGCCCTTGGCGTTGTGCAGCGTCATCAGCGTGATCACCGACTCGTCGCCCAGGTCGTCCTGCTGCGTGTAGAGGGAGATCTGCTGCAGGTACTCCTCCAACGGGGGCACCTCGCTCTCCCCCTCCCGCTCCCGCTCGATGTCGAACTCGGCGGCGCCGGCGAGCAGGGCCTCGAGGTTCTCGGCTCGCCCTTCGGCCTCGACGGTTCGCTCCGCGGCCAGCGCTTCCAGGTATCCCGTCTCGTTGAGGACCGCCTCGAGCAGACCCGCGACCGGCCCCCCCGCGTCGGCGCGTTCGCGCAGGCCGGCCATCGTCTCGTAGAAGCGGGAGGTCGACTTGATCGCCGCGCCGCCCAGCCCCGGCACCTCCTCGACCCGCTCGATCACCTCCCAGATCGTCATCCCGGTCGTGTTCGCGTGGGCGAGGAGCCTGCCCTGGCTGGTTTTGCCGATCCCGCGCCGGGGTGAGTTGACGATCCGCGCGAAGGAGACCTGGTCGGCGGGGTTCGCCAGCAGGCTGAGGTAGGCGACCGCGTCCTTGACCTCCGCTCGTTCGTAGAACTTGGTCCCGCCGATCACCTGGTAGGGGACGTCGAAGCGGTTGAGCGTGTCCTCGAGCACCCGGCTCATCGCGTTGGTGCGGTAGAAGACGGCGACGTCCTCGCGCCGCACGCCATCCTCCTCGCCGAGGCGCTCGACCTCACCTGCCACCCAGCGCGCCTCCTCGTGCTCGTCGGAGAGCTCGCGCAGCTTCAGCGGCTCGCCGCCGGCAAGCTCGGTCCAGAGCCGCTTCGGACGCCGTTCCCGGTTGTTTTCAACGACCGCGTTGGCGGCCGAGAGGATCGTCTGGGTCGAGCGGTAGTTCTGCTCGAGCTTGACCGAGTCGGCCTCGGGAAAGTCCTCCTCGAAATCCAAGATGTTCCTGATGTCGGCGTGCCTGAACCCGTAGATCGACTGATCGTCGTCCCCGACGACCATCAGATTGCCGTGCTCGGCAGCCAACAGCTGCAGCAGCCTGTACTGGGCGTGGTTGGTGTCCTGGTACTCGTCTACCAGGACGTGGCGGAAGGTGCGGCGCCAGCGCTCGCGGACCTCCTCGAACAGCTCCAGCGCGTTGACCGTGCGGACCAGCAGGTCGTCGAAGTCCATCGCGTTGGCCTCGAGCATGCGCTTCTCGTAGAGGTGGTAGACGCCGGCCGTGGTTTCCTCGAAGACGCTGCCCTGAGCCTGCGCGTAGGCGTCAGCGTCGACCAGCTGGTTCTTGGCGCCGGAGATCTGCGAGCGGATCGCCCGCGGTGGGTAGCGCTTGGGGTCGACGTGCAGGCTCTCCATACAGCGTTTGAGCATCCGCAGCGAGTCCGACTCGTCGTAGATCGTGAAGCTGCGCGAGTAGCCGAGCCGCTCGGCGTCGGCGCGCAGCATCCGCGCGCAGGCCGAGTGGAAGGTCGTCACCCACATCGCCCGGGTCGCCCGGCCGACCAGCGATTCGACCCGCTCGCGCATCTCGGTCGCGGCCTTGTTGGTGAAGGTGATCGCGAGGATCTCCCCCGGCCGTGCCTGTCCCGTCGCTAGTAGATAGGCGATGCGGTGGGTGAGAACCCGGGTCTTGCCCGAGCCGGCGCCGGCGAGGACGAGTAGCGGCCCTTCCCCATGGCGCACCGCCTGCTGCTGTGGCTCGTTCAGCCCGGCAAGCAGACGCTCGGCGCGATCCGCGCCGGCCTCGGTGGGAGCGCCAAAGGGCGCGTCGGGCTCGCCGGTGGGCGTCTCGGGCTCAATCTGAAGCATCGTCCCGAGAATAGAGACGGGAACGGCTGGCTCAGCCCCCGGCCGAGGAGCGACCGGTGCGCGGTCGCAGCTCCTCCCCGTTCCCGCCGGAGCCCTCGCCGCCGTCCAGCTCGGCGAGGCGCTGCTCGAGCTTGGCGATCCGCTCCGAGAGGGTCTTGATCGCCTCGGCGATCGGGTCGGGGAGGTGGATCCAGTCGGCATCGGGGCCCTCCGGTCGCCGCCCTTCCACCTTGACCGGGTGGCCGGGGTTGCCGACCACCGTCGAGGCGGGCGGCACGTCCTCGACGACGACCGTGTTGGCGCCAATCTTGGCGCCGTCGCCAACCGCGATCGGGCCGAGCAGCTTGGCGCCCGAGCCGACGGTGACGTTGTCCCCGAGGGTCGGGTGGCGCTTGCCGGGCTGGAAGCCGGTGCCGCCCAGGGTCACCCCCTGGTAGAGGGTCACCCGCCTGCCGATCTCGGCGGTCTCGCCGATCACCACGCCGGAGCCGTGGTCGATGAAGAATTCGGGCCCGATTTTGGCCGCGGGGTGGATCTCGACCCCGGTGACCGCCCGGGCAACGTAGGCGATCGCGCCGGGCGCCACCGGCACGCCGGCGTCGCGCAGGGCATGGGCAAGGCGGTGCGCAAGCAGCGCCTGCACCCCGGCCCAGCCGATCAGGATCTCGATCGAGGAGACACCCTGCGCCGCCGGGTCACGATCCCTCGCCGCCGCGATGTCGGCTCGAATCTCGGTCAGCACTCGCTTGATCACGGTGCGAAGAAGGGTAGGGACATGTAGCGCTCGCCCGAATCGCAGACCACGGTCACAACCCGCTTGCCCGCCATCTCCGGTCGCGCGGCCACCTCGAGCGCGGCCTTGATGTTCGCCCCGGCGGAGATACCGGCCAGCACCCCCTCCCGCTTCGCCGCGACGCGGGCGGTCTCCAGCGCGTCCTCGTCGCCGACGCCGATCGTCTCGGCGATCAGCGAGCGGTCGAGCACCGCCGGCACGAAGCCCGCGCCGATGCCCTGGATCTTGTGCGGACCGGGCGCGCCGCCGGAGAGCACAGGCGAGGTCGCAGGCTCGACCGCGACGACCAGGGCCTCCGGCTTCCGTTCGCGCAGCATCCCGCCCACCCCGGTGATCGTCCCGCCGGTGCCGACCCCGGCGACGAAGGCGTCGACCTCGCCGTCGGTGTCGTTCCAGATCTCCTCGGCGGTGGTGCGGCGGTGCACCTCGGGATTGGCCGGGTTGGAGAACTGCTGCGGCATGAACCCCTTGCGCTGCTCGCGGATCGCCTCGGCCAGCTCGACGGCCTCGGTCATCCCACCGAGCGAGGGCGTCTCACGCACCTCCGCCCCATAGGCCCGCAGCAGCTTCGCCCGCTCGCGGCTCATCCCCTCGGGCAGGGTCAGGATCAGCTCGTAGCCCCGCGCCGCGCAGACCATCGCCAGTGCGATTCCGGTGTTGCCGCTGGTCGGCTCGACGATCACCGACCGCCCTCGCTCAATCAGGCCCTCCTCCTCGGCCGCATCGAGCATCGCCACCCCGATCCGGTCCTTGACGGACCCGCCGGGGTTGAAGTACTCCAGCTTCGCGCAGACCTCCCCGGGCAGCCCATCGCTGAGCCGCCGCAAGGCGACCAGCGGCGTCCCTCCGACAACAGCCGAAGCCTCAGCCCCGATCCTCATCAGATGAAGTACATCCCGGAGCCGGCCTCCTCGGCCTCACGGCGAGCTACTTCGGCGATCGTCGTCTGGCCGAAGACCTTGCGCAGCGCGCCGACCCCCTCGGCCCAGATGCCGCCCGCCTCGTCGGCCTCCTGGCCGACCTTGCCGTCGAGGGTCTGGACCACCTCGAGAACGGTGATCTCATCGGCGGACCGGGCGAGCGTATAGCCGCCCTTCATCCCGCGGTGGCTGGCCAACAGGCCGGCGCGGCGAAGGGTCGAGAAGAGCTGCTCGAGGAACTGCTCGGGGATGCCCCGCCGCTCGGCCAACTCCTTGATCGGCACCGGTCGCTCTCCCGAGCGGGCCAACTCTGCCATTGCCACGACGGCGTACCGCGACTTCGAAGTGATTGAAATCACAGGCCCTTTCTACCGCACAGAGCGGTTTTTGTTGGGTATAAGATCGAGTGGTTCCGAGCGAGCGCCCACATTGCCTTGTGATCGACGCCCAGCCGCTGGTTCGGCTCGGCATGCACCAAGCCTTGGCGGGCGAGTTCGAGATTCACGAGAGCGAGACGCGCGGCGAGGCCATCGAGCTGATTCGCGACATCGGCAGCGTCGACGTCGCGGTCGTCGCGCTGCGGCGTGAGCCGGCCACCGAGGAGCAGGAGCCGCTCTATGGCAATGAGGCAATCCGGGCCCTTCGTACAACAGCGCCGGGAATGGGAATCGTCGCCCACGGCGAGCGACCCGAGCGTCACCTCGCGTCGGCGGCCCTGCAGGCCGGCGCCAGCGCCTACGTCGCCCGCACCGCCGGCGCCGAGGAGATGGCCCGGGCAGTGTGGGCGGCCCTCGATCAAAAGCGGTTCGTCGACCCGGCGGTACCGCCCAGCGGCAGTCGCGGCAAACTGACCCGACGCCAACGCGAGATCCTGCAGCTGTTGGCCGATGGCGGCTCAACCGTCGTCGCGGCGCGCGAACTCGGCCTCAGCGAAGAAACGGTGAAGACGCACACCAAGAACGTCCTCGCCCGCCTCGGCGCGAGAAACAGGACCCACGCGGTCGCGATCGCGCTGCGCGAATGCCTGATCGACTAGCGCCGCTTAGATCCAGCCGCGGTCGCGCGCGGTGAGGACCGCCTGCGCGCGGTCGACAGCGCCGATCTTGCCGTAGACGTTGTGCAGGTGGGTGCGGATGGTCGAGACCGAGAGCTGCATCTCGCCGGCGATCTGCTTGTAGACCATGCCCTCTGAGAGATGACGGAGGACGTCGAGCTCGCGGCCGGAGAGCGGACACGGCTCGCTGACCCGGGACTCGCGTTCGCGCGGGTACGGAAGCTCGTAGAGAAGCCCGCGCAGCCCCTCGGGACCGAGGCCACAGCGCTTCGCGGTCTCGCGTAGACGCTCAGGGGTCACCGCCTCGCCTTGGGAGTAGTGAGCGACCATGTCGGCGGTAGCGATCACCGCCGCAAGGCCTTCGGCATCCTCGGCGTGGTGGCGCTCGATCGCGACGGCGATCCGCTGCGGCACGTTCCAACGCCGCGCCAGGACGCCGCCGACCAGCGCGTGGTCAATGCCGAGTTGGTCGCGTTCTTCGCGGATCCGCTGCTCGGGCGTGCGCGAGGTCGCGTCGAAGTACGTCTTGCGTCCCGGGTGAAGCTTGGAGATGACCAGCCGGCCGATGTCGTGAAGCAGGGCCGCGACCACCAGCTCGTCGCGGTCTTCCCAGCCGATCTCACGCCCGATCCGGGCGGCTGCCTGCTGAGTCGCAAGGGCGTGGACGCGGAACTGCTCGGGGCGCAACTCCCAGCCCCCGTTGGGCTCAAAGAAGTCGAAGACGGGCGCCGTGCCGGCGATCGCCAGCACGCCGGAAGGCTTCAAGACGTCGATCGCAGCAGGCACGCCGCCGATGTTGCCGGGGGTGCTGGCACGGTTGGCGAAGCGCAGAACGGCGATCGTCAGGGCGACGTCGGCCTCGACGGCCTCGACCAAGTCGCCGATCCGGGAGGTCTCGGCCGTCGCTGCCTGCATGACGCGGGCGCGGGACTCGATCAGCGCCGGGAATTTCTCGACCGCCTCGAACGCCGCCGCGAGACGGGCTCCAGGCGCGGGCGCGGCGGGGCCGCGCGGCGCGTCGGCCGAGTGCACCTTCCCGTTGCTCTGTGTTTTGCTCGATGCCATAGCCAGGTCGCTCCGCCCCCCTCATCGGCAGCAGAGGACGCACGGTTTAGCTTTGGCCTCCCGAATTTTAGGTGTTGCTTTATGCGCGGAGGCGCACAAGTGCCGCATCGATACGCCGCAGCGATTCCTCGCGGCCCAGCACCGCCAGAGACTCGAAGATGCCAGGCGAGACGGTGCCGCCGCTGATCGCAACGCGAATCGGCTGGTAGACCCGCCCGGGCTTGAGCCCCAACCGCCCTGGCAAGGGCGAGAGCGCCGCCTCCACTTCGGCCGCGTCGAAATCGCCCGCCGCGGCAAGCGCCTCCCGGGAGGCCTCCAGCGCCGCTGGAGCCTCCTCC
Organism: uncultured Solirubrobacterales bacterium; assembly: GCA_963837695.1. GTDB lineage: Bacteria > Actinomycetota > Thermoleophilia > Solirubrobacterales > 70-9 > VRUE01. Next base: position 1,939,731 of record CAWINZ010000005.1, on the reverse strand, counting down.
TTCATCGTCTTCCGCCAGGCCTTCTCGTCCTCGACCGGCGGCTCGAAAAGAAAGCGGATCAGCGGCCAGACCTCCGCCAGGGTCTGGGCTTTCTCCTGCACGATCTCGCAAGCCGCGCGCAGGCGCTCGTCCTCGGGGCGTCCCAGATGCGTCGCCACGACCCGCACGTACTCCTCCGGCGGCATCTCGCGCATGTAGCGGCCGTTGACCCAGCGCAGCTTCTTCTCGTCGAAGATCGCCGCCGCCTTGCCGACGTCTGCGACCCGGAAGCGCTCAACCAGCTCCTCGGTCGGGATCAGCGTCGCGTCGTCGTCCGCTCCCCAGCCGAGCAGCGCCAGGTAATTTCGGACGGCAGCCGGCAGGTAACCCGCATCGCGCAGCTCCTGCACCGAGGCGGCGCCATGGCGCTTGGAGAGCTTGCGGCCGTCCGGACCGTGCAAGAGCGGCAGATGCGCGTAGCGCGGCGCCTCGAAGCCGAGCGCCTCAAGCACGAGCAGCTGCTTCGGGGTGTTGGAGAGATGGTCGTCGCCGCGCACCACGTCGGTGATGCCCATCTCGGCATCGTCCACCGCGACGGCAAAGTTGTAGAGAACCGAGCCGTCGCCGCGGGCGATGACGAAGTCGTCGTAGCTGCGGTTGGGGAAGTTGACCGGCCCGCGGATCAGATCGTCAACCACGGTCTCTCCCTCGTCTGGCACCCGCAGCCGCACCGCGGCGTCGGCGGCCTCGCTCGGCTCGCCCCGGTAGCCGCGACCGGCGCCGTGCTCCGCCTTCCAGGCCTCGACATCCTTCGCGGTCGCGGAGTCCCGATAGGCGGCGCCACTCTCCAGCAGGCGCTCGAGCGCCTGCTGGTGACGATCCGAGCGCGAGGCCTGGGATACCGGCCCCTCGTCCCAGTCGAGCTCAAGCCAGCGCAGCGCGTCGAGGATCTGCTCGACGTTCTCCTCGGTCGAGCGCTCGCGGTCGGTGTCCTCGATCCGCAGGACCAGCGCGCCCCCGTCATGACGCGCCGCCAGCCAGTTATAGAGTGCCGTCCTCGCCCCGCCGATGTGCAGCGCACCGGTCGGCGAGGGAGCAAATCTCAAACGGGGGTTATCGCTGGTCATGTTGATCGGAGCGCACGTCTCCACGGCGGGTGGACTCGCCAACGCAGTCGAGCGCGGCGAGGAGCGCGGTTGCGAATCTATCCAGATCTTCAACCAGAGTCCGCGGATGTGGCGGCCGACCAAGTACGGCCCCGACGATTTCGCTGAGTTCAAAGAGGCAATGAACGCCTCTCCGGTCGAAGCGGTCGTGATCCACGCCGTCTACCTGATCAACTGCGCCACGAAGGACAAGGAGCTGCGCAAAAAGTCGCTTGCCTCGTTGACCCACGCCCTGCGGATCGGCGATGGCATCGGCGCCGCCGGCGTCGTCCTCCATCCCGGGGCGCAGAAAGGCGAGCCGCTCGGCCCCTCGATCAAGCGCGCGGCCAAAGTAATCGCGGCGGCGATCAAGGACAGCGACAACTGCCCGCTGCTGCTCGAGCAGACCGCCGGCCACAAAGGCCTGTTGGGCCGAGACTTCGACCAGACCGCCGAGTTGATCGAGCTCGCCGGCAGCGGTAAACGCCTCGGCCTCTGCCTCGACTCCTGCCACCTCTTCGTCCAGGGCTACGACGTAACCGACGAAGGCCACCTGAGCGAAATCGTCGACGAAGCCGACGAGAAGGTAGGCCTGGACCGCCTCCGCTGCCTGCACGTAAACGACGCCGCCGCCCCCCTCGGCTCCTGCCGCGACCGCCACGCCAACATAGGCAAGGGCGAGATGGGCAAACAGGGCCTCGCCGCCTTCCTATCGGAGCCAAGATTCGAGGGCCTGCCAGCGACCCTGGAGACCCCCGGGCCAAACAAGAAAGGTCCGGACAAGAAAGAAGTGACGGCAGCGAAGCGCCTGCGACAGACCGGACTCAAACGCCGCCGGCGCTAAAGGGAAGTCCGGTCGTCATCCGGGCGAATGTCGCGGAGCGGCGATATGCAATCTGTCTTCTGCGCGGCGTAGCCGCGCTCCAACATCGTCGTTAAGCGCGAAGCGCGTGCGACATCAATTCGCCCGGAGGACGACCGGGCTTCCCAGCGCTGCCGACTTTGTGGGGGCTATGGCACGTACAAAGTCGACAGCGGCGTTGGCGGGGCGCTGTGCGGGCGCCTATTTGATGTGGACGCCGGAGATCGCGCGGGAGATGACGAGGCGCTGGATCTCGGAGGTGCCCTCGAAGATCGTGTAGATCTTGGCGTCGCGGTGCATGCGCTCGACCGGGAACTCGCGGGTGTAGCCGTTGCCACCGAGGATCTGAATCGCCCGCTCGGTCGCCCAGACGGCGACCTCGCCGGCCTTGAGCTTGGACATCGAGCCCTCGGCGTTCTCGAACTTCTGCCCGGTGCGGCCCATCCAGGCGGCGCGCCAGACGAGCAGGCGGGCGGCGTCGATCTCCATCTTCATGTCGGCGAGCGCGAAGGCGATCGACTGGTTCTCGATGATCGCCTTGCCGAACTGCCGGCGCTCTTTGGCGTACTCGAGCGAGTACTCGTAAGCGGCGCGGGCGATGCCGATCGCCTGGGCGCCGACGGTCGGCCGGCTGGCCTCGAAGGTCTGCATCGCCGCCTGCGACTTGGAACTCTTGCCCTCACGGACACGGGCGAGGCGCTCGTCGAGCTTCTCTTTGCCGCCGAGCAGGCAGGAGCCCGGGATGCGGCAGTCGTCGAGGTGGACATCGGCGGTGTGCGACGCGCGCAGGCCGTGCTTCTTGACCTTGGCGCCCTGCTCGCAGCCTTTCGTGCCGGGAGGGATGACGAAGGCGGCGTGCCCGCGCGAACGCAACTCGCGATCGACCGAGGCGATCACGACGTGGACGTCGGCGATGCCGCCGTTGGTCGCCCACGCCTTCTGCCCGTTCAGCACCCACTCGTCGGTTGCCTCGTCGTACTTGGCCATGGTGCGGATGGCCGCCACGTCGGACCCCGCATCCGGCTCCGACGAGCAGAAGGCGGCCACCTTTGGGTCGTCCTCAGTGCCGAAGCACTGCGGGATCCACTCACCCATCTGCTCCGGGGTTCCCTGCCCGAAGATCGCGGCGACGGCCAGCGAAGTGCCCATGATCGCCATGCCGATACCGGCATCGCCCCAGAACAGCTCCTCGTTGGCGATCGGCAGGGTCAGGCCGGTGTCGTCGCCGAAGAACTGGCCCAGCGCTTCGAAGCCGTAGAGGCCGATCTTGGCCGCCTCCTGGATAACGGGCCAGGGCGTCTCCTCGCGCTCGTCCCACTCGGCGGCCGCGGGCCGTACGACACCCTCGGCGAAGCCGTGGACCCAGTCCCGGATGTCCTGCTGGTCCTGGTTCAGCTCGAGCGTGAACTTCGGGCCCTCAGCCCCGGCGTCACCTGCCGCCGCGCCCGCCGCTACCTGCTCTGCCTCTGCCACCGCTGAAGAATCGCTCATGCCACAAAGCCTACATGGAACTGTGTCAAATTAGACACCAGGGGGATCGGATGCAAGATCGCGCAGATCGAATGCCCGTAGGCCTTCCGGACCGCCGTCGGTGCAGTCGAAGAAGCGGCGGTTGACACAGTCGTACTCGGGCCCCGAGCCCGCGTAGGCACGCTCGACGGAGAAGGGGCAGTGAGGCAGTGCAGTGCCGGTCATCTTGACCCCGCCGAAGCCACCCGGCTGCAAAACCGCGTCGAGCTCGACCTTGGCGGCAAAGACCTCTTGCATGCAACCCACGTACTGCGTCCCCGTCAGGGTGTCGACGTAGCTGTAGAGGAAGCGGCAGCCGAGCTCGATGCAGCTGCGCGGCTCGACCATCTTGTCGCAGAAAGAACGGCACTGACGGCACTCACCGGTCTTCTGGCGCGTAGCGGGCATGTACGAAGTCTAGGCAGCCAAGGCATCCGCGCCTAGGGCCTCGACCCCGGGCACGTGCCCGAGTTCGGCCTGCAGGCTGGAGGCCCGGACCCTGATGCCCTCGCCGAGCTCCAATTTGCTCAGCGCGCCGTTGCCGTTGACGAACACCCGCACGGCGGCATTTCCCTTGTGGTGCTCGAACAACGTCCGCAGCTCGTCGATCGCGTGGTCGACGCTCCGGAACTTGGTCGAGTCGACGGCAAGGAACAGAGGCTCTGAGGGCGCCGCGGCGGCGCTCGCCCGGGCGATCTCCTCCACATCGGGTTCGAATCGCTCGGCCTCCTGCACGACGAGCTTCGTCTCACCCCGGTCCTTGTGGTCGATCCGGCCACGGACGAGGACGACGGCATCGGTCTCGATCGTCCCGGCGCTCTCCGCCTGATCGGCCTTGAAGACCAGCATCTCGACCTGCCCTTCGATGTCGTCGAGCGTCGCGAACATCATCTGGCTGCCGCTCTTGGTGCGGATCTTCTTGCTCTCGGCGACGATGCCGCCGACGGTGACCCAGGCCCCGTCCGGCTTGTTTGCCAGATCCGCCAAGCCGCAGTCGACACGGGCCCGCAGCGCCTCGCGTACTTCTGAGAGCGGATGCGAGGAGAGGTAGGTGCCGAGCGTCTCCTTCTCCAGCACCAGCAGCTCGCGGCGCTCGAACTCGACGGCTGAGATCGGCGGGCGATGGTGGGAGCTCGAGGCACCCCCCTCTCCGCCGCTCGGCGCCGCGGCGCCGAAGTCGAAGATCGAGCCCTGGCCGAGCTGGGCGTCCTCTTGGGCTTTCTGCCCGGCCGACTGCGCCGCCGGCAGCGCTTCGAGCATGCCTTTGCGGGTCGCCCCGGTGGAGTCCAGGGCGCCGCACTTGACCAGGCATTCGATCGCCCGTTTGTTGACCGCGCGCGAGTCGACCCGCTCGCAGAAGTCCCAGATCGAGGCGATCGGGGCGTCCTCGCGAGCCCGCAGGATCGCCTCGACCGCCGAGTGGCCGACGTTCTTCACCGCGTCGAGGCCGAAGCGGATCGCCTTCGCGGAGACGACGAAGCTGTGGTCGGAGGAGTTGACGTCGGGCGGCAGGACTTCGATCTCCATCTCCGCGCAGCGGTTGACGAAGAAGGGCACCTTGTCTTTGGTGTTCATCACCGAGGAGATCACCGCCGCCATGTACTCGGCTGGATAGTTCGCCTTGAGGTAGGCGGTGCGGTAGGAGATCAGGCCGTAGCAGGCGGCGTGGGACTTGTTGAAGGAGTAGTCGGCGGCCGCTTCGTTCAGCTTCCAGAGATCCTTGGCGACCGCCGGGGCGGTCTCGGATTCCGCCATGCCCTGCATGAATTTGTCCTTCATCGTGGCCATCAGGTCGCGCTTCTTCTTGCCGATCGCCTTGCGCAGATCATCCGCCTCGGCGCCCGAGAAGCCGGCCATCGAGCGGGCGATCTGCATCAACTGCTCCTGGTAGATGACGCAGCCGTGGGTCTCCTCGGTGATCGCCCGCAGCCGCGGGTCCGGGTAGCGCACGGTCGAGGGGTCCCGCTTGCCCTTGGCGTAGGCGGGGATATAGGCCATCGCGCCGGGCCGGTAGAGGGCGCCCAGGGCGACGATGTCGGCGAACTCGGTCGGCCCGACCTTGCGCAGGGCGTCGCGCATCCCCTCCGACTCGAACTGGAAGACGCCGGTCGAGTCGCCCGCGGCGAGCATCGCGTAGGTCTTCGCGTCGTCGATCGGGATCTTCTCCATCTCGACCGTCTCGCCGCGCGAGCGCTCGATGATGTCGATCGCGTCCTCGATCACGTCGAGGTTGCGCAGGCCGAGGAAGTCCATCTTGAGCAGGCCGATCTCCTCGATCGGACCCATCGAGTACTGGGTGACGATCTTGTACTGGCGCTCCGGCTTGCCGCCGCCGTTGCCATTGCCGGCTGCCGGCGCGTTGCGGTCCTCAGCCAGCTGCAGCGGCACCACCTCGTGCAGCGGTCGGTCGGCGATCACAACCGCGGCGGCGTGGATCGAGTTGTTGCGGATGATCCCCTCGAGCCCCTGAGCGACGTCGATGATCCGCTTCGCGTCGGGCTCGGCGTCGTAGGTCCGTTTGAGCTCCTGGCCCGACTTCAGGCACTCCTCGAATGACGGGCTGCGGCCCATGATCGGCTCCGGGATCTGCTTGGCGAGGCGGTCGCCGCTGCCGTAGTCGAAGCCGAGCACCCGGGCGGCGTCGCGGGTCGCCGCTCGCGGCGCCATCTTGCCGAAGGTGATGATCTGGGCGACCGACTCGCGGCCGTATTTGTCGCCGACATAACGAATCATCCGCTCGCGGCCGCGGACCGAGAAGTCGATGTCGATGTCCGGCATCGATTTGCGGCCGGGATTGAGGAAGCGCTCGAAGATCAGGCCCTCGGCAAGCGGGTCGAGATCGGTGATCTTGAGCACGTAGGAGACGATCGAGCCCGCGGCGGAACCGCGGCCGGGGCCGACGGCGACGCCGTTTTCCTTGGCATAGCGGACGAAATCCCAGACGATCAGGAAATAGGAGGAGAAGCCCATCTCCTCGATCACGCCCAGCTCGAAGTCGATCCGCTCGGCCGCCTCGGCCGGCACCGGGTCGCCGTAGCGAGCGCGCAGTCCCTCGTCGGCGATCCGGCGCAGCATCGCCTCGGGCTCCTCGCCGTCCTCGGTCGGGTAGCGCGGCAGGAGCAGGCTGCCGAGCTCGATATCCAGCGAACAGCGCTCGGCGATCTCCAGGGTGGTCGGGATCGCCTCCGGCCACTCGGCGAAGGACTCGGCCATCTCCTCGTTGCTCTTGAGGAAGAACTCGTTGGTGTCGAAGCTCATCTTCGGCGCCTCGAGGGTCGACTTGGTCTGCACGCAGAGCAATGCCGCGTGGTTGTCGAAGTCCTCGCGACGCAGGTAGTGGACGTCGGCGGTGCCGACCAGCGGCCGGTTCAGTTCGCGGGCGAAGCGGACGATCCCCTGGTTGGCCTTCTCCTGCTCTTCGATGCCGTTTTTCTGCACCTCGAAGTAGACCTGCTCGGGGCCGAAGGCCTGGATCAGGTCGTCGAGGTGGGCGCGAGCGTCGTCGGCGCGCTCTTCGACCAGGCGGCGGCAGAAACGCGACGCCAGGCAGCCGGTGAGCGCGATCACGCCCTCCGAGTGGGCGGCGAGCATCTCCATGTCGACGTTGGCCTTGCCGCGCGAAAAGCCCTGCAGGAAGCCGGCCGAGGTGAGCTTGACCAGGTTGGCGAAACCGGCGTCGTTCTCGGCCAGCAGGGTGAGGTGGTTGCGCTCGTACTTGGGCTTCTCCTTGATCGCCTTGACGTCGTCGACGAGGTAGGCCTCGAGCCCGGCGATCGGTTTGATCCCGTGCTTTCGACAGGCCTTGTAGAGGTCGACGGCGCCGTTCATCACGCCGTGGTCGGTCAGCCCCAGCGCCGGCTGCCCCATCTCCGCTGCCCGCGCCGCCATCGCATCGATCTTGCAGGCGCCATCGAGCAGCGAGTACTCGCTGTGGGCATGCAGATGGACGGCGGCTGGTGAACTCACGAGTGCGGCCGATCATGGCAAGCGAGGCAGATGGCAAGTGCGCCCGAAGAAGTGCCTTTCTCGCTATCTCCGTGCCTAAATTCGCACTAAAAGCCGCAAGGAACCTGGGCGAGCCGGGCTAACATCGAAACGTGCTCGCAAATGAGACCGATCTTTCGGGTGGCCGGGTGCTTGTCGTCGAGGACGATCAGGAGATCGCCGACGTGCTGAGGCGCTCGCTGCGCAACGAGGGCTATGAGGTGCGCACCTCCGCGGATGGAGTCGACGCGCTCGACGTCGCCGCGGGCTTCATACCCGACCTCGTCGTTCTCGACCTCGGCCTGCCGCGCATGGACGGGGTCGAGGTCTGCCGGCGATTGCGCGCCGACAGCGACGTGCCGATCCTGATCCTGACCGCGCGGGCCGAGACTGAGGACCGCGTGGGCGGACTCGACAGCGGCGCCGACGACTACCTCGTCAAGCCGTTTGAGCGCAAGGAGCTGCTCGCGCGGATCCGTGCCCTGTTGCGCCGCCGGCCACCGCGCGGCTCGGCCTCGCTGCTGGTCGGCGACCTCAGCCTCAACCCGGATACGCGCGAGGTGCGGCGCGGCGGGCGCGAGATCGAGCTGACCAACCGCGAGTTCGAGCTGCTCGAGTATCTGATGCACAACGAGCGCCTCGTCGTCTCCCGCGAGCGCCTGCTCGACGAGGTTTGGGGCTATGACCCGATGGCCGCCACCAACACGATCGACGTCTTCATCTCCAATCTGCGGCGCAAGCTCGAGGCGGGTGAGGAGACACGGCTTCTGCACACCAAACGCGGTGCCGGCTACGTCCTAAAAGCATGAATGGCGCCGTCTGGCGACGCCTGGGATCGCCATTCGGGAATTGGCCGGTGCGCTGGCGCTTGGCCGGCGTCTCCGCCGGACTGACCCTGGCGATCCTGGTGCTGTTCGGGGTGATCGTCGGCAACCTCGCCGCGCAGCGCATCCGCGGCGACTTCAACCGCGAGATGAAGGGCGCCGTCACGACGCTGGCCTCGCAGGTCCAGATCGTCGACACGATCACCAACACGCTGATCGTGCGCGAGCCCGACCTGGGCGATTTCGTCAGCCCCAACGACGCCTCGGTGCGGATCTACGACTCGCAGGGGCGGGAACTCGACGCGAGCCCGAACGCGGCCGCCCTCGGTCCCCCGACGGCCGGGATCCACGACACCGGCGAGATGCGGGTCGTGACGGTCGCCCTGCGCAGCCGTCAGACCGGGCGGATCGCCGGCTACGTCCAGTACGGCCGCGACGAGCAGCACATCGACTCGACCGTGGGCCGACTCTGGCTCCTGATCGCGGCCGGGGTGCTGGGCGCCACCCTGCTCGCCAGCCTCGCGGGCGTGGCGATCGCCCGGCGGGCGATGCGGCCGATCGCCTCGCTGACCGCGACGGCGCGCACAATCGCCGAGACCGGCGACCCCTCCAGCCACATGCCGCAACCGCGGGTCGACGACGAGGTCGGCGAGCTCGCCCGCACGCTGGAGGCGATGCTGCGCTCGCTCGACGCCGCCCGTGCCGAGCGCGAAGCGGCGCTGAAGCGCCAGCGCGAGTTCGTCGCCGACGCCTCGCACGAGCTGCGCACCCCGCTGACCAGCATCCTCGCCAACCTGGAACTGCTCCAGGCCTCGCTGGAGGAGCCGGCTCAGGAGGACGAGCGGGCGATGGTCGACTCGGCGCTGCGCTCCTCCAGCCGGATGAGCCGCCTGGTCGGCGACCTTCTGCTCCTCGCCCGCGCCGACGCCGGGCGGATCGGCGCCCGCACCCGCTGCGATCTGGCCGAGGTGGCGGGCAACGCCGCGGCGGAGGTTGCGCCGACGATCGGCGAACGCGAGCTGCGGGTCGAAAACGAGCGCCCGCTCCTGGTCGACGGCAACCCCGACGAGCTACACCGGATGGTGCTCAACCTGCTCGACAATGCCGCCCGCCACACCCCGGCGGGCTCGCGAATCGAGCTGCGTCTGCGCGCCGAGGGCGCGAGCGCGGTGGTCGAGGTCGCCGACAACGGCCCCGGCGTTCCGGCCGAGTTGCGCGAGCAGATCTTCGAGCGCTTCGTCCGCGGCGACGGACCCGCCGACACGGCTGTCGGCGGCGGCAGCGGCCTCGGCCTGGCGATCGTCAGCGCCGTCGCCAGATCACACGGCGGCAGCGCCGAGGCGGGCGAATCCGACCTGGGCGGCGCGCTCTTCCGCGTCCGCCTGCCGCTGCGAACGTCGAAATCTGAGCGGGGAATTAGTCCGGCTTTAGACCCGCTTTAGCGCTCCGGCTTAGCTTCCACGGTGGACGAGACACAAAGGCCCGCCGGTTCTCCCCAACGCGACCGGCGGGTCTTTTTAGTTCCGGTCAGACCTCGACGACGACGGGTAGGATCATCGGCCGGATGCGCAGCTTTTTGTAAACGAGCTTGGCGATCGCCTCGTGGACGTCTTCCTGAATCAGGTGGACCTCGCGGGTGCCGGCCTCGGCGGCGTCCTCGAGCGAGTCCTCGACCACGTCCTTGAGTTCGTCGACCAGCGACTCCTCGCCTTCGGACAGGGCGACGCCGCGCACGATCACCTCGGGGTCGGCGACTACGCAGCCATCGTCGGCGGAGATCGTCGCGACGACGATGAAGATCCCGTCGGCGGAGATCTCGCGCCGGTCGCGCAGAGCGACGTCGTCGGGCTCGCCGACGTTGACGCCGTCGACGTAGACGACGCCGGCATGGACCTCCTTGCCGAAGCGCGCCCCCTCGCTGTCGAGTTCAAGCGGCAGGCCGTTGCGGCCCTGGAAGACGTTCTCGGGGTCGATCCCGACCGAGTGGGCGAGCCCGGCGTGCAAGCGCAGGCGCTGGTAATCGCCGTGGACCGGCATCACGTAGCGCGGCTTGGTCAGGTTGAGCATCAGCTTCAGCTCCTCCTGCCAGCCGTGCCCGGAGGCGTGGATCGGCGCGTCCTTCGCCGTCACGACCGAGGCGCCGATCTCGTAGATGCGGTCGATCGTTTCGTTCACCGCGCGCTCGTTGCCGGGCACCGGCGTCGCCGAGAAGACGACTGTGTCGCCGGAGTGCAGCTGGACGTCACGGTGGTCGTTGTTGGCCATCCGCCGCAGCGCCGAGAGCGGCTCGCCCTGGCTGCCGGTGGAGATCACGACAACCTTCTCATCGGGGAAGTTCTCGATCTCGCGCGGCTGGATGAAGAGGCCCGACGGCGCTTTGGCGATGCCGAGATTGGAGGCGATGTTGAAGTTCTTGCGCATCGAGCGGCCGACCAGGGCGACCCGGCGGTCAAGCGCGACGGCGGCATCGATCACCTGCTGCACACGGTGGATGTTGGAGGCAAAGGAGGTGACGATGACCCGGCCCTTGCAGGCTGAGAAGGTCTCCAGCAGGGCCGGACCGACGCTCGACTCCGACGGCGCGGTGCCCGCCCGGTCGGCGTTGGTCGAGTCGCCGCAGAGAAGCAGCAGGCCATCGCGGCCAAGCTCGGCGAGGCGCGACATGTCGGCCGGGCGGCCGTCGACCGGGGTCTGGTCGAACTTGTAGTCGCCGGTCATCAGCATCTTGCCGAGCTCGGTCTCGAGGATCACGCCGCGCGCGTCGGGGATCGAGTGCGAGAGGTGAACCAGCTCGAGCTCGAAGGGCCCAGCCTGGACCTTCTTGCCCGCGGGCAGCTCTTCGAGCGGCGCGTCCTTCATCTTGTGCTCGTCGAGCTTGGAGCGGACCATCCCGATCGTCAGCTGGCCCCCGTAGATGACCGGCGGCATGCCGATCTCGCGCAGTACGTAGGGCAGCGCGCCGACGTGGTCCTCGTGCCCGTGGGTGAGCACGATCGCCTCGATGTCATCGGCACGACCACGCAGGTAGGAGAAGTTGGGCAGAACCAGGTCGATGCCGAGCATCTCGGGCGTCGGGAACATCAGGCCGGTGTCGACGACGACGATCCGCCCGTCGTACTCGATCACGGTCATGTTCTTGCCGATCTCGCCCAGGCCGCCGAGCGGCAGCACTTTCAGCTTCGCCGCCATCGCTAGGAGGCCACCGGCACGCCGACGGCGTCCAGGGCTTCACGCACCGTGGCGCGCTGGTCGGGGTCGAGCTGGAACAAGGGCAGCCGCAGGTCGCCGTGGGGGATCAGCCCGGTCATCTCCAGCGCCGCCTTGAGCGGAATCGGGTTGGTGACGAGGCCCAGAACGTCGTAGAGATCCCGCAGGCCGCTGTCGATCTCCCCTGCCCGCTCCAGATCGCCGGCTTGGGCCGCGTCCCACATCTCCCGCATCTGTGGGCCGACCAGGTGGGAGGCGACAAGGATTCCACCCGCCCCGCCCAGTTGCAGCGTGCGCAGGAAGCCATCGTCGTTGCCGGCCAGGAGCGCCAGCCCCTCAATCTGTTGCAGCTCCTGATTCTGGGCCTGCTTGACAGCGACCACGCTGTCGATCTTGGCCAGCTCCGTGAGTTCGGCAGGACCGACATTGACCACCACCCGCGAGGGGATGTTGTAGGCGATCAACGGCAGGCCGGGGACCGCGGCGGAGATCGCTTCGTAGTGAGCGCGGATCCCGGGGAAGGTGGGCTTGTTGTAGTAGGGCGTGACGACCAGCGCGCCGTCTGCGCCGGCCTCGGCGGCGGCCTTGGTCAGCTCGATCGAGTGGCGCGTGTCGTTGGTGCCGGTGCCGCAGATCACCAGCGCCTCGGCGCCGATCTCGTCGACTATCGCCGCCAGCAGCGCGATGTGCTCCTCGTCGTCAAGGGTCGCCGCCTCGCCCGACGAGCCGGCGACGACGACCCCGTGCGAGCCGTGCTCGATCAGGTAGCCGGCCAGCCCCCGCGCGGCGGCATCGTCGATTTTGCCTTCGGGCGTGAAGGGGGTGGCCATCGCCGTTATGACACCGCGGATCTCGCTCATCGCTGGCAGGGTATCGGGGCGGTCATATGGCAAAGGCGGGGGCCATGCGGTCGGCCCATGGCACGGCCTGCTCCAGCTGAGAAGCGACCCGGAGCAGGATGTCCTCGCGTCCCAGCGGCGCGACGAGCTGCACGCCGACCGGTAGGCCGTCCGCGGTCCAGTGCAGGGGCAGTGAGATCGCCGGCTGCCCGGTGGCGTTGAAGGCCGCCGTGAAGCAGCCCGCCAGGAAAGCACGCTCGAAGGCGGCCATCGGATCCGGCCCGGAGTCGTCAAAGGTTCCGAGCGGCGGCGGCGGCTCGCCCATGGTCGGCGTCAGCAGCAGGTCGAAGCCGGACTCGTGGACGCCGGCGAACATCCGCGACATCACCTGGTGCTGGCCGACGGCCGCCAGATAGTCGCCGGCGCTGCGCGTCCGGCCGATCTCAGCCAGGGCCCAGGTCAGCGGCTCGACGTCCTCGGGCCCGACCGGCTGTCCGCCGATGATGCCGAACTGCTCGAGCGCCTGGGCCTGGCCGGCAGCCCAGCGGACGAGGAAGGCCTCGATGATCGGCAGGCTCGCAAGGGCGCTCATGTCCGGCTCCTCGACCTGGTGGCCGAGGCCTTCGAGCGCCTTCGCCCCGGCCCGTGCCGCCGCGACTACCTCGGGGTCGGCGTCCTGCTCGATGATCGTCTCGGTCCAGAGTGCGATCCGCAGCTTGCCGGGGTCGGCGCCGAGCTCCTCGGTGTAGGGGCGCTGCGGGGGCGGCGCGACGTAGGGATCGCCGGGCGCGGGACCATGAACCGCCTCGAGCAGCGTGGCGGTGTCCCTGACCGAGCGCGAGACGCAGAGCTCGCAGGTCAAGCCGGACATGATGTCGCCGATCAGCGGCCCCTCGCTGATCCGCTGCCGGCTCGGCTTGAGGCCGACGAGCCCACAGTTGGAGGCCGGGATGCGGATCGAGCCGCCGCCGTCGTTGGCGTGGGCCATCGGCACCATTCCCGCCGCGACCGCCGCGCCGGAACCCCCGCTCGACCCTCCCGGCGTGCGGTCGAGGTCCCACGGGTTGTGGGTGGCGCCGTGGGCGCGCGGCTCGGTGGTCGGCAGGATGCCCAGCTCGGGCGCGTTCGTCTTGCCGATCGTGACCAGGCCCGCGGCACGGAAGCGCTGCGCCAGGTAGGTGTCCATCGGGGCGCGGAAGTCGCGCTCCTTCAGGTAGTTCATGCCGAGGTGCAGAGGCTGGCCCGCGAAGGCGGCACCGAGGTCCTTGAGCAGGAAGGGGACGCCCTTGAAGGGCCCGTCGGGGAGCTCTCCGCGGGCTGCCTCCAGCCCTTCCTCGAAGAGTGGGTGGATCACCGCGTTGATCTCGCCGTTGGTTGCCTCGATCCGCGAGATCGCCGCTTCGACCAGCTCGGCCGCGGTCAGGTCTCCGTTGCGGACCAGTTCTGCCTGCGCGGTCGCGTCCAGGCGCGCCAGCTCCTCCGTCATCGCCATGAACCTACAACAGCTTCTCGAGGCCGACCGTGAAGCGGTCGGGCAGATCGGCGACCCGGCGCACGGCGAGGACGACGCCGGGCATGAACGAGACGCGGTCGATCGAGTCATGGCGGATCGAGAGCGTCTGTCCCTCGCCGCCGAAGATCACTTCCTGGTGGGCGACCAGGCCGGGCAGCCGCACCGAGTGGATCGGCTGGTGGACGTTGCCGCCGGCCGCCTCGATCAATTCGGCGGTGCGCTTCGCCGTGCCGGAAGGCGCGTCGAGCTTGCCGTCGTGGTGCAGCTCGACGATCTCGCACTCGGGCATGTGTTTGGCGATCGACTGCGCCGCCCGCATCAAGAGCACGGCTCCGATCGCGAAGTTGGGCGCGACGAAGCAGTTGGCATCGCTGCCCTCCGCGAGCTCGCGCAGCGCCTCGAGGTCAAAGCCGGTGGTGCCGAGCACCACGTGGACTCCGGTCTCGAGGCAGGCCTTGGCGTTGGCCAGCGCCGTGTCGGGTCGGCTGAAGTCGACGACGACATCGACCTCGCCCAGCATGCTGTCCAGCTCTGTGTCGAGCGCCGGGTCGGCCTTTGCCGCCAGCTCCATGCCCTCGGCGGACTCGACGGCTTCGCACACGGTCCTGCCCATCCGCCCCGCCGCGCCGGAGACACCCACGCGGATCATGCGGCGACCAGTTGCTCGCTGACCGGCGCCAACGCCGCACGGAAACAGGCCTCGTCGCGGCCGACACACGCGGCCGAGAGCCGCTCGGCGCCGTAGAGCTCGCTCGCCAGCTCGCTCAGTTCCTCGACGCTGACCGCGTCGACCCTGGCCAGCATCGAGTCGAGGCTTTCGATCGGCAGGTCGAAGAGAGTCGAGCGGGAGATCCGCGTCATCCGCGCCGCGGTCGACTCCGAGGAGAGCACGAGGCGACCCTTGACGTTCTCCTTCGCCCGCGCCAGCTCGTCGCCCGAGACCGGCTCGGAGCGCAGCCGCTCGAGCTCGGCGCCGATCACCGCGCAGGCTTCCTCGACGTTGTCCTCACGGGTGCCGACGTAGGTCGCGACCATGCCGGAATCGGTGTACTGCTCGTTGTAGGAGCCGACCGAGTAGGCGAGGCCGCGCTTCTCGCGGATCTCGCGGAAGAGGCGCGAGGAGGTCGAGCCGCCGAAGATCGAGTCGAGCACGGCGAGCCCGTAACGGCGCTCGTCGTCGCGGACGATCCCCGGCGCGCCGAAACAGATGTGGTACTGCTCGGTGTCCTTCGGGTAGAAGCGCAGCCGCGCCTCGGCGCCAAGCTCGCTTACCGTCGAAGCGCCGTTCTCGCCGGCCGGCGGCGAAACCAGCCGCTCGGCGAGGGCGACGATCCGCTCGTGCTCGAGATGGCCGGCCGCGCCGACGACCACGTGCGCGCCGGTGTAGCGGCCCCTGCGGTAAGCCTCGATGTCCGGGACCGGAATCGAGGAGATCACCTCGGCCTCGCCCAAAACTCGCCGGCCCAGCGGGTGCTCACCGAAGACGGCGCCGGCGAGGATGTCGTGGACGCGGTCCTGCGGCTCGTCCTCGTACATCGCGATCTCCTCCAGCACGACGTCGCGCTCGGAGTCGATGTCCGGGTAGGTCGGCGCCAGCAGCATCTCGGCAAGCAGGTCGAAGACCTCATCGGTGTGCTCGTCGAGGAAGCGGGCGTGCAGGTGGGTGGTCTCCTTGCCGGTCGCCGCGTTGACCGAGGCGCCGAGCCCATCGAGGAGCTCGGATATCTCGATCGCCGAGTAGCGGGCGGTGCCCTTGAACAGCAGGTGCTCGAGGAAGTGCGAGACACCGGCCTGGGCCGGCGTCTCGTTCCTGGAGCCGGTGCGAACCCAGAGCCCGAGCGCCACGGAACGGACCGAGGGAACCCCCTCGGTCACGACCCGGACGCCCGAGCCGAGCTCGGTCAGCTGCGCGGCGCTCAACGAACTAGCTGCGACGCTCGCGCTCGCGCCGACGACCGCCGCCTCCGCCACCGCGGCCACCGCGATCGCGGTCGCCGCCGTTGCGGCGCGGGCCGGCGTCGCCGGAGCCGACGTCAGCCAGCTCCTCGGCGCTTTTACCGGCCACCGATGGGTCGTCGGAGAGGCGCAGGCCGATACGACCGCGCTCGCGGTCGACCTCGACCACGGTGACGTCGATCACGTCGCCCGAGCTGAGCACGTCGTCGACCGAGTCGACCCTCTCCCCCGGCTTCACGTTGGAGATGTGCAGCAGGCCGTCGGTGCCCTTGACCAGCTCGACGAAGGCGCCGAAGGTGGTCGTCTTGACGACTTTGGCGGCCGGGTACTTGTCGCCGATCTCGGCCTCCTTGGTCATCGACTCGATCCGGGCCACGCAGGCTTCGACCAGTTCGCCGGTCGGGGCGTAGATCCGGATCGTGCCGTCGTCCTCGACGTCGATTTCGGCTTCGAACTCCTCGCAGAGCGCGCGGATCGTTTCCCCGCCTTTGCCGATCACGGCGCCGATCTTCTCCTGATCGATCTTGATCGCCTCGATCCGCGGCGCGTGCTTGGAGAGCGTCTCGCGCGGGCCGTCGATCGCTTCGGACATCTTGCCGAGGATGAACTGGCGGCCCTTGTTGGCCTGCTCCAGCGCGTCGGTGAGGATCTCGAAGGTGACGCCGGTGATCTTGATGTCCATCTGCAGCGCGGTGATCCCGTCTGCGGTGCCGGCGACCTTGAAGTCCATGTCACCGAGGTGGTCCTCGACGCCGGCGATGTCGGTGAGGACGATGTAGTCGTCGCCCTCTTTGATCAGACCCATCGCGACACCTGCGACCGGTGCGCTGACCGGCACGCCCGCCGCCTGCAGTGCCATCGAGGAGGCGCAGACCGAGCCCATCGACGAGGAGCCGTTGGACTCGAGCGTCTCGGAGACGACCCGGATCACGTAGGGGAAGTCCTCTTCGTTCGGGATGGTCGCCACCAGTGCCCGCTCGGCGAGGGCGCCGTGGCCGATGTCGCGGCGCTTCGGGCCGCGCATGAAGCCGGCCTCCCCGACCGAGAAGGGCGGGAAGTTGTAGTGGTGCCAGAATTTCTTCGAGGTCTCCAGGCCGAGCGTGTCGATCCGCATGTCCATGCGGGTCGTGCCGAGCGCGGCGTTGGAGAGGATCTGCGTCTCACCGCGGGTGAACAGCGCGGAGCCGTGCACGCGGGGGGAGACGTCGACCTCGCACTCGATCGGCCGGATCTCGTCCTGGGCGCGGCCGTCGGGGCGCTTCTTGTCGACGGCGATCGCCTTGCGGATCGTGTCCTTCTCGATCGCGCCAAAGGCGGCCTTGACCTCGGCCACACGCTTCTCGTCGGTCTCTCCGTCGTCGGACTCGGGGGCGTACTTGGCGACGACCTCGTCCTTGACCTCGTCGATCGCCTCATAGCGCTCGAGCTTGCCCTCGGTGGCGATCGCCTCGATCAGCGCCTCGCCGTGGGAAGAACGGATCTCGCTGAGCAGGCTCTCGTCGATCGAGGGCGCCTCGACCTCGAGCTTCTCCTTGCCGGCCTTCTGCTGCAGCTCCTCCATCGCGGCGACGAGCTTCTTGATCTCGCCGTGGGCGATGTCGAGCGCGTCGAGGATCTCCTGCTCGGTGACGCCGTTGGCGCCGGCCTCGACCATCAGAATCGCCTCGTCGGTACCGGCGACGATCAGGTCGAGGTCGAGCGAGGCGTGGTCCTCCTCGGAGGGGTTGACGACGAAGTCGCCGTCGAGCTTGCCGACGCGGACTGCGCCGACGTGGGCGGCGACCGGGACCGGTGAGATCGCCAGCGCCGCGGAGGCGCCGTTCATCGCGAGGATGTCGTAGGGATGGACCTGGTCCACCGACATCGGGATCGCGACGAGCTGGGTCTCGTAGTGCCAGCCCTTGGGGAAGAGCGGCCGGATCGGCCGGTCGATCATGCGCGCGGTCAGCGTCGCCTTCTCGCTCGATTTGCCCTCGCGGCGGAAGAACGAGCCGGGGATTTTGCCCGCGGCGTACATCCGCTCCTCGATATCGACGGTGAGGGGAAGGAAGTCCACGTCGCGCAGACTGCCGACGGTTGCGGTGCACAGGACCATGGTGTCGCCGGCCTGAACCACGACCGCGCCGCCCGCCTGCTTCGCGAGTTTTCCGGTCTCGAAGGAAATCTGGCTGTCGCCGATATCCGCAGAGACGCGGGTTACGTCAAACATGCTCATTTAGTTTTCCTACCTCCGGCCGCCCGGATGACGGCCATCTGCTTTCAGAACTCTCGTTCTCTTTCGCAAAGAGAGTACAACGCTTAGAAAATGGCCGGAGTGCCGGTAACACCAGCCCGGATCCCGGATTCGAAGTCGCGCCTGACCCGAGCGCGGACCTCGTCGCTGCGCCGGTCGGTCTCGAATCGCTCCAGGTCCAGGCCGAGTGCCCGCGCGCGCCCCCACAGATGCGGGTCGTCGATGCGGCCGCGGTCGGCATAGAGAGCGTCGACCATCTCGAAGAAGCAGCGCTGAATCCCGGCCGCCTCGGCCGCGGCGTGCAGCGCGGGCGAGCGCGGATGCTTGCTCGCAACCGGAAAGTGGCGAAAGACAACCTGCCCTGGCTGGTTGACGATTTCTGCCCACACCCCCGCACAGTGGGGACAGGCCAGATCGGCGTAGACAACTGTGATCTCCCCGCTTCCTCTCACGTGATCCTCCGGTCCCACCGGAGGCACATCTGCGCTGGTCAGTTCACCAGACAAAATCAGGGGTCCCGATCATTTCGATCGTGACCCCTCCTCCAGGGCGTCGAAGATCAGGTTGGCGCCCGGGATCTCCAGCGGCGTCGGCGACTCGTGCACCCACGCGACCGAGCCCTGCTCGTCGACGAGGACGAGCGAGCGGTTGGCGTGCCCCGTCTGCTCGATGTAGGCGCCGTAGGCCCGGGCCACCTCCCCCTTCGGCTCGAAGTCGGCGAGCAGCCGCATGTCGATGCCGAGCTTCTCCTGGAAGGCCTTGTGGGCGAAGCCGTGGTCGACGCTGATCCCGACCAGCTCGACCCCCTCCGCCGCAATCTCGGGCTTGACCTCCTGGTAGACCGAGAGCTGATCCGCGCAGACCGGGCTGAAATCGAGCGGATAGAAGACCAGCAGAACCTTGCGGCCGCGGTAATCGGAGAGCGAGACCTTCTCGCCGTCCTGGTCGCGCAGGGTGAAGTCGGGGGCGGGTTGCCCCGCCGCGATCATCTACGCAGGCCGAGATCGGCGACCAGGGCGCGGTAGCGCTCGAGGTCGGTGCGCTCGAGATAGCGGAGCATGCGGCGGCGCTTGCCGACCAACATCAGCAGGCCGCGTCGCGAGTGGTGGTCCTTGGCGTGCCCACGGAGGTGCTCGGTGAGCTCGTTGATCCGCTCGGTGAGCAGCGCGACCTGGACCTCGGCAGAGCCGGTGTCGCCGTCAGCGCGGCCGTACTTGCCGATCAACTCGGTCTTCTTCTCCTTCGCAAGGCTCATGATGCGTGCGTGAAGCTAGCACAGACCCGCTTCGCATCCTCGACGTCGATCCGCATCTGGGCGATCAGCTCCTCGACGCTGGGGAAGCGCTTCTCGCCGCGCAGCCGCTCGACGAAGGCGACGCGCAGGGTGCGGCCGTAGAGGTCTTCGTCGCGGTCGATCAGGTAGGTCTCGATCAGCACGCCCCGACCGCTCTCGAAGGTCGGCCGGACGCCGACGTTGACGGCGGCGGGGACTCCGTCGGCAAAGGCCGCGAAGACGCCGTGGCCGGGAATCTGCAGGCGGTCGTCGGGGACGATGTTCGCGGTCGGGAAGCCGAGCTCGCGACCGCGTTGGTCGCCCTCGACCACGGTTCCCTCGACCATGAAGGGAGCCCCGAGGCAGTGGCGCGCGCCCTCCATGTCGCCGGCCGCCACCAGGGCCCTGATCCGGGTCGAGGAGACCGTCTCGCCGTCGACCTCAACCAGCGGCACCACGCGGGTCTCGAACTCGGCACGCGCGGCCAGCATCGCCGGGTCCCCCTTTGCTTTGGCGCCGAAACGGAAGTTCTCCCCCACCGAGACCCGCTCGGCGCCGAGGCGGTCAATCAGAACCAGCTCGATGAACTCTCCGGCGGTCAGCGTCGCGAAGTCGGGGTCGAAGGGAATGACGACCAGCTCGCGCACGCCGAGCCCCTCGATCACGTCGCGCTTCACCTCGAAGGGCATGATCAGTTTCGGCAGCGCCGCCGGGTGGATCACCTCGAGCGGGTGCGGGTCGAAGGTGAGCACGGTGTCGGCTCCCTCGATCACCGCCTGGTGGCCGCGATGCACGCCGTCGAAGGTGCCGATCGCGACGTGACGCGGGCGAGGCTCGGCGTCGGGCAAGCTGGTGACCCGCATCTTGGCCATCAGCGCAGCGCATCCCTGACGGCTGGCACCAGTTCCGCCACCTGGCTCAGTGGCAGCTCGGTCCCCGCCTGCTCGACCCTGAACGGGCCGATCGCCGTCCGTCGCAGCTCGATGCAGTAGGCATCCTCGAGCGTCTCGATCAGGGTGCGGACATAGGTCCCGGCCGAGCACTCGATCTCGTACTCGAAGTGGAAGCGGTCGCCCGCCATCACCATGCCGACCATTTCGGCCCGATAGATCTCGACGTCGCGCTCAGGGGTCTCCACGGACTCGCCGCGGTGCGCCTTGCGGTAGAGCCGCTCGCCTCCCACCCGCACCGACGAGGTCATCGGAACGCGCTGGCGGACCGTCCCCGTGGGCAGCTCCATCGAGCTCGGCACGCGACCGGTCATCGTCAACTCCCCGTCGGGGTCCCCCGTGCTGGAGCGCCACCCCGGTCGCGCTTTCGCCCGATAGGTCTTCGGCAGGTCGGTCAGAAAGCGCTGCACCCGAGTCGCCTCGTCGAGCAGGACCAGCAGCAGACCGGTGGCGAACGGATCGAGCGTACCCGCATGACCGGCCTTGCAGTCACGCTCTCGCCGCACTCGTTCAACCACGTCGTGCGAAGTGATTCCCGCGGGCTTGTCGCAGAGCAGAACGGTCAAGGATCGAGTTGGGCGGAGACCTCGCCGCAGAGGAAGGAGACCAGCGCCTCCAGCTCGAGGTCGGTGGAGAAGCCGGCGGCTCGTTTGTGGCCGCCGCCGCCGTTGACGCGGGCGATCGCGGAGACGTCGACCTCGCCGTCGCTGGAGCGCAGGCTGACCTTGCGCGCGGCGCGGCCGCGGTCGCCGAGGTCGCGGATCAACGCCGCGACACGGGCGCCCTCGACCGAGCGCAGGTGGTCGATGATCCCCTCGGTCATCTCCTCGCCGGCGCCGCTCGCCTCATAGTCCTCGGCGGCGATGTAGGCGAGCACCAGCCTGCCCCCGCAGTGGTGCTGGATCCCGTCCAGGGCACGGGAGAGAAGGCGCAGCTTCTCGAGCGGCACGTGCTCGTAGAGGCGCCGGTAGGTCTCGTCGACCTCGACCCCGGCTTCGACCAGATCGGCGGCGATGCGGTGGGTGCGCGCGTTGGTGTTCTCGTACATGAACTTGCCCGTGTCGGTGACCAGGCCGACGTAGAGCGCCGCGGCCATCTCGGCGGTGATCTCGACTCCCAGCAGCACGGCCAGCTCATAGACGATCTCCGCCGTGCAGGAGGCGTCGACCTCGACCAGGTTGACGTCGCCGAAGAGAGTGTTGTCGTGGTGGTGGTCGATATTGATCGTGAAGACCCCGTCCGCGGTGAGGAAGTCGACCGGCATGCGATCGATGTTGCCGCAGTCGAGGAAGATCGCCGCCCGGTCAGCCATGTCTGCCGGGGCCTCGTGAAAGACCTCCTCGAGAGGCAGGAATCGGTACTCGATCGGCAGCGGGAACTCCTTCGCGGCGAGGAACATCACCGAGTCCTTGCCGAGCCGGGTCAGCAGGTGGTGCATGCCGAGCAGCGAGCCGAGCGCGTCGCCGTCGGGCCCCTCGTGGGCGGTGAGCAGGAAGCGGTCGCGATTGCGAATCTCGCCGGCGACCCGCTCGATCGCCGTGGCGCCGATGTCTGTGGTCTCGCTCATTCCTCTTCCTCTTCGAGCAGCTGGGAGATTCTCATCCCCTGCTCGACCGTCGGGTCGTAATGAAAGGACAGGGTCGGGGTGCGCTTCATCCTCGTCTCGGCGGCGATTTTGGCCTGCAGAACTCCGTGCGAGGAGCGCAGCCCGGTAAGCGCCTCCTCGCGGGCGTCCTCGTCGCCGAGCACGCTGACGTGCACCTTGGCGCTGCGCAGGTCTGGGCTGGTCTCGACCGAGGTCACGGTGACGAAGCCGATCCGGGGATCGCTCAATTCGGTGGTGATGGCGGCGCCGATCACCTCGCGGAGCACCTCGTTGATGCGGCGCATGCGAGGCGTGGTCATCCTAGTCCAGCGTCTGCTCGACCTGCTTGGTCTTGTAGAACTCGAGCACGTCGCCCTCCTTGACATCGGCGTAGCCATCGAGCACGACGCCGCACTCCTGGCCCTCCTCGACTTCCTGCACGTTGTCTTTGAAGCGCCGCAAGGAGCCGAGTTTGCCGTCCCAGATGACGGTTCCCTCGCGGATCAGGCGGACGTTGGCATCGCGGGCGGCCTTGCCCTCGTTGACGATGCAGCCGGCGATGCGGCCGACTTTGGAGGCCTTGAAGGTCTGTTTGACTTCGGCCTCGCCGAGCGTTTCCTCGACCTCGACGGCCTCCAGCAGTCCCTCCATAGCGTTGCGGAGGTCTTCGGTGATTTTGTAGATGACCGAGTAGGTGCGGACGTCGACACCCTCGCGCTCGGCGGCCTTGCGAGCGTCGGCGAGCGGGCGCACGTTGAAGCCGATCACGATCGCTTCGGAGGCCGAAGCCAGCATCACGTCGGACTCGTTGATGCCGCCGGTCTGCGAGTGGATGATGTTGATCGCGACCTGCTCCTGGGGGACTTTGGCGATCTCGTCCTGCAGCGCCTCGAGCGAACCGGCGACGTCGGCCTTGAGCACGATGTTGAGCTCCTTGATGTCGCCCGCCTGGGCCCGCGAGAAGACCTCCTCGAGGCTGACCTTGCGCGCCTGGCGGCGGGCCAGGGCCTCGGTCTTGAGGCGGTTGCCGCGCTCCTGGGCGAGCTGGCGGGCGCGGCGGTCGTTCTCGACCACCCGCACGTGTTCGCCCGCCTCGCAGACGCCGTCGAAGCCGAGCACCTCGACCGGCATCCCGGGGCCGGCCTCCTGGACCCGATCGCCGGTGAAGTCGTGCATCGCCCGCACCCGGCCCCACTGCGGGCCCGCGACGAGGGCATCGCCGACGGCGAGCGTGCCGCGCTGGACGAGGATCGTGACGACCGGGCCGCGGCCGGGATCGAGCTGGGACTCGACCACCGTCCCGGAGGCGGGAGCGGCCGGGTTGGCGCCCAGCTCCTCGAGCTCGGAGACGAGCAGGATCATGTCGAGCAGGTTGCCGAGGCCCTCGTGGGTCTTGGCCGAGACGTCGCAGTAGACCGTCTCGCCCCCCCAGTCCTCGGGCGTGAGGCCGTCGGCGGCCAGCTCGTTGCGGACGCGGTCTGGCTGCGCACCCTCTTTGTCGATCTTGTTGACGGCGATCAAGATCGGCACGTCGGCGGCGCGGGCGTGGTCGATCGCCTCTTTGGTCTGCGGCATCACCCCGTCGTCGGCGGCGACGACGACGACGGCGATGTCGGTGACCTTGGCGCCGCGGGCGCGCATCGCCGTGAAGGCGGCGTGGCCGGGGGTGTCGAGGAAGGTAATCGTCTTGTCCTCGTGGTGGACCTGGTAGGCGCCGATGTGCTGGGTGATCCCCCCCGCCTCGCCCGCGGCCACCTCGGTCTCACGGATCGCGTCGAGCAGCGAGGTCTTGCCGTGGTCGACGTGACCCATGATCGTGACCACCGGCGGGCGGTCGACCAGGGTCTCCTCGGCGTCCTCGAATTCCGGCGCCTCAGGCTCCTCCTCGGCGGCGGTGACGATTTCGATCTTGCGGTCGTACTCGTCGGCGATCGCCTTGATCGACTCGTCGGTGAGCGTCTGGGTGAGCGTCGCCATCTCACCCATCATCATCAGCTTCTTGATCACCTCGGCGCTGCCGAGGCCGAGCAGCTCGGCGACCTCGCGCACGGTCGCTCCGGAATTGACCCTGGTCGCCTCCGGCTCGGCCGGCTCCTCGGTTCTGACCGGCGGCTCCTCGAGCAGCGGCCGGCGGCGCCTACCGCCGCGCCGCCTGGGCGGGCGCTGCGGGGGCGGTCCGCCCATCTGGTCGCGGCGGGCGGCCTGCGAGTCGATCACGACACGGCGTTTTTTCGCCGCTCCAGCGGGTTTTTTCGCCGCGGGAGCCGGTTTCGCTGCTGGTTTGCCAGCGGGCGCTGCCGCCTCCTTCGCCGCGGCGGTGGGCTTAACCGCGATTTTGGGCTCCGTCTTGGCGGCAGTCGCACCATTGCCCGAAAGAGCTTTCAGTGCGTCCGCCTCCTCCACGCTTGAAGCCGCAGCCTTCGCCTCGATTCCAGCTTTTTTAAGCGCAGCGAGCAGCTCCTTGCTGCTCAACCCCTGAGCTTTCGCAATCTCATGGACGCGCTTTTTAGCCACTAGGCCTGCTCAGCCTCCTCGGCGACACCCTCAGGCGTCTCATCCTGAGCAATCTCCTCCTCAGGCGCCTCGTCCTGAGGAGCCCCATCCTCAGGCGTCTCTGCCGTGGGTGGCGTCGAGGGTTGTCCCTCCGGCGGGTGAGCCGGAGGGCTGCCCTCGGCGACAGGACCCGCGGCCTGAGGCCCTTCGTCAACGGGCTCCTCCGGCTGAGGCTCCTCATACACCGCTTCGGCCTTGGCGACGATCTCGGACACCTGGCCTTCGTCAGCCTGGGCGTCGGCGAGGATCGCCACCTCGGCTTCCTCCAGCGGAGCCAGCACCGCGATCTGGTTGGTCGCGAAGCGGCTCAGCGCCTGGTGAGTCGGCAGGCCGCAGTAAGAGGACTCGCCGATCGCCGCGTTGGGGCAGCGGCGGCCGTTGGAGAGCACCGCCAGGCAGTGGCCGTCGGAGGCCTCCTCACCCTCGTACTCGACCTCCTCGTCGTCCTGGGCGAACTCGGTCTCGGATTTGATGTCGACCCGCCAGCCGGTCAGGCGCGCCGCCAGGCGGGCGTTCTGCCCGTCGCGGCCGATCGCCAGCGAGAGCTGGTCGTCGGGGACGATCACCGTCGCCTGGCGCTCCTCGTCGTCGACGATCACCTCGCGCACGCGGGCCGGCGAGAGCGCCTTGGCGACAAAGCGGGCGGGCTCGTCGTTATGGGGGATGATGTCGATCTTCTCGCCGCGCAGCTCGGAGACGACCATCCGCACCCGCGAGCCGCGCGGGCCGACGCAGGCGCCGACCGGGTCGACCCCGTCGGTGTGGGAGACGACCGCGATCTTCGAGCGATAACCGGGCTCGCGGGCGACGCCGACGATCTCGACCAGTTTGTCGGCGATCTCCGGCACCTCCATCTCGAAGAGGCTCTTGATCAGCTCGGGGCTGCGCCTCGAGACGACGATCGCCGGGCCTTTGGTCGAGTCGGAGACGTCGGTGATCACGGCCTTGACCCGCATCCCGTGGTCGTAGCGCTCGTTGTAGACCTGCTCGGACTTGGGCAGCAGCGCCTCGACCCGCTCGCGCAGCTGAACCAGCGTGTAGCGCTTGTCGGACTGCTGGATGATCCCGGTGATCAGCTCGCCGACCCGGTCCTGATACTCCTCGAACATCATCATCCGTTCCGCCTCGCGGATCCGCTGCAGGATCACCTGCTTGGCGGTCTGCGCGGCGATCCGGCCGAAGTCTTCGGGGGTCACGTCGCGGGTCTCGATCTGATCCTCGTAGGGGGCGATCATCTCCGGATCGAGCTCGGGGTCCTCCGGCTCTTTGAGCTCGCCCGTTTCGGGATCGATCTCGCGCTCTTCCTCCTCCTGGGCCTCGGCCGCCTCGGCGAGCAGCTTCTCCTCCAGCTCGGCGGGCAGGATCAGTTCGAAGACGAGGAAGTCGCCGGTCTCGTGGTCGAGGTCGACGCGGGCGTATTTGGCCGCCCCTGGGGTCTTCTTGTAGGCGGACAGAAGCGCGTCGGCGAGGGCGTCCATCAGCTTGTCGGCAGCGATGCCCTTCTCCTGCTCGAGCGCCTTGATTGCTTCGACGATCTCTTTGCTCACGGCTGCTCCTTACGGTATTTGGGCCCCGGCGAGGAGACCTCGAGCGCGTACTCGGCGCGAAGTTGGTTGAGATGCTTCGTGACCCGTTCGCAGAGCGCCAGATCGACCCCTGCCGGATGGTCGATGAAGAGGCGCAGCGATTCGGTTCCCGGCTGCTCGATGGCAACGAGGTCGAGCTCGGAGTCGAGCTCTGCGAGCTGTTGTTGGATGCTGTTTTTGAGGTCTGGCATGCCTGGTTCCGCTTCGTTCTGCCTGGTTCGGGACGAAAAAAAAGTGGGCCAGGCCCACTTCTCGCTACTGCATAGGGACAAAAAGCTTGGGGTCAGTATAGCCCGGTGCGGTTGTGGGGAGGACAGGGGGTGTCCCCCGCCTTGCCGATTGGGGGGACGGATAGGGGTGTCCCCCGCCTTGCTGGGTTTTTCGCCAGATGAGACTGCGGCACTCGCTGAGCCGGTGGGGCGAAAAAGAGGACGCCGCTGCGTCGGGGGACACCCCTATCCCTCCCTATGCGAGCGTGGATTAGCCCCGGTCGGCTGCGCCGAGATTGGAAGTGCTGCGGAGCTGGTCGACTCGCTTGAGGATCTGCTCGGCTATTACGTCCTTTGGGGCTTGCGCGAGAGTGGTCTCGCTGGTGGAGCTGATCAGGGTTGCGGCGTTTTCGGGGCTCTCGAAGCCGATGCTTGGGTTGGAGACGTCGTTTAGGACTATTAGGTCGGCGCCCTTGCGTTGCAGCTTCTCGCGGGCTCGGGCTATGTCGTTGCCGTGTTCGGCAGCGAAGCCGATGATGGTCTGCTCGGGGGTGCGTTGGGCGGCGAGCCCCGCGAGGATGTCCTCGGTTGGCTCGAGGTGGAGGTCGAGGTTGCCCTCGCGCTTCAGCTTGTCGGTGGCCCGATCGCTTGCTTTGAAGTCGGCGGGGGCCGCTGCCATCAGCAGAACATGAGTCTTGGAGAACTCGGCCTGGGCCACCTCGGCGAGATTGGCCGTCGTCTCGACGTCGATGCGGCGGACTCCGGCTGGCTCGGGCAGGGAGACGTTTGCCGCGATCAGGGTCACGTCGGCGCCGCGGCGGGCGGCTGCGGCGGCCAGGGCTATGCCCATGCGGCCGCTGGAGCGGTTGCCGAGGAAGCGGACCGGGTCGATCGGCTCACGCGTGCCCCCCGCGGTGACCAGGACACGGAGGCCGTCCCAAGGGCGCTCGCCCGCGGGCAGAACGGCTTCGACTCGGGCGAGCAGCGCGGCGGGATCGGGTAGCCGGCCCTTGCCGAACTCGCCGCGCGAGGCGAGCCGGCCCTCGCCGGGCTCGATCAGCTCGACGCCGCGCTCGCGCAGGGTTTCCAGATTTGCCTGAGTGGCGGCGTCGGCGTACATGCGGTCGTTCATCGCCGGCGCGACCAGGCGCGGCGCGGTGCAGGCGAGAAAGGAGGTCGTGAGCATCGAGTCGGCCATTCCCGCCGCAAACTTGGCCAGCGTGTTGGCGGAGGCCGGCGCCACCAGGTAGGCGTCGCAGTTGGAGACGACCTCGAGATGGCCGATCGGGTCGTGCTCGGGCCGCGGGTCGCCCGGAAAGGCCCCGCCGAGCGGGTCGCGCTCGAACTCGGAGGTCAGCACCGGGGCGCCGACGATGCCCTCGAAGGAGGCGGCGCCGACGAAGCGGCCGGCGTTCTCGGTCATCACGACGCGCACGCCATGGCCGGCGACGGTGGCGAGGCGGGCCAGCTCCAGCGACTTGTAAGCGGCGATCCCGCCGCTTACGCCGAGCAGGATCCTTGCCATCTCTCCCCCTTTTTGAGCGAGCGGTGCGCTAAGCGCGGTACTCGTATTTGAGCTTGCCCTCGGCAAGCTCCTCAAGCGCCATCGAGAGGTAGTTGCGGTCGCCGCGGGTCTCGACCATCGGCGGCGGGTACTCGCCGAAGCCGCCCTCGCCGAGGTTGTGGAAGTAGCTGTTTATCTGGCGGGCTCGCTTCGCCGCGACGACGACTGCCGCGTAGTGGGAGTCGGCGTGGTCGAGGAGCTTGTCTACGCGTGGTTTGATCATTCGGTCGCCGAGTCTACTGACAGGCCAAGCTCGGCGCGCACGATCCCCTCCAGATCGGCCGCAGCTCGCTCCAGGTCGGCGTTGGTCACGCAGTGGGCGAACTCGCCCTGGGCGGCGAGCTCCTGCTCGGCGACTTCCAACCTGGCGTCGATCGCCTCGGCTGAGTCAGAGGCACGCGACTCGAGCCGCTGCCGCAGGACCGCCGGATCGGGGGGCGCGATGAAGACCTGGATCGACTCGCGCATCGCCGCGCGTACCTGGCGCGCTCCCTGCACCTCGATCTCGAGCACGACCGAGCGGCCGGCCTCGAGCCGCTTGCGCACCTCAGAGCGCAGGGTGCCGTAGCGGTTGCCGCTGTAGGTGGCGAACTCGAGAAAGTCTTCGCGCGCCACCCGCGAGTCGAACTCCTCCCGAGTGAGGAAGTGGTAATCGCGACCGTCGGCCTCGCCCTCGCGCGGCTCGCGGGTCGTCGCCGAGACCGAGAGCTCCAAGCCGGGCACACGCTCCAAGAGCTTGGAGATCAGCGTCCCCTTGCCGACGCCACTGGGCCCGGTGATGACAAAGACTTTGGCCATTGCGGCCGGAGATACTGACCGGCGGACCGGTCGGCTTCGCTACCTGCGGAGCTGGCTGACCAGCTCCGCCCTCTGCCTCTCCGAAAGACCACCAATGGTCTTCGAGGACGAGATGCGGCACTGGTTGAGGATCCGGTTGGTCTTCACCCGGCCGTACTTGGGGACGGCGAGGAGCATGTCGAAGACCTTGGCGGTCATCACGTACTCGGGCGGATCGAGGAGCAGCGCGTGGATGCTCGCCTTGCCCGCTTTGAGGTCCTTCTTGAGCTTGGCGCGGGCCGTGCGGATGTCGTTTGCCCGCTTCAGCGCGTCCATGCGTTGGTCCAGCGACCTCTCGGGGGCCGCTGCGGAGGTCTTGACTGGGGCAGGCATCTGGGCGGCGAGTATAGCCGCGGCTCGCGGGCGTGCAAGGTCATCCGACCCCTTTTTCGCCAAATTCACCTAGACCTCGAGTCTAGCTTGAGGCTTGCTCGGCAAGCGAGGACCGCTCAGAGAGCTCTGCGGCAATGCGCGCACCCGCTCTCGGGTCGCGAAAGCTCTCCGTCCCAACCGCGACAAGGGTCGCTCCGGCGACCAGCATCTCAAGCGCATCATCACCGCAGCTGACCCCTCCCATGCCGACGACGGGCAGGCTCACAGCGGCGGCGACGGCGCGAACCTGCGCGACCGCGATCGGTCGTATCGCCGGCCCCGAGAGCCCTCCCTGCCCCACTCCGATGCCCGGTTCCCCGCTGACCGGATCGATCGCGCTCGCCTTCATCGTGTTGATCAAGGAGACCGCATCGGCTCCGCCCTCTTCCGCCCCCACCGCGACCGCGGCCGGGTCCGCGACGTTAGGCGTCAGCTTCACAATCAGCGGCTTGGCGGTCAGTGGCCGGAGCGCTTCCAGCAGCGCCGCGGTCTCCTCTGGCTGCTCGCCGACAATCAGCCCCGAGTGCACGTTGGGGCAGGAGACGTTCAGCTCAAGCGCGGCAACCTCGTCCCGCTCGTCCAGCGCGGCAACCATCTTCTTGAAGTCCTCGTGCCCAGTCGCCATGACCGACACGATCAGCGGCACCGGCAGCTCACCCAGCTCCGGCAGATCGGAGGCCAAGAACCCATCCAGCCCCTTGTTCGGCAACCCGATCGAGTTGATCATCCCCGCTGGCGTCTCCCAGATCCGCTGCGGCTCGTTGCCGGCCCTGGGCTCCAGCGTGATCGTCTTCGACACGAACGCCGAAAACGGGAAGTCCCCCAACAGCTGATCCCCGTACACGCGCCTCGCGGCTATCGCGTCGAACGTGCCCGAGGCGTTGATCACCGGGTGCGCCAACTCCAGGCCACAGAAATTGACGGCGGCGGTTCCCGTTGGAGGGAGGACGGGGGTGTCCACCCGCTTGCTGGGTTTTTCGCCAGGAGCCTCGTCGGCTGGCGCGTTGGCAGGTGGGGCGAAAAACAGGACGCCGCTGCGCGGGTGGACACCCCCGCCCTCCCTTGGCCCGCGGACTACTGGTCCGTCTACGCATAGGCGGGCGTAACCGCCGTCGGCTTTTGGGACGGCGCAACCGAAGCAGGCGCCGTAGCCGCAGGCCATCGGGGACTCCATGGCCAGCTCACAGGCGATGTCGTGAGAGCTGCAGAGAGCTGCCACGGCGTCGAGCATGGGCGGCGGACCACAGGCATATACAGCCGCTGAAGCTGCATCGTCGCCAGCCAGCATGGCGGCCAGCAGGTCGGTGACGTAGCCGTGATGGCCGATGTGGCCGTCGTCGCTGGCGAGGCCCACCTCGCAGCAGCGGAAGAGGTCGTCGAGGCCGCCGGAGTGGGTCTCGTCGCGGAAGCCAAGTAGGACACGGGCGGGGATGTCGCGCTCGGAGAGCTTGCGGCGCCATAGGGCCAGCGGGGCGATGCCGATGCCGCCGCCGACGAGGATCGCCCCGGCCGCCTCAGGAGCCAGCTCGCGCGGTTCCGAGAAGCTGTTGCCGAGCGGGCCGTTGACCCAGACCTGCTCTCCAGATTTGAGCTCGCAGAGGCGATCGGTACCCGGGCCGATGCCCTCGATCAGGAAGTCGAGCCGGACGCCGCCCTTTGCGGGAGCGGTCTCCGCTACCGAAAAGGCCCGTGGCAGGAAGGGGCGGTTGCCACGCTCCTCCCAGTGCCGCGCCGTGGCGAGCATGTAGAACTGGCCAGGGAGCGGCTCGGGGCCCTCGGTGTCGAGCAGCGAGAAGACGCGGTAGCCGCCGGAGGCGCGACTCTCCGTCACCTCGCAGGCCCGGCGCCCGAACGGGGCGGTCATCGAGTCTGCTTGGCCCTCGTCGGCGCGTGGATCTCCTGCAGGCTCAGAACCTTGGGCTCGCCCTGCATCTGCGCGGCGATTGCGCGCACCGCGGCTGAGGCGCCGGTCATCGTCGTCACGCAGGGGATGCCGTGGCGGACCGCGGCTGTTCGGATCGCCTGGCCGTCGGCGCGGGCGCCCGAGCCGGTTGGCGTGTTGATCACCAGGTCGCAGCGGCGCTCGCGGATCAAGTCGACGACGTGGGGCGAGCCCTCGGCGACCTTGTTGATCCGCGTCACCGGGATCCCCATCGAGGAGATCGACTGGGCCGTGCCGCCGGTCGCGATCAGCTCGAAACCGAGGTCGTGAAAGCGGGCCGCCATCTGGGTCGCGGCCGGCTTGTCGGTGTCGGTGACGGTGATGAAGACGGCCCCCTCTGTCGGCAACAGGACCCCGGCGGCAGCCTGGGCCTTGGCGAAGGCGGTCGGGAAGTCGGCGGCGATGCCCATCACCTCGCCGGTGCTCTTCATCTCCGGCCCGAGGACCGAGTCGACCCCGGCGAAGCGGGCGAAGGGAAGCACCGCCTCCTTGACGCTTACGTGGCCGCTGGGCGGCGCGGGCAGGTCCAGGTCGGCCAGCTTCTCGCCCAGCATCAGTCGCGCGGCGACCTTGGCCAGGGATACGCCGGTCGCCTTGGAGACGAAGGGCACGGTGCGCGAAGCGCGCGGGTTGGCCTCGATCACGTAGAGCCGGCCGCCGGCGATCGCGTACTGGATGTTGATCAGGCCGATCACGCCCAGCTCCAGCGCGATCTGACTCGTCGTCGCGCGGATCTGCTCGAGCATCTCCTCTCCGATGCTGAGCGGCGGGATCACGCAGGCCGAGTCGCCGGAGTGGACGCCGGCTTCCTCGACGTGCTGCATGATCCCGGCGACGTGGACATCCTCGCCGTCGGCGAGCGCGTCGACGTCGATCTCGATCGCGTTCTCGAGGAAGCGGTCGAGCAGCAGCGGGTGCTCCTGGTCGGCCTTGACGTGCGCCTGCAGGTAGGCGTTGAGGTTCTCGGTCGAGTAACAGATCTCCATCGCGCGGCCGCCGAGCACGTAGGAGGGGCGGACCAGCAGCGGGAAGCCGACCTTTTCGGCGATCACCGTCGCCTCCTCGGCCGAGAGGGCGGTGCCGTAGGGCGGGTGCTCGATGCCGAGTCGGCGCAGCAGGGCACCGAAGCGACCGCGGTCCTCGGCCAGATCGATCGCGTCGACCGGGGTGCCGAGCAGCGGCACGCCCGCCTCCTCGAGGGCTCGGGCCAACTTCAGCGGCGTCTGCCCGCCGAACTGGACGATCACGCCCTCGGGGCGCTCCTGCTCGCAGACGGCGAGAACGTCCTCGGCGGTGAGCGGCTCGAAGTAGAGCCTGTCGGAGGTGTCGTAATCGGTCGAGACCGTCTCCGGGTTGCAGTTGATCATCACCGCGTCGCGACCGAGCTCGCGCGCCGTCATCGCCGCATGCACGCAGCAGTAGTCGAACTCGATCCCCTGGCCGATCCGGTTGGGGCCAGCGCCGAGGATGACGACCGAGTCGCGCTCGCCGCGGCGCACCTCCGAGGCAGCCGTACCGTCCCGGCCCGGACGCTCATGGGCGGAGTAGTAGTAGGGAGTCGCCGCCTCGAACTCGGCGGCGCAGGTGTCGACCGCCTTGTAGGTGCGGACGAGCCCCTCGGTGCCGTCGCCCTCGGTGGCGAGGGTCTGCAGCTCGCGCAGGAACCAGCGGTCGACCAGGCAGCGCTCGTGCACCGCCTCGACCCCGAGGCCGCGGCGGAAGGCCTCGAGGATCAGGTCGAAGCGCTCGGCGCAGGGCACCGCGATCGCCTCCAGCAGCTCCTCCTCGGAGGCGGGCGGCTCGGCCGGCGAGTCGAGCTCGCGCGAGCGCATCGCCTTGGCGAAGGACTCGCCGAAGGTGCGGCCGATCGCCATCACCTCTCCGACGCTCTGCATGTGGGTGGAGAGGCGGCCCTCGGCGCCGGGGAACTTCTCGAAAGCAAAGCGCGGAATCTTCGTCACCACGTAGTCGATCGTCGGCTCGAACGAAGCAGGCGTGGCGCGGGTGATGTCGTTGGGAATCTCCTCCAGGGCGTAGCCGACGGCCAGCTTCGCCGCCATCTTGGCGATCGGGAAGCCGGTCGCCTTCGAGGCCAGCGCCGAGGAGCGTGAGACCCGCGGGTTCATCTCGATCACGACGATCTCGCCGTCCTCCGGATTGACGCCGAACTGGACGTTGGAGCCGCCGGTCTCGACCCCGACGGCACGGATCACCCGGATCGCCTGGTCGCGCAGCTCCTGGTAGAGCCGGTCGGTGAGAGTCTGGGCCGGCGCGACGGTCACCGAGTCGCCGGTGTGGACTCCCATCGGGTCGACGTTCTCGATCGAGCAGATGATCACGACGTTGTCGTTGCGGTCGCGCATCACCTCGAGCTCGAACTCTCCCCAGCCGAGCACCGACTCCTCGACCAGGACCTGGTTGATCGGGCTCGCCGCGAGACCCTCGGTGACGACCTGGCGCAGCTCCGTCTCGGTCTCCCCCACTCCGCCGCCCTGGCCACCCATAGTGAAAGCGGGCCGGACGATCGCCGGCAACGTGATCTTGCCCTCGGCGAGGGCCGCCTCGACCTCTCCGAGGGTCTCGACCGTGATCGACCACGGGATTCGCAGCCCTGCCTCGGTCATCGTGCGGCGGAACTCCTCGCGGTCCTCAGCGCGGCGGATTGCCGCTTGGTCGGCGCCGATCAGCTCCACCCCGAAGCGCTCGAGCGTGCCGTCCTCATACAGCGCCATCGCCAGGTTCAGCGCCGTCTGCCCGCCGAGGGTGGGCAGCAGCGCGTCGGGGCGCTCCTTCTCGATGATCTTCCTCACCGGACCGGGCAGCAGCGGCTCGACATAGGTCGCGGTGGCGAACTCCGGGTCGGTCATGATCGTCGCCGGGTTGGAGTTGACGAGGACGACCTCGTAGCCCTCCTCGAGCAGGACCTTGCAGGCCTGCACGCCGGAGTAGTCGAACTCGGCGGCCTGGCCGATCACGATCGGCCCCGAGCCGATCAGGAGGATCTTCTCGATGTCGGTGCGCTTAGGCATGGGCGAGCTCCAGGAAGTCGTCGAAAAGATGGCGGGCGTCGTGCGGTCCGGGGCCGGCCTCAGGGTGGTACTGGACCGTCGCCGCGGCGACGTCCTTCAGCACAAGGCCCTCGACCGTGCGGTCGTAGAGATTGAGATGGGAGAGCTCGGCGACGCCGAAGTCGGTCTCCCAGCGGACCGGCTCGTCGGTCTCGATCCGCGGCTCGCCCTGCGGCCCCTGCACCGCGAAGCCGTGGTTCTGCGAGGTGATCTCGATCCGGCCGCTGGCCAAATCCTTGACCGGGTGGTTGGCGCCGCGGTGGCCGAAGGGCAGCTTGAAGGTCTCCAGGCCGACCGCGCGGCAGAGCAGCTGGTGGCCGAGGCAGATGCCGAAGAGGGGCTTGACCCCGACCAGCTCGCGCACGGTGTCGACGACGTAGCCGAGGGCGCCGGGGTCGCCGGGTCCGTTGGCGAGGAAGACGACATCCGGATCCTCGCCAAGCACCTGCTCCGCCGAGGACGTGCAGGGAAGCAGGGTGAGGCGACAACCGCGCTCGCGCAGCTCGCGGACGATGTTGAGCTTGACCCCGGTGTCGATTCCGACCACGTGCGGACCGTCGCCCTCGAAGCGCACCGGCTCCGGGGGCGTCACCGTGCGGGCCAGGTCGGCGCCGTCCATCGCCGGCTCGGCGGCGACCCGTTCGCGCGCTTCGGACTCCGCCGTGGCGGCGGAAAAGATGCCGCCGCGCATCGAGCCGCTGTCGCGGATGTGGCGGACGAGGGCGCGCGTATCGACGCCGCCGATCGCCGCGACGCCACAGTCGCCGAGCCAGTCGAGCCAGCCGCCCTCGGCGGTGGCGACGTCCTCGCGGTTCTTCGGATCGCGCATGACGACCCCGCGGGCGTGGATCCGGTCGGACTCCATCGCCGCGGCGGAGACGCCGTAGTTGCCGATCAGCGGGTAGGTGAAGATGATGATCTGGCCGGCGTAGGAGGGATCGGTGACCGACTCCTGGTAGCCGGTCATCGAGGTGTTGAAGACGACCTCGCCGGTGATCTCGCCCTCGGGCCCGCAGAGCGCACCCTCGAAGCGAGTCCCGTCCTCGAGCAGGACGTAGCCGCCGGTCACGCCGCGACCCCGAGGCTGAAGCTGCGCAGCCGGTAGGCGACCTGACCGCCGGCGAGAGTCATCAGGACCCGACCGGTCAACTCGCGACCGGCGCACCAGGAGTTCTGCGAGCGGCTCTCATAGCCCTCCTCGCCGACGGTCCACCTGGCGCTGAGGTCGCAGAGGGCGATGTTGGCCTCGCTGCCCGGCGCGAGAGTCGGCCGGTCGAGCTCGAACGGGGCGGCGCCGCCGGCCAAACGCTCGATCAGCAGGCCGAGCTCGATCGTGCCCGGCAGGACCAGCTCGGTGTGCAGTGCGGCGAAGGCCGTCTCCAGCCCGGTCACCCCCATCGCGGCCTGCTCGAAGGGAACCTCCTTTTCCTCGGCGGCATGGGGCGCATGGTCGGTGGCGATGCACTCGATCGTGCCGTCGCGCAGGCCCGCGATCAGGGCCTGGCGGTCGGCCTCGGCGCGCAGCGGCGGGTTCATCTTGAAGCGGCGCGGATCGAGGCTGCGCAGCTCCTCGTCGGTGAGGCAGAGGTGGTGCGGGCTCGCCTCGGCGCTGATCTTCACCCCGGCGGCCTTGGCGGCTCGCACCGCCTCGACCGACTCGGCCGCGG
Source organism: uncultured Solirubrobacterales bacterium (assembly GCA_963837695.1). Classification (GTDB taxonomy): domain Bacteria; phylum Actinomycetota; class Thermoleophilia; order Solirubrobacterales; family 70-9; genus VRUE01. Next base: position 1,904,074 of record CAWINZ010000005.1, on the reverse strand, counting down.
AGAGGTGCTGGACGTGGATCCGCCCACCCTCGTAGCCGGCCAGCGCCGCGTCGCGGGCGATCATCGTCGACTCCGAGACCGAGGGGATGCCGGCCAGCCCGAGCTCGGCCGAAACCGGTCCCTCGTGCATGACGCCATCTGCGGAGAGCTCCGGGTCCTCCTCGTGGAGGGCGATCGTGCCGCCGCAGAGCTGCTGGTATTGGAGGGCGCGGCGCAGGACGCGGGCGCTGCGGATCGGCAGGCCGTCATCGCTGAAGCCGGCGGCACCCGCCTCGCGGATCGCCCCCATCTCGGTCAGCTCCTCGCCCTCCATGCCGCGGGTGACGGTGGCCAGGAAGCCGACCGGGACCGAGGCCGCCTCGCGGGCTGCCTCGCGCAGCGCCTCGACGTCGGCCGGCGTGCTGACCGGAGGCTCGGTATTGGCCATCGCGATGATTCCGCAGTAACCGCCGGCCGCGGCGGCGCGGCTGCCCGTCTCGATGTCCTCCTTGTGCTCCTGTCCGGGGGTGCGCAGGTGAACGTGCGGGTCAAAGAAGGCGGGGAAGGCGTGCAGGCCCTCGGCTTCGACCTCCTCCAGCCCATCGGCGGAGGCTCCGGGGGTGGCGAGCTCGGCGACCCGGCCGGCGCGGACGACGACGTCGTAGGTGCCCTCGATGCCCGCCACCGGGTCGAGCACCGCGGCGCCGCGCAGGACCAGATCGGCGCCCTCTCCGGAGCGCATCTCAAGCGCCTCGGCGAGACTCACGCCGGCTGTCCGATCGGGGTCGGGCTCTGCTCGGGCTCGTCCGCTGCGCTGACAGGACGCTGGGGTCCCGCCGCGAGCAGCTCGTAGAGAATCGCCATCCGCACGACCAGGCCGGAGGCGACCTGCTCGGTCATCAGCGACTGCGGCGAGTCGATCACCTCGCCGGAGAGCTCAACGCCGCGATTGACCGGGCCCGGATGCATCAACAGCTGACGTGGCCCGAGCCGCCGGGAGTCGATCTGGAAGTGGGCCGCGTACTCGCGGATCGAGGGTACGAAGCTCTCCGCCATGCGCTCGCGCTGCAGTCGCAGCGCATAGACGACGTCGGCCTCGCCGAGCCGCTCCAGCGAGTAGGAGACCTCGCAACCGAGCTGCTCGATCCCGCGCGGGATCAGCGCGGGCGGGCCGCAGACCGTCACCTCGGCGCCCATCGCCTGGAAGGCGACGAGGTTCGAGCGGGCGACGCGGCTGTGCAGGACGTCGCCGACGATCCAGATCCGCTTCCCCTCCAGCGAGCCGAGCCGGCGGCGCAGAGTGAAGAGGTCGAGCAGCGCCTGGCTGGGGTGCTCGTGCTTGCCGTCACCGGCATTGACCACCGCCGCTTCGCTCCAATCCGCGACCAGCTGCGCCGCGCCGGCGTAGGGGTGGCGGATGACAATCGCCGCGGGGTCATAGGCGGAGAGGGTCGCGCATGTGTCCTTCAACGACTCGCCCTTGTCGACCGAGGAGCCCGCCGCCTTGAGCGAGATCAGGTCGGCCGAAAGGCGCTTCGCCGCCAACTCGAAGGAAGCGCTGGTGCGCGTGCTCGACTCGTAGAAGAGGCTGACGACGGTGCGCCCGCGCAGCGTCGGCACCTTCTTGATGTCGCGACGTCCGACCTCGGCGAAGCTCTCGGCCCGCTCGAGGATCGCCTCGATCCCGTCGCGGTCGAGATCCTTGATCGCGAGAAGATGCCTCATAGGGCGGCCTCCGCCGTCCGTGGCTCGGAGATCGTCACCTCGTCGACTTCGTCGGTCTCCTCGAGCCGCACGTTGACCCGCTCGCCGCGTGCCGTCGGCAGGTTCTTGCCGACGTAGTCGGGGCGGATCGGCAGCTCGCGGTGGCCGCGGTCGCAGAGCACCGCAAGCTGCACCCGCTGCGGCCGGCCGTAGTCGAAGAGGGCGTCGACCGCGGCGCGAACGGTGCGGCCGGTGAAGAGCACGTCGTCGACGAGGACGACCGTGCGGCCGGTCAGGTCGAAGTCGATGTGGGAGGAGTGGACGACCGGCTGCGTCGCCGGCGACTGGGCGCCGACGTCGTCGCGGTAGAAGGAGATGTCAAGGTCGCCGATCGGCGTCTCGGCCTCAGTCAGCTCGCCGACCAGCGCATGAAGGCGGCGGGCGATCACGGCGCCGCGGGTGTGGATGCCGACGATCGCGAGACGCTCGGGCTCAGGGTTGGCCTCGGCTATCTCGTGGGCGATCCGCCGCAGCGTTCGCCTTAAATCGTCGTGCTGAAGCACGACCTTCTCGCTCATTTGTTGCACCTTCCTGGCCTCGCGGGACCGGGTTAAAGGACGGGGTGCAGAGTAGCAGCGGTGGCGGGGGACGGCCGGGGGTGGCGCCGGGGCTCGCCTCGGAGGTGCCTAAATCCGGCCTACGGCCGGATTGATTTGGTCCGCTTCGCGGCAGAAACACTCCGCGGTGCCGGGGGGAGGCACTCCGAGACGAGCCCCGCCACCACCTCCTACGCTCAAAGTTGACCTACCCCGTGCGTCCGTGCGAGCCTGGTCTCGTGAAGCGAGAGGTGCAAGATTCGATCTCGGCGCATGAAGCTGCCGGTCGACGGTTTGCGGCCGGTGATGTGGAGAGCTTTGTGCTGGAGCAAGGCGACGGCGATCCTGTTGTCTTGCTGCATGGGGTGCCGGTCAGCTCCTTTCTCTACCGGAAGGTGGTTCCGGAGCTGGCGGGGCGTGGGCTACGTGGAGTTGCTTTCGACTTTCCCGGGCTGGGGCTGGCGGATCGGCCTGAGGGGTTTGATTTCAGCTGGTCGGGCTTGGCGCGGTGGACCGGCGAGGCGATCGATTCGCTTGGGATCGAGCGCTGTCACCTGGTCGTGCACGATGTCGGCGGGCCGGTTGGGTTCGAGTGGGCGATCCGCAACTCCGGGCGGGTGCTGTCGCTGACGGCGCTCAACACGCTGGTCAACGCCGCGACCTTCCACCGGCCGTGGCCGATGCATCCCTTCTCCTATCGCGGTGTCGGCGATGTCTGGTTGCGCAGCATGATCGCGCCGGCTTTCGCCGAGGTGTTCTACCTGGAGGGGATCGCGGATCGAGGCGCGGTGCCGCGCGCCGACGTCTATGCGCACCACGCCCTGCTCAACCGTGGCGACCGGGGCAAGGCGTTCCTGAAGATCATGCGGGGCTTCGAATTAACCGAGGAGAAGGAGCGCTTCTTCTTCGAGGGCCTCACCGACAAGCCCTATTCGGCCCAGGTCGTCTGGGGCGAGAGGGACCGGATGCTCGGTGAGAAGCGGCGACGCGAGGTACAGCGGGCGCTCGGAGTCGACGAGGCGACCCTGCTGTCGGGCAAGCACTTTCTGCAGGAGGACCAGGCGCCGGCGATCGCGGCTGCGATCGCCTCGCTCGCGCTGGGCTGAGCGCTACTCGGTCGGCTGAGGCTCGCCTCGCTCGCGGGCGCCGTTGGCGATCAGCTCGGGATCGCCCCTCTCGGGAAAGGGGATCTCGATCAGGTCGAAGTCTTTCGGGGCCACGGCCGGCTCGAAGACCTCCTTCGCCTCCTCCAAGACCTTGCCGACGTGGTAGCGGGAGGAGATGTGGACCAGGGCGAGGAGCTTGGCCTCGGCCTCGCGGGCCACGGCGGCCGCCTGACCTACGGTCGAGTGGCCGGTGTCGGCGGCGCGCTGGGCCTCCTCCTCGGCGAAGCTGGCGTCGTGGATGAGGAGATCCGCGCCCTGGGCGGCATCGACCGTGGCGCGGCAGGGTGCGGTGTCGCCGGTGATCACGACAGTGCGGCCGGGGCGCGCCTCCCCCACCACCTCGCCAGGCTCGACCGATCCCGAGGAGCCGTTGACGCTCTCACCACGTTGCAGGGCGGCGAAATCGGGGCCTTCCTTGACTCCCAGTCGTTTCGCCGCCTCGAGGTCGAAGCGGCCGGGGCGGTCGGCCTCGTCCAGGGCGTAGCCGAAGGCCCGCACGCTGTGCTCGACCGCGAAGGAGCGGATCTCCCCGCCATCGCAGGGGATCGTGTCGCCGGCCTCCAGTTCGACCAGGTCGAGCTTGTAGCCGACCCTGCCGAGCACGCGGCCGAGGCTCTGGATCAGGTCGCGCAGACCGCGCGGGCCGTAGATCGTCAGCGGCCGCTCGCGCTCGGTCAGGTCGTACGTCTTCAGCAGCCCCGGCAGGCCGAGGAAGTGGTCGGCGTGGAAGTGGGTGAAGTAGATCGCGTCGACCTGGACCAGGCCCAGCGAGCGCTGCATCTGGCGCTGCGTCCCCTCGCCGCAGTCGAACAACAGCCGTTCGCCGCCGCGCGCGACGAGCACGCTCGCCGTATTGCGCCGCGCCGAAGGCACAGCGCCGCCCGTGCCGAGAAAGGCGACCGAGAGGTCCATGGCTCGCGAGCCTACGCGAAGGCGTGCGGTGAGTTCGGCGACGGATAAGCTGATCCGTGAGCGCCCGTAGCTCAGCTGGATAGAGCGCTTCCCTCCGGAGGAAGAGGCCGCAGGTTCGAATCCTGCCGGGCGCGTCATGGATCTGGGCTTGAAAAGCAGCCCGCCGCGGGGGGCGATTGCGGTGGTGATCGTCGGGCTGGTCGCGACCCTGGCCGCGGCGGCGCTGGCGACCGATAAGAGCGGTGGTGCCTGGGTCGAAGTCGAGTGGGCGGCCCGGGGGGCGTTGCCGGACTCGAGCCCGGCGAGGATCCCCGGCGGCGGCTCGATGAAGGTCGAAGACGCCGGGCTGCGCGCAACCGAAACAAATATCAACGGCGAACGCATCTTCCGCCTCGCGGCGGTACTCCGGATCGACGCCGACTCGGCGGTAGGCCAGGCCCGCGTGGACTGCACGATGCGCGGTGGCGGGGGCGAACTGGCGCGCACTGGCGACAACCGTGGCGCCTTCCCCCGCTCAACCAGCGAAGAGAGCCTCACCAAGCAGAACGTCCCCGATCGCGTCGGGCTGAAGTTCCACATCAGCGGCGGCGAATACGCATCGCTCGAACTGGGCGACGCCTTTGACGTCTACACCCCCCTGCGCGGCGTCGTCGGCACTTGGGAAAAGCACCGGACGAGCTCGATGGGGTGGCAGTGGGGATTGCCCGAGGGACGGCCCGAAGAGCCCCTGACCCTCGGTTTCGCCTCCTTCTGGAAAACCACCCGAGCCCCCTCGGGAAGCATCGTCTGCACGCTCGAGAACGCCCTCGGCAGCGCGATGGTTCGTACCGCGGGCTCGCTGGGCTAGCCCGGGGCGACGAGCAACTCGGGGCCTTCGATCCCTTTGCCGACCTTGTTCAGCATCGGGTTGGCGGGAGCGCTGTCCATCCGCGCAGCCGGCAGCGGCCCGCACATCGCAATCGCGTCCGCGGCGCTGAGGTCCGGACGCAGCCAGGCGGCCTCCGCCTCTGCGCTGGGCAGGATCGCGGGCATCCGGTCGTGGACCGGGGCGACTACCTCATTCGGCGTCGTGGTGACGATCGTGCAGCTGTAGAGCCAGCCGTCCTCGAAACCGCGATCCTCGTCGTCCCCCCACTCCTTGCGGGTGCAGATCCCGGCGAAGGCGAAGGGCTCGCCGCCGTCGACGGTGAAGCGCCAGGGCTGGCGCGGCTGCTTGGGATCCTCCGCGACCATCCACTCGTAGAAGCCGTCGGCGACGATCAGGCAGCGGTGGCGGAACTTGCCGACCAACGGCGCGTAGGCGCGGCTCGAGTCGAGGTTCTCGGCTTTGGCGTTGATCATCCGGTAGCCGACCTTGAGGTCCTTGGCCCAGCGCGGCACCAGTCCCCAGCGCATCAGCCGCGCCTCGCGCTCGCCCTGGACCGCCTCCTCGGGGTCGGGCGATGAGCGCACCGTAAGCACCTCCTGGGTCGGCGCGACATTGAAGCGACCGAGCCCCGATTCGGCCTTTTTCACCCGCTCCTTGCTCGGCGGCGGCGCCTCCCCGGACGAGTTCCGCTCCAGCGAACGTTCGAGCTCGACCTGGAAGCGATCGGCGATCGCCTTGGTGTCCTTGGCCGTGACCGTGAAGCGCCCGCACATAGTCTGAGCAGACTAGTCCCGCTGTGCCTCATGGCTGGGTTTTTGACGTGTCGGGGACTCTCGTATCTTGCGCATTTGAAGTTCCTCGCCGTCGCGAATGAACTCGACCTCGATTCCAGGCAGAAAGCCGTATCGGTCACGAAGGGTTTTTGGAATCGTCACTCTGCCCCGACTTGTCATCTTCGTCATTCGCCTAAGAGTAGCTTTTTGTCTTCAGACTAGTTGGCCTCGCCTCCGGGTGCTCGCGGTACCAGTCGAGCGTCGTTTTCAGGCCGTCCTCGAGCGCGACCTCGGGGCGCCAGCCGGTCAGCTCGCGCAGCTTGGTCGAGTCGACGTACTGGCGATCGATCTCGCCGTCGGGGTTGCCCTGGCCTTGGAAGTCGGGCTCGATTCCGGCCCCGGCCGCGCCGGCAATCAGCTCGACCACCTCGCGAACCGAGTGCGGGCGCTCGCCGCCGGCGTTGAAGGCCTCCCCCGCTGCGCCGCCCTCGAGTGCGCCGGCGATCGCCAGGTAGGCGGAGACGGCGTCGTCGACGTGGAGAAAATCGCGCTCGGGGCTGCCGTCGGAGCGGATCACCGGCGCCCGGCCGTCGAGCAGGGCGATCACGGTCTCGGGAATCAGCCTGGAGAAGTTGAGGTCGCCGCCGCCGTAGACGTTGGCGAAACGCGTCACCGCCAGCGGCAGCCCGTAGGCGGTCGCGTAGCTGCGCGCGATCGTGTCCGCCGCCGCCTTGCTGGCGTCGTAGGGATAGGCGGCGCGCAGCGGGAAGTCCTCGCGGTAGGGAAGCTCGGGGCTCGAGCCGTAGGCCTTGTCGGAGGAGGCAAAGACGATCCGCTCGACCGCGTGCACCCGGCAGGCCTCGAAGACGTTCCAGGCGCCCTGCACGTTGACCTCAAAGGTTTCCAAGGGCGACTTGCGGGCCACACCGACGATCGTCTGGGCGGCGAGATGGAACACGGAGTCCGAACCCTCGACGGCGGCGGCGACCGCCTCGGCGTCGCGCAGATCGGCCTCGACCAGCTCGACCTCGTCGCGGATACCGAGTAAATCCAAGCCAGAGCGGCGCTCGCCCCCGACGTCGGCCAGGCGTGGCGCGGGACGGTCCAGCACGCGAACCTTGTCGCCGCCCTCCAGCAGCGCCCGCGCGAGATGCGAGCCGACGAAGCCGTGCGCACCGCTGACCAGCGAACGAATCATCGCGGCGCCCCCGATTGCAGCTTTGTCCCCACTGGAGGTGGGTCAACGCTGCAATCGACGAGGCGCATCGCCCAGGGAGCTTCCCCGCCGGCCCAGAGGTCGTTGAGGACGACCGCGTCCTTGTAGGTGTCCATGCAGTCCCAGAAACCGTCGTGGCGGTGGGCGTGCAGCTGCCGGTCGGCGGCCAGTGACGAGAGCGGCTCGCGCTCGAGGACGCTCTGCTCGTCCAGGTGGCCGAGGACCCCGGGCTCGAAGCAGAAGAAGCCGCCGTTGATCCAGTGCTCGCTGCGTGGCTTCTCGGCGAAACCCTCAACCCGGTTCCCCTCGCCAAGCTCTGCGACCCCCCACTGCAGATGCGGCCGCACCACCGTCAGCGTCGCCAGGTCGCCGTGCCCGGCGTGGAACGACAGCAGCGCGCCGAGGTCGATGTCGGCGACGCCGTCGGCGTAGGTCGCACAGAAGGTCCCGCCCTGCAGGCGGTCGGCAAGCCGCACGATCCGCCCGCCGGTCGGCGTGTCCACTCCGGTGTCGACGCACTCGACCTCAACTCCATCAGGCCATGACTCCGCCGCGACGAACTCCTCCACCGCCTCGCCCATATAGCCAGTGGCCAACAGGAAGCGCTCGAAGCCCTGCGCGACATAGATCCCGATCACGTGCCAAAGAATCGGCCTCCCCCCGATCTCGACCAGCGCCTTCGGCACCGACTCGGTCCGCTCGCGCAGCCGCGTGCCGCGCCCCCCACAGAGAATGACTACAGGCGGCTTAGCCACCCGCAACAGCGGGCAAAATGGTGACCTCGTCGCCCTCGGTGATCGCCGTCTCCAGGCCCTGCTGGAAACGGATGTCCTCGCCGCTGACGTAGACGTTGACGAAGCGGCGCAGGTCGCCGTCCTGGGTGATCCGCTCGCGCAGATCGCCGTGCGCCTCGAAGAGCGCGTCGAGGGCGTCGCCCACAGTTGAGCCGACCACCTCGACCTCGGCTTCCCCCCCGGTTGCGGCGCGCAGCTGGGTCGGAATCTTCACGGTGACTGCCATCAGACGGTTACCTCCCGGTGCTCGAACGCGGACTCGAAGCTGTCGAGATCGGGGTCGATCTCGTGCATGTGGAAACTATCGCGCGTCGCGTCCAGCGTCTTCAGGCCCTCGCCGGTGATGTAGACGACGACTCGCTCGCCGGCGCCGATCTCGCCGCGCTCGGCCAGCTTGGCGAGGACGCCGACCGTGACGCCGCCCGCGGTCTCGGTGAAGATCCCCGTCGTCTCGGCCAGCAGGCGGATGCCGGCGCGGATCTGCTCGTCGGTGACCGAGTCGATCGCGCCGCCGCTGCGCCGCGCCTGCTCGAGCGCGTAGGGGCCGTCGGCGGGGTCGCCGATCGCCAGGCTCTTGGCGATCGTCTCCGGCTTCTGCGGCTTGCAGACGTCCCAGCCTTCGGCGAAGGCGGTCGCGACCGGACTGCAGCCAAGCGCCTGGGCACCGTTGAAGACGGGCTGCTCGCCCTCGATCAGGCCCAGGTCGGTCCACTCCTGGAAGCCGCGGGCGACCTTGGTGAAGAGCGAGCCGGAGGCGATCGGGCAGACCACCCGGTCGGGCAACTCCCAGCCGAGCTGCTCGGCGGTCTCGTAGGCGAGCGTCTTCGAGCCCTCGGCGTAGTAGGGACGAAGGTTGACGTTGACGAAGGCCCATGGCCGCGCTTCGGCCAGCTGCGTGCAGAGCCGGTTGACCGCGTCGTAGTTGCCGCGCACGCCGACCAGGTTGGTGCCGTAGATCGCCGTGGCGAGCAGCTTCTGCTCCTCCAGGTTGGCGGGAACGAGGACGTAGGACTCGAGTCCGGCGGCGGCGGCATGGGCGGCGACCGCGTTGGCGAGATTGCCGGTCGAGGCGCAGGCCACGGTCTCGAAGCCAAGCTCGCGCGCCTTCGCCACCGCCACCGCGACCACCCTGTCCTTGAACGAGTGGGTCGGGTTGGCGGCATCGTTCTTGATCCAGATCTCGGCGTCGAGGCCGAGCCGCTCGGCGAGGCGGTCGGCGCGAAGCAACGGGGTCAGGCCGGGCTCGAGCGGATCGAGCGGCCTGCCCGTGAAGGGCAGGAAGTCGGCGTAGCGCCAGATTCCCTGCGAGCCGGCCTGGATCCGTCGCTTCGCCTCGGTCGCGTCGAGCCCGGAATGGTCGTAGGTGACTTCCAGCGGGCCGAAACAGTTCTCACAGGCGTAGCTGGCGCCCAACTCGTAGGTCGCCCCGCACTCCTTGCACTTCAAGCTCTCGACTGACATCCGATCTACCTCTTTTCCTTGACCTAGAAAAAAACCTCCGCCTTGTGGGGCAGAGGTCCGATCGGACGTCTCCCCACATCTTCCAGGTCCCGAACTTCCGGGAAACCTGCTGGAGTTGGCACCTCTCCCGGACCAATGGTCCGGGGCGGTTGCCGGGGCTTCTGCGGGCCAGTCCCTCCACCCCTCTAGATGTGGCGCTTATGTGCCCCTGACTATAGCAACGCCCCTGGCGATGACAGCGATCGTGCTCGCCGCGGCGAGCGGCCGTTTAACCTGCACGTGACAATGCCCGCGAACGCCGACGAGAAGATGAGCCCGAGCGATGCCGAACCTTCCGAAACCACGGCTGCGACGGGCTGCCCGGCGCGAAGCGCTCGCCTCGACGGCATCGCAGCCTGAGCCCCAGACCCCGAACGTCGAGCAGCTCGACTCATCCGGCCTGCGCTGGGTCAACATCGAGCGGCCCGGCGCCCTCGAGCGCACCTGGCTGGAGGAAAACTTCGACTTCCACGCGCTCGACCTCGAGGACGTGCTCTCGCGCAACCAGCGGCCGAAGATCGACGTCTACGACGACTACCTCTTCATCGTCCTCCACTTCCCGGTCTTCGACCCGGCGGTCGGCAGGCTCGGCACCGGCGAGCTCGATCTCTTCGTCGGCCCCGGCTATGTGGTGACGATCCCGAACCAGCCACTGCAGCCGGTCGAGTACCTCTTCGAGCGCTGCCGGGCGAAGCAGGAGCTGCGCGACCAGCTCTTCTCGCGCGGATCGGGATACCTGCTCTACCGCCTCGTCGACGACAGCTTCGACTACTGCTTCCCGATGCTGCGCAAGATCGGCAACAAGCTCGACGCCTTGGAGGACGACATCTTCGAGGGCCGCTCGGAGGAGGTCGTGCGCGACATCTCGAACGTCAAGCAGGAGATCATCAACTTCCGCAAGGTGATCCGGCCGCAGCGGCCCGTGCTGCGCGACCTGGAGAAGGTCAAGCAGCGCTACCTGGCCACCGACCTCGATCTGGAGATCTACTTCGACGACATCGTCGACGCCCACGAGCGGATCTGGGACATGCTGGAGAACTACAAGGAGGTGGTCGACTCGCTGGCCGAGACCAATGAGTCGGTGATCTCCCACCGCGTCAACGACATCCTCCGCGTGCTCACCTCGATCAGCGTCATCGTCTTGCCGCTGACCCTGCTGGCGAGCATCTGGGGGATGAACTCGCACGTGCCCGGCGAGCAGAGCATCACCGGGTTCTGGATCGTCGTCGGCGCGATGGTCGCGATCCTGGTCGGCATGGTCGCCTACTTCCGCAAGCGCGGCTGGCTGTAGCCTGCCGCTCCTGTGGCCAACTTTCGCATCTGGGCGCCCTGGCGCCTCGCCTACGTGAAGGACGCGTCCAAGGACAACGAGGAGGAGTGCATCTTCTGCGCCAAGCCGGCGGAGGATGACGATGCGGCGAACCTGATCGTCCATCGCGGCCGGAGCTGCTTCGTGATCCTCAACCTCTTCCCCTACACCAACGGGCACCTGATGGTGGCGCCGTATGGGCACATCGGGCGCATTCAGGACCTGCCCGGCGAGACCGTCGCGGAGATGATGTCGCTGGCGCAGCGGGCGATGAGCCGCCTTGAGGAGGTCTACGACCCGCACGGCTACAACGTCGGCTTCAACCAGGGCCGCGTCGCCGGCGCCGGGGTCGAGCACCACATCCACCTCCACGTCGTTCCTCGCTGGGGCGGCGACACCAACTTCATGCCGGTTATCGCAGACACCAAAGTGATGCCGCAGACGCTTGAGCAGAGCTTCGAGGCGCTGAAAGGAGCGTTTTGAGATGACCGAGGTCGCCCCGCTGGCGCCAAGCCAGATCTTCAAGGCCTACGACATCCGCGGCCTCTACGGCGAGGAAATGGACGAGACGACGGCGCTCGCCATCGGTCGCGCCTTCGCCCGCGTGCTGGCGCGGCTGCGCGGCAAGCAGCCGAGCGAGCTGCGGGTCGGCCTCGGCCGCGACATGCGCCTCACTGCGCCGTCGATGGCGGCAGAGCTGCGCGACGGCTTGATCTTCGAGGGCGCCACGGTGCTCGACGCCGGCATGGTCGCCACCGAGATGCTCTACCACCTGGTCGGCTCGCGCGAGCTCGACGGCGGCGCGATGGTCACCGCTTCGCATAACCCGAAGGCCTACACCGGCGTCAAGCTCGTCCGGGAGGGGGCCCTGGCGCTCTCTGGCGACGCCGGCATCGGCGACGTGCAGCGCGAGATCGAAGCCGGGCTCGGCTCCGCTCCGGGCGGCGGCTCCTTCGAGGAGGTCGACGTCTGGGACGAATACAGGCAGCACGCGCTCTCCTTCATCGATCCGGCCGCAGTCAAGCCGCTCAAGGTCGTCGTCGACGGCGGCAACGGGATGGCCGGGCCGATGGTCGGTCCGATCCTGCGTAAGCTCGGCCTCGACCTCGAGGAGATGTACTTCCAGCCCGACGGCGATTTCCCCGACCACGAGCCGAATCCGCTGCTGCCGGAGAACCGCAGGCTGATCGAAGAGCGAGTGCGCTCAGCCGGCGCCGACCTCGGCATCGCCTGGGACGGCGACGCGGACCGCTGCTTCTTCATCGACGGCGAGGGCGCCTTCTGCGACGGCGACTTCATCTGCGCCCTGCTCGCCCGCGCCGCGCTGGCCAAGAATCCCGGCGCGACGATCCTCTACGACCCCCGCTCCAGCCGCGCCGTGCCGGACCTGGTCGCCGCCGAGGGAGGTCGCTCCGACCTCTCCCGTGTCGGCCACGCCTTCTTCAAGATCCGCATGCGCGAGGAGAACGCCGTGTTCGGCGGCGAGGTGTCCGGCCACTACTACTTCCGCGACTTCTGGTGCGCCGACTCGGGCACGATCCCGGCCCTGCTGATGCTCGAGCTGCTCTCGCGCGACGGGCGCTCGATCGGTGAGCTGATGGCCGAGTTCCGCTCGCGCTACTTCATCTCCGGCGAGATCAACTCCGAGGTCGCCGACGGCGAGGCGAAGATGGCAGAGATCGCCGAGCGCTTCTCCGACGGGGAGTTGACGCGCCTCGACGGTATATCGGTCGACTACCCGGATTGGCACTTCAACGTGCGCCCGTCCAATACCGAGCCGCTGCTCCGCCTCAACCTCGAGTCGCTCGTCTCGCGCGAGGACATGGAGGCAAAGCGCGACGAGATCCTGGCGCTGATCCGAGCGTGACCCTGAGCCCCGAGGAGGCGCTGGAGCAGGCGGCGCTGGCCGGCATCCACCAGCTCCGCATCCCCACCCCGTTCGCCGTCGGACGGGTCAACTGCTACCTGCTCGAGGACGCGCCGTTGACCCTGATCGACACCGGCCCGAACTCGGGCAAGGCGCTCGACGAGTTGCAGGGACAGCTCGTCGCCCGCGGCCACTCGATCGACGACCTCGAGCTGGTCATCCTCACCCACCAGCACATCGACCACCTCGGCCTGGTCGAGATCGTCGTCGAGCATTCCGGGGCCGAGGTCGCGGCGCTCGGGCTCGCCGCCGAGCGGCTGGCGAGCTTCGGCGAGGAATCCGAGCGCGAGGACGAGTTCGCGGTCGAACTGATGCTGCGCAACGGCATCCCCCAGGAGGTCGCCTTCGCCCTGCAGAGCGTCTCGCGCAGCTTCCGCGGCTGGGGCTCGAAGGCCGAGGTGACGCGGCCGTTGGAGGACGGCCAGGCGATGCCCTTCCGCGACCGCACCCTGCAGGCGTTGCACCGGCCCGGCCACAGCCCCTCCGACACGGTCTTCTGGGATGAGCAGCGCAAGATCCTGATCGCCGCCGACCACCTGATCGCCCACATCTCCTCCAACCCGCTGATCTCCCGCCCGCTCGACGGCTCCTCGCAGCGCACCCAGGCCCTCGTCACCTACATCGAGTCGATGAGGAAGACGCGCGAAATGCCGGCCGAGATCGTCCTCTCCGGCCACGGCGAGCCGATCGTCGACCACGTCGCGCTGATCGACGACCGCCTCGCCAAGCACGAGCGCCGCAAGGAGAAGATCTACGACCTGATCGCCGAGCAGCCCCGCAGCGGCTACGAGATCGCCCAGGCGATCTGGGGCGACGTCGCCGTCACCCAGGCCTTCCTGACCCTCTCCGAGGTGATCGGCCACGCCGACCTGCTGTTCAACGAGGGCCGGGTGCGCGAAGTAGAGGACGGGGACGTGGTCCGCTACGAAACCGTCGCTGCCTAAAAGCGGCTCGTTCGGAGATCGAAGCTATGCTCCGCGCATGCGGGGGAGGTCGGAAAGCAGGTCCCGGGACGATGTCCCTCGGAAACGATCGGCTTTGCCGATCGTCATTGGTTCGATCGTTGCGAGTGTCGTCGCCTTGTGGTGGTCGAGCGTTGCAGCTGCGGGTCTACTGACGGCTCGCTTCAACACCAGCCTCATCGCCGAAAACGAGGGCGGTAATCGCGGCAATTCCTGCGAGAGCGATTTTGCACTGAGCCCATATGCAGTGAGTTTCTCACTTGGTCGCTCTTGCAAAGGCGGGCACGCGATATTTGAAGAAGGGTCACGCGAATACAGGTTTGCGCCGGGCAACAGGAGCTGCCTCTCGCACAGAACGGTCTCTGTGTTTCGCCAAGGCGCCCCCTATCTGACCGGCGCCACGAATGCCGGCGGCAGCCTCTGGCTAACCGCGGATCGCGCCGACGCACCGGCCGGCGGATATACGAACTTCTACATCTTCGAGCCCGGCGTCTATTCGGCGCAGATGAAGAGAGTGTCCTTTCGAAGCGTCGTGCTGAAGGCATCGGAGGCCCGTCGCCTCGGCAACGCGACCGCTCCCCGCTATCGCGCTCGGGTGATCTGCGCGCAGGTCCAGGTGCCGCTCGGCGGTACCCCAATCTGGCAATGCCCCACAGGGCCTGCCCCGCAGCCATGTGGTTCACACGACGTCCTCGCCAGCCCCAAGGCGTATCGCGGCAGGGTGATTTCGTCGAGCCACTGAGCGGACATCCTCTCCTGCGAGGCGACTACCCAGCGCGTCGAGGTCGCGGCAGCAGGGTCGCGGCCGAGCGAAAGCCGGGGCATTCGCTGGGCGCGTAGGGCGAGGAGCGGACCTCTTCTTCGAAGACGACGTAGTAGCGGCCTGTCGGGACACGCTTGCGCTCGAACTTCCACGCCAGCGTGCCGTTTTCCGGTGTCGCCCCGGCGGCGATGTCGGGTGAGATCGCCCGATTGGGGCCGGGCAGGACGCGGTAGATCTTCAGCAGGCGCGGTCCGTCGGGGAAGTGGCGATTGCCGGTAAGACAGGCAAAGCCGCCGGAGCCGTCGGTCTTCGCGGGCATCTTGGCGGTGCCGTAGAAGAAGCCATGCGCGCGGTTGTAGCCGAGCGTCGTGTATTCGGCCCGCGGGCCGCTCGGCTTCGCCACGACGCCGGAGACCAGCCAGCAGAACGCGAGTGCCGAGAGCAGCATCCCGACGGCAAGGATGCGTGTCGAGGAGGCGACGATAGCCCGCACGATACCCAGGCCGCATAGATTGCAGCGCTCGATGGTCAGACTCGGCTCCGGAAAGTCACGCAGGTCCGCCAAGAAGCGGATGCTGCTGATCGTCAATCCCTACGCGACGACCGTCTCCGACCGGCTCAAGAACCTGGTCGTCTACGCGCTGCAGGGCCGCTACGAGGTCGAGATGGTCGCGACCGAGGCGCAGAACCACGCTACGGAGATAGGTCGCGAGGTGCGCGACCATGGTTACGACATCGTCGTCGCCTTCGGTGGCGACGGCACCCTGAACGAGGTCGCCAACGGGCTCGCCGGCACCGACGTGCCGGTCTCGGTCCTGCCCGGCGGCTCGACCAACGTCGTCTGCCGGACGCTGGGTATCCCCAACGACGTGGTCGACGCGACCGAGCATCTGCTCGCCGCCGTCGACCGGTGGGCGCCGCGCAAGATCGACCTCGGTATGGCCGACGAGCGCCACTTCGTCTTCTCCTGCGGGGTCGGGATCGACGCCACCGTGGTCAAACGCGTCGACGCGCACCCGCGCTTGAAGTCGCGCGCCGGCCCCTACTACTACAGCTGGGCGGCGATCTCGGCCTTCTATCGCAGCTACATGGTCAAGCCGGTTCGGTTGCGGGTTGAGATCGACGGTACGCAGACGAGTGAGGGCGTCACCGCCCTGGCGCAGAACTCCGACCCCTTCACCTACTTCGCCAGCCGCCCGGTCCGGGTCTGCGAGGGGGTCGAGATCGACGACGGCAGCCTCTCGCTCGGCGTCCTCAAGCGCGCCGCGGTGCGCGACATGCCGACCCTGATCCCGCGCCTATTCAGTGCGCAGCGGCCGGCCGCGCGCCACCGCCAGATCGAGCACTTCGAAGCGGTCACGAGCGCGACCATCGAGTCGATCTCCCAGACCAAGGACGGCATCGACCGCCCCTTCCCGATCCAGGTGGACGGCGACTACATCGGCGAGAAAACGCACCTGGAGCTGAGCGTCGCCCCGGGCGCGCTCACCGTGGTCGCCTAGACCCTATGGCCGCCACCTGAACGCCAGGCTCGGTCCGAACCCCGCGTAAAGGTCGGCACCCACGCATGAGATGCGCGGGTTTGTCGCCGAGGAATGGCCTCGGCGAGGACCGCAATCATGGGGGTGCCGACATGGCGCAGGTTAGGACGTGGGTGGGTCTCGATGTTCACGCGGCGAAGGTCGTCGCGGCGATCGCCGACTCGCAGTCGGGCGAGCTGGCGGTGCAGCGAATGGGTGGAGTGACCGAGCAGGTGGTGGAGTTCTGCGCCGGGCTGCCGGCGCCGGTGCGGGTCGCCTATGAGGCGGGCCCGACGGGCTTCGGCTTGGCACGGGCACTGGCGGCAAGGGGCATCGAGTGCACCGTCGCCGCCCCGGGCAAGATCGAGCGCCCGGCCCAGGACCGGGTCAAGACCGATCGCCGCGACGCCGAGCGCCTCGTGCGGTTGCTGATGATCGGTGGCCTGCACCCGGTGCGGGTGCCGGCGCCGGCCGAAGAGGCGATGCGCGATCTGGTCCGCGCCCGCGAGGACGTCCGCGGCGACCTGATGCGGGGCCGCCACCGCGTCGGCAAGCTCCTGCTGCGCCACGACCTGCGCTTCGAGGGCAACAACTGGACCCAGCGCCATCTCGACTGGCTGGGCAGGGTCGAGCTCCCAGAGCCGGTCGCCCAGTCGGTCCTGCTCGACGGGATCGGGGCGATCGACGCCCTGCTGGTGCGCCGCGAGAGCCTCGAGTCCCAGATGGCATCGCTGGTGGAGGGTTCCCCCTGGGAGCAGCAGGTCGCCCACCTGCGCTGCCTGCGCGGCATCGACACCCTCAGCGCCCTCGGCCTCTGCGCGGAGGTCGGCGACTTCGAGCGCTTCGCCCGCCCCGCGCAGCTGATGAGCTACCTCGGCCTGGTGCCCTCGGAGAACAGCAGCGGGGAGAAGCGCCGCCAGGGCGCGATCACGAAGTCGGGCTCCCGCCATGCCCGGCGCCTCCTCGTCGAGGCGGCCTGGCACTACCGCCGGGCGCCGCGCAAAGGCACGGCGCTGCGCCGCCGCCGTGGCGCGCGAGCTCTCCGGCTTCTGCTGGGCGGTTGCGACAGCCGACTGAGACCACCAAGCACTGCTTGGGTCAGGAGGCGGCGGGCTCGGCCCTTCGCGCAGCGCATCCGCGATACCGCTATGAGCAGCCGCCCTGCGGCGACGCTCGATCCTAGACAGCGGGCGCTGAGACGAAAACCGGTCCTGCGGTAGCCAACCCGCGCATATCAGCCTGACCGCGCGTCGCGCACCAGGCCGACCGCCGCCTCCTGACTCAAGAAGAAGGCCCGCGTCAGCGGGCCCTTGGTGGTTGGGGACTTGACAAATGGGCGTCCACATCAGCGGTGCGAGAGTCAAGCCCGGGTAGGACGCAGGAAGCGTGGCGTGCCCTGCACGCGAGCGACCAGGACACCCCCGGGCGCTGACTATCGCGCCGCTGGCGTGATGCGGTAGGCGTCGAAGACGGACTCGACGTTGCGCAGGCGGGAGATGCACTGCTTGATCTGCTCGGTGTCGCCGACCTCGACGACGAAGCGGTTTTTCACCATCGGGTGCTTGGTCATGCAGCTGGCGCCGAGGATGTTGATCCCGGCCTCGGAGAACGTGCGCGAGAGGTCCTCGAGCAGGCGAGTGCGATCGTAGGCGTCGATCTGGAGTTCGACCCGGTAGGAGGACTCGTTCTCCCCCTCCCAGGCGACCTCGACGAAGCGTTCCGGCGACTTCATCAATGCCTTGACGTTCTTGCAGTCGGCGCGGTGGATGGTGATACCGCGGCCGAGCGAGACGTAGCCGGCGATCGTGTCGCCGGGCACCGGCCGGCAGCACTTGGCGAGGCGCACGGCGACGTTGTCGGCGCCCTTGACCCGGATCCCGTAGTTGGAGGCGTCCTTGGTCCGGCGTGCCTTGTCCTCACGTGCGCCCTCGAAGCCGATCGGTTGCTCGTCCTCGACGGCCTCGCCCTCTTTGAGCCGCTGCATCAGCTTGTTGGCAACCGCCTTGGTCGAAACCTTGCCCTGGCCGAGGGCGATGTAGAACTCGGTCGCCTTGTGGAAGCCCATCTCGCGGATCACCTGGGCGAGCAGTGGCGACATGACCAGCTTCTGCATCGGCAGGCCGCGCTTGCGCAGGGCCTCCTCGAGCGCCTCGCGGCCCTTCTTCTCGGCATCCTCTCGCCGTTCCTGTTTGAAGAAGGCGCGGATCTTGTTGCGGGCGCGGCTGGTTCGCACCAGCTTCAGCCAGTCGCGCGAGGGCCCGCGGTTCTGTTTCGCGGTCAGCACCTCGACGATGTCGCCTGAGCGCAGCTGGTAGTGCAGCGGCACGATCGAGCCGTTGACCTTGGCGCCGACGCAGCGGTGGCCGACGTCGGTGTGGACCGCGTAGGCGAAGTCGAGCGGGGTCGAGCCGGCCGAGAGGTTCTTCACCTCGCCCTTCGGGGTGAAGACGAAGACCTCGTCCTCGAAGAGGTCGACCTTCAGCGACTCGAGGAACTCGGCCGGATCCTGATCGCCCTCCGCCTCGACCAGCTGCCGCAGCCAGGTCATCTTCTCGCGCTTGGGATCGCCGCCGCCGCCCTCTTTGTAGGCGACGTGGGCGGCGATCCCGTACTCGGCCAGGCTGTGCATCTCACCGGTGCGGATCTGGATCTCGAGCGGCTTGCCCTCGGGCCCGATCACAGTCGTGTGCAGCGCCTGGTACATGTTGGCCTTCGGCATCGCGACGAAGTCCTTGAAGCGGCCGGGCAGCGGCTTCCAGAGGGAGTGGATGACGCCGATCGCTCCGTAGCAGTCTTTGACCGAGCCGACGATCACGCGCATCGCGGTGAGGTCGAAGATCTCGTTGAACTCGCGGCCCTTCTTGGTCATCTTCGTGTAGATCGAGTAGAAGTGCTTGGCGCGGCCGGAGATCTCAGCTTCGATGTCGACGGCCTCCAGCTCCCGGCCGAGGAACTCGCCCGCCTGGTTGACGTAGACCTCGCGCTCGTCGCGCTGCTGGGCGACCAGTTGTTTGATCTCCTTGTACTTGCGCGGGTGCAGGGTGGCGAAGGCGAGGTCCTCGAGCTCCCATTTGATCGCGTGGATTCCCAGCCGGTGGGCCAACGGCGCGTAGATCTCCAGCGTCTCGCGCGACTTAGCCATCTGCTTCTGCTTCGGCAGCGCGCCGAGCGTGCGCATATTGTGGAGACGGTCGGCCAGCTTGATCAGGATCACCCTGACGTCGGTGGCCATCGCGACCATCATCTTGCGGTAGTTCTCCGCCTGACGCTCGTCGCGACTCTCGAAGGTCATCCCGGTCAACTTGGTGACCCCGTCGACGAGCTGGGCGATCTCCTCGCCGAACTCGGTGCGGATCTCCTCGAGGCTGGCGCTCGTGTCCTCGACGGTGTCGTGCAGCAGCGCTGCGCAGAGGGTCTCGGTGTCGAGCCGCATGCCGGCGCAGATCTGAGCGACGCCGACGGGGTGGGTGATGAACTCGTCGCCCGAGCGCCGCATCTGGTCGGCGTGGCGGTCGCAGGCAAAATCGAAGGCACGCGTCAGGGCGGCGCGGTCGATCGTCGCCACCGCCACCGCGGCGCCGCCATTCGACCCTCCGTCGCCCACCGGGGTCGAATCGAACTCCTCGACCACGGCGAACAGATCGGCGAGAAGCTCTCGCTGCTCTAGGGCTGTTTGCGTCGTTTGAGGTATTTCAGGCCCTCCTGGTGGCGAGCGCCGTAGGCGCGGAATGCGGCCGAGCGCTCCAGTTCTGTCTCCTCTGAGGATACGACGCCGACGCTGCCGTCACCTCCCGCGGCCGTTCCCTGCACCAAACCGAGCTCGCTCAGAACCCGCAGGCAGCGAGCCGCGGTCTCGGCGCCGCGGGGGTGCGGGCCGCTTCCTTTCAGGGCCGCAAGCAACTCGGGCCCGCTCGACTCGCCGGCCTCGCGCAGGTCCCTGAACATGGCGATCAGGACAGCCCGGCGGGCCAGTTGCTCGTCGAGCATGGCGAGCGCAAAGCGATGCTCGGCCTCGCCCCAGGCGAGATGGGCATAGCCGCCATCGGCCGTGGGCCGCGTCGCCAGATCCTCTACGTGGGCGAAGGCGGGCGGATCGACGAACACGACATGCTCGAAGCCGACGGCGAGTTCAGGCTCGGCCTCGAGCGCGGCGCCGTCGGCAAGCACGACGCCATCGCCCTCCAGCGCCACCCGCCGCTCGCGATCGGCAACCAAAGCAAGCACCTCACCCCCGCCCGAAGAGGCCAGCTCCCCCACCACCGCGGCCGGCGAGCTCCGCGGCCGCACCACCTCCCTGCCGACGGGCCGATTTCCGGCCTTATAGGCGTGTTTTAGGCCCATCGGCGGTCGGTTGGCGGCGGGGTCTGTGGTGAGCTCGGCCTCGAAGCGCTGCCACCACTGCTCGTCCGCGGCTGCCTCGGCAGCCGCGGACTCGCGCGGGTAAAGCTCGCGCAGGACCACGCGCGGCTCGACCGAGCCATTCCAGCGGTTGACCTCAAGGCGCACCGTGGCATCGACCGGATCGTCCTCCCCCACCCCCAGCTTCGAGCGACCGAATGCGACCCCGAGAGCGCGGTGAGCGCCGCTGTGCAGGCTGAAGCGAGCGTGCGTGCCCTCCTTCCCCATCGTCCGCACGTCCCGCACTCGCGCCGAGGGGACCAGAAGGCGCACACCGGGGTTGCCCATCCCAAATGGCGCAAGCTGCTGCAGCTCCTCGGCCAGCTCGAGCCCCAACCCGGCCCCCCCGACCATCGCATCGACCCGCTCGGTGCGCGCCAGATCCTCTGGACCGAGGACAGATGCCGCGTGGGCGGCAAAGGCTGCTTGAAACGCCTCGACATTCTCTGCCTTCAGCTGCAAGCCAGCGGCCGCACGATGGCCCCCGAACCCATCCAGATGCTCAGCGCACGCTTCGAGCGCGGCGAGCAGGTCAAACCCCGGAATACTGCGCCCCGACCCCCGCCCTCCCCCATCTCCATCGAGCGAAATCACCACGACGGGCCGGTGATGCCGCTCGACCAGCCGCGAAGCGACGATCCCGATCACACCGGGATGCCACCCCTCACCGGCCAACACCAGCCCCATTCCCTCCCGCAACTCCTCAGGCAGCTCCCGCCGCGCCGCCTCAGCGGCAGTGTCGACTTCGCGCTCCGTAGAACGCCGCTCACTGTTGGCCCGACTCAGCTCCATGGCAATCTCAGTCGCACGTCCCTCATCCTCGGTAAGAAAAAGCTCAACCCCCGCGTCGGCCCGATACAAGCGCCCCGCAGCATTGATCCGCGGCGCCAGCCTGAACGCCAAATCACCCTCATCAACCTGAGTCGGCTCACATTTCGCAGCCTCCAGCAGCGCCCGCATTCCCGGCCGCCGAGCCCGCCGAACCTCCGCCAAGCCCTTGCGAACCAAACTTCGGTTCTCACCCACAAGCGGCACCACGTCGGCGACGGTGGCCAACGCAACTAAATCGAGGTCGGAAGAGGAGTCGGGGGACCCTCCCACGGAGGCTCCTGGAACCGCGCCCGAACCCAGGTCCGCGTCCAGCTGCGCGACGGTCTCCGGGGGAGGGTCCCCCGACTCCTCCCGCAGCGCCGATGCCAGCTTCCAAGCCACCGCCGTTCCGCAGAGATTGGCGAATGGATACCCGTCAACCTCCGGATGCAAGATCAAGCAATCCGGCAACTCGTCCCCTGGCTGGTGGTGATCCGTGACGACGACCTCCATGCCGAGGGATTTGGCCAAGGCCACCTCCTCGACAGAAGTAATCCCGCAATCAACCGTGATCAGAAGCTGCGTGCCGCGCCCTGCCAGAAGCTCGACATTTGCCGCAGACAGCCCATACCCATCCGCGATCCGGTCGGGAATCAGCCAGTCGCACTCGGCACCCAGCTCACGCAGCGTGCTGACCATGATCGTCGTCGCGCAGACGCCGTCGACGTCGAAGTCGCCGTGGACGGTGATCCGCCTGCCGGCGTCGATTGCAGCGAGGACCTTCTCGGTGACGGCGCCCATCGAGTTGAACTCGTCCGGAGAATGCGACTCGTCGGCTTCGAGAAAAGCCCGGGCCTCCTCGGGGGTCCGGTATCCGCGCCGAACGAGGGTTATCGCGACGGGCTCGCTGAGATCGAGCTGCTCCGAGAGCGCCCTCGCCTCCGCATAGTCATACGGCTCGGCCTTGTACGCGTGGATGGTTTCCGACACGCAGCCAGGCTAGGAAGAGGCACGGCGGCAAAGCCGCTCGTTCGGTGCGGAAAATGCGGCGAGTCAGGCCGGCGTGCGTTCGGTGCGAACGCCGATCGCCCAGACGACCGCGAGCCCGATCGCCACGCCAGGCACAGCGGTCAGCGCGGTCGCGACGTCGGTCGTGCCGAGACCGCGGCCGGAGGCAATCTCGACGATCGCGCCGAAGACGACCGCGCCGATCACCGAGCCGAGGAAGGCACCGACGATGCCCTGCCAGAAGCGATCAGGCAGGAAGACCGTGAAGTGCCAGAGGGCGATCCCCATCATGAACCAGACCAGTAGGGCCATGGGCTAGCGCTTCCTCCCGTGTTTGCGGCGCTGTTTGCGACGCTCGCGCCGCTGCGCGTTGCGCTCCTGCCGTGCCGCCTTCTCCGGATCGACCGGCTCGACCGGGACGGTGCTCTCGCCATTCGACGCCGGGTCGCCGCCATCGGCGCGTGGCGGATCGGCCACGGCGACCGCGGCGAGCTCCTCCTCGATCTCCGCTTCGGACTCACTGTCGTCGCTCAACTTCGCGAGCGCGACATCGTCCGCAAAGGCGGGAACGGTGCCGTCGACCTCGGCGATCCGCGCCCGCCGTCGCGCATAGCCCGGCTCGCGTTCCTTCCAGGCGGTCAGCACCGGCGAGGCGATGAAGATCGAGGAGTAGGTGCCGGAGATGATCCCGACCATCATCGCGAAGGCGAAGTCCTGCAGCGTCGCGCCGCCGAAGATCAGCAGCGAGACGACCGCGAGCAGGGTCGTGAAGCTGGTCGCCAGGGAACGGGTCAGCACCTCGCTCATCGAGCGGTTGACGATCTGCGAGAAGGCTGCCCGCGGCATCCGCGGCAGGTTCTCGCGGATGCGGTCGAAGACGATGATCGTGTCGTATAAGGAGTAGCCCAAGATCGTCAGGAAAGCGGCGACCGTTCCGCTCGTCACCTCCCGGCCGGTGAGCGAGTAGACACCCGCGGTGATCAGGATGTCGTGGAAGATCGCGATCAGGACCGGCACCGCGAACTTCGGATCGAACCGGAAAGCGACATAGGCGCAGATCACCAGCAGCGAGAAGATCAGCGCATTGCGGGCGCTGTTGGCGACCGTGGCGCCGAAGGTGGGCCCGACGCTGGTGCTGTCGAAGCCGTCCGCTTCGAGGCCGTAGCTGCGCTCCAGTTCTTTCTGAATCTTGTTGATCTGGCTCGGCTTCAGCGTGCTCGACTGGATCAGGAAGACGTTGGGGCCGAGGCCCGGGTTGCTCTCCCGCTGGACCTCGGCTCCGGAGACCCCGGCGCTGTCGAGCACGTCCCGGACGCCTTCCTCGTCGGTCTGCTTCGTCAGCGCGACCTCGACCCGCGTGCCCGACTCGAAGTCGATGCCGAAGTTGAGCTGCTGGGTCGCCAGCGCCAGCGCCCCGATGAGCAGGATCACCCCCGAGACCGAGAAGAACCAGCGACTCGCCCCCATGAAGTCGAAGTGCCAGCGCATCCGCTCGCGCGACGCTCCCAGTACCGCCGGAGAGCGCAGCAGTCGCGAGCGGCTCATGCTGAGCAGCAGCGCCTGGGTGAAGACGACCGCGGTCAGCAGTGAGACGATCGTGCCAACGCCGAGCGTGAAGGCGAAGCCCTTGACCCCGGCGGTCGCGAGGACGAAGAGGATGAAGGCGGTGAGCAGGGTGACGACGTTGGCGTCGACGATCGTCGCGATGCCGCGGCGGTAGCCGGCGGCGATCGCGGCCGCCATCGGGCGCCCGGCGCGCACCTCCTCCTTGATCCGCTCGAAGATGACGATGTTGGAATCGGCCGCGACCCCGATCGTCAGCACGAGACCCGCGATCCCGGGCAGCGTCATCGTGATCGGGATCAGTTTGATCAGGGCGAAGAAGATCACCCCGTAGGCGCCGAGGGCGATCACCGCGATCAGGCCGAGGACGCGATAGAAGAGCAACAGGAAGATGGCGACGAGGGCGAGGCCGATGATGCCGGCCTTGATCCCGGCGTGCAGCGCCTGGCTGCCCAGCGTCGCCGAGACCTGCGTCTGGCTGATCAGGTTGAGGTTGATCGGCAGCGCGCCGCGCTGCAGGAAGCTGGCCAGATCCTGGGCGTCTTCGATCCCGTTGAAGCCGCCGGAGATCTGCGCTCCGGTGCGACCGTCGATCCCATCGGGATTTTCGGAGAAGTTGATGATCGGCCGCGTCTTGACTTCGTTGTCGAGGACGGCGGCGAAGTGGCCGGAGAGCGCCGCGGCCTGTTCCCCCGACGCGGGCCCGATCGCCCGCGCCTGCCCCCGCTGGGCGATCTGGCGGGTGACTTCCTGAAACGCCTCACGACCCTGGCCGCTGAACTGGAAGGTGACGGCGGGGCCGGAGGTTTCCCCCTGTTCGGCCTTCGGGTTGGTGATTTCCGTGCCCGAGAGCGCAGGGTTATCTTTGAACGCGTACCAGCCCGGCTCGGCTTCTTCGATCACCTGGCCCTTGTTGTCGCTCGGTTTTTCGGAGATCACGATCGTCCCCTGCGGCACCTTGACCACGATGCCCGCGTTCTGGGGGCGCTTTTTGCCGTTGGGATCGACGTAGAGGTCTTCCCGGGTGAACTGGGGGCCGTCGATCAGCTTGTGCGGCGGCAGCTTGGAGAAGAGGTAGTAGGTGGTCGGCTGGCTGCATTTTTCGCAGTCGGGAACCAGTTTCTGTTCGGAGGCGAGCTTGGCCGCGTTGTACTCGCTGGCATAGGCGCCCGCCGCGACCAGCTGCCCGTTTTCTTCCTTGCTCGGGTTGCGACCGGCGGCTTTCCATTCTTCGGTCGCTTCTTCGATCGCCGCTTTCGGCGGTTCGCGATTGGGGACCCCGCCGATCGCCTTCTCGCGCCCGATCAGGTTCGGTTCCCAGTCGAAGAAATAGAGGCGGGCGGGCTTGGTCGCGCATTCGGTCGCCTTGCCGACGCTGGTCGCGCCGGGGATCCCCACCTGGATCTGGTCGCTGCCGACCCGGGCGACTTCGATCTCCGAGACGCCGAGCTGGTCGCAACCCGAGCGGATGATGTCCACCGCCCGTTCCATCGAGCTGTTGTCGATGGTGGGCTGCTGGGGAGTCGGGCGCCCCTGCAGGACGAGCTGGACGCCCCCCTTCAGGTCGAGGCCGAGTTTGGTCGACTTGCTGGCGATGACCAGTGCGGAGACGGCGATCAGCGCCAACACGAAGAGCAGGATGAAGAGGTTTCTGCGCCGTTTCATCGGCTCAGCTCTCCGGCGTCAGGACGATCAGCAGACCGCCGTCGTCGTCGTAGGCGGGGAAGACGTCGGCGACCGCTTCGGCGGGAAGATCGCCCTCGGCGTTCACCGAGACCTTTTTACCGAGCGAGCGGACCCCCCACTCGAGTGAGGTCTCGATCGGGTCGCCGTTGTCCTCGGCTTCCCACTGCAGGCCGAGGACCTCTTTGACGGGACGGCCGATCACGTCCTCGTCGGTCAGCCCGGTGAGCTCGAAACTGCCGCGCCCGGCGTCGATGACCCGGGCCTGCTGATCGCAGACGAAGAAGGCCGCGTTCGGCGCCGGGTAGTAGTCGTCGAGCAACTCGAACACGAAGCCGAAGCCGCATTTTGAGCAGCCCTTGGGGCGGGCGCTGAAACCGGCTGTCCGGTCCGCGCTCAGCTCTCTGTTCCCGCAGTTGGGGCAGATGAAGAAAGGCATCCCACCACAGGCTACTGAGAGTCCGCTCAGAACAGACTGCGCGCTCGGTCGGGCATCGGAATTCCGAGGTGCTCGTAGGCCCTCTCGGTCAGCACCCTGCCGCGCGGAGTCCGCTTCAGCAAGCCCTGTTGGAGCAGGTAGGGCTCGAGCACATCCTCGATCGTGTCCTGCTCCTCGCCGATCGCCACCGCCAGGGTAGAGAGGCCGACCGGGCCGCCGGCGAACTTGGTCGCGACCGTGTCGAGCAGGCTTCGGTCGCTGCGGTCGAGCCCGCCGGCGTCGACCTCGAGCATCTCCAGCCCGGCGGCTGCCACGTCAGCGTCGACGCTGCCGGTGCCCTTGACCTCGGCGAAGTCGCGCACCCGCTTCAGCAGCCGGTTGGCGACCCGGGGGGTCCCGCGCGAGCGGCCGGCGATGATCCGCGCCCCCTCGGCGTCGATCTCGACTTCGAGGATCCCGGCGGAGCGCTCGATGATCTCGGCGAGGTGGATGGGGTCGTAGTGCTCGAGTCTGTGGCTGACACCGAAGCGGTCGCGCAGCGGCGTCGTCAGCAGGCCCGCCCGAGTGGTCGCGCCGACCAGCGTGAACGGCGGCAGCGGCAACGTCACGGTGCGCGCGCCGGCGCCCTGGCCGAGCACGACCGGCAGCTCGCCGTCCTCCATCGCCGGGTAGAGCGTCTCCTCGACCGCCCGGCCGAGCCGGTGGATCTCGTCGACGAAGAAGACGCTGCCGGGCTCTAGCGCGGTGAGGAAGGAGGCGACATCGGCCTTGCGCTCCAGCGCCGGGCCGGCGGTCTGGACCAGCGGCACCCCCATCTCGGCGGCGACGATATGGGCCAGTGAGGTCTTGCCCAGTCCCGGGGGCCCGGCGAGCAGAACGTGGTCGAGCGGCTCACCGCGCCGCTTTGCCGCCTCGATGAAGATCGCCAGCTGCTCGGTGACCTGTACCTGGTTGACGAAGTCGGCGAGGGACGGTGGGCGAAGCGAACGGTCGAGGTCTTCGTCGGGGACGTCCGCCCGCGCATCGTGGATGCGCACCTCATCGACATCAGCGCCTCCGGGGGCGGCGGGGTCATCGTCGACGCCAGGGGTTTTGATTCGTTTGCTCATGCAGCCTTTCTCCCGCTCCCGGCCCTGCGCAGCGCGCTGGCCAGCAGCTCCTCGGCATCGCCGCCGTCGAGCCCGTCGAGCAGTTGCTCGGCTTCCAGCGGCGCGTAGCCGAGGTTGACGAGGCCGTCGCGGGCGAGGGCGCGCGGGTCGTCGTCCCCGGCGGCCAGCGTCACCTCTTCCTCCAACGCTCCGGCGACCTTCTCGCGCAGCTCAACGATGATCCGCTCCGAGGTCCGCTTGCCAATTCCCGGCGCCGCCTGAAATCGTTTCGCGTCACCGGCGGCGATCGCGCGCAGCAACTCCCGCGCCGGGCCGCCGGAGAGCACCGAGATCGCCACTTTCGGCCCGACGCCACTGACCGAGACGAGCTGCCCGAAGAGATCGCGCTCCTCCTCGGAGGCGAAGCCGAACAGCGCCAGAGAGTCCTCGCGCGAGACCAGCTCGGCGTGCAGAAATGCCTCGCGACCGGTCGCCGGCACCGCCTTCAGCGTCTCGGCCGAGACCGTCAGCCGGTAGCCCACCCCACCGGCGTCGATGACGACGTGGTCGGGCCGCCGCACCATCACCTCACCGCGCACAGCCGCGATCACCGGGCGACTCCCTCCGCCATCTCAATGGCCTCGCGGCGACCGCTGCCACCGCCGTGGCAGATCGCCACGGCGAGCGCGTCGGCGGCGTGGTCGGGAGTTGGAAGCTCCGGCA
The DNA here is from genome assembly GCA_963837695.1 of uncultured Solirubrobacterales bacterium. GTDB lineage: Bacteria > Actinomycetota > Thermoleophilia > Solirubrobacterales > 70-9 > VRUE01. The sequence continues at coordinate 1,876,373 of CAWINZ010000005.1, read as the reverse complement.
GGCCGAGCAGGGTCCCGACCATTCTCTGCACCTGCTTCTTGCCGGCGGCGCCGCTGCCGCAGACGGCCATCTTGATCGCCTGCGGCGTGTAGGTGAAGCAGGCGATGCCGGCCTGCGCGGCGGCGAGCATCGCGACTCCGCTGGCGCGACCGACGGTCATCGCCGTCTGCACGTTCTTGCCGAAGAAGACGTCCTCGACCGCCATCGCCTTCGGCTCGTGCCAAGCGATCAGCTCGGCCAGAGAGCCGTGGATCCGCTCCAGGCGACGCTCCATCGGCAACTCGGCCGTCGTCTCGACGACGCCGCCGTCGAGCGCGACCATGCGATTGCCCTCGACCCGGACGATGCCGAAGCCGAGGTTGGCTGCGCCGGGGTCGATCCCCATGACTACTTGCATGAGGAGTGATTCTGGACCGGCCTCCGGATGCCTCTACGCCGCGAGTTGCTGCAACACCTCGTCGGGGATGTCGAAGTTGGCGTGGACCTCGTTGACGTCGTCGTCCTCTTCGAGGTCTTCGATCAGGCCGAGCAGCGACTTTGCCTCGTTGCCTATTACCTCGACCGTGCTCTTCGGCTCCATCGTCACGTCCGCGGACTCGATCTCGACCCCGCCGGCCTCGAGCACCTCGCGGACCGCGCTGAGACTGGCCGGCTCGCAGAGCACCCGCAGCAGATCGCCCTCCTCGCGCACGTCCTCGGCCCCGGCGTCGATCGCCGCGATCAGATCGTCCTCGCCGTAGCGGGCGCCGTCGACCGCGAGCACGCCGCGTTTCTCGAAGATCCAGGCGACCGAGCCCGGCTCGCCGAGACTGCCGTTGTGCTTGCTGAAGGCGTGGCGCACTTCGGCGCTGGTGCGGTTGCGGTTGTCGGTCAGCGCCTCGACCAGGATCGCGGCGCCGCCCGGGCCGTAGCCCTCGAAGACGACGCTCTCGATCGCGGTCGCATCGGCGCCCTCGCCGGTGCCGCGGTCGATCGCCCGCTGGATGTTGTCCTTGGGCATCGAGGCGTCCCGCGCCTTCTGGATCGCCGTCGCCAGCGCCGGGCTGTTGTCGGGGTCGCCGCCGCCGTCGCGGGCGGCGACGGTGATCGCCCGCGCGAGCTTGGTGAAGAGCTTGCCGCGTTTGGCGTCAGCCGCGCCCTTCTTGTGTTTTATCGAGGACCACTTCGAATGCCCGGACATCGTTTGCCATTCTATGGATTGGAGAATGAGTTCAGAGACCGCAGCGCATCCACGGGCAACCAGCGCGGCCACCGGGCTGGCGGCGAGTTTCGTTTTCATCGTCATGCTGCTCACCGCCCTGGCCTTGTGGACGGCGATCCCGGTGGGCTGGCTCTGGATCGGCTCGAAGGTCACCGCGACGCAATTCCCTGCCGCCGGGCCCTACGCCGTGGTGGCGATCGGAATCATCCTGACGGTCGTGCTCGACGCTTGGCTGATCGGTCGCCTCAACGCCCTCTACATGCGGATCACCGGCACCAACCGGCTGGCGCCGATGCGGCCGACCTGGCTGAAGAGCATGCGCGACACCGGTGGCGACGCCGCCGGAACCACCACCGTGGTCGAGGCGGTGATGATGGGTTCGGTGCTGCTCGCCGGCGCCGTCTTCGTCAGCTGGTTCTTCCTGCTCGCGGGCTCGCCCCTGCCCAACCAGTAGACGGCGATCAGACGACGAACTTGCCGTCTTCCTGCATCACGGTGCCGTCGACTTCGAGCTTGCCGCCGAGGCGCAGGTCGCAGACCAGGTCGGTGTGCACGGCCGAATCGTTGACGCCACCCGACTCGGGGTAGCTCTTACCGACCGCCATGTGGACGGTGCCGCCGAGCTTCTCGTCGAGCAGCACCTCGCGGGTGCCGCGGTCGATCGCGTAATTGGTGCCGATCCCGAGCTCACCGAGGCGGCGGGCGCCGTCGTCGGTGTCGAGCAGCTCGATCAGGAACTCCTCGCCGCGCTCGGCGCTCGCGTCGACGACCTTGCCGGCCTCGAAGCGCAGCCACACTCCGGCGACCTCGCGACCGCCGATCGTGGCCGGCAGGTGGAAGGTCACCTCTCCCTCGACCGAGTCCTCGACCGGCCCGGTGAAGAACTCGCCGTCGGGCATGTTGTGGCGACCGTCGCAGGCGATGAACGTGCGGCCGGCGATCCCCAGGGTGATGTCGGTGCCGGGTGCCGTGACCCGCACCTCCTCGTGCCCCTCGATCCACTCGGCGAGCCGCACCGTCTCGGCCGAGGCGCGCTGCCAGGCGGTCAACGGATCCTCGTCGTCGGCGAGGCAGGCGCCGTAGTAGAAGTCCTCGTAGTCGACAAGGCTCATCTCCGCCTCGGCGGCGTAAGCGTTGGTCGGGAAGAGCGTGTAGCACCAGCGGAACTCGCCCTTGGCGCTGCGCTCCATCGCCCGCCCGAGCAGCTCGCCGGTGGCGATCTGGCGGCGCGACTGGCGCTGCGGCGGCACCGCGGAGAGCTCGCGGGTGTTGGTCGAGGCGCCGATCGCGATCCGCACGTCGACGTTGTCGAGCAGCCATTCCGAGGTCGGTGAGATCCACCCCAGCTGAGCGTCCGATGCGTGCTTGAAGTACGCGGCGCTCTGGCCCTCGAGGGAGACATTCATGACCGGGTTGGCGCCGGCCTTCAGCACCTCCTCGTAGACCGCCAGGAGCAGCGGCGCCGCGGCGCTCTCGCCGTCGATCGAGACGATCTCACCCTCCTTCACCTCGGTCGAGTAGCCGACCAGGATCTTCGCCAGCCGTTCCGCTCTCGGGTCTCTCACGTCTCCGCCCTCTCCCGCGCGTCGCCGCGCGCTTTGGTGGTTATGGCCATGAACAGCGCGTGCAGCCTTGGATCGTCGGTCAGCTCGGGATGGAACGCGCAGGCAAGGACGCTCCCCTCGCGCACCGCCACCGGGTGGCCCTCGTAGGAGGCAAGCACCTCGACCCCGGGACCGTAGCGCTCGACCCAGGGAGCGCGGATGAAGACCGCGCGCAGCGGCTCATCGCCGATCCCCTCCATGGGCAGATCGACCTCAAAGCTCTGCATCTGGCGACCGAAGGCGTTGCGCTTGGCCGTCACATCGAGCAGGCCAAGATGATCCTCGTCGCAGACGATCATCCCGGCGCAGGTGCCGAAGACCGGCTTGCCTCGTGAGTGGTGCGCGGTGATCGCCTCGCCCAGCCCCGCCGACTCGATCCCCTTGACGATCGTGGTGCTCTCCCCCCCAGGAATCACCAACCCATCAAGCCCCTCCAAATCCCCCGCAAGCCTCACGTCCCTAACCTCAGCTCCAAGCCCACGGAGCATCTCCAGATGCGCTTCAAAGCCCCCCTGAATGGCCAGAACCCCGATCAGCATCCCTGGCCGACCTTCCTCCCGCGGGTGGCGCGAGGGGAGGGGGTGTTCGGACGGGTGAGTCCGCTAACACCCCCTCCCCTCGTGACAGGACCCGCGGGCCAGCGGCCTTCAGGCACCGCGGTCCTGCAAAAGCGCGTCGGCAGCAGCCAGCTCGGAGATCTCCAGCCCAGGCATCGCCTCGCCGAGCCCGATCGAGGCCGCCGTGACCCGCTCGGGGTCGTTGAAGTGCGTGGTCGCCTCGACGATCGCGCGCGCGCGACGCTCCGGATCGGCGCTCTTGAAGATCCCCGAGCCGACGAAGTTGCCCTCCGCGCCGAGCTGCATCATCAGCGCCGCGTCCGCAGGCGTGGCGATGCCGCCGGCACAGAACATCGGCACCGGCAGGCGCCCCTGTGCGGCCACCTCGTGGACGACTTCGAGCGGAGCCTGGTGCTCCTTGGCAGCGCCGGCCAGCTCCTCCGGCCCGAGCTGCCCCAACCGCTTGATCCCGCCGACGATCTCGCGCATGTGGCGAACCGCCTCGACGACGTTACCGGTGCCCGCCTCGCCCTTGGAGCGGATCATCGCCGCGCCCTCGCCGATCCGCCGCAGCGCCTCGCCGAGGTTGGTCGCGCCGCAGACGAAGGGCACCTCGAAGGCAAGCTTGTCGATGTGGTGGCGCTCGTCGGCCGGGGTCAGCACCTCGGACTCGTCGATGTAGTCGACCTCGAGCGCCTGCAGGACCTGGGCCTCGGCGAAGTGGCCGATCCGCGCCTTCGCCATCACGGGAATGGTGACCGCCTGCTGGATCCCCTTGATCATCGCCGGGTCGGACATGCGGGCGACACCGCCGTCGCGGCGGATGTCGGCAGGAACCCGCTCCAGCGCCATCACAGCGCACGCACCCGCCTCCTCGGCGATCCGCGCCTGCTCAGGCGTGACCACATCCATGATCACCCCGCCCTTGAGCATCTCGGCGAGGCCGGTCTTGACCCGGAAAGTTGCGCGCTCGGTCACGCCGCCAATATTACGGGGGCAGTCGCTACTTCAGTTTGTAGGCACGAATGCGATCTTTGTGCGCCGCTTCATCACGGGCATACAGACCATGTGCCAGACCCTGCACGAGCGCCATCAACGCCGTGTTGGAGCGGGCAAAGGAAGGACTGTTCGAGGAGAAGTAGAGGGTCTGTTCGGCGTGCTCGCCGACCTCGGACATCGAGGCATCGGAGATCGCCAGCGTTTTGGCGCGGCGGTGCACGGCGAGCTTCATCGCCCGCAGCAGCAGCGGGTGCGCGCGGCCGCAGGACATCACGATGACCAGGGTTTCCTCGTCGATCCGGCCGAGCCGCTGCAGCGACTCGCCGCCCGTGCTGGCGACTATTTCGGCGCGGATGTCGAGCAGGCTGAGGATGTGGCGCAGGTAGCTGGCGAAGAAGGCCATCTGGTCGACGCCGACGATCACCACGCGCTGCGCTTCGGCGAGCGCCGAGACGGCGCCCTCGATCTGCTCGCGGGTGAGATTGCGCGCGGTTTCCTCCAGGTTCGCGTAGTCGGCGCTGAGCGAGCCCTCGAGCTCGGAGTGGTCGAAGGAGAAGAGCGCGGCGCCGCCGGCGGTGGTCGTGCCACCGGCCACGGTGGCGCTGCGGTACTCCTCGATCGCGGCCTGCTGAAGCTCCGGATAGCCCTCGAAGCCGAGGGCCTGGGAGAAGCGCACCACCGTCGATGACGAGGTGCTCGCTCTCCTGGCCAACTCCTCGGCGGTGAGGAAGGCTGCCTCGTCGAGATGGTCGACGATGTAGCGGGCGACGTCTTTCTGGGAGCGCGAGAACTCGTCGAAGCGCTCCTGGATGTACTCGGAAAGGCTTTTGAGTTGGGGGGATTTCGTTGCGGTCTTGGTCACGGCGGTCCATTTCGCCGATTCGGATGTTTTCCCTTCCGCTCGTCCGACAATCTGGTTGGATGGAGGGTGAAATGACCGTTGAGCAGGCCCTTCGCCTTACCAACCGCAACATGATCGCCTTCGATCTGGTGCTCGGCTCGGCGGCCATCGCGGCGCCCGAGGCGACCCTGCGGGTGCTGGGCCATGACGAGCCCTCCCCCGACGCCGCCCACCTGTTCCGGCGCTGCGGACCGATCTGGCTCACCTTCGCCGCCGCGCACGCGCTCGCCGCCACCCGCGGGGAGCAACGCGACTGGTGGGCGCTCGCCTGGTTGCGTGGAACCGAGATCGCGACCGACGCGCTCTGGTCGGAGTCGCCGGCGGTGAGCCGCCCCGGCGCCAAGCTCGGCCTCCGCCTCGCCGGGGTCGCCAACGTGGCGATGGCCGCCGGCTTCGCCTGGCTCTCGAAGCGATGAGCGAGGACGCCGGGCTGCCCAGCAAGCGCTGGAGCCTGCGCGGCTACGACGACGAAGGCAACGAGGTCTGGCTGATCCGCAGCTTCGGGCAGAAGCTCTACCGTTGCCCGGGCTGCCACGGCGACATCCCGATCGGCAGCGAGCACACCGTGGTGCAGTACGTGCTGCGGCTTGGCGGCACCGAACATCACCACTGGCACCGTCGCTGCGCCGAAGAACTGCTCGTCACGGACCTGCGTGACGTGAACCGGGTCCCCGCGGCGCAGTCCTCGCGTTCGAAGCTGGAGGAGCGCGGCAGGCGCCCGTCGGGCCGGCGGCGACGTCGGTAATGAACAGTCAACCGGGCCTCTTCTCGATCTACGCGCGGATCTGGCGCACCTATATCGCCTGGGCGGGCACGCTGCTGCCCCTGGCCTTCTTCGTGTTCGTCCCGCTTGGTCTGATCCACGCGATTCCGGTGCACGTCGAGGCGACCTCGCTGAGCATCGACAGCGGGCTCCAGATCCTGGGCGCTGTTCTCGCCGTCCTGCTGCTGGTCACCACCGGGCTGCTCGGCGAGATCTTCTACACCGGTGCGGTGGCGATCGCGCTGACCCATCCCCATGACGGCGAGCAACCATCGCTGCGCGAGGTCGCCGGCACGATCCGCTACGGGACCCTGATCGCCGTCGACCTGATCTTCGGGGTGCTGGTCGCGCTTGGGGTTATCGCCTTCGTCATCCCCGGGATCCTCGTCTTCGTCTACCTCGGCCTCGCCGCGCCGGTTGTCGAGATAGAGCGCCGCGGCGTCCGCGCCGCCATAGCCCGCAGCTTTGGCCTGGTCCGCGGTCACTTCTGGCTGGTGCTGGCGGTACTGGTGCCGATCGAGGTCGTCAGCGACGGGCTGACCGATCTGGCAACGGCGGGGGTCCATGCGCTGCTGGGCGACTCGCTGATTGCCGCGTGGGTGACCGATACCGCGACCAACGTCGTGCTGACGCCCTTCTACGCGGTCGCCGCGGTTCTGCTCTCCATCGACCTGATCGCCGCCAAGGACGGGACGAGCCCGCCTCTACACTCGTCTCCGTCCAGCCGATGACCACCGCATCGATCCTCAGCGACTTCTGGAACGACCAGATCCTCGCCGACGAAAAACAAGGCCTCTTCCTGGTCCTGGTCGGCTTCATCCTCTCCTTTGCTTTTATCCGGATGAGTACCCGCTTGATGCGCAGCCCGCGGGTGACCTGGTGGCCGGGCAGTGTGGTCAGCGACGGCGGCGTCCACGTCCACCACCTGGTCTTCGGGATCGTGACCATGATGATCGCCGGCACGCTGGGGCTGGCGGCGCTCGGCGACACCCCCTACGCGGAAATCTGCTCCTTCCTCTTCGGCGTCGGCGCGGGGCTGACGATCGACGAGTTCGCCCTCTGGGTCTACCTCGACGACGTCTACTGGGCCGAGGAGGGACGCACTTCGATCGACGCCACCGTCATCGCGGCCGCGGGAATGATGCTGATCCTGCTCGGCTTCAGCCCGTTCAGCTTCAACACCAACTCGGTCGAGGAGACGATCGTCAGCATCCTCGGCGCCGCCCTCGTGTTCGGCCTGGTCGCCGCCTGCTTCGCCAAGCAGCGCGTCCTGCACGGCGCGGTCGGATTCTTCATCTTCCCGATCGCTCTCTATGGGACCCTGCGGCTGGGCAAGCCGGGGTCGCCGTGGGCCCGCCGCCGTTACGGTGAGCGCAACCCGGCCAAGCAGACCAAGGCAGAGGAGCGCTTTCCGCCCGACCGCCGCACCGAGCGCTTCAAGAACGCCTTCCGCGACATGATCGGCGGCAAGCCGAGCGAGGGAGTCGCCGCCGCGACCGGAGAGGCGCTGGCGGCGACGCGCGAGGCCGCCGAAGAAATCCGCCAGCAGGCAGAGCGCGTAACCCATCCCGGTGCTCGCAAGGGAGATGGAGGCGAGTAGGCGCTCCTAGCCCGGGCTGGCGCTGCAGGTCTGCAGGCCGATCTCCCGGGCGAGTTCGTAGCGTTCCTGCTGGCCGTTGTCGCGGCGTTCGCGGGCGGCCAGGTATTCGCTGCTGTGTTCGGCGCGGGCAGCGCGCAGCGCCTCCACGTCGTACCTATGGACACGCCGCTGCGCCGCGACGTACTGCTCGTAGGTGCGGCGCACGCTCCGCGGTGGATCAAGGCCTTCAAAGCGCTTGACGGCCGGGGTCGAGATCGCAACCAGCGCTTCGGAGTAGGGGACGTCGGGACCTTCCTCGTTCTTTGCTTCGGGGAATTCCGCCCTGACTTCTTCGAAGGAGGTCTGGCTGTCGGCGCAGATCGCGTCGGCCTTAGCGATCAGGTCTGCCCTCGACAGCGGCGGCGGTGCCTGCGGTTTGTGTTGCTTGGGAGTCGAGTCGGCGGCGGGGGTCGCTTCCGGATCGCCACCACCCCCTCCCCCGCTTCCAAGCGCGAACACGACGGCGACGATCACGGCAACCGCCGTAATCCCTCCCGCGAGCGCCAGCGACGTGCGCCTGTGGCCACCGCCGTCATCCGGCGGATCCCCGATTGCAACCGTCTCCGCCGTCCGCGTCGCCGCCGCCCCGGTCGCGACCGTGCGCTCGGGGAAGTCCGGCTGCGACCCGCTCAACGCCGCCAGCGCGGCCCGGCCGAGATCGCCGGCGGAGGGGTAGCGATCCTCGGGGGTCTTCGACATCGCCCGGATCGCGACGTCGTCGAGCGCCATCGGCACCGCGGTCGCGTGCAGCGAGGGCGCCGGCGGGGGGTCGTTGAGGTGGGCGTAGAGGCGTGCCGCCTCGCCGTCGCGCGGATAGGGAACGTCGCCGGTGAGCAGTTTGAAGAGCAGGCAGCCGAGCGCGTAGACGTCGGCTCGCGCGTCCACCGTGCCGCCGGAGATCTGCTCCGGCGCGACGTAGTCGAGGGTGCCGACGAAGCGCCCCGTCTGGGTCAAGCCGGACTCGGTCGAGACGTTGCGGGCGACGCCGAAGTCGGTGATGTAGGCGTGATCGTCGCCGCCGGTCTCGCCGAGCAGCACGTTGGCGGGCTTGACGTCGCGGTGGACCAGGCCGGCGGCGTGGATCGCATCGAGGCCGCTGCCGACCTGGGCGATCAGCGCCGCGGCCGCCGCCGGCTCAAGCCGGCCCTCGCGCGCCAGCCTGCGGCCGAGGTCGGAGCCCGAGACGTAGCGCATCGCGATGAAAGGGATGCCGTCCTCTTCTCCCGCCGCATAGATCGGCACCACGTTGGGATGCTCGATCGAGGCGGCGATCTTCGACTCCTCGGCGAAGCGGCGGGCGAAGACCTCATCGGCAGCCGCCTCCGGCGCGATCAGCTTCAGCGCTACGCGACGCTCCAGGCCCGGCTCGACCGCCAGGTAGAGGACGCCCATGCCGCCGCGCCCCAGTCTCCGCTCGATCCGGTAGCCCGCAAACTCGTCCCCTTCGGACAGCTCGATCCAGCGCCCGCTCGGCTCCATCGCGGGACTGTAACCCGACCGCTGCGCCAACAGGCTCTTAACCCAACCATCGCGGGTCAGGTTAGGTCGCGGGAATAGAATTCTTCACAGAGGTGGGATGAAGCGGATCGCCGTCATAGGGCTGCTGCTTGCCACGGTGCTCTCCGGCGCCGCAATCGCCCGCGCGGAGCTCGCCGGCGAAAATGGCCTGTACGTCAGCTTCGGCGGGGGGTTCAACCCCCGCTCGCTGCCACGCAACCGCGACGTGCCGGTCACCGTCAACCTCGATACCTCGATCAAGACCGCGGAAGGGAAACGACCCCCGCAGCTTCGCCGGATCTCCTTCGAGGTGAACCGCTATGGCCGGATCTCCACCATCGGCCTGCCCGTCTGCAATCCGGGCCTGCTCGAGTCGACCAATACCCAGGTTGCCCTCGAACGCTGCCGTCCCGCCCTGGTCGGCCGCGGCCAGTTCGCCGCCAACGTCCAGTTCCCGGACCGGGCGCCGTTCCCGGTGCACGGCCAGATGCTTGCCTTCAACGGCCGCTCCCACGGCCGCCCCGCAATCCTGCTGCACATCCACGGCTCCAGCCCGGCCGAGGTAACGGTGGTGCTCGCTTTTACGATCCGGCACCCCGCCAAAGGCAAGTTCGGCACGGTGCTGTCTGCCAAGATTCCCCGCCTCGCATCGGACCTCGGCTATGTCACCCACGTATCGCTCGTCTTCAGCCGCAGGTACCAGTACCACGGTAAGAGCTACAGCTTCCTCAGCGCGCGCTGCGCCGCACCGTCGGGTTTTCCGGGAGCGATCTTCTCCTTTACCCGTGGCACTTTTTCCTTCGCGGGCGGGCAGCAGATCGACACCACGCTGACCCGGAACTGCACCGTTCGCTGATCGGCGAGCCTTCGATCAATCGTCCGTCGCTCTTTACATCGGCGTATCGGCTGCCGATGAACAGAATCATGCACCTGATCAATCGTGCATGGACCGCTGTATTGGGACCGAGCGGCTGGCGGTCGGTGGTGGCTCCTCTCTGTTTCGCCACGGTCGGCATCGCGCTGCTCGTCTACGACCACCTCAACCGCGGCGTGCCGGCCCTCGTCTTCTGGCTGACGCTGGGGCTGATCGCAACCATTTTCATCAGGATGCTCAAAACGAACAGGCTTCAGTCGGGCGTGCTCGCGAAACAACACAACGAAGCGCTCAACGATCGTGTGACCGGGCTGCGCAACCGCAGCAGCCTCGAAGCCGACATTGCAGCCGCGGCGATCACGGGGCCCGAGTGGATGCTCGTCCTGCTCGAGCTGGAGGGGCTCGACGGGCACAACGATCGACTCGGCTACTCGGCCGGCGACGCGCTGCTCCGCGATCTCTCTCGCCACCTCGTCGACGCGGTGGCGCCCTTGGGTGGAATTGGCTACAGGGTGGCGGCAAGCAGATTGGCGATCCTGGTGCCGCTCGCCGATCGGGAGCTCGGCGAGATAGTCCTCGCCGCCACCGGCTCACTGCAGAGCGACGATCCGGCTGCCCAGGTCAGTCGCTCCTATGGCGAGGTGCGCATTCCGGCGGAGGCAGACGATGTCGAGGCTGCCTTTCAGGTGGCCGGACGGCGCCTCGCCGCGCATCGCCAGCGCCAGCACCGCTCCGCGCGGCGCCAGGCACACGCCGTTCTGATCGCCGCGATCACCGCCCGCGATCCGGAGCACCGCGATGAGATCAGATTCTCAGCCGACCGAGCCGTCCAACTCGCCCGCCGGCTCAACCTCGATCGCGGGGAGATCGACGACATCGCGCTTGCCGCCGAGCTGCACGACGCGGGACTGCTGGCCGTCCCGGAATCCGTGTTGAAGAACCCGGCCCCGCTCGACGAAGGGGAAACGGCGCTGGTCCGTAGCCACACGGTTGCGGGCGAGCGGATAGTCGGCGCCGCGGCAAGCCTGGAGTCCGTGGCCGCCCTGATCCGCTCGAGCGCCGAGCATTTCGACGGCAGCGGCTATCCGGACGGTCTGGCGGGCGACGCGATCCCCCTCGGATCGCGGGTGCTCGCCGTCTCGACGGCCTTCACCGCGATGACCGGGCGGCGGGCATACCGCGACTCCGTGGGAGCCGACGAGGCGCTGGTCGAGCTGCGCCGCAACTCCGGCAGCCAGTTCGACCCGCGCGTCGTCGAGGCCCTGGCCGTGGATCTCGCCGAAGAGGCGGCCCCGGCCGTGGCGCACGTCTAGGGCTAGTTGCCCCCGCTGTACTTTTCGGCTTCTTCGATCCCCTTCTGGGCCTCTTCCTTGCCCTTTTCGATGCCCTTCTGCGCTTCCTGCTTGGCCCTTTCGATCCCCTCCTGCGCTTCCTGAGAGCCTTCCTGGACCCCGTCCTTGGCCTGCTTTGAGCCCTGTTCGACGCCCTGCTTGGCTTCCTTTTCGGCCTTTTCGAAGCCCTTCTTCACTTCTTCGGAGCCCTTTTCAAGTCCCTGCTTCGCTTCTTCGGCAGCCTTTTCGATCCGTTCTTGGACTTCGCCGGTGCTGGTGTCGCTGCCGCTGCCGCCGCCGCAACCCGCCCAGGCGATGCCGGCAACCCCAATCGACAGGGCAACCAGGAACGCCGGAGCGCGCCGCCCCCGGCGTTGCTTCAGACCTTGATCCGACACTTCGACTCCTCTCGTTGGTGAACCGACACGAAGCAGAAGCGATATTCGCACCTAAGATCGCTCTGTGCCCGCCCTGCATGTCCTCCGCGTCTTCGTCAACGAGGATGGCGAGTGGGGCAACCCGCTTGGCGTCTTCCTCGATGGCGGGCAGGTGACGGAGCCCGACCGGCAGGGCGTCGCGGCGGAGCTGGGCTTCAGCGAGACCGTCTTCATCGACGACCCTGCCACGGGGCGGCTCAGCATCTACACGCCGCGGGTCGAGCTTCCCTTCGCCGGTCACCCGACGGTAGGCGCCGCGTGGCTACTGGCAAGGGAGGGAGCGCGAGTGGAGTTTTTGCGACCCCCCGCGGGGGAGATCGGGGTGCGCTACGCCGACGAGATGACCTACGTCGCGGCAAGGCCCGAGTGGGCGCCTCGGTTCGATTACCGCCAGCTGGGCTCGCCGGCCGAGGTGCGAGACCTGTCCGCCTCCGTCCGGGAGGTCAATTCCTACACGTGGGCCTGGATCGACGAATCGGCAGGAACTATCCGCGCCCGCTCCTTCGTCCCCGAAGCCGGGATTGCCGAGGACGAGGCCACGGGCTCCGCCGCGATCTCCCTCTGCGCCCAGCTGGAGCGGCCGCTCGCGATCCACCAGGGCCGCGGCTCGGTCCTGCTCTGTCGGCCGCTCGCCGACGGGCGGATCGAGGTCGGCGGCAAGGTCGTCCTCGACGCGGTGAGGTCGGCCGGCTAACCAGCTGGATCCATCGGGTGCAGCTCGCCCCTGACCAGGGCCTCCGTGCGCAGATGCCCGATCGCCTGGTACTCAGCAGAGCCGATCATGTCGAGGAAGGCCTGGCGGGTGGGATATTCGACGAGGACCACGAGGTCCCAGGAATCGTCGCCCAAAAGCGCCTGGGCCGGAGCTCCCATGAAGACGATCCGACCACCGACCTTCTCCAGCGACGGAGCCACCGCCTCGCCGTACTCCTCATACCGCTCGCGTCCGCCGTCGGGCTTGAACTCGAGCAGGTTCAGCATCACCACCGGCCCACTCTCTCCAGCACGCTCCGCGAACGCGGCAAAACCATCCTTGTTCAGCGGCTCGGCCTGTGAGGACTCCACGGGTCGAGTATATGTTCGCGCGGGGGCTCCTATTCGCGCTAGAGACCCAAGCCCCCCACACCTCGCTCGTCCCAGCCGAGGTGATGGGCGAGCTCGTGACGCAAGGTCCGCTCGACCTGACGGGCGAGCAGGTCCCGGTCGTGGCCGAAGTCGCGTTCCAGCGTGTCGCGATAGATGACGATCCGATCCTCGTAGCGTTCATGCGCGACACCGTCCCCGAAGTACTGGCCATACGCGTGCTCCCCGGCTCCGAGATCGGAGACGACGACCGCGACGTTCGCAAGCACTTTCTGAAATTCCTCAGGGAGCCGATCGATCGCATCAACGACAAGCGACTCGAAATCGTCAAACTCGGAAGGGTCCGCCATGACACCAACGGTAGACGCTCTCCTCATGCGTGACTTCCTCATCCGAGTGACTTGAGGCCGCTAACCTCAAACGGGAATGGCCAGCTTTGCGAACCTAGCCACCCTCCCAGGCGCCGACCTCGTCAAGCAGGGTGCTGAAGACCTGGACGGCGGACGGGAATCGGCCGAGGCGCTGCTCGTGTCGATTGGCGCTCCACGACTGCGCTCAGTGGGCGTTGAGTTGTCGTCGCCGATCCCCTCCCCCGAGCACAAGCTCTACCTGCTCCTTGCGCGCGAAAAAGGCGATGCCGCTCATTCCGCCTATAACGCCCTGCTTCGCCGGCTCGTCAGCTTCGAGCGAGCGGCGGCATGCGCGAGCTAGCCGACTCCGCTCGCATCGAGCAATTCATGCGCGAGCTAGGGCGAGCCGCCTCGGTCGACGGCCGTGTTTATCTCACCGGCGGAGCGACCGCCGTTCTCTACGGCTGGCGGGACACGACCATCGACGTCGACATCAAGCTCATCCCCGACCGCGATGAGATTCTGCGAGAGATTCCCCGACTCAAGGAGGCACTGAACCTCAACGTCGAGCTGGCGGCACCATCCGATTTCATCCCACTGCCGTCGGGCTGGGAGGATCGAAGCCCCTTGATCGCCAAGGAGGGCAAGCTCTCGTTTCACCATTTCGACCCAGTAGCCCAGGCGCTCTCAAAGATCGAGCGCAGCCACGAGCAAGATATTCACGATGTCAAAGAGATGGTTGCCGCCGGCCTGGTCAATCCGGCGGAGGCCCTGATCCAATTCAATTCGATCGAGCCCGAGCTCTACCGCTTCCCGGCCATCGATCCGGCCACCTTCCGCAACTCCGTAGAGGAGTTGTTCTCAGCGTAAGTAGGGCGGGCAGGACTCGAACCTGCGCTCCACCTACGGCGACGATGAGGCCTTGTTTGACATCGATGGCATCGAGTTAATCGCGGGAGGGCTGCCCCGTCGCGCCCAGAAACTGGTCATCGAATGGGCGAAAGAGCACCAAGACGAGCTGCGACAGAACTGGAATCTGGCCCGCGAGCACAAGCCGCCACGACCGGTTGATCCGCTGGGGTAAGCCTCTACCATCAAGGCCATGAGAAGCACGCCAATGCTGATCGAAGCGGCGCCCAGGGAGGGCTATGCGGTTCACGTTCGCTTCGAGGATTCAACGAGCGCCGACGTAGACCTCTCCTACCTGCTCGACTACGGGGGCATCTTCGAGCCGCTGCGCGATCTCGATTACTTCCGCCAACTCAAGGCCGACCGGGACGCCGGCACGATCGTCTGGCCCAACCAAGCCGACATCGCGCCCGAGACTCTCTACGCACACGCTCAGCGCCACGCCAACGCAGCTGCATAGCGCCCGCGGGGGGCCAGGTCACCACCTGATCGACGACTGGGAAGCAATAACGAACTGATGGAGAAGCCAAAGCGCAGCAAGTTCACCCGAGCTGGAGAAATCACAAACGAGCGGCTGATTGAAGCTGTGCTCGATCCGGATCGCTAACCCGAGGGCACCACCTTCGTCGCTGCCGACCAGGAGGGCTTAAGCACGATCCTGGCCGAAGCAGTGGCGGAGCATCGGCCTATCGCGATCTTCTTTCCCGACGGTCGCGAGATCGTCACCGCCCGAGCGCCCTCTTCCCTCGTCCATAGGGGGCGGGAAGGACTCGAACCTTCGACCGACGGATTATGAGTCGGGCCGCACGCTGTCCGTAGAGCCGAATCTGGCCTGACAGAGCCGATCACGTCCAAGGAGTTCGGCTGAGTTCGGTGGAGTCGGGGACCAATTTCGGGCTCTATTGACGTTTCCGTGGGTGAAGTAAGCAGGTGAAGATGAGGCGCACGCCGCTCCGCGCCTAGGTTTCCGGCTTCTCGAAGGCTGGAAATCGAAAGGAGCGGCAACGACGTGCGCAAGGAAAGGGTATGGGCACGCCTGCTCGGCTTGGAGCGGGCGGTCGTCGAGAGCGTCGAGAGTGACGAGGAAGGGCAGGTAGTGGTGGCGGTCAGGCCGCACCACCGGGAGCGGGATCGCTGCGGCGTCTGCGGGCGCCGCGCGCCCGGCTTCGATCTCGGCGAGGGACGCCGGCGCTGGCGGGCGCTTGACCTCGGCACGACCATCGCCTACCTGGAGGCCGACGCCCCAAGGGTCGCCTGCCCCGAGCACGGCGTCGTCGTCTGCGCCGTGCCCTGGGCGCGGCACGATTCGCGCTTCACTCGCGCCTTCGAGCAGCAGGTCGCCTGGCTGGCGGTGAACACCTCGGGCAGCGCCGTCGCAGAGTTGATGCGGATCGCCTGGCGCAGCGTCGGGGCGATCTGCGAGCGGGTCGCCGCCGAGGCCGGGCGCGATGCCGACCTGCTTGCCGGCCTTGAGCGGATCGGCATCGACGAGATCTCCCACCGCAAGGGCCACCGCTACCTGACCGTGGTGGTCGACCACGACACCGGCAGGCTGATCTGGGCGGCGCCGGGACGAGACAAGGCGACCGTGGAGGCATTCTTCGAGGCGCTGGGCGAGAAGCGCACCAAGCGCTTGAAGCTTGTCTCCTGCGACATGGCGGGCTGGATCGAGGCGGTGCTGGTGAAGCGCTGCCCGAAGGCCAAGCGCTGCGTCGATCCCTTTCATGTCGTGCAGCTCGCCACCGAAGCGCTCGACAAGGTCCGCCGCGAGGTCTGGAACGAGGCGCGCCGCCAGGGGCAGGGCAACGTGGCGGCGGAGCTCAAGGGCGCCCGCTACGCCCTGTGGAAGAACCCCGAGAACCTGACAGCGCGCCAGCAGTCAAAGCTCGCCGACCTCGAGCGGCTCAACCGGCCGCTCTATCGCGCCTACCTGCTGAAGGAGCAGCTGCGCCAGATCTACCGACTCGGACATCGGGCGGCGATCCGCCTGCTGGATGAGTGGTTGGTCTGGGCGCGGCGCTGCCGCCTGAAGCCGTTCGTCAAGCTCGCCCGCACGATCACTGCGCAACGGGAGGGCATCGTCGCGGCGATCCGCCACGGGCTCTCCAACGCGCGAGTGGAGGCGATCAACACCCAGATCCGGCTGATCGCCCGTCGCGCATTCGGCTTTCACTCACCTCAGGCGCTGATCTCCCTGGCGATGCTGAAGCTCGGCGGTCTGTGTCCGCCGCTGCCCGGTCGAGTCACCGTCACGTGACCCACGGAAACGTCAATAGAGCCCAATTTCGGGACCAAGTTTTTAGACTTTCACGGCGATCATCGGACAGCGCTTCCCCGCAGCTCTGCCCGAGCCTTCCGACTAAGGCACCGGCTGGCCGAGACCGATTGACCTAAGCGGCGAACCGACGAACCTGCAGGCCGTCCCGCTCCTGCTCGCGGAGCCAACCGGCGTACTTCTTCGGGACGAACTCATCAACGACGCCTGGCCTCAGGAGCTGTTCGTATCCGGCCCCCCGGATCAACCAGCAGGGCTCGTCTCCGTACGGATCGAAGACCACGTCGAAGTCAGTCCGAACAGCCATGGCCGACGGACTATCGCGGGCGAGCACGGTGAAAACAAGCCTCTCAGCTCCCCAGCGCCGTTCCAATCGCCAGTCGCGGATACCGTCTCCGTCCTCACGGAGAGCTATCGCGGACTTCGCCTTTTCCACCGTGGGCTCGGGCTCGGTGTTCAGGAGAGCGAAACGTTCGATCTCGCGCGGGTGACGATAGTTGGACAAATGAACCTCCAGTCTCGATTGTGCGACGGCTGTCAGGGAAACCAATCAAGGTTGCCAGACGCACATGACGGAACCGAGCCACGGCTGAGGGCGAACGGGCTTGGCCCATATAACAGCCCGTCCTCGGACTGACAGCAAGTGGGTCTATGCTGCGTCCAACACATCGATATCCGATGCGGGTACCTCTACTCGCCTCCAGATCGCCTCTCCCTGGGAGCGCTCATAGCGATGTTTGCCCCCGATGACCATCCGGATACGAGCATCCTTGCCATGCCCTGCACGAAGCACCCAGGGTATTGGCCGTACCTTGGCCACCAAAGCTGACGACACCTCGGCGGGCCTCTCGCTCTCGATCATCCTCTGAAAATCCTCAAATCTCATAACCACCTCGAAGTGACTAGCCCTTGGCGCGAACCTCCAAGATGTCGAGGGAAACAAGCTCTTGAAACAGGCTGCCTAGCTCTGCCACAAGCTGATCCGTCTCAAACTCGATATATCCGAGATCTGAGAAGTCGCTCGGGAAACTGACCCTCTTCTCCTTGAAGATCACGATCCTGTTCTCATAAAGAATTGACGCTGCTCCTAGCTCGAAGACAACGTTCTCGCTAGGCCTCCAGACCTCCTCAACATCACCGTCCTTGCCGTCTTTAGTGAATTTCTCATCGGCCGTAAAGATGAAGATTCCTGACGAACATTCATCGCGCATAAGCTGCGCGACCTTGGTACTGATCGGACGCCCGCGATTAGGCTCGTCGACCGCGACGGCGTACTTAACCTTGAATTGATCGAGTGCCTTCTTAAGCTGCTCCAGTGGCGTGCGGTCTTTCCCGTGCGCAATGAAGACTTTCTTCAAGCTCTGCGGCCGGGGCGGCACCGAGGAGGTATCTAGCTCGTCCGCACTTGGGGCTTCGTCGTTCGGTTCTTCCGCTGCGTCAGCTGGAGATTCGACGTAATCGTCCTGATCACTGCCCCCGCCAGATGGTGCCTCTGGAATTCCCTCAAGGTCAATGTATTTGCTCCCCTTAACCGTCCTGGCGAGACCAGCCGTCGTTGCGTCCTTGCTTATATATGCAGAGCACTCATCAGCCTTCTCGCCGGCGACCTTGGCGTCTCGGACCAGAAACTCGCGTAGCGGAGTCTTTCCCGGCATCTTTTTGCCAGCAAAGGCCTGAAAGAACGCTTTGTAGGGCGGGACACTCATCACCGCAGCCTTGAGCGCCTTGCTTGCAGCAACCTCGTCTCCCCCGGTAGCTTGCTCGCCGAGCTCGGTCAGGCTGAACTCGTCGGCGTTGATGCCCCCATCCGTTAGACCATAAAAGCGAGAGCTAGCTACGAGCTCGCGCATAACCGTCGAGGTGGGGGTCGTATCGAGCAGCTCGGCAAGGGTAAGTCGGCTTACCTTCATGCCCGACGCCTCGTCCTGAATAACCCGTGGCACCCGAAGAGCCTTATCAAGGGTCAGGGGCGGATAGTTTCGATTTTTAGATCCGGCCTTCCGTGCCACTTCTCCGACTTCCTCCAGTTGAAAGAACGATGTGCGTTGCCCCATACCGCTTGAACTCAGGTAAATCGCATGGACACCCGACCATAGAGTCAGCCGCGGACGACTTTTGAACAATTAGGGAACCTATCTGTTTACTTTCGTACGCCTGTCGGCCGGTCGGCATCATCACCGAATCTCTAAGTCCGGCGGAGCTGGCGCACCCTTCCTCGCGCTTCTAGTTCCCGCGCTGCCTCATAGGCGAAATAGGGACCCCAATAGGGACCCCTTTACCTGGCATACCCTCCCCGTACTGCGAAGGACCAGGCATAGCGACGCGAAAATCTAGGTTCCTGAGGAAAGAGCGACAGATCGACGTCGTTGCGCGCCGATTTCGCCTCGCTGATCGACAGTGGACTCCTGGCAACCTTCTCGCGACCTCAGTTTGCCGGGTATCGCGCCTTCGCTCCCTGTCGCGACAAAATTTGCCGCCGGTCCGCCGGCCGTCCGAATCCGATCCAAGGCCCGATATGCCGTGTAGGCCGGGGTTAGCCCCTGTCGCCCCTCGCGGGCCATTTTGCGGCTTGGCTATCCGAAGAGCCAGCCCTCGTTCACGGCATTGCAGGGATCGAGTCTCATCGGCGGCCAGCATCGCAACCGGACCAGATGGCAAACGTCTGCACCACGAGCCATCTCTTACTCGTCTGCCTCGTCGTCCTCCTTCCAGCGCTCGGTGCGTTCTGCCAGTTCGTCGCGCGCTTCGTGGACAAGCTGTACCGCATCCACGGTCTTCGTCTGTTTTGCCCGCAGAGCTGCGGCCCGCTCCATTAACTCTTCATGCAGCTCGATGCGCGACTTGATCTTGAACCCGCCCGCTTCAGTCGTGGCAGGGGTCCAGCTGATCCCGGCGAGGAGCTTGCAGTCGATCCGCACACCCAGGCCGGTCGCGATCTTGATCAGCGTGTCGATGCGGGGGACCCGCGCCCCTCGCTCCAGCAGACCAATCTCGGTCCGGTGGAGCGAGCAACGCAGGCCCAGCTCTTCCTGGGAGATGCCGGCCCCCTTGCGAAGGCGGCGCAGGTTCTCGCCGAACCGCTGGGCGACCTCCATCATTCGCCCTCCAGACCGGCGAAATAAAGCGCGGCCCGGGTCGGGACCAGGAACGCGCCCTCGCAGTGCAAGAGCCCGGCAGCGACCAGTTCGCGAATCGCCCGCTCGACTACGTCGTGCTTCTTGAAGTCGGCGGGAGGGGCATAGAACACCCGAGCGACCTCGGGGATCGTCAGTTGGCTCGGATGCTCGTCGATCAGGAACGCGAGGACGGAGCGTTCTGCTTGGCGCGTTTCAGCGACGTAGTCGGTGGGTCCGAACCCGCCGCAATCCCTAGGGTTGATTTCAGCCATGAGGAGCCAGCCTCCTTGTGGTTAGGCCCTCGGTTGGCGTTGACGCGCCGCCGGGGGCCGCTTCTTTGAGGCCGGTAGCTCGCTACCGTTCCCGCTGCATCCGGCCTCGGTGCCAACTGAGCCGGATGCCACGGGGCCGGCGTGTCAGCGCGCGGCCCCACTTATGTGGCCCGAAGCCTAGCACGCTTGTATGTAGCTACATACGAACTGCTATCGGCCGCTGATGATTTCCCTGATGCGGGTCCAATGAAGTCCGGTTGCCTCGCCAATCTCCCGTAGCGTCGCGCCAGCTTCCTGTGCCTGCTTGAAACTCGCCCGCCGAGTCTGACCGTCTTGGTCGAGCTGCTTTTGCGTCTTCTTAAACCTCGCCTGGGAGCGGTGGGCGTCTTGAAGCGCTTTCTGCTTGGCGTCCTTCGGCATCGACCGCAGCCTAAACGCCGAACACGGGGATACGTTTCGACCGTGGCCGATCCGTTCATTCGCCCGCTTTCCGCCAACGCTCGCATCCTGATCGAGTTCGAGGGCCGTCCGCTGGAACGCTATGCGGTCATGCTCCAGCTACAGATTCAAGGGCGCTGGCAGACGATTCGCTTGTTCGACAACGCCCACGGGGACCACGATATGCACCGCTACACTGGTTCCGAGAAGCAGCCTGCGGAGCGGTTTTCCGAGGGTGCGGTCAATGCGGTCGCGCCAGAAGCCATCCGCTACCTAATCGATCATTGGGAAGCAATCGCGGAATCATGGAAGAGCTAGAGCGCAGCAAATTCACCGCAGCGGGCGAGATCGCCAACGAGCGACTGATCGACGCCATGCTCGATCCTGATCGCTATCCCGAGGGAACCACCTTCATCGCCGCCGATCAGGAGGGCTTCGGTTCGGTCCTCGCTGAAGCCGTTGCCGAGCACCGGCCGCTCGCGATCGTCTATCCCGATGGCCGGGAGATCGTCGCTGCGCCTCGTGGTGGTGCGCTCGCCTTTTTCGAGCACCTGCTGACTCGTCGCCGTGAGCCCAGGGATGATCAGCCTGCCGTGCCGCTGCCCGCCGACTATCAGGTCGAGATCAGGGACCCGCAGGCACTCGCCGCCTGAACCTCCTCCCCGCCCCGACCTACCCACAGAACCAGCGCCGCGAGGGTGGCAGTCAAGGGCGCTTGCGCCCGACCCCCGCAGGGGGTTGACGGCCGCCCTCGCGGTGCTTCAATCCCGGTAGATCGGGGCACTCATCGACCGATGCTCAACCCTCTGCCGAGCTGGCGTGCTCTCGCCGCGTGCTGTCCAAGTCCGAGAACTCGCTGAATCTCTTGGAGCCGTCGCGTTGCGGCCTGCTGGCGCGCTCGCTCGGCTCCTTGTTTCGCCTCGCGGCCAAACGCTTTGCTCGGGTCCTTGATGCCGTGCTCTTGTCGGTAGCGCTCGATCCCGGCGACACCTCGATCCCATGCCTTCCGCTTCGCCGGATCGGTGGGCCTCTCCCCCAGCTCCTTCGTGATGTAGGTGGGCGGGGAAAGGCGCGCGGCGGTGATCGCCAACTGCCGCCGCTCGGCGAGGACTTGATCCGCGACGGCGAACTCCCGCCGCGCTGCATCCCCCGGAGTGGGTGTCTCTTGCATCTCGACCTCAAGACGCGATAGCTGCCTGCGTGAGGCTGACTCCATGCTGTCGATCCGCCACAGCTCGTCCTTGCGCTCGCGGCGCGGCAGTGCTTCGGCTGCCTCTCTGCGCGCCTCGTAGCGCTCAAGGCCGTCGTATCCCCGCTCGATCCGCGCTCTGAGGGCGTCGCTGCGCTCTTGCTGGACTGCCTCCCGATCCGCTGCGCCTTCCAACACGGCTCGCCTTGTGACCAGCTCCTCGGTCGGCAGGCCGGAGAAGCGCGAGCGCAGCGCGACCTCATGCGCCGCGAGCTGCGCGCGGTCGCGCTCGGCTGCTTCGGCGATGTGCGGGATGCCCTCGCGCAGGTAGGGACTTCCGGGCGCGATTTCCTCGCGGTGGGTCTGAATCTCTGGCGTCGCATAGAGGTAGGTCTGCTCGCGGGTGCGAGAGGCGGCAACGTAGAGCTCCTGCTTGTCCATCGACGGATCGGCGGCGACAAAGGCGCGGTCAACGGTGCTCCCCTGCGCCGAGTAGGTCGTCACGGCGTAAGCGTGTTCGAGCGCCGGGGCCTCTGAGTAGGGGTTGACCTGGGACAGGTACTCAGGACCGACCTCTACGCGCTTGGCTTGGTCGATGCCTTCGAGGACGACGCGGTGCTGTCTCACGTCGACCTCGGCAATCTGCCAGCGCTCGCGGTTGAAGACCTCAGCGCGTTGGTCGTTGACGCGGGTGATTACTTGGTCGCCGGCGGCGAAGCGCGCCTCCCCCACTTCGATCTCGCCGGCTCCGAGCTGCCCGCTCTGCCTGCGGAGCGCTCGCGCCATTTCGTTCAGCCGCGCGACCTCGGCGTTCTGCTTCGCAATCATCATCGCGTCCTCGCCGCGCCCATATGCCTCATGCCAATCGCGGACCATCGCCTCGCGACGGGCCTCGGCGTCGGGGGCGACCGTGACCCGGTTCTCCGCCTCGTAGAGCCCAAGCGCCTCGCGGCCCTCGCCCTCCCTGATCCGCTTCGCCGCCTCGCGGTCAAGCTCGTGCTCGTGGCGGATCACCTCGTCAAGCTGGATCGGCTCGGTGCGATCCGCAACCGCGCGGAACAACCCGCCTGCCTCGATCTCGCCTAGCTGCTCTGGATCTCCGACGAGGACGAGCTTGGCCTGTGCCTTCTCCACATGGGAGATCAACCGCGCCAGGGTTGCCGTGTCCACCATTCCGGCCTCGTCCACCAGAAGGATCGAGCCGCGCGCCAGCCCGGCCTCGCCCGCATACTCGGCCCGGTCAAGCTCTGAGAGAAGCCGAGCGGCGCTGACGGCGGGTAGGCCGTCGGATCGCATCACGTTCGCCGCGCGCCAGGTCGGCGCTGCCGTCCGAAGCTCCATTCCGGCCTGCGCCCAACCCTCGGCGGCGGCAACGATGGCAAAGGTCTTGCCGGTGCCCGCCTCGCCGATCACGACGGCGACTCCCTCGGGGTCGCTCAGAAGGCGGCGGACCATCTCGCGCTGATCTGCCTTCAACGTCGGACGGGCACCGATCACGCGCGCCGCGACCAGCTCCCCGGCCAGGAGCGGTCCCTGTGCTCGCATACGCTCGACCGCCGCCAGGGCATTGCGCTCAAGCTCCCAGATTCGCCGCGTCGTGTAGCGGGGGCCTTTGCGGCTCTCTGCGATCTGGATCACCGACTCCGAAGCGAGGAAGGCGTCGGCCAAGCGCTCTACCTCGGCTCCCGGCGCTCCCTCGGGGAGCGAGTCGGCGACTGCCCGAATCGCATCGCGGCGGTCGAAGTGGGACACCGCCGCCGTAACCTCGCGGCCCAGCTTCGCCTCTGGGATCGCGCGGACCTCGGCGTGCAGCTCGCCGAACCGCACACCCGCGTCGGTGTCGAAGGTCCGCTCGATTGCCGCGCGATCCAAGCCGATCTCCTCGGCCCGCGATCGCCACCGCTCAAGCAGCTCGCCGCGGCCGACGTCGGCCCCCTTCGGCTTGCGGGTGGCGAGCGTCGCAACCTGCATCGAGCGCGCGGAGGCGTCCGGCCCGGCAGCCTCGAGTATTTCCGCGCGGCGAGTCGAGAAGGCTCGTAGGTGCTCGTCGGCGAAGCCCGCGATCTCAGCGATGCCCTTGCGGGTCGGCTGCCACTCGACCCCCAAACGTCGGGTCAGCTCGTATCGCAGGTGGGCCTCGTAGATGTAGCTCGCGGTGGTCGCGTGGTCATAGATCGCCGGGTGGTAGAGGCGGGTCCACTTCCCTTCGGCCCTGGTCGCGTTGGCGAGGAGGACGTGGGTGTGCAGCTGCGGATCGCCGTTGCGCGAGGATCGGTGCCGGTAGGCGGCGGCGAGGTAGCCGTCGCCCTTGAGGAATTCCGAGCCTCCGGCTCCGCGCCGGGTCCAGCACGCCTCGCGCTGCATGTAGTCGAGGGCTGCTCCTACGGCTTCCCGGTGGGCGGCTTGGACTTCGAGCGCGGCGACGGGACCGCCCAGGCCCCACAGTAGGGAGACCGACTTGGGAGCCGAGAAGGTGAGATCAAAGCCGGGAACCGAGCCCTTGGCCGGGACGCCGCGCATTCCCAACAGCGGCTCCCCGTCCACAGGGTTGCGGCCGGTGAGCATCGCTTCGAGCTTGTCTGCGCCGACCTCGCCCTCAAGGCCCAGGCGCGCGGCGGCGTCGCCGATCCACTCGCCGGGGTCCTCGCCCTCCCCGGTGTAGTAGTCCTCAGCGCCTTCGGCCACCTTGTCGAGGTAGTAGCGCTCTTGTCCTTTGCCGAGCTTGCCTATGGACAGCATCACCCCTGCTGTCGCGCGAGGGCGCGGTTTGCATCGATCTCTTAACAAAGTGATGTGGCGTGAGGGTGGTTGCTGTTGGCAGTTGGGGTGCTCTGGCTGGCTTCTCATGGCTCTGCTGTTGCCATGAGGCCCTGCATTTATTCCTCTTGGCTGCTGGGCTTTCTCCTTGGCTCTTGGCTGGCTGATGTCTTCTGCCTTGGGATGGCTATGGAAATTTCTGGGAGGTGATCTGCCCCAAACGGCCCGCTCGTGCGACAGCAGGGGCAGAAGCGAATGCCTACCGCCCCGATGCAAATGGCCGATGCAAACGACCTCCTTGGTGGACAACAGGACTAGAAACAGATGCCCGACGCCCCGATCCTCACCGAGTCCTTGATGACCGCCGACGAAGCGGCGCGACTTCTCCATGTCCCGCGCAGCACGCTCTACGAGTTGGTCCGTTCGCGCGGCCTGCCGCATGTACGGATCGGTGATCGAGGACTGAGGTTCACCCGCTCTGATCTGGGGAGCTGGATCGCTGAGAACACCTATGGGACGCAACGCCGCCGATAGATCGGCGTCACGCCACAGGGGCCGATGCCGGCGACCCTTGCGGCTCCTCCAGCCTGAACGCTTCCGAGACTCGCTTGGCCGCATCCTCGCGGTCGACAAAGGCAAGGTAGCGCCTGGTCGTCGTCAGGTCTGCATGTCCCATCCACTCCATGACCTCGCGCGAGTCGGCGTGGCGAATCACGGTGCTGCCGAAGGTGTGGCGGAGGTTGTGGAAGCGGAAATCCTCGCGCAGGTTCGCCGCTCCCAACGCCGCGCGGTAGCGCTCCTTCAAGGACTTGTAGCCGACGTGTTGACCGCGCGGGGTGCAGAAGACGAGATCGTCGTCGGCGGTGAAGTGTTTGCGCTGGCCGAGCCGCGCCAGACGTTCGGCAACCTCCTCGGCCATCGGCACCGCACGCTCCGTCCCGCCCTTCGGCGTCGTCGTCTCACCCTGGGTCCAGTTCTCGCGGACGTGGATCGTGCGGCGGGTGAAATCCACGTCGCGCCAGCGCAGCGCCAGCAGCTCGCCCATCCGCAAGCCGGCGAATGCGGCCGTGTGGAAGATCGCAGCGTCCTGCTCGGACTCCGCCGACCTGACGAGCGCCAAGACCTCCTCCGGTCGCAGCACGTCGATCTTGGCCGCTCGCCGGACGCGAGGCCGCTCGACAAGATCGGCCGGGTTGCGAGGCAGGCCATAGACCTTCATCGCCCGCTTGAAGATCGAGCCAAGGCAAACGAGATACTTCTGCCGCGTCCGGTTGGAGCCGCCGTAGCCGCTGATCCACAGGTCGATGTCCTCGGTCGTGATCGTCTCGATCTTGCGCTTGCCGAACTCGCGGTCGAGTACGCGGACCATGTTGCGGTAGTCGCGCATCGTCGAGGGCTTGCAGTCGCGGACGTTCTCGCAGTAGGCGAGCCACTCGGCCGTCGCATCCGTGAAGGTCTTGCCGGTCTTGACCAAACCCGGAAGCGAGCCGTCGCGCGCCTGGCGGAGCAGCTCGTCCAGATGCGCCTGCGCCTTGCCTTTCGTGAAGTAGCCGTCGGGCGGCGCGGTCTTCTCGGTCCACGCCGGCCCGAGCCGCCTTTTCTGCTGACGCCCATCCGGCAGCCGGTACTTCGCGTACCAGACGACCCCGCGCTTCCCCTTGCGCTTGAAGACGTGACCGGAGATCGGGCGGGGCGCTGGCTGTCGCATTGGTCCCGAAATTCTAGCGCGTTTCGGGACCAATTCGGGACCAATTTCGCCACTTTGTACTGAATCGCTCTAATCTACTTGGCTCTATAGAGCCAATTTCTTAATGGGGCGGGAAGGACTCGAACCTTCGACCGACGGATTATGAGTCCGCTGCTCTGACCAACTGAGCTACCGCCCCGGAGATGGCGAGGGTAGCGTGCGATGGGTTGGCGTTGCTCGCTCAGGCGCTGAAGAGCTGGGCCAGCGAGCGGCCTACGTCTGGGGGCTCTTCCTGGCCCTCGGCGGCGGCGTTGGCTCCCTCGGAGAGGGCCTTGGCCGCGTCGGCGATCTGGTGGGATCGGCCGCCGCGCAGAACGCCGGTCTTCTTCGCTTCGGCGAGGTCGGATTCCATCAGTCCGGCGAGCTCAGCGAGGCGGCGGAGTCCGACCGCACCCGCGGTCCCCCTCAGCGCGTGAGCCTCGGCCCGCAGGGACTCGAAGTCTTCGCTCTCGGTGGCGACGCCGGCGGCGATCACGTCGCAGCGACGCTTCGCCTCTTCGGCAAACGACTTGAGCAACTCCGGATCGGGTGCCGTTTTCTCGCTCATTCCCCCGTCACCTTTTCCACGACCTTCGTCATACGTTCGACGCCGAAGGCTCCCTCGACCACCGCCCGGACGACACCCTGGCGGTTGATCGCGAACAGCCACGGCTCACTCGGCAGGTGGAATGCCCGCACCTGCGGCCTCACGCCCTTGCTCGGATCGTTGTCCTTGTAGATCTCCATATGGATGAACGCGGCCTTGCCGTCGAACTGTTCTTTGACCTGCTCGGCCACATCGACAACCGGACCGCATACCCGACTCTGGCAGAACTGGGGGGTCGCAAACAAGAGCAAGATCGGTTCCTTGCCCAGCACGTCCGCGTAATCGACGCGGTTCTGGGTGTCAGGAGGGATGCGCGTGGTGATTTTGGAGAGGTCGCCGCCGACGTCCGGCGGGGTCGGAGTGTGGATCTTGGGCGCCTTCTCCCCCACCTTCGGGACGCCCTTGAACTCGCCGACCGAGGCGCTCGGCAGCAGCGTCGCGACGGTTTCGTCCCCCTGCTTGATCAGCGCCGCGACACGCCACTCGCCGTTACTGGGAAAGTCGACGTCGGTCGTGTAGACGATCGTCGCCGCGTCAGGGTCGCTGGTCGTGGTCTGAGCACGGTAGGCCGGCTGGGTGACGAGGCTTTCGATCGCCGCCGGATAGGGACCTTTGGCCGGCTGTTCGAGCGCTTCCGTGCGGGCGCGAGCCACGGCTCCCTTCCCCTTGCTGCTCCCGGGGACTTCGCGGCCGCTTGGCCCCACGTGGGGCACCCTCGCCACGTAGAGGGCGATCTTGGCGTCGTCCACCTGACTGCGATCGGCATGGAAGACGCCGAACGGGTAGCGGTTCTCGCCCTTGTAGAAGGCGAGGGCTGCCGGGGAGACGACCAGTTCGGAGTGCGAGTCGGCGGCTTTGACTATTTCACCGAGGGTCCGACCTTCGGTCTTGGGAAATTCGCTCTTGGGTGGCGCGGGCTTGCTCACCGCGGTCCCCCCGCCGGAGGTCGTCGAGTCGGAGCTGCCGCAGCCGGCCACAAGGAGAGCGGCGGCGAATAGACAGAGCAAAGCGCTTGTGGCGATGCGCCGGGGCATGCGGATCGGTCATGTTATTCGGCGAAGGGCTGCGAGCGCCGTATAGGGTGCTGGCGCCGACGAACGACGAGCGTGAGGAGAGTGACGTGGCGGATCGAGCAGCACTGATCACGGGAGCCTCGAGCGGGATCGGGCTGGCTATCGCCCGCACGCTCGGCGAAGAGGGATACGCGCTGACCGTCTCCGCACGACGACCGGAGAAGCTGGAGGCCGCCGCCGAGGAGCTGCGTGCCAGCGGGCTCGAGGTTCAGAGCGTCGCCGCCAACATGACCGCGGAGGAGGACGTGGTCGGGGTCTTTGCCAAGCACCGAGAGGCCTACGGCCGCCTCGACGCGCTCGTCAACAACGCCGGTGTGGGAATCGGCGCGCCGATGGAGGAGATCCAGACCAAGCACCTCGACATGCAGCTCGGAGTCAACCTGCGGGCGCTGATCATCGGCACGCGTGAGGGCCTGCCGATGCTGCGCGAAGCCGGTGCCGAGCACGGCAAGGCGCTGATCGTCAACACCGCCTCGATCGCCGGGAAATCCGGGCAGGCCTGGCTCTCGATCTACGCCGCCACCAAGGGCGCGGTGATCAACTTCACCCAGTCGACCCACCGTGAGGTCGGCAGTGCCGGCATCCAGTGCACGGCGCTGGCGCCGGGCTTCGTCGACACGCCGATGACCGAGTTCGCGAAGGGCCAGGTGCCCGCCGAGGAGATGATCCGGCCGGAGGACATCGGCGAGGCGGTGAAGTTCCTGCTCAACGTCTCGCCCAACTGCCACGTGCCGGAGATTGTCTTCACGCGACCAGGCGAGGGGCTTGACACTCCCTAACCGCTTCCTGGTCGCCGCCTTCGGTGATCCGGGTCACGTCTTCCCTGCCATAGCCCTCGGCCGAGCCCTGGCCGGGCGCGGCCATGAGGTGACGATCGAGACCTGGGAGGAGCGACGAGCCGCGGTCGAGGGAGCCGGTCTGGGCTTCGCGGCAGCGGAGGAATACCGCATGTTCCCCCCGCCGGATCCCGACTCGCCAGAGGGGGCCCACGCGGCCGAGGCGGCTCGGGCGCTGTTGCCCCTACTTGAGGAGATGCGCCCCCACGCCGTCGTCAGCGACATCCTCACCTTGGCGCCGGCCCTTGCGGCCGAGGTGGCAGGCGTGCCACTGGCGACGCTGATCCCGCACATCTATCCGGTGGTCGAGCCGGGACTGCCCTTCTTCGCGGTCGGTCTGCGGCCGCCGCGAACGCCACTCGGTCGCGGCGTCTGGCGAGCTGGACAGCGGGCGCTGAACGTCGGGCTTGAGCAGGGACGCAACGACCTCAACCGGCAGCGGGCGCGCCTGGGCCTTCCCCCTACCGAGCGCTTCCACGGCGGGATCAGCGCCGACTTGGCCCTGGTCGGCACCTTCCCGCAGCTCGAGTACCCGCGGCGCTGGCCGGCCGGGGTGCAGGTGACGGGACCGATGAGCTTCGAGGTCCCCCACCCGGAGATCGAGCTGCCGCCGGGCGACGGTCCCCTGGTCCTGGTCGCCCCGAGCACCGCCCACGACTCAGGCAACCACCTCGTGCGCACGGCGCTGGCGGCGCTGGCCACCGAGCAGGTCCGGGTCGTGGCGACGACCAATCGCGTCGTCCCACAGAGCCCGATCGAGGTGCCCGGCAATGCGATCCTCGTCGACTGGCTGAGCTACAGCCAGCTGATGCCCGCCGCCTCGCTGGTGATCTCCCACGGTGGCCACGGCACCGTGGCCCGGGCGCTCGCGGCGGGCACGCCGCTGCTGATCAGCCCCTTCATCGGCGACATGAGCGAGACCGCGATGCGCGTGAGCTGGGCCAAGGCCGGCCTCTCGCTTCCCTGGCGCCTCTGCCGCCCCGCGCCCCTGCGCTGGGCAACCCGCCGCATCCTCGGCGATCCGTCGTTCACCGCCCGAGCGGCAGAGCTCGCCACCTGGGCGCGGGAGCACGATGGCGCCGAGCGCGGCGCCGAGCTGGTCGAGCAGCTGGCGCGTCAATCAGGGGGGGCAAAACGAAGGGCCGCGATCTCTCGCGACCCTTCATAGAACTCGGGGGGACGGACTCGAACCGTCAACCACCGACTTAACAGGACGGCGCTCTACCTATTGAGCTACCCCCGACTAATCAAATTGGATTAAGTATTGGTCCTCAAGCAACATCCTCAAAGGCCTCGCTTGAATCCACCGGCAGAGTAGCGAACCCGGCCTCCACCTCAGAATGGCAGTTGGCGCAGAGCAGAACGCACTTCCGCATCTCAGCTCGGCTCCTAGCGATTGAGCGCGAGTAGCCGCCCTGAGCGAGATGGAACTCCTTCGAGTGCGATTCAACATGGTGGAACTGCAAAGCCCCACGCCAGCGCGAGTAGCCGCAGAGGACACATGCCCCACCCGCCTCCTCGACGAGCTGGCGCTTGATGGTCCGGCGACGCCTAGACACGGCAGCGGAACGGCAGCGCTTGCAACGGTAGTAGCCGCGACCCTCGAGGACGAACTCGGTTACGCCATGTCGGTCGCACTCGAATGTTTCGAACCGTGACCCGTTGCCACACCGCCGTGGTCCGCGCCGGCTGCGGGCCTCGATCTCGTACCGCCTGAGCCAATATCGGATTGTCGAAGGACTGCGATCGAGCGCCTCCGCCATCTCCACCACGGTGGCGCCGCGCTCAGCCAGCGCCTTGAGCTCGTCCCTGTTGAGCGCGCCGCGCGGCGCGTACTTTTCCGCGCCGGACGCAACGACCCCGTGCTTTTTCAGCCAGTAACCGACGGTTGAGGGATGCTTCCCAACCTGCTCGCCGATCGCCTCCAGCGACATCCCCTCTGCCAGGCATTTCTCAAGGAACCTCCTCTCCATAGAGAAATTCTGCCAGGTGAGTCAGACAGAACACTGCAAGACAACAGACTCCGCCCTAACCCCCGACGCGCTCGGTGCGGGCTATGCGCTCTACCAGGGCGGCGCGCTCTCGGCTCAGGGCGGCGCGGCGCTCGTAGTCGTCCGCCTCGCCGGCGGCGGCTATCTGCGACTCGAGGCGGCGCTGTTCGAGCAGGAGGTAGTTGAGCTCCATCGCCTCGGCCGAGGCGGGCTCCTCGTGGGCGAGGATGACCAGCTCGGCGATCAGGCCGGCGAGCTGGTCGTCGTCGTGCGGCAGGTTCGAGGCCGGGTCCTCCGGATGCTCGCGCAGCCAGGCGGCGACGCGAGCGCCGCTCGCCGACAGGTGCTCCTCGGTGAGGCGAGCCAGGTACTCCTTGCCCGCTTCGGGCAGTGCGATGCACATCGCCAGCAGAGCCCGCTCGCGCCGTTCGCGCGAAGTCAGCTCGCCGCCGCTGCGCACCGACGCCGCCGGAGCGCCGCGCCGAGGCGGTTCCGCGGAACCGCCGCTCAGCGGGCGCGCCGAGGTGACCCGCCCCATCACCAGCGCCGGCTCCAGATCCAGCCGCCCGGCCACTCGACTCACCAGATCGTCGCGGCTCGCCGTCTCCCCCATCCCGGCCAGGATCGGCGCCACCTCGCTCAGAGCCCTGTCGCGCTCGGCCGGGGAAGAGACGTCGGTCCCGTCCAAGACCAGGCCGACCTGGAAGGCGGGCAGGTCGACCGCGCCCTCGACCAGCGCCGCGAAGCGCTCCGCGCCACCCTCCGCCGCCATCATCTCGGCCGGGTCGACCCCCTCGGGCATCGCCGCCACCCGCAGCCTCATCTTGCGCCCCGCTGCAACCCGCTGGGCACGCAACATCGCCTCCTGGCCGGCCGAGTCGGCATCGAGCGCCAGCACCACCTCGTCGACCATCCCCGATAGTGCGGCCACCTGCTCCTCGGTGATCGCCGTCCCCATCACACCCACCGCCTCGCCGATCCCTGCCTGGTGCAGCGCCAGCACATCGGTGTAGCCCTCGACCACCACCACCCGGGCGCTCTTCGCGATCGCCTCTTTGGCCAGGTCGATCCCGTACAGCATCTGGCTCTTGTGGAAGAAGTCGGTCTCGGCGGTGTTGACGTACTTCGCCCCCTGATCGGAGCGCATCGCCCGCCCGCCGAAGCCGAGCGTGCGCCCACGACGGTCGCGGATCGGAAACATGATCCGCTCGCGGAAGCGGTCGTACTCGCCGCCGCTGCGCCCTCGCTGGGCGAGCCCGACCGCGCGCAGCTCCTCGACCTTGAAGCCCGCCCGCTGCCCGCGCAGCAGCATCGTGTCCCAGGCGCTCGGCGCGTAGCCGACCGCGAAGGCGCGCAGCGTCTCCTCACCCAGCCCGCGCTCAGCCAGGTACGCGCGTGCCTTTCCCGCCTCCTCCGAGTCCCAGAGGTAGTGCGCGTAGAAGCCTGCCGTGCGGTCGAGCAGCTCACCGAGCCGGCGGCGCTGCTGGCGCCGCGCCTCGGCCCGCGGATCCTCTTTCTCGCGCTCCAGCTCGACCCCGTAGCGGTCGGCGAGCAGCTCCACCGCCTCGGCGAAGCCGAGCCCCTCCTTCTCCTCGATGAACTTGATCGTGTCCCCCCCCACCCCGCAGCCAAAGCAGTGGTAGAGCTTTTCCTGGGCCTCGACGGAGAAAGACGGCGTGCGCTCCTCGTGGAAGGGACAGAGCCCGACCCAGCGGGTGCCCTGGCGGCGCAGGTCGGTGTGGGCGGAGATCACCTCGACGATGTCCGCCGCCTGCTTGACCCGCTCCAGGCTCTCCTCGGAGATCAGCGCCATCAGAAGCGGGCCGCCTCGGGGATCGTCAGTTCTGAGAAGCGGGCGATGCAGAAGCGATCGGTCATCCCGGCCAGGTAGTCGGCGACCCGCTGGCAGTCGCTTGCCCCCGGCTCCCCCTCGGGCACCTCGTCGGGGTGCTCCATGTAGTGGTCGAAGAGGCCGCGCAGGGCCCGCTGTGCCCGTTCGTGCTCGGCCCGGGCCGTCTCGCCCAGGTAGACGCGTTGGAACATGAACTTGCGCAGCCGCAGCATCGCCCCGCCCACCTCCTCGCTCTGCACGATGTCGCCGGCCTCCGTCGAGCGCTCGACGATGTCGCGCACCAGAGTGTCGATCCGCACCGAGCCGGTCGGGCCGAGCAGCTCGATCTCGACAGCGGGCAGGTCTGCCGGCTGCAGGATCCCGGCTCGCAGCGCGTCGTCGATGTCGTGGTTGATGTAGGCGACCCGGTCGACCAGCTTGACGATCCGCCCCTCCAGCGTCGCCGGCCGGTCCGAGCCGGTGTGGTTGAGGATGCCGTCGCGTACCTGCTCGGTCAGGTTCAGCCCCTGGCCGTCGCGCTCCAGCACGTCGACCACTCGCAACGAGTGGACGTTGTGCTTGAAGCCCTGCCCGCAGCGCTCGCGCAGCGCCGCGTCAAGCGCCTCCTCGCCGGTATGGCCGAAGGGCGGGTGGCCGAGATCGTGGCCGAGCCCGATCGCCTCGGTCAGGTCCTCGTTGAGACCGAGAGCGCGGGCGACCGTGCGGGCGATCCCACAGGCCTCGAGCGTGTGGGTGAGGCGGGTGCGGTAGTGATCGCCTTCGGGCGCGATGAAAACCTGCGTCTTGTGCTTGAGGCGCCGGAACGCCTTCGAGTGGACGATCCGGTCGCGGTCGCGCTGGAACGGCGTCCGCAGCGGGCTGTCGGCCTCCCCGGTCCGCCGCTTCGCGGGGTAAGAGGGCGTCGCCAGATCGGAGAGGAACTCCGCCTCCCAGGCTCGTATGCGGTCTTCGAACGTCGCCGTCGCCTCCAAGGGCTCCGATCCTACGCGGCGGACCGAAGCTGCACATGCGCGTGGTGCTCCAAGGTGTCTCCAATCGCCCGCTCGGCCTGGCGCAGCGCGTGCTCCTTCGCATCGGGCGCCTCGGCCAGCGGCCGGGCGATCGACTCGACCATGAAGCGGTGCGCGTCCTCGGAGAGAGGGAAGGAGCCCGCTTCGCAGCCGGCGCAGACGACGCCGCCCGCCGCGCCGGAGAAGCCGACCAGGTGCTCGGCCTCCCCGCAGCCGGCGCAGGAGCCGAGCTCGGGCGAGAAGCCCGCGACCAATGCCAGCTTGAGCCGGAAGGACAGCGCCGTCGGCAAGGACGCGGCCTCGGGCGCCGCGGGGTCGTCGAGCAGCGCGAGGTAGCGGCAGAGCAGGTTGTAGGCGGGCGGGTTGGGCTCGGCCGAGTCGAGCAGGCGCAGGACCCCGTCGCAGGCGCGGGCGCCCGCGGTGAGCGCGGCGCCGGAGGCTCGCAGGCGGGGGTAGCCGTCGACCGTGGCGGCCTGGGTCACGGTGAGCAGCTCGCCGCGCCCTTCGTGCAGCAGCAGGTCGAGCCGGAAGAAGGGCTCCAGGCGGCCGCCGAAGCGCGACTTGGGGCGTCGCGCGCCCTTGGCGATCGCCCCCACCCGCCCCCGCTTCGCCGTGTAGAGGTGGAGGATGCGGTCGGCCTCGCCGTAGCGGATGCTGCGCAGGACGATCGCCTCCGTCTTCAGCGTCTTGCCTCTGGCCATAGCCCTTCTACGTTGAACGGGGGGCCGGACGGCGCCGCCGACGCGGCCTACGCCGCAGGCGCACCTGACAGGCCGGGCAGAAGTAGGTCGAGCGCCCCGAGACGACGATCCGCTCGATCGTCCCGTCGCAGCGCGGGCAGGGCTTCCCCTCGCGGGTGTGGACGAGGAACTCGTCCTGCATGCGGCCCTTTTCGCCGCGGCCGTCGCGGTAGTCGTCGATTGAGGCCCCGCCGCCGTCGACCCCCGCTTCGAGCGCGGCGAGGACCGCGTCGCGCAGCGCCTCCAGGTGCTCGGGCTTCATCGAGCCGGCGGGCGAGAGCGGGTGCAGCCGTGCCCGGAACAGCGCCTCGTCGGCGTAGATGTTGCCGATGCCGGCGACGCCCTTCTGGTCGAGCAGGAAGGACTTGAGCGGGACCGTGCGCCCCGCCGCGATCTCGCCCAGCGCCGCGGGAGTGAATGCAGCGGAGAATGGCTCGACGCCGAGCCGGGAAGCGAAGTGGGCGTCGAGCGCCGCGTCGTCGAGCAACAGCGCCTCACCGAAGCGGCGCGGATCGGTGAACCAGACCTGGCGGCCGTCGTCGAGGACGAAGCGGGCGCGCAAGTGGCCGAGTTCGTCCTCGTCTTCGACAAGGATCAGATTGCCGGTCATGCGCAGGTGCATGATTAGCGTTTTCTCACCGTCCAAGGCCAACAACAGGTACTTGCCGCGCCGTCCTAGGCCTTTGATCATCCGGCCTGCAACCGCCTTCTCTAGCTCGGCCGGGGACGCGGGTCGACACCAGCGCGGATCGTGAATTTCGAGCCGCTCGATCCGTCGCCCTTCGATCTCGGGCTCCAGCTGGCGACAGATAGTCTCGACCTCAGGCAGCTCGGGCATGAGACGGAGACTATTTCCAAAGCACGGCCCCGAAAAGCAAGCCTGCCTAGGACGCAGCCCGATCGGTGAAGCGAGCGTACATACGTACGTGAGCGAGACGATCGGGCGAGGACAACGGCAGGCGCCGCTTTGCAGGGGCCGCCCCTGAGTCAGTCCAGCCGAGCGCGCGGGTGGGCCTCGAAGTAGACCTCCTTGAGGCGCTCGCCGGAGAGGTGCGTGTACATCTGCGTCGTCGCGATGTCAGCGTGGCCGAGCATCTCCTGCACGGCGCGCAGGTCGCAGCCCCCCGCCAGCAGGTGGGTCGCGAAGCTGTGGCGCAGCGTGTGCGGGCTCATCTGCCCCGCGAGGCCGGCCTCGCGGGCGTGGCGCTGGACGATTTTGTAGAGGCCCTGACGGCTGAGTGGACCGCCGCGGAAGTTGACGAACAGGCGCACCTCGTGACGTTCCCCGACCAGCTTCGGCCGGCCGCCGCGCAGATAGGCGGAGATCGCCGCGATCGCTTTGCGGCCGAGCGGCACGATGCGCTCCTTGGAGCCCTTGCCGCGCGCCCGCAGCAGACCCTCGCGCAGGTCGATATCCGACATCTCCAGCCCGATCGTCTCCGAGGCGCGCAGCCCGCAGGCGTACATCACCTCCAGCAGAGCCCGGTCGCGCAGCGTCGTCGGCTCGCTGCCGCGCGGCGCCGCGAGCAGCTTCTGTACCTCGGCGTAGTTGAGGACCTGGGGCAGCTTCTTGGCGCGGCGCGGCGCGCTCAGGGACGCGGTCGGGTCGTCGCCGATCAGCTCGTCGCGGCGAAGGTGCTTGTAGAACGAGCGCAGGCAGGCGGTCTTGCGGTGCACCGTGGCGGCCGAGCAGGGCGGGCGGCCGTTGCCGGTCGCGAGGTCGGCGAGGAAGTCGCCGATGTCGGCGGGGCGGGCTGCAAGTGCGTCGAGCTCGTGTGCGCCGAGGAATTCGCCGTACTGGAAGAGGTCCGTGCGGTAGGCGTTGAGCGTGTTGCGGGAGAGGCCTCGCTCCAGCTCCAGGTAGGAGAGGAAGTCGAGGACTAGGCCCTCGAAGCGGGTGTCGGTTGCCGGGCTCGGCGCTAGTGCGGTTGCCATGGCGGGTGGTTCGCGTCAACTGGGGGCAACCCTTGGGGCGCAAGGGACTGTGCGCTTCAGGCCGCGGGTCCTGTCGGCGCGGTGGGGGGTGCCCTCCTGGCACTGCGATCTGCTCCGGGCAGAGGGTCGGGTTCCAGTGACGGGATAAGCCTCGCCCTCCGCAGACTCCGTGCGGGCGGAGGACACCCCCCCACCACACCGCCACCCGCGGAGGAACGCTCAGGTCAGTGTTTGCCCGAGATACGCACCGGCAGCTAGCGCCGCCGCGAAGAAGAGCTGGTCGTCTTCGATGTCCCGCCCCATCACTTGGGCCGGTAAGCCGGAAGCGGCATAGCCCGCTAGGTCGGGCTGAGCTTTGTGGAGCTGGTGGCGGTCGCCTGCTGCGTCGGTGAGCTGTGCTGCCACTTCGGGATGGTCAGCCGGTAGCGGCACCTCCACCCCTCCCAGCAGCAGTTTGAGGACGGTCAGGGTGTGGTGGCTCACGCCCTGGTGGCGTTCGCGGGGGTCGGCTTCCGAGAGGCGGGGTGAGAGGAGGGTTGGGAGGCCTAGGGCGAGGGCTGCGTGGGCGCTGTCGAGGGCGGCCATGCCGCCGTGGCCCAGCCGAGTCTCCGAGCCGATGATGCCCGGGCCCGGGCCGAGGATCGCCGCGTCCCAGCCGAGTCCGTTGGCGGCCGCGTCCAGGGCGCCCGCGACCGAGAGCGCCTCGTGCTCGCCGCCATACGCGGGGCTGGCCGTGATGTGCCCGCAGAGCAGGCTGCGCTTGCGCAGCTCGGCGACGTCGCGGCTGAATGCGCCCGGCAGGGCGCCGCCCCCCGACTGCACATAGCCGAGCTTCAGTCCCGGCGTCGCCTGCGCTGCCGCCCAGGCCGCTGGCGCGAGGTGGCCGTGCAGGGGCAGGACGAGCACCGGCATCGTCCCGCCACCCCGTTTCGGTGTGCTTTTTGCCCCTATACCTGGCGAAAAGCACACCGGAAGCTCCACGGGGGCGACGGGGTGCTGGAGCGACGTGTAGTTGAGCTTCATCACGTGCTCGCGGCCCTCGCCGCTCGCATCAAGACCGCGGGTCAGGTTCACGTGGACCACGTCGAAGCCGCCCGAGCCGAGCCGCAGGTCGAGCGCGGCGACGTTGACGACGACCTCATCGCCCCGCCGCATCTCCCCCAGCAGCGCCTCATCGGCCCAGGCCGCTCGCCGCTCGCCGTCGATCTCGACCGTCAGTGGGTCCTCGTCGACGACGA
Source organism: uncultured Solirubrobacterales bacterium (assembly GCA_963837695.1). GTDB lineage: Bacteria > Actinomycetota > Thermoleophilia > Solirubrobacterales > 70-9 > VRUE01. Next base: position 1,839,173 of record CAWINZ010000005.1, on the reverse strand, counting down.
GGCCGCGGCGCAGCTTCAGCCGGCCGCTCACTCCGGCGCGGTCTCGGCGACAGCTTTGACGATCGCCTCGCAGACCTCGAGCATCGCGTCCAGGTCCGCGGCCGCAACCCGCTCGTTCGAGGTGTGGACATCCTGCGGGCCATTCGCCAGCAGGACACAGTCGAAGCCTTCCAGGCGCAGCGCGTTGGCGTCGCTGCCGCCGCCGATCGTGGTGCGAACAGGCTCGTGGCCGGCGCCGCGCAGGCCGGCCTCGGCCAGCGCAAGCGCCTCCGAGTCGTTGGGGATCTGGTAGCCGCGGAAGAGCTCTTCGACCCGCACGTCGGCGTCGCAGCCGTGCTCGCTGGCGCCCCAGGCACAGGCCTCGGTGATCTCACCGGCGACGGCCGCGGCCCGGTCGGCGTCGAGGCTGCGCGTCTCGGCGACGATGTCGCAGTGTCCCGGCACGACGTTGCCCGACGTACCGCCCGCGATCAGGCCGACGTTGGCGGTCGTCCCCGCGTCGATCCGCCCCAGCTGCATGCGGTCGATCGCGGCGGCGGCCGCGGCAATCGCACTGTTCCCGTCGTCCGGTTCGATCCCGGCATGAGCCTCAACCCCGACGAAATCGGCGCGGATCTTCTGTTGCGTGGGAGTCGCCACGATCACCTCGCCGACCGGGCCGGCGTGGTCGAGGACGAAGCCACAGTCCGCCCGCAGCTCGCTCGTGTCGAACGCCTTCGCGCCGCGCAGGCCCTGCTCCTCGGCGACGGTCAGGAGCAACTCGATTCCGACCGGCGGGGTCTCGGTCGCGTGGCGGGCGACCAGCTCGATGAAGACCGCGACCGCGGCCTTGTTGTCGGCGCCGAGGATCGTCTCGCCTTGGCTGCGAAAGACCCCTTCGTCGTTGACGACCTCGATCTGGCCGGCGTGCGGCACGGTGTCGATGTGGGCGCAGAACATCGCCCAACGGTCGGAGCGTCCCGGCAGCCGGGCGACGATGTTGCCCGCCCCTGCTTCGGCCGGCCCGGCGGCGTCGTCCTCGCTGACCTCGAGCCCGAGCGCCCGTAGTTCGGCGCAGATCGTGTCGGCGACCTCGCGCTCCTCCCCGGTCGGACTGCGGATTTCGCAGAGCCGTACGAACGTCTCGTGCAATCTCTCCACGCGGAGAAGGCTAACCCGGCGTCAGCCGGAGTGACGGACGCCGGCGTCCTCGCGCTCGGCCGCCTCGACCTCCGGCAGCTCTCCACCCTCAGCAGGGCGCTCGCCCGCATGAAGGGCCGCCGCGCCGACAAACTCGCGGAAGAGCGGCTCGGGCCGGTTGGGACGCGAGTTGAACTCGGGGTGGAACTGGGAGGCGACGAAGAACGGGTGGTCGGGCAACTCGATCATCTCGACCAGGCGCTCGTCCGGCGAGGTGCCGCCACAGACCAGCCCCTCGTCTTCGAGCCGGCGGCGCAGCTGGACGTTGACCTCGTAGCGGTGGCGGTGGCGCTTGTAGATGACCTGCTCGCCGAAGATCTCCCGCGCTCGCGTCCCCTCGTGCAGTTTCACCGGGTCGGCGCCGAGCCGCATCGTGCCGCCCATCTCGGAGACTTCCTTCTGCTCGGGCAGCAGGTCGACCACCGGGAAGGGAGTCTCGGGGTCGAACTCCGAGGAGTTGGCCCCCTCCATACCGGCGACCGTGCGGGCAAACTCGACCACGGCGATCTGCATCCCCAGGCAGATGCCCAGGTAGGGGATCGAGCGCTCGCGGGCGATCCGCGCCGCTTCGACCTTGCCCTCGATGCCGCGCTCGCCGAAGCCGCCGGGGATCAGCACCCCGTCGGCGTTCTCCAGCTTCTCGGGTTCGAAATCGTCCGAGTCGACCAGCTCGATCTCGACCTCGACCCCGTGGTGGAAGCCGCCGTGCTCGAGTGCCTCGATCACCGACTTGTAAGCATCGGCGAGCTGCACGTACTTGCCGACCAGCGCGATCCGCACCTTGCCGGTGGCGGCGTCGGCGCGGCGCACCATCGCCTCCCACTCGCTCAGATCGGGAGCCGGGGCCTCCATGCCGAAGTGATCGAGCACCAGGTCGTCGACGCCTTCGGCGCGGAAGACCAGCGGCACCTTGTAGATGTTGTCTACGTCGTGGGCCGAGATCACGGCGTCGACCGGGAGGCTGGCGAAGAGGGCGATCTTGCTGCGAATCTCACGGTCGAGGCGGCTCTCGGAGCGGCAGACCAGGGCGTGCGGCTGGACTCCGATCCGGCGCAGCTCGTTGACCGAGTGCTGGGTCGGCTTCGTCTTCAGTTCCCCGGCATGGCCGACATAGGGCACCAGGGTCAGGTGGACGAACATCGCTCGCTTCGGGCCGAGATCGGTGTAGAGCTGGCGGATCGACTCGAGGAAGGGCAGCGACTCGATGTCGCCGACGGTTCCGCCGATCTCGGTGAGGACGAAGTCGACCGACTGCGACTCGGCGACGATCAGGATGCGGTTCTTGATCTCGTCGGTGATGTGCGGGATCACCTGCACCGTGGCGCCGAGGTAGTCGCCGCGCCGCTCCCGGTTGATCACCGTGTTGTAGACCGAGCCGGCGGTGACGTTAGAGGCGCGCGAGGTGTTCTCGTCGGTGAAGCGCTCGTAGTGGCCGAGGTCGAGGTCGGTCTCGGCGCCGTCCTCGGTGACGAAGACCTCGCCATGCTGGAAGGGGCTCATCGTCCCCGGGTCGACGTTGATGTACGGGTCGAACTTCTGCAGCTGCACCCGGTAGCCGCGGGAGACGAGGAGGCGTCCGATCGAGGCCGCAGCGATCCCCTTGCCGAGGGCCGAGACGACCCCGCCGGTGACGAAGATGAAGCGCGTGTCTCCTGGCTTGGACGGACTCATTCTCTGCCGAGCGAGTCTAGCCAGCGCAAGGGCGGAACCGAGTCGACCGTCCGCGAAATAGATCGCAACTCGCCGAAAATGGTCAGTGCGACGACCAGCGCCAGGGCGATCAGCCTCCCCGTCCCGCCCAAAGTCGTCAGCAGCCAGACACCGGCGATCGCCCCGACGAGGTTGGAGCCGGTGTCGCCCAGCATCGCCCGCTCGCGCAGGGTGAACCAGGCGCCGACCAGCACCGGGCCGGCGAAGATCCCGAGCAAGTCGAGCGGCGCGAAGGTCCAGGCGCCGAGGCAGAGCCCGGCGCCGAGCAGCCCCAGGCCCTTCTCGGCCCGCCCGGGCCTCAGGTCGAGCAGGTTGAAGGCGTTGGTGGCGAGGATCAGCAGGGCGACGTCGGCGAGGTAGCGCCACGATTCGAGCCCGCGCCCGGAGACGACGTAGGCGGCAAGGGCAAGCGCCCCAATCGCCTTGATCGCGCCGGTCGAGAGCCGTCCCTGGCGCAGGGCCTCGGCGTGGCCTCGCCAGCCACGCGGCGAGCCGTCCGCCTCACCCCTGCCGAGCGAGTCGTCGAGAAAGCCGAGGAAGGCGACGCCGATCACGTAGGGAAGCCAGCGACGCAGTTCGGGATCGAGCAGTTCCAGATCGCCGCGGTCGTCGAGGAAGGCGAGCGGGGCGAGTGCCACCAGCGCCGCGGTCGCCAAGACCGCGCCGAGTGGGAAGGCGAGGCGGGCGCCGCGGAAGTTCTCCCGCACCAGGCCGGCGTCGAGCAGCCCGCGAATCCCGGCCGGGACGACCAGCAGCGCCACAGCAATCGCCGCCGGGAAGCCGATCCAGGTCATTCGTGCGGTGCCAGCAGGTCGGGCAGGAGGCGGTCGGCGCTGCCCTTGATGCCAAAGCTTCCCTCGGCGCCGAGCAGGGCAAAGACGGTCGCCAGGCGCCCGGCGACCAGGTCGACGTCGTCAACGCTGGAGAGGTCGTTGCCGGCGAAGAAGGAGACCGAGGACGGTTCGGCTTGGCTGCTCTCGACCCCCACGGCCGGCGTGTGCGTCGCGGTGATGCCCTTCGCGATCCCGGACTCGACCCGGCCGACGAGCGAGCGCTGGACCGGGCCCATGTCCTGCGGCTGATTGCGGACGACGATGACCGCGTCGAGCGCGCCAAAGTTACCGCTGGCGCGCGAGAAGAGGTGGCTGCGCACCGGTTCCAGCAGCGTCCCGCCGCGCACCAGCTGCCGTCCCAGTCCGACCCCGAGCGCGGTCTGGGCATCGGGGTCGCGGGCGACCTTGGCGAAGCGGGTCTTGGCCAGATCGCCGGCGAGTCCGTTGGTGTCGATCGGCTCGCGGACGACCCCGACGCCGACCAGATGCCCGCCCGCCGGCGCCAGAGCCGCCTCGATCGCGCCGTAGACGCCGCCGGGCAGATCGCCAAAGGCGATCAGGCCGATTCGGCGCCCGCGCAGCCGGTCGCGGACGAGGGCCGGGTAGACCCGGCTGGAGAACTCGTTGGCACGGCCCAGTTCGCCGCTCAGTTCGCCGGCCTGCTGGCGCGCGTCCTGGAGGTTGCCGGTGAGGCTGTGCTCGAGGTCCTTGCGCGTGTTGGAGAGGGCGTCGCCGCCGAACTCGGCGCCGATCAGGATGCCGATCGCGAGGGCGAGGAAGACGGCGATCAGCGACGTGGCGTGGTAGCGAGCGCTGTAACCCATCGGCCGGGAAGGCTAGACGGTCCCCGCGCCGGCGCCTACAGCCCGAGCCAGATCTTGACCTTCAACCAGAGCAGTTCGACGAGGTCGTTGAGCGCCGGCGAGCTGATCACGACGATCGTCAGCAGGATCACGAAGGCAACGAGGAAGAGCGCGACCGGAGCGAACGTCGAGGGCGGGTTGTAGAGGCGGCTGACCCCCTTTGCGTCGACCAGCTTCTCGCCGATCCGCAGCCGGGTCAGGAAGGTCGAGGACATGCCGCCCCGCTTGCGATCGAGGAACTCGATCAGGTTGAAGTGGGCGCCGACGCTGACGATCAGGTCCGCGCCCTTCTCATAGGACATCAGCATCGCGACGTCCTCGCTGGTGCCCGCGGCGGGGACGAGGGTGTGGTCCAACCCCAACTCCAGCAGCCGCTCCCGGCCCGGCGCCCGCCCGTCGGGGTAGGCGTGGACGATCAGCTCCGCGCCGCAGCGCAGCGCCTCGTCCCCGGCCGAGTCCATGTCGCCGAGGATCACGTCGGGCTTCAGGCCCGCTTCGAGGCAGCCGTTGGCACCGCCGTCGACCGCGACGATCAGGGGCCGGACGTCGCGTATGTAGGCATTCAGCGCCTTCAAGTCGCGACGATGCCGGTCGCCCCGGACCACGATCAGCACCTGACGATCCCTGAAAACCGTTTTCGTCGCCGGGTACTCGATCGCGCCGGTGAGCAGGTCAGTCTCCTGGCGGACGTGGGCAACGGTGTTCTCGGCGAACTCGGCGAGTGCCTCGTCGATCCGCTCGCGTTGCTCGACCAAGCGGTCCTCCAGCTCGTCGACCTCCAACACCGTGCCACGCAGCGACTCCTGGCCACCGCGGCTGATAACGCCATCGGCGATCGATATCTCCGCCCCCTCGTCGAGCAGCTCGAAGGGGTCCGCGTCGAGGACGTCGATAAGGAGGAGACCCGAGCGAGCCAGCAGCAGCGGGCCTGCGTTGGGATAGCGGCCATCGCTGGACTGCGCGGCGTTGATCACCGCGGCCACGCCGGTGTCGATCAGCTCCTCGGCCGCGATGCGGTCGATGTTGACGTGGTCGATAACGGCAATGTCGCCGGGGCGCAGCCGCTTGACCAGATCCTTCGTGCGGCGCCCGAGCCGGGCGGTGCCGTGAATCGCCTCCTCCGCGCTCGCCCCGTTACGACGCGATAGCAGCGCAGGAAAGCGACGACGACTGGCGGTAGCCACGAACGCAGGTTACAGCCGTGCTACGCGGCCGCAAGCAGCTCGCGTGCATGCTTGTCAGCAGCCTCGTCGGCCCTCTCGCCGCCCAGCATGCGGCGAATCTCTTCCACCACACCCTCGCCGTCGAGGCGCTGCACGGTGGCGGCGGCGCGCTCGCCGCTCAGGTCCTTCTCCAGTCGGAAGTGGGTAGGCGCCAGCGAGGCGACCTGGGGCAGGTGGGTGATGCAGAGCACCTGGCGTGCCTCGGCGAGGGCGCGCAGGCGCTCGCCGACGACGCGGGCGGTCTTGCCGCCGACGCCGGCGTCGATCTCGTCGAAGACCAGCGTCCCCGCGCCGGCGCCCTCGCCAAGCCCGCTCAGGGCCAGCATCACCCGCGAGAGCTCTCCGCCCGACGCCGCGTCGCGCAACGGTGCCGCGGCCATGCCTGGATTGGGTGAGATCAGCAGCTCGATCGACTCGCGGCCGTTCGGGCCGAACCCGTCAGGGTGCGGTGTCAGCTCTACCTCCAAGCTCGCGCCCGGCATCGCCAGCCGCTCGAGCTCTCCGGCGACTCGCTCACGCAGGGGCGCCGCGGCCGCGGCCCGCCCCTTGCTCAACCGCTTGCCGAGCTTCTCGCGCCGCGCTTCGGCCTCGGCGAGGGCGGCCTGCGCCTCGCCGCCGCGGCTCTCGGCGCCCTCCAACCGCTCGATCTCGACGCGGCAACGCTCGGCATGGGCGAGCACCGACTCGACGCTGCCGCCGTGCTTGCGCTGCAGGCGATCGATCGCTTCCAAGCGCTCCTCGACCGCGGCGAGGCGACCCGGATCGGCCTCGATCCCGTCGAGGTAGCCACGCAGCTCAGCGGCGACATCGCCCAGCTCGACCGCCACCGCCGCCAGGCGCTCGGTCAGCGCGTCGAGGTCCGCATCGACGCCGCCGACGCCATGCAGAAGGGATTCGGCGGCGGCCAAGGCGCTTGCCGCGCCGCCGCCGTCCTCGTCGGCTCCGGCGACTCCAGCCAGAGCGCCGCCCGCCGCCTCGCGCAGCCCCTCCGCGTGGCGCAGGCGCTCGCGCTGGCTGGACAACTCGACCTCCTCGGCCGGGCTGGGCGCCACCTCCTCGATCTCCGCGAGCTCGTAGCGATAGAGATCGAGGTCGCGCTCGCGACTGCCGTCGCGCTCGCGCAGCTCGGCCAGCTCCGTCTCGAGTCGCGCGCACTCGCGGTGCGATTCGCGGTAGGCCTCGCGCAGCGTCAGGTGATCGGCCCCGGCGAAGCCGTCGAGGACCTCCATCTGCGCGGCCGAGATCGTCAGCTTGCGGTGCTCGTGCTGGCCATAGAAGGCGAGCAGGCGGCCACCGAGCAGCTTCAGGTCGGAGGCGGTGGCAGCCCGACCCGCCAGGAAGGCGGCGGTCCGCCCCGAGGCCGACACGCGGCGCCCGAGGACGATCTCCTCCGCCCCCTCCGGCAGTCGTTCGGCGACCTCGCTCATCTCCGGCTCGGCCAGCAGTCCCGGCGGCAGATCAAAGACCCCCTCGACCCATGCCTCCTCGGCCCCCGGCCGGACGATCTGCGGCCGCGCCTTGCCGCCCATCAAGAGGTCGAGCGAGTGGGCGAGCACCGTCTTGCCGGCGCCCGTCTCACCGGTGATCGCGTTGAGCCCCTCCCCCAGGCGCAGCTCGGCCCGCTCAATGAGCAGCAGGTTCTCGATCCGGAGCTCGCGCAGCACTCCCTCTGTGTAGCAGCGGAGGCGGATCGACCAAGCTCATGGCGGGCGGGTCCTGTCACGGCGGCCCTCCTCCATGTGCTCGGACGCGCTTCGCGCGCCCTCCGCTATGGGGGTCCCCCGCCGCCGTGCCACCCACCCGAGAAGCGCCTATGCCGGGACGGCCTCCGTCGCTTCAGCCTCGGGCGAAGATTGAATGAAATCTCGGGGGTGGATCAGGGCGAAGCCGAGGATCGCGCCGGCGAAGGAGAGGATCGCGCCGATCAGGAGGATCTCGTTGAAGCCGCTGACGAAGGCGACCTTGGCGGCGTGCACTATCTCGGGGCGCTGGGCGGGAGGGGCGATCCCGGCGGCGGCACGGGAGCCTCCGGAGGAGACCGCTTCTGCGAGCCCGGGCGGGGCGCCCGGCAGCAGAGTGGAGAGCTTCGAGCTGACCTGGGACTGGAAGACCGCGCCGAGCGAGGCGACGCCGGTGGCGATCCCGACCTGGCGGAAGGTGGTGTTGATCCCTGAGCCCATCCCCGCCTTGGCCGGTGGCACGACCCCGATCGCGACCTGGCCGATGCTGGGGTTGGTGAGGCCGATGCCGATACCGGCGATCAGAAACCCGGGCAACAGCGCCGAGATGTCCGAGTCCGGGGCGAGGCCGTGCATCGACAGAAGCCCTACCCCGACCAGACCGAGGCCGATGCCGACGAGGATGCGGATCGGCACCCGCTGGGAGAGCTTGCCCGAGATCGGGGCGACGACGAAGGAGAGCACCGTGAGCGGCAGGAAGCGCAGCCCGGTCTCCAGCGGCGAGAAGTCGAGCACGCCCTGCATGTAGATGGTCAGGTAGAGGAACATCGCGAACATCCCCGCCGAGAGGCCGAAGGCGACCGCGGAGACGCCGTTGAAGGCGGGCTTGCGGAAGAGGGTGAGGTCGAGCATCGGGTGGCTGCTGCGCGCCTCGATCGCGAGGAAGCCGAGCAGCAGTGCCGCTGATCCGGCCAGGCAGGCGACGATCGTCGCGCTCCCCCAACCCTCTGGGTTGCCGCGGATCAAGCCGTAAATCAGCAGGAAGAGGCCGCCGGAGAAGGCCGCCAACCCCGGCAGGTCGATCCGCTGCGGGTCCTGGGCAGCGACGTTGGCGAGTCTCAGCTCGGTCAGCGCGACGGCGAGGACCCCGATCGGGATGTTGACGAAGAAGATCCATTCCCAGCCGAGGTGCTCGGTGATCAGACCACCGACAAGCGGACCGATCGCGACTGCGCCGCCGACGGTCGCACCCCAGACCCCGAACGCCATCCCCCGGTCTTTGCCGTGGAACTCCTGGCCGATCAGGGCGAGCGAGGTGGCGAACATCGCCGCGCCGCCGATCCCCTGCAGGCCACGCGCCAGGTTGAGCAGGGTCGGATCGCCGGCTATCGCGCAGAGGAACGAGGCGAAGGTGAAGAGACCGAGGCCGAGCGAGAAGACCCGGCGCCGGCCCAGCCGGTCACCCAGCGAGCCCGCGGTGAGCAGGAAGGCGGCGAGCATCAGCGAGTAGGCGTCGACCACCCACTGCAGGCTCGACAGGCTGGCGCCGAGGTCGCGCTGAATGTCGGGCAGGGCGACGTTGACGACCGTGATGTCCAGCAGCAGCATGAACGTCGCGATCGAGCTGAGGACGAGGGTCCACCATCTGCGCTCCATCGGCCAAACACTAGGGAGTCACCTTGTCGGCTGAGGTCGACTGGCCAAGCAGGTCAAGGACGCAGGGAGCGTGGCGTGCTCTGCACGCGAGCGACCGAGGACGCCGAGATGCGCCGGTCAGGCGGCCTCAGACGGCGAGGTGACCGAACTTCTCTCTTATTCGCTGGTAGAAGCTCGTGCCGGGCAGCTGGGCGAGCCGCCCGGCGCCGTCCGCGAAGCTCAGCTCGAGCGCCGCACCCGACTCGAGCGTGCCCGCGGGTTCGCCGTCGATCGCGACGTCGACAGGCTCGCGCCCGCTTGCGTTGCCGACGTGGAGGACGTCGCCGGGCGCGACGACGAGGGCGCGCGCGGTCAGCGAGTGCGGGGCGACGTAGGACACCACGTAGCCCTTCACTCCCCAGGCGAGGATCGGGCCCTGGTTGGCGAGGTTGTAGCCGGTCGACCCGACCGGGGTCGCGGCGACGAGGCCATCGCAGCGGACGTGGCCGACCTCCTCGTCGGCGATCTTGTAGCTCAGCTCGGCGACCCGCTCGTGCGGGCGGCGGATGAAGCTGACGTCGTTGAGGGCGACCCGCGACTCGCCACCGACCTCGATCTCGAGGCCGGGAAGGTCGATCGTCTCGGTCTCACCGGCGAAAGCACGCCGCATCCCCTCCCCCGCCTCGTCGCGCTCGACCGCGGCCAGGAAACCGACGGTGCCGAAGTTGACCCCGAAGACCGGGACGCCGCTGCGGGCGAAGTGGCGCAGCGCATAGAGGATCGAACCATCGCCGCCGAGAACCAGGCAGAGATCGGCCTGACGGGGAAGCTCCTCGACCGATTCGATGTGGTCGGCAACGTCGCGGTGCTTGGCGAGCTCGGCGGCGGTCGCGACCAGCCGCCAGCCGGCCTCCCCGGCGGCCGAGATCGCGAGCGCCACCGCATCGGTGGTCGCGGGCGGGTGCCCGTGGGTGATCAGAGCGGCAACCCGGTCGGTCACGGATCGACCTCGCGGACGGCGCCGAGGAGATCGGCCAGGGGCTCCCCATCGCCCCCGCACCAGACGAAGGTCTCGCGGTTGCCCTTGGGACCGGGCAGCCCGGAGGAAGCCACACCGCGCACGGGCAGCCCGAGTTCGCCCGCGGCGGCGGCCACGGAGAGAATCGCCTCGTGGCGATCAGCCGCATCCCGCACGACACCCTTGTGGACCCGGGCGCGACCGAGCTCGAACTGGGGCTTGACCATGGCCAGAACCTCGCCGCCGGGCGCCAGGCAACGGGCGACGGCCGGCAGCACCTTGGTCAGCGAGATGAAGGACACGTCGACGGCGGCCAGGTCCGGCCTGAACGGCAGGTCGGCGGGCGAAAGCATGCGGGCATTGAGCCGCTCGATCACGGTCACGCGCGGATCCTCGCGCATGCGCAGGTCGATCTGGCCGTAGGCGACGTCGAGGGCGGCAACGTGCGCGGCGCCGCGCTGCAGGAGGCAGTCGGTGAAGCCGCCGGTCGAGGCACCGGTGTCGAGGCAGTCGCGCCCGGCGACATCGACGCCGAGGCTCTCGATCGCGTTGTCGAGCTTGATTCCGCCGCGGGAAACGAAGCGCGGTCCCTGCTCGAGGCGAAAATCGGCCTCCGGGTCGACCAGCTGGCTGGGTCGGAGCGCTACCGGCCCGTCCTGGCCGACGCGGACCTCGCCGGCACGAACAGCGCCCGCAGCGGCCGAGCGCGACGGAAAGAGGCCCCGCTCGGCCAAAACGGCGTCTATTCGTGCTTTGGAGCCGGTCTTCGCCACGCAGGAACGGTACAGCCGTCCATCTGGCAATCCATAAGAAACCCTTGCCAGATGTTTAGCGACACCTTAGAATTGGGTAGAACAATCGCTTCAGGCGGGCTCAGGGGCGTCCAAAAGCCCTCTGTGACTCGCCTCACAGACAAATCGCACGTATGTTCGTATCTTGATTCAAGGATTCGCGAGAGAGGATCGATAAAGGGCAAACAAGAACTTCCTGGTTGAGCCTGGCGTCGCTCATATGGCAGTTGACTCCCATCAACTCCCGCCGCGACACATATAGGGCTCTCCTACCTCCCACGGATCCACATATATAGAGATACATATCTCTCCTCCCTGTAGTAACCCCAGAAACGCCCCGCCTCCCCGGTGGGGCGTTTTCTGTTGGAGAGGGCTTGTTAGAGCCAAATGTAGCGTTCAACGTGCCCGCAAAAGCGACCTCGCGGATCGCCCCGAGGACCGCCGTGCCACAGTCAGCCAGCACCGGCGGCACGATCAAGCTGGGGCCGCCGCGCGCCTAGTCAGCCTCTTGGCTGAGCATCTGAGACGCTTTCCAGCTGTGGATGAGATGAGCGAGATCCATAAGGAAATGCTGCTCTCAGCCCTTGTGGCGGAGGAGGCCTTCAAGGATCTCGCAAAGCCCGGCAGCGCAGCGATTTCGGACGAGAAGCTCAACTCGATCTGGGAGCACCTCCAGACCGAACCTCGGTCGGTGCAGCACTTGGAGCCCAAGCAGGGAAAGAGGGATTGGGGGGCCGAGATGAAGGAGCGGATCTTCGGGGACTTCCGCGAGGGCCTTGCGATCACGCGGCACCACCTAGATCGAATCGAGCAGCTTGAGGGCGAAATTACGGCAATCGCCGCGCAGTACGAGGACGCCCTTCTCGGGGAGCGGAACTCAACGATGAGCCTCCACAGCCGGCCGCTACTGGCGGAATACCAGGCGTTGGAATTCGCGTGCCGTCGAACGCTGGAGTACCTGGCTGGAGCCACCTCCGCCTACTTCAAGACCGATGGTCAGCGGTTCCGAACGCTGGCTTCGACAATCGCTGGGAAAAAGCCGCTTGCAGCCTCCCGAAGGGTGAAAAAGCGACTCGCAGCAGCGAACGTCGAGCAGCTGATCGGCGAGCGCGCGGGCGCGAAGTCTGTCCGTGATCGCATCGCCCATCACGAATCCGTGTCCCCCGGCGTGATCAACATCGGACGAAAATTCGATGGCTCCCTGTGGGTGCGGCTGCATGGCGAAGCGGAGAACCTCAACAGTGCCTTCGACATGGAGCAGACGGAAACGCTCACGAAGGTGCTACAGCAACGGATCGAGCGCATCGAAGATCTCGCCTTCGGCATCTTTTCGGATCTCGGTCTCGCCTCTTGACGAATGCCTGTCTTTGGATTCGCCCGACCAGCGCGATAAATAGGCGTCCATCCGCTCGCGGACCTCGTCGTGGCTGCCGGGAAGCAGGTGGCCGTAGGCGTCGAAGGTCGTGTGGATTTTCGAGTGGCCCATGAACTCCTGGATCGCTTTCGGGTTGGCCCCGGAGTCGATCAGCAGCGAGGCGAAGGTGTGTCGGCACATGTGCAGGCTGATCGGCCGGAGCAGATCGGGCTCGCGGCCCTCGTCGGTGGCAAGTTCCCGCTCGCGCTCGTTCGCCGCCTCCCAGGCGCGCTTTGCGCGTCCGTCAACCGTTGATGCGTAGAACGCCTGGGCGGCGGTGCGCCCGAAAATCAGGGCCTCCCCGCTCCGGCCAGCCGTGCGCAGGTGGTCGTCCAGGTAGTCGCGAAGGATCGCCAGCATCGGCACGCTGCGCCACCCGGCGCGCGACTTCGGCTCGATCACGCCCTCGACCTGATCCCAGCCACGCTCGACGGCGATCAGGTTCGCGTCAAGGTCTACGTCGCAGACCCGGAGTGCCTGCAACTCCCCACGGCGTAGACCAGCGTAGAAGGCCGTCGCCCAGACCGGGCGGTCCTCGGCGGGTAGGGCCGCGAGCAGGGCCGCCGCTTCGGCCGGGGCGGCGATCCGAGATGGGCGCGCAGAAACGTCGCTCGGCAGGTCGGTCCGAGCAGACGGGTTGTAGGTCAGCTCGTCGCGGTCGATCTTCCAGCGATAGAAGGTCTGGATCGGATTGAGGACGTTGCTGACCGTGTTCACCGAGAGCCCGGAAGCAAGCATCTCGTCGGCGAAGTCCTGAAGGTCGCGGCGGCGAAGCTCGCCCACCCCAACGCCCGCCAGCCTCGACGGCTCGATGTGAACTCGCACGGCGCGCTCGTAGGAGCGGATCGTGTTCGGCTTGTAGTGCTTACGGCCCTTCGGACGAATCCGCCCGGCTTCCATCCCGGCGACGAACCACCGCAGGCCCTCGGCGAGGGTGCACGAGTCGCGCGCGCCCGAGGCCAATCCAAAGCCGCCGTTCCCAGCCGCCCTCTTCGCATCGGTCCGCCAGGTCTTTGCTTCCGCCTCACGTGGAAACGATTTCGTGATCCGCCGGTCCTCCCGCGCCAGGTAGACCGAGGCCTCCCAGCCAGCCTTGCAGTTGCAGCGCCCGCCATCGCGGGCGCTGCAACCTTTCGAGTGCCGCTTCCTAATCCCCTCAGCCATCAGGATTCCTCGTGTCGGCGCCCACGTTCTGCCCGCTCGTCGCGCGCTTCATTTACCAACTGGACGGCGTCCACGGTCTCTGTCTGGCCCGCCCGCAGAGCGGCGGCCCGCTCCATCAACTCTTCATGCCGCTCGGCGCGCGACTTGATCTGAAACCCGCCCGCTTCAGTCGTGGCTGGGTTCCAGCTGATCCCGTCGAGGAGCTTGCAGTCGACCCGCACGCCCAGGCCACTTGCGATCTTGATCAGCGTGTCAATGCGGGGGACCCGCGCCCCTCGCTCCAGCAGACCGATCTCGGTCCGGTGGAGCGAGCAGCGCAGGCCCAGCTCTTCTTGGGAGATGTCGGCCGCTTTGCGAAGTCGGCGTAGGTTCTCGCCGAAGCGCTCGGCGACCCCCATCAGTCCATCTCCAGCCGGTCGAAGCAGAGCGCGGCGCGGGACGGGACAGCGTAGCCACCGTCGCAATGGATCAGCCCCGCGCTGTCCAGCTCGCGGATCGCCCGCTCGACCACGTCGTTGCTGTCGAAGTCGTTCGGGTGCGCGTAGAGCGCCCGGCACAGCTCGGGGATCGTGAGCCGGGTTGGATGCTCTTCGAGCAGAAACCCCAAAACGATGCGCTGGGCCTTCATCTCTTCGGCGGCGTAGTCGCTGATAAAGGACTCGCCGCAATCCGTAGGGTTGCGATCAGCCATAGGGAGCACTGCCTCCTTGTGGTCAGGCTCCCGGTTGGCGTTGACCCGCCGCCGGGAGCCGCTTATTTGATTTGGCGATGCCCAGGGTATCAGGGGCGTAGGACTTCTCCTACAGCAAGGTCTACTCGCCTCGGAGAATTTCCCCGATTCGGGTCCAGTGCAAGCCGACCTCCTCTGAAATGTCCCGGAGTGAAAGCCCGGCCTTCTGCGCCCGCTTGAAGCTCGCGAGGCGTTCTGCGTGGGCCTCCCCGAGCTTCCGCTCGAAATTGGACTGAGTGCGCCGCAAGTCTTTGCGGGCTTTCTGCTCGGAGGTATCCATGACTGCGAGGAGCCTAGAAGCTGCGCCGGGTCTCGCGCAGTCGAGACCTCGCGGAGCAGCGCGAAGGTCACGCCATCTCCCGAAGTGCGCGACTGGCGTTCTCGGCCGTCCAGCGTTCAAGCTCCGTGACCGGGATGAGGCGCTTGCGGCCGCGCCGGATCAGGCGAAGCTCCGGCGCGACGTTCTGATCGAAGAAGTCCGGCCCCACGCCGATGGCCGCCGCCGCCTCGGGCGGCGTCAGGGCGATCCTCGGGATCGACGCGGCGAGCTTCTTAGCCACCGCCGCCCAACTCCCTCGGCGGGAAGATCCGCACGATCTCCCCCGTCTTCTTCGCGGTCGGGTTGATCAGGACGGCTTCCCCGGTGCGCAGGCGCTTGATCTGATCGGGCATGACGACGAACTCGCGCGCTCTGGTGCGGGTCCCTTCGCGCGGGGTGAACCAGCCGTCGCGAACCCCGCCGGTCTTCTCCGTCGTCGACCAAGACGGCCGCGTGCCGGCCATCCTCGCCATGCGCTCGGCCGAGTCGGGATCGGCCTCACGGTGGACGACTGCAAACTCGACGTTCGTCAGCACCTGCTCGGTCAGCGTGTCGGAGTCGTCTTCGGGCTGTGCGCCGCGAAGGTCGGCGAGGCTCTGCGTCCCGAGCACGACGCTCAACGCAGCGCCACGGCCGCGCTGAAAGAGTCGCGCCACCTGTCCGGCAGCGAGCGCCGCAAACTCATCGATCACAAGCAGCGCGCCCGACTTGCTCCCCTGCATCTGGGCGGTCAGCCCGACGAGGTCGATCACCAGGGCCGCGCCGAGCAACTGCGAGGCAGCGGGGAAGCGGTCGGCGTCGATGTGAAAGTAGACGACGTCTCCCGCTCCCAGCGACTCTGCCAGGTCGATCTGCGGCCCATCCCCGAGGGCCGGGTCCAAACGAGGCCCGAGCTCCCCGTCTGCGAGAACGGCAAGACGGTCACGACCGCCGCCGAGATCTGAGCGCCCACGAGCCGAGAGGCCATCGACGTAGTCGGACACGCTCGCCCCAAAGTCGCCGCCGACCTCAGAGGCCAGCAGGTCGAGCCGGTCGGGGTCCATGTGGCGGACGATCTCCGAGATGGTGGGCGGCCACTTCCCCGCCGCCTTCATCGTTTTCAGGACGTACAGGAGCAGGCGCTGGGTCGCCAACTCGTAGTGGGGCTCTGACCAGCGATGCCCGGCGAGTGCCTTGTCGGTGGTCTCGGTCGGCCCGCCGCGCGCGAAGGGGTTGTAGATGGCGCGACCGCCTGGCGACCAGGCCCGGAAGCGGGCTCCGGTGTGCTTCGCCGCCTCTTGGAGGATGTGGCGCAGGTAGCGGTCGCCCTTGGGGTCGATCACGATTGCCGGCAGACCGGCAAGGATGTGGGCCTGGGCAATGGCGGCCTGGGTGACGGTCTTGCCCGAGCCCGTCGCGCCGATCACCAACGAGTGAACGCCGCGCGAGTATCCGAACGGGACGTGGTAGACGGCTCTCTTGCGGGTCTTGCCGAGCGCCAGCCAGTCCCCGCTTACGCGCCCCAGGGCGTTCTTTCGCGTCGGGCGCACCCGCTGCTCGCCGAGTTGCTTTCTGGCCCACCAGTAGATGGCGGCATTCAGCGGGCCAACCGCGTTGCGCGCCCTGTCTGCCTCCTCGCCGCCGCGCTCGGTGTCCTGCAGGTGCCAGTAGAAGCCGGCGCCGGCACTCATGGCGCTGGCCGTCATCAGCACCAGCCCGAGCTGCCAGTCAAACAGCCAGACCAGATAGGCGACGGGCGCTCCCAAGAGTCCCCAGGTCCAGCGCAGGCGCAACAGGCGCAGCACCACCAGGACGGCGAAGCCGAGCGCCAGCCCGGCGACGAACGGCCCGAATACGGACCACAAGTGCGAGCTGACCTCAAGCGGGGCGATTTTGGGTCTGTGTTTCATCGCGGCACTACCTCCTCGATTTGGATGCGCTCCTGGGCGCGGGTCTTTTCAACCGCCCGCTCGACTGCGCGCCGGGTCGCCCCCGGCGCGCAGAGGTAGCGGACCTCGGCAACCCAGCTCGCCCGTCGCCAGGCGCGGATCAGTTGCTCAAGTCGTTGCGGGGCCTTGGGGGTCAGCTCGACCTCGATCGCGATCGGGCGCTCGTCGGTGAGGACCGCCAAATCAGGACGGTGCAAGCGCGCCGCGCCATCGGGAAGCTCGCCAACCTTGGCGCTCGCAATCGCTTGTCCCTCGATCCGCTCGAACAGGCGCAGCTCGCGCTCGCTCAGCACTCGCTCGGGCCCAAACTCCTCGCCGAGCAGCAGAGCGGTGGATGCGCAGCGCAGCCAGTGGTCGACGGAGCCGGGCGAGACGACGGCGACGCCAAGGCCAAGCCCGGCGTAGCGCAGGCCGATGCGAGTCGCCCGCAAAAGGCTCGGCTCGTCGCGCACCAGGTCAAGGCGCCCCAGCAGCCCGCGCTCTATGCAGGCCGCAACCCTCCGATAGGCAGCCGTACGCCCGACGCCCATCCTCGCCATGACGTGCTCGATCGAGACCGCCCCATGCCGCCCGACGAACCGCACCAGCTCCCGATCTCGGCTCAACGTCTCGCGCACCGGCGCCATCGATGTCTGCCCTGCCATCACGTCCACGCCTGACAAGACGAGCGAGCCCGCTGAAACGTCCCACTTCTTCTCCATACCCCTTACACGGTTCAACCCGTCCCTATGCCACCCCCCGTCCCTGAACCACCCCCGCGTCGCTCGCCCTCCCGAACCCAGAACTCAGCCGCCGACCCCGGTCGGACACCGAATGGTGGGTGGGCGGGGTCGGCGGCTGAGTTCCCTCTCAAACCCCTCTGGCAAGCGGCGCGGGGGTGGACTGGCGATCCACGGTTTCATCCACCCAGGTCATCGTCTAATGCGTCGGACGCCGAGGTTACGGTCCCCAATGTGACAGACGATCGACAGCCAGCGACTGACTCCAAAAGCCTGGCAAGGAGACTCGCCCAATCGGCCCTGGACGGGGTGGTCGGAAACGCTACTTGGGGTTTATTTGCACTCGGTGTCGTGGTAGCCGGTGCATTCGTTCACGGCACCGTGCCAGCGTGGCTCTTTGCTGCTGTCGTCGTCGTGGCATTCGCCGTACCCGCCTTCATCGGGAGCGCATCGAACGGACAGATGGAGCGAATGCGGGGCGCCTTGGATGAGGCGCGGAGACATGAGTCTGAGGCGACGCGGCGAGCAGTTGAGATTGAGGAAAAAGCAGAGGCCGAAAAACGCGAGCTTCGCGAGCAGCTCGCTGCCGTAAGCGGAGGCCAGCAGGCCGTTTCGACCAGAATGCAATCGATCGCGCGACAAGCCGAGGCCCTCTCGTCAACGTCAATTGGCGACTACGGGCCGACCGACACTCAAGCTGACCTCTTAGTCGCGTTGGTAGAAGACTTGGAGCGAATCGCCCCCGGCGGCGATCCTGTTGTGACGAGATTGCTCGCCGCCTGGAGGAACTCGAGCCAAAGCCATAGCACCGCAGAGTGGAATTCCGCCCTCGGCCTGCTGAAAGCGCGAGCAATCAGCATCGGGGCCGAGGAGGCCTTGGGTCAGCAGCCGTGAATGCTTGCACTGCTTCACTTGACCCGCCGACCTACTTGCAGCAATAGCACCGGATCACCGGCAGTCAAGGGCGCTCCGCGCCCGACCCCCGACGGGGGTTGACTGCCGGTGATCCGGTGCTTCAATCGCAGGTAGGTCGGAGGGCGGGCGACTGAGCAAGCCGGCGAACGAAGATGTTTTCGAGCGCCAGCCGTTCCGCTGACCTCGACGCCGGCCATCCGCGGAAGCGGGCGTTACCCTTTAGGCATGACGACCCGCGAGAAGGTCCATCGCTTGCTTGACGAACTTCCCGAGTCCGAAGTCGAGCCGGTGCTTAAGTTCATCGTCTCCCGGCGCGAGGGCGAGGGCGACGTGGTCGCGCGAGCGCATTCTCCTCGGCTAGGCCTAGGGCGCTCGACCGATGGCTTGAGCGCCGCGCAAACCGCCGCCGAGCCGGTCGCCCGACCGCCAGCTTAGGTGGCGCTGGTTCTTGATACCAGCGCGCTCCTGGCGGCGCTCGACGCCGCCGATCCCGACCATGAGCGCTGCGCGAGGCTGATCGCCGAGTCGCACGAGGATCTCGTCCTCCCCGCGCTGGTCCTCGCCGAGCTTGACTACTGGTGCCACGAACGGCTCACCGCCGATGTCTGGCTCTCCTTCCTTCAGGACGTGCTCGATGGCGCATATGGCGTCGAGCACCCAAGCCGCGAGGATCTGGAGCGCTGTTTGGAGCTTCAGCGCACCTACGCCGACCTAAAGGTCGGCATCGTGGACGCCAGCGTCCTGGCCCTCACAGAGCGGCTGAGCGAGTCAAAGCTCGCGACGCTCGACCATCGCCATTTCGGCACGATGCGACCCCGCCACGTTGAGGGGTTGGAGTTGCTGCCATCAGGACCGTAAGCCTGGCTCCCGTCCCACAGTCGTGCCACAGTCGGGCACGGAAATAGCCGGTTACAACCGGACTCAGTCGGATCAAATTTGGCTTTGCAAGCGGGATTCCGCTCAGCCATGCGGGTGCTCGCAGGACTCTCCTCCCTGTAGTAACCCCAGAAACGCCCCGCCTCCCCGGTGGGGCGTTTTCTGTTGGAGAGGGCTCTGGCAAGCGGAATGCGGGCGCTTGCGACCCGCCCGGGGTCGGCGACCGGGACGGCGAAATGACTCAGCCAGTCCCAGCAATCGACTCGTTGGGTCGGCTTGATCTCCGTGACGTGAGAGACGCGGCGTTCCCAGCCAATCGGTACGCTGCCGTGCTCGCCCGTTCCACTTATTTGCTATCTGGTCCCCGGTTTTCCATGAGTGCTACCCAAGCCCATGACCCTCGCCGCGAGGTAGAAAAGATTCGTGAACACCTCGGCTCCCATGAGGGCCGTCTCGCCTTCCTCATTGGTGCTGGGACTTCTGCCGCGATCCTGGACTCCGACGAAGAGCCACTGGTCCCGACGGTGACTGAACTCAGCAAGACCTGTCGAGAGGCAGTTGCCGCACTCGGCGATAAACATGCCGCCGCGTACGACTCGATACGCGCCGAATGCGAGGCCGTGCTCAAGGAGGCCGCCAAGACCGCCAAGCCCCCGACCATCGCGCGTCCGGTGAATGTCGAGGACATCCTTTCTGCGGTTCGAACTAAGCTCTCAGCGATCGGAGACGGCGATGTAATCGCTGGCCTCGACCGCAAGAAGCTCGTTGCTGTGGAGGAGAAGATCCGCGCCACGATCGCCAAAGCTGCCCTCCCAGCTGAGAATCGAATCCCCGAGCGGCTGCCTCACCATCAGTTCTCGCGCTGGATCAGCCGTCTCGGCCGGGCCACGGCAATCGAGCTCTTCACCACCAACTACGACACCCTCTTCGAGCGTGCCCTTGAGGACGAGCATCTCTCCGTCTTCGACGGCTTCGTCGGTGCGCGCCGCCCCTTCTTCTCAGCCGCCTCACTCGCACGCTCAAGCTCCATGCCGGGACCGACCTGGACCCGCCTTTGGAAGCTGCACGGCTCGATCAACTGGTCGATGCAGTCATTTGCTGATCGCAGCGACCGCATCGTCCGCGGTGCGGAGTCTGGCGGCGGAGAGCTGATCTTCCCGTCTCTCCATAAGTACGACGAGTCTCGCAAGCAGCCGTACGCCTCCATCCTTGACCACCTCGGCCACCTTCTCGACGACCCCGGCGGCGCCCTGCTCGTCGTCCTCGGCTACTCCTTCGGCGACCAGCACATCAACGAGATCGTGTTCGATGCCCTTGATTCCCGTGATCGCGCTCACGTCTTCGCCATTCAGTTCGAGGAGCTCGCAGACAGCCATCCGCTGATCACCCGCGCGACTGCCCTGCCCAATCTCCTCGTCTACGGACCCGAGACTGCCGTTGTCGGGGGAGTCCGGGCCCCCTGGCGACTGAATGAAGCCGTCACCGACAGCACTGCCGCCCTGCTCGACATAGCCTTCGATTCAAACGCTGCCCCCGAGCCAGAACAAGCTGCCACGTTGGGCCGTTTCCGCCTGGGTAATTTCATCTACTTCGCCGATTTCCTTTCCTCGCTTGTCGGCGAGCGCAATGAGTGAGGACGGGGGCCTCGGCCCGACCTTCGTCGGTCGCGTGGCATCTGTCCTGGGCGGGTCAGTCCGTATCCGCCTCATCGGCCTCCCCTCAACCCTTGTCCTCGTTGATGGCGAGTCTTACCGGGTGGGTCAGCTAGGCGCCTTCCTTCGCATTCCCCTTGGCTACACCAGCCTCTATGGAGTCTGCACTCAGGTTGGTGCCGACGCAGCCCCACCACTTCCGACTGAGGCGATCTCCACGCCAACCATAGAGGAGGAGCAGGGGCGAGCGGATAGCTATCGCTGGCTAACGATCTCACTTTTCGGCGAGGCCCTCGGCGGCTCCTTTGACCGCGGCGTCGGCCAGTACCCCACGGTCGGCGACGAGGTGCATCTCGTCACGCCCGATGACCTCAGAGTGATCTACGCTGGCCGTGGCGATAATGATTCGCTCGTCGTGGGCCAAGTCGCAAGCGCAGCCGGCTTGCCTGCCCGTCTGCAACTTTCTACGCTGGTTAGTCGTCACTGCTCGGTCGTTGGCTCTACTGGCGCGGGAAAGTCAAACCTCGTTGCCATCGTCCTCGAGGCCCTCGCCTCGACCAATCTCCCAACCTCTCGCACCCTCGTCATCGATGCCCACGGTGAGTACGCCGACGTGGTCGGCCAAGCTGGCAATGTCATCCACACTGGCGTCGCCGCACCCGCTGGCAAGACCGAACTGCGGGTGCCTTTCTGGGCGTTGCCTTTCGATGAGCTGATCGGCCTCACCATGGGCGCTATGGCACCTCACGTCGAAGCCGCATTGCGCGACAAGGTCGCCGAGATGAAGAAGGCCGCTGCTGTCCACCTCGCTGACCCGCCACCGCCAGAGACGATCACCGCTGACTCTCCGGTCCCCTTCAGTATTGAGCAGTTTTGGTTTGACCTTGAGGATCAGCAGCGCATGACTTTCGAAAAAAACACGGATCAGAATGACGCCACTCGCTGCAAGCCATTCAAGACTGGCGACCCCACCAAACTGATCCCGCCGGAGTACCCGCCTGCCGCCCTTGGCTCCGCTGCTCCTTATCTCAACAAGTCCCGGCTGCCGATCACCAAACAGGTCGACCTCCTGCACTCGCGTCTCACCGACACTCGCTTCCGCTTTATGTTCGACCGCGATGATGATCGGCACCCCGACCTTGAAGGCAAGGTCAAGGCCGACCTCGACACCCTGCTTGCTACTTGGATCGGCAGCGAGCGCCCCGTTTCCGTTCTCGATGTATCCGGCCTGCCACCCGAGGTCGTTGGCACGGTTGTCGGAACGATGCTTCGTCTAATCTACGATGCCCTTTTCTGGGCAATGGAGCTTTCCGTTGGTGGGCGCCAACAACCCCTTCTGATCATCCTTGAGGAGGCCCATCGCTTTCTCCCGGCCGACGATCACACCGCAGCCCATCGCGTCGTGTCGCGTATTGCCAAGGAGGGCCGCAAGTACGGGGTCGGCTTGATGGTTGTCACTCAACGTCCGTCAGACATTGACTCCGCCGTGCTCAGCCAGTGCGGCACGATGATCGCTCTCCGCGTCACGAGCGGATCAGACAGGGGCGCTGTGGCCGGTATGGTCCCCGACGATTTGGGCGGCCTCGTCGACCTATTGCCGTCTCTTCGCACCGGGGAGGCACTCGTTCTCGGCGATGCCCTTCAAGTGCCTTCGCGCATCCGCGTTCGAAAGGCCGCCCGCAAGCCGATCGGCGATGACCCGCCTTTACCCAAAGCCTGGCAGCAGCCCAAGCGCCCTAACCCCGCTCTGTACGCCGGGGCGGTCAAGAACTGGCGCCGTCAATCGACCTCGGCTGCAATCGACCCGCCAGCTCCCAATTAACCAAAGCAGCAAAGAAGAAGCCAAGGAAAGGACCCGATGCCTGAACCCGAGATGCATATGGTTGATTCGTCAAACGTCGAGGCCGTCGGCTTTGACGAGAGCGAGCGGGAGATTTGGGTCCGCTTCCTCAGCGGCGACACCTACGTCTATTCCAATGCTGACGAAACCACCTTCCACGACCTCCTCAATGCCCCTTCGGTTGGCAGCTATCTCAACCGCGTGATCAAGGGGAACCTCGAATACCGCAAGGAATAGTCCGAGTCGATGCTCCCAGCGGCCGAAACGCCCGACCCGGCGCTGGGAGCGAGGCGAGCCAACGATCACCCTGTGCTGACGGTCGTCTGGGGGGTCCACTTCGCGCGGTCGAGAACGCGCCGTGGTGACCGCTACCATCTAGATATGGCTCAAGCTACGAAGCTCGCAAAATCAGAGGCCGAGCGGCGTCGTGCCGCTGCCGAGCGTGCGCGGGGGATGCTCGGTCGCGACCCCAGCAGGTCGTTCAGCGATGAGTTGATCGCCGAGCGTCGGGCGGAAGCGCGAGCTGAGGATCGCGAGGAAGAAGCCCGCCAGGGTCGTGCCGGACGCTGAGGCGTCACGAGCGCCGACCTCGGTGCTCGACGCCTCGGCCGTCATCGCTCTGCTGCACGACGAGGAGGGCTCCTCGGCTGTCGTAGATGCCATTGCGGCCGGAACGACGATCTGCGTCGTCAACTGGGCCGAGGTTCTTTCCAAGGTTGCGGGCGAAGGCGACGACCCCGAGCGGGTTGCCAGCCGCCTCAGCGTGACCGGCGACGAAGTGGTGCTTTGGATCGAAGCTCTCACAGCCGCGGACTGCATGGAGGTCGGGCGGTTGCGACCCATCACCAAGCCTCAAGGCCTCTCGCTCGCCGACCGCGCCTGCCTCGCCTTGGCGGACCGGCTGGGCGTGCCCGCGCTCACAACCGACCGCGCATGGGCCAAGGCCGATGTTGCCGCCGAGGTGCAGTTGATCCGCTGAGTCGGTGCCACAGTTGTGCCACAGTCAGGCACGGAAATAACCGGTTACAGCCGGACTCAGCCGGGACCGATCTGGCTCTGCAAGCCGGATTTCGCTCTGCCATGCGGGTGCTCGCAGGACTCTCCTCCCTGTAGTAACCCCAGAAACGCCCCGCCTCCCCGGTGGGGCGTTTTCTGTTGGTGGGGCTTGCTAGAGCGGAATACGGGGCGCTGGCCGCACCGACCCGGGCGGCCTGGCAGCCTCGCGACGCCGCCAATGCGCCAGTAAATGCGCCAGTCCGGGCCGAACGTGTCTTGCCGGGAATCCGTGGATAGCCGCCGTACAATGGAAGTGATGGCAACGAGCCCGTTTGGCAACAACATGGACCCCCTGGCGAGCTACCGCAGGACGATGGAGCAGACCTGCAAGATCATGGACCCGACAGCGGGGTACCAGCGCTACCTGGAGCGGACGAAGCCTTTCGACCCCCTCGGCACCCGTCGGATCATGGATCAGGCGCGGATGGCGATAGACCCGATGGGCGAGTACCGGCGGATCAAGGCGTTAACGAAACCGACCGACCCCCTGGCGAGCTACCGCAGGACGATGGAGCAGACCTGCAAGATCATGGACCCGACAGCGGGGTACCACCGCTACCTGGAGCGGACGAAGCCTGTCGACCCCCTCGGCACCCGTCGGATCATGGATCAGGCGCGGATGGCGATAGACCCGATGGGCGAGTACCGGCGGATCAAGGCGTTAACGAAACCGACCGACCCCCTGGCGAGCTACCGCAGGACGATGGAGCAGACCTGCAAGATCATGGACCCGACAGCGGGGTACCACCGCTACCTGGAGCGGACGAAGCCTGTCGACCCCCTCGGCACCCGTCGGATCATGGATCAGGCGCGGATGGCGATAGACCCGATGGGCGAGTACCGGCGGATCATGTTCGACTTCTCGCAACTCGTGGGGGTAGAGCATCCACCGGACGCAGAGACCGCCTTCGCGGATGAGACCCCCTCATCATCCTCACCCTTCAGCCCCTCTCTCGTCTTGGCACTGCTTTCGGTCGCATGGACCTGCGGCTGGCTGATCGCTCACGGCGCCGATGCGCAGCAGCTAGGCGATCTCTTGTTCGAAGCCGCCGGATTAGCGGTCTATTTTTACGAGCAGTCCAAGCGTGACCATAGCTAGGCCCTGGATTCATCGACCTCTACAGAGGAGGTCAAATGTCAAAAGCTTTGCCGTTACCTACGCAGCTACGTGCTCGCCCGCGGGCACGTAGTGCTCCAACTCGGCGGCGTGACCCAGGGCAAACGACACGCCCTCTTCGACGAGCTTGACCAGCTCCTCATAGGTGTCGCCAGCGGCAGACCAGCCCTCGACATCGGGCGACTCGGCCCACCAGCCGTCGGCTTCGTGGTGATAGATGACGCGCACGGTTTCCATTCGATCCTCCACGTCAGAGTAGCTTCCGGGCCTCATCTTCGGCAAGGCCGATGTCCTTGGTGAGGATCTTGCGGACCAGCCCAGCCGGAATCGTCGCCTTGTCGTGAAAGGCAAATGAGAGCGACGGTCTTCCCGGTGCCTCCATCCGGCGATGCGAGCCAGCTTGACGGACTACGTGGTAGTCGAGCGGCTTGCGTTCCAAGACCGCCAGCAGGCGCTTCGCCTTCATCGAGCGAAATTGCGTCACGAGGCGGGCGACCCTATACCCGCCACCAGATAGGCCATTCCCGACTAGTCCGGACTAACCCCAAGTACCCCGGACACCTCCGGGCTCCATAGGGACGCCTTCATCCGGACGCCCCGGCCATGGCCGGGGCGTCCGCGCGTCCTCCCACGCTTCCAGACGCCAATCAAGGAGCAAGGAGGATGCGATGACTGAGGATGACGTGCTGTTCGGATTCCGGCTGCGCCTGTTCACCCTGGCCGAGGAGCTCGGCAACGTCTCAGAGGCCTGCCGGGCGATGGGCGTAGCCAGATCCACCTACTACGCCTGGAAGCCCAGGCTGGAGCGCTACGGCCTCGACGGGCTGGGGGTCAGGGAGCGGCGGCGCCCGCGGATGCCCAACCGGATCGGCCCCCACCTCGAGCACCGCATCCTCGCCTTCTCCCTGGGGCACCCGGGATTCGGGGCCCGGCGGATATCCGCCGAACTCGCCCGGGAGAAGTGGGGCGGCATCCGGATCTCCGAGAACGGCGTCTGGTCGGTGCTCAAGCGCTTCAACCTCAACACCCGCTCCAAGCGCCTGGCGCTGATCGCCCGCCACGCCGACCCCTATGAGCGCAAGCCCGAGATCGCGCCAAAGGAGCTGCATATCGACGCCTCCGAGCCCGGGGAGAAGGTGCAGATGGACTGCTTTTACGTCGGTCGCCTCGCCGGCTGCAAAGGGGTGATCTGGCAATACACCGCGATCGACGTCGCCTCCGCCTACAGCTGGGCCTTCCTGCGCTCCTCAGATCACAACCCCACCGCCCGCCACACCGCCGAGCTGGTCCACCTGGTCGCCAAAGAGCTCAAGGCGGCGGGCTGGAAGCTCCGCGAGGTCACCACCGACAACGGCTCGGAGTTCCGCGCCGTCGACTTCAAGACCGCCCTCGCCAAGCACAAGGCGACCCAGCGCAAGATCAAGGCCGGGCGGCCGAACTCAAACGGCTGCGTGGAGCGGGTGCAGCTGACGATCCTCGAGGAGTGCTGGCGGCCGTCCTTCTCGCGCTCTTTGGCACCCAGGATCACCGCCCTGCGGCGCGACCTCGAGGAGTACCTGCGCTACTACAACACCGACCGTGCTCACACGGGCAGGTTGACGATGGGAAGGGTGCCGGCGGATATCGTCTTCGGCGCCCGCAAGATGGCGAGCGTGAGATGAGGCTGAACTGTCTTCACATCTCGGGGTTAGGACGGACTAGGCGCCGCTCAGGCCGAGACGACCAACTCTCGCTTGGGCGTCCGGCGAGACTTCGAGTCGGGGGCCTCGTCTTGGAAGCCGTAGACGAGATGGGTGTCGAGCGCCTTGGCGAGCTTGCGCATGGTCGCGAAGCTGAAACGATGCTTGCCGCTCTCGAGGCGGGAGACCACGGAATGGCTCGTCCCCATCCTCTCGGCCAGCTCTTGCTGGGTTAGGCCGAGCTGCATGCGCTTACGGATCACCAGCCGCGCGAACTGCTCGTAGGGCTGCTGCACTTCGAGGGCAGCTTTGTACGCAGCGCTCTTGCGAGCCCGCTTCTCCATCGCCTCCGAGTGGGGAGTTCCGGTTGGCGAGTCGTTCCTACGGGCCATTTCCGTCCGATCTCATTGACTACCGTTGGTTTGTCAACTTAGCGAAACTGCTAAGCCCATCCGGATACCGCCTACTGATCCGCCCCAAATGGGCAGCTCGCGAACTCACAGGCGATCTCTTGTCAGGCTGGCGATCGCGCCGCGTTCGAGGTTCTCGGAGATCAGCGAAAGATTTGCGATGAGAAGCTCAACCTGCGCGGCGGGGCGCAGGTGGTCGGCTGATCGCGTCGTGCTCAGCCTCCTTGAGAAGCCGGGCGACCTCGGGTGAGAGGTTGGCGTCGAGAAGGAGTCTCACGCCGGAGCGGCTACGGCCAACTCGCGCTCCTGCGCCGCAGCGGCGGCGTATTCGAGCGCGGCGAGGACATCCTCGCGTTCGAGGTACGGATAGCTCGCCAGCACCTCATCGATGCTGGCTCCGGCCGCTAGCTGGCCCAGCACCGCGCTGACAGTCACGCGGGTATCCCTGATGCATGGCAGCCCGCGCATCCGATTTGGATCGACGGTGATTCGCTCCTTGGCCATAGGCCAAGAGTACCCTCTCTTAGGATTCTGTCGAGCAGATCTTCCTGCGGATGCTGGGGCTTCGCCAAAGCCTCTGGCCGAATCGGCCAAAGCTTTCGATGCGCGCGACGCACCAGAGACCGGCGGTGGCGAAGGCGGCGTAGCGAAGCCGCTTCAAGCCAGACTTCCTGGCCTGGCCGCCGGTCAAGCGCTTGAGCTTGATCGTTTCCACCGTGCCGCCGGGACGCGTAGCCTCAGCATAGGCGGCACGCGGTGCGAAGACCATCGCCACGGCGGTTACGGCGGCTTCGGTGCCGGTTTCATTCAGCTTGGAAGCCGTAATCCACAGTCCACCCCCGCGCGGCGTAAGCCTCTGTGGAAAGACGCACGCCGCGGCAGCTCCGCCGCCGCCGACGCCCTGGGAGCGAGCTGCAATGCAAGGCCGTTCTTTTCCTCTCGGTCCTTCCCCTGCGGACCCTTGCTCACGGCGCAGCGAAGCGGACCAGGAATCGGCTCCAATTTTGCCGGAGCCAAGCGTCACCGAAGGAGTCTTGGAGCCGTCGCTGGTTGGTCGGCTCAAAGAACCGGCTGCGTACGCGGAGCTTGCCGCGGCGGCTGCCGCAACGACGACCAGCGCTGTGGCCAGTACCCCCCGCACGCTCTGGATTATCGCAGCCGGACACGCGAACGGACACAGGGGGCTTCGTGCCTGTCGTCATCTTCGACAACGACGATCGTGGGCGTATCCTCACCTCGTTCGCCCGTAGAAGGAAGCCATGAGCGTGACGATCGCCGAAATCGAGTTCGATCGCGTCGAGTACGACGCGGAAGCCGATGTTCTCTATCTCCACGTCGGCGACCCCTCGCGCGCCGTCGATTACGACGAGACGCCGGAGGGACACGCGGTCCGCTTTGACCGTGACGGGAATCTCGTGGGGCTGACGCTGGTCCGCCCCAAGCGCCTACTGGAACTCAACAGCGAACTGCGCGTCACCGTGCCAGTGCTGAGCGCCGTGCAAGCAGCCGATCTGACGCCTGCGCTGAGCGCATAAGGTAGATGCTTGGGGTCCGGGTCCACCTTCGCACCGCTTCACACCCCGCCTCGGCGACCCTGAGAGGATCGCCCGGGCGGTTCGCCTGCCGCGCGAGCAGCTCAGGACGACCGACCATCCCAAACGAGCCCCAGATCGCCGAAAGTGAGTCCCATGGAGACCATCCGCACGCCCGACCCGCATTTCGCCAACCTCGACGACTACCCCTTCGAGCCAAACTACCTGGAGGTCGACGGCCTGCGCATGCACTACGTCGACGAGGGCGAGCCGGGCGCCGCGCCCGTGCTGATGCTGCACGGCGAGCCGACGTGGTCCTATCTCTACCGCCACATGATCCCCGTCTGCGCCGGAGCCGGGCACCGGGTGATCGCCCCCGACCTAATCGGATTCGGCAAGTCGGACAAGCCGAAGGCCAAGGGCGACTACACCTACCAGGGCCACGTCGAGTGGCTGACGAGCTTCGTCCGCAAGCTCGACCTGAGTGAGATCACCCTGTTCTGCCAGGACTGGGGCGCGCTGCTCGGCCTGCGGGTGGCGGCCGAGAACGAGGAGCGGTTCGCCCGCATCGTGCTCGGCAACGGCGCCCTGCCGACCGCCGACAGCGCAACGCGGCCGAAGCCGCTCAACGCGCTGGCCTTCCTCGCCTGGCGCACCTTCGCCACGGTGAGCCCGGTACTCCCGGTCAGCCGCATCGTCAACGCCGGCTGCCTGAAGACGCTGACCCCTGGCGAGCGCCGCGCCTACGATGCCCCGTACGCGGTCTCCGGGTCGAAGGCGGGGGCGCGCGCCTTCCCGCGGCTGGTCCCGATCTCCTCCCGCGACCCCGCGATCCCGGCCAACCGGGCGGCATGGGAGACGCTGGGCCGCTGGGAGAAGCCGTTCCTGACCGTCTTCAGCGACGGCGACCCGATCATGCGCGGCAGCGAGCGGATCTTTCAGCGCCACGTCCCCGGCGCCGCCGACAGACCCCACACCACCCCCCACGCCGGCCACTTCCTGCAGGAGGACGCAGGCCCCGACCTCGCTCGCCAGGTCAACGAGCTGATCGCGGCCACGGCCGGCTAACGAACCCGCGGCGGCGCGCCGATAGGGAGGGTCGCGTCCCAGGCGCGCTCCAGGGGCACGCCAAAGGTGTTCAGCGCGCCCGCGAGCATCGCGTAGCTGCCGACGAGCATCGTCGCCTCGAGGATCTCGGCCGGGGTGAACGTCTCCGCCAGCTTCTCGTAGGTCGCTTCGCTCAGCGTGTGGTCGTCGAGCAGCTCAGAGACGACGGCGAGCAGGCTGCGCGTCGGCCCACCCAGCACCTCGCTCTCGGGGTCGGTGCCGATTGCCTCGATCTGCTCCGGCGTCAGCCCGGCGCGGCGCGCGAGCGCGCGATGCTGGGTCCACTCGTAACACGAGCCGCAGAGCCAGGCCGTGCGCAGGATCAGCGCCTCGCTGTCGCGGCGGTCGAGCCTGCCGCGCGGCATCAGCCGCAGGTTGAAGGCGAGGAAGGGCCGGAAGAGGCGGCGGTCGATCGAGAGCACGCGCAGGAACTGGTAGCTGCGGCCCCGCGTGGCCCGCCTCGCGATCGCGATCGCGAGGCGCTGCAGTCGCGAGCGCCGGATGGCCGGGTCGCAGGTGCGGTCGGGCAGATCGTGCCAGCGCCGGACCGGGCTCTCCCGTGGCGCTCCCCCCACTCCGCTCGTCATCCCCCGCGGCGCTCCAGATCGGCCTTGGTTCGCTGCATCTGCAGGATCGCCCGCGAACGGCCGGCGCCGACCAGATGGCCTTCGCCGCCCTTGCGGCGGAAGCCCTCGGTGCAGAGCGTGATCACGAGGCGCTCGGGGTCGTCCCACGATGCCCACGGGAGCGACTCGAATCCGGGGTCGAGCAGCAGCGCCCGCGCCGCCTTCACGGGCGCGATCCCGCGTTCGAGCCGGCTGACGCCCTCGGACCGGACCCACTCGAGGTAGTCGCGCAGAAGGTCTACCTCGGCCTGGCCGCAGACCGGCCCGTGGCCGGGCACGTACGTCTCCGCTCCGAGCGAGGAGATGCGCTCGAGCGCCGCCAGCCAGCTGGCGACCGGCCCGGCCCAGGTGATCGGCGTTCCACCGATGAAGAGGATGTCGGCGGCAAAGCAGACCGAGACGTCGGGCGCCCAGACGACGGTGTCGCCTTCGGTGTGCGCCGGCCCGACCTCGACCAGCCGCACCTCGCGCTCGCCGACCGCCAGCCGTAGCTCGCCGTCGAAGGTCTCCGTCGGCAGGGTCAGCTCGACCTCGCTCCAGTCGAAGGGCGCCAACTCGCGGCCCATCGACTGCAGCGGCAGGCGCGGCAGGGGGCCGAGGTCGAGCGTGCCGATCAGTGGGATCGGCAGCGATCCGATCGCAGCCAGCGCCCGGCCACCGCGCTGCAGCTTGCGCAGCTCCTCCGGAGTGTCGAGCGCCATCAGCCGCTTCGCCGTCGCGCTGGAGACGATCCGGGCGCCGGCGAGCAGCTGGTTCCCCCAGACGTGGTCGCCGTCGGAGTGCGTGTTGACGACGATCTCGGGCGACGCGTCGACGATCTCCCGCGCCTCGCCAAGCATGCGCCGGGTGAGGGCGAGATCCCAGAGCGTGTCGACCAGGAGCACGTGCTCGCCGGAGGCGAGGAGCCCGGCGTTCGACTCGCCCAGCCCGCCGTTCGGCTGCAGCCAGGCCCAGGTGTCCTCGCCCACCCGCCGGAAGCCGCGCTCGTAACGCGGCTCATCGCCGTGCAGCGTCAGGTCCGCGGGTCCTGCCCTCACCCTTCAAAGCCTCTCATGCCCAGGCAATGGATCGGTGTCGGTCGTTCTTTTCCTCTCGGTCCTTCCTGATTGTCGCATCCGGACATGCGAACGGACGAGCGGGGCTCGGCCGGCTAGCCGCGCAGGGCCCGCAGCGCGTTGAGAATGACCGCGAGGTCGATGCCCTCCTGCAGCAGGGCGCCTGCCACAGGGGGCAGATAGCCGAAGGCGGCGACACCCATCGCCGTCAGGCTCAGACCCATGCCGACGAGGACGCTCTGGCGCGCGATCAGCAAGGCCCGGCGCCCGGCATGCACGGCGTCGGCGACTCGATCCACCCGGTCGACCGTGATCACCGCGTCCGCCGTCTCCGAGGAGACCGTGGCGCCGGCGACGCCCATCGCCACTCCGAGGTCGGCGATGGCGAGGGCCGGGGCGTCGTTGACGCCGTCGCCGACCATCATCACCGGGCCGAGATCGGGATCGTCGCGCAGCCGACGCACCACCTCGAGCTTGTCCTCCGGCGACTGTTCGGAATAGACGCGATCGACGCCGAGCTGACGACCGATCCGCTCCCCCACGGATCGCCGATCTCCCGAGACCATCGCCACCTGCCTCACCCCTTCCGAACGCAGCCGCTCGACGATCCCGGTGGCGTCGGGTCGCAGCTCGTCCGCCATCGCGATCACCCCGCCCACGTGTCCGTCGATCGCGACGAGCACCCGCGCCTCCCCCGATCCGCGACCGTCGCTCAGCGCAGTGGAGGCGATCTCATCCGCGGGCACTCCCTCCGCCCCGAGGAAGCCCCGGCTACCGACGAGGACGCGGCGGCCGTCGACCGAACCGGCGATCCCCTGCCCCGGGTCCTCGTGGATCTCGGTCGGGACCGCGAGCGTCAATCCCGCCTCCTCGGCTGCCCGCACCAGGGCCTCGCCGAGGACGTGCGCCGACATGCGATCGACCGACGCCACGAGACGCAGCAGCTCAGCCCGATCGACCCCCGGCCGAGTCGCGATGTCCCGCACCGCGGGGCTGCCGACCGTCAGCGTTCCGGTCTT
This sequence comes from uncultured Solirubrobacterales bacterium, assembly GCA_963837695.1. GTDB lineage: Bacteria > Actinomycetota > Thermoleophilia > Solirubrobacterales > 70-9 > VRUE01. Next base: position 1,807,084 of record CAWINZ010000005.1, on the reverse strand, counting down.
GTCGAAGAGAACCGTGCGGATCTGCCCGAGCGTCTCGATCGCTCCCGTGCCCTTGACGACGACCCCGGCGCGCGCCGCCCGCGACAGCCCCGAAACGAGGGCGATCGGCGCCGCGAGGATCAGCGGACACGGCGTCGCGACGACGACCACCGCGAGGGCCCGCACCGGGTCGCCGCTGAGCGCCCAGGCGGCACCGGCCACGAGCATGGTCGCGGGCAGGAAGAAGCCGGCGTACCGGTCGGCGATCCGAACCAGCGGCGCGCGCTCGCTTTCGGCGTGCTCGACCAGCCGCACCAGGGCGCTGTAGGCGCTCTCGGCGGCGGGCCGGTCCGCCCGTACCTCGAACGGCGATCCGGCGTTCGAGGTGCCGCTCAGCACCCCCATTCCGCGCTTGACGGTCACCGGCAACGGCTCGCCGCTGAGCGCGCTCGTGTCGATCACAGCTTCGGCGCTGAGGATCTTCCCGTCGACTGGGATCACCTCCCCGGTGCGGACCAGGGCCACGTCTCCAACCACGACCTGCTCCACGGGGACGTCGCGAAAGCCGTCGGACACGCGCAGCCGGGCGATCTTCGGGGCCCGTTCGACGAGCGCGGTCAGCTCGCGCCGGGCACGAGCCGAGGCGACTTCCTCCAACGCCAGCCCACCCGAAAACATCAGGCCGATGATCACGCCGGCGAGCTCTTCCCCCAACGCGAGGGCGCCGACCATCGCGACCAGCGCAATCGTGTCGACCCCCATGTGCCGTTCGACCAAGACGGTCCGGCCGACCTCGACCGCGAGCTCCGTGGCAAGCAGCGCCAGCACCGTGCGCCAGACGGCATCGCCGGCGCCCGCATCGCCGGCGATGTGCAGTCCGCCGCCGATGACGATCGCGGCGAGGGCGATTCCGGCAAGGAGGCGGGCACGGTGGCCCACCAACCACCGTAGAAAGGCGTCGAAATCGCTGCGATCCACCGGGGAATCGTCGAGGATCACCGGCCGGAGCGCATCCGTAGAACGGCGCGTCGTCGGGTGGGCCGGTAAACGGGGCCGGTCAGGCCGTGCCGGCGTCGAGATCGCGTTGATCTTCTACGGCATTCGTGGAATCTCTAGAGTGGTGCCGCAAACTTCAATCGGAGGTTGTCATGGCTGCCCGTCTTTCCATTCTGCTCGTCGCCATCCTTGCGATCGCGCTGCTGCCCGCCACCGCCGGCGCGAGCAACTCGACCACGATCGTCGTCAGCCTCAAAGCCCCGGCCTTTCACGGAACGCTGAAGTCCGGCAAGCGCGCCTGCGCGAGAGGCCGCAAGGTCAAGCTCTTCCGCAAGAAGGCTGGCCCCGACAAGCTTCTTGGCACCGACAGGAGCAACGCCAAGACCAAGTGGTCGATCCCGATCGGCAAGCGACTCATCTCCGGCTCCTACTACGCCAAGGCGCCCGCCAAGGGCAGCTGCAGGGCGGCGAAATCGAAGGTGCTCTCTATCGGTTGAGTGAGCGACCGTGCCCGTGGCGGCGAGCCCGCCGGACCCTCACGCAGCGGACCCTACCCCTGACCTTCTTCTTCTTGAAGCCTCGCCTGCACCGGATCGGGGCCGGCTTCGTCGTGCCGAGCACCGGGGGGGCGACGAAGGCCGGCGCATCCGGGGCCGGCGGCGAGGCGGGCTCACCGCTCGAAGCAACCGATTCTTCGCTCGGCGATTCTTCGCTCGACGCCGGTTCCTCGAGGGCGGCGTCGATTGGAGTCCCCGTGGGCACGTCGAGCACCTCGGCTTCACCCCAAGTTTGAACGTCGTCGTAGAACTCGGCCGCGAATTTAGTTCCTACGGCAGGCAGGAAGGCGACTTTGTACTGGCCCATCGGAATGCCTCCAAGCGTGTATTCGCCAGGGGTTTCTGGTTCGGCTGAGGCGCAGAACTTCGATTCCGGCATGAGTTCGGCTTCGGCCTGACTTGCCAAGGCCTTGTAGGCGCAGACTTCGAAGCTCGCGATCCCGGCGTGGGTCACCGCATCCGTGACCGTGCCGAAGACCGACGCCGCCCGCACCGGCGCCGCCGCCGCAAGCGAAATCGTGACGACGGCGATCAGGACCCCGAACTTGCCCCCTGGCCTCACGGTCAGGAGGGTAGCGATATCAGGATGCTGTCTCGGAGGCCGAGCCCTCGAACAGCTGCCCGGCATGGATCCGCTCTGCCATCTCCGCCGATTCGTCGCGGTAGACGCGGCCGTCCTCGAACTCGATCGCCGGGTATTTGCGCTGGCCGGAGACCTGCTCGAGGTCGTCGCGCTTGCCCGGTCGCAACGGTCCCTTGACGACCTCGTACTCGATGCCCTGCTCGTCGAGCGCCTTCTGCACGCGCCAGCAGGGGTGAGCGTCGATCTTGACCCACGTCGCCGAGCAGCGGTGGAGCTTTACGGCCATCGACGCCACCCTAGCCGGACACGAGTAGAACGGCAAGGTTGGGCGGGCGACCTATGCCCTACCCGGGGGCATAGGTCCGCCTGCCCAACGGACCCTGCATATCCAGAGATACGCGCCTCCTCTCCCTGTAGTAACCCCAGAAACGTTCCGCGAAGCGGGGCCGATTCCGGTGCAACCAAGGAGGCCGCCGGGAAAGCTAACCGATTGAGCGCTTTGGTGCAAGCGCAGGTAGAAATCTCGTTAACGGGTCGAGGGCCCTAGCGCAGCGCAGGCTCGCCGGAGCGCAGCGCCGCGAGCACCCGCTCGGCCACCGACTCCCCCGTCAGACCGACCTCCTCGCGCAGCAGCGCCGGCTTGCCGTGGGTGACGTAGCGGTCCGGCAGGCCGACCCGCATCACCCGCGCCCGGTCGCCGGGACGATCCGCGAAGGAGTCCTCTAGGTGCTCAAGAACCGCCGAGCCGAAACCGCCGGGGAGCACGTTCTCCTCGATCGTCACAACGAGGTCGTGGCCGAGCGCCAGCCGCTCCAGCAGCTCGGCGTCGAGCGGCTTGGCGAAGCGCGCGTCGGCGACGGCCGGGCGCAGATCGTGCGCGGCAAGGATCTCCGCCGCCTGCAGCGCGATCGAGACCCCGTAGCCGTATCCCAGCAACGCGACGCGCTCGCCACTCGCCAGCAGCTCGCCGCTGCCGATCGGTATCTCCTCCGGCCGGGCGGGCAGCTCGGCGCCCTCCGCGGCACCGCGCGGGTAGCGCAGCGCCGCCGGGCCGTCGTGCGCGATCGCCGTGCGCAGCATGTTGACCAGCATCGCCTCGTCGCGGGGCGCCATCACCACGACGTTGGGCAGCGGCCTGAAGTAGGAGATGTCGAAGGCGCCGTGATGGGTCGGCCCGTCGTCGCCGACCAGACCGGCCCGGTCCATGGCGAAGGTCACGTCGAGCTCCTGCAGGCAGACGTCGTGGATGATCTGGTCGTAGGCGCGCTGGAGGAAGGTCGAGTAGATCGCGCAGACCGGCTTCGCCCCCTGCAACGCCAGGCCGGAGGCGAGCAGGACCGCGTTCTGCTCGGCGATGCCGACGTCGTAGTACTGCTCGGGCACTTCGTCGGCGAGCTTCTGCAAGCCGGTCCCACCGGCCATCGCGGCAGTGATCCCGATCACCCGCTCATCGTGCTTGGCCTCGGCGACAATCGCATCGGCGAAGACCTGGGTGTACTGCGGCGGGGCGCCTGCGGCCGGTGGCTTCTCCAGCCGCTCGGGGGCGATCGCCTCGGGGGAGTCGGACTCCCTGACCGGCACCGGCTTCGGCGCGGGCGCCCCGTTGACGATGCTCTTCGGCTTGGCGGCATGCCACTGCTCCATCCCCTCCAGGCCACCCTCCTCCGCTGGCGCGAAGCCCTTGCCCTTGACCGTGTGGATGTGGACGACGACCGGGCGGTCGGCCTCGAAGGCCTCGCGCAGGGCCTCGCGAAGGGCGTGCACGTCGTGGCCGTCGATCACCCCCATGTAGGCGAGGTCGAGCTCCTCGAAGAAGAGGCCGGGCGCCCAGTAGGCCTTGATCGCCGACTTGATCTCCGGCCCCAGCCGTTCGATCCGCCCACCCAGCCCCAGCGGCAGCTTGGTCAGCCGGTCCTCGACACCCTCGCGGGCGTGGTAGAGGCGCGGGTTGAGCCGGACCCGGTTGAAGTAGCGCGAGAGGGCGCCGACGTTGGGTGAGATCGACATGCCGTTGTCGTTGAGGACGATCACGATCGGCGTCTGCAGGCCCCCGGCGGCATGCAGGGCCTCGTAAGCGACACCGCCGGTCAGCGCCCCGTCGCCGATCACCGCGGCGACCTTGCCGTCCTCGCCGATCCCCTTGCGCATCGCCTCCTTGAGGCCGACCGCGTAGCCGATCGAGGTCGAGGCATGGCCGGCGCCCATGATGTCGTGCTCGGACTCGAAGATCGAGCAGAACGGGGCCAGCCCGTCGTACTGGCGGATTGTCGGCAGAGCGTCGCGGCGGCCGGTGAGGATCTTGTGCGGGTAGGACTGGTGGCCGACGTCCCAGAGGACCTTGTCGCGGGGCGAGTCGAGCAGGCTGTGCAGAGCGACGGCCAGCTCGCAGGTGCCGAGGTTGGCGCCGAAGTGACCGCCGATCTCGCCGATCGTGTCGATGATGTAGGTGCGCATCTCCTGCGCGACCTGCTGCAGTTGCTCGTCGTCGAGCTCGTGCAGATCGGCGGGAGAGTCGATCCCGTTCAACAGTCTTGGTGGTTTGTCGCTCATTCGTTCCTGGTGAAGATGTAGTCGGCGATCCCTCTCAGGTCGCCGGTGTCGCCGCTCGCCTCGGCCAGCGCGGCTGTCGCCTTTGCGTGTGACTCGGCCGCCAGCTCGCGCGCCCGCTCGAGGCCAAAGAGGCTGACGTAGGTGAGTTTGCCATGTCGCTCGTCGCTTCCACGGGGCTTGCCGAGTTGCTCGTCGCTTCCGGTCACATCGAGGATGTCGTCGACGATCTGGAAGAGGACGCCGAGCTCGCCGGAAAACCGACGATAGGGAATTGTCTCACTTTCGCTCACGCCCTCCAGGGTCAGTACGACGCCGACCGCGGCGCCGATCAAACGGCCAGTCTTCAAGCCATGCAGGGCGCGCAGCGCCTCGGCGTCGCCGGCCTCGCCGATCACGTCTACGTACTGGCCGCCGACCATGCCGTCCACGCCCGTCGCGCCGGCCAGCTCCGACAGCGCGGCGAGCACCCGCGCCGGCTCGCCGGGCTGCGCGCAGAAGAGCCGGATCGCCTCGGCAAAGAGGCCGTCCCCGGCCAGGATCGCGACGTCCTCGCCGTACTTGACGTGGGAGGTCGGCAGGCCGCGACGCAGCCCGTCGTCGTCCATCGCCGGCAGGTCGTCGTGGATCAGCGAGTAGGTGTGGATCAGCTCGAGCGCCGCCGCCACCGGTAGGTAGCGCGCCGGGTCGGCGCCGAGGGCGCGGGCCGTGGCCAGGGCGAGGGCCGGCCGCACCCGCTTGCCGCCGGCGAGCAGCGAGTAGCGCATCGCCTCCTCGAGCCCCGCCGTGGCGGGGTGAGCGGCAAAGCGAAGGCGCTCCAGCTCGGCGTCGACCAGGACGCACAGATCCTCGGGGTAGCTCACGCAGACTCGCGGATGCGGCGGTTGGCCTCCTCGACCGCCTCGGTCGAGAGCTCGGCCGCCTCGTGGGCCAGCTCGGCGGCGCGCTCGTCGCTCGCCTCTGCGCCCTCCAGCTCGGCGGCGATCGCCTGCAGTCGGGCCGAGATCTCGCGCAGGCGCCCCCCCTCGCTCACTTGACCGCGCCTCCCTGGCGCTCGCGCACGATCGCGCCGAGGATGCCATTGACGAAGCTGGGCGCGTCGGCGCCGCAGTACTCCTTGGCGATCTCGACCGCCTCGTCGATCGCCACCTCGTCGGGCACGTCATCGCTGTGCTCGATCTCATAGAGGGCGACCCGCATCACGTTCAACTCCAGCGGTGCGATCCGCTTTAACTCCCAACCGCGGGCGTGGGCGCCGATCGTCGCGTCGAGCGCCTCGCGGTGCGACTCGACCGCCTCGGCGAGCTCGCGCGTAAAAGGACGGGTGTCGTCGAGTAGCTCGTCCAGCGGGCGCCCGGTGATGTCGCGCTGGTAGCAGGCGAAGACGGCATCGCGTCGCTGGTCGGATCTGCGCATCGGCCTATTCTCGCGCTTCGGACCGGCGGCGCCGTTAAGCGCGGGAGATGTACTTGGCGCTGTCGGTGTCGACCCGGACCGTCTCGCCCTCGTCGATGAAGAGCGGCACCTGCACGACCACGCCTGACTCCAGCGTCGCCGCCTTGGTGCCGCCGCCGGAGGCCGTGTCGCCCTTCACCCCCGGATCGGTCTGCGTGACCTTCATCTCCACCGCGCCGGCGACCTGCACGTCGCTCGGCGATTCATCGACGAAGAGGATGTCGACCTCGTCGTTGGGCAGGACCCACTGCATCGACTCGCCGACAATCTCGCTCGGGATCTCGATCTGCTCGTAATCGTTGCTGTCCATGAAGACAGCCGCCTCGCCGGAGTCGTAGAGGTACTGCATCTTGCGCGACTCGGTGTGGACCGGCCTGAACTTCTCCCCCGCCCTGAACGTCTTGTCCTGCACCGAGCCGTCATTGATCTTGCGCAGCTTCGTGCGCACGAACGCCCCGCCCTTGCCCGGCTTGACGTGCTGGAACTCAAGGATCTTGAAGACGAACCCATCGATTTCGATGTGGCTGCCGTTCTTGAACTGGTTGGTCGAGATCACGGCCGCGAATCCTAGAGACCTGGGGCCGCGGCCGGGCGGCAGGCGGCAGGCTTTAACCTGGGTGTGCCTGGGAGATGAAGAGGACGCTGGGGACATTCGCTGCGATTGCCATCGCGATGCTTGCGATCGCGCCGCTGGTCCATGGCGAAGAACAGACGCGTGACAGCTACAAGGCGCAGGTCGAGCCGATCTGCCAGGCGAACCGCAGCGCCAACGAAAAGATCATGGCCGGCGCCAGGGAGCGCGTCAACAAGGGCAAGCTCATGCCCGCGGGCAAGCAGTTCATCCGGGTCTCGGGCTCCGTCGGCGGGCTGATCAAACGGCTGGCGACGGTCCCCGCCCCCAGCACCGACGAAACCCGGGTCGAACACTGGCTCGGCTCGATACGGCTGCTCAGGCAGCGCCTACGCGAAGTCGGCAAGCACTACAAGGCCGGCGAAAAGATCAAAGCGGGTCACATCACGATCCTCGCCGAACGCGCCGGGCTCTCGGCCAACAACACCAGCATCGTCTTCCACTTCCACTACTGCCGCTTCAGCCGCATCGGCAGCTGACCGCCCGGCCAGGGCGACGCTCAGTCGTCCGCGTCCGCCGCCGTGCTCGTGGTCAAGCTCGAGGCGGCACCGCCGGACAGCACGCGGCGGACAAGTCCCGGGAGCAGGATCCGGGCGACGGCGGCCAGCGCATAGGGGCGCGGCACGTAGCGCTCCGCCTTGCCGCGCAGCCCGGTCTCGACGATCGCCTCGGCGACCTTCTCCGCTTTGGAGACCGTCCAGCGGGTCAGCGCCCGCTCGCGCAACTCGGTGGCCGGGAATCCCTCGGTCTCGATGAAGCCTGGCAGCACCATGCCGACGTGGACACCGTGCGGGCGCTCCTCGGCGTAGAGCGCGTCGGTCCAGCCGATCAGGGCGAACTTGCTGGCCGAGTAGGAGCCGGTCCGCGCCCGCGCGACCCGGCCCGCCGTGCTGGCGATATTGACGATCGCACTCGGCTTCGAGGCCCGCAGCGCCGGCAGCAGCGCCTCGGTGAGGCGAGCGACCGCGTCGAAGTTGATCTCCATGTGGCGACGCACGTTCTCGTAGCCAGCCTCGCCGAAGGAGCCCCGCCAGGAGGCGCCGGCGTTGTTGACCAGCAGGTTGAGCCGGCCGCCGTGGCGCTCGGCGAGATGGGCACGGACCCGCTCCGGGGCATCGGGTGCGGTCAGGTCGACGGCGAGCCAGCTCGCCTCGCAGGGCAGTGCCTCGGCCAGCGAGCGCAGCCGCTCCTCGCGGCGAGCGACCAGGATCAACTCGGCGCCCGGCTCGCGCGCGAGCCGTTTCGCGGCCGCCTCGCCGATGCCGCTCGAGGCCCCGGTAACCAGGTACGTCTTCGCAGTTTCGCTCATCGAGGGAAAACTATTCCAATTGCCTCATCACGGACGTCTGTTCGACTCGGCATACTGCTGCCTTCGTCATGGTCGAGATCCCTTCGCTGCTAGACAAACTGCTCCGCGCCGGCGCCCCCTCTGGGCATGAGGGCCCTGCCGCGGCCATCTGGCGGGACGAAGCGTCCTTCGCGACACTTTCGGCCGACGGCCTCGGCTCTTCGATCGCCCGCGTCGGCGAGGAGGCCCCGCTGCTGGCGGTGGTCGGCCATATCGACGAGATCGGCCTCGTCGTCACCCACATCGACGAGAAGGGCTTCCTCTGGTTCGCCCCGATCGGCGGCTGGGACCCCCAGATCCTGGTCGGCCAGCGGGTCGAGGTGCGCGGCCGCGACGGGCTCGTTCCCGGCGTCGTCGGGCGCAAGCCGATCCACCTGCTCGACCCCGACCAGCGCAAGAAGGTGGTCGAGCTGAAGGGCCTCCACATCGACGTCGGCGCCGTCGACCGCGACGAGGCGGCGGCGTTGATCCGGATCGGCGACCCGGTCGTGATCGCAGCGGAGCCCGTGCGCCTGGCCGGCGACCGCCTGGCCTCACGCGCGATGGACAACCGGATCGGCGCTTACGTCGCGCTGGAGGCGCTGCGCCGCTGCCACGAGCGCGACTCGCTGAGCGGCAGCTTCGCCGCGATCGCCGCCGTCCAGGAGGAGATTGGACTGTTCGGCGCGCGGACCTCGGCCTTTCAGGTGCGGCCGGACCTCGCCGTGGCGATCGACGTCACCCACGCCACCGATGCCCCGGGCATCGACGAGAAGGAGATCGGCAGCCATCCGCTCGGCTCCGGCCCCGCGATCGGTCGCGGCTCGACCCTCTCGCCAAAGGTCTTCGAACTGCTGGTCGAGACCGCTGAGGAGGCCGGCATCGAGCACACGATCACGGCCAGCGGTCGCGGCACCAGCACCGACGCCGACTCGATCCAGATCTCGCGCTCGGGAATCCCCACGGGCCTTGTCTCGGTCCCGCTGCGCTACATGCACTCGCCGGTCGAGCTCTGCGACCTCGGCGATCTCGAGGCGACCGTCGAGCTGATCGCCGCCTTCGCGGCGCGGCTGCAGGCCGGCCTCGACCTCAGTCGCTAGCTCCGACCTGCATCGAGCCCCAAATAGGGGTTCGATGCAGGTCGGATGAGAGATCAGTTGGCGCAGACCATGACCCGGTCGCGCCCCGCCGCCTTGGCCGAGTAGAGCGCCTCGTCGGCGAGGCCGACGAGACGCTCGGTGTCGAGCGGCCCCGGTCGCGAGACGGCGACGCCGATGCTGATCGTCATCATCATGCCCGCGGGGCGGCGCTCGCGCACGGCCCGCCGTAGTCGCTCGCCGACTGCGAGCGCCTCGGCCTTTGTGGCTCCGGGCAGGACAACGAGGATCTCCTCTCCGCCGACGCGGTAGATCGAATCGCCGGCTCGCAAGGCAGAGCGCATCGTGTAGGCGACGTCCTGGAGCACGGCGTCGCCGGCGGCATGGCCGAGCTGGTCGTTGACGCGCTTGAAATGGTCGAGGTCGCAGAGGAGAAGCGCGTGCGAGGAACCTTGTTTGCCGGTCGGCTGCCCGTCCAGCTCGGCGAGGCGCTGCTCGAGGGCGTTGCGGTTGAAGAGCCCGGTGAGCGGGTCGAGGGTCGAGCGACGGCGATGGGCGCGGTCGGACTCGACCAGGGCACCCGAGAGGATCACCGTGCTGAGCACCAGGGCGACGGCCGCGACTACGTCCTGCTGGTGGGCTGAGGCAGTCGCGACGTCGAGGCCGACCGTGCTACCCAGCAGCAGGGCCAGGATGTATGCGGTGCCGATGGCGACGCCGCGGGTCGAGAAGCGGGCACCAAGGGTGACGGCCGGCAGCGCGAACCACATCAGCACCGGACTGGAGGCGCCCCCGGTCACGACCACCGCGTCGGCGAGCAGCAAGGGAAGGATGCCCCAGGCGGTCGCCACCCAGAGCGCCGGGTGCTCGCTGTTGCCCATGAAGCTGTCGGCGACGGCGAAGCCACCGAGGCCGACCAAGAGCGGCACAACCCACCACCAGCCGACCTCGGCGCCGGACGAGGCCAGGGCCAGGGCGAGGATCGCAAAGCAGGCAAAGCGGTAGGGGCGCAGCCTCACCTCCATATCGAGCAGGCGCTCGCGACGGGCTTCGTCGCGAATGGCGACCAACGACTCCTGTGCGGGCGCATCGGCTCTCACCCGGTGCGCATCGGGTTTTCCGGCCCGCAGACTTAAGGCTGCACCTACTCGACCAGCTGGAGATCTTTGGGCAATGCGCTCAGGTTGCGGCAGCCGCTCTCCGTGACGACGACTAGATCCTCGATCCGCACGCCCAGCTCGCCCGGCAGGTAGACACCGGGCTCAATCGTCACCACTTCGCCAGCCGAGAGCACGTCCTCCGAGCGCGGCGAGACACGCGGCGCCTCGTGCACCTCGAGCCCCACCCCGTGGCCCAGGCCGTGCCCGAAACGCTCGCCGTAGCCGGCCGCCCCGATCACCTCGCGGGCGGCCGCGTCGAGCGCCTCGCCGCCGATCCCCGCGGCGACCGCGGCGAGTGCCGCCGCCTGCGCGGCCCGCACCGTCTCGTAGACCTTGCGGGCTTCCTCGCCGGGCTCGCCGACAGCGAAGGTTCTGGTGCCGTCCGAGCAGTAACCGTCGAGCTTCGCCCCCATGTCGAAGACGACCAGCTCGCCGTCCCCGATCGGGCGCTCTCCCGGCTCGGCGTGCGGCAGCGCCCCGTTGGGGCCGGCGGCGACGATCGCCGGGAAGGAGGGGTCGCCGCCAAGCTCGCGGATCCGCGCTTCCGCGGCGCGGGCCACCTCGCGCTCAAGACGGCCGCCGAGGCCACGCTCGACGCTCCAGGTCCAGACCTCGTCGGCGAGCTCGGAGGCTGCCGCGATCGCCGCCAGCTCGTCCTCGTCCTTGACCCGGCGCAACTTCTCGACCGAGCCGCCCGCCGCGACCGCCTCGACGCCCTCCGCCAGTTTCCCCCGCAGCCGCTCGAGCAGGCGGACCGAGACATGGTCGTCCTCAAAACCGACGCGGCCGGAGAGATGCGCCGCGATGCCGCCCAGCCAGTCGTCGCTGACCGTGACCGTCTCCCAGCCCTCGACCTCGGCCGCGGCCCGCTCGGTGTAGCGGAAGTCGGTCAGGAAGAGGCGTGTCTCGGGGCCGCAGACGCAGGCGCCGTTCGTCCCCGTGAAACCGGTCAGGTAGCGGATGTTGACCAGCTCGGTGACCAGCACCTGGTCGAGCTCGCGCTCGGCCAGCGAGGCCGCAAGCCGGTCGCCACGGCCCCTCATGCGCCGGCGGAGACGTCCAGGTGGCGCGCCAGGGTCGCTAGCGCGTCGCGGTAGCCGTCCGGCCCCCTGCCGGAGATCTTCTCCAGCACCAACCCGTCGAAGACGGACACGCGGCGCCAGTCCTGGCGCGACTCGACGTCGGAGAGGTGGACCTCGACCGCCGGTAATCCGGCCAACTCGAGCGCGTCGGCGATCGCGCGGCTGTAGTGGGTCCAGGCGCCGGCGTTGATGATGATCGAGTCGGCCTGCTCCGGAGCGCGGTGCAGGTATTCGGCGAACTCACCCTCGGAGTTGGTCTGGAAGAAGAGCGTTTCTAGGCCGAGCTCACGCGCGAAGGCCTGGATCCTCATCTCCAGCTCGCTCAGCGAAAGCCCGCCGTAGACCTCGGGGTCGCGCTTCTCGAGCACGTCGAAGTTAACCCCATGCAGGACGGCGACACGATTGTGAGCTGAAGTCATTCGTAGAGCTCCTTCACGGCAGCCTCGACCTTAGCCGGATCGATGAGCTGCCCGGTGCGGGGCTTGCCCGGCTCGGAAAGGAGGACGAAGCCGACGCCCTGCGCCGTGCGCTTCTTGTCACGCTGGAGGGCGTCGAGAATGGCGTCAATGTCAACGGCGGTGTCGAGCACGGTCGGCAAGTCATGGCGCTGGAGGATCTTTTCGACCTCGTTGCGCAGCTCGGATGCATCTGAGAGACGCAGGGCAGCGAGCAATCCAAGTCCGATCGCCTCCCCATGGCGATAGCGCGAGTAGCCGCTCGCCGCCTCGATCGCGTGCCCGACCGTGTGGCCGAGGTTCAGAACCTCGCGCAGACCGGAGTCTCGCTCGTCCTCAGCAACGATTTCGCACTTGTACTTGGCGCAGCCAAAGACAACGTCGTCGAGTTCTCGCGGATCGAGAGTCTCGATTGCGCGCACCCTCTCCCACAAAGCACCCCCCGCCAAGAGCCCCGTCTTCAGCGCCTCCACGAACCCGGCCGCCAGCTCCTCGACAGGAAGGGTCTCGAGCGTTTCGACATCTGCGATAACCGCCTCGGGCATGTGGTACGCGCCAACGTAGTTCTTGCCCTCGGGCAAGTCGACACCGGTCTTGCCACCGTAGGCGGAGTCGACCTGGGCGACGAGGGTGGTCGGCACCTGGACAATTGGCATTCCTCGTTGATAAGTGGCCGCGCAAAATCCAGCCAGATCGCCGACCACTCCGCCGCCGAGGGCGATGACCGAATCATGACGAGTGAGCCCTGCGTCGACCATCGCCCGCCAAACGTGCTCGGCGGTATCGAGCGTCTTGCGCTCCTCGCCGGGATCGATCTCCAGAACGTCGTCTGCGGCGAGGCTTTTCGCATAGCGCGGGCCGACATTCGCGTCGGTCACGCAGAATGCTCGACGGCCCAACGAATGGAGGCCGGCGCGCACAAGGCCCCGGCCGACGTATACCGGGTACCCCCCCGACTCGCTCATGGCATAAAGCAACTTGGCGTCTGCCAGCTCGTCGTAAACCGGCCTGCGCTCGGCGTAGAGGCGATCGAAGCGCTCGCGATCCTGAGCCAGAGGTCGCTCCGAGTCGGCGACGCGCTCCCACGCAGTCTCGAGACTCACGTCGAGCCAAGCCACCGTGTGGCGGGAAAGCGCCTCCCGCACCCGTGGAAGGAGCACGCTGCCGCCGCCCAGCGCGATCACACCCCCGTCTGCCCTCTCCAGCAACGACCCCGCAATTCGCTCCTCGATCTCGCGGAATTGGGTTTCGTCGTGGCCGTCGAAGAACTCCCGCACCGACATCCCAACCTCGTCTTCGATCAGGTCATCGATGTCAACCCTCTCGCCCAGCGCCGCCGGCATGGCGGCAAGCGCCGTCGACTTGCCCGCGCCCATAAACCCGATGAAGACGATCGCGGGGCGGCTCACGCCGTCACCCGCGGAAGTCGATGCGCTGCTTGTACGCGGCGACCGAGGCCAGTACGTCGTCGATGTGGTCGCCGCCGAACTTTTCCCGGTAGCAGCGGGCCAGGGTGAGGCAGACCATCGCCTCGGCGACGACGGCGGCGGCTGGGACGACGGTCGAGTCGGTGCGCTCGCGCAGCGCCTGGGCGGGCTGCTTGGTCTCGGTGTCGACTGAGCGCAGCGGCTTGGTCAGGGTCGAGATCGGCTTGATCGCCGCCCGCACCGAGAGCGGCCGGCCGTTGGTCATGCCGCCCTCGAGCCCACCCGCATGGTTGGTCTCACGCTGGTAGCCGTGCTCCGCGGACCAGAAGATCTCGTCGTGGGCCTCCGAGCCGGGGCGGCCGGCGACATCCCAGGCTTCGCCGATCGCGACGCCCTTGACCGACTGGATCGAGGCGACGGCGCCGGCGAGTCGGCCGTCCAGCCGCTCCTCCCAGGAGATGTGCGAGCCGAGCCCGGGGACGAGCCCGAAGGCGCGCACCTCGAAGCTGCCGCCGAGGCTCTCGTTGGCCTTGCGCAGGCGGTTGATCTCGGCGACCATCGCCGCGCTCGCCTCGGGGTCGAGGCAACGGACCGGATCCTCGTCGACCGAGGCGAAATCCTCCGGGCCGAGGTCCGCAGGCTCGGGCGCCTTGACCGAGGCGATCTGGGTGACGTGGCTGTGCACGCTCACCCCGAGCGCGGTGAGCAGGCCACGGGCGAGCGAGCCCGCCGCGACCCGGGCCGCCGTCTCGCGGGCGCTGGCCCGCTCCAAGACGTTGCGGATGTCCCTGTGGCCGTACTTCTGGGCGCCGACCAGGTCGGCGTGGCCGGGGCGCGGCAGGTGGACCTCGTCCGGCTCGAAGCCCTCGACCGGCCAGGGGTTCATCCGCTCCTCCCAGTTGGCGTAGTCGCGGTTGGCGACCAGGAGCGCGATCGGGCTGCCCAGGGTGCGACCGTGGCGGACGCCGGAGCGGACCTCGACCGAGTCGGTCTCGATCTTCATCCGCCCGCCGCGCCCGTGGCCGAGCTGGCGGCGGGCCATGTCACGGTCGAGGGCCTCGCGCGCCAGCTCCAGCCCGGCGGGCATGCCCTCGACGATCGCGACCAGGCCGGGACCGTGCGACTCGCCTGCGGTGGTGAATCCGAAACGCGTGCTCATCGCCGCAAGGCTATAGGCGCGGCGGGGCGTGGGGCCTATCCCGGTAGGGGTTTCACTTAACTTTTTCGGTGGGCCGTTTTGCGGCTATCGCCCGAATGCCGTCGGCGAAAAAGTACAAGACGTTCCACCCCTACCGGGATAGGCCCTCTCGGGCGGCATTGCGCATGACGTCGATTGGCGGGTCGCGTTCGGTCCAGATCTTCAGCGAGCGAGCTCCTTGGCGGACGAGGATCTCGAGGCCGTCGATCGTGTGAGCGCCCGCGGCCCGCGCCGCACTGAGCAGGCGACTCGGTTGCTCGCCGTATACGAAGTCGACCACGACCTGCGTGGCGGCGAACCCCGCCGGGTCGAGCGGCAGCTCGGAAAAGGGATCTTCGCCATGCATCCCGGCGGCACTGGCGTTGACGATCAGGTCGTAATCGCTCTGGTGCGGTTCGGTGATTGGCGTGCCGTCCAGTTCGTCGCAGATGTGTCGGGCGCGCAACGGGGTGCGGTTCCAGACATCAACCTCCGCCCCGTCCCGTACGAGCGCCCAGACAGCCGCACGGGCGGCACCCCCAGCGCCGAGCACCAGTGCCGGTTGCCCCGTGGCCGGGCCGGGCAACGAATCGAGTAGGCCGCCGATATCGGTGTTGTCAGCGCGGATCTCCCCTGCTCTGAAGCTGAGCGTGTTCGCCGCGCCGATCTCGCGCGCGGTCTCCGAAAGCGAGTCTGCGAGCGCGAGCGCCGCCCCCTTATGCGGGACGGTGACGTTGGCGCCGACGAATCCCTCGCCCGGCATCGCCCGCACGCGGCGCTCGAACTCGTCCGGCGCGACGTCGATCGCCTCGTAAGCCCACTCGTCCGCGAGGCCGAGCTCGGCCAGCGCCGCGTTGTGCATGGCGGGCGAGCGCGAGTGGCCGACGGGGTGGCCGAGAACGGCGAGTCGCTTCATTCCCCGCAGGTGTCGGGCGATTTGCCGCCCGCCGCTTCGCGTGCTTCGTTGTAAGCCGCAACGTCGGCTTCGAATTCAGCCGCGTTCGAGGAGAAGGCGTCTTCGCCGCAGGTCCCCGGCTTGACCACGTAGTAGAGGTAGTCGACCTTTGCCGGGTGGGCGGCGGCCTCGAGGGAGGCGAGGCCGGGGTTGCCGATCGGCCCCGGTGGCAGCCCGGTGTGGAGGCGGGTGTTGTAGGGAGATTCGAGCGCGAGTTCGGATTCGGTCAGTGGCTGGTCGTAGTTGCCCGTGGCGAAGCGGATCGTCGCGTCGATCCCCAGCGGCATCCCTTCGTGCAGACGGTTGTAGATGACCGCGGCGATCAGCGGCCGCTCCTTCTCAAGCTGGGCCTCGCGCTCGACCATCGAGGCGATCGTCACCACGTCGCGCGTCGTCAGGTTCTTGGAGCGCGCGTAGCTCATGTCCACACCCTTGACGCGACGCTTGAAATCTTCAAGCTGCAGCCCGACGAGGTCGGCGGCGGGTGCCCGCTTTTCCAGTTCGAAGGTGTCCGGGAAGAGGAAGCCTTCGTGTCCTTGGCTGGCCTTCATGTAGCTGCCGGTCAAGCCCACTTCCTTGGCGACCTGCGCGGTCTGCTCGCGGGTGTAGCCCTCCGGAATCGTCACCGTGGTCGTCTTGAGGACCACGGGCGGCGGCGGGGCGGGGTTGTGGAAGTGGCGGTAGGCGAGGGCGGCCGCTGCCCCACCGAACACCAGCACCACGAGCAGGGCGGCGAGGCCCGCACGCCGGCGGCGCTTCGCCGTAACTGCTCGCTGACCGTCGCGCTCCTGGCGGCGACGCTCCCGCTCGGCGACGGCGGTGTCGTCCCCAAACCAGTCGTCAGTCATCGTCCTCTGAGCCTTCGATCGCGGCCTGCCCGGCGAGATAGGCCTGCAGCAGGTGGGCGGCCGCCAGCGAGTCGGGCGCCGCCGCCGCGCCTTCGCGCTTGCTCGCCTCGGCCATCCGCGTCGTCAGTCGCTCGTCATAGGTCTCGACGGGGATCTCGAGCAGCGCTTCCAGTTCGACGCAGAAGGTGCGGGTCAGCGCGGCCTGCGACCCCTCCTCGCCGCTCAGGTGCAACGGCAGGCCGACGACGACGCGCTCGACCTCGTGCTTGGCGACCAGCTCGACGACCGAGCGCGCCTCGGAGGGCTCGATCACCGGCAGCGGCGTCGCCAGGGTGCCGCTCGGGTCGGAGATCGCGCAGCCGGTCCTGGCGGTGCCGTAGTCGAGGGCGAGCACCCGCATCAGCTGAGCGACCTCATCCGAGCTCCCGCTCGATTGCCTGCTTCGCGACGTCGAGTGCCTCGTCGAGCTTGGCGGCGTCCTTGCCGCCGGCCTGGGCCATCTCCTCGCGACCACCGCCCCCGCCGCCGACGAGGGGCGCGGCCTCGCGCACGACCGTCGCCGCCGAGACGCCGCGTCCGACCGCGCCCTTGGAGACGAGGACGACCAGGCCGACCTTGCTTCCCTCGGCGCCGCCCAGCGCGATCGCCGACTCGCCGCCGAGCTTCGACTGAACCCGGTTGGCGAGCTCGAGCAGCTGCTTCTGGTCGGCGATCGGCGCCCGGGAGGCGACTACGTCGATCCCGTCGACCTCCTCCGCGGCGGCGATGAGGCGCTCCGCCTCATCGCCGAGCAGCTGCTTGGCGGCCTGCTTGGCGCCCTCGCCCGCCTCGCGCAGTCGCTCCGCCGCGCGGCGGGCGCCGGTCAGCGGGTCCTGGGGGGAGTCGAGCAGCTCACCGACCTCGCGCAGCTGCTCCTCCCTGCCGCGGAACCAATCGATCGCCGCGGGCCCGGTCACCGCCTCGATCCGCCTCACGTTGGCCGCGCTGGAGCCCTCCGAGACGATCTTGAAGATGCCGACCTCGGCGGTGTTGGCGACGTGGGTTCCGCCGCAGAGCTCGCGCGAGACCTCGTCGACCTCGACCACCCGCACCCACTCGCCGTATTTCTCACCGAACAGCGCCATCGCGCCGAGCTTTTCGGCCTCGGCCCGGTCCATCTCCAGCCAGCGGACCGGCCGGCTCGCCTTGATCTGGCCGTTGACCCGCTCCTCGATCGCGGCGAGATCCTCGGCGCCGAGCCCCTGTCCGTGGTTGAAGTCGAAGCGCAGCTTGTCGGGGCGCACGGCCGAGCCCGCCTGGCGCACATGGTCGCCGAGCCGCTCGCGCAGCGCCGCGTGCAGGAGGTGGGTCGCGGTGTGGTTGCGCATCGTCGCGTGCCGGGCCTCGTGGTCGACCCGCGCCTCGACGGCGACGCCGGGGGCGACCGAGCCGTTGTCGGCCTCGACCTCGAGCGCCTGGTCGTCGCCGAGCCGGTAGACGTCGATCACGCGGGCCTCTCCCCCGTCCCAGCGCAGCACACCCGTGTCGGCGATCTGGCCGCCACCCTCGGCGTAGAAGGGGCTCTCCTCGAGCTTGACCAGCGCCCGGCCGCCCTCGCTCGCGACCGCGGCGAGCCCGGTCGTCGCCCTTAGCGTCTCGTAGCCGACGAAGCGGGTCGGCGGCGCCTCCGCGGCGAAGGCGATCACCTTCTCGTGGCGGTCCTCGGAGCCGTGCGCGGTGGCAGAGCCGACGCGAGCGCGGCTGCGTTGCTCCTCCATCAACTCCTCGAAGCCACCGTCGTCGACCGAGAGGCCCTGCTCGGCGAGCAGCTCCTTGGTCAGGTCATAGGGAAAGCCGTAGGTGTCGTGCAGCTTGAAGGCATCGGCGGCATCGATCCAGGAGGTGCTCGACTCGCGCGCTTCTGCGACCAGGCGCTCGAGCAGCTCGCTGCCACGCTCCAGCGTGCGGCCGAAGCTCTCCTCCTCATCGCCGACCCAGCGGGAAATCGTCTCCCTCTCCGCGGCCAGCTCCGGGTAGGCGCCCGCCATGATCTCGACCGTGCGCTCGGCGAACCGGCCGAGCCACGGCGCCTCGAGGCCCAGGGTGCGGCCCTGCTGGATCGCCCGGCGCATGATCCGCCGCAGGATGTAGCCGCGGTCCTCGTTGGAGGGGACGACCCCGTCGGCGATCAGGAAGGCGGCGCCACGCGAGTGGTCGGCGGCGATCCGCATCGCCCTCGTCACGGCCCCGCCCTCGGCGTAGGAGCGCCCGGACAGCTCCTCGGCGAGGTCGATCAACGGCCGGACCAGGTCGGTCTCGAAGACCGACGGGACGTCCTGGAGGATCGCCGCCATCCGGTCGAGGCCCATGCCGGTGTCGATGTTGCGCATCGGCAGCTCGGTCAGGGCCCCCTCGGCGGAGAGGTCATAGGTCATGAAGACGTGGTTCCAGAACTCGAGGAAGCGGTCGGTGTCGTCGCCGGGCCGCTCGCCGGCGGCGCCGAAGTCCTCGCCGCGGTCGAGGTAGAGCTCCGAGCAGGGGCCGCAGGGACCGCTCGGCCCCGCCTGCCAGAAGTTGTCCTCGCGACCGAGCAGGACGATCCTCTGCTCGGGCATGCCGACGCCCTTCCAGATCTCGATCGCCTCCTCGTCGGGCCCGAGGCCGAGCTCCTCGTCGCCGCCGAAGACAGTCGCCCAGATCCGCTCGGGGTCCATCCCGAACCCCTGCGTCGCCAGCTCCCAGCCCCACGGGATCGACTCCGCCTTGAAGTAGTCGCCAAAGCTCCAGTTGCCGAGCATCTCGAAGAAGGTGAGGTGGCGCGCGGTCTTGCCGACCTCCTCGATGTCGGTCGTGCGGAAGCACTTCTGCACGTCGGCGAGCCGCGGCGCCGGTGGCTTCTCGCGTCCCAGGAAGTAGGGCTTGAAGGGCTGCATACCGGCGGTGGTCAGCAGCACCGAGGGGTCGTGGACAGAGGGAACCAGCGAGGCCGAGGGCACGATCCGGTGGCCCCGCTCCTCGAAGAAGGACAGATAGGTGTTGCGGATCTGCTCGGCTTTCATCGGCAACGAAGCCTAAGTGACGGCGTGCGGCGTCAGGCCGCAGCCGCGATGGTGCCGTGGCCGACGATCGCCTCGCCGCAGAGCAGCACCGCCGCCTGCCCGGGTGCCGCGGCGTCGAAGGCCTCGCCGAGCTGGATATCGAGCTCGCTGTGACGACCCCTCTTTGCCCCCGTCAGAGAGGCCGGGACCGGCGTGGCTTGGTAGCGCAGTTTCACCGCGTCGACGCGGTCGCCGCCGCGGTGCAGGACGGCGTCGCGGACCCGCACGCTCATCGCCGCCAGATCCGCCCGGGGGCCGACGGTGACCGTGTTCGAACCGGCGTCGGTCGCCAAGACGTAGAGCGGCTCCGGCGCCGACACGCCGATCCCGCGCCGCTGGCCGACGGTGAAGTTGTGGTGACCGCGGTGGCGCCCGATCGAGCGGCCCGAGCCGTCGATGACCGCGCCCTCGCGCTCGCCGAGCCCGGCGTGGCGGCGCAGGAAGCGCTCCTTGCCCTGGCCGGCGAGGAAGCAGAGGTCCTGGCTCTCGGGCTTCTTGGCGACGGAGAGGCTGTGGCGGGCGGCGATCTCGCGCACCTCGGGCTTGCTCAGCTCAGTCAGGGGAAAGCGCAGGCGGTCGAGCATCGCCGGCGGCAGCGCGGCAAGCATGTAGCTCTGGTCCTTGTTGCTGTCGGACGCCGCGGCCAGCAAGGGGCCATCGCCGTCCTCGACGATCCGCGCGTAGTGGCCGGTAACCAGGCAGTCCGCCCCGAGGCGTTCGGCGAGGTCGACCATCGCCGCGATCCGCACCTCGCCGTTGCAGACGATGCAGGGGTTCGGCGTGGCGCCGGCGCCGTATCCGTCGAGAAAGGCGCCGACGACGCGGCGACGGAATTCCTCCTCCAGGTCGAGCGTGAGGTGCGGGATGCCAAGCGAGTGCGCCACGGCCCGGGCGCCAAGCACCGCCTCGGGCGAGCAGCAGGCCTTGGCCCCATCCGTCTCCGGATCGGCCCAGAGCTTCAGGGTTACGGCGAGCACCTCGGCGCCCCGCTCGCGTTCGAGCAGGGCGGCGACAGCGCTGTCGACGCCGCCCGACATGGCGATAAGGACGCGGCGCCCACGCGGGGCGGCCAGCGTCTTCGACGATGCGGCCGCGCTCGCAAGCGCCCGATGCAGGGCGTCGGCGGCAAGCTGAGCGGCGTGACGCTTGGCGGGAGTCAGGCCCCCGATCGCCTCGTCGACCTCGCCGATCCCGATCCGCGCCGCCTCGATCACAGGCTCCCCGTCGACCAGCTCGGCGACGGCCGCGGTCGCCGCCCGAGTGGCGCCACAGCCCTCGGCGTCGAAGCTCACGCGGGCCACCCGCCCGTCCTCGATCAGCAGCGACACCCGCGAAAGATCCCCGCAGGCCGCCCCCCCGGCAGCCCCGGTGAACCCACCGTCGAGCGACGGCCCAAGCCGCGTCCCATCGCGAAGGTAGTGCTCAAAAAGTTCCCGACTCACGCCCCACAGCGTAGAGCCGCCCCCCTCCGACCTGCATCGAACCCCTATTTGGGGTTCGATGCAGGTCGGAGGGGGGAGAGCAGGCGGCGCAGGGCGGCGACGAGCTCGTCTGGTTCGCATTCGAGCTGCCACCAGGTCACGTGCATCGTCCGGTAACCGGCGGTCAGCAGGACCCGGTCGCGCTCGCGATCGGACTCGAACGCCTTTCGCGTGCGGTGGACCTGCGCGCCGTCCAGCTCGGCGATCAGCTTGTCCTGCGGCCAGAGGCAATCGGGCCTGAAATTGCGCCCGGCGACATTGAGGTGGGGATTGAATCGCGGCCGGGGGACGCCGTGCGCGTCGAGCAGGTCCGCAAACCTGTCCTCGAACCTGTTGGCTGGCGCACCACGGACCTCCGGGTCATCGGCGAGCAACTCGCGGAGCAGCGGAGCGCCGTCACGCTGCGGGTAGCGACCGAGGAGGTCGGGAATCGAAAGACCAAAGGTGAGCTGCCGGACTTCCGCCTCGTGCATGGTCCGCTGCGTCTCGCGGCGCATTCCCAGGCCGGCCAGATCGAAGATTGTCCGCGGCACGATCGTGACCGGAATTCCCGCCCTGACGGTGCGCTCGTCGGCTGGGACGGCGCCGAAGTGCGCCACGATTCCCCTGCGCTTCCGGAATTTCCCCGGCCTGATCACCTCCGGCTGAGCCGAGACATCGAGCAATCCCCATAATGCCGCCGCCGACCGGTGGCTGAGCACGGCCCCGGGCCCACACGCCAGCACCGCGGCCATCCAACGACCGTGGCGCGTCAGGACCGAGTGACCAACCGCGTAGACCCCATGATGGATCGAGCGGAGATATCCGCGCTCCAACCGGGCGCCGATCGCCCTGGGGCCAAAGCCGATGTCGAGCAATTGCCGCCGCGCAACCACGCCGTGCTGACGCCCCGCCAGCTCCCCAATCACCCGATCCGCAGGCTCCGCACCGTCCCAAGGCATTAGATCCGACCTGCATCGAACCCCTATTTGGGGCTCGATGCAGGTCGGAGGGGGCTCCCGGCGCGACATGGAGCAATGGTGGCCGGTGCGGACGCGCGGGTGTTGCGCTGAATGTCAATTCTCTCCCCGGCCACGCACACAAAAGAGGCTCCAACCCGCCGTTGCCGCCCCTGGCTTTGATCCCTTGAAGAAAAGGGTGGGCGCCTCCTCCGGATCCCACAGGACCAAGAGAGATCGGCCCCCGCGCCGTTTGTGTTGGGTCAAACGGTGGGACGGCTCTCGCACGGGCTCGAGCCTCGGCTCAACCGTACCACCACGAGGGCTTGCTGGCGAGTGGAGATCGGTCCAGGCGGAAGTGCCGCGGCCTCCTCAGTCGAGGTTGGAGAGCAGGAACTCGGCCTCGCTCCAGTCCTCGCCCCTGACCCGCAGGGCGATGTCGCCGCGGCCGAAACGATCGATCGGCCAATCGGCGGTCAGAACGGCGTCGATCCCCGCCTCTTCGAGCGCCTGGTGCCAGGCCCGCGCCGTGCGCACGTCGCCGAAGTCGCGCACGACCTCCCAGGAGTCGAAGGTCGGATCGTCGACCTTGATGGGGGTCTTCCCGGGTCCGGAGCTTAAAAAGCGACGCAGGCGGTCGATCAAACTCATCGACGAAGTGTGATGCCGAGCTCCTTCAGCTGCAGCTCGCCCACCGGCGCCGGGGCGCCGGTCAGGACATCGGCGCCCGAGGCCGTCTTCGGGAATGCGATCACGTCGCGGATCGAGTCGGCGCCGGCGAGCCGCTGCACGATCCGGTCGAGCCCGTAGGCGATGCCGCCGTGCGGCGGGGCGCCGTAGCGCAACGCCTCGAGCAGGAAGCCGAAGCGGGCCTCGGCTTCTTCGGCATCGATTCCGAGCGCAGCGAAGACCTTCTCCTGTACGTCGGCGCGATGGATACGGATCGAGCCGCCGCCCATCTCCTGGCCGTTCCAGACCAGGTCGTAGGCCAGCGCGCGGGCGCTGCCCGGATCGCCGGGGTCGAACTCACCGGCGGGTGCCGTAAAGGGATGGTGCAGCGGGTCCCAGCGCTCCTCACCGGGGCTCTGCTCCAGCAGCGGCCAGTCGACGACCCAGACCAGCCGGTGCGCGTCGGCGGGGATCAGGTCGAAGCGCTCGGCAAGGTCGACGCGCAGCTGTCCCAGGACCGCATTGACGACGCGGGGCCGGTCGGCGACCAGCAGCAGCAGGTCGCCCTCCTCAGCGCCGAGGCGCCGGTTGAGCTCGGCCAACTCACCCGCGGAGAGGAACTTGGCAGTCGGCGAGCGCCAGCCGTCCCCCTCGCGGAAGGCCCAGACCAGACCTTTGGCTCCCAGCTCCTGCGCACGCGAAATCAAGCCGTCGAGCTCGGAGCGAGGCAGGTCGCGCCGGCCCGCGTTGAGGCCGCGCACCGCGCCGCCGGACTCGATCACCCCGCGGAAGACCTTGAACTCGGTCTCGGCAAGCGCCCCGGAGAGGTCGACCAGCTCCAGCCCGAAGCGCAGGTCGGGCCGGTCAGTGCCGAAGCGACCCATCGCCTCGTCGTAGGGAAGCTGCTCGATCGGCAGCTCGACCGCGGGGCCGCCGACACGCTCGAACACGTGCGCGAGCAACCGTTCGTTGACCTCGATCACGTCATCGACGCCGACGAAGGACATCTCGATGTCGAGCTGGGTGAAATCGGGCTGGCGGTCGGCGCGCAGATCCTCATCGCGGAAACAGCGGGCAACTTGGTAGTAGCGCTCGAAGCCGGCCACCATCAGCATCTGCTTGAACAACTGCGGGGACTGCGGCAGGGCGTAGAAGGAACCCTGCTGCATACGGCTGGGGACGAGGAAGTCGCGGGCGCCCTCCGGGGTGGAGCGGGTCAAGACCGGCGTCTCGACGTCGAGGAAGCCCTCGCGGTCGAGGAACTCGCGCATCGCCGCGGTCACCCGGTGGCGCAGGACCAGCGCCTCTCGCATCGGCTCGCGACGCAGGTCGAGGTAGCGGTGGCGCAGGCGGGCGTCCTCGCCGACCTCGCCGGAGAAGCCCTCGATCTGGAAGGGCGGCGTCTCCGCGTCGGCCAACAGCTCGGCGCTGCTGACTGCGAGCTCGAACTCACCAGTCGCCAGCTCCGGGTTGATCGTCTCGGTCGAGCGGCGGACAACGGCGCCGGCGGCGCTCAGCACGTCCTCGGCCCGCAGTTTGTGGGCGAGCTCGAACGCCGCGCCCGAGCTGTCCGGATGGAAGACGAGTTGGACGATCCCGGTGCGGTCGCGCAGGTCGATGAAGATCAGGCCGCCGTGGTCGCGGCGGCGGTGAACCCAGCCGGCCACCCGGACGGCGGAATCGACCCGGTCGTCCAGCACCTGGCCGCACCAAGTGTCGCGGTACTCGTTGGCGCGCAGCGCCGGCGCGTCGCTCACGATCGCGCGCCGCCGATCGCCTCGACGGCTTGCGCCAGATCGACCGGGCGCTGCTCGCCGCTTTGCATGTCGCGCAGCTGTGCGGAGCCGTCGGAATCGAGGATCAGCACGCGGCGGGCACCGATCCGGTCGGCGTGCTTGAGCTGCCCCTTCAGTCCCCGCCCGGCAAGGTCAACCTCCGCCGCAAGGCCGGCGTGGCGCAGCTCGGTCGCCAAGGCCAGCGCCTGCCGCTGCCGGCTGGCGTCGGCGACGGCGATGAACGCGTCCCGGCCGCGCTCCTCCTCAACCTCTCCGAGAGCCAGGAGGATGCGCTCGATTCCGGCCGCCCAACCGACCGCCGGCGTCGGCGGCCCGCCCAGCTGCTCGATCAGGCCGTCGTAGCGGCCGCCACCGCCAATCTCGGATTGCGCGCCGAGCTCGTCGCAGACGAAGGAGAAGATCGTCCGCGTGTAGTAGTCGAGGCCGCGCACCAGGGTCGGGTCGATCTCGAACTCGATGCCGGCCGCCTCGAGCAGCGCGCGCACCTCGGCGAAGTGCTCGGCGTCCTCCCCCTCCAGCCGCTCGACGATCGTCGGCGCGCTCGCCATCACGCCGCGCGTCCCCTCGTCGTCCGCGTCAAACGCACGCAGCGGGTTGATCTCGATCCGCTCGCGGACGTCCTTTGAGAGCTCCGCCTCATGGGTGCGCAGGTGGGCCTTGAGCTCCTCCAGGTAGGCGCTGCGCGCCCCGGGCGAGCCGAGGCTGCCGACCCGCAACTCGACGCCCGGCGCACCCAGCTCGGTGAGCAGGTCGGAGAGCAGCATGATCGCCTCGGCGTCGGCCAGCGGCGAATCGGTGCCGATCGCCTCGGCGCCGAGCTGGTGGAACTGGCGGTAGCGCCCGGCCTGGGGACGCTCATGGCGGAAGAACGGGCCACCGTAGGAGAGCTTTACCGGCTGCGCCAGCTTGTGCATGCCGTGCTCGAGGTAGGCGCGGCAGATCGGCGCCGTGCCCTCGGGCCGCAGGGTGATGCTGCGGCCCCCCTTGTCCTCGAAGGTGAACATCTCCTTGCGCACGATGTCGGTGGAGCGGCCGACGCCCCGCTCGAACAGCTCGGTGTCCTCAAACGCGGGAGTGGCGATCGGCTCATAGCCGGCCCGCGCAAAGACGGTCGACGCTGTCGCTTCGATCCTCTGTCTGGCGTGCGCGTCGGCCGGCAGGACGTCGAAGGTCCCCCGGGGGGCCTGGTATTTGCTCGCCATCGTGGCGCGACCTTACCTGCGCGGCGCGCGGGTCAACTCGCCAGTTCGGCGAGGAAAGGATTGCTCGCCCGCTCTGCGCCAAGTGTGGTGACGTCCATGTGGCCGGGGTAGACGCCGGTTTCCGGCGAGTGGGAATCGAGCAGGCCGCGGATCGAGCGCATCAACGTCGGCCCATCGCCGCCGGGAAGGTCAACCCGACCGACCGATCCCTTGAAGAGCACGTCACCGGAGAACATCGCCTCCTCGTCGCGGATCGAGTAGGTGACGTGGCCGGGACTGTGGCCCGGGGTGAAGATGACGTCGATGGTCAGGCCGGCCAGCTCCAGCGTCTCCCCCCCTTTCACCATCTCGTCGGCCTCGTAGTTGTCGTAGGGGCCAATACCGGGGACCGGCACGTAAGCCATGATGTCGGCGAGCAGGGGCCGCTCGATTTCCGGGCAGTACACGGGGGCGCCGGTGATCGTCGCAACCGGTGCGACCGCGCCGATGTGGTCGAAGTGACAATGGGTGATCAGGATCGCATCGACCTTGGTCCCCATCTGCTCGACCGCCGCGAGGATGCGATCCGGCTCGTCACCCGGGTCGATGATCAGGCCGCTGCCCGAGCCTTCGCGCCGCACGACGAAGCAGTTCTCCGCGATCGGCCCCACGGTGAGCATCTGGACGTCAAGACTCACTCCTTGCTCCCGGCGCGGATCCGCGCCCGCTCGCGCCGCCGCCACAACATCGCGTCGATGTAGTAGCCGGCCGGGATGTAGAAGACGAGCATGAAGGCGCCAAGGCCGAAGGCGGCACCGGGTGGCCGTTTGAAGATCAGCATCAAGAGGGCCGTGAAGATGACGGCGGCAACCCCGCCGCGGACGATCGAGCTGCGCCAGGTCGGCGGCGCATCGGTCTTCTGTTGAGCCTTGCGGCCGGAACGGGCACGTGCCTTGGCCTCCTCGCGACTGCGCGGGCGGCCGGCTCGGCGGTTTGGATCGACACGGCCACCCTGCGTGCCCCGGTGCTTGCGGCGGCGCTTCTTCCTCGTCTGGGCCATATCCGGAATCTAGACGAATAGCGGCGTTGGGCCATTCAGGAGAGGGCCGCTAGGCGCCGCTCGATCGTCCTCAGCTCGGGGTCGAAGCCCCGAATCGGCACGTCCTCCGGATAGCCGGCGAGGGCGGCGACTGGAATCAGACCGACGAGCTCGGCCTCGACCGGCCGGGCGCCGAGCGGCTCAGCGAGCGAGCGAATCCTCTCCACGACCGTGCTGAGCGACGTCGCGCCCGGGTCGTGGATATTGGTCGAGACCTGCACGCGGCCACCCGAGAGCAGCAGGCCGACCGACCGCACCCCGACCAGCCCGCCTCCCGACTCACGCAGGCCGGCGGCGACGGTTTGCGCCAGCTCAAGGTCGCCGCTGTCCAGCACGACGTTGAAGGCGCCGAGGGGCGGGCGGGACGTGACCAAGGTCGCGCCGGCGGTCGGGTGCGGCTGCGCCGCGCCCCGGTCGGGAGGCAGCTCGCCTGCTTCCATTCGCAGCCGGAGCTCGCCCAGCCCGCCGTTGCGGAAGTAAGCCCGCTCGGCTCGCTCGGGCGCGCTTGCCAACTCGCCGTAGAGGAAAACGGGAACGCCCAAGGCGGCGACCCGGTCGGCGACGTCGACGGCGGTCGTTCGTGCCCTCGCGCGATCCCCAGGTCCGATCCAGACGACCGGGGAGACGTCGAGCGCACCGATCGCCGGGTGGGCGCCCGCGTACCCGGTCATGTCGACCGAGCGGATCGCCTCGGCGGCGCCGCAGGCCAGCGCAGCGGTCAGCGCCTCGGGCTCGCCCGCCAGAGTGAAGACGGTGCGATCGTGGTCGGGGTCGCTGTGGCGGTCGAGCAGGGCCACTCCCGTGGAGAAAGCGCGCTCGAGTGAGTCGATCCGCCCCGCATCGCGACCCTCGGAGACGTTGGGAACGGCAAGCAGCGGCGGCGCCACCGCTCAGACAACCAGCTCGCCGGCCCGCACGATCGCGGCGCCGTCGATCTCAACGGTCGGCCGCGTCACCACGCAGTCGAGGTGGACGGGCACCTGGACCGTGCCGCCGATCGCCGCCGAGGCGCCGAAGGCGACGTGAGCCGTGCCGAGGATCTTCTCGTCCTCGAGGATGTTGCCGGTGAGAATTGCGCATTCGTTGGTGCCGATGCCGAGCTCGGCGACGTTGGTCCCTTCCGGGCTGTGTTCGGTGAGCAACTCCATCAGCCGCGCACCCTCAGCCCCGCTCGCCGCGGTCAGGTGGCCACCGCGAACGGTCAGCTCAACCGGCTCGACGAGCCTGCCGATCGCGGCGATCGAGCCGTCGACGACCAGCGTCCCCTCGGCGGTCCCCTCGAGCGGCGCGATGAAGGCCTCGCCGCAGGGGATGTTGCCGAACGCACTGCGCATGTTCAGCGCTCCCGCGTCGACGGTCGCGGTCCGGTCCACCAAGCCGAGGCGCAGGTCGGAGCCGTTAGCGCAGGTGATTCGCGCCTCAGCGCCGCCACCGAGCGCGCGCCCGACAGAGGCGCCCCGCTTGCGCAACAGCTTCAGGTCCGCGCTCATCACCCGAGCGAGCATCTCGGCGGTAACGCCGGGCATCGAGGCGACCCGCACGCCGGCCGCGGTGGCGGCGCGACGCGCTTCGGTGTGGGAGATCGACTGGATCGTCGGCGCAACGACGATGTCGACGGCGAGCATCGCCGCGGCAACCGCCTGCGGCGGCTCCGCTGCGTGCGATTCCCGCTCGGAGATGACCGCCAGCGTCGCCTCGCCGCCCTCGCCCTGCGCGTTGATCCGCAACAGCGCGCCAAGCTCTTCGGTGATCGGGTTGCAGATCACCAGCATCTCCTCAGAAGGGTTCAGATCCAGACAATCCCGGATCAGCGTGTTGACTGCCCTATCCAGAGCGCTGCCCATCACGGACACAAGGCTATCCACCAGGGCGGCGCGCAGCACCGCCCACGCACGAAGCCTCGCTACCATCCGCCGCCCCGCCGGAGTAGCTCAGCTGGTTAGAGCAGCGGAATCATAATCCGCGTGTCGGGGGTTCGAGTCCCTCCTCCGGCATCGCTTGGCAGTGCGGAATGCGGCGATTTGACGTCTTCCTCATCGCCCGGAAAACCCGACCGCGCACCCGGCGTGCACCCAACATCGTCATCTATGTTCGCCGCGAGCAAGCGCGAAAGCTTGAAAGCGTCGTCGCGGCGGGGCATGTGGTGGATATAGATCATCGTCGTCTGAATGTCGGCGTGACCCATATACGCCATCACGTCGGTCAACGGGAGCGCCTGCACCGCGAGCGTGCCGAAGGTGTGGCGGAGATAGTGGAAACGGATGCGAGGAAGCCCAGCCGCGTCCAGGGCTTTGTAGAAGCGCCGCCGCATCGCGGACTCCTCGAACGGCTGACCGAGGTCGTTGACGAAGACGAGATCGTCATCGTCCGTGAAGCGCTCGCGGCGACGCAGGTCGTCGAAGGCGAACGCGGCCTCGTCGACCAACGGGACCGAGCGAACCTTTCCCGACTTCGGCGGACCTGCCTCGCCCCGCGTGAACGAGCGACGCACATGGAGGAGCCGCCGCCCCCGATCCACGTCGCCCCAGCGAAGCTCGCCAAGTCGCAGGCCGGTGAAGGCGGCGACCCTGAACAACGCGGCGTCTTGTTCGTTTGCGGCGTTGGAGGCAAGCGCCGCAACCTCCGCCGCCACAGCTCGCTCAATATGCTCACACCAACGGAGTTCGAGGATCTCCATCAGAAAGAATCCAGCTAGACCCTATGGCCGGCCCACCTGAGCGCCGGCTCGATCCGAACCACGCGTAAAGGTCGGCACCCGCGCATGAGATGCGCGGGTTTATCGCCGAGGGTTGGCCTCGGCGAGGACCGCAATCATGGGGGTGCCGACATGGCGCAGGTTAGGACGTGGGTGGGTCTCGATGTTCACGCGGCGAAGGTCGTCGCGGCGATCGCCGACCAGGAGTCCGGCGAGTTGGTCGTGCAGCGGATGGGGGGTGCCACCGAGCAGGTGGCGGAGTTCTGCGCCGCCTTGCCGGCGCCGGTGCGGGTCGCCTATGAGGCCGGCCCGACCGGGTTCGGCCTGGCCCGGGCCCTGGCGGCGAAGGGAATCGAGTGCACCGTGGCCGCGCCGGGCAAGATCGAGCGCCCGGCGACCGACCGGGTCAAGACCGACCGCCGCGACGCCGAACGGCTGGTGCGGCTGCTGATGATCGGCGGGCTTCACGCAGTGCGGGTGCCGACGCCGGCCGAAGAGGCGATGCGTGACTTGGTCCGCGCCCGCGAGGACATCCGCGGCGACCTGATGCGGGCCCGCCACCGGGTCGGCAAGCTCTTGCTGCGCCACGACCTGCGCTTCGAGGGCAACAACTGGACCCAACGTCATCTCGACTGGCTGGGCAGGGTCGAGCTTCCCGAGCCGGTGGCGCAGTCGGTCCTGCTCGACGGGATCGGGTCGATCGAGGCCCTGCTGGTGCGTCGCGGCGATCTCGAGTCCCAGATGGCCGCCCTCATCGAGGGCTCCCCCTGGGAGCAGGGCGTCGCCCGCCTGCGCTGCCTACGCGGCATCGACACCCTCTCTGCGCTTGGCCTCTGCGCCGAGGTAGGTGACTTCGAGCGCTTCGCTCGACCCGCCCAGCTGATGAGCTATCTCGGCCTGGTGCCTTCGGAGAACACGACGGGAGAAAAGCGCCGGCAGGGCGCGATCACCAAGTCGGGCTCCCGCCACGCTCGTCGACTTCTGGTCGAGGCGGCCTGGCACTACCGGCGGGTGCCGCGCAAAGGTCGGGAGCTGCGCCGCCGCCAGGAGGGCCAGCCCCAGGCGGTCTGCGCGATCTCCTGGAAGGCCCAGCAGCGCCTGCACCGCAGCTGGGTCCGGCTTGACTCAGAGCGCGGCAAACGCCGCACCCTCTGCGCGGTTGCGGTGGCGCGTGAGCTGAGCGGCTTCTGCTGGGCGGTCACGACCGCCGACTGAGACCACCAAGCACTGCTTGGTCCAGGAGGCGGCGGGCTCGGCCCCTCGCGCAGCGCATCCGCGATCCAGCTATGAGCAGCCGCCTCGGCGGTCACGCTCGATCCTAGACAGCGGGCGCTATGACGAAATCCGGTCCTGCGGTAGCCAACCCGCGCATATCAGCCTGACCGCGAGTCGCGCTCCAGGCCGACCGCCGCCTCCTGGACCAAGAGAAAGGCCCGCTTTCAGCGGGCCTTTGGTGGTTGGCGACTTGACAAACGGGCGTCCATATCAGCTGGATTCTCATGCGAAGTGGACGGGCCCGGGGGGTAGATCAACCGGACCGATGAACGGGGTCCGGTCACAACCACGCCGACCAGAGCAGCATCCATCACGTGAGAATTGCAGGCCCCTCGGAAGCAACGTTCCGCTCATCGAATCGCGGGGGGTCCGACAGTAAGCCCCTCTTTGAAGCTAGTTATCCGAGCAGCCGCGACGCACGAAACTTTCCCGCCAGACGACGCGCATTCTCCATGAGGCCAGCAGTCTCCTCGGCCGGTGATGCAGCTTCGATGATCTTCTCGACTCCATCGGGATAGACGAGAACGACAGGCAAGCCCTCGCGCGCGTTGCGAACGAGGGCCGAACCGGCAAAGGGAGCCTCTGCATCAACGAAGATCGCGCCCTGTGGGTAGCGCCCGTCGCCCTCAAGGGCAGCCTTGAAGCGCTCGAAGGTCAGATCCGCGGGATCGACCTTGCCTTCTGTTCTTAGTTCCGCCGCCATCCTTCAATCATCTCCTGAAAGCCATTTCGGACCTGCTGAAGGGAAATGTTATACCCGTCGCTTGCGGTGGCCTCGTTTGTCTTCTCGCCATCCTGCTTGACCCCTGCGTGCGTGTAGCGGTGCATATGCGGCACGCCCAAGTGGTTGTCGTAGACCCGGACCGTCCGCCACTCGCCTTCCTCGCGGGCGAGCAGGACGACCGAGTAGCTGACGACCCCGCCTTGCTCGGTGATCAACTCGCCGACATCTCGGCGTCGTGCGAGAGCAGGTATCGGAAGTGCGCCTCGGGCATCGGAACCGGCTGTGAGCCTAGCCCCAGCCTCAGCTTCCTTGCTTCTTGCGCTTGCGGCGCGCACCTGACCGCACACCCAACTCGGGGAGTTCGAGGAAGCTCCTCGCGTGCCCGAGCCGCTGCCGCGCCTGGGGCTCGCCGCACACCTGGTCCGTGGTTGCCTGCGCGCCATCACAGCCGCCTGAGGAGCTTGCGCGCGTCTTCACCGGCGATGTCGACGGCGTCCTCGCTGACCTCCTCCACGACGGGTGGGCGGTCCTTGCGCAAACGCGGAAGCTCGCCCTCGGAGACCTCCGCGATGCCGGCGTTGTTGCCGGTCCAGCGGCGCACCGAGTCTGCGAGTTCGTCGAGCTGCTCGCGCCAGGTCGCGTCCTCGGGGTCAAGATCGGCTGGCCGCACGATGAGGAGGTCGATGTCGCTGCTCGTGTCACCGTCGCCGCGCGCCGCGCTGCCGAAGAGGGAGGCGTGAACGGGCGCAGGCTCCCAGGCGCCGATCACCTTGCGAAGCCGATGAATCAGCTCGGTTCGCGCTCCGGCCATCTGCTCGACAGTCGGAGCCAGCAGGTGATCGCGGTTCAACTCGTAGAGGAAGGTGCGGCCCACCTCTTCCCGGTAGACCAGACCGTGCTCGACGAGGCGGTCGAGGACGTGCTGGACGCCGGTATTGGAGCGCCCCGCCCGACGGGCCAGCTCACGCCCGCTGCGGGGCTTCGTGGAACCCGCCAGCACCACCAGCACGTCGGCATCGACGCTTGAAGATATGGCCGTGAAGGGTTTCGAGACATCCATCGCTGAGTGTCCTAAGGGTAGATCAGGTGGCCTAAATATAGGTCACTTGGCCTAAATATAGGTCACCGTGCACGAAGTGGAAGCCTTCGTTCATCAGGCCGCTGGCCGAGCCGCGGACACAGGCAGACCGGTCGAAGCCTCGCGCAACGCCGCCGACAGCTTTTCGGCGGCGTCCACCTGCGGGACGTGGTGGACGTAGATCATCGTCGTCGCAATGTCGGCGTGGCCCATATACGCCTTGACGTCGGTGAGCGGAAAGACCTGGACGGCGAGGGTGCCGAAGCTATGGCGGAGGTCGTGGAAACGGATGTGCTTGAGATCGGCCGCCTTGAGGGCGGCATAGAAGCGGCGACGCAGGGCGCTGTCCTCGATGTGCTCGCCGGTTGAGCTGACGAAGACGAGATCCTCCTCCCCGGTCCAGCCGTTGCGGCGACTGAGCTGGTCGAGAGCGACCGCCACCTAGGCGGCGGTGAGGAAGATCGCCGCGTCCTGCTGATCCTGCTGGCGCAACTTCGCCCGCCACTCAAAGCCGGTCGGGTGCTTGGGAGGCGTGCGGTGGCGGCCCTCGCGTGCCGCCCGCGCCAACGCCTCGACCTCCGCCGCCAAGAGAACGTCGAAGTCGCCGGAGCGGGTCACGGGCTGGCGCTCGGCCCAGGCGGCGGCGTTCGCCGGCAGGGCCCCTGGCCAGCTCCCCCGTCTTCGTCCCGAGGCGGCATGAAGGAAATGGAAGTCTACCCGAAAAGTTGTGAACTTTCCTATGGCGCTTTCGGTCTCAAGGGCAGACGATCCGGCCGTGACCCACTTCGGCACCACGCTACGAGCGGCACGGGAGCGCCTCGGGCTCACCCAGGAAGAAGTCGCGCAGCGCAGCGGCGTCCACGTCACGGAGGTCAGTCGGATGGAGACCGGGAAGCGCGATCCGAAAATCTCGACGCTGCGTAAACTTGCAAAAGCCGTCGAGGTCAAACCGGGCCAGCTCCTCGACTAACCACACGCGATTCCCTCAGCCGCTTCCGCCGTGTCGGACGGAGGCAGTATTGCAAAGGACAAATCGAGTAACAACCAAAGCATTGCCCGGGTCGCGAAACTTACTTACAGGACTTCGCCCCCAGACTCCGCGGAGGCCGAAATGACAGATGTCGATATTCAGCACTTCCTCGTCGTCTACAACCTTGCCGAAGCTAAGGCGCATGTCGAAGAATTTGGAACCGACTACGACGCTGCGCTCTCCGCGTACGCAAAGGCGGAGGAGGACTTCGCCAACCGCGACACCTACGACATCGTCCTACTCGGGGCCGACTCCATCGAGACGATCAAGCTGTCTTGTCCGGTGGGTCAGCGCGATAGCGGGGCGCCGGTCTGGCGGAACT
Source organism: uncultured Solirubrobacterales bacterium (assembly GCA_963837695.1). Taxonomy (GTDB): domain Bacteria; phylum Actinomycetota; class Thermoleophilia; order Solirubrobacterales; family 70-9; genus VRUE01. The sequence goes on along the minus strand of CAWINZ010000005.1, from coordinate 1,773,443 downwards.
GGGCGAGGGTCTCCTCCATCGCCTCTACCTCGGGGGCGACCATCGAGGGCCAGGGCTTGTCGGGGTGCTCGTCGAGGGTCTTGTAGCCGTTGCCGCTGATCACGGCGACGACGGTGTCGTCGGGACCGAGTTTGCCCTCGTTGGCGAGCTTGATCGTCGCCGCGATCGTGGTCCCGCCGGCGGGCTCGGTGAGGATGCCCTCGGTGGCGCCGAGCAGGTCGAGCGCCGCGAAGATCTCGGGGTCGGTGGCGGTCGCCGCCGAGCCGCCGCGCGAGGTCACCGCGTCGACGACGAGCGGGCCGTCGCCCGGGGCTCCGATCGCCAGCGAGTGGGCGGCGGTGTTCGGCCGCTGGGGCTCGATCTCCCCACTGCCGTCGAGGATCGCGGTGGCGATCGGCCCGCAACCCTCCGCCTGGGCGATGTGGATCTTGGTCGCCGCGGTCTCGGCCATGCCGACCGTTTCCATCTCCCCCAGTCCCTTGTGGACGCGCGAGGAGAGGGTGCCGCCGGCGGCCGGGATCACGAAGTGATCCGGTGAGACCCAGTCGAGCTGCTCGACGACCTCGAAGGCCATCGTCTTCGCCCCCTCGGCGTAGAACGGGCGCAGGGTGATGTTGGCGAACTGGATGTCGGTCGCCAGGGCCAGCTCGCGGCAGGCGCGGTTGGCTTCGTCGTAGTTGCCGTCGAGCTGGATCACGGCCGCACCCAGCGCCCGGCAGGCGCGTGCCTTGCCGCGCTCCATGTTGCTCGGGTAGAAGACGTAGGCGGCAACTCCGGCCTTGGCCGCCAGCGAGGCGACGGCGGTGCCGACGTTGCCGGTCGAGACGCAGCCGATCTCCTTCTTGCCGAGCTCGAGCAGGCGGGCGACCGCCATCGAGACGACGCGGTCCTTGTAGGAGAGGCTGGGGCGCTGCGTGCTGTCGTCCTTGAGGTAGAGCTTGCGCAGGCCCAGCTCGGCGCCGAGCCGGTCGGCGTGGATCAGCGGCGTGCGTCCGCTGTAGCGCCCGACCCGATGCTTTGCGCCGGCATCGATGATCGGCAGCAGCTCCTCGAAGCGCCAGATGTTGAGGTCGCGCTCACCGATCGGCAGCTCGGCCACGCGGGAGGTGGCGAGCTCGTAGTCGTAGTCGACGTCAAGCGTCTGACCGCAGCCGAGACACCTGAAGGTGGTATCGAGAAGGGGGAGCCGCAGCTCACAGTCGTGGCAGACCAGCTCCGTCGCGCAGGAGCGGGTGCGCTGGTCGGCCGAGAGGCTCATCGCCCCTCAATGCCCCCAGCTAGCGACGGCAGGCCGCCCGCCTTGGCAAACCTCCGCCTGCGCTTTCCATGCTGACGCCTGATCATGAGCGGTTTTGTATAGCAGATACGGGCATATCGATCAATTATTACTGGCCATAGAGACGGAGATGGCCTCTCCTCCGGCCGGAAATCCTACAGAGGCGTCCCGACCGAGCGCAAGCAGCAGCTCCTCGGCAATGTGCGGCGCGAATGGCGAGAGGGTCCTCGCCAGCAGGACCAGCGCCTCGAGCAAGGCGGCGTAGTCCTCGCGGCCAAGCTGCCCGCGGCGCTTGACGATCCGCTTCTCGTAGTCCTTGATCCGCTCCAACAGCCGCGTCACGTTGCGCACCGCCTTGTGCATCTGCAGCTCCTCGAGGTCGGCGGTGATCCGCTCGACGCCGTTGTCGCACCATTTCCCCAGCCGCTCGCGGATGAACGCGGTATCGGCCGCGGCCTCGGCGTCCTCGGGCGCCGCCGCCGCCGCGGCGATGCTCTCCTGCGTGTAGTCCCAGAGGCCGCGCAGGAAGCGCGAGGCAAAGCGCAGCGCGCCGTCGGTCCAGTTGAGCGCCTTGGCCGGGCCGGCGGCGTAGAGGACGGCCAGCCGCACGGTGTCGGCGCCGTGCTCGGCGACCAGCTCGTCGGGGTCGACGACGTTGCCGAGGTGCTTGCTCATCTTGCGCCCGTCGGCGATCACCATCTCGTGGAAGAGGCAGCCGGCGAAGGGCTCGCCGTCCGCGATGAAGGAGAAGGGGCCGATGTCGCGCAGCGCCTTGGTCACGACCCGCTGGTCGAAGACGAAACCGCCGCTGTCGTTGCCGGCGACGAGCCGCTCGGAAGGAAGCCAGTGCCGCAGGTCGGGGTGGGTGAACATCTTCTCGTCGCGATCGGGCGGCGGCACCGCCGCGGGCACCCACAGCCAGAGCGCGTCGAAGTGGCAATCGAGCGTGTCGGTCTCACGCCGGGCCGCGCCGCCGCAGGTCGGACATGACGTCTCGAGGAAGTCCGGGCGCTCGGCCAGCGGGTTGCCCTCGCCGGTCGGCTCGACGTCGCGCGGCAAGACCACCGGCAGGTCCTCGATCGGGACCGGGACCACGCCGCACTGCTCGCAGTGCAGCACCGGGATCGGCGTGCCCCAGTAGCGCTGGCGCGAGATCGAGAAGTCATAGGCGCGATAGCGGGTCGCCTCGCGCAGTTCCATACCGGCTGCCGAGCCGCCGCCGAGCGGCTCGCTTGCCGTTCGGGGCATCCGCGCCGCGATCGCCTCGTCGGCCTCATCGACGCTGGGGATGCCCAGCGCAGCGGTGGGGCCATAGCGGGCGTCGACGATCGGGGAGACGAAGAGCGGCAGGTCGCCGCCGCCGGGGACCTCGACCGACGCGCCGGTATCGATCACGGGCACGGCGGAGGCGTCGCGGGCGCTGCGCTCCCATCCGCCCGACCGCAACTCGTCCAGCTGCGCGGCGACCGCGGGGTCGCTGACCCAGCGCTCCAGCGCCGGGTGGCGCGGCGAGAGCAGCACGAAGCGCGCCTCGCCGACGGCATCCGCATGTGGGGTGAAGACCTCCAGGCCGTCGTCGCCGTCGCGGCCCAGCTCCAGCTCCACCCCGTCGCTGCGGCCGAGGATGTAGCGCTGCGTCTTCAACGAGAGCTCATCCCAGTCGGCGAGCCGCTCGAGGTTGCGGTCGTTCTCCTCCAGGTAGGGGGACAGGCGCAGGAACCAGGTCGGGCGGCGAATCAACCGGACCTTGTTGTGGCAGCGCCAACAGCGCCCGTCCTCGACCTGCAGCGCGGCGAGCGTCGTCTGACAGGTGTCGCACCAGTCGACGGTCGCGTTGTCCCGGTAGATCAACCCGGCCTCATAGAGGGTCAGGAAGAGCCACTGGGACCAGCGGTACTGGGCCTCGTCGGAGCTGTAGAAGGCGCGGTCGTAGTCGAAGGAGAAGCCGAGCCGCTTCATCTGTCCCAGCATCCGCTCGCCGCAGCGCTCGACCCACTCGGCGGGTCGGGTGCCGCGCTCGATCGCCGCCATCTCGGCCGGTAAACCGAAGGCATCGAAGCCGAAGCCGAAGAGCACCGCGTCACCGCGGGCGCGGCGAAAGCGCGCGTAGGCGTCCCCGATCGAGTAGTCCCGGACGTGGCCCATATGCAGGTTGCCCGAGGTGAACGGGCTCGACGGCTTGATGTAGACGGCGTCCTGCCCGGCAGCCGGAGTCGGGGTGGCATAGGCGTCCCGCTGGGCCCACTCGGCCTGCCGGCCGGACTCGGTCTCGCCAGCGTCGTAGATCGGCTTGTCGCGACTCATCGCCATCGCAGTCTGCCATGGACGTTGACCGCGGGACCAAGGGGTCTTATGCTGGAAAAGAAATGATCAAGTACCTTGAAGTATTCGAGTGACATGCGAAAGCGTGACGGAAGTGTCAAATAAGTGGAAAAAGTCGCCGTTTGAAGGCATTTAGGCGCTTCGCCGTCCGGGCGTGGGCCTAGCGTGATTTAGAAAGAGAAATAGGCGACCCCGGCGGCGCTTGCGACACCCCGGGGCCTGGCCGAGACCTTAAGAGGAGGTCCCAACATGAGAGAGGGTACGAGAACCGCCCTGCTGGAAAAAGGGCGATTCGACGAAGAAACTGTTAAGCGGGCGATCGCCGCCACGGAGGGGGCGCAGCCCGAAGACCGGGTCCGAGCCGGGCTGGAGGCGTTGATCGACTTAGCCGAGACCGATCCCGCCGCCGCCCGGTCTGCCCTGCGCGTGCTGCGCACCGACCACCGCCGCCTCGGCCAGATCGAGGCCTGGCTCGGCGGAGATCCCGATCGGGCGACATTCGGGCTGGGCGCAGCGATTCAGCTGGCCGGCACCGAGCTCGCCTCCCCCGCCCCCAACCTGGAGCGCCTCACCCCAGAGCTGCTGGCCTGGCTGGAGGGCGACTGGTAAGCCCGAACACCAAGACACTGCCCGGCGCTATGGCGCCGGCTGGCCACCCGAGGCCTGTGCGGAATTGACCCGCCGGCTCAGCTTGGTCACGCGCTGGTTGAGCGCCGTGACCCGGGAGTCGATCGCGCCGACCTGATTTTCCAGCGAGCCCACTCGCTTTGCCAGGGCCGCGGTGCTCTGCTGGCTCGCTTCCAGCGCCTTCGTCTCGCTCTCGACCTTGTCGAGCCGGTTGGAGAGGTTGGTGACGGCGCTGCGCGATTCGCGCGCGGCCTGCTTGGCCTTACCTTGAAGCGAGCGCTGCTCGCCGGTAAGGCTCGCCTCGGCGATACCGAGGCGGTCGACCAGGTTGGAGAGCTCGGTGGAGACTTCTTCGACCTGGGCGGTGCTCGCCGCGTCGTCGCTCGCGCTCTTCGCGTTGAAGGCGACGACCAGCGCGACCACACCGAGCACGAGGCCGAACGCGGCGATCGCGATCAACAACCAGGACTGCCGACTTTCACTCTCCACAGGGATCCCCCTCGCTCGACGAGACACAGCGGCGCAACTCTCTCACCTTCCGTCGGACGGAAGGGAGAGGATCAGGCAAACGTCCAGAGCTTGTTGCCCAGAAAGTTGAAGGGCATCGCGACCGCGACCGCGATCGCCTGGGCGGTGAGGTCGCCCATCGAGCCGCTCGAGACGAGGACTTCGAGCACGACCAGGTTGATCAACAGGGCCGCGACGCTGACGGCGAAGAAGCGCGCCGCCTGAAAGCCCGGGTGGCCGTGCCCCGCGTCGAAGGTCCAGTGCCGGTTCCAGAGAAAGTTGTTGGCGAGGGCTACGCAAAAGGCGCCGATCGCGGCGAGCAGATGGTGCAGGCCGAGGCCACCGGCGAGCAGGGCGAAGACCGCCAGGTTGATCAGGTAACCGGAGCCACCGACGACGCCGAATTTGAGCAGCTGAAACCAGCTGTCCGGGCGACGGGCGGCGGCGCGGATGCGGTAGGCGAATTCGTAGGTGCCGCTCATCGCCCGCTCCACGGGGGTGCTTTGGGCCCGTCGGCGACGACGGCATTGCGACCGAAACCGGTCCGTGCGTCGCGCAGGACATGGAAGGGAACTTGTTGGATGCGTGGGGACACGTAACGGATCAGCGTGAGGCGCTCCAGCCTACGACGTTCGACCGGACGGAAGCCCGGCGGCAGTCCCGGCGGCTTTCCGGCGACGACCGGCTTGCTGACCACGTCGATCTCACGAACCGGGATCACGCCCCGGTAGGCGCGGCGCGAGGGACCGCCGAGATAGAACCGCAACGGGTCGGCGGCAAGTTTCCAGGTGAGGATCGCGCGCGGTCGCCGCGGCGGCCCCAACTGCTCGGCGAGGTCGCGGAAGTCGGGGCGCTGCAGATTGGGCGTGTGGGTGACGTAGATGTCGTAGGCAAGCCAGTAGGCGCAGAGAACGACAGCGCAGACCAGGCCCAGACGGCGAGCCCCGCTGGCGGCGAACCCGATCGCGGCCACAGTCGCAAGGGGGATCAAGGCCGGCAACAAGTTGCGCTCGACGATGTAGTCCTTGCCGGCGAGCGCCACGGCAGAGGCGAGCAGCACGACGCCGAGGCCCACGACCAGACCCAGCAGCGCACCGCGCTTCTCGCGAGACGAGCCGCGCAGGGCGACGAGCAACAGGGCCACGCCGATCAGCACCGCCGGGAGCAGCGCGTAGCGCTCACGAGGGGGCTCGGCGATCACGTGACCGGTCTCCCCCGCGAGGAAGCTCACCCCGGTCTCGAAGGCACGCAGGGGGAGCGCACTGTGGTCGATCCAGCCGATGTGAGTCGGGTTGACCTGGGCTGAGATCAGCGGCAGCAGCGCCAGACCGACCGCGACGACGGCGCCCACGGCGGGCAGGACCAACCGCCACATGGATCTCATCGCGATCAGCAGCCAAACCGCCTCGATCGCCACCGCGAAGACGGCGAAGTAGTGACTGCACAGCGCGAGTGCCGAGGCCAGCGCCCAGAGCGCCAGGTCCCGTCCCGACCAGCTGCGCAGGGCGCGGACGAAGAAGAGCAGCGCCAGCGTCCCGAAGAAGACCAGCACGGCGTAGGAGCGGGCCTCCTGCGAGTACCAGATAAGCATCGGGTTGACGGCGAGGAGGGCAGCGGCGATCAGCCCCGCTCGGTTGCTCGCCAACTCGCGGCCGATCAGATAGGCGACCGGGATCGTCGCCGCACCGAATAGCGCCGACAGCGAGCGCAGGCCGATCTCGCCGGTGCCGAACGCCTTCGCCCAGGCCCAGGCGAACACGTAGTACAGGGGCGGGTTGGACTCGCTGCCCTTGACCTGGCGCAGCATGTGCTCGAATTCGCCGGGGATGACGCGCGCGGCGGTGATCACCTCGTCGTGGTGGTAGCTCTGCACTCCGAGGCTGACGAAGCGGACAGCGATGCCCAGTCCGGTCAGGCCGGCAAGCACCCAGAGGACGGTCGAGTGGGTTCGGTCGCTTGTCAAGGAGCGCAGCGGTTCGGTGGCATCGGCCGAGCGGTTCCGAAGGACGGCGGCAGCGCGGCGGCAGAAGCGCCCCAGGCGCGGACCGGCCGGGCAACGAGGCGATAGGTCAGGGTCGCACCGCGCGCCAGCGCGCAGAACGTGGTCCAGGGCCGCTCATAGGGATGGCCGTCGGCGCGCATCGACTGAATGTACGGGGCGCGGGACAGGGCGAGGGGGACGACGTGAGCTTTTCCGTGCCCGTGGCGACGCGAGCGACGCGACGCAGACGCGAGGATGCGCAGCTTGCGGCCACCCGCCAGGCGCACCGTCGCCCGCCTGAAGAGCGGGCTGCCGATCGCCAGCACGTCGGTCCCGGGGACCGCCGGGTAGAGGCCGAGCGCGCCGAGCACGTACCAGGAGGAGAGCGTGCCGAGGTCGTCGTTGCCGGGGTAGCCGTCCGGCGCCGTGCTGTAGAGCCGCAGCGCCCGTCGCACGACGGCCTGGGTCTTGTATGGCTCCCCCGCCCAGTCATACAGCCAGGGGACGTTGAGGTTGGGCTCGTTGCCGAGCAGGGCATGGTCGGCGTGCGTCGCACCGGGACCGCCGTTGAGGGCCCGCAGGAAACGGTCGAGCCTGGTCACGGCAGCGGAGCGGCCGCCGATCGCGGCGAAGAGGCCGGCGGGATCCTGCGGCACCAGCCAGGTGTACTGGGCGGAGTCGCCCTCGGCGAAGCCGGCGCCATGGAGATTGTCGTAGTGGGGGGCGAAGCTCCCGTTTTCGAAGCGGGGCTCGATCTGACCGCTGAGCGGGTTGAGCAGATTGCGCCAGTTTCCCGAACGCGAGATGAAGGCGCGATACGCGGCCCGGTCGCCGAGTGAGCGGGCGGCGAACTGGGCGATCGAGAAGTCGTCAATCGCGTACTCGAGCGTGGTCGCCGCCGAGGCCCAGACCGCTTCCGGATCGCCGAAAAGCGAGTTCGCGTTGCGCCGCCTCGTATCGAGGTCGAAGGGGACGTAGCCCAACGCCTTGTACTCAGCGAGGCCCTGCCGCTCGACGTAGCTGCCGTCGGCGCTGCGACAGCCTTCGGTGGCGCCCTTCAGCATCGCCCGCAGAGCGGCACCGGCATTGAAGCGCCGGGCGCCGAAGGCGGCGGCCGCGGCGATCATCGGGTCGGCCGGGTCGCCGACCATCGTCATGCTCTGCCCGTTGGCATAGGACCAGCGCGGCAGGCAGCCGCTCTCACGGGCGTCGGCCAGCATCGAGGCGACGACGTCGCTCGCGCGGCGCGGCATCAGCATCGCCAGCAGCGGGATCTGCGTGCGGTAGACGTCCCAGCCGGAGAAATCCGCGTACTGGATGCGCCCGTCCGCATGGTGCACGACGCCGTCCATGCCGATGTAGCGGCCGTCGGCGTCGCTGAAGGTGCGGGGGGCGAGAAGCGCGTGGTAGAGCGCCGTGTAGAACGTTTCGCTGTCACCCGTCCCGCCACCGCCGATCTCGATCGAGGACAGAGCGTGGTTCCAGTCGGCCTCGGCGCGAGCCCTGATGGCGCCGAACGAGGCGCTCCTGCTCTCGGCGGCGAGGTTGGCCCGCGCCCCGGCGACGCTGACGAAGGAGACGCCGACACGGACGGCGACAGTGCGGTTGCGGCGGGTGTCGAAGCTTGCGTACGCGCCCGCCTGGGCCGTGTTGGCCGCGACGGTCGAAGCTCGCTTCTGGTCGGCGGCAGCGGTGGATCCGCGTGCCAGCGTCTGGCGCTGCCAGGTGCCATAGGCGGCGAAGGGGCGACTGAAGGTCGCGGCAAAGTAGACCCGGTAGCGAGGTCGCTGGGCGCAGAAATAGCCGCTCGACGCGGAACCGGAGATTTCGCGCCGGGAGGGATCGACCCGCACTTCGGCGAGGTCGTCGGCTCTGGCGCTGCCCCCGGCGTCGATCAGGACGCTCGCGTGGGGCGAGCGGGGGAACGAGAAGCGGGCCATCCCCGTACGGGTGGTGGCGGTCAGAGCCGTCTCGATCGCGCCGCCTCCGACCGGGTTGAGGCGGACCGAGTAGAAGCCGGGCTTGGCGCGCTCGTGGGCATGGGAGAAGCCGGGCTGGAAGCGCCCGGTCAGGCCGCCACCCGCCGCCGCCGGGGAGGTGCGAATCGGCTCGGTCGTGGGCAGAAACGGGAAGTCGCCGTAGAGCGCGCACCCGGCGCCGCTCAGGTGGGTGAGGCCGAAGCCGCGGATGTGGCGGTCGCGGTAGTCGTAGCCGCCGGAGTGCCGCTCGGCGGGAACCGTGTCGGGGCCCCACTGCACCATCCCGAAGGGCGCGGTGGCGCCGGGGAAGTTGTGCCCGCCGCCGAAGGCGCCGCCCCCCGGCTCGGTGCCGGCGAAGACGCTGACCTCGTCGCCCTGCCCGACCGCCGACGCGGCCACAGGAGCGAAGGCGAGCGCGAGCAGCGCCCCCAGCGTGATGGCAGCGGCGCGCAGCACCGCCACAACGTTAGGGGGTCGACCCGGTGCGCCCACCGCGAACGGGTGTCCGGCACGTAACCTTCCGACCCCGATGCGGGCCGCAATCGCCATCCTCGCAGTCATCGCGATCGCCGCCGCGGCCGCCCTGGTGGTCTCCCTGGTGGGCGGGGGCGGCAACGACGACACCGCCCGTCCGCCGCTCCCCGGCGAACCCAGCGTCGCGATCATCTCCCCCCGCAACGGCGCCCGGCAGACCAACCGCGCGGTCGTCGTCAAGGCCAGGATCCAGAACTTCACCCTGGCGCCGCAGCACTTCGGCGGCGAACCCCAGCTGGGCGAGGGAAGCATCCGCTTCGCGCTCAACCGGGTGCCGGATTGCGTCTACCCCGGGAAACTCCAGCGCGCCGAGGAAAGCCCGCTGGGGCGCGGACGGCTGGTCGGCGCCTCGTTCGACTTCCCCCAGTACTCGGGTCCCAACGGCGTCCTCGCCGAGCGGATCGGTGCCAGCGGCAGCTACTCGCCGGCGACCCGGCCGGAGATCTACTACCACGACCTGCGGGCCGGCTTCTACCGCCTCGTCGTCACCCTCGCCCGCAACAACACCGCGACGACGCCCTACCACGCCGTCACCAACTTCCAGATCCTGCCCCGCCCCGGCCACGGGCCGAAGTGCCCGGCGGGCAAAGTCTCCAGCGCCAAGGCCGCCGCTTTCGACTGACGCAGCGGCCTTTACTTCACTTTGTATAGTGGCTTGATGCGGACCTATCGCCGTCTGATGGGCTTTTTGCGGCCTTATCGCCGCCAGCTCTGGGGTTCGCTCGTCTTCGCCTGGCTGGCGATGGGGATGACCGTGCTGATTCCCTGGCTGATCGGCCGGGCGATCAACGCGATCGAGAACGGCGAAAAGCCCGATCTGCTGCCGCTGGCGATCGCGATCGTCCTCGCCGGCATCCTCCGCCTCGGGCTGACGATGGTGCGGCGGGTGGTCGCAGGGAAGGTCTCGCTGGCGGTCGAGTTCGACCTGCGGCAGCTGTTCTACGCGCACCTGCAGCGGCTCGAGCTGGGTTTCTTCGACTCCCAGCAGACCGGCCAGCTGATGTCGCGGGCGACGGTCGACCTGCAGTCGATCCGCTTCTTCCTCGGCTACGGCCTGATCTTCATCACCCAGAACCTGCTCACGATCGCCCTGGCCAGCGCGGTGATGTTCGTGCTCGAGCCCTGGCTGGCCCTGGTCGCCCTCGCTCCCGCCCCCTTCGTCATCTACGCCGCCTCGCGCTACAACCGCGTCTCCCGCCCGGCCGTGCAGGAGGTGCAGCAGCGGATCGCCGAGCTGACCGCCGAAGCCGAGGAGAACGTCTCCGGGATCCGCATCGTCAAGGCCTTCGCCCGCGAGGAGCACCAGTTGCACCGCTTCCGCCGCGCCGTCTCCCGCGTCTTTGACCAGAGCATCTACTCGACCCGCCTGCAGGCCACCTACTCCCCACTACTTGGGTTCCTGCCCCAGCTCGGCATCGCCCTGGTGCTGCTGATCGGCGGCCGTCAGGTGATCGCCGGCAACCTCAGCCTCGGCAACTTCACCGCCTTCTACACCTACGTCGCGATGCTGGCCGGGCCGATGCGGATGCTGGGAATGACGCTGGGGATGGCACAGCGCGCGATCGCCTCCGGCAACCGCCTCTTCGAGATCCTCGACCGCGAGCCGCGGATCGAGAGCCCCGCGGACGCGCCGCCGCTGCCAGCCGGCGGCGGGCGGGTCGAGATGCGCGGCGTGACCCTGCGCTACGGCGGTGGGGCAGCGGCACTCACCGGGATCGACCTGGAGGTCGAGGCCGGGCGCACGGTGGCGCTCGTCGGCCCCTCGGGCTCGGGCAAGACCAGCCTGGTCGCGCTGATCGCCCGCCTCTATGACCCCAACGAGGGCGCAGTGGCGATCGACGGCGCCGACGTGCGCTCGGTCGACCTCGCCTCGCTGCGCTCGCAGGTCGCCTTCGTCGGCGACGACAGCTTCCTCTTCACCGCCAGCATCGCCGAGAACATCGCCTACGCGCGGCCGGGCGTGAGTCGCGCCGAGGTCGAAGCGGCGGCCCGGCGGGCCCAGGCCGACGGGTTCATCGGCGACCTGCCGGGCGGCTACGACACCCTCGTCGGCGAGCGCGGCATGACCCTCTCCGGCGGGCAGCGCCAGCGCGTCGCGATCGCCCGCGCCCTGCTCGCCGACCCGCGCATCCTGATCCTCGACGACGCCACCTCCTCGGTCGACGCGACGACCGAGACGGCGATCAAGGCCGGCCTCGGCGAAGCGATGGCGGGGCGCACCACCTTCGTGATCGCCCACCGCCTCTCGACCGTCTCGCTCGCCGACGAGGTCGTGGTCATGGACGGTGGCCGCATCGTCGATCGCGGCACCCACGAGGAGCTGCTCGAGGGCTGCGGCTTCTACCGCGAGATCGCCGAGCACGGGCTCGCCGACTCGGTCTTCTTGCAGCGCGACCTCGAGCGGCGCGAGGAGATGGCGCGGCTGTGAGGCGCCTCTGGCTGATTCTCCGCGGCGAGGACCAACGCGGCCGCAAGCTGCGCTGGATGGCCGGCCTGCTGCGCCCCTACCGCGGCCGGGTGGCGCTGACCGTGATCGCGATCCTCGCCGCCACCGCCGCCGGCCTCGCTCCGCCCTACCTCGCCGGACAGGCGATCGACGCCGGCATCGTCACCGGCGACACCGGCGCGCTGACCGTGATCGTCATCGCCTTCCTTGCCGTCGCCGCCGTCTTCGCCCTCGCCACCTACGCCCAGACCTACCTGGTCGGCTGGGTCGGCACCCGCGCGCTCCAGGATCTGCGCGAGCACGTCTTTGCCCACCTGCAGTCGATGTCGATCGGCTTCTTCACGCGGCGCAGCCCGGGGGTGCTGATCAGCCGCATGACCAACGACATCGAGGCCCTCAACCAGCTCCTCACCAGCGGCGTGACGACGCTCTTCTCCAGCGGCCTGACCCTGATCGGCGTGGTCGTGATCATGTTCGCGCTCGACGTCAAGCTGGCCCTGGTCACCTTCCTCACCTTCCCTCTCGTCGCCCTCGCCAGCATCGTCTTCCGGGTCGCCTCGCACGGCGCCTACCGGGAAACGCGCGAGAAGATCGCCGCCGTCACGGCCTACCTGCAGGAGACGCTGAGCGGGGTGCGGGTCGTGCGCAGCTTCGGCCAGGAGGCCCGCCACGGCGCGGCGATGACCGAGCTGAACGAGGCTAACCGCGAGGCGAACATGCGGACCGTCTTCCTCAATGCCTCCTACTTCCCGGCGATCGAACTGCTGACCGCCGCCGGCACCGCGGCGATCATCCTCTACGGCGGCACCCAGGCGATCGACCAGGCGATCCAGATCGGTACGATCGTCGCCTTCATCGGCTACCTGCAGGTCTTCTTCTCGCCGATCCAGGAACTCTCACAGCTCTACACGACCTACCAGCAGGGGATGGCGGCGCTCGACAAGATCTTCGAGCTGCTCGATACCGAGCCCGACATGGTCGATGCGCCGGGAGCGATCGACCCGGGCACCCTGCGCGGCGAGATCGAGATGGAGGGCGTGTCCTTCGCCTACTCCGAGGAAGAGTGGGCACTGCGGGAGGTCGACCTGCACGTGCCTCCCGGGCAGACCCTGGCCTTGGTCGGCACGACCGGAGCCGGCAAGTCGACCTTCGCCAAGCTCGTCGCGCGCTTCTATGACCCGCAGCGGGGGCGGGTACTGGTCGACGCCCACGACCTGCGCGGCGTCCAGCAGCACGCCCTGCGGCGCCAGCTCGGGATCGTCCCCCAGGAGGGATTCCTCTTCTCCGGCAGCGTGCGGGAGAACATCGCCTTCGGCCGGCCCGAGGCAAGCCTCGAGGAGGTCGAAGCGGCAGCGGCAGCCGTCGGGGCGACCGAGTTCGTCGCCGCGCTACCCGAAGGGATCGAGACCGAAGTCGGCGAGCGCGGCGTCCAGCTCTCGGCCGGCCAGCGCCAGCTCGTCGCCTTTGCCCGCGCGCTGCTCGCCGAACCGCGCATCCTGATCCTCGACGAGGCGACCTCGAACGTCGACGTGCGGACCGAGAAGACGATCGAGCGGGGCCTCGAGCGCCTGCTGAGCGGCCGCACCGCGATCGTCATCGCCCACCGCCTCTCGACGATCCGCCGCGCCGGCAAGATCGTCGTGCTCGAACACGGCCGCATAGCCGAGAGCGGCACCCACGAGGAGCTGATCGAGGCCGGCGGCCCGTACGCGCGCCTCTACGGCAACTGGGAAGAGAGCTCAGCCGCTTAGCCAGGGCCGATGCCGCCGCTGCCGCCACCCGAGCCGCCACCGCCGCCTTCGGTGCCGCCGCCCGCTCCGGCTCCCCCGCCGGCGCTTTCTTCTTCGGCGGCGGAGCTTCTTCGAGGCGCTGCTTCGGCTTCTGCTTCAGGCGCGGCTTCTTCGGCTTCCGCGCCGCCGGTTTCGGCTTCTTCACCACCGGCCCCGCCCGCGCTGCTCGGCGTCGGCGCCGCGGGAGCTTCGGCGCAGTCTTCGAAGCCGAAGGACGACGAGGACGACTGGAACGAGCTGAGCGCCGAGGAGGCTTCGGTTTCGGCTTCGCTCAGCGCTTCGCCTTCTTCTTCCCGTTCGGAGGCCAGCTTGACGTTGTCCTCCGCCTGCGCGAGCGCTTCGGCGGAGGAGATGAATTCGGGGTAGCCGGCGCTTTCGTCGCTGGGCGCGCCCAGGTTCTTCAGCCTTTCGACCATGCCGCTGTAGAGGCCGGCGACCTGGGCCGCCTGCCCGGCGGCGCCGGAGCTGGTCGAGCCGACGGTGCCGACCGCGGCGTTGACCTCGCCGCAGATCGCGTCGCCCTGGGCGATCAGCTCTTCCTTGGTCAGCGCCGTCGTTTCGGTCGTTTCGACCGACGTCGTAGTCGAGTCGCCGCCGCTGCCACCGCCGCAACCGGCGATCGCAAGGGCGACAACAGCTATGGCCAAGAGATAGAGAACTTGCCTCCGCATCGGCGCCGAACGTAGCAAAGCCCGTGGATGGCTCACGCAGGCGCCGCGTCATCGGCACATACCGCCCGCCGACGCACGCCCCGACCACCCCAATTATCCGTCTGGGAGTGGCAGTTGCCGCAGAGCAACTGGAGATTCTCCAGCCGATTGTCATCGCCGTCGCCGTTGACGTGGTGAAGCTCCATGCCCAGCGGCCTCCCACGCCACTCGGTGATCCCACAGACCTCGCAACGGTTTTCCTTCAGCCCCTCCCCCATCAGCCGATTCTTGAGGTGGGTGCGACTCGTCTCCTTGCGCCCGACCACGAACAGCTCCTCGATTGGGATCTTGGCCGCGGGACAACAGCGCCCCGCTTCACAGCCTCTCCAGGTCGCCTGCGCAGAACCCGAAGCGCTCTCGATGCATTGCCGCACCGAGAGTCCTATCATCGACCGCCGTCTGGATCTCTTGCCAGTCATAGCGGCGCGCACAGCGATTCGGGCTCGATTTCCAGTCGCGCGCGTGATAGGAGACCGTGGGCTTGGAGATGCCCAGTGCGCTGCGACCTCGCCGGTCTCGATCCCGCCGGCAAGAAGCGCGGAGTCACGCGCGTCTCGCCTGCCGACCTTCTCGGCGGATCTCGCGGGACGACATCACCTCGACAAACCGCCGATCCCATTCCCCATCTGAAAATCCGAAACGCTTCGCACTCATCGATCGTGTGACCCTCTTCGTAGTGAGTCGCGAATTGCGCTCCCAGTTGAAACCTGCCATGCGAACATAGGTTCGCGATGCGGCGCGGAACCGTTGTCGACCGAGCCGTCGACGCTCGCCGACCGCGAGATAGCCCTGGAATTCGACGCATCCCTTCCGCGTCGAACAATGGCAATTCGACGACGCTTCTACTCCGGGTGAAATCGGGCTTCCAGTCCCTGCTCCGTAGGCTCCTCTCAGGCTCGATATCGAGCCCGCCAGATCGCTGTCGGCATCGGCGATCCGCTCGCGGGCGGCGGAGACGTCGACGCCGTCGGCGAGCATGCGGCGCGCCTCGGCCAGGTCTTCGGAGCGGCCGACGCTGAGCGCCCCGGCCACCTTGCCGTCCTTCAGGTACCAGACCGAGAACTCGCCGCCCTCGCGGTCGCCCCGCCAGATCTCCTCGTCCCAGTCCTTGGCCGGGCCGACGTACTCGAGGCTCGCCCAGTCGGCCAGGTCGCTGAAGAAGTAGGGGACGACGTCGTAGTCGCGATCCTCGCCGAGCATGTTGCCGGCGGCGTGCATGCCCTGCTGCATCGCCACGTCCCAGTGCTCGACCCGGATCCGCCGGCCGTGCACGACGCTGTCGTAGGAGCAGCAGTCGCCCGCCGCGTAGATCCCCTCGGCTGAGGTCATCAGCTTCGAGTCGCAGACGATCCCGTCGTCGACCTCGAGCCCGGCGCGCTGGGCGAGCATCGCGTCGGGGCGGACGCCGGCGCCGACGATGACCGTGTCGCACTCGATCGCCCGGCCGCTCTTGGTCAGCACCGCCTTGACCCGGCCGTCGCCCTCGAAGGCCTCGAGCTCCTCGCCGGCGTGGACGGTCGACGCCGTGGTCTTCGATCGTCTGCTGGAACCAGCGCCCGGCGTCCTCGCCGAAGACCCGCGAGAGCGCCACGTCCTCCATCATCACGATCGTGCACTTGACGCCCTTCGCGGTCAGCGAGGCGGCGACCTCGGTGCCGATGTAGCTGCCGCCGATCAGCACGACGTGCTCGGCCGCCTCGGCGTCGGCGCGGATCGCGTCGGAGTTGCCGAAGGCGCGCAGGTAGTGGATGCCCTCGTTCTCGGCGCCCTCGACCCGCAGGATGTTGACCATCGCCCCGGTGGCGAGCAGCGCCTTGCCGAAGCCGACCTCCTCGCCGCCCTGCAGCTTCGCCGTGCGCGCCGCCGGGTCGAGCGACATCGCGTTGACGCCGGTCAGCAGCTCGACCCCGTTCTCCTCGTACCAGCCGGGCGGGTTGACGTAGGCGTCCTCGCGGCTCGCCTCGCCGCGCATGTACTCCTTGGAGAGCGGCGGCCGTTCGTAGGGCGGTTCGGGCTCGCGCCCGGCCAGCAGGATCGAGCCCTCGGCGCCGCGCTTGCGCAGCTCCGCCGCGCAGTGCGCCGAGCCCATGCCACCGCCGATCAGGAGGAAGTCGACCTCGCGATCGGCCACGAATCAGCCCGTCCCGTTGCCGCCGGCGGCCGGGCCGAAGAGCTCCTTGATGTCCTCCTCGCGACCGGGATCGAGCACCGCCAGCACCTCGTCGCCGACCTCGAGCACGGTATCCGCGCTGGGCACGAAGCCCTTGCCTTCGCGCAGCACCGAGATCAAGAGGCTGCCTTCGGGCATCGAGAGATCGCCGACACGACGTCCGGTCACCCGCGAATCCTTGCCGAGCAGCATCTCGATGATCTCCAGCTGCTCCTCCTGCAGGTCGAGCAGGTGGACGAGGCCATACTCGGGCACCTCGTGCTCGAGCAGGCGCAGGATCAGGTCGGTGGCGGAGACCGACGGCTTCACGCCGAGCAGATCGAAGTGCGGCCGGTTGCGGGGATTGTTGACGCGGGCGATGATCTGCTCCACCTCGTACTTCTCCTTGGCGACCTGGCAGATCAGCATGTTGTCCTCGTCGTCGCCGGTGACCGCGATCACCATGTCGGCCCGCTGGATCCCGGCCCGCTCCAGCACCCAGAGCTCGGAGGCATCGCCGTAGGTGACGTTGTGCTCGAGCTCCTGCTCGACGGTCAGGTAGCGGCGCCGGTTGCTCTCGATCACCGTCACCTCGTGGTTCTTTTCGAGCAGCTCGCGGGCCAGGTTCCAGCCGACCTTCCCCGCTCCGACGACGATGATGTACATCTCAGACCGCCTCGCGCTGAGCGCCCTCGCGCACGGCGCTCTCGAGCATGTCGATCGCGACCCGCGTCGGGCAGATCGTGTGCATTCCCTGCTGGCGGTACCACTCGGCGCGCAGCGGGTCGAGGATCCGCGCGATCACGTTCGGCACCTCGTAGCGCCGCTGGGCGATCTGGGCGATGACGATGTTGGTGTTGTCGCCGTTGGTGGCGGCGATGAAGGCGTCCGCGGTCTCGATCCCGGCGGCCACCAGGGCGTCGGTCTCCAGGCCGGTGCCGACCGTGAAGCGACCGCCGAGGTCCTCCCAGCCCTTGTCGAGCCCGACCTCGAGCCGCGTGTGGGACTCGGGGTCCTCGTCGAGGCAGGAGACTTCGTGCCCCTCGCTCAGCATGCTCCGCGCGACAGAGGAGCCGACCCTTCCGCAGCCGACGATCAGGATGAACACGTCGCGGATACTACACACGGCTTGGAGCTCGCCGCAAGCGATCGGCCGCGGGCGCTCGGCTCGCAGCTCCGCGGCGACCGCCTCCGGGGGCGCAGTCAGCAGGACCTGGCAAGGAGCCTTCTTCAGCACGTACTCCGTGGCGGCCCCGATCTCGGCAGGCCTGGCGGCGCCGATCCCGCCCAGCGTCGCCCCGCCGCGAATCTTGCTCGGCGGCTCGGCCCCGACCACGATCGCTTCGACGTTTCCACGCCGCGCCGCCTCGACGATCCCGGCGCCGACCTTGCGCGCCCTGGTCACCGAAGCGCTCACCCTCACGTCCTCGTACTCTTCGGCGATTTCGCGGGCCCGGTCGATCGCCTGCAGGGCCTCGTTCTCCCGCTCGGGCGGCAGCTCCGCGTCCAGGGGCAGCGTGAGCGGCACCTCGAGCACGTAGACGATCGCGAGGTGGGTCTCCTCGATTGCGGCATCGCCCTCCTGCTCCGCCGCGGCGAGGCGGCCGGCGGTGGCGACGATGTCGTCGTCGAGCTCGGTCCCGAACACCGGCACGAGGATGTTGCCGTATTCGACGTCGGGCGCCTGCTTCGTCAGCGCCCTCTCGGTGACCGAGACGCGCCTGGTCAGCGAGGTCCCCTCGAACACCTTGCGGTAGACGACGTAGAAGAGCAGGCCGAACAGCATCCAGCCGCCACCGACCCAGCGCGCCCGGTCGTGGAAGGCGAGCACGCTGAGGAAGGCGAGGGCGCTGAGCAGAGCGGCCAGGATCGTCGGCACGGGTAGCTGGGCGCCGCGCCAGGAGACGTTCCAGGGCACCCGGAAGGGACGCGTCCGGTCGGGTTCGGAGATCCGTAACCGCAGGATCGAGAGGTGGGCGATCGTGATCGCCAGCATCGCCCCGAAGGCGTAGAGCGCGGCCAAGCAGCTTGACGTCGGTCGGCGCGACCAGGCCGATCGCGATCAGGCCGGAGAGCCCGATCGCCACGTGCGGCGTCGCGTAGCGACCGTTGAGCTTGCCCAGCCAACTGGGGATCTGGCGGTTGATCGCCAGCGTGTAGATGTGGCGGGAGACGCCCAGCATCGCGGTCGTCGCCGCCCAGAACAGAACCGGCGCGGCGACCAAAGCCACCACCCAGCGCATCGTGTGCGCGAGCCAGACCGGGTGGTAGGCGGAGACCACCCCGAGGATCGGCGCCTCGACGAATTCATGGCCGAGCGCGGTTTCCGGGCCCTGGGGTCCGGCGACGACCGGCACCGCCATCAACGCGATCGCCGCCATCCCGGCGTAGACGAGCGGTACTGCGACGGCCCCGACTGAGACGATCCGCTTCAGGTCACGCGGCCTGACGTCGATGTCGGGCGCCAGGTCGGAAGCGGCCTCGATCCCGGCGTAGGCGAGCATCGCGACCACCGACGCGTAGACGATGTCCCTGAGGTTCGGGCTGGTGAAGAGGTGAATCTGGTCGGTGAGGCGGTCAGGATGGAAGACCGCCAGCACCCCCACACCGATCACCGCGAGCTGCAGGACGATGTCGGCCAGCGCCAGCACACTGAGCGCGCGTGCCCGGCCGCGGCCGGTGATGTTGAGGATGTTGAGCGTGCAGGCGGCGACGATCACCAGCCCGGCGACGCCGATCTCCCAGCCCGGCTCGGAGAGGTCGTGGGAGATCGGCTCCAGGTAGTGCGGGACCGAGATCGCGGCCAGGGCGGCGACGATCAGGTAGTCGATCAGGATCGCCCAGCCAGCGATGAAGGCGATCAGCTCGTTGAAGGCGTGGCGGGCAAAGCTCGAAGAGCCCCCGCGCTCGCGGATCATCGCGCCCCCCTCGACGTAGCTGAGCGTGGTCAGCACGAACAGCAGCCCGGCGGCGAGGAAGATCAGCGGAGTCAGGCCGAGGCCGCGGTCGGCCACCACCCCGAGCGAGAAGTAGATCGAGAAGCCGACCACCGAGTAGACCGCGGCGAAGAGGCCGGGGACCCCCAGGCCGCGATTCAGCAGGGGTTCTAGGCGCGGGCGCTGCTCGGGCTGCTCTGGTTGCTCGGGCGTTGAGGGGTGCTCGGGCTCGTTCATCGGGGGCCTTCAGCCGCGGGTCCTGTCGCGACGGGGGGAGGGGTTAGCGGACTCACCCGTCCGAACCCCTCCCCCCGTCGCGCCACCCGCGGAAGATGCCGGTCAGCCAGAGCCGCGCGATGCCCACGGCCAGGAAGGCAAGGCCGAGGAAGGTGCCGAGGGACAGGGGGCCGCCGCCGTGGGCGAGGGTGCTTATGAGGATCAGTAGGCCGAGGGCCAGGAAGGCTAGGGAGAGGAGCTGGATTGACCTGGCGTACACGCGCGGCGATTCTCTCAGGCTGGGACGGGCACGGCCTCTGGCTGCCGGCCGCCGCGGTCGGAGACGACAATGACGCGGCAGGGTCGCTCGCTGAGCACGGTCTGCAGGGTCTTGTCGTAAAGCGGCGCGCCGCTGCGGTAGCGCAGGCCGACGACGACCGCGGCGGCGCTGATCAGGTTCGCCTCGTCGGAGATCGAGTAGCCCGCCTGCGCCGGGCGCACCCGCGCGACGTGGCCGGTGACGCGCTGCCCGCCGATCAGCTTCGCCTGCTCGATCTTGCTCTGCGCCTCGGCCTCCTGGTCGCGCAGGTCGGCGTCGAGCGGCAGGTCGGTCGGCACCGTCAACATCGAGTGGATGTGAATACCGCGGCGCCGCTTGGAGGCGAGCTTGATCGCCGTCGCGACCATCTCCTCGGAGAACGGCTCCCCATCCTCGAAGGCGACGAGGATGCTGCGGTACTCGATCTCCTCGACGCCGAGCGGCTCCGGCGTGACGACTTTGACGGTCTCGGTCAAAGGCAGTTTCTGGTTGCGGCGGTAGACGACGTAGACGACGATCCCGATCGCCATCCAGCCGACTCCCACGGCGAGCGTGCGGGGATTCAGCGCCATCACCACGATCCAGGCGGCGAAGGTGCCGAGGCCACCGAGCACGGCGGTCAGAGGCAGCTCGAAGCCGAAGGCGTGAAAGTTGAGTGGCGGCTTCCAGGGACGCTCCTCGTCGGCGTGCCGGCGGCGCAGCTGGATCACCGCGACGTGGGCGATCGTGAACGAGAGCATCGCGCCGAACGAGTACAGCGTCGCGAGGAATTCGGCCTGGCCGGGGATCAGCGTGATCATCGCCAGGCCAGAGAAGACGAGGATCGCGATGTAGGGCGTCCGGTAACGAGGATGGACCGCCCGCAGCCCCTCGGGAAGCTGGCGGTGCTGGCCCATCGAGTAGGTGAGGCGGGAGACGCCAATCAGGCCGGCGTTGGTGGCGATCAGCAGGATCACCGCGGCGAGGATGCCGACGTAGAAGCGCAACGCTTCGGTCAGGCCGCTGCCGAGGCCGAGGTTCTCGACGATGCCGAGGATCGGGTCGTTGGCGAACTCGCTGCCCAGCGCCGTCGTGTAATGGCCGGCGGCGTCCTGCACGACCGGCATCGCCGAGAGGGCGACGATCGGAATCAACAGGTAAAGGCCGAGCACGGCCGCGACCGTGAAGCCGACGCTGCGCGGGATCGTCCGCGCCGCGTCCTTGGCCTCCTCGGCCATGTTGGAGATCGTCTCGATACCGGTGTAGGCGATCATCGCCACGGCGATGCCGAGGGCGAAGTCGCTCCAGGAGGGGGCGACGCCGAGGTGCACGTTGTCGACCAGGATCTGAGGGCTCAGCACCAGCACGACGCCGATCCCGACCAGGACGACCTGCGTGCCGAGGTCGGCGATCGCGAGGACGAGGTTGAGTTTGGCCGACTCCTGCGAGCCGCGGATGTTGAGCAGCGCCAGCCCCCCGATCAGCGCCGCGCCGCCGATGATGTCGCCCGGAGCGTGGCCGAGCGGCTCCCAGAAGACCGCCAGGTAGTGGGGCACGAAATAGGCCGAGATCGCGACCGTGATCGTGTAGTTGAGCATCTGCCCCCAGGCGGCGACGAAGCTGACCAGCTCGTTGAAGGCGTGACGGGCAAAGCTGGAGGACCCCCCCGCCTCCGGGTACATCACCGTCGCCTCGGCGTAGGTCGCAGCGGTCGCGGCGAAGATCAGGCCGGAGATGACGAAGGCGACCGGGGTGAGGCCGAGGGCGAAGGCGGCGGTGACGCCGAGGGCGTAGTAGATCGAGGAGCCGACGTTGCCGTAGGCGGCCGAGAACAGCGCGCCGACGCCGTGCACGCGACTCAGCGATTCGTCTCTGGGGATCCGCTGCGCCATCGATCAGGTAGAGAGGCCGGTCACTCAGTCCGAATATACGGAGATCGCCGGTGCTCTCCGCAGGTGGGCGGCGCCGAGCCCGGCCGGCGAGGCGCAACCGCAGAGCGCCAGGGTCAGCTCGAACTCCTCGCGCAGCAGCTCGAGCACGCGCCGAGCGCCGGCCTCCCCGCCGACCGCCAGCCCCCAGAGCGCCGCTCGCCCGACCAGCACGGCGTCGGCGCCAAGGGCGAGCGCGATCGCGACATCGACACCGCGCCGGATGCCGCCGTCGACCAGCACCGTGCCGCGCCCAGCGACCGCCTCGACGACCTCAGATAGCGCGTCGGCGGTGGCGAGGCAGCGGTCGAGCTGGCGCCCGCCGTGGTTGGAGACGACGACCCCGGCGGCGCCATGATCGACCGCCAGGGCCGCATCCTCGGCGGTGAGCACGCCCTTGACCAGGACCGGCACGCGGCAGTCCGATGCCAGATTCTCGAGGTCGGCCCAGCTCAGCGCCGGGTCCATCAGAGCGAACGTCTCCTCGATCGTCACCGCGCGATCCGAGCCAAGCGCGGCTTCGACGCTCGGCACACCGAGCTCCTCGGGGATCGCGAACCCGGTCCGCCGGTCGCGCTCGCGGTTGCCGCCGCGGGGCGCATCGACCGTCACCACGATCGCCTCGTAGCCACAGTCGACCGCCTCCTCGATCAGCACCCGGGTCACGGCCCGGTCCTTGAAGCAGTAGAGCTGAAACCAGCGCCGGCCCCCAGGCGCCGCTTCGGCAACCGGCCGCGGCCGCCGCGTCGCCAGCGTCGAGAGGCACATGACCGTCCCCGCCGCAGCAGCCGCCCGGGCCATCGCCTCCTCCCCATCCGGATCGACCAGCCCCTGATAGGCAACCGGCGCCACCAGCACCGGCATCGAAACGTCCCCTCCCAGCAGCTCGATCCCGGTCGACCACTCACCCAGCCCGGCAAGCGCCCGCGGCCGCAACCGCCAGCCCGACCAAGCAGCAACGTTCTCCCGCAGCGTCAGCTCATCGCCGGCGCCGCCGAAGAAATACCCGGCGACCCCGGCATCCAACTTCTCAGCCGCAACCCGCTCGAAGTCGGCGACGTTGATCAACCCCTCGATCACGGCGAGCATTATCGGCGGGTTGTGTGCGTGGCGGCTTATAGGTCATATCGACCAGAAAGCCGCCACAAGCGACCGTCACATCGGCCGGATCGCCGAACAGCAGCACGGGGTGCTGACGATCGTGCAGTTGCGCGCTGCCGGCGTGACCGTCGGCCGTCAGGGACGAGTCCGTGCTGGCCGGCTGCATCGGGTTCATCGCGGCGTTTACGCCGTCGGTCACAGCTACCTTTCCCAGGAGGGACGCTGATGGCAGGGTGCTCCCTTCCGGGGTCCTAAGCCACCGCAGCGCTGCAACGCTCTGGCCTCGTGCCGATACCGTCCATCGCGTAGCTATTACCCGTATCAGCGGGCGGTCGCCGCAACGGCCTCCGTCTCCACCGCTCTCGAACTCTTGGACCGTGCCATACCGCCAGCGCGTAGCTATTCCCGTGACCACTCCGGCTCGCACGATCGCCGATCTGCGCTACGCGTCGGTCAGACGACACAGGGGCGCGGCGTCTGCCCAGGAGCTGAAACGGGCGATCCGCCAAGCCGGTGTCCTGGGGCTCCAGTCGACAAACCAACAGAGGCCGACCGAACCAGAAGCGAGCTGGAGCATCTGTTCCTCCAGCTCTGCAAGCGATATGGCCTGCCGACGCCGGAGGTCAACGTGCGAATCGACTCGCTGCTGGTCGATTTCCTCTGGCGCGAGAGTCAGCTGATCGTGGAGACCGACGGCTTCAAGTACCACAGCGGCCGCGAGGCATTCGAGGACGATCGCGACCGCGATCTGAGGCTCAAGGCGCTTGGCTTCGAGGTGGTCAGGCTCTCCTACAGGCAAGTCGTGGAGGAGCAACGCGAGTCGCCGACCTGCTGACGGCTATCCTGAGCCATCGCGTAGTCAGCCTCGCCGGCCTGTCTAGCGGCTTCTGAGCGCCCGTAGCGATCCTGCAGGCGCACGACGTCCTCGAGATGCGCGGTCGAGACCTCCAACACCACCGAGTCCTCCAGAGCCTCGATTGAGTGAACGGTGCCGGGTTCGTTCCGCCATGCCTGCCCCGGCTCGATCTCCTGCTCGTCCAACTCCTCAGCGCTCGCACCGCGGGTCAGTCGCAACCGGCCCGAGAGAAGATAGGAGGTCTCGTCCTTTTCGCGATGGAACTGCAAGGAGAGCGCGTGACCGGCATTGACGACGAGGAGCTTGCCCGCGTAATCGTCGGTGTGAGCCCACCAGATCTCATGCCCCCAGGGCTTCTCAACCCGCTGCAGTTCCCTCTCGACCACCCGCGCCGACAATACCGGCCGCGAAGGCCAACGCAGTGCCTTGGACGGATCACCGACGGTGATTTCCGGGAGAGATTCGCTCGCTGGCGCCTTGAGCCTTAGTGGCTGCATCGACCTCCACCAAGCGCCACGCCCAGCGTCCGGCGTTTCTTCTGGACGAGCATGCCGCCCATCGGCTGCCGAGCGCGATCTGGATGCGCGTGACCTGGTGGGGGCAATCGAGATGCCATGCGCCCGAGCGATCAATCAGGACGGCGCAGTGGCGCATCACTGTTCAGGATCGACGCAGGTTTTCTGTCTACGACCACCCACATGGCAAGGACAGGCAATCCGTGCACGCGTGAGCTATCGCCGCTGTGAGGTGAGGTCGCGCTATCCTTGGTCCCATCATGCACCTTCACTACGATCCCGAGGTGGATATCGCCTTGCTCTCCTTCGAGCAGGGCAGCGCGGTGAGCGAGGAGCACCCTTGGGGTCTGATCGATCGCGACCCCGACGACGGACACCTGATGGGCTTCGAGATCTGGGACGCCCGCAAACGCCTCCCTCGGGAGCTAGTGGACGCACTGCCAGCGCGACCAGTCCGACCGAGCAGCGGGCGCATGGGCTCTCGCTGGCCTCCGACTAGGTCCACAGCTCGCGACTGTCGGCTTGTGAACGGGCTAACCGGTCGATTGGCACGGTGAACTGAGCCGAACCGCGAATGTAGGGTCGGCTTCCGGCAGAGCATACACGGCAAGCGCTTGGCTCATTTGGCTGATCGGCCTTGGGTACCGCTACGTTCGCTGGGCGGCATTTGGGAGCGGCTCTTCCTCGTGGTTGCAGCGAAAGGTCGAGCTCGGGCTCGTTGGGCTGAATTGGAAGGCGAAGGTCGGTGAGCGCTCCTGTCACCGCGCTTACGGATCGTCGATGCCGCCGGCGTCTTCTCCGTCCCTGCTCGTTCTTTGAGCTTGGATCGTCAAAAGAGAAAGCGAGGTGCGAAGGCTAGCCGACAAAGACAACCTGCGAGAGTCCGCCACGTCATCGCCATCTCCGTTCCGCACGCCCTCCTACGAATCCGATACCTGAAACGGCAAACGCAACGAACGGCGCGTACAGCGCGCGTTCGAGCGTGAGTTGGTCAGCGCGTAGACCGCATCGCCGTGGAAGGTCGTACAGCGGAGAACGCGTTCAGCAGGCACCGATTTCGGGCATTGCTCTATGCTGGAGCGGTCAATGAGTTCAGCGAGCTCATCGGTGGATCACCCTGGGCCGGCTCCCCGACCTCCTTGCTGGCACCCCAGGTGTACCCAGATGCCGGACGCCGATAGATCTGTTCCTGCATCAGCGGCAACGCTTCCAAAGCAACGGCGACGAGGTCAACTTGCTCGAGCGCCAGGCAGCTGCGTAGTTCGTGCGCAATGAATTCGCCTTCGATGACGCTCCTGGACGATGGAAGCTTGTTGGCAAATCGACCAGACCGTACGTGGTTCCGGCACAGTCGCCTTGAAGGTGAACTCCCGGCCTTCGATTCGGACAGTGCGGGCCTTCGTCGGCGTTGCCGCTCGACCAACCTCGGTCACAGAGCTCGCTTCCGTCCGAGAAGACGAAGGCTGTGGAAGCCGGCCGCAGCTACGATCGTACGGATTCCGTGCTCGGCGCCTGCCAGCGAACAACCGAGAGCTTGCACAAGACCTCGAAAACGCGTCACCGTCGATCTTCGGTGGGGCCACAGGTCGGCCTGACTCACCTCGAATCGGCAGCGCAGGCCCGAGCACCTCCGCGTCTTCGAACTTGTCGTTGGCTGGATGGTGGTGCCGACGGGACGAGCGAAAGAGCAGAGCCGACGCCAGCCAGCGCCCACGCCAGCCTTCGCCCGAATCCCCAGCACGAATCGCATTTATTCGGGATAAGCCGGGTCAGGACAAGCTGCACGAGGAGGGGCAGGGTGCCCCTCCCGCGCAGCGGCGTCCTGTTTCTCGCCCCGCTCGGCGCTCCTCGGACAGCCGGCGGCGCGGTGCAGGCGAGAAACCCAGCCAGGCGGGAGGGGCACCTCTGCCCCTCCCCCTCGCATGCTTAAAAGTGAACTATCGGGATGATCAGGATGGCGACGATGTTGGCCACCTTGATCATCGGGTTGATCGCCGGGCCGGCCGTGTCCTTGTAGGGATCGCCGACCGTGTCGCCGGTCACCGAGGCTTCGTGCGCCGGGGAGCCTTTGCCGCCGTGGGCACCGTCCTCGATCAGCTTCTTGGCGTTGTCCCAGGCGCCGCCGCCGGCGGTCATCGAGATCGCCGCGAAGAGCCCGACGACGATGACGCCGATCAGCAGCCCGCCGAGCGCGTCGACGCTGAGCAGCCCGACGACGACCGGGACGAGGATCGGGATCAGCGCGGGCAGGATCATCTCTTTCTGCGCCGCCAGGGTGACGATGCTGACCGTTTTCGCGTAGTCCGGTTTTTCGGTGCCCTCCATGATCCCCGGGTGTTCGCGGAACTGCTCGCGGACCTGTTCGACCACCTGGCCGCCGGCGCGGCCGACAGCCTCGATCGCGAATGCCGCGAACAGGTAGACCATCATGCCGCCGATGATCAGCCCGATCAGGACATCGGGGCTGCTCAGGTTGAAGAGGCCGTTGAGATCGAATCCGGCCGGCGCCTCGCCGGCGAGTTCGCTCTTGAATGCCGCGAACAGGACCAGGGCGGCAAGCGCCGCGGAGCCGATCGCGTAACCCTTGGTGACCGCCTTGGTCGTGTTGCCGACCGCATCGAGCGGATCGGTGACGTTGCGGACCTCCTCGGGCAGGTCGGCCATCTCGGCGATGCCGCCGGCGTTGTCGGTGATCGGCCCGAAGGCGTCGAGTGCGACGATCAGACCGCAGAGCGAGAGCTGCGCCATCACGGCGATGCCGATGCCGTAGATGCCGGCGAGCTCGTTCGCCGCGAGGATCGCCAGCGCCAGAACCAACGCCGGAGCCGCCGTCGACTGGAAGCCCTGAGCCAGCCCTTGGATGATGTTGGTCGCGTGACCGGTCTCCGAGGCCTTGGCGATCGTCTTGACCGGCCGGAAGCGGGTCGAGGTATAGAATTCGGTGATGACAAAAAGTAGCGCCGTGACCGCGACGCCGATCACCGCGCAGAGCCAGAGGTCGGTCACGGTGACCGACTTAGCCGCGGTGCTGAGGCCGAGCCGCACCGGGTCGCTCATCAACCAGTCGGTGACGGGGTAGAAGGCCGCGATCGAGAGGATCCCGGAGATGATCAGGCCCTGGTACAGGGCTCCCTCGACCCGGTCGGATTTGGTCCGCACCGAGAGCGCCCCGATGATCGAGGCGATGATCGCGACGGCGCCGATGACCAGCGGGAAGATCGCCACCTCGCGGGCGAAGTCGCCGCCCGAGCCGGTGAAGGTGAGGACGCCGAGCAGCATCACGGCGACCGAGGTGACCGCGTAGGTCTCGAACAGGTCGGCGGCCATGCCGGCGCAGTCGCCGACGTTGTCGCCGACGTTGTCGGCGATCACGGCCGGGTTGCGCGGGTCATCCTCGGGGATTCCCGCCTCGACCTTGCCGACCAGGTCGGCGCCGACATCGGCCGCCTTGGTGAAGATGCCGCCGCCGAGCCGGGCGAAGACGGAGATCAGCGAGCCGCCGAAGCCGAGGCCGACGAGCGCGTCGACGGCCTCCTTGTCGCTCGATCCGGTGAGGACGAGCAGGCCGAAGTAGCCGGCGACGCCGAAGAGGGCGAGGCCGACGACGAGCAGGCCGGTGACCGAGCCACCCTTGAAGGCGACGTCGAGAGCCGGCGGCACGCCGCCGCGGGCCGCCTCGGCGACACGCGAGTTGGCGCGCACCGAGAGGTTCATCCCGATGAAGCCGGTGGCGCCCGAGAGGACGCCGCCGATCACGAATCCGATCGCGGTCTTGTAATCCTGCAGGAGCCAGAGCACGATCGCAATCGGCACCGCGACGGCGGCGATGATCGTGTACTGGCGGTTGAGGTAGGCCTTGGCCCCCTCCTGCACCGCCCCTGAGATTTCCTGCATCCGCTCGTTGCCTGGCGACTTCTTCAGCAGGCGTTGCGTGACGATCAATCCATAGAGCACTGCCGCCCCTGCGCAGACAAGCGCAACGACGACTCCGTATTCGGTCAAGAAGCTGGTCAAGTTCGGTTCCTCCGGCTGGGTTTAAGCGGCGCGGGAGTCTATAAGGGGGCGCGGATAGGTGCGGTGCGTCTCCCCTACGGCGTCCCGATAGACGTCCTCGATGGCAACTCCGGCGTCGAGCGCCTGGCGCGATCGCTGGGCGCCGTTTTGCTCCGGCAGCCGCGGCTCGATCCCCAATGCCGAGCGGGCCGGCCCGGTCCAGGCGAGCACTGCGTCAAGGGCCGCCCGCGCCTCGATCTCCTCGCCGCGGCGGAAGTCGATCAGCCTGCCGCTCATCCCGTGGCGGATCGCCCGCCAGAGGTTCTCCTCGATCTCGCGGTCGCGCAGCGGCGCGCCGGCGCCGTCGTAGCCGTGCTCGTCGTAGTCGAGCGCCGTCTGGGCGATGCAGGCGGCGACCAGGCCGGCCAGGGCAAAGGACTCCTCGCCGCGCGTCTGCGCGTCGCAGATCCGCACCTCGACCGTGCCGAACTGATGGTGGGGGCGGACGCTCCACCAGAGCTGAGTCGACTCGACCGCGCTGCCGGTCCGCTGCAGCATGCCGACGAAATCGGCATAGCCGGCCCAATCGAGGAAGGGGCTCGGGACGCCGCAGCGGGGAAAGGTGCGGGTGAAGATCTCGGTGCGCACCGTGTGCAGGCCGGTATCGCGCCGGTCGAGGAAGGGCGAGTTGGCGGAGGCCGCCAGCAGCAGCGGCAGCAGCTCGCGCATCCAGTCGCAGACGGCAATCGCGCGGTCGGCGCCGCGCACGCCCATGTGGACGTGCATGCTCCACGTGTTGTTGCGCTGGGCGACCCAGCCGAGTTCGTGCCGCAACCGGTTGTAGTGGGGCGTGTCGATGATCCGCTGGTCGAGGTAGTCCGCCCACGGGTGCGTACCCATCGCCCCCAGCGCCAGCCCCATCTCATCTGCCAGCGCGAAGAGCCGTGTGCGGCGCTCGTGCTGGGCCGACACCGCCTCGCCGAAGCTCTGCGCGCGCCCGGAGCGGATCTCGATCTCCGAGGCGATCAGCTCGCCCGCCGCCGAGCCGGCCAGCACGTCGTCCTTCTGGCAGGCGGCGTAGAGCTCGTCAAAGCGGTGCTCGAGCTCGAGCGTGGCCGGATCGAGGATCGCGAACTCCTCCTCGAGGCCGATCGTGAAGTCGGTCGAGGACTCGAATCTCTCCCGAGCCAGGTCGAGGTCCAGAGACAAGATCGGGCTCCGTCTCAGGTCAGGTAGAAGTAGAGCGCGTAGAGAAGGTCGACAGCGGGGCTGGAGGTGTGCACCGTCACCTCCGGCGGAACCTGCAGCAGCTGCTCGGAGTAGTTGAAGATGATCTTCACGCCGGCCTCGACCAGGCGGTCGGCGACGGCCTGCGCGGCGGCGGGGGGAACGGCGAGGACGCCGACGACGATCTCCTGCGCGGAGACGACCGCCTCGAGCTCGCCGAAATCGCGGATCTGCAGGCTGCCGACCTGGCTGCCGACGACATCGGGGTCGATGTCGAACATCGCGACGACCTCGAAGCCGTGGTCGGCGAAGATGTCGGAGCTGGCGATCGCCTGGCCGAGGTTGCCGGCGCCGAAGAGGGCGATGTTGTGCTGGCCGGAGGTGCGCAGGATCTTGCGGATCTCCGCGACCAGCGACTCGACGTTGTAGCCGACGCCGCGCTTGCCGAACTTGCCGAAGCCGGAGAGGTCGCGGCGGATCTGGGTCGGGTTGATGTGGGTGTAGTCCGACAGTTCCTGCGAGGAGATCGTCTCGTGGCCCATCTTGCGGGCCTGGGTCAGCACCTGCAGGTAGCGGGAGAGACGCGCGGCGACGCCGAGCGAGAGCCGCTCACCATCGCCAACCAGCCCACCGGACACCTCGACCTCCTCCACGGCCTGCTCAATCATCGGCCCCCACAGTATCGAGCCGCGCCCGAACGGAGGTTTGGTCCAGGGTCAGCTCGGAGATGACCTCGCCGTTCAGCTCGAGTACGGGGATGCGCTCGAGCATCGCCCGCAGCAGTGTCTCGTCGCTCTCGATGTCGATCTCGCGCAGCTCGAAGCGGTAGCCCTCCCCGTGCAGGGCGACCAGCTCCTCCAGCGCCTGCTCGCAGAGATGGCAGCCCGGCCGCGAGTAGAGGACGAACTCGGCACTCATCGCACGGCAACCGGGGGGCGGTTGCTGGGAAAGGCGTCGTAGGAGAGGTAGTCGGGATAGGGCAGCGCCGTGGCGAAGCGGGCCGCCGAGCCGATCATCGCCGCGTTATCGGTGCAGAGCTCCAGCGGGACCAGCTTCAGCCGCACACCCTGCTCCTCGCAGAGGGCCGAGACCGCCTCGCGCAGCGGCCCGTTGGCGGCTACACCGCCGCCGAGCGCGACCGCGTCCCACTCGCCCCGTTTCAACGCCCGCTTCAGTTTCGCCGTCAACTGCCCCACCGCTGCCGCCTGGAAGCTGGCGGCGAGGTCGGCCCGACGCTCGCGCACCCCGTCGGGCCCGAGGTCGCGGCAGAGGTAGACGAGCGCCGTCTTCAGACCGCTGAAGCTGAAGTCGAGGCCGGGGTCGCGGGCCATCGCGACGGGCAGCTCAAACCCCGCCGGGTCGCCGTCCTCGGCCAGCCGCTGCAGGGCGGGGCCACCGGGGAAACCGAGGCCGAGCAGGCGGGCCACCTTGTCGAAAGCCTCGCCGGCGGCGTCGTCGAGCGTCTGGCCGAGCACCTCGTGGCCGGCGTGGTCGTGGACCCCCGCCAGCAGCGTGTGGCCGCCGCTGGCGACGAGGCAGAGGAACGGTGGCTCGAGCGGCTCGGGGGCGAGGAAGTTGGCGGCGACGTGCCCCTGCAGGTGGTCGACCGGGATCAGCGGCAGCCGCCGCGGCGCGGCGATCGCCTTGGCGGTGCTGAGGCCGACCAGCAGCGCCCCGATCAGGCCCGGTCCGGCGGTCACCGCCACGGCCTCGATCTCATCCAGCGAGACGCCGGCCTCGTTCAGCGCCGCGTCGACCAACGGCACCGCCAGCTCCAGGTGATGCCGCGAGGCGACCTCTGGGACGATCCCGCCGAAGGCGGCGTGGGCCTCGTCCTGTGAGGAGATCAGGCTGGAGCGAATCTGCGCGCCGTCGAGCACGGCGGCGCAGGTGTCATCGCAGGACGTCTCGATCGCGAGGATCAAGTGCGGCCGCCGATCAATCGAGCCACATGATCAGGGCGTCCTCGCCGTTGTCCTGGTAATAGCGAGGACGCACCCCGGCCGAGCGGAAGCCGAGCTTCTCGTACATCGCGATCGCCTCGCGGTTGGAGACCCGGACCTCGAGCGTGAACGGGAGCTCGTCGCCGGCCTCGGCGATCAGCCGCGAGATCAGCCGGCCGGCAACCCCCTTTCGCCGGTGCTCCGGCGCCACGGCGACGTTCATCAGGTGCCAGACGCGGTCATAGCGCGAGCAGACCAGGTAGCCGACCAGCTCGTCGTCGTCGGCTGCGGCGGCGAGACAGATCCCCGATGGCTTGGAGAGCTCGAGCACGAACATCGCCAGCGACCAGGGCGCCGGGAAGGAGCGGCGCTCGACCGCGATCACCGCCGGCAGGTCGCTGTAGGCAAGCCGCCGCACCGACGGATCGCCGCTCAGCTCACTCGGCTGCTTGGACAGAGTCTCGCTCACGCCACCGTTGTGCATCGGGGGGCCTCAGATAGATCGGCGCGATCGAGCCGGATTCGTCCTCGTCCGTCCCGGTCGCCGCGAGAGCGCAGATGTGCCGCGCGGCGACGCGGTGCACGGGGTCGGCGTCCTCCGGGATCTCGACCGCCCGGGTCGTCAACTGCTGCCTAAATCGTACAGCGCCCGACCCCCCGCACAGCGCCGCGTCCGGCAGCGCCGGGATCCGCGCGGCGAGCTCCTCCGGCGCCCCGAGCCAAGGTCCCCACAGCCGCTCGCCCGCCGCGTAGACCGCCGCCGCGACCTCGCCGCGGCGCGCGTCGAGGACGGCGAGGCAGCCTTGCTCGCCGACGACCTCGCCGAGCCCCCGGGCCAGGGCGTCCAGGGTCCCGACGCCGCTCAACGGCAGCCCACGGCTGAGCCCCAGCCCCCGCGCGGTGGCGATTCCCACGCGCAGCCCGGTGAAGGACCCCGGCCCGATCCCGACCGCGATCCGACCGACCGCGCCCCAGCCGCCGGCAGCCCCCGCCGCCCGCTCGACCTCGGCCAGCAGCGCCGTGGTGTGCTGCGGCCCGCCCTTCTCGGAGAGCCCGAGCAGCGCCTCGTGCAGAACCTCGTCGTCGCGGGTCGCGGCGACGGCGGTGTCGGTGGTCGCGGTGTCGAAGCCGACGACAACCACAGCTTGCGGTCGACTACTTCCCGTGCTTGGACTTGCCGCTGGGCTGGTTGACGACGAAGCTGAAGAGGCCGACCCGCTTGCCCTTCACAAACCAGGAAACCTTGTGTTCACCCGGGATGTTGGAGGTGATCTTGTTGACGTAGAGCGTCCCCTTTTCCGCTTTCTGCTTGGGGGCGCAGAGGTTTTTCTTGGTCGGGAACTTGACGCACACGGTGTAGAAGACGTCGCCCCTGTTGCTACGGAAGAAGGCGCCCTTGTCGCGTGGCGCCTGGCAGCGGTGCGCCGGTTTCGCCTTCTGGGATAGACCGCAGGCGACGTAGTGCTTGAATGCGGCGCTTTTTTTTGCCGAGGCGGGAGCGGCGCTCGCCAGCAGCGCGATCCCCACTACCACTGCCGTCAGCGTCCTCGGTCCCTTCATCAAGCGCTCTCCTCGTTCGGTTTGCGTACGCGGGCGATGCTACAGGGCAGCATCCCCCTCCGAAACACAGTTATTCCGGGACCGATGCGCTGTCCACTTCGATGCGCCGGCTATCGCCGCCGACGTGGTCCAGGCGGACCGCCAGGACGCGGCGCCCCACCAGTTGCGGCTCGGCCAGGGCGGGCCACTCGAGGAATGCGACCGAGCCGGCGTCGAGGTAATCGTCGAGCAGCGCCGGATCCTCGTCCTCGAGCCCGCCGAGGCGGTAGAGGTCGAGGTGGGAGACGGGCAGCCGGCCGCGGTAGCGCTGGCCGATCGTGAAGGTGGGCGAGGTGACCGGGCCCTCGACCCCGAGCGCCCGGCAGGCGCCGCGGATCAACGTCGTCTTACCGGCCCCCAACTCGCCGCTGACGACGACGACGTCGCCGGCGCCCAGGCGTGCCGCCAGCCGCGCCCCGACCGCTTCGGTCTCGACCGCGGACCCGCTCTCGACCGTCTCCACGGCGGCGCTCAACCGAACATGTCGAGCTGGTCGGCGGGGTCCCGGGGCCCACCCGGCGGCGGCCCGGCAAGCAACCGCGGCAGCAGCTCGAGGTCGGCCCGCAGCGTCTCCTTGACCGCCGGCGTGCGCAGCGCCGCCGCCGGGTGGAAGAGCGGCAGCAGGAAGACGGTGCGACCGCCCAGCTCATGTACCTGCGGCGCGCCCCGCACGCGGGTGATCCCGGTCGGGTCGCCGCTCAGCAACTTGGTCGCGAAGTTGCCCAGCGTGCAGACGACGCGCGGCTCGATCAGCCGCACCTGCTCGAACAGGTACGGCTTACAGGCCTCGATCTCGCCCGGCTGAGGGTCGCGGTTGCCGGGCGGCCGGCTCTTCAACACGTTGGCGATGAAGACCTCCTCACGCGAGAGCCCGATCCCTTCGAGCAACTGGTTGAGCAACTGCCCGGCACGACCGACGAAGGGCAATCCCTGCCGATCCTCTTCGGCCCCGGGCGCCTCACCGACGAACATCACCTCAGCATCGGCATCCCCCGCCCCGAACACAGCCTCGGTCCGCGTCTCGTGCAGCGGGCACTTCGTGCACACCTTGACCTCTCCAAAGAGCTCCACCAGCTCCCCCCGCCGCTCCGCAGCCGTCATCAGAGCAATGCTAGCTGCGGGTGGGGCGATCCCGGTAGGGGTGAAGCGTCTTGTACTTTTTCGGTGCTGGCTGCGGGCGATAGCCCACCGGCAACCCACCGAAAAAGTTAAGCGAAACCCCTACCGGGATCGCCCCTCAGGGCAACGGCTCCCAGTCCCATGACGCCGTGGAGCCGATCCCGTCCTTCTGCTCCAGGTAGCGCTGGAACTCGGCCAGCTCGTCGGACTCGACCCCGTAGACGTGCTCGGGCTCGGGGAAGCGGTGGCTGCGCACCTCCTCCGCGTAGCGGCTGACGCCGTCGACCATCGCCGCGTGGATCTCGGCATAGCGCTTGACGAATTTGGGCGAGCGGCCGGTCGTGATCCCGAGCAGGTCGTGGTAGACGAGCACCTGCCCGGCCGTGGCCCGGCCCGCGCCGATCCCGATCGCCGGGATCTCCAGCCGCTGGGCGATCGCCTCGGCGATCGCCGCCGGGACCGCCTCGAAGACGACCGCGAAGCAGCCGACCGATTGCAGGGCGAGCGCGTCCTCGAGCAGCTGGATCGCGCCCTGCGCCGTCTTGCCCTGGGTCTTGTAGCCGCCCAACGCGGTCGCGGTCTGCGGCGTCAGGCCGACGTGCCCCATGACCGGGATGCCGGCGCGGACGATCGCCCGCGCGCGCTCCACCGAGGTCCCACCCGCCTCCAGCTTGACCACCTGGCAGCCGGTCTCCTTGACCAGCCGCTGGGCACTCTGCACTGCAAGCTCGTTGCTCGCCTCGTAGCTGCCCATCGGCATGTCGCCGACCATCAGCGGCGCCTTGACGCCGCGGCGGACGGCTTTGCCGAGCATCACCATCTCGTCCATCGATACCGACTCGGTGCCGGGATAGCCGAGCACGACCATCGCCGCCGTGTCGCCGACGAGGACGAGGTCGACGCCGGCCTCCTCGGCGACCCGTGCCGAGGGGTAGTCGTAGGCGGTGACCATCACGATCGGTTCGCCGGCCTGCTTCATCTCGGCCAGGCGGGGCAGGGTGATGGGCTGGCGCTCGCTCATCAGATGACCTCCTGGGCGAGCAGCACCTCCGGGTGGCTGTCGACCGCGACGGTGGCGTTGTCGTCGTCGACGTGGACGACGACAGGCGAGTAGGCCTCGAGGTCGCTCTCGTCGTAGGCGCCGAAGGAGGCGACGATGATCTTGTGGCCGGGGCGGGTCAGGTGGGCGGCGGCGCCGTTGACCTGCATCGTGCCGGAGCCGGGCTCGCCGTCGATCACGTAGGTGACGAAGCGGGCGCCGTTGTCGATGTCCCAGACGTGGACCTGCTCGTTGGTGATCAGGTCGGCGCTTGCCATCAGCTCGGTGTCGACCGTGATGCTGCCGATGTAATCGACGTCACAGTCGGTAACCGTAGCCCGGTGAATCTTCGACTTGAGCATCTGTCTCTGCATCAGGCCTCCTTTTCAGGCCGATGGGCCGATTTCCGGCCTATATGGCCGGAAATCGGCCCATCGGGGAGAAGTTCTACGTTGTCTATTAGGCGGGCGCCGTTGAACTGCGCGGCTACCGCCACCAACACCGGACGGCCATCCAGATCGGCCACCGGCTGCAAGTTCTCTGCGTCGCGGGCCTCGAGGTACTCGGGCTCGACTCCCGCCGCGTCCAGCTCGCTACGGCCCGCGGCGAGCGCCGCGGCGAGCGAATCGACGCCGGCGACGCGCTCGACCTCGCGCAGGGCCCGCGAGAGCGCCGTCGCCCGCTCGCGATCCTCGCCGGAGAGGTAGGCGTTGCGCGAGCTCATCGCCAGACCGTCGGCCTCGCGCACGATCGGCAATGTCTCGATCCGCACCCGGATGTCGAGGTCGCGCACCATGCGGCGGATCGCCGCCACCTGCTGGGCGTCCTTCTGGCCGAAGTAGGCGACGTCGGGCCCGACGGTGTTGAAGAGCTTGGCGACAACGGTGGTGACGCCGCGGAAGTGCCCGCGGCCGCGACGTGAGGGGTCGCCGCAGAGAACCTCGGTCAGCCCGCTCACCTCGACGCTGGTCGAGAAGCCGTCCGGGTAGACCTCCTCCACCGGCGGCGCGTAGACCAGGTCGACGCCGGTCTCGCCGGCCAGCTCGGCGTCGCGGGCCTCGTCGCGCGGGTAGCGGTCGAGGTCCTCGTCGGGGCCGAACTGGGTCGGGTTGACGAAGAGGCTCATCACGACCAGGTCGCTCGCGGCGCGGGCGGCGCGCAGCAGCGAGAGATGGCCCTCGTGCAGGTAGCCCATCGTCGGCACCAGGCCGATCGAGCGGCCTTCCGCCCGCGCGGAGGCAAGCAGGGCCCGCAGCTCGTCCTTGCGGCGGACGAACTTCACGCCTGCGCGTGCCTGCAGCGGCTCAGTCAATGCGAGGTTCATGGGTAGGTCCATGCCCTTGAGGGGGTCACGGCCGACCTCCGAGTATAGGCACTCAGCGGTCGAACTCAATGGCCTTGATCACACGCGCCGGGGCGCCCGCCGCGATCGACCCCGGGGGCAGGTCCTGCGTGACCACGGAGTTTGCGCCGATCACGCAGCGATCGCCGATCGTGACCCCGCTCGTGACCGCGCAGTTGACCCCGAACCAGCAGTTGGCGCCGATCCTGACGGGCCCCTTGCTGGTGAAGCCCTGCCAGGTGATCGGCGTCTCGGGATCGTCGAAGCGGTGCTCGGCGTCGCCGACGAAGCAGCCGTTGGCGAACATCGTGTGGTCGCCGATCTCGATCAGCTCGTACGCGGCGAGCATCGTGTTGCGGTTGAGAAAGCAGCCGGCGCCGATCTCGATCCGGGCCCCGGGAGCGAGGGTCAGCCAGCAGCCCGGCTCGAGCAGCGTCCCCTCGCCGATCCGTAGGCGACCCTCGTCGAGGGCCTCGAGCAGCTCGCCCTCGACCGGCCGGCGGATGAAGAAGCCACCCCGCGCGGCGTGCCGGGCCAGCCGCCAGCGCCGCAAGGGGCGCCCGTTGCGCTCATACCAGCGCCGCTTTCGCCACCAGACCCGCCAACCGCGCTGCTCGTCCACGCACCTAGCTTTCCAGAGCCCCCGGCAGTAAGGTCGGCTCGCAATCCGGCCAAAGGAGGAGGCGCGCGATGGGGATGTTCGAAATGACTCCGGACCAGGTCGTCGAGTGGCGGCAGAAGTACCGCGATCTGGTCGCGCCGCACGTCAACGGCGAAGAGGTGCTCTCCGCCGCCGGGTTCCGGCGCGGCGGCGCGGCGGCGACCACGGCCGCCTCAAAGGCGCAGCTCGGCGGACTCGTCTACGCCGGGATCAAGCTCTTCAACAAGAAGAAGGCGGGCGGACTGCCGGAGCGGGTGATGCTGGCGGTCACCCCCGACAAGCTCTACGCCTTCAATTTCGGCTTCAAGGGCCGCAACTACAGGATCAAGGAGGAGGCAGCCGTCTGGGACCGCGCCGGGCTGAAGCTCTCCACCGAGATGAAGTCGGGAATGACCGCGCTGACGATCGAGCCGCCCGGCGAGGGCGGGAATGCGACCCTGGTCGGGGTCGGGGTCAAGGACGACCCGCTCAGCCAGGAGCTGATCGGCGTGCTCAGCGGCGGCGGCCCGGACGGCGCCTGACCATGGCTGAGCTGCGCGGCGGGATAGACCTCGGCGGCACCAAGATCCAGACCGTCGTCGTCGAGGCCGACGGGACGGTGCGGGGCGAAGCCCGTCAGCCCACCCCGACCACGGGCGGTCCGGCAGACGTCGCCCACGCGATGGAGGACGCGCTGCGCGAAGCGGCGTCGGCGGCGGGCGTCAAGCCCG
Source organism: uncultured Solirubrobacterales bacterium (assembly GCA_963837695.1). Classification (GTDB taxonomy): domain Bacteria; phylum Actinomycetota; class Thermoleophilia; order Solirubrobacterales; family 70-9; genus VRUE01. The sequence continues at coordinate 1,735,639 of CAWINZ010000005.1, read as the reverse complement.
AGGATCTCAGCGGGGTCGGCGTCGGCTCGCCCGGCGATGCCGACGGCAAGACCGGCGTCGTCTCCGGGGCCCGCAACCTGCCGGGCTGGGAGGGCAGCTTCCCGCTCGGCGAAGAGCTGTCGAAAACCCTGGGCGCCAAGGTCAAGATCGGCAACGACGTCCAGGTCGCGGTCGAAGGCGAGCACGCGCTCGGGGCGGGCAGGCAGCACGGCTCGCTGCTCGGCGTCTGGTGGGGCACCGGCGTCGGCGGCGGCATCATCCTCGACGGCAAACCCTGGCTCGGCCGCGGCGCCGCAGGCGAGATCGGCCACATGGTCGTCAAGCGCAACGGCGCCCGCTGTCCTTGCGGGCGGCGCGGCTGCATGGAGGCCTACGCCGGCCGCGCGGCGATGGAGGCGAAGGCCCGCCACGAACACTCGCAGGGGGTCGAAACGGACATCTTCAAGATCATGGAGAAGCGCGGAAAAGACCGGCTCACGAGTTCGGTCTGGGAGCACGCGCTGCGCGAGGGCGACGCCCTCGCCGAGAGCCTGCTGCGCCGAGCCGTCCGCTACCTCGGAACCGGAATCGCGTCGGCGGTCAACCTGCTCGACGTCGAGGCCGTCGTGCTCGGCGGCGGGCTCGGCGTCCGCTTCGGCGACCGCTTCATGGACCACCTGCAGACGGAGATGCACAAGCACCTCTTCGTCGACGACAACCCACCCCGGATGCAGGTCGCAGAGCTCGGCGACCTCGGCGGCGCAATCGGCGCCTCGCTGCTGGTCGATAGATGACGAAGTCCATGTTCGACCCCTCATAGGGGCAAAACATGGACTTCGTCAGACGCGCCCTGCCGCCTGGCGCTGCTGGCGGGCTATTGCGTCTACAAGGACGGCGAGCAGGAGGACGCCGCCGGTGACCATGAACTTGACCGCCGAGGTCAGCGCCAGGAGGTCCATCCCGTTCGAGATCGAGCCGATCACGAGGGCGCCGAGCAGGGCGGTCCAGACCGAGCCGCGGCCGCCGAAGAGGCTGGTTCCGGCGATCACCGGGCCGGCGATCGCGAGCAGCAGCAGTTCGCTGCCGCCCGAGCCCTGGTTGACCGCGAGCAGGCGCGACGCCGCCATGATGCCGCCGATCGCCGCCATCGAGCCGGAGATCGCGAAGACCGCCACGCGCACGCCGTTGACCCGGATGCCGGCTCGCCTCGCCGCCTCGGCATTGCCGCCGACGGCGTAGACGTGGCGACCGAAACGGGTGCGCTTGACGACGTACTCCATCCCGACGACGAAGGCGAGCAGGATCAGGAGGGCGAGGGGCACGCCGCGGTCGGAGTTGAGGATCACGACGGCGACGATCGCGATCGCGGCGACCAGCACCACGCGGAGCAGGAGCGCCGGCACGCTTTGACCGGCGAGACCCGCCGCCACCCGGCGCCGGTGACCGAGCAGGACCACGGCCGCGTAGGCGGCGATGACGATCGCGCAGAAGATCCAGCCCACCGCATCGGAGTAGAAGGTGTTCGCCAGCCCGGTGATTTTGGGGTCGGTGATGTTGAGCGAACCGGTGGAGCCGAGCACCTGCAACAGAGCCCCCTGCCAGGCCAGTAGACCGGCCAGGGTGACGACGAAGGAGGGAATCACGAAACGGCTGAAAAGCGAGCCCTGCAGCAGGCCGATCGCGGTGCCGACCAGGATGGCCGCGAGGATCGCCAGGTAGGGGTTCCAGCCGTGCTTGACGTTGAGGACCGCCATCACCCCCGCGGCGAGGCCGCTGACGGCCCCCACCGAGAGGTCGATCTCGCCGAGCAAGAGGACGTAGACGATGCCGACCGAGATCAGGCCGATCGCCGTGATCTGCAGCATCAGGTTGGTCAGGTTCTCGGCGGAGAGAAAGCGGTCGTTTTGGGACTGGAAGATGATCCAGATCAGAGCCAGGCCGAGGACGACGCGGGCTGAGGCGAGGTCGCCCTGGACGAGGCGCCGCAGGTTGGCACTCATTTCTCCTCCTCCGAGTTCTCGCCGAGACCGGTGATCGCCGAGACGACGTGCTCCTCGGTGGTTTCTTCGGCATTGAAGTCGCCGGCGGTGCGGCCGAGGCGCAGGACGACGATCCGGTCCGCGATCTCGAAGACGTTGGCGAGGTTGTGGCTGATCACGACGACCCCGAGGCCGCGCTCGCGCAGGCGCCCGATCAGCTCCAGCACCTGCTCGGTCTGGGGCACGCCGAGCGCCGCCGTGGGCTCGTCCAGCAGGACGACCCGCGGCTCGCCCAGCAGGGAGCGGGCGACCGCGACCTGCTGGCGCTGACCGCCCGAGAGAGTCCCGACCTCGGTGCGCAGGCTGGGGATCGTCACCGCGAGGCTCGACAGCAACTCCCCCGCCCGGTGCTCCATCTTCGCCTCGTCGAGCTGCCGCGAGACCTCGCCGGCGCCCGACGAGATCTCCTCCTGCCCGAGGAAGACGTTGGCGACCACGTCGAGGTTGTCGCAGAGGGCGAGGTCCTGGTAGACGGTCGCGATGCCGAGTTTGGTCGCGTCCTGGGGCCGCGTGACCTTGATCTCGCGACCGTCGAAGCGGATCCGCCCGCCATCGGCGGAGTGGATGCCGGCGATCGTCTTGACCAGCGTCGACTTGCCGGCGCCGTTGTCACCGACGAGGCCGACGACCTCGCCGGCCCCGACGGCGAAGTCGACCCGGTCCAGAGCTTGGACCGGGCCGAATCGCTTGCTCACTCCGTCGAGCTCGAGCAGGGGAGCATCTTTCGGGCTCATCGCTCAGCTCCCGACCTCTAGGAGATCCCCGCTTCCTTGCAGGCCTGCTTGTAGGGCCCGGTGCACAGTTCCGATGCGGTGACGAACCCGTCGGCGACGACCGTGCTCTTGACGTTGTCTTTGGTCACGGCGATCGGTTTGAGCAGGACCGACGGCACCTTGGTCTTGCCGTTGTCGACTTCTTCGGTGACTTTGTCCTGCGGCACACCTTCGCCTTCGGCGAGGGCGATGGCGATTTCAGCGCTGATCTGCGCCTCCGGTTCGATTTCCTTGTAGACCGTCATGTACTGCTGGCCCGCGAGGATCCGCTGCAGGCCGGCGACGGTCGCATCCTGGCCGGTGACCGGCTTTTCGGAGGGGTTGATCCCGGCGCCTTTCATCGCCGCGATTGCGCCGCCGCCGGTGTCGTCGTTGGCGGCGTAGATGCCGGCGAACCCGTTGCTGCCGAGCGCGGTGATCGCCTGCTGCGCCTCGCGCTGGGCGTTTTCGGCGGACCAGCCGGGCGTGTCGTATTCCTTGGCGATCTGGACGCCGGCCGCTTCGAACCCGTTGTGGGCGCCGGCTTTGAAGAGGGCCGCGTTGGGATCGGCCGGGTCGCCGTTGATCATGATGATCGGGCCGCTCGTGCTGCCGTCTTCTTTGAGCTTCTTCGAGAGCGTTTCGGCCTGCAGTTCGCCGACTTTTTTGTTGTCGAAGGAGACGTAGGCGTCGACTTCGCCGTTTTCGATCAGACGGTCGTAGCTGAGCACCGGCACTCCCTGGGCCTGGGCCTTTTCGGCGATCGCAGCCGCCGATTTGGAGTCCATCGGATCGACGACGAGAACGTCGGCCCCCTGGGTCAAGGCAGCTTCGGCCTGGCTCTGCTGCTTCGCCGCATCGCCGCCGGCGTTGTTGTAGAGCACCTTGCAGTCGGGACATTCTTCTTCGACTGCCTTTTCGAAGTCCGGCCTGTCGTCGGACTCATAGCGGGGCGTTTCGTTTTCGGGAAGTAAGAGGGCGATCGTCGCGCCGCTTCCACCACTGCTGCCGCCACAACCGGCAGCCACGACGACGAGCACCACTAACACACCAAACGCGACTGAGAGCCGCTTGAGAGCTGATCGGGACATGTACTCCTCCTTTTCCAGCCCTGCCCTTACCCGCTTGCCGCAAAATTCACTCTAGCGCTATGCAGCAACCGCCTCGCGGCGTTTGCGGGCACGTTTCGGCTTCGCGGGCTCGACCAGCTCGGCGAGGAAATGACCGGTGTGGGAGGCCTTCACCGCGGCGACCTCCTCCGGGGTGCCCGTTGCGATCACCTCTCCCCCCTCTTCGCCGCCGTCGGGGCCGAGGTCGACGAGGTGATCGGCGGTCTTGATCACGTCGAGGTTGTGCTCGATCACGACCACGGTGTTGCCGGCGTCGACGAGGCGACCGAGCACGTCGAGCAGGCGCTGCACGTCGGCGAAATGCAGGCCGGTGGTCGGCTCGTCGAGGATGTAGAGGGTGTCGCCGGTGGCGACTTTGGAGAGCTCGGTCGCCAGCTTCACCCGCTGCGCCTCACCGCCGGAGAGCGTCGTCGCCGCCTGGCCGAGGCGGATGTAGTCGAGGCCGACGTCGTGCAGGGTGCGCAGCCGGCGGGCGATCTTCGGCACGTTCTCGAAGAAGACGACCGCCTCCTCCACCGACATCTCGAGCACGTCGGCGATGCTTTTGCCCTTGAAGCGGACCTCGAGCGTCTCGCGGTTGTAGCGGCGGCCGTGGCACTGCTCGCAGGGGACGTAGACGTCGGGGAGGAAGTGCATCTCGATCTTGATCTGGCCGTCGCCGCGGCAGACCTCGCAACGCCCGCCTTTGACGTTGAAGCTGAAGCGGCCCGGTTTGTAGCCGCGCGCCCGCGACTCCTGGGTCTGGGTGAACAGCTGGCGGATGTGGTCGAAGACGCCGGTGTAGGTCGCCGGGTTGGAGCGCGGCGTGCGGCCGATCGGCGACTGGTCGATGTTGATGATCTTGTCGATCTGGCTGAGCCCGTCGACGCCGTCGTGGGCGCCGGGGCGCAGCTTCGCCTGGTGCAGGCGGTTGGCAACCGAGTGGTGCAGGGTCTCGTTGACCAGGGTCGACTTGCCGGAGCCGGAGACGCCGGTGACGCAGCAGAAGACGCCGAGCGGGATCGCCACGTCGATCCCCTTGAGGTTGTGTTCGCGGGCGCCACGCACGAGCAGCGCGCCGCTCGGCTTGCGGCGTTCGGCCGGCACCTCGATCATCCGCACCCCGGAGAGGTACTGCCCGGTCAGCGAAGCCGGGTCCTTGGCGACCTGGTCCGGCGTGCCGGCGGCGATCACGTGGCCGCCGTGTTCGCCGGCGCCCGGCCCGAGGTCGACCAGGTGGTCGGCGGCGCGCATCGTGCCCTCGTCGTGCTCGACCACGATCACGGTGTTGCCGAGGTCGCGGAGCCGATCGAGCGTGCCGATCAGCTTCTCGTTGTCGCGCTGGTGCAGCCCGATCGAGGGCTCGTCGAGCACGTACATCACGCCGACCAGGCTGGAGCCGATCTGGGTCGCCAGGCGGATCCGCTGCGCCTCGCCACCGGAGAGCGAGCGGGCGGAGCGGGCCAGCGAGAGGTAGCCGATCCCAACGTTCTCGAGGAAGGCCAGCCGTTCGGAGATCTCGCGCACGATCAACCGCGCGATCGCCCGCTCGGTCTCGGTCAGCTCAAGGCCCTGGATCCACTCGCTTGCCGCCCGCGCCGAGAGCGCCGTGTACTCGGCGATGCTGAGGCCGCTGACGGTGACCGCGAGGCTCTCCGGCCGCAGCCGCGCCCCCTGGCAGTCGGGGCAGGGCTGCTCGGCCATGTAGCTTTCGATCCGCTCGCGGTTGGTCTCCGAGTCGGTCTCCTCGTAGCGGCGCTGCAGCTGGTTGACGATCCCCTCGAAGCGGACCTTGTAGGAGCGACGACGGCCGTAGCGGTTGGTGTAGGTCACCTGGTGGCGCTCGCCGCCGGTGCCGTAGAGGAAGACCTCTTTCTCCGCTTTCTTCAGCTTCGACCATGGCTTGTCGGCGTCCACGTCGTAGTCGTCGGCGACCGCGCCGATCAAGCGCCGCCAGTAGGCGGTGACGCCGCGGTTCCACGGCTGCAACGCACCCTCGGCGAGCGAAAGGGTCGGGTCGGGGACGACCAGCTCGGGGTCGATGACGCGTTGGAAGCCGAGCCCGTGGCAGCGCTCGCAGGCGCCGTGCGGCGAGTTGAAGGAGAAGATCCGCGGCTCCAGCTCGGGAATCGAGGTGCCGCAGGTCAAGCAGGCGAACTGCTCGGAGAAGAGCAGCGTCTCGGCCTTGGAATCGACCATCTCGACTTCGACCAGGCCGGCGGCCAATCCCGCCGCGGCCTCGACCGACTCGGAGAGGCGGCGGCGCAGGTCGGTCTTCATCACCAGCCGGTCGACGACCACCGAGATGTCGTGTTTGTACTTCTTGTCGAGGATGATCTCCTCGTCGAGGCGGAGCAGCTCGCCGTTGACCTTGACCCGCGAGTAGCCCTCCAGCCGCATCTGGTCGAGCAATTTCCCGTACTCGCCTTTGCGCCCCCGCACGACCGGCGCCATGACCATGAATTTCGTCCCCTCGGCGAGGGTCATCAGGCGGTCGACGATCTGCTCCTGCGTCTGACCGGTGATCTGCTCGCCGCAGGTGGGACAGTGCGGGACGCCGATCCGCGCCCAGAGCAGGCGCAGGTAGTCGTAGATCTCGGTCACCGTGCCGACGGTCGAGCGCGGGTTGCGCGAGGTCGTCTTCTGGTCGATCGAGATCGCCGGCGAGAGCCCCTCGATCGAGTCGACGTCGGGCTTCTCCATCAGGCCGAGGAACTGGCGCGCGTAGGCGGAGAGCGACTCGACGTAGCGTCGCTGCCCCTCGGCGTAGATCGTGTCGAAGGCAAGGCTCGACTTGCCCGAGCCCGAAAGCCCGGTGATCACGATCAGCGCGTCGCGAGGCAGCTCGACATCGATGTCCTTCAGGTTGTGCTCGCGCGCACCCGAAATGACGATTCGCTCAGAGGCAGCCACTGTCAGTCGAGTCTACCCAGACGAACAGATGTTCCCCTGAGGACATTCTCGGTAGCAGGACTGCTACCGTGGAGATCCGATGGCAACCATCCCCCAAAAAGAGTTGCGCAACAACGTCGCCGAAGTGCTGCGCCGAGCGGAAGCCGGCGAGGAGTTCACGATCACCGTCTCCGGACGCCCGGTAGCTCAACTCGGTCCAGCTCGCGATCGACAATGGGTCAACACCTCCAGCTTGCACGATCTTTGGGCGCTGCCCGTTGATCCAACGCTCGAACGTGACTTGGAGGAATTCGGCGGCGACCTGCGAGACCCCTGGGCCGATTAGGGGTGCGCATCCTGCTCGATACTTCGGTGCTGATCCGCGGAGACGCTCCCCCAGACGACGTTGACTCGTCGATAAGCACGATCTCGATTGCGGAGCTGCACTTCGGACTCCTCATTGCTCGCAATGATGAGAGTCGGGCCATTCGAGCGGCGCGCCTCGGGGCGATCGAGGCCCGCTATCCAGATCCGCTACCAGTGGACGATGTCGTCGCCCGCGAATGGGGGCGACTCAAAGCCGCAGTCGCCCAGCGAGGCGGCAAGGCACGGAAGCGCACGGCCGACCTTGGTATTGCGGCGACGGCCAACGTTCAGGGCGCGGAACTCGTCACCCACAATCTCAAGGACTTCAAGATCATCGACGACCTCGTCGACCTCCGTACCCCCTGACAGGTCTTCAGCGCCCAATTGACTGCTGGTACAGGGTGAAGCCGATTCCGGAGCAGACGGCGGCGATGATCCAGAAGCGCAGCATGATCTTCGTCTCCGACCAGGCCATCATCTCGAAGTGGTGATGCAGCGGGGCCATCAGCAGGACGCGGCGGCGGAAGGTCTTGAAGGAGAAGACCTGGATCGCGACCGAGAGGGCCTCGATCACGAAGATGCCGCCGATGATGATCAGGAGCACCTCGGTCTGGGTCATCACCGCCAGGGCGCCGATCGCGCCACCGAGGCCCAGCGAGCCGGTGTCGCCCATGAATATCGAGGCCGGGAAGGCGTTGAACCAGAGGAAGCCGACGCAGGCGCCGACCAGGCAGGCGGAGAGCAGGGCCAGATCCTGCTGCTGGTTGGTGACGAAGGCGATCGCCGTGTAGGCGAGCAGGACGATCGCGCAGGAGCCGGCGGCGAGGCCGTCGAGGCCGTCGGTGAGGTTGACCCCGTTTGAGGTGCCGGCGATGACGAGGAAGACGAGGACGAAGTAGAGCACCGGGCCGAGGTCGAGGCTGGCGTCGCCGATGCGGAAGTAGAGGGTTGGCTCGAGCCCGACCTCGTGGCGCGCCACCCACCAGAGGCCGAGCGCGAGCAGCAGCTGCCCGACCAGCTTCCAGCGCGCCGAGAGTCCGAGCGAGCGGCGTTTGACGATCTTGATGAAGTCGTCGGCGAAGCCGAGCCCGGCACAGCCCATCGCCACCCCGAAAACCGCGAGGCTCTGTGCGTCGCGGTTGGAGAGGACCAGATACGGAACGCAGATGGCGGCGAAGACGATCAGGCCGCCCATGGTCGGCGTGCCCGCCTTGGCGTGGTGCTCCTGCGGCCCCTCCTCGCGGATGTGTTGGCCGAACTCCTTGACCCGCAGGTACTCGATGAACTTGGGGCCGAGGAAGATGCAGATCAGCATCGCGGCCATGCCGGCAATCAGCACCTCGCCCATCAGAGCAGCTCCGCGAGGGTCTCGGCGACTGCCTCGAGGCCGGCCGAGCGCGAGCCCTTGACCAGAATCGTGTCGCCGGGCTCGAGCCGGGCGGCGAGCAGCTCCGCCGCCTCGGCGGGGTCGCCGACCAGCTCGTCGGGGTCATAGGCGCGGGCGGGCTCGCCGATCCCGATCAGCAGGTCGACGCCCTCGGCCCGCGCGTGGGCGCCGACTTCGCGGTGGTAGGCGGGGGCGGCCGGGCCCAACTCGGCCATCTCGCCGAGCACGGCGATGCGCCGGCTCGCCTCGACCGAGGCGAGGTGGTCGAGCGCCGCGCGCATCGACACCGGGTTGGCGTTGTAGCAGTCGTTCACGAGCAGAATCCCGTCGCCGAGCTCGAGCCGCTCGCCCCGGAAGCGGGAGAAGCCTATGTTCGCAGCGCCGTCGGCCATCTCCTCGAGCGACGCGCCGAGCGCGACGCCGGCGCCGACGGCGGCGAGCGCGTTGGTCAGGTTGTGGCGCTCGGTGAAGGGGAAGTGGAAACGGGCCTGGCCGGCCGGGGTGGCGATCAGGGCCTCGGTGACCCCGTCCGCCACGCGCTGCTCGACGGCGTATATATCGCCGCCGCTGCCGAAGCGCAGCAGGCTCGGGGCGGCATCCAGGTGGGCCTCGAGCTCACCCGCCTCGACCGGGACGACGGCGGTTCCGTCGGCGGGCAGCGCGGCGAGGATCTCGGCCTTCGCCGCCGCCACCGCCTCGATCGACCCGAGCAGCTCGACGTGGACCGGGCCGACGTTGGTGATCACGCCGATCCGCGGCTCCGCGATCGCCGCCAGCTCGGCGATCTGGCCGGGCCCGCGCATTGCCATCTCCAGGACCAGCAGCTCGGTGTCGACGGGGGCTTCGAGCAGCGTCAGCGGCAGGCCGATCTCGGTGTTGAGGTTCTCGCGGTTGGCGTGGACGCGACCGGGAAGCAGCGCCCGGGCGATGTCCTTGACCGAGGTCTTGCCGACCGAGCCGGTGACGCCGACCACGGGGGCGCTCAGCTCGCGGCGCCAGGCACGCGCCAGCGCCTGCAGGGCCGCAAGCGGATCGTCCACCGCAAAAACCCAGCCCCAAAGAGGAGTGCGTTCGTCTTTTGTACCGCTATTCGGGACAAAGGACGAACGCGCGACCGCCGTCCCCACGACCGCGCCCCAGGCACCGTCCCGGAGAGCCGCGGGCGCGAACTCGCCGCCGTCGACCCGCTCGCCGCGCAGGCCGAAGAAGAGGTCCCCCGCACCCGCCTGGCTCGAATCGATGATGCCGCGCCGCGGCGAACCCGCCGCGCCACGGGCGACAATCTCAGCCCCCATCGCAGCGGCGATCTGCTCAGCAGTCAGGTTCACAGCCGGCGCAGCTCCTCGCGCGCCACGTCACGGTCGTCGAAGGGCAGCTTGCGGCCGTCCTCGAACTCCTGCCCCTGCTCGTGACCCTTGCCGGCGATCACCACCGTGTCGCCGGGCTCCGCGCGCGAGAGCGCGAGGGCTATCGCGGCACGCCGGTCGACCTCCTCCGCCACCCCGTCGAGGTCCTCGATGCCCGCGAGGACCTCGGCGACGATCGCCTCGGGATCCTCGGAGCGCGGGTTGTCGGAGGTGACGATCGCAAGATCTGAGAGCTCGGCGCCGGCGCGCCCCATCTGCGGCCGCTTGCCCCGGTCGCGGTCGCCGCCGGCGCCGAAGACCGCGATCACCCGCCCCTCGCCCAAACGCCGCGCCGCCCGCAACACGTTCTCCAGCGAGTCGGGCGTGTGCGCGTAGTCGACCAGAACCGAGAACGGCTGCCCCTCGTCGATCGGCTCGAAGCGCCCGGGCGGAGGCTCGGCCTCCGCCAGACCGGCTATCGCGGCATCCGAATCCACTCCGATGGACACCGCGGCCGCGTAGGCCCCGAGCGCATTGGCGACGTTGAAGTCGCCAGGCAGCCGCGTCTCCACCCAACCCCCCCCGCCGACGGGCCGATTTCCCGCCATATAGGCGTGTTTTAGGCCCGTCGGCGGGAGGCTGACGGTGAATTTGGCGCCGCTGGGGCTTGATGTGACGTCTTGGGCGACGAGGTCGGCCTCGGCGGCAGCCGAAAACGTGACGCACTCGAATTCCTCCGCCAAGCGCCTCCCATAAGGATCGTCGACATTGACGAGCGCGGCCCTCGGCCCCATCTCGAAGAGCAGCCGCTTGGCAGCGAAGTAGTCCTCCATGTCGGCATGGAAGTCGAGGTGATCCTGGGTCAGGTTGGTGAAGAGGGCGACGTCGAAATGAATCGCGTCGGCCCGGTGCAGCGCCAGGGCGTGCGAGGAAACCTCCATCGCGCAGGCAACATCCCCCCCGTCGACCATCCGCCGGAACGTCCGCTGCAGATCGATCGCCTCAGGCGTGGTCCGCTCGACTTCCTCCTCAACCCCACCGACGACCTGCTTGACCGTCCCCAGCAGCCCGCATCGCACCCCGGCGAACTCGAGAATCTCCTGCAGCAGAAAGGCCGTGGTCGTCTTCCCGTTGGTCCCGGTGATCCCAACAACCTTCAACTCCCCGGTCGGATCCCCATAGAAGCGAGCGGCAAGCGGCGCCATGGCAGCCCGCGCGTCGGGCACCACAACCTGCGCCACATCAACCTCCAGCTCCCGCTCCACAACCAACCCAGACGCCCCAGCTTCAACCGCAGCAGCAGCAAACTCATGCCCATCCACCTTCTCCCCGGGAACGCAAAAGAAAAGCGTCCCAGCCCCCACCTTGCGACTGTCATAAGCCAGCTCCCCAACCTCAACGGACCCGTCGCCAACAATCCGGGCCGACCCAGCTACGCCAGCAAGCTCATCCAATCTCACAGCGGCGATTCTAGGCCGGGGGTCGGGTGCCCCTCTGGCGCAGCGGCGTCCTGTTTTTCGCCCCACAAGCACTCTCGGACGGCCGGCAAGCGTTCGCGGCGAAAAACCCAGCAAGCCGGAGGGGCACCCGACCCCCGGCCTTCCAACCACCTATTCCTGAGGCACACCGAGATAAGGAAGAGCGAACGCGGCGATTTTGCCGAACGCCGGCGCCGCCACCGACCCGCCGTAGATTTCACCCTGCGGCTGATCGACGACCACCGCGACCAGCAGGCGTGGATCCTGCGCCGGCGCAAAGCCGATGAAGGAAGCGATGAACTTCGTTTCGGAGTAGGTGCCGTGTTCGGCGACCTGCGCGGTGCCGGTCTTGCCGGCCAGCGTGTAGCCGGGCACACTGACCTCCGACGCGGTGCCGCCGGGCGCGAGAACGCCCTCGAGCATCGTCCGCACCTGTTCGGCGACGACCGGTGAGATCACCCGGTGCCCGCGCGGCTCTTCGACCGGTTCCTCGCCGACCTTCTCGACCAGCTGCGGCGGCCGCAGCATGCCGCCGTTGGCGATCGCGGCGTAGCCCGTGATCATCTGCATCGGCGTCACCCCCAGGCCCTGCCCGATCGGCAGGTTGCCCATCGTCGAGCCCGAGTATTTGTCCAGCGACGGCACCAGCCCCTGCTCCTCGGCCGGGTACTGCACGCCGGTCGGCCGGCCGAAGCCGAAGCGGTTGATCCAGCGGGAGAATTTTTCGGAACCGACCTGCAGGCCGATCGTCGCGGCGCCGACGTTGGAGGAGTGGGAGAGGATTTCGGCGACACTCAGGGTCACCGTCCCGCGCGGCTCGGCGTCTTCGATGATCCGGTCGGCGACGTGAAGCTGGGGCGGCAGCGTGAAGGTCGTTTCCGGCGTCACCAACCCCTCTTCCAACGCCGCCGACACGGTGAACGCCTTGAAGGTCGAACCGGGCTCATAGGTGAAGCCGGTGGCGCGGTTGATCAGGTCATCGGGGTTGGCGTTTTCGAGGTCGCTCGGGTCGACCGGCGGCCAGTTGGCCATCGCCAACACCTGCGAGTTGCGCGGGTCCATCACGATCGCCGTGGCGCCCTTCGGCGCGTAGGTTTCGCCGACTTCGCCCAGGGCCTGCTCGGTCTCCTTCTGGATCGCGGGATCGAGCGTCAGCTGCAGGTTTTCACCGTCGCTGGCCTGCTTCACCGTATCCAGCCGGATCGGTTCGCCGAGCGCGTCGTTGACGACCCGCCGTTCACCGTCGGTGCCGTGCAGGACCGAGTCCTCGCCCATCTCGAGCCCGGTCAAGCCTTCGCCTTCATCGCCGACGGCGCCGATCGTCTGCGCCGCCAGGTCGCCCTGCGGGTAGGTCCGCCTACTGTCCGGCAACTCGCCGATTCCGGGCAGTTCCAGCCGGGCCACCCGCGCGGCTATGGGGATCTCCACCTTGTGCGCGACGTAGGCGAAGCCCGATTCTTCGCTCAGGCTCTTCAACACATCGCTCTCTTCCAAGCCGAGGATCGAGGCCAGTTTTTCCGCGGTCTGGCGCGGCTTTTTGACCTGGTACGGGGTCGCGTAGATCGTTTTCGCGTCTTCGGAGACCGCGAGCGGGTTGCCGAAGCGATCGAGCACGCTGCCGCGCAGGCCGGGAACCGTGACGACATCGGTCTGCTGATAGGCCGCCTCGGAAGCGAGCTTGGACCCCTGAACGCCCTGCAACCAGAAGGCGCGGCCGGCAATCGCCAGGAAGCAGAGCAGAAAGCCGGCGAAGAGGAGACCGATCCGGCGCTCGATCGTGCGCATTCGCCTCAGTAGGCCGTTCCGGCGGCGGCTAGGCGCTGGGCCGCGGTCTCGATGTCGCGGGGGCTCGCCCGTATCGAGCCGACCTGTTCGACGGCGGCGGCGCTGAGGCCGAGGGCGGCGGCGGCGTGGGCGATCCGCCCGGCGCCGGAGAGCTGCGCGTCGCGACTGCGAGCGACCGAGTTGTCTTCTTCCAGGGCTTGGATGTTTTGGCCGATGTGCCCGGAGCTGGCGGCGAAACTGAGCGTGATCACGTTGAGGGCGACGATCCCGACGAGCAGCACGCCCAGGACCCCGATCCAGGCGCGGCCGCGGGTCATCCGCACCATCAGGCTCGAGTCGGGGAGGTTGCGGACGGCGGTCGCGGTGCCGACCGCGATCGGAATCAGCTGGCCGCCCGGGCGGCGGGCCGGCGGCGGAGTCGGACGCCTGCGACGCGGGGCTCGTGCGGGCGCCCCCTGTCGAGCGGTCGCGGCGGCGGCCATCAGGCGGCGCTCCCGGCGCTCTGCGCGTCGGCAATCTTGACCGCAGCGCGAAGGTGGGCGGACTTCGAACGCGGGTTGGCGGCGATCTCGGCGGCTTCCGGCGCAACCGCCCGGCGAGTCAGCAACTCCGCTTCGGGCTCACGCCCACAGGCGCAGACCGGCAGCTCAGGCGGGCAGACGCAGCCGCGAGCGCGATCGGCGAGGAAGCGCTTGACGGGCCGATCCTCGAGTGAGTGGAAGGAGATCGCCCCCAGGCGGCCGCCGACCGGCAGCATCGACCAGGCGGTCGGCAAGGCGTCGTCGAGCGAGTCGATCTCGCCGTTGACGGCGATCCGGATCGCCTGGAAGGTCTTCTTGGCAGGGTGGCCGGCGCCAAAGCGGGCCGAGGCCGGCATCCCGGCCTTGACCGCGTCGACCAGCTCGGCGGTGGTGCGCAGCGGACGACGGCGCCCGATCTCGCGGGCGATCCCGCCGGCGTAGCGCTCCTCGCCGAAGCGCCGCAGCGCCTGGGCGATGCGCGACTCGGGCCACTCGTTGACGAGGTCGGCGGCGCTGAACTCCTGCCGCGTGTCCATCCGCATGTCGAGCGGCGCGTCGTAGGAATAGGAGAACCCCCGCTCCCTGGCGTCGACCTGCATCGAGGACATTCCGAGGTCCATGAACACCATGTCTGGGCGGACGCCTTCGCCGCGCAGGGTGCGAAGCCCTGCCGAGTAGTCGCTGCCCAGGAAACGGGTCCGACAGGGCACCTCGGCCGAGAAGCGCTCGAAACGGGCCTGTGCGGCGGGATCTCGGTCGATTCCGATCAGGGTCCCCTCCGCTCCGATCGCCGCGGCGATCCGGCGTGCGTGGCCCCCGCCACCGAAGGTGCAATCGACGGCGATCTGCCCCGGCTGAGGCGCCAACAGAGCGGTCAGCTCGGGGGCAAGGACTGGTGCGTGCTCGGTAGGCATGTAGATAAGGGTTGCGCCCTGGGCGGCGGACCCACCACCCGTACTGCATCGGACCCCTATTTGGGGCTCGATGCAGTACGCGTCGAGCGACGAAGACACTCGATCGGCGCGAGGACCCATGTCAGGCGGCCGTCCCACTCGATGCGAGGCCCTCGGCGATCTCGGGGGCAGAGGCGTCGAGCTCCTCCTCTTGCTTCGCCCAGGCCGCGGCGTTCCAGATCTCCAGGTACTCGCCGGCGCCGATCACGACGCAGGGGCCGGCGAGGCCGGCGTGCTCGATCAGCGGCTTGGGCACGCGGATGCGGCCAGCCGAATCGAGCGTCTCGTCGAACGAGCCACCGTGGAAGCGGCGGCGCAGGCTGCGCGCGTCCTTGCCGAAGGGGCTGTGCGGCGAGAGGAAGCGGTCGGACAGCTGCTCGAACTCCCCGGTCGTATGCACCCAGACGCAGGGGTCGAAGCCTTTGGAGAGAACGATCCCGTCGGAGAGAGCGGCCCGGAACCGAGAGGGAACCGTGAGGCGATCCTTGGAGTCGAGACTGTGCTCGTAGAGACCCCGAAATGCCATCCCGTGGTCCTTTCTGCGGCGGAAGAAAGAGTTAGGACCGGAGTGATGAGGTGGGAGGAGCCTCACCACCCCGGTCCTGGGCTTCAACTCGAGCGCCACAGTACCCCACTTCCTCCCACTTTGCAACACAAGCTCAAACAGACGTCCCATTCGCAACCTCAGTTGCAACGGCTAGGCTCGCCCTGATGAATCCGCCCGACGACGCCAACGACCTGCGCGGCTTTCACTTCAGGCGACTGCTGGGCAAGCCGCTGACCTGGATCCTGCTGGCGATCTTCGTCGTCGGCGCCGGCGCCGGCGGAGCGATCTTCGTCGGCGCCCTCATCGGCGCAGCCGCCGCGGGCGCCGTGTTCCTGCTCGGCCTCCTGATCGTCTTCGCGATCGCCGACTCGCGGGCGGAGGACGCCTTCTTCATTGCGTATGCCGAAGAGCGAGGCCTGGCGCTGGCGGGCAAGGGGCCGCTGCCGCCAGCCACGCCGCTGCTGCGCAAGGGCGATGACCGCTACGCCGAGCGCTCGCTGGCCGGACCCCTCGCCGAAGGGGTCGACGGCCTCCTCGCTCTCTATACCTACGAGGACGAGACGACCGACAGCGAGGGCAACCGGCAGACCAACTACTACCACTACACGGTCGGCCTCGCCCAGGTCCCCGAGTGCGCCGGCTTCGTCCCCGAGCTCTACTGCCAGCGCAAGTCCGGCCTGCGCGCCCTGGAGAAGTTCGAGGACGTCTTCCGCCGCTCCAAAGAGCGGGTCAAGCTCGAGAGCGAGGCGCTCGACAAGCGCTACGAGATCTTCACCGGCAAGGGGCAGGACGCCAACTGGCTGCGCCAGCTCTTCTCCCCCACCTTCATCGTCTGGCTGACCGACTCAGCCCCGGAGAAGTTCGCCTTCGAGCTGGTCGACGGCACCCTCTGCTGCTACGTCAAGGGCCACAAGGAGAAGGCGGCCGAGCTCGACACGATCCGCGCCAGCTCGGCCGCGGTTGCAATGCGCCTGCGCGACGAGGCCACCGAGTAACTAGTGGTGTGACCGCTAGAACCCGCTGAGCAGGACGTCGGCGTTGGCGATCAGGGCGGCGGCGATCATCAGCAGGACCGAGGGGACGAGGATCAGGGCGACGACGAGCTGGATCTTGGGGGCGGCGCGGGCGGCGCGCTCCTCGACGGCGCGGCGCTGGTCGCGACGCAGCGAGGCGGCCTGACGGCGCAGCTGGTCCGCCAGCGGCGAGCCGAGGCGGCGCGAGCGCTCGATCGAGGCGCAGAGGGAGGCAACCTCGGTGCCGGGGACCCGTCGGCGAAGGGCCGCGAGGGCCTCGGCCAACGGCTGGCCGCAGCCGAGCTCGGCCATCGTGACCCGCAGCTCGTCGGCAAGTGGGCCGCTGCCGGCGCGCGCGATCTCGGCGAAGCCGGCCGCCGGGCTGCGGCCCGCGGCAGAACCGATCGCGAGCAGGTCGAGCGCGTCGGGCAGCGAGGCGATCAGGCGGCGGTGGCGACGGCGTGCCTGACGCTCTCGCAGTGCATCCGGCAGGACAAAGCCGGCAGCCGGCAACCCGATCGCGACCAGCAGCGCCATCCGACCCGGCGCCGCCGGCGCGGCGACCAGCGCCGCGATCCCGCCCGCGACAGCGCCGGCCAGTTTCGCCGCAAGCGGCGCGCGCGACCTCACTCGACCACCCGGGCAAAGCGCCGGATCGCGACGAAGCCGGCGAGCTGCAGCGCCGCGGCCATCGCCAGCAAGATCGCCGAGGCCGGCGCGCCCAGCACCTTGGCGAGGAAACCGGGTTGGATCAGCTCGGCGAAGAGCGCGCCGCCGCTCGGCATCGCGACGACGAGAAGCCCGGTGAAGCGGGCCTGCGCGGTTGCCGAGCGGGCGTCGTCGGCGGCGCGGTCGCGCTCGGCGGCGCCCTCTGCGAAGCGGCGCAGTAGACCGGCAAGGTCGCCGCCGGCGCGCTGCTGGCTGAGCAGCGCCATCGCGAAAGCATCGACCCTTGCCGAGTGCATCCGCCGCCGCCAGCCCTCGATTGCCGCCTCGGTCGGCGCGCCCAACTCGAGCTCCGCCCCCAGCCGGGCCAGCTCGACCGTGGCCGGGCCGTCCACCGAGGACGCCGCCGCCGGCAGCGAGGCCCGCAGGGAGCGGCCCGCGGCAAGCGAATCCGCTATCGCCGCCCCGACCTCGGGCAGGGCGCGCTCGAGAGTGCGCCGGTAGCGGCGGCGGCGACTCGACACCGCCCACCCCGCCACCCCAGGGCCGGCAACCGCCAGCGGCACCGCGACCATTGCCCCGGCCAAGAACCAGCCGCCGAGCAGCGCCGCTCCGGCGCCGACCGCGGCGAGCCGGCGCCGCTCCACGGTCGAGGGGACATAACCCTCCTCCCCCGCCCGGCGCAGTGGCTCCAGCGCAAGCCGCAGCCACTGCGCAACCGCTGGAGTGGCGAGCACGGCTTCGCGAGCGGCGAGCGCCGCCAAGCCCCCCGCGGCGGCACCGGCAATCGGCACCAGCAGCCCCGGGACACCGCTCATCCGGTCGCCGCCACGTCGGCGATCTCGGTGACGCGGCGGGAGCCGTCCCCGCGCCGCTCGAGGTGGACGACCAGGTCGATGCCGCGGCGCACCTGGGTGGCGATCGCCTCGTGCGGCAGCCCCAGCCCGGCCATCAGTGCCAGGGTCTCCAGGCGTGCGAGGGCATCGGCCGGCGAGTTGGCGTGCACCGTCGAGAGCGCGCCCCGGTGGCCGGTGTTGAGCGCCGTGAGCAGGTCCAACGCCTCGGCGCCGCGCACCTCGCCGATCACGATCCGATCGGGCCGCATCCGCAACGCGTTGCGCAGCAGGTCGCGAATCGTCACCTCCCCCCTTCCCTCGACCCCGGCCGGGCGGCTCTCCAGCCGCACGACGTGGCGTCGCTGCAGGCGCAGCTCGGCCGCGTCCTCGATGGTCACCAGGCGCTCCTCTGGCGAGACGAAGCCGGAGATCGCGTTGAGCAGAGTCGTCTTACCGGAGCCAGTGCCGCCGCTGATGAGGACGCTGCGCCGTTCGCCGACCGCTCGCTCGAGCAGCTCGACCTGGGGTTCGGCGAGGGTCCCCAGCTCGACCAGCTCGCGCACTCCGGGCCGGCTGGCGCCGAAGCGGCGGATCGAGAGGGCCGGCCCATCGATGGCCAGCGGCGGGATCACCGCGTTGACGCGCGAGCCATCGGCGAGGCGGGCGTCGACCATCGGGCTGAGCTCGTCGATGCGGCGGCCGAGCGGCGCGAGGATCCGCTCGATCGCGTTGCGCAGCTCCTCCTCGTCGGCGAAGCAGACGTCGGTCGCCTCGATCCGTCCGCCGCGCTCCACGTATACCTGGCCCGGCCCGTTCACCATCACCTCCTCGACGCCGGGGTCGGCCAGCAGGTCCTCCAGCGGTCCGAGCCCGACGGTGTCGCGCAGCACACGGGCCAGGAGCGCCTCCCGGTCCGCGGGGCCCAGCAGCGCCGCTTCCCGCTGCACGAGGCCGGACACCTCTGCGGCCAACTCCTCCGATGGCGGCGAGCCGGCGGCGGCGGCTTCGCGCCGCGCGTCGATCAGTTGGCCGCGCAACGAATCGGCGAGGTCCTCCAGATGCCTTTGCCGCGCCTCCACGTGGAGTCAGTCCTCCGGCAGGAGGGTCACCTTGCGGGCAAAGCTCTCGGCGGCGATCAGCCGCAGCGCCTGGCTCTTGGTCAGGCCGAGGGTCGCCGCGGCGGTCGTTCCAGGGCCCGGGCCTTCGGAACCCGGCCGCAGCGCCAACAGGGGGACGCGGGGCGCGGCGACATAGGTCCGACCCGGACCCCCGGCGGTCGGTTCGCTCGTCACCACGACGTCGACCCTCGACCCGGGTGGGGACGGCCCGCCCGCCAGCAACGCATCGGCGCCGCTGACAGCGATCTCAACCGGTCGCCGCCCGCCGGCGAGACGCGGGCGCTCGCGCCTAGCCTTGCGCGCGACGCCGAGTTGCGGGCCGAGCAGGTAAGACCCGGGTGGCAGCGGCGCGCGGGCGACCAGGCCCAGCGCTTCCCCCGGCACGACGAGCGCTCCGGGCGGAACAAACCGGGTAGGAACGCGCCGCACGGTCAGCGCCGAGCGGACCTCATCGGCTCCGATCCGCCGGCCGGCCGCGATCCTTGCGTCGAGCACCACCACAGGCCGCAGCGGGCCGTAGCCGCGGACGGCACTCGCTCCGTAGCCCGCGGCGATCGCCGCGGCGCCGGCGGCGGCAAGGAGCGCCAGCATCAGGAACGCGAGCGCCCGCCTGCGCCGGCTCATGCCGAGAGAGCGTCCCGGTCGCCCGCAAGCGGAAGCTCGAGCAGGGCGAGCGATCCTGCCTCCGAGCGCCGCAGCGCGAAGCGCCCCCGGTGTGCCCCGGCCACCTGGCGGACGACGGCGAGCCCATGACCGCGGCGGCCTCGCCCGGAGAGGCGCGCGATCACATCGGCCGGGGTGTCGCGACGGGCATCCGGGCGCGCGGCGCGACCCGAATCGGCGATGACGATCCGCACCCCGCCCCCATGTGGCCTTGCATCGATCGAGATCGCCGGCCCGCCGTGCTCGATCGCGTTGACGATCAGGTTGTCGAGGGCCTGGGCCAGTTCGACCCGGTCGCCGATCACAACCGCTCGGCCGGCGCGCCAGCGCAGGCTGAGCGAACCACCGCCGAGGCTCGCCCGAGCCCGCCAGCGCCGCATCGCGGCTTCGAGTAGCGGCCGCATCTCCACCGCCTCCGCCGGCCGGCGCAGCGAACCGCCGCCGTTCACCTCGTGGTCGAGCCGATCCAGCGCTGCCGCCGCGAGGCGGACCGAGCTCTCGATCGCCTGCGGCGAGCCGACCGGGCCGGCGCCCGCGAGGGCGATCGCCTGCAACGGACGGCGCAGCTCGTGCAGCGCCTCGTTGAGAGCGCCGCGCCGACGGCCGCTGCGCAACCCCTGCGCGGCGGCCACCGCCGCCATCGTGGTGGCAAGCGGCCACCCGACCGCAATCTCAGCCAGCTCGATCATCCGTCAAGGAGGCGGTATCCGACGCCCCAGCAGTTGATTACGAAACGTGCCCGTTCGGGGTCCAGTTTGCGCCGCAGCCGGCTTGCGTGCGAGTCCAAAGTCCGCGTCTTGGTCGGCGTCCGGTACCCCCAGACCTCACCCAGCAACTCGCGCTTGGAGAAAACCCGGTGTGGGTCCACCGCGAGCACCCGCAACAGCGAGAACTCTTTCTTGGACAGCCGCACCTCGCGCCCGCCGACCCAGGCGCGACGGCGGCCAGGGTCGACGACGATGTCGCCGACCCGGATCGGGCCGCTGCTGCGCTGGTCCACGCGCCGCAGCACCGCCGCGATCCGCGCCCGCAGTTCCGAGTAGACGTAGGGCTTGACCACGTAGTCGTCGGCGCCGAACTCGAGACCGCGCACGCGATCCTGGTCGGAGCCGCGCCCGCTGAGGACGATCACCGGCAGGCGCGGGTCGAAGCGCGAGACGATGCCGTCCGCTTCGCGGATCTCCTGCAGTACGTCGAGCCCCGAGGCATCGGGCAGGGTCAGGTCGAGCAGCATCAGATCCGGCTGCTTGTAGCGGCAGAGCCGCAACGCATCGGAAGCGCTCGGCGCGGGCAGCACGCCGAAGCGGTCGGCGACCAGGTTGTCGCAGAGCAGCTCGAGGGTTGTCGTGTCGTCCTCGCAGACGACGACGCTGGCGATTTCTCGTCTCTGGGGAAGCATGCACCCCTTAAGGGAGCAGAGACGAAAACTCTCCCCCCTGCGCCCCCACCGAGAGCGTCAAAATCCGGAGCTAGCGGGCAGCTCGAGCACGGCGCTCGCCCGTCGATCCCAGGCGAGGCGGCGTGCCGGCACTCCTCGCCTCACCGAGCAGGGCCACCCATCGCGGTCGAGGAAGACGAGATCGAGCGCGAAGCGCATGCCGAAGGTGTGGACGCTGCGGCAGCGCGGGATCAAGAGCCCCGGCCCCGCCTCGTCGAGGTGCAGGTGGGAGAGGCCGAGCAGGCGGGTGCGCCGGGTCGAGGCGATCGGGAAGTCGCGGGCGAGCACAGTCGCGGATGGGAGATCTCGCAGGCGTCGAGGGGGCACCCTGGGTTAAGTCGCCGGCCGACGATTTCCTCCCCCCTCTAGCCTCTTCTCGATGGCGGAGAACGGCAAGGTCGCGATCTTCGGTCCGCACCCGATGCTCTCGACCACGATCGAGGCGTTGACGGCGGAGGGCGGCGACGACATCCACCTGCACGCGGCCGGCCAGGGCGTCTGGGTGGCGCGGATGGCGGCCGAGCTCGGGGCCGAGGCCACGCTCTGCGGCTTCATCGGCGGCGAGAGCGGCGCCGTTCTGCGCCCCCTGCTCGAGCAGTTGCCGATCGAGCTGCGCCTGGTCGAGACCGCCGCCGCCAGCGGCGCTTACATCCATGACCGCCGCAGCGGCGAGCGCGTTCCGGTCGCCCAGAGCGCCAGCCTGCCCCCCTCCCGCCACGAGATCGACGACCTCTTCTCGGTCGCCTGCGCGGCGGCGATCGACGCCGATGTGCTCGCCCTCTGCGGTCCCTATCCAAGTGAGGCCCTGCCGCTGGAGATCTATGGCGACCTGGTCGCCGACGTGCGCGGCAACGGCACGCCGGTGGTCGTCGACCTCTCGCCACCGCGGCTCGACAGCGCCCTCGAGGGCAAGCCGGACCTGGTCAAGATCAACGACTGGGAGGTCGCCGCGTACATCGAGGGGCCGGTCGACACCCCAGCCCGGATGCGCGCCGCGATCGAGCGCCTACTGGATGCGGGCGCCGGCGCGGCGATCGTCACCCGCGCCGAGCAGCCGGCGCTGGTGGTGCGCGGCGACGAAGCCTGGGAGCTGATCCCACCGCGCTTCGAGCGTGGCGCCCGCGAGGGATGCGGCGACTCGATGATGGGCGGCCTCGCCGCCTGCATGGCCGCCGGCCTCGACTGGGAGCAGACGCTGCGGATCGGCGCCGCCGCGGGGGCCGCCAACTTCCTCCGCCACGGCCTCGGCAGCGGCGACCGCGCCGTCGTCGACGACCTCGCCAAGCGGGTCGAGCTGCGCCAGCTCTAGCCGCCCCCGGACAGGGGAGCGGCGCCTTAGAAGGGAGGCTCGACCTCGCCGCCCTCGACGATCGCGCGCGGGGCGGTGTCGCGCATCCACCCGAGGTGTGAGCGCGACGGCTCCACCTCGGCCAGGCGCTCGAACGCCGCCGCCATCCTCGCCGGGCGGCCGCCGTGCGAAGAGTGGGCGTCGCTGCTGAGCACGTGGACCAGGCCGGCCCCGGCGAGGGCGAGCATGCCGGCGGCCATCTCCTCGCGCAAGAAGAAGTCGGCGGTCGCCTGGACCAGAGCGCCAGCCCCGACCAGGCCGGCGATGCGCTCGTACATGTCCTCGGAGAGGTGACGCTCAGGATGGGCGATCAACGCCCGGTGGCCGCGTTCCGCAAGGCGCTCGACCCGGCCCTGCAGGCTGTCGCGGAGCGGCCCTGGCGCAGGCTCCAGCAGCACCCAGCGACCTTCGCCCAGTGCCACCTTGCTCAGTTCCTCCTCGCTCAGATCCTCGACCGCGGTCTCCGCCACCTCGCCTCCGGTCAGCACGGTGACCGGGATGCCCTCGCCGCGCAGGTGGCGGTTGAGCGACTCGACCCGGCCCGCCAGCTCATCGATGCGAACGTCGTGGTCGTGACGGATGTGCGGCGTCGCGCAGATCGCCTCGATTCCGTCGGCGGCGGCCTGACGCGCCAGCCCGGCGCTGTCGCGGATATCGAGCGCCCCGTCGTCGAGGCCGGGGAGGATGTGGCAGTGAAGGTCGATCAAGGCACGCAAAACCTCGTTCAGCGGTAGTCGCCTGAAGGCACGCGGCTACGATGACAGGCATGATCCAGCACCTGCCGTTCGCTGGGCTTGCGACGGCGGGATTGGCTTCAACTCAATGAACAAGAAGACGACCCGAAGAGGGAACTACGAGTCTGGCTCCGACTACGTGCTCGAGTACGGCGAGCTCCGCTTCGCCTTCAACGAGGGCGACTTCGGCCAGCGCGTCGAGCAGGCCGCGGTCAAACTCGGCTTCGTCCAGCAGGGGCTGAGCCGCGAGGAGCTCGAGGATCTTCTCGATCTCGCCGTCAACGGCGAGATCTCCGAGCCCAGCTCAGAGCTCGGCGAGCACATCAACGTCAACTGGGAGGACCTGGTCGGCCCCTCCAACCGCAGCCTCGTCCACTGGCTGCGCCGGCTCGTCTTCCGCGGCGCCTG
Source organism: uncultured Solirubrobacterales bacterium (assembly GCA_963837695.1). GTDB lineage: Bacteria > Actinomycetota > Thermoleophilia > Solirubrobacterales > 70-9 > VRUE01. The sequence goes on along the minus strand of CAWINZ010000005.1, from coordinate 1,712,261 downwards.
GCTCGACCAGCGGGTCAAGGAGGGTGAGCTCGACGTCGTCTTCGACGACGCCACCCAGACTTTCGGCTACGTCCAGCCCGACCGCAGCAACGAGCTGATCGAGCTCTCCAAAGAGCCGAGCTGGCGCCGCATCGCGTACCGGCGATAAGGCCCCGGTCAGCGAGCCCGACCGTTCGGCTCGACGATTTGCTCCGTGCCGTCGGCGTAGATAACGACGATCGGCTTCTCTCCGGCAAGCCGAGCGTCCATGATTTCCTCGAAAGTCGGCAGGTCCGCGGGGACGAAGACCGCGCCGTTCGGCACGTCGATCTCCTCGGCCAGCATCAACTCGGTAACGCGATCGAACGCCAATTCGGTCGCCTCACTGTTCTTCCTAGTTACGGCTCCCATCGCTCCACCATTCTTCGCCAGTTTGCCTTTATCTCACCGATCATGGCCGGCAGATCCAGTCTAGCGCTACCTTTTGTCGGCAACCGCTCACCGGCAAGCTTTACGCCATGGTGAACTCGATGCCGCTCGGGAACGCCATGGGCATTGTCGTAGATGTAGACGGAGCGCACCTCTCCGCTTTTTGTCTGAATCATCGGTAGAGCTTTGCGTTGGTGATGGCTGGCGAGTTGCATGACCGATCCGGGTAGGCGCGATCTCGCGCTCAAGCTCCTCATCATGACCGGACCTGAACTATCCTCGCGGCGTCGCGATGGATCTGTTCTACAAGAGCCAGGGCAGCGGAGCTCCGCTGGTATTGATCCACGGTACCGGCGGAAGCTGGGAGGCGTGGGGGTCTGTGATGGAACACTTGGTCCCCCATCGACAGGTCTTTGCAATCGACCTGCCTGGATTCGGCGCTTCTCGGTCCCTGGCCACCGGACAAACTCCGAGCATTCCCGCGCTGGCTGTCGCTGTTGCAGACTGGATGCGCGCGAGGGGCTTGGATTTCCCCCATGTGGCAGGCAACTCCCTGGGCGGTGCAGTTGCGCTTGAGCTGGGCAAAACCGCTCCGATCTCCACCGTCACGGTGCTGTCGCCGGTTGGTTTCAGCAACCGCTGGGAATTCGCTTACGGTGCCGCTTCGTTGCGAATAACCCGCGCCGGAGCGCGGCTAACGGACCACCGTGTCGCGCCTCTGCTCTTCGGCAATCGGCTCGGTCGAACGATGGCCCTCTGGCAGGCGACCGCCCGGCCTTGGCGCATGTCGAGCGAGGCCGCAATTCACGGTGCCCGGGCGATGGCCCGGGCACCCGCCTTCAAGAGCACCGTCAGGGCTGCCCGTGACTACCGGTTCGCCGGCCCTCTCGAGCATCTGCCTGTGACTATCGGATGGGGCACGCGCGACCGCGTGCTCTTCCAGCGACAGGCCGAGCGCGCGCAACAGCTCCTTCCCAGCGGACGCTTTGTGCCGCTTCCGGGGTGCGGCCACGTTCCCATGACCGACGACCCAGAGCGAGTCGCGACTCTCCTTTTGGAAGGCAGCGCGATCTGCCGACCTGCTGCGACGCCCTCGTAGCCACCTTCGGAGGCTTCGCTCGATCGACAGAGCGGTTCCGCGGAACCGCCTTGAGGTGACCAAAAGTGCCCCGATTTATGATCGGGCGGTCGATTGCCGGGCTGCAATCTTCTGTCCGACCCGTTCCGTACTATCGAACATATGTTCGTAGAGGGAGGCACCAAGGCCGAAACGATTCCGTTCGGGACGGAGGCGGAACTCGAGACCGCCCCCACGGAATGGATCGAGCGGGAGATCGGGGAGTTAGCGGCGCATATCGCGGCGGCGACCTGTCGTTGGTTGGAGTTGATCGCCGAGCTCGACCGGCGGGGCGGCCATGAGGCCTGGGGCTTCCATTCCTGCGGCGCCTGGGTCGCCTGGCGCTGCTCGATCGACCCGCGCTCGGCGCGAGAGCATGTGCGGGTGGCACGGGCGCTGGAGGATCTCCCGCTCGTCCGTGAGAGATTCAGCCACGGCGAGCTGAGCTACTCCAAGGTGCGGGCGCTCACGCGCATTGCCACGCCGGAGATCGAAGCGGAGCTGGTCGAGATGGCGCGCTTTGCCACGGCCGCGCAGCTGGACCGGCTGGTACGCGGCTACCGAAGGGCGGTTTCGCTTGAAAGCGCCGAGGTCGCCCATCGCGACCGCTTCCTTGCCTGCGAATGGGATGAGGACGGCAGCCTTTGTATCCGCGGGCGGCTCGCGCCGGAGGACGGGGCCCTTATCCTCAAGGCGATCGGGGTGGGACGAGATGCAATCGGCGAGCGCGAAGCGTCGCCCAAGCGGGTCAACGACGCCGACGCGCTGATGGAGATCGCCGAGGGCGCCCTGGCGGGCAACGCCCTCCCACGCCCCGCCGGCGAGCGCCGGCAAGTGATCGTCCACGCCGATGCAGATGCCTTGGCAGGCGCCGAGGACGCCGCCGGCTGTCGCATCGACGACGGCCCAGCGATCTGTGCCGAGACCGCCAGGCGACTTGCCTGCGATGCCTCGGTGGTCTCGATCCTCCACGGCAAGAAGGGCGTACTCGACATCGGCCGCAAGGCACGGGCGATCCCGGCCTCGATTCGCAGGGCGCTTGACTCGCGCAGCGAGGGGTATTGCCAATTCCCGGGCTGCCAGAACCGTCGCTGGGTCGATGCCCACCACATCGTTCACTGGGCACGGGGCGGGCAAACCAAGATTGACAATTTGGTCTTGCTCTGCTCGCACCACCACCGACTCGTGCACGAGGGCGGATTCGGAGTCGCTCGCGCCGCCGATGGCTCGCTCGTCTTCCGCCGACTCGATGGCAAGCCTGTTCCGGCCGTTCCTTCCTTCGCTCGCGGCAGTTGTGCCGAGCTGCAAGCCGACAACCGGCGGGCAAAGCTGCGGATCGATCCCAATTCGGCGCTGCCGCTCGGCCGAGGCGAGCGCTTCGATCGCGAGCTGGCGGTGTCTGGCTTGTTGGCGAGGGCTGGGCCTTGAAGCCCTAATTACGCGGCGCGCTCGACGGCTGCGACCACGGTCAGCGAGCCCGCTCCGGCGCCGAGGCCGGCATCGAAGAGCTCGCGGGCCTCATCGGCGCCGGCGAAGGTCTCGGCGAAGCGGCTCAGGGAGTCGATCAGGACGATCACGTCCTCACCGGAACCGGCCCGGGTGCGAGCCTGAGCGAGGGCGTCCTCGGCGTGTTTCGCCTTGCCGGCGGAGACGATCTCGGCCTTGGGCGCCTCGCGCTTCCAGTCGGCGAGCTCCTCCGGCGTCGGGTCGACGAGCAGGGCGATCGGGTCAGGGCCGTTGGAAGCACCCGACAGCTCAGCCGCCACCTCGCGCAGCATCGCCGTGCAGGCGGCGCGGCTCTCGGCGTAGACGATCGCCTGGCGGCCGGAACCGGCAGGCAGAAGCAGGTCGTGGACACGGACGCCCTTGGGGCGACGGCCCCAGCGCCGACGGCGCCGTTTGCGTTTGGGACGCTCTCCGGCCGGCGCACTGGGCGCGGCGGCCGCGGGCGGCGCGGGCGACTGCGGGCGCGCGGCGGGGCGCTCGCGCTCGCCGCGTCCCTCACGGGGTTTGCGGCTGCGATTGCGTTGCCGGCGCTGACCGGAGTCCCCTCCGGAGCGCTCGCGTTTCTGTCTCGGCGCTCCACCGCCACCACCGCCGGCGAGCTTGTCGATCAGCTCGGCGCGGGGCAGCATGCGGTAGCGCTCGACGCCGGCGTCGGCGGCGAGCTCGTGCAGTTCGGCAATGTGCTTGGACTCGAGTTCGGCTTTCGTCATCGTCATTGCAGGCTATTCAACCGGGCCGTCACGATGCGCCTCCGCCCGCCGCGACATCGACACCGGCCTCGGCGAGTGCCGCCGGCCAGGCCTCAGCCTCGCGCTTGACCTGGCGTCGCGACCAGCCGAGCTCCCCGCCGAGCACGGCCGCGACCGAGCGGGCGACGTCGGTGCCGCGCAGCCGCGGCGCCGCCAGGAGCCCGAGCCGGGTCCGCCGCAGGAGCACGTCGGCGACGCAGCGCGCCTGCTCTAGCCGCGCCGCGATCACCACCTCGGCGAGCAGATCGGGGCGGCCGGGGACGATCGGCGCGGCCAGTTTTGGGTCCTCGCGAGCGAGGCGCAGCACGGCCCGCGCCGCGTGTCCGTAACGGAAGCGGAGCTGGGCGACGGCCTCCTCCCCCACCCCCTCCGGCGCCTCCAGGTCCTCCGGCCGCGCCGCCATGCCGAGCGGGATCTCCGCCGTGTGGCAGGACGCCTCGCGACCCTCGCGCTCGACCAGCCGGTCGACCGTCTGCTTCGCCATCCGCCGCCAGGTGGTGAGCTTGCCTCCGGTGATCGTCAGCATCCCCGACGAGGTCTCATACAGCTCGGCTTTGCGCGAGATGTCGACCGACTTCTTCGGGTCGCCGGTGGAGAGCAGCGGCCGCACGCCGGCGTAGGCGCCGACGAGGTCGGTGTCGCTCAGCGCGGTGCCGAAGAAGGCATTGACCGCGTCGAGCAGGTACTCGACGTCGGCCTCGCCCGGCCGGGGGTGATCGATGTCGCCGGCGTAGTCGTTGTCGGTCGTGCCGATCAGCGTCCTGCCGTACCAGGGCAGGGCGAAGATGTGGCGGTCCTCACCGGCGGGGACGATGCAGGCGGCGCTGCCGGTGGAGAGGTCGTCGCGGTCGAGCAGGACGTGGGTGCCGCGGCTGGGCGAGATCCGCGGCACGTCCTCCTCGTCGGCCACCTCGGCGCCGATCCGGTCGGCCCAGACCCCGGTCGCGTTGACGACGCTCCCGGCCTCGACCTCGAAGCGCTCGCCCGACTCCGCCTCGACCGCGGCGACGCCGACCGCGCGGCCGTCCTTCGTCAGCACCCCGCTCACCTCGGCGCCGTTCAGCATCACCGCGCCGAAACGTTCCGCCTCGCCGAGGATCGTCAGCACCAGCCGCACGTCGTCGGTCTGGCAGTCGAAGAAGAGGTAGGCGTCGTTGGGGTCGCGCGGCTCCAGCGAGGGGACCATCTCGAGGAGCTCGTCGCGGTCGATCGTGCGGTGGCGGTCGGGCGACCAGTAGAAGTCCTCGTCCTCGTCCTTGGAGGAGCGCATCTCGCGACGGCTGCGGCCGACCCGCGTGGTCGCCATAACGTCGTACATGTTGAGCCCCATGCCGAGTTTGCGGTCGCGCCGCTCCTCGGCGAAGGAGGGGACGAGGAACGGCGTCGGGTAGACGAGGTGCGGCGCCAGCTGCACCATCAGCTGGCGCTCCAGCAGTGCCTCGCGGACCAGGCCGAGGTCGAAGTTCTGCAGGTACCGGAGGCCGCCGTGGACCATCTTCGAGGAGCGGCTGGACGTGCCGACCGCGTAGTCGCCGCGCTCCAGCAGCGCCACCGAGTAGCCGCGCGAGGCGGCGTCGAGGGCGACCCCGGCGCCGGTGATCCCACCGCCGATCACGACCACCTCGAAGCGCTGGCCGGCGATCTCCTCCAGGGCTGCGGCGCGGGTCAGCATCAGGCGGCCATCAGTCGAGGTAGGTGGTCGTCTGCGCCACGGGCGGGCGCTCGGGTGGCTCTTTTTCCTGCCGCCGGCGGCCGAGGTGGAGGAGACCGACGAAGCGCTCGCCGTCGGGCAGGCCGACCGCGGCGCGGCCGTCGGCCGAGCGCAGCAGGCCCGGCGTGCGCCAGTAGCCCGCAAGGCCGCGAGCGTGGGCGGCGAGCAGGACGATGTAGGAGGCGACGGCGGCCGTATGCAGATCCTCCTCATCCTGGACCGGGTCGCCCGAGAGCAGGCAGGAGACGACGATGAGCGTCGGGGCGCGGTCGAGCTTGGCGGCGCCCTCCGGCCCGGCGGCCTCCTTCAACCGCTCCAGCGCCCCCGGCCCGACGACGCGAAAGCGCCAGGGCGCGGTCAGGTTGTGGTTCGGCGCCCAGCGGGCCAGCTCGAGCAGCTCCTCGATCTGCTCGCGCGAGAGCGCCTCCGGCCCGAAGGCCTTATGGGTGCGGCGAGTCCGAATCGCCGTCTCGACATCCATGCCGCGAGCGTATAGCGCCCTGGCTACCAGCTGAAACGGCGGCCCAGGAAGAGGACGCTGCCGAGGGCTAGGCCGGCGGTCACCAGGCCGATGCCGAGCGGCGCCCAGGGCGCGGGGCCGGGATTGTCGCTTGCTTCGAAGCGGGACGCCACGGGCCTGGCGGGAGTCGGTTCCGCTTCGTTTCCCCCGGGGATGGCTTGCTGGGGAACGCCGGGGATGACACCACCGCTCTTTGCCGGCGGCCTGGTCGCGGGACTGCCGCTGCCACCGCCGGCAGCCGGCGGGGAGCTGCCGTAACTGTCCCCCTGACCGAGCGATTCGAGCAGTTCCTGGGTCGTGCCGGCGGAGGGTGGCACGACCGCTGCCGCCGAGCCCGAGTCGCTGCCTTCACTGCCTGCCTGTGGACTGGGCGCGGCGCGTCGGACCGGGGGCACCGGGAAGGAGTCGCCGGCCGTCGCCACCAGCACCTGGCCGGTGACCCAGACGGGCGTCTGGTCGCTCGACGCCGAGTAGCGGTAGTGGCCGTCGGCGTCCTGACGCGCGGCGAGGTATTCGAGCGGGCTCTTGCCCTGCTCGTGCACCGAGGCGGGGTCGGTGCCCACCGCCACCATGCCCTGGACGGCCCAGGCGGTCGACTGGGCGTTGACCGCTCCCGAAGCGCCGATCGAGAAGCCGCCGCTGGACCGCTGCGCACCGCGGAGGTAGCCGAGGCCATGCTTGGCGACGCTGCTGGTGGGCATCGCCTGCATCGCGGCGCCGGTGCCGTCGGCGGTGCTCGGCGAGCCGGGCACGTCGCCCCAGCCGCCATCGCCGTTCTGGACCTTGGCCAGCCAGGAGATCGACTGGTCGATGCCCCCACCCGCAGCGCGCAGCGCGATCACCGCGAACGCCGTCGAGCCGGGCCAGTCTTCGTAGGAGCCGTTGTTGCGGCGCTGGCCGACCAGCGCCGAGACAAGGTCGCGACCGCCGAAGTCGTGGGGGTCGACGCCGGCGCCCTCCAGGGCGAGGATCGTGCGGGCGTAATCGCCCGGGCTGCTCAGCTCGTCGACGTGGTTGCGCAGATAGCCGACCGGGTTGTGTCCTCCGCTGGATACGTCGAGCGGGCTGCGCCCGGACGCCTCGAGGCCCAGCATCGCCCAAGCGGTCATGTCCGTGGCCGAGCTATGGCCGGGCGAAGATCCCCAGCCGCCGTCGGCGTTCTGCGCCGCGACCAGCCACGCGGCGGCGCGGCTCGTTTCCGAGGCCTGGGCGCGGGCCGGCAGCACGCTGGCCAGCGCGAGTGCCAACAGCAGCACCGACGCGACGGCGGGGGCGTGCCACTCGAAGCGCTCGCGGAAGCGGACCAGCATCCGGATCATCGCCGGCCCGGCGACCAGGGCGAGGGCCGCGTTGCCGATCGCGTGGGCGGCGTCGAAGGGCACGGCACGGGCCTCCAGGGCACCGAAGCGCTGCCATGAGAGGTCCCCTCCGTAGGTCGCCATCAAGGAGAAGTTCAGCAGAGCGCCGTACGCAATGCCGGCCAGGGCGCAGACGGCGGCCAGGGTGAGGCGGCCCGCACGCGGGCGCACGACCGCCAGGCCGGCGCCGAGGATCCCGCACATCCCCCACCCCGCCATCTGCCACGGAGTCCACGGACCCTGCCCGAACCAGAAGTTGGAGACGAGCGCGGCCAGGCCACCGACGGCGAAGCCCGGCGCCGGGCCGAGCGCGTAGCCGGCGAAGATGACGATGTCGGTGGTCGGCTTGACGTTGGGCAGCGCGGCGAAGGCGAGCCGGCCCGCGACGGCGAGCGCCGCCAGGGCGGCGACCAGGGCGACGACCTGCGAGGTCGGCCGCGAGCGCTCATACCAAGCGAAACCGCCGAGCAGGGCGGCGCCGAGGATAAGGAAGCTGGCCAGCTCCCAGCTCATCGGGGAAGCTCCCGATCGAGGGCGGCGGCGCCCTGCTCCGGGGTGATCGTGCCGGGCAGGTCGAGGATGCGGGCTACCTCGGTGGCGAAGTACCAGCCGCCGGAGAGGATCTCGGCGGCGCTGCCGTCGGCGATCACGACCCCGTCGCCCATCAGCACGACGCGCTGCGCGAAGCTGGCCGCGAACTCGACGTCATGGGTGGCGACGACGACGCCGGCCCCACGACTGGCCAACCCCTCGATCAGCTCAACCAGGTCCTGCCGGCGAGCCCGGTCCATGCCCCGCGTCGGCTCGTCCAGTGCGATGAGGCCCGGCATCTCCTCCCCGTCCATGCGGCCGGCCAGCGCTATGGCCAGCGCAAGCCGTTGGCGCTCGCCGCCGGAGAGGTCGCGCGGGTCGCTGTCGATCGCGCGCTCGAGACCTACTACCCGCAAGGCCGCCAACCCTTCGTCACCCGGCAGCTCATCCCCCACCCGCTCGCGGACCAGATAATCGCTTGGGTTCTGCGTCAGCAGGGCCATCTCGCCCGAGATCTCGGTCTTCCCCCGCACCGGCGTGACGAGGCCCGCCAACGTCCGTAACAGGGTGCTCTTGCCGGCGCCGTTGCGGCCCATCAGAGCTACGCGCTCGCCGCGGTCGATCGTCAGGTCGATTCCCTTCAGCACGTCGTGGGGCTCGTCTCCTTGGCGGAGCTCTACCCAGAGGCCACGGGTGGCCACAGCGGGAGGGTCCTGTCGGACCCGGGGGGGTGTCCCCCGCTTGCTGGGTTTTTCGCCACGTTGTTTTTCGGCCGTCCGAGGTGGCGGGTGGGGCGAAAAACTAACGCCGCTGCTCGGGGGACACCCCCCCGGGTCCGCCACCCGCCCGAGCTGCGCATCGGTTGAGCTGAGGATGTTGCGAGCGTCGCGGACTCCTACGGGGAGGGGTTCGATACCCGCGAGCGAGAAGAGGCGTGCGGCGGGGGTCTCAAGGGCGGTATCGGCTTGTTGAGCCCAGGCGAGAAAGTCTCTCGGGGGGCCGTCGAAGGAAATTGCTCCTGAGTCCATGGCTATGACTCGGTCCGCGGCGGCGAGGCAGCGCTCGAGGCGGTGCTCCGCCAAGAGGATCGATACCCCCCACTCCTCGTTCAGGCGGCGGAGAAGCCAGATGAGCTCGTCTCCCGCAACAGGGTCGAGCTGGGACGTGGGCTCGTCGAGGAGGACGAGCTTGGGGCGAGTTACGAGAGCCGCGGCAAGAGCGACTCTCTGGAGCTCGCCTCCAGAGAGGGTGTCGACAGTGCGCCCGAGCAGGTGAGGGATCGCCAGAGCCAGTGCCACCTCCTCCACCGCGCGGGCGCGGGAAGCTTGCGAGTCTCCGCGCATCTCGAGCGGCAGCTCGATCTCCGCCGCGACGGTGGTCGAGACGATCTGGGTCTCGGGGTCCTGGGCGACGTAACCGACCACGGCCGCCAGCTCTCCCGGGCCACTGGCGATCGCGTCGAGGCCGGCGACGTGGACACTGCCCTCGATCTCGCCGCCGTGGAAGTGCGGCACCAGGCCGCAGGCGGCGCGCAGCAGGGTCGTCTTGCCGCACGCCGAGCGCCCGGCAACCAACGCAAACTCCCCTGGCGACAGGGTCAGAGATACGTCCCGAAGGACCCGTGCTGCATCGGACCCCAAATGGGGGCTCGATGCAGCACGGGTCCTTCGATCCCCCGCCGGATAGGAGTAGCTGAGTCCTTCGATCGCCAGGGCCGGTGCGGCGCGGGTCGCGAGCTCAGTGGGCATCGCGCCTCCTCGGGGCGAGGCCGGAAAGGACGATCAGAGCGGATAGGGCGACGGTTCCAGGACCGATCCCGACCTCGATCGTCGGGTAGGCGTGAAAGCTGTCGGCGCCCAGGATCAAGCCGGCTATCGCGGCGACCAGCACCAGAGCCCCGGTCACGTAGAAGCGGCGATCGAACCGAGAACGCAGGATGGACGATTTTGTCCCTCCCAGTGGCCACAAGTGTCCAACAAAGCTCTTGGGAGGCTGGAGGGAGTAGCCGCGCAGCTCCAGGGTCGCCGCCACGTCCACGGATCGGTCCAGCGAGCCAGCCATGAGCCGGCGCAGCAGCGTGGTGCGGCCGACGGGTGCGGCCGACGGGCCGCGCAGCCGGCCGGCGTCACGCAGGCGGCCGGCGTCGGCAACGGCTACGGGGACGAGGCGGGAGATCAGCGCCGCGGTCAGCGCCGAGCGCCCGGCAATCGGCCGCAGCCCGCGCAGGACACGATCCGGGTCGACGCAGGCCGAGTAGACGGCGAAGGCGATCATTGCAACCCCGGCTCGCAGGCCCAGGATCATGCCTTCGACCATCGCCTCGGCGGTGACGTCGACGCGGCCCAGCAGCGGCGCCTCGCCAAAGCGAAACAGCACGGTCTCGCCGCGGTCGACGACGAGGGCGTTGACGACGACGATCAGCAGGGCCAGGGTCAGGCCCATCCGCAGGGCGACGCGCACGGCGCTGCCGGCCCCGGCGGTGTAGCCGGCCAGCGCCGCGGCGAGCCCCACCGCCGCCAGCACCAACGGGTTCGAGTAGAGGAAGGCGACGGCGACGAGGGCACCGAGATAGGTCACGGCGGCCCCCGGCGAGGCAGCCTGCAGCGGGCCGGGTCGCGGCGTGTAGGCGAAGGGCGACCTCATCGCACCGGCAAAGGCGTCTCCCGGCCACCCTCGATAACCACCGCGTAATGGTCGCGCAGGTTCGCCGCGTCGAGCAGGCCCGCTGCGGCGAGCGCGCCCGCCGCGGTCGCGCCGGTGACGAGCCAGACCGGCGGCGCTTCGAAGCGGCGCGTGGCGGCGACGAGTCCCGCATCAGGGCCGAAGGCCCGGGCCGGGTCGCCGGCTTCGTCGAACCCCTGCAGCTCGTAGCCACCGTCAGGCCGGGCAAAGTCGGCGAAGACGCCGCTCACCTGCGGGCCCTGCTCGATCTGCGCCGCGGCGGGATCGTCTTGCAACCGTGACCAGGGACCGACAAGGACCCGGATCGCATCCTCGGACGAGCCCGCCGACAGCGCGATGCCGGCCGCGCTGAGCTTGCTGCGCACCGCCCCGCATGCGGCGCCGGCGCGATGACATTCGAGCGCCACGGGATGCGACTTCCCTTCATAGCCACCGCGGAGCGGCCGCGGCCAGGAGCCGACCACTGCCGGGACCCGCTCCACGGCGGACCAGTTGCGGTAGTCCCACCAGATCGCCTCGCCGCCGTGCAGGGCGAAAGCGGCGGCGCCCACCGGGGACTCCACCCCATTGACGTAGAAGAACCAGTCGAAGGAATGGCCGAAGCGCTCGTCGGCTTCGAGCCCGTCGATCGCCTGCACGAAACCGCCGCTGTAGCGAGTCGAGATCTTCGCTTCGCGATCGAGCACCCGCATCACCGTGTCCGATTCCGATGCCTCGGCGCTCACCCGCGGCTGCACCCGTTCGGCGCCGTAGTCCCTCGTCACCGTGACCGAGACCTCGCCGACACCCGAGCCGGGGCCGATACCGCAGCCGGCGGCCGCGAGCGCAGCCGCAAGAAGCAGCGCGATCGCGACCGCCGTGCCACGGCCAGGCCTCATGGGGTCAACCGGCGGGACACGCCCCGCTCACGCAGACCGCGGCCTGGTTGGACGGGATGTCTTTGCCATGGGTGGCGACCAGCGTGGCCGCCCCGGTAAGGGTCACCGTCGTCCGGCCGGCGCCATCGGTCGGCGCCGCCCCGGCGGTGACCGTCACCCCCGCGGCCGGCTTGCGCTTGCCCTTGTCGTTGTAGGAGAAGACGCGCACGCCGAACGGCACCCCGGGGCTCGCTTCGCCGGGTGCGACCAGCGAGAGCTCGTTCGGGTAGGGGTAGGGCTCCAGAGCCCAGAGCACTTCGTCCCCGGCCTTCAGCTTGACTTTTTCACCGCCGCTGCTGGGAACCTTGTGATCGACCTTGAGCAGCCAGGAAAGCCTGGAGGTCGCGTTGTGGCCACCGACGCCGCAAAGGCCGAGGCCAAAGTCGAACGCGTCGGTGAGCCGCAACGGCCGCAGCGCCGCGATCGACCTCGCCGCCTGGCCGAGCAGGCCGAGCGCGGTCGCGCCCTTGATCTTGACCGCCTTGCCGCTGCCGCCGGTCCCCCTGCCGAAACAGGTCGCCTTGCGGCTGGTCGGCACCGAGGTGGTGCCGGTTCTGAGCGTCGCTTCGGCAATGGTCTTGCCGCCACCGACCACACGCAGCTCGGCCGGGACCTTTGCCGCGGCGAGCGCGGCGGTCGAAAGCACCAGGATGAAAGCCAGCGCGCACACGGCGGCCAGCCGGAATGGAATGAGTCTTGGCATTGAAGCCACCCTTTCCTCGAGGGTTGTCATGGCTGGCCGGGGACAGGTCTCCTGGCTTCCGGGAATCGGTCTGCCGCACCTTCCCGGGAGCTCTGTGTCGCCCCCAGTGGCCGGCGCGAGATGCACGCCCGCGGCTTCCTTCGCCCGGTCACAGTGGCGGGACCGCGCCGGTTTCGCACCGGACTTCCCTTGACCACCGACCGTATGTACGCGAGCGAGTCTATCCCGCCGCGGGGCTGCGGCTGTTTCTTGGTGTCCGTGGGTTGCGCTAAATATTCCTACACTGCCGTCGCAATTCCTTAACGCCCTGTTCGTTTAGGCCGATCCAAACTAAGAGAGGATGGACGAGATGGCACGCAGAAGCGGGACGCGCTAAATGGCCCAGGGACGGGGTAAGCGAGGCAGGAACAGGAGCACCCGGAAAAAGGGCAGGCCGAGCAAACAGCCGCGCAATGCGCAACGGGCGCGGGCGCAGAGGAGGCCGACTCGCCGGGGACCCCGCGCCATTCTCATCAAGGCGATGGCGCACCCGTTACGACGGCGCCTGCTGCACGGGATCAAGACGGAGGGCGCACTCACCCCAGGCCAGCTGGCGAAGGCGTTCGGCCTGCCGCTGGCGGTGGTCATCTACCACTCGGATGTGCTGCATCGATGCGGCGCGGTGGATGTGGCAGTACCCGAGGACGGGTAATCGAGCGCTCCTGAACGTTCGTCCGTTTCGCTTGGTTCGATGCGACCCCCCGGCTTAGGCTCGTCCTGGATCTGGAAACTGGGACGTTTACGGAGGGAAAATGAAGCAGGGGATCTGGCGGCACTCGCCGGCATTGGCGGTCGCCGTCATCGCGCTTTTCGTAGCGCTCGGCGGCAGCGTCTACGCGGCAAAGAAAGCGAAGCTCGACGGCAGGGCAATCAGGGCGAAGTCGATCCCAGGCAACCGGCTGAAGCCGCACTCGATCGCGGCCAACCGGCTGCTGCCCGGGGTGATCGGCGCCGCCGCCGCGAACGGTCCGCTGACCGGCGCCGACATCAACGAGCTGACCCTGGGCCAGGTTCCGAGCGCCACCCACGCCGATTCCGCCGACACGGCGCAGAGCGCGATCGACGCCCAGACCGCGCTCAACGCCGTCAACGCCGTCGACGCAAAGACGGTCAACGGGCACAGCGTCGGCTGCCTACCCGAAACGCGGCCCTTCGCCGGCGCCTGCTGGGAAAGCTCGATGAACAGCGCCGTCGACGCCCCCACCGCGGCGCGCAAATGCGCCGCCAAAGGCGGCACCCTGCCCGAGGCATTGCAGCTCGCCGCCTTCGCCGAAGAGCCCGGCGTCAACCTTGACCCGGGCGACGAGTGGTCGGGGGACGTTGCCGCAGTCTCGGGCGAAGCCGCCTATGCCGTCACCACGGTTGCAGCCAACAGCGTGGTCTTCCGTGACCTCTCAACAGTCACCCACGCCTACCGTTGCGTGATCCCGCTTTTGACCTAGCTCTATCCTCTTTCGATGCGAATGTCCGCGATGCTTGTCCTGCTCGTGGCGCTCACCGTGCCGGCGGGCGCGGCGGGCGCGGCGGGCGCAACCCGCCTCCACCCCGCTGTCGCGGCGAGCCCGGGCGAAGCGGCGCGGACCGCCAACTACTGGACGGCGGCGCGGATGCACGCCACGCCGCCGCTCGACGCGGCGCGCGGCGCCGCCCTCGCCCTCGCCAGCTTCGCCCACGTGACCGAACCGACGGCCACCCCGTTCGCCGTCAACGGACGCCTCTTCGTCCGCCAGGGGAAAAACGAAGGCTTCTGCTCGGCGACGGCGATCGACAGCGCCAGCCGCAAACTCGTCCTGACCGCCGGCCACTGCGTCAACTCCGGTCCGCAGGCGCCCAAAGGCCGCAGCACCTGGTCGGATTTGCTCGAGTTCATCCCCGCCTACAGCGGCGACACGGCGCCCTTCGGCGCCTTCATCGCGCACCGCGACTCGGTCTTCGCGCCGAAACAGTGGGTCAAGTTCGGCAACCCCAACTTCGACGTCGGGGCGATCCTGACCGCGCCCAACGCCGAAGGCGTCAACGTCGCCGACGCGGTCGGCGGAGGCGCCAAGATCGCCGTGGACCTGAGCCGCAGACAGGACTTCCAGACCTTCGGCTACCCCGGCAGCTCGCGCTGGCTGCAGGACTGCAACTCCTCCTACGTCGGCGACGACATCCTCACCTACCGGATCCCCGGCCCACCGACGATCGCGATCGGCTGCCACTGGGTGCCCGGCGCCAGCGGCGGTGGCTGGATGATCGAAGAAGGCACCACGATCGACGGTTTGACCAGCTACGGCAAACCGGGCGACAGCCGCCACACCTTCGGCCCCTACTTCAGCAAGCGCAACGTGGGCCACCTCACCGCCGGCCTCTGAACGGCGCTCAGGTGCCGAGCAGGTCCCGGTAGAAGCGGTAGTCGCGCCGGTCGGGGCGCAGGTTGGCGGCCAGCGCCAGGTGATGACGGGCGCGCTCGGTCTCACCGATCTTGGCCAGGGCGCGGCCGAGGCAGAAGTGGGCGAAGTCGTTGACCTGGTGCGCATCCACCACGGCCTCGAACTCGACCGCGGCAGCAGCAAAGCGTCCGCACCGGAAATAGGCCCGCCCCAAAGCCTCACGCACAGAGCTCTTCTCAGGCGCCCGCCGAGCGGCAGCCTCCAACGGTTCCATCGCCTCCGCGAAGTCCGCCTCCTCCAAAAGCTCTATCCCCCGCCGGTACAGGACGAAGGTCGACTCTCGCTCGTCAACGGCCACATACCGAGTGTAAAGACCCCCGGTAGGGCTGAAACGTCTTGTACTTTTTGGGTGTGGCGATCACGGAGGACCGCGAGCGCCTCATCCAAAAAGTTAAGTGGAAGCCCTACCGGGGGTCTTTACCCCGCCCGCACTGCGGCAATAGTTTCTCGAAGCGTCTCGCGCGCGTCGTGGTGCGGCATCCAGTGCAGCTTGCGGCGCGCCCGCGAGGTGTCCATCAGGACGGGGCGGCGCACAGTCTCGATCCAGGCAGCCTCGGCCGGAAGGAAGGGCAGAAAGGGCGCGACCGCCTCGGCGGCGACGCCGACCGCGAGCTGCGGCGCCGGCACCGAGTGCCAGCCGAGCTCGTGGGCGAGGTCGGAGACGGTCAGCTCGCCGGGGCCGGCGAGGTTGTAGGTGCCCGGCTCGCCGTGGCCGAGCACCGCGGCGCAGAGTGCGGCGGCGACGTCGTCGTGATGGACCAGCTGGAAGGGCACGCCGGGATCGGGCAGCACCGGGCGCAGCGAGGGCGCCTTGCCGAGCGCCCAGCGGACCGGCCCCGGCAACCTCTGCCCGACGCTCAGCAGGGGGACCAGCTCCAGCAACAGCGGCGCCTGCGGCCCGGCGACGATGCAGGGGCGGAAGACGTAAGCGTCGGAGGTCGAGCCCGCCAGCGCCGCGTGCAGCTCCGCCTCGACCTCGGCCTTGTCGGCCGAGTAGGGATGGCGAGCGGTGCCGCGCACCGGCTCGTCCTCGGTCAGCAGCGAAGGCAGGCTGCGGTGGAAGCCGTAGGCCGCTACCGAGGAGGTGTAGACGAGGCGCTTGACGCCCGCCGAGGCCGCGGCCTCGAAGACGTTGCGTGAGCCGGTCAGGTTGATCTCACGGCTCTCGCCGCGGCCGGCGACGATGACGAAGGCGAGGTGGACGACGACGTCGGCATCGGCGACCAGCGCCTCGACCGCCTCGCGGTCGAGGATGTCGCCGCGCCGGTATTCGGTCTTCTCCCAGCCCTGCGCACCGAGGTCGAAGGGTCGCCGCGCCATGCCGATCACCCGCTCCACCTCGGGAGCGCGCTCGAGGGCGGAGATGAACGACTTGCCGATCTCGCCGGTCGGGCCGGTGACTGCGACGGTGAGCATGCGAGCAATTCTCCCGAAACTGCGGCAACAAATGCCTCTCGCGCGTGCAAATGTCTACTTTGTCATGCAAAGTTCACATGATTAAGCAAAGATGTCTGATCGTCAAATTCCACCGATAACGTTCAGTCCATAGAGGAGAACTCGTGCCGACCCAACAGATGAGAGCACTCTGGCATCCGACCAGAGCGCGGATCCTCGAGCTCCTGAGGTCGGCGCCCGCAGTTAGGTCGCACCTGGTTGAGGCGGCCGGCGCTCCGCATGCAGAGGTCGCCTATCACTGTCGCGCCCTCTGCCGCGCGGGCTGCATCCAGTACGCCGAGGGGTCGGGGCCAGACTCCGACGATCCCCTCTACGAAGCCGCTTAGGACCGCGACCGCGAAGCTTGTCTCCCACCGGGGGGACGGGAAGCGTGATCCGTTTTGCCGAATGGACACGAGTTGCGTTCCGTTGTTACACTCCAAAATTATTGAATAGTTACTTGACTGTTCGATAAACAGATACGCACCAGTACCTCAATCGGTTAGAGGATCGGGTTTGTAAGCCGACGATCCGGGTTCGAGCCCCGGCTGGTGCATCGGCAACGGGTTGCCGGGACTATGGACATCAATCTCTTCGACTACTTCGACGAAGCGGGAGGCGGGGACGGCACCCAGTCGCACTGGACCCTGCGGGCCCCCTACCGGCCGCACCAGCGCTTCGACCTGATGCTGGTGCCGCGCTCGCCGGACTGGCGGGAGGATCGCGGCGCACGCGACGACCTGGAGAGGATCGATGGGCTCGACTGGGTGGAGGCGGTCCAATCCGACGGCGGCCAGGTCTGGCTGCGCCTCGACGACGGCTGGGTCGATCGGCGCGGCTCGGCGCTGGAGCAGGGCGAGGAGGGCGTGGCGGGCTGCGGCGAGGTCGCCGCAGGGCGGCGTTTCGCGCTCAACTTCTGGGACGCCAACTCGACCAAGGCGCTGCACATCGGCCACCTGCGCAACCTGGCGCTCGGCAACGCGCTCGGCAACGCGCTCGGCGAAGCGGGCGGCGAGATCGAGCGGCGCAGCATCATCTGCGATGTCGGCCGCAGCATGGGCGAGGCGATGGCGGGCGTCGTGCGCAGCGGCAAGTACCCGCAGGGGTCGGCGGAGAACGGCGTCAAGTCGGACCACTTCGTCGGCTACTGCTACGCCGACTACGTCAAGAACGGCGCCTCGCTGGGGCTCGCCGCCGACCACCCGGCCGACTCGCTGACGCGCGAGGTCGACGTGCTCGACGACAGCGCCGACGAGCTGCTGCAGCGAGTGCTGAACGGCGACCAGACGGCGCTCGAACTGTGGTCGCAGACGCGCGCCTGGGTGATCTCCGGCCAGCGCAAGACGCTGTCCCGGCTGGGTATCCACTTCGACCGCGTCTTCTTCGAGTCCGACTTCCTCCCGGAGGTGGCCGAGCTGACCGAGCTGGGGCTGCAGGAGGGCACCTTGGAGAAGCGGGTCGACGGCACGGTGATCTACATGACCGGCCGCGAGGAGCTCGAGGAAATGCCGCTGGTGCGCTCCGACGGCGTGCCGACCCAGCACATGCGCGCGCTCGCCTACTGGCTGGCCGACACCGGGCTCGACGGCACGACCTCGGTCCAGGTCTGCGGCCAGGAGTGGTTCGCGCACGTCACCTGCCGCCGCCAGCTGATGGCCGAGCTGGTCCATACCGACAGCGGCAACGGCTTCCACCCCTACCACGACATCTTCCACGGCATGGTCGCGCGCGAACGCGAGAAGATCGCCTCGAGCAAGAAGGACGCGCTGCTGATCGACCACCTGGTCGAGTGGATCGACGAGCAGATCGAGAGCGACGCGGCGCGGGACGCGGTGAGGCGCGGGCACCCCTCCCCCGACAAGGTCGCCTCGCAGGTCGCGCTCGGCTACTTCCTCCTCCACACGGCGACCAAGCGGGTCGACTTCGAGCCCGAGAAGCTGCTCGCCGACGACAGGGCGCTCGGCTGGGACCTGGTCAGGGCGCGTTCGCGGGTCGGCGACGGCGCGAGCCCCGCCGACGCGCCCGAGCTCGACCCCGACTACCGCTTCGCGGTCGTCGGGGCGGAGACCTACGGGCGTCTGCTCGGCCGCGTCACGGAGACCCTCGACGTCGCGCCGCTGGCCCGCTACGCGTCGCACCTCGCCCGCTGGCGGCTGGCAGAGGAGCGGGCGCCGCACGTGCAGCGCGTCGTCAACTCGACCCTCGACCGCGCCGCGCGCGGCCTCGGACTGGAGGCGCCGGCATGAGGACCCTGCTCGTCGACAACCACGACTCCTACACCTACAACGTCTTCCACCTGCTGGCCGGGGTCAGCGGCGAGGAGCCGATCGTCGTCGACAACGACGCCGTCTCCTGGCGGGCGCTCTCGCGCTGGGATTTCGACGCGATCGTCCTCTCCCCCGGCCCCGGCAACCCGCAGCGCTGGCACGACTTCTGCGTCTGCAACGACATCCTCCGCTACAGCGAGATCCCGGTGCTGGGCATCTGCCTCGGCCACCAGGGGCTCGGCCAGATGCTCGCCGGCAAGGTCTCCAGCGCTCCGGAGGCGATGCACGGCCGGCTCAGCCGCATCCACCACTCCGAGGACGGACTCTTCGCGGGCATCCCGCAGGACTTCCCGGTCGTCCGCTACCACTCGCTTGCGATCACCGACATGGGTCCCGACGGCAACGTCTCCGCCTGGGCCGACGACGGCGTCGTGATGGGGATCGAGCACCGGCGCCGGCCGATGTGGGGCGTCCAATTCCACCCCGAGTCGATCGCCACCGAGCACGGTGCCAGGCTGGTCGAGAACTTCTACGAGCTCGCCCGCCGACAGCGCTCGCCGCGCTGGCGCGGCGCCAAACGGCCCCTGCAGCCGGCCTCGCGCAGCGTCGCGCGGCGCGTCCGCAGCGCCGGCGAGAGCGAGCTGCGGCTGCGCTCGATTCCCGGCGAACCGGCGACCGAGGCGCTCTTCGAACGCCTCTTCGGCACTGCCGAGCACGCCTTCTGGCTGGACAGCGCCGACGCGCCGACGCGGCTCGCCCAGCGCTCCTTCCTCGGCACCAGCGCCGGCCCCGGCCGCTGCGTGCTGTCCTACGACGTCGAGTCCGGAACCGCGATCCGGCACGGCGCCGACGGCGCGATCGAGGAGCGCGCCTCGATCTTCGACTTGCTCGACCGCGAGCTCGCAGGGCACGCGATCGAGCCACCCCCGGCCGACCTGCCGCCAGGACTGATGGGCGGTTTCGTCGGCTATCTCGGCTACGAGCTAAAGGCGGACTGTGGCTCGCCAAACGTGCATCGGTCCGACATGCCCGATGCAGTGATGATGCTCGCCAACCGCCTCGTCGCCGTTGACCACGTGCGTGGACGGACGCACGTTGTCGCGCTCTGCCATGGCGACGAGGCGGAAGCCGAGATCTGGCTCGAGAAGGCCGAGGAGGCAGTGCGCGAGATCATCGCCGACCCGCCCGAGCCGGCGACGCCGCTGGCGCTCAGCGAGGGCCGCGGCGACTCCCACGTCAGCTTCCGCTGCGGTCGCGGCCGCGAGCAGTACCTGGCCGACATCGAACGCAGCCAGGCCGAACTGGCCGCCGGTGAGTCCTACGAGGTCTGCCTCACCGACCAGATCTCGACCGACGCCAGCCCTGACCCCTTCGACCTCTACCGGCTGCTGCGGCGCCGCAACCCGGCGCCCTTCGCCGCATACCTGAAGCTCGGCGAGATGGCCGTGGTCAGCTCCTCGCCCGAGCGCTTCCTCTCGGTCGACCGCGAGCGCCGAGTCGAGGCGCGCCCGATCAAGGGCACGACGTCACGCTCCGCCGACCTCGAGCGCGACGAGGCGCTGCGTGCCGAGCTGACCGAAGACGAGAAGACCTACGCCGAGCACCTGATGATCGTCGACCTGCTGCGCAACGACCTCGGCCGCGTCTGTGAGGTCGGCAGCGTCGGCGTCCCCGAGTTGATGATCGTCGAGGACTACGCGACGGTGCACCAGCTGATCTCCACGGTCAGCGGCGTGCTCGACCCCAACCGCAGCGCCGCGGAGTGCGCCCGCGCCTGCTTCCCGGGCGGCTCGATGACCGGCGCGCCCAAGGAGCGCACGATGGAGATCATCGACGACCTCGAGGACGAGGCGCGCGGCGTCTACTCGGGGGCGATCGGGTGGTTCGGGGTCGACGGCGCGATGGACCTCAGCATCGTCATCCGCACGATCGTGATGCGGCCGGGACGGACCACGATCGGGGCCGGCGGCGCGATCGTCATGCAGTCCGACCCCGAGGACGAGTTCGACGAGATCCTGCTCAAGGCGCGGGCGCCGATGGCGACGATCGCCGAGGCGGTCACCGGCAGCGCCGCGCCGCAGGCCTGGTCGGTGGAGCTGGAGCCGCAGGCGGAGGCCGCCGGGGCCCTATGAGCGTGCGGGCGGCGACGGTCGACGATGCGCCGGCGGTGGCGAGCGCGGTAGAAGCTCTGCTGATCGAGCTCGGCGGCGAGCGACCCTCGGCGACGGCGCTGGAGGAAGGGGCGCGCCGGCTTGCCGAGGACCCGAGCGCGGGGGCGCTGCTCGTCGCCGAGGACGAGGGGTCGATCGTCGGCGTGCTCGCCGCGAGCTGGCAGTACGCGATCCACGTGCCGGGGCGCTACGGCACGATCCAGGATCTCTGGGTCCATCCCGAGTGGCGCAGCCGGGCGCTGGGGCGCGAGCTTGTCCTCGCCCTGGTCAGGCATGCGGGCGAAGCCGGCGTGCCGCGGCTGGAGGTCGGCCTGCCGCAGGAGAGCTTCGCCGGGCTCGGCGCCACCGAACGCTTCTACCGCGAGAACGACTTCACGCCCCTCGGGCCGAGGATGCGGCGGCTGCTCCGATGAGCGAGCAGCTGCTGATGATCGAGCAGCGCGGCGGCCATCGCAATGGCGCTCCCTGGATCCTCGAAGGCGGCCGAAAGCTGCCGGGCATGGATGACCGGCGGCGGATGACGGAGGTGCGCAACGGCCTGGTCTGCCACGCGCGGGTGCGGGGTGCCGAGGCCGATGCGCCGATGGCCGAGGTTGAGCAGACGCTGGCCGAGCTGCACGAGGACTCCTACCTGGAAACGCTGCGCGAGATCCGCTCCGAGGAGCCGGTGGTGATGCCGGAGCTGGCCGCGCCGGGCCTGCCGCCCGACATCCCGGTCTGCGCCGGCCTCGTCGCCGCCGCCCACGAGGGGGTGCGCACGGCGATCACCGCGGCGGCCCGCCTGGTCGGCGGCGCGCGCTTCTCCTATGCGCTCTGTCGCCCGCCCGGCCATCATGCGGGCCCCGACTGGTTCGCCGGCTACTGCTACCTCAACTCGGCCGCGGCGGCGGCGCTGACCCTGCGCGAGGGCGGCCTCGGCCCGGTCGGCATCCTCGACCTCGACCTGCACTACCCGAACGGCACCGCGGCGATCGTCGAGGGGATGGACGGCGCCAGCCTGCACTCGCTGCACGCCTGGCCGGTGACCAACGTCGCGGCCCGGACGGTGACCCCGAGCAGCGCCCGCGAACGGGTGGTCGAGTTCACCGGCAACCCCAACGCCGCGACCTACCTGGACGCGGTCGCCCGCTCGATCGACTCGCTGGCGGCGACCTCCGGAGCCCTGGTCGTCTCGCTCGGCTACGACACGGTCGCGGGCGACCCGCACGGGAGCTGGGGCTTCTCGCCGACGATCTTCGCCCAGATCGGCCGCCTGCTGGCGGCGTCGGGGCTACCGGTCTGCGTCGTCCAGGAGGGCGGCTACGCGCTGCACGCCCTCGCCGCCTGCAGCTACGCCTTCGCGGCGGGGCTACTCGACGAGCCGGTCGAGGAGGTGCTGGCAGCATGAGTCAGAACGGGCTGGAGCCGCACCGCCGCCGCCTCGACGGGCTCGACGACGAGATCGCCCGGCTGCTCGGCGAGCGCTTCGAGGTCTGCCGGGACATCGCCCGCTACAAGCGCGCGCACGAGATCCCGATGATGCAGCCCGACCGGGTCGCCTCCGTACGCAAGCGCTACCTGGCGCGGGGCGAGGAGGCGAACCTGCCAGCGGAGTTCACCGGCGACCTCTTCGAGTTGCTGATCGCCGCCACCTGCAAGGAGGAGGACGAGCTGATGGCGGCACTGGAGACCGAGGAGAGATGAGCCTGCCCCCGGGTCCGCGGATGCCCAGCGCCCTGCAGGCGGTCGGCTGGGCGCGGCGTCCCTACCCGTTCATGAAGCGCTGCCAGGAGCGCTACGGGGACACCTTCACGCTGCGCATCCTGCACTCGGGCAGGTGGGTCTTCCTCTGCGACCCCGACGATGTGAAAAAGGTCTTCACGGCCCCGGCGGGCAGCCTCGGGGTCGCCCTCGCCAACCCGCTGCTGCTGCCGGTGCTCGGCCCGCGCTCGGTGATGCTGCTGGAGGAACCGGGGCACATGACCCGGCGGCGCCTGATGCTGCCGCCCTTTCACGGCAAGCGGATGGGGGCCGACGCCGAGATGATGGCCGAGGTGACGCGCAGCCGGGTGCGCAGCTGGCCGGCCGGCGAGCCGTTCGAGCTCTGGCCGCACATGCAGGCGATCACCCAGGAGGTGATCATGCGCTCCGTCTTCGGGCCCGACCCCGAGGGCCGGCTCGGGGGCATGCGCACCTTGCTGCACGAGCTGACCGCGGCGCTGAACGAGCCGCGGCGACTGAGCATGGCGGCGGCACTGGGCCCGCGCTGGCTCGCCCGCAGCGGTGGCTTCCGCGCCGCGATGGCGCCGGTCGAAGCGGCCCTGCTGGAGGAGGTCGACCGGCGCCGTCGCGCCGGCGAGAGCAGCCCGCAGGACATCGTCTCGATCCTGATCGAGGCCCGCTACGAGGACGGCTCGCCGCTCGGCGACGCCGAGATGCGCGACGAACTGATGACGCTGCTCACCGACGGCCCGACCTCCTCCTCGCTGGCCTGGGTCTTCGAGCGCCTGCTGCGCCACCCCGACAAGCTGGCCAGGCTGCAGGCCGAGGTAATCGCCGAACAACCCGCCGATGGGCCGATTCCCGGTCATATAGACCGGGAATCGGCCCATCGGCGGGGGGAGTACATGGACGCGGTGGTCAAAGAGACGCTGCGGCTCTGCCCGCCGGTGCCGGTCGTCGTCCGCCGCCTGTTGGAGCCGATGGAGCTTGGCGGCCGCAGCCTGCCCGCCGGCACCGTCGTCGCACCCTGCGTCTACCTGATCCACCGCAACGAGGAGATCTATCCGAACCCGCGCCACTTCCTGCCCGAGCGCTTTCTCGGCCGGCCGCCCGGCACCTACACCTGGATCCCGTTCGGCGGCGGCACGCGGCGCTGCCTCGCCGCCAGCTACGCCGAACTGGAGATGAAGCGGGTGCTGCGCACGGTGCTGAGCGAGGTCGAGCTGCGCCCCGCCGACTCCGATTCCGAGCGGGCGCGGCGCAGCGCGATCTCCTTCAGCCCCGACAAGCGCGGCCGCGTCGTCGCCGAGCCGCGCACGCCCGTCCCCGTCCCCCACCCGGCCGAGCCATGGCAGCCGAGTCCGATCTACTCGTAGTCGGCGCCGGCGCCAAGGCCGCCGGCATCGCGACCAAGGTCCACGCCTTCAACTCGCTCGGCCTCGGGCCGGTCTCGCTGAAGATCGTCGAGGCGACCGAGGTCGCGGCCTCCTGGAAGGGGCGCAACGGGATGACCTCGGGCGAGGAGCCGTTGGCGGTGACGCCGATCAAGGACGTCGGCTTCCCCTACCAGAGCTTTCGCGAGTTCGGTGAGGCCGGTGAGGCGATCGACGAGCAGGCGATGGGGTTCTCCTGGCAGCGCTACATGGTCGCCAGGCGCCGCTACGCGCGCTGGATCGACGCCGGCTCGCCGCAGGTGCGCCACCGCGACTACGGCGAGTACCTGACCTGGGTCCTCTCGCGCGCGACCGAGGGCGTCAGCCACGTCGAGGGCCGGGTGACGCGGGTCTCGCTGGAGGAGGGCGAGCGCTGGGCGGTCGAGGTCGAGGAGGCGGGCGGGGGCTCGCGCCACACCGCGGCGGCGCTGGTCCTGACCGGCCCCGGCGTCCACCGCGCGTTCCCGCACGAGCCCGACATCGCCTCGCGGGTCTTCCACTGCGACAGCCGGCGCGATGAGTTCGCCCAGTTGCCGGGGGAGGGCGACTGCGACGTCGCGATCGTCGGCGGCGGCGAGAGCGCGCTGAGCTGCATGATGTTCCTGCGCGGCTTCCGTCCCCGCTCCCACTTCACGGTCTACACGCCGATGCTGCCGATGAGCCGCGGCGAGAGCTTCCTCGAGAACCGCGTCTTCTCCAACCCCGACGAGGTCGGCTGGAGCGCGCTCGACCAGACGACGCGGCGCGACTTCGTCAAGCACTCCGACCGCGGCGTCTTCGACCCGCCGAGCCTGGCGGCGATCGCCTACGACGACCGCTGCCGCTTCGTCACCGGCCGCATCACCGACGTCGCCGTGGCGCGCGGCGGCGCCGGCGTGCGCCTCCGCCACGAGTCGCACGAGGGCGTGGCCGGGCCCGAGCACGACTACGTGGTCAACTGCACCGGGTTCGACCTGCTCGCCCAGCTGAGCGACCTCTTCCCGGCCGAGACCCGTGCCGAGATCGAGAGTCGCGTGGGGCGGCTCTGGGGGACGCCGGCGGGCACCGAGGTACCGATCGGCCGCAACCTCGAACTGCGCGGGATGCAGCCGCGGCTGCAGATCCCGGGACTCGCGGGACTGAGCCAGGGGCCGGGCTTCGCCAACCTCGGCGCGCTCGGGCTGCTTGCCAACCGGGTGCTGCAGCCGCTGCTCGAGGAGCGCGAGCCGTCGTCTGCAATCCCTTATATTTCTATAAATACTTGACAGAATTTTATCTATCTAATAGGGTCGCGAGATGATGGTTGGCACCGGCGGGTGGGGGTACGGCGGGGTTGTGGCGGCTCTGGTCGCCATGCTGGTCGCGGCAATCCTGGTGACCGGCTGCGGCGGCGGCTCCTCCTCGGGGGGTGAAGAAGTCAGCTATGACGGGACGGGCTACCCGAACGGCGACCCCGCCAACACGCGCAACAGCGGCGGGCCGATCAAAGCGTCCACGGTGAATGAACTCGCGATCGCCTGGACGAACCCGATCAACGCCGAAAGCGCCTTCGGCAGCTACGCCTCCTCACCGATCCTCAGCAAAGGCGTCCTCTACTCGCAGGACCTGGCCTCCAACGTGCAGGCAATCGAAGCGAGCAGCGGCGACGTCCTCTGGAGCAAAAAGTACGAACTGCCCGACCACGGCCCCAACGGCGTCGTCGTCCAGGGCGGCATGGTCTTCGGGGCGACGCCGACCTCGGCCTTCGCGCTCGACCAGGAAACCGGCAAGCAGGTCTGGTCGGTGCCGCTGATCCGCAACGAACAAGAGGGCATCGACATGGCCCCCGGCTACCACGACGGCATCGTCTACGTCTCGACGGTGCCGGTCAACGTCGGCGAATTCTACGGCGCCGGCGGGGTCGGAATCCTCTCGGCGCTGGATGCGAAAACCGGCAAGAAACTATGGCACTTTGACACCGTGCCCAAAGGCCTCTGGGGCAAGCCGGACGTCAACTCGGGCGGCGGCCTCTGGTACACGCCGGCCTTCGACAAGAAGGGCTCGATGTACTTCGGCGTCGGCAACCCGGCGCCGTTCCCAGGCACGCCGACCGAACCGTGGGGATCGAGCCGGCCGGGCCCCAACCTCTACAGCGACTCCCTGGTCAAGCTCAACGCGAAGACGGGCAAGCTCGAGTGGTACTACCAGCAGACCCCTCACGCGCTCGCCGACTGGGACTTCCAGAACCCGCCGATCCTGGTCAACTCCGGCGGCAAGGAACTGGTCCTGGGCGCGGGCAAGTCGGGTTGGGTCGTCGCCCTCGACGCCAAGACCGGCAAGCCCGTCTGGAAGGTCCCCGTCGGGAAACACAACGGCCACGACGACGACGGCCTGCTGGCGATGCGCGGCGAAACCGCGAAGCTGAAGACGCCGGAGACGATCTACCCGGGCTCGCTCGGCGGCGTGATCTCGCCGATGGCCACCGACGGCAAGAGCGTCTTCGTGCCAGTCGACAACAGTCCGCTGGAAATCACCACCCAGACCGAAAAGGGTGAACCGGGGCCGCTGAACGGCGAACTCGTCGCGCTCAACCTGAAGAACGGCGCGCTTGAGTGGAAGCACGAATTCCCCAACGCCCCTGCTTTCGGCTTCACCACCGTCGCCAACGACCTCGTCTTCGCGACCACCTCCGACGGCAACGTGCAGGCCTTCGACACCGGCAGCGGCCGGGTCGTCTGGCAGGAAACCCTGCCCTCCGGCACCAACGCCGGGGTGATGGTCGCCGGCGACATGCTGATCGCCCCGGCCGGCCTCGCGGCGGCGGAAGGCCAGACGCCGCAACTCGTCGCCTTCAGGCTCGGCGGATAGACGGCGCCGTTCCAGCAGCGCTGACCCCGTACCCTGTTGCGATGCCCGCAACGGAGCAACCGACGGAGACCGGCGCCATCGCCCGCGCCTACTTCGAGGCGGTCGCCGCGCGTGACCTGGACGCGATGACCGAGTTCTACGAGGTCGGCGGCACCGGTGAGATCCACGGCCTGGTCGAGCTGACCGCGCCGCACAGCTACCGGGCCTGGTTTGCCAACCTCTTCGCGGCCTTCCCCGACTTTCGCTTCGAGATCCTCGATGTCGTCGCCGAGGGCGAGGTGGCGGCGGTTCGCTGGCATGCGAACGGGACCTTCAACGGCAAGACCCGATTCGAGGGGATGGACCCGACCGGGGCCAAGGTAGACCTGACCGGCTGCGACGTGCTGAGGATCCGCGGCGGCAAGATCCACCGCAACGACGCCTACATGAACGGCGCCCAGATGGCGCAGCAGCTCGGCGCCCTCCCCCCGGCCGGTTCGCTGCCCGAGCGGGCGATGCTGGCGGCGCTCAACCTGAAGACGCGCATCGCACAAGCGCTGCGGCGCTGATCCCCCGCCACGTTGCGTGGATCGATGTCGATCCCGTTTCGATTGCTCGGTAGCGCCCGTGGCCCGACCCCCTGAAATCGGTCCGACCAATCCGAGCCCCAAAATCCCATTGAGAAGGAGGGAGGCGACCGCCTGAACCGCAGGCAGGTGACCATCTTTTCTTGACGGTTGACGAGGTTGACGCTACCGTTGGCGTCAATGGCAGCCAACCCAGCCCTTCTAGATCGCACCGTCGAAGAGTTCCGGCGCACGCTCACCGAGATCGGTGGGCAGCCGAGCTCGGCTGACGATGCCGAAGTACTTGGGCGGCGCGCGGCGATGGTCGTCCTTGCCGGCAGGGCCTGGGAACGCGCTCTTGGGGAGCTGCTGACCAGTGCTGAAGCTCGCATCCTGCTCGGTGGGATCAGTCGCGAGGCGCTTCGGAAGCGTGTTCTCAGCGGCTCGGTTATCGCGCTGCGCGACGACGCGGATCTGATCCGCTACCCGCGTTGGCAGTTCGATGCCGGCAACAGCGCGCCCTTTAAGGCGATCAAGGAGCTCAACGAGATCTTCGGCGAGGCGAGGCTCGACGCCTGGACGCTTGCCGCGTTTGCCACCACCCCCCAGCCGGAGCTGGATAACCGCGCCCCGGTTGATGCCTTCGCTGACGCGGACATCGAGCCCTTGCTTCTCTCGGCCCACCGCACCGTGGCCGACCTGAAGCGTTGAGTCCGCGCGGCCTGCCCGCTCCTCCGGACGACCTGCCCGAGCCTCCCAGCGCGAAGCTCGGGACGAAACCTCTGTGGCGAATCCATGCCGCCGATGTCGCCCCCTGGTTCTTCGATGTCGGCCCCGATGGCAGGTTCAACCTCGCCGAGGCAGGCACTTGCTATCTCGCCGAGGAGCCGATTGGCGGCTTCGTCGAGAAGTTCGGGCGCCTACTGCGGCCGGGCGGGGTGATCCCAGAGCCGTTGGTCGACGCGCAACGGCTATCCAGGCTGCGCCCGCCCAAAGCAAAGGTCGTTGACTTGACCGACCCAACCGTCCTCGGACTCATCGGCCTCACCGCCGAGATCCATTCAACCTCCGACTACAACTTGACTCAGGGCTGGGCGCTCGCCTTCCAAGAGGCCGGCTACGCCGGCATTCGCTACAAGGCCCGCCATGACCCCCGCGGGCAGCTGACCTCCATTGCCCTCTTCGGCTCAGGCAAAGCGCCGCGGAGCGCCGCCAAAACGACGGCCGTCCCTGTCGACCTCATCCACGAAGCCTCCACCACCTTCGCGATCACCGTCCTCCCCCGCCGCCACTCGCGACGCCGGTAGGGCAACACACGCAGCCTGTACCCCTTACGGAACACAAGACGAACCACGCGGCGAGGATCGCGGCGGAATCGATTTCGCTTGTCCGTCGTGGTGCTGCTGCATCAGATTCAGGAGGTAGACCTATTCACTGAAAGCGGCAACCTTCCAAGGAAGTATCCAACGGCGACAATCACCCATAGGGTGGCAAAAACGGCGTGAATCAACCTGTCGTTGGCCCACAGCAGCGCCATTACCGCGTAGGCGAGAGCTAGCAGCAGAAATCCCCCGGTCATCCATTGTTTTTGCCGTGGGGAAAGCGGGCGACGTCGCCTTTCCTCGCCCTCATATAGCCCCAGCGTCGCAGTCGCCCGCTCGCGGTCCCCTCCAAACCGTGGCAACCCGTTTCGCGTGGTCTCAGAGAGATTCCGTATCAGCCCCAAGACGACGACTGCGATGCCGAGCGTGATAGCGACAACCCACGGGATGAGATCACTGCTCATCGGGGCAACATAGCGAGCGCGGGCGAGGTACCTCTATTCAAGAGGAAAGCCTGCATACTGAACCGGCTGCTTCGCCGATCATGCCAACCGACCTCACTCTTCACGGCCGCTCGATAGGAACGGTTTTCGATCTTCTCGGGAGGAAGGAGAACGACATCACCTACTCGGTCGGCTGGGCTCTATCGCAAAGTCGAGAGCTCGCGACCGCGTTTATCGACGATGTCCTCCCCGAGGTCGACGAGCCTTCGGTCGACATCGTCCTGTTGCAAGAGGGAGTCCCCGACGCCGGCTTTACCGACATTGAGATCAAGATCAACGAGTCCGAGTTCCACATCGTCGTCGAGGCGAAGCGCGGCTACAACCTTCCCGAGCTCGAGCAGCTGACCAAGTACGCGACGCGTACGAACGAGCCGCCGGACGTGCTCGTCGTGATGGCCGAGGCATCAGGCGAGTTCGTTGCCGGAAAGCTGCCGGCAACGGTCAAGGGTGTCCCTGTTCACTACCGCTCTTGGCGTCGGCTCGACGAGTTCGTCGGTATCGCGATCAGCCGATCCAAGAGCCATGCCGAGAAGCGGCTGCTGCGAGACCTGTCCCGCTACCTGAGAGGCCTGATGACCATGCAGAACGTCAACTCGAACCTCGTCTACGTCGTCAGCCTCGGCGGGGAGATCGAGAAAACCGGAATCAGCTTCCAGGAGGTCGTCACGAAGCACGACACCTACTTCTGTCCTGTCGGTCGGGGCTATCCGAAGGAGCCGCCGAACTACCTCGGTTTCCGCTTCGAGGGAAGGCTGCAGCAGATCCGACACGTCGACTCCTATCGGGTCACCGACGACAACTACGCGGGCTTCATGCCCCTCAAGGGAAAGGTCGATTGGCCCGACGAACGGCACTGGGTCTTCCGGCTCGGTCCCGCGATCGTGCCGCCGAAGCCCGTAAAGACCGGGGGTCTCTATGGAAGCCATCGCGGCTGGATCGCCATCGACCTCCTCCTCACCTGCGACACGGTCGCCGAGGCCCTCGCGAAGACCAGCACCCGCCGAGATGAATCTGGCGAGGTCGCAACCTGATGGACGGGCGTGCTCCGTGAGTCTCACCTCGCATCTGGAAAGTCGCGATAGCCCCGTGCGGCGCTGGCTAGAGGAGCGCTTTCCCGAAACCCGAAGCGTCACCCGCGAGGCAAATCGCCAACTTCGCGACGGCGAACAAGCATGCCGGATCCCGCGCGCTGTCGGAGCCGACCCGGGTCTCGTCGGCACCGGGCTCGACTACCTCCTGCGGGCCTGCCTTCGAGTCACCTCGATTGAAGGAACCGTCGCCACCCATGCGGTCCAGATGCTCTCACGGGACCCGTCCATTGGCATACGCGCGATCGAGGTCGAACGCGAAGCGGTCACCGGAATCAAGCGGCTTACTCCCGGTCGCCGCGCCCTGACCGACTCGGAGTGGCGAGAGGTCTGCATCTCCTGCCTAGTACTCGCTCGCTTTGAGCAGTTCTTCCGAATTGGGCCGATACCCGCAGTCGAGGAGCGACTGATCGCACCGCTCCGACGCTGCCTCGGCCTCGACGATTTCGTCCCGCTTGCACTGACACCGGCAACGATCCAGGACCTCGAGCAGGTGGGACGGTCGGCCTGGGAGGAACACCGGGGGTGGGCGAATGCGCGGCCGCTCGTACTCAATCCCAAGTTCGAGCAGAGCCGGGCGCTGGGCGGCGCCGACGCGGACCTGATCGTCGGCCGTCTACTGATCGACCTCAAGGCAACGACGACCCCGGGCATCGTCGGCCGTTTCGAGCTCTGGCAGCTCCTCGGCTATGCGCTGGCCGACACCGAGGACAAGTACGGGATCCGCGAGGTCGGGATCGCTGCGCTCCGGTGGTGCTCAAGCGTCTCCTGGCCCCTTATGGCTCTCATGCACGAACTCGCCCCCACTGCGCCCGGGACGGTCGTCTTGGGAAAGATCAGGACTCCTACTCCAGTGTCCCCCGACCTCGGCGAGCTCCGCGCCGAGTTCGCCCACGTCGTAGAGCAGAGCCGCCGCACTCGCCCAGGCGGAGCGCTCAAGAGCCTCCCACCACGCCCACGCAAGGTCCCGGCCCTAGTCGGACCGATCAGCGACTACCGCGCCGAGGGAACCTCGCTCCACAGCAGCGGCGACGCGATCAGCTGACCTCCGTCATCAAGAGCAGCGCTCGCCTGCTCCCCGGCCCGGTCGTCCGCTACCGCTACGTCCTACTGGACAAAGGCTTGGAGGGCGACGCTTACCTCAGCAGCACTCAGGGGGCCGAAGCGCAGCGTCCAGGCCCCGCCGAGCTCCTGGCGAAAGGAATGGCGCACCCCGTGCTCCTCAAGGAGCTTCGTATGCCGCTCTGCTCGCTCATAGCCGCTTGCCCCCTGGAAGCTGGCATCCAGGCCATAGCTCCCGTCATCCATCGGCCAGATCATCATCCGATCGGGCACCGGTCCCACCTGGGTCGGGAAGCTCGAGATCGTCACCGGGGTGGCATCGGACGACGCCGCCATAGCCTTGAGCGACGCTTCAGTCCCGGCGCGTGTGGGGCTGCTTCTTGCGAACCCTCCGGCTAACCACCTTGACCTCTGCCCCAAGGGCCTCTGCTACGGCGGCGACGGTCTTCAGCTCGGGATTGACTTCGGCGGTGAAGAATCGGCGGATACTGGACGGCTCCTTCCCGACAGCGCGAGCCAGTTCAGTCTTCGACATTCCCGCCTGCTCTCGCAGCTCGTCGAGTTGGCGGACGATCGACTCGATCTGGGCGATCTCCCGTCGCTGTCGCTCGAACTCCGCCCGGAACTCCGGATCTTCCTTGAGCCGTCGCGCAAGGCGCCGGTCGTGGTAGGTCGTGTCGGACTTGCTTCGAGGGCTCATGATCGGCCAGGCTGGGCGTAGCATAGAAGTTACGCTTCCCCGTGGATCTCAGAGTCGAACGCCTCGATCCGCGCCAAGCTGAGTCAGTGGCCCACCACAAGCGCAAGCGCCCCAAGCATCGACGTAACGGCTGCCTGCTGTGCAAGCCGCACAAGCTGCCGCCAATGTCAAGGCGAAGCGCCGGCAAGATCGGAGTCGTTGGACCAACCACGAGAGAGCCGCCTGGTAGCAACGGCGCGCCGAAGCGCCCCGCCGCGTTAGGTTGGAACCGATGGCGCTGCCCACCGAGGTATTGGATCCCGCGATCTCGCTCATCGCGACCTACTGCGCGACAAAGGTTCCCGCCGAACACGACGACAAGCTGAGAACCGAGTACAAGGTCCGCGGAAACACGATCACGATCTACGAATGCCGCCCGCCCTGGCGGGAGGACTTCGGCCCAGACTGGACCAGGATGCGGATCTGCACTTTCGAGTGGGATCCGACGACCCGCCTCTGGACGCTCTATGCACGCGACCGAAACGACCGTCGACTCGAGTACCCGTACATCGAACCCGTGCGCGACCTGGCGCCGCTGCTCCGCGAGCTCGACAACGATCCCACCTGCATCTTCTGGGGCTAGGCGTCGGGCTGGGCGCCGTCCTGAAGTACCGCTACGGGGATTCGAACCCCGGTTTCCGGACTGAGAAATGGCTCTGTGAAGCCGTTTGTGGTCGATTTGTGCCTGCTGAGTCCAGGGAGTTCGGCTGCGTTCGATCTAGATCGGTGGAGTCGGGGACATATTCCGGGACATGCTTTTCAGACGCCACAGCCGAAGGCGCTACCGAGCCCCGATCAGGCTGACGACAGCCGCCCCGAAGAGACGAATCGTCAATGTTCCGCCCGCCCGCCTCGTGGCGGCCAGGGAAAGAAGGCGCTGGTGCGCGCGACGTAGTCCGCATAGCCGTCGCGGCGCTTGGTCAACGAGCGCTCGAGCAGGGCGGCGCCGCTGACCCGGATCAACAAGATCGACATGGCCACGGGCCCCACGGCGGTCCACCAGGCGCTGCCGGCGGCGAGCGCGACGAGCCAGATCCCCCACCAGACGCAGAAGTCGCCGAAGTAGTTCGGGTGGCGCGTATAGCGCCAGAGGCCGCGGTCCATCACCCGCCCCCGATTCGCGGGGTCGTCCTTGAAGCGGGCGAGCTGCTGGTCGCCGACCGCCTCGAAGGCGAACCCGACGACCCAGACCGCGGTCCCGATCCAATCGAGCGCGCCGAGCCCGGCGGGCGTGGGGTCGTTCATTGCCACCTGCACTGGAAGCGAGACGACCCACATCAGTGTGCCCTGCAACCAGAACACGACGACCAAGCTGTGCAGCGGCCAGCGCTTCCCGTGACGACGGCGCATCGCCGCGTAGCGGTAGTCCTCGCCCTTGCCCTGGTTGCGGCGGGCGAGGTACGCGGTCAGGCGAAGGCCCCAGACAGTAACCAACAGCGCGAGGAGCAGCCGACGATCGGCGCTGCCGTCGCCGAGAACGTAGGCGGCCCAGGCGGCGATCACGAAGCCGCTGCCCCAGAAGATGTCGACGATCGAGGTGTCCTTCAGCGCGACACTCGCCGCCCATAGCACCGTGACGAGGGCCAAAACCAGCCCCGCCTCGGCCGCGAGAAGGCCGGCAGTGCTCATGACTCCACCGGCTGGGGAGCGGCGGCGAAGCGCTTCTCGAGCCAGTCGTCGACATCCTGCCAGAGGTCATAGAGCCACTCCGCGCGCGCGGCGTCCCCCGTGGGGACGGCGGAACGCGGCACCCGTGTGACCCGCACTCTGACGAAGAGGTCGACAAGACCGCCCCGCCAAATGTCGGACACCAAGCGCAGGCCATCGAAGCCGTGGTGGGCGATGACGAGGACGTCGGCGTCCGGGGCACCGTCGAGCAGCGCCCCGACGCCACCGAAGCGGGGCGGCAGCAGGTGGCGCAGGCGCTCCGCCCTTGCGGCAAGATCGGGGTCGCGCTCGCCGATCCGCGCGATCGCGCGCCTGCGGCGCTCGAGTGTGAAACGGGTCCCCTCGGGGTAGATCAGCACTCCCTCGTCGCCTTCCAGGCCTTGCGCCAGTGAACGCATCCGCTCCAGCTCAACCGCCTCGCCCGTGCCGCGGCGGACGAAGTAGTTCGGCAGGCGCCGGCCGGCGACGTCGAGGCAGGGATCGGCGAGCAGTTCGCGCTTCAGCACATAGCGCAGGCGGACTGCGTGCGGACGGGTGACCAGGATCGCCGGCAGGAGGTTGTCGACGATGCTCGCATGGCGGATCAGCACGACGACCGGCCCCGGCACGATCGCATCGTCGCCGGTCACCTCGAGACGGAGGCCGAACAGCGCCCTGACCGCCCCGAACAGGACACCGGCCCATAGCTGCTGCAGACCCAGCGTCATTCGCTCCAGCGCCGCCTCCCGGCGGCCGCCCAGGCTGAGGGCCCAGGCCGCTGCCATCGCGACGAGCCCGACCACCTCAGCGGCGAGGTAGACCCAGAGGAACGCAGTCAACCGCAGAGCCGTCGGCGGCACTCCGAAGGCGAGCCGGCGAACGACATCGACGGCGACGGAGATGACGAGCAGCGGCGGGAAGAGCGCAGTGATCAGCACCAAACCGAGCACCAGCGGCGGGATCGTACGCGACCGCCGCAGCACCGTCTCAACACGGGTCTCATCGACGCCACCCCGTTGCACGAGGCAATTCTGGCACGGGGTGGCTAGAACAACTCACCTTCGGTGCGCGAAGTCCTGATCCCGCCTCAGGGATGAGCCCGGGGCCGGCGGTATGCTCGCGCCCATCCAAAGGGACGTCAAGATCCGCGGATACGTAGTCGGCCAGTTCCCGAATCCACCGCTCTGGATCGCCCTCGCAGCGCTCCTCGCCGCGGGGCTGGCCGACGACGGCAGCACGATCCGTGACCTCGCCCGCGCGATCTTCTACGTCGCGCTGACCGTGTGGGCCTACGAGGAGGCCGCGCGCGGGGTCAACGTCTTTCGCAAGGCACTGGGGGCGGTCACGCTCGGGCTGATCATCGTCGGCGTCGCTCGGGCTGTCGGATAGGCCCAACCCCCGAAAACCGAATCCCGTTACGCGCGGCTACCGGCGAAGAGAGGACGGCGTGCAGGTGATCCCGATCAGAAGTACCGCTGCGGGGATTCGAACCCCGGTTTCCGGACTGAGAATTGCCTCTAGCTAGCAAGCCGTTTGCGGTCGACTTAGGCCTGCCCAGTTCAAGGAGTTCGATTCCGTTCGCTTGAGTTCGGTGGAATCGGGGACAAAGTTCGGGACAAAGTTCTCCGCTACCAGATCACCCGATCGCCGATCGCCCCTTGGATGTCTTCGTCGGCACTGACGAGCGGCAGATCGAGGGTCAACGCGGTCGCCGCGATAATGCGGTCGAAGGGGTCGGGAACCTTCGCGCGGGGAACCGCCGCCATCTTGTCGAGCACCCGCAGTTCGAGTGGCACGACGATAAAGGCATCCCCGTCGACGATCGAGCGAGCGTCGTCGAGCAACTGCTCCGAAAGGCGGCCTGAGTCGACCAGGTAGCGCAAATCGAGGAATGAGCCGACCGAGACGTGGAGCGCGTTGGCGTCCAGCGCCTCCTCGATGGCGTCCGCACCGCTCGGCGAGCGCTCGCGCAGGGTCCCCCTGAGCATCCACAGCAGGGCATGGGTGTCGGCAACGACGCTTGCCACAGGCGGGTTCTACTCGGTCTTGCCGAGCAACGCCTCGTGGCGGGCGGCCTTGATGTCGGCGATCTCGATCGCAGGGAGCTTGGCGGCGAGCGCCCCGACCGGCCAGGCCTGATCCCGGCCGTTGCCGACGGCCTTGGGCAGGACATCAACCGCAGCCCCAACCTCCAACTCGGAGGAATCAGCCGGAGACACGACGATGACGACCGTCCCGTCCGGACGCTTCTCGATCACCTTGGCCACGTACCAAGGGTACCGCGCGCCACAGCGCTGTCCATTGAGCAGACCGACTGGCTGTCGCAGCCCGCCCGCCATGGGTCTCCCCAGCGGGTGCACTCAACTCAGACAATCAAGCTCGATACGCGAAGCTTGGGTGATGGCACATCACAAGCGGAAACGCCCCAAGCACCGTCGCAGCGGCTGCCTGCTCTGCAAGCCGCACAAGCTGACCGCCAATGTCAAGGCGGCTCGCCGTCGCGTGAGACAAGAGTCGCTCGACTACGAGCGCACAGCTGATGAGGAAGCTCAAGTAATCGCTGCCGAGCGAATCAGAAGCGGCGCAGCCGACCACAAGGAAGATGGGACCAAGGCGCTTGAACGGCTCGGCATTGTGATACCGCTACGGGGATTCGAACCCCGGTTTCCGGACTGAGAATCCGGCGTCCTAGTCCCCTAGACGATAGCGGCGTGGGGCCGACATTCTAGCGAGACGGATCGGCGGTGTCGGCTCGTGGTTCCGTCCGGGGGCGGAGCTAGCTTACGAACATGTGTTCGTACGGACGGTGCCCTCGTCAGGCCGGCCCAAACGATAGATTTGGGCTCCTAGCGGGCGTGCTGGAACTGGTATACAGCATCGGCTCAGAACCGGTGGCGCGTAAGCGCATGAGGGTTCGACTCCCTCCGCCCGCATCTCCTCATGCATCCTGAGGCAACAGTTGCCTCTGTCCTGGAGCTGCACGAGGCTGGTCTGAACAACTGCGAGATCTCGAGATACACGGGCGTGTCTCGGTTAACGATCCGGGACTGGGTCAACGGCAGCCTCCCCCATTCCTATCGACCGCATAATCCCCGCGGGACTTGCACTCGATGTCATGGAGATCAGCACGACTTCGACCAACTTGGGCCAGAGTACGTGCATCTCCTTGGCCTATACCTCGGCGATGGCTCGATAGCCGAACACCGGAGACAGGTCTACCGACTCAGGGTCACACGGGACGTTCGCTACCCCGGCATCGTGCGCGAATGCGAGATGGCCATGCAGGCGGTCGTCCCGCAAAATCGAGTCAGTCGCCAATTGAGGAAATGCAACTGCTACGAGGTCCACGCCTATTGGAAGGGTTGGCCGTGCCTATTTCCACAACATGGACCGGGCAAAAAGCACGACCGACCCATATTCCTCGCTGAGTGGCAACAGAAGCTTGCTGAACGCTGGCCGAAGCAACTACTCAAAGGGCTGATCCAGTCGGACGGCTGCCGTTCTTACAGCACCGGCAAGGGCGGCTGGACCCAGCCTCGCTATGCCTTCTCAAACGTCTCCACCGACATCACGAGCATCTTCTGCTCCGCCTGCGATTGCCTTGGGCTGCGTTGGACCGCTTCCTTCCCCACGAATGAGGCGGCGGCGGTTTCGGTCTACGTCTCGCGCAAGGCCGACGTCGCCAGGCTGGACGAGTTCGTCGGGCCCAAGCGCTGAGCGGTTGCGCTGATCTCCTCGACGAAGTCCGGCCAGAGCTTGGGCGGCAGGTCGTGGCCCATGCCGGCGAAGATGCGCAGATGGGAGTCGCGGATCGCGCGGGCGGTGGCGCGGCCGGCGAGGGGGCGGATCAGGGGGTCGCTGGCGCCGTGCAGGACCGTCGCCGGCAGGCGCAGGCGTTCCAGCGCCGCGGTGCGGTCGCCGGAGGCGGTGATCGCGTGCAGCTGGCGGGCGATGCCGGCGCGGCTGTGGGAGCGGTCATAAGAGGCGGCGGCAAGCTCGCGGAAACGCGCCTCGTCCATCGGGTAGCCGGGCGAGCCGATCGTGCGGAAGGTCTTCACCGTGCGCTCGATTGCCGCCTCGCGCCCGACGCCCGGACGGGCAAAGAGCGTCCCGAACGCCTTCCAGGTGGGCATCCCGAGCCAGCGGTTGCCGGTCGAGGACATCATCGAGACCAGTGAGCGCACCCGCTCGGGGTGGCGGATCGCGACCGTCTGGGCGATCATGCCGCCCATCGAGGCGCCGACCAGGTTGGCCGACTCGATCCCGAGATGGTCCATCAGCCCGATCGTGTCCTCGGCCATGTCGCGCAGCAGGTAGGGCGCGGTGCGGCGGCGACCGAGCAGCATGTCGGTGCGCTTGGGCGCCCCCGCTGACTCGACCTTGGTCGAGCGGCCGATGTCGCGGTTGTCGAAGCGGACGACGCGGAAGCCACGCTCGGCCAGCATCGCGCAGAACTCCTCGTCCCAGGCGAGCATCTGGGTCGCCAGGCCCATGATCAGCAGCAGCGGCTCGCCGTCCGCATCGCCGATCTCCTGGTAGGCGATCTCGATCCCGTTGACGGGAGCGAGCCGCTCCTCACTGAGGCCCCTCATCCAGCCAGCTTAGAGCGGACAGCTAAGTTTGCCTTCAATGCGAACCGCGATCGTCTCCGACCTGCACCTCGGCAGCGCCTTTGGCGAGGACGTGTTGCGCGCTGCCGAGATCCGCCGCGTCCTGCTTGACGAGGCCTCCACGGCAGAGCGGGTGGTCCTGCTCGGCGACGTGCTGGAGCTGCGCGAACTGCCGCTCGCCAGCGTGCTGGAGAGCGCCCGGGCCTTCTTCGAGGAGTTGGGCGAGGCGGTGGCGGGACGCCCCGTGATCCTGGTGCCGGGGAACCACGATCACCGGCTCGCCGAGCCCCTGCTGGAGCGGCTCGCCCTCGCCGGCGAGCCGCTCGCCCTGGAGCACCAAGCTCAGCCGACCGGTGAGGCGGCGTCACGGATCGCCCGCTGGCTCGGCGGAGCCGAGCTGCGGATCGCCTACCCGGGAATCTGGCTGCGCGAGGACGTCTACGCCACCCACGGCCACTACATGGATTGCCACATGAGCCTGCCACGGATGGAGTGCGTCGCTGCCGCGGCGACGATGCGCACTCTGCGCCCGCTGCCAACTCGTCCCAAGCCCGCCGACTACGAGCATGTCCTGCAGCCCGTCTACGGCTTCACCTACGGCTTGGCCCAGGGGGGTTCGGTCTGGGGCAAGGCCCGCCCCTCCGAACGAGCATGGCGCTCACTCTCGAGCAGCAACGGCAATCGCGGCAGGATCCGCCGCGCCGCGTTGCGCGCCGCCGTGCCCGCGACGGTATGGACCCTCAACCGGCTCCTGCGCGCGGAGTTCGACGCCGACCTGAGCGCCGCGGCAATAACCCGCAGCGGAATCGACGCGGCCACCGAGATGTCCGCCCGGCTGGGCCTCCCAGGCGTTCAGGTGATCACCGGCCACACCCACCGCGCCGGCCCAGAAGAGGACGAGGCAACCTGGAGTCTGCCCGGCGGGGGCCGCCTCCACAACACCGGCAGCTGGGTCTTCGCCTCGGCCTTCCATCGCCCCGGCACCCCACCGGGGCCCTACTGGCCGGGCACGATCACCTGGCTCGAGGACGACGGGCCGCCGCGCCGGGTGAAATTACTGCTGGGCCGCGGCAGAGATCGACTTGCGGAGATCGCGCGAGACTCCCGGGCGGCCCGTTAAAGCCACTCGGCGACGATGCGGCCGATCTCCTCGCCCGCGTCCTCCTGCAGGAAATGACCGGCGTTCTCGATCACCCGTGGGGCCGGAAGGTTGAGTCGCGAGGAGACCTGCTCGCCGACCGAGAGCGGCAGCGCCGGGTCGGAATCAGCCCAGAGGACCAGCGCCGGGCGCTCGTCGGTCCGCAGCGCGTCCGCCACGCGCCTGCCCTCGGCGGCGCCCGGAGCGTCGGGCTCGGTCGGCAGGATCAGTGGGAAGGCGCGGGTACCCGCCTTCGACTCGGGGGTCGGGAAGGGAGCCTCATAGGCGGCGATCACATCGTCGCCGGGGTCGTTCTTGCAGCCGGCCTTGACCAGGAAACCGGCCGGCACGTCGGGATTGCGGCGCACGTAGTCGCGGAATTTGAGCCACGTATCGCTCATCTTCTGGTGACCGGTGAACGGACCGGTGTCCATGATCACCAGGCGTGAGAAGCGATCGGGGTGCTCGACCGCGAGCCGCAGCCCGATCGGCCCACCCCAGTCGTGGACGACAGCGGTGGCGTCGCGCACGTCGAGCTCCTCGAACAGCGCCGACATCAGCTCGACGTGGCGGTCGTAGGTGTACCAGTCGAGGTCGGTGGGCTTGTCGGAGCGACCGAAGCCGGCATAGTCGGGGGCGATGCAGCGGAAGCTGGCGTCGCGCACCGGCGGAATCACCTTGCGCCAGAGGAACGACCAGGTCGGCTCGCCGTGGAAGAAGACGACCGGCTTCCCCTCCCCCTCGTCGAGATAGGCCAGCCGCAGCCCGTCGACCTCGTGGTAGCTCGACTCGAAGGGAAAGTCCGGCAGCCCCTGCAGGCTCTCCTCCGGCGTTCTCACCACCTCGACGCTCACGCCGCGATCATGGCAGTTGCCGCAGGAAGGCGCCTATTTCGGGGCCGAAGTAGGGCGAGAAGAGCTGGGTCGGCCGGCCCTGGTAGCTGTAGCTGGTCACGCCGCTGACGAATTCGCCGTCGAAGAGCCAGGCGCCGCCGCTGGAGCCGGCGGCCATATCGCAGGAGGCCGGCATCGTCGGCAGGCCCGAGAAGCGATCGGTGAGCGGGTCGAGCCCGAGGCCGTGGGCGCGGCAGCTGCGCAGCTCTTCCCCCCTGGCCCGAGCCGCCGGATAGCCGAAGATCTGGAAGGCGGCGAGCCGAGATTTCCCGGTCGCATAGCCGCGGCCGCCGACGACATCGGTGAGCGCGCCGAACTCGTTCGGCTTGACCCGCAGCGCCGCGACATCGAAGTCGGGATTTTCCCGCTGGCGCCACTGCGGCATCACGTATACGGACTGGGCATCGAAGGTCCCAAAGGGACGGCTGCCGTGGTCGTAGGCGGGGACGAAGACAAGCTTTCCGCCCTCGACTCCCTTTTCGATCGCGCAGTGTCCGGCGGTGAGGACGATCGAGTGACTCGGCGTGTTCAACGCCGTGCCCGAGCAGGAGTAATGCCCGGTTATCGGGTCGACGCCGAGGATCTTGCCATTTGTGCGAACGCCGGCGTCGGCGGAGTTGAGCACGCGGACGCTGCTGGCCCCGGCCCGCGGACCTGCTCTGAAGGGCGGCGCCGGGGGTCGTCCAGGCGCGCGCAGGGGTCGCGCGAGCGCGGGGAGCGATGCACTGAGCTCATGAACCACGGGCGGCGCAGCTTGCGCGGCGGCCGGAAGCAGTGCGGTGAGCGCCGTCAAGGCGGCAAGCGCTCCTCGCGCCAGCGGTCTCATCGGCCCGTTCATCGGCGCAAGGGTGACAGAAGGATGACTTTTGCAAGCGAGATTGGCCGAGCGGTCATTCGTTGCAGGAAACACTTGGTAGGGGCAGAAGCTGCTCTAGGCATTTCCTGTCTCTCCTCGCCACCGAAAGGGTTACTCATGAACGAAGACAGTCTGATCAGCGGCTGGTGGGTCTTTGCCGGCGTGCTGCTCCTCATCGCCGGCGTGCTCAACATCGTCTACGGGATCGCGGCAATCGGCGACTCGAAGTTCTTCACCGAAAACGCGACCTTCATCATCAGCGGGCTGCACACCTGGGGATGGATCAGCCTGATCCTCGGCGTGCTCGAGCTGATCGCCGCGTTCTCGCTTTTCTCCGGGGGCGAATTCGGCCGCTGGTTCGGGATCTTCGTCGGCTCGCTGAACGCTATCGGCGCGCTGCTCTCGATCCCCGCCTACCCCTTCTGGTCGCTGGCGATCTTCGCCCTCTCGATCATCATCGTCTACAAGCTGGCCGAGGGCCCGGAAGGCAACCCGGTCCCGCGCGGCTGAGCAGCAAGGGTCAGCCGCGCAGCGGCGATCCAGAGACCTGCTGTGGACGAAGGCCCCGGGAACCCGGGGCCTTCGTCGTCTCGGCGCCGAGCGGCACCTCCGCGTCGAGGGTCGACCACGGCGCGACGGCCGGCTCGCGACTCTCGTAGAGGACGTCGACGCCGGCGAAGCGGTCCTGCCAGCCACGGCGCCGTTCGTCGAAGAGGACGCCGAGAAACCCGAGGCAGAAGGGGATCGCGGCGAGGAAGAGCCCGACCAGGCGGCGCAGCGACTTGCGCGGCGGCAGGCCGCGACCCTCGGTGCCGAGCCTGATGCCGAAGAAGCGCATGCCCGGAGTCTGGCCCGCGAGCGACCAGAAGACGACCAGGTAGAACGACCCCAGAGCGATCCAGGTGACGCTGCCGACGGCGAGGGCGAAGCCGGAGACGCCGTTGCCGGTGCCGGAGAAGAAGGAGCCGATCAGCGCGACGATCGCGGCCAGACCGGAGAAGGCGAGGTTGACGATCAGCAGGTCGAGGCCGAAAGCAAGGCCTCGGGTGAGCGACCCGGCGCGCTCGGTCGGCTCGCTGCGGCGCTTGCGGAAGACGACCCGCCGCGCGATGCGCTCAATCACGTCGTCCAGTCGCCTGGTCGCGTCGCCGATCGTGTGGCCGACGTCCTCGATGAAACCGACACTCTGAGCACTGATCGCGGCGCGCAGCTCAGGTGCCTCGGCAATCCGCTCGACCAGACGCTGCGCCTCATCGCTGGCGAGCAAGCGCCGCCAGACCTCGTCGACCATCTCGCTGTCGAGCGCCTCGATCAGGGCCTGCTTGACGGTGTCGCTCTCCAGCGCGCCGCGAGCCGCTTCCTCGACAAGCGGCCCCTGCAGCACCCGCACAAGCGCCCGCTCGACCGCCTCGCTCTCGACCGCGGCGACCATTGCCTCCTCGGCGGCGACCTCGACCGCGCGGTCGATTCCCGCCGCCTTGCCGACCGAGCGGGCGCCGCGCACGCCGGCGCCGAGCAGCCGCACCGAGAGCGGCAGCGGAGCCTGGGAATCGGAGCCGTCGGCCATTGCGGCCGAGTATAGGTCGCCGCGGTCGCTTTTCTTCGCCGCCGGCTTGCTAGGCGACCGCGCGCAGCCGGCTCTTGGCCTGCTGGGCGATCACGGCGGCCCACTCGGAATCGTCGATCCGCACCGGCGCCGTCGTCGCGAGGAAGTCGGCGAGCGTGGCAGCGAGTC
Source organism: uncultured Solirubrobacterales bacterium (assembly GCA_963837695.1). GTDB lineage: Bacteria > Actinomycetota > Thermoleophilia > Solirubrobacterales > 70-9 > VRUE01. The sequence goes on along the minus strand of CAWINZ010000005.1, from coordinate 1,669,618 downwards.
CCTCCGGGTCTTCGAGAAGTGGGAAGTGGGCGGCGCGCGGCAGCGTCTCGAAGCGGCAGTGCGGGATCGCCTCCTGGGCGGCGCGTCCGTGCTCGATCGGGATCGTCCGGTCGCGCTCCCCCCAGACGATCAGGGTCGCCATGTCGCCGAGCAGGTAGAGCCGGTCGGCGGCGCTGACGTGCTGGCCGTGGACGTCGATGACCGAGCGCAGGGTCTGCAGGAACGCCCGCCGCGAGCCCGGCTCCTGGAGTGGCCGCAGGGCCCGGGCAACCGCCTCGAGGTAGACGCCCTTCGAGTTGCCGCGGGCGCGCAGCCGCTCGCCGGCGGCGTCGAGCGCGTCGACCAGGTGCCGCTGCGTGGCGAGACGCAGCAGCGGCGAGGCGCCGGGCAGCGCCGCGCCGCGCAGCAGCGGGCTGACCTCGCGCCCGAGCCCACCGCTGGAGATCAGCACCAGCCGCTCGGTGCGCTGGGGGAATTGGTAGAAGAACTGCATCGCGACGCCGCCGCCGAGCGAGTGGCCGACGATCGTCGCCCGCTCGACCCCGATCGTCGTCAGCAGGTCGCGGATGCTGGCCGCGTGGGCGCCGAGCGAGTAGTCGCCCCTTGGCGTCGCCGAGTCGCCGTGGCCGATCAGATCCGGTGCGACCACCCGGTAGGAGCCGGCGAGCCGCTCGGCGACCGCCTGCCAGTGGCGCGAGGAGTTGACCATGCCGTGGATCAGGACCACGGTCGGCCCGCTGCCGGCGACGCGGTAGACCGCGCGGTGACCGTGCAGGTCGACCTCGTGGGCATCGAAGCTGATCGCTGCGTCCACGCGCAGACCCTAGCGCTCCGACCGCCCGGCGTGAGAGGGTCGGCCGATGCAAAAGATCCGCATCGCCAGCGTCCCCGTCCTCGCCGCTCTCGCCGCTCTCGCCTCCGGCTGCGGCAGCTCCAGCTCCGACAACAGCGGTTCGGACACCTTCCGGGTCGGGCTCGAGGCGCCGCTCTCCGGCGAACAGTCGGTCCTCGGCAAGGGCATGCTGATGGGCGCGGAACTGGCGGCGACGCAGCTCAACGCGGCGGACGGGATCCTCGGCAAGCAGGTCGAAGTCGTTCCGATCGACGACGCGGCGGATCCGGCAACCGGCGTGAAGGCGGCGAAGTCCGCCATCGCCGCGGGGCTCGACGGCATCGTCGGCCCCTACAACTCCGGCGTCGGCGTCGAAACGCTGCCGCTCTACATCAAGGCCGGCCTGGTGCCGATCCGCCTCACCTCCGATCAGTCGACCAACGGCCTCGGCTTCACCCTGCAGCCGATGAGCTACCAGATCGCCCCGGTCGCCTCGCAGGCGCTGACCGATTGGCAGGGGGCCAAGTCCGTGGCGATCGCCTATGACCCGACGCAGAACTACACCGTCTCGGTCTCCAAGGCGGTGAAGGCGTCGCTGGAAGAAGCCGGCGTCACGGTGACCGCTTACGAGAAGGTCCAGCCCGGCAAGAAGTCCTATGCCGACGTGGTCGAAAAGCTCGCCGCTACCGAACCCGACGTCATCTACGCCGCCGTCTACTTCCCCGAGGGCGGGCTGATCGCAAAGGAGATGCAGGAAGGCCAGGTGAAGGCGCAGTGCATCGCCGACTACGCCTCCTATGACACCGGCTTCGTCGAAACCGCCGGCGTGGCCGCCGCGCGGGCGTGCCCGGTGGTCGGCGTGCCGGCGCCGCAGGACTTCACCGGCGCCGCCGTCAAGGTCGCCGAGTACGAAGAAGAATTCGGCAGCGCGCCGGGCACCTGGAGCCCCTACACCTACGACTCGCTCAACTTCCTCGCTGACGGGGCCGAGAAAGCCGGCGGCACCGCCGCGGGCAAGCTCACCAAAGCCCTCGACGCGGTCAAGGGCTGGAAGGGCTGGACCGGCTCAATCACGATCGACCCGGGCAACGGCAATCGCCAGCCGGCCACCGTGGTGATCGTCGACACCGACAAGAACGGGCAGCTCCACGTCGACGAGGACTGGGCCAAAGCGGTCGGCGCCCCTTACGCGGGATAGGGCTTCCGCACACGCGGCCTCGACCGACGCCGGCCCGGCGAGGTCGGCAACGAGAGCGCCCATGTGTCAGCTTGCTTACACCGCCAACGCAGCCGCGGAGCGGGCACCGTGTCGCCGATATGAAAGGTAAATCGAGACGACAGGGGGAGAACCATGCTTCGAAAGATCGCGGTGAGCGGAGCGCTTGCCTGCCTGATGGCGGCGGCGATTGCGGTCGCGTCCGCCGATGGGGCATCCAAAACGCTGCTCCGAGGGCACACCGGACAGCAGCACATCGTGAAGCTGAGGAAGTGGAACCAGGCGGTGCAGATCGTTCGCTTCAAGGTAGAACTCCGCTGCCGAGACGGCAACGCGCTGATCGATGAAGAGAGCGGCTTCGTGCGAACTCCGATCCACGGTGGCGGGCACTTCAGCGATGTGCAGATCGGCTCGACCGACACGGTGAGGATCCAGGGCCGCGTTCAGGGAAAGGCGATCAAGGGCCGCCTGCGTGTGAAGGACCGGCTCGGCAAGGCGCGATGCGACTCCCGCTGGGTACGCTTCGCGGCGAAACCTTGAAGCGAGTGCCGAGTTAAGGGCGAAGAGCGCTTTGTCGTCCACCACTCGGCTACCGGGGAGGATGTTTGAGCAGCGGCAAGGACAACGGCGCACAGCTGCCTGAGATCAGCTTGGAGCCGGGTCCCTGGGCGCTGCCGGAAGGGGGGAGCGCCGAGATCGGCTACCTCGTCGTTTCCGGCATGCTGCTGCGCCGGACAAGGGTGGATCGGGGGCGAAGCGTGGAGCTGCTCGGGGTGGGCGACCTGCTGCTTCCCTGGCGCGAGGAGCGGGCCTCCTTCTCGCACTGGGAGTGGGAGGTTGTCGACCGCACCCGCCTTGCCGTGCTCGATCTCCGCCCCGGCTCGCCGCTTGCACGGTCGCCGGCGCGTATCGCGGCGATCGCCGGCCGGGCGATGGACCGCACCCGGGCGCTGGCGCTGCAGTCGGCGATCATGAGCATCGTCGGCATCGAGGAGCGCCTGCGCGCACTGCTCTGGGCGTTAGCCGAGCGCTGGGGCACGGTCGTCCCGGGGGGCGTCGAGATCGAGGTCAACGTGCCGCAGGCCATCCTCGCCGAGATGGTCGGGGCGCGGCGGCCAACGGTCAGCCTGGCGCTGGGAGACCTCTGCGACAGCGGCCAGCTCGTCGCGCCCGGGCCCGGCCGCTGGGTCCTGCAGGGCGAGCCGCCCCCGATAGTCACGCCCGCCGACGGCGACTGAACGGGCCGCCGCGCAACCGCCTCAATCGGCCTGGTCGCGCCGGTCGAGCTGCTCGACCTCAAAGAACTCGTGGACCAGCCTGACCGCGATCGAGCCCTCGCCGACCGCCGAAGCGACACGACTCATCGACCCGTGGCGAACGTCCCCCGCGGCGAAGACGCCGGGCATGCTGGTCTCGAGCGAGAACGGGCGGCGCTCCTCGAGCGGCCAGCTTCCGTCGCTCTCCAGATCCGTCCCGGTGCGGATGAACCCACCGCTCCCCCGCGCGAGCTCCGTCGGCAGCCAGTCCGTGTTCGGGCGGGCGCCGATCATCAGGAAGAGCTCATCGGCCTCGACCGTTTCCGTCGCCCCATCGGCATCTGAGCGGAGGACCAAGCGCTCCAGCCAGCCATCCCCGCCTCCGCCCCCGCCGACGACCTCGGTCCCAAGGCGCACACTTATGTTGGGCGTGACTTCAACCTGCCTGACCAGGTAGTGCGACATCCCCCGCTCGAGCGACTCGCCCCGCACCACGAGCGTCACCCGGCGGGCAAATTCAGCCAGGTGCAGCGCAGCCTGGCCGGCGGAGTTCGCGCCGCCGACGACGTACACCTCCTCATCGACCGTCGTCGGCGCCTCGGAGGCAGGACCGCCGTAGAAAACCCCTGCCCCGACGAGAGCCTCGAGCTCGGGGACGCCGAGTCGACGGTAGGTGGCGCCAGTGGAGAGGATGACCGCGCGGGCGCTGACCTCGCCGCCGTCGGAGAGCGCCACATAAAGACGGTCGCCCTCGCGCCGGATCGCGGTCGCGTCGTGCATGAAGGCGAACTTGGCGCCGAAAACCCAAGCCTGCTCGTAGGCGCTCTCCGCCAGCCGACGACCGCTGACCCCGCGCGGAAAGCCGAGGTAGTTGCGGATCAGCGAGCTCGAGGTCGCCTGCCCGCCGACACCGCCGTTGTCGACGACCAGCGTCCGGAAGCCCTCTGAGGCGCCATAGACCGCCGCCGAGAGGCCGGCCGGCCCCCCGCCGACGATGACGACGTCGTACTCGCGCCGGTCGGGGTCGATGGTGGCGCCGGAGGCACTCGCCAGCTCAAGGTTGGTCGGGTTCGCGAGGACGGTGCCGTTCGGGAAGACGACGAGGGGAAGCGGCTCTCCGTCGCCCGCTTCCGCGACCAGCGCACTGCCTTCGGGCGAGTCGGCCAGGAGGAACGAGTGCGGCACCGCGCAGCGGCCGAGGACCTCTTTCAGCTCGCTGCCCCTGCCGGTCCAGGACTCGCTGACGATGTGGACGGTGTGCGGCGAGACCCGGCGCGCGTGGGCCCACTCGAGCAGAAAGGTCGAGACCGACTGGTGGAAGAGCTCGTCGGGCGATCGCGACGGCCTGATCACGTAGTACTCGATCTGCCGCCGCGCCATCGCCTGGAAGATCTGCTCCGCGGTCCGGCCGTCACCCCAGCTCCCCCAGTCGATCAGCAGCCCACGTTGAGCGTGCGCGTGGAGATCCCGCACCTTGCCGAGCAGCTCGCTCCCGGGCGTCTCGCCCAGCCACTGCGCGGCGAGGACGAGCGCGACGTCTTCGCCGGCGGCTGCCAGCGCCCCGAGCTCTTCCATTGCGTCCTCTGCCGAGGACACGCAGACGACCCGGTAGCTCCGCGCATAGCGGTCGACCAGCTCGCGTTCGACGTCGCGCAGCGAACGCGCGTCTTCGTCGACGGCGAAAAGGACAGGGGCGGACACGGCCACCAAAGCTACCGGCCCGACTGAACTCCTATTCCGGTAGCTCTTCGCCGCCGCGCTCGCGGACCATGTAGAGGGCGTACCAGTCGGGCCAGTTCGGATCCTCTTCGCCCGTTCGCTCCTCGTGCTTGCCGTGCGCCGCGGCGGCCCGCCTCAGCGCCTCGGCCAGGTCCTCCACCGACTCATAGGGCGTCGCCATCGAGCTCTCCTCTCAGCGGCCCGGCAGCCGCATCTTGATCTCCTGGAGCAGCCAGCCGTTGCCGTCGGGGTCGCTGAAGGCGACGAACGAGCCGTAGTCGGCGTGCTCCGGCGCCGGCCCGCTGAGGCGGCCGTCCCCACCGGCATGGTGGAAGATTCCCGTCACGTCGTGGAACGTCTCGCTGACATCGACGCCGCGCGCAAGGAGGTCGGAGCGGGCGGCGTCGATGTCGTAGACCGAGAGCTGGAGCCCCTCGGACGAACCCGGCGGAGCGGACGTGACTCCGGAGCCGAAGATGATCGAGCAGGCGGACCCCGGGGGCGTCAACTGCACCACCCGGTAGCTGTCGTCGACCGCCAGGTCCGCGTCGAGGCGCCACCCCAGCCCCGCGTAGAAACGCTTCGCCCGATCGACATCCGAAACCGGCACGACGACAACCTCGAGCTTCATTTCGCCGGCGCTGACGGCCGGGGTGCCGGCCGCGCCTTCGTTGTTCGTCTCTGCACTATTCATCTCGGCCTCGATCCACCATCTCCCCCGTCTGAGCAGAAGTCAAGCGGAATACAACCTGGCCCTCGACGCCCGGTTGGCCAGCGCCGGTCAGACTGAGATCGTGACCGGGAAGGTCGCCAGCCAGATCGCCGCGCCGAAGAAGAGCAGAAAGCCGAGCGCCAGGACCGCCATCCGTTGCCTTGGCATCGAGAGCTTCGTGCTGATGCCGGCGAAGAACAGCGCTGCGGCGAAGAGCACGACGGCCAACACGTAGTTGTCGGATCGCTGGTTCGACTGGCGTGCGTCCGCCGTGTTCGCTTCGGCTTCGCCGAGCAGCTTTTCGGATTCGGCCTGGCTGGCGAGCTTGTACTGCGGCATCGAGAAGGGCGTCGGCGGCGCGTCGGGGTTTTTCAGCGGGTGGGTGGCGACCCAGGCATGGATGGCGGGCTTGAATTCGCGGCGAAAGCGCTGGAAGTAGAAATCGGCGAGCCGGGAGTCGTTCGCCGCATAGGCGTTGACCCACTGGGTGAAGGTGAGGACGTCGACCTGCGTCTCCTGTCCCGCTTCGGTCGACGCCCGGGTCGACTCGACGCGCGCGGCGTTCGCCTTGCTGAAGTCGATCGCCTGCACGCCACTCCAGCGGGCCGACTGGTAGGAGCTCCAGGCCGTTGCAACCGCGGCGATCGCCAACAGGATCGTCGCCAGCAGCTCCAGATGCGGGTGCAGCCGGCGAAGCCGCCCCCCGGTGGTTGAACCAGGTTCGGGTGGGACAGATTCGGTCGCCGACATCCGCGGCAGCGTATAGCCAGTCGACGCTAATCGGGGAGACAGGATTTGAACCTGCGACCGCTCGGCCCCCAGCCGAGTGCGCTACCAGACTGCGCCACTCCCCGTGGCTGCTCCGCATTCTGACGGATTCCGGCAAACTGTCGAGGCGACGCGGGTCAACGTGGAGGCGATCCGCAGCACGCGGCGGTAGCTCAACGGTAGAGCCTCAGCCTTCCAAGCTGATGACGCGAGTTCGATTCTCGTCCGCCGCTTCCAGTCCGGCCCTCTCACGTTTCCCCGCCTGGGCTCGTTGTAGTGATATGGAGAGGCGGGATCTCAGCTTTCAGGTTGGCGGCGATGCCTGCGCGGTCTGGCTCTATCCGCCGGCGGACGGCGAGGCTGTCGGGCCGATCGTCGTCATGGCCCACGGTCTGTCGGGGACGCGCCGCGACGGCCTCGGGCCCTTCGCCGAGCGCTTTGCCGCAGCCGGCATCGCGGCCCTCCTCTTCGACCACCGCGGCTTCGGCGACAGCGGCGGCGAGCCGGACCTCTTCCATCCATCCCGCCAGCTCGAGGACTGGCGCGCGGCGATCGGCTTTGCCCGTTCGCTGCCGGGCATCGATCCCGATCGCGTCGCCACCTTCGGCTCCTCGATGGGCGGCGGCAACGCGCTCGCCGCCGCCGCGGACGACCCGCGAATCGCCGCGGCGATCAGTCAGGTCCCCTTCCTCGACATGTGGCGCCAGGCCCATCGCTCCTCGCCCCTGGTCAGTGCACGAGCGGTGCTTGCGGCGGTCATGGGGCGTCATTTGCCGGCGGTCGGGCAGCCGGACGAGGCGGCGTTCATCAACGCCCCGGGGGGCGAGGAGGGCTGGCGCCACGTCGTCGCGACCGGCGAGGACTCGCGCTGGCGCAACCGCGTCTCAGCCCGCTGGCTGCTCGGCCGCCCCTACCGCCCCGCCCGCCACGCTGCAACGCTGCACTGCCCATGGCTCGCCTGCGTCGGCGAGGCCGACCGGGTGGCCAAGCCGGGGCCGGCGATCGCCGCGGCGCGGCGCGCGCCACAGGGCGAGTTGCGCACCTACCCCGGCGTCGACCACTTCGACATCTACGACGGCCCCGAGCACGAGTCCGTCGTAGCCGACGAGGTCGAGTTCCTGCGCCGGCACCTCCTCTAGCTCTGCTTCGTGGAACTTTGTACCCCTTATAGGGGGCACAATCGTTCAGGCGTCGACGCCGCGGCGGCCGCGTTCGGGATCGGCGTGCGACGCCGCCGCCAGGGTCGAGGCGATCAGCGAGCGCGTCTGGGCCGGATCGACCACGTCGTCGAGCTCGAATAGCGTCGCCGCGTTGATCGCCTTCGCGTTGTCCTCGGCGGCAGCGGTCAGGTCGCGGACGCGCTGCTCGCGCTCCCCCTCGTCCTCGATCGCCTCCAGCTCCTTGCGAAGCGCCAGCCTCACGGCGCCCTCCAGCCCCATCGGCCCGAGGTGCGCCATCGGCCAGGCGACCGTCAGCAGCGGCTCGTGCAGGCTGCCGCCGGCCATCGCCTGAGCGCCGAGGCCGTAGCCACGGCGCAGGATGACGGCGATCAGCGGGACGCGCAACGCGGCGCCGGCGACCAGGAGGCTCGACGCGTCGCGCACCAGTCCGGTCGCCTCGGCCTCGGGGCCGACCATGAAGCCCGGCGTGTCGATCAGCGAGACGACCGGCAGCCCGAACGAGTCGCAGAGCCGCAGGAAGCGGGCCGCCTTTTCGGAGGCGTCGCTGGTGATCGCGCCGGCCATGTGCATCGAGTCATTGGCGAGGAAGCCGAGCGGGCGGCCCTCGATCCGCGCCAGCGCCGTGACCATCTCGGGGGCGAAGCGCTCACGCAGGAGGGTGACCGAGTCGGCATCGGCGAGCGTCTCGATGACCGGCGCGACCGGGTAGGCACGGCGCTCGCGCTCGGGCACGATCTCCCGCAGGAGAGCCTGATCGGGCTCCGGGCCGGGCGAAGTCGGGCCCTGGAAGTAGGCGAGCAGGCGCTTCGCCGCGGCGACGGCCGCCTCCTCGTCGGCGACGGCCAGGTCGACGACCCCGTTGCGCGTCTGCATCTCGAGCGGGCCGACCTCATCCGGGTCGACCTTGCCCAGCCCGCCGCCCTCGATCATCGCTGGCCCGCCCATACCGAGGGAGATGTTCTCGGTGGCGACGATCAGGTCCGAGCAGCCGGCCAGCACCGCATTGCCGGCGAAGCAGCGACCGGCGACGATCGCGATCCGCGGCACCAGGCCCGACAGCCGCGCCCAGAGCGCGAAGGCACGGGCGTCGAGAGCGGAGACGACGGGGTAGTCGGTGTCGCCGGGGCGCCCGCCGCCGCCCTCGGCGAAGAGCACTGCGGGCAGCCGCATCCGCTCGATCAGCTCGAAGAGGCGGTCCTTCTTGCGGTGGCCCAGCGCCCCCTGCGTGCCGGCGAGGACGGTGTAGTCATAGGAGAGGACCGCGCAGGCGCTGCGCTCGCCGAAAAGCTCGCCGTTGATCCGCGCGGTGCCCCCGATCAGGCCGTCCGCCGGGGTGCGCTCGATCAGGTCGTCGAGCTCACGACGCCCCCGCTGCGCGGCGATCGCGAAGCGGCCGTACTCGACGAAGGAGCCCGGGTCGACCAGATCGTCGATGTTCTCCCGGGCGGTCCGCCCGCCGGCCTCGTGGCGCTTCCGCACAGCCTCCGGTCGTGCCTCGTCGCGGGTCAGCGCCTCGCGCCGCCGCAACGCGGCAAGATCGTCCCGCTTCCCTCCCCCGCTTCGCTCTTCCTCCGGCACCTGGCGGATGTTCCCAGACGCGAGCGGTAATGATGCCGACCCGAGGCGCACCTTGGCCACCCCCAGACACCGCATTCGAACCCTGCTACGCGGCGGCCGCGATGGCGCAGCCGCTCCCACAGCACCCCCTGCCGGCAGCGGGGTGCGGCTGGAGGCGCTGACGCGCGAGTACGAGATGCTGCGCCAGGACGACCGCTCCTACCCGCCGGTCATGGTCGCGATGGCAAGCGCCGCCGCGCTGGTCGGCGGCACGAGCGTCTTCTTCTTGCTCCGCGGCTGCGGCGTCTCGGCGACGGCGGGATGCACGTCGTATCCGGGGCAGGTCTACGCGCTACTGCCGGCGCCGTCGCTGGCGGTTACGGCGTTGCTGGTTCAACAGGCGGTGAGTGCCACCATCCGGGGTCGGCTGCTGCTCGCGATCGAGACGGCCCTCTCGGCGGAACTCGGCGAGGAGTACGCCCTGGGCCCCGGCACGGTGCCGATCCACTCCACCTACCACGCGCAGCAGCCGATGCACCACGACGCTCGCGGCGCGATCTTCTGGACGATCATCTTCACGCTCCCGCTGGTCGTCCTCGTCGGCCTGATCTATTACTGCGGTCTGGAGCTCCACGGGGCCGACCGCTGGGTCTTCTACTGCGGCTACACCTCCCTCGTGCTGGTCATCGCCTGGGGCGGCCTGCCCGTGCTCCGCGGCTACCGCGCACTCGACACGAACCTCTACCACTACATGCGGCAGCGCCGCGAGGACGGGCGTTTCAAGATCTAGGCCTCAGCGGGGCAGCCAGGACTCGAACCTGGAATCGCCGGTTTTGGAGACCGTGCGCATAGCCGTTAACTCACTCCCCCAGGGGCACTAGCAAGCCAAATCCTAGTCAACCCCTCCCCCAGGGGAATGTCTAGGGGAATGAGGCGGACTGCGGGGTTAAGCTCGCGCTCAAACTTTGCGCTCGCGCTCCCCTTGCAGCGTATCGGCATCGACAGGAGGGAGCAGCACTCCCACCGTCGTCTCCTTCCACGACGCAGTTTGGACATTCGCCCCAGCAGATCCGAAGAGGCTGGGTTTCGCGCGAAGCGAGAGCCGCGACGCCACGGGAAGGCGAGCCAGCGCGAGCCGAATGGCTGGATTCCGCACGACGACAAAGAGGACGGGCCGACGGCGACGCTGGCGACTGGCCGACCGGAGACATAGAGCACATTGAATTCACAGCGTGGCCCTCTTTGAGATACCAAGGGGGTCCCCGTGATTTCCCGGCAGATGCTGTACGCGCAGCCTGACGGACCACACCGAAGCGGTTGGGCTGCAGGAAGGTCTTCTCATTGGAATGAATCACGGTCCGTCCGGGGATCCGGACAACCATCGGATACACCGACAGAGCGAGGTCAGAGTTCTCCGAGTGCGCGCACTCCCCTGGTGAAATCAAATAGTTAATTACTTGATAAACCCTTGCTTTAGCCAGCTCCTTGAGCAAGGATGCGCTGCAGCTTCCGCCGGAGACCAGGCAACCCAGTCAAGGAGACGCACCGATGCTGATCAACGCCCCTGCACCCGCCGGCCTCACCGTCCACCTGCTTTCCCAGATAGGCGGAGAGGTCGGGAAGAAACCGGTCGACCAGCAGGCTTCAGCCCAGGCGATCGAAGCCCAGGCGATCGAGGTCGCCGATCGGTTCGCGGCCTTCGTGAAATCGGCCACCAAGACGCTCGACATCTGCATCTATGACTTCCGGCTGGCGTTGCCCGCTGTCAGCCAGAAGATCGTCGATGCCATCAAGGATGCTGCCGACCGAGACGTGGCGGTTCGCATCGCCTTCGACGCCAACCAGAAAAGCGACGAAGAGATCATCAAGCAGTTCCAGGGAGCCGGCGGAGACCCGGCGCCGACCGGGACCCATCTGTTCATCCAAGCCGAGCTGGAGCCGGTCGTCGCAACCAAGGCGATCGCCGAGCAGGAGGTCCCGGCTGCCTCCCTCACCGCAGTCGCCGATGAGCCGATCGCCACCGGCAGCCAGATCATGCACCAGAAGTACATGATCGCCGACGCCGAAACCGACGGCGCGGCTGTCTGGATGGGCTCTGCGAACTTCACGGTCGACGCCTGGGCGCTGCAGGACAACAACATCGCGATCATCTCCTCCCGCGATCTCGCTGCCAAATACACCCAGGACTTCAACGAGCTCTGGCAGAGCGAGAAGCTGAGCCACACCGGCAAAGGCGACCAGGGGTCGGTGACGGTCGGCGGCCTCGAGGTGCGCTACGCCTTCGCCCCCGGCGAGGGAGAGACGATCCGCGATCTGATCGCCGAGGTCGTCTCGGGAGCAAAGCAGCGAATCCGCGTCGCCTCGATGGTCACCTCCTCAAAGGAGATCCTCGAAGCACTCAAGCAGCAGATCGACGCCGGGATCGACTTTGGCGGCGTCTATGACTACGGCCAGAGCACCCAGTTTCTGCCTGGCTGGGAAGCGAAACCGGAGACCGCCGAGAAGGCGAAGCTGCTCAGGGCAGTGCTCGACCACCTGGTGCCCAAGCATTCCCTGTTCTTCGACAAGGACCATCCCGACTATGCCCACGACTTCATGCACAACAAGCTCCTGGTGGCCGACGACACGATCCTCACCGGCAGCTTCAACTTCTCCACCAACGCGATGAGCAACGCCGAGAACGTCATCTCGCTGACCGAGCCGCAGCTTGCCAAGGCTGTCGCCGACTACATCGACGAGCTGGCGAAGCGCTACGGGACGCCTTCTGGCTAGATGCGCCGGGACGATTGAGTATCGCCATATGTTGGGCATGTCAGTGACTCCAACGTGGGAAGAGACAGTCGATGCGACAGTGAAAGAGGCTCGTGAGCTCCGATACGTCTTCCGGCGACGCCCTCGCAAAGACGGAGCACTCGCCAGGTTTGTATCGACACGGAATGTTGAACTTCTAGTGGATGGCGAGTGGGTCCGGGTCCAGAAGCCGTGGGGGCTCGAACGGTGGGATCGATTGAGCGACGCCGATTTGCGGCAACACGCCAGCGCGTTTCTGGTGGGGGATTTTGGGGGACCCTCCGCGAGCGGGCTGGCGCGCGACGAGCGGTTGCGGCGGTACGGCATCGGGCGCTGGTTGTCTCCACCACTGCCTGGCGGCGCGCGTCGCGACTTGAGCGACAACACGATCCGCCAAGCCTGTGAGCAGCGCATCGGCGAACTTCCCCGGGTTGGCGTATCCGACCTGGCTGAGCTCAAGGAGGAGGCCCTGCGAGGGCACGCAATGCTGGCCGATCGCTGCGCGGTCCTGGAGCAGCGGGCAAACTTCTTCCTCGGAGCAGCTGCGCTGACGAGCTCGCTGGTGCTGGCGAATTCTGGGCTCCTGCTGGGGACCGGCAAGCTAAGCAATCCCTGGCTCTCGCTCGCAGCCGGCTTCCTCGCGTTTTCGAGCGTGTGCGCAGTCGTCGCCGGGCTGCGCGCGATGCAGGCCGCGATGACCAGTTTCGTGAGGACGATGCCGAGTGGCGTCTTCGCGATCTTGAGTCGCGCCAGCCTTTACGGGTCGGGCATGGGCCGCGCCTACGTTGGTGCCCTGCTTGTGGCGCAAAATCGGGAAGAGGTGGTCGGGAACTGGAAACTGGAGCGGCTAAAGTCGGCGCGTCGGTGGTTTCTGGCGGCAGTGGTCGGGGTCTCATTCCTCACGATCACCGTCCTCGCCGACGTTGTATGGGCGAGGGCAGATGCGCATTCAACGTCGAAGGCGCGACCAGCCGCACAGCTCGCGAGGAGATCGAGGCCGGCGGTCCCGCTGGGCTGTCGAGCCTCGCGCGAAGCGGAATTCGCGGAACGCGCAAGCACAACTCCAAGTTCGTTCTCTGGCTGCGATGGCCTCGATGGAAATTGAACTCCGGGTCTACAGCCCCTGTAGCTGGATTCTCGTGCGGGGCCGGGGGTTAGATCAAGTGGACGGAGCTGGGGGTTAGATCAGGTGGACCGATGAACAGGGTCCGGTCACAGTCACTCAACCGACTCCCCAAGGAAAGGGCGGCGAGGGCTCAGGCCGCTTCTGACTCCGTAGAGGAAACGACGCGAATATCGGCCGGCACCACAACCCCTGCTCCGTCCCCCTCCGCAGCTTCAACCACAAGGATGGCCTCATGGAGGTCTCGTTCGCTCCGGCCGATCGCCGTGTTTAGCGCTCGCTGCCGTTGGCGATGGGCTTCCAAAGATTTACTGTCACCGGGAACGTTACTCAGTAGCTCCGCCAGCTCGGCTTGTTGCTGCCCCAACTGCTCGCGCAGCTTCTCAATAACGCTCGGGTCCAAGTAGTAGTTGCCGGATTGCGTGGATGCCCAGACAAGCGGGGAGCGATTGACTTGATTCAAGAAGACCGCATCGGGGCGCTTACCCGCGACTGCATAGCCCGCCTGAGTTAGGAGCGCATACCAATCGCGGTAATGAATAGGGCTGACGCCGTGCTCACGCAGCAAGAGCGGTACCGAGACTTCGCGAATCGCCGCGCCGCTGAGAACTTGAACGTTGCCCTCGGGCGTCCGCTTGACCTCGCGGATCTCTATCGGCTCGCTGCCCGACTCCGCCAACTGCTCAAGAACCTGGAGCTGCTGGTCGACGGCCTCCAACTCCTCGTCAATCGCATCGACTTTGGCCTGCAAGGTTTCTCGGCGCTTATTGAGCTGCGAGCGCTGGCGGTCCAAACGATCCCGCTCGGCGCGAGCGGCGCGAGAGAAGCGCTGCGAGGTTTTCAATTTCGACTTGGCCACGGGGCGGTTCTATCCGTTTGAGAGTCCACAGCCAGTCACGCCTTCCGGACGCAATCACGTGATTCAGAGCCGAATCTCAGATCTGGTCGTCTCAACTGTGTCTGTGGATAACGTCTGTGGATAACGGCGAGAAATGGCTCTAACAAGCCAAATCTTCTAGTAGGGGCGCTTCTCCTGTGGAAAACAGTGTCCCGAACGAAGACTTCGCAAATAGGGGTCTTTTTGGCTTTAAAAAAGGCGTCACGTCTAGTTGTCTCAAAAATTGTCCAGTCAGCGACTACTTCCGGCAATAAGGCGTCCGCGGCTCCGACTACGGTGCGCTCATGCCGTGTCCAAACAGACTTTGGAAGGAGAAACGCCATGGCCGCAGCACCTAGCTCAGCGCAACCGCCGTTCCATTGGAAGTCCAACCGGTCGCGAATCCCGGTCAGCGAGATTGCCGGAAACCTCAGCAAGGAGGTTGATCGCGACACGCTGGTCAAGATGGTCAGGGGCGCCGCAAATGAGAAGCTAGCCAACACCGACAAGACGCTCGATGAGGTCAAGGAGAGGCGGGGCATCGCCGACTTCGCCGAGGCGATTAGCGACCACGAGACGGCGAACGCGCTAGGAGCGACCCTGCAAGACATCGTGGCCGCAGCCACGAACCAATCCCGCTGAGGATCAGCCACTTCCCCAGCCCCCTCAGACCAAAGCCACCAACGGGGAGAGCGTCGGCAGCTCATTCGACACCCCTCGGTAGCTCCTTGGACTCGATACCCAGGCCTCTCGCGAGCTTGGTGCGGTCGACTAGGAATGCGTCGAGCAGGTCCCTTGCACGCTCCAGCTCGCCAGGCAGGACGTGGGTGTAGCGCTCCAGGGTGATCCGAGCCGCGCCGGGCTGATACTCGGGCGTCTTGTGGCCCATGAACTGGGAGGCCACCTTGGGCGAGACGCCGGCATGGTCAAGCCACGTCGCGGTCGTATGGCGCGCCTCGTGAAGGCCGATCGGCTCCAAGCTTTGTTCGCGCCAGCGTTTGCGGACCTTCGACTGGAGCGTGTTCAGGGCGAGCAGACCTGACTGGCGCATGGCCCTCGGCGGGCACACCTTCCCGCTCGCCGGTCTCCCCTGTGCCTCCCACTCCTCGAGGAGCAACGTCCACAGCGGCTTCACGTAGGGGACCAGCCTCCAAGAACCGCCGGGCTTCCGGCCCTCCTCGTCGCCGGCGAGCTCGCCACCGCCGACATCAAGGTCGACGTGCGACCAATCGAGGAGTTGGATCTCCTGGCTTCGGGCGCTTGCGTAACCGGCGAGCGCGAACGGCAGTGCGTCTTTGCGCGCCTCATTGCGGTCGCGCGTGATGCCTTCTTTGCGCCCGGTAGGCGTGGGCTCAAAGATCGCATCGAGCAGGCGCGCGAATTCGGCTGGCGTCGCGATCCGGTCGCGCGGTTTCGCATCGCTGGCCGGCAGCCTGATCTCCTGGGCGGGGTCGAAGTCGGCGAGTTCGTGTTCCCTGCCCCAGCGATACAGCGAGCGGATGGCATTGACAATCGAGGAGATCCGCGAGCCCGAAAGCCGCTTCGGGCCAGCGCTGCGACTGTCGACCAGTGTCTGGATTTCGCCGCGAGTGACCCGAACGAGGCGGCGGCGGGCGATCTCATCGGGGACGTTGGCGAGCGCTGACTCGAGATCCTTGTACGCCTTCGGCCGATAGGGACGACGGTGCTTGTTGAGCGCGATCCCCGCCTTGGCGTCTCGAACGAATCGAGTCCTGGCCTCGGCGAAGGTAATAGCGGATGGCACCGGCGCCCGGCCCTTGCGCAGCGACTCCTGCAAGTCGGCCCTTGCAGACCTCGCTTCGGTCACGAGACGGAAATGGCGCGTCTTCCGGGTTCGGTGGGCGACCCGATCCCACGCCGTTCCGAAGTAGCTCGGCGTGCAGTTGCATCGACCGCTCTGGCGGGTGCGACAACTCTCCCGGTGGCGAGCAAACACGCCTTGATAGCGGGTCTTCGTATCGACGCCGGCCATCAGTCATTCACCGCCGATGGGGCTCGCAGGCCTGACGGTCCGCCCAACGCTCCAAGTCGCAAGGCCGATACAGCCGTAACTGACCCGAGTACACGCAGCGCAGGTGGGGCTGGACGTGCCGCTGGAAGTGGCTGAGGCTGACGCCGAGCACCTCGGCCGCCTCGCGCCGAGTCAACAGCAGGCGCGTCTGCATGGCGACCTCTCGGTTGACCTGGCCGATCTCGATCGACGGGCTTCACTTTCACTCCTTGCGATTGGCGGGCCTGGCTTCTCTACGCGACCAAGCCGCGCCGGGAGACCTGCGCAGCGGTCGAAGTGCCCTGACGGCAAGAGGGCACAGCGGCGTAAAATCTCCCCCCTATGCCCGGCGCGGACAATGAGCGGAGAGATGCCAGGCCCGACCGGGCGAACTTGAGCTCTGGCTATTCCACCCACGGGAAGACCTCCACCCAGGTCCGCGGCGCGCACAGCCCCGGACAGCCGAAGTCCGAGCTCTTCCACGACACGTGCAGGTGGGCGTTCGAGCCGGCGTGGGCTGGATCGCCGTGGCCGGGGTAGCCGTTGTAGCCGATGAACTGGATTGCCGGGACCAGCGGGCAGACAGGCGCACTGCCGCTCGCTCCGCAGCTTGAAGTCCAGCCGAGGGCAAGCGCCGCGCGCAGCGCAGTCGCGTCCCAGCTATGGCCAGCCGCCGGAACCATGTCCATCGCCGTGCCGTCTCCATGGGTGTTGTGGCCCGCCTCGCGGGCGGCGGTGACGCGCAGGTCGAAGCCTTCGAGCAGCCAGACCGCGTCGGGCCAGATACGAGCGTCGACCGCCTCCGGTGCACCGCCGCCGACCCAAAGCCGCGCCAGCAGCGGTTTGAATTCCCGCGGCGAGAACAGACGCACCGCCTGATCGAGCACGGCACCACCTGGCACGCCCGCAGCGCAGATTGCATCGGCGCCACTCGCCGATCCGGCGCTCGCGCGCCCGAAGCGCTCAGCCGCCTGTTCAACCTTCTCGACGTACCAATCGGCGTGGTTGTAGGAGAAGAGGGCTTCGTGCCAATTCGCAGGCGCGCCCGAAGCGCGCAGCAGCCGGGCTGCCGCGAAGATCGCGTCCCAGGGGTTGTAGGGGTCCTTGACGCCGTCGCCGTTCGCGTCGACGCCGTAAGTCGCCCAGCTCGAAGGCAGGAACTGCATCCAGCCTTCGGCTTCGGCCGAGGACACCGCGAGGTCGGAGCCGAAGCCGGTCTCAACCCAGTTGACCGCTGCGAGGATCGACGGGCCGCGCTCTCCCAGCCCATAGCGCGCGCTTGCCGATCGGTAGATCGGAACGAGCCTCGCCGGCACCCCTTCGACCGACCCGACCGCTTCGCCGCCGCAGCCGACCCGGCCGCCGAAGAGCAGCGCCGCCGAGGCGGCGGCGCCGACGACGAGCAAGAAGGCCAGGAATGCAAGCCCGAGCAGCGCCACGGGCAGCATCGAGGCCTTGCCTTTGTCGCCGGATCGACGCATCTCGTCCGGCGCTCCTGTCCGCAACTAATGCGGTTTGCCTCATGTTTAAGAAAGGTGAGGCAGTCAGGGGATTTTCTGGACAGGGGAAGCATGGGAACCACACGGAGCACAGGCCAGGAGGCGGGTCAGCGCATTGCCGTCAAGGACGGCGATCTCACGCACGAGGAGCTCGAATCGGCCGAACGCGGCTTCCGCCAGCTGCTGAGGCGCAAGCGCTTCTCCCCAGCCTTCCTCGACCGACACGCCGCTGATCTGCTCGGCAGGGCCCGGCTTGAGTTCAGTGAGCACATCGCCGAGGGCGGCGAGGTGAGAAACCCGGCGGGGTGGATCGTCCACTGCGCCTGGCGGCGCACACAGAACCTCCTCGAGCAGGAAGGGCGGGCACCGCGTGTGCTCTCGATCGACAACGGCCTTCCGGTCAAGGAGTCGGCCACCCCAGAGGACAAGGCGCTTGAGTCCGATCGCTACCGCCGCCTGCAGTCCGCGATCGAACGACTCCCGGAGGAAGAGCGCAAGGTGATCGCCCTCGTCTACTTCGAGGGCATGTCTGTGCGCGAGGTCGGGCGCGCGCTGAGGTGGGATAAATGCAAAGCCGACCGCCGCCACCACGCCGCCCTGGAGCGACTGCGAAAGCTTCTCAGAGTCGAGGACGTCGACGCGCTCGCGGTTGAGCTCGGGATCGCCGCCTGGGCCTCGGTCGCGATTCCCCACCCTCGGCCGCGGCTGCTCGGCTTCGTCGATGCGGCCGCTCATCACGCCATCGCGCTGCTCGGCCGCGGTCAGGATCTGGCCCGGCGCCTGCTCGGCGGAGGAGCCGCCGAGCCCGGCATGGGTCCGGCGCTCGGCGGCGCAGCTCGCGCGGCAGGCGCCTGTGGAGCAGCTGCAGTCGCCTGTCTTGCAACCGGAGTGGTCGGGCCGGGGATCGGCGCGGTGGACGGCCTCGCCGAACACCACAAGTACCCCCCGATCGAGCGCACTGCCCCGGTTCCGGCGTCACCGGAACGCGAAAGCGCCCCGGCGACGGCTGAACCACCAGCGGCGGCGAGTGCGGGCGCGCCGAGCGGCTCGGTGAAGAAGCAGACCTCGAAGACCGCGTCGCGCAAGCGACAGAGCGAAGCCACCCCCACGACCGCCTCTCCGTCGGCCGCGACCGGCAAGCAGGTCGCCCAGGAGTTCGATCCCTTCAACGGCGGCGGAGAAGCCGTCCCGGAAGCCTCGAGCGGGAGCGGCGGCTCAACCTCTTCGACCAGCTCGGCGGGCTCGCGCGGCGCGACCAGCTCCAAGTCAGCGCCGTCGGCGAGCGGCAAGCAGGTCGAATCCGAGTTCGGCATGTGAGTAGTCGCCCAGGTCGGTGAGGCACCAGGCCTCCGCCGCGGACAACCGGTGAGAACGCACCCGATCCGCAAGGAGGTCCGCCGTGCCAATACCGATCGCGATCCGACTCGGCCTGCTCAGAGTCGCCGACATCAGCATCAAGCCGAACCCGGGCGGCCTTCCCGGTGCCGGCGCCCTGGAAAAGCTTGTCAACGGCCTCGCCGCCGTCGCCCTGCTCGGCTGCGGAGCGGCGCTGGTGCTCGGCGCCGCGCAGTGGGGTCTCGGCCAGCGCGCTAACAACTACAGCCAGGCCGCCGACGGCAAGTCGAAGATGCTCTACGCGATCGGCGGGGCGTTTGTGGTCGGCGCGGCCTCGGCGCTGATCAACTTCTTCTACGGTGCCGGATCGGCGGTCCACTGATGCGGCGCCCCTCAAAGCACCGCTTCGCTCCCCCCCTCCTGCTCCTCCTCGCCCTCGCGGCGGGCCTGCTGATCGGACGCGCGAGCACCGGACAGAGTCCGCAGGCGAGGAACGGACCGACAGGCAGCGGCCCGACGGGGATTCGAGCCGGTGTGCCCGTCGGCTTCGCCCGCTCGCGGGCCGGCGCTGCGGCGGCCGTCGCCTCCTACCAGCGGGCCTTCGCCGACACGGCGATCCTGCGGCCCGCCGTCCTGCGGCGGCGGATCGAAGTCGTCGCCAGTCCCGACTACGCACAGACGATGCTCGCCGCCAACTCGCCGGGCCGTGAGAGGCTGGCGCGCGGGCCGATCGGGACAGGAATCGAGCACGGCATCCGCACCCTCTACCTGGGCGTGCCGATCGGCTACCGGATCGAGTCCTTTTCAGCGCACCGCGCCCGTGTCCTCACCTGGGGCTTCACCCTGCTCGGCAACGCCTCGTCGGTCTCACCGCGCGCCTACTTCGGGCTCACCCACACCGACCTGCTCTGGCGGCACGGCGACTGGAAGATCGCCCGGACCGAAGCGAGCTTCGGCCCCACGCCGCAGTTGCAGACGCTGCCCGGCCCGGCCGACGGCTACGGCGTGATCCGCCTTGCCAAGGAGCTGCAGAGCTATGAGCTCGCCCCGTAGGCCACTCACCCGAGCCGGCCTCGTGGCGGCGCTGGCAGCGCTGCTATTGCTCGGACGCCCGGCGCCCGAGCAGGCCCAGGCGAACGTCGTCTGCGACGCCGCCAGCGGCGCGGCCGGCGTGATCGCAGGAGGCGTGGGAACTGTCGCCGGGGCGATCGGTGGTGGCAATCCCGTGGGCGACGCCTGCAACTCGGTGACCGGCGACGCAGTCAGCGCGGTCACTTCCCCGGTGACCGGAGCGCTGAAGGATGTCGGCAACGGCGTCCTCAACCAAGTCGCGACCTGGGTGAGCGAAGGCGCCGCCTGGCTGATCGGGCGAGTCGCCAAGGCGATCGACGCCTCGACGAGCCCGCGCCTGGACACCCGCGGCTTCCTCGACCAGTACGCCAAGATGGCCGAGATCGCGGTCGTAATGGCAGCGGCGATGCTGCTGCTCGCTGTGCTCGAGGGCCTGGCGCAGGGCAGCCTCGCGACGCTCGCACGCACGGCCTTCCTCGACCTGCCTCTGGCGCTGATCGGGACGAGCGTCGCCTTCGTCGTCGTCCAGCTGCTGCTGGGCGCGACCGACGGCCTCTCGGAGGCGATCTCCAGCTCGACTGCGGGCGAGAGCCAGCGCTTCTTCGCCGGCGCGATCCACAGCCTCGTCGCGGCCGGGGGTGCCCCGGGCGGGGCGATCGGCGCCTCGTCTGGAGGCGGTGCGGCGGGCGCGGCGCTCGGCGCCGCCGGCGGATCGGTCGAGGTGCCGCTCTTCGTCACCTTCCTGGTCGCGGTGATCGGGGCGTTCGCCGCCTTCTTCGTCTGGATCGAGCTGTTGATGCGCGACGCGGCGGTCTACGTGGTGGCGCTCTTCGTGCCGCTCTCCCTGGCGGCCTCGATCTGGCCGCGCTGGTCGGGAGCGCTGCGACGGAGCGTCGAGCTGCTCCTCGTCGTGATCGCCTCGAAGTTCGTGATCGTCGCGATCCTCAGCCTCGCCGGGAGCCTGCTCGCGCACAACGCCGGCCAGGTCGAGCAGATCCTCGCCGCTGCCGCGCTGATGCTGCTCGCCTGCTTCTCGCCCTTCGTCCTGCTGCGACTCGTGCCGTTCGCCGAGGGCGCGATGAGCGCCGCATACGCGCGCCGCTCGGCGACGGGCGGGGCCATGGCCGGCGTACACCTGGCGACCCAGGTGCAGATGATGCGCAACATGGCCCACGCCAACTGGCGAGGCTCGAGCGCCACCGAGACCCGCCACAGCGGTGGCCAGAGCGGTGGCTCACCTGGGGCAAGTCCGGGCGTCGGGCCACGCGGCGGAGGTGGGCCGCCAGGTCACAGCGGACCGGGATCGACCGGAAGTGCAGGCGCAGGCGGAGGAGCCGCCGCAGGCAGCGCCGCTGCGGCCGCGCCCGCCGCTGCGGCCGCCCTGCCTGTGGCGGCGGCCAAAGGCAGCAAGGCAGCGGCCGAGCGCCTCGGGCATACGGCGAGCGCCTCGGCCGCCGGCACCGGCTCAAGTCGCGAGGGCGCCACGAGTCCGGCGCGGAGCGCAGATGCGCCACGACCGCAGAGCGAGCCGCGACCCTCACGAGCAGCCCCGGCGGAGAAAGACAGCCGGAGCGCGGCGGCGTCGGAGCCGTCCGGGGCGAAGGGCGGCCAGGCGCCCGGCGGCGGGGAACGAGCTCCACGTCCGGCGGCCGAACCGTCGACGCCGAGGCCGAGCGGGGCGAAGCGCGATGGGTAGCGAGCGGCGCTACCGCTTCGGCCCACTGGAGCAACGGACTCTGGTCGGACCACTGCGGCCGGGCCAGGTCGTGATCCTCGCGCTAGGCGCAGCGATCGGACTCGGCGCCCTCTACGGGCTGAGGAGCTTCGCCGGGCTGGCGATCGGTGTCGGCGCGATCTGCGCTGCCGCGGCGGCGATCCTCGTCCCGCTGGAAGGGCGTACGGCGGAGGAATGGGCGCCGGTCGCGATCGGCTGGGCGCTGCGGCGGAGGCGCGGGCGGGCCGGTTACCGCTCGACGGCGGTCGGGGCCGGGACGCGGATCGGACCAGATGGTGCTCCGGCCCACGAGCTCTCACTGCCCCCGGCGCTCGCCGACCTTGAGCTGCTCTCGGTCCCCTACGGGCGCGAGGAGGTCGGGGTGATGCGCGACCGCCGCGCGGGCACCTACACCGCCGTGCTCGCCGTGCGCGCCGGGGCCTTCGGCCTGCGCGACGCTTCCGAGCAGGAGCGAAAGCTCGACGCCTGGGGCTCGGTGCTTGCGAGCTGCGGGCGCGACGGCAGCCCGGTCAGGCGCCTGCAATGGATCGAGCGCACCCTGCCGGCCCAGGGCGACGAGCTGGCCGCTCACCTGCAGGCCGAGCGCGACCGCGCCGTGCCGCTCGACTCCACCCTCGTCCGCTCCTATATCGAGTTGATCGAGTCGGCGACCCCGGCGAGCGCCGAGCATGAGGTTCTGATTGCAATCCAGATCGACCAGCGGCGCGGCGCCAGGGAGCTGCGCCGGCTGGGCGGCGGCGAGGAGGCGGCCTGCGAGCTGCTGCTGCGCGAGGCCGAGGGTTTCGCCGAGCGGCTCTCGCTCGCAGAGCTGACCGTCTTCGGCGTCCTTCGGCCCAGGCAGTACGCGGAGGTGCTCCGTGACGCCTTCGACCCCTTCGGCCGCCACGGTCGCGGCCGCGCGGCGCTCGGGGAGCCCGAGCGCGAGGGCGTCGAGCCGGCGCTGATGGGGCCGCTCGCCGACGAGAGCGCCTGGAGCACCTACCGCACCGACTCGGCGATCCACGCGACCTACTGGATCTCGGGCTGGCCGCGCACCGACGTCGGCCCGACCTTCCTGATGCCGCTGCTGATGCAGACGAGCGCGCTGCGCACCGTCTCGGTGACGATCGAGCCGATCCCCTACTCGCTCGCGATGCGCCGCGCCGAGGCGGCGAGGACCGCCGAGGTCGCCGAGGAGATGCAGCGCGAGCGCCAGGGCTTCCTCACCACCGCCCAGGACCGCCGCCGCCAGCAGGCCTCGGCGCGGCGCGAGGAGGAGCTGGCGGACGGCCACGCGCTCCTGCGCTGGGTTGGCATGGTCGCCGTTTCGGACCGCTCAGCAGAGGCGCTTGAGCGAAGCACGTCGAACGTCGAGCACGCCGCGGCGCAGGCGCGATTAGAGATGCAGCGCCTCTACGGCGAGCAGGACGCGGCCTTCGCCTGCACCCTGCCGCTCTGCCGCGGGCTGAGGTAGCCAGGTCAGTCGATCAGCTCAAGCAACTCGCACGCTTCACGGAGATTGATCGCGCGCGGGTCGAGCTGCTCGGTGTGATCGAGCAGGTCCTTATCGCCTGTGACGATCGCCTCGCCGTCGGCCTGCCGGGCCAGCGCAAGGAGATAGTCGTCCTTGGGATCTCGCAGGGTCGGCTCGACGTCGGCGGGATCTTCGAGCGTAACCGCGACCACCTCTATCCGCTTCACGGCTTTTCGCGCCTCCTCGGCGCTCAGCCGATCGCGGAAGTAAGGCTTGCGCAGCGCTTTTCGCAGCTCGCCAAGCAGCTTCGGGCAGACGATCGCCTCGAATGCCAAGCTCTCCAGCGCCTCGATCAGCAGCCTTGGCGGCTTGTCACTGTGCGGGTCGATGATCCCAGACGCCAGCGCGTTCGGATCGAGGACGAGTCGCTTCAACCCGCGGCTCGCTGCTAGCCCGCGGCCTCCGCGCGCACTTCGCGCACGGCTTTGACCGCTTCGCGCTCGATCTCCTCGGAAGGAATGCCCTCGAAGCGTGTCCTGATCAGCTTGATCGCCTCGTCGCCTTCTTTGATCGTCGCTAGCGACTCCATCAGGTCGCGCTCGCTCTTCTCGGGGTGGCGTTTGCGCAGCACCTTCAGCGTGTGGGCATAGCGCTCGACCTCCTGCAGCGCATCCAGTGCAGCGGGCACCTGCTCCTCGGGCATCCCCTTGAGCAGTCGCTCGGCTTGCTCGCGAGTGGTCACGCTAAAAGCGTAGCGCCGGCGCTGGCGGAAGGCGGCCACTCCGGCGCCTCCCGCGAGCTGACGGCCTGACGAAGTAGATCCAGTGAGGCACGCAGCGCCCTGCCCGGACAGGCAGGCAGATGGCAACGCTTCCGCACCTTCCCCCACACGGCCGGGGCGCTCGATGAGGCTCCCCCACCTCGGCGAGCGCCCCGGCCACAGCGCGACCACCGCGCACTTTCAGGCCGTCTACCCCTTCCCCGGCGAGGGCAGCCTCGGCGCCCCCGGCATCTACATCGGCCGCGACGCCTACGGCGGCGCCTGGCTCTATGACCCTTGGACGCTGTATGACCGCTCGGTGCTCGCCGGGCCGAACATGGTCGTGGTCGGCCAGATCGGCTTCGCCAAGTCCTCCCTGATCAAGACCTACATCTACCGCCAGCGAGTCTTCGGGCGCGTCGCCTGGGTGATCGACCCGAAGTCCGAGTACGCGCCGCTCGCGGAAGCGATGGGCGGCTCGGTGATCGCGCTGCGCCCCGGCGGCGAGGTCAGGCTCAACCCGCTGAGCTCGCGCGGCGGGCGCGAGGGGCAGCTGAGTCTGCTGCGCTCGGTGACCGGCGCGGCGCTTCGCCGCGAGCTGGCCCCCGAGGAGGACGCAGGCCTGGGAGTGGCGCTCGAGGTGGTCAACGAGCGAAGCGCCGACGGCGAGCCGACCCTGCCGCAGATCGTCGCCGCCCTGCTGGCGCCCTCAGAGGAGATGGCCAAGGCGCTACGCACCGAGGTCGCAGCGCTCGCGGAGGCGACCCGCGAGGCGGCGCTGGCCCTGCATCGCCTCTGCGAGGGGGACCTGCGCGGGATGTTCGACGGTCCGACGAGCGCGGGCCTCGACCTCGAGGCGCCGCTCGTTGTCCTTGACCTTTCCGCGGTCGGCGACTCGGCTGCGCTGGGGATCCTGATGACCTGCGCCGCGGCCTGGCAGCAGGCGGCGGTGGCCGAGCGCCGGCTGCAGGCCGAGCGCGAGGGCCTGCCGGCGCCGAAGGTGATCTCGGTGCTCGACGAGGGCTGGCGGGTAGCCAGCCACGTCGGTGTGGCCGAGTGGCTACAGCGCTCCTTCAAGCTCTCGCGCGCGCTCGGCACCCAGAACGTGATCGTCCTGCACCGGCTCTCCGACCTCGCGGCGGCCGGCGACGCGGGCTCGCGGCAGGCGCAGCTCGCCGAGGGCCTGCTCGCCGACGCCGAGACGCGGGTGATCTACTCCCAGCCGCCCGATCAACTCGACGGGCTGCGCCACCTGCTGGGGCTGAGCCGAACCGAGCTGGAGATTGTGCCGACGCTGCGCCGCGGCGAGGCGTTGTGGCTGGTCGGGCGCCGCTCCTTCCTCGTCCAGCACCGCCTCTCGGCGATCGAGCGGGCGCTGGTCGACACCGATGCGCGGATGGTCGACCGCCGCGAGCCGACGACGGACGTCGGCTCGTGAAGTCGCGCGGACCAAGCGGCGAGTCGGCGCTGGTGCCCTTGGTCGCCCTCGCCGCCCTTCTCCTCGGGCTCATCTGGCTGAACGGCGCGCTCTCGGCGGAGATCTTCGGCGAAGGCTGGACGACGGTATCGACGAGCGAGCTGACCGCGACGGCGCTGCGGCTGCCCTCCCACCTGGACGACCCTCGCCTTGCCTGGCCGGCACACGTCCGCGGCGCGCTGCCCGGGCCGCTGGGCTTCTACGTGGTCGGGGGCGGGCTGCTGGCGGCTCTTGCCGGCGTGGGAGTGTCGGCCGCACGACTGCGCGAGGCGATCGGCGACGGAGGAGGCCTGCTCGGGGGCGGCTCGCACCAGCCCGCGAGCGCCCGCTGGGCGAGCGGCCGCGACCTTCGGGCACTGCGGGTCGCCGGCCCGACGCGCGGGCGGCTGATCCTCGGCCGCCACGGGAAGGCGTTGCTCGCCGCCGAGCAGCGCCAGTCGGTGATCGTGCTCTCCCCAGCCCAGAGCGGCAAGACGACCGGGCTGGCGATCCCATCGCTGCGCGAGTGGGATGGCCCGGCGCTCGTCACTTCGGTCAAGTCCGATTTGCTCGCCGCGACCTTCGCGGCGCGCCGGAACAAAGGTCACGCGATGGTGTTCGATCCCGTCGAAGCGACCCGTTACGTCGGCACCTCCGCGAGCCCCCTTCACGGCTGCGGCTCCTGGCACGGGGCGCTGCGCGTAGCCAACTGGCTGAGCAGCGCCGCGCGTCCGGGCGGGCAGGGCCTTTCCGACGCGGACTTCTGGTACGCGGCAGCGGAAAAGCTGCTGGCGCCGTTGCTCTTCGCCGCCGCGAAGGACGGGCGCTCGATCGGTGCTGTCGTCACCTGGCTCGACAAGGGGATCGCGGCAAAGGAGGAGGTCGAGGAGATCCTCTCGTCGGATGAGGAGAACGAGGCCGACGGGGCGCGCGATGCCGCCGCCGCGGAGTCCGAGGAGGAGGCCGAGGAACTGGAGGCAGCCCGGCTCGCCTGGGAGGCGAACTGGCATCGCGAGTCCCGCCAGCGCAGCTCGATCTACACCACCGCGGAGACGATCATCGCCGCCTTCGCCGACCCGCGCGTGCGCAAGGCATGCAGCGCCGCCGAATACACCCCGGCCGCGCTGCTCGACGGCGAGCCCAACACCCTCTACCTCTGCGCTCCCGCCCACGAGCAGCAGCGACTACGGCCGCTGTTCTCGATGATGGTCCGCGAGCTGATCTCGGTCGTCTATGAGTCCTCGGCAGCAAGCGGGGAGCCGATCGACCCGCCGCTGCTGCTGGTCCTCGACGAGCTGGCGAACATCGCGCCGATCCCCAACCTCGACGAGGTCGCCTCGACCGGCGCGGGGCAGGGCATCCAGCTGCTCTCGATCTTTCAGGACATGGCGCAGATCAAGTCGCGCTACGGCGAGAGCGCGGCGCAGACGATCACCAACAACCACCGCGCCAAGCTCTTCGGCTCGGGCATCTCCGACCCCGACACTCTCTCCTACATCAGCCGCGTCGTCGGCACCGGCGAGTTCGAGCACCGCTCCGACACCGCCGACGACAAGGGCGGCGCAGCCCGAACGCAGGCCTCGATCTACCGCGAGCTGACCCCGGCCAACGTCGTCAGGGAGGCCAAGCGCGGGACCGGCCTGCTCGTCTACGGCCACCTACCCCCCGCCAAGATCAAGATGCGCCGCCCGCCCAGGCGCCAGACAGTCAATGTGCGGGACTTGCCGGACGAGCTTCCCGAAAGCAACGAGACCGACTCGTGAAAGTCGAGGGTGACACGCGGGAGATCCCCGTTGGCGAGTCGGAGCACAGCCGAGACGTCTCGCCGGCGCCGGATCTCGGACCCTGGGGCATGGACGCGGTGTCGCTTGGCAAAGACCATGGCTGGCGAAGCTCAACCGAGAACATTCGCCGCGCAGCAACCAAACCTCGTCGCTGGGTCGTCCTCGCAGTGCTCACCTGCACGGCCGGCCTGATCGCAGCACTAGGCATGAACCTCATCGGTGGAGAATCGAGGGTCCAGACAGAAGGACCGCAGGCCGCACAGCCGAGGAGGCAACCCAGGGCCGATGCCCCGAGAGCCGACGGGGCGAAGACTGCGCGTCGGGCCGCACAGAGGCGACAGCAAGCTCGCCTCGGGTCACGCCAGCGCTCGGTCCATCTACCCCACCCGGCGCACCCCTCCCCGAACCCCACTTACGCGCCCGCCCCCCAGCCCGCCCCGACGCCGGAGCCGGTGGCGCCCAGCCCAGCACCGGCTCCGGCGTCGGCACCCGCTCAGACGACGAAGTCGCCAACTGCATCAGGTCTTACCGTCGCCAAGGAGTTCGGCTTCGAGCGGTAAGACAGGCTTCTGCGATTCGCGGGAAACAGGAGACAGCGAGATGCTCGCCCCTTCGCCGGCCCCGCTGAGTAGTGCCTCGGCCATGAAAGCGTGATGAAGCTGGTTCCCCCTCTGCGGGTCGCTTCCCGAATGGGCCGCTCGAATGGGCCTAATGGCCTAGTACTTTGGTACCATAACGGCGACTTGACTGCCTTCACGCCCTCAAGCTCCCCGACGCCCCTAGCCACCCACCCACCTGCCAGGGGAGCAACTCGAGACTGGTTCGTGCGAGTCATAATCTTGATTGTGGTCGCCACTTGGGCGACTGGCGCCGGGGCACAGATCCTGATGCCGCACCGGTACTCGGAGCCATGGTGGATCCACGTCATCGCGCTCTGCACGATCTCCTACGCGCTGACTGGGAAGTTCGAACAGTCGCGGCTCTTGGCGATCCTCCGCGAAAACCTTTCGGGGCCGCGCTCGTGATTCCCGCAGCGGCGACCGGCAACCTCATACACAGCCTCACCAACCGGTTCGGAGGCTGCCGCTTTGGTCTCGAACAATACGCCTCTCTGCATCAGCCGGGTGTTGATGCCGCGAACCTCGAAGCCTGTGTGGACCTGTTGAATGCAATGTCAGACATCCTTGCCGAGCTCAGGCCAGATGGCGACAAGATGTCAAAACGAGACGTGGCCCGAATCCTCCACCGGCTGGCCGGCGGCATTGGGCTCGCGCGGGCGCGCATCAGACACGCAATCGACCAGCAAGGTGAGGAGGACGCCCGACCCTCCCTACAGGAGCTAGACGAATACCTAGCAAGTGCAGGCGTAGTCATCGCCGACTTCCGAGCCGAGTGGCTCGAGGAGTCAACGAGGAGTCTTCGCGAAGTAATCGCGCGGATGACGGCCAACGCCCCCCAGATTGAGGTTTCGCTGTCAGACGACCCGGCATTCGACGAACTGGCGGCGAACAGGTTCGTCCTCGAATTCATCGACGAGGCATTGGTCAACGCGCAGAAGCACGGTCAACCGGCCATCACCCTCTCGGCTGACCTAGTCGATGGGCAGATCTCGATCCGAATCGGCGACGAAGGCCTGGGCTACGACCCCGCGCAAGTGAGGCGTGGGCACGGGATGCACGTGCTCGAGGATTCCGCCGCCGCGCTCGGCGGGGAGCTGATCGTCGAGGCGCATCCGAGCACCGTTACCCTCCGCTTTCCGGTCGAATGAGAACGCACAACACCACAGAGGACTCCGTTCGCATCATGCTCGTCGACGACCAAGACGCGGTACGAATCGGCTGGAAAGAGCTACTCGAACGCTCGCCCCGCTTTACCGTCGTCGCAGCCACCGAGTCCGGTGAGGACGCGGCGAAACTTGCCTCGCGCCTCGCTCCGGATATCTGTCTAGTCGACCTACGGCTCGCCGGACTCTCGGGCCCAGCCCTGGTCGAGGCACTGCTGAACGCCGCACCGAAGACTCGCGTCGTGATCCTCACCAGCTTTGGCGAGCGTGCTGACATCATTGCCTGTCTCTCAGCCGGTGCCAGCGGATACCTCTCCAAGGACACCGGCCCCGACGAGATGCGGGAAGCACTGAACCTCGTCATGGCAGGCAAGCAGGTGTGCGACTTCGGCGAGACGTTCCGTCCGCTGCTGTCGACGCTCAGTGCGCAGATGGACGCCCAGGCCGCCTCGGCCGCACTGACGCCTCGCGAGGTCGATGTCCTCCGCGGCGTCGCCAAGGGCATGTCGAACGCCGAGATCGGTGAGCAGCTGGGAATCGCCGAGCGAACGGTCAAGAACATCCTCAGCAACGCAATGCGCAAGCTGCGCGCGCCCAACCGCACTGCAGCAGCGATGCTCGCTCTTGACGAGGATCTGATTTGACCGGCTCGGAGCGGGTGCTAGTCGTCGACGATGAGCCGCTTTGGACCCAGATGATTGCAGGGCTGCTGCAGCAACGCGACGAAATTCGGGAGGTAAGAACTGCCGCCAGCCGCAACGAGGCAGTAGCGGCAATCGACACCTTCAAGCCAACCACCGTAATCTCCGACCTGCGCTTGAGCGCAGATGACGACGAAGGCGCTTCGGGCTTCGAGGTATGCCGCCTCGCCCGAAAACGAAACCCTGACGTGCGACTCTTCGTCGTAACCGGATACGGCAGTATTCAGCTGTGTCGTCGACTGATCCGTGAACTCGGCGCGGAGGTATTCGACAAGGCGGCACTGGATCCGGCAGAGTTGGTCGCAACCGTCGCCCGGGTGCCGAGGCGCACGTCCGTGTCGCGTCGCTGCAGGAGGTCGTAGAGGCTCACTCCCCGCTGTAGGACGCCGAGAATGTCGTCTTGGTCGAGGGTGATGATCACCTGGTGGGTCTGCTGGAAGACTTGGGCGATTACTCCCCGTGCGTCGCTCGCCCCCGTGCCCGAGATGCCGGCGGGTGAGAGGACTACCCCGACCTTCGCGTCCGCTCCTCTCAGCTTTTCGCCGAAGTCCCTGGCCGCCGGGGCGTCGAACTTCTCGGTCCTATTGCGGCACTCAAGGAGGAGAAGACCTCCCCACTCCTGGCACAGCGTGCCCGCGGCCGCGGTTACTCGGAAGACCGCATCAATCTCCGCGGTCTCGGTCCGCACCCGCCTATCCGCGAGCTTCAACAGCGAGATCCCCGACAGCAACTCGACCCCGAAGTCCTCAAGCGCATGGCCCTTCTCGGCGTTCGAATCGGCAGCCATCGCATTCCTCCACGCTTCGGAAAGCGCCTCCCGGTCGCAGCTGAACATCGCCTTGCCGGGATCATCCAGCCCGCGCAGGTCCAGCAGCAGGCGACGGAACAGGGGCAGGTCGAAGGTCTTCTTCTCGAAGATGCCGCGAAGCGTCAGATCGAGGTCGCCGTATTGGTCGGCGAGCACCTCTGGGGCCTCGTAGCCGCTGACAAGGACCAGGTCCGTGCCGGGCTCGTATCCGGCGAGGCGCTCGGCGATCGCCCTTCCCGACAGCCCACCCAGATTGTCGTCCAAGTTCGGGTCGAGAAAGACGACGTCATATTTAGGCAACACCGGCACCTCGACCTTGCGCAGCGCTTCCTCCCGGTTCCAGGCCGAGTCGAACGTGAAGCCAGCGCGCAGGAGCTCTTCGCGCAGGATCCCCTCCCAGTCTCGATTGTCCTCGACGACCAGCGCCATCGAGCCGGCTTCAGTGCGCATAGGCCGAGCTCTACTGGGGGAAGCTAGCCCGGCTCCGACCGGGGACCGCGGCGACAATTCCGGCCAGGCCGCCCTTCCTGCGCTCGCGCAGCGTTCCCCCGAGCGGGCTCCCGACGTACTCGGCCACCTCACCGTCGTCGAGGGCTGCCTGCAGGGGCTCCTCTCGACCGAAGGCGATCATGACCGCCTGGCCAATGGCGCGGCTCCAGAGCATCCCCATGGCGATCTCGGAGTGCCCGCGTTTCGTCACCTGATCGTCCTTATCGCCGCCGACAACGGGGAGGAACGGGTCGAAGAGCTTTTCCAGGAAGTCGAAGAGCCCGGCCGCTCCCCCCTTGCCGCCAGTGACTTTGAGCATTTCGTCCTCCCAGTCCCAAGCGGTCCGACGCCCCCGCAGCACGTCCGGAGATCTATTGTCCTCCAGCTGCGCCGTCTTGTTGCGCGCGTCGGTGCCCTCGTCGACGAGCACCTGGATCTCCTGCGGCTCGATGGTCACCTTGTCCCGGGTCTCGAACGCCCCGTACTCCTTGATCGCGTCGCGCGTTATCTCGACGGTTCCCTTCCCGGTAAGCATTACCGCGCTGGTGTGGTCTCGAGACTGCTTGAGGAGCTCCAGTACCTTGAGCCCATCCGTGTTCTCGTCGTCGTCCTCGTCCAGCCTAATGTCGACAAAGGCGGCGGCGAACGCCATCTCCTCGATCGCCTGCGCAGCCTCGGCCAGGTTCTCGGTGGATTTGACGGCCCCGTCGTGGTGCGGACGGGCGTTGCGGAGGTAGATGTCACGCCACTCGTGATCGTCCTCAACGATCAGCAGATTTCCGATTGCCACGCGTCAACCGCCTTTCTGTATAGACATCGTCTTGCGGAGCACGTCGTCGTCGCCAAACACGAGAGGCAGCTTGATCACGAACTTCGTGCCCACACCTTCTTGCGTTTCGAACTCGATCTCCCCTCCCGAGCGACGAACCCACTGCCTCACCCACCAGAGCCCCACCCCCATACCCTTTCCCTCCTTGCGGGGCTTGGTCGTGAAATTGATCTCGAAGAGCCTGCGACGCGTGGCGGGTGACATTCCTGATCCGGTGTCCTCGAAGGTCAACTCCACCCGGCCTCCAGGAAGGTCCGGCACGACCACGAGACTCGATGTGATCGTCAGCACGCCACCGTCTGCCATAGCGTCGACCGCGTTGCGGATCAGATTTTCGGCGACGACATCGAGTGAGAAGGTGCGAACCGGCGGAATGTCCGCCGCAAGCAAGGTCACCACTTCGATGCTCTCCGGAATGTCCACGCCGTTCAGCGCGCGGGAGATGGCGTCGTTGGGGTCAAAATCGCTCAGCTCGCTCTTTCTCGCGAGGAAGTTCTGCACTCGTTTGGGCAGCTCAAGCGTCTCCTCCACTCCTTCTGCGAGGTGGTCGAGAGATTCGCGCAGGAAGTCGCTGGCTTCGATTGCGTCACCGCAGTGCAGCTGGATCTCCTTGATCCGGACGCGCATCGCACCCATCACGTTGTTTAGCCTGTGCACCATGTTGCCGGCCTGGTCGCCGACGGCGATCATCAGCTCGTCGGCGTGGTGCGCCTCAAGCGCGTTCTCGGTGTCCGTTCTCAGCTTGGTGAAGGCGAGGAGCATGGTGACGTTCCGCGCGAAGCGTTCAAGCAGTAGCTGGTAGACGCCCCCGAAGGCATTGGGAGTGGCGCTCTCGACGTTGAGAACGCCAATCGCCAGGTCGTCGGCGCCGATCAGGATCGGTATCGCGATCTCACTCTCAACGCTGCTGCCCAGCATGCGCTTGTAGAGGGGGTCAGAGGAGACGTCGTTGACGACGATCGTCTTGCGTTGGGTCAGCGCTCGCCCCGACACCGAATCGCCTACCGACACAGGCAGGCCAACGTCGCGCGGCTCCGTACTGTGCACTATTTCCAACTCGTCGGGGTCGTCGCGGAGGAAGAGCAGCTGCGCCAGCTCGACCTCGGCGTAGTCGAGGCGTCGCAGCTCTTCAAACACGGCGTCCAGGGCGCTTTGGAGGACGTCCGTGGTCTCCTCTTGGGAGAAGACGATGTTGTCTACGCGTCGGAAGAGGCTTGACTCATCGAACAGCTCTGAGTGCTCGAGCGCGATCGCAATCTGGGCGCTGATCGCTTCCGAGATTTCGACGTGCGTCTGCTTGAAGCGCGCCCTCTCGCCATGCACCACGCAAAGCACCCCGAGCACGGTCTCCTCAAGCATAATCGGGACGGCCACAAGGCTCTGAAGCGGCCCCTTGGCGCCGTCGCCGATCGGGACTGCGGCACCGGGGAATTCGGACTCCAGCTCAGCGACGATCAGCGGCTGCTTCTCCATCGTGCAGCGAGCGAAGATGCTGGTCTCGTGGGCGAACGGGTGGGGCTGCGAGGCGGGCAAGTGGCTGACGGCGGGCTGCAGCACCGTCCCCCGCCGCAGGTAGATCTGCGCCCCGTCGGCCTCGAGCAAGCCCGCCGATTTTGCGGCTATGAACTTGAGCGTTTTGGGTAGTTCCCAGTCGCTGCTCAAGATCGCGAGGTCGATTTGGTGCAGGAGGCTGAGCTCCGCCTCCCGTATCTCGAACTCCCTGCGGAGCTCATCGAGGAGGGTCTGCCACGGCCGCGCCGTCGGCTGCGGGTTTCGAGAGTTCCCGCTCGCGCTGAGCGTACTCGGGTCAGTGGCGACTTTCTCCGTGTCCCTCCCCATTTAGCTCCGCATCCCTCCTGTGTCGCAGACTCTATAACACCGATCTAGAACTCTATGTTTTTTATTGTTAGTTTCTCCTCTGGCGCGCAGCAATCGAGCTGTCACAGCTAATCCAAGTCGGCCGACCCCAGCACGAGCCACTCGAACTCGCCGTTGATCGTCGGGGCCTCGTTCGGATAGCGGCACGCCCACACGGCGCGCTCGTGGCGCGTGAAGCCACCATTGCGCGCCGCTTCGATCCGCTGTCGGGGACTCATCTGCGCGAGGCGGGCGACGAATGCGGCGTCGGAGCGCAGCTCGCCAGCGGACGCGCCGTTGGCGCTCGAAGCACCGAGGTTCTCCTTCCCACCCTCAGGAAAGAGGGCCTGTAGGGCCGAACTGCTCATCTCTACCTCCTTGGTCGTGACGCTGCGAAGCGCCAACTCGGAGTCGGTGTCCGTCAGAAGCCGCCGGTGCCTCAGGCGGCAAGCCGCGTCGTGCGGGCCTCAGCTGTCGGCCTCGCCCACGACCTCGACGCTCACCACCGGGCCGAAGCCCGTCTGCAACTCAAGCCAGCTCTGGCCGCTCGCCCCGCCGCCGAGCCAGGCCGTGACATCCTCGGGGTCGAGGAAGAGCCCTTCGCCCTTGGCGACGACGATGCTGATCGCCGAGTTGTCGGGCGGCAGCGTGTACACGCGGCGCAGCTTCCCCTGGATGCCGCAGCCGAAGAAGTGGCCGTGGTGGTTCAGCGAGACGCGAACCTCCCGCCCGATCGCACCCTGCAACCAGGCAAGCGCATCCGTGAACTCGATCGGGCGAACGATCTCCATGCCCCCCAAAGCATTTGGCGTCAAGGTTTCTCCCCCCTCTCGATCAATTCGCGCAGGCGGACGCGTCCCTCGGCGGCGCAGCGGTTGATCTTGGTGCGGCTCCAGCCACGCAGCTCGGCGATCTCGGCGTAGCTCGCACCGAGCCCGATCAGGATCAGCGTGGTGCGCTCGGCGGGCTTCAGCTCCCCGAGCAGCGCGATCCGCCCCTCCAGCGCCTCGGCGCGCTCGATCAGCTCCTCGGTGTCGGCCCGCTCGTCGGCGAGAACGATCTCCCGCCCGGTCAACTCGCTCGGCTCAGTGCTGACGACGTGCTGCACGGAGCCGCGACGACGACGCTCGTTTCCGATCTGCCAGGCGAAGCGCTTGACCACCAGGCACAGCCAGGCGCGAGCTTCCTCCTCTCCGCCCTCGTAGAAGCGGAGAAAGGAAACGCAGCCCTCCTGAACGGCGTCATCGGCATCCGCGCCATTTGCCGAGTTCGACCGCGCGATCGCGCGCAACGCCACGCCCTCACGCACGAGCAGCCGCTCGAGGAGGGCCGCCCGCCCCGTCTGGGCTGCACTTGCGCTCTTGGGCTGGCCGGCCATGAAAGGCGGCCCCCGCACGGCTTCGCCGTGCCAAGATGGCCGCCGGCCGGCCAGCCCAAGAGCGCCATCACCGCTCCGTCCCTACAGCTCGATGCCGGCGTCCTGCTCGACCTCGAGCTCCTGTGTGCGGCCTTGCTCGAGCACCGCTCGGATCTGCGTAAGGCGCCGTTGCGTCTCCCGCCAGGAAGCACGGCTCCTGCCCTCGCTCGGCTCGGCACCGAGCGGACCCGACTCGTACGAGCGGACATCGTGCCGCTGGCGGTACCCGTAGATCGCATCGACGCCCTCGTTCCAGGCGGCGGCCCGAACCGGGTCGGCGGGACGCTCGCCGAGCGCCTCGCGGATCATCGGCGAGGGATCGAGGCGCTCCAGAGCGATGTCACGACGGCGCAGCTGCGCCATCCGTTCCTCGATCAGGCTCATCTCCAACCGCTCGGCGTCGGTGAGGGGCTGCGGGCGACCCTCACCGGAGACCTTCTCAGCCAGCTTGGCTCGCTCGCCCCGCAGCTGAGTGAGCCGCTCGCCCGCGTCGCGGCCCGCCTCGGAGACGCCCTCGACGCGCTCGGCATCGGGACGGCGCTGGGCAACCAGCTCGGCGTACTCGTGCCGCAGGCCCTCGAGCTGCTCCTCGACCCGGGCGATTCGACGCTCGAGCGTGGTGAGTTGTTCCTGTGCGGGAGTGGTCTCCTCTGCCGCGCGCTGGTCCTGCTCCAACGCCGCCAGCCTTCCCGCCAGGCTGAGGTCCTCCATCGCGGCGACACGCTGGCGGGCGGAGACCTCGAGCGCGGGCAGTTCCTCGGCAGAGCGCTCGGCGGCAATTCGGATGTCGTGCGCGGCATCCTCCAGCGGCCGCAGCCCCGGTCCGAGCTCCGCATCGGTCAGCTCCAAGGCGGCGACGCCGTAGGCCGTAGTCGGGCCCCGTGAGCGCGAGACCGAGACCAGGAACTCCTCGCGACTCGCACCGGCGTCGAGCAGGGCGAAGGCCCGCTCGAAGGTCTTCGACTCCGCCGTGTAAGCGCTGATCGCGTAGGCGTACTGGAGGGAAGGCTCGCCGCTCGGCGTTCGGTACTCGAGGTAGGGCGAGCGCAAGACGACAGAGCGCTCGTCGCCACCGATCCGCCGCAGCTCGATCTCCCGCCGCTCCGCGTCGAGCGCAGTCACCTCCCAGCGCTCGCGGTTGGAGACGTGCGGGGTATTGACACGGGTGATGACGCGCTCGCCGACGGCGAAGGGCTGCTCGGCCACCTGCAGCTCCTCGGCGCCGAGCCGGCCCCCGTCGCGCAGCAGCGCGCGGCCCTGCGCGTTCAGCTCAGCCACGTCGCGATTGCGCCGCGCGATCATCACCGCGTCATCGCCGGCGAGGAAGGCCGCGTGCCAGTCGAGGGTGAGCGCGTCAAGCGCCTGCTCGTGCGTGTCGGCGATCACCAGCCGCTCCTCGGCCCGCAACAGGTCCAGCGCGTCCGAACCGCGTCCGGCGTGGGCGAGGCGGACGATCTCCCGGTCGACCTCGTCGCGCTGGCGGCGGATTTCGCTCAGCACGCTCGGCTCGATGATCAGGGTCAGGTGCCCGTAGAGGCCACCGGGCCCGATCGCGCCGATCTGACGTGGATCGCCGATCTCCACCAGCTTGCCGCCGCATTCCACGGCCAGCTCGGCAAGCGCGACGGAGTCGGCGGTGGAGGCCGTGCTCGACTCGTCGGCGATGATCACCGTGCCCGCCCGCAACGGCCGCAGGCCCATCGAGCGCGCCTCCTCGGTGCGGATCAGAAGCGCCGCGGTCGAGGTCGAGGGAACCCCGGCATCGTTCAGCTCTCCGGCGGCCGAGCGCGCGGTGGCGACGCCGATAACAGGGTGCCCAGCAGCCTCCCAGGCCTCGCGCGCGGCGGCGAGCGCGGTCGTCTTGCCGGTACCGGGCAGCGCCGCCACCGGGACGATCCGCTCACCGCCCTGGAGCAGCCGCTCGACCATCTCACGCTGGTCGGTCCCGAGGTAGCGGTGGCGCTCCAGCACGGCGTCGAGGGTCGGCTGATCGACCGTGGCCGCCCCTGCCCCTCGCCCCTGCTTTGCGATCTTGACGAAGCGCCGCTCCTGCCCCCAGATGCGCGGAGTGGTGAAGTAGGTGGGGGCGAAGCCGTAGGAGCCTTTGTGCACCATGACGACACGATTGCTATCGAGCAGGCGGTCGGCTCGTTCTTCGATCGTCGCGGCGCTCGCGCCCTCTGCCGTCTGCCCCGCCAACGCACAGACCACGTCGCGGCGATCGAAGTGCGAGCTGGTCGACTCGAGCGAGGCGAGCGCGGCGTCCTCCTGGGCCAGAGCGAGAGCAGCCGGCTCGTGGGGCTGGCAGTCGGCGAGCAGTTCGTCGATCGACTCGACGCTCAGATCGAACTCGGCCGCCCGCGCGGCCCACTCGACGCGGCGCTCGTCGACGTCGACTCCGTAGTCCTTGGCATCGCGCGTGCGATAGGCGGCCACTTCGGCCGCGGCGGCCGACTCGACCCCCCGCTCGGCCATCGCGGCGACGATCTCCATCCGCCGCTGGGAGAAGTGCTCGATCACCGGCCGCTCGATCCCGGCCAGGTCGGCGTAGCCGTTCTTGAGCTCTCCCCACTGCGCTCCCAACTCGCGCGTCACCTCCGCTCGCAGCGCCGCCTGGTAGACGTAGCCGGCGGCCTTGGCGTGCTGCCAGAAGGCCGATCGGTCCTTCGGCGAGGCGAGCGAGAGCCAGCGACCGTCGTAGGCGCCCCGCGTCGTGTTTGGGGTGACGACATGGGTGTGCAGCGCCGGATCGCCGGCCCGGCTCATCCGGTGGCGGAAGGCCATCCCCATCAGGCCGATCCCGGGCTCAAGCTCCTTGCCGCCGGCTCCGCGCCCGACGAAACAGGCGTTTCGCTCCAGGTAGGAGAACGCCTCGCGCACGGCGGCATCGTGGGCCGCGAGGACTGCGCTGCGCACCTCGGTAGAGCCGACCGCGTAGAGCAGCGAGACCGACTTCGGCGCGGCGAAGCGCACGTCGTAGCCGAGCACCGCCTCGGCGTGGCGCTCGCGCCCGACCGAGTCGGTGAAGCTGCGCGGCTTCGGTCGCCGTACGAGCTCCTCGCCCGATTCGGGGTGCTGTCCGGCGAGCGCGGCCGCGTATTCGTCGCGGTCGATCCGGCCCTCCAGGCCGAGGTCTTTGGACAGCTCGCCGATCCACTCTCCCGGCGCCTCGCCGGGCTTGGTGTAGTAGTCGTCCTCGCCTTCGGCGACGGCGTTTATCCAGTAGTTGGCGTTGCCCCGCTGGATCTTGGTGATGCCCACCATCGCCCTCCGCTGTCCGCGGAATGGGCGTTCTGCCTCGCCGAACTGAGCCAGTTCATAGTGTGTCGGCGGTTCGGGGTGGGGGCACAGCGAAGCTACGGGGCAAGGGCAAGCGCAGGGATCGACGGGGGCAGCGAAGCTCCCGAGGGCCCTGAATCGGGCTGGGGATCGGCTTCAAGCTCGGGGCTAAAACAATGGTTCTTGGATCGGAAAGCGAAGGGAGCTTTGCGACTCGGGGATTGGCAACGGCCCCCACCCCGAACCGCCGCATCGGCGTTCAGGCACTGCGAGGGCGGATGGGGATTCCGGCGGGCCGAGGCGCCCGGACGATCCTGTGCCCTGGCCCCGATTGGAGCAGACCACCCGGGACCTACGAACCCCGACCCGCCGAAATCCCCATCCGCCGCCCCCTACCTCAGTCGGCGTCCTCCTCACACAGCTCGGCAAAGCAGAGCGCCGCATTGGTCGGCATCACGACCGCGTTCGGGCAATGCAGCAGCCCGGCGCCGGTCAGGTCTCTGATCGCCCGCTCGATCGCGTCAGAGCCCTCAAACTCCTCGTCCCTGCCAGCCGTGACCTCCAGCACGAGTTCGATCACCCGCAGGTGGGTCGGATGCAGAGAGAGAACCTCGTTGAGGACCGCCCGCCGGAACTTCTGGTCCTGCTCGCTGGGCGTGCGCTCGCGGCGCGGGATATCGTCGTGGTGCATGGGAAAGTCACCCTTTCCTGTGTCACGCCGTCCGGGCTGCTCAAACAGTCGCGGGCGGCATTTGTCTTGTCAGACCCCTTAATGGCGCAGCGCGAGAAAATCTCCCCCCTCGCCGCAAATTGCCGGCGGGCGCAAGCCCGGCATGGGGAAACCCGACGCCGCCCGCAGGGCACGAAAAAAGGCGCCGCCCTCTCGGACGACGCCCCGGTGAAGCTGGACTCGCTCAGGCGACGCTGCCGTTCGCCGCGCCCGCTCCGACCTCCTCCGGCTCGGGCTCGGCCTCCTCGCGCTCCCCGTTCTCCGGCGGCGGGTCGAGGAAGTTGACCTGGTTGGCGACCACGTAGCTGCGTTGGCGCGGCAGCTCGTGCTCGTCCTTCCACTGATCGAGCTCCAGTCGGCCGACGATCCCGATCCGGCTCCCCTTCGAGAGGAAGCGGACACAGTTCTCCGCCGTCCCGTTCCAGACCTCGACGTCGTAGAAGACGGCGCCCCGGTCCTCGCCCTCCCTGTTGCTCGGCCGCTGGATCGCGACCCGCAGGGTGCTGACCGAGTGCTCTGAGCGCGTCTGGCGCAACTCGGGGTCCTTGGTCAAGCGGGCGGTGAGGGTGACTACGTTCATGTCCTGCACTTCGGGCCTCCTTTGAGAGGTGGTTCGATTTGACGAACCCAGGTGTGGCGCGCGACCGAACGCCTGTCACCGCAGCCCGCAGGGCGGAGGGGAACCCCCCTTGCGGGGGTTGACGGGCGGGCGGCGCGTGCCATCCTGCGGTGAGGAAATTCGGGCCTCCTCTCACGGAGTCCGGCGGCGCCGACATGCACGAGCCGGCCCTCAGGCACTTGCCGGCCCCGCCTTCGCCCCCGCGATCCCTCGAGCATGTACTCGGATCCCGCCCATCCCTATCTCCAGGTGGCGCCCGACCCGTAGCCACCAATCTCGGCGGCGCGGACCGCGGTGGCGTCGCTGCCACGCGAGGCCATCGCTTGTCTGACCTCGGTGACCTCACGGCGACGGTCGGCCCGGGATGTGCGGCGGCGCGTCTTCAGCCGATCGATCTCGGCCGAGGCCTCCGCCGTCGTCGCCGGGTAGGCGAAGGACTCTCCGCAACGCTCGGCGAGGCTGCGCAGGAAGCGCAGCTGCTTGGCCGACGGCTTCTTGTGGTGATGCTGTGGATTGGTCATGGCCGGGCCGAAAAGCGGGCCGGAGGAGGGCGGCGAAGCCGTCCGGGGGAGGTCTGCTAGGCCTAAAGGCCCTGACCGATCCACAGCAGCACACCGCACGGAAGAGCTCCAGCTGCTCGGGGGCCTCAATCGGCCCCACGAACAGCCGGCATTCAGCAGCAGGCGCGATCGATCGCCGTGCGGCTCATCGGGCAGACGCCGAGGTGCTCGGCGCGGCGACGGTACTCGGCGACCAGCACCGCCAGTTCGGTCTTCGACTCGAACCCCGCCTCGACGTGGTAGCGCCGTCCCGGTCCGGCGCTCGGCCAGTCGAAGACGTGGACGACCCCGTCGATCCTCTGCCCGACCAGGACGCGCGCTTCGTCGGGGATCGCGTAGCGGCCGAGCTCGCAGAGCCGGCCCTGGCTGGCTGCTGTCGCTGTGGCGCTCACCTCAGGCCGCCTCGCCCACCGCGCTGAGCGGCGGGAAGGTCGTCAGGTCGGCGCGGTCCCAGAGCCTGTATCCGACGCCCCAGCAGTTGACGACGAGGGCCTCGGCTCCCGCAGAGTGCAGCTTGCGCCGAAGCCGGCTCGCGTGGCTGTCGAGCGTGCGGGTCTTCGTCGTGCTCTCCAAGCCCCAGACCGCCCGCAGCAGCTCGTTCTTGCTGAAGACGCGCTCGGGCGCGGTGGCGAGGATGAGCAGGAGGGCGAACTCTTTCTTGGCGAGCTCGACGTCGGTGCCCTGAACGGATGCCTTACGCGCCGCCGGGTCGATCTCCAGCGGTCCGAGCCTCTTCACGTCTTGACCAAGCGAGGGCCCGACCGGCTCCGGGGTGATCGCGCCACTGTCGAGGTCGCCGCTGCAGGCCATGCGCCAGGTCGTCTCCTCCTCGCGGCGGATCCGCAGTTCCCAGTTGCCGCCCTCGCTGAGGCGCGCCTCGATCTCTCCGGCCTGGGTGTGCAGGGAGACCTTCGTGAAGCGCCCCGGGCAGAGCTGGCGCAACTCCTCGGTGCAATCGATTACAGGGTCCATCGGTGCCTCCTTGGCTCGTGGTGCAGGTCGCCGAGCCGCAAGGCAGCGGAGCGGGCGGCACGGAACCCG
This sequence comes from uncultured Solirubrobacterales bacterium, assembly GCA_963837695.1. GTDB lineage: Bacteria > Actinomycetota > Thermoleophilia > Solirubrobacterales > 70-9 > VRUE01. The sequence goes on along the minus strand of CAWINZ010000005.1, from coordinate 1,628,370 downwards.
AGCGCAGCGAGGGCGCGAAGCGAGGCCCGCGCAGCGGGCCTTGAAGTGCCGCACGGCCGCTGCCAGGCTCGAAGCGACCTGCGCCACGAGCCCGGCAGGAGCCGTCTCCTCGCCTACGGCATCACTCGCAGGCGCAGCGGCTTCGAGTTCCCCGGCAGATAGGGGTAGCCACCCTGCCTGCGAACCTGCGCCCGCATCACATACGTCGCCGGCGAGGTGGTGCGCCCGAAGCGATAGGCGAGCTGGTAGCGGCCGCCTCCGCGGGTGCGGTAGCGGCGGAAGACCCGCCAGCCCTCGCTCTGTTTGACCTGCAAGACGACCACGACGCGATCGTTGTAGGGACCTGGGATTTGCCCGTAGAAGTGGGCAACCCGCTTGTTGCGCACGACCGGGCTCTCTGCCTTCAGAGTCGGGCGGACGCGGGTGTAGAGGGTGGCGCTCGTGTTGAGCTGGCGCTGGCCGGGACGGTAGATGGCGCCGATCGCACGCGACGGGCCGGGCGCGATGGCGAAGCGGTAGCCCCCGTCATCGCCGGTCAGCGCAATGCCGAGAAATTCGCGTTCGCTGCCCTCGATGAGGACGCTGTCGAACACGCAAACGGACGCATCGGCGACCGGGCCGCCGGGACCACGCAGATGACCGGTCAACGTCGTGCCCTGACCCTGGCCGACATGCTGGTCAGAACTCTGTTCATCGCCGAGGCCCGCGCTCAGATCGGTTGCACCCCCCGCGTCTGAGCGCACACAGTCATAGGAGAGCGGGATGCTGACCGGCGCGCCGACGTTGCCCTCTTCGTCAGAGAGCCAGAGACGCAGGGTGTAGCCGCCGCTGTCTCGTGGCGTTTGCAGATCGGCGATCGCCTGGATGTTGGCGCCGCTCACCGTCGTGGCGGGCACGGCGACCCGGCCCGATCCGCTGAGGATCTCATAGTGGGCTGCGTCGATCGGCGAGCCGTCGTCGGTCACGTTGCGCCAGCGCACGTCGAAGCCTTCGGCGGCCCGAGAAGTGCCGGGCGAGGCGACCGAGAGATCCTGGGGCGCCGCGGGGGGCGTCGTGTCGCGCGGCAGCGGCACGCTTGCCGGCGCACCGACGTTGCCCTCTTCGTCAGAGAGCCAGACGCGGGCGCTGTAGTTGCCCCTCTGCGGGGGCGCCTGGATGCCGTCCAGCGCCTGCACACCGGTACCGCCGATGGCGTGGGTGCCGCCGACGACGTTGCCCGAGGCGTCAAGCACTTGGTAATGCGCTTCGTCGATCGGCGAGCCGGCGTCGACGATGTCCTGCCAGCGTAGATCGACGTTGTCGACCCAGCGGGTCCCGGGGCCTGCTACCCGCAGACTCTGAGGAGCAGCCGGTGGAGTCGTGTCGTGAGGGATCGGCGCGTCGGCGGCGGCGCCGACAAAGCCGACCGAGTCCTCCAGCCAGACGCGCAGGGTGTAGGCGCCGGACTTTGCCGGGCCTTGGATGTTGGACAGCGCCGTGGGGTTCGTGGCCGAAACGGTCTTCTCGGGCACGACGACTTTGCCGGTGGCATCCACAATGTCGTAGTGGACCTTGGCGATCGGGCTGCCGGGATCCGGAGGCAGGGACCATTTGGCGCCGAAGTGGTCAAGGTAGCGCTGCGGGTTGGCGCTGGTGACTTCGAGGCTCGCCGGCTTGCCGGGGGCGGTGTTGTCGGTGTGGATCGTGCGCCGGTCACACGATTCGGCGTGGTTGATGTACTGGGCGTAGTCCTGCAGGCAGATCGCCAGCGTGTGCTGGCCATCCGGGACGTTCTTGGTTTCAAAGCCGTAGTAGCGCAGGTAGGGGCCGGGGGTGCAGGGCTGAAAGCCCTTGCCGAACTCGCGGCCGCCGTCGCGGTAGCCGATCCGGCAGCCGCCGTTAGCCTGGTCGTCGATCGTGCCATCGGGAAACGTCGAGCCGTCGGTACCGAGACGCGAGAAGCGCAGACCCGAGCCCTGATCGGATTCGCGCCAGGCGAGCACCTGGTAGCCGCGCACCCATTCTCCGCGCACGGTCGCGCCGTCCTCGAAGGCGACCTGGGCGCCTTCATGGTCGTCGGCGACCAGCGTGATCGTGTTGGCGTCGACGGCGTTGAAGTTGGCGCGATCGCAGCCCCCCGGGCGCACGCAGGCGAGGCCGAAGACGAAGCGCTTGTAGTCGTCCCAGCCCCCGTATGGCCAGAGGTGGGAGGCAAAGATCGAGGTCGTGTTCTTGGTGATCCAGGGGAATTCCCCCGTCCCTTCGATGCCGCCGCTGCCCTGCAGCATCACGTTGTGGACGCCGCCGCCCCAGTCTTCACCCCAGAAGCGAGCGCGCCAGCCCTCGTTGAAGGCGTTCGGCTCACGGGTGTAGCCGCCGCCGGCGACGATCGAGGTTCCGGGTGGCGCATACCAGGACATGCTGGCTTCGTCGCCGGCACCGGCCATGCCGGTGGTGTTCTCGTTCAAGCGCAGGTAGTGGTTTCCTTCCGAGGGGTAGGAGGGGGATTCGCCGCAGTCGGTGCCGAAGTCGAAACCGCCGGGACGGGCGCCGAGGGTCGGGTTGCCCGAGCCGTTGCCTCCGGCGCAGAACACCACGTCATAGAAGGCTGCGTGGGCACTCGCCGCCGCGATACAGCCAACACCGACTGCGAGCACCATCAGCCATAGGGCTATTGCGACCGGGCTGACCGGCCTCTTGGGTCGAGAGGACATATCCCTGCTCCTTTTCCTGTGCCGATCGTGGCTCAGGGGGAGACGGGAATTGCCTCCCTTCCCTCCCGGCGTTCGCTACAGCGAGGCCGAGGAGGTGGGCGTTCCGGCGATCTGGCTGGTATGTGGATGAATAAACATCGGGGTATGTCCAAAAGATCGGAGTAATGCCTCTCGATCATTCGTTGAGCGCGCGGGCCGGGTTCCACTTGCTGAGTTGCCGTGGCTTCACCGCTTCTCCTGAACTCACTGGCAGAAATCGCCGACCCAGCGGACAACGGATCGCCCGCGCGGAACCTGAAGCGTCGGCGAGATTCTCGCGAAGCGGGTGCTTTGCAGCACCGTTGCTGACTGCCCGGAGTTCACCTGCCCTGGTTCACGCACCAATGAGTCTCGGTACGGTGGGGGTATGGATTCTCGTGTGGTGGGGCTGCGGGCCCAGGATGTATACAGCGGGCTGCAAACGGTCGATCAGACCAGCGGCATTATTGCGGCTGAGCTCGACGCTACTCGACTGACGGGAATGGCCGCCACCGTCGCGTCAAACATCAAGGGCATTGACCTCATCAAAGACCCCAAGGTGTTGACTCTTATAGCCGCGCAGCAATGGGGTATTGACTCTTTCGCGCTGCCCAAAGTGCTCGAGGTGCTGCAAGAGGTCGACTACATCACTCTTCACAAGGACGCGCGTGGCAAAGTCGGCCAGATCGACGAGCACATCCCGCTACTTCACGACGACCTCTATGAGCGCCTCGGCAGCCAATGGCTCGACAGCGACCCCTCCGAGTTGGACTTAGCGGCAATTGACGGCCTTGAGCGCCTAGCCGCTGCTCCGATGCGACTATCGGACTTCAGCTCTCACATCCGCGACACCGGGACGCTGGGTCACCTTTTGGAGATCGGCGAGGCCGCCCAGTTCACGCGGCGCCTGGAACTCTCAGATGGCGATGAACTGGTGTGGTCGCCGTTCTGCGCATACGAGCAGCCGGAGGCGCTTTCGCGTCTCTTTGGGTCATATCCGGAGGACGATATCCGTGAGCAATTCAGCCGCGTGAAGACCTACCAGGGGTTGCCGGTTGCTGGCGAGGCGGGCATCCTCAGCGAAGCGGTCGGCCAGGGCATTTTGCTGGCCAACACCATCCGTGGAAGCGGTGGGCAGGCAGCCTTTGCGTTTGTCCCCTACCAAGCCGGCCCTGCGCAACGCCGGATGCAGAAGATCATCCTCGACAAGGCGCTTATCTTGTTGGCCTGTGTGCGGTATGGCCAGCATTACGCGCAGCATGCCATCCGTATGCCCGCCGCCATTCTGCGCAAGTTGCGCGATGGTGCGGCACTGAGCGCAACCACCGAGGCGGGATCGCAGTATCGCACCGCAGCCCAGGAGCAGATCCTTCGTCTGGAGTCAGCGGGTGGAGGCTACTTCAGCGCCAAGCTCATCGATACGCCCGATAACCTAGCGGCGCTGGATCTTGCCCTGGATCTGCTGACCCATGGCGAGCCGGTCGCCACTCGCGAGGATCCCCAGCAGAAGCTGCTGTTTACCGGTGGGCGATACCTCACCCCCCTAATGACCATGAAGGCGCGAGAGCCCAAAGCAAAACTCTCAGGCGATTTTGTCCTGTCGCTGGTCGACACTTGGCGAGGTGAGCGTCGTGGCTAAGAGGGCCAGCAAGGAGGTGGCCCCGGCGGGCGAAAAGGATCTGGGCCTTAAGCTGGCCATGCGGCGGGTGTTTTGGGGCATGAACTACGCCACCAGGCTCAACCTGCTGTTGGCCCTGCCCGGCTCCCGGCGCACCGCCGACGGGCTCTCCGACCTGGACTGCGTAGGCTTCTCGGTGGGCGGTGACTTCTCCCTGCGTCTACTGATCGCAGACTGCAAGTCCGGCCGCAAGGTCTCGCCCGCCGCGCGGCTCTTCTGGCTGGCTGGAGTGAGGGACTTCTTTGGTGCTGATCGTGCCTATGCCGTGCTGATGCGCGACATTCCCGAGGGTGTTCGTGAGCAGGCGGGACGCTTGGGCGTCGACGTGCTCGGCGATGATGACCGTCAGATCCTCGAGAATGTCCACGGCCCCCAGGCACCAGCCGCACCGTTTTTCGAGATTGCTGGCGCCGTCAAGCTACAGAAATTCGCCAATGACCTTGACGGTCGCTTGGAGTCCCTCGTCCGCTTTCGCGACCACGAGTATTGGCAGTTGCCGCAAGAGCGCCGGATACAGCGTCTACTGATCGCTGTGCGCGATGCCGGTCCGGTACTTGACATCCGTCAGCGCGCGCACGTCGTGCTGGTGATCGACTTGCTGTTCCTGCTGGCCCTTTCGCTGCTTGGTGCGTGCCGCTACGTAAGCTCCATGTCGATGGCAGATCCACGTCGGGCGCTGCTCCGCTACTTGCTAGGCGGGACCGAGCAAACCCGAACGCGCGAAGAGGGCTTAGCAGAGCTGGTCCAGGCGCTGGGGGCGCTGCCCGATCAGGGTGTCGATCTACCCGACGGAGTTCTGGACAGCATTACCGTCGAGCCTCCCTACTTTGAGGCCTTGGCCGAGACCGTGGCACGTATGCTCCGTCGCCCGCGTGATGCCCAGCGCGTGTTGCGATATTTAGAGTGGTGGGGGCAGGCGCAGGTCGGCCTCGGCGGGCCTAGCGTGACCGAAGCCCTTGGGGCGGTCTACGGCGACTACACGCGAAAGCTCGTCAGCGATATCGGCCGAATGTGCTTCTCTGCGGCCGGGCTCGACAAATCGTGGCTGCAGATAGCGGGGCGCGCAGGGAACGGAACCTCCAACGTCGACCCCGAGGCCGCACCGTCGCCGAACGAAGGCGCCAACGTCGGTACGACCGCGCAGCTGCCGCTTGAGAATTGAAGGCATTGATTGCGTCGAGCATGGCGGCGTTCAAAATTTCACAATCCCTCAGGGGAATGTCCAGGGGAATGAAAGGGGTCGAAAACAGCCTTTTTCTGACTTTCGTAGACCTCCGTTGACCTCTCGGCCAATCCGAGGCGAAGGCGGCGCAAACCCGCACCAGGAGCGGGAATGCGGCCCACAGAGCCAAGCGAATCGAGCGGGGCAGCCAGGACTCGAACCTGGAATCGCCGGTTTTGGAGACCGGTGCCTTAGCCAGTTGGGCCACTGCCCCGAGGAGATCGATTCTATGCGGGCGGAGGGACTTGAACCCCCACGGGCCGAAGCCCACCAGGACCTAAACCTGGCGCGTATACCAAATTCCGCCACGCCCGCATGCGGTGCTTAACCAGCGGCCAATGCCGCAATGTCGCCCATAGATTCTATGATCGTCGGCGTGGCGGTAGGAGAGGTAACGCCGGGGTACGAGCTCTGGCACCCGAATCGGGAGAAGGCCGACGTGATCACGACCAAGTTCGTGGTCGCGTTTTTGATGCTCGCGACGGCCGTGGTTGCCGCCCTGGTGACGATCGGCGGCTTCTCGCTGCTCAGCGGTGGCGGGGCCATGGGCGCCCTCTGCCTGATCTTCGCGCTGCTCTATGCCTTCTTCTCCTATCTCGTCGCCCGGCGTTGGAGCCGCGGCATCCTCCCCGTCGCGGCCTCGCTCTCGACGATCCTGGCGATCTTCTGCGCCGTCGGCGCGAACAGCTGGTTTGCCCGAGACAAGACCGGCTTCGAAGACGCGCTGATCCCGGTCTCGCTGATCGGCCTGCTGGTGATCATCCTGATGCTGCTCCAGATCATCCTGGTCGTCGCCTGCTTCTACGGCTTCAGCCAGGACTGGCATGTCGAGGAGGAGCGCCCGATCGGCTCCGGCGAGGATTACGGCGCCGGCGCCCCGCCGAGTCCGGACGCTCCGCAGCCCGCGTAGTCGGTCTTCTGTGCCGACTCTGTAAAAAGTCTGCGCCGAGACTGTAGAAAATTGCAGCAGAAGCGCGATTCTGGGGCCGTTGCGACCGGCCCGAGCCGTAGCGTCGCGGCCTACAATGAATCGACTGGCGGCGGTGCTGCAACTGGTTGACAGGGCGCCCTCAAAAGGCGCTGTCCTTCGGGACATGTGGGTTCGAATCCCACCCGCCGCATTTAGAGGAGACGGCGTATGAGAACGTCCGCCGAAGTCGATCGTGTTCGGGCGCTCGCGCGTCGCGGCCACAACCACTGCGAGATCTCACGCATTACCGGCATTCCCCGCAGCACGGTGCGTACCTGGCTAAACGGCCGCGTCCCAAAATTCGGGACCGCAAGGACCCGCGGCGGTCAATGCGCGCGATGCGGGCCGATGCCGGAGCCGTTTCCCGGACTGCTCGTCTACTCCTATGCCTACCTCCTGGGCCTGTATCTCGGCGACGGCTGCCTGCTGATGCACCGGCGCAGTGTCTTCCGTTTGCACGTCTACCTCGATGCGAAGTATCCCCTGATCGCGGAGGAGTGCGCAGCCGCGATGGCGCTCGTGATGCCAGCGAGCAAGGCGTCCGTAATGCGCCATCCCCGCTGCCGCATGCTCAACGTCGTCTCATATTCCCAACACTGGCCGCACCTCTTCCCACAGCACGGCGCTGGCCCCAAGCACAAGCGTAGGATCGCGCTCGAGCCCTGGCAGCGGCGCGTCGTCAACCGCTATCCGGGCTGGCTCCTCCGTGGACTGATCCAGTCCGACGGCTGCCGGGTCATGAACAAGATCCGCCACCCCAACAAGACCTACGAATACCCGCGCTATTTCTTCTCCAACCGCTCCCTCGACATCCAGCGGATCTTCTGCGATGCCTGCGATCGACTGGATATCGCCTGGCGCCAGGACGGGCCCTGGAACATCTCCGTGGCGCGGCGCGAGGCCGTGGCGATCATGGACCGACACGTCGGACCGAAGCGCTGAGTCCCGACTAGACTCGCGCCGGTGAAGGTCCACCACCTCAACTGCGGCTCGCTCTGCCCTCACGGCAGGCGTTTGATCAACGGCGATGGTGGCCTGCTGGAAAAGGGCCACATCGTCTGTCACTGCCTGGCGATCGAGACGGGCGACGGCCTGGTCCTGCTCGACACCGGCTTCGGCATCGAGGACGCGCGCAACCCGCGCCAGCTCGGCGCCATCTTTGGCCTGATGAACGCCGAGCCGAAAGCCGAGACGACGGCGCTGAAGCAATTGGAAGCGCTCGGCTTCGGCGCCGCCGACGTGCGCCAGATCGTCGTGACGCATCTCGACCCCGACCACTCCGGCGGTCTGCCCGACTTCCCCGACGCCGAGGTGCACGTCCTCTCGACCGAGCTCGACGCGGCGTTGCAACCGCCGCTCAAGGACAAGCTGCGCTATCTCGGCGCGCACTGGCAGCATGGGCCTCGCTGGGTCAGACACGATGCCGACGGCGAGGAGTGGCTCGGCTTTGAGAGCGTCCGCATCCTGCCCGGCCTCGACGACGAGGTGCTGTTGATCCCGCTCTTCGGCCACTCGCGCGGCCATACGGGAGTGGCGCTGCGGATGGACGATGGCTGGCTGCTGCACTGCGGCGACGCCTACTTCAACCACGGCGAGATCGAGTCGCCGCCGAGCTGCCCCCCCGCGCTGCGCTTCTTCCAGAACCTCAACGCCGCCGACGGCAAGGCGCGCAAGCGCAACCAGGAGCGCCTGCGCGAGCTCGCCGCCCGTCACGGCGACGAGGTGACGATGATCTGCTCGCACGATCCGGATGAGCTGAAGCGCGAGCAGGCGAAGGCGGCGGCAGCCGCGCCGGCCGAGTGAGCAGCGAAGCGCCCGAACGGCTCTGGGAGCCCTCGGCCGAGCTGGTCGAGCGGGCGCGGTTGACCGAGTACATGCGCTGGCTGGCGGCCGAGCGCGGGCTCGAGCTCGACGGCTACGACGACCTCTGGCGCTGGTCGGTGGACGATCTCGAGGGGTTCTGGGCCTCGATCTGGGACTTTTTCGAGGTCCAGGCCGACGGCGGCTACGACCGCGTGCTCGGCAGCCGTGAGATGCCGGGCGCAGAGTGGTTCGCGGGCGCTCGCCTCAACTACGCCGAGCACGTCTTCGCCGGCAAGGAGGGTGCCGAGCCGGCGATCCTGCACGCCTCCGAGCTGCGCGAGCTCGACACGCTGAGCTGGGCCGAGTTGCGCGCCCAGGTCGCGGCGGTCGCCGCGGGCCTGCGTGGGCTCGGGGTCGAGCGCGGCGACCGCATCGTCGCCTACATGCCCAACATTCCCGAGGCGATCGTCGCCTTCCTCGCCACCGCCTCGATCGGCGCCGTCTGGTCGAGCTGCTCGCCCGACTTCGGCCCGGCCAGCGTGATCGACCGCTTCGCCCAGATCGAGCCCAAGGTGCTCTTCGCCGTCGACGGCTACCGCTACGGCGGCAAGGACTTCGACCGCCGCGAGACGATCGCCGAGCTGCAGGCGGCGATGCCGAGCCTGGCGCGGACCGTCGTCCTTCCCTACCTCGATCCGAACCCGGACCTCTCCTCGCTGGGCGAGGCGACGCGCTGGGACGAGCTGCTCGCCGCCGGCCAGGGCGCCGAGCTGACCTTCGAGCGCGTTCCCTTCGAGCACCCGCTCTGGGTCCTCTACTCCTCCGGCACCACCGGGCTGCCGAAAGCGATCGTGCAGAGCCAGGGCGGCATCCTGCTCGAGCACCTGAAGAAGCTCAACCTCCACGTCGACGCGCACCCAGGCGACCGCCTCTTCTGGTTCACGACGACCGGCTGGATGATGTGGAACTTCCTCGTGTCCGGCTTGCTGACCCGTGCCGCAATCGTTCTTTACGACGGCAGCCCCGGCCACCCGGACATGAGCGTCCTCTGGGACCTGGCGGAGCGCGCCGAGGTGACCATGTTCGGCACCAGCGCCTCCTACATCGCCGCCTGCATGAAGGACGGCGTCGAGCCGGCGGCGGGCCGCGACCTCAGCGGGCTGAAGGCGGTCGGCTCGACCGGCTCCCCCCTCTCCCCCGAGGGCTTCGACTGGATCTACGCGCAGCTCGGCGAGGACACCTGGCTCTTCTCGACCAGCGGCGGCACCGACCTCTGCACGGCCTTCGTCGGCGGCACGCCGCTGCTGCCGGTCTACCGCGGCGAGCTGCAGGCACGGGCGCTCGGCGCCGCGGTGGAGGCCTGGGACGAGAGCGGCAACCCGGTGATCGACGAGGTCGGCGAGCTCGTCGTCACCGAGCCGATGCCTTCGATGCCCGTCTGCTTCTGGGGCGACCACGACGGCAGCCGCTACCGCGCCAGCTACTTCGAGCACTACCCCGGCATCTGGCGCCATGGCGACTGGATCGAAATCACCTCACGCGGCACCGCCGTCATCTACGGCCGCTCCGACTCGACGATCAACCGCTCCGGCATCCGCATGGGCACCAGCGAGATCTACCGCGCCGTGCTCGGCGTCGACGCGATCGTCGACGCGCTGGTCGTCGACATCCCCCGGCCCGGGACCGAGGGCTGGATGCCGCTCTTCGTCGTCCTCCGCGAGGGGGCCGAGCTGAACGATGATCTGCGCCGTGAGATCGCCCGGCGCGTGCGCGAGCACTGCTCGCCCCGCCACGTCCCCGACGAGGTCTTCGCGATCACCGAGGTGCCGCGCACGCTCAGCGGCAAGGTGCTCGAGGTGCCGGTCAAGCGGATCCTGATGGGCACGCCGCCCCAGCAGGCCGCCAGCCGCGATTCGCTCGCCAACCCGGCGGCGCTCGACTACTTCACCGAGCTGGCCAAGACGCTCTAAGTCGATCCGACCTGCATCGAACCCCTATTTGGGGTTCGATGCAGGTCGGATGCCCTACGCCGGCGTCACCGGGTTGCGGCGCTCGGCGAAGCGCCGGTCCTTGCTCGCCGCCATCGCGAAGCGGCGGATCAGCTCGCCGCGTAGTTCCTCCGGCTGGACCACCGCGTCGACGACCATCTCCGCGGCGAGGTGGAGGATGTCGATGTCGGCCGCGTACTCCTCGCGTTTGCGGGCGACGAACTCGGCCCGCTCGGCCTCGTCCTCGATTTTCTGTATCTGGTTGTAGAAGACGGCGTTGATCGCTGCCTCCGGGCCCATCACCGCGATCGAGGCGCTGGGCAGGGCGATGCAGCAGTCGGGCTCGAAGGCCGGGCCGGCCATCGCGTAGAGGCCGGCGCCGTAGGCCTTGCGGACGATGACGCTGAGCTTGGGCACGGTCGCCTCGGAGACGGCGCTGATCATCTTCGCCCCGTGGCGGATGATCCCCTGGCGCTCGACCGCCGTGCCGATCATGAAACCGGGCACGTCGGCGAGGAAGAGCAGCGGCACGTTGAAGGCGTTGCAGGTCTGGATGAAGCGCGCCGCCTTGTCGGCCGAGTCGACGAAGAGCACGCCGCCTTTCTGGCGCGGCTGGTTGGCGACGACGCCGACGACCCGGCCGTCGAGCCGCCCGTAGCCGACGATCAGCTCCTTGGCCCAGCGCTTGTGGACTTCGAGGAAGGAGTCGGCGTCGAGGAGGACGTCGAGCACCTCGCGCATGTCGAAGGGCTGGTTCTCGTCGGCGGGGACAATCTCCGCGATCGGCGTGCCCGAGGACGGTGCGACCGGCTCGGCGGTCGGCGGCTGCTCACGCCAGTTCCCCGGCATGTAGGAGAGGTAGCGCTTGGCGAGGTCGATCGCCTCCTCGTCGCTCTTGACCAGGAAGTGGCCGCAACCGGAGACGCCGGTGTGCATCTTCGCCCCGCCCATCTCCTCCAGCGTCACCTTCTCGCCGATCACCATCTCAGCCATCCGCGGCGAGCCCAGGTACATCGAGGCGTTGCCCTCGCGCATGATCACCACGTCGCAGAAGGCGGGGATGTAGGCGCCGCCAGCGGCGCTCGGCCCGAAGAGCAGACAGACCTGCGGCACCTGGCCCGAGAGCCGCACCTCGTTGTGGAAGATGCGGCCGGCCCCCCGCCGTCCCGGGAACATCTGCACCTGGTCGGTGATTCGCGCCCCCGCCGAGTCGACCAGGTAGACCATCGGCAGCTGCAGGGAGAGCGCCCGTTCCTGGATGCGGAGGATCTTCTCGACCGTCTTCGGCCCCCACGAACCCGCCTTGACGGTCGGGTCGTTGGCCATCAGCGCGACGCGGCGGCCGGCGATCGTGGCGAGGCCGGTGACGACGCCGTCGGCGCCGAGGCCCTCCTCGTTCCAGTTGGCCAGCAGCGCCTCCTCGGCGAAGGAGCCCGCGTCGACCAGGCGCTCGACCCGCTCGCGCACGGGCAGCTTGCCCTGCTCGGCGGTCTTCTCGTGGTGGCGCCGCGGCCCGCCGGCGAGCGCCGCCTCCAGTGCCTTGGCGAACTCAGTCATCGCGGGGAGCCTATTCGGACGGGGCGGGATGCCAGTCGACGGGCCCGGCGACGAGCACGTGCGCTCCGAGCGGGCGGCCGAGCGCCTCCTGGGCCGCCCGCGAGGCCTCGATCAGCCGGGGCAGGTCGATCCCCGTCTCGATCCCCATCTCGTGCAGCATCGAGACGACGTCCTCGCTCGAGACGTTGCCGGTCGCCCCGGGCGGGACCGGGCAGCCGCCGAGCTCGCCGAAGCTCGACTCGAAGGAGTCGACGCCCTGCTCCAGCGCGGCCAGCACGTTGGCGAGGCCCTGGCCGCGCGTGTTGTGGAAGTGCGCGGTCAGCTCGGTGCCGCCGAGACGCTCCCGTGCGGCGGCGAAGAACTCGCCGACCTGCACCGGGTTGGCCATCCCGGTCGTGTCACCAAAGCCGATCTCCTCACAGCCCGCGGCGCCGAGCCGCTCGGCGATCGCGAAGACTCGCCCCGGCGGCACCTCGCCCTCATACGGGCAGCCGAAGGAGGTCGAGATCACTCCCTCACAGCGCAGCCCCGCCCCCCGCGCGCTCGCCAGCGTCCGCTCCAGCCCGGCAAGCGACTCCTCGATCGCGCGGTTGACGTTCTTACGGTTGTGGGTCTCCGAAGCGGAGACGAAGACGTTGATCTCGTCGAAGCGCTCGCGCAGCTCCAGGGCCCGCTCCAGCCCGCGCTCGTTGGGGATCAGGACCGAGAAGGAGACGCCGTCGCGGCGCTGCACCGCCGCCAAGACCTCCTCCGCATCGGACAGCTGCGGGATCACGTCGGGCCGCACGAACGAGGTCACCTCGACCCGCTTCAACCCCGAGGCCGAGAGCAGGTCGATCAGCCGCACCTTCTCGGCGGTGGGAATCGTCTCCGGCTCGTTCTGGAACCCGTCGCGAGGCCCGACCTCGCGAATGCGGACGCGGCCGGGCAGCTCGGCCATCAGACCATGCCGAGGCCGCCGCTTACGCCCAGGGTCTCGCCCGTTACGTAGCTGGCGTCATCCGAAGCGAGGAAGGCGACTGCCGCGGCCACCTCGTCCGGCCGGCCGAGGCGCTTCATCTGCGTGCCCTCTTTCATGTTCTCGATCAATTTCTCGCCAATCTCGCCGAACTCCGCGGCACCCATCAGCAGCGGCGTCTCGATCGGCCCGGGGGCGATCGAGTTGGCGGTGATCTTGTAACGGGCGTTCTCGCGCGCGATCACCTTCATGAAGGAGATGACAGCGCCCTTTGCGGCCGAGTAGACGGCCGAGCCCTTCGAGCCGACCCGGCCCGCCTCCGAGGAGATGCTGACGATGCGGCCGTAGCCAGCCCGCTGCATCCCCGGCAGCGCGGCATGGGTGCAGTTGAGGACGCCGCCGAGGTTGACGGCGAGCACCTTCTGCCACTGCTCGGGCGTGGTGTAGGTGAAGAAGCCGAACTCGTCGGTACCGGCGTTGTTGACGAGGATGTCGAGGGTGCCGATCTCCTCCACCGCCGCCCTCGCCGACTTGAGGTCGGTCACGTCGAGCGCCAGCGCGTGGCCGTTGACCTCGCCGGCGATGCGCTCGCCGCCCTCGCTGTCGATGTCGCCGACCCAGACCTCGGCGCCCTCGGCGGCGAGCCGCGCCGCGATCGCCGCGCCGATTCCGCTGGCCCCGCCGGTGACCAGCGCCTTTCGTCCCTCCAGCCTCATACGCCGGTGAGCATAGACTGGCGCGCCTGTGAGCGATCTCGAACCGATCCCGATCGTCGGTGGCACCGGTGCCCTTGGCGCGGGCCTCGCCCTGCGCTGGGCAAAGGCGGGGCGCTCGGTCGTGCTCGGCTCGCGCTCGGCCGAGCGGGCCGAGGAGGCGGCGGCGAAATTGCGCGAGGCGGTGCCCGGCGCCGAGGTCGAGGGACTGCTCAACGGAGAGGCGGCGAGGCGCGCCGATGTCGTCTTCCTCACCGTCCCCTTCCGCGCCCAGTCGGAGAACTTGAACAACCTGCGCGAGGCGCTGCAGCCCGGCCAGATCCTGGTCGACTGCACCGTCCCCCTCGCCGCCGCGGTGAGCGGCAAAGCGACCCGGACCCTGGGCGTCTGGCAGGGGTCGGCGGCGCAGCAGGCGCAGGAGATGGTGCCTGACGGAGTCACCGTGGTCGCCGCCCTGCACACCGTCGGCGCGCCCAGCCTGGGCGATCCCGAGGCCGAGCTGGACGAGGACGTGCTGGTCTGCGGCGACCGCAAGGCCGACAAGGCGCGGGTCGCCCGCCTGATCGAGCTGATCCCCGGTTTGCACGCGGTCAACGCCGGCCCGCTGGAGACGGCGCGGATCGTCGAGCAGCTGACCCCGCTGCTGATCTCGGTCAACGTCCGCTACAAGACCCACGCCGGGATCAAGCTCACCGGGCTCCCCGAGGGAGACCACTGGGCGTGAGGGTCGCGCTGCTCGCCGGCGGCACCGGCGGTGCCAAACTCGGCGCCGGCATGCAGGAGGAGATCGGCGCCGATCTGGCGGTGATCGCCAATACCGCCGACGACGTCGAGGTGCTCGGCGTCCACGTCTCCCCCGACCCCGACCTGGTCACCTACTGGCTCAGCGGCGAGATCGACGCCGAGCGCGGCTGGGGGATCCGCGACGACAGCTTCACCGTCTTCGAGCGGCTCTCGCGGCTGGGGGCGCCGGACTGGTTCAGCCTGTCGGACCGCGACCTCGCCGCCTGCCTCTACCGGCGCCAGTTCATCGACGAGGGCGGCCGGCAGACCGACGCGCAAGCGCAGATCTCACGTGGGCTCGGCGTCGCGGCCAGGGTCCTGCCGATGAGCGACGCGCCGGTGCGAACCAAGGTGCTCACCGAGGCCGGCCAGCGCGGGCTGCAGGAGTACCTGATCCTCGACGGCGGCGGCGTCGACGTGCAGGGGGTCGAGCTGGAGGGAATCGCTGAGGCGAGGCCGACCGCGGAGGTCTTGGCGGCGCTGAAGGACGCCGAGGCGATCGTGATCGGGCCGTCGAACCCGGTGATCAGCATCGGGCCGATCCTCGCCGTGCCCGGCATGCGCGAGGCGATCGCCGCGTCCGAGGCGCCGGTCCTCGCCGTCAGCCCCTTCGTCGCCGGCGCCGTCGTCAAGGGACCGACCGAGCGCTTCATGGCCGCCCTCGGCCGCCCCTCGACCGCGGCCGGCGTCGCCTCGCTCTACGCCGGGCTGATCGACGCGATGGTCGTCGACGCGGACGATCCCGACCCGCCGCCGGAGGAGATCCCGACCCTGGCCGCGCAGACGCTGATGGACGGCGCCGCGGGCCGCGCCCGCCTGGCCCGGATCGTGCTCGATTATGCGGCCGAGCTCGCCGCAGGGTGAAGGCGACCGCGATATTGCCGGTGAAGCGCTTCTCCGGGGCGAAGCAGCGCCTCGCCGCGGGAATCGACGACGAACGCCGCGAGGCATTGGTCGCGGCGATGCTGGAAGACACGCTCGAGGCGATCGCCGCGGCGCGATCGATCGAGCGGACGATCGTGGTCAGCGGCGACCCGAGAGCGCAGGAGATCGTCGCGGCGAGCGCCGCGGAGGTGCTTCCCGACCCGAGCGACGAGGGCCACGTGCCGGCGGCGCTGGCGGGAATCGCCCGGGCCGAAGCGGACGGCGCCGAGTGCGTCGTCCTGCTCCCCGGCGACTGCCCGCTGCTCGACCCCAAGGAGCTCGACAGCCTGCTGACCGGCCTGCCGGCGCTCTTCGTCGCCGTCGTCCCCGACCGTCACGGCACCGGCACCAACGCCCTCGCCCTCGCCCCGCCCGGGGCGATCCGGCCCGCCTTCGGGGAGGGAAGCTGCGCCCGCCATGTCGCCGCCGCCCGCGAGGCCGGGGTGCCCTATGCGGTCGAGGAGCTGCCCTCCCTCGCGCTCGACCTCGACACGCCAGGGGACGTCGTGGCACTGACCCGCGTCCTCGACGAAGCGGGCTCGGGCCGTGCCAAGTGGACGGCGAAGGCGCTGGGGATATGAACGGCGAGCTGCGCGTCATTCCCGTCGCCGGCCTGCCCGAGTTCTCCGCCCAGATGGACATCGGCGCCGAGATCGCTGCGCGGGCCGAGCTACTCGGGGGTGACGTCGTCGTCGTCTCCCAGAAGATCGTCTCCAAGGCCGAGGGCCGGATCCGGCGGCTCTCCGAGGCGATCCCGGGCGGCGAGGCACGGCGGCTGGCCGCAGTGCTCGGCAAGGAGCCCAATCTGGTCGAGTTGATCCTCGCCGAGAGCCGCGAGGTGCTGCGGGCCGAGCGCGGCGTGCTGATCGTCGAGACTCACCACGGCTTCGTCTGCGCCAACGCCGGCATCGACACGTCCAACCTGCCGGAGCCCGGCACGGTCGCCCTGCTGCCCGAGGACCCGGACGCCTCGGCCAGGCGCATCCGGGCCGAAATCCAAACCGCTACCGGCGCCGCGCCGGCAGTGATCGTTTCCGACAGTTTCGGCCGCGCCTGGCGGCTGGGGCAGGCCGAGGTGGCGATCGGCTGCGCCGGCATCTCCCCGCTCGACGACTGGCGTGGCCGTGCCGACACGAGCGGCCGCGAGTTGGAAGCGACCCTGATCGCGATCGCCGACGAGGCCGCCGCAGCCGCCGATCTGGTGCGCGACAAGACGAGCCGCGTCCCGGCGGCAATCGTCCGCGGCCTGGAGCGCTACCTCAGCACCGACGATGGCCCCGGCGCCACAGCCATGCGCCGCCCCAGGGACGAAGACCTCTTCCGCTGACCCGCTCGGCGGCGACCGCCGGCGCGGCAGCCGCGCATCGACTCAGGGTACGACGGGCTCCAGGTCCTCGCCGAGCGTCACCGCTTCAACGTGAAGCTCGGTCCCGACTTCGATCGGCTCGCCGAGGAGAGGCCCGAGGTCGATCCGTGCGCAGCTCTTGCCCGGTTCGGCCAGAACAGGGTCATCTCCTATTTCGACCGGCTGGCCGTCGAAGAGAACGACGTAGAAGCCGGCGCCTTCGCTCGAGCTGGCGAAGTAGACGGCCAGGTCATGGGAAACGATCGGCGACGGGGCTTCGCTCCCTTCCGTAGCTTCGACCGGTGAGAGCGGCAGCGTGTAGTCGTCGCCCTCACAGACCCGGAGAATCTCGCCGGTCCCACCTTCTTCTTCTTCTTCTTCGCCGGCGCCCGCACCGACGGGTCCGGGCGATTCGCCACCCGCCCCACGAGTGGGCGGCGCGGGTCCCGGCTCGACCTGCGGGGACGGAGCGGCAACCGGAACGACAACCGGCAGCGGAGCGGGCTGCGGCGCAGTCGCGGGCACCGGTTCGGGCTGGGACGGCTGCGGCGGTCCCTGCGAGGGGGCGCCGGGCCGAGGGCTCGCCACGACCCGAGCCGGCGCGATGCCCAGCCGCGATTGCGGTTCGTCCTCCTCGACGGCGACGCCGGCGGCGACGAATCTCGGCGTGGAACCCGCAGCAGCGCGAGCGGGCGCGACGGCAAGCTGCCGGTCTCGCGAAACCACCGCCGCGTCGCCCAGCCCGAGCCCCGACCCGGGGGCGACGCTCAGCCGGGGGGCCACCGTGTCGGTCGCCCATGGCTGAAGGATTGCCAGCGCCGCCAAACCGAGCGCGGCAAACAGGGCGATCAAAGAGATGATCGCCAACCCCGGGAACCCACTCCCCACCGCTGCAGAACGCGAAGCGATGCGCGCAGGATACAGCTAGATCAAACGTCCAGCCAGGAACTTAATAGGTCTCGACGAGCTCGTACAGCGTCGTGCGCTGGGCGGGGACGCGGCCGGCCGCGCGCGCCGCCTCGATCAGCTGCTCGGGCTCCAGGCGGACGCCGTGCTGGGAGCCGGCCATGCGGGAGATGTTCTCCTCCATCAGCGTGCCGCCGAGGTCGTTGACCCCCCAGCGCAGCGCCTCGGTTGCGGCCTCGAGCCCCATCTTCACCCAGCTCGCCTGCAGGTTGGGGATCGTCCGCCCCAGGGCGAGGCGGAAGGCGGCGGTGTGCTTGAGGTTCTCGCTCGCCGAGATCTCCTCGATGCCGTGGGTGCGCCCGAGCATCGTGTTGAAGGGGATGAAGCTCAGCGGCACGAACTCGGTGATCCCGCCGGTCCGCTCCTGCAGAGCCCGCACCACCCGCATGTGGCGGGCCAGCTCGCGCGGCTCCTCGATGTGGCCGAACATCACCGTCGAGGTCGAGCGCAGGCCGGCGCGGTGGGAGGCTTCGACGATCTCGACCCAGCGATCGGCCGGCAGCTTGTTCGGGGAGATGCGCTGGCGAACGCCGTCGTCGAGCACCTCGGCCGCGGTCCCAGGCGTCGAGCCGAGCCCGCACTCGAGCAGGTACTCGAAGACCTCGCCGGGCTGCCTGCCCGAGCGCTCGCACATGTAGTGGACCTCCATCGGCGAGTAGGCGTGCAGGTGGAGCTGCGGCGCCACGTCCTTGGCCAGCCGCAGCCACTTGCCGTACTCCTCCAAGGTCAGGTCGGGATGGATCCCGCCCTGCATGCAGAGCTCGGTAGCGCCGAAATCGACCGCTTCAGAGATCCGCGCCGCGAAGTCCTCCTCGGAGACCTCATAGGCATCGGGCGACCGCTTGCCCTGCCCGAACCCGCAGAAGGCACAGCCGACGACGCAGATGTTGGTGAAGTTGATGTTGCGGTTGACGACGAAGGTAGCCGTCTCCCCCGCCAGCTCCGCCCGCAGCTCATCCGCAGCAACCCGCATCTCCTCGATCACCTCGGGCCGGGTCTCGGCAAACAACGCAGTCAGCTCGTCCTCCGTCAACTCGACCCCGTCCCGCCCTTTCGAGATTGCCTGCGGCGCCAGCTTCGAATCGACCGTCTCGTCATTGCGGCGCCCGGAGCCTTTGCGAGGAATGAAGCTCCAATACTTCAACTTGATCACGTCGAGAACCCCCTGCTCCATCCACTCGGAGTCCATGTACTGCGGGTAGACGCAAAGCCGCTCGGTAAGCGCATAGCCCTTCGGAGCCAACCCCTTACGCACCTCATGCGGGCTGGGGAACGCGTGCTCAGGGGAAATGTGATCTCCGTTCGCCGACAGCCCGCCCAGATCGGTAGCTCCCGCCTCAACCAACTCAGCCCAGGCATCCGACAAATTCGGCGGCACCTGAACCCCGACATCGGGCATCAGCCGTTTGCACTCGCGAATCAATCGTTCGATGTCCCCAACGCCAACGGGGCTCGCCCACTCTGGCAGGGAGAGCGGGGGTGTCCCCCCGCGCAGCGGCGTCCCGTTTTCCGCACCGTCGGCACCCGCGGACGAAGACCCAGCGCCACTGGCGGAAAACCCAGCAAGCGGAGGGACACCCCCGCTCTCCCCCCACCGCAAGCGCGAAGCCGAATCGGCAATCTCGGCAACCTCTTGCCCGTAGTAGCGGGGATGCGGGACGAAGTTCTGGAGGATGACCTCCTGGATGTGGCCGTACTCGGATTGCAGCCGGGCGATGGCTTCCAGAGATTCGACCTGCTCCTGCTCGGTCTCGCCGATCCCGACGAGGATTCCCGTGGTGAAGGGGATCTTCAGCTCACCGGCGACTTCGATGGTCGCCAGGCGCTTCAGCGGATGCTTCGTGGGAGAGCCGGCGTGGACGGTGTCCATCAGGCGCTCGGACACCGACTCCAGCATCAAGCCCTGGGAGGCGGTGACCTCACGCAGCCTGGCCAGATCCTCGCGGTCGAGCACACCGATGTTCGTGTGCGGGAGGATGCCGCGCTCGAGAGCCCGTTCGCAGGCCCAGACCACGTATGACGTGAAGTCCTCGTGGCCCCACTCGGCGAGCTTGGCGGCGACTACAGGGTTGACCTCGGGGCGCTCACCCGTGAGCACCAGAAGCTCCTTGGCATTGCGGCGTTCAGCTTGATCGAGGCGAGCTTCAACCTCGTCCGGGGCGTAGATGTGAGCTTTGCGCGTCGCGAAAGCGCAGTACTTGCAGTAGCACTGGCAGGTGCGGGAGAGGGAGAGCGTGTAGTTCCTCGAGAAGGTGACCCGGCGCACGGTTTCCAAGCTACTGCAAGCATGGCGCCGCCGGGCCGTTAGGCCCGGCGGCTATGCAGCTAGAGGAGGTTGGGGCTCAGGCGGCCGAGCCGGCGCCGGGCTTCGGCGCACCGGGCGCCTTGACCCGCTCGGGCGGTTCGGTCGGCGCGGGGCCACCGGGCTCGAGCACCAGCTTGTAGACGACCGCGGCGAGCAGCGAGCCGACGATCGGGCCGACCAGGTATGGCCAGACGCCGCCCCACTCGTTGCCGACCAGAGCCGGGCCGAACCAGCGAGCCGGGTTGAAGGAGCCGCCGGTCAGCGGACCGCCGACCATGACGATGAAGCCGAGCGTGGTACCGATCGCCAGCGGCGCCCAGTCCTTGACGCTCTTTTTCGAGTAGACGGCGGCGAGGATGACGAGGACGAGGCAGAAGGTCCCAACCGCCTCGACGATCGAGCCGGCGAAGTTACCGGCGAGCAGAGGGCTGACCGTGGCGGCACCGTAGTGCGTGGCCCTGCCCTCGTCGAGCAGCAGGCCCTTGGCGAGCAGCGCGCCGAGCACGCCGCCGGAGAGCTGGGCGAGCATGTAGATCGCCGCGTCGACCGGGGCGATCCGTTTGATCGCGGTCGCGGCCAGCGTCACGGCCGGGTTGAAATGGCCGCCGCTGACGACGCCGAACATCACGATCAACCCGAACAACAAGAACGCGTGGACGAGGCCGATGACCGCGAAGTCCGTTCCGAACTGGGGCTGCTGGCCGGTGGCCAGGAACAGAATGACCACGCTGCAGATGAAGAACACCAACAGGAAAGTGCCGATCAGCTCGGCGAGATATGCCGAAAGTCCTCGTTGCTGCACTGGTTATGCCTCCTCTAGTCCCGTATCCCTGACACTCGATTTCGGGGCGGGAGTCTATCCGGAATGAGGATTGAATAGTTTTCCCTGTCGAATGAGACGTGCTGTCGCGCTGCTGGCGGCCGTCCTCCTGTTTGCCGGTGCGGCCGGCTGCGGTGGGGACGGCGCGGAACCGGGCGCGCCGAAAGGCGTGACGCTCGTGCTCGATTTCGTGCCCAACGCGGTCCATTCGGGCATCTACGCGGCCCGGCGACAGGGCTACTACGGCGAGCGGGGAATCGACCTGACGATCCGCCAGCCGGGCGAATCGACCGACGCGCCGAAGCTGCTCGCGGCCGGGAGCGCCGACTTCGCCATCCTCGACATCCACGACCTCGGGATCGCCCGCGAGCGCGGCCTCGACGTGGTCGGGACGATGCCGATCGTGCAGCGCCCGCTGGCCGCGGTTATCGCCCGCGGCAACGGCCCGGTGCACCGACCCCGCGAGCTCGACGGCCACACGGCCGGCGTCACCGGCCTGCCCTCCGACGAAGCGGTGGTCGACTCCGAGGTGGCCGCCGACGGCGGCCACCCCAGCCGCGTGAACCGGGTGACGATCGGCTTCAGCGCCGTCGCCTCGCTCGCCGCCGGCAAGGTCGACGCGGCGACGGGGTTCTGGAACGCCGAGGGCGTGGCTCTGCGCCGCCAGGGCGTGCCGGTGCGGATCTTCAAGGTGAACGAGTACGGCGCCCCGCCCTACCCGGAGCTGATCCTGACCGCGTCCCGGCGCACGATCGAGAGCAATCCCGAGCTGGTCGACGCGATGGTCGCCGCGACGACACGCGGCTACGAATTCGCCGTCGATCATCCGGTTGAGGCGCTCGACGACCTGCTCGCCGCAGTGCCCAGCGTCGACGGCGGCGACCAGACGGCCCAGCTGCACGCGCTGCTGCCGGACCTTCGCCCGGCGCCGTTCGATCCCGGCGTGCTGCGCGAGTGGGCGGCCTGGGATCTCGAGCATGGGTTGCTCGAACGGCCTTTGGACATCGACAAGGCATTCTTGCTTGGCCAGTAGGGGTACGCTGCCGGTAATGAGCTTGGCTGGTGATTTCAGACAGGTGCTCGACTCCTTGCCGTCCGATTGGACGGATCTGGAGCTCGACCTGCGGATCGAGGACGAGGGTCGGTACGTCGATACCGCCGTGGCCTTGAGCCAGGTCAACGCTCAGCCCTACTCGCGGGCTGAGTGGGATTGGCGGCTGCTGGTTGCTCAGAGCTTTGGCCACGCTGCCGCGGCGGAGAGCGTCGCCGGGGTTCTGGAAAAGCTCGACGCGGACGGCGTCGTCGGTGAGATGCAGGTTCGCGAGGTGCGCGAGGGTCGCTCCGAGGTCGTGCAGATGTGGGGCCGGCCGGACAGCGTGCGCGAGGAGTTCCGCGAGCGCCGCTCGATCTAGTGGCCCGAGTCCTGGCCATCGTCCCCGACCTGATGCTGTCCAGCAGGGTCGCGGAGAGCTTGCGAAGCGCGGGGCACGACGTCGCGGTCATGCAAAGCCTGCCGGACCCCATCGAAGCCGACGTGCTGGTCTGCGACCTCGACGCCGTCGACGCCAAGGAAGTCGCCCGCCTGGACGCACCCTCCCTCGGCTTCTACTCGCATGTCGACGTCGAGACCAAACAAGCCGCCGATGCAGCCGGGATCGACCTCGCCGTCCCCCGCTCCCGGATGGCCCGCGAACTTCCCCAGCTCATCGACAAGCTCCTCGCCTAAAGGAAAAGGTCGGCGATCAGGAAGGCGTTCAGCGCGATGATCAGCGCCGCTATCGCTCCGGCGAGTGCGGTCAGCCACCCCGGGTTGGCCAGCGAGCCCATGATGTCGCGGCGCCTCGCGATCATCAGCAGCGGCACCAGGGCGAAGGGGATGCCGAAGGAGAGCACGACCTGGCTGAGCACGAGCGCGTCGGTCGGGTTGAAGCCGATCCCGAGCACGAGCAGGGCCGGGGCGAGGGTGATCGCGCGGCGCAGGAAGAGTGGGATCGTGCGCTGGATGAAGCCCTGCATGACGACCTGACCGGCCATCGTGCCGACCGAGGAGGAGGCGAAGCCGGAGGCGAGCAGGGCGATGCCGAAGACCGTCGCGGCGTTGCCCGAGACGAGCGTCTTGAGCCCGTCGAAGGCGCCTTCGATCGAGTCGATGCCGGTCAGGCCACTGGTGTTGAACAGGGCCGCGGCGACGATCATCATCGAGAGGTTGACCATGCCGGCCAGCGAGAGGGCGATCACCACGTCGACCTTCTCGAAGCCGAGGATCTTCTTCTTCTCGGCGTCGTTGCGGCCGACGATCCGCTTCTGGGTCAGCGCCGAGTGCAGGTAGACGACGTGGGGCATCACCGTCGCGCCGATGATCCCGGTCGCCAGCAGGATGCTCTCCGTCCCCGAGAAGCCGGGCAGGACGAGGTGCTTGGCGACTTCCCCGGCGGCCGGCTTGGCGTGGAAGAGCTCGATCACGAAGGAGGCGACGACGACGCCGACCAGGGCGGTGATCCCCGCCTCGAGCCGGCGGAAGCCCATCTGTTGCAGGCCGAGGATCGCGAAGGCGCCGGCGCCGGCGATCAACCCGGCCGGGAAGAGCGGGATGCCGAAGAGCAAGTTGAGGCCGAGCGCGGCGCCGACGACCTCGGCGACGTCGGTCGCCATCGCGACCAGCTCGGCCTGCAGCCAGAGGCCGCGCGAGGTGCGGCGCGAGAAGGTCTCGCGGCAGAGCTCGGCGAGGTTCTTGCCGGTCGCGATGCCGAGCTTCGCCGACTGGGTCTGGACCAGCATCGCGACCAGGTTGGCGGCGAGCACGACCCAGAGCAGCAGGTAGCCGTACTTGGCGCCGCCGGCGATGTTGGTCGCGAAGTTGCCGGGGTCGATGTATGCGACGGCGGCGACGAAGGCCGGGCCGAGGAAAGGCCAGATACGGCGGGCGCCGCGGCTGTGGCCGTCGAGCGAGCGGCGCGCGGCTTCGGCGACGGCCGCCTCGCCGGGAAGAACGTCCTCGACCGTCGCCTCGCCGGGCGGCGGTGGCGGCGGCTTCAACCCTTCTCCTCGACCGGGAGGCTCAGGTCGGGCCCGGGGATCGGCGTGCCGTGCGGATCGTGGCTGGGCTCGCCCAGCTTGGCGGCGATCAGCGCCTCCAGCTCCTCGGAGATGTGGTGCTCGAGCACCTCTGCCTCGGCGTGGACCATGTCGTCGGGCATGCCCAGGGCCTCGGAGAGGTAGGCCTCGATCAAGCGGTGGTGACGGATCACCTCCAGGGCGACCCTCTCCCCCGCCGGGGTCAGCGTCACGCCGCGGTAGGGCAGGTAGTCGACCAGGCCCAGGTCGCCGAGCTTTTTGAGCATCGAGGTCGCGGTGGCCGGGGCGACGCCGAGCCGCTCTGCGACCTCGCCGTTGAGGACCGGTCCGGGTCGGTCCTGCGAGAGCGCGTAGATCGCCTTCGCGTAATCCTCTATCGCCTCCGAAGGTTTAGACACGTCTAAATGATTTTGGCACATCTAAAAGCTGATTGGGTAGGGCGGCGGGGATGACCCCTCCCCAGCAACAGCCTGGGAGGCTCGGTCGGGGTCATCCCCGCCGCCCATCACGACCGCTTCCTAGAATCGAGCTATGACTGAAACTGTCGCAGTCGAGCTGGATGCCCAGTACCGCCAATTGCGCGAGGAGTGTGGGCTGCTGGATCGGTCCGGGCGCGGCAAGCTGATGGTTAGCGGCAGCGAGGCGGCTGAGTACCTGCAGGGGCAGCTGACGAATGACGTCGAGGCGCTGTCCCCCGGCGAGGGCCAGTACGCAGCGCTGCTCGATCGCAAGGGGCATATGCAGGCCGATATGCGGGTGGTGCGCCTCTCGCCGGAGGAGATCTGGGTCGACACCGAGCCCGAGGCGCTGGAGGCCGCCCGGGGCCACCTGGAGATGTACAAGATCGGTCGGGACGTGGCGGTCGCCGACCTGACCGCCGAGCGGGCGATCCTCTCGCTGATCGGCCCGCGCAGCGTCGAGGTCGCCGGCACCGCCGCACTGCCGGACAAGTCCTGCGAAGAGACCAGCACCGCGGGAACCGCCTGCCTCGCCGTCGGCACCGCCGGCGGCGTCGACCTGATCGCCAACTCCACCGATGCCGAGCGCCTGCGCGAGGCCCTCACCGGCGCCGGCGCGGTCGAGGTCGGCCCCGAGGCCGCCGAGGTGCTGCGGATCGAAGCCGGC
The DNA here is from genome assembly GCA_963837695.1 of uncultured Solirubrobacterales bacterium. Classification (GTDB taxonomy): domain Bacteria; phylum Actinomycetota; class Thermoleophilia; order Solirubrobacterales; family 70-9; genus VRUE01. The sequence continues at coordinate 1,603,427 of CAWINZ010000005.1, read as the reverse complement.
ACCCCCCGCTTCGGCGCCGAGATGAGCGTCGAGACGATGCCCGCCGAGGCTGGCATCGTCGAGCGCGCGATCAGCTTCACCAAGGGCTGCTACATCGGCCAGGAGCCGGTTGCCCGCCTCCACTACAAGGGCCGCCCCAACCGCCACCTGCGCGGCCTCGAGCTGAGCGCCCCGGCCGCCCCCGGGACGGGCCTCCAGCTGGGTGAGAAGGAGGTCGGCCGGATCGCCAGCGCCTGCGTCTCCCCCGCTCGCGGCCCGCTCGCGCTGGCGATCGTCCGCCGCGAGGCCGAGCCCGGCGCCGAGCTGGCCGTAGGTGAAGATGGCGTTACGGCTCGCGTGGTCGACCTGCCGTTCGGCTAGATTCCGCTCGATGGGTGGTCGGGAAGGTAGGCGAGTGTTCGCGGCGCCGCGGGCGACTGTGGCCGCTCTGGCCTGCTCGCTTGGCGCCGTCGCGCTGCTCGGCGCCGGCTGTGGCGCCTCCGAACACGTCAACGATCCGCGCCCCCAGCCCCCGACCCGGATCAGCGTCACGATCGGCGAAGACGCGGTCACGGTGCAGCCGCGGCGGATCGCGGTCGGCCCCGAACCGACCCAGCAGATACCGCAGAACCAGCACGCCGGACAGCCGCGAGTCCGCTCCGACGCGCCCCTCAACGTCGTCTTCGTCGCCGCCAATCTGACCGACCTCGACTCCCGCCTCGAGGTGCGCGGCAACGGCAAGGACCTCAGCTCCGAGCCGCTCTACGCGAACGCCGGCGTCACCCTGCAGTCGATCCTGCCGACCGGCGTCTACAGCGTCAGCGCCACCGGAATCCCCGCCGCCAAGCCGGCAAAGCTCGTAGTCGGCCCGTACCGGACGTCGTCAGAGAACGACCTGCTACTGCCCTAAGCCGCCAAAACCGTCGCATCTCGGCGTCCTCAGTCGGCCGGATCGGGTCACGCACGAGTGTGCGCTCCCCTCCCCGGCCTTCCCTGCGTCCACCGATCTGCTCGGTTTTTGCGGCTTAGGAACCCAGTCATCGTGTCTGGCCGGTCCGTCACGATTGGCAAGTGATCGTTGCGCTGGCCATAGCCGTTGTCCTGCTCGCCGCCGGGCTCCTCTACGCGCTGCTCTCTCGCCCGCGCCGGGAGCCGGCCGAGCAGCCCGACCTCGGCCCCGCGATCCAGGCGGCGACCTCGAAGGCGGTCGCCGACCTACAGCGGATGAACGCGGAGTCGCGCAAGATCGACGCACAGGCGGCCGAGGCGACCCTCGACAAGCGCCAAGCGGAGATCAAAGCGCTGGCCGAGCGGATCGCCAAGGGCCAGGAGAAGATCGAGAAGGAGGTGCAGCGGCGCGGCGAGACCGACCTGCAGACGCGCACCCTGCTCGAGCAGATGGGCCAGACGGTCGGCAACCTCAACTCCGAGACCGCGGGCCTGAAGAAGGCATTGCGCCAACCGCAGACGCGCGGCCAGTGGGGCGAGCTGCAGCTGCGCCGCTGCGTCGAGATCGCCGGCATGACCGAACACGTCGACTTCGAGCTGCAGGAGACGATCCACACCGAAGACGGCAGGCTGCGGCCCGACGCCCGCTTCCTGCTGCCCGAGGGACGTAGCTTCGTCGCCGACTCGAAGGTCCCGCTCGACGCCTTCCTCGACGCCCAGGAGGCCGAGGTCGAGGCGGAGCGGATCGTGCAGCTCGACCGTCACGCGCGGCAGGCGCGCGAGCACATCCGCGCGCTCAGCTCCAAGGACTACCAGGGGCAGTTCAAGGCGGGCGAGATGCCCGACCTGGTGATCTGCTTCATCCCCAACGAGCCGGCGATGCACGCCGCCTTCGCCGCCGATCCGACGCTCTTCGACTACGCCCTGGAGCGCAACGTGCTGGTCGTCAGCCCGACCTCGCTGATCGGCCTGCTGCGCACGATGGAGCTCGGCTGGCGCCAGGAGCGGATGGTCGCCGAGGCGGCCCAGATCGCCGAGGCGGCAGGCACGATGCACGCCCGCTTCGCCAAGTTCCTCACCGATTTCAACACGGTCGGCAAACGGCTCGGCTCGGCGACCGGCGCCTACAACTCCGCGGTCGCCTCGATGGAGGGCAGGCTGCTGCCGCAGCTGCGCAAGGTCGAGGAGCTGGGCATCGCCCCGGGCAAGGAGATCGAGCCGCCCGAACCGACCGAGATCACGGTGCGGGAGATAACGGCCCCGGAGCTCCGCGAGACCGATACCCCCGTGCTTGATTAGGATTCGACCCGCCGCAAACCGACGGGGGAGGAAGCATGGCAGTCGACACGAGTGCAGTCACAAAATTGGACGTTGAGCCCGGGACGCTGCCGGAGACGATGGCGGCGTGGGTGATCCGCCAGGAGCGCGAGGGCGAACCCACCGATGCCTTCCAGCTGGAGCAGATCGAGGTGCCGGAGCCCGGCGCCTTCGAGGTGATCGTCCGCGTGATGGCGGCCGGGGTCAACTTCAACAACGTCTGGGCGGCGCTGGGCAAACCGGTGTCGGTCTTCGGCTACGGCGACCATCCCGAGTACGGCCACCATATCGGCGGTTCCGATGCCTCCGGCATCGTCTGGAAGGTCGGCGACGGGGTAACGCGGTGGAAGCCCGGCGACGAGGTCGTCCTGCACTGCAACCAGGCCTCCTACGAGGACGTCGAGGTGCACGGGCTCGACCCGCTGGCGGCGCCGAGCCAGAGGATCTGGGGCTATGAGACGACCTGGGGCTCCTTCGCCCAGTTCACCAAGGTGCAGGCGCAGCAGCTCCTCCCCCGCCCCCAGAACCTCAGCTGGGCCGAGTCCTCCGCTTACGGCCTGACCTACTTCACCGCCTACCGGATGCTGATCGACCAGTGCAACCTGCAACCGGGCCACAACGTGCTCGTCTGGGGCGCCGCTGGCGGGCTCGGTGTCTTTGCCCTGCAGCTCTGCAAAGCCGCCGGCGCCAACGCGGTCGGCGTCGTCTCCTCCGACGAGAAGGGCGAGCTCGCCAAGCAGCTAGGCGCAGTCGACTACGTCAACCGGGCGGAGTTCGGCGAGATGATGCGGACGGACGAAAACCTCGCCGACCCGGCCGCCGATAAGGAGCGCTTCAAGGCCTCGCGCGGCTTCGCCAAGCGGATCAAAGAGATCCTCGGCGATGCCCCGGACTTTGTCTTCGAGCACGTCGGTCGGGCGACCTTCCCGACCTCGGTCTTCGTCGTCAAGCCGTTCGGCAAAGTCGTCATCTGCGGCGCCACCTCGGGCTTCCAGCTTGATTTCGATGTGCGCTACCTGTGGATGCGCCAAAAGCAGATCATCGGCTCCCATGCCTTCAACGCATACGAGTGCATGCGCGCCAATCAGCTGATGGCGGAGGGCAAGGTACGACCGGTGCTGTGGAAGACGATGGGCTTCGAGGGCGTCCCAGAGGCGCACCAGCTGCTGCACGAAAACAAGCACTTAGGCAAGATCGCGGTCCTGGTCGGGGCCGAGTCCGAGGACGAGGGCAAGAACGAAGACGGCCCCGGCGCGATCCGGGCCGAGGTGGGAGCGTAGATATGGCCGAGGTATGCAGGCTGGACTGGCACATCGCCCCGTTCAGGGCCGACCGCTGGCTCGATCTCTGGGAACCGGCGGCGGCGCGGATGCCCGCCTTCGGGGCCAAGAGCTGGTCGCTGACCCGCTCGATCGACGACCCGTTGGCCTTCCAGCAGACCTCGGTCTGGGAGAGCCGCTCCGACTTCGAGCGCTACTGGTACTCGGAGGAGATCGAGCAGGCGCGCGCGGCGGCTATCGACCTCTACGACCTGCCGATCCTGCCCGCCTGGCACACGCTCGTCGCGGCCGAGTAGCGCCCGCTTCAGGCGCGCTCGAGCGGAGCGAGCGTCAGGCCGGCGGCCTTGAGCTGCTCCCAGTAATGCTCGGCGGGCTCGCGCGCGCCGGACCAGACGATCGCCTGGCCGGTCGTGTGGATCGCATCGGCGATCTCGTGGCCACGAGCGAGGTTGACGCCGGGTAGCACGCGCGCCAGAGTTTCGGCGACGTGGTCGAAGGTGTTGTGGTTGTCGTTGCGGACGATCACGCGCCACTCCCCGCCCAGATCAGAGCCAGGCCCTGCCTGGCGCGGTTTCTCGATCGTCGCCGTCATCGCCGGGCATTATGCGAGAAATCCCGCCGATGGGCCTAAAAGGCGCCATATAGGCGCCTTTTAGGCCCATCGGCGGGTCAGTATGGGCTGGGGACCCGTACCACGACATCGTCGAAGCTACCGAGGGCGCCCTTTGCGTTGCCGACCGCGCCGAGCGAGAAGCCGGCGGTGCGGCCCTGCAGTTCGCCCGCTGCGGGGTCGGTTACGTCGGCGACTAGCTGACGCCCAACCCAGGCCATGATCCGAGCGCTGCCCTTTTCCGGGCCACTGGTGAGGTTGAAGGCGCGCAGGCGCAGTTCGTTGGCGCGATTGATGCCGTTGGTCCTGATCGAGCGCGCGACCTGCAGGTACCTCACCTGGCTTGCGCTGGAGTAGCGCAGCAGCTGGGCCTTGTGCTGCAGCGGGAAGACGGCCAGCTGGTAGCGGGCGCCCGCCCCGCCCGCCCGCAGGTTGAGCGCCAGGAAGGCCTTGTGTTGGACGGGTTTCGGCGTGCCTTCGAGCACTCGGCCGATGGCCGCCACTTCGAGGTCACGGCCGATCACGGGGGTGCGGTAGGCGCACTCCTTCGTTTCCTTGCCGATGAAGATGCGAAAGGCGTGGCCCGAACCGCCGCGTTTGCAACGCCGGCCGGAGAAGTTGGCGATCTGGGCCTGCAGGCCAGTCGACTCCATGTTGTTGCGGTAGAGGCCGATCACGCCCGCACCGGCGTCCGCCGCCAGCGCCAGGGCAGCGACTGCCCCAATGCAGATAACCGTGATTCGCCGTCTCATCGCTCGCAGCCTAAACACGGAATCGGGAGAAAGGTGCGCAGCGTGACCGATGAACGCCGTCTTTCCCGCCCGCCCGCATAAGATTGAGGCGATGGCCGAGCACCGACTGCCCGAGCGCGACCGCCCCTGGGTGATGCGCACCTACGCGGGCCACTCCGACGCCCGCCGCTCCAACGAGCTCTACAAGGGCAACCTCGCCAAGGGCCAGACGGGTCTCTCGGTCGCCTTCGACCTGCCGACCCAGACCGGCTATGACCCCGACCAGATCCTCGCCCGCGGCGAGGTCGGCAAGGTCGGCGTCTCGGTCGCCCACAAGGGCGACATGCACCAGCTCTTCGACGGGATCCCACTCGACGCGATGAACACCTCGATGACGATCAACGCGACCGCCGCCTGGCTGCTCGGCCTCTACGTCACTGTCGCCGAGGAGAACGGGGTCGGACGGGACGAGCTGACCGGGACGACCCAGAACGACATCATCAAGGAGTACCTCTCACGCGGCACCTACGCCTTCCCACCGGAGCCCTCGATGCGGCTGATCGCCGACATGGTCGCCTTCACCGTCAACGAGGTGCCGAGCTGGAACCCGACCAACATCTGCAGCTACCACCTCCAGGAGGCCGGAGCGACACCGGTGCAGGAGATCGCCTACGCGCTCTCGACCGGGATCGCCGTGCTCGACGAAGTGAAAGCGCGCGGCCAGGTCGCCGAGGAGGACTTCCCGCGGGTCTTCGGCCGCATCTCCTTCTTCGTCAACGCCGGCATCCGCCTGATCGAGGAGATCGCCAAGCTGCGCACGATGGGCCGGCTCTGGAACGAGATCGGCCGCGAGCGCTACGGGGTGACCGACGAGAAGATGCTGCGCTTCCGCTACGGCGTCCAGGTGAACTCACTCGGCCTCACCGAGGCCCAGCCGGAGAACAACATCCAGCGCATCGTGCTCGAGGCGCTGGCGGTGACGCTGAGCCGCGACGCCCGCGCCCGTGCGATCCAGCTGCCGGCCTGGAACGAGGCGATGGGCCTGCCCCGTCCCTGGGACCAGCAGTGGAGCCTGCGCATCCAGCAGGTGTTGGCCAACGAGACCGACCTGCTCGAGTACCCCGACGTCTTCGCGGGCTCGCACGTGATGGACGGCCTGGTCGAGGAGCTGAGCGCGGGCGCCAGGGCTGAGATGGCCGTTGTCGAGGAGCACGGCGGCGCGGTCGCCGCGGTCCCCTACATGAAGGCGCGCCTGGTCGAGTCCCATCGCGAGCGGGTGGCGCGGATCGAGAGCGGCGAGCAGGTGGTGGTCGGCCAGAACGCCTACAAGGAGAGCGAGGACTCCCCGCTCACCGCCGGCGCCGACGGCGGCATCCTCACCCCCGACCCCGAGGTCGAGCGCGAACGGGTCGAGGCGTTGGAGCAGTGGAAGGCCGAGCGCGACGGCGCCGCCGTGCGCGCCGCCCTCGAGGAGCTCGGCCGGGTCGCCGCCGAGGAGAGCGCCAACGTGATGCCGGCGACGATCGCGGCCGCAAAGGCCGGCGCGACGACCGGCGAGTGGGCCGAGGTCCTTCGCGATGCCTTCGGCGCCTACCGCGCCCCCACCGGGGTCGACGGCGCCGCACCTCCCGGCGACCGCGACGCGCTGACGGAGATCCGTGGCCGCGTCGACGAGGTCTCCGAGCAGATCGGGCACCGGATCAAGATCCTCGTCGGCAAGCCCGGCCTCGATGGCCACTCCAACGGCTCCGAGCAGATCGCCCTGCGCGCCCGCGACGCCGGCATGGAGGTGATCTACCAGGGGATCCGCCTGACCCCCGAGGAGATCGCCGAGTCGGCGCTGCAGGAGGACGTCGACGTCGTCGGCCTCTCGATCCTCTCCGGCTCGCACCTCGAGCTGGTCCCCGACGTGGTCCGCCGGCTGCGTGAGGAGGGCGTCGACGTGCCGGTCGTGGTCGGCGGGATCATCCCCGTCGCCGATGCCGAACGGCTGCGCGAGGCCGGCGTCGCCGGCGTCTATACGCCAAAGGACTTCGACATCAACAAGATCATGGGCGAGATCGCGGCCCTGGTCGAGCAGCGGGCGACAGCCGGCGCAGCGGCCTGAGCGGGGCCCGGTACAGCCTTAAGCGCACTTTTTCGTCCATATCCGCCCCTTAAGCGCGTTTTTTCTCCCCACGCCGCAGGCCTGCCCTATGTGGCGATCAGCTCCTCGGGGCCCAGCTCGACGTTGAGCTCACTCGTTGCGAAGCCGGAGCGGGACACGCCGACGAGGCGCGTCCCCTCGTCGGCCCCCGGCACCTGAGATCGGGCCGCGACGAGTGCGGCGAGGTCCCGGCGGTCGAACGGTCGCCGCTCTCGCCACTTGACCGACCCGACGAAGTCGATCGTCTCGCTCCGGTCCGGCTCCCGTCCTCCGACGAGGTCGACCTCGAGGCGACCGTCTCGCGTCCAGTAGCCGCCAACGAACCGTGCGTCGCCAAAGCCCAGGTCCGGTAGCCGCCGCTCGATCGCCGTCCGCACCAGCGGCTCGATCGCCCGACCGCGGTAGGAGTCCCAGGAGGCGCGGACCTGCTCGGCGACCACATCACCGCGCCCTCGCTCTATCAACTCCAGATTGGGACCGATGAAGCGCAGCCAGAAGCGCAGGTATGGGTCGGCAACCAGGTAGCGCGGAGGGCCGCCGCGCTGCCGCGACGAGTAGGGCGTCTGCTTGGACACCAAACGCTTCTCCTGCAGGGCCTTCAATGCGCGGACGAGGGAGGTGCGCTCCACGCCCGAGCGCCGCTCGATCGTGGAGTAGGCCCGCTCGCCCGCTCCGATCGCCGCCAGCACGCGGCGCCCTTGCATGTCGCCCGGCAGCTCCGCGTTGACGCTCCGCTCTCCGATTACGACCAGAGGGCTGGTCGCGTCGGCGAGCTCCCGTGAGAGAAACCGCCAGATTCCCTCGCTGCGGCGCCGCAACGAGGCGAGCCGAGGGAAGCCGCCGATCGCAAGGTATGAATCGAGCGCCGCGGGGGCGTCGAGATCGAGTAGCTCGCCGACCTCGACCGGGGCCAGCGGCGGGACCACGATCTCCCGCAGGCGCCCGTATAGCGGGCGCCCGTGCTGTCCCAACGCCTCCATCATCGACAAATCGGAGCCGACCAGCACCAACAGCACATGCGCTTTGGCGAGAAGCCGGTCCCAGGCCTTCTGCAAGGTGCCCTCGATCGCCGGTTCGGATTCGACCAGATAGGGAAGCTCGTCGATCACGAGGATCAAGGGGTGCTCGGCGGTGGCGTCGCGGGCGAGCAGGGCAAGCGCCGCGTCCCAGGACCCAAGCGGGCCGGAACGAGCGATCTCGGCAGCCGGCGTATCCGCGGCGGCGATCGCCTCGCCGAACAGCTCGAGCTCGCGAGCCGCCGGCTGGCGCGAGGCGACGTAGAACACCGAGGGCACACCCGCCCGGCCGATGAACTCCTCCACCAGGGTCGACTTGCCGACCTGCCTGCGACCGCGAATCGCGAGCGCGCGCCCAGGCTTGCCCACGCCCCCCCGCGCCTGCTCCAATTCCGTGGCGAGGGTTCGCAGTTGATCCTCACGGCCGACGAACGTCTCCATAGCCAAGAAGCTTAACAACCAAGATCGGTACTCACAATTTTGGTACTCCTCTTAAAGGGAGCTAGATGGCGGCCCTCTTCGTTCGAGGGCGAGATCGCCGCCCTGGTCGAGCAACGGGCGACCCCCCTCGAGCAGGTGGTGCGCCGCAACTGGCAGCGGATCGCCGCGCTCTACTTCCCCGAGGCGGTTGTGATCGATCGCAGCGCCGTCCTGGCCAAACCGAGCGAGGACGGGGTTGTCTTCGACGCCTGGTCGCACCTGCACCTCGCCCGGCGGCGGCCGTGGCTTCTCGACCATCTCGATGCGATCATGGCGACAATCTCTGAGCCGGACTGGCGCCAACCAGATCCCCGGCCAGACCGCGAACGCTTTTATCGAGAGCATCTCGACCTGAAACGCTGGATGCGTGTCGTCGTCGACTTCGGCGCCGACCCGGCGTGGGTCGTGACGGTGGCCATCCAGCGCTACGATCCCAGGGGCAAGCCATGACCGTCACCATCGCCGACATCCGCTTCGATTACCACGACTACGATGCACGTGGCGACACGCTGTTTCTCAGCGTCAAAGCCCCAGAGGACCAGGTGCCTCACGATGCCTACGAGACCCCCGAGGGGCACATCGTCGAGCTCGACGACCACGGCGCGGTCATCTCGATCGAGTTGCTGAACGCCCGCTGGCTCATAGCGAGGGACGGCGAGCTACGCCTGACCCTCCCCGAGCATCGTGCCGTCGCCGACTCGCATGAGCTGAAAGCCGTACTGGCGTAGCGCCGATCGCGGGGGCGCGCCACAATGGGGGCATGAACGAGCTGAACGGGGACCGGTCGGCCTGGCTGCGCTGCTATCGCTGCTGGTCCCAGAACCTCGAGATCCAGCTGCACTACGACGCGATCCGCCGGGTCGACCCCGAGACGGGCATCCCGGCCGAAGGGATCGACGAAGTGCAGGAATCGGTCGTGCAGTGCCTCGACTGCATGCACGACCAACCGCACCTGACCTTCCAGGACGACCGTGTGGTCCCGATCGAGGACCGCTGGGAGCGGATGGTCGCCGGCACCCCCTGGGTCGCCTCCTGCACGGTCACGGTCGATCAGGACCGGGTCGAGAGCTGCGCCGGACCCGAAGCGGCCGAGCTGCTCGCCTACGGCGCCCTCGGCGAGGCCGGCGTGCGCGAGTTCTTCGCCCACGTCCGCTTCCACAAGCACGACGAGGAGCGGATCGTCGTCCACATGCTGGTCGAGCTCTACGCCCGCTCGGCCGAAGAGGCGACCGAGGTGCTCGAAGCCGCCGCCCACGGCCCGCTCGAGATCACCTCGCTGGCGGAGGAGTCCCGACCGCCGGCGCATGCCTCGGGCGAGGCGCACTGAACCGCGGGGACGACCACCAGATCGCATATTTGAGAGCTTTCGACCAGCGCTTCCCTAAAAAAACTCAAATATTCGTCCGAGAGCATCAGTGAAGTTAGCGCTGCAAGCGCGATTGCCGGCTTCAGCCCGGCACACTTATTGCCGATCTGTTGTTCCTAGTGGAGTTTTGCTCGCATCATCTTTATTTTGACCTCACCCCCCTGCCCTGCAACATTGCCCACCCTCACTGACCTAGCCAAGATGGAGAGCTCAACCGCAACCCGCGCCCCTGGGGCGTCTGCCTTGGAGGCAGACGAGAAAGGCGCGACTTCTATTCCCGGTACAACCAGCCGGGCCCGCCGTCGGGGAGCCGTGCTGGCCAGGATGCTCTTCACCGCCGACTCCTTGGCTGCCTGCTTCGCCGGCGCGCTCGCGGTACTCGCGCTCGGCCTGGCTTCGGCCGAGCCAAGCCGCGTCGCATACGTCGCCGGCGCGACGGCCCTATGGCCGCTCGGCGCCTTCAGCATCGGTCTCTACCGCAGCGACCAGCTGGCCAGCTGGGCCTCGGCCGTGAGCGAGATCCCGCGTGCCTTCGTCACCCTGATGCTGATCACCTGGCCGCTCTTCGGCCTGGCATCGATCCTCGGGCTCGAAAAGGTGGTCGCCCTGACCTTCCTCACCGTCGCCGGTACCGCGATCCTGACCGGGATCTCCCGCACGATCGTGCGGGCCGGGCTGCACCGCGCCCCCGACCTGCGCCAGCGCACCCTGATCCTCGGCTCGGGCTTCGTCGCCGGGCACGTCGTCAAGAAGCTCCGCAACAACGTCCAGTTCGGGCTCGTGCCGGTCGGCATCGTCGACGACGAGGTGCACGACATCGGCAGCCCCGACCTGCCCTGGCTGGGACGCTTCGCCGACCTCGACGCGATCATCGAGGCGCAGGGGATCGATCGCGTGATCATCGCTTTCTCGAAGGCCAGCCACGAGCAGTTGCTGGAGTCGATCCGGGCCTGCCGTGACGCGGGCGTGACGGTGGACGTCGTGCCCCGGCTCTTCGAGTTCCTCGACGGCGTGCGCGCGCTCGACCAGGTCGGCGGCCTGCCGCTGCTCTCGATCGGCACGCCGATGCTGACCTCGGCATCGATCGCGGCCAAGCGTGTCCTCGACGCGGTGGGATCGTTCGCCCTGATCGTCCTCTTCGCGCCGCTGATGATCGCGATCGCGATCGCGGTGAAGCTCGAGTCGCGCGGACCGGTCTTCTTCCGTCAGCCACGCGCGGGCCGGGGCAACTCCAGCTTCCAACTGGTCAAGTTCCGCTCAATGTACCTCGACGCCGAGAAGCGCAAGGCAGAGATGGGGGAGCTCAACGAGGCCTCCGACGGGGTCATGTTCAAGATCCGCGCGGACCCCCGCGTCACCCGTGTCGGCCGCTTCATCCGCCGCTTTTCGCTCGACGAGCTGCCGCAGCTCTTCAATGTGCTGATGGGTCAGATGAGCCTGGTCGGGCCGCGGCCGCTGATCTTCCCCGAGACCGCCGCGCTCGAGGAAGACTGGCATCTGCGCCGGCTCGAGCTGCGTCCCGGCCTGACCGGCCCATGGCAGGTCTACGGCCGCTCGCAGAGCCCCTTCCAGGAGATGGTCCGCTTCGACTACCAGTACGTCGCCGGATGGTCGCTGGCGCGCGACGTCGAGATCCTCCTCGCCACGCTGCCGGCCGTGCTCTCGGGACGCGGCGCCTACTAGATCGCCTAGCCCGGACTAAGGACCTATCCCGTTAGGGGGCGTGCCTCTGGGACGGTTCAGGACCGAGCCTGGCGGTCACGGCGCGGATTCCGCATGGCAGCGCCATGTGGGATTCGCGACGGGGCCGAATCCGCGAAGTGTCCTGGGCCGTATCCAGGGGTGCGATTCCCCTATCGGGATAGGTCCTAAGCGCCGCCGAGCAGTGCCTCCCGCACCGCGAGCGCGAGCGGCCCGGCGACCGGGGACTCGATCCGGTCCCCCCTCCTGCCGGACGCCCGGGCCAGCGCATCCGCGAGCGCGCGCCCCTGCCAAACGGGCTCGACCGCGCCGAGCACGGCCAACGCCCGCGTCAGTTCCATCTGGTGGTCGTCGACGTGCTCGCCCAGCGAGTGCAGCCGGGGCACCACGACAGGCACATGCCCGGCCCGGCGCGCGCAGAGGATGCTTCCCACACCCGCGTGCGTGACCACGGCGTCGGCCGCCTCGAAGCACCTCTCCATCTCGCCGAATGACATGAAGTCCACGGCCCGCCCGACGCCGGCGGGGGGGCTGCCATACCCGTACTGAACCACGAGCTCGGCCGGATTGGGGAGCTCACCGACTTCCCCGAGCATGCGCTCGAACGGCTGCTGGTGGGTCCCCACCGTGACAAAGATCAAAGGATGTTCCCGACATAGCGAGCCCTGCGCAGCTTCGTCGTGCCCGGCCACTGGACGAAGAACGCGTCGGCGAGCGCGTACACCATACGACCCGACAGCGAGAGCGAGGACGTCCGGGTGAGGCTCTCGACGTATACGGCCCGGCGGCGGCGCAACTTGGCGACGACGAAGAAGGGCACGGCCACACCGGCGCCGGTGGAGAGGATGACGTCGGGTTTGCCGGCGCCCACGGCCCGCCAGGCGAGGCGGAGGTTTCGAACCAGGTTGAGCAGGCTGCGATTCGTCGGGCCGTGCGCATACAGAACGCGCTCCGCCGCCAAGAGGTGGGCCGCATCCGGACCCTCGAGGGTCACCCAGGACCTGTCCAGATTCTCCCAGGCGGGGCGCAGGGCAAGCATCTGTTGAAGGTGCCCCCCAGGGGAGCAGACGAGCAGCACGCGTCCACGTCGTCCCGCCCCCTCCCCTAGAGCATGCGGCGCAAGATCGCGTGCGCCTGGGGTTGGACATTCGTATGAGTCTGCTTCGGCCGGCCTCGCGTCGCGATGGCGAGGCACCGATTCAGCGAGGGACAAAAGCCCCGAAAAAGGCAAGCCAATGACCTCCCCTCGCTCCTCACACCTCACCGCTCCCACCACTCGCCGTCGCATCGTTGCGATGCTAGCGGCGCTCGCTTCCATCTTCTTCGTGCTCCCCTCCGCCTCCCAGGCCTCTTCGCTTCACCTCCACATGCTCAGCTCCTCCTCCGGTTCCGATCTAACCGTCCAGGTCGACGGCGCCCGCAAGGCCAAGAAGGTCGCCCTCTTCGTCGACGGCCGTCTCCGCGGGCGCGATCGCAGCTACCCCTGGACGTTCGGTCGCAGCCCCCGCATCGCCCTGGCCTCCGGCCGCCACACGGTAGTCGCCTCAGCGCGCTTCGCGAACCGCTCGCGGCGCGCCAGCCGCACGGTGCTCATCGCCGCCCGTCACACCCAGAAGACCAGGGGGCACACCACCGTAACCAGCTCGTCCCGGCACAGCGGCAGCGGGGTCGACGTCTCGCCGCGTCGCAGGGTGAGCAGCCCTCCCCCGACCGAAGCCCCGCCGCCCCCGGCGCCCGAACCGGAAGCAACCCCCACCTCCTACACCGACTGGCACGGCGACTACGAGACCGGCAACCTCTCGCAGTGGGAAGCGATCCAGGAGGTCGCCCCCGATCGCATCACGGTCAGTCACGAAATGGCGCATCAGGGCAACTACGCCGCGCGCTTCGAAGTCCGGCCCGGCGACAACATCGGCGACACGCCGCCCCGCGCCGAGGTCGCCTCGGACCTGCATGAGAAGGAGGGGGAAGAACGCTACTACCGCTGGTACACCTACTTCCCGGAATCCTTCCCCACCGAATACCCGAACTCGTTCGTCACCTTCACCCAGTGGAGGGCGAAAGACGAGAGCACCGACTACACCTCGTTCATGGTCTGGGGTGACCAGATCCAGCTCCGCCGCGAAGGAACCAAGTGGTCCACCACCCTGACCAAGGGCGTCTGGCACAAGTTCGTCTACCACGTCAAGTGGTCGCCCGACCCCAGCACCGGCTTCATCGAACTGTATTACGACGGCCAGCTCGTGGTGCCGAAGACCAACGTCAGGACGATGGCCGGTACGCCGGGCCACGCGGTCGGCAACTACGTCAAGGAGGGGCTCTACAGAAGCGACGAGCTCCCCACCGGCGTTCTATACCAGGACGGCTTCGTCGCCGAGACGAGCTTCGCCGCCGCCAACGAAGCTCAGTAGCTCACGAGCGCCTCGGCGTCACCGAGCGCACGGCGGAGATCGTCGCCGAGAGCGCCCGGTCGACGCCGGGGAGCAGGCCCAGCGAGCGGCGCCGCGCCCGCAGCCACACCTTGCGGGCGCTCTCCCCCCGGTAGGCCCCGACCCGCGGCCAGAGGAGTGGCAGCGGTGTCGCCGAGGCCGTCGGCACCGTGGCGCCGACGACGTAGCCCACCGCCCGAGCCGCCTCGGCGACCCGCCCGTCGACGTCGCTGTAGGGGTAGGCGATCGACCGACAGGGTGAGCCCAGACGCTCCTCGCACTCCTTTTTGGACTCGCTCAGCTCCCGCCTCAGGTCCTCCTCGCCGAGCTCGGTCAGGTGGGGATGGCTACAGGTGTGCGAGCCGATCTCCCACCCCGATGTCGCCAGCTCGCGGAGCTGCTCCCACCCCATGCACTCGAGCTCGCGGTCATAGCCCTCGCCCAGCCAGCGATCGAGGCCGGCCCAGGCCATCGGCTCGCCGCAGTCCGGATAGGCCGTCGGGACGAACACGGTGGCGGGCACCCCGTAACGCTTGAGCAGCGGCGCTGCATGCTCATACACCGAAGCGGCGGCGTCGTCGAAGGTGACCACGAAGGTCCGCGCCGTGGACGGCGCGGTCAGGGCGTCGGTGAAGGTCTCGCCGCGGTAGCCGCGGTCGAGGAAGGTCTCGACCTGGGCGGCGAAGTCGCCCGGCGTCACCGCCGTCTCATCGGGCCAGGTCTCGCTGACCCCGTGGTAGCAGAGGACGACGAGGTCCGACCTCATGCCCTCGCCACCTCCGGCTCGGCGAGCCCGAGCGCCGTGAGCGCCTGGGCGGCCACTGCCCGCCAGGTGGTCCGCTCGCGCCGCGCGGCGGCCCGACCGCCGAGCCCGCGGGCGACGTCCGGCGCGGAGAAGCGCAGCATCGCCTCGAGCAGCGCCTCGCCGTCGCCGGGATCGACGCAGACGCCGTCCTCGCCGACCGCGTCAAGCGCGCCGCCGACGGTCGTGCCGATACTGGGGATGCCGGCGGCGGCGGCCTCGCGGTAGACCATGCCGAAGGGCTCCACGAGCGAGGGCATGACGAAGCAGGTCGCCGTTTCGAAGAGGCGCTCGAGGACGCGCCGCTCGGCCGGGATGCGGGCCGATAGGCGTGGCTGCGCGGCAACACCGGGGAGGTCGATCGACGGGTGCTCCCCGACCACCGTCAGGCGGGCCTCGGGAATGCTCTCCCGCAGGCGGCTGAAGGCGCGCAGCACCGCGGCCCCGTCCTTGCGCCGCCAGTCCAAGCCGACGAACAGGTAATGCGGCGGCCACCACTCGCGCTCGGCCGGCTGCGGGTCGAGGTTGCGCCCGGCGCCGATCGCGAACACGCGCTCGGCCGGCACGCCGTAGTCCGCGACGATCGACGCGGCGGTCCAGGAGCTGAGCGTCAGGCAGGCGCGGGCCGCCGCGTAGCAGCTCCTCTGCCTTGCGATCCACGACTCGCGCGGCCGGCGCGGCATCGCCGCGTAAGCGGGATCGGTGCGCACCGCCTGCATCACGGTCATGTCCTCATAAGTGGCGAGCCGCGGGTGGGCGGGCAGCTCGAACCCGGTCGCGAGCTGGATCACGGCGTCGAAGCGCCCGGCGGCGCGAAAACGGCGGCCGGCGACGGCGCTGCGCAAGCGGGCGTACTCGGGGTCCAGCTGGGCGATCGCGCCGATCCGGGCGCTCGCCGCCCGGTGCGCGCGCTCGAGCGCGCGGGGTGCCGAGGCCCGCACGAAGACCGGCTCGTGGCCGAGCTCGCCCAAGCCCCCGCCGAGCCCCCAGGGGATCCCCGAGAAGGCCTCCTCGGCCGGCTTCAAGCCCTCAAAGACGAGCGCGATCCTCATCCGGCGGCGCCCCGCGATGATGCCTCACGGGCCGAGCCGGGCCGCAGGCCGCGCACCCGCTCGGCCGTCGGCGAGAAGAGGAACCGCCTGCCCGTCGGGCTGAGCTTGAACCGGAGCCGCGCCGGCCGGTCGCGCCGATCGACGTTGAGCCGCGGGATGCAGAGCGCGCCGCAGCGGGCCTGCGGGCCCTGCGGGAGGCTGAAGGCGAAACTGTAGCCGGCCGCTCGCGCCGCCCGAGCGACCCGCTCGTCCCACTCGCCGAACGGATAGGCGAGCGTCTCGCAGGTGCCGATGCGCTGCTCGATCGCGACGCGCGACTCGGCAAGCTCACCCGCCAGCGTCTCGTCGTCGAGGTCGCACAAATGCGGGTGGGTGATCGTGTGGCTGCCGACCTCGGCCCCCTGACCCAGCATCTCATCGATTTCGCGCCAGGTCATCGAACGCATCAGATCCGGATAGCGGGAACGGTCCTCGGCCACCTCCGGCCACTCGAACCCGGACCCCGAAGCGAGGTGGCCGGGGAGGATGAAGATCAGGGCGCTGAAGCCGTAGGAGCGCAAGAGCGGCCAGGCGGTCTCGAAGTTGTCGCGAAAGCCGTCGTCGAAGGTGAGGAACACGGTTGGCCCGGGCAGGCGCTCGCCCGCGTTGAGGCGAACGAGGTCCTCGACCCGACCGGAGCGGTAGCCACGGCGGCGCAAAAGGGCGAGCTGGCGCTCGAAGAGGTCGGCTGGCAGGGCGAGGTAGGGCGCCCCGCGCGCGGCGATCGAGTGATAGCAGAGGAAGACCGCCTCACGGCGGCGGTTGCCCAGCGCCGCGTTCATCGCAACGCTCGCAGATAGACGCGGTCGAGCTTACCGTAGACGTCCTCGTCGGCCAGCCGCCGCACCCGCTCGGCGGTGGCGTCGGCCAGTGAGCGTCGCCGCGCCGGATCGGCGGCGAGCGCAGCGAGGACGACAGCGAGCTGAGCGGCGTCGCCAGGATCGACTAGCACGGCGTCGAGCCCGTCGGTGAGCAGCTCCGGCACCCCGCCGACGCGACTGGCGACGATCGGCAGTCGATGCGCCATCGCCTCCAGCAGCGCCATCGGCATGCCCTCCGAGAGCGAGGGCATGACGAAGATGTCGGCGGCGTCGAGCGCCGCGTCGCGGCTGCTCGCATCCAGCCAACCGCTCCAGCGCGAGCGCTCGGGCAGGGCCGGCGGCGGGCTTCCCGGCCCGGCGAGGAGGACCCGCACGTCCTCGCTCTCGCCGAGCAGGGCCGGCAGCGACTCGACCAGGACCGCCCCGCCCTTGGCCGGGTCCTCGAAACCGCCGAGGTAGAGCACCGTGACGCCCTCGCCGGCGCCGTTCGCCGAGCGGGCGGCGGGAGAGACGGCGGGAGGCGGGTTCGGCACGACCTCGATCTCGGCCGCGCCGAGGACGCCGCGCAGCACCTCGGCGCTGGCGGCCGAGACGCTGAGGACCTCGGTGGCCGAGGCGAGGGTGACGCGCAGGAGGGCCAGTCTCGCGCGCCCGAGGCGACCGAGGAACTCGGTGAGGTCGCCCGGCCCGGCGTGCAACTGGAGGATCACCGGGCGGCGCATGGCGCGGGCGACGGCGACCGCCGCCGCCTTGCGGTACATGCTGCCGCGCGCGGCCATGTGCACGTGCGCGATCCGCGGGCCCGGCCGGGCGCACCAGCGCACCAGGGCGAGCAGCGAGGCGCAGAAGAGCAGCAGGCGCGCCAGCGGGCGCGAGTCGCGGTAGGTGGGGATCGCCTCGAACGCGTATCGCTCGGCCAGGGGCGAACGCAGAAGCTCGGCGATCACCGCCGGCATCCCTCCCGGGCCGGTCGGGTCGGGACCGAGCTGGGCGACGGGGATCCTGCGCGACCATGGTGCTCTTCCGGCCAAAGTGTCGACTAGATTAGGCCAGAATGTGCGGCATCGCAGCGATCGTTGACCGTCGGCAGCCCCCGTCCGACGGGGTCGCCGCCGCGATCGTCAAATCGCTGGAGCACCGTGGCCCCGACGGCGAGGCGGTCGAGCGGATCGGGCCCGCCACGCTGATCCACACCCGGCTGGCGATCATCGACCTCGCCGGGGGAGCGCAGCCGCTGCGCTCCGAGGACGGCGCCTGCAGCGTCGTCGTCAACGGCGAGATCTACAACCACCTCGACCTGCGCCGCGAGCTCGAGGCGGCAGGCCATCGCTTCGCCACCCACTCGGACTCCGAGGTTGTCGTCCACGCCTACGAGCAGTGGGGCCCGGAGTGCGTCGGCCGGCTCAACGGGATGTTCGCCTTCGCGCTCTGGGACGCGCGCCGCGAAACCCTGTTCGCCGCCCGCGACCCGTTCGGCGTCAAGCCGCTCTACTGGGTCGGCGAGGGCGACCGGGTCGCGGTCGCCTCCGAGATCGGCGCCCTCAGAGCCGCCGGCCTGGTCTCGCCGGCGATCGACCGGATCGCCCTGGAGCATTACTTCTGCTGGCGCTTCACCCCCGCGCCGCGGACGATGTTCGAGGGTGTTTCGAAGCTCCCCGCCGCCTCGCTCATGCTCTCCGATGCATCGGGAACGCGGGTGCGCTCATATCGCGAGCCCCCTGGAGATCCCCTCCGGGACACCAAGCCGGAGAGGCTCGCGGACGAGCTCGCCGAGCGCTTCACCGAGGCGGTCGGGCGACAGATGATGTCCGACGTCCCCTACGGAGCCTTCCTCAGCGGCGGGCTCGACTCCGCCGCCATCGCAGCCGCGATGAGGAGAACCGTCGACGACGCGCCGCGGACCTTCACGATCGGCTTCCCCGGAGGGGACGAGGACCACGACGAGCGGGACGCGGCCGCCGAAACGGCGCGGTCGATCGGCACCCGCCATCACGACACCGCGATGCAAGAGCTCGACTTCCCCGACGAGGTGGCCGCCTGCGTGCGCAGGCTCGAGGAGCCGATCGGGTCGGCCTCGGCGCCCGCCGCCCTGCAGCTCAGCCGCTTCGCCGCCGAACACGTGAAGGTGGTGCTCTCAGGGCAGGGCGCGGACGAGCCCTTCGGCGGCTACCAGCGCCACCAGGCGGCCGCGGTCCTCCCCCTCACCCGCATGCTGCCGAGCGCGATGGCGCGACCGGCGGTCGGCCTGGCCGACGCGTTCCCGCGCAACGAGCGGCTCAAGCGGGCCGCGCGCCTGCTCGGCGCCCCGCCCGGAATCGACCGGCTGCTTCAGGTCTTCGAGATCTCCGACGCGAAGCTGCGCGCCCGCTTGACCGGGGGGCCGGCGGCGGAGGCGGAGGAGGAGCGGCGCGAACTGGCCGGTGCCCTGCTGGGCGACCTCGCCCCGCGGACCGACTCGCTCGAGCAGGCCCTCTACCTCGATACGCGCATGTTTCTGCCCGACTGCCTGCTGCTCTACGGCGACAAGACCTCGATGGCGGCCAGCCTCGAGCAGCGGGTGCCGTTTCTCGACGTCGAGTTCATGCGCTTCGTCGAGCGCATCCCCGCCCGCGTGCGGATGCGCGGCCCGCGCCGGAAGTGGCTCTATCGTAAGGCGATGGCGGAGCTCGCCCCACAGGCGGCGCTGGACCGCCGCAAGCACCCCTTCGCCACTCCATACGACACCTGGCTGCGCAGCTCGCTCGGCCGGGAGGTCGAGCGCCTCTACATGCGCGACTCCTCCCTGGCCGAGGTAATCGACCCCGGCACCGTGGCCGAGCTGGCCGCCGAACATCGCCGCGGACGCTCCGACCACAAGCGACTGCTTTACTGCTTACTCGAGTTCGCCTACTGGCACAGCTCGTTTGTCGAGGGTCCGTGAAGGGCACTGTCTTCGACAGGTCGTCCAGGGGCGAGATTAAACTTAGGCGACGAGTGCGTCGATAGGCTCCAAAATGTCCCCGGAAGCGACTAGATGAGCCCTTCCCCGAGAAGGGCGACCCACGGCACGAACGAGTCGCACGGTGGCGACCCCACCGGCCGCTCCCAGGCTGCCCGCGCCCCGGCGTACGCCCCCGCTCAGGAAGGGACGGGCGCTGCGCTGCGCGCCTTCCTGCGCGTCGTGCGGCGGCGCCTGCCGATTCTGCTGGTCTGCGCGATCATGGTCCCGGTGGCGGCTCTCGCCTGGTCGCTGCACCAGGAAAAGGAATACGAATCGACTGCCTCACTGCTGTTCCGCGAAGCCCATTTCGACCAGTCCTTCAACGGGGGGTCGTTCTTCTCGTCCTCCGAAGACCCGACCAGGGCCGCGGAAACGAACATCCGCCTGGTCTCGCTCGGCGCGGTCTCGAGCCGCACCGCGAAAAAGCTCGACATACCCGGTCTCACCCCAGCCGCGGTGGCGGGATCGGTCAGCGTCAGCTCGGCCGGCGAATCGGACGTCGCCGACGTCAGCGTCACGGCGCCGGACCCGACCCTCGCCGCACGCATCGCCAACGTCTTTGCCCGCGAATACATCGAGTACAGCCGCGAATCGGACCGTGAAACCGTGCTCGAAGCCAAAGTGCGAGTCGAAGCGCAATACGACCAGCTGACCGCCCAGCAGCGCGGCGAAACCCAGGGGAGAAGACTTGTCCAGCAGGCGGAAGAACTCGCGGTACTCGCCTCGCTGCAGACCGGGAACGCAGAACTCGTGCAGGAGGCGACGCCCAACTCCACCCCGGTCTCTCCGCATCCGAAACGGGACACCGTGCTCGGCCTGGTTCTCGGGCTGCTGCTCGGCGTCGGCCTGATCCTGCTGATCGAGCAGTTCGACACGCGGATCAAGACCGAGGAGGACGTCGAAGCCGCCTTCGGCATGCCGATCCTCGCCAAGGTGCCCAAAGGGGAGAAGTCCAGCCAGTCCCACAGCCTCGATCCGATCGGCCTCGGCGCCCCCGGCGCGGAGGCGTTCCGACTGCTCCACGCGAACCTTCGCTACTACAACGTCGGCCGCAAAATCAATTCGCTGGTGATCACCTCGGCGGCCTCCGAAGAGGGCAAGACGACCGTCTCCTGGGGCCTCTCGATCACCGAGGCGCGCTCGGGCAAGTCGGTCCTGCTGATCGAGGCCGACATGCGCCAGCCGAACCTCGCCGAGCGACTCGACAAGCCGGTGACCTCCGGCCTCAGCCTCGTCCTCGCCGAGGCGGACCCGCTCGAGGACGCGATCGTCCCGATCGAGCTGGCAGGCGCGCCCGATGCGACCATGCACGTGCTGCCGGCTGGGCCGATCCCGCCGAACTCGGCCGAGCTGCTGGAGTCCCCGCAGATGGCCGCCCTGATCAAACAGGCGCGCGGCGAATACGACCTGATCGTGATCGACACGCCGCCGGTGATCGTCGCCGACTCGATACCGCTGATGGCCCAGGTCAGCGGCGTGCTCGTGGTCGTCCGGCTCGGCCGCAGCCGCCAGGACGACGCCCACAACCTGCGCGAGCTGTTGACCCATCTCAACGCGTCGGCCCTCGGCACGGTGGTCAACGGCACCGCGCCGGCGCGAGACGGCTACTACATGCCGTACGCCGCCCGCGTCAAGACCCCCGCCTGACGTGACCGGAATCCGCAGCCTGCGCGGCGGCGATCTGCTTCCGCTCGTCGGCGCCGCGGGGCTCTCGCTGCTCGCCGCCGCGATTCTGATCAAAGCCCCGCTGATCGCGATCGTCGCCGCCTGTGCCCTCGTGCTGGCGATGGCCCTGGGCGTGGAGGCATTGATCGCCGTCAGCCTGCTCGGCGCCTGCGGCCTGCTGCCCTTCGTGCGGGCGGACACCGGCCTCGCCTTCCAGCTCAAGGGCTACGCCTTCTTCTTCGCGATCGCGCTGGGGACGATGGTGCTCGTCTACGCCGTGCGCGGCTTCGCCGCCAGGGAGAGCTGGCCGCTGCCGCGCAACGGGCTCGTGCTCGGCCTGGTCGTCCTGCTGGCATATGTCGTGGTGATCGCCCTCGGCTCGCACCCGAGTGAGGTCCCCTCGCTGCTGATGCCGTTCCTGATCCTCCCCCTCTCCGGCCTGGGGGTGATCCTCTGGCTCTCCCACGAGGACGCCCTCGAGGGCCTGCGGCGCGCCCTGCCGCTCGTCATCGCGATCGTCGTCGCCTGGGCCCTGGCCTACGATGCCGGCGCCGCCGGCTGCGGGCCGTGCAGCCACTGGGTCGGCACCGACGTCACCAACACCGGCCTGCTCGGACCGGGCAGCCGCCTCTACACCGCCGGGCAGAACTCGATGCTGGGCCTCTTCCTGATCGCCTTCGCCTACACCCTCTACAGGCCAAGCCCGTGGACGATCGGTCTCGTCGGCCTGGGCATCCTGACGATCGCCCTCGAGGCGTCGCGGGCGCAGTACGTCGGGGTCGCGGTCGGGATGTCGCTGTTGCTGATCTGGAAGTTGAGCCAGTTGCGCGTCGGCGGGCGCATCGTGCTCGTCGCCGTCACCGCGCTTGCCCTGCTGGCGTTATTCGACTCACCGGTCGGGGAGCGCGCGATCAGCACCTACACGGAACTCCAGCAGGGCCGGGGCACCGGTGAGTACCGGATCAAACTGATCCACGAAACCTCGCAGGCCTGGACGCTCTTCGGCCAGGGCTTCTCCAACAAAACCCTCACCCTCGGCTTCGACGTCGACCTCGGCCTGCCGAACACGCTGCTCGTGCTCGGCTACCTCGGCGCGGTGCTGCAGCTGACCCTGCTGGGGCTGGGGATCTGGCGAGGGATCTCGGCGCGCACGCTGGTCGGGACCACCGTGGCGGCGATCCTGTTGATGGTCCTCGTCGTGCGGCCTTCGTTGCCGCTGCTCGAGTACGGCCACAGCGCCGTCTTCTACGGGGGCGTGCTCGGCTTTGCCGCCGTGCTGAGGCTGAATCGACGAAGATCCGGCGCGCACCCGGCGCTGCCGTCGCCATGAACGCTGCCCAGCCGCCGCTCGCTGCGATCGCGGTCACCCACGACAGCGCCCATGTCCTGCCCGAGTGGCTCGACGCGTTCGAGGCCGACGGCCGGCGCGCCCTGGTCCAGCTCTGCGTCGTCGACAGCGGCTCCTCGGCGGAGCAGCTCGAGGCGACCCGGGAGCTGGCCGGCGCGCGCGCCGACGCTTTCGTCTCGCTGCCCAATGTCGGCTACGGCATGGCCTGCAACGCCGGCGCCGCCGCCACGCGGGCGCGCACCCTGCTGTTCAGTAATCCCGACGTCCGCGTGCTCTCACTGCCGACACGCGCGCTTGACGAGCGCGGCCTGGGAGACGCTCTGCTCGGCGGGTTCGCCACTGAACCGGACCGACCGCTGGGCTTCGTCAACCTGCCCGGCTGGAGCGAGGAGGCCCAGGAGTTGGCGCTGGGAAGATGGTCGCACGCCTTCGAGCGCAGCGTCGACGCTCCGGCCTGGGTCTCCGGCGCGGCGCTGATGATCGACCGCGACGCCTTCGAGCGGATCGGCGGCTTCTCGCCCGCCTTCTTCATGTACTTCGAGGACGCCGACCTCTGCGCCCGCCATAGCCTCGCCGGAGGGCACGTGGAGCTCGATCCCGACCTGCTGGTCAGCCACGGCTTCGGCAAGAGCACGGAGGAGGCGCGGCGCGAGTCGCTCGGCGCCTCGCTCGACAGCGTCAACCGCTTCAGCGGGCGCCGCTTCGCGGCGCGCTACGGCCAGCCCTGGCAACAAGCGTCACTCTACCTGCTGCTGGCGCTCTTCTACCTGCCGAGGCGGGTGCTGCGTGAGCATATGGCGCCGGGCGAAGCGCTGGACTACGCCGCCTGCCTGCTGCGCCCCCGCCGTGCATTGCACAAGCTCGGCGCCCAGCGGGCCGATATCTCCCCCATGACGGAAAGTGATCCGAGCGCCGCCCTCGGAGGCACACAGAGATGAGCGAGCGCGAGCAAGACGCCGCCCGCGCGATGCGCGAGCGGCTCTCTAGCGGCTTCGTCGTGATCAAGAACGCCGCGATCTCGATCGGCGCGGCGGGCCTGATCGCGATCATGGGCCTGATCGCGGTACCGCTGCTCGTCGAGCGGCTCGGCGCGGCCAAATTCGGCATCCTCTCACTGGCCTGGATCGTGATCGGGTACGCCAGCCTGCTCGACCTCGGCCTCGGCCGGGCACTCACCAAGCTCACTGCCGACCGGCTCGGCGCCGGGCGTCAGGATGAGATCCCGGGCCTGTTCTGGATGGCGATGGTCCTGCTCGGCGCGATCGGCATCGCCGCCGGCGCCGTGATCGTCGCCCTCTCGGGCTGGCTGGCCAACGACGTCCTCTCGATCCCGGACAGCCTGGCCGGCGAAACGCAGACCACCTTCATCCTGCTCGGTTGCTCGGTGCCGTTCGTGCTCACCAGCACGGCGCTGATGGGTAACCTCGAAGCCCACCAGCGCTTCGACCTGACTAACGGCGTCGCGGTGCCGCTCTCCTTCCTCTCCTTCTTCGGCCCGGTGGCGATCGCCTTCTTCACCACGAACCTCGCTGTGGTCGTCTCCGCGGTCTGCGTCAGCAGGGCCAGCGCCACGGTGATCTACCTCTTCCTCTGCATGCGCGTCGATCCCCTCGTCCGGCGCGAACGCAGGATCGACCGCGCGAAGGTCTCACCGCTGCTGCGCTTCGGCGGTTGGGTGACCGTCGCCGCCGTCGTCACCGGCGTGATGCTGACCCTGGACCGCGTCCTGATCGGCGCCACGGTCTCTGCAGCCGCCGTCGCCTTCTACGCGACCCCCTACGAAGCCTCCAAGCAATTGCTGTTCGTCTCGGCGACCTTCTCCGGCGTGCTCTTCCCCGGCTTCGCCGCCAACGTCGGCCGCGACCCCGAGCGCACCGAGACGCTCTTCGGCCGCGGCGTCCGCGCCACCTTCGTCGGACTCTTCCCGCTGGTCCTGATCACCTCGGTCCTCGCCTACCAGCTGCTCGAAATCTGGATCAACCAGGAATTCGCCCAAAACGGCGGCCCGATCCTGCAGCTGCTGCCGATCGGCATCCTGATCAACGGGCTCGCCTTCGTCGCCTTCGCCCTGATCCAGAGCACCCGGCCCGACATCATCGCCAAGGTCGCCTGCGTCGAGCTGCCGCTCTACCTGGGCGGACTCTGGCTGCTGCTGCAGGCGGACGGGATCCGCGGCGCGGCGATCGGCTTCCTCCTGCGCGCGCTCACCGATACCGCCGTGCTCTACTTCTTCACCAGGCGGCTCGGGCTGGTCCAGGCCCGGGTGCTGTTCTCGATCGCCCGCATGGCGGTGATCGCGATCGTTATCGTCGGGCTGGGCGCGCTGGTGCCCGGCGCGGGCCTTAAGCTCGCCTACGTGCTCGTCGTGATCGCCTGTTTCGTCCCGATCGCCTGGTCCCGCATCCTCACCGACCACGAGCGCCTGCGACTGCGAGAGAAACTCGCCGCGGCGCGCGAGTCGTCGAGGTTCCGGGTCAAGCGCTCCGCTCCGGATGCCGCATAGCGGATGCGAATAGGGATCCTCACCAGCGCGCTGAGCGGCGGCGGCGCCGAGCGCCAGGCGTACATCTGGGCCCGCCAGTGCGCCTCGCTGGGGCACGACGTCACCGCGATCGTGCTCTGGCCGCGCGAGGACGATCCGAACCTCTCCGGCCTGCGGGTCGTCCACATGCCGAAGAGCTCGGGGCTCGACCTGGCGACGATCCCCTGGCGCCTGCGCCGGCTCGAGCGGGGTCTCGACGCCCTGATCGCCTTCGAGCCCTACCTCGGCGTCTGCACGATGCTCGCCTTCCCGCGCATCCCCTGGATGATCGTGACCGGCAAGGTCCCCTGCGTCCTGCGGGTCGACTCGCGGATCCCGGCCGCCGCCTTCAAGCTGGCCTTCCAACGGGCATCCGCCGTCTCCACGCCGAGCAAGGCGATGGTCGACGCCTACCGAAAGCTCAGCTACCGCCCGCGAAAGCCCTGGCGGGTGGTGCCGAACGTCGCCGCGGCAGAGGCCTTCGTCGACGGCCGGGAGGAGCGCGAGGGGGTGCTGTGGGTCGGTCGGCTCGACCCAGTCAAGAACCCGGTGCTGGCCGTGCGCAGCGCCGCCGCGGCGCAAGCTCCCCTGACCGTGCTTGGCTATGGCAGGCTCCAGGCCGAGGTCGAGCAGGCGATCGCGGCGACGCGACCCGGCCCGCCGATGGAGATCGTGCCCTTCAGCGGCGAGCCGTGGGCGCAATACGCCCGCCACCGGGTCTTGCTGGTCACCTCACACTACGAGTCCTTCGGCAACGTGATCGTCGAGAGCCTCGCCGCGGGCACGCCGGTCGTCTCGGTTGACTGCGACTTCGGCCCGCGCGGCATCATCGGGGGCGCCTCCTACAGCCATCTGACCGAACCGACCGTCGAGGCCGTCTCCGCCGCCCTGCGCCGCGTCCTCGACCGCCCCTACGGCGAGGCGGAGGCGGCGGAGTGCAGGGCGATCGCCGACCGTTACAGGCCGGCGGCGGTCGAACCGCTGATCGCCGCGGCGGTCGAGGATCTACTCGGCTAGTTGGGCGGGCGCCGGCGTCGAGCCCGCCGCGCGGCCGAGCCGGCGGCCGAGCTTGGCGCGGAAGCTGTGCAGCGTCGGCCCCGGATCGCGCCAATCGAAGAAGTAGTGATGTTTGCGATGCAGCAAGCTGCGCGCCCAGGCAAGGCGCGACAGCTCGCCCTCGCGGCGGTATTCGCGCGCCGCCCTGAGGTCCTCGATCGGCGCCCAGAGGCGCACTCCGGAACGGTAGGGCGGCATCCGTTCCACCGGCCGCCCGACGAGATGGTCGTAGACCATCGTCGCGATATCGATCCCCGCCACCCGCACGATCTCGTTGACCGCGGTGAAGCGGTGGTTGACCTCGATCAGCTTCAACTCCCCGTCGCGCGGATCGCGCTTGAACTCGACGTTCGCCAGCCCTCGCAGGCCGATGTCCTGGCAGAAGCGCAGCCCTTCCTCGGCCACCTCCGGCAGCCACTCGGTAACGAAATAGGTGCCGAGGCCGAAGTGGATCGGCTGCTGGCGCAGCTTGCGCTTGGTGAAGTGAAAGAGCGGCTCGCCACGATCGTCGAGGTAGGTGTAATAGGCGCAGTAGCGGTCGTCTCCGCCGGGGACGATGCCGGTGGCGAGCATCTCCAACCCCAGCGCGCTGGTGCGGTCGATCGCCGCGGCCAGCTCCCGCTCGTCCTCGACGACAAAGACCTTGGCGTCGAAGTGGCGGCCGAAGCGGTGCGAGTGCAGCGGCTTCAGCGCGCAGGGAAAGCCGACCCGCTCGGCGACCGTCGCCACGTCCTCGGGCGAGGAGACGGCGAGGATCTCGGGTGAGGCGACCCCCGCCCCGAGCGCGAGCCGGTGAGTCTCGTGCT
This sequence comes from uncultured Solirubrobacterales bacterium, assembly GCA_963837695.1. Lineage (GTDB taxonomy): Bacteria > Actinomycetota > Thermoleophilia > Solirubrobacterales > 70-9 > VRUE01. The sequence goes on along the minus strand of CAWINZ010000005.1, from coordinate 1,576,334 downwards.
TGTCGAGCATTGCCAGCTGGACATCGTCGTCGGCCTCGACCGGGATGTAGTCGCGCTCGAGCAGCCGGTGCCGGTCGCGGGCGATCAGCTCCACCCCGTCGTCGCCGGCAGGCAGCACGACGGCGCCGCGGGGACCGCGGTCGAGCCAATCCAGCCAACGGTCCTGCACCTCCCCCCCGCTCTCGCCGAGGTCGACGAACTCGTCGCAGTGACGGGATGCGCGCACCGGCGAGTCGCCCTCGGCGAGCACGCAGACGCGCACGCCGTGGCGCGAGAGGCTGCGGGCGATGGAGAGCGCGCCACCGAGCCCGCCGAGGATCACCGCGGGCGGATTCACGGCGGCCTCCGACGCCGCGGGGGCCGTCAACGCCGCACCAAGCGGCGCAGGCGTCCTTTGGCGTCCGCCGAGAGCCGCTGGCTCAGCCCCCAGCGAGCCTGGTAGCCGAGCATCCCGATCCTCGTGCGCAGGTAGCCGCCGCCGTGCGGCACGAGCGTGACGATCCCCGTCTCGGCCTGGGTGTCGGCGAGGCGCTGCTTGTAGGCGCCGCCGCCAGGGCCGAGGCTGACCTGCCTCTCGCCGCTCTCGGTCGCGTCGGCGATGGCCTGCAGGGTTAGCTGCAGGGACGGTGAATAGCGTCCCCAGGCGGCGTCGAAGCCGCTGTTCCAGCCGCACAACTTCTCTCCCGCCGCGACCAGCAGGTTGACGGCGACGATCCGGCCTTCGGCTTCGATCGCGTAGATCCTCAGGCGTCCGCTCGGCAGCTCCCGGGCGGCTTCGCAGAGCATCGGACCGATGCCGGGGATCAGCGCATCCGAGCCGCCCCGGCCCTGCCAGCGGGCGTCATGAAGCTCGATGAAGGCCTCGACGGCCCGCTCGACTCCGTCCGCCTCGACCAGGCGAATCTCGCCGCCCGCGTCGTCGAGGCGTCGCCGCTGGCGTCGCGTCTCCTGGCGGAATTTGGAGCTCTTCGTCGCCAGCCATCCGTCGTAGTCCAACTCGTCCAGGAGGACGATCGGCAGCGGCATCGGCGGCGAGACGTGGACCCAGGGCGAACGGCGGCCGGGCCAGGCCTCGATCATGCGATCCAACGTGCCCTGCGCTTCGAGTTCGTCCTCGAGGCGCAGGAACGAAGGTCTCGGCCTCGCCTCGGCGAGCGCCTCGGCGAGGGCCTCGGCGGCCTCGGCCTCGCGCCCGGGCGCCGCGAGCGGCCGCACCGGGGGCGAGAGCCGCACGGTCATCGCTTCGTATGCGCCGCGCGACCGATCGCCGCCCGCCGACCACAGCGGCGCCAGCCCGATCAGGTCATCGCCGTCGGAGACGGCAATGACCCGCATCGCCGCCCCGTCAGGCGCGGCGTGACGCCACCACGGCAGCAACCAGCCCGGCGCGCAGAACGGTCGCGAGGCGGCGACTGCCAGCCCGTCCCAGCGAGCACGGAGCTGCTCGGCCTCCTCGGGTCGTTCGATCGCTTTCGTCGTGATCACGGCCAGCCAGAGTAGCCGCGCGGGCGGCGGCGCAGAGTGCCAACCTGAAGCATCGCTTCCAGGTCTCGCGCTTACCGCTCCCAGGCCGATAATACGGTCATGACTCGGCTTGCCGTGAGCGCGGTGATCCCCACCTACGACCGCGCCGAGCTCCTCCCGCGGGCGATCCGCTCGGCGCTCGACGCCCTCGCGCCCGGCGATGAGGTCATCGTCGCCGACGACGGCTCGACCGACGACACGGCGGCGCTCGTCAACGGATTCGGCGAGCCGGTGCGCCTGCTGGGCTTGCCCCATCGCGGCGCCGGCGCGGCCCGCAACGCCGGATTCGCGGCGGCACGGGGGCCCTTGGTCGCCTTCCTCGACAGCGATGACGAGTGGCTTCCCGACAAGATTGCCCTACAGCGCTCCTTCCTCGAACGGCGACCCGACCTCGTCTTTTGCTGCAGCGACTTCGGCGTCAGGCTCGACGACGGCGCCGAGCGGCACAATTTCCTGCCCGTCTGGATGGGCACCGACCGCCCGCTGCGCGAGCTCTTCGGCCCGGCGGTCCCCTACTCCTCGGTCGCCACCCTGCCGCCCGGTCGGGCCGACTTCGCGGTGCACACCGGCTCGATGTACCTGCAGGAGATGCGCGGCAGCTTCATCGCCGCCTTCACGCTGATGGTGCGCAAGGCAGACGCCGGCCCGTCCTTCCGCTTCGCCGAAGACCTACCCACCTGCGAGGAGTGGCCCGCGTTCGGCCACCTCACCCGCCAGGGCCCTGGGGCGCTCTTCGATACGGAGACCGCCTGGCAGAACGGCCATCGCGGCCCGCGGCTGACCCAGCTACCCCGCCACGTCTGGGCCGCCGCCTGGCTCGCCACCCTGGAAAGGGTCTGGGGCAGCGACCCCGACTTCCTCGCCGAGCATGGTGCCGAGTACCGTCGGGTCGTCTCCCAGGCCTGGCTCACGCGCGCCTTCTCGCTCGCTCGCCACGGCCGGCCGGGGCAGGCTCTGGCAGCCCTGCGCCACACGAGCCCGGCGGGCTTCGCGGGCTACCGCCGCGGCGCCGCGGCGAGACGCCGCGGCGCCGCCGAGGCGCGCTGAAGGGCGCGCCCTACTCGGGCTTGCGCGGCACGAGGACCAGCCGTTTGAACTCGGCGACGAGCACCCCGTCCTGGTTCAGCACCCTGGTGTGGACCTTGACTACGCCGCGGTCGGGCTTGGACTTCGAGGGCTTGACGTCCAGCACCTCGGTCTCACAGAACAGCGTGTCGCCGTGGAAGACCGGGTTGGGGTGGCTGAGTTCTTCGGTGGCGAGGTTGGCGATCGCCTTGCCGGAGATGTCCGACACCGACATGCCGAGGGCGAGCGAGTAGACCAGCGGGCCGACGACGACGTTGCGGCCCTGCTGGGAGCCCTGCGCGTAGATGTCGTTGATGTGAAGGGGGTGATGATTCATCGTGATCAGGCAGAAGAGGTGGTCGTCGGCCTCGGTGACCGTCTTCGCCGGCCAGTGACGGTAGACGGCCCCGACCTCAAACTCCTCGAGGTAGCGCCCGTAGCTGTGGGCGCCGGAGGCCTCGCGCCCCGCCTGGTCGGTAATCAGCTGATGTGTGTCGTCGTTCATATCTCCGTCTCGTTTTCTCTGGTTTGCGGCGCGGATGCTAACCGGAGAGGGCGCTCAGCGATCTCGCTGGCGCAGACGGCGGTAGGCCCGTTTGAGCGGCGGCCGCAAATGCGAGCGGTAGGCGTGGCGCAGGGCACCGGCCGGGCCGCGGGGATAGATCCTCACGGTCGCATGCTCGCGGCTCGCCGTGCTCACCTTCTCCTTCCAGTCGCTGGTCTCGCCGAGCAGCTCGTAGGCGTCGAGGCCGAGCTCGAAGCAGCGTTCGACGATAGAGAGCTGGATCACCAGCCCCGGCACGAGCTTGCGGTGGCTTTCGTCAAAGCCCGCCTTGAGCGAGTAGAGCCGCCCGCCGCCGAGGATGCAGAAGCTGAAGGCGACCATCTCCCCATCGAGGACGATGCGGCTGAGGCGCAGCTCGTCGCGCCGGTGGAACTTGCCGGCGATGTCGCGGTAGAAGGCGGCCGTGTCGGGCGAGGACTCGATCGCGGTGCCCGCCTCGCCCTTCCAGCCGCTGGCCTCGATCCGGAAGCCGTCGGCCAGCCAGGCGTCGAGGCCCTCGGGGGCGACGACGATGTCGAGGGCCGCGTCGTGATCGCGCTCCATCTTGCGCCTGTAGCGCGCCAGCCGCCCTTTCCAACTGGTGTTGCTGGCCTTGCGCCACTCCTCGAACTCGCCGCTCGTCTCGACGATCGGAGAGACGTAGCTCGGTTCGGCGAGGAAATGCAGCGAGCACTCCCCGGCGGCCTCCCGCAGGCGCGCCAGCGAAGGATCCTGTTGAGGCACGAGCAGCAGCTCGACTTCCGAGCTGCGCCGCTCGAGCGCGGCGGCGATCACGGCGCTCGCGGCCTCCTCTTCTCGCGACAGCGGCCTCAACACGGCCGAGTGCCCGTTGACGAGCCCTTTCAAGCGCCCACCCTCGGTTCGCAGCGGGAATGCCGCCGCGAGCCTGCCGTTCCGCCGAACCGTGCAGACCGCCAGCTCCGAAGCGCCCCCGAAGGCGTCCCACCAGCTCATCAACCAGCAGTGCAGCTCGAACGGAGTGCGGTCGTCCGGGAGGATCGCTTCCCACTCGGGCTCGAGCGCCTCGAACTCGGCCCGATCGGTGACCCACTCGACGCTCAGTGCCATCTCGGCTCCCAGCGGTCAGCCAGCCGCCGCAGCACATCCTTGGCCCGCGGCGGCAGGCGTCGGCCCAGTTCGCGGCGTGCCTGTCGCGGGAGCAGCCGCAGCCGCGCGAGCGAGTACCCGGCCCCGCGCGGCACGATGACCTCCGAGCGCACGCTGTCCTCGCCGTTGGACAGCCGGTACTTGTAATCCTGGTCGCCGGGGCCGAAGCTCATCGTACGCTCGCCGCGGCGGGCGGCGTCGGCCAGCGAGTGGATCATGCAGAGCATCGCCGGCGAGAGCTTCGCGTGCGCGGCGTCGAAGCCGATGCTCCAGGCGCTGACCTCCTCACCCGCCGCCAACAGCAGTTGAGCCGCGATCGTCTCGCCGTCCAGGTCCAGCGACAGCAGACGAAAGCGGCCGGAGGCGAGCAGCTCCACGCCGACGGCGACCAGCATCCGCTCGATGCCGTCAACGTCGAGGCGACTGCCCCCACGAGCGGCCAGACGCTGGCGGTGCATGCGCAGCAGGCAATCGACATCGCGCTGCAAAGTGTCTGCGGTCGCGTGCCTGAACGAGCCCCCGGCCTGTTCGAGCTTGCGCTGCTTGCGGCCCATCTCGCGGCGGAAACTGCGGCTACGGGAAGCCATCCAGGCGTCGAAGCCGTCGCCGAAGCCGACCAGGGGGGCGGGGGCGTCCGAGGTGGGCCAGCGCCAGGCACCGCCCGGCCAGGCCGCGCCCAGCAGGGCGGGCCAATCGGGTGAGCTTCCGTGGCTGTCGAGCTCCAGTGTCGCCGGCGGGGGCGAGGATTTCGCGAGCAGCGCCACCGAGGCCGCGGCGACCTCGCCCTCCAGGCCCGGCAGGGCGAGGATCTCAACCGGCGCCAGGCCTCCCCCCATCGAGAGGTAGCTGCGGGCGGAGGAAACCAAGGGGACCACGCCGACGAGATCCTCACCATCGTTGAGCAACATCAGCCGCAGGCGCATCCCGGCCGGACGCAGGTGAGCCCACCACCCCACCACCCAGGCCGGGCTGGCAAACGGCCGGTTCAGGCTGATGGCAAGCTCGTCCCACTCGACGCGGGCCGACCCGAGATCGTCGATGTCGTCATAGAGCTTCCCGGCGATCTGCACCATCGCAGTCTACGCGGCACGCCTCGCGCTCGGCCTGGTCGACTAGCCGAGATCGCTCTCCTTACGGGGTCAGCGTCACTTCCCAGCGCGCCCCGTGCCATCGCCGTGGGCCGCCCCCCGGTGAGACCTGCAGGGTGAGGAAGTCACCGGCGGCGAAGCTAACCGTGTGAGCGCTGTCCAGACAGGACGTGTCGGCGCTTCCGTCGCCTTGGATCCCGCAGGTAAGGCCCGTTCCGATGCCGTTCTTCCGAATCGTCACCATGTAGCTGCTGTCCTTGCCGGGAGCGGTTCCGATCCTCACGCCGAGGTTTGCCACCGTGCCCGCGATCGGCATCACCTGCTGCGCCGGCAATTCGCTTGCCCTCGGGGCGGTGGCGAGAAAGGGAGCCATGTAACTCGGCGAGCGAGTAGGCGCATCCGAGGTGGCGATGCCAGTGACCAGGATGTCTGCTCCGACCAGACTCTCTTCGCCGACGGCAGCCCCAGGATTCCCTTCTTCCTGGCTGGCGATCGCGTTCGGCGTGAAGCTGCTGACCACCGGTATCCGTAGCTCCCCCCGTCTACAGCGCCCGGCCACCGCGAAACGCAGGTTGTCCTTGTCCGGGCCGGCCATCGTCTTGCACAGGTAGACGGGTGAAGGCGACCTGCCATCCGCGGACGAGGAACTGGTGAAAGCCGCAAAGAGCACGAAGGCCAGGCAAACCGCGAGAGAGAGGACGACTCGGCATGCGCGAGGCGACGCGAACCTTTGGGCAGACATCGAGTGAGGGCTCCTCGAGTGGCGGACGGACGACCCAAGGTACAGAGCCGCTCGACGTTTGACCAATCTATTCCCTCATACATACGGCCAAGCTAGGTACTTTTGCTCAAGCGCAGATCAAAAAGTACGCGCGGCCCTCGTCGCTACTTCACTCCCATGGCCCCTCAATCGCCCACGCGATGCCAGAGCGAGCCACGGCCGGCGCCTTCGGACCTCAGCCGGCCTTCGTCTCGGAGCGACCTCAGCGCCATCCGTATACTCGGGTCACTGACCCCGGGAACCGCCCGGCGGACATCGGCCAGGCTGAACTTCGCCGGCGCCGAGCTCAAGACCCAGTGACGAACTCGGTCCGTCTTCGTCATCGACACCGCCGCCCGTTCGGCCGCCACCCGAGCTTCGAAGTCCCGATAGGCGCCGTCGAGCACGGTGGTCAGATACTCGACCCAGGGCCAGATCGTGTGCTTGCCCTCGTGCCATCCCTGCTGGGCCGCCTCGAGCGCTCCGTAATAGGCGTCGCTGGTCTCGTAGATCCGCTGCTCGATGCTGACGTAGCGAGCAACCCCGTAGCCGAGGCGGAGCAACTCGTGCGTGGTCAGTAGGCGCGCCACCCGGCCGTTCCCGTCCTCGAAGGGGTGAATCGCCAGGAGGTCGAGGATGAGGGCCGCCAAGAGAATCAACGGGTGCGCCGCTTGCGAGTCGGCGGCCTGTCGATAGCCATCGAACAGCCCCCGAATCAACCCCTCGGTTTGCTGCCACGGCGGCGGCCTGAAGATGATCCGACTGACCCCATGCGGGCCACGTTCGCCGATGACGTTGTCCTCACTCTTGAGCCGCCCGCCCGCCGCCTTCGTGTGGGCGTAGATCTGGCGATGCAAGCGCAGAGCCAGCACCGGCGTCGGCCGCTCGAGGTGCGAGGCCGTCATCAGCTCATCGATCGCGTCCCGGTAGCCGGCAAATTCCGCCTCGCTGCGGTTGCGTGACCGGGACGGCCGTGGCGCCGCCAATCGCTCGGCGCGCCGCCGCGACACCTCGATTCCCTCGATCGCATTCGAGGCCCTGATCGACTCGACCCGGGTCTGACCGGCCAGGGACTCGAGTAACGCGGGGAGCTGGTCCAGAAACAGCTCCTCCCTTCCCTTGCCGATGTCGATTTGGCTCAGCAGCACGCCCAGGCCGGCGGGCATGCCCTCCAAGGCTCGCTTCTGGTCGTCAAAGCTTCGCATCGCGATAATCAAGCGTTAATTTAGGTAAAGACATACGCCTTTTACCACAATTAACGTTTAACTACCACGTATAGGCAGCGGGAATCGGCTCGCTCAGTGCGCTTTTTTCAAGCGCGAACGCTGCTCTTGGCGTTCAACCACCTGGGCGACGAGCTTCTTCACGTTGGAGTCGCCGGTCGCCTTGATGTGGCCGGTCTCGACCGCTTTGCGGTAGCTCTTCAGCGTGCCCTTCTCGGCCAGCTCGTTGAACTGAGGCCGGTCGATCTGGACGAGCACACGCTCGTCTTGAGACAGATCCTTCTTGATCTTGGGCCCAGGCAGCTCCACCCGGTAGAGCTGGATGTCACCCCTGCCTTTCAGCTCTAACCCGAAGACCAGTTTCAGCTTCTGCAGCGCCGGTACTTCCGCCTGGAAGCGCTCGACGGCGGTCTGAATCAGGTCAGAAGTGGATGACATCCGGTTAGATCTTGTGGCGCTGGAGAAGCTTCTTGCCGATCACCATGCGCTGGATCTCCGAGGTGCCCTCGCCGATCAACAACAGCGGCGCGTCGCGGTAGAGGCGCTCGATCTCGTACTCCTTGGAGTAGCCGTAGCCGCCGTGGATGCGGAAGCACTCCTCGACGCACTCCTTGCCCGTCTCGGAGGCGAGCAGCTTGGCCATCCCGGCCTCCAGGTCGGAGCGTATGCCGGCGTCCTTCATCCGCGCGGCCTTGCGGGTGACGAGGCGCGCGGCCTCGATCTTGGTCGCCATGTCGGCGAGCTTGAACTGGATCGCCTGGTGCTGGGCGATCGGCTTGCCGAAGGTCTTGCGCTCCTGGCTGTAGCGGAGGGCCAGCTCGAGCGCCCGCTGGGCGATGCCGACGCCGCGGGCCGCGACATTGACCCGGCCGACCTCGAGCGCGTCCATCATCTGCACGAAGCCCTGCCCCACTCCGGCCTCCTCGCCGCCGAGCACGCGCTCGGGCGGGCAGCGGTAGCCGTCGTAGACGAGCTCGGTCGACTCGACGCCCTTGTAGCCCATCTTCTTGATCTTGGGCGGGACGTTGAGACCCTTGTAGTCGCCCTCATTGATTTCCACCCAGGGCTCCTTCTCGGTGATGAAGCAGGTCATCCCCCTATATGGGGGGTCGGCCTTGGCGTCGGTCTTCATCAGCACGAAGACGACACTGGAGCCGAGCCCGTTGGTGACCCACATCTTCTGGCCGTTCAACTCCCAGGCCCCGTCGTCGCCCTTCTTGGCGCTCGACTTGATCCCCTGCACGTCGGAGCCGACCTCGGGCTCCGAGAGCGAGAAGGCGGCGCGGATCTCCCCGGTCGCCATCTTCGGCAGGAAGTAGTCCTTCTGCTCGTCGGTGCCGAACTTCATCAGCAGGTAGGAGCCGATGAAGTGGGTGTTGACGACGCCGGAGATCGAGATCCAGCCGCGCGAGAGCTCTTCGACGATCATCGCGTAGGTCGTCAGATCGAGCCCCATGCCGCCGTACTCCTCGGGAATCGTCACCCCGAACAGGCCGAGCTCCTTCATCTGCTCGACGATCGGCTCCGGGAAGGAGTCCTCGTGGTCGTACTTCTCGGCGTTGGGGATGATCTGCTCGTCGGCGAACTGGCGCACCATCTCGGTGATGTCGCGCTGGATGTCGGTCTGCTCGGTATAGGCGGCGGTGTCTACGGCCATGGCTCCTGATCCGGTCGGGGTTCTCGGGCAGCCGAAGGATATCGGCGCGGTGCCCGCGGGCCCCGGCACGCCGTCATCCTTACGGGATCGCGCATAATTCGCGTGTGCCTGAGACTGGCCCGGCATCGCGCCGGCTTTCCTTTATGCCTCATTGCCGCCGTCGATGCCCGTCGACGGCTCTGCTCGCCATCGCTCTGCTCGCCTCGCTGATCGGCATCCAGTCACTGAACCTGACCGGTGCCGCCGATGCGGCCGTCCCAAGCTGGGCCTCGGCGCCCCCCATGCCGGTGGCTCTCGGCGAGGTGGCAGGCGGCCTCATCGCCGGCAAGCTCTACGTCGTCGGCGAGGGCAGCACGGCGACCTTCGCCTACGACATCGCGACGGAAACCTGGACCAGCAGCGGCCTGGCAACGCGACCGTTCCCGGGGAACCATCATGCCGCCGAGGTCGTCGACGGCAAGCTGTACCTCTTCGGCGGTCTCGGCGGCGGCTCGGAAGGCAAGGTCCAGATCTACGACCCCGCGACCGACAACTGGACCGAAGGCGCACCGATGCCCTTCGCCGCCGGGTCGAGCTCGTCCGCGGTGATCGGCAACCAGGTGTACGTCGCCGGTGGAATCGTCGGGGCCGCGACCACCACGCAGGCGGCCCGTTACACCCCGGCGACCGACACGTGGCACGCCATCGCCCCGATGCCCCAGGGCCGCAATCACGCCGCCGCCGAGTCGGACGGTGCGAGGATGTACGTCTTCGGCGGGCGTGGACCCGGCAGCGGTGACGGCAACGTCGTTGCCAACGGATTCGACACCGTGCAGATCTACGACCCCGCCACCGACAGCTGGGTGTCGAGCCTCGACCTCGGATCCACCCTCGCGCCCCTCCCCCAAGCACGGGGAGGCATGGGCACCGCCGTCCTCGCCAACGGCGAATTCTGGGTCATGGGCGGCGAGACCCTCGACGGGCCCGGCGCCACGGCCGACCACGTCTATAACAGGGTCGACATCTACAACCCGGTCACCAACAGTTGGCGGGCCGGCTCGCCTATGCCCACTGCCCGGCATGGCATCTACCCCGTGTTGGACGGCACCCGAATCCATGTCGTCGGTGGTGGGGTGGAAGCCGGGGGTTCGTCATCGACCGTGCACGAGGTCCTTGATTTAGAGCCGGCCAGCGCCGCGGCCTTCTCGAAGAGCTCTCTCGCCGGGGAGACGTCAAGCCAGCCGACCTCCCTTCAGTTCGGCCCCGACGGCAAGTTGTACGTAGCTCAGCAGGACGGCGCGATCAAGGTGTACGACGTGGCGCGGAACGGCAAGGACAGCTATGCCGTTACCAGCACCGAAACGATCACGTCGATCCAGTCGATCCCGAACCACGACGACGACGGGACGCCGAACCCGAGCGTAACCGATCGCCAGGTCACGGGCCTGCTCGTCGTCGGTACGGCGGCCAATCCGGTCATCTACGTCGGATCGAGCGACCCGCGCATCGGCGGCGGCGAATCGGGCACGACGACCGGGCTGGACACCAACTCCGGGATCATCAGCAGGTTGACCTGGGACGGCGGCTCCTGGCAAAAGGTCGACCTGGTGCGGGGGCTCCCGCGGTCTGAGGAGAACCACTCCACCAACGGGCTGCAGCTCGACCCTGAAACGAACACCCTCTACGTAGCGCAGGGCGGCAACACGAACATGGGGGCGCCGTCCAACAACTTCGCCAACCTCCCCGAGTACGCCCTCTCGGCCGCCATTCTGTCCGTCGATCTGGACGCCATCGGCAACACCACCTACCCCCTGCCCACCCTCGACGACAGCGCCCGGCCAGGCGTCAACGACACCAATGACCCCTTCGGGGGGGACAATGGCAATAACCAAGCCGAGCTCGTACCGGGCGGCCCGGTGCAGGTGTTCGAGCCCGGGTTCCGCAATCCCTACGACCTGCTCCTCACGGAAAGTGGGCGGCTCTACACGATCGACAACGGGGCCAACGCCGGCTGGGGCGACAAGCCGGTGAACGAGGGCCCCGGCGGAACCTGCGCGAACGAAGTCAACGAGCCGGGAACGACTGACGTCGACACGCTCCAGTTGGTCACGGAGAACGGTTACGGCGGCCACCCGAACCCAACCCGGGGAAACATGGCAAACACCTTCAGCAGCCCGGCGCAGTCGCCGGTGTCGGTCGCCAACCCCGTTGAGTGCGAATGGCGGGACGCCGGAGCGGAGCGGGGCAACATCACCGACTACCCGACCTCGACGAACGGGCTGACCGAGTACACCGCGTCGAACTTCGGCGGTGCGCTGAAAGGCGACATCCTCAGCGCCAGCTTCGACAACAAGATCTACTGGGCCCAGCTGGACTCTGCGGGCACCCAGCTGGTGGCAGGCGGTCCGCTGTTCCAGAACGTCGGCGTCACCCCCCTCGACGCTGTCGCTCAAGATGACAACGACGTGTTCCCGGGGACGATATGGGTTGCCGACATCGGCAACGGCAACATCACGGTGTTCGAGCCGGACGATTACGGCGGCTCGGGAGGCAGCACCTGCTCTGGCGTGGATAGTCCGACGCTGGACGAGGACGGTGACGGCTTCACGAACTCCGACGAGATCGACAACGGCACGAGCCCCTGCTCGTCGGCCGACGTCCCTCCGGACTGGGACGGCGACAAGATCTCCGACCTCAACGATCCCGACGACGACAACGACGGTCTTCCCGACACCTCCGACCCCTTCGCCATCGACCCGGACAACGGCAAGACGACCACGACGCCCGTCCGCCTCACCTGGGACAACAACGCCCCACGCCCCGGCGGGCTCGCGAACCTGGGGTTCACCGGGCTCATGACCAACGGCACCAGCAACTACGCATCGCTGTTCGATCCCGCGAAGATGACGGCCGGGGGCGCCGCCGGCGTAGCCACCGTTGACGAAGTCTCAGAGGGCGAGGCCTTCGGATTGCAGAACACCCAGGAATACGGCTTCCAGCTGGGCGTAGTGCCACCGGCCGACCCCTTCACCGTCCACACCCGCATCCTCGGCCCGTTCAAAGGCATCACCCCGCAGGACTACCAGTCGATGGGAATGTTCATCGGCACCGGGGACCAAGACAACTATGTCAAGCTCGTGGTAGCCGCCAACGGCGGCGCCGGCGGCGTCGAATTTCTGAAGGAGGTCGACGGAATACCGACCTCCTGGCCGAAGGCGCCCGTGGCGCTCCCAGGGCCTAGCGCCGTCGACCTCTACCTCACCGTCGACCCCGCCGCGGAGACGGTGCAACCAAGCTTCACGGTGACTACCGCGGGCGCCACCGGTCCGCGCATCACGGTCGGAGGGCCCGAGCCGGTCCCGAGCAGCTGGCTCAGCGGCACCTCGGCGCTGGCGGGGGGGCTCATCAGCACCTCGAACGCCGCTCCCCCGTTCGCGGCCACCTGGGACCTCTTCGAGATCATCAGCGAACCCGCGCCAAAGCCGCCCGGCAGCCCCGGCAGCCCCACGGTGACGCCAACTACGCCTGGCCAGCCCGGTCCACCCCCGGTCGTCTCCAACTTGTTCAGCTTCGGCACGCCGAAGCTGAACAAGGTGCTGGGCACCGCCAAGCTGCCGGTTACCATCCCCGGCCCCGGCACCTTGGTTCTCAGCCGTCAGGGCGTCGTCAAGCAGAAAAAGACCCTGACTGCGGCGGGTACCGTGAAGATGCTGGTCAAAGCGAAGGCGAAGGCAAAGAAAAAGCTCTTGGCGACCGGCAAGGTGAGCGTGAACGTAAAGGTGACCTTCGCTCCCACCGGCGGGACGGCGAACAGCAAGAGCAAGACGCTGGTTCTCAAGTGCGCCCCAACTACGCAACGTCATCCGTTCAAATCGAGTTCGAGCAGGAACTTTTGGAGCAGCGGATCGACGACCCGCCAGCATCGCAGCGCGCTCTGCTCGACGATGAAAATGCGGAAGCCTGCTGCGGGAGCGGGCTTCCGATCAAGCGGCTAAAGATCTCTGCGGTTATGTCAGGTGTCAGCACATAAGCGACACCTGTGTCGAGACATAGGAGACACCCAACGAAGGGAGCTCTCCTGTGGCAAAGGCGCGGTACCTGATCGAGGCGCATCTATTGGAAGGCCGCTCGGTCTCAGAGCTGGCGAAGGCCCACGGCGTTCATCGCAGCTGGATCTACAAGCTGCTCGCCCGCTATCGAGAAGGGGGCTATGAGGCCCTGGAGCCACGCTCCAGGGCGCCGCGCCGCAGTCCCAACGAAACGCCCGAGGAGGTGGTCCGGGCAGTCGTGTCCCTGCGAGAGCAGCTGCTCTCGCAGGGACACGATGGCGGCGCGGAGACGATCGCCCACCACCTTGCCCGGGAAGGGGTTGACCGCGTCCCCTCCGTCTCGACGATCTGGCGGATCTTGCGCCGTGAGGGCCTGGTGGTCCCGCAGCCGCAAAAGCGCCCGCGCTGCTCGCTGATCCGCTTCGAAGCCGATCTGCCCAACGAGATGTGGCAGGCCGACATCACCCACTGGCGCCTCGCCGGCGGCCGAGACGTGGAGATCCTCAACATGATCGACGATCACTCGCGGCTGTTTTTGGCCTCGCGTGCCTATCCCACCGCCAAAGCCGCCGACGTGGTCGACGCCTTTCGCTCTGCGATTGACCTGCACGGGGTCCCGGCCTCCTTGCTTTGCGATAACGGCGCCGTGTTCACGGCGACCCCCCGGGGCGGCAAGGTGCTCTTGCAGCTGGAGATGGAGCGCCTGGGCGTCGTTGCCAAGAACTCGCGCCCCTACCACCCCCAGACCTGCGGCAAGGTCGAGCGGCTGCACCAGACCTTGAAGCGCTACCTGGGCAAGCAGACCCCGGCGAAAACGCTCTCAGGGCTGCAGGGACAGCTCGATGCCTTCTGCCACTACTACAACGCGATTCGTCCTCACCGGGCACTGGGTGGGCGCACGCCCCTACAGGCCTACAGCGCCCGAATCAAGGCACGGCCGGCCTGCGAGGAGGGCCTGGAGGGTCACTTCCGCGTCCGCCACGACAAGGTAGACGCTGGCGGGACGGTCACCTTGCGCCACGACTCAAAGCTGCACCACATCGGGCTCGGTCGCGCCCACAAGGGCAAGCCGATCAAGCTGCTCGTCGCTGATCGTGACATTCGCGTCCTCGACGCCCGAACGGGCGAGTTGATCCGCCGGCTGACACTCGATCCGAGCCGCGACTACCAGCCCATCGGAGGGAGCTGAGGTGTCTACGATGTCCCGCGACATCTGTCTCCGATGTCGCGGCACATCACAAGATCTCTGCGGTTAGCATCGAACCCTCATACATCTGTCCAGCCCTGGATCCGGTGGCGAGGATTGGCCCCGCCACCGGGCGACAAGAGGAGCGATGGCGCGCAGGCTCCCACTCATATTCGCGGCGCTCTGCCTGGTGGCCGCGATGGCCACCGGCGAGGCCGCGGCGGCTGGAGGCGCGCTGATCGCGCCGGCGCGGGTCTGCCCCGGCCAGAGGGACCCTCGCGCCGACGCATCCAGCCAGCAGCAGACGATGAGCTGCATGGTCAACTTCGCGCGCAGCCAGAGTGGCCTGAACGAACTGCTCGAGACCCCGGCGCTGAGCGAATCGGCCAGCGACAAGTCGGCCGATGTGCTCGGCTGCGACAGCTTCAGCCACTACGCCTGCGGCCGCGAGTTCACCTATTGGATGAAGGAAACCGGCTACATGTCGAGCCGCTGCTGGCGGCTCGGCGAGAACCTCGCCTGGGGAACGGGCGGCTACGGCTCGGTGCGATCGATCCTGATCGCCTGGCTGCGCTCTCCCGAGCACCGGGCCAACATCCTCGGCGACTTCGAAGAAACCGGGCTCAGCCTGCGGGTTGGGGATCTCGAAGGGCACCCGGGAGCGCACGTCTGGGCGCAGCACTTCGGCTCACACTGCGACGCCACCGGTACCCAATCGTAGTTGCTCAGACGGAGAGCTGCAGACGCTGCAGGCGCTCGGCGACGCGGTCGGCGCGGGCGCTGAAGCTCTCCATCCCGCTCACCCCCGCCCGGGCCGGTGTGCCGTTCGCGGGCGCGGCGGCTACGGCTGGCGCCCTCGACCCTCCGTTCATCGCGGCGCTCGCACGCTGGGCAAGCTCCGCCGCCCGCCTGGCCTGCTCAGCGGCGTCCAGAGCGGCGGCGCCGACGGTCATCACGGCGGCCTCCGAGGCGCGCGCCGTGGCCAGCGCCTCGTCGATCCGCTCGACCAGCTCGCCCAGCAGCGGCGGCCGGGCACGCCGCGGTAGCGTCCAGTCCTCGGCGCCTTCGCGCGCGTCGTCGCTCATACGCTCTATTACGGCGGCGGGCGCCGAAACCCTGCGTCAGGCGGCGGCTGCCAGCGGGCCAAGTTCGGCTGCGCTCTTCTCCACGGTCTCGGGAACGGTCACCGCGATCCTGCCGTCGCGCTCCAAGATCCGGAGCGGATTCAGCAGCGTCAGGCCGACGACCCTGGAGGTCCCGGGTGCATAACGGATCACATGGCCCTCCGGCGTGTCCTCTCCGACACCTTCCTCGGGCTCCCCCACGCTCAGATAGAGCACATCGTGCTCGGCGTCATAGTCCGCGTAGTCGAAAGAAAGCGGACCTATTTCGATGCTCGCCGGTTCCATTTCGGCGGATCCTTTCGGTTGGCGAATGCGGAGATGATCCGTGCTGGCTTCTGCTCGTAGCTTACGACCGCCAGTAGCCATTTGCTGGGTCCAACCTTGCGAGCGTAGTAACGCGTCCTGGAAACCACGACCGGATCGGGTTCGACGTGATCTGGCTTTGAGACGCAGCGCAGCGCGGTCTCGAGATGAGTCGCCATCTCGGGGTGAGCGACGAGGACCTTCTCCTCCCATACACGCCGGCAGACGACGACTCGAGAGCCGTTCCGGTCGGTCGTCTCGGCGGTGAGGCAGGCGCCTCTCGAATCATTTGCGCAGTCGGATCGCGCCACGCCGCGACCGTAGGAGGTCTCGGCGCGCGCGTGGCGCGCACAATCAAACAATTCGATGACGCCTTTGAATAGATTTCGAGCCGAACCCACGACCCGAGGAGCAGCTTGCGAAACCCCAGAGACTTCTTCCAGCCGCTGGCGATCGGCGCCCCCGAGCCGCTGACTGAGATCCCCGTCAAGCCGTCGCGGATGATCCACTTCCTCGACTTCTCGAACGAGAAGATGGTCGCCAAGGCGGCCGACATCGCGCAGAAGACCGACATCCTGCTCGGCAACCTCGAGGACGCGATCCCGGTCGACCGCAAGGAGGCGGCGCGGGCCGGCCTGGTCAAGGCCGCGAAGGAGTCCGACTTCGGCCAGACGGCGCTCTGGACGCGGGTCAACTCGCTGGAGAGCCCTTGGGTGCTCGATGACCTGACCACGCTGGTCGGGGAGATCGGCAACAAGCTCGAGGTCGTGATGGTGCCCAAGGTCGAGGGCGCCTGGGACATCCACTACGTCGACCGCCTGCTCGCCCAGCTCGAGGCGAAGGCCGGGCTCGACCGCCCGATCCTGATCCACGCGATCCTCGAGACCGCGCAGGGCGTCGTCAACCTGGAGGAGATCGCCTCGGCCAGCCCGCGCATGCAGGGGATGAGCTTCGGCCCAGCCGACCTCGCCGCCTCGCGGCGGATGAAGACCACCCGGGTCGGCGGCGGCCACCCCGGCTACCGCTCGATGGAGGACCCAGCCGACCCGGAGAACCCCGAGGAGGGCGAGCGCGTCACCGCCCAGCAGGACCCCTGGCACTACTCGATCGCCCGCATGGTCGATGCCTGCGCCTCGACCGGCATCCTGCCCTTTTACGGGCCCTTCGGCGACATCAAGGACACAGCAGGCTGCGAGACCCAGTTTCGCGCCGCCTTCCTACTCGGCTGCGTCGGCGCCTGGTCGCTGCACCCCGTGCAGATCGGGATCGCGAAGAAGGTCTTCAGCCCGCCGCCGGACGAGGTCAAGTTCGCCATGAAGGTGCTCGAGGCGATCCCCGACGGCCGCGGCGTCCACATGATCGACGGCAAGATGCAGGACGACGCCACCTGGAAGCAGTGCAAGGTGATGGTCGAGCTGGCCGAGTTGCTTGCGGCGAAGGACCCGGAGTTGGCGGACGCCTACGGGATGTAGGCGCCGCAGCGCCTGGGCTTCAGTCCAGGCGCTGCTCTAGATCCTTCAGCTGCTCGTGCAGCTGCTCCGGCAGGTGCTTGCCGAAGCGGGCGAAGTGCTGGTGCATCCCCGGCAGCTCGACCTTCCACTCGGCCGGATCGACGGCCAGCAGCTCCGCGACTTCGTCGGCTGAGATCTCCAGCCCCTCGGTGTTGAGCGCGCCCGCCGCCGGCACCAAGCCGATCGGCGTCTCCTCCGCCTCGGCCGTGCCGGCGCAGCGGCGGAAGACCCACTCGAGCACGCGGCTGTTCTCGCCGAAGCCGGGCCAGAGGAAGTCGCCGTCGTCGTCTTTGCGGAACCAGTTGACGTAGAAGACACGCGGCATCTGCGCGCCCTCGCGAGCGCCGACCTTCAGCCAGTGGCTGAAGTAGTCGCCCATGTGGTACCCGCAGAACGGCAGCATCGCCATCGGGTCGTAGCGCAGCTTGCCGACCTCGCCGGCGGCGGCGGCGGTCGTCTCCGAGGACATGATCGAGCCGAGGAAGACGCCGTGCTCCCAGTCGAAGGCTTCGCGCACCAGCGGCACCACCTTGGAGCGGCGCCCGCCGAAGAGGAAGGCGTCGATCGGCACGCCGGCGGGGTCCTCCCACTCCGGCGCGATCGAGGGACAAGCCGAGGCCGGCGTGGTGAAGCGGGCGTTGGGGTGCGCCGAGGGTTTGTCGGAAGCCGGGGTCCAGTCCTCCCCGTGCCAGTCGATCAGGTGCTCGGGCGCCTGCTTGGTCATCCCCTCCCACCAGACGTCGCCGTCGTCGGTCTTGGCGCAGTTGGTGAAGATCGAGTCCCGAGCGACCGTCTTCATCGCGTTCGGGTTGGTCTTCTCGCCGGTTCCCGGCGCGACGCCGAAGAAGCCCGCCTCGGGGTTGATCGCGTAGAGGCGACCGTCCTCGCCGAACTTCATCCAGGCGATGTCGTCGCCGACCGTCTCGACCTTCCAGCCGGGCACAGTCGGAATCAGCATCGCCAGGTTGGTCTTGCCGCAGGCCGAGGGGAAGGCCCCGGCGACGTACTTGACCTCACCCTCGGGCGAGGTGAGTTTGAGGATCAGCATGTGCTCGGCGAGCCAGCCCTCGTCGCGGGCCATCGCCGAGGCGATCCGCAGCGCGAAGCACTTCTTGCCGAGCAGCGCGTTGCCGCCGTAGCCGGAGCCGTAGGACCAGATCTCGCGACTCTCGGGGAAGTGGACGATCCACTTGTTCTCTGCGTCGCAGGGCCAGGGGACGTCCTCCTCGCCGGCCGCCAGCGGAGCGCCGACGGAGTGCAGGCAGGGAACGAACTCACCCTCGGTGCCGAGCACGTCGAGGGCGCCCTTGCCCATCCGGGTCATGATCCGCATGCTCGCGGCGACGTAGGCCGAGTCGGTCAGCTGCACGCCGATGTGGGCGATCGGCGAGCCCAGCGGGCCCATTGAGAAGGGGACCACGTACATCGTGCGACCGGCCATCGAGCCCTCGAAGAGCCCGCGCAGCATCGCCTTCATCTCGCCCGGCTCGCGCCAGTTGTTGGTCGGTCCGGCGTCCTCCTCGCGCTCGGAGCAGATGAAGGTTCGATCCTCGACCCGGGCGACGTCGCCGGGGTCGGAGAGGGCAAGGTAGGAGTTGGGTCGTTTGGCGTCGGAGAGACGCTCGAAGGTGCCCGCCTCGATCAGCGTTTCGGCGAGCTTGTCGTACTCCTCGGCGGAGCCGTCACACCAGTGGATGGCGTCGGGCTGGGTCAGATCTGCGATCTCCCCGACCCAGTCGAGGAGCTTTGTGTTGGTGGTCGGCGCGTCGGCCGCGATGGTTTGGCTCATTCGGCGCACTCTACTTATTGAACCTGAGGTCGGTGACCGCGGTGTCGGCGCTGGAGTTGAGGATCTTGACGGTCACCGTCCCCCTCTGGCCGTCGTGAAGACTGACCGAGCATTCGAGCGTGTTGCCGGCCTTGACTTCGACCCCCGACGGGCAGTCCACGGAGGAGACCTTGGTCTTTTCGAGGTTTTCGATGTACGCCTTGAGCTGGTCCTGCGTCTTGCTGGCGTCGAGCTCGACTCCCCCGCAGCCAACGACGGCCAGGGCAAGGGCCAGCACAATGAGAACACCGGCGCGGCACAGCAGGCTCATCTATCTCCCTTTCGCTTCGATCGCGGGGGCAGTATCCCAGGGCGACCCGGCAGAAGCGGCAATCAGCGTTCAAAGAGGGGCGAGCGGGGGTTGAGCGAGCGCGCCCGGCGGTAGGCGGCGACCGCGGCGGCGGGCTCGCCTCGCTCGGCTTCGATCCGCGAGAGAACCAGCCAGTTGCGCCAGTTGGTCTCCTCCTTTTCGGTCGCCCCGCGGGCGGCTTGCGCCGCCTCGCCCAATTCGCCCTGCGCCTCGAGCACCAGCGCCTGCTGTAGGCGGGGGCTCGCGGCGGCGGGCTCGGCACTTTGCGCGCTGCGCGCGGCGTGCAGGGCGGCCTCCAGTTCCCCAGCGCGAAAATCGGCGGCACTCTGTCGCACGAGCGTGGTCGAGGCAAGCGGAATGGCGATCGCGACGATCGCCGCGAGCGCGGCGACACAAGCGAACACCCGCCACACGCCACGCTCACGCTCGACCCAGGCGACGCCCGGCGGACGCGCGGTGACAAGGACCGAAGCCAGGAGGAGCACGATCGCCGGCAGCACCGGGACCTGCCACATCCAGTCGAACGTGGCGGTGAAGCAGAAGGCGACGCAACCAGCGAGCGCGGCGGCGAGGGGCGAGCGGTCGCCGTTGGACCCCCGGAGCGCAAACCGGCCGCCGCCGAGGAGAACCGTGAGCAGGAACCCGGCCAGCAGCGCCAGGCCGACGATGCCCAGCTCGCCCAGCGTCTGCAGGTAGAGCGAGTGGGTGTCGTGGACGATTTCCTGGACGTCGCCGTCGCGGGTCCACCAGTACTCGAAGGTGCCCGAGCCGGTCCCCTTTAAGGGGTCGGTCGCGTTCTCCCGCACCGCCGCGCTCCAGAACTGGTAGCGGCTCTCACCGGCGGCGCTGCCCAGCCGTCCGGCGCCTTCTCCCGGCTGTCCCCCCTGCTTGAATTCCTGCCAGCCATCGGCCGCACGACCCGGCAGGCCGAGGGCGACAGCGGCGATCGCCACGACGGCCACCGCGCTCGCCGCGACGACGAGCAACCGCTCTCGGCCGACCACCGTCCACCCGGGCCGCCGTCGACCCGACATCGACGCCGAGATCGCCAGCTGGAGCAGGCCGACGACGACGCAGACAGCCACCGTCATCAGCAGCACTTCGGTGCCCTGGTGGTGCGCGATCGCGCCTTCGAGGCCGTTGCGGAGGGCGTCCCGGCTGCTTGCGGCAAGAATCAGGAGCGCTCCCCCGACGCCCGCGACGAGTAGCGAGAGCAGCTTCGGCAGCCGGTCCGGCGCGATGGCGAGAAAGAACGCGGTGGCGACGGCGGTGGCGACGATGCCGGCGCGCGAGAGCGTGAAGAAGATCGCCAAAATCAACGCAGGCATCGCGGCGGCGGCGGCGGCGCGAACCAGCGCGGCCCGGGCGTCCGCGGCAAGCTGCAGCAGAAGCGGCAGGCCGATCGCGATCAGCGCCGCCAGCGCGTTCCAGTAGTTGAGCGGGTAGGAGAGCCGTTCACGGCCGCCGGTGAGGAAGCGGGCGGTCTGATCGGCATGCGGGAACCAGGCCGGGTGCAGGCGGGAGAACAGAGCGACGATCGAGACCGCCACGATGCCCGTGGCCACCGCCCCGATCAACTGGCGCGGGCGCCCGGCGCGGCGGCTGAGCAGCGCCAGCGCAAAGATGCCGAAGTAGGTGGCGACCCGGGCGAGGTCCGCCGACGTCCTCTCGACGCTCTCCGTCCAGCTCAGGCTGAGCGCGGTCCAGCCGACGAAGAGGGCGAGCAGGACGAGTGAGGCCAGCGCGAGCCTCCCCAGCCTCTCGCGGGGAAAGGCCCCGACCAGGGCGCCGGCCAGGACGACCCACCAGACCACGATCCCGGCCTGGTCGTGGACGAGCGGGTCGTAGCCGCCGCCCTTCAGACCGAGGTAGACGACGAGGCCGCAGCACAGCAGCCAGGTCCAGGCGGCGCTCCAGTCGACCCCCCGAAGGCATCCATGCGCGGTGTCGCGAAACCGAATCGAAGTTGCGTCCATGTGGTTTTATCTACGGGCCGAGCCGGACGACCCCCGATACCTCGCCCGCAATCCTATTCCCGCCCGTGCGCGATTCAGATGAATAAACCGAAGACTGGACTCTGGTTGGCCGTGGCCATCGCCCTTTTGGCCGCCCCCAGCGGCGCCTCGGCCACTGAAGCCCTGGTCCCCCCCGGCAACTCGGCCGCCACGCAATACACCGAGGCGATCCCAACCGGGGGCGGGGAAAAGAGCACCGAAGGCACCGGGCACAAGCGCCCCCGGTCGCCGCAGCAGACGCTGGGGGCCAAGAACACGAAACGCCTCGAATCGCAGGGCGCCGTCGGCCGGGCCACCGCCGAGCTGGCAACCGAAACCGCACCGAGCGCCGGCCCTCCGCCCGCAGCCCAGCCACGGGCGAATGCGTCGCCCCACAGCGGCGGCAAACCGGCACCCGGTGGGGCGAAGCGACCCGGCGATGGCGCTGGCCATGCGCCGCCCGAGCCGGGCGCGAGCCCCACCGCCAAACCGCCCGCCGCCACCACGAGCGGATCCTCCGGCCTGGGGAGCGTGCTCGCGGCGGCGACCGGCACGTCGTCCTCGGGACAGATCGGCGCCTTACTGCCGCTGGCGCTCCTGGCGACGATGCTCTGGGCGATCTACTGGCTGGCGCGACAGAGACGACGCCTTGAGTAGCGGCGGCCCGCGGAGCGCGATCCGTCCGCGTCTTGCGTCGCCGTGGCTGCCGACGGCGCTGCTCGCAGCGCTGGCCCTGTTCGTTTGCGCCGGCAGCGCCGCCGCATCGACGCACCCGCTCACGACCGGGGTCTCCTACGTCTACGAGGACGAGCCGGCAGCCTTCGCCCAGGTCAGGAAGGCGGGCGCACAGCTGACCCTGACGCCGCTGGAATGGGGCTCGGTCGCCCCCCAACAGCCGCCGCAGGGCTGGCAACCGGACAACCCCGCCGACCCCAACTACGACTGGTCCCACTACGACCTCTGGGTTCGGCACGCGGTCGAAGCGGGCCTGACGCCGGTACTGCAGGTGCGCGGGGCGCCGACCTGGGCGCAGCGCTGCGGCGGCGGCGCCTCCACCCCCGACTCGCCGTGCGACCCCGACCCTCAGGCGCTGGCGGCGTTCGCGACCGCTGCCGCCCGCCGCTACAGCGGGAGCTTTCAGGGGCTGCCCCACGTCAGCTACTGGCAGGGTCTCAACGAGCCCAACCTGAGCATCTTCTTCAGCCCCCAGTACATCAACGGCAAGGCGGCCTCCGCGTCGCTCTACCGGACGCTGCTCGACAGCTTCTACGGCGCTATCAAAGCCGTCGACCGGTCCAACCTCGTGCTCGCCGCCGGCCTCGGCCCGATCGCCGTGCCGCATTACACGATCGGGCCGATGCAGTTCGCGCGCGAACTCCTCTGCATGCGCGGCCGCGACCGCTTCACGCCGCTGCCCGGCGACTGCCATGGCGGGGTGAACTTCGACATCTTCGACATCCACCCCTACACGACCGGCGGCCCCACCCACGAAGGCGGCGCGAATGACGTCGAGCTGGGCGACATCCCGAAGTTGAAGAGGCTGCTCGCCGCCGCCGATCGCGCCGGCCGGATCAACAGCGTCTACCGCCACACGCCGCTCTGGGTCAGCGAGCTCTCCTGGGACTCCAACCCGCCCGATCCCGGTGGGCTGGCGATCAAGGTGCTGACGCGGTGGACCTCCGAAGCCCTCTACCGGACGTGGAAGGCGGGCGTCAGCGACTTCTTCTGGTTCAGCCTGCGCGACTTCAAGCCCGAACCGAACGTCCCCTTCAGCGAAACGTTGCAATCGGGCCTGTACTTCCGCGGCGCCAGCGTCGCCGAAGACCAGCCGAAGGGCAACCTCTTCGCCTTCCGCTTCCCCTTCGTCGCCTACCCGAGCCGGCGCGGCCTCAGCTACTGGGGGCGCACACCGAACAGCGCCGGGGGTCGGGTAGCGATCCAGCTACTGCGACACCGGCACTGGCAACGAGTCGCGACCGTCCGCGCCGACCAGTTCGGGATCTTCCGCGGACGCGTCGCGCGCCGCTACGGTCGCAACCACAAGGGTGCCGCCAGGGCCGTTTATCAGGGGCAGGCGGCCCCCCCGTTTTCGATGCGCCCGATCCCGGACTTCACCCACCCCCCGTTCGGTTAGTCCGCCCGCACGACCTAGACTCTCGACGATGAAGATCGGGATTGTCGGGCTGGGGTATGTGGGGCTGCCGCTGGCCGTTGCCTTCGCCGAGGCTGGGCACGAGGTGGTCGGGCTCGATACCGACGCGGCCAAGATCGAGGCGCTGAACGCGGGCCGCAGCTACATCGAGGACATCCCCGATGCAAGCCTCGCCCCGCTCGGCGACCGCCTCCGCGCGACCGCGGACCACGGCGAGCTCGCATCCTGCGCGGCGGTGATCGTCTGCGTGCCGACGCCGCTGACCGGCGCGCGCGAACCCGACCTCACCTACCTGACCCAGTCGGCGACGGCGCTGGCGAGCGTCCTACAGCCGGATCAGCTGGTGGTGCTGGAGTCGACGACCTACCCGGGGACCACGCGCGAGCGCCTGCAGCCGATCCTCGAGCAGGGGTCGGGGCTCTCCGCGGGCCGCGACTTCCACCTCGCCTTCTCGCCCGAGCGGATCGACCCGGGCCGCACCGACTACACCGTGCGCAGCACGCCCAAGCTGGTCGGCGGCATCACGCCCGCCTCCGCCGAGCGGGCCCGCGAGCTCTACGAGCTGGTCTGCGACGAGGTCGTCGTCCTCTCGACCCCCGAGGCAGCGGAGCTGGCGAAGCTGCTCGAGAACATCTTCCGCTCGGTCAACATCGCCCTGGTCAACGAGCTGTCACAGCTCTGCGACCGGCTCGGGATCGACATCTGGGAGGTGATCGAAGCGGCGGACACGAAGCCCTTCGGCTTCATGCGCTTCGACCCCGGTCCCGGCATGGGCGGCCACTGCCTGCCGGTCGATCCCTTCTACCTCGCCTTCAAGGCGCGCGAGCACGACTTCTACCCCGAGTTCATCGAGCTGGCCGGCAAAATCAACCGCGCCCAGCCCGCCTACTGCGTGGACCGCATCGCGCGCGCCCTCAACGAGGCCGAGAAGGCGGTCAAGGGGTCGCGCGTCCTGCTGCTCGGCGTCAGCTACAAGGCCGGGGTCGGCGACATCCGCGAGTCGCCGGCGCTGGAGATCGCCGGCATGCTGCGCGAGCTGGGCGCGGTGGTCTCCTACCACGACGCATTCGTGCCCGAGCTGGCCGAGCTCGACCTGCGCTCGGTGGGCTTGGAGGAGGGCCTGGGCGACTGCGACCTGGCCGCGATCGTCACCGCGCACCCGGGGATCGACTACGGCGCGGTGGTTTCCACGGTGCCGCTGACGGTCGACTTCCGCGGTGTCACGCGGGAGATCGACGCGGCGAACCTGATCCGGCTGTAGGGCAAATTAAGCCGCTCGTTTCAGCGACGAAGCACACTCTCGGCAAACGCCAGCACCGCTCGCGCGCGGCGGAGTGCCTTCCTCAGCTCCCCGGCGCTGACGTCGAAGAAGCCGTAGTGCGCCTCGTCCTTGAGGCTGAGTAGCTGATGAAGTTGCTTCGCCGCGTCCTCGCCGCCGCTGACGCGCGCCAAGAACTCCTCCGCGTCGTGGTGGTCCTGAGAGCGCGAGCGCTCGCCCAGTGCCTTGCAGCAGGCGGCATCGGTAGCCGCGATGCCCGCCAGCACCGCAAGCGAGACGGCGACACTCGCATACTCGGGATCCTGCTCGTGCTCAGCGGCGGCGATCTCTGCCACCTCGAGGAACTTGACCGCATGGCCGTATCGGTTGCGGGCGTCGCCAGGCGAGCACCGTTGGCTGCGTCCGCGGGAGCGGGCCATCAATCCCCGGCTCCCAACAGGGCGGCGGCATCGGGGCCGACCAGCGTCAGCGCATCGGCCTCAAGGCTGCCGACAACCGCGGGACGGCGGCGACGCAGGCCGGCCAGAGCGGACTCGGGAATCTCGACGATGTTCGCGTGATTGCCGGTCCAGTCACGAACATCGCCGGGAAGGCGCTCGGCCTGCTCTCGCCAGACCCGGTCGTCGGTCTGCACGGAGTCGGGGCGTACGACGAACAGGTCTATGTCACTGCGTGAGTCCCCGTCCGCGCGGGCTGCCGAGCCAAACACCGAGGCGTGCAGCGGAGGCGGCACCCATGCCCGGAACGTATCGGTGAGCCGGGCCAGTAGCGCCCGTCGAAGATCGGTCAACTGCTCGACCGCGGGCGCCGCCAGGTGTCGGCGATTGAACCGGTAGAGAATCGCGTTCCCCGCCTCCTGCTGTTCCACGATGCCGGCGTCGACGAGGCGCCGAAGCGCCTTCCTGACCCCCTCCTGCGTGTTTCCGGTCAACTCCGCGACCCTGCGGCCGCTCATGCCCTGAGTGGTGCCGGTGAGCACATGCAGGACCGCACCGTCGAGCGGGTGCGAGATGACGCCGTATGGGCGGGAAACATCCATAGAAGTTTGACCACTGTAGCAGTTGTTAGACTGCTGTAGTGGTCAATTGACAACTGTAGATGTCAATGCATTACTGAGAACGCATCATTCATTCGGGTGCAGCCGAGTGCTCCCAATGACGCGCTCGCCTTGAGCAACATCTCCTCGTACTCGTCCTCGGGCTCTGAAAGGGCGACGATCGCGCCGCCGGCGCCGATCCTGGCGCCGGCGCCGTCGAGGACGATCGTGCGGATCGCGACGCTGAGGTCGCAGCCGCCGCTCAAGCCGAAGTAGCCGATCGCGCCCGAGTAGACGCCGCGCGCTTCGCCCTCGAGCGCGTCGATGATCCGCATCGTGCGCCGCTTCGGCGCGCCGGTCATCGAGCCGGGCGGGAAGCAGGCGCGGACGCAGTCCAGTGGGTCGAGGCCCTCGCGCAGCAGGCCGCGCACGGTGGTGACCAGCTGGTGCACGGTCTCGTAGCTCTCGACCTGCATCAGCGAGGGGACGTGCACGGTGCCCACCTCGCAGACCGAGCCGAGGTCGTTGCGCAGCAGGTCGGCGATCATCAGGTTCTCCGCCCGGTTCTTCTCGTCGCCGCGCAGGCGCTCGGCGAGGCGCACGTCCTCGGCGGCGGTTTCCCCGCGGCGGCTCGTCCCCTTGATCGGCTTCGCCTCGACCCAGCGGTCGCGGGCGACACGCAGGAAACGCTCGGGCGAGGAGCTGAGCACAGCGGCACCGCCGAAGCGCACGAAGGAGGAGAACGGCGCCGGGTTGACCCGGCGCAGCTCTCGATAGAGCGCGAGAGGGTCGGCGCTCGTCTCGGCGAGGACGGCATTGGTCAGGCAGACCTCGTATGTCTCGCCTTCGGCGAGCAGCCGCTTGCACTCGGCGATCTCCTCCAGGTAGCGCTCGTGCGAGCGGACGAGGCGCGGAGCACCAGGGCCCGCGGGGCGCGTTTCTGTCGCATAGCACCGGTAAGGCGCCCCGGGCAGCAACGAGTCGAACTGCCGCGCCGTTGCCGCAAGCCACCCCTCCGCCTCCGCCTCCCCGCCCGGCTCGACCAGGCAGAGCAGGTAGGTATGGCCCTCGGCGTGATCGAAGCCGATCATCCGGTCGGCGAAGACAAGTGCGGCGTCCGGCAGCGGCGACTCATGCGCGGCATGCCCCCCGCACTCCGCCTTCAGCTCATAGCCCAACCAGCCGGCGAAGCCGCAATCGAACTCGAACGGCAGCTCCGGCCCGTCGGGTCGAGGTCGCGCCAGCTCGCCCGCCAGGTACTCGAAGATCGATTCGCGCCGCAGCTCGATCCCGCCCCCTCGTTCGACCCTTACCTCGCCCGAGCTGACCTCGTAGGAAACTGCCGCACCAAGCGGCCCACTGTCGTCGCCCATGAAAGAAAAGCGCGCACCCTCATCCACCCGGCTGCTGTCAAGCCAGAACGCATTCTCACTTTCCCCATACAAGCTCACGAAAGCCCGCTCGGGATCGATCAGCCCATCGAGTCGCTTCACCACGAGCTGCCGTGAAGGACCGACGGGGTGTCCCTCCCGCGCAGCGGCGTCCTGTTTTTCGCCCTGTGGGGCTCGGCGTTGCCGCGACCGACTTCCCTGGCGAAAAACCCAGCAAGCGGGAGGGACACCCCGCCGGTCCTCCCCCAGCACACTCAAATCCCTGAAGTTCTCCAGCAGCCGCCGCCCATATTCTGTGCAGATC
Organism: uncultured Solirubrobacterales bacterium; assembly: GCA_963837695.1. GTDB lineage: Bacteria > Actinomycetota > Thermoleophilia > Solirubrobacterales > 70-9 > VRUE01. The sequence continues at coordinate 1,548,899 of CAWINZ010000005.1, read as the reverse complement.
GACTCCGGATGGAACTGCACCCCCCAGAGCGGGCGCTTGCGGTGTTCGACGGCCATCAGCACGCCGTCGGTTGTCCAGGCGGTTCCTTGCAACTCGTCCGGCAAGGGCTGCTCGACGCAGAGCGAGTGGTAGCGGACCGCCTGGAACTCGCGGGGGATGCCGGCGAAGAGCGGTGAGTCGTCGTGCAGGATGGCGCTGAGGCGTCCGTGGATGGGCTCAGAGGCGGGCACGATCTCCGCCGCGCAGAGCACACCGAGGCCCTGGTGGCCGAGGCAGACGCCGAGCAGCGGAACGGCCGAGTGCCGGATCGCGTCCGTGCAGACGCCGAAGTCGCCTGCTCGGTCAGGCCTCCCCGGTCCCGGCGAGATGACGAGGTTGTCGAACTCCAGCCCCGACAGCTCGTCCCAACTCGCCTCGTCGTTGCGAACTACCAGCGGCTCCTCTCCGTTGACCTCAGCCAACAGCTGGAAGAGGTTGTAGGTGAAGGAGTCGTAGTTGTCGATCAGCAGCGTCTTCAACCCGGGCGAGGTTGCCACAATGGCCGCGTGCCCGATCCCCGCCACGGCGTTTTCGAGACCCTGCTCGTCATCGACGGCCGCCCGATTGAGCTCGACGCCCACCTGGCCCGGCTGGAAGCGAGCCTGGCGGAGCTGTTCCCCCGCCAAACGCACCCGGTCTTGGAGGTGCCGAGCATGCCTACGGGTGTGCTGCGAATCGCCGTGGCGCCCGGCGCGGACGGCCGGCTGGCCGCGACGACGGAGTGCCGGCCGACGAATGGACACTTTGCCCCCGATGACGGGGGTCAATCGTCCACCCGGGCGGTCTCGCTTCGCAGGCTGCGGCTCGCAGGCGGTTTGGGGTCGCATAAGTGGGTCGACCGATCGCTGCTCGACGCGGCGCAGGCCGAGCTGCCCGAGAACTCCCTGCCGCTCCTCGTCGACGAGGACGACTCGGTGCTCGAGGCCTCGCGAGCCAACGTCTTCGCCGTACGCGATGGCGCCCTGCTGACTCCCCCGCTCGACGGCCGCATCCTGCCCGGCGTCACACGCATGCGGACGATCGAGCTCGCCGCCGAGCTCGGCATCGAGGCCGGCGAGACCAGCCTCTCCCTCGGCGACCTCCTCGACGCCGACGAGGTCTTCCTGACCGGCTCCGTACGCGGCGTCGAGCCGGTCGGCGAGATCGACGGAACGGTGCTCGCCGGCGGCGGGAACGTCAGCTCCGAGCTGGGCGCCGAAATGCGGCGGACTTGGGTTCGCGCCAAGGTTGGATAGGGTTCCGCGCCGCAATGCGCTTCTACGAGTACGAGGCACGCAAGATCGTCGAGCTGGCGGGGATTCCCGTCACCAAGTACGGCTTCTGCCAGACCGCCGACGAGGCCCGCAAGGCCGCTGAGGAAATCGGCGGGCCGACGGTGATCAAGTCGCAGGTGTTGAGCGGTGGCCGGATGAAGGCCGGCGGCGTCAAGTTCGCCGACACGCCCGATGAGGCCGCCGAGCACGCCGAGGCGATCCTCAAGCTCGAGATCAACGGCCACATGCCGCGCGGCGTCCTCGTCGACCCAAAAGCCGAGGTCAAGCAGGAGTACTACGCGAGCGTCGTCTGGGACGGCACCGCGAAGCGCCCGCTGATGCTGTTCAGCGACATGGGCGGCATCGACATCGAGGAGGTCGCCGAGACCCACCCCGACCACGTCGGCCGCGGCCACGTCACCAACCTGATGCCGATCCCTGACTTCGAGGCCAAGCAGACGATCGCCGCGACCGGCGTCACCGGCTCGCAGCTGAACCGCGCCACGCCGATCCTCGCCAAGCTCGCCCGCCTCTTCCGCGACTACGACATGACCCTGGCCGAGATCAACCCGCTGGCCGAGCTGACCGACGGCAGCTTCGTCGCCCTCGACGCCCACATGGAGATGGAGGCCGAGGCGGTCGGGCGACAGAAGGGCCTCCTGCGCAAGCACCTCGGGATCGCCGAGGAGGACACGCGCGAGACCTATGAGCCCTCCGCTTTCGAGCGCAACGTCGCCGCGATCGACGCCGCCGACCACCGCGGCGTTATCCAGGGCAAGGACCACGGCTTCGAGGGCAACCTCGGCCTCGTGATCGGCGCCGGCGGCGGCTCGCTGACCCTCACCGACGCGGTCCGCAGCCAGGGCGGCAAGCCGGCCAACTACTCGGAGATCGGCGGCAACCCCTCGGTCGCCAAGGCCTGCGGTCTGGCCAAGCAGGTGCTCGAAAAGGACGGTGTCGAGAAGATCGCCGTGATGATGTCGATCGTCTCCAACACCCGCGTCGACGTCGTCGCCCGCGGCGTGATCAAGGCCTGCCTGGAGCTCGGCAAGGACCCCGGCGAGACGATCGCGATCTTCCGCATCCCCGGCGCCTGGGAGGACGAGGGCTTCAAGATCCTCGATCGCTACGGGGTCGAGTACTGCGACCGCTCGGTCTCGATGTGGGAGGCGGCGGGCCGCGCAGTCGCAAAGATCCAAGGAGCCCCCGCGTGAGCATTCTGCTCAACAAGGACACGACCTTCATCGTCCAGGGCATCACCGGGCGCGAGGCGGTCAACCTGACCCGCGAGTGCCTCGACTACGGCTCCAAGGTCGTCGGCGGCGTCACCCCGGGCCGCAAGGGCCGCGAGGTACACGGCGTGCCCGTCTTCGACACGGTCGCCCAGGCGGTCGAGAACTACGGCGGCCCGATCGACGGCTCGGTCGTCACCGTCCCCCCCGCCTTCACCAAGGACGCCGTCTTCGAGGCGATCCTCAACGGGATCAAGCTGATCGTGATCGTCACCGAGCGCATCCCGCGCCGCGACGTCGCCCAGATGGTCGAGCTGGCCGACATGCACGGCGCCCGGATCATCGGCCCCAACTGCCTCGGCCTGATCGTCCCCGAGGTCTGCAAGATGGGCGGCATCGGCGGCCCCGCCAAAGACGCCGCCAAGGCCTACGCCCCCGGCCCGGTCGGCGTGATGAGCCGCTCCGGCGGGATGACCACCGAGATCTCCTCCTCGCTGACCCAGGCCGGCCTCGGCGTCTCCACCGCCGTCTCGATCGGCGGCGACGCGATCATCGGCTCGACCTACGCCGAGCTGATGCCCTACTTCGAGGCCGACGAGCAGACGCAGGCGATCGTGATCTACACCGAGCCGGGTGGCCGCATGGAGGCGCAGCTCTCCGCCTGGGTCAAGGAGAACGACAGCCGCCTGCCGATCGTCGCCTTCATGGCCGGCAAGTTCATGGACGACGAGGAGATGAAGGGGATGAGCTTCGGCCACGCCGGGACCATCGTCGAGGGCGTTGAGGACACGGCGACCGAGAAGATCGCCCGCCTCGAAGCGGCCGGAATCCGCGTCGTCGAGCGGATCGACGAGATCCCCGACGCGGTCAAGCAGAAGCTGGGGGCGGCGGTCTGATGGCCGAGGCGCTGGACAAGGTCTTCATCGACGTCGAGGTCGACGCCTCGATCGCCGGCGACGCCGAGCTTGCCAAGAAGCTCGCCGAAGTCTGCCCCGTGGACATCTTCGCCGCTTCCGACTCGGGCGTCGAGATCGTCGCCAAGAACCTCGACGAGTGCGTTCTCTGCAACCTCTGCGTCGACGCCGCTCCCGACGGCGCGGTCCGGGTCGTCAAGCTCTACGAGCGCTGAAGGCCGACTCAGACCCGACAGGGTGACCGACGTCACGGTCCGGCCGCCCGCTGAGCTAGAGGCTCTGGCCTTGCCTTGACCTGGATCGCCGACCTGACCTGGAAGCACCCGAAGAAGGTCCTCCTCGCGGTCGGCATCTTCACCGTCCTCGCCTTCGGCCTCACCAAGAACGTCGAGCAGCATCTCAAGGCGGCCGGCTTCAGCGACCCGGCGACCGAGAGCGCGCGGGCGCAGAGCCTGCTGATCGAAAAGTCCGGCAGCGAGAGCCAGCCGGCGATCATCGTGCGGGTCCGGTCCTCCGCGGGCGACGGGTCACCGCTGCGACTCCACTCTCCAAGCTTGCGCAGGGAAGCGCGGCGGCTGACCGCCGGGCTGCGCTCGCTCGATGGCGTCGCCCGCACCGAAAACCCGCTCGCCGGAGGCTCGCCGCAGTTGATCGCCCCTGACCGGAGCTCCCTCCTGCTCGCCGCCTACTTCTCCAGCGACGACGTCCAGGTCCTCTCCCACGGCGCTGATGAGGCATCGGAACGACTGGCGTCGGGGAAGTACGACGTGACCGTCGGCGGCCTCGCCGCCGGCTTCAACGAGGTCAACGACACCGTCCATTCCGACCTGGTGAAGGCGGAGCTGATCGCCTTCCCGCTGCTGTTCTTGCTGCTGCTGATCGTCTTCCGGGGGGTGGTCGCCGCGTCGATCCCGCTGCTGGTCGGGATGGTCTCGGTCGGCGGCACCTTCCTCGCCCTGCTGGTGATGTCGAAGTTCGTCGCCACCTCCGTCTTCGCTCTCAACATCACCACCGCGATGGGCCTCGGACTGGCCGTCGACTACGGCCTGCTGCTCGTCACCCGCTACCGCGAGGAGCTGGAGCGCGACGGCCCGAGCCGCGAGTCGCACCGCCGCCTGGTCGAGTCCGCCGGGCGCACGGTGATCTTCTCCGGCCTCACGGTCGCCTCAGCCATGGCCGCGATCACCCTTCTGCCCCAGCGTTTCCTCTACTCGTTGGGCGCCGGCGGCGCGATCGTCGCCATCTTCGCCGCCTTCGGCGCCCTGCTGATCGTGCCCTCGCTGCTCGCCCTTTTGGGCGAGCGGGTCAACGCCCTCTCCCTGCGCCGCGGCCCGGCCGTCTCCGACGAGTCCGGGGGCTGGTACCGACTGGCGCGCGGCGTGATGCGCCACCCGGTCAGCGTGGCTCTGGCGAGCGCCGCGCTCCTGCTTCTCCTCGCCGCCCCGATGCTGGGGGTCAAATTGACCATTCCAGGGACCGACAGCGTCCCCGCCGGCAAGCCCTCGCGCGCGGTCGTGGTGACTGTCGATCGCGACTACCCGGCGACGCTCAGCACCCCGGTCTCGGTCCTCGTCGACGGCCCGGCCGGCGACGCGCAGCTCCATCGCCTGTCGAGGCGGATCGCAGCGGTCAAGGGAATCGGCGGGCCCTCGCCCTTCCAGCGCGTCTCCCCGGGCCTGGCACTGGCCAACTTCGGCCTGCGCGGGACGGCCGACCATGCGCTCACCGACGAAACCCAAAACGCCGTGCGGACGATTCGCGCGATGACGGGCCCGGCCCCGATGCTGGTCGCCGGCTTCACCGCCGAATTCCTCGACCTGAAGCAGAGCCTGGCCCACAACCTGCCCCTCGTCATCGGCGTGATCGCCCTCACCACGCTGATCCTGCTGTTCATGCTGACCGGCTCCGTGGTGCTGCCGCTGAAGACGCTGCTGATGAACCTGCTCACCCTGGCGGGGACGCTCGGGGTGATCGTCGCGGCGTTCCAGTGGGGACTGCTCGACGGGCCGCTCGGCTATTCCGGCCCCAAGGGGATGGAGACCTCGACCCTGGTTGTGATGTTCGCGGTCATCTTCGGCCTCTCGACCGACTACGCCGTCCTCGTCCTGGCTCGGATCAAGGAGCTGCACGACTCCGGCCTGCCCAACGAGGAGGCCGTCGCCCGCGGAATCGCCCGCACCGGCAGGGTGATCACGGCCGCCGGGATCTGCCTCGCCGCGGTCTTCCTCGCCTTCACCACCAGCTCGATCTTCTTCATGAAGGAGGCCGGCATCGGCTACGCAGCGGCCGTGCTGATCGACACGACGCTCGTCCGGGCGCTGCTCGTGCCGGCGCTGATGCGCCTCTTCGGCGACTGGAACTGGTGGGCCCCGGCGCCGCTGCGCCGCTTCCAGAAGCGCTTCGGATTCTCCGAGGTAGCCTAGGGTGTCGAGGGAGATGCGATGACGAGCCCACTTGACGGAACCGTCGCCCTGATCACGGGTGCCAGCAGCGGCATCGGGGAGGCGGCCGCGCGCGCCTTGGCGGACAAGGGGGCGAAGGTCGCCGTGAGCGCACGTCGCCTGGAGCGCCTGGAGCGCCTCGCGTCTGAGATCGGCGGCAAGGGTCACACCGCCCTGGCGATCCAGGCCGACATCGCCGATCAGGCGCAGGCGATCGCCGCCGTTGACCGCACCGTCGATGAGCTCGGCGGCCTCGACATCGTCGTCAACAACGCCGGCGTGATGCTGCTCGGCCCGATCGAGGATGCGCCCACCGAGGAATGGGACCGCATGATCGACCTCAACCTCAAGGGCTTGATCAACACCACCCACGCTGCCCTTCCCCACCTTCTCTCCGCCGCCGAGGAATCCGAGCGGGGCTGCGCCGACGTGGTCAACATCAGCTCCGTCGCCGGCCGTGTCGCCCGCGCCGGCTCCGGCGTCTACAACCTGACCAAGCACGGCATCGGCGCCTTCAGCGAGTCCTTCCGCCAGGAGTTCGCCGATCGCAAGGTCCGCTCGACGCTGATCGAGCCCGGGGCCGTCGACACCGAGCTCACCGACCACCTCCGCGACGGCGTCAAGGAGCAGGTGAGGGAACGCTTTGCCGGCACCCACATACTCGAGGCCACCGACATCGCCGAGGCGATCGCCTTCGCGGTCACCCGCCCCTGGTACGCCTGCGTCAACGAGATCCTGATCCGCCCGACCGCACAGAAAAGCTGAACGGTCAGCCGACGGGCAGCGTGAAGTCCCGGATAGGGTTTGCCCGGGTGTTGCCCGGCAACTGGGAAGGGGAGAATCGTGAAGCTGGTGATCGGCATCGTGCGCCCGGAGAAGGCGAACGACGTGTTGGAGGCGCTTTACCGAGCTGACGTGCGCGGGGTCTCGATGAGTCGAGTCCAGGGCCACGGGGGTGAGCTGGAGCGGGTCGAGACCTACCGCGGCACCACCGTGCAGATGGGGCTCTCCGAGAAGGTCCGCCTCGAGATCGCCGTCTCGGACGAGTTCGTCGACGCGACCGTCGATGCGCTCTGCGAGGGCGCCCGCACCGGCGAAGTCGGCGACGGCAAGATCTTCGTCGTGCCGCTCGAGCAGGCGGTTCGCATCCGCACCGGCGATACCGACATGGGCGCCGTCACCCCGGTGGACAAGCAGTGAGCGCGCCGATCCTCAGCGCGGTCGCACGGATCGACAGCGGCGACACCGCCTGGATGCTGGTCGCCACGGCGCTGGTCCTGATGATGACCCCGGCCCTGGGCCTCTTCTACGCCGGCCTGGTGCGCTCGAAGAACACGCTCAACACCTTCATGATGTGCGTCGCCGCGATCGCCGTCGCCACCGTCACCTGGGCGGCGGTCGGCTACTCGATCGCCTTCGACGGCGACGGCAGCATCGTCGGCGGCCTCGGCAACGCCTTCCTCAACGGCGTCGACTTCGCGCCGCGGGCCGGAACGGCGATCCCCGAGCTGGTCTTCATGGCCTTCCAGGCGACCTTCTGCATCATCACCGTCGCGCTCGTCTCCGGCGCGGTCGTCGAGCGGATGCGGTTCGGCGCGTTCCTCGTCTTCGCCGCGCTCTGGTCGGTGCTCGTCTACGCCGTGCTCGCCCACTGGGCCTTCGGCGGCGGCTGGCTGCAGGCCGGCGGCACGCTCGACTTCGCCGGCGGCGTCCCGGTCGAGATGGGCTCGGGCTTCTCCGCCCTGGCGGCGGCGCTCGTGGTCGGCGCCCGCAAGGACTACGGGCGCCAGGCCCTCCTCCCCCACAACGCGATGTACGTGCTGCTCGGCGCCGGCCTGCTCTGGTTCGGCTGGTTCGGCTTCAACGGCGGCAGCGGCTTCTCGACCGGCAACGCCAGCGTGCTCGCCTTCACCAACACCCTGCTCTGCCCGGCCTGCACGCTCGTCGTCTGGTTCACCCTCGACCTGATCCGCGGCCGCAAGGTGACGGCAATTGGCGCAGCGACGGCGATCGTCGTCGGCTGCGTCGCGATCACCCCGGCGGGCGGCTTCATCAGCCCCGGCTGGGCGATGGCCCTCGGCGCCCTCGCGGCGCTGCCCAGCTACGCGATCATCGTCTGGCGGACGCGGACCCGGGTCGACGAGACCCTCGACGTCCTCGCCGCCCACGGGATGGCGGGGTTCTTCGGCATCCTCTTCATCGGCTTCTTCGCCTCGTTTGCCTGGAACGGCGTCTCCGACGGCCTCCTCTACGGCAACGCGGCCCAGCTCGGCGACCAGGCGCTGGCCGGGCTGGCGGCACCGGCCTACGCCTTCACGGCGACCTTCGTCCTGCTCAAGCTGATCGGCCTGGCGATGCCCCTGCGGGCCAGTGAACGCCAGGAGGCGATCGGCATGGACGTGATCCAGCACGGCGAGGAGGCCTACGTCACCGGCGAGGGAGCGATCCTGATCACCCCCGAGTCCGGCATCGAGGCAGAGCTGCCGGTCGCCGACGCGACCTAAGAGGTTCGTCGCTGCCGCTCGACCTCGGTGAGGGTCGCGATGTCGTCCAGGTCGCGCGGCCGCCCGGCTGCGCGCTTCATCCGGATCAGGTCGTCCAGCGAGACGATCGCAATGTCGTTGCCGTCAAGGTCAACCAGCAGGGCCCGCTCCCGCATCTCATCGAAGGGGCGCGCTCCCTTTGGGTCCTTGAGGATGTGGATCTGACCGTGCCGCGTGTGCAAGGGCGGGACGATCGCGGCGATGGCAAGTCGCTCCGGATCGACGACCGAGATCTCTCCTTCTCCTTCTCCTGGTCCGCCGTCCGCGGGACGCGCCTCGAGCTCGGCCAATGCTGCACTCAGGCGGCGTAGGTTCTCGGGATCTGGATCGGGCGTCAGGTCGAGATCCATCGTCGTGCGCCGGTGCCCGTGGACCTGGGTGGCCACCCCGCCGATCACGACGTAATCGACATCGTGGTCAGCAAGGACGGCAATCAACTTGCCGATATCGAGCGGACGCCCCGCCCCCACTTCGCCCTCTTCGCTCATCGCTCACGCCTGACGGTGGCCGGGTGGTCTTCGCTTCGTGCCTGCTCCCCGGTGGCGGAGAGCTGCGCCGCCATCCGATTCCAGCTCGATGCCTCACGCAGGCGCTCACTGGGAGACATCGCACCGGACGCCGCAAGCTCCGGCTCCGGCACCGGACCCTCGAGCGGCTCAACGCTGAGCACCGGACGGCGACCCAGTGCCAGCAAGAGCTGGGCGAAACGCTCCAGCGTGGGCGCCTCGACCCCACGCTCGATCCGGCTGATCGCGTCCTGGCTGGTCCCCGCGCGCAACGCGAGGCGGCGCTGGCTGAGCCCCTGCTGCTCGCGTGCTTCGCGGAGGGCATCCCCGACGTTCAAGCTAGATTGACACCGCATAAGGTGTCAATAGTACTGCGCCAGCTGCATATTGAAGCTTTGTGCCCCCTATAGGGCCTACAAAGCTTCAATATGCGTGACTAGCGCTGACCGGCGTCCAGCAGGCCGGCCACTAACCCCGCGAGGCGCTTGCCTCGGGGGGTCAGGCGGTACTCGGTGTGCGGTGGGCGACCCGGCACCAGGCGGCGCTCGATGATCTGCTCGGCCTCGAGCTGCTCGAGCCGGTCTGAGAGGGTCGTCGGCGAGACGCCGGGGAGCGATTGGCGGAACTCGTTGAAGCGGACGGCGCCGCTGGCGCTGGCGTAGATCGTCGCCAGCGTCCAGCGGCGCTCGAGCAGGCTTGCCACCGCCCGCAGCTCGGGTGGGACCGGCGCGCAGCTACGACATCGCGGCGACATCGACCCCGCTCTCGGCCGGCTCGAGGGCGAGCTCGAGCACCTCCTCGACGCTCATCACCGGGTGGAAGGTCATCTGCTCGCGCACCTCCTCGGGCACCTCGTCGAGGTCGCCGCGGTTGCGCTCGGGCAGGATCACCTCGGTCAGTCCGGCTGCGTGGGCGGCGAGCACCTTCTGCTTCAGCCCGCCGATCGGCAGCACCCTGCCCTGCAGGGTCACCTCGCCGGTCATCCCGACGGTGTGCTTGACCGGCCGCCCGGAGAGCAGCGAGAACAGCGCCGTCGTCATCGCCGTGCCGGCACTGGGGCCGTCCTTGGGGATCGCCCCGGCGGGCACGTGCAGGTGGAACTCGCGCTGGAAGCCGCCGTCGTCGATGCCGAGCTGCTCGCTGTGCGAGCGCACGTAGGAGAGCGCGATCCGGGCCGACTCTTTCATCACGTCGCCGAGCTGCCCGGTCAGGACGAGGCCCTTGTCCCCCTCCATCGCCGTCGCCTCGATGAAGAGCACGTCGCCGCCGGTTCCGGTCACTGCCAGGCCGGTGGACACGCCCGGTATCGCGGTGCGCTCGACCGACTCCTGGAAGAAGCGCTGGCGGCCGAGGGCGTCGTGGACCGCGTCGGCATCGAGCACGATCGGTTGCTCGGCCTCGCCCGAGGCGATCCGCGTCGCCGCCCCGCGCAGCAACTTGCCCAGCTCACGCTCGAGCTGGCGCACGCCGGCCTCGCGGGTGTACTCGGCGATCACGCTGCGCAGCACGTCGTCGCCGGCCTCCACCTCGTCTGGCTCGAGCCCGTTGCGCTTCAGCTGCCGCGGCAGCAGGTAGCCACGCGCGATCGCCAGCTTCTCCTCGGTCGTGTAACCGTCGAAAGCGATCGTCTCCATGCGATCGAGCAACGGCGCCGGGATCGTGTCGGTCAGGTTCGCCGTCGCCAGGAAGACGACCTCGGAGAGATCGACCTCGACATCGAGGTAGTGGTCGCGGAACGAGTGGTTCTGCGCCGGGTCGAGCACCTCCAACAATGCCGCCGACGGGTCGCCGCGCCAGTCGGAGCCGACCTTGTCGACCTCGTCGAGCAGGATCACCGGGTTCATCGTCTCGGCGTCGCGCAGGGCGCGGACGATCCGCCCGGGCAGCGCCCCTATGTAGGTGCGGCGGTGGCCGCGGATCTCGGCCTCGTCGTGCAGGCCGCCGAGGCTGATGCGGACGAACTCGCGTCCCAGCGCGCGGGCGATCGACTCGCCGATCGAGGTCTTGCCGGTGCCGGGCGGCCCGACCAGGGTCAGGATCGCCCCGTTGGCGCGGCTGTCGTCGTCGACCCCGCGCTCCTCGCGCAGCTTGCGCACGGCGATGAACTCGGTGATCCGCCGCTTGACGTCGTCGAGGCCGGCGTGGTCGGCGTCGAGCACCTCGCGCGTGTGGACCGGGTCGAGCCGCTCCTCGGAGCGCTTCGCCCACGGCACCGTGATCAGCCAATCGAGGTAGCTGCGGATCATCGAGGACTCGGGCGAGGACTCGCCCTGGCGCTCGAGCCGGCGCAGCTCCTTCTCGGCCTGCTCGGCGACCGCCTCCGGCATCCCGGCCTCGGCGATCTTGCGCTCGTACTCCTCGATCAGGCTGCCCTCGTCCTCACCCAGCTCTTTGCGGATCGACTCCATCTGTTTGCGCAGGAAGTAGTCGCGCTGCTGCTTCTGGGCGCCGGACTCGACGTCCTCGCGGATGCGGCTGCGCACCTGCAGCTCGGCGAGCCGCTCGCGCTGCAGTTCGACAGCCAGGTCGAGGCGAGCGGTGACGTCCAGCGTCTCCAGCAGGCGCAGCTTCTGCTCGGCCGAGAGGTCGGGGCTGAGCCCGGAGGTGTCAGCGAGCGCGCCCGGCTCTTCCACCGAGCGCAGGAAGGCGGCGACCCTGCCGTCGTCGCCGCGCAGCTCGAGGATCTCCTCGACCACGGCGCGGTACTCGCGCTCCAGCTCGTGCGTGTGCTCGTCCTCGGGGTGCCCGTCGTAGACCTCCTGGACGTCGATGCGCAGCGAGTCGCCCTCGCCGGCAACCGCCTGCCCGGCGATTCCGCGGTGCAGGCCGAGCACCGTCGCGACGGGCGTGCCGCCGCGCGAGCGGCCGCGCTCGATCACCTCGGCGACGACTCCGACGCGGCCGAACTCGCCGTCGGAGCGGGGCAGCAGGAAGACCCTCTCCTCCTCGCCGACGTCGATCGGCAGCGTGGCGGAGACGGTCGGGAAGACAATCGTTTCGTCGAGCGGAATGAGCAGATAGGCCATGTCTAAGTCCAATTTCTGTAGTTAGTCTCAGAAGAGAATAGCGCCATGCCCGCGCCGGGTCCAGCCGCGCCGGGGGATGAGGCCTGTACGGTGTGCGCCGTGGACTCCAACCGCGCCAAAGAGCTTCTCGCCGCCGAGCGGGCGGAGGTCGAGCAGGAGCTCGCCAAAATCGAGGCGGAAGGCCCCGAAGAGGGGGACGAACGAGTCGAGCCTGGCGACCTCAACTCGGAGAGCCTCTACCAGGACGAGCTCGACGCCGGCCGCTCCCAGGACCTGAAGGAGCGGCTCGCCGCGGTCGAGCGGGCCGAGGCCCGCCTCGCCGCCGGCACCTACGGGCTCTCGGTCCGCAGCGGCGACCCGATTCCCGACGCACGCCTCGAGGCCGTCCCGACCGCCGAGCTCACGGTGGACGAGCAGGAGCCCGGCCCGCGAGAGTAGCCGGGCATGCGACTCCCGAACTCGGCCCACGAATCCCGACCCTGGAGAATCCGCGAAATCGCGCCGGACTTCATCGTCGAGGACGTCTGGGCGCTACCGACGCCGGGTGGCCCCGATGACTTCCCGGCGCTGCTGAAGCTGATGGCCAGATCCAACCCCGCCGGCTCGGGCTCCCTCCCCACCCGCGTCCTCTGGCGGGTCCGCGACCGGCTCGGCAAGCTGCTCGACCTCGGCGGCATCGCGGAAACCGCCGGCGGCGACGCGGCGAAGCTGCCGATCCCGGGCACCAGCGAAACCTCGCTCGCCGAGCGTCTGCCGGACGACCTGCGCGGCACGGCGGCGGGCATGGACTTCGGCTCGCTGCCCTTCGTCCCCCTCTACCGCACCGACAACGAGTTCGCCGCCGAGCTGTCGAACCGGACCGTCCACGCGGCGATGCACCTGGCATGGGTCGAACAGGACGACGGCCGCTACGAGGGGCAGATGGCCGTCTACGTCAAGCCCCGCGGCATGTTTGGCAAGGGATACATGGCGCTGATCAAGCCATTCCGACACCTGATCGTCTACCCGGCGCTGACGCGGCAGACGGAACGGGCGTGGCAGAGACGCTGAGACGCGATCGCAGCCCACCGCGTGGAGCGCATCTTGTTGTCTTAAGGAACGTGTAAGTTTCTATCCATGCTGTAGGAGAAGGCAAAAGTTAGCCTGCGCTTCATCTGGCGGAACGCGGATGCTGCGCTCGTAATCGCTGTGGCGCTTGGCGTAGTCATCGCCGAGGTGGTGGGAAGCCCTTCACCCGAGGTCGTCGACTCCGCGATCCTCGGGCTGCTCGGCGTCACCGCCGTCGTCCTGCTTCGGGATCGAGTCGGGCGTGACGACCTCGACGCCGTTCGCAAGTTGGCCGGCGACGCAATCAGCGACCGGCCCTACGAGGTCGTATGGCAGAACAACCACTGGGATCTCAAGGACCGCGAAAACACGACGATCAAAGTGACTGAGCAATTGCGCTTCACCCGGAATGACGTCGCAACGATCGCTCACTGGAGTCGCGGCGACGGGGTCGACCGGCGCAACGATGCGCACTGGCGAAGGTCCAAGGACAAACCCTGGATCGAGGCCAAAAGATCTATGAATTTCCGGTGCGAAATGGAAAGAAGGTGATCTACTGCTTCGACGAGGAGCACAGCAGGGGCGACATGCTCGACTGGTCGATAGAGCGCGACGCCATAGGGCGGTTTCCGACCAGGCATGAGGGCGTCGAACTACACGCCCGGACGAAGTCAGATCACCCCCGAGTAATGCGCATCACCTGGCCGGCGGATGCCCCTCCCTCTCACGTCGAGATCAGACATGGAACCCTGCCGGCGCGCATTTTGGCGCCCCGACGGAAAAGCGGCAGACATTTCGTCGAAGAGAAGATTGCTGGATTGGCTATTGGGGAAGTGGTGAGGATCGACTGGACTTGGTAGTGGCTCTACAAATTTTGACTATTGATTTCGATCCATCTGTCGATAACCTACGCACTAGAGTTCTACGAGAAGCTCGAAAGGAAGGCATCTTGAGGCTCGACGAAAAAACGGAGGACTAGCAGGGAACGTCCTCTTCCAAGCTTTTTGCAGTTCTGCCCCTCGCCTACGGCGGGGGGTTTCACATTTAAGGGCTCTGCATAGACCGCTAAGGCGCGATTGCTGAACGGGCGCCGGCGGCCTTCACTGCGGCGGCGAGGGTTTCGATGTCGTAGGCGCCGTCGTGGCGGCGCTCGTTGACGAAGAAGGTCGGGGTGCCGGTGACGCCGCTGATGTCGGCCGAGTCGACGTCTTCCTCGATCCGTGGCGCGTGAGCGTGGCCCTGCAGCTCGTCGCGGAAACGATCGGGGTCGAGTTCGAGCTGCTGGGCGTAGGCGTGGAGGTGGCGGGGCCGCAGCTCGCCCTGGTGATCGAGCAGCAGGTCGTGCATCTCCCAGAACGCTCCCTGGGCAGCGGCGGCCTCGGCTGCCTCCGCGGCGAGCTCGGCGTTGGGATGGACGTCGGAGAGCGGCAGGTGCCGCCAGACGTAGCGGACGTCGCCGAAGTCGGCCAGCAGCTCGCGCACGACCGGCTCCGCCCTGCCGCAGTACGGGCACTCGAAGTCGCCGTACTCGACCACCGTCACCGGCGCCTCGGCAGGCCCGCGTAGATGGTCGCGCTCGGGATCCACCGGCACCCCGAGGTCGACGAGCGCCTCTGAGCTGCCGAGCAGGGCGCGGATGCGGGCCTGCCACGGCAGCATCGCGGTGGCGCGGAAGACGAGCCAAGTCAGGACAGAGGCGACGAGTGCGGCGCTCAGCACGCCGAGCTTTGCCTCGCGCAGCTCGACCCCGTGGAAGGCCAGGGCCGCGATCAGCAACGAGACCGTGAAGCCGATCCCGGCGATCGCGCCGCCCCCGGCGGTCGCGGCCCAGCCGACCGGCGGGCGCAGCCGCCCCCTGCTCAGCCACGTCACCAGCGCCGAGACCCCGGTCACACCGACCGGCTTGCCGAGCACGTAGGCGAAGATGATCCCCAGCGTGATCGGTGAGGAGTAGGCCCGCGAGAGGAAGTCGCCGTCGATCGCGATGCCGACGTTGGCGAGGGCGAAGAGCGGCACGATCACGTAGCTGGTCCACGGGTGGTAGAGCTGCAGCAGGCGGGAATTGGACGAGACGGCCGCGCGCAGCCCGATCCGGGCGGAACGGGCCAGCTCCGGCGTCGGCTGCTCGCGGAAGCTGCGGAACAGGGTCGTGGCCCGCTCCAGCTCGCCGCGGCCCGCCGGGTAGGCGCCGACGATGAGGCCAATCGCCAGGCCGAGGACGACGGGATCGACGCCCGACTCGAACAGCGCCACCCAGGAAGTCGTGGCGAGCAGCAGGTAGAAAAGGTTTTGGCGGATCCGCAGGGCGATCGCAATCGTGGCCAGGCCGAAGACCCCGACCGCGATCAACAGCGGCCCAAGGGCCACGTCATGGCTATAGGCGACGGCGATGACGAGCAGCGCCACGACGTCGTCGACGACGATGATCGTCAGCATGAAGCCGCGCAGGCGGTCGGGGAAGCTCGGCCCGACCAGGGCCAGCATGCCGAGCGCGAAGGCGGTATCGGTCGACATCGCCACCCCCCACCCCGAAGCGGCGTGCCCGCCGCCGTTGAAGGCCAGGTAGATCGCCACCGGCACGGCCATCCCGCCGAGGCCGGCAAGCACCGGCAGGGTCAGGCGGCGGCGCTCGCGCAGCTCGCCGACGTCGAACTCGCGGCGCACCTCGAGCCCGACGACGAAGAAGAAGAACGTCATCAGGCCGCTGTTGATCCAATCGCGCAGGCTCTGTGAGATCCCCGAGCCACCGACCTGGATCGACAGCTTCGTCCCCCAGACGCTCTCGTAAGAGGAGAGGTCGAGGTTGGCCCAGGCCAGCGCCGCCACCGCCGCGCCCAGCAGCACCACGGCGCTGCCCGTCTCGGTGGTGAGGAATTCGCGCAGCGGCGCCTGCAGGCTGCGGGCCCAGGCGGTGCGTCCGCTGAATGCCGATCTGACCCGGGAGCCGCTCACCGCCACAAGCTTGCCATCTGTGGGACGCTGCCGGGCATGCCCGGCGTCGCTGTCGTCACCGACAGCACCACCTACCTGCCCCCCAGCCTGATCGAGCGCTGGGGCGTGCGACAAGTCAGCCTCTACGTCGGTTGGGGCGACGAGCGGCTGGCCGAGCCCGAGTACGAGCTCGACGCCTTCTACGCGCGGCTGCGCGACTCGCCCGATCTTCCCTCGACCTCCCAGCCCTCGGTCGGCGACTTCCTCGCCTGCTTTGAGCCGCTTGCCGAAGCCGGCCGCGACGTCGTCTCCGTGCACATCGCCAGCGGCCTCTCGGGCACCTGCGAGAGCGCGCAGGAGGCGGCGCGGGTCATCGCGGACAGGGGACTCCCGGGCCAGGTCGCGGTCGTCGACGGCCAGACCGGCGCCGGCGGGCTCGGCTGCCTGGTCCTCGCCGCGGCCCGCGCCGCAGAGCAGGGCTCGCCCGCTAAGGATGTGGTCGAGACGATCCACCGGACCCGCGAGGGCCTCGATATGTGGTTCTGCCTCGACACGCTCGAGTACCTGCGGCGCGGCGGACGCATCGGCGCGGCGCAGGCCCTGGTCGGGACGGCGCTGAAAATCAAGCCGATCCTCACCTTCGGCACCGAGATCGCACCGGTCGGCCGCGTCCGCACCCGGCAGCGCGCCCGGCAGAAGATGATCGACTACCTGCACGAGCTCCACGACCGCGGCGCCGGCGAGTGGTTCGTGCAGCACGCCCAGTCGCCCCAGGACGCGGCGACGCTGGTCGCGGAGGGCACGGCGATCTTCGGCGCCGAGCCGCTCTTCTGCACCGAGGTCGGGCCGGTCCTGGGCGCCCATCTCGGCTCCGGAATGCTGGTCGGCGGCACCGGCTGCGCGCCGCCGGCGAGCTGAGTCGTTCAGACGCCGAGCACGAGGCTCAGCGCCAGCATCAGCGCGGCGCCGACGGCGATGCCCGCGCTCGGGCCGAGGCGCGCGCGGCGCGCGTAGGCACTCGGCAGCATCTCGATCGCGATCAGCGCCAGCATCGCCCCGGCCGCGAAGGCGAAGGAGAACGGCAGGAGGCCGCTGACCTCTTCCACCGCCAGGTAGGCCAGCAACGCCCCGACCGGCTGCGGCAGGCTGGTCGCCACGGCGGCCCAGAACTGGCGGCTGCGGCCAAAGCCCGCCGCCGCCATCGGGATCGCGACGCTGGTCCCCTCGGGAACGTTCTGGAGTCCGATCGCGAGGATCACGAAGAGGCTGAGCCCGGCGCGGTCGGAGGCGTAGGCGGTGCCGATCGCGAGGCCCTCGGGCAGGCTGTGGACGAAGAGGACGAGGAAGACCAGAGCCGAGGTGCGCGCGCCTGGCCCGGTGCGACCCATGAAGCCGGCGTCCGGGTGCATGTAGCGCCCCGCCACCAGCAGGAAGCCGACCCCGACGGCAAGCCCCGCGACCACCTCGACCGCCGAGCCTTCTTCGGTGGCGGGAATCAGCAGTCCGGCGATTGCGGCGACCCCCATCACCCCGACCGCGAAGCCGAGCAGGATCGGGGTCAGCAGCTCGGCCCGCTCGCCGAGGAAGAAGACCGGCACAGCACCGATCCCGGTGGCGAGCGCCGTCGCGGACGCGGCAAGCAGCAGGACGACCACATCGGGCATCGGCCAGAAGCTATCGGCGCGGGGGGACTAGCATCGAGGCGTGGAGATCCTGGTCGTCGAGGACGAGGCGGCAATTGCCGACTTCCTCGAGCGCGGTCTCGAGGCGGAGGGCCTCGCCGTTCGCACTGCCGCCGATGGCATCGAGGGCGAGCGCCTGGCCCTTGGCGGCGGCTTCGACCTGGTGATCCTCGACCGGATGCTGCCCGGCCGCGACGGGCTCGAGGTGCTGGCTGCGATCCGCCGCGAGAGGCCGACCCTGCCGGTGATCGTCCTGACGGCAAAGAGCGAGATTGCCAACCGGGTCGAGGGGCTCGACGCGGGAGCGACCGACTACGTCACCAAGCCCTTCGCGTTCGAGGAGCTGCTGGCCCGGATCCGGGCTCACCTGCGCCAGGCAAGCGCCGAGGCGACGACGATGCTGGAGGCGGGCGGCATCCAGCTCGACCTGCTCTCACGACAGGCCACGCGCAACGGCGCCTCGGTGCGGCTGCCCGAGCGTGAGGCGGAGCTGCTCGCCTTCCTGATGCGGCGGGCGGGCCAGGTCTGCACGCAGCGCGAGATCCTCACGGCGGTCTGGGGATACGACCACGATCCGGGCACCAACATCGTCCAGGTCTACATCGGCTACCTGCGGCGCAAGCTGGGCGGGCCGGGTTCGCCGGCGCCGATCGAGACCGTGCGCTCGGTGGGCTACCGCTTGAAGGGCAACCGATGAGGGGGGGCTGGTCGAGGCTCGGCTTGCGGGGCAGGTTGGCGATCTCGATCGGCGGGATCGTGATCGTCGCCTTCGCCTTCGTCTTCATCGCCGTGCGTGCCGACATGGCGGATGAGTCGAGGCTGATCGGCCACGAGGAGTCGCGCGAGGCCGGCAATCTCGGCCCCGCACCCCGCGAGCCGGGCGAGGGCTCGACGATCTCGCCGATCGCCGACGCCCAGGACGAGGTCGAGAGAACGTTCCTGATCGCCGGCGGGGCGGCCTTGTTGGCAGCCCTGCTCGCCGGCTACCTGGTCGCCGCCCGCACGGCTGCCCCGCTGCGCCGGATCGCATCGACGGCCGCCACCGTGGACGCCGGCGACCTCACGCCGCGCCTCCGCCCGGAGGCCTCGACGCCCGAGCTCCGCACCGTGGTTGAGGCCTTCAACCACATGCTCGACCGACTCGACCTCGCCTTCTCGCGCCAACGCCGGTTCGTCTCCGACGCCTCACACGAGCTGCGCACGCCGCTGACCGCGATCCGCGGCCAGCTCGAGGTGCTGGCGCGCAAGGAGACACCGAGCGCCGAGGACGTACGCCGAGCCGAGGCGCTGTCGATGACCGAGATACACCGGGTCGAACGGCTGGTCGACGACCTGCTCGCGCTGGCCCACCTCGACGAGGGCTCAGAACCACTTCTGCGCGAGGTCGAGGTCGCCTCCCTCCTGCGCGGCCTGGCCGAAGCCAGCTTCGAGGGCACCGAGATCGGCGAGCTGGCGGAGGGGACCGTCCGCGTCGACCCCGACCTGATCGCACAGGTCGTCCGCAACCTGCTCTCCAACGCGCACCGCCACGCCGGACCAGACGGTCGCGTAGTCCTCTCGGCGAGAGCGGAGCAAGATCGACTTGTGGTCGCGGTCGATGACGACGGGCCAGGCGTACCGGAGGAAAGGCGGGAGCAGGTATTCGAGCGTTTCCACCGCAACCAGCCGGCGCGCGACCGGTCCTCCGGCGGCAGCGGGCTCGGCCTCGGCATCGCCCGCTCGATCGTCGAGCTTCACGGCGGCCACATCTGGATCGAGGACTCGCCGCTCGGCGGCGCCAGCGCCGCCTTCGCGCTGCCTGGCTTCAGGCCGCGGGTGAGAAATCTCTCACCCGACGCTTAGGCACAGACAAGCCCCCGCGCCGAGCATGCCGTCCTGTGTATCGCCCTGAAGCGACTCGAATCCGCGACGGCGTCGCCGGTAACTCGCGCCTGACCGGCGGCATGGCCGTCGTGCTGCTGGTGCTGCTCGCCGCCGAGGGGGCGACGATCCCCTTCATCGGCTCGCTGCTGCAGCCGCACATCCTGATCGGCATGCTGCTGATTCCCCCGGTGATGCTGAAGCTGGGCAGCACCGGCTACCGCTTCGCCCGCTACTACGCCGGAACCCCCACGTACGTCCGCAAGGGCCCGCCGCTCCTGCTTCTCCGCCTGCTCGCCCCCGGCGTCGTCCTCACCACCGTGCTGCTGTTCGGGACGGGCGTCGCCCTGCTCCTCGCCGGGCCGCCGAGCAACACGCTCATCCTGGCGCACAAGGTCAGCTTCATCGCCTGGGTCGCGCTGATGACCGTGCACGTGCTCGGGCACCTGCTGGAGGTGCCACGCCTGGCAGTGCCCGACTGGCGCCGCAGCGGCCCCCGGGAGGCGCAACTGGCAGGGGCCGGGAGCCGGATCTCGGTCCTCGGCGCCTCCATCCTCGCCGGCGCCGCCGTGGCTCTGCTCTCGGTCTCGGCCGCTGGGTCGTGGCCATAGTGGACTCCTTCGAGAAGATCGAGCGCACGCGCAACGCGAGGCGCCGCCGTCGGGCCCAGCAGCTACGGGCCGGCGCGCTGCGCAGCCGCGTCGTGGCGATCTCACTGATCTGCTTCGCGCTGCTCTGGGGAATCGTCTTCGTGCAGATGGCGACCGGCAACGACCCGGTCCTCGGCCCGGCCCCGCACGGCTCACGCACGGCGTCCCGGTCGGGCAACTCCACCGCAAGCAGCTCTCCCCCGCTCGAATCCGGGCAACCCGAAGCAGTGGTCGAACCCGAACCGGTCGAACCCGAATTCGTCGAACCCGAAGTCGAGGTCGAAGAACCGCCGATCGAAGAAGAGTTCGAAGAACCCGAAGTGATCGAACCCGAACCCGAACCGGAACCCGTCATCACCAGTCAATCTTGAGCGGCGAGGCAAAACGATCCTTCGCCTGCTTCGGCGGGACCGTGACCGTCCACCTCGGCGGCGCGGGCGCCGGGGCCGAGGAGGCGATATCGAGAGCCGAAGCCGACCTCCTCGACGCGCACGCGCGGCTCTCCCGCTTCCTCCCCGAAAGCGAGCTGTCCCGCTTCAACTGCGACCCGCGCGACGACGTGCCGGTCAGTGCGCTGCTGCTCGAGCTGGCGGTCGCCGTGCGCCGCGCGGGCGCGCTGAGCGCGGGCCTGGTCGACGCGACCCTGCTGGCCGAGATCGAACGGGCCGGGTACCGCGAATCGCGCAGCGGTGTCGATGCACCGTCGGCCGAGATCGCGCGCGCAGATCCGGCGCACGAGCGACGACGACAGGCCGCGTCCCCGAGCCCCAGCCACGGCTGGAACCAGATCACGGTCAACCGCAAGACCGTCAGCGTCTCGCGCCCGCCGGGCGTCGGGATCGACAGCGGCGGGATCGCCAAGGGACTGCTCGCCGACATCGTCGGCGCCAGCCTGCGCCACCACTCGACCTACGCGGTCGATTGCTGCGGCGACATCAGGGTCGGCGGCCTCGGCGGCCGGCCGCGTGCCGTTCTGGTCGAGGACCCGGCGGGAGGCGAGCCGCTGCACTCGCTGCCGATCCGCGACGGCGCCGTCGCCACCAGCGGCATCGCAAAGCGCTCCTGGACGGACGCCGACGGGGGCGCTGCCCATCATCTCCTCGATCCGTCCACGGGTGAGCCCGCCTTTACCGGCGTGGTTCAGGCGACGGCCCAAGCTCCCTCGGCCTTCCTGGCCGAGGTCTACGCGAAGCAGGCGCTCCTCTCGGGCCCCGACCGCGGCCCGGAATGCCTGCGGTTCGGCGGCGTTCTCGTCCTCGACGACGGCAGCGTGGAGGTCGTTGACGGGGAGCGAGCGCGGCGCCGCTCGGCGGTGGCACGGTGAACGTCGCGCCGCACCTCTTCTGGATCACCAGCCGCGCGGCGGGGGGCGCGGCGGTGCTTCTCGCCAGCGCCAGCGTCGGCCTCGGGCTGATGATGGCCTCGAAGCGCAAGACGGAGAACAAGCGCGACTTCCGGGCGGTTCACGAGGCGCTCTCGCTCACCGCCCTGGCGATGGTCGCCCTGCACGGCGTCGCCCTGCTCGGCGACGCCTGGCTCAATCCCGGCCTCGGTGGAATCGCGATCCCCTTCGTCAGCGCCTACCGACCGCTCTGGACCGGGCTGGGGATCGTCGCCGGCTACGGCCTCGCCGGGCTGGGCATCTCTTACTACTTCCGCGACCGCATCGGCCCCGCCCGCTGGCGCCGCGCCCACCGCCTCACGGCGATCTTCTGGTTGCTCGCGATCGTCCACACGATCGGCGCCGGCAGCGACGCCGCGCAGATCTGGTTCCTGCTGATCAGCGGAGCCTTTGTCGTCCCGGCAGCGCTGCTCCTCGCCCTGCGCTGGCTGGGACGAATCGGTGACAAGGGACCCCCCGAGCGCTACCCGGCCCAAAGCGCCGCCAGGCTGGCCGAGCCGATCGCCCGAAACTGATCCGTTGGGGCACGGGCTCCGCAGTGGGGGAAAGCCCATAACGGAGGTCAGCATGCCCAACATCGGACCAATGGAGATACTCGTCGTCCTGATCATCGCCCTGATCGTCTTCGGGCCCAAACGCCTGCCGGAGCTGGGCAAGTCGCTCGGCCGAGGCATCAGCGAGTTCCGCGGCACGATCAGCGGCGAGCACAGCGCGGACGAGAAACCGGCCGCACGGGTGCCGGTCGCGGTGCCCGACCCGGTGGCGAAGACCGACGCCGCCCCCGGCGCGCGGGTCTAGGGCAAACACGATGCGGCGCGTAACGCCAATCTCACATGAGGATGAGCTGAGCCTCGTCGAGCACCTCGACGAGCTGCGCGCGCGCATCGTTGTCTCGCTTTCCGTCTTCGGGGTCGCCCTCGCGCTCTGCTTCTGGCAGAACCACCTGCTGCTCGAACTGGCGAACGGGCCGCTGCCCTCCAACCACGACAAGCTGATCACCTTCGGGATCAGCGAGCCGTTCACGACGACCCTGACGGTCGCCGCCTACGGCGCGATCATCCTCTCGCTGCCGATCGTCCTCTACCAGTTCTACGCCTACCTGCTGCCGGCCTTCAGCAAGCAGCAGCAGAGGGCGATCCTCCCGCTGCTGCTGCTGATCCCAGCCCTGTTCATCGCCGGGATCGCCTTCGGCTACGTCGTCGTCCTGCCCGCCGCGACCAAGTTCCTGCTCAACTTCAACGGCGCCCAGTTCAACATCCAGGTGCGGGCGAAGGAGTACTACGGCTTCTTCGCCCAGACGCTGATCGCCTGCGGCGTCGTCTTCCAGATCCCGGTCGGCATCCTCGCCGTGACCCGCCTCGGCATCGTCAAGGTGAGCCAGTTGCAGCGCAACCGCCGCTACGCATACCTGGCCTGCGCAATCTTGGCGGCGGCCCTGCCCGGCGTCGACCCCGTCTCGATGCTGCTGGAGACGGCGCCGCTGATCGCCCTCTACGAGCTCAGCATCGTCCTTGCTCGCGCCTTCGACCAGCCGGCCGCTTCTCCCCTCAACGAGCCGGCGTGATCAGCGCGACAGGAACGGTGAGACCGGCGGTCCGCCGCAGGGTGGCGATGCGACGGCCGGGCTGCACGGCGGGACGGATCTCGCTGACCCGATCCCCCAGGCCGGCGACGGTCGCGCCCAGGTCGGGGGCGATCAGGGCGAGCCCCCAGAAGAAGGCCGGGTGGTCTCCCCCGGCCCGCTCGATCGCCTCGGGCGGCTCCTGCACCACCTCGAGGATCGTCGCGCCGAGGCGGAAGAACGCCTGCCGCGGAGCGCCGGCGGGCGTCGGCTGCTCGCGGATGCGGCGCAGATCGAGCCCGGCGTCCTGCAGCGCCCCGATCGTGCGCTCGAGGTCGGGCGTGATCGCGACGACGTGATCTATGGCGGTGACGCCGTTGCGGTGCGCCGGCGACTCCTCGGGCGGTGGGCGATCGGACCGCGTCGTCGCCAGCCCGTCCAGCTCGGTGCTCTCAAGGTCGCGCACCGACCAACCCGTCAACCCCTTGCCGGCACCCGAGCCCGCCAAGCGGACCCGCAGGTCCCCGATGACGCAGACGTCGTGATCGACCTCGAACCCGAGCGCCGACCAAGCGGCCGGCGCGTCCGCGACCGCCAGCTCGTCGACCGTGGGTGCCACACGCGAACCGTAGCCCGTCGACACTTACAACTCGTCGAGCGTTTTGCCGCTGAGCACCGACTGCGGCTGTTCGGCGACCACGTCGGTGCCCGGGCGCGCGTCCTCGTCGCGGCGCTTGATCAGCAGCCACTGGGGCTTCTCGCCGGGGCGGGTGCGCTGCAGGGCGAAACCGCCGTTCAGCTTCTCGCCGTGGAGGACGAACACGGCGTGACCGCGCTCGATCGCCTCCGGCCAGGCCACCCGGCCACCCTGCTCGTAGTGGCCACGATCCCAGACGATCGCGCGACCGTCGCCGATCGCTCCCTCGAACTCGTTGTGCTCAATCGTGTGGTCAGCAACCTGGACTGCGAGGCGCTTGACCGCCGGGTCCAGCGAGGGGCCTTTCGGCACCGCCCAGGAGCGCATCGCCCCGTCGACCTCGAGGCGCAGGTCGAAGTGGTGGGCGGTGGCGGCGTGCTCCTGGACGACGAAGACCCCGGCGCTGACGCCGCGGATCGCGAACTGCTCGTGGCCTTCGACCTTCCCCTTCTCGACCTCGACGTCGGCGACGCGTGCGGCCGGCGGCCCCTCTCCCAGGAACGGGACAAGCTCGTCGACTGCCCGCTCGGGGCCCTCGGCGTGGACGAGCACGCAGCCGTCCTCCCCGTTGCGCACCCAACCCATCAGGCCCAACCGGCGTGCTCTCTCCATCGTCGCATCGCGATACCCGACGCCCTGCACATCGCCACGCACCACGACGCGCACGGCCGTCGCCTTCTCATCGAGCCCGCTCAATTTCGGAGGCTAGGCAGCGAAGCGCTGCTCGGCCCGGGCCCGCCGCTTGGCAGCCTCGACCTCGCGGTCCTTCGGCGGCGCCGCAGTGACCAGCTGGTCGAGCAGCCTGGACGAGATCTCGGCAACGGCCGCGACCGCCTCCTCGAAGGCCTCGGCATTTGCCTGCGAAGGCTTCGTGAAACCGCTCACCTTGCGCACGTACTGAAGCGCGGCAGCCTCGACCTCCTCCTCGCTGGCGGGTGGATCGAAGTTGTAGAGAGTCCTGATGTTTCTGCACATGCCCCGATGGTAGGCGAAGAACGCCTACCGCCGCGGGTCCATCGCGCGGGAGATCACTACTCGCTGGATCTCGTTGGTGCCCTCGTAGATCTGGGTGATCTTGGCGTCGCGCATCATCCGCTCGACCGGGTACTCCTTGACGTAGCCATAGCCACCGAGCACCTGGATCGCCTCGACGGTGACCCGCATCGCGTTGTCGGAGGCGAACAGCTTGGCCATCGAGGAGTGCTTGGCGAGGGCGGGATCGTTGCGATCGGCCAGCGCGCAGGCTTTGTAGAGGAGCTCGCGGGCGGCGGCGGTGCCGGTCTCCATCTCGGCCAGCTTGAACTGGATCGCCTGCAGGTCGAGGATCGGCTTGCCGAAGGCGACCCGCTCGGAGGCGTAGGTGGTCGCGTAGTCGGTCGCCCCCTGGGCGATGCCGACCGCCTGCGCCGCGGCGCCGAGCCGCGTCCGCTCCAGCGTGCCGAGCGCGACGCCGAGGCCGCGGCCTACCTCGCCGATCACATTCTCGGCGGGCACGCGCACGTCGTCGAAGACCGGCGAGCCGGTCGGCGAGCCACGGATGCCGAGCTTGTGCTCGAGCTTGCCGATCGAGAACCCGGGCCGGTCGGCCTCGACCATGAAGGCGGTGATCCGCCGCTTCTCGCGGTCGGTGACGGCGAAGACGACGTAGTAGTCGGCGACGCCCGCGTTGCTGATCCAGTTCTTGGCGCCGTTGATCACCCATTCGTCACCGTCGAGCTCGGCGTGGGTCCGCATCGCGGCGGGGTCCGAGCCTGCCTCCGGCTCCGAGAGCGCGAACGCCGGCGTCCACTCGCCGCTGGCGCAGCGCGGCAGCACCCGCTGCTTCAGCTCGTCGCTGCCGAAGAGGCGGATCGGCAGCGAGCCGAGCTCCTGCACCATCAGGATCAGGGCGCTCGACGCGCAGGCCTTGGCGATCTCCTCGACCGCCATCTGCAGCATCAGCGTGCCGGTCCCGGTGCCGCCGAACTCCTCCTCGAAGGGCAGCGAGAGGATGTCGTGCTCGGCGAGCAGCTTGCGCACGTCGGCGGGGTACTCGGACTTCTCGTCGATCTCGGCGGCGCGCGGCGCGATCCGCTCGCGGGCAATCTGCGCGATCGTCTCGCGGAAGTCGAGCAGGTCCTGGGGGATCGCGTAGACGTCGGTCGGGGCGTTCATGCGGCCTTCACGCCGGGCACCGTACTTCAGGCGAGACTTCGGAGCGATCCAGTCCGTGCCACAGCTTCGGGCTATGCCCCAGCAGATGAGGCCGGCGTCACCGGCAGGCTCAGCCAGACGTCGGCCCCTCCCCCCGCTCGGTTTGCGGCATGCGCCTCGCCGCCGTGCGCCCGGGCGACCGTCTGGACGATCGCCAGCCCGAGGCCGCTGCCCCCGTCGCGGACGCTCGACGAGGCGCGGCTGAAACGCTCGAAGGCCCGCCCGAGGAAGTCCGGCGGAAATCCATCCCCCCGGTCGAGGACGTGGATCTCCACCGATCCGTCCTCGGCGCCGACGACGAGGTCGATCGTGCCGGCGCCGTAGCGAAGCGCGTTGTCGACCATGCTGCCGATCGCCTGGTCGAGGCGCAGCCGGTCGGCGTCGAGGACGAGCGAGGTCGGGCCGACCAGCTCGATCTTCCTCCCCCTCTCCTCGGCCCGGCGGGCGAACCTGCGCTCGACCCCGTCGAGGGTTTCCGCCAGGTCCAGGCGAGCCAACTGCAAGGGCAGCTTGCCGCGCTCGGTCTGGGCGATCGTCAACAGGTCCTCGGAGAGCTGGGTCAGGCGGTCGGTCTCCTCGGTCGCCGACGCCAGAGCCGCGCGCAGCTGCTCGGGAGAGCGCCCCTCTGCGAGCGCCAGCTCGAGCTCCGTCCGCAGGATCGCCAGCGGCGTGCGCAGCTCATGGCTGGCGTCGGCGACGAAGGCGCGCTCGTGGGCCAGCGCCTCCCCGAGGCGCTCAAGCATCTCGTTCAGCGTCGTGCCGAGGCGGGCGACCTCGTCGCGCGTCGGCGGCACCGGAAGGCGCTGGTCGGGCTCGGCGGCGGAGATCTCGGCCGCCCGCGACCGCATCGCCTCGACCGGCTTGAGCGCCGCCGCGGCCACCCCGTAGGCGGCAAGCGAAGCGAGCAGCAGGGCAACCGGGCCGCCGATCAGGAGCAGTTGGGCGAGGTCGGTGAGCGACTCGCTTGAAGCGTCGGTCGAGGTGCCGACGACCACAACTCGCCCCTGCCCCCTTGCCTTGACCGGAACCGCGAGCAGTCGGGACGCCTCCTTCAAGCCAGGAAGCGGACCGCGATCGAGAAAGATCGGCTCGTGAAGCGCTCGCTTCAACTCGGCCGGCGTGAGCAGGACGTGCTGCCCGACCGACGAGGAATCGGAGACCCGATCGGCCGCGTCGAGCTCGGAGGCGAAACGCACGTAGACGAAGGCGCCAATCGCGCCAAGCACCAGGGCCATTACCCCCGCGAAGACGAGGGTGACCCGGAGGCGGATCGATACGCGGCTCAGCGCCCGCCGTCCTTTCTCAGCCGGTAGCCGGCGCCCCGCACGGTCTCAAGCGACTTGACCCCGAACGGGACGTCGATCTTGCGACGCAGATAGCGGACATAGACCTCGATCACGTTGGAGCGATGCTCGAAGTCGTAGTCCCACGCCTGGTCGAGCAACTGCATGCGGCTGAGCACATGGCCGGGGCTGCGCATGAACGTCTCGAGCAGGGCGAACTCCTTGGCCGAGAGCTCGATCTCCGCATCGCCCCGCCAGGCCTCAAGGGTCGCCGGGTCAAGCCGCAGGTCCCCGACCTCGACGAACGACGGCCGCTCGCTCTGACCGCGACGGACCAGGGCCCGAAGGCGGGCCAGCAACTCGGCAAAGGAAAAAGGCTTGGTCAGGTAGTCGTCGGCGCCGCCGTCCAACCCGGCGACGCGGTCCTCGAGCGCTCCGCGAGCGGTCAGCATCAACACCGGCGACCAGATCCCTTCCCGGCGAAGCCGGCGGCAGGTTTCGAAGCCGTCGATGCCAGGCAGGATCACATCGAGCACGATCGCGTCGTAGGTGGACGAACGCGCCATTCGCACCGCATTCTCCCCGGTGCCGGCGACGTCGACGGTGAGGCCCTGCTCGCTGAGCCCGCGGCGGATCAACGCCGCCATCTTCACCTCGTCCTCGACGACCAGAACGTTCATCCCACGGCAAACGATCCCAGAGAAGATGAAGGCCAGATGAGGACGGGCCCGAGCGAGAGCGCTCTCATCTGGGCTTCATCTAGCTCGGCGACGCTTCGCCCATGCCCCGGGGTCGCTCCGAGCGCCGCTACGTGCCGATTCCGCTCTGGCGCAGGGCGCGGCGGATCCTTCTCCTCGCCGCCCTCGCCTGCCTGATCCCCGCCGGGATCTCGTACGTAAGCGCGATGGGCGAAAAGCACAACGTCGGCCTCGGCGTCTCCAGCGTCGAGTGGATGCGACAACACGGCGGCAACGCACTCGTGTCCCAGATCGAGAACTGGTACTACACCTTGAACGCGCCCGCCAAGGGTGGGCCGCCGCTTCGCTCCCTGCCCGCGGTCGGCGTGGCGGCCGCAAGCGAAGAAAGGCGGAGCAAAGGCGCCGCATACCGGCCACCCGACGTGAAGCCGCTGATCCACCCGGCGCTGCCCGGCGAGGGCGTCTGGAAGAAGGCGGCTGCCCACGCCGGGCCGCGCCCGCCGGTGCTCCTGACCACCTTCCGCAGCGATCCCGAATACCCGCAGTTCGTCGCGGGGGTCGCCTGGATCGACTCCTCCCGGACCCGGCTCGCCTACGTCCCCGGCCTGGCCGAGCCGCCGCCGCCGCTGTCCCATCGCGGGCCGGCCGAGGTGCCCGAGGCGAAGCGCAGGCGCGTCGTCGCCACGTTCAACGGCGGCTTCCCACTGGAAACCTCGAACGCCGGCCTGGTCTACCGCGGCAAGGTCAAGGAAACCATGGTGAACGGGATCGCCACCGTCGTCGAGTACCGCGACGGGCGAATCGACGTAATCCGCTGGCACCAGGGCCCGGGCGCCCCGGCGAACATCTGGTTCGCGAAGCAGAACCTGCCGGCGATCATCGACGAAGGTCGGCTCAACCCAAACCTGAGCGACGGGCCCGAATGGGGGGAAACGGTCAACAACGCGGTGCGCGTCTGGCGCTCGGGGATAGGCGTCGACAGCCACGGAAACCTGCTCTACGCCGCGGCCAACTTCCAGACGGTCGAATCGCTGGCCAAGGTCCTCCAGCGCGCCGGGGCCGTCCGCGCCCTGGAGCTCGACATCAACGAAGACTGGACGAGCTTCATCAGCTATCGCCACCCCGGCGCCAAGGACCCCAGCAACCTGCTGCCGGAAATGTTCCGGCCCGCCGATCGGTACCTGACCCCCGACGAACGCGACTTCTTCGCCGTCTACCTGAGAGGGGGCGAAGGATGGTGACGCTGCCCCGCGACATCTCGCCCGGAACCGCCGCCCGCCGCTCGCTGCTCGGCGATCTGCTCGTCGCCATCGCCCTCGCCCTGCTGGCCTTCCAACTCGCATCCGGCATCGGGGTCGTCGGCTTCGTCGCGCTGCTGACGATCGTCGTCCTACTGCTCTGGATCGGCGTCGAAGCGGCTCTGCGCAGGGCAGGCCGACGCGGCAAGGCGAGGGAGCCGTCGTCGGGCTGACCGCCGACCCGACCGGCTCTTCGCCTAGCCTGCCATGAGTTGAGATGCCCCAACCTCGCCGTTCGAAGAAAAGCAAGGAACCCCGCGATTTCGGTTGGGTGATCTCGTTCGGCTGCAAATCCACCGGCACGCTGCGGCGGCTCAAAGTCGACACCGACCCCGCGCCCGACACGCGGCCGATCGAGGTCCCCTGCGTCTGCGGCGAGACCCACCGCGTGACCGTCTCCCCGTACCGGCGCCGCCGCTCGGCCGACGAACCGTTCGACCTCGAGGTCGTCTCGCTCGACGAGCTGCGCTGAGGACGTGCGCGGTCGCGTCTGGATCTGCCTGAGCCTGGCGACCCTCCTGCTCGGATCCGCGCGGGCCTCGGCAGCGCCGTTTCGGGCCGAGGTGCGCGTCGCCTCCCTCCCCCACACCCGGATCGCCTGGTACGAACGCGGCCAGGGGCCGCCGCTGGTGATGCTGACCGGCACCGGCTCGACGATGTCGGAATGGGACCCGGCGCTGCTGCGGTTGCTTGCGCGCCGCCACCGGCTGATCGTCTTCGACTACCCCGGAGTCGGGATGTCGGGGCCGTGGCGCGGCAGGTCGTTCGACTCGCTGGCCGATTCCACCGCCCATCTGATCAAGGCGATTCACCTCTCAAGGGCAGACGTGCTGGGCTGGTCGATGGGCGGCTTCGTCGCGCAGCGGCTTGCGATCCGCCACCCGGGCCGGGTCTCCCACCTGATCCTCGCGGCGACCAACCCGGGCGGCAGCCACACCGTGCTGGGCACGCCGCATGCGCAGGCGATCGACAGCGAGCCCGACCCGCCGCCCGCCGACATCCTGCACGAGCTCTACCCACCTCACCGCCAGGCGGAGGGCCGCCGCTTCCTCGCTCGCCTGGTCGGTACCAGTCGCAGCGGCGAGATCCCCAACGACTTCGACGTCTCGGCCGCGACGACCCGCGCCCAGGTCGCCGCCGAGGACCCCTGGCTACGCAGCAACCGCAACTACGGCCAGCTGAGGGGGATCGCGGCGCCGACCCTGGCCGCGGCCGGGGTCAGGGATCCGGTGACGCCGCCGGCGAACCTGCGCCGCATCGCCGAGCGGATCCCCCGATCCCGGCTGAAGATCTTCGCCGGCGCCCACGCCTTCCTCTTCCAGCAGCGTCGCTCCTTCGCACGGGTCGTGAATGGCTTCCTGAACAAACCGTGACGGCGATGGCCTCCGAGACCGCAGACCTACCCACCCGAACGTGACCCTCGCCGTGCTCGCGCGCGGCGGGCTCTCCCACGGGACGCCGAGGGTTCACAGGCCGCAGTGCCCGACGGCGCCCACGTGTGAGCGTCGCGACGTCGAGCTGCCCCGGCCAGGTCACCGCTATGCTGCGGCGCGCAACATGGCGGCCATAGTTCAACGGTAGAACTTCGCGTTGTGGTCGCGACAATGAGGGTTCGATTCCCTCTGGTCGCCTTAGAGTCCATTGCCGATCGCCAGGCTGGCGAAGGCCCGAAAGCCCGGTGTCGAGCGATCGGCAAGCGCTCCCTGGGCCTCGCCGGCCTGGCGGCGCAGCTCGGCCGGCGCCTCCGGGCCGAGTGTCGCTCGAGCTTCCGCGGCCATCTCCGGCTCGGCCAGCCAGGTGTCCACCAGGCTCGCGTCGGCCTCCGGATGGAAGAGGACCCCCCAGGCGTTGCCGTGGCGAAACGCCTGCAGCCGGGTCTTCGCCGAGGAGGCCAGGCGCACGGCGTCGTCCGGCAGGTCGAACACATCGCCGTGCCAGTGCAGGACGGTCGTCCGCGGCGCCAGCACACCGACCACCGGGTCGGCGGCATCGTGGATCTCGACCGGCGCGAAGCCGATCTCGACTCCCTCCCCTGGCCTCACCTCGGCCCCAAGCGCCCGTGCCAAGAGCTGCGCCCCGAGACAGATGCCGAGCACCGGCATCTCCAGCCGCACCGCCTCCGCCAGCCACTCGCGCTCCGCCGCCAGTCCCGGGTAGCGCTCGCCTTCGTCGACGTTCATCGGGCCGCCCATGACGAGGGTTGCCGAGACCTCGGCATGACTCGGCAGCGGGTCGCCGGCGAGCGGTTCGACCGTTCGCACCTCGAGGCCGGCGCAGGCGTCGAGAATCCGGTGCGGCGTCTCCCAGGACACATGTTGGATAGCCAGCAGAACCGGGGGCTCGGAGCTCATCCCCGCACGCTACCGTTGCCGGATGGCTCTGCGACGCGGGATCGCCTTCTTCGGACCGGCGGTTCTCCCGGACGACTCACCGAATTGATTCGCGGGACGGCCGTGCCGCTCGCACTGCTGGCCGCGGTCGCCGCTTTCGCTCCGGCGCAGGCCCATGCGGTCGGCCCGTATCCGGACCTCGGCAGCTGTCAGGTCTTCCCCGATCCACCGGCTTCGCTCGCTCGCACCGCCCCCTCGCTCCCTAACGAGGCCGCCTGGAACCAGGACATCTCCCACGCCCCCGTCGCCGCCAACTCCGCCGCGACCATCGCCTACATCGACTCCCACGGCGGCAAGTACCTCCACCCCGACTTCGGCTCGCCGCGCAGCTACGGCTTCCCCTACGCCGTCGTCGGCGCCGGCCAGCCCGAGCTGCCGATCCACTACACCGCCTACGGCGAGGAGAGCGACCGCGGGCCGTTCCCGGTCCCGGCCGGCGCCCCGGTCGAGGGCGGCCGGCACAGCGACGGCGACCGCCATGTGCTCGTCGTCGACCGCGCCGGCTGCACCCTCTTCGAGCTCTACCGAGCGTTCGCCCGGCCCGGCCCCCATCCTCGCTGGAATGCCGACTCGGGCGTCAGGTGGGACCTCAGCTCGACCGCGTTGCGGCCCGACTCGTGGACCTCGGCCGACGCCGCCGGGCTACCGATCTTCCCCGGCCTCGTCCGCTATGACGAGGCCGCCTCGGGCCATATCGACCACGCGATCCGGGTCACCTTCGACAGCACCCGCGACGCCTGGGTCCACCCCGCCTCGCACTGCGCCGGCGATACCGCAAACCGCAACGCACCGGCGATGGGGACGCGGCTGCGACTGAAGCCCGGCTACGGCCTCGGGCACTTCAGCGGCGCCGCGAAGGCGATCGCCCTGGCGATGAAGCGCTACGGGATGATCGTCGCCGACAACGGCTCGAACTGGTACTTCAGCGGCAGCAGCGACCGGCGTTGGGACGACGAGAACCTCGACCGGCTGAAGCGGATCCCCGGAAGCGCCTTCCAGGTCGTGCGCAGCGCCGCCCACGCACACGCCTGCTGAGTCTCAACCGCCGCCGAGCGAGACGTGGCGGAACTCGGCCCGCAGCCGCGACTCCAGTTCCGCTGCCGCACCCTCGTCATTTTCCTCCCCCGCGGTACTGATCAGGACCACCTCGCTCGCCGGGAAGCTCTGCAGTTGGTCCTCCACGGCCTGCACGACATCCTCATCGCCGACCCGCGCCTCGGCCGCAATGCCGGCCTTGGCGAGCGCTGCCACGGTGGCGACCAGGTTCTGCTGGGCGACCTGGCGCGCTCCCTCCACGTCGGAGGCCCAGCGATCGAGAAAGCCGATCCTGGCCGGTGAGAGGACGAGCACGTCGGCATCGGCATCGCCGCCGAGTGTCGCTGCGGCGGCGATCCGCTGGACCGCGGCCGGCTCCTCGACCGGACAGGTGGTGACGAGAAGGACGTGGCGTCGACCGTCCTCGGCGGGCGAGCCGAGCGGCCCAAGGGGACGCTGTCGCACCGCGATCAAGACGATCCCAAAGGCGACCAGGGCGGCGATTCCAACCCCTAGACCGGGGCCGGCGATCGCGAATCCCGCAGCTATCGGGACCACGATCGCGGCCGCGATCAAGGGCAACTTCCAAGGGGCCATGGCCCCGATTGTGACTAGGGGCGCCTAAACGCGACGCCCGGAACCACCAAACATCGGCATTAGCAGCATCGCCAGTCCGATCAGGATCACGATGATCCCGAGGATGTAGCTGACGAGCAGCGCGAGCGCGATCCCAACGAGGATTACAACTATTGAGCTTGGAGTCATGGCTGTCTGTTTACCCCTGCCCCGATTCCCGCAAACGCCTGCTCAATCGAGTTGTTCCACGGCCAGCGCCCGCCGCAGCGCCTCGTCGAAGGACTCCGGCTCGATGCCGAACGGCTCGGCGCCCGATGGGTCGGTGACGACGGTCGCCGTGGTCAGTCCCTCGACCAGCGGCCGGGCCACGCTGGTGTCGACCGGCGTCACCAGTCCCAGCCACAACGCCGACAGCCACGGGGTCACGAAGGGAACCGGGATCTTCGGCCGCCTGCGCTTCCCCATCGCGACCGCCATCCGGTCCAGCATCGCCGCGTAGGTGAGCACGTCGGGGCCACCGATCTGCACCTCCCGGCCCTCGGACTCCGGCACCTCGGGGGCACGGCGCAGGTACTCGATCACCGCGTCGATGCCGATCGGCTGGGTGTCGGTCTGCAACCATGAAGGCGCGATCATCACCGGCAGCCGCCCGACCAGGTAGCGCAGCGTCCGGTAGGACTCGCTCTCGGCACCGACCACCATCGCGGCCCTGAAGTAGGTCAGCGGCGGGCCCTCGGCGGCGAGCACTCCCGCCGTCTCGTGGCGGCTGCGCAGGTGCTTGGAAGTTGCCTCGCCGCCCAACCCGCCGAGGTAGACGATCCGCTGGACGCCTTCCCGCTTGGCCATGCGGGCGACGTTCGACGCGCCCGTTCGCTCGCGGGCGGCGAAATCGCCGCCGCCCGCCATCGCGTGGACCAGGTAGTAGACGACCTCGACCCCCTCGCCCACACCAACCAGGCTGGACGCGTCGGTGACGTCGCCGTGCCTCACCTCAAAGCCTTCGAGTTCGAGCCGCTCGGCCTTGGCGCGATCGCGCACCAGGCAACGTACGGGCACTTCGGCATCGCCCAGGGCACGGGCAAGTCGAGCACCGATAAAGCCAGTCGCACCGGCTATCAGGGCCTTTTCAGCGATAGTCCAGGCTACTCCCGATGCGGTCTTCCATCCCAGCAGCCGGCAGATCCAGACGGGCAACCGATGCTCTGATCGGTCGCCCGTCCGGATCGCCGACTAGCCGTGCTTGAGGATCTGCACGGTCGGGCAAACATCCCCCAACTTGACAACCTTCATGGCTTCACCCCCCTCCTGTGACTGGTTCAATGGATGCCTCCGCGAATGCTAGATTTTTCTCTAGCATTCGATAACTCCAAAGCGTAGCCCTAGCGAGAACGGACCATTTCCGCTATACAACCTCTTACATACTCGAATTGAACTGAGCGAAATGAGAGGGGTCGAAGTGCGGATGAACCAACCCAGCGGACTGGCATCGGTAAAGGCGGGGTTCGGCGAGGGCTGGCGAGCTGCGGTCGCGGAGCTGGCGATCAGCTACGCCGTCAACCACCCCATCCGCCTGGACTGCCTGGCGATCCTCATCGTGCGGGACGCCAGCGCCAGCGAGATCGCCAAGGAGCTCGGCATCAGCACGTCCTCGGCCGCTCATCACATCGCCGAGCTCCACAAAGACGGGGTGATCGAATACGTCAAAACCGAGGTCGGCGGCTCCCGCCGCGGCGGCTCCGAGCACTTCTACCGGGCCACCGCGCTTCCCGAGGTGACCGAGGAGGACTGGCTGGTCATGCCCCGCGACGGCCGCCGACAGATGGCCGGTCGCGTCCTCCAGGCGATCGTCGCCCAGAGCCTCGCGGCGCTGCGCTGCCAGACGATGGAGTCCGACGACAGGCTGCACCTCGGCTGGCAGGCGATCGAAGTCGACAAGAAGGGCGAGGACGAAGTCGCCCGTGTGCTCGAGCAGACCCCCGAGCGCTTCAAGCAAATCAAGGCGCGCAATCAGGTGCGCCTCAAGGCGAAGGGCGAGAAGGGCAGGGTCCGAATCGTCGCCACGATGGGCTTCTACCGCGCCGATCCAGGCGAGCGGCCAGACCGGCCCGATCCGCTGTAGTCGCTCACACCCCCAGGCAGGCATAAACCGAACTACGCTCGGATCAAGGTCAGCGCGATCTCGGTGAAATGACAGATCTGGCTCCTTGAATGGGAATTGGCGAATCCGTCAACCGCAGTTGGCATAATTGCCAACATGCCTAGGGCGCGCTCACGAGATCTATTTCCGTCGGAGGAGCCGATTCGTCCCCCGGGAAAGCTCATCGGCCGCCAGAGCGACCTGGAGGAACTCACCTCTGGGCTCGCCCATGGCCTGCACCGGATCGTGGCAGCACCCCGCCGCACCGGCAAGAGCACGGTCTGCGAGGCAACCGTCGCGGCGCTTCGCCGACGGCGCTTCTACACCGTGAGCGCAAGCCTCTTCAGGGACACGAACGCCGCCGCGCTGGCCGAGACGCTCGCCCAGGAGACGCTCGCCAACCGTTCGGCCCTCAAGCGACTGGTCGAGCGAGTGCGCAGCCTCCCCTCCCGTGCTCTTGCGGGACGATCGCTGACCACGGTGCTGCGAGTGAGGTCCGAGCTCGGCGATGCGGTGGAGATCGCTCTCGAGCCGACTCGGACGCGCCGGGACCCGCTGCAAGAACTCAGCCTCGCCCTCGAGTTGCCTCAACGCATCGCCGAACGCGACGACCGCCAGCTGATCCTGTTCATAGACGAGCTCCAACAGCTGACTAGTGGTGCCTACGGCGATTCCGAGCAGGTCACCCAGAGACTGCGAGAGGCGTTGCACGACTCGCCCCGTGTCACCTGCCTGTTTGCCGGGAGCGTCGAGCACCTGATGCGCGACATGTTCGGCAACGAGCGCCGCGCGCTCTACCAGTTCGGGGGCTTCCACGAGCTTTCGCCCATCACGGAGGAAGAGTGGCGACAAGGGCTGCGCGAACGGTTCGAAGAAGACGACTGCGCCGTCGACGAAGAGGCTCTGGGGCTGATGGTCGCGGCGGGCGAGGGACATCCGCGCTCGACGATGCTGATCGCCCAGCAGACTCATCACTCCTCAGTCGAGGAGGGCACCCGACATATCGACGGCACGCTTGCAGAGCGCGGGTATCGCGGTGCACTCGCGGCCGATGCGGGCCGTCATGCCGACCTGATGGATCGGATCAGGGCGATGGGCAACACGGCCGTGGCAGTCGCTGTACGCCTCTCGCATCCGCGGTCCCCTTACGAGCATCTTGAGAAGAAGGCCGCAAATCGCGCACTTAACTCGCTGGCGGATGCGTCGATCGTCATCAGGCCCGGCGGACGCGGTTCATGGGCGCTGGCGGATCCGCTGTTCGCAGCGTACGTACGACGCGAGATCCACGCCGACTGACACAGGCAAGGCCCAAAAGCGCCACCCTCACGTCCACGCCTCGCCTCTGGTCCGGTTCGACCACCATCAATAGGCCGTTGACCAAATTCGTGCGACCGGCGAGACACCCCTTGCGAGACATAAGTCGAACCAGGTAGCGCGGATCGAGGGCAACGCGGTTTCGCTGGAGCTGGAGATACCTGATCGATCGTCAGGCCGATCCTGAGCGATTGTCAGCTACAATCTGAGCGATTATCAGATGATTGACCTCTATCGGAGGCATATCAAGGCCGGACTCGACGCAGCCCTCGACGACACGCCCGTGGCTATCGTCGTCGGCCCTCGCCAGGCCGGCAAGAGCACGCTCGCGTCCGTTGTCGCCGGCGAGCGCGGCGCCCGCTACGTGACCCTCGACGACGACGGACCTCGCGAGGCGGCCAACGAGGACCCCACGGGGTTCGTCGAGAACGCGACGCTGCCCCTCTGCATCGACGAGTTCCAGAAGGCACCGGCGCTGCTGCCCGCGATCAAGGCCCGAGTCGACCGTGCACGCACCGGCGGAAAGCAACCGGCGGGGATGTTCATGCTCACCGGCTCGGCGAACGTCTGGACAACCCTTCGCATCTCCGAGTCCCTCGTGGGCCGGGCGGAGCGGGTGCCTCTCTGGCCCCTCTCACAGGGTGAGCTCCTCGGCCGGCGGGAGACCTTCATCGACGACCTCTTCGCCGGTCAAGTGGCCCAGATCGCAAACGCGTCGATCGGCCGCTCGGCGATCGCCGACGCGCTTTCCACGGGCGGCTATCCCGAAGCTGTCGCACGCCGGAACCCACGCAGGCGCGGACGCTGGTTCGAAGAGTACGTCGCGATGACCTTGGAGCGCGACGTGCGGGATCTAGTTCGCAACGCCCAGCAGCTCGACGAGCTGCCAACGCTCCTCAGGCTGGCCGCCACCCGGATCTCGGGCCTGCTCTCCCCCACCGGGATCGCTCGCGATGCGGGCATGAGCCGTCCCACCGTACAGCGCTATCTCGCCCTGCTCGAGCAGCTATTCCTGCTGATCCGCGCCAGAGCATGGAGCCGGAATATCGGTCAACGCCTGATCAAGGCACCGAAGGTCTGGCTGCCCGACACCGGCTTGGCCTGTCAGCTGCTCGACTACAACCAGATTCGGTTCGAAGAAGACGAAACAGCGCTCGCCGGATCCCTATTCGAGAATTTCGTGGCGATGGAGCTCGTCAAGCAGGCGTCATGGGCCGAAGCCAGCGTCCGCATCCATCACCTCAGAACGGCCGGCGGGCGCGAGGTCGACATCCTGATCGAGAGAGGAGATGGGTCCGTATGCGGCATCGAGGTCAAGCTGGGCGCCACCGCGCACTCACGTGACTTCGCCGCACTTCGCCATCTGCAGAGCAAGCTGGGCCCACGTTTCAAGCTGGGCGTCGTCGTGCATACCGGCTCCGAAACGCTGCCCTTTGGGCGGGGACTATGGGCGCTACCGGTGTCGGCTCTATGGACCCCCGCCGGCGAATAGATCGCGGGTTGGGCCAGCTGTTCGATCACCGGTGCGGTCAGTGCCCCCAGCGAGACATAAGTCGAACTGTGCCGCTCGAATCACAGCTGGCGCGGTAGCGCGGTTTCGCGGTGATTGGGGCTCAGGCTGCGGCTGAGCCCCGGTCCTGCTCGACCAGACCGAGCGGCACGACGTCGTCGTCGAAGACGGCGTTGACCTCGATATGGCCGCCGAGGGCGCCCACGTAGTCGGTCAGCGT
Source organism: uncultured Solirubrobacterales bacterium (assembly GCA_963837695.1). Lineage (GTDB taxonomy): Bacteria > Actinomycetota > Thermoleophilia > Solirubrobacterales > 70-9 > VRUE01. The sequence continues at coordinate 1,510,461 of CAWINZ010000005.1, read as the reverse complement.
GCGCAGGTAGAGGTTCTCCGTGTGCTCGATCCGGGAGACGTTGGCCTGGGTCATCTCCAGAACCTGGGCAAGCTCGGTCTGCGTCTTGCCGATCTGCTGCCGCAACTCGGCAAGACGAACCGCGGAAACGATCGCACGTTTGCGCGCGTCGATCTCATTGGCGGCGCCGGGGCGCTTTCTGACTTCCTTGCTTAGCTCGCTGAACGGCTTTCTTTTCTGCATCGTTTGGGTTATCCGCAGCTCCTTCATGTTGGGATGCTTGGAGCCCTCGACGGTGTCGGCGAGCGGCTGGCCTGCGCTCGCTGGCGCGCTAGCGCGCGTCCGTACGCTGTTATACAAATGCGCTACAATTGCGCTCGTGTCTTCACCTGCATTCGCCAAAGAGGCGGCCTTCATCCATGACGAGGCCCATCTCAGCTCCGAGGACATCGCCGCAGCCACCGGCGCCGCGCCGAGCACCGCTCGGGCCTGGGTGGCATTGAAGCGCATTCCCTCGGGAACGCGCGCGCAGCGGATCGCCGAGCTTTCCTCGATCAGCGAGCGGTTGCTGCGGGTGATGGACCCGGAGTACATCCCAGTCTGGATGAACAAGCCGGTCCCCGCGCTCGATGACAGAAAGCCGATCGAGTTGATCTCCGGAGGCGAGTACCTGCGCGTGGCGCGGATCGTCTCCGCGCTCGAGGAACCGGTCGCGACCTGAGCCTTGGCGCTCGACGTCGACCGCATCGGCGTCGAGGGCGTCTGGTACCGCCATCTCCCCCACCGCGGCTCGGTCTGGTGGCGCTCGGAGCCGCCGCCCGACGGGCGCTGGCAGCGCGGCTCTGAGGTCGCTGGCTTCTACCTCGCCGACTCGCGCGAGACAGCTTGGGCCGAGTGGTACCGTCAGATCGACGAGCTGGCGCTGCGACCCGCCGACCAGCTGCCGCGAGACCTATGGAGCTTCGAGGTTGATGTTGATGGAATCGCCGACCTGCGAAGCGAGTCCCAGCTGGCGCGGGTCGGACTCGCCGTGCCCCTGCCCCGCCGCCATGGATGGCCGGCTTTTCAGAAAGTCGGCGAGCAGTTCCATACCGAAGGATGGACAGGACTGCGAGCCGTTAGCGCAGCGAGGCCGGGAAGCGGCGAGATCCTCTGTCTCTTCCGCGAAAGCGAAGAGGTTGACGGCGTGAGGGCGCTTCCACCACCCGCCATCCAGCGAACTCCGCCACCCCGTCCTACTGGCTGACGGGCTCGCTTCCTGCAACATGGTTCGACCACCATCAATCGACCTTGCCCAAATACCCCCGGCCAGACATAACTCGAACCGCGTAGCGCGGATCGGCGCCGAGCCGGTGTCGCTGGAGCCGGGACTGGGAAAACGAGCTGAGCGATTGTCAGGCTGATTCTGAGCGTTTGTCAGCTATAATCTGAGCGATTGTCAGATGGCTGATCTCTACCGAAGGCATATCAAGGCCGGACTCGACGCAGCCCTCGACGACACGCCCGTGGCTATCGTCGTCGGTCCTCGCCAGGCTGGCAAGAGCACGCTCGCGTCCATGGTTGCCGAAGAGCGGGGTGCGCGCTACGTGACCCTCGACGACGATGGACCCCGCGGAGCGGCCAACGAGGACCCCACGGGCTTCGTCGAGAACGCGACGCTGCCCCTCTGTATCGACGAGTTCCAGAAGGCGCCGGCGCTGCTACCCGCGATCAAGGCCCGAGTCGACCGTGCGCGCGCTGGCGGAGAACGGCCGGCGGGGATGTTCATGCTCACCGGCTCGGCAAACGTCTGGACGACGCTTCGCATCTCCGAGTCTCTCGTGGGACGAGCAGAGCGGGTGCCCCTCTGGCCTCTCTCCCAGGGTGAGCTCCTCGGCCGCCGAGAGACGTTCATCGACGACTTCTTCGCTGGTCGAGTGGTCCAGATCGCAAACGCGCCGATCGGCCGCTCGGCGATCGCTGACGCGCTTTCCACGGGTGGTTATCCCGAAGCTGTCGCACGCCGGGACCCACGCAGGCGCGGACGCTGGTTCGAGGAGTACGTTGCGATGACCCTGGAGCGCGATGTGCGAGACCTCGTCCGCAATGCCCAACAGCTCGACGAGCTCCCCACGCTCCTCCGCCTGGCCGCCGCCCGAATCTCGGGCCTGCTCTCCCCCACCGGGATCGCCCGCGACGCGGGCATGAGCCGTCCCACGGTGCAACGCTACCTCGCGCTGCTCGAGCAGCTGTTCCTGCTGATCCGCGCCAGGGCATGGAGCCGGAATATCGGTCAACGTCTGATCAAGGCGCCGAAGATCTGGCTGCCTGACACCGGCCTGGCCTGCCAGCTGCTCGACTATGACCGGGTCCGGTTCGAAGAAGACGAGACAGCACTCGCCGGGGCCCTGTTTGAGAACTTCGTGGCAATGGAGCTCGTCAAGCAGGCTGCATGGGCGCAGGCCAACGTCCGCATCCATCATCTCCGAACGGCTGGCGGACGCGAGGTCGACATCCTGATCGAGAGAGGAGACGGGTCGGTATGCGCTATCGAGGTCAAGTTGGGAGCCACTGCGCGGTCCCGTGATTTCAGCGCTCTTCGCCACCTTCAAGACAAGCTAGGGGTGCGATTCAAGCTCGGTGCCGTTGTGCATACCGGGTCTGAAACGCTGTCCTTCGGGAAGGGACTGTGGGCGCTACCGGTGTCGGCTCCGTGGACCCCCGCCGACGAATAGGTCGCGGGCTACCCCTCGCCATCACCAGGCAGAAACGGGTCGTGTTCGGCCTCCAAGACTGCGACCTCCTCCTCGGTGGCCTCGCGCTCGCCCTCGCATAGCATCGCGTTCCATGGCGTGTCGCGACTGATGATCATCGGCAAGAGATCTTCGCAGGGCTCGCAGCCGAAACGACTCCAAGGCCATTCGGCATCCTCCCTGGTTCGACCACCGTCAAGAGGTCTTGCCCAAGTACCGCTACGGGGATTCGAACCCCGGTTTCCGGACTGAGAATTGGCTCTGGAAGTCCGTTTGCGGTCGATCTAGTGCCTCCCAGTCCAAGGAGTTCGATTCCGTTCGGCTGAGTTCGGTGGAGTCGGGGACAAATCTCGGGACAAAGTTTCCGAGCGCCGTCCGTCGTCGCCGTATCCTGAGGGAGATGGTCGCCCAACTCGAAGATCGACTTGCCCGCGCCGCGCTGTCTGAGGCGGAGCGCAATACCGTGCAGCGCTTTGTCGCGATGATGGACGATGCGCTCGGAGACGATCTGCGCGGGCTGTGGCTCTATGGCTCTCGTGCGCGAGGGGAGACCCCCCGCCAGGACTCCGACGTTGATCTGCTGGTCATCGCCAAGGGAAACCGCGAAGACCAGCGACGCCTCGCAATGGACCTGAGCGAAGCTGCGGCGCTGGCGGAGGATGAGAGCCCGTTCACCTACTCAGTCCACGTCTTCGACCCCGAGTGGCTGCGGCGGCGACGCGAGATCGAGTCGTTCTTCATTCAGGAGGTCGATCGAGACAAGGTGATCCTGGCCGGGAGCGCGCTGGAATGACGCCGCGTTCGGAGGAGTTCATGGAGCAGGCGCGCGACCGCCTGGCAGTTGCCCAAGAAGTCATCGAGTCGGGGCATCCGGCAGCCGCGGCGAGCTCCGCCTACTACGCGATGCTCAACGCGGCTCGGGCCGCGCTGTCAGAGCAGGATGAGCACGCTAAGACCCACACCGGCACCTGGACTCTCTTCAGCGCCGCTTTCGTGGCGACGGGGAATTTCGATCAAGGGCTGAGCGCGCTCGCCCGGAGAGCAAAGGCCGCCCGAGAAAAAGGCGACTATGAGGCCGCACCGCCGACTGCCGAAGAGGCGTCCGAATACATCGAGGGAGCGGCGAGATTCATCGTCGCCATCGAAGAGCTTCTAACCGACGGCGAACAGCCCGAGGTCGGCACGTAGTACCCCCGGCTGGATTCGAACCAGCGACCCACGGCTTAGAAGGCCGTCGCTCTGTCCACTGAGCTACGGGGGCAGGTGCGCTTAGATTACGGCCCTACTTGGCGTAGCGGGCGGTCTCCGCGGGGAGAAGCTCACGAATCACGCGCGCAGCATGCCACCTCCGTAGGATCGCGCTCGATGCCGAGCATCGATGCGGGAGGCACCGAGCTTCACTACCTGCGCGCCGGGAGCGGCGAGCCGATGCTGCTGATCCAGGGAATGAGCGCCACCCACATGGCCTGGGGCCGTCCCTTCCTCGCTCCGCTCGAGGAGAGCTTCGATTGCATCGTCTTCGACAACCGGGGAATGGGCCTTTCCGGGACGGCACAGATGCCGTTCACCACCGCCGACCTCGCCGGTGACGTCGCGGCGCTGCTCGACGCGCTCGAGCTCGAGCGCGCTCACATCGTCGGCATCTCGATGGGCGGGATGATCGCCCAGGAGCTGGCGCTCGCCCACCCCGAGCGGATTCGCAGCCTGACCATCGGCGCGACCTACTGTGGGGGTCCGGAGGGGACGCTGATGGACCCCGCGGATCTACAGATGCTGGCGGCGGCGATGGCCTCCGGCGAGCGCGAGCAGGTCTTCCGCGCGATGTGGGAGATCAACCTCTCCCCCGCCTTCCGCGAGGAGGAGAGCCGCTTTGCGGAGTTCTGCGCGATGGCGAGCGCCCTGCCCGCGCCTCGCGAGGTGATCGTCCAACAGATGCAGGCCTGCGCCGCCCACGACAGCAGCGCCCGCCTCGCCGGGATCGATGCCCCCACCCAGGTCATCCACGGCACGCAGGACCGTCTGCTCGGCGTCAACAACGGGATTCAGATCGCGGCGCTGCTCTCGGTCGAGCCGCAGCTGCTGGAGGACATCGGGCACATGTTCTGGTGGGAGCAGCCCGAGCGCTCCGCGGCGCTCGTTCGCGAGCACGCCCTGGCGCCGGCTTGAGAGAGGTGCGTCAGCCTCAGTGGCCGACGTCGGCGCAGCTGGTGTCGAGCTTGCCCTTGACCTTGAAGACGTAGTCGGGCTGCGGGGTTATTTCCGGCTCTTCGACCACGAGTTCAAGCGCGGGGTCGGTTTTCAGCCAGGCGTAGACCGGGTACCAGTATTCGGCCTCGGGAGAGTCCTGGGTCGCCTTGCTGGTAATTAAGAAGTCGTATTCGCCTTCGTTGATCAGGCGACGGAACTGATGGCAGGTGGTCGCCAGCCGGTAGGTGCCGTCGGGCCCTTCGGCGCCGATGTACTGGACGTAGTTGTCGAGGTCGGCGCCGTAGAAGCCGTACTGGCCGAAGAAGATCTCGCCCGAGCCGGCGATCCCGATCCTCGCCCCGTGCCGTTCGCGGGCGAAGGTGTAGGCCTTGCGCGGCCCGCCGTCCTGCAGGAAGGGAGTCGTGCGCGTGTAGTGCTGGTTGTAGTACTGGACCTCCTGCGCGCGGCCGAGCACGACGGCGAGCAACAACACGCCCCCGGCGGCCACTGCGACGTAGGTGCGGCTGGCCGCCCGCCGCCCGCGTAACAGAGCCAGTGCGGAGGGCGCCCAGACCAGCGCCAGGGTGAGGAAGACGGTGCCGACGATGTAGCCGGGGTACCAGCGCGGCGTGGCCAGCACCGTGATCGCGTAGACCGCGACCAAGAAGTACAGCGTCAGCCGCGCGCGCGAATCGGGCGCGCGCAGCGGCCGGGCGATCGGCAGCAGCGTCATCGCCAACACCAGGCCTGGGGCCAGATAGCGGGTGTTGGTGAAGAACCCCGTCGGCGAGCCCTCCTGCCCGGCGGCAGTGAGCGGGGTGAAGACGTAGACGAGGGCGGTGAGCAACGCCGCGGCCGCGATCACCTGCAGGATCCGGTTGCGCGAGCGCACCGCGATGAAGACGGCAGCGGCAACGGCGACGATCAGGATCAGCGGCCAGAGCGGGCCGAAGGCGTTGTCCAGCTGGGGGAAGAACCAGCGCCGGTAGATGGTCGGGTCGGTGAGATAGTGGGAGACAGCGAAGCGCGGGCGCGGATCGAGCGGCATCTGATCGGGCCGGGGGAGGTGCAACGGCCCGAAGCCGGTCGAAGGGATCGGATTCCCACCGGTCTTGATCGCAGCCCGCACGTACCAGTAGCCGCCGACCAGGAAGGTGCTGAGGCCGAGCACCCAGGCCGTCGTCAATCGCCGCCCGCGGCCGCTGAAGACGACGACGCCGAGCCAGATCGCCACGACTGGGACGAGGAAGGTGAGCTTGACTGAGGCGGCGAGCCCGGCAGCGACGCCGGCCAGGATCAGCGGGCCCTTGTCGAGCAGCGGCGCGTCATGCTCGGGCGCGTCCTGGACCGCGCCCTCCTTCGGCGCCCGGCGCTGATGGCCGTTGATCAAGAAGGCGGCAAAGGCGATCAGGAAGGCGAGCCCCATGATGTCGTTGCGCCCCTCCCCCGGTTGGGTCTCGATCATCACCCCGGCGTCGAGCACGATCGCCCCGGCGACCAGCGTCGCCGGCCCGACCTTGTACGGGCGGCCGACGCACCAGGCGGCGAGCAGGGCGATCGCCAGCCAGATCAGGTTGATCAGCGGCGAGAGCCAGTCGGACTTGAAGACGACGATCCCGGCGGCGTGGACCAGCTCCGAGCTCTGCGGGTAGAACCAGGCCGCGAGGCGCAGCGGGTCGGTGTAGTGGAGGTGGACCGTCGACGCTTCCTGTGCGATCCGCGCGGCGAAGGGCATGTGGTACCAGGTCGTGTCGCCGCCGAACATGCCGTAGTCGAGGCTGAGCTGCGAGGGGAAGGTCCACTCGGCGACGGTGAAGGAGGCGACGCCTAGAGCGAGCAGGAGAGCGACCGTCTGCACCCGCGGCGCCGCGATTTCGCCCGTGACCCGCGGCGCCATGCGTCGGCCCAGCCAGGCGGCGCCGAGGCCGATCGCGATGCAGACGACGACGATCCACCCCAGACGCAGGATGCTGAGCGTGCCGAGCAGCTCGAGTGAGATGACCAGCAGCGCGACGGCGAGCGTCGCATCGCCCAGCCGCGCGAGGGCGCCGGAGAACTCCGGCACGATCCAGCGGCGCAGCCAGTAGCCGCCGAGGCCGAGCGCCGAGACGATGCCGATCGTCGCCAGGCAGCCACCGATGTAGGAGCCGAAGGAGGGGGTCACCGGCGCGGGATGCTATTCGCCACGCCGGGCGCGCGGGCTACTCGGCCGCGGCGGCCGGGATGCGGCAAGAGACACCGGTGCCGGCGAGCCCGCAGTAGCCGTTCGGCACCTTGTGCAGGTACTGCTGGTGGTAGTCCTCGGCGTAGTAAAAGGGGCCGGCGGGCTCGACCTCGGTCGTGATCGGCTCGTGGCCGGCCGCGCGCAGCGCCTCGTCGTAGGCGCCCAGCGCCATCTCCGCCGTCGCCTTCTGCGCGTCGTTGGCGAAGTAGATGCCGGAGCGGTACTGGCTGCCGACGTCGTTGCCCTGGCGCATCCCCTGGGTCGGGTCGTGCTCCTCGAAGAAGACCTTGAGCAGATCGGCATAGGAGATCCGCTGCGGATCGAAAGCGACCAGGACCGCCTCGGCGTGGCCGGCCCTGCCCGAGCAGACCTCCTCGTAGGTCGGGTTCGGAGTCGTCCCGTTCATGTAGCCGGCGGCCGTCGTGTAGACGCCTTCGAGAACCCAGAACAGGCGCTCCGCCCCCCAGAAGCAGCCGAGCGCGAAGTAGGCAGTCTCGATCCCGTCTGGGAACGGCGGCTTCAGCGGCGTGTCGAGCACGGCGTGGCGCTCGGGCACGTCGAAAGCAGGCTCGCTGCGCCCCGGCAGCGCGTCCTCGGGGGCCGGCACCTGCGCCTTCTGACGATTGAAGAGCATCGATACAAGGTAGCGTTCAGGCATCGGCTGCTTCGTCCTCCTCTTCGCGCTGATCTCACCGCGCCTGGCGCTGTTCCTCCTCTTCCTGTTCAGCAACCTGCTCAGCCGCGCCTTCGACAGCTGGCTCCTCCCCCTGCTCGGCTTCTTCCTGCTGCCCTGGACCACCCTCGCCTACGCGGCAATGTGGGCGTCCTCGTCGAACGGGGTCACCGGTTTCGAGTGGTTCATCGTCGTGCTCGCCTTCCTGATCGACATCGGCGCCTTCGCCGGTGGCGGCAGGCGGCGCTCGCAAACCAGCTGATATGGACGCCCGTTTGTCAAGTCGCCAACCACCAAAGGCCCGCTGAAAGCGGGCCTTTCTCTTGGTCCAGGAGGCGGCGGTCGGCCTGGAGCGCGACTCGCGGTCAGGCTGATATGCGCGGGTTGGCTACCGCAGGACCGGATTTCGTCATAGCGCCCGCTGTCTAGGATCGAGCGTGACCGCCGAGGCGGCTGCTCATAGCTGGATCGCGGATGCGCTGCGCGAGGGGCCGAGCCCGCCGCCTCCTGGACCAAGCAGTGCTTGGTGGTCTCAGTCGGCGGTCGTGACCGCCCAGCAGAAGCCGCTCAGCTCACGCGCCACCGCAACCGCGCAGAGGGTGCGGCGTTTGCCGCGCTCTGAGTCAAGCCGGACCCAGCTGCGGTGCAGGCGCTGCTGGGCCTTCCAGGAGATCGCGCAGACCGCCTGGGGCTGGCCCTCCTGGCGGCGGCGCAGCTCCCGACCTTTGCGCGGCACCCGCCGGTAGTGCCAGGCCGCCTCGACCAGAAGTCGACGAGCGTGGCGGGAGCCCGACTTGGTGATCGCGCCCTGCCGGCGCTTTTCTCCCGTCGTGTTCTCCGAAGGCACCAGGCCGAGATAGCTCATCAGCTGGGCGGGTCGAGCGAAGCGCTCGAAGTCACCTACCTCGGCGCAGAGGCCAAGCGCAGAGAGGGTGTCGATGCCGCGTAGGCAGCGCAGGCGGGCGACGCCCTGCTCCCAGGGGGAGCCCTCGATGAGGGCGGCCATCTGGGACTCGAGATCGCCGCGACGCACCAGCAGGGCCTCGATCGACCCGATCCCGTCGAGCAGGACCGACTGCGCCACCGGCTCGGGAAGCTCGACCCTGCCCAGCCAGTCGAGATGACGTTGGGTCCAGTTGTTGCCCTCGAAGCGCAGGTCGTGGCGCAGCAAGAGCTTGCCGACCCGGTGGCGGGCCCGCATCAGGTCGCCGCGGATGTCCTCGCGGGCGCGGACCAAGTCACGCATCGCCTCTTCGGCCGGCGTCGGCACCCGCACTGCGTGAAGCCCGCCGATCATCAGCAGCCGCACCAGCCGTTCGGCGTCGCGGCGGTCGGTCTTGACCCGGTCGGTCGCCGGGCGCTCGATCTTGCCCGGCGCGGCCACGGTGCACTCGATTCCCTTCGCCGCCAGGGCCCGGGCCAGGCCGAACCCGGTCGGGCCGGCCTCATAGGCGACCCGCACCGGCGCCGGCAAGGCGGCGCAGAACTCCGCCACCTGCTCGGTGGCACCCCCCATCCGCTGCACGACCAACTCGCCGGACTCCTGGTCGGCGATCGCCGCGACGACCTTCGCCGCGTGAACATCGAGACCCACCCACGTCCTAACCTGCGCCATGTCGGCACCCCCATGATTGCGGTCCTCGCCGAGGCCAACCCTCGGCGATAAACCCGCGCATCTCATGCGCGGGTGCCGACCTTTACGCGTGGTTCGGATCGAGCCGGCGCTCAGGTGGGCCGGCCATAGGGTCTAGGACCCGGGCGACTCGCCCACGGGATAGGCGAGCCTGATGTGCTCCTTGGCGAGGACGATGAAGGCGTGCCGCACGGTCTCGCCGCCGGCAAGCGGAGTGATCTCGACGTCGAGCAGGGGGATGAAGCCGACGTCGGCTCGGTTGACCGCATCGGAGAAGCGGCTCTGGTAGCCGTCGGGAGGCAGCGTCACGTTGCCGACGACGAGATGCCGGTCGGTTTCGAAAACGACCCGTTCACGGCGTCGTGGACTTCCAGGATGCTCCTCCATGCCTGCGCTATCGGCATTTCCAGGCATTTCGTGAATGGACAAGCGTCCAGACATCTGCCTGGGTGAATCGAGTGCTACTCCAATCGGGGCGACTGGATTCGAACCAGCGAAACCTCCCGCCCCCAAAGCGGGCGCTCTGACCAGGCTGAGCTACGCCCCGATGCCGGGATTTTACGCCCAGTCGGCGCGAACGCAATCCATCCATGCATCGAGACGAGCCCGAAGGTAGGTGTCGGCGACGCGGACCTGAAGGACGCCGTACTTCGAACGCCAGGTTCTACCGGCAAGCTTGCCGCTGTTCGACTTCCGCTGGAACTTGATTGCCGCTGGATCGACATCGACGAGCTTGGCCCAGAACGCGCATAGTTCTCGCGGGTTCTGGTCGGCATGGTGCTGAAAGGAATATGCCATCGGATGATCGGAAAGACAAAATCGCGAAAGGTCAGCTGCTCCAGGAGGATCGGGTATTCGGTACGGCCCTGCTGATAGGCAGCGCTCCTGAGGCGCGCGTGGATCTCCCGGTTCGCTTTGGAGGCCCGCTTGGCGGCCAGGGTTTCGTTCTGGGTCGTCCCGATGGGGAGATCCTTGATCCAGTAGTAGATGGTCGTGCGGGAGATCGCAAGACGTTCGGCGAGCTCGTCGATCGTCAGCTTCTTCTCTCGTCGAAGCTCCCTTGCTTTCTCCCTGACGTACGTCGGATAGGCCATCGCTATACGAACATATGTTCCCAAATGCGGCGGACGCCAGGAACCGTTAGGTTGCGCCCTCGATGGCCGACGTGCGCCCCATCCATGCGACCCACTACGACCTCGGGGTGGTCGGGTCACTCCAGGATGTGGCGGCACCGCCGTATGACGTGATCGATGCCGGCATGCGCGCCGAGCTGCTCGGGCGCTCCCCCTACAACGCCGTCGCGATCGACCTGCCCAAACCCTACGGCGAGACCGGGCCGCAGCAGACCGAGGACGACCCCTACGAGCGGGCGGCGCAGACGATGGACGAGTGGCGGCAGGCGGGTGCCCTCGTCGCCGATGCCGAGCCGGCGATCTGGGCGATGACGCAGGACTACACCGGCCCCGACGGCACGCCCCGCACCCGCCACGGCATCCTCGCCCGGGTCCGCGTCGAGGACTTCTCAGCCGGCCAGGTCCTGCCCCACGAGCGCACCCTGCCGGGCCCGAAGAAGGACCGACTCGACCTCACCCGCGCCACCCGCCACAACCTCTCGCCGATCTTCTCACTCAGCACCGAGGACCCCTGGCCGCTGGTCGCCCCCGCGGTCGCGGCGGAGGATCCCTGGGGCGAGGCGACCGACGAAGGCGGCACCGTGACCAAGGTCTGGCGCGTCGGCGACCCCGCGATCCACGCCGCGGTCACCGAGCTGCTCTCCGGCGCACAGCTGCTGATTGCCGACGGCCACCACCGCTACGAGACGGCAATCGCCTACCGCGACGAGATCGGCGGCGAGGGCGATCACAACTTCACCCTGATGGCGCTGACCGGGCTCGACGATCCCGGCCTCACCGTCTTCCCGACCCACCGGCTGCTCTCCGGCCTGGGCGACGATCCCGAGCGCCAGCGCCGCCTCGGTGAGGGCCTGCGCGAGCTGTTCGAGGCGACCGAGGTTCCGGTCGAGCAGCTCGATCCGCTCGGCGAGCAGGGCGTCGGCGTCTTCGGCCTCTATGACTCCTTCCACAAGCGCGGCTTCCGCCTGCGGCTCAAGGACAGCGCAATCGCCGCGCTCGCCCAGCAGCTCGCCGGCAAGCCCGAGGCCTACCGCCGACTCGACGCGGCGATCCTCGAGACGCTCGTGCTCAAGGGGATCGCGGGCCTGAGCGAAGACGACATCCTCGCCAAGCGCGGGCTCGGCTACTCGAAGAGCGTCGAGGACTCGCTGGCGCTGCTCGAGGCCGGCACCTACGACGTTGCCTTCATCCTCCGCCCGATCCCCGTCGACCAGGTCAAGGCGATCTGCGAGAGCGACGAAAACATGCCCCCCAAGTCAACCTACTTTTTTCCAAAGGTCCTCACCGGCCTCGTCTTCAATCCCGTCGGCTGAGGGCGACGCGGCGTAGGATCACGCCGTGGTCAAGATTTATACGAAGAAGGGGGACGACGGCACGACGTCCCTCTGGTACGGCGGCCGCGTGCCCAAGCACCACGGCCGCACCGAGGCCTACGGCGCGCTCGACGAAGCCTGCTCCCAGCTCGGCGTAGCCCGCGCGCTCTGCGGACGCGAGCAGGCCGAGCTGGCCGCCGATCTGCTCCGCCTCCAGAACGACATCTTCGTCGCCGGCGCCGAGCTGGCGACCGCGCCGGAGGCCGCCGAGCGACTCGAAGACGGGGTCAGCCGCACCACCGAGGAGATGGTCGCCGAGCTGGAGGAAGCGATCGACCGCTACATGGACCGGGTCGAGCTGCCGCCCCAGTTCGTCATCCCCGGCGGCAACCAGCTCTCCGCCCAGCTCGATGTCGCCCGGACCACGATCCGCCGCGCCGAGCGCCGCATCAGCGCCCTCAACGAGGCCGGTGAGCTGGCCGGTGAGACGGTGATCCACTTCGTCAACCGGGCTTCCGACCTCGCCTACGCGATGGCCCGCTTCGCCGACGTCGACGAGCCGGTGCTGTTCGAGGGCCAGCGCAAGGCCTGAGGCAATGAAGGTCGTAGCCCGACGGAAGGTGAGCGGAGCGAACCGAATAGGGGGATACGTCCACGACGTCGAGATCGAAGGCGGCCACACGGTCGTCGTCGACGAGCCCGCCTTCGTCGAGGGTGGGACCGACGCCGGCCCCTCCCCCACCCGCCTGGTCGCCGCCGGCCTCGCCGGCTGTACCGCCGTGACGATCGAGATGTACGCGCGGCGCAAGGGCTGGGACGTCGGCTCGGTCGAGGTCGACGTCGACGTCGAGTACAAAGACTTTGCGCCGCTCTCGTTCGCGGTGACGCTGCGCCTGCCGCCTGACCTGAACGAGGAGCAGCGCCGGCGGCTGCTCGCGATCGCGGCTCGCTGCCCGGTACACAAGCTGCTGGCCGGAGAGACGCCGGTCGCCATCTCCGACCGGATCGAGGACCTACCCGGTGCCTGACTACGTGATCGTCGGCGCCGGCTCGGCCGGCTGCGTGCTCGCCGCCCGGCTGAGCGAGGACCCGAGCGTCGACGTGCTCCTGATCGAGGCCGGGGGTAGCGACCGCCATCCGAACGTGAAGATCCCGGCGGCCTTCGCCAAGCAGTTCAAAAGCAAGCGCGACTGGGACCTCGGCACCGAGCCCGAGCCTCATTGCAACGGCCGCTCGATCTACATGCCGCGTGGCAAAGGCCTCGGCGGCTCCAGCTCGATGAACGCGATGCTCTACGTGCGCGGCCACCCGCTCGACTACGAGAAGTGGGCCGGCGGCGGCGCCACGGGCTGGGACTGGAACGGGATCAGGCCCTACTTCCTGCGGGCCGAGGACAACTCCCGCGGCCCGTCCGAGCACCACGCGATCGACGGCCCGCTGCGGGTCGAGGACGAGCGCTCGCCGCGCCATCTCACCAGGCAGTTCCTCGACTCCTGTGCCGAGGCGGGCATTCCCCGCATCGCCGACTACAACGGTCACGAGCAGGACGGCGCCGCCCGCGTCCAGGTGACCCAGCGGGGCGGCCGGCGCTGGAGCACCGCCGACGCCTACCTGCGCCCGTCGCAGGGGCGCGAAAACCTCACCGTCGTCTCCGGTGCCCACGTGCTCGGCGTCGAGGTCCGAAACGGCCGCGCGACCGGGGTCCGCTACCGCCGCCGCGGCCGCGAGCACGTGGTCACGGCCGAGCGCGAGACGATCCTCTCCGCCGGCGCCCTCGCCTCGCCGCAGCTGTTGATGCTCTCCGGCATCGGCCCGGCCGGGCAGCTACAGGGACTTGGCATCCCGGTCGCCGCCGACCTGCCCGGCGTCGGCGAGAACCTCCAGGACCATCCCTACCAAACGTCGGTCTGGGACGTTCCGGGCGGTGGCTCGCTTGCCGACGCCGAGAGCCCCAAAGCGATGCTCGAGTACCTGCTGCGGCGCAGCGGTCCGCTGTCCTCCTCGGTCGCCGAGGCATTTGCCTTCGTGCGCAGTCGGCCCGGCCTCGCCCAGCCCGATCTCCAGTTCCACTTCGCCCCCGCCTACTTCGTCGACAACGGCTTCCAGGAATACGACGGGCACGCGATCACGATGGGCCCGGCGCTGGTCGCTCCGCGCAGCCGCGGCTGGGTGCGGCTGCGCTCGGCCGACCCGGCCGACAAGCCGCGCATCCTGACCAACTCGCTGGCCGAGCCGGAGGACGTCGCCGCCCTGGTTGGCGGAGCGCGCCTCGCGCGGGAGATCGCCGCGGCCGAGCCGTTCGCCTCGGTGCTCGGCCGAGAGCTGTTCCCAGGGACCGACATCGACAGCGACGAGGATCTCGCCGACGACCTGCGCAACCGCGTCGAGCTCCTCTACCACCCGGTCGGCACCTGCCGGATGGGCTCCGACGATGAGGCCGTCGTCGATCCGGAGCTGCGCGTCCGCGGCATCGACGGGCTGCGGGTGGTCGACGCCTCGGTCTTCCCGATCATCCCGAGCGGCAACACCAACGCGCCGACGATCGCCGTCGCCGAGCGGGCGGCGGACCTGATCACCGGTACGCCGCTACTGCGGGACGGCGGGACTTAGCGGTATGGACCTCGGACTGAAGGGGCGCACCTGCGTCGTCACCGGCGCCAGCCGCGGGATCGGGCGGGAGACGGCGCGGCTGCTCTGCGCCGAGGGCGCGGACGTGCTGTTGGTGGGTCGCCACGAGGAGCGACTGGCCGGCGCCGTGGTCGCGGCCTCAGCCGCTGGCGCCGATTCCGGTGGACGGGCCGAGGCACTGATCCTCGACGTGACCGACACAGACGCCGGAGAGCGGATGCTGGCGACCGCGACAGAGCACTTCGGTGGCCTCGACGTCCTCGTCAACAACGCCGGCGCCGCGCAGTGGCGCGACCTCGACGACGTTCCCGAGGAGGACTGGTACGCCCAGTACGAGCTCAACGTGATGGCGCCGCTGCGGGCGATGCGCGCGGCCGCCCGGCCGATGGCCGAGCGCGGCTGGGGACGAATCGTCAACGTCTGCTCAACCGCCGGCAAGCGGCCCTCAGCGTCGATGCCCGAGTACTCGGTGGCGAAGGCGGCCGAGCTCTCGCTCTCGCGCCTCTTCGCGGACCGCTACGCGAAACGGGGCGTGCTCGTCAACGCGATCTGTCCCGGGCCCGTGGAAGGCGAGATGTGGATGGAGCCGGGCGGCCTGCTCGACCAGTCGCACGAGATGTCCGGCGCGGACAGTCGCGAGGCCGCGCTTGCCGAAGCCGGCGCGAAGCGGCCGATCGGGCGCCTCGCCGAGGTCGAGGAGATCGCCGCCGCGATCGTCTTCCTCTGCTCCGAGCGCGCCTCCTACGTGAGCGGCGCCGCCTGGTCGGTGGATGGCGGCACGGTGCAGGTCATCATTTGAGACGGCTGCAAACCGGCGCCTGGCGGTGTCCTCGGTCGGCCGCCTGCGGGTCACGCACTAATGTGCGCTCCCCTTGTCGACCTCCCTGCGTCCTAGCCAGGCTTGGTTTTCGCCGTCTCAGTCGGGATGAGATCTCAGATTGACGCGGCGGTCCTGCTGCCGCTCTACGGCTGGCCCGACGAACCCGGCCTGATCTTCACCGAGCGGCGCGCGGACCTGCGCCGGCACGCCGGCGAGATCTCGTTCCCCGGCGGGCGCAGGGACGACGCCGACGCCGACCTCGCGACCACCGCGCTGCGCGAGGCCGAGGAGGAGATCGGCCTCGACTCTGCGGTCGTCGAGCTCGGCGAGGAGCTGCCCACGACGGGCACCTTCGTCACCGGCTACCGGATCCACCCCTTCGTCGGCAGGATCCCCCACCCAAGCGACCTGGATCTGAAGCCCAACCCTTCCGAGGTCGAGACCGTGCTCACCTTCTCGCTCGACGTCCTCCGCGATGGCTACGAGATGCGCCGCCTGATCCGCCGCGGCGTCCCCATCCACACCCCCACCTACGAGGTCGAAGGCCACATGATCTGGGGGGCGACCGCGCGGATCGTGGGCGACCTACTCAGGCGCCTCGCTTAGAGCCCATCCGGTAGGGGTGGAACGTCTTGTACTTTTTTGGTGTGGGTCCCGGGCGACAGCCCGCCGGCGCCACATCGAAAAAGTTAAGTGGAACCCCTGCCGGATGGGCTCTAAGAGGACTTCCCTGGTTGAGGCACGATGCGGATGTAGGGACGCGGCTCTTCCCAGCCGTCCGGGTAGGTCTCCTTCGCTTCGTCGTTGGAGACCGAGCCGGAGATGATCACGTCGTCGCCCTGCTGCCACTGGGCCGGGGTGGCGACTTTGTGCTTGGCGGTGAGCTGTAGCGAGTCGATCACGCGCAGGACCTCGTCGAAGTTGCGCCCGGTCGTCATCGGGTAGACGAGGATCAGTTTGATCTTCTTGTCGGGGCCGATGACGAAGACGTTGCGGACGGTCTGGTTGTCGGCCGGGGTGCGGTCCGCGGCACTGCCCGAGACGTCCCCCGGCAGCATCCCGTAGAGCCTCGCGACGTTGAAGTCGGTATCGCCGATGATCGGGTAGTTCGGCGCGGTCCCCTGCGTGTCCTCGATGTCCTTCGCCCACTCCTCGTGCCGGTCGAGCGCGTCGATCGAGAGGCCGATGATTTTCACGCCGCGCTTGGCGAACTCGGGCTCGATGCTCGCCATGTAGCCGAGCTCCGTCGTGCAGACCGGGGTGAAGTCCTTCGGGTGCGAGAACAGCACCGCCCAGGAGTCGCCGATCCAGTCGTGAAACTTGATCCGGCCGTCGGTCGTCTCGGCCTCGAAATCGGGTGCTACGTCGCCAAGTTGCAGCGCCATCGGACCAGCTCCTTTCGCGTTCGGCGTATTGCCTTAATCCCTATCCGAGTTTAGCTATATCGATTTGGCGGCCGACCACGTCGACCGGAATGCGCCAGCGCTCACCGGCGGCCCGCACGATCGACGCCCCCTGCTCGAGGATCGCCGAGTCGACGCTGCCATCCGCCTCGTAGACGAAACGCCGCACCGGAGTTTCGACCAGCCGCTCGAGAAAGCGCTCGAGCCGCGGGCCGTGGATCGCCTCGAGGTTCTCGGCGGGACCCCCGGCGGAGCCGAGCAGCCAGTACACAGCGGCAACGTCGCCGACCAGGTCGAGCAACGCGCCCGGGGCCTCAGGGTCGGCGAGGGCGGGCTCGATCCCCGCTGCCTCGATCGCCGCCAGGCCCTCCTCGCGGCGGCTCGTCCCGCGCACCTGCCAGCCCTCGGCGAGCAACCCCTCGCCGAGCTGCCGCCCGCGACAGCCGCAGCCGACGATCAGCGCCCGCGCCACGGCCGCCTCGCCCTCAAGCCCCGAACGGGTCGCCGCGGCGGAGCCGCTCCAGCTCCTCCGCTTCGACCTCGGCCCGCAGCTTTCTCTCGTCGACCTCGGCGGCCCCGCGGCGGCGGCGCATCTCGTTCTGCGCCTCGACCATCTGCCGCACGTCGTCGATCTCGTTCTGCGCCTCGACTTCGGGGCTGCGGGTCGGCTTCCAGTCGACCAGGTCCGCGCTGCTGCCCTGGTAGAAGTGGCCGATCAGCATCAGAACGCCGATGATCACGGCCAGCATGCCGAGGGTGAGCAGGACGAAACCCATGGGGTCCAGGATACGGGCGTCGGCCCGCTTCGCCTTTAATGCGCTCCATGCCTGACGCCTTCATAGTCGACGCGGTCCGCACCCCGATGGGCTCCTACCGCGGCGCGCTCTCCACCGTGCGTCCCGACGACCTCGCCGCCCACGTCGTCCGCGCCGTCGTCGAGCGCACCGGGGTCGACCCGGCCGAGATCGTCGACGTCTACTTCGGCGCCGCCAACCAGTCGGGCGAGGACAACCGCGACGTGGCCCGGATGGCGGCGCTGCTCGCCGGCCTGCCCGAGAGCGTTCCGGGAGCCACGGTCAACCGCCTCTGCGCCTCGGGCCTGGAGGCGGTCAACTGCGCCGCCCGCGCGGTCAAGCTCGGCGAGGGCGACTTCTACCTGGCCGGCGGGGTCGAGTCGATGAGTCGCGCCCCCTGGGTCGTCGGCAAGCCGGAGCGCGCCCTGCCGCGCGGCGAGCAGACGATGCACGACACGACCCTGGGTTGGCGCTTCGTCAACCCGCGCATGGCCGAGCTCGGCGTCTCAACCGAGTCGATGGGCGAGACCGGCGAGAACGTCGCCGCGCGCTACGGGATCACCCGTGAGGACCAGGACGCCTTCGCCCTGCGCAGCCACCAGCGCGCGGTCGCCGCCGCCGAGGCCGGGCTGTTCGCCGAGGAGATCGTCCCGATCGAGGCACCCAAAGGACGGCGCGAGACGGTTCTCGTCGAGGCCGACGAGGGACCGCGCCCCGACGCCTCGCTGGAGAAGATGGCAAAGCTCCGACCCGCCTTTCGCGAGGGCGGCACGGTCACCGCCGGCAACGCCTCGACCCTCAACGACGGCGCCGCCTGCCTGCTGGTCGCCTCCGAGGCCGGAGTCGAGAAGCTCGGCGCCGAGCCGCTGGCGCGCGTCCTGACCAGCGGCGTCGCCGGCGTCGACCCCGCCTACATGGGGATCGGCCCAGCCGTCGCCGTCCCCCGCGCCCTGGCCGCGGCCGGACTCACCCTCGACCAGATCGACCTGATCGAGCTGAACGAGGCCTTCGCCTCACAGGTGCTCGCCTGCGCCCGCGAGCTCGGCATCGAAGAAGACCGGCTCAACGTCAACGGCGGCGCAATCGCCCTCGGCCACCCACTCGGCTGCTCCGGCGCCCGCCTCGCCACCACCCTGATCCGCGAGCTGCGCCGCCGCAAGGGCCGCTACGGCATCGCGACCATGTGCGTGGGCGTCGGCCAGGGCCTCGCGACGGTCTTCGAAGCGGTCTGACCAGGCGACAGGATGGAGTCTTTTGTCCCCTATGGGGGGTAGAAGCGTCCATCCTGGCGGGGAAGGGTCAGGTAGCCTCGCGCGGCGATGACCAAGCTCGAGGAACTGGCGAGTGTCGATGGACGAGTGACGGCCACCGTCGAGGCGATGGTGCCGATGAAGGACGACGGGCTCTACCGCGGCGACGGCGCCTTCGAGGTGATCCGGCTCTACGAGGGCCGGCCCTTCGCGCTCGGCGACCACCTGGACCGGCTGGAGCGCTCCGCGGCGGCGATCCGGCTCGAGTTCGATCGCGCCGCGCTGGAGCGCGAGATAGACGCGCTGCTGACCGAGGCCGGAGGCCCCGACGGCCAGTTGCGGCTGATCGTCACCCGCGGCGGTCGCCGCATCGCCGCGGTCGAGCCGATCCCCGCACATGCCGAGACGCTCAGCCTCGCCACCGTCACCTACTGCCCGAGCGTGATCCTTACCGGGGTCAAGTCGCTCTCTTACGCGGCCAACATGCAGGCGACGCGCCTTGCGAAGGAGCAGGGAGCCGACGAGGCCGTGCTGGTCCAACCCGACGGGACCGTGCTCGAGCCGCCCACCTCCGCGATCTTCTGGGTCTCTCCCGAGGGCGACCTGCGCACCCCTGCACTCGACGTCGGCGTGCTCGAGTCGATCACCCGCGACCGCCTGGTCAAGGCGCTCGACGTCGAGGAGGGCGCCTGGCCCGTCGCCGACCTGCGCAGTGCCGGGGAGGCTTTCCTCGCCTCGACCACGCGCGAGATCCAGGCGGTCGCCGCGATCGACGGCAAGCCGCTGGCCGAGGCGCCCGGCCCCCGCACCCGCGAGGCCCAGGAGTCCTTCGCGGCGACCCTGCGCGACGAGCTTTCGAAGACGACTGACGAGAAGGAGTGAGATGGACTTCCAGCTGAGCGACGAGCAGCGCCTGATCTCCGAAACCGCGCGTGAATTCGCCGACAGGGAGATCGTCCCGCGGGTCAAAGAGAACGACCGCGCCGCCCGCTTCGACCGCGAGCTGGCGAGCAAGCTGGGCGAGGTCGGCTACCTCGGCGCACCGGTCGCCGAGCAATACGGCGGCCGCGGGCTCGACTACATCGGCTACGGGCTGATCGTCGAGCAGGTCGGCCGCGCCGACTCCTCCGCCCGCACCGTCGTCTCCGTGCAGACCTCGCTCGTCGCCGGCTCGATCGAGAAGTGGGGCAGCGAGGAGCAGAAGCAGAAGTGGCTGCCGCGGCTCTGCTCGGGTGAGGCGCTCGGCTGCTTCGGCCTGACCGAGCCCGACACCGGTTCCGATGCCGCCAACCTGCGCACCCGCGCGACCAAGACCGACTCCGGCTGGTCGATCAGCGGCCAGAAGATGTGGATCAGCCTCGGCAACTTCTCCGAGGTGGCGCTGGTCTTTGCCCAGACCGATCCCGAGAAGAAGCACCGCGGCCTCGCCTGCTTCCTCGTCCCCACCGCCAGCGAGGGCTTCACCACCCAGGAGATCCACGGCAAGCTCGGTCTGCGCTCCTCCGACACCGCGGAGCTCTCGCTCGACAACGTCGAGGTCGGCGAGGACGCGATGCTCGGTGAGATCGGCGACGGCTTCAAGGTCGCGATGAGCGCCCTCGACAACGGTCGCTACAGCGTCGCCGCCGGCTGCGTCGGCATCTGCGACGGCTGCGTCGAAGCCTCGGTTGCCTACTCCAAAGAGCGCAAGCAGTTCGGCGTACCGCTGGCCCGCTTCCAGCTGGTCCAGGAGATGATCGCCGACATGATCGTCAAGCGCGACGCCTCGCGGATGCTCGTCTACCGGGCGGGGGTGCTCAAGGACGAAGGCAAGCCGAACACGATGGAGACCTCGGTGGCGAAGCTGTACGCGACCGAGTCGGCAGTCGAGTGCGCAAACCTGGCGATCCAGGTTCACGGCGGCGCCGGCTACGTCGACGACTACCCGGTCGAGCGCTACCTGCGCGACGCCCGCGTGACGACCCTCTACGAGGGGACCTCGCAGATCCAGAAGTTGATCATCGGCCGGGCGGCGACGGGAATCAACGCGATGACGCCGATGGAGGTGGAGTAGACAGATGCCCGAGCTGGTCGAGACCTCGCTGGACGAGCCCCACGTCGCCCTGCTGCGGCTGAACAGGCCCGAGGCCCTCAACGCCCTCTCGCCGGAGATGATGGACGAGCTGATCAACGAGCTGGAGCGCCTCGACCCCGGCCCCAACGTGCGCTGCATCGTGATCGCCGGATCCGAGAAGGTGTTTGCCGCCGGGGCAGACATCGAGGCGATGAGCGAACGCAGCTTCGCCGAAGCCCTCACCCACCCGTCCTCCTCATTCTGGCGCCGCCTTGCGGCGGTGAAAACTCCGACGATCGCGGCCGTCTCCGGCTACGCCCTGGGCGGAGGCTGCGAGCTGGCGCTCGCCTGCGACATGATCGTCGCCTCCAGCACCGCCGTTTTCGGTCAGCCCGAGATAACCCTCGGCATCATCCCCGGTGGTGGTGGCACCCAACGCCTTGCGCGGGTGATCGGCAAGCAGCGGACGATGGAGTTCGTGCTCACCGGGCGCCGCTTCGACGCGAGTGCCGCGCTCGAGCTGGGCCTCGTCAACAAAGTCGCCGAGAACGGGGGCTGGCTCGAGGAGGCCCTGGCGCTGGCACACACGGTCGCCGAGCGGCCGCCGATCGCCGCCAGGCTCGTCAAACAGGCCGTGATCGCCGCCGAGGAGACGGCGCTCGCCGCCGGCCTCGAGAACGAGCGCCGGCTCTACGAGCTGGCGATGGCGACCGATGACCGGGTCGAGGGGATGAAAGCCTTCCTCGAGAAGCGCGTGCCGAAGTTCGAAGGCAAGTGACCGCGGTCGAGCGGGTCGGCGTCGTCGGCGCCGGCACGATGGGCGCCGGGATCGCCCAGATCGCCGCGCTCGGCGGCTACGAGACCCGGCTGCACGACCCGGTCTCCGCGGCCCTGGAGGCGGGGGTCGAGCGAGTGCGCGGCGACCTGACAAAGGGCGCCCAGCGAGGCCGCTGGAGCGAGGACGACGCCGAAGCCGCCAGCAGCCGGCTCGGCCGGGCCGCGAGCCTCGGCGATCTCGCTGGCTGCGATCTCGTCGTCGAGGCGGCGCCGGAGGACCTGGCGCTGAAGCGCGAACTGTTCGCGGCGCTTGCCACCGCCTGCGGCCCGGACGCGATCCTGGCCAGCAACACCTCCTCGCTGCCGGTTACCGCGATCGCCGCCGAGACCCCCAATGCCGAGCGCGTCGTCGGCATGCACTTCTTCAACCCGCCGGCACTCATGAGGCTGGTCGAGGTCGTCGCGACCGAGCGCGCAGACGAGGATGCGCTCGAGGCGACGACCGAGGTCGGGCGGCGAATGGGCCGCACGCCGATCCGCGCCAAGGACAGCCCCGGCTTCATCGCCAACCGCCTCGCCCGCCCCTTCAGCCTCGAGTCGCTGCGAATGCTCGCCGAGGGCGTCGCCGACGCCCCCACGATCGACCGCGTCGTCCGCCTCGGCGGCGGCTTCCGCATGGGTCCCTTCGAGCTGATCGACCTGATCGGCCTCGACGTCAACCTCAGCGTCGCCCGCTCCTTCTACAGCCAGGGCGGCGAGCCCGAGCGCTGGCGCCCGAGCGCGATCCAGGAGCGGATGGTCGGCGAAGGCCTGCTCGGCCGCAAGAGCGGCCGCGGCTTCTACAAGTACGGCGACGGCCCGCACCGCGAGGCGGATCCCGAGCTGGGCATCGACGCTCCGACGCTCGACCCGGCCGAGCTGGCGAGAATCGACCCGGCGGCGGCGGCGATCCTCCTCCGCCTTTTCGCCCAGATCGCCAACGAGGCGGCCTTCGCGCTCGAAGAGGAGGTCGGCTCGCCCGCCGACATGGACACCGCGATGCGCCTCGGCTTCAACTGGCCCAGCGGGCCGTTGGAGCTGACCGAGTTGATCGGCGCCGGGAGTGCCACCAGCCTGCTGGAAGAGCTGTGCGAGCAGAACGGCGGCGCCTACCGGCCGGCACCGCGGCTCCTCGCCGCCGGTGGATAACGAACCGATGAGCGAGCGGGACCTCGAAGAGGCGCGGGCGCGGCCTGATCGCGCCCTTCGACCCACCCGTGGTCGAGAACGCGCAGGGCCGCACCGTCTGGGACCTGCGCTCCTACGACTTCCTCGACGGCGAGCCGCCGGACACCGCTCACGCCAACCTCTGGCGACAGAGCCAGTTGACCCGGATCGCCGGCCTCTTCGAGCTGGCGCCCGGCTTCTACCAGCTGCGCGGCTTCGATCTCTCGAACATGCACGTGGTCGAGGGGAACGAGGGAATCGTCGTGATCGACCCGCTGATCTCCGCCGAGACGGCCGCCGCGGCGCTGGCCCTCTACCGCGAGCACCGCGGCGGCCGCCCCGTCACCGGCCTGATCTACACCCATAGCCACGTCGACCACTTCGGCGGCGCCAAGGGCGTCGTCTCGGCGGAGGAGGTCGAAGCGGGTCGGGTCCCCGTCCTCGCCCCGGCCGGCTTCCTCCACCACGCGGTCAGCGAGAACGTCTTCGCCGGCACCGCGATGGGCCGCCGCGCCGGCTACATGTACGGGGCGCTGCTCGACCGCGGGCCCACGGGTCAGGTCGGCTCCGGCCTGGGGCAGACCACCTCGCTGGGGACGATCACCCTGATCCCGCCGACGGTCGAGATCGGCGCAACCGGACAGACCGAGATTGTCGACGGGGTCGAGATGACCTTCCAGCTGACGCCGGGCACCGAGGCCCCGGCCGAGATGAACATCCACTTCCCCGCAGCGAAGGTGCTCTGCGTCGCCGACAACGTCGCCCGTTCGATGCACAACATCCTCACTCCGCGCGGCGCCCTGGTTCGCGACCCGCACATCTGGGCCGCCTACCTCGACGAGGCAATCGAGCTGTTCGGCGCCGACTCCGACATTCTCTACAGTGGCCATCACTGGCCCTGCTGGGGCCGCGAGCGGATCGTCGACCTGCTCGAAAAGCAGCGCGACCTCTACACCTACCTGCACGACCAGACCCTGCGCCTGCTCAACAAGGGCCACACCGGGCCCGAGATCGCCGAGCTGGTCGAGCTGCCGCCGAGCCTCGCCGAGGAGTGGCACTGCCGCGAGTTCTACGGCTCGGTCAGCCACAACACGAAGGCGATCTACCAGCGCTATATGGGCTGGTTCGACGGCAACCCGGCGCACCTCTGGGAGCACCCGCCCAGCGAGCAGGCACGCCGCTACGTCGAGTTCATGGGCGGCGCCGAGGCAGTGCTGGAGAAAGCCCGCCGCTGCTTCGAAGACGGCGATTACCGCTGGGTCGCGGAGGTCGTCAACCACGTCGTCTTCGCCGAACCGGAGAACGAGGCGGCGCGAGAGCTGCAGGCTGATGCGCTCGAGCAGCTCGCCTACGGCGCCGAAAACGCGACCTGGCGCAACTTCTTTCTGATGGGCGCCAGGGAGTTGCGCGAAGGCATCGCCGGCACGCCGACCTCCGCCGCCCCGCCCGACATCGTCGCCAATCTCTCCGTCGCCCAACTGCTCGACGCAATGGCGATCCGGCTCGACGGACCGCGCGCCTGGGACTCCCACCTGCGGATCGACTGGGTGATCGCCGAGCCAGACGAGGAGCATGCGCTGACCGTTCGCAACGGCGTCCTCCGCCACCGCGCCGGGCGCCACGACCCACCCAGCGACGCAGCGCTGCTGGTCGACCGCGAGGCGTTCAACCAGCTACTGCTCAAAACCGCCGCCATCGACGAGCTCATCGAGAACGACCGCCTGCGATTCGAGGGCGACGGAGCGAAGATCGGCGAGCTGCTCGGCCTGCTCGACGAGCCCGACCCAGCCTTCCCGATCGTCACTCCCAGAGAGACCCAGGCGCCCTGAGGGAGCCCCCCTGCCGCTCAGGGATGCCTGATGCGGAACATCGCCTCATCGATGTAGCACCAGCTCCAGTCCTCCCCCGGCTCGGCCGAGCGGATCAACGGGTGGCCGGCGTCGTGGAAATGGGCCGTGGCGTGTTTACCCTCTGAGTTGTCGCAGCAGCCGACGTGGCCGCACTCCTGGCACATCCGCAGATGCACCCAGCTCATCCCCAGCTTCAGGCACTCCTCGCAGCCCGCGATCTCTCCCGGTAGATCGAAGTACTCGATCGAGTCGAGGTGCGAGCAGGTCGCCATCCGAATCCGACCTTAGACCATGGCAAGATCGGACCTCGCAAACTCAGACATTCGTCTACAGTGACAAAGAGTTACAATTAACGCGCCATACGTCACACTTCGCTCCCTAGCATGGAGACATGGAGGCAATGAGGCAGAGTTGGACAGACGACCGTCTCGACGATCTATCCCACCGGATGGACGAGCGCTTCGACCAGGTCGAAGGGCAGATCGCCGACACCCGCATGGAGATGCGAACCACTGCCAACGGCCTGCGGTCGGAGGTCCAAGAGCTGCGCGGTGAACTCAAGACGAGCACCAACGAGCTGCGCGGTGAGATCAAAGAGCAGGGCAAGGAACTCCGGAGGGAGATCTCAAGCGTCGATAGGAACCTGCGCCAGGAGATCGCAGGCGTCGAAGCGCGCCTCCGCACCCAGGCAAGCGAACACCTTGCCGAGAGCCGGGAACAGTTCGACAGGGTCGACGAGGGCATGCGGCAGATGCACGAGGACATGCGGCAGATGAGTGCCGCAATACTCGGGCTGCATCACACGATGACCCGGATCGCCTGGTCGGCGGCAATCGCGGTGGTCGCGACAGTCATCGGCGTGCTGCTCGCCAACCTCTGACCCGGTCGGCCGTCGGCCTCGATCGCGCCCAAGTCGCCCCATCTGCAATGGTGCCGACGATGAGCGGCGCCAATGGAGGTGGGGAGCCGATCACCGAGGAGGGGATCGTCGCCCTGCGCGAGGAAATCGAGCAGCTAGAAGGCCCTGGTCGGACCGCGATGGCGGCCCGGATCAAGGTCGCGCGCGAGGAAGGCGACCTCAAGGAGAACGCCGAGTACCACATCGCCAAGGAAGACCAGGCGCATCTCGAGACCAAGATCAAGCGGCTGCGCGAGCGGCTGCGCACGGCGGTCGTGGTCGAGGTCGACGGTGGCGCCGACTGCTTCAGCTTCGGTCGCACCGCCGAGGTTCTCGACGAGGAGAAAGGCGCCGTCAACACCTGGACCCTGGTCGGCTCGACCGAAGCCGACCTCGCCGCCGGCCGCCTCTCAGCCGAGTCGCCGATCGGCCAGGCGCTGATGGACGCCGAGCCCGGCAAGCCAGTGAAGGTTCAGACCCCCCGCGGCAGCAAGACCTTCGTCGTTCAACGGCTGGTCTCCTAAGCTCGCCTGACCAAGCAGTTCAAGGACGCAGGGAGGGAAGTTCGGTCTCTGCACACGAGCGACCGAGGACGCCGAAATGCGCCGGTCAGGCGGGCTTAGGAGCTATCTCCGAAGGCTCGCCGCCCGGAGCCCAGTGAGCCTCGGGGCTGGGCGGGGTGTCGCGGAGGTACCACTCGGCGTCGAGGGCGCCCATGCAGCCGGTGCCGGCGGCGGTGACCGCCTGGCGGTAGGTGTGGTCGACGACGTCGCCGACGGCGAAGACGCCGGGCAGATTGGTCTTGGTCGAACCGGGCTCGGTGCGGATGTAGCCGTCCTCGTCGGTGTCGACTTGGTCGACGACGACCTCCGATTTCGGGATGTGGCCGATCGCGACGAAGGCGCCTTCGGTGCCGACGTCCTCGGTCTCCCCCGTCTCGGCGTTGCGCAGCCGCACGTGGTCGAGGTTGCCGGCGTCGCCGGCGACGAACTCCTCGGGGACGAAGGGGGTCTTGAACTCGATGTTGGGTCGCTCGGCGGCGCGCGCGCGCATGATCTCGGAGGCGCGGAACTCGTCGCGGCGGTTGACGATGGTCAGCTCGCTGGCGAACTTAGAGACGAAGATCGCATCCTCCATCGCCGAGTCGCCACCGCCGATCACGATCACCTTTTTGCCCTTGAAGAAGGCGCCGTCGCAGACGCCGCAGGTGGATACGCCACAGCCGCTCAGCTCCATCTCACCGGGAATGCCGAGCCGGCGCGGCTCCGCGCCCATCGCCAGGATCACGGTCTTGGCGATGTGCTCCTCGTCGCCGAGGAAGACCCTGTGGACGCCGCCGTCGGGGCTGAGCTCGACCCGGTCGACGTCGTCGGTGACGAAGCGCGTCCCGAACCGCTCCGCCTGGGCACGGAACTGGTTCATCATCTCCGGCCCCATGATCCCTTCGGGGTAGCCCGGGTAGTTCTCGACGTCGGTCGTGTTCTGCAGCTGCCCGCCCCACTGAAAGCCCTCGAAGACGAGCGGCTCGAGGTTGGCCCGCGAGGTGTAGAGGGCGGCGGTATAGCCAGCCGGCCCACCGCCGACGACGATCACGTTCTCAACTTTTTTCGTCTCAGTCATCTAAACCACCAGTCTAGCCACGCCGATGGGCCTAAACCCGGTCCATATCGCCGGAAATCGGCCCGTCGGCCGCGGTGCCGTCCAATACTTTACTTTGTATAGTAACTCCCCTGTCCACCGGCAGGCCCTCCTCTTCCCACTGGGCGACCCGTTTGCGCAGCTGGAAGAAGGCGACGATGCCGGGTGGGATCGGCAGCCAGAAAGCGACCAGGCGGTAGACCAGGATCGCCGGGAAGACCGTCTCCTCGGGGATGCCGAAGAGCACGAAGGCGCCGATCATGCCGGCGTCGACCGCCCCCACCCCCGCCGGCGCGAGCGGAAAGAGGTTGGCGACCATGCCGAGGAAGAAGCCCTGCACGACGACGGCGATCGGCACTTCCACCCCGAAAGCCTGGAACGAAGCCCAGAGGATGCCGATGTTGGCTGCCCAGAAGCCCGCCGCGCCGATCACCGCGAGGCCGCCGCGCGAGGGATGGGCGAAGAGGCTGAGTGCAAACCTGAACCCTTCGGCGGCGATCGCCGGCACTTTGGCGATGTTGGCGGCGATCGACTGCGCCCGCTCCCCCCTGGCGTGAGCAGCCACCCGCTTCCCCAGGTCGGATGGAATCAGCGCCAACAGCACGCCGAGAATGAGCAGGACGCCCGCCACAGCCGCCGGCACCACGGTCAGCTCAACCGAGTGCTCGCCGGGAAGGACACCGGTCCGCAGCAGGACGCCGAAGACGATCAGCGCCACCGGGTAGAAGACGTAGTGCAGGGCGAGGAAGGCGACCATCCGCCGGCCGACGTCGCGCCGCTGCATTCCGGCCTTGCGCAATGCCCAGTAGGTCAGGGCGATGCCGCCGGCACCGGCAGCCGAGAAGAGCAGCGTCGCCGCGACCCCGGCCATGTTGATCTCGTACGTCTCCGACCAGCGCAGGCGCAGCGTGTCGCCCCCGACCACGGCCTTGAAGAGGGCGATGTAGGTGGCGATCGCGATCACGTTGAAGCCGATCGCCACGGCGATCCACATCAGGTCGGCTTCGCCGAGCTTGCTCAGCGCATCCCCCAACCCGACCAGCTTCGGAAAGAGGAAGTAGATGCAGATCAGCAGCGCGAGGACGACAAGCAGCGTCTGCGCAATACGCCGCCGCGTGAAGAGCGGCAGTTCGTAGCCGCCGTTTCCGTTCGCCGGCTGCTCGGGAGACACGCTGGAGACGCTACCCGTTCGCCAGGCGCTCCAGACTCTGCAGGCGTCGATTCACCGCGATGACGGCCGGCTCGGCGAGGTGCTCCCCGCCGCGCACCGTGGCGACCAGCCCGGCCCCGGCGACGAGGTCGGTGACGTAGTGCTCGCCCAGGTAGACGAGGGCAAAGCCGAGCGTCAGCGCGTAGGCCCAGCCGGCGGCGCCGGCCGTCGGCCCGGTCTCGGCCAGCGAGATCGCCGCCGTCACCGAGGTCGCGAAATGCAGCGAGGGCATCGCCGCCCAGGGGTTGCCGCCGAGCGCCGAGTACATCCCCGGCCAGGCCGACTTCCAGGTTTCCTCGCCGACCTCGACCATGATCCGCCGCACCTCCTCGCCGGTGTGGCCCTGCTCCGAGGCCCACCAGGGCGGCGCGGTCGGGACGGCGAAGTAGGCGGCGCAACCGATGTCGAAGACCGCCGCTAGCCGGCGGGCGGCGTGCGGGAAGCGATCGGGATGGCGGAGCAGGATGAACGCCAGCGCGACATAGGGCTCGAGGAACCAGAGCCAGTGCGCCCAGGTGAGGAAGCGGTTGAGCGTCCCGACCCGCCGCAACCGGGCGAGGCCCCGCTGCAAACGCACGTTGGGCAACCGACCGAGGCCGATGGCACGGTCGGCGACGATCGGGTAGCGGACCTGAAGGCGGGAGCGGAGCCGCTCGGCGTTGTCGTAGGGCAACTCGTGGACCATCGTGAAGGCCCACATCTGCAAGGCGTACATGGCGACGTCGCGCTTGTGGGAGCGGGGATACAAAACGGCCAGTCCGAGCGGACCCCCGGCGCAGGCCACGACCGTCACCGGGGCGGGGATGCGCGCCCGGTGGCGCAGCAGTGGCACGGCTATCGCCGCCCCGATCGCGGCGGCTGCTCCGGCACGCACCGCCTTGCGAAGCGCAGGAGATGGCGAGGTCCCTTTCATGAGGGCGGCGAGTATAGGATGGCCGCGCTTTGACGCCTCACAGCCCTGGCACCGACCAGATCGACACTCTGCTTTGGATCGGCTTCGTCGCCGCGACGATCCTCGTCGTCGCCGTCGTGGTCGGTTTGCTCTACGTGCTGCGCCGCTACCGCGCCGAGCGCGGCGCCGAGCCACGCCAGCTCACCGGTGGGCGGCGCATCCAGCTCCGCGTCGGCGCGGCGCTGGGAGCTTTCGCCGCAGTGCTCCTCGTGCTCAGCATCGTCTACACCGACAAGGCGCGCGAGACGCCGCTCACGGGCGCCGCGGGCCTTCAGGTCGCCCACTCCGAGCCGCTGAAGATCCAGGCGACCGGGCAGCAGTGGCTGTGGCGCTACGACTACCCGAACGAAGCCTTCTCCTATTTCAAGCTCGTCGTCCCGGTCGACACCACGGTCGAGCTCGACCTGGTCTCGACCGACGTCGTCCACACCTGGGACCTGCCCGACCTGGCCGGCAAGCGCGACGCCGTCCCGGGCAAGACCAATCACGTGACCTTCCGCGCCGACGAAGAAGGCACCTACTCCGGCCAGGCGGCGACCCTCTCCGGCCAGGCCTACGCGGCGATGCGCACCGAAGTCGAAGTCGTCTCGCCGGAGGAATACGAAGCCTTCATCGAAACGCAGAAGGAAGACATCCAGGCCGCCCAGGACCGCGTCGTCGGCCTGATCGAAAACGGAGAAACGCCATGAGCGCGCCCGCACGCAATCCCGAGCTGGTCGTCGACGGCTTTGCGCCGCGCCGCGCCCGCTGGGTCGAGATCGCGACCAGCCCCGATCACAAGGACCTCGGCCGCGTCCTGATCACCGGTGCCCTCGGCTTCCTCTTCCTCGCGGTGGTCGAGTTGCTGTTGATGCGCCTGCAGCTGGCGATCCCCGAGAACACCTTCCTCAACCCGGTCACCTTCAACCGCATGCTCTCGCTCTACGGCGCGACCGCGATCTTCTTCTTTGCGGTGCCGTTCGCGCTCGGCTTCTTCTACTACGTGGCGCCGCTGCAGATCGGCGCCCGCGGAACCGCGCTGCCCCGGCTCGGCCAACTCGGCACCTGGCTCTTCATCGCCGGCGCCACCGTCCTCTACTCGGGCTTCCTCTTCACCCCGACCGAGGCCGGCGTCAACCCGCTGCCGCCGCTCTCGGGAATCGCCTTCCTGCCCAACAACGGCGTCGACGCCTGGGCCGCGGCCACCGGCCTGGCAACGCTCGGCTTCGTGCTGATCGCAGTCGACCTCGTCGCCACGCTGCGCCGCCTGCGCGCGCCGGGAATGGCCTGGCGGCGGCTGCCGGTCTTCGCCTGGGCGGCGGCGATCTCCTCCTGGCTGCTGCTCGTAATCGGAGCGGTGATGCTGGCGGCGATCACGATGCTGCTGATCGACCGCAACTTTGACGGCATCTTCTTCGCCGGGGACGCCGGGGGCTCGCCGCTGCTCTGGCAGCACCTGAGCTGGATCTTCTACACCGGCGCCTACATGCTGATCCTGGTCTTCGCCCTGGGCGCGATCGCCGAGATCGTCCCGGCCCTGTCCCGCAAGCCCCTCTTCAACCGCGGCGCCGTGATCGGCTCGCTGGTCGCGATCGGCGTCATCGGCACGCTCGCCTGGATCCAGAATATGTACACGGCGCCGATCGGAATCGGCTGGATGTACTTCGCGATGATCATGTCGCTGGCGCTGATCGTGCCCTTCGGCCTGATCTTCTTCAACCTGATCGCCACGCTCGCGGGCGGCACGGTGAAGATGCGGGCGCCGCTGCTCTTCGCCGCCGGAGCGATCGTCGCCATCGCGATCGGCCTCGCGGCTGAGATGAACCACTCGATGGTGGCGCTCGGCTGGCGCCTCCAACACACCACCGACAGCACCGCGGCAACCCACTTCGCCCTCGTCGGCGGCGCCGTCTTCGGCGGCTTCGCGGCCCTGCACTGGTGGTTCCCGAAGATGACGGGACGCACCATGGGCGAGACGCTGGCGCGCTTCTCCTTCTGGACGATGCTGCTCGGCACGCTCGTCGCCTTCGTCCCCCTGATGCTCGCCGGCACCGACGACGGCCAGGTGGTCGACGCCTACAAGTTCTTCGGCTCCACCGGCCTCGACGCCTACAACCTGATTGCCACGATCGGCGCCTTCATCCTCGCCGCCGGCATCGTGATGACCCTGGTCAACGCGATCCTCAGCCGTGAGGGCGGCGTCCCGGCCGGACATGACGCCTGGGGCGGCGATTCGCTCGAGTGGTTCGCGCTCTCACCGCCGGAGCCACACAACTTCGACCTACTGCCGGACGTGCGCAGCGCCAGGCCGATGCGCGACATCCGCGAGGCGATCGCCCACCGCAGTGCCCGGGCGGAGCAGCCGGCCGCTGAGCGCCAGCCGGTAGCCTAGCCACCCATGAGCGGCGCCCAGACGGCTGCCATCCCGCAGCGCACCGCCGTACCTTCGCTGTGGCGCGATTTCCTCACGCTGACCAAGCCGAAGGTGCAGTCGCTGCTGCTCTTCACCACGGTGACGACGATGTACGTGGCCGGCGAGCCCTCGCTCGGGCTCGTCTTCCTCACCTGCCTCGGCGGCGCCCTCTCCGCCGGTGGCGCCGGGGCGATCAACCACGCGATCGACCGGGACATCGACCGCACGATGGCGCGCACGGCCGACCGACCGGTTGCCAGCGGGCGCATCTCGGCAAGGACCGCGATCGGCTTCGGCGCCCTGCTCGAGCTCTGCTCCTTCACCCTCCTGGCGAGCGCGGTCAACCCCCTCGCCGCCGCGCTCTCGTTCTCCGGCTTCGCCGGCTACGTCTTTGTCTACACGCTCTGGCTCAAGCGCACCACCCCGCAGAACATCGTCATCGGCGGCGCCGCCGGCGCCGTGCCCCCCCTCGTCGCCTGGGCCGCCGTGACCGGCGGCCTCAGCGGCACCGCCTTCTTCCTCTTCGCGATCGTCTTCTTCTGGACTCCGCCCCACTTCTGGGCGCTCTCGCTGCTGATGAAGGACGAGTACGCGAAGGCCGGCGTGCCGATGATGCCCGTCGTCCGCGGCGAGGCCGAGACGCGCCGCCAGATCCTCCTCTACACGATCCTGCTCTACGCAGTGACGCAGTTGCCCTTCTGCGCGGGCGGCTTCGGGCTCGTCTACCTGGCCGGCTCGATGACGCTCGGCGCCGGCTTCATCTACTGCGCCGTCCGACTGCTGCGCAGCGCCGACCGGCGCTGGGCGCTGCGCACCTACCTCTTCTCGCTCGCCTATCTGGCGCTGCTCTTCCTGACGATGCCGATAGACGTCCGGCTTTAGAAGCCCCGGCGACCGACGCCCTGCCTGCCTGATAGAAATCCGCCCGTGGATCGCGAGACCTCCAGACGAGATATGGCCGCAGGCTTGGTGGCAGGGGGCATCGCCGCGGCGATCTTCGCCCTCTGCTTCGTCGCCGCAACCCTCTACATCGCATCGTGAGCGAGCACCGCGACATCCCCGAGCCCGGCGAGCTCGTCTACCCAACCCGGCCCTCTTGGGCACCCGCCTTCTTCGCCTTCGGCGCCGCCGGCGCGGTTTGCGGAATCTTCGCCGAGGGCTTCATGGTCCGCGGCTGGATCTACTCGATCATCGCGATAGTCGTCCTGCTCTTCGCCCTGCGGGCGATGATCAAGCTTGCGACGCAGGACTACTTCCGTCTTCCGCGCAAGCAGCACACCCGCGGGGCAGTGCTCCCCGTAGAAACCATTTCACCGCCCCGCCCCTGAGCAAGAACACATCCGGTAGGGCTGGAACGTCTTGTACTTTTTCGGTGTCGGTCTCGGGCGACAGCCCACCCGCAATCCACCGAAAAAGTTAAGTGAAAGCCCTGCCGGATGGGCTCTCTTCAATCAGGCGTCATCCCCGAGGTCGCACCGGCGCTGGTCCAAACCCGCACGATGTCGCGGATCGAAAGCACGCCGACCGTCTCGCCGGCGTCGAAGACGACCAGGTGACGGATGCCGCGAGTCGACATCTCGGCGGCCGCGTGCTCGAGGCTCCACTCGGGCTCGGCAGCGACGACGCCCTCGCTCATGTGCTCGGCGACGAGCTCGGTGTCGGGGTCCTCGCCGCGCCCGAGCGAGTTGAGGATGTCGCGCTCGGTGACGATGCACGGCACCGGCCGCTCGTCGTCGGTCACCAGCGCCGCGCCGATCCCTTTCTCAACCATCATCGTCGCTGCCTCGCGCAGCGTGTGCGATGGGCCCACGGTCAGAACCACCTCAGACATGCCGTCCCGTACCTGCATCCTCGTCGTTCTCCCTTCGCCGCTCGGGTGGTTGTGTGAATCGTCTCAAGCCTACCCGACTACCGAGCCTTCACACGCAGCGTTTACGCGTCCTCGATCTATAGACTCCGGCCCGCTTCTCGCCGCATGAAGATGCTCAAGCCAACCAACCAGATCCGCGCCCTTCTCGCCCTCGCCGCGCTCTCCGCGGTCGCGCTTGCATCGTCGGGCTGCGGCACGACGAGCGCCGACTCGCAGCGCGGCAATGTGCTCTTCAAGGAAAAGTGCGGCGTCTGTCACGAAATGGCGCACGCCGGTTCGAAAGGGCAGATCGGGCCCAACCTCGACGACGCGTTCGCCGCCGCGAGGGCGGCCGGCGAGGGAGGCGACACGATCGAAGGAATCGTCAAGGCGCAGGTGGAGTTCCCGCGCCCGAGCACCGACAACCCCGACAACTCGATGCCCGCGGACATCGTCACCGGCCAGAATCTCGAGGACGTCGCCGCCTACGTCGGCATGTACGCCGGGGTGCCGGGCGCGGCGCCACCCAAGGTCCCCGGCGGCCCCGGCGCCCAGGTCTTCGCCAACAACGGCTGCGGCAACTGCCACACCCTCTCCGCAGCGCAATCCGGCGGCCAGGTCGGACCTGACCTCGACGAAGCCCTGCCCGGGCAGAGCGCCAAGATGGTCGAAGAATCGATCGTCAATCCGAACGCTGTAATCGTCACCGGCTACCCGGCGAACGTGATGCCCGCCAATTTCGGCCAGACGCTCAGCGCCAAGGAAGTCGAAGACCTGGTCCAGTACCTGCTGAGCGAAGCCGGCGGCGGCTCCAAGAGCGGCAAGGGCGGCTGAGGCCCGCGGCCCATAACGGGCCGCTGACATCATTCCGGGGACGATGGGCGCACGCCTCAAAGACCGCATCGAGATCTCGCCGCGCCGTTACGCCCAGGTCACCCTCGTCGCGCTCGGCGCGCTCGCCCTGATCGTCCTCACCGGCGCCGGCGTACGCCTGACCGGCTCCGGCCTCGGTTGCCCGGACTGGCCCAAGTGCTACGGCGGCACCGTTCCCCCGCTCGACACCCACGCGGTGATCGAGTACGGCAACCGCGTTCTCACCGGGTTCGTCGGGATCGCCGTGATCGCCGCCAGCGCGCTCGCCTGGTTCCGCCGGCCGTTTCGCTGGCACCTCGCCTTCTTCGGCGCCCTCTTGCCGCTGGGCGTGATCGGGCAGGCGATTCTCGGCGCCCTCGTCGTCAAGTACCACCTCGCCCCCGGCCTGGTGATGAGCCACTTCATCCTCTCGATGCTGCTGCTCGACGCCTCCTTTGCCCTCGCCTGGTGCTCGCGCTACGAACCCTGGGAGCGGCGGCGCTCCGATGACCGGCTCGGCGTCTGGGCGGTGCGGGCGCTGATCCCGCTTGGCCAGCTGACGATCGCCGCCGGCACCGTCGCCACCGCCTCCGGTCCCCACGCCGGCGCCCACGCCGGCCAGCTCGTCCACCGCTTCACCTTCGAGGGCAGCGGCACGCTCGAATGGGTCGTCGAACGCCACGCTGTACTCGCAACCGTCTTCGGCCTGGCGGCGATAGCCGTCTGGCTGCTCCTGCGCCGCCCTGGCGGCGACAGGCGGGCCGTACGGCCCCTCACCGCCGTAATCGGCCTGCTCGCCTTACAGGGCGCCGTAGGCGGCCTCCAGTGGTGGCTGAAGCTCCCAGGCGAGCTCGTCTGGGTCCACGTAGCCCTGGCGACCGTCACCTGGCTGGCGATGCTCTGGACGGTTGCCACCGCCGGTCGCCTGGAGCCGCGGCGCGGTCCCGTTGCCACGGGTGCCCACGAACCGTTGCGGCAAATCAGCGAAAACCCCAGGGGGCACCAACCAGCGGCTTAACCTGACAGGGGTCCGGGCTAATGGCCCTTGACCAGCACAGTGGCGATCAGAGCCCCGACCGCAATCCACAGCAACGCCATCGCCATCCAGATCGAAACCTGCAACCGCCGTTCGTCTCGCTCCCAGAAGCGTCTCCGCACATCCTCTTCGAGGGCCCAAAGGTTTCCCTGGATCGTCGTTAAATCGCGTTCCAGGCGAGCCATCTGTCGGTCCCTCAAATCATCGAGCATGGTTGCATCGTAACAGTTTCACCGACAAGACATTTCATCTACGACCGGTCTCGATAAGCCTTCAGCCACCGATAAGCGTGCCACGCCCCCGCACAGACGAGCACCAACGCCCAAAGCGCCCCAACCAGAGGCGTAATCAGCAAGGTCACAGCGGCGATCGATGCGGCGGCCAACGCCACGATCACAACCCACCGGAAAACAGCCTGCTCAGAGATCCTCATCCCTGTTCCAACTTTCTGAGGCCGCGAAAATCAAGGTTCAAATTCCCCGTGCACGTCACGGCCGTGAAAACCAAGTAGGTCGGGGGATGCAGGGAGTGAGGTGAGGGGAGCGCACTGTTAGTGCGTGACCCGATCCGAACGACTGAAGACCCCGAGATACGCCGGTTTGCAGCGGCCGCGCTAGAGGATATACACAGCCGTGTAAACGATCAGCCACATGACGTCGACAAAGTGCCAGTAGATACCCGGCACCTCGACGCCCAGGTGGTCCTCCGCCTTGGGCCCGAAATGGCCGCGGAAGGCGCGGATCGTGGCGAAGCTGAGCAGCATTAAGCCGACGAAGACGTGGGCGCCGTGCAGGCCGGTGAGGCCGTAGAAGATCGAGCCGAAGGCGAGATCGCGGGCGCTGAAGCCGATGTGGACGTACTCGTTGATCTGGATGAAGAGGAAGGTCGCGCCCAGCAGCCAAGTCAGGACGAGGCCGAGTTTGAGGCCTTTCTTGTTGCCCCGCCGGATCGACTCGAGCGCGTAGTGGATCGTGAAGCTCGAAGAGACCAGGATCGCCGTGTTCACCCCGGCGACCGCCACCGGCAGTTCGTAGGGGTGCGGTGGCCAGGTCGGCGGGTGAACGACGACGCGAAGGAAGAAGTAGGAGGCGAAGAAGGCGCCGAAGAGCATCACCTCGGAAACGATGAAGAGCAGGATCCCCAGCGTCTGGCGGTCGATCCGCGAGCTCTGGTTGGCCTCCGGCGGCCCGTGGTGCTCCTCCTCGTGGGAATGATCGAGTGCGACGGTCGCGCTCTCCATCAGGAAGCCTCCTCCCCTTCGGCCACGGCGGCGGCAACTGCCGCCGCGGGGCGGCCGACCTCGAGATGTTCGACCGTCTTGTCGGTGATCTCGCGGGTGCGGCCGAGCAGGTCCTCGTCGAGCCAGCGCGAGTCCTCGCCGGCGAAGGTCGAGATCAGCACCTCGTCGACCCGGTAGTGCTCGATCGCGTTCTGTACGGCGTGGAAAGGATCGGGGCTCATCGGCTGGCCGGTGGCGTCGATATCAGCCCGGTAGAGCTCGGCCAGGGTCGAGGCGAGGTCACGGACGATCTCCGCCTCCGAGACGCCGTCGGCGCGCGGGCAGATGATCGTGTAGCGGTGCGGGTGCCCGGCGGCGCGTTCCTTCAGTCTGGCGACCAGATCGGGTGCGGCGACGGTCTGGGTGGCGACGACGAGCGTGTGGTTTTTCTCCCAGCTGATCGAGTCGTCCTGGACGCGCACCGGGATGTGCGTCACCGCCACCTCGGGCTCGAAGCGATCCTTGGCCCACTCGACGAGGTCCTTGCGGGTGACGCCGAAGCGCGTCTCGGAGCGACAGGAGAGCAGCAGCTCGCCCGGTTCGTGGGCACGCACAGCGTCGTCCATGGCGAGCGCCGGATCGCGATCCATGACCTCGCCCACCGACTCGATCCCGTACTCCGCGAGGATCGACATCGTCACCTCGACTCTGGCGCGAGCGGCCTCGCGCAACTCGCCAGTGTCGATCAGCTGCCCGACCGCGGGCTGGTTCTGCGGCGCGGCGACGGCGACGAACGGCGCCTTCCCGGCGCGCTCGCTGACGGCTTTCAGCAGCTTGCGGCCACCGGCGACCTCGTTGAGGAAGACCAGCAGCGGCTTTGCCTCCTGGGTGGAATCCCCGCTCACGTCTGGCCCACCACAGCCGGCTCGGGTTTGGCTACCTCTGCGCCTTCGCCGGCCATGATCGCGTGGCGGGCGCCGGGCACGCCGAACTCGTACGGCCCGCCGACAACCCGGGGGATCTCGTCGAAGTTGAAGATCGGCGGCGGCGAGGAGACCTGCCACTCGATCGAGTTCGCCCGCCACGGGTTGGCGGTCGCCCGCGGCCCGAAGCGCCAGCTGACGATCATGTTGTAGAGAAAGACGAGCTGGACGGCGCCGAGGAAGAACGCGCAGACGCTGATCAGCAGGTTCCAGTTGCCGAACTGGGTCGCGTAGTCGGCGACGCGGCGCGGCATCCCGTCCATCCCGATCCAGTGCATCGGGATGAAGGTGCCCCAGGTGCCGACCACGGTCCCCCAGAAGTGGACCCGGCCGAGTTTCTCGTCGTACATCCGCCCGGTGATCTTCGGGAACCAGTGGTAGATGCCGGCGAAGATCGTGAAGACCGAGCCACCGAAGAGGACGAAGTGGATGTGGGCGACGATGAAGTAGGTGTCGGAAACGTGGATGTCGATCGGCACCATGCCCAGCATGACGCCGCTGATGCCGCCGATCGTGAAGGTGACGATGAAGGCCAGCGCGAACAGCATCGCCGTCGAGTAGGTGTGGATCTTGCCGAAGTAGAGCGTGCCCAGCCAGGAGAAGATCTTGATCCCGGTTGGCACCGCGATAAGCAGCGTGGTGATCATCATCGGCACGCGCAGCCAACTGAACATGCCGGCGACGAACATGTGGTGGGCCCAGACGGAGTAGCTGAGCACGACGATCCCGATCAGAGCCAGCGCCATCAGCCGGTAACCGAAGATCGGTTTACGGGCGTGGGTCGAGATGACCTCGGAGATGATCCCGAACCCGGGCAGCATCATGATGTAGACGGCCGGGTGCGAGTAGAACCAGAAGATGTGCTGGTAGCTGATCACGTCGCCGCCGCCGGCGAACTGGAAGAACTGGGTGCCGAGAGCGCGATCGAAGAGGACCATGAACTGGGCGCCGGCGATGAACGGGGTCGCGGCGACGACCAGCAGCGAGGTCGAGAGGTTGGCCCAGACCAGCAACGGCATCCGCCAGAAGGTCATTCCGGGCGCACGCATGGTGATGATCGTGACCAGGAAGTTGAGCGCGGTCGCGATCGAGGACGCGCCGGCGAACTGGACGCCGAGGTTGAAGAACGACTGGCCCAACGGGGCGCCGGTGGAGAGCGGCGCGTAGCCCGTCCAGCCGGCGTCAAAGGCGCCGCCGGGGGCGAGGAAGCTGCCGATGAAGAGCAGCCCGGCGAGCGGCAGCATCCAGAAGCTGAGCGCGTTGAGGCGCGGGAAGGCCATGTCCGGAGCGCCGATCATCAGCGGCAGCACGTAGTTGGCGATGCCGGCGAAGACCGGGATCACGAAGACGAAGATCATCAGCACCGCGTGGGTGGAGAAGAGGCTGTTGTAGGTCGCGGCGTCGACGATCTGGGTGCCCGGCTGGGCCAGCTCGGCCCGGATCAGCATCGCCATCAGGCCACCGACGAAGAAAAAGAAGAAGGTGGTGCAGATGTACTGGATGCCGATCACCTTGTGATCGGTGTTGAAGCGGAAGTAGTCCTTCCAGCTCTTGGCGCCGTGCTGGGAGTGGTCGTCAGGGATCGTCGGCATGCCCGCGGCCCAACGCAGCCAGTAGTCGAAGCAGCCAAAGCCGGCGAGGAAGCCCAGCGGGCCGGTGATCAGCGGCACCACGACGTGCGGGTAGCCGGTCTGCTCGGTCTGCCAGATCGGCAGACCGGAGATGTCGCGGAGGACGACGACCAGGCCGACGCCGAAAGCGGCAGCCAACACTGCGCCCAGCAGGCCTCGAATCCATCCCGGTTGCTTGATTGCGGCGACCATCAGTAGATCTGCGCCTCCATTATGCCCCGCCCGCCCCGAGGGGTTCGACCGGGTTGGTTTCGGTGTCCTGGCGGATCGATTCCATGTACGGAGCCGGCACCGTTTCCTTCAGGCCGGCGACCCATTTGCGGAAATCGGCCGGCGGTTCGACCACGACTTTGGCCCGCATCGAGGCGTGGCCGAAGCCGCAGAGCTCGGTGCAGATCAGCTGATAGGTGCCGACCTTGTCGGGAGTGACGGTGGCCGTCGTGGTGATCCCCGGCACGTTGTCTTTCTTGATCCGCCACTCCGGCACCCAGAAGGAGTGGATCACGTCCTGGGAGTGCATCTTGAACTGGACCTGGCGGTTGACCGGGACGTGGAATTCGCCCTGCAAGTAGGCATTGCCTTTGCCGGGGTAGCCGAAGCTCCAGGCGTACTGCTGGGAGAAGACATCGACGGTGAGCGGGTTCTTGGCCGGTTCTTCGATGTCGTTGAGCACCGACCAGCTGTAGCCGGCGCCGAAGAGGACGATGATCGTCGGGATCAGCGTCCAGGCGACCTCGAGCCGGGTGTTGCCGTGGATCGGCTCGCCATCGGATTCGTCGCCCGGTTTGGCTTTGAATTTCCACAGCGCGTAGAAGAGCATCACCATCACCAGCGAGAAGACGAAAGCCGAGAGGACGATCATCACGTTAAGCAGATCGTCGACCTTGGGCGCCGCCGTCGAAGCGGCCGCTCCATCCCAGTTGATCGAGAGCATCACCGCAGAGATCGCCGCCGTAAGGGCGACGGTCGCGGCGAACATCTTCGCTATCGGCAGGCGGCCGTACATGAGGCGGCGGGCATTCTATTGAAGCGGCGGCGGAAGGTTTTCTGGGCTCAAATGACGAGTGGCACGATCTGGGGCCGCCATTCGGGCAGGGCCTTCACTTAACTTTTTCGGTGTGGTCGGGTTGGGCTGACGCCCGGGGGCCTCAGCGAAAAAGTACAAGACGTTTCGGCCCTACCCGAATGGCGGCTACTCGGGCGCGGACAGCTCTTCGAGTTGGCCTGCGGAAGCTGCTAGTACTCCGCGCGCTACGCCCTCCCAGCTCCAGAGCTTTCGGGCGGTGGCCACAAGGGCTTTACGGGCTTCGGCGCGCTCGTCCTCCGGCAGCTCGAACCACCTGTTCAGCCGGTCCGCGATCGCTTCTACGGCACCCTCCTCGACCGGGAAGGAGACCAGCTCAGCGGCCTCGGGTGGCAACGTCTCCGCCAGCTCCCTCGATACCTCCAGCATCCCCGAGTGCCCCGCGGACACCGGGAGCACCCCGCACGCTGCTGCCTCTGCCGCCACCATCCCGAATGCCTCGGGAAAGGTGCTCGGCATCACCAGCGCCTCAGCTTCAGGCAGCAGCTTTGCGACCTCGTCGTGCTCCAAGCGCCCGATGAACTCGATGGAAGCGGCGATCCCTTTGGCGGCATCCAGATAGCCGTCAGGCGGATTGGCGAAAAACGCGCTCAAAATCGACAGCGGTTCCGCGGAACCGCCCTCGAGCCCTCTTCCGAGCTTCGCGACCTCCCGCGCATCGTCCAGATTCCCGCTATCGAGAGCCGCCAGCAAACGCCGCAACCCCTGCTCGTACTCCCCGTATCCAGCAATCTCCAGCTTCACATCTGGATGCTGCCTATGAACCAACGGCCACGCGGCGATGAGCAGGTCCACTCCCTTGGAGACGATCAGCTTCCCGACGAAGACCACTCGCGAGCCTTCCTCCCGCCGCGACAGGACCCGCGGCCGAAAGCCCTCCGTATCGACTCCCGGGGGACCGAGGCGCGTCTTCTCCTTCAGGCCCGCGACATCCGGCAGCGCCGCCCAAAGCGACTCGGCCGTGTGCCGCGAGCCGACCAGGACGGTCGATGCCGCCCTCATCCCCTCCTCGGCATATGGAAGGAAGCGCGGGTGAGGTTTGACCGTGTACTCGAGGGCCGAGCCGTGGACCTTGGCGGCGAAGGGGCCGATTTCCGCGCGGGCGAGGATCGCTGGGCCCATCACCAAGTGGCCGGCGACTGCCGCGTCGAAGCCCCCGGTCGAAGCCGCCAGCGCCCGCACCGCGGCGACGTTGGCGTCGATGTAGCGATCAAGCTCTGCGTCCGTCAGCTCCTCGAAGGCCTTGACCGCGAAGCCCTCATAGGGGTCTTTGACGTAGACCGGGAGCAGGCCATGGATGTCCGGATTGTGGATCTGGACGCCATCCAGCTGCACCTGCTTGTCCTGGCAGAGAAGATGGACCTCGTGGTTCAGCGCAGCCAGGGCGCGGGCGAGATTCGCGGTGTAGATGTTGCTGCCCGTGCCGCGCAGCATGTAGCCGTGGAAGAGGAGAACACGCATCGCTGCCGGGCAACCTATTAGTCTTCCCCGCCGTGAACGCGAAGCAGCTCTACCGGATGCGGGCGCCGGCCTCGGGCCGTGAGGCCCTCGCCCACGCCGAGCCCGGCGCGGTCTACGTCGACCGCGAGACCGGCGAGCAGATGGCGCCGGTGGCGATGGTCCTGCCGCTCGCCCCCTCGGCCTCGTCGCTGCCCCGCGCGCCCGAGAACCTGCGCGCCTGTCGCCGCTGCGACCAGCTGATCGGGCTCGACGTCAGCGATTGCGAGTACTGCGGCCTGCGTCAAGAAGCCCTCTAGGGCTGCCCCGCCGCCCGGTCCTTCCCTCTCCCGCGGCGCTTCCGATCCCTCCAGAGCACGTAGAACGCTGCGCCGAGGCGAAACCCGCGGAGGCCACCCTGGCTGATCGCTCGATCTCTGTACTCCTGGGCAGCCTCTGCCTGGGACAGGCTCGCCAACACTCCCCCGGCGTCCGCCATAGCGAAAGAAAGTTCCAGTGGCGCGACAAATGTGAATTTTCTGCGGCGGAAGAGTGAGTCTTCTTGCGCTATGGCTGTTTAACGACAGTCGCCGTGTAAAGCAGGCGGGCGTTGCTGTAGTAGCAACCATAGGTCTTGGTCTTGCCGACGCCCTGCTGGGGGTGGCCACCCTGGATGTCTTCCTTTGAGGAGCAGTGTTCGGGTAGGCGGCTGCCGCGCCAGGTGTTTTCTTCGCTGACGTTGAAGGCGAACATCGGTGCCCAGGTCGGGATCGTCAGGGCGACCACCTGACCCCGCAGGACGCTGAGCGGGTGGTCGAGGGCGAAGATCGGCGTGCTGCCGAAGTAGGGGTTGAGGATCTCCAGCGGGCTCTGGCGGACCAGGGTGTACCGGGGCGGCTTCGAGCCTTCGACCGGGCGCAGGACGCCGACCCTCGCCTGCGAGGGCTTGCCGAGAAATTCGTTGAAGAAGCCGATCTCATCGGTCATCTTTTTGGTTTCCGTGTCGGAGGGGCGCGAGAGCGTGATCGACCAGGCGACGATCTTGCCGTCGAAAGGAACCTCGTAGGGACGCGGCACGCCGCCGGCGATCGCCTGGAAGCCGGTCACATGGCCCTCGACCCGACAGGGGATGACCTCGACGTTGTTGACGATCTTGCCCGGGCAGGACGGCGGCGGCGTCGAATCGGTCTTACCGAGCACAACGACCCGGGCCGGCGCCGAGTCGGCGGCACCCGGCCAAGCGGCGGCGACGAGCAGCGCCAGCGCGCAGGCGAAGCCCAGCGCGACGTAAACGCGGCTGCGGCGGGGTCGGTTTTCTGCTGCTTGCACCAAGGTCTCAAGCGACAACCCGGGCCTTCGGCAAGGGTTGCGGCAGGGGATTCTCTCGTTCGCCGCGGTGCGGCGGGGTCCTCCGGCGCGAATGCACGATCGCGGCCAACCCGCGGATTGGCCAGTTGGCCAATCGTCTAGGGTTGCCAGCCGTAAATGGAGGGCACGACGCCAGCGGCAGCAGACGAGTTCATCCCGGCCGGTCTCGCGGCACTCGGAATCGAGGCCGACGAGGTCGACCTTGCCGTGATCGGCGCGGTCCACCAGCTGCTCTGGCCACCGATCCTCGAACTGCTCGCCCTCGACACCGAGGGTGTCGAGCCTGAGCGCTGCCCCGATCTGTCGAGGGCTCCGCAGTGACCGCGCCGCTGGACCTCGGCTTGGGCGCACAGGCGGCCGCCATAGCCTCCGGGGACGTCGACCCCGGCGAGCTGCTCGACGCCGCGCTT
This sequence comes from uncultured Solirubrobacterales bacterium, assembly GCA_963837695.1. Classification (GTDB taxonomy): domain Bacteria; phylum Actinomycetota; class Thermoleophilia; order Solirubrobacterales; family 70-9; genus VRUE01. The sequence continues at coordinate 1,466,847 of CAWINZ010000005.1, read as the reverse complement.
GTCCGGATCGAGGAGCGCAACCCGGCGCTCAACGCCGTCGTCGAGACCTTCCCCGAGCGCTCCCGCGAGATGCTCGCCGCCGCGCCGGCGGGGCCGCTCCACGGCGTCCCGGTCGTGATCAAGGACGAGTGGCCGCTGCCCTGGCGCGCGCAGCGCTTCGGCGCAGCCGAGCTGATCGCGCCAACCGCGCCGGGCGAGTCGGGTCCCTACCGGGCGCTCCGCGACGCCGGGGCCGTGATCGTCGGCGTCGGCAACATGCACGAGCTCGGCGCCGGCAGCACCGGCAACGTCTCCGTCTACGGGCCCGCCCGCAACCCCTGGGACACCGAGCGCTGCCCGGGTGGCTCGTCCAGCGGGCCCGCTGCCTCGGTTGCCGGCCGGCTCGTCGCCGGCGCGGTCGGGGCCGACGGGTTGGGCTCGGTCCGCTTCCCCGCTGCCTACTGCGGCCTGACCGGGCTCAAGCCGACCTTCGGCCGCTCGGCGATGGACGGGCACCACATGGCGCCGGTCACCACCCTGATCGTCTCCGGTCCGCTCTGCGCCGACGCCGCCGACTGTCGGCTGCTCGGCTCGGCGCTCTACGGCGAGCAGCTCAGCGCCGGCGACGCGGCCGGCCTGCGGATCGGCCTCGTCCGCGATCCCGTCTCCGAAGACGTGACGCCCGAGGTCGCTGCCGCCTGCGAGGCGGCGATCGAGGCGCTGCGCGCCGAGACCGGCGGCGAGGTGCGGGAGATCGAGCTGCCCGACCTCGAAGCGGCGACCCTCGCCGGGATCCTGATCATCAACTCGGAGAGCATGGGCGGCGTGACGCCGGAGCGCCTCAACCGCCTCGACCCGGAGTTGAGCCCGATCGCCCGTGGCACGCTCAAGTACCGGATGATGCTGCCGGCGGCGGCCACCGTTCAGGCCGACCGGGTGCGCACGCTGATGCGCCGCCGTCTAGCCACCCTCTTCGAGGGGGTCGACGTGATCGCCTGGCCGACGATACCCGCCCCCGCCCCCCCACTCGACGCGCCGATGGTCGAGCTGCCATCCGGCCCCAACACCGCCGACCAGGCCAACGTGCGTGGCGCCGCCCTCGCCAACCTGACCGGGATCCCCTCGATCAGCATGCCGGTGGGACAGAGCGGCGAGGGCCTGCCGCTGGCGCTTCAGCTTCAGGCCGCCTGGGGCGCCGACGAGCTGCTGCTCGATGCCGCCGAAGCGCTGGAGCGCGCCAACGGGCGCCGCTGGGTCGAGGCGCTGCCGCCGCTGGCAGCGGCTTCCTCCGCGGAGACCTAGACAGGATGGCGTCGACTGCGATCGCGGTCGAGGGGCTGGAGCGAGCCTTCGACGACGTGCTTGCCGTCCAGGGCATCGAGCTGGAGGTCGGCGAGGGCGAGATCTACGGCTTCCTCGGCCCCAACGGGGCCGGCAAGACGACCACGGTGAGGATGCTGACGACGCTGCTGCTGCCGACCGGCGGGCGGGCGACCGTGGCCGGCCACGACGTCGTCTCCGAGGCGCGCCGGGTGCGAGCCTCGATCGGCGTCGCCCTCCAGGAAGCGGCACTCGACCCGCTGATGACCGGCCGCGAGCTGATCCGTCTGCAGGCGACGCTCCAGGGCCTCCCTGGCGGCGAGGGCAGGCGGCGTGCCGACGATCTGCTCGAGCGGGTCGACCTCGTCGCCGCCGCCGACCGGCGAGTCGGCACCTACTCGGGGGGGATGCAGCGACGCCTCGACCTCGCCGCAGCGCTTGTCCACGAGCCGCGCGTGCTCTTCCTCGACGAGCCGACCACCGGTCTAGATCCAGTCAGCCGTAAAACGATCTGGGAGGAGGTGCGCGCGCTCAACGACGAGGGAACGACGGTCTTCCTTACCACCCAGTATCTCGAGGAGGCCGATCAGCTTGCCGACAACGTCGGGATCATCGACAGCGGCAAGATCGTCGCCGAGGGAACCCCGGCGTCTCTCAAAGCCGAAATCGGCCACCCCCACATCCGCCTGCAGCTGGAGGAGGGGTCGATCGCCGAGGCGGAGGAGATCTGCGCCCGCATCGGCCCCCTACTGCCGCCGGTCGACGGCAGGACCGTCCTGGTCGAGGTCGAGCATGGCGCGGGCGACATCCCCCGCGTCGTCAGGGCGCTCGACGAGGCGGGCATCGAGGTCGGCTCGCTGGAGCTCGTCCGGCCCAGCCTCGACGACGTCTTCGTCGCCAAGACCGGCTACCACCTCGAGCACGAGGCTGAGGAGAGCGGCGACGCCGAGCCGCAGCCCGTGCAGACGTGAGCGGCCTGGCGACGAACCTGCGCGTCGTCGGCGCCCTGGGTATGCGCTCGATCCGCCAGACCTTCCGTCGCCCACAGCTGATGGCGCCGATCGTCGTTTTCCCGACCATCCTCCTGGCGATCCAGACGGGCGGCGCCGGCGGCGCGATCAACCTTCCCGGCTTCCCGCCCGTGCAGAGCTTCCTCCAGTTCATGCTCGCCGGGGCGATGATGCAATCGCTGATGCTGGCCGGCAACAGCGGTGGGATCGCGCTCGCGGTGGACATCGAGATGGGCTTCACCGATCGCCTCTTCGCGGCGCCGATCTCCCGCTTCACGATCGTCCTCGGCCGCCTCGCCGGAACCGCGGCACTGGGTTTGCTCGCAGCCCTCTGGTTCCTCGCGATCGGGCTCGTCTTCGGCGCCCACATCGAGGGCGGCGTCCCGGGGGCAGTGCTGGCGATCGCCCTGGTCACGGCGACGGCGATTGCGGTCGGCGGGATCGGCGCGGCGATCGCCCTGCGCACCGGCAGCGCCAGCGTCGTTCAGGGCCTCTTTCCCCTGGTGCTCGTCGTCCTCTTTCTCTCCTCGGCCTTCTTCCCGGTCGAACTGATGATCCAGCCGGCGCAGACGATCGCCGAATACAACCCGTTCAGCGTCATCGTCGAAGGGATCCGCGAGCCGATCATCTCCGGCATCGACGCCGGCGACACGGCGGAAGCCCTGCTCGCGATCGCCGGCATCGTCGTCCTCGGCCTCGTGCTCAGCGCGCGGGCCCTGCGCCACCGGTTACGGGTGGGCTGATGGAGGCGACGGCTATCGCGGCCCCGCAGGCGATCCCGGCCTGGCGGACCAACCTGGCGACGATCGGCGCCCTGATGGCACGGGCGAAGAACGAGCTGCTGCGCGTTCCCGGGGCGGCGATCCCCGGCGTGCTGGCGCCGACGATCTTCTTCCTCGGCCTCAATGGGGTCTTCGGCGCGCTGACCCAGCTGCGGGGCTTCACCACCGGATCCTATGAGAGCTTCATCGTCCCGATCAGCATGTTGCAGGGGGCCGGCTTCACCGGCGCGGCGGCTGGCGTCAACCTCGCCCGCGACATCGAGCAGGGATGGCTCGACCGGCTGCTGGTCTCCCCGGCCCCGCGCTGGGTCCTGCTCGCCGGCACGGTGCTCGCGGCCAGCGCCCGCTCGCTGATCCCAGCCACCTTCGTCTTGACGATCGCGCTGTTGCTCGGCGCCGGCTGGCCGGGCGTCGACGGCCTCCTCGTCACCTACTTCATGGTCGCGGCGATGGCGGCGGTCGCCGCCTGCTGGGGATCGATGCTGGCGCTGCATTTCAAGAGCCAATCGGCGGCGCCGCTGATGCAGGCCGGAATGATGGCGCTGATCCTGACCACGACCGCCTACGCGCCGCTGGCCCTCCTGCAGGGCTGGCTCGCCGACGTGGCCCGCGTCAACCCCGTCACCCAGGTGGTCGAAGCGGCGCGGCAGGGCTTTGTCGGCGAAGTCACCTGGGCCGAAACCTGGCCGGGTCTGCTCGCCCTGGCTGGCCTGTTGGCCGTACTGGGCGCCCTCGCGCTGCGAGAGATGCGCCGCACCGGCGCGTGACCCGGCAAAACCCCCGCCGATGGGCCGAAAACCGGTCCATATCACCGGAAATAGGCCCGTCGGCAGCTGAGATCGCTGAGGGGGTGCTGCGGCAGAACTGGCTGGAAGGGTCGCGGCGAGATAGGCCCTTCGCCTATACGCAGCCCAGCCCGGGGCGCTACCCGTGGCAGTGGTACTGGGACTCGTGCTTCGCGGCGGTCGCCTGGCGGCGCTTCGAGCCCGGGCGCGCTCAGGCTGAGCTGGAGACCCTGCTGGCCGCGCAGCGCGAGGACGGCTTCATCGGTCACACGATCTTCTGGGATCGCCCCGTCTCACTCGGTCGGCTGCCCTTCTACAACGTCGCATCGCGCAGTTCATTCCAGACCGAGACGATCCAACCGCCACTGCTCGCCTGGGCCTGGCGGATCGCGGTCGGAGATCCCGCCGTCGTGCCGGGGATCGTCGCCCAGGCCGAGTGGCTGGCGCGCCACCGCGACCTCGACGGCGACGGCCTGCTCTGGATCGTGCAGCCCGACGAGTCGGGGCTCGACGCCTCGCCCAAGTTCGAACCGGTCTGGGGCCGGCGGGCCAACGGGCGGATCGGCTTCCCCGTGCTCGTGCGGCGCAACCGCCGGCTCGGCTTCGACGCGCGCCGGATTCGCGACCGCGGCGGTCCGGTGCTCTGCGAGACCGTGGTCAACACGCTCTGGTCGCTCTCACTGCAGGCGCTGGGCCACCCTTCGGCAACCCCGGCGCTGGTCGAACGGCTCTGGGACGAGCGCCACGGCCTCTTCCTCGACGAGGCGCAGCCGGGCGGTGCCCGGCCCCACGTCCTCACCTGGGCGGCACTCGCCCCGCTCGCCCTTCCCGACCTGCCCGAGCAGATCGGCCGCCGCATGGTCGAGGAGCACCTGCTCAACGACGGCGAGTTCCTGACGCCGGTCGCCCCTCCATCCGTCGCCGTTTGCGAGCCCAGCTACGAGCCCGACGGCGGCCGCGGCCCGCTCCGCCGTTACTGGCGCGGCCCGACCTGGATCAACGCCGCCTGGCTGCTCTGGCTGGGCCTGCGCCGCCTCGGCTACCACCAAGAGGCGGAGCGGATGGCAAACGGCCTGATCGGCGCAGTCGAGCGAGAAGGCCTGCGCGAGTACTACGACCCGCGAACGGGCAAGGGACTGGGCGCAACCGACTTCGCCTGGTCAGCATTGATCGCCGAGATGGTCGGTCCTATCGAGGACAAATAGTCGTCTGGCCAGGACGCAGGGAGTGAGACGAGGGGAGCGCACTTCAGTGCGTGACCCGAAGGCAAACGACCGAGGACACCGCCAGACGGCTATTTGTACCGATAGGTGATGCGGCCGCGGTCCAGGTCGTAGGGGGACAACTCGATCTTGACCCGGTCGCCGGGGAGGATGCGGATGTAGTGGCGGCGCATCTTGCCCGAGATGTGGCCGAGGACCTCGTGATCGTTGTCGAGTTTGACCCGGAACATCGTGTTGGGGAGGGCCTCGGTGATCTCGCCCTCCATCTCGATCTTCTCCTCTTTGCCCATGCGGCGAGCAGCGTACCTGACGGCTGCCTAGCCGCGCACTCGGCGGGCACGGTCGAGTGCATCCTCGCGGGTGCTCACCTCTCCCGCATACTGGGCTGCCTCGATCTCGGCCAGCAGGTCGCCCAGCTCGGGCCCCGGCCCGATGCCTAGCTCGGCGGCCAGCTCGTCGCCACGCAGGAGCGGCTCGGGCGGACCTTGGCGGTGCCAGTCGAGCGCCGCACTCAACATCTGCCGGGCCAGGGAGAGATGCGCTTCGATCGCCTCCTCGGTGGCGAAGGGGCCGCTACCCCGCGCCGAGAGCCGGTCGGCGACGGTGAGCAGGGTGACGTCGGCGGCAACGGGCTCGGTCGCCCGCAGGTACTCGTGGACGCGCCGCGGCGGCAGCGGCGCCTCGTGGACCATGAAGCCGAGGCGCAGGTGGTGCAACGTCAGCCCCTGTAGGTGGCGGGTGAGCCGGCTGCTGGCCCGCAGTCGCCGGCCGATCCCGGCGACGATCTCGACCCCGACGCTGTCGTGACCGATGAAGGTCACGAAGCCATCGCGCTCGCCCCTGGTCGCCGGCTTGCCGATGTCGTGCAGCAGGGCACCGAAGCGCAGCGCGGTGCCGCGGCTCATCTCGTCGGCGAGCGGCCCGTCGAGCAGGTCGCGGGTTTCGGCCGCGCGCTCGCCGGCGAACCGCTCCAGGTCGGACTCGACCTCGAGCGTCTGCTCGAGCACGGCCAGCGTGTGGCCGTGCACGTCGAGATGGTGATTCGGCCCCTGTTCGACCCCGCGCAGCGCCTCCAGCTCGGGTAGCACGACCGCCGTGAGGCCGAGCTCATCGAGCAGCGCCATGCCGCGCAGGGGATCGGGGCCGCCGATCAAAAGCCGCAGCTCGGCCAGCTGGCGCTCACCGGCCGACTCGGTGGCAAGCCGCGCCTCCGAGCGGGCCAGAGCGACCGTCCCGGGATCCACCTCCAGCCCGAGCTCGGCCGCGATGCGGGCCGCGCGCAGAAGGCGTAGCGGATCGGCGCGGAAGCTGTCCTTGGCGACGACGCGCAGCAGGCGTCGCTCCAGATCGGCGAGGCCGCCGTAGGGGTCGATCGGCTCCCCCCCGCCAAGCGGCACAGCGACAGCGCCCAGGCTGAAGTCGCGCGCCGCCAGGTCGGCCTCGACCGTCTCGCCGCGCAGCGCCGTGGCGTCGACCTGCCAGCTTCCATCGCGCGCGACGGCCCGCCAGGTCGCGAACTCGGCCGAGAGCTCGAAGGCATGGCCGTCTCCCTCGCGCGCGACCGCTCTCGCCGCTTGCTCGGGATCGCCCGCGACGGCGAGGTCCAGGTCGGTGATCTCGCGGCCCAGGGCCGCATCGCGCACGGCACCTCCGGCGATCCAGACCTCCGCCCCATCCTCCGCCAGCGCGCGCCGGGCCAGGGCGACCAACGATGCCGCCTCGAGACTCTCGACGAGACTCAAGCCTGCACCCTGGGCACACGAGCCGAGATCCCGCAGGTGACCTCGTAGTTGATCGTGCCCAGTCGCCTGGCCAGGTCCTCGGCAAGGATCGTCTCGCCGCCATGCGAGCCGATCAGCACTGCCTCGGCGCCGGCCTCGATGTCGGTGTCGGGGCCGAGGTCGACGGTCACGTTGTCCATCGAGACCGTGCCGACCAGGGGGAAGCGGTGGCCACCGATAAGCACCTCGGCGTTGTTGGAGAGGCCGCGGCGGACGCCGTCGCCATAGCCCAGCGGCAAGACGCCGACGCAGGTATCGCGCTCGGCCCGCCAGGTCTGCCCGTAGCCGGCGCTGGCGCCCGCCTCGAAGGGCTTGACGTCGGCCACGTATGAGCGCAGGGAGAGCGCCGGATGCAGCTCCCGCTCGGCCGGGTCGCCCTGGAAGGGGTCGAGGCCGTAGACGGCCACACCGCAGCGCGCCATGTCGAAGTGCGAACGGCGCTCGCGGAAGACCGCGGCGCTGTTGGCGGCATGGACGACGACCGCCGGGAACTCGCTCTTCGCCGCCTCGGCCAGCGGAGCGAAACGGTCGAGCTGCTCCTCGAAAAAGCTCGACTCCGGTTCGTCGGCGGTGGCGAAGTGGGTCCAGACGCCGGCGGGCTCCAGATCGGCACTCTCCGCGCAGGCGCGGAGGAGATCGAGCACGTCCTCGGGGTCGCGGCTGCCGAGCCGGCCCATGCCGCTGTCGTACTTGACGTGCACCCGAGCCGGGCGGCCATGGGCGCGGGCCCTCGCCGCGACGAGGTCGAGGAAGCCGCGACGCCAGACAGCCACCTCGGACCCTGCCTCGAGCGCCGTGTCGAGCTCCTCGGGCGCCAAGGCACCCATCGTCAGCAGCGATACGTGGGCGAGCCGGCGACCGAGGCGCTCGGCCTCCCCGGCGGTCGCCACCGCCAGCCGCGTCGCGCCGCCGGCCAGGGCCGCCTCGGCGCAGGCCTCGTCGCCGTGCCCATAGCCGTCGGCCTTGACCACCGCGCAGAGCTCCGCCTCGCCCAGCTCGGCCTTCAGCCGGGCGCAGTTCTGTCGCACCGCGCCGAGGTCGATCCGGGCGACCGCCCGCACTTCTAGTCCTCGACGAGCGCGGCTAGCGCGTCGGCCCGCGTGACCATTCCGACAAAGCGACCCTCGTCGTCGACAACCGGAAGGTGATTGTGGTGCTCGTCGGCGATCCTCCGGGCCACGGTCTCGGCGCCGGCGTAGTCGTTGACGACGACCGGGTCGGCGGTCATCAGCTCCGAGACTTTGGTCGCGAATGCCTTGTCGAGGCGCTTCTCGAAGCCCTTCATCGAGCCGACGAAGACGACGCCCCCCATGATGTTGAGGTAGTGCGGCAGATGCAAATCGGACTCCTCTTCACTGAGGATCAGGTCGGACTCGCTGACGATGCCGACCACCTTGTGCTCCTCGTCGACAACCGGGATCGCCCCCTTGTCGGTTTTGGCCAACAGCTCGATCGCGCTGCGGGCATCGGCATCGGGGGAAACGCTCGGCACTGAGGTGTCCATGATCTCGGCGGCGGTCTTCATCGTGGGCGAGATTATTCGACGCGGCCGTCGGGACGCATTCCAACCGGGATCGAGTCGATCACGTCGGTGGCGATCACCGACTCGGCGGCGCCGATACGCAGCGCGGCCTCGCGACCGGCCCGGGCGTGGGCGAGGACCGCCGCGCATGCCGCGGCGAAGGGCTCGAGGCCGCGCGCCAGCAGCGCCGCGGCGATGCCGGAGAGGACGTCCCCCGTTCCCGCCGTGGCGAGTGCGGGCGCCGAGAGTGCGTTGACGGCGACGCGCTCGCCATCGGTGACGATCGTGTCGTCGCCCTTCAGCACCACCACCGCCTCGGCTTCCCGCGCCGCTTCCCGAGCCGCCGCGAGGCGATGCGCGGAGATCTCCTCCGCAGCGCGGCCGAGCAGCCGGCCCAGCTCTCCCGCATGCGGAGTGAGCACGGTCGGCGCACTGCGCGCCGCGATCCTGCCCAACTCTCCGGCGAAGGCGTTGAGGCCGTCGGCGTCGAGCACCAGCGGGGTCTCGATCGCGGCCAGAACCTCACGGGCGAGTTCGACCGAGCCGGGATCGCGACCCAGGCCAGGGCCGAGGACGCCGGCGGCGGCGCGCTCGAAGGCGCGCAACAACGACTTCGCGGATCCCGGCGCGAGGCAGCCGTCGCCACCGGGACAGCCGACCGACATCACCTCTGGCTGCCCCTGCTCGAAGATCGGCTCGAGGTCAGCCGGGACCGCGACCGTCGCGTAGCCGGCGCCGGCTCGGATCGCCGCCAGCGAAGACATCCGCACGGCGCCGGTGAGGCCGCGCGAGCCGCCCGCGATCGTCACCTGCCCGGAGCTGAACTTGGTCGAGCGGGCTCCACGTCGCGGCGCCAGCTCCAGCACCGAGGCGCGGATCGTTCCAGCCGCGGGCCGAGCGGGCGCACCCGCCGGGATCCCGATCGGCGCCACCCGCAGCTCGCCGCTGTGCCACTTGCCGGGCGCAACCCGGTGACCGAGCTTGGCGGCGTGGAAACTGACAGTCAGGTCGGCCGTGACCGCGACCCCCGCGACCTCGCCGCTGGAGGCGTCGACGCCGGAGGCGATGTCGCAGGCGATGACCGGAGCCTCACAGGCATCGATCGCGACGATCGCCGCCAGGGCCGGCTCGCGGGGCTCGCCGACGAAGCCGGTGCCGAAGACCGCGTCGACGATCGCACCGGAACCCGCCAGTCGTGGAGCCAGCCCGCCGTCCACATGCTCGGCCGGAAAGCGCTCCAGATTGACGGCGGCATCGCCGCTCAACTCATCGGTCGGCCAGAGCAGCAGCGCCTCGACCTCGAAGCCGGCCTCACGCAGATACCGGGCGGCCACCAGCCCGTCGCCGGCGTTATTGCCCTTGCCGCAGACGACCCGCACCGGCCCATCCGGCGCCAGCTCCCCGACCACGTCGGCAACCGCCCGCCCGGCCGCCTCCATCAACTCCAGCGACGGCACCCCCTGATCCTCGATCGCCCACCGATCGACAGCACGCATCCCATCGGCGTCGTAGAGAGGGTCGAGCCAGGGCTCCATCTAGCGAGAGCCTACGCGCCTCGACAGGCATGCACGCAACCGCCCTGGCTCGGTGAATCAATGATATTTACAAAATGTCATAGTTTGATACTTTGTAAATGTCATGGTCTTCACCACCCCAGACCTTCGCGAGGACGAGCGTGACGTTCTCGACCTGATCGCGGAGCTCCGCGGCGAGCTTCACAACCGGGTCGCGGAGCCCCGTCGCTGGCTCGGATCGCTCAGAAAGATGGCGTTTGCCCGCGCGGTCCAGGGGTCCAACAGCATCGAGGGATACAACGCCTCGCTCGACGACGTGGTCGCCGCGCTTGAGGGGGAGCCGACCCTCGACGCCGATGCGGAGACCCAACTCGCGCTGGCGGGCTACCGCGACGCGATGACCTACGTCCTTCAGATCGCCGGCGACGAGAGGCTCGAGGTCGATGAGGGCCTGCTGAAGAGCCTGCACTTCATGATGATCAAGCACGACCTGCGAAAGAACCCGGGGCAATGGCGTCCCGGCAACGTCTACGTCGTTGACCCCGAGGGGAAGGCGGTCTACGAGGGACCGCCCAGCGACGACGTGCCGCCGCTGATCGTCGAGATGCTGGGCGAGCTCCGCCGCGAGAAGAGTCCGGTGCTCGTCAAGGCCGCGATGGCGCATCTGAATCTGACCCTGATCCATCCGTACAGCGACGGAAACGGTCGAATGGCGCGATGCCTGCAGACGCTGATCCTCGCCCGCGATCGGGTCCTGGCACCGGCTTTCTCGAGCATCGAGGAGTTCCTCGGCCGCAATACGCAGGCCTACTACGACGTGCTCGGGAAGGTCGGGGGCGGCTCATGGCATCCGAATCGCGACGCCCGCCCCTGGATTCGCTTCTGCCTGCGCGCCCACTTCGTCCAGATCCGAACCCTGCAACGACGCCGCGCCGAGGCCGAGGAGCTCTGGAACGGCTGCGTCGATCTGGCCGAAGGCAGCGGGCTGCCCGAGCGCTGCGCCGCGGCGCTCGTCGACACCGCCTACGGGCTGCGAATCAGGCGCGGCAGCTACCAGAGCGCCGGCTTGGCAATGGCGGGAGAGGAGATCAGCAACCAGAGCGCCTCGCGCGATCTAATGAGAATGGTCGACCTCGGCCTGCTGCGCACGGTGGGCGAGCGGCGCGCCCGCTACTACCTGGCCGGTGACAAACCGCAAGCGCTACGCGAAGCGATTCGCGCTAAGCGCCCGCCGCGAGAGGCGGACGACCCATTCGAGATCGTCCGCGAGCGACGCCAGCTGAGTTTGAACTGAGCTACTTCAAGCCGATGATCAGCTTCGCCGTCGCCAGTTCGTCCTGACTGGCGGAACCGAGGGCGAGGAAGCTGATGCTCTTCAGGTACTTCTTCGCTTCGGCGAAGCCTTCGTCGGAGCTGGGAATCAGCGCGTCGGCGAGGCGGAGGGCGGCGCGGCCGTCGGCGAAACCGGCGATCGGCGTGTCGCCGAGCGAGGCGACGGCATCGCTGTAGATGGAGTCTTCGGAGAGGGTCTTGCCCTTGCCCTTTTCGGTGAGCAGACCGTCGAGGGTGGCAGGCAGGCCGTAGCCGATCGCGAGTCGCCCTTCCTTGGCGGCGACGACGAGCGGCTTGTCGCCGAGTTCGGCGCTGTGGACCGAGAAGCCGGCGTATTTGCCGCCGAGCACGCTGACACCTTCGACGTGTGCGCTGTGCAGCAGGGTGACGATGCTGGAAACCGTGTCGGTCGCGTTCGAGCCCTTGGTACTCAGCACGAGCGCGCCGCCGAGGCTGCTTTCGCTGTTGCCGGTCGCGAAGACACCGGCGTCCTGCACGGAACCAGCCAACCCTTCCAGGTCGATGCCGAGTTGCTTCAGGCCTTCCTTCAGCTGACCGGGCGGGATCGTGCCGGGAATGCCCTGCTTGTCGAGGCTGTCGATCGCTTCGCCCAGCTGCTTGCCGAAGCCGGAGACGGCGATGCCCGCGAAGGCGTCGCCCGGCAGTTCTCCGAGCAGCGACGAGGCGTCCCCGGTCGGCGCTTCCTGTCCCGCCAGGTCGCTGCTGAATTCGACCGCAACCTGGTCGGAGCCCGGCACGACGCTGGCCACCGCGGTCGCTTCGCTGGGATCGATGCCGGCGTTCTGGAGGATCTGGCGAGCCGTCGGACTGATCTGCCCGCCGGACTGGTCGATCAGCTTGCCGACGTCGACGTAGACATCGGCAAGACTGCCGTCAGAGGCGGCTGAGATCGCCTTGGAGAAGGTGTCTTCGGCCGCGAGCGATTCGCCTTCCGAGGCTTCTTCGACTTCGTTGAAGACCTTCTGATCTTCGGCAACGACGAGGAAGTCGCCGACCACACCGACGACTTTTCCTTCGTTGTCTTCGTTGTGCTTGTCGACGAATTCCTGGGTCGCTTCCGTATCGGTCGATTCGATGATCGTTCCGGCGCCGCTGAATTCGTTGCCTTCTTTCAGCTGCTCGAAGAAGACGCCGGCGCGCTCGCCCAGCCAGGGTTCGATTTCCTTGGCGAAGTCGACCGGTTCGCCTTCGTTGCCCGCCGAGCTTTCGAGTTTTTCGACGATGTACTCGCCGAGATTGTGGATCCCGGCGATCTGCTCGGCGATCGCTTCGGTGTTCGACTTCAGATCGCCTTCTGGCTGCAGGGCGCCTTCAACGAAGACCGGCGCCCCAGGGGGCGCGAGCTCGGCCACCTTTGAGCCCGAGGAGCCACCACCCCCACATCCGGCGGCAAATGCGATCAGGGCGGCCAGCGCGAGCACCGTGAAGAGGAGACGAAGCTTCATGCGGCCCGGCATCCTAGCGGCGCCGTCACTCGACCGTGACGGTCTTGGCCAGATTTCGGGGTTGGTCGACGTTGAGACCGCGGGCACGGGCGATGTCATAGGCGAGCAACTGCAGCGGCAGGATCGCCAGGATCGGCTGCAGGATCCAGTCGGTGCCGGCGACCTCGATCGTCTGGTCGGCCACCGCGCCGGCCCGCTCGTCTCCCGCGGTGACGATCGCGATCGTCTCCGCTCCCCGCGCCCGCACCTCTTCGACATTGGAGAGAACCTTGCTGAGAACCCGGCTCTCGGTCGCCACGCAGACCACCGGCGTCGACTCGTCGAGCAGGGCGATCGGGCCGTGCTTCATCTCACCGGCGGCATAGGCGTCGGTCGGAATGTAGGAGACCTCCTTCAGCTTCAGCGCCCCCTCGAGGCAGACCGGCAGGCCGATGTGGCGTCCCAGGTAGAGGAAGAATTGGCGGTCGGAAAACGCCGCCGAGACCTCGCGCACGCGCTCCTCGCAGCCGGCCAGCGTCGTCTCCACCTTCGAGGGCAGCGACTTCATCTCGGCGATCAGCTCGGCGAGGCGCTCGGCCGGCAGCGTGCCGCGCAGCTCGGCCAGCCTCAACCCCAGCAGGTACATCGCCGCCACCTGGGCGACGAAGGTCTTGGTCGCGGCGACGCTGATCTCCATCCCGCTGCGGGTGTAGAGGATGGCGTCGGCGTCGCGCGTGGCCTGGCTGCCGAGGATGTTGGTGATCGCCAAGACGGTGGCGCCGCGCTCGCGAGCGAGGCGCATCGCCGCCAGGGTGTCGGCGGTCTCGCCGGACTGGGTGATGCCGATCACCAGGTCGCCCGCCCCCACCACCGGGTTGCGGTAGCGGTACTCGGAGGCGATGTCCATTTCGACGGGCACCCGCGCCCACTCCTCGATCGCGTAGCGACCGACCAGACCGGCGTGATAGGAGGTGCCGCAGGCGACGATCACAATCCGCTTCAAGCCGCGCAGGAAGTCGTCGTCCAGGTCGACCTCGGCGAAGTCCACACCGTCGTCGCCGGGCAGGCGGTCGGCGATCGTTTCGGCGACGGCGTCGGCCTGTTCGTGGATCTCCTTCAGCATGAAGGTCTCATAGCCGTCCTTCTCGGCGGCGGCCTCATCCCAATCGATCTCCTCGGCCACCCGCTCGACCGGGTTGCCCGCGGCGTCGGTGATCGTCACCCCGGAGGCGTCGATCGTGACGATCTCGTCGTTTTCGATCGCGACCGCCTGGCGCGTCTCGGCGAGGAAGGCGGGGATCGCCGAGGCGAGGAAGCTCTCGCCCTCGCCGACGCCGGCGACCAGCGGGCACTCCTTGCGCGCCCCGACGAGCTGGTCGGGACGGTCAGCGTGCATGGCGACGAAGGCGTAGTGGCCACGCAGATCGGCGAAGGCGGCGCGGACGGCGGCGGCCAGGTCGCCATCGTAGTGCTGGGCGATCAGGTGGGCGACCACCTCGGCATCGGTTTCGGAGCTGAACTGCTGACCTTCGGACTCGAGCCGGGCACGCAGCTTGGCGTGGTTCTCGACAATCCCGTTGAGGACGATGTGGACGCGGTCCGATGTGTCGCTGTGCGGGTGAGCGTTCTCCTCGGTGACCTTGCCGTGGGTCGCCCAGCGCGTGTGGGCGACGCCGGTCGTCGCCGGAACAGCGGCCACGGCAACGCCGCCGCCGTTCTTCTGCTCCTCCATCGCGGCGCGCAGGTTGGCGAGGTTGCCGACCGCACGGACGCTGTCGACATGCCCGTCCTCGATCACCGAGACGCCGGCGGAGTCATACCCCCGGTATTCGAGCTTCTCCAAGCCGGCGACCAAGAGGTCGCGGCAGGGGCGTCCCCCGACATATCCGACGATTCCGCACATAGAAGGCCGTCAAGGGTAGACGGTGAACTGCGTCAGCCCAGCTCCTGCCGGACCAGGTCGGCAAGGCGCTTGCAGACCGCGTCGGCCTCCTCGGCGCTCGGCGCCTCGGCCATGACGCGCACCAGCGGCTCGGTGCCGGACGGGCGGAGGAGGACGCGGCCACGCCCCGCCAGCTCACCGCCCTCGCGCTCGACCGCCTCCCAGACGGCGGTGGCGCCGGCGATCGCCTCGCGGTCGGCGACCTCGACGTTGACCAGCTTCTGCGGCAGCTTCTCCATCGCCTCGACGGAGGCCAGGTCGCGGTCGCCGAGCTCGCGCATCGTCATCAGCGCGGCGGCGATCCCGTCGCCGGTGGCGGCAAAGCGCATGTCGATGATGTGGCCCGACTGCTCGCCACCGAGGGCCCAGCCGCGCTCGCGCAGCTCGTCGAGCACGTAGCGGTCGCCGACCTTGGTCACCGCGACCTCGACGCCCGCCCCGTCCATTGCCTGGTGGAATCCGTAGTTGCTCATCACGGTCACGGCAACGCCGCCGCCAAGCTCGCCGCGCCCGGCCTGCCCCCGCGCCAGCAGAGCGATCAGCTCGTCGCCGTCGTGCTCACGACCGCTGCCGTCGACCGCGAGCACCCGGTCGCCGTCGCCGTCGAAGGCGAAGCCGACCGTGGCCCCCGAGGAGGCGACGTGCTCGGCCAGGTGGCCGAGGTGGGTCGATCCGCAGCCGTCGTTGATGTTGCGCCCGTCCGGCTCGACCGCGACCGCGTGGACCTCGGCGCCGAGGCGCTCGAAGATCGCCGGCGCGACCCGGTAGGTGGCGCCGTTGGCGCAGTCGAGCGCGACCTTGACGCCAGAGAGATCGAGCGGGAAGGCGGCCTCGAGGGCGCGCAAGTAGTCCTCGGCGCCCCCGTCCAGCTCGCGGACGTGGCCCGGCTCGGCGGGCTCGGGCCCGGCCTCGAGCACGGCCTCCATCCGGGCCTCGGCCTCGTCGGCAAGCTTGGTCCCGGCGGCGCTGAAGAACTTGATCCCGTTGTCGCGGTAGGGGTTGTGGGAGGCGGAGACGACCGCGGCAAGGTCGAGTCCGAGGCGGCGGACGAGGACCGCAGCAGCGGGCGTCGGCAGCACCCCGCCGAGCAGCGCGTCCCCCCCGGCCTCAGCCACTCCGGCGGCAAGCGCCGCTTCCAGCATCGGCCCCGACTCGCGCGTATCGCGGACGATCAGAACCTGTGGCCGCGCGGCCTCGAGCGAGGCGGTTGCGGCGCGGCCGAGCGCCAGGGCGAGCTCCGCAGTGAGGAACGTCCCAGCCTCCCCTCGGACCCCGTCGGTTCCGAAGAGCTTGCGCTCGGTGCTCACAGCGGCCCGCTCAGCGCTTGCTGAACTGCGGCCGCTTGCGGGCCTTCTTGAGCCCCGCCTTGCGCCGCTCCTTGGCGCGCGCATCGCGGGTGAGGAAGCCACGCCGCTTGAGCTCGCCACGGAGCTCGGGGTCGACCTCGATCAGCGCCCGGGAGATGCCGTGGCGCACGGCGCCGGCCTGGCCGCTGATCCCACCGCCGTGGACCCGCACACGGACATCGACGTTGCCCTCATACCCGGTGATCGCAAGTGGTTGGCGCGCGGTCGTCTGGTGCAGCGGCCGCGGGAAGAACTCCTCGATCGGGCGCCCGTTGATCGTGAAAGCGCCGCCGCCGGCCAGCAGGGTGACGCGAGCGATCGCGTTCTTGCGTTTGCCGGTCGCCAGGAAGCGGGTGTCGCCCTCGATCTTGGCCGGAGCCCGGCTCGCCGCCTGCTCCTCATCGTCGCCGTCGCCGACGAGTGCAGCCTCGCGTGCCCGCCGCTCCTCTTCCTCGGCCTCCTTGCGAGCCCGCTCCTCAGCACTGAGCGGCCGCTCGTCCTGCTGGACGGCAATCGGCTCGAGGTCGGCACCTGGAATCGCGTCCTTCTTCTTCTGAGCCTTCGGCTCCTCGGGCTCCTCGACAGCCTCGGGCTCCGCCGCGGCCTCGGACTCCTCCGCGGCCTCGGACCCAGCCTCCTCCTGCTCAGCAACAGGGGGCTCCTCAGCCTCAGGCGCCTCGTCCTCCGCCTGTTCCTCGGGCTCCTCACCCGTGGGTGGCGTGGGGTCTGGGGTCTCCGGCGGGTGAGCCGGAGACTCCTGCCCCGCGACAGGACCCGCGGCTGACGCGTCCGAACCCTCGGCGGTCGATGCCCCCTCAGGCGTCTCCGGAGTCTCCATGTCTTTCTGCTCGTCTGCCATCAAGTCGTCTCCATCGGCTGTGGTTTCTGCGCCGCGTGCGGGTGATCCGGCCCGGCATAGACCTTGAGCTTGGTCAGCTGCTTGCGGGCGAGGCGGTTACGGGGAAGCATCCCCTTCACCGCCTTGCGGATCACCTCCTCGGGGCGGCGGTCGAGCATCTCGGCCAGGGTGCGGGACTTGATCCCGCCCGGGTAGCCGCTGTGGCGCCAGTAGCGCTTCTGCTCCATCTTTTTCCCGGTCACCCGGATCTTCTCCGCGTTGACGACGACGACGAAGTCGCCGGTGTCGACGTGCGGGGTGTACTCCGGCTTGCGCTTACCGCGCAACGCATCGGCGATCCGCGTCGCCAGACGGCCCAGGGTCTGGCCCTCGGCGTCGACGACGAGCCAGTTTCGCTCGCGCTCGGAAGGTTTGGCTACGTAGGTCTTCATCAGAGAAAAGCCGCAGGGAGGCCCCAGCGGCTCCGGGATGATAGCCGTCAACTCGCCCGCGCGCGCACGGCCCGTCCCGCGGCCGGGGCGCTGTCTATACTGCCGCGCCAGCAACAGCCGAATCCCAGCCGCGCAGCGGATGGGAGCGGAGGAACCGTAGGGACCCTTGCAGGTCCCAGGGGCGAATCGGACGAAGTCGTCCGTAGCGCATCTCTTTCAGCGCGAGCCCGACAGCTAACTCCGCAGGCGAACGAGAGAGAGGGCACGTGGCACGCAGCAGAGCTGGCGCCGGGCCTTGGCTTGGTGGGTCGATATCGATAATCGCAATGGCGGTCTTCCTCGTCTGCTCCGCGGCGCCTGCCGCAGCGCTCACCGGCGGCGCGCCCACCCCGATCGGCAGCGCCCCGCCCCCGCCCAGCCACACCGGCAGGCCTGACCAGGCACCGAGTGCCGGCACGCTGAGCCTCGTCTCGGCCAAGACCTGGCCCCGCAAGTCCTTCTTCTACGGCGCCCGCAGCCCGCGGCTTCGCTACGAAATCGGCAGCGACCAGGCGAGCAACGACCTCCGCATCGACGTCGTCAACGAAGCCGGGGAAGTGGTCGCGAGCTTCTTCCGCAACGACATCGCCCCCGAAGCGCCGGAAAGCGTCCGCTGGGACGGCACGGCGGGCGATGGCCGCCCGGCCAAGAGCGGCCATTACTCATTCCGGATCGTGCCGCAGTCCGGTGGCCGGGTCGCCCGCCCCGCCACCTCCTCGGCCTCCGCCAAACCGCTCATCCTCAGCTTCGACCTCTACGGATATGCCTTCCCGATCCTCGGCCCCCACGACTACGGCGGAGCCGCCGGTCGCTTCGGCGCCAGTCGCTCGGGCCACACCCACGAGGGCCAGGACGTAATGACGAAGTGCGGCACGCCCCTCGTCGCCGCCCGCGGAGGCACGGTCCAGTACTCCGGCTACCAGGGCGCCGCCGGCAACTACATCGTCATCGACGGCAAGGGCACGGGCTTCGACTTCGCCTACATGCACCTGCTCGAACCCTCGCCGCTGCAAGAGGGAACGACCGTCCGCACCGGCGAACCGATCGGCGTCGTCGGCCAGACCGGCGACGCGACGGCCTGTCACCTCCACTTCGAGATCTGGACCGCGCCGGGGTGGTACGAAGGGGGCAGCCCGATCGACCCGCTGCCCTTCCTCAAGGAGTGGGACAGCTACAGCTGAGGCTCGGCGAGCGGCTGAGGCACGTTGTTGGTTGCCGCCCCGCCGCCGCGACCTTCGGGGTCTGACCGTGGACCCGCTAGCGGGTCCCCCGCCCGGGCTACGCTTGCCCACGATGGAGCCCTACACGAATCTCGCAGGGCTTCGCAACGCCGGGTTCGCCGACCAGCGTGGCGACAACGCCGAGCTGGAATTCACCGCGCTGCCCTAGGGTCACTTGGCGCGCCTGCCCGAAAGCCTCGACGTACTTCGCACTAGGGAGTTCCGCCTGCTGTTCAGCGGACAGGCAGTTTCCGTGCTGGGCGATCGCATGGCCGTCGTGGCGCTCGCTTTTGCGGTGCTGGAGATCGGCGGTTCGGCCTCAGAGGTCGGGCTCGTGTTGGCGGCAGGGACGTTCCCCCTGGTGGCGACCGTGCTGGCGGGCGGCGTGGTCGCCGACCGGGCCTCACGCCGCGCCGTGATGGTGGTCACGGACATCGTGCGGGTGGCGAGCCAGGGCTTGCTGGCGGCTCTGCTTCTGGCGGGAGTGGCGGAGGTGTGGATGCTCGCGCTGGTGGCCGGGGTGACTGGCGCGGCGACCGGCTTCTTCAGCCCCGCGTCGACCGGTCTACTGCCCGAGGTCGTCCTCGCGGAGCAACTGCAGCCGGCGAACGCGCTGCGCGCGAGCGCCGTCTCGACGGGCGAAATCCTCGGCCCGGCCATGGGCGGGGTGCTGATCGCCGCCGCCGGAGCCGGCTGGGCGATCGCGATCGACGCGCTGACGTTCGCGGTGAGCGCCGCCTGCCTGGCGATGCTGCGGGTACCGACGCGGATTGCGGCGCAACGGAGCTCCTTCGCCGCCGACCTGCGTGAGGGCTGGGTCGCCTTTCGGTCGCGAAGGTGGGTTTGGACCTTCGTCGCCTATTTCGCGCTCGTGAACCTGCTTTGGGGCGCGTGGGGCGTTCTCGGGCCGATCGTCGCCGAACGCGACCTCGGTGGCGCGGCCGCGTGGGGCGCTGTTCTTGCGGCGGGGGGAGTCGGAGCACTGGCGGGCAGCCTGCTCGCGGCACACGTCAAACCGCGCAGGCCGCTGTTGCTCGCCGCCCTCGCCGACGGACTCTTCGCATTGCCGTTGGCCTTCCTCGCGGCGGCCCCACCGGTGGCGCTGATCGTCTGCGGTGCGCTGCTGTCCGGCGCAGGGATGGCGCTCGCGATCTCCCTCTGGGAGTCGACGCTCCAGCGCCACATCCCCGGCAAGTCTCTGTCCCGAATCAGCTCCTATGACTGGTTCGGCTCGCTCGCCTTCTATCCCCTGGGACTCGCGGTCTGGGGCCCGGTCGCAGCGGTCATCGGGGTCAGCGTCTCGCTATGGCTGGCCTTCGGGCTTGCCATCGTCCTGAGCCTGTTGCTGATCAGCGTCCCCGACATCCGTCATCTGCCTGCTGCCGCGCCGCCGGCACCTCCGGCGCCGGCGAGTCCAGCCGCAGGTCCGACGACCTAGTGTCCCGCCACGCGGCTCAGGCCAGTCAGCGGAATCGCTGGACCAGGCTCGTCCTGGTCCACCAGCGACCGAGTCCGAGCGTGTTTCCGGCGCCGCCCAGGCCGAGGCCGGTCAGGACCAGCGCGTAGGAGGAAGATCCAGCCCAGACCCAGCCGGGTGGCGGTAAGCGCCTTCTCGGGAGTCAAGAGGGCAGCCTTTGCCCACTTTTCGGCCGCGACGCCGAGCGGCGCTGCGTTGCCCATCGGCGCAGGCGGCACGGCTGGGGGTAGCGCTCATCTGCGAACCCTCAATCGAAGCGACAGCGCTCGATTGCACTGTGCGACCCACGCTACAAACGTCGCGGCGGCACAAAAACAGTAGAAACGCGCAGTGTCCCGGGGAGATCGGGCGTCGCTACTCGGGCCTTCCCGACGACCGCCGGCTCGACGTCGCCCCCTTCCATCGCTCCGAGGAGCCGCTCAAGCAGCGCTTCTCGATGTGTGCGCGCAAGGGCTTTGACGCGGTCGAGCCCGACAACCTCGCCGGCCGGGAAAAGAAAACCACACCGGTTTCAGTATCACCCAAGGACGACCAGCTGCGCTTCACCCGCCAGGTCCACGGGCGCGGCATGGCGGTGGCGCTGAAGAAATCGCTCACCCTGAACGCCGGCTCCGGGAAGAGCCCATTGGGCCGCGCCGTTCTCTCCACTCGACCAGCGCCAGAGCCAGCGCCACCGGCACGGTGGCGGGCAACGTGTCGACAGAAAAGAAGAGCAGGTCGAACCCAAGCCCAAGCGCAGCCACGAGCCCAGCCCCAAAAAACTGCCGCCGACGGGCCGAAAACCGGCCTATATCACCGGAAATCGGCCCATCGGCGGGGAGGGCTAGGAGGCAACCTAGGGTCGCGGCTATGAAGAGGTCGCCGAAACCCATCGCGGCTTGGCCGAAGTGGATCGCCTGCAGGCTGGGGAGCCCGCTTGGGGTGGCCGCGGTCAGAACGGCGTTGGGGCCCTGGAGGAGATCGGTGGCGACGAACCAGGTGTCGACGGCGGCCATCGCGTAGATCCCCAGCTTCAGCCAGAACACCGGGGCCACGGAGACCAACAGCCAGGCGAGGCCGACGCAGCCGAGCGCCGTCAGCGCCGTCGCCGCCGCCTCGCCGAGGAGCGAGCCGGGCGCGGCCCATGCCGCGATGAACAGAGGCGCGACGGCCGCAGCCCACTCCGGCCGCGACCCGCGCACCAGCCAGCCCAGCGCCAGTGCCGCAAACGGCGGCACGGCGAGCAGCGCCAGCCAAGAGAGTGCGGTCGCCGATTCGCCCTGCCAACCGACGATGCCGATCACAACGACGATCGAGAGCGCCGGCACCAGCGCCCACCAGGGGCTGCGAAAGGCATCGAGCCAGGCGAACCGCCGAGCCCGAGGCAGCGCGACGAGCGCCGCCTGCACAAGACTGAGGATCGCTATCGAGACGGCGAAGGACGGCATCGGCCGTCCGACCCTAGCTCGCGCCTACTCCCACTCGATCGTGGCGGGAGGCTTGGACGAGATATCGAGGGCCACCCTGTTGACGTCCTTGATCTCGTTGATGATCCGGTTTGAGACTCGCTCAAGCAGGTCATAGGGAAGACGGGCCCAATCGGCGGTCATCGCGTCGTCGGAGGTGACCGCGCGGATCACGATCGGGTAGGCGTAGGTGCGGCCGTCACCCTGCACTCCCACCGAGCGCACAACCGGCAGCACGCAGAAGGACTGCCAGAGCTGTCGGTAGAGCTCGGCGGCGCGGATCTCCTCCTGGAGAATCGCGTCGGCGGCGCGGAGGATGTCGAGCCGCTCCCTGTTCACCTCGCCGCCGACGATCCGGATGCCCAGCCCCGGCCCCGGGAAGGGCTGTCGCCAGACCATCCGCTCGGGCATGCCGAGCTCGGCGCCGACCGCGCGCACCTCGTCCTTGAACAGCATCCGCAATGGCTCGACCAGCTCGAACTCGAGGTCGTCGGGCAGGCCGCCGACGTTGTGATGGGACTTGATCGTCGCCGCGTGGTCGCTGCCGCCCGACTCGATCACGTCCGAGTAGAGGGTGCCCTGGACGAGGAAGTCGACCTTGTCGAGCTTCGTCGCCTCCTCCTCGAAGACGCGGATGAACTCCTCGCCGATGATCTTACGCTTGCGCTCGGGCTCGTCGACTCCGGCGAGCTTGGCGAGAAAGCGCCCTTCGGCGTCGACGTGGACAAGCGGGATGCCGAACTGGCCGAAGGCCTCGACCACCTGCTCGGCCTCGTTCAGGCGCATCAGCCCGTGGTCGACGAAGACGCAGGTCAGCTGCTCCCCCACCGCCCTGTGGACAAGCAGGGCCGCCACCGAGGAGTCGACGCCGCCCGAGAGCCCGCAGATGACCCGGCCCCCGCCGACCTGAGCCCGGATCGCGGCGACCTGCTCGGCGATTACGGACTGCGGCGACCACTGCTCCTCACAGCCGGCGATGTCGCGCAGGAAGCGGGTCAAGACCTCGGTGCCGTACGGGGTGTGGACGACCTCGGGGTGGAACTGGATCCCGTAGAGGCCGCGGTCGGGCGCCTCGCAGGCGGCGACCGGCGAGGTCGGCGTCGAGGCGAGCGCGGTGAAGCCCGGCGGGGGCTCGAAGACCGTGTCGCGGTGGCTCATCCAGCAGCTCTGCTCCTCCGGCAGCCCACCCAACAGCCGCCCACCCTCGTTGCGAAGCGTCAGCTCAGCCCGCCCGAACTCCCCCGACTCGGCCCCTTCGACCTTGCCGCCGAGCGCCTGGACCATCGCCTGCATGCCGTAACAGATGCCCAGCATCGGGATGCCCAGATCGAGCAGGTCGGTGGGAAACGCGGGGGCACCAGGCTCATAGACAGAGGCCGGACCACCGGACAACACAAGCGCCTTAGGTGCCCGCTCACGAATCGACTCCGCCGAAGCGGTCGCAGGCAACAGCTCAGCGAAAACCCCGCATTCGCGGATCCGTCTTGCGATCAGCTGCGAGTACTGGCCACCGAAGTCGAGGACGAGAACCTCCTCGACGGCTCCTTCCCGTGGGTGGCGTGCAGACCCCTTCTCCGACGGGTGAGTCGGGGAAGGGGTCTGTGCGACAGGACCCGCGGGCGGGGAGCTACCGGACATCAGTCGTCCGCTACTCCGACCCCCGCCGATACAGCCGCTCTGCCGTTCGAGCCCATCCCGACCGACTGCTCGTTCTGCAGCTTCTTGCCCTCGCTCATCAGCGCCGGCGCGACCATCACCTCGGCCCGCTGGAAGGAGCGGATGTCCTCGTAGCCAGTCGTGGCCATCGAGGTTTTCAGCGCCCCCATCAGGTTGAAGGTGCCGTCGTTCTCCTGGGCGGGGCCGAGCAGGATCTCCTCCATCGTGCCGTCCTGCTTGGTCGAGACCCGGGTGCCGCGCGGCAGCGAGGGATGGAAGGTGGCCATCCCCCAGTGGAAGCCGCGGCCCGGCGCCTCCTTGGCGCGGGCGAGCGGCGAGCCGACCATCACGGCGTCGGCGCCGACCGCGATCGCCTTGGAGACGTCGCCACCGGTGCGCATGCCGCCATCGGCGATCACGTTGACGTATTCGCCGGTCTCCAACATGTGCTGGGCGCGGGCCGCGGCGACGTCGGCGATCGCCGTCGCCTGCGGGACGCCGATCCCGAGCACGCCGCGCGTCGTGCAGGCGGCGCCGGGGCCGACCCCGACCAGAACGCCGACGGCGCCGGTCCGCATCAGGTGCAGCCCGGTCGAGTAGGAGGCGCAGCCGCCGACCACGGTCGGCACCGGCACTTCGGAGATGAACTCCTTCAGGTTGAGTGGCTCGACCGTGGTCGAGACGTGTTCGGCCGAGATCACAGTGCCCTGGATGACGAGGATGTCGATCCCTGCCTCGACCGCGATCTCGTAGTGCTCGCGCACCTTCTGCGGGGTCAGCGAGCCGCAGGCGACCGCGCCCCGCTCCTTGATCTCGGCGATCCGCTTGCCGATCAGCCCCGGCTTGACCGGCTCTGTGTAGATCTCCTGCATGATCCGGGTGGCCTCGTGCTTGGGCGCGGCGGCGACCTTCTCCAGCTGCTCCTCGGCATCCTCGAAGCGGGTCCAGACCCCCTCCAGGTTGAGCACTCCCAGACCGCCGAGCTGGTTGACGAGGACCGCCGTGTCGGGACTGACCACGCCGTCCATCGCCGAGGCGACCAGGGGCAATTCGAACCGATAGGGACCTAGGTCCCAGCTGATGTCTATGTCGTCGGGATCGCGGGTGCGGCGCGACGGAACGATCGCGATGTCATCGAATCCGTAGGCGCGCCTCCCCTTCTTGCCTCGACCGATGTCGATCTCCAAATCGATCCTCCAAGGAAGTGGTGGCGTTGAACAGCCAGCCTACACTTCCGCGTGGACCCCCAGGTCGCGCACCTCGACCTCGTCGAGCAGCCGCTCGACCCGGCGGCGGTCGACGGTGCCGGCGCCGAAGTGCTGGGTCGACTCGGCGCCGCAGGCGACGCCATAGGCGAGACACTCCTCCGGCTCGCGACCGTCGTAGATGCCGGCGACGTAACCGGCGAGAAAAGCGTCCCCGGAGCCCACGGTCGAGACCGGGTCCAGCGGCTTGGTCCGAACTTCGAGCACGCGCCGCTCGGCGCCCTCGCCGACGACGGCGACGCAACCGTCGGCACGCGTGATCGCGGCTTCTCCGGCGCCGAGCCGGACCAGCTCGGAGAGCCCCTGGACGAAATCGTCGCCGTCGGAGAACTCCTGCCCGACCAGCTCCTCCGCCTCGCGCTCGTTGGGAGTGACGACCGATGCGCCGGCGCGCAGGCCGGCCAGCATCGCCTCTCCCTCTGAATCGAGAATCGACTTGACGCCGCACTCGCGCAGGTCCTCGACCAGGCGCGCGTACAGCTCCGCCCCGGCACCGGGCGGCAGGCTGCCCGCCAGCACGCAGATCGTCGCCCCGCGGGCCAGGTAGCGCAGTCGCTCGACCAGGCGCTCGACCTCCTCCGGGCTGACCGCCGGACCGCGCTCGTTGATCTCGGTCTGCTCCCCCGAGGTGGGGTCGACGACGGCCATGTTGATCCGCGTCTCGCCCGCGATCCAGGTGAAGTCGGTCAGGATCGCCTCATTGCGGATCTGTTCCAGCATCCGGTTGCCGGTCGGCCCGCCGGCGAAGCCGGCGGCGACCACCGGCCGGCCGAGCAGGCGCAGGGCGCGCGCGACGTTGATCCCCTTGCCCCCGGCGACGGTTCGACTCTCGACCGCCCTGTGGCGGTGGCCGAGGCGGAAATTCGGCACCGCGACCGTGCGGTCGATCGCGGCGTTGAGGGTTACGGTGAGAATCATCTGGTGCTGCGCCTCCTCAGAAGGGCTGCCACGAGCAGTATCGCCGACAGGACCAGCACGATCCAGAGCAGATTGTCCCGGGCGAAGCTGCTCACCCTGTCAACCATGCTCGCCTTCGGCACCGCCTGGCCTGCCAGCAGCGGGACCGACGCCGCCCGGAGGCCGTCGACCCGGACGACTGCGGCGCCCAGCCTGGCCCCGCGAAGGATCGGACCCTTGACCTCCTGTGGCGCTCGCACCGCGATGCCGATCCGCTGTCCGGGCCTGATCCCGATCGCGACGGTCCTCGCCGCGCGCAGCTTCAGGTCGCCCCCCGAGTAAGCGATCGACGGCGCGGCAAGCGTCTGCCCGGCGTGGATCGGCACCCGCCTCCTGTACCCGGAGAAGCCGTATTCGAGCAGCTGCAGGGTGTCGTCAAAGCGCTCTTCATCGGTCTCGGTGCCGACCACGGCTGCGATCAGCTCGACGCCTTTGCGCCTCCCCGAGCCGACGAGGACGTACTTGGCGCCGAAGGTGTGCCCGGTCTTCACTCCGTTGACCCAGGGGGCCATCGAGAGCAGCTCGTTGATCGTCGCGATCCGCCGTGGCGGGCGGACGCTGCGCAGCACCGCGCTGCGCGAGGCTGCGATCCTGGCGAAGGCCGGGATGTCGAGCAGGTGCCGGGTGAGGGTTGCGAGGTCGGCGGCGCTCGAGTGGTTGCCGCGCTGGTCGAGCCCGATCGGGTTGGCGTAGTGCGTGTCGGAGAGCCCGAGTGCCGCCGCATAGCGATTCATCTGGTCGACGAAGCGCCGCTCCGAGCCGGCGGCAGCGCGGGCGAGGTCATAGGCGGCGTCGTTACCGCTGCGCAGGATCAGGCCGTAGAGCAGGTCGCGCACGCTGATCCGCTGCCCCGCCCGGAGCTCGAGCAGGGACTCGCCGTATTCGGCGTCGTAGGGCGCCGCGCGGACGATCCGGTCGAGTGGCAGCTCGTGCAGGACCACGTAAGCGGTCATCAGCTTGGTCGTGCTGGCGATCGGCAGCCGACGGGACGCGGCGTGAGAGGCGAGCACTTCGCCGGAGCCGGCGTCGATCAGCGCCCAGGCGCGGGCCTCGAGCCGCGGCGGCTTCGCCGTGGCGGCCGGAGCCCCGGCGAGCAGCGCAGCGACAATCAGGGCGGCGAGGAGGCGAACGCCCCTGATCACCGCAGCTTCAGCTTTTCCCCCGAGATCAGGATCTGGGGGTCGACCCCGGGATTCAGCCTGAGGATGACCGCAACCGAAACGCCGGTCTCATGGGCGATCGAGGTGAGCGTGTCGCCGCTCTGCACTTCGTAGGCCTTCGGGGTGTGGGCAGGGGGAGCCTGGCTCTGCTTCACGTGCCCGGCGTGGCCCGAGCCGCCCCCGGAGCCTCCCCCGCCGTCACCACCGCCGCTGAGCGCCGTCGCGATCACGACGATCACGACGACGAAGCCGCAGAGGACGGCGGCGGCGGCGAAAAATCTGGCGGGTGCTCTAGAGCTCAGGTAGGGCCTAGCCCTTGACCTTGGCCTTCAGGGCCGATCCGGCGGAGAAGCGGGGAACCTTGCCGCCCGGGATCGTGATCCGCTCGCCGGTGCGTGGATTGACGCCCTGGCGCGGACCGCGCTCGGCGACGTGAAATTTGCCGAAGCCGGTGAAGCTGACCTCGCCGCCGCCGCTCAGGGTCTCGGTGATCGTCTCGAGCACTGCGTCGAGGGCCTCGCTCGCGCCCTTCTTACTGCCCACACGCTCATCCGATGCCAGTTGATCCAGAAATTCAGCCTTGGTCACGTCGAAGCTCCTCCGTCGGGTCATTGAGGTCGGGCGGCAATCTAACAGCGACGGCGGGCGTAAGCCTCGAATCCGCCCCGTGCGGCTCAGGATCCGCTGACCGTCATCTCGGCGATCAGCAAGGGTGGCGTGCTGACCGAACCGCCGAACGGCACCCAGCGTGGCTCCGAGCCGGTTGCCAGCACGGCGCGCAGCATCGAGACGAGGTCGCTGGCGATCGTGAACTCGCGCAGCGGCTCGGCCAGCGCGCCGCCGCCGATCGCCCGTCCCGAGGCGCCCACCGAGAAGACGCCGGTTACCGGGTTGACCCCGGAGTGGAGGCCGGCGACGTCGTTGATATAGACGCCGTCGCCGGCCTTGCGCAGCAGCTGCTCGAGGCTCGCGGCGCCGGGGCTGACGACCAGGTTCGACGCCGAAACGCCGGGAAGCGCACGGTAGCCGGAGCGCCCCGCGTTGCCGGTGGTGAGCGCGCCGCCGCGGCGAGCGGTGTAGGAGTCGTAGAGGTAGGTCTGCAGGCGACCGGCGTCGATCAATGCCGTACGCTGGCGCGGGGTTCCCTCGGCGTCGACCGGGGCCGAGGCGAAGCCCTCCGGGTCGAGGCCGTCGTCGTTCAGCACGAAGGCCTCGGCGGCGACCTCCTCGCCAAGGCGCTCGGCGAGCGGCGAGCGCCCGCGTTGCACGGCGTCGGCGCCGACCGCGCGGCCGAGCAGGCCGACGAAGCTGGCGGCGACGGTCGGGTCGAGCACCACCGGGCAGGTGCGCGAGGTGGGCTTCGAGGAGCCGATCATCTCGGTGGCGCGCTCGGCGCCCTCACGGCCGATCGCGACCGGGTCGAGCCCCGCCGGACCCCGTGAAAGGCCGAAACCGAGCCCGGTCTCACGACCGTCCTCCCCGTCCGCGAGCGCCTGCAGGTAGGCGTAACAGCTCGTCATCTCGTACTCGCCACCCGGCGCGGAGGAAGCGGCGATCGCGACCCGCTCGGCGCTGTCGAAATAGACAGCCTGCTCGACCGCGGCGACCCTGGCGTCGGACTCCAGCGCCGTGCGCTCAACGTCCAGAGCCAGATCGGCGATCTGCGCGGCTGACCACTCGGCCCGCGAGCTGTCGCTCAGGCCGGTCAGGATCGGAACCTCTCCGCCCGCGCCGGCAGGCCCGGCGAACTCGTCCTCGTCGGCGACGCGGCCGGCCTCGACCGCGCGCGCGGCGATTGCCTCGATGCCCAACGAGGAGAGGTCGGTCCCGAAGCCGTAGCCGACCCGCCCGCCGATCCAGACCCGCAGGCCAAGGCCGCGCTGGGTGGCCGCCGTCAGACTCTCGACCTGGCCGCCGTGAACCCGGACCTCGCGGTTCTCCTCTTCGCTGGCGTAGGCCTCGGCGTCGCCGGCCCCCGCCGCGACGGCGCGCTCGACCGCTCTCGCGGCCAGCTCGGCGAGGTCGTTCACGCCTGCGTCCCCCCCACCGTCATCGCGGCGATCCGGACGTGCCCCTGGCCGGTGCCGACCGGCACTTTCTGGCCGCCCTTGCCGCACATCCCCGTCTTCATCCAGAAGTCGTTGCCGACGGCGTCGATCGCGGCCAGCGCCTGCAGGCAGTTGCCAACCAAGGTCGCCCCGCGGCATGGGCGGGTCACCTTGCCGGCCTCGATCAGGTAGCCCTCGTTGACGCCGAAGACGAAGTCGCCGGTCGCCGGGTCGACCTGCCCACCGGCGAAGGAGACGGCGTAGAAGCCCTGCTCGACGTCGGCGATGATCGCCTCGGGCTCGGCCTCGCCGGGGGCGATGTAGGTGTTGGTCATGCGCGGGATCGGCAGGTAGCGAAAGCTCTCGCGGCGACCGTTGCCGGTCTGGGGGGCGCCGTCGCGCTCGGCGCTCTGGCGGTCGTAGAGGAAGGCGATCAGGCGGCCGTCCTCGATCACCTTGGTCTTCTGGGTCGGCGCGCCCTCGTCGTCGATCGCGTCGCTCCCCCACTCTCCCGGCATGCGGCCGTCGTCATAGGCGGTGAGCAGGGGCTGGGCGACCGCCTCGCCGAGCTTGCCGGCGTAGACGCTGGCGCCCTTCTGCACGTGGTCAGCCTCGAGCCCATGGCCGGTCATCTCGTGGAAGAGGACGCCGCCGAAGCCGCCGCCGACCACGACCGGCATCGAGCCGGTGGGCGCCGGGCCGGCGTCGAGCAGGACGAGCGCCTTGCGGGCGGCGCCGGCGGCGATCGCGGCGGGGTCGTCGTCGAAGATCTCAAAGCCGCGGTGCCCGCCGAGCGTCTCGGCCCCAGTCTCGACCCGGTCGCCGCGGCGGGCCACGGCCTGGGCGCCGATCCGCACCCTGGTGCGATCGTCGCCGCTGAAGAGGCCGGTCGAGTTGGCGACGGCGATCTCGCGCCGCGCCTCGCCGTAGGAGGCCATCGCCTGGGCGATCTCGCCGCCGGCCGAGCGGGCGCGCTCGTCCAGCTCGCGCAGCAGCTCCGCCTTGCGCGCGGCGGGGATGTCGCCGGGGGGGCGCTCGATCGGCTGCGGCGGCCTCTCCTCGGCGCTCAACGGCCGTGGCTCGACGCGGTCGCCGCGCAGCGCAGCCGCCGCCTCGCCGGCCGCCCGCTCGATGTCGGCGGGGTCGAGGCCGTCGACGTGGGCGAAGTAGGTCGTGCCGCCGCTCAGCACCCGTACCCCGGCCCCCTCTTCGGCGCCGGTCTGCACCGACTCGATCCGCGACTCGTCGATCGCCAGGGTCAGGCCGCTGCGCCGTTCGACGAAGACCTCGGCAAACTCGCCGCCATGGGCGAGCGCGCGGGAAATGACCCGCTCGGCGACAGCCGGGTCGAGCAGTTCGGCTCCCCGACTCACTGCTTCGGCTTCCTCCCGGCGACCTCGATCAACCTGCCGGCGGCGACGAAGAGCTCGCCGCCCACCGCCGAGTCGCCGGCATGGTCCTCGGCGCGCCCTGCCTTGTAATAGAGACGGGCGAAGGGACGACGCGAGGCGCGGCGACGGCGCATGTAGGCGGCGGCCTCGTCGGCGTAGCCAGAGACACGATCGAGCAGCACACGGTGCGGCTTGGGTGCCATCAGCCGCTCTCGCCCGGCCGCTGCGGACTTTTTACGTCCCCTGGCACGTCAAAAGTCGCCAGCGGCTCTCCCGTCGCCAGATCGCGCAGCACGGCACGCATGTCGAAGAAGGTCAGCGAGGCAAGCGCGAAACGCTCGGTCACGACGACCGCGGCCAGGCCGGCGTGGCGCAGGGCGAAGACCTCGCCCTGCTCGGTGCCGATGTGGACCTGCTCAACCGGCTCCTCGCCGGCGCGGTCGGCGACCTCGAACAGCGCCGCCGCATCTTCGCGCCAGCGCTCCGTGTGGTCGCTGGCGGCGAGCACGGACCCGCCCTCCCCGAGGATCGCCGCCCCGCGCAGGTCGAGCGACATCTCGGCCAGATAGGCGAGCGCGCCCTCGGCGGCATCGCCTGAAACAACCCCGGTCACGACATCGTCGGGCATCTCGGCCAAAATACCGGCCCGTGTCCCTGGCCCGCGCTTCCTGGATCACCGTAGTCGCCATCTGTGCGATCGCCGCCGTGCTCTTCGCGATCAGCGGCTACACCGGCTACACGGTCACGGTAATCGCCGTCGGCCTCGCCGCCGCCGTCAATCTGCTGCCCTCGCCATAGATAACCGCCACCTTCTCCGCTTCGCGTCCGGGGGTGGCGGCTACGCGACATATCAGCGCCGCTCACGAGGAATCAGATCGTGACGTTCGCTAATTAGTTGATCAGCCAGAGCGGTAAGGACCTCGGTCCCACTTGGAGTCGCGGACCGAGGTCTCCGGCTCGACGTGGATCAGGACGTCGGCGCTGCGAATTTCGGCCTCGATCTCGCCGCGCATCTGGTGGGCGAGCTCGTGAGCCCGCTCGAGGCTGGTCCCCGAGCGGTACTGCACATGGAAGTCGATGTGACGGCGGCTGCCGGCACGGCGAGCGCGCAGCTTGTGGTAGCCGGCGACCTCCGGGGTACGGGCGGCGGCAATCGCCGCCTCGATCCGGTCCATCTCGTGGTCGGGCAGCGCTTCGTCGACCAGCACGCCCGAGGAGCGGCGCAGGATCCTCAGGCCGGAGGCGACGATCGCTGCGGCAACTAGCAGAGCGGTGATCGAGTCGAAGGCGACGACGCCGGTGGCCTGAACCAGGGTGAGGCCGACGAGGACGCCGACCGAGGTCAGGGCATCGGTGCGCAGGTGCGCGGCATCGGCCTCCAGGGCCGGCGAGTCGTCCTCCTTCGCCCGCCGCGAGAGCACCGTGGAGACGACCAGGTTGGCGAGGACCGAGAAACCCATCACGGCGATGCCGACGCCGAGCGTCTCGACCTGGGACCCGACGACCAGCCGGTGGGTCGCCTCGTAGACGATGATCCCGGCGCCGACCAGGATCAGCATCCCCTCGATCGCCGCCGCCAGGCTCTCGACCTTCTCGTGGCCGTAGGGGTGGTCGGCGTCGGCCGGCTCTCCCGCCTTACGCACCGATACGAAGGCGATGACCGAGGCGACCAGGTCGATCAGCGAGTGGACCGCCTCGGTGACGATCGCGATCGAGCCCGTGATCGCCCCGGCGGCGAGCTTGAGCGCGATCAGGACCAGGTTGGAGGCGATCGAGAGCGCCGCCGCCCCGCTTTTGGTGCGGATCATCGTCCCGCCGGCGCCGCGCCGCCGGAAAGCTCCAGGTGGCGGGCGAGCAACCTCGCCGCGCGGCCGCGGTGGCTGATCTCGTTCTTCTCCGCCTGGCTGATCTCCGAGTAGGTGCGGGGGTCGTCGGGGCCGGTCGCATCGGGGACGAAAGCGGGGTCGTAGCCGAAGCCACCCCCGCCGCGCGCGCTCTCGATCAGATGGCCGTCGCAGCGGGCCTCGAAGACGTGCTCGGAGCCATCGGCTTCGATCAGCGCCAGCGCGCAGACGTAATAGGCGCCCCGCTCATCGCCGGCCGCGGCCACCTCGCGCAGCAGCTTCTCCAGGTTCTCCTCATCGCTCGCGCCCTCGCCGCCGTAGCGCGCCGAGTGGATCCCCGGGCGGCCGCCGAGCGCCACCGCGCCGATCCCCGAGTCGTCGGCGACAGTCGGCTCGCCCGTCGCCACGTGCGCCGCCCGCGCCTTGTCGAGGGCAATCGCGGCGAAGCTTTCGCCATCCTCCGGCGGTAGTTCGAACCCCTCTGGCAACGACTCCAGTTCGACCCCGGGCAGCAGTTCGCGCATCTCGCGCAGCTTGTGCTTATTGCCCGTGGCGAAGATCAAGAGCGGCCCTCAAGTGCCGACTACCTGCTCCTGCACCTGGCGCAGCCGCGAGATGCCCATCTCGGCAAGCCCCAGCAGCTCGTCGAGCGAGGCACGGGAGAGCGGCGTGCGCTCCGCGGTCGCCTGCACCTCGACCAGGCCGCCGTCGCCGGTCATCACCACGTTGGCGTCGACCTCGGCGTTGGAATCCTCGCCGTAGTCGAGGTCGCAGAGCGCCCGGCCGTTGACCATGCCGACGCTGACCGCCGCCACCGATCCGGTCAGCGGCATCGTCTCGATCTTGTTCGCGTCGAGCAGCTTCTGCAGGGCCAGGCGCAGCGCCACGTAGCCGCCGGTGATCGCCGCGCAACGGGTGCCACCATCGGCTTCGAGCACATCGCAGTCGACGTAGACGCTGCGTTCGCCGAGCGCTTTGAAGTCGACCACGACCCGCAGCGAACGCCCGATCAGCCGCTGGATCTCAACCCCGCGGCCGTCCTGCTTGCCGCGCGAGATGTCGCGCGCCTTGCGATCGCCGGTCGAGGCGGGCAGCATCGAGTACTCGGCGGTGACCCAGCCTTTACCCCTGCCGCTCATCCATTTCGGCACCGACTCCTGCACCGAGGCGGTGCAGATCACCCTGGTTTTGCCGATCGCGATCAACGCCGACCCGTCGGCGCTGGCGACGAACCCGGGGTCGATGCTGACCGGCCGGATGTCGGCCGGAGCACGGTCGTAGCTACGCGAGGCCGGCATGGGCCAGCGAGTCTCTCACGCGCACGCCCGTCGGGGAGCCCAGGTCGGGGCTCAGGGAATCCGCAGCCGGCGCTCACAGCCGGGGCTTCGCCGCTGGTCTCGGTCCGCGCCGCCATCGCACACGTCGGGGCGGCCCGCACCACCGTTCAAGGTGTCGGCGCCGGCCTGGCCGAAAAGCCGGTCGGCTGCCGCCTCGCCGAAGATCTGATCGGCGCCGGCGCCGCCGAGCACGGTGTCCTTGCCTGCCTGGCCGTGGAGGGTGTCCCCGCCGCCTTCGCCCAGCAGGACGTCCTTGCCGCCGCCGCCGAGGATCATGTCGTTGCCGCCGAGTCCGCAGACCAGGTCGTTGCCGCCGAGCGCCCGGATCACGTCACGCTTGGGGGTTCCGACGATCACATCGCGACCGGCCGTGCCGTTGGTCGGGGGACCGGGTTCGACGAAGATCGTCGGGGTCTTACCGCGGCAGGTCGCCTTCCCCTTCTTCCCGGGTGGGTCTTCGGGGCCGTTCGGCGTGCTTGGGGGCGTTTCTTTTTCTCTCTCGATTCGTTTTTTTTCTTCTTCTTCTTTTTCTTTTTCTTCGTCTTCGGTGGTGTCGGGGACGGTGATGTAGATCGTGCCGCCGCCGAAGGCGTTGGTCTTCGCGACCGCAAAGTCCGTGCAATCGACGTGCGTTTCCGGGTTTGCGGCGCTGTGGTTGCTTGGGTCACTGGCGCGGTACCAGTGGGAGCCGTCCGGGGGGGCCCAACCATACGTCGGGAAAGGATCGTCGTGAAAGGGCGGCACTAGGTTCGCTTCTTTGAGTTTGCCGCTCCAGAGATATTCGATTCGCCATGCCGCCGCGTCTTTTTGCGCCGGCCACTGCAGATACGCCACCGCGGCGCAGTTGTTGTTGCTGCTGTTTCCGCTTCGGACCTCCAGCGATAGCGGCACCGCCAAGACTTTCGCGGTGGCCGCCGAGACCGGCAGCGCGAGCAACAGGCCAAACGCACAGGCAACTACCGCGAGACGACGCATCCACCCTCCTTTGGATTTCCCCTGCCGAGCACCAAGGCGATTTGAGCGCTCGCACCCAAGTCCCGCAACCTCGCGGGCGCAAGTTGGGCCGATCGGCCCAAGCGGCCAATCGGGGCGACGGCTCGCTCCGCCACGTACTCATCTAGGCTGGGACCAGGCAGCCTCCACGAGCCATTCGTGTCCCGTTCCACCCACACCGCGTCGCGCCAGCCGGTGCCGCTGCCGGGCCCATTGCGCAGCGCCCGGGCGCGCCCTTGGCCGATCGTCGGCCGCGACGCCGAGCTGGCGGAGATCGCCGCCGCGTGGGCACGGGTCGCGGACGGCGGCAGGGAGACGGTGCTGGTGGCGGGCGAACCCGGTGCCGGCAAGAGCCGCCTGGTCGCCGAGGCGGCCGGGACCGTCCACGCCGAAGGAGGGCTGGTCCTCTACGGCAGCGGTGAAGGCGCCTCCGAGACGCCCTACGCGCCGTTCGTCGCGGCCCTCAGCGACCTCGACCGCCACGGGACCGAGCCGCTGCGCGAGGAGCTGCAGCGCTCTGCGCTCGGCGCGCTGATCGCCGAGCCCGGCGGTGAGGCACTGTGGGGCCTGAGTGACGACCGGGCCAAACTGTTCGCGGCGGCGCTGTCGTTGCTCGAGGGCATCACCCGCCACGGGCCGCTGCTGCTGGCGATCGACGATCTGCATGGCTGCGGCCCCTCGACCCTCGCCCTGATCCGGCACCTGGCCCGGGCGGGGAGCGGGGCTCCGTTGCTGCTCCTGGCGACCTACCGCCCCACCGAGGTCGACCCGAGCGGTGAGGCGGCCGAGGCGATCGCCGAGCTCAGCTCGGAGGCCGGCTCCAGGCACCTGGAGCTCGGCGCCCTCGGGCCGCCGGCCGTGCGTGACATCGCTTCCGCGCTCAACCCGGACGCTGACGACGCCGCGCTCGACCGCGCCGCGGCGGCGGTCGGCCGCGAGAGCGGCGGCAACGCCCTCTTCGCCTGCGAGCTGCTGCGGGCGATGGGCGACATGGGGGCGCCCTCCCCTGCGGACCCGTCCGCCCCGCGCTCGCTGCGGATGCTGATCGCCGCCCGCGCGCACGCCCTCGGCGAGCCGGCCTTCGCCTGCCTGTCCGCCGCCGCCGCCCTCGGCCGCACCTTCGCCCCGGCCGATCTCGCGGCGGGAACGGGAGTCGACCCCGAAGCGGTCGAGGAATCGCTGCGAGTGGCCGAGCGAGCCGGCCTGGTCACTGCCGGGAGCGACGGCCGCCACGCCTTCAGCCACGCGATCGTCGCTCACTGCCTCTACGAGGAGATCGAGCCCGCGGCGCGGGGAAAGCTGCACCGGCGCTTCGGCGAGCAGCTCGAGGAGGAGCCCGAGCTGCTCGCCGGCGAGGGCCGATCCACCCAGCTCGCCCACCACTGGTGGCGCGCCGAGCCGGGCGATCGCGAGCGGGCCACCCGCTACTGCGCCGAGGCCGGCGAAGCGGCGCTGCGCAGCTACGACCACGAGCTGGCGGCGAGCTGGTTCGAGCGGGCGCTGGAGCGGCGCGGCGAGGACCACGAGGACGTCAAACTCTGCGATCTGCTGACCGGCCTCG
The DNA here is from genome assembly GCA_963837695.1 of uncultured Solirubrobacterales bacterium. GTDB lineage: Bacteria > Actinomycetota > Thermoleophilia > Solirubrobacterales > 70-9 > VRUE01. The sequence continues at coordinate 1,431,183 of CAWINZ010000005.1, read as the reverse complement.
GCGTCGCGCTCCGCTACACGAACCAGGAGCGCTCGCGCGAATGCCTGCTCGAAGCGGCGCGCCTGGCCGACCGCCTCGGCGAGGTCGATCGGCTGGTCGCGGCGGCGCTCGCGAACAACCGCGGCTTCGTCTCCCAGGTGGGCGGCTTCGACCGCGAGCGCGCCGCGATGCTGCGACGCGCTGGAGAGCGGCTCGACGCAAGCGGTCCCGAGTCGGCCCTGGTGCTTTCCCAGCTGGCGCTGGAGTTGACCTTCACCGACCAGGCCGACCGGCGACGCTGGCTGGCGGAGAGCGCTCTCGTCGCGGCGCGCAAGTCCGGCGACCGCCGCGTCCTCGCCCAGGTGCTGGTCCGTTGCCTGATCGCCCGCTGGAACCCCGACAACGCCGCCGAGCGGATCGCGATGGCGGCCGAGAGCATCGAGATCGGGGCCGAGCTGGATCAGCCGCTCGAGCTGTTCCACGCCCTCCACTGGCAGGCGGTGGCGCAGCTGGAGATCTGCGAGGTCGAGGCCGCGGCGCGCTCGCTGCACGAGCAGGATCGGATCGCCGGCCGGACCGGCGACACCACTGCCCGTTGGCTGTGCGAATGGGCGGAGTCGCTGCATCTGTCGCTACACGGGAAGCTCGACAAGGCCGAGGCCCGTGCTCAGCGGGCGGTCGAGCGCGCCAGGCACAGCGCCCAGCCCGACGCCCTGGCCCCGTACATCAGCCAGCTCTGCAGCATCCGCTGGCAGGAAGGGCGGATGGGCGAGCTGGCACCGCTGCTGGCGCAGGCGCTGCGCCAGTACCCTGGAATCCCGGGCTTCCGCTCCCTGGTGGCCCTCGCCAACGCCGAAGCCGGCGAGCTCGGCTTCGCCCGCGAGGTGCTGGATACCGATGTGGCGACGCGGTTCGAGGCGCTGCCACGCGACCCGTTCTGGATCGCGACCATCGTCGACTACGCGTACGCGGTCGCGCGGCTCGAAGACCGCGAGGCGGCAGCCCTCCTGCACGGGATCCTCGACCCCTACCGAGGGCGGTTGGCGACGACCACGGTCGCCGTCTGGGGGGTCGTCGACCACGCCCTCGGCCGGCTCGAGCTGCTGCTGGGCAAGGAGGAGGCGGGCCGGCGCTCGCTGCTCACCGCGATCGACTCCTACGCGGCGATGCAGGCGCCGCTGTGGAAGGCGCGGGCCGAAGCCGACCTGGAGCCGGTCGGCGGAGCCGAATCGCCGCTGGAGGCCCGAATCGCCGCCCTGGGCCTGACCGACCGCCAGGCGGAGGTGACCCGGCTGACCGCCGGCGGCCTCTCCAACCGCGAGATCGCCGAGCGGCTGCACGTCTCCCCCAGCACGGTGAAGCGCCACCTGGAGAACGTCTACAGGCAGACCGGCGTCGGCTCGCGCGGGGCGCTCACCGCGCTGCTGCTGGGGTAGTAGGCGCGGGGACGACGCGCAGGCCGCGTTGGGCGAAATGAGCATCGAAGGCGAACGCCTCGCCACCCCCGTCGCGCTCGATCAGGGCGAAGGAGGTGGCGTCAACGTAGCTCCAGCGCTTGTCGGCGTGGCTCTCGAGGATCTGCCAGGCCTCGTCCTCCACGTCGGCTTCGAGACGCACCAGCTCGATCGCCTCGCCGGCCCGAAAGCGGCGACCCCACTCGATCGCCTCCGCACGCCCGACCCTGACCAGCAGCGCCGTGTAGGTCTCGGCGAAGACGTAGTTCGAGGTGAAGAGCGTCGCCCCGGACTCGATCAGGCCCGCCAACGCTTCCCGCGCCCGCTCGTGCTCAGCCTCCGATTCGTTGCGCAGCGCGACGAACGCGCTGGTGTCGACGAAGACCGACCTCATGAGCCGTAGAGGTCGTCGTCCAGCGTGCTCACGCTCGTGCCCTCGCGACCCTTCCCGGGCGCCTCGTCGACGAGGAAGCGCAGCAGTGGGTCGCCGGCGGGATCGGCGAGCCGGCCGCGCTCGGCGTCGATCAGCTCGCGCACCACCGCGGCGATGCTGCCGGCCTTGCCCGCCCGCTGCCGCAGCCAGCGGTACTGGCCCTCGTCGAGATATAGCTGGGTCCGATGCTTCATGCTGGAATACAGCATAAGCCTGGCGTCGGTCGCCATCGCCACCCCAAGCCCTCGCCTCTTCTTCGGGGGCAGGGTGGGGGTAACGGCGAGCGGGGCGGCCCGCACAGCAAGCCGCCCCTCCTCCACCCTCATTTGAACGCCACCTTGTCGACCGCCTCCTTGATCTTGTTGACGATCACGTCAGCGAGCTCGGTGCCCTGTTTGCCGCTGTAGCCCTTCATCGCGGCGACCATCCCGACCATCAGCAACGAGACGAGCAGGATCAGGCCGACGTACTCGACCGTGCCCTGCCCCCGCTCGCCCCCGGCCAGAGCCCGGATCGCCCGCACCCGCCACTCGATCGCGGCGTGTGCGATTCCCATCAGCGCGTAGATCATCGAAGCCTCCTTTTGGATTTGCCCCGATGCTCCACGGCCGCGCGTAACGGATCTAGACGTAAATGGACCAACTCTGCGGCCGCAATGTAAAAAGTCAGTCACAGACCGCTGCCGGCCCCCGCGGCGGGTACGCTCAGCGGCCGATGCGGGTGCTGGTCGTCACCAACTTCATTCCCGATGCAGCCGCGCCACAGCGGGGCCGCTGGGTGCGCGACCAGGTCGAGGAGATCCGCCGCCTCGGCGTCGACGTCGACGTGTTCAGCTTTCCCCGCGGCTCCACTCACTACATCCCCGCCGCGCTGCGCCTGCGGCGACTGCTGCGCCGCGAGAGCTTCGACCTCGTCCACGTGCACTACGGGCTGACCGCCTGGTCGGCGCTGCTCGCCGGCGCCCGGCCGCTGGTCGTCAGCTTCCACGGCACCGACGTGCGCCACCCTGTGGTCGGCCCGCTCTCGCGACGCATCGCCTGGCGGGCCGATCTCGTCGCCGCCGTCTCGGGCGCGCTCTTCGGGCCCGAGGACGGCAGGCCGGGGCTCCCCCCCGTACCCGGCTCCGCGGTCCTGCCCTGCGGCCCCGACCTCGGTCGCTTTCGGCCCCTGCCCCGACCCGCGGCCCGGCGACAGCTCGGCCTCGACCCGGACGGCCGTTACCTGCTCTTCCCCGCCAACCCCGATCGCGACGAGAAGCGCGTCGACCGCGCCGTCGAGTTGGCGGCGGCCAGCGGCGCCGAGCTGCTCACCGGGGGCGCCATCGATCCGGACCAGATGCCGCTCTGGGTCAATGCAGCAAACGCGGTCCTGGTCACCTCCGACTACGAGGGATTCGGCCTGGCCTGCGTCGAGGCGCTCGCCTGCGACGTGCCCGTCCTCTCGACCCCGGTCGGGATCGCCCCATTTGCCCTCGCGGGGATCGCGGGGACCGTCTGCGCCCCCTTCGACGCCGCTGCGTGGAGCGAGGCCGTGCGTCCCCATCTGGCAGCACCCGACCCCCGGGTCATCGGGGTCGCACGCGCGGCCTCGCTGTCGGCGACCCGGATGGCGGAGCGCACGCTCGCCGCCTACGACGGCGTGCTCGCCCGCCGAAGCAGCGGCAAGTAATAGATTGGTTTGGCGATGAGCGAGGAGAAGCGCGAGTCCGGCAACGACGCGCCCGGCGCCCAGGTCGAGGCGGCCGAACGGCGGCTCCAACAGGCAAGGGACGCCGCGGTGGCGGCGGAGGAGCGAGCCACCGCGGAGATCAGGGCGCTCGAACTCGATCTGGAGAAGGAGCGCCAGGCCGGCGCCGAAGCGCTGGAGGAGCTGCGCCGGGAGCACGCCGCCGAGCTGGAGCGCGAACGCAGCGCCAAGGACCGGGCGATCGCGGCTGCCGAGAGCCGGCTGGCCGAGATCGAGGCCCAGACCGAGGCCGCCGAGAAGCGGGTCGAGGAGGCCGAACGGCGCACCGCCTCGGCGGCGGGATCCAGTGCCGATGTAGAGACCCGCGCCCGCGAAGCGGCCGCCGCCTGGTTGCGAGGCCAGGTCGAGGCGATACGCCGAGAGGCGGCGCAGCGATAGCGTCGACACCCGAGTGCGACGTCGCCGTCGTCGGCGGCGGGGCGGCGGGACTCTGGACGGCGCTGCGCGCGGCGGAGGAGGGCGCGGCGGTCTCGGTGATCTCGCGTACGCCGCTCTCCCAGAGCGCCAGCTTCTGGGCCCAGGGCGGGCTCGCCGCGGCGCTCGAGCCCGGCGACTCGCCCGCCCAGCATGCCGCCGACACGATCGCGGCAGGTCGAGGGCTTTGCCGCCCGTCCGCCGTGCAGACGCTGGTCGAGGAGGCTCCCGCGGCGGTGGCCGAGCTGCGCGCGCGGGGCGTCGCCTTCGACCTCGACCCGGACGGTGAGCTCGCGCTCGGCCTGGAGGGTGGCCACGCCCACCGCCGCATCGTCCACGCCGGCGGCAGCCAGACCGGGTACGAGATCACGGCGAAGCTGGCGGCGATGGTCGCCGCCGAGCCACGGATCGCGGTGCGCGAGAAGACCTCAGCCGTCGGAATCTGGAGCGACGGCGATCGCTGTCATGGACTGCTGACCGACGCCGGGCCGATCGTGGCCGCGGCGACCGTCGTCGCGACCGGCGGCGCCGCGGCGCTCTGGCGCCGGACCAGCAACCCGCGCGGTGCGATCGGTGCCGGTTCGGTGATGGCCGCCGCCGCGGGCGCCGATCTGGCCGACCTCGAGTTCTGCCAGTTCCACCCGACGGCGCTGGCTTTGCCCGGAACTCGTTTCGACGGCCGGTTGATAACCGAGGCGGTGCGGGGCGAGGGAGCGACCCTGCTCGACGCCGCCGGGCAGCGCTTCACCGACGAGCTGGCCCCCCGCGACGAGGTCACCGCGGCGATCCTCGACCGGATCGCGGCCGACGGCGGCGCCAGCGTACATCTAGACCTGCGCGAGCTCGATCCCGCACGCTTCCCCAACATCTTCGCGTCGCTGCGCGAGGCCGGGCTCGATCCAGGCGCCGAGCCCGTCCCGGTGGCCCCCGCCGCCCACTACATGATGGGTGGGATCGCAGTGGACCTCGACGGGCGCTCCTCGCTGCCGGGCCTTTTCGCGGTCGGCGAGTGCTCCTGCACCGGCCTGCACGGCGCCAACCGACTCGCCTCCAACTCGCTCAGCGAGTGCTTCGTCTTCGGCGGCCGCGCCGCCCGTGCGGCACTGGAGGAGAAGCCGGTGAGCAACCCCCCGTCGCCCGGAGATTGGCGCTTCCAGCCGCCCACCGAAGCCACCCGCGACGCGGTTTGGCGGCTCGCCGGGCCGCTGCGCAAGCCCGAGCAGCTGCGTGAGCTGCGTGCCGACCCCTACCCGCTCGCCGCCGCGATCGCGACCTGCGCCCTGGAGCGAGTCGAGTCGCGTGGCGGCCACCTGCGCGCCGACTGCCCGAGCATCGACCCCGAGCTCGACGGGATCCACATCGTGTTCGGCCCCGGCGGCGGGACGCGGCAGGAAGAGTGGCGCTAGCGTCGGCTCATGCTTCTCGGCGTCGACGTAGGCGGGACCTTCACCGACGCCGTCCTGCTCGACGGCGAGTCGGTTCACACGGCGAAGCTGCCGACCACGCCCGGGGACCAGTCTGTCGGCGTCATCGGCGCGGTCGCGGCGGTGCTGAGCAAGGCGGGCGCCGAGCCGGCAGCGGTCGAGTCCTTCGCCCACGGGATGACGGTGGGCACCAACGCGCTGCTGGAGGAACGCGGCGCCCGCACGGCGCTGATCGCCACGGTGGGCTTTGCCGACCTGCTGGAGATCGGTCGCCAGGACCGCCCCGAGCTCTACCGGCTCTGCAGCCCGAAGCCGGTGCCACTGGTCGAGGCCGAGCGGCGCTTCGAGGCGAGCGAGCGGGTCGGGCCCGGCGGGGAGATCGCTCCGCTCGCCGACGGCGAGGCGCAAAGGCTGGTGGATCTGGTGCGCGAGAGCGGCGCCGAAGCGGTGGCGATCTGTCTGCTCTTCTCCTACCTCGATCCGTCGCACGAGCGGGCGATCGCCGGGCATCTGCGCAGCGAGCTGCCTGACGTCCACGTCTCGGCTTCGCACGAGGTCTTGCCCCGCTTCCGCGAGTACGAGCGCTGCTCGACGACGGCGATCGACGCCTACCTCTCGCCGCTCCTCGGCCGTTACCTGGGACGGCTTGCCGAGGCGGCAACGGGCGCCGGGCTTCCGCCACCGGTCGTGATGCAGTCCTCCGGCGGCGTCGCCGACGCCGAGGAAGCCGCGCAGGCAGGAGCCTGGAGCGTCCTCTCCGGACCGGCCGGCGGGGCGATTGGCGCGGGGCTCCTGGCCCGCATCAGCGGCAACGGCAATGCGCTCGGCCTCGACATGGGCGGCACCTCGTGCGACGTCTGCGTGGTCGAGCACGGCGACGTGAGGCGCACCGACTCGCGCCAGATCGACGGCCGCACGATCCAGCTGCCGATGGTCGACGTGCATACCGTCGGCGCCGGGGGCGGTTCGGTCGGCTGGCGCGACCCCGGCGGGGCGCTGCGGGTCGGTCCGCGCTCGGCGGGCGCGGAACCCGGACCCGCCTGTTACGGGCGAGGAGGAACCGAGCCCACGGTTACCGACGCCAACCTGCTGCTCGGCTACCTCGCCGCCGACTCGACCCTGGCCGGGGGCGTCGCCCTGGATCCCGGCGCTGCCGGCGCCGCCATCGGCGCGCTGGCCGGGTCGCTCGGCCTCGGAGAGCTCGAGGCCGCCGAGGGAATCGTGCGGGTCGCCAACCAGGAGATGGTGCGGGCGCTGCGCGTGGTCACCGTCGAGCGTGGGATCGACCCGCGCCGCTTCGCCCTGCTGCCCTTCGGCGGCGCCGGGCCGATGCACGCGGCGGCGATTGCCGAGGAGATCGGCATCGAACGCATCCTCTGCCCACGCGCCGGGGGCGTCCTCTCGGCCCTCGGGCTCTGCGCCTCGGACCGCCGCCGCGACACCAGTCGCACGGTGATGTTGAGCGGCGAGGACTTCGAGGCGGAGCGGATCGCCGCCGAGGTCGACGAGTTGATCTCCCGAATCGACGGCCGTATCGGCGACTACGCCGAGCCCGAGCTGGTCTACGAGATGCGCTACGCCGGCCAGGCATTCGAGTTGCCGGTGCCCGGCAGCAGGCGCCCGGACCCCGCTGACCTCGCCGCCCGCTTCGAGCAGACCCACGAGGAGCGCTACGGCCATCGCGATCCCGACGGCGAGGTCGTCCTTGTCGACATCCGTCTGGCCTTGGTGGCGCCCGGCCCGCGCCCGCGACTCGCCGCGGCGCCTGGGAGCCGCCTGCGCGAAAGCGAGCGCCCGGTGCGCTTCGAGGGCGAGTGGATTCAGACGCCGATCCTGCATGGCGAGCCCCCCGCCGGCCACGGGACAGAGGGCCCAGTCGTCTTCGAGCTCCCCGAGGCGACCTTCGTGGTCCCGCCGGGCTGGCACACCGAAGTCGACGAAGCGGGCACGATCGTCGCGGTCGGCCAATGAGGGGCCTGGCGGGTTTCCGACGTTCTAAGGGGGCTAAGTCGCCAGGGGTGCGGGCATGATCGACCCCGTCAGCCTGCAGGTGATGATCGGCGGCCTGCGCGCGGCCTGCGATGAGATGGGCGCGACGCTGATCCGCTCGGCCTACTCGGCCAACATCAAGGAGCGCCACGACTGCTCGACCGCGCTCTTCGATGGCCGTGGCGAGCTGGTGATGCAGGCCGAGCACATCCCGGTGCACCTCGGCTCGATGCCCGACGCGGTCGCTGCCGTGCTGGACGAGCAGCACGCGCCAGGGGAGGCTTGGATCCTCAACGACCCCTACCGTGGCGGGACCCACCTGCCTGACGTGACGCTGATCTCGCCGGTCTTCGTCGCCGGCGAGCTGTTCGGCTTCGCCGCCTCGCGAGCCCACCACGCTGACATCGGCGGCCCCAGCCCGGCGGGAATGCCGGCCCACTCGCGCACCCTCGAAGAAGAGGGAGCGGTGATCCCGCCGACCCGGATCGGCGAGGGCGATCTGGAGCGGATTGCCGGCCAGATGCGCTCACCGCGCCAGCGCCTCGCCGACCTGCGCGCCCAGGCAGCGGCCAACCGGGTCGGCGGGCTGCGCCTGGCCGAGCTTGCCGAGCGCCACGGCTCCGAGCGGCTGCGCGACGGCATGGATGAGATCCTCGCCTACGCCGAGCGCCGCACCCGCGCCGCCCTGACGGAGCTTCCCGACGGCAGCTACACGGCGGAGGACGTGCTCGAGGACGACGCGAACGGCGAGCCCCGGGATGTCGCCCTGCGACTCGAGGCGAGCGTCCGCGGCGACCGGCTCGTGCTCGACTTCAGCGGCACCGACCCCCAGATCGACGGCAACCTCAACTGCCCGCTCTCGGTGACCAAATCGGCGGCGTTCTTCGCGGTGCGGGTGCTGACCGACCCCGACGCCCCTCCCTGCGCGGGCGCCTACCGCCCGATCGAGGTGATCGCACCCGAGGGCTGCCTGCTCAACGCGCGCTTCCCGGCCGCCGTCGCGGCCGGCAACGTCGAGACCTCCAGCCGCGTCGCCGACCTGACCATCGCCGCCCTGGCAGGCGCCCGGCCGGTGCCGGCGCAGGGCCAGGGGACGATGAACAACCTGACGCTCGCGGGAGAGGGCTTCACCTACTACGAGACCCTGGGCGGTGGCCAGGGCGCCTGCCCCGACGCCGATGGGCCGAACGCGATCCACGTCGCGATGTCGAACACGCTCAACACCCCGGTCGAGGCACTGGAGACCGAATTCCCACTGCGGGTGCGCGAGCTGGCCCTGCGCCGCGGCAGCGGCGGGGCCGGCTCGCGGCGCGGCGGCGAGGGGATCGCCCGCGAGATCGAAGCGCTGGCGCCGATGCGCTACACGCTGATCGGCGAGCGCCGCCGCCATCCCCCGCGCGGTCGCGACGGCGGCGAGGACGGCGAGACAGGCGCCGACTTCCTCAACGCCGAGCGGCTGCCGAGCAAGAGCGAGGGGGAGCTGCAACCCGGCGACATACTGCGGATCGAAACGCCCGGCGGGGGCGGCAACGGCCGGGTGTCCGATCGCACACAGCATTAATTTGGCGATTCGGCCAGCCTGGTCTAGAATGCGCGGCCTTGGGCGGCGCTCTCGCCTGGACAGGGGTCCGAAGGCGCCAACCTCCCAGTCGGAGACTTTCCAACCTTCCGAGGTACGACTTCAAATGCCGATCGCATTAAAGGAATGGGCTGTAACGGTGCGCGCTCTCGCCGAGGGCGAGCAGCTGCTGACCCTGCGCAAGGGCGGCATTCGCGAGGACAACAAGCACTTCGAGCTCGATCACGAGCGCTTCTTCCTCTACCCGACCTTCGACCATCAGCGGAACAACCTCGTCCGCGAGTCCCACCATCCGGAGCTGCGCCGCGCGCTCGAGGAGGGTGTCTGGCCCGACGAGGAGCCGCCGCCCGCGGCACTGATCCAGGACGGCGGCATCCCCCAGCCCGACCGTGTCCGACTGCGCTGCTGGGCCGAGGTCACCGACCACCTGACGGTCACCAACCCGCGCATCGTCGACGAGCTTTCCCCCTATTACGTCTGGACCCCCGACTACGCCGAGAAGCGGCTCAACTGGAAGCGGCGCCACCCGCTGCACATCCTCCTGCTGCGGGTCCACCGCATCCCCCGGCCGGTCACGGTCAAGGTTCGCGACGAGTACCACGGCTGCCGCTCATGGGTGGAAATCGACCGCGACCTGCCCTTCGAGGGCACGCCGGTGATGGCCGACGAGGAGTTCGATCGCGCCCGCAGCGAGATCCACTCGGCCTGCACCAGCTCCGAACCGGTACTCGTCTAAGACTGCCTTAGTAGGCTCGCCCCATTCCCTGGGTCGAGACGCATTCGCTTAGCTTCACCGCGCGCCATGACAGCGGCGACGCGGCCTTTGCTGAGCGCACGCTGGACCGCATGGAGGAACTGCGGCTGCGGCTCGAGGACCGCTTCGAGACGGTCCCCGGGCAGGTCACCGTCGTCATCCACACCAACCCGGTGCTGCTCTCCCTGGCCCATCCCTTCCTGCCCGCGGCGCGCTGGTCGGCGGCACCGGCGGGGCGGCGCTACCTGGCCGGCTGGGCGATGGCGACCGAGCTGCACGTGCTCAACGACCCCCACATGGAACGGCGCGCCGCCGGCGACGACTCGCGGGAGGCGCTGCGCGGCACCGCCGAGCGCCTCTATTCCCAGCTCGTGATCGCCGCCAACAACCCCGACCTCCCCCCCTCCTGGACGCCGCGGCGCTTTGCCCGCTACCTCGGCTGGGCCTGGCTGGTCGAGGGCGGCGCCCAGTACTTCGCCCGCCAGGTCGGCCTCTACCGGGCGGCGGTGATCAGGCGCCTGCGCGAGAGCTCGCGGCCCTCGTTCCCGCCCTCCCGGCGCGACGCCGTGATCCTCGGCGGCACCCTCTTCGATCTGCTCGAGACCGAACGCGGCCCGGAAGCATGCGAGCGCCTCGCCCTGAACATCCTCCCGGGCGGTTCGACGCCCACGCTCGAAGCCGCCTTCGACGCCCGCATCGGCGAGATCGAGAACGCCTGGCGCGACTACCTGCGCGCGGTGGTCCGGCCCAGCGCCCCTTGAATCCGTTCCGGTGTGCCTTTTGCTCTCTATGAGAGCAAAAGGCACACCGGAAGCCTCATTTCCAGACGGCGCCCGCTTGAGAGCGCTCGAAACCGACCCAGAGGGCGTTCATCGCCGTCGCCACGACGCGCTCGCGGGGGACGTCCGGGTGCTCCGACCACCAGACGGCGAGGCCCTGGAGGACGCCTCGCAGCACGACCCAAACCATTTCGATTCCCTCGCCCTCGACCGAGCCGGCGAGGTTCTCGGAGCCGGGCTCGGCGGCAAACAGCGGCAGGATCGCCTCGCGACTGCGCGCGGCGACCTCGGCGTGGACGGCCTCGATCTCCGGGTCGGTGCTGTAGCGGAAGAGCACCCGCCCGGCGAAGGGATGCGCTTCGACGTAAGCGAACCAGGCGTCGAAGGACCTCGCGATCCGCCGCTCGAGTGGATCGTCGCCGAGGAAGTGCTCGCCCCAGACCTCGCGCAGCTCGGCGAAATGGCGCTCGAGCAGGTCGCGGTAGAGCTCGCGCTTGGAGTCGAAATGTTCGTAGACGACCGGCGGCGTGACTCCCGAAGCGCGGGCGATCGCCTCGATCGAGGCGCCCCGGTAGCCGCGCTCGGCGAACAGATCGGTTGCGGCTGCGGCGATCACCTCGCGGCGTGCCGCAGCCGACAGGCGCCGGCGTGGCTGCGGCTCGATCTTGGCCTCGGTTGACAACTTAGTCTCGCCTAAGTACGGTTCGGGAAGTCCTTACTCATGCCTAGGTTAACTCCCGAGCAGGAGGGAGAAGCATCGTGATCGTCTCCGTTCATCTCAGCGACGTCGGTTTGCTCAAGACCCAGCAGCTGCTCTTCCGGCGACTCGATCCGACGACCGTTCCGGGCATGACCTACGCGGGGTGCTGCCCGACCTGCCGGACAAGGAGCTGCCGGTCGACGACGCCGAGCCGGTCGCCGTACTCACCCTCGGCCGCTTGCGCTTCCTCCGCACCCGGCCGTTCCTACGGGCCGGGGGGCCCGCCGAACGCGACGCCATCGCCAACCCGGCCGTCCTCGCCTCCACCGGCCTCGCCCGCCTCGCCCGTCCGCGCCTCGTCTCGACCTTCTCGATCTGGCGCAGTGCCGCCGATATGCGCGAGTACGCGTTCGGCAAGGGGGCTCGCATCAGGCGGCGGTCAAAGCCGACCGCGCCAAGCCGTTCCATCACGAATCGGCCTTCGTCCGCTTCCGCCCCTATGCCTCGCGGGGCAGTTGGGACGGCCGCGACCCGCTGGCGGCCGCGGCGACGGCCTAGCCTTCTCCCGGCGTTCCCTCAAGCACCTCGCGCGCCCGTTCGGCGAGCTCCTCGGCGACAAGCACTTCGCGCGGTCCGGCGGCGAGAAAGTCGGGTACGTCCCAGCCGGCCGCGCGCCTCAGCATGCTCGGGATGCCGTGCTCGGAGAGGAGGCCCTGGATCATTTCCGCCTCGGCCTGCTGCTGGCCGTAGCCGACCTTGACCAGCTTGCCCTTACTCGACGACAAGCTCAGCCTCGGCGATCTTCTTGTCTTTGAGCCAGAAGGCCTTGACGTCGGGCGAGTCGACATCGGCCAGGGAGACGATCAGGTAGACCTGTTCGGGCCAGCTGACCGCCTCGTTCAGGTCGGTCTGCGAGGGATAGGCAGGGCTCTTGGTGTGCGAGTGGTAAATCGCGACCAACTCTTCGCCCCGGTCGCGCATCTCCTTTTCGATGATCCGGTACTGATCCGCGGGGTCCACCCTGTAGCTGAAGGGACTGGCGAAGGCGTTGCGCGCCCGGTAGAGGTTCTGCGCCTCACCATCCGCGCCGCCGATCAACCCACAGCACTCGTTGGGCAGATCCTCGCGCGCGTGCGCGGCCATCTCATCGATCATCGACTGCGGGATCCGCATCGCCAACCGCCGCGCCGGACTACCACCAGACGGTGGAATCCAGATTCTCGATCTCGTCGATGGGCCGGGTGTAGACGCCGGAGGAGAGGTACTTCCAGCCGTCGTCGGGAATGAGGAAGACGACGTTGCCGCTGTCTAGCCCTTCGCCGATGCGGACCGCGATGCGGGCGATCGCGCCGGAGGAGACGCCGGCGAAGACGCCCTCCTCGTCGAGCAGTTTGCGGGTCCAGACGATCGCGTCGCGGTTGGAGACCATGATCTTGCGGTCGAGCAGGGTGATGTCGATGATCGGCGGGATGAAGCCGTCGTCGAGCGAGCGCAGGCCGTGGACCATCTCGCCCTGCATCGGCTCGGCGGCGACGATCAGCGTCTCGGGGTCGTGCTCCTTGAGGCGCCGCCCGTTGCCCATCAACGTGCCGCCGGTGCCGAGCCCGCCGACGAAGGCGGTCACCTCGTCGAGCTCATCGAGGATCTCGACCGCGGTGCCGTTGTAGTGGGCGAGCGGGTTGGCCTCGTTGCCGTACTGGTAAGGCATGTAGTAGCGAGAGTCCTCGGCCATCTCGAGCGCCACCTCGACCGCCCCGTTGGAGCCCTTGGCGCCCTCCGAGTAGACGATCTCCGCCCCGTACATCTCAAGCAGCTGGGTGCGCTCGGCGGTGACGTTGTCGGGCATCACGACCTTGAGGTCGTAGCCCTTGCGGCGGCAGATCATCGCCAGGGAGATGCCGGTGTTGCCAGAGGTCGGCTCGAGGATCGTCTGCCCGGGTTCGATCGCCCCTTCGGCCTCGGCCGCCTCGATCATCGATTTGGCGACCCGGTCCTTGACGGAGCCGGTCGGGTTGCGGCCCTCGAGCTTGGCGTAGATGCGGACGTCGGGCTTGGGCGAGAAGCGCGGCAGCTCGACCAACGGGGTATTGCCGATCGACTCGACGATGTCGCCGAAGCGTCCCCCGCAGGGTCGATTTAGTAGCTCTCCCGACACTTCAAAAAGTATAGCCATGGACCGGGAGCCCGGCCGAAATTACTCGAAGGCGCTCAACCGCCGGCCATCGCCGGCAGGATCACGACCGTGTCGCCTTCCGACACAGCGGTGTCGAGCCCGTCGAGCACGCGCACATCCTCGTCGTTGAGGTAGACGTTGACGTAGCGGTTGAGATTGCCGTCGGGGCCGAACAGCTGTGCCTCGGTGTCGGGGTGCGCGGCGGTCAACGCCCGCAGCACCTCACCGATGTTGGCGCCGTCGGCCTCGACCTCGGGCTGGCCCCCGGTCTGGGCTCGGAGAACGGGCGGGATTCGGATCGTCGCCATCAACCGATCCTATTGAAGGCCGCGAAAACCAAGCAGGTCGGGGGATGCAGGGAGGATGGTGAGGGGAGCGCACTGTTTGTGCGTGACCCGATCCAGACGACTGAAGACCCCGAGATGCGCCGGTTTGCAGCGGCCTGCCTCAGCCAGCGCAAAATGCCTGGTAGTCGGGGAACTTGCCGAGATCCTCATCGGCGATCTCCGGCGCGTCGGGGCCGCAGATCGGGCAGTTGGGATCACGCCGAACTTTCAACTCGGTGAAGCGGGTGCTGAGCGCCTCGAAGAGCAGCAGACGGCCGATCAGCGGCTCGCCGATCCCGAGCACCAGCTTCAGCACCTCGTTCGCCTGCAGCAGGCCCATCGTCCCGGCCATCACGCCGAGCACCCCGTTGGCCGAGCAGCTCGGCGCCAGCTCGGCCGGCGGCGGGGTCGGGTAGAGGCAGCGGTAGCAGGGGCCCTCGAAGGGGACGAAGGTCGAGATCTGGCCGTCGAAGCTGAGGATCGAGGCCGAGACGACCGGCTTGCGCAGCCGCACCGAAGCGTCGTTGAGCAGGTAGCGGGTGGGGAAGTTGTCGGCCCCGTCGACGATCACGTCGTACTCGCTGAGGATCTCGACGATGTTGGCGGAGTTGAGGCGGAAGTTGTGCTCGACGACGTCGACGTCGGGATTGAGCGCTTCAATCGTCAGCCGCGCCGAGGTGGTCTTCGGCACGCCGATCCGTTCGGTGTTGTGGATCACCTGGCGCTGCAGGTTGGAGGCGTCGACGACGTCGTCGTCGACCAGGCCGAGCGTGCCGATCCCGGCGGCGGCGAGGTAGAGCGCGGTCGGCGCGCCGAGCCCGCCGGCGCCGACCAGCAGCACCTTCGCGTTCAGCATCTTCAGCTGGCCGTCGACGCCGACCTCGGGCAGCAGCGTGTGGCGCGAGTAGCGGTCGCGCTGCTCCGGAGTCATGCCGCTGGCGGCGACGACCGGCAGTCCCTGCTCCTGCCAGGCGAGGATCCCGCCGGCCATCGAGGCGACGTCCTCATAGCCGAGCGCCTGCAGCTGCTCGGCCGCCTTGTAGGAGCGGTTGCCGCTGCGGCAGTAGATGATCGTGCGGGCCGACTTGTTGGGAGCCGCAGTGGCGATTTCGTCGCCGAGCAGCCCTGGCGGGACGAGCTTGCCGTTCTCGAGATGCGCCTCCTGATACTCGTGCGGCTCGCGGGTGTCGATCAGGACAACGCCGCCGCCCTCGATCTCCTGCGCCGCCTCGAAGGGCTCGATCTCCTCGACCTGCTGCTTGATCTCCGTGGGAGCCATGAATCTCCTAAATGACTGAAAAGGGGTAAATACCCTAATTCCGATCCGGCTTTACTTCAAAAAGTATAGCGCCACGAGATCGGTGGTTGCGGCCGGCAGCCAATCGACCCGTACCGGCCGTCAGCCCGTGGCGACCCGGGGGTCGGCCATCTAAGTGGGGGCGAGCAGGAAACCGAGCAGGAGGTCGTGGTCCGCGGGTAGCCGCTCGGCTTCGCCGGCGAGCACGCGGGCGGAGACATGGGAGGCGAGTCCGCCGGCGAGCAGTCGCAGGGTCTCCTCGGGCACGACCTCGCCGCCCGGCAGGGAGGCCGGCGGGCGAAGCGCTTCGGCCAGGCGCACCAGCGAGCGCTCGTGCTCCAGCCTGGCCAGACGGCCCGCGGCCAGCGACTCGACCAGCAGCAGATGGGCAAGCGCCGGGTCGGCGGCGAGGAGATCGAGGCCGGCGCGAAGGCCGGCCGACACTCGGGCGCTCCAATCGCCTTCCGAGCCAGCAGCCGCCTCGACCACAGCGGCCAAACGCTCTACCCCGTCCCCGTACGCCGGCGCGAAACAGGCCTCCTTCTCGATTGCCATACCACGTCCGTTCTCAACAGAAGACACATCTCGATAGAAACACGTCAGTTCGTAATTGTCAAGATACGCACATGGTATGTGTAACTACCGGTGATGCCGCTTGTGCTTGCGCTTGCCACGACAACCGGGCTGCATCACGGGCCTGGCGCTCGCCTGCTTGCCGTTTTGGCCGCTGAAGCGCACATTGGCCCTGTTGAGCTTCCCGCAGAGGTTGCGGCTGTTGACGATCAGGCCCTTCTTGGCTCCTTGCATCCTCAGCAGGACCTTGGTCAGCGGCGCATCGGGCGCTTCTTCGACGGTGGCCCTGATCCCTCCGTGCACCGAGTCGATCCGGGTAGCGACCTCTACGTCGACCAGACCGTGCAGGTCAAAGACGAGGTCGGGGAGCTTGTGGTTTGAGGAGCGCAGGTAGACCGGACCCTGCAGCGGTTCATCGAGCAGCGGGGTCCAGGCTCTGATGTAGCCGTACTGGGCTGCCTTGGGGCAACTCTTGGCTGCGAACTGCACCCGGGTGCAGATCGTGCGGATGTGGGCCTGGTCTAGGAATGCAGAGCTCGGCAGTCTGACGACGAGGCCCTTGAGGTTCGCGTTGCCCTTGCGTGGGGTGTAGATCGCCTTCAGGCCAGGGTGTGCGCCGCGCCTCGTGCCGCCCTTGAGCTTCAGGGCGAGCTTTGGCTTGAAGCCGAGGTTGGCGCAGTTGGCGGCCTGGAAGCGGGTCGAGAGATCGACCGGCACGTCGTCGGCTGAGCTGAAGACGTCCAGGTAGCCACCGAAGAGGGTCGCCTTTGCGCTCGATTCATCGCAGTTGGTCGGGTTGAGGATGAAGTCGGGGCGATCGACGTAGACACGCAGGTCACGCAGCTTTGCCGGGACCCCTTCGAGGATGTGGGGGATCGGGTCTGATGCCGCGCCGTCGACTTCGACTTCGGCGGTCTTGGGGTTCAAGGTCAAGGCCTCCTGGACGACGACATTGCCGACGTCAAAGGGACCGGCGACCGCGGGGGTGATGGCGATCACCGAGAGCGGGTCGCCGTGGTAGGGGCCGCCGAGGTAGAGGCGGCCCGGGACGTAGGTGAGGACCGAGCCGACTCCGGCTCCGACGGTGGTGTGGCCGATCTCAGAGCTTGCCGGGCACGACGGGCTCGCCTGCTCTTCCTTGCCGCTCTTTGCCTTCGCCGCGGCTATGCCCGCATCAGAGCATTTGCCGACTCCAGAGAGGGAGCCGAGCACACCCGGGGGCAAGATCGCGGAGAACTTGGTCATGTCCTGTTCTCCGTCTTTTCGGGTCAGGCGCATGTTGAAGGGGCTGAAGGAGCCCGCGTCGTTGTTGATCGAGCCGGCTTCAAAGCCGGGGTTGAAGGGCGGCACTCCTCCGGGTGGGCAGGCGCCGCCGTCCACCCCGTGCTCGATCTTGAAGGTGCTCTTGCGGGTGATGACTTCATCGGGCGCGGGGTTGTCGGGGTCCTGGGCTGAGTAGGGGGTGAACTTGGCGAGGATGTCGTAGTTCCCACAGGCCGGCGGGGTGACCAGGGGCGAGCGCCCGCCTTCTCTGAAGTGCAGCTGGAAGTCTTCATAGGGAGCCGGCGGGGCGTGGTCGGCGATCGTCACGATCCGCCCGGTCTGCTTGTCGAGGCGCACCTCCAGGGGCTGTTTGACCAAGACGCCGCGCTCTGGGGCCCTGGCGACTATGTATAGGGCTATCAGGCTGTTGAAGGGGTTGTTGTTGGGTTCTGCCACATACAGGGAGCCTTCGAGCGTTTCGTCGATCAGCGGCGTGTGGGAGACCACGCTGCCGATCTTGGAGGCTTCGGGGCAGCCCTCGCCTGGCCTTGAGTTGAGCTTCTCTGCCGCGTACTGGGCCGGAGAGCAGGTGGCGAGGCCTTCTGCCTGGGATGGGTTGAGGGTCATCCCCTCGGGCAGGGTGACTTCGATGCGCTTCGGTTGGCCTTCGGCGATCGCCTCGCCGTTCAAAAGGCCCGCGTTGGGCATCGAGAGCTTGAAGTCCAGGCCGCTCGGGTTCTCGGCCAGCTTTGCCGTCGGGGCAGAGGAGATCGAGGGGTCAAAGGGGACTTTGTTGCAGCCGATCAGCGGGCTGCCGCTGAAGGACTTGGAGTCCACGACGGAGCCGATCGGCACGTTCCACGGTTCGAGCGAGAGGTCATAGTCGAGCGGGCTCGAGCACTGGGTGGGCTGGCGCAGGAAGGCGCCTTCGGAGAGTTCGCCGGGGCGTTCGCAGGGGTAGGGATGAGTGTAGAAGGCGCAGCCCCAGCCGCGCGCGCTGTCATGGCGCGGATCGCCCGGCGTGCCCCACAGGCTCGTCGTCGCGGCGAGGAACTGGACGACCTGGGTGACGTTGTGGACGCTGGCGATGATCCGGTATTCGTCGTCGGGATCGAGCGCGGTGTCGATGACCACCGGGTCGCCGGCGATGAGGAAGCCGAAGCGAGCCGGCTCCCCGGGACCGGGCGGCAGGTTGAAGACGGGGACCGCCAGGCGGACGAGACCGAGATTCGCGCTTTCCACGAAGGTCACCGAGGTGACGCCTATCGCCGTCGTGTCGGGGCATTCGTTGGTGATTTCGACAAGCCGGAGGAAGGTCGCCATGTCGCACTGGGGCGCCGTAGTCGCGTTGCCGACCAGGCCGGCCGGCAGCGGGAAGTGCAGGTTGCGTGGCAGGCCGGGCTGTTCGGTGGCCAGCCAGCGGGCGCCGATGGTCGCTTTGGTGGGCGTCGGATACGCCCTTCCGGCGTTCAGCTGCAGGGTGTTGGTGAACTGGAAGGGATGGCTACCGGCCTGGCGGGCGGGCTTGCCGCCCTCTTCTTCGGAGACGGCAGAGAACTGTTCGATGCCGAATTTGACCGGCTCATCGCTCACCTTGATGCTCTGCGGCGCGCTGGCGGATTTCGCGTCGCCGCCGGAGACCGACACCTTGCCGGGGGCCCCGGCCACGGGCGGGGTGCCTTCGAGGGCGGTGAGGACTTCGATTTCGATCGCTTCATAGGGGGGCAGTTCGCCTTCATAGGCACAGGTGACTTCTTCGCTTGATGTCAGCCCGCAATCGATCGGGCCGGCTTTGTTGAAGGGACCGGCGGAGGCTTCGACGCCGTAGGCGGCGACGCCTTCGGGCAGCTCATCGGTGATCGTCACCGACGTCGTGGTGCCGTCGACGGGCGCGTCGCCGAGGTTGGTCAGGGTGAGGACGAGGCGGCCGCTGCCTTCCGTGATGATTTCCGAGCTCGCGGTGCCGGTCGCCAGGAAGCCGCCGAACAGCAGCGGCGTCAGGGTCACCGGCTTTACGCCCCATTTGGTCTTCACTTCGAAGGGGAGCGTGCCGATCGGCCCACCGCTGACTTCGACTTCACCGGCGCCGTAGGGGCCTTCGAGCATTTCCTCGAATGCCGCCGTCGTTTCGGCCGCGGGGAAGCTCGCCTGTTCTTCACAGAGTTCATTTGCAGTGGTGAACGGCGGGGAGAAGCCGATTTCGCCGGCGCCGAGGCAGCCGATCACGACCCCGCCCACTTCGACCTTCGCGGCGAAGATCGTCAGCGCATTTTCGGTCTTCACTTCCTGGACCTCTTCGGCGTCTCCCGGTTCCCACATGTTGGTCGGCCGCGAGCCGGTGAGCACCTGCCACCACGGTTCTGCGGCCGAGGCGGAGGCGATCGGCAAGACCGCGAGCAGCACGAGGGCGGCGCCGAGGGTGGCGGCTATGGTCGCGAAGCGCTTGGACATCTTGGCGTTCTCCTTGCGAGGTTCGGGTGCGGTGGGGCGGCTCTTCGTCTCAGCGCTCATCGGTGCGCCCTCCGGCCGTGGTGGGCTCTGCGGTGGTGGCGCCTGTGCTTTTTCTTTCGCGATACGCAACGGCTCTTGCCCCTGCGGTGCACCACTCGCTTGCCCTTGGGGCAGCGCTTGTGTGCGCGCGGGTGCAGGTTGCCCTGGCCCTTGAAGGCGGCGCTCGCGGGGGTGGCGTCATTGGGCGACTGGGCCGCCGGTTGGCAGGCTTCGCCGAGGCACTCGGTGATCTTCGGCAGGGTCGCCGGGATGCCGTTGACCCTTGCGTCATAGATGTCGACCTCGTGGTCGGTGTCGGTTTCGTTCAGCTGGGCGGGGGTGAAGAAGAAGGCGTCATCGCCCGTTTCGCTCGCGTCGAAGAACGCCGCTTCGCTTTCCCCGGTGCCAGAGGAGAGCAGCGATACGCAGCCCTCGCCCGAGCGGGAGATCGCGGCGCCGCCCGAGGAGGCGCTGCAGTCGCCGACCCCGGTGGACTCGTACTGGTAGACGTCCCACTGGCCGTTTGAGTCGGCCGGGACCAGCGAGTCGATCGCGTTGAAGAAGACCCGGCCGTTGTCGAGGATCGCGCGGGGGCGGTAGAGGGAGATGCCTCCTTGAGCAGCGTCTGACGTGGCCTGGGGAAGCGTCGCCGCGGTCCTCAGCCCTCCCCACAAGGCCCCAGGATTGACCAGCGATCCGCCTCCCGGAGGGGCGGCGCTGCGCGGACTCGCCCCCGTCGGATTACAGGAAACGCACTCCAAGCGATCGGCGACGGCGTCATAGCGGTAGACCTCCTGCGCCGCTTCGGTGCCTGAGGAGCCGCGGCTGTCGTAACCCGTGAGGCTGCGCTGCGACATGAAGGCGAGATAGCGGCCGTCGGGCGATGAAGAGGCGCTCAGCCCTACCGCCACAGCCTGACTCGATCCCGCTCCCCAGTCGGTTTGGTCTTCCCCTGAGAGCGTGGCGAGGAAGCGGACGCCCTCCCCCTGCTGCCAGAGGTAGAGGTTGGGCTCACCGGAGGCGGCGTGATCGCCGAACTCGTTGGGCGCTTCGTCGAGCACGCCCCTGGCGACGAAGTAGATCGCCTTGCCCTCTGCATTGATCCCCGCGGCAATTCCCTCCACTTCGGCACTTTCGCCAGCTTCGACGGGAACGCTGATGTCAGTCAAGGTCGCGCAGCCCGAGGCGATGCCGCCCGGCGGCAGCTCGCAGCGGTAGAGGTCGAACTTTGCTCCGCCAGCCACACTGTATGACGCATCTGAGTCTTCGGTCAGTTGCTGGGAGTCGGTGAAGAAGACGACGGTGCCATCGGCGCTCGCCCCCTGGAAAACCGGCCGGGCCAAGCCGATGCCGCTGGCGCCGGGCTGTTTGAGGTCGAGCCGCGCGCTTTCGGCGGCTTCGGTGTCGCGCACGTAGAGCGCAGTGGGCGGCGCAAGGAGGCCGGGGCCGGTACTCCAGAAGACGCGCGAACTGTCCTCAGAGACGGCTCGCCTCGACGATTCAATGCCTGAGCCGACGTAATACGCGTTGGTGATCGTGCCGCCTTCGGTCACCGGCAGGACACTGAGCGGCTCGAGCTGCCCGCCCGACCAGTAATAGAGCGTCGTGCCGCTCGGAGCGCCTTCGGCCAGTGGCACTTCCGAAGACAGGGCGAAGTGCGTGAAGTCGGGGCTGGCGCCGACCACCCTGACGATCCCGACGCTAGCGTCGAGATCACCGCCGAATTCAGTGCCGGGCGGCACGTTGGCGTACGGTTCTTTGCCGGTCACGAGCGGCCTGAAGACGCCGGGTTCGGTGTTCTGTCGCAGGTAGGGAGTGCGTTCGGAGGCTTCGCTCGAGAGCAGAGTGCCGCCGCGCGGCTCAACCAGCGCCTGAGAGAGGTCAGCGTTGAAGAGTCTGTATTCGCCGCCGTGGCTATCGCCCCCCGTCGCCGATACGGTTTCATTGGAGGTGGTGATGTCTTTGGAGCGCCAGGAGCCGGTCGCGGCGCGGCGCGCCAGGCTCATCGACACTTCTGGGAAGCGGTTTCCTTCCGGGTCGGCTTCGGTCGAGAGTTTGCTCTCATAGGCGAGGCCGTTGCCGTCCGCGGCGGCCTGGATCTGATGTTCCCAAGCCCCGACGAGCCTCGCCCCGTGCTTGTCGGGCGGGGAGACCATCTCCCAGGCGCGGCTATCGGCGAGCCCGAAGCCGAGGGCCGCAAGTTGGGTGACGAAGGTCTGGTCGGCTCCGTGGACGGTGTAGGTGTTGCTGTCGCGGGTGTCGCGGGCGACAAAGCGGTAGTGGTAGGTGGTGCCCGGCTGCAGGCCGCTGAGGAAGGCCTCGCGCAAGACCGGGCCGAAGCCTTCGCCGAGGTTGGCGAGCGGGACGGTGGTGCCGTAGCCAACGCCCGTGCCGTATTCGAGCCAGGCTTCGGCTTCGACGCCGAGCGGGTCCATTTCGGCGTGCAGTTCGACGGTGTGCGCGGTGGCGTCGGTGACCCACTGGGGGTCGATCGCGACAGCGGGCAGCGTCGTGAAGGTCTGGTCGGGACCGGGGACGGTGCATTCTTCCGCGGGTTCGGAAGGGTTGCAGTGGTTGGTCGGGACGGCGCGGAAGTGGTAGGTCGTATTCGGGATCAGTTCTTCGATCCCGGCCGCGACGTCTTCTGATTCGAATTCTTCTGCCGTGAGCGTTTCGGGCGAGGTGCTGTGGCCGTAGCTTTCGTCGGTGCCGTATTCGAAGTGATAGGTGGTTTCCTCGCCCTCGGGGTTGATCCTCGCCGTCAGGGTGGCAGTGGTCGGTTCGAGGTCTTCAAGGCCCTGGCTCACGACCAGCGGTCCCGGTTCGGGCAGCGGAAAGGCCTGGACGGCGCTTTCGGTGTTGGTGCTCGAGCTGGCGACGTAGAGCTTGCCGGTGGTCTCCCCGACGGCGAGCGCGTTGGCGCCTTGGGTGGTGCTGCCGGGCGTCCCGATCACTTCGCCGGCGCCGAACTGGGCGGTCTGTTCTCCGGCGGGGTTGAATTTGAGGAAGCGGTAGGGGCTGGTCGCGTCGCCGACGTAGACGTTGCCGGCTGCGTCGAGGGTGACGGTGCGAGCCTGCCCGGCGGCGTCGAGCGTGGCCAGCAGGGTCCCGGTTCCCGCTTGGAGCTTGCGGATGCCGGCGGGGGTGGCGCTCTTGACGTAGAAGTCACCGGCGGAGTCGCGAGCGAGCGAGAGCGTGTTGCCGGCTCCGGCGATGCCGCCGGCGGTGATTTCAGCGCCGGGGACACCGTTTTCGTCAAAGGACTTGAGCCGGTTGGTGTCGCCGACCCAGACGACGCCCGAGGGGGTTATCGCCAGCGAGCGGGGCGAGGCGAATTCGTTGGCGCCGGTTCCGGATGCTCCGCTGGTACAGGTATCGCCGCTGGCGGCGGTACAGATGTTCTTTTCGGCCTGGGTGGCGCCGGCGCCAAGAGCGACTTTGGTCGCGTTGACGTTTTTGCCGACCAGGAAGACGAATTCGCCGCTCGAGGTGAACTTGGTGATGCGGCGCTTGCTGGAGTCGGCGACGTAGACGTCGCCACTCGCTTGATCGACCGCGACGGCGACCGGAAGGATGTTGCCGGCGTTGTTGTTGGAGCCAAAGAGTTTCGCAAAGCACCAACTCTGCGGCGGGGTCGCCTGGGGCCCGCAGGTCTGCAGTTCCGCCGTTTCGCCGTCGCGGACACCGAACCCCCAAGCCAGGAGAAAGTCGCCGCTCGAGTCAAACTTGTCTATACGACCGCTGTTGCGGTCCGCGACGTAGAGGTCGCCGCTTGCCTGATGGACCGCTACTCCAACCGGAAAATCGACCTGACCCGCATTTCTGCCGAGTTCGGCGATCGTTTCCGGGGCGGCCTGGGCCACTCCGGCGAAAGCGAGAAGCAGCAGCGAGGTCAGCGCGGCGAGGAGGAACCCGGCCGCGGGCGCACCACTCCCTTTGGCGTCGCCGGAGGCTCCACGGGTGGCGTCGGCTCCACGGAAGGTGCGGCCGAGGCCGCTGGCCTGGCGCATGGTCGATCCCGCGGTCGCTGCCTTCGCGTGGCGTCTCACGTATCTCTCTCCTTGTCCCTCGAGCCCTCTGCCGGCCGCTTTCCCTTGGCGGCCCATGGCTCTGGTTGTCCCTGTTCCCTGCTTTACGTACTTCGTTGGCTATACCAGTGCGGTTCCCAACCGAAGACGCAGCTGGATGTAAACACGCCGGTCCGATGTTGTCAAGATACGCACATGGTATTTCTGATCGACAGGCGTGATTTGCAGGGACTTTAAGATGCCCAATTGGCGTAGCGAACCCCAGGAGTTCCCAGATAAACGTTCGTTTGAGCTGGGTACGTGTGGTTCTCTGGCGCTAGGCGCTGGCCTGTTTGCGCTGCGCGGTTGCAGGCTCTTCGCCCGCGGCCTCGTCCCGCTCAAAGGGGACGAGCCGGCCCTCTTTCGGGCCGGTGTCGCCAAGGCGGTAGAAGGCGAGCACGTACTCGACCAGCGGCGCCTCGAGGGCTTGCAGCTTCTTCGCCCGGCCGTGGAGAAGCTCGCTGGCAACCCGGGATGCGATGCCGCCGACGATCACACCCTCGACCTCAGGTGCAGGGATCGATCGGACCGGCAGGTCCGGGGCGGCGGAGCGCAGCAGGGTCCCGTAGCGCTGCAGCCACTCGTGGTAGCTGAGCGCGATCTCCTCCCCCGCCGAGGGGGCCTCGACGAAGAGTAGGCGCGCCATCTCGGGGGCGGCGGCCATCGCCCCCAGACCCGCCGCCAGCGAGCGCTGCACGCGCTCTTCGGTCGTCGCGCCCGCGTCGCAGGGCCGCATGAGGATCTCGAAGAGCTGTTCATGGCCGGCCTCGTGTGCGGCCGCAAAGCACTCCTGCTTGTCGGCGAAGTTCTTGTAGAAGGCGTTGCGCGAGACTGCCGCGGCCTTGACGATGTCGGCGACCGACATCGCTTCGTAGCCACGCTCGGCGACGACGCGGGGAACGGCGTCGATCAACCGCTCGCGCTGATCGCGCAGCACCTCATCGGGCGAAAGCGCGTGGCGACCGCGCGGAAGCCGCTTCGGCGCTGCGGATTTGGTTCTGGCGCTTCCCTTGGCCATGTTCGTAAACGGCCAATGCCGTTACACGTACAGGGTAGTTCTCAAATACGCCGCGGTCAACGGCGACCGTGTCAGCCCAAGCTGGGGCGCATCTGGCGCAGTCTCTTCACCCGCTCCTCGATCGGGGGGTGGGTCGAGAAGAGGCCGGCTATGCCCTTGCTGGAGAAGGGCTTGACGATGTAGAGGGGCTCGGCTGCCTGGTTGACCTGCATCGGCATCTCGGTCGCCCCCTGCTCGAGGCGCAGCAGGGCGCTGGCGAGGGACTCGGGGTTGCCGCAGATTTCGGCGCCGCCGGCGTCGGCCGCGTACTCGCGCTGGCGCGAGATCGCCAGCTGGATGATGCTCGCCGCGAGCGGCGCCAGCAGCACCATCGCCAGCGAGGCGACCAGGCCGAGCGGCGAGTTGTCGTCGTCGCCGAACCAGAGCAGCATGTAGGCGAGATAGGTGATCGCGGCGCCGATCGCCGAGGCCACCGACTGGATCAGGATGTCGCGGTTCCTCACATGCGTCAGCTCGTGGGCGAGGACGCCGCGCAGCTCGTCCTCGGAGAGCAGCTTGGTGATCCCGCGGGTAACGGCGACAGCGGAGTGCTTCGGGTTGCGGCCGGTGGCGAAAGCGTTGGGCTGGTCCTGCGGGATCATGTACAGGCGTGGCATCGGCAGGCCCGCGCGCGTCGTCAGTTCGCGCATGATCTCGTAGAGCCGCGGCGCTTCCGATTCCTCGATCGGCTTGGCGCGGCTCATCCCCAGCGCCAGTTTGTCGCTGAAGAAGTAGGAGCCGAGGTTGATCAAGAGGGCGATGCCGAGGAAGAGCGCCGCCGTGCTCGGGCCGCCGATCAGGGCGCCGATCAGGACCAGCAGGCCGGAAAGGCCGGCCAGCAGGATCGTCGTGCGCAGGGTGGCCCCCCAGGTGGACTGCTTGGTCGTGCTCATCGCTTGGCTCCTGTCGGTTTTGTTGAAGATCGGGCGGGCCTCGAAGTATGGCCGCGAAACGCCGTTCCGGCCATAGGTACCACCCCCTATCCTCGCCTCACTGTGACGATCCTCGCCTCACTGTGACGACCCTGGTCATCGTCGCGCTCGCCGCGATCGCAATCGCGCTCGCCGTCAACCTCGTCGTCCTGCGGCGCCGCTTTGCGCCGCTCGGAAACCTGATCGAGGAAATGGAGAAGGTCGACCTGAGCCGACCGGGGCCGCTGCTGCCCGACTCGATCGACGGAATCGGCGAGACCGAGGAGGTCGAGCGGATCGAGCTCGCCTTCCTGCGCATGATCCGGCGCCTCGAAGCCGAGCGGCGGCGCGCCGGCAGCGCCGCCCTGCGCGCTCAGGAGGAGGAGCGCGCGCGGGTCGCGCGCGACCTGCACGACGAGGTCAACCAGTCGCTGACCGGGCTGCTGCTGCGTTTGGAGGCGGTGCGCGAGGCGGCGCCGCCGGAGCTTGAGCCCGAGCTCGCCGAGACCCGCACGCTCGCCAACCAGGCAATGCGCGAGCTGCTCTCCCTCGCCCGTCAGCTGCGCCCGACCGCGCTCGACGACCTCGGCCTCGCCGCCGCGATCGCAGGACAGGTGGAGCAGCTCGAGCGCTCCGGGCTGGCAGCCGAGCTGACCGCCGAGGGCGACTTCTCCGATCTCGACGACGACGTGCAGCTGGTCGTCTACCGCGTCGCCCAGGAGTCCCTGACCAACGCCGCCCGCCACAGCGAGGCGCAGCAAATCGCCGTGACCCTGCGCCGCTCCGGGGACGCGGTGGAGCTGGAGGTCGCCGACGACGGCCGCGGCTTCGCCTTCGAGCAGTCCGAGCGCGGCCTCGGGATCGGCGGCATGCGCGAGCGCGCCCTGCTGATCGGCGCCGAGCTGACGATCGAGTCGCGGCCGGGCCACGGCACCACGGTCCGGCTCACCGTCCCTTTAGCTGAGAGTGACCGGTGAGGGGCGGAGGATCGCGCCCAGGGTCTCCGCGACCCGGCGCGCTTCCTCGTCAATCTGTTTTTCGGACAATTGCAGGACCTCATAGCCAAGGCGCCTCAGCTCGAGACCCCGGCCCCTGTCGTCCTGGAAAGCCGCTCGTCCCCGGTGGTGGATGTAGTGGTCGGTTTCCACGACCAGCCGCCGCTCGCGCCAGATGAAGTCGACGAGGAACGCCCCGACGCGAACGTTCACCTCCGGCAGCGGCAGCCGGTGGCGGCGACACAGCCGGAGGAAGTCTTCCTCCAGGTCGCCACGCGTACGGACCCGGCGGCCCTCCTCGTCCACCGGCAGGCCGAGCACGTTCGCCTGTCTGACCGCCTTGCGCAGCTCGCGCGGCGTAAGCGCACCGGGCCACCCGGCCGCGACCGCGCGGCGCAGATCCTCCACCGTCCGAGCGGAGCTGGTGAGCGGCACTCCCTGGCGGGAGACCACGTCACGGCGGGCAAGTGAGCGTGAGCGGTGAACACGCACCCCGGCCCGACGAGCCCTTCCCCCGTTGCCCGGCACGATGACATCGACGGTTCCCGACGTGTACGGCAACAGCTCCCAGAGCACCGCCGCACCACGATGGCTTACCGCTGCCCCCCAGTAGTCGAGCAGCGGCTCACCCGCTCGCATCGGGCCGCGCCCCACGGCGAGCACGGCGGCCATGCAACGACCTTGGAGCGAGAGCGCCGCGTGGCCGACCGCGTAAACACCCCGATGGACCCGATGCAATCGCCCCGCTGCTGCACGGGCCTTAATCCCACGGTCATCGATACCCAAGCCACGCAGCTGCGCGACTGAGATGGCGCCATGCTGATGCTTCGCGATCTCGGCGACAACCAGGTCGGGTGTGGCGCGTTTCCCCTCCATTTGATGGGGGTAAGTCGCCACACCTGCCGATCTCTCCCCCCCCTATGCGCTTGGATGCCATCCGCTCGGTGAGAGACTGCGCGTCCGATGAGAGTCCTGATCGCAGACGACCATGGGATTGTGCGCTCCGGGCTGCGGTTGCTGCTCGAGCGCCAGGCCGACATCGAGGTCGTCGCCGAGGCGGCGGACGGGGCCGAGGCGCGCGAGCTGGCGATCAGCGAGCGGCCCGACCTGGCGATCCTCGATGTCAAGATGCCGAAGCTGACCGGGCTGCAGGCGACGCGCGAGATCAAGGCGCAGGCGCCCGAGGTCGCCGTCCTGATCCTCTCGATGCACGACGACGAGCGCTACGTCGCCGAGGCGCTGAAGGCGGGGGCATCGGGCTATGTGGTGAAGACGCAGGCCGATACCGATCTCGTCGCGGCGATCCGGGCGATCGAGCGCGGCGAGTCGTTCCCCGCTCCGGCGGCGCAGGGCACGCTGACGCCGCGCGAGGAGGAGATCGTCAAGCTCGTCGCCGAGGCACACACCTCGAAGGAGATCGCGGCAATCCTC
Organism: uncultured Solirubrobacterales bacterium; assembly: GCA_963837695.1. GTDB lineage: Bacteria > Actinomycetota > Thermoleophilia > Solirubrobacterales > 70-9 > VRUE01. The sequence goes on along the minus strand of CAWINZ010000005.1, from coordinate 1,403,349 downwards.
CATCTCTCCGAGAAGACGATCGAGAACCACCGGGCCAATGCGATGCGTAAGCTGGGAATGCGGGACCGGGTCGAGTTGGTCCGCTACGCGATCCGCCGCGGTTTGATCGAGCCATGAACGACTACCGAGAGAAGCGTTGGCTGGCGCTGGTCCTGCTCTGCTCGGCGCAGTTCGTCGTCGTGCTCGACGCCTCGATCGTCAACGTGGCGCTGCCGACGATCGGCAAGGCACTTGACTTCTCCCAGGAGAACCTGCCCTGGGTCGTCAACGCCTACATCCTCACCTTCGGCGGCTTCCTCCTGCTCGGCGGGCGCACGGCCGACCTGCTCGGCCGGCGGCGCGTCTTCATGGCCGGCCTGCTCGTCGTCGCCTTCGCCTCGCTCGCCGCCGGCTTCGCCTCCACCGAGGGGCAGCTGATCGCGGCGCGGGCGGCGCAGGGCCTCGGCGCGGCGATCATCTCGCCGGCGGCGCTCTCGATCGTCACCACCACCTTCAGCGACGGCTCCGAGCGCAACAAGGCGCTCGGCGTCTGGGGCGCGGTCGCCGGCTCCGGCGGCGCGGCGGGCGTCTTGCTCGGCGGCATCCTCACCGACGGCCTCGGCTGGGAATGGGTGCTCTGGGTCAACGTCCCGGTCAGCCTGATCGCCTTCGCCCTCTCCCCCAGGTTGATCGCCGAAAGCCGCGCCGAGCACGAGACCCGGGCCTTCGACGTGGCCGGCGCGGTGACGGTCACCGCGGCGCTCTCGATCCTCGTCTACGCCGTTGTCGACGCGACGGCGGCCGGCTGGGGCTCGACCAAAACGCTCGGGCTGATCGCGCTCTCACTCGTCCTCTTCGCCGCCTTCGCCGCGATCGAGCTGCGCGCGAAGAAGCCGCTCGTGCCGTTCTCGATCTTCCGCATCCGCACCCTGACCGGCGCCAACGTCGTCGGCCTGCTGGTCGGCGCCTCGCTCTTCTCGATGTTCTTCTTCATCTCCCTATATATGCAGCAGGTGCTCGGCTACAGCGCGATCCACGCCGGGCTCTCCTACCTGCCGCTGGCGCTGGTGATCATGGCCTCGGCGGCGATCGCCTCGCAGTTGGTCACCCGCTTCGGCTACAAGCCGGTGCTAGCCGCGGGCCTGCTCTTCATCGTCGCCGGCCTCACCTGGTTCAGCCGCGTCTCGGTCGGCGGCGGCTTCACCACCGACATCCTCGGCCCCTCGCTGCTCGCCGCGGCCGGGCTGGGCTTCTCCTTCGTGACGACGACGATCGCCGCCGTCTCCGGGGTCGAGGAGCACGAGGCCGGCCTGGCCAGCGGCCTGATCAACACCTCCCAGCAGGTCGGGGGCGCGCTCGGCCTGGCGGTGCTCTCGACCCTGGCGACCTCGCGCACCGAAGACGTGATGTCGGCCGGCGGATCGAGCCTGGCGAACGGACTGACCGAGGGCTTCCAGGCCGCCTTCCTCGGCGGCGCCGCGATCGCCGCGCTCGGCTTCGTCCTGACCCTGGTCCTGATCCGCGGCAGCGACAGCAGGGCCCACGTCGAACTGGGCAGCGAGGTCGCAGAGGAGGCCGGCGACCGGGAGGCGACCGAGGCCGCGTCCGCATAGGACCTGGTCCAAAACCGACCGCTTCAGTAGGATTTAGGTCGATGCTGTTCTCGACGAAAGCGGAGTACGGAGTCCGCCTCATGGTCGAGCTGGGTCGCCAGCCCGGGTCCGCCCCGGTCTCGCTCAGCGCGGTCGCCGAGGCGGAGCGCTTGCCGCTCTCCTACCTGGAGCACCTGGTCGCCAAGCTGCGCAACGCCGGGCTGGTCAGCTCGACCCGCGGCGCCCATGGCGGCTACCGACTGGCCCAGCCGGCGGAGGCGATCACGCTCGACGAAGTGGTCGAGGCGCTGGAAGGGCAGATCGCCCCGATGGAGTGCTTCCACGAGGCTCCCGAGGGCAAGGTGCTCTGCTCGCACGAGTCAGACGGCGACCATGCCTGCGCGACGAAGCTGCTCTGGACCCGTGTCCAGGGCGGCGTCACCAAGGCGCTCGCCGGCACCACGCTGGCCGAGCTGGTCGAGTTCTCCGGCGGCGTGCCCAGCGGCACCGCCAAGGCACCCGTCGGCAGCGTCGCCTAATCCCGAATCGCCGAACCCCGCATCACCAACCGAACCAGACGAACGGAGCTAAATTGGCTGAGCTGGAGATACGCAACCTGCACGTGAGCGTCGAGGACAAGCAGATCCTCCGCGGCCTCGACCTCGACGTCGAGAAGGGCAAGGTCCACGCCCTGATGGGCCCCAACGGGTCGGGCAAGTCGACCCTCGCCAACGCGATCATGGGCCACCCCGCGCTCGAGGTCACCGAGGGCTCGATCGTCTTCAAGGGCGAGGACATGACCGAGGCCGATCCCGACGAGCGCTCGCGCGCCGGGCTCTTCATGGCCTTCCAGTACCCCGTGGCGATCCCCGGGGTCTCGGTCAGCAAGTACCTGCGGATGATCCTCAACGCCCGCCGCGAGGCGCGCGACGAAGGCGAGATCAAGATCAAAGAGTTCGCCAAGGTCGCCCAGGAGGCGATGGCGCTGGCGAACATCCCCAAGGACTTCTCCAGCCGCTACCTCAACGACGGCTTCTCCGGCGGCGAGAAGAAGCGCATGGAGCTGCTGCAGCTGGCCCTGCTGAAGCCGGAGATCGCGGTCCTCGACGAGACCGACTCGGGCCTCGACATCGACGCCCTGCGGGTCGTCGCCGACGGCGTCAACACCTTCGCCGGGCCCGACATGGGTGTGCTGATCATCACCCACTACCAGCGCATCCTGCACATGGTCAAGCCCGACTCGGTCCACGTCATGTTCGAGGGTCGGATCGTCAAGGAGGGCGGGCCGGAGCTGGTCGGCGTGCTTGAGGAGAAGGGCTACGGCTGGATCCGCGAGGAGGTCGAGGCGGCTGCGAGCCCGACCGGAGGGAGCATCGAAATCTGATGGTGTGCGACCGGAGGTCGGGTGAAGCATTTGTGAGGGGCGCCGTCCCGTGACGGTAGCGGCCAAGCCCTTCCCGATCGAGAAGGTCCGGGGCTCCTTCCCGGCGCTGCAGCGCGAGGTCCACGGCCGCCCGGTCGCCTACCTCGACAGCGGTGCCAGCGCGCAGCGGGTCCTGGCCTCGATCCAGGCAGTCGACCGCTACGAGCGGGCGCACCACTCCAACGTCCACCGCGGCTCGCACACGCTCTCGGCTGAGGCGACCGCGGCCTACGAGGGAGCGCGGGCGACGGTCGCTGACCACCTCGGAGCAAGCGACCGGCGCGAGGTCATCTTCGTCCGCAACGCGACCGAGGCGATCAACCTGGTCGCGCGGGCCTGGGGCGACGCCAATATCGGCGCCGGCGACCGGATCGTGCTGACCGAGATGGAGCACCACTCGAACATCGTCCCCTGGCAGCAGCTTGCCGAGCGGGCGGGCGCCGAGATCGACTGGGTGCCGGTCGGCGAGGACGGCCTGCTCGACATGGACGCCTACGCGGCGCTGCTCGAGCGAGAGCCGAAGCTTGTCGCCGTCGCCCATGTCTCCAACGTGCTCGGCACGGAGAACGACGTCACCGAGATCGCCCGCCTGGCCCACGAGGCGGGCGCGCTGGTCCTCGCCGATGGCGCCCAGGCGGCGCCAAAGCTGCCGCTTGACGTCGCCGAGCTGGGCGTCGACTTCTACGCGCTTACGGGGCACAAGCTCTACGCGCCGACCGGGATCGGTGCGCTCTGGGCGAAGCTGGACCTGCTGCGCGAGATGCCGCCCTTCCTCGGCGGCGGCTCGATGATCCGCAAGGTGACCAAGGAGGGGACGACCTACGCCGACGTGCCGGCGCGCTTCGAGGCGGGCACGCCGGCGATCGCGCAGGCGATCGGCATGGCCTCGGCACTGCGCTGGCTCGATGGGCTCGGTATGGAGGCGGTGCGCGACCACGAGCGGCAGATCACCGACTACGCGCTGGAGCAGCTCACCGCGGCCCCGGGCCTGCGTGTCTTCGGCCCGCCGCGCGGGCCCGAGCGCCTCGGCCCGGTTTCCTTCGAGCTCGAGGGGGTCCACGCCCACGACGTCTCGGAGATCCTCGACCGCCACGGCGTCGCCGTCCGCGCCGGCCACCACTGCGCGCAGCCCCTCATGGACCGCCTCGGGGTGGCCGCCACCGCCCGCGCCAGCTTCGGCGTCTACACGACCGACGAGGAGATCGACCGCCTCGTCGAGGGCCTCCACGACGCCCGCAAGGTCTTTGGTCTCTGATGGACGAGCTCTATCGCGATCAGATCCTCGAGCACTACAAGCGGCCGCACAACTTCGGCCGGATCGAGGATCCCGACCTCGAGTTCGAGGACACCAACCCGTTCTGCGGCGACGAGCAGCATGTGACCGTCCGGCTCGACGAGGAGGGACGGGTGGCGGAGATCGCCTTCGAGGGCCAGGGCTGCGCGATCTCCACGGCGGCGACCTCGCTGCTGACCGACGAGCTGGTCGGCAAATCACGCGAGGAGCTGCTCCGCCTGCCCAAGGAGTTCGTCCTCGACCTGCTCGGGATCGAGATCTCGGCGACGCGGATGAAGTGCGCGATGCTCGGCCTCAAGGTGGTCAAGAGCGCCGGCCTCGGCCAGCCCGCCGAATGGGAGGACGAGGGCGAGACGGGCGACCCTACGGAAGCGACCGCCGACCTCGGCTAGGCCACCAGGTGCGATCGCCTAGTAAGTAGGTGAGCGAGGGGATGAGGAGCGCTCGTACTACGAAGGTGTCGAGCAGGACGCCGATCGCTACCGTGGCGCCGATCTGGACGAGCTGCTCGAGCGGCAACAGGGTCAGCGTCGCGAAGGTCCCGGCGAGGATCACCCCGGCCCCGGTAACAACGCCGCCGGTGTTCTCCAGGGCGGCGAGGATCCCCTCGCGGGTGCCCCGCTTCGCCGCCTCCTCGCGTGCCCGGATCATCAGGAAGATGTTGTAATCGACTCCGAGCGCGACGAGGAAGATGAACGAGATCAGGACCAGGTCGAAGGCGGTCCCGCTCGTCCCCAACAGCTCGGTGAAGGCAAAGGTGAGCAGGCCGAGGGTCGCCGCGAAGGAGGCGACGACGGTGGCGATCAGGAAGGCCGGCCCGACGAGGGCGCGCAGGACGAGGATCAGAATCAGCCCGACGACCAGGAGGACCAGGGGAACGATCAGCTTGGTGTCGCGGGCATTGGTCCGCTCGACGTCGTAGTTCTCGGCCGGGATGCCGCCGACGAGGGCGCTCGGCGCGACCTCCTTCAGCTTTTCGCGGATGCCCTTGACGGCGTCGGCCGCGGCGCCGGAGTAGGGATTCCCGCGCAGAACGATGGTCAGCACCGCCTCCTCGGAGCCCGGCGAGGGCGGCACGGGGAGCGTCAGCTTGACGGCGTCGAGCTTCCTCAACCCCCGCAGGGCCGGCCCGACTTCCCCGGCATCGACCACCGCGGTCAGCGGCGAGCCGAGGCCCGGTGGGAAGTGTTCGTCGAGGACTTCGGTCCCGCGGCTGGATTCGGTTGGGCCGATCTCCCCCTGGCCGAAGCCGATCGTCCCATGGTGAATCAGGTTGCCGAGCGAGAGCAGCGCCAGCGCGGCGAGCACCGTGGCGACGATCGCCCGGGGCCGGCGGCGGACCAGGTTTGCCACCCGTCGCCAGCGACTATCCCCGGCCGCGGTCGAGGTTTGATCCGGATAGCGGTCCAAAGCTCGACCACCGTGGGTGGAAGGCGCCAGCCAAAAGGCCCGCTCGCCGAGCAGGGCGAGCAGCGCGGGCAGCAGGGTGAGCGAGGCGACGAGCATCGTCGCGACGCCGATCGCGAGTACCGGTCCCAACCAGTGGGTCGACTCCAATTCGGCGACCAGCAGGACGAGCATCGCCGCGATCACCGTTCCCGCCGAGGCGACGATCGCCGGCACGCTCTCGGCGACGGCGAGCGGCAGCGCGACAGCGGGTCCCTTCCCCTCGCCCAGCTCCTCCCGGTAGCGGTGAACCAGCAGCAGCGAGTAGTCCGTGCCGGCGCCGAAGATCAGCACGAGCAGCAGCAGGGTGCCCTCGACGTTGACGACGATCAGGCCCGCCTTGATCAGCAGGTAGACGATCCCACTCGCGACCAAATAGGCGCTGCCGACGGCGAGCAGGGGAAGCGGGGCGAGGATCGGCGCCCGGTAGACGAGCAGGAGCAGCAGGAGGACGAGGCCGAGGGTGGCGAAGAGCAGTGTCTTGCCGGCGTCTTCGGCGACGTGCTCGAGGTCGGCGGCTATGCCCCCCGGCCCGGTGACATATGAGTGCAACCCGGGCGGGCGGTGCGCGTCGAGGTAGCGGCGGATCTTTGCGACGCCGGCGACGACCGCGCCACGGTCTTCGGAGTCGATTGCCAGCGCCACCAGCGCTGCTTTTCGGTCACTGGAGATCGGCCCTATCCCGTGCGCGATCCTCGCCACGCTCCCCAGGGGGCTGTCGGTGTTGCCCGAGTAGGGAGCGAAGACCGGCGTCGCGCCGGTGATGCCGAGCCGTCCCAGGCCCTTGCCGAGCCCCCCGATCGCGTCGAGGTCGGCCGGTGTGAGGCCGCCTTCGCGGTCGAAGACGATCAGGACCGGGACGTCGTTGCCGCCCTTGTAGTTGTGCTGGAGCGCGGCGACGACGCGGGTCGATTCGGCGTTCGAGGGCAGGTAGCTGCTCTGCCCGGCGGCGGTGACATCGTCGAGGTGAGCGTGGGCGAAGAGCCCGGCGACCGCGAGCAGGACCCAGGCCGCCGGCGTCAGCCAGCGACCACGCCGGCCGGTGACGGCCGCGACGAGACGGTTGATCGGGCCGCTCACGGCGCGGAAGCCTAGTCGGCTCCCGCGCCAGAACTACCTGCCTAGCGGCCCGCGGTTTCTTCGGACAGCTTGATCACGGCGAATGCCGCGCCGTGCGGGTCCTGAACGATCGCGAAGCGGCCGACCGGGATGTCGATCGGGCCGAAGGAAACGCTGCCGCCCTTTGCCTTGACCGTCTCGACCGCCGCGTCGGCGTCGTCGACCGCGAAGTAGGTCAGCCAGTGGGCGGGGATCTCATCGGGCAGGCGCCCGCTGACGTCCATCATCCCGCCGGCCGAGCCCTCGCCACGTTTCCACTCGGTGTAGGTGCCCATCTCCCCCATGTCGTTGTCGACGGGCTCCCAGCCGAAGATGGCGCTGTAGAAGGCCTTCGCGGCGGCGGTGTCACGCGTGCCCAGCTCGTTCCAGGAGAAGGCGCCGTGCTCGTTGACGAGCCCGGCGCCGATGAAGCTGCCGGGCTGCCAGATCCCAAACACCGCCCCGGTCGGGTCGGCGAAGATCGCCATCCGGCCGAGGTCCATCACGTCCATCGGCTCGGCGATGACGCTGCCGCCGGCCTGCTTGACTGCCGCGGCGGTCGCGTCAGCGTCGGCGACCGAGACGTAGGTGGACCAGGCGGGTGGCTGACCCTCCTGCATCAACGGCATCATCCCGGCGACCGGCTTGCCGTTCTTCATCGCCTGGCGGTAGCCGCCGGTCTGCTCGGCGTTCTCGGACTCGGGCACGTCCCAGCCGAACAGCGCCGAGTAGAACTCGACCGATGCATCGATGTCCGGCGTGCCGAGGTCGACCCAGGAAGGGGTGCCGGGCTCATAACTGGTTCTCTCGCTCATCCACTGCTCCAATCGTCGAAGGTCGCCTCCGATCCTCTCATCCCCGCGGCGCGGGTGGTCAAGCACCTGTTACGGGACGACAGCCGATCCGGCTCGCAGGCTATAATCCCGACCGATACACTAGGAATAACGTGACGGACGGCACAACCACCAAGATCGAGGTCTGCCCACTCTCTGAGCTGGGGCCCGGCGCGACGCGCCTGGTCGAGCACGAGGGGATCAAGATCGGGGTCTTCAACTGCGACGGGACGCTGTACGCGATCGAGGATCGCTGCTCCCATGACGACGGCCCGCTCGCCGAGGGCGAGTTCAGCGCCGAGTCCTGCACCGTCGAGTGCCCCCGCCACGGCTCGCTCTTCGACCTGACCACCGGCAGGCCGAAGACGCTCCCCGCCTATGCTCCGGTGCGGACGTTCGCGACAGCCGTCGTCGACGACACCATCTTTCTGGAGGTCGATTAACCAATGGCAACGCCAGAGGCAGTTGCGGAGAAAAGAGAGCTTGCCGGGATCAACGCCGACTACAAGGAGAAGTTCGGCTTCCACGATCCCGAGGGCGGCTACGCCTACAAAGCGCCGAAGGGCCTCTCCCGCGAGGTGGTCGAATCGATCTCCGACTACAAGGACGAGCCGCAGTGGATGCGCGACTTCCGGCTGAAGTCGCTCGAACACTTCTACTCGCGCCCGACCCCGGCCTGGGGCGGCAATCTCGGCCAGATCGACTTCGACGACATCCACTACTTCGTCCGCGCCTCTGAGAAAAACAGCCGCGACTGGAGCGAGGTCCCGGACGACATCAAAAACACCTTCGACCGGCTCGGCATTCCCGAGGCCGAGCGCAAATTCCTCTCCGGGGTCGGTGCCCAGTACGAGTCGGAGGTCGTCTACCACCAGGTCAACGAGAAGCTCGAGGCCCAGGGCGTGATCTTCACCGACATGGACACGGCGCTGCGCGAGCACGAGGACCTGGTGCGCGAGTACTGGGCGACGATCATCCCCGCCAACGACAACAAACTGGCGGCGCTCAACTCGGCCGTCTGGTCGGGCGGGTCCTTCGTCTACGTCCCGGCCGGGGTCAAGGTCGAGATGCCGCTGCAGGCCTACTTCCGGATCAACACCGAGAACATGGGCCAGTTCGAGCGCACGCTGATCATCGCCGAGGAGGGCTCCGACGTCCACTACATCGAGGGCTGCACGGCGCCGGTCTACTCGACCGACTCGCTGCACTCCGCGGTGGTCGAGATCGTCGCCAAACCGAGCTCACGGGTCCGCTACACGACCGTGCAGAACTGGTCGCAGAACGTCTTCAATCTGGTCACCAAGCGCGCCGTCGCCCATGAGAAGGCGACGATGGAGTGGGTCGACTGCAACCTCGGCTCGAAACTGACGATGAAGTACCCGTCGATCTACCTGCTCGGGCCCGAAGCGCACGGCGAGATCCTCTCGATCGCCTTCGCCGGCGAGGGCCAGCACCAGGACGCCGGCGGCAAGATCATCCACGCGGCGCCGCGCACGTCGTCCTCGATCTTCTCCAAGTCGATCTCCAAGGACGGCGGCCGCAGCACCTACCGCGGCCTGCTGGAAGTCGCCGACGGGGCGACCGAGTCGCGCTCGAAGGTCGTCTGCGACGCGCTGCTGCTCGACGAGGACTCGCGCTCGGACACCTACCCGACGATCCGGATCGACGAGAACGACGCCGACGTCGGCCACGAGGCGACCGTCTCGAAAATCGGCGACGAGCAGATCTTCTACTTGCAGAGCCACGGGCTCGACGAGGAAGAGGCCTCGAAGATGATCGTCAACGGCTTCATCGAGCCGGTCACCAAAGAGCTGCCGATGGAGTACGCGGTCGAGCTCAACCGCCTGATCGAGCTGCAGATGGAGGGCTCGATTGGCTGAGCTCGCGACGCTTCCACCCCTTCCGGATCAGAAGACGAAGGGGTGGGAATTCACCGACCTCTCGAAGCTCGACCTCGACGCCTACGAGCCCGCTTCGCCCAGCTCGGCGATCGGACCGGTCGACGGAGCGACCGTGTTGCCGCTCGGCGAGGCGGTCGACGCCCGTCCCGAGCTGATCGACGGCCGACTTGGCGCCCTGGTGCCAGACGACGATCCCTTCGTCGCCCGCAACGAGGCGGGTTGGCGCGACGGCGTGCTGATCCACGTTCCGGCCGGGGTGAAGCTCGCCGCGCCGATCAAGGTCGAGGTGCCCCTCGACGAGAGCGGCAGCGTTGTCTACTGGCGCACCCTGATCGTGGTCGAGGAGGGCGCCGAGGCCGAGGTTTGGGAGCACAGCGGTTCCGCGAGCGACGACACCGACGCCCTGCTCAACTCGGTGGTCGAGCTGCACGTCGGCCAGGCGGCGACGCTGCGCTACGTCTCGACCCAGGACATCTCCGAGCGCGCCTGGATCTTCTCCAGCCAGCGCGCCCAGGTGGAGCGCGACGGTCGCCTCGACTGGACCGCGCTCGGCTTCGGCTCGGCTCGCGGCAAGGTGCGGATGGACGCCAGGCTCGCCGGCCCCGGCTCCGAGGCGCGGGTGACCGGCGGCTACGCCAGCGGCCCCGGCCAGCACCTCGATTACGACACGACCCAGGAGCACGCGGCGCCGAACACCTTCTCCGACCTCGCCTTCCGCGGCGTGCTCGCCGCCGGCTCAACCGCCGTCTGGCGCGGAATGATCCGGGTCGACCCCGGCGCGCAGGGGACCGACGCCTTCCAGGAGAGCCGCAACCTGCTGCTCTCCCCCGCGGCCCACGCCGACGCGATTCCCGGCCTGGAGATCGAAGCTGACGACGTCCGCTGCACCCACGCCGCCGCGATCGCCCAGATCGACCGCGACCAGCTCTTCTACCTGACCTCGCGCGGGCTCGACCCTGCGGCTGCCAAGCAGCTGATCATCGAGGGCTTCCTCGAGTCGCTGGTCGAACGCCTGGCGGAGGGACCGGTGCGGGACGAGGTCTCCGCCGCGCTGGAGCGCCGCCTCGCCGAGATCCTCTAGCGCGACGGCTCACTCAACACTGAAATACACCAAGGCCACCGGATGGCTGATATGACCGGTGGCCTTGATGCTTACTTCTTGTTCTTGTCTATGGGAGGGAGACGGAACATCTGTGATTCGCAATCTCAACTCCAGTCAACCACCCTGGCCGTTCCACGCCATCGGTAGAAAGCCGACCAATCGGGGGTGCCACACCCACATTTACCCGCAAAACGCGGCCTCAAGCGTTGGCCACGGAGAGTAGATAGAGGCCGAAACAGGTGAAGGCCACCATGACCGCGAGCATCCAATACTGGGAGCGAGTCGCCTGGCGGTAGTCGCCCCAGTAGGCGGTGGCGCGGTCGTGCGCGAGGGTGAGCCCGATCACATGCCCGATCACGAGGGCGCCGACCTGCACGTACCAGATCGCGTTGGCGCCGAGCAGGCGGAAGTCGATGCCCGACGACGCAGTGCCGAAGAGGTCGGTGGTCCCGGTCCCGAGCGGGTCGGAGAGCAGATAGGTGAACTGGGCCTGCTCCTGGAAGACAAAGAGGCTGAAGTAGTGGGCGACCAGGTAGGCGAAGGCGATCGGGATCAGGGTGTGGGCAAAGCCGTCGCGCAGTTTCTTGAACGACGGGGCGCCCGGAACACCGGCCATCCCCCGCACCCCGATCAAGTAGACGAGGGCGACCCCGACGAAGCAGAGCGCCATGAAGATCGTGTCGGTGACACGCAGGGCCGAGGTCAGACCGACGCCGGCGTCAACCAGGTGGTTGAAGGTGCTTTCGAGGGCGCCCTTGAACGCTCCCTCCTGGGCGCCGTCGAAGCTGGTGCTCGCGATCGAGGCGATCACCACGGCGGCCGACCCCGGCACGGTCGCCCACTTGGTTGCGGCGGAGAACGGGCGGCGCGCTCCCAAGCGTCCGTCCTTCGTACCGAAGCAACCGAGCGTCCCGAACATGCCGAAGTAGACCGAGAAGACCTCCCCCGTCCGGCACCACTGCTCGACCCCGAACAGGCCCATCATCACCAGCGTATAGCCGCTGTAGAGGATGGCCGCGACCGCCGCGGCGTGCGGATTCAGCCCCACCGCCACCCCACCGCTGGCGCCGTAGACGATCTCCAGCCAGACGACGGCGAGCAGGCCGATCGCGGCCGGCCAGCGCCCCAGCTTCTCCGGATACCTCAGGTGGGCGGCGCGCTGACCGGCCAGCGCCGTGAACCCTCCCCCCACGACCCGGCCCACCGCCCGCCAGGGGTTGAAGGGCCGGAAGACGTCACCGAGGAAGACGCTGAACAGTGGGAAGCCGAGCCAGGTGGTGACGTAGAGAAAGGTGAGGGCGAAGTTGCGGTCGGGTGCTTCGGTCCCGCGCAGGCCGGCGTAAATCGCCACGCCGAGCAAGAGGACCCCGACTGCCCCGTAGAAGATCTGCGCCGGCAGCGCGAGCAGGGCCCGCGAGAGCCCCGCCGCGAGAGGACGCCAGCGGTCCTTCTCGAAGCGGGGCGTCCGCCAGCCGACCGAGAGCGCGAAGAAGGAGACGATCAGGACGATCGACGCCGCCCAGGCGAACAGCCAGGCTGGAACAGGCAGGTCTTTACGCGCGACGAGCGCGTGGGCGATCGGCAGCAGCGAGCCGAGCCAGCTCAAGGGTTCACCGCGAGTTCGAGGATCTGTTCTTTGCGACCCTCCAGCTCCGCCTCGAAGACGCCTTCGATCGTGGCCGGAAAGTCGAAGCTGACCGAGCCGCCGGCCTTGACGTCCTTCATGATGTCGTAGCCGTGCATGTGAACCTCGTCGCTGACGTCGGAGTCCACCTTGAAGCGGACCTCTTCCCCCTTGTTGTAGGTCAGCTGCGCGATCCCGCCGACCGGTTCGCCGTTCTTGATGACAATCGTGGTGACGCCCTTGCTCGTCGCGCTGCTATCGCCGCTGTTGCTCTTCAGGACGATCAGCAGGACGACCGCCACGACAACAATCCCGGCGCCGACCAATGCACGCACAGTGTTCGAGTTCATGTTCGCTCCTTTGCGTAGGTGTGGGACTGGCCTACTGCAGAGCGAGAGGAGGCGGGCGCTGGGCGAGGCCGAAGGCGATCAGGAGGCCGCCGTGAGCCGCACGCGAAGCGGGCGGTTGCGGCCGACGTGAGTTGGTCGCCGTTGTGGCTTCGCGACGAGTTCGCGAGGCGATCCGCACCGCAAGCCACATCGCCGCCTCGCAACCCGGGTAGCGCCCGAGCAGCAGGGCGACGAGCAGCAAGAGAAGCGGAATGGCCGCGATCGCGAACTCGATCATCGCCCGGGAAAGCTAGCGCAGATAAGTTGCGACTTTCTAAATGCATCCTGAACGAGACAACATCGCCGCTCCCGACCTGCCCGAGGGGATCGAGTGGATCGGCGAGGCGCCGAAGTCGATGCCGGTCGCGACCGCCGGCGGGCCGGTCCTCGTCCACTTCTTCGACTTCGCCCAGCTCAACAGCGTGCGCACGCTCCCCTACGTATGCGAGTGGGCGCGCCGCTACGAGTCGCATGGCCTGAGGACGATCGGCGTGCAGGCGCCCCGCTTCCCCTTTGGGGCCGAGCCTGGCGCGGTGGCGACGGGACTCGAGCGGCTCGGGGTCGAGTTCCCGGTCGCGATCGACGCCGATCGCCGCCTCTGGCATGCCTACGGCTGCGAGGGCTGGCCCAGCCTCTTCCTCTGGAAGCTCGGCGGCGCGCTCACCTGGTTCCACTTCGGCGAGGGCGAATACCGCGCGAGCGAGGAAGCGATCCAGGCCGAGCTGCGCGAGCAGGACGCGCTGCAGGCACTGCCCGAGCCGATGGAGCCGCTGCGGCCGACCGACGCGCCCGGCGTCAAGGTGCTGCCGCCCACGCCCGAGATCTTCCCCGATGAGTCTTGGGAGAGTCAGCTGGAAATTCCCTACGAAGCGGGCGGTGTCCATGCGACGGTCGAGGGGGAGGGAGAAATAGCGATTGAGCTCGACGGCACGGAACTGGACTCGATCGCGACGGCGGGGCCTGCGCTTTACACGCTCGCCGAGCATTCAAAGCACGAGCAGCACACCATTGCTCTCCGTCCCACTCCAGGCTTGCGCATCTGGTCCATCAGCTTCTCCGCAGGGGTTCCGAGGTAGAGAGCGCGGGGGTGCTGCCCCGCGGCTTGTACTTTTTCGCCGAAGCAGTCCACGGCAGACCGAGAGCATCCCACCGAAAAAGTTGAGCGGGGGTAGCACCCCCGCGCTCTCTCACGCCGAAGCAGCCACCGCTTCGCGAATCTCCCTAGGCAGCATGAAGCGCACGTCCTCGTGAACGGTGCGCAGCTCGGAGACGTCCTCGGCGCCGCGCTCGCGGAAGAGCTCGACCAGACTTGCGACCAGCTCCTCAGGGGCGCTGGCCCCTGAGGTGATGCCGACGGTCTCGACTCCCTCGAGCCACTCCTCCAGCACCTGCGTGTGGTTGTCGATCAGGTGCGAGGCGGCGCCGTGCTCGCGCGCCACCTCGACCAGGCGGTTGGAATTGGACGAGTTGGTCGAGCCGATCACCAGCACCAGCTCGCACTCGCGCGCGAGCTGCTTGACGGCGATCTGCCGGTTCGTCGTCGCGTAACAGATGTCGTCGGTTTTGGAGCTGACGATCGCCGGGAACTTGGAGCGCAGGGCGGCGATGATCTCGCCGGTCTCGTCGACCGAGAGGGTCGTCTGGGTGATGAAGGCGACCCGCTCGGGATCGGGGACCTGGAGGTCGGCGACCTCCTCGACTGTCTGCACGAGGACGATGCTGTCCGGCGCCTCGCCGGTGGTCCCTTCGACCTCCTCGTGCCCCTCGTGGCCGATCATCACGATCGTGTAGCCGTCGGCGGCGAAGCGCCGCGCCGAGACGTGGACCTTGGTCACCAGGGGACAGGTCGCGTCGATCGTGCGCAGACCGCGCGCAGCGGCGTTCTCATGCACCGCCGGGGCGACGCCGTGGGCGGAGAAGACGACCATCTCGCCCTCCGGCACCTCGGTCTCCTCCTCGACGAAGATCGCACCGCGCTTGGACAGCTCCTCGACCACGTGCTTGTTGTGGACGATCTCCTTGCGCACGTAGACGGGGGCGCCGTGGTGCTCGAGCGCGCGCTCGACCGTCTGCACGGCGCGGTCGACGCCGGCGCAGTAGCCGCGCGGCGCGGCGAGCAGGACGCGCTTGGGCGTTGCAGTTTCGGTTGCCGACATACCCCCCAGCGTACCGGGGGGCTAGCCTTGCAGGATGAGAACCGCCGGAGACCACATGGAGCGCCTCAGCTCGACCGACGCCTCGTTCCTGACCAACGAGAGTTCTTCGAGCCACATGCACATCGGCGGCATCCTGATCTTCGAGGGTCCGCCGCCGCGCTACGTCGATCTGGTCGAGCACGTGCGCGGCAAGCTGGACCAGGTTCCCCGCTTTCGCCAGCGCCTCGTCGTGCCGCCGC
This sequence comes from uncultured Solirubrobacterales bacterium, assembly GCA_963837695.1. Classification (GTDB taxonomy): domain Bacteria; phylum Actinomycetota; class Thermoleophilia; order Solirubrobacterales; family 70-9; genus VRUE01. The sequence goes on along the minus strand of CAWINZ010000005.1, from coordinate 1,388,273 downwards.
TGGAGGCCGGGCGGCCGCTCTGGGCCGATGACGTCAACTTCAACCTCAGTTACCACATCCGCCACACGGCGCTGCCCGAGCCGGGCGGCGAGGCGCAGCTGAAACGGCTTGCCGCCCGCGTCTTCTCACAGCAACTCGACCGCTCCAAGCCGCTCTGGGAGATGTGGCTGGTGCAGGGACTGGAGCGTGACCGCTTCGCGCTGCTGACGAAGACCCATCACGCCGCCGTCGACGGGATCGCCGGGGTCGACATCGGGACCGTGCTCTTCGACCTCGAACCGATTCCCGAGCCGGCCCCGGTCGAGGACGGCTGGCGGCCCCGGCCACAGCCGTCCACGACCGACCTGATCACCCGCGGCGCCACCGAGCTTGCCGTCGCCCCGCTGAAACTCGCCGAGCGCGCGGTCGAGGCTGTGCGCCATCCTGAGAGCGCCGCGCGGCGCGCGGTCGAGGCGCTGGAGGGTGTCGGCGAGATCGCCGGCGCCTTTGCCGACCCCGCTCCCGACGTGCCGCTCAACCGCGAGATCGGGCCGCACCGCCGCTTCACCTGGACCCGCTCGGAGCTGGCGACCTTCAAACGGATCAAGGACACACTGGGCGGGACGGTCAACGACGTCGTGCTGGCCGTGGTGACCGGGGCGCTGCGTAACTGGCTGCACACGCGCGGCATCCGCACCGAGGGGCTCGAGCTGCGCGCCCTCGTGCCGGTCTCGATCCGCGCGGCCGACGAGCGCGGCGAGCTGGGCAACAAACTCGCCGCAATGCGCGGGCCGTTGCCGGTCTACGTCGAGGACCCGGCGCGCCGCCTGCGGGTTGTCAGCGAGCAGATGGCGGGCGTCAAGCGCTCCAAGCAGGCGCTCGGCGCCGAAGTGATCTCGCGCTTCAACGACTTTGCCCCGCCGACTCTGCTCGCGCAGGCGGCCCGGATCAACTTCTCGACCCGGCTCTTCAACCTGATCGTCACCAACGTGCCTGGCCCGCAGATGCCCCTCTACGTGCTGGGGCGCCAGCTGGAAGAGGTGTTTCCGGTCGCCTTCCTGCCCCAGAACCACGCGATGGCAATCGCGATCATGAGCTACAACGGCCGCGTCTGCTTCGGCCTGCTCGCCGATTACGACTCGATGGAGGACGTCGAAACGATCGCCGCAGGCATCGACGAATCGCTGGCGGAGCTGGAGGAGGCCGCGGCGGCGGCAGCCGCTCCCGCCTGACCGTGGGCCTGCTCGTAGTCCTCTTCATCGTCGTCCCGATCGTCGAGCTCTACGTGATCATCCAGGTCGGTGGGTTGATCGGCGTCTGGCCGACCCTGGCGCTGCTGCTCGCCGACGCGGTGCTCGGCTCGCTGCTGCTGCGCCACCAGGGCCGCGGCGCCTGGCGGCGCTTCAACCAGGCACTGGCGGAGCGGCGCTTCCCGGGCCGCGAGGTCGCCGACGGGTTGATGATCGCGATCGGCGCCACCCTGCTGCTCACCCCCGGCTTCGTCACCGACATCTTTGGCGTGCTGCTGCTGCTCCCACCGACCCGCGCCGTCGCCCGCCGCCTGCTGCGCGGCTACGCGGCCCGCCGCTTCGTCGTCGTCGGCATGGGCGGCAGCCGCAGCGGCCCGACTGCTCCGCACGACTCGGCCGGCCGTCCCTACGACTTCGACGGCACCGCCGAGGAGATAGACGAGGACGATCCGCAGCTGCCGCGCTAGTTTCGCGCTAGATGAGCGAATTCCTCAGCTGAACGCCGCGGGTCCGGCATTGACGAACTCGGCCGCGAACCGGCGCTGCTCATGCTCGAAGGCCGGCGCCATACCCTCGATCGCCTGTCGGCCCAGCCCGATCTTGTGGGCCTGCCGGCTCCAGGTGGCGGTGGCGGCCAGTACCTCACTGAGGATCAGCTGACATTTCGCCGCATCCAGGCGGAAATATCCGGCAACCTCGACCAGCGTCTCGATAGAGGCGATCGGATCGTCGAAGGCGATCGCCGTGCTGAGTTCTGCAGATCCTTCCGGGTTCGGATTGAGGTCGAAGGCGGGGGACAGAGACCAGCCGTCGCTGCTCGTCCTCAAGAAGCCGTGGTTTCTCAGATGATCGTCGGTGTTTGAGACGAGGACGGTAAACGCAACTCGGCGCCAGAGCTCCGTGAGATCACGCGTCGCCCCGGGCGAGACCCGCTCGACCACCTCGGCAATATCCAGATAGTTCGCTCGATCGCCGTCTCGCGCTTCGAGCATCGTCATCGCGCTGACGTATCCGATCCTGCGATCACCCACGCGATCGAAGCGGTCGACGATCAGCACCCGCTTTCCATCAATGAGCTCAAGGGCCCAATCGGAGACGGTGATCCCGGCTTCACGTGCGAGCGCAATAGTGACCGCCTCCCATGCGATCACCTCGTGATCGTCCTTAGGACTGGGGAACTTGGCGATCGCCCGCTTGCCGAGAGCATCAATCACGTGCGCCTTTGGCCGAGCGCCGCCGAGCGATGAGCCACCACGCAGCAGCGCCCGCAACTCCTCCTCGCCGGCTTCCTCGCGTTCCAGGCGCTCTGAGGCATTCAGCAGTTCACCCAGCTCGATCAGATCGGGCACCCCGCTCCGCTCATCGGCGAGGTAGATGTCGGATCCGGGTGTACGAAAACGAAGCGCGCCCTGCCTCATGTCATCACGGACACCGAGCAGATAGTCGATCTCGCCGAACCTACGGCTGGCTTGGCGCTCGTCTTTCGCCCGGAGATTCTCGGCGCGGTCGATCAGGCGTCGACCCCATCGATCGGGGGCGCAATCGGAGAATGCGCCGAAGATCGCCGCCTCATTGCGCGTTTGCTGCTGGCCTACCAGGAGAGGCAGGGCCGGATCGAGCTCGTAGGAATCGGGCCGCTCGATGTATGAGGCCTCATAGGAAAAGGTGGCGGACTCGGCGCGGCCGTCTCGATGTGCGTAGAGGCGGCCGGCAAGGACGTCCTCCGTGCCGATTTGGACGACGACTTCGACCTGAGTGTCAGCCATCCTTGCCGCCGCTCAGGTTGCGCGGGCGCACTCGTTTTGGCAGCCGCTGGTCGGAGCGCAGCCGGCCGACGTCGCTCTCATATGGATCGAGGCTTCGCGAGAGGCCATCGAGCACGCCCAAGATCCGCAGAATGCGAAGCAGGTTCTCCAGAGTGATCCCACCGTCGCCGTGTTCGAGCCTGCGCAGGGTGTTCACGCCTACGTCGGCGCGCTCGGCGAGCTGTGCCTGCGTGAGGTTGCGCAGCTTGCGCCAGGCGACCACGTGTTCGCCGGCGTCTCGCAGGGCACGGTCAATGGCCGGCGGCAAGCTGCGCGCGCGACGGGGCGACTGATCGTCTCTTTCGACTTTATCAGCCATATATGGAGGATAGCAGCTTATAACCTCCCGTATATCGCTATTTAGTGCTCAAGCGCTGGCCACAGCGTGCTCGACGTGAGGCTGGAGCTTGAACAGCTCAACCGGTGATATGAACCCTATGTAACCCACTCAAAACCTAGTGTTTAAGGACAAAACCTAGGGTTCCGTGGTCAACGCTCTCGCAATGATCGAGACTGGCCGCGGGCGCCAAGACGCCTTCAAGAAACAAAACCCGATGGTCCTCTGAGCCGGGCCTAATTTCACGGGGTCCATCAAGCGATAATCCGGTCCGCAGCTCCCGCCTTGGCAGAGGCCGGGAACACCCGCCCCTCGGAGATCACGGGAGGTGAATCGCCCGAGGTTCCAGGGGCTCCAGCCAGCCCGGCACCCTATTTGGCCGGGGCGGCCAGTTCATTTACACATGGGGGAGCGATCCAGCGTTGTCAGAATTCTTTGATCGGCTCCGGGGTTTCAAATGCGCCGAGCGCAACCACCGTCGCCATCGCGCCGTCCCCGCCGGACCTCCTCAAGCGCGCTCCGGCCAGTTCCTGCTCCTTGACGATGAAGGCGTGCAGCCTCTTTAGGCCCGCCACCACCTTTTCCCAGCCCTCCTGGTCAAGATGAAGGATCGACCACGCCAGGCAAGTCTCGTCGTGGCGGGTGAGGGTGCCCGCCACCGTCGCTGCTTTGACCCAATCCGAGAGTTGCGCGAAGGTCTTCCAGTCGTCGGTCTTGGCGAGGGCGTCCGGCACCTTGGCCCACGGACCTCGCTCGTCTTCGTCGTAGAGCGCGGGGCCGGTCGCGGCGTAGAACTTCTCGGTCCCGCCCCTGCGCTCCCCTCCGGACTTGTAGCCGACGACCTTCAGCCAGCCGTACTGCACCAGTTTGTTGAAGCGACGACGGATCAATGCCTTGCTCAGGCCGAATCGCTTGCCGTACTTCGCGTGGAACGTCGGAACGCTGATCTCACCTCGGTTCGCCTCGTCCATGATCTGCAAGCAGACCTCATCCTCAAAGACCTTGGAGACGCGCACGGTGAAGGGAATCATCGGTTCCTTCCCCGTCACCAGCGCTGGTCCGAACTGGAAGCCGTCCCTGATCGGCAACTCGAACGCCAGCAGCAGGGAGCCGGCGCGGAACAACTCCTCGCCCGTGCGGTCGGTTCGACGCCTGGCGTCCTCCTGCTCCTCGTACTGCTCTGCGAACTCCTGAGCCATTGCGTCGGCCACCCGCGTCCAGCCCTCCTGATCCAACAAGAGCCGTGTTCCTGTGAGGCGATGATCGGGGCGGGCCTGGAAGGTCCGCTTCTCCATCGCCCGGCGACACAATTCGGCGATCTCCTTGAATCCGTTCCAACTGACCGCTACTCGGAGTGAGTGGGGCAGCACTGCGTAGGTCTCTCGATCGCAGAAGGCCAGTTCGGTCGCGCGATAGATGGTTTCGATTCCACCCCGGCGCGAACCACCCGGCCCCTCGCTCCGATAGTGCCGCAGCCAGCCGGTTTCCCTGAGCCGTTCAAAGTGTCGGGCCACGCGGGCGACTGAGCCGCCGCCGAACTCTTCGTAGAACTGCGTCGGGCTCATGTCCCGCTGGTAGCACTCGGTGACGATCTTCAGCCGAATGGGCGAGGAGAACACCACGGCCAGCCGCCGTAGATGCTCCACGCGCTCCCTGAGGCCGATCCAGACTCTGCCCATGCGTTTTTACTGCTCCGTTCTCGATTGAACTAACGACGCGGAGTCTACGGGCATACCTAGAGGAAATCTCCCTCGTTCCGGATCATTTACTCAGTTAGATTTGATCGGGAATTTCTTAGCAACCATGGGAGGGGGTGATGAGAATGAAGATCGCAACCACGCGTCCGACGGCGCCGATGGTGTCCATCGTCAAGGTCGGCTGATTCAGCCGTGGTTGGCGGCGGGTCGGACTCGGCGAAAATCGAAGTCGGCTCGCCGCCTCCCGCTGGGGGCGCAACTTCAACGCGAAGGTCTGCGGCCTGTACATCGGACCGAAATCGTTCCTGGGGAACGAAACGATCCCGGTCGAAATCGGCCATCCTCGCGTCAACTGACGGGGGACGCGCCCTCCGAGGCCGAATGATCCGGCTGTCCGAAATGACCGGCCGGATCGGCGGGCCTACGTTCCGCCGACGATGCCGGTGGACAACGAACGGACCGACGACGATCTCTGGGGCGCACGGGGTGATCGCGCCCTCGATCCAACCCAAGTGGCGATGCTCGAAGCGTTGCGGCGGATCGGGGAGCCGCTGTCGGCAATCGACATCGTTGACGTCCTCGACGGCTACCTGTCCATGTGGGAAGCCGCAGATCACCTGGAAGCCCTCCAGGCCCTCGGCACAGCGGAAGCCGTGTCAGCCGACCAGCCGGGCAAGCAGGCCAGTGACTTCGAGGTGCCTTATCGACTGAGGACCGCGGCCAGCGGCGACCACCGAGGCAGACGCAGGAGCGGCTTCGCATGACCGATGCTGGCACATCACCCAACTACGACGTTTCGGTAGTCGAAGCGGTGATCCTCGAAATTGTTGCTGAACTGCATCCCGAACACCTATCGACGCGTACGCTGTTGTTGAAGATCGTCAACGATCCCGACGATGCGAGGGAGATCGGGGCGGGAGTTCAAGCGATCCGTAGCCTCCGTGAGTTCGGGGTACTCGCCGACCGCAAGGACGAGACCGTGCAGCTGACACCCACCGCGCTCCGGGTCTGCGCGCTCCTCTCACAGTTGCCGCCAACCCGACCTACCCGCAGAACCAGCGCCGTGAGGGTGGCAGTCAAGGGCGCTTGCGCCCGACCCCCGTAGAGGGTTGACGGCCGCCCTCACGGTGCTTCAATGCCGGTAGGTCAGGGCGGTTTCATCGCCCGACCCCCAGGGCTCGCGCCCGAGCGGCGTACTGCGCCAGGCCAAGCGCGCGGTGAGCCTGGAGCAATCGCCGTTGTGCCTTGACCTTGACTGGCCCCCGTTTACCGGTCCACCTGATCTAACCCCCAGGCCCGATTTCAGGGGGTCATGCCAACGTGGCGGGCACGCTCTGCTCCTGGGGATGAAATAGACCCCCTATGACCCCGCAATCCCTGCCTAGAAGCCGAGTGCGAACTTGGCGTCGTCGGTCATCATCATGCGGAAGGCTGGACGTAACAGCCCTGCAAATCGGCAACTTCTGATGTCCGTGGGGACAGCGGTGGGGACGAGAGCCCCCAGGATCGGCCTATCGCGGGCAATGGTCGCGGAGCGTCGCCGACGTGTCTTCTACCGTTGACGAGTGCCGTACAGCAAGAGCAGAGTCGACCGGGCTGGGCAGACACTCGCCGAGCACCTTCGCCGGGTCGTCGACGAAAAGAAGCCCGTCGAGCGCTCCCCAGCGGTCCTCGAAGCGGTCGCGATCATCGACTGGTGGCGCGAAGAGCACGCGAGGCCGCTCTCGCGAGTCGCCGCAAACTTGCGCCACTATGCGGGCCAACACGAAGCCCCGAAGGTCACCCAGCGCTTGAAGAAATTCCCGACGATCATCGACAAGCTCTTGCGCGAGCCGACGATGAAGCTATCTCGCATGGCGGACATCGGCGGAGTCCGAGCCGTGCTACCTGACCAAGCCGCCGCCAACAGTGTCGCCCGTCAGTTGCGGAGGAACTGGACCATCGTCCAATTTCGGGATTACGTCGCCGAGCCGAAGTCCGACGGATACAGAGCACTTCATCTCATCGACCGCAATTACGGTCGCCGGATCGAGGTGCAGCTTCGCACCCGCCTTCAAGACGCCTGGGCCAACTCCGTGGAGGCCGACGCTCGTCGCGTCGCACCTGGTCTCAAGTTCGGCGCCGGTCCCCAGGCGCTTCGCGACTTCTACGTCGCCCTGGGAGAGCTCCTCGCCATCGCAGATCAAGGTCTTCCGGCAGACCCCGCGCCTTATAGGCGGCTCATGGAGTTACGAGGGCGAGTCGATACCCTTCGACGCAGAGCAGATCGACGCAAGGCAAGGCAATGAGCCCCGACGAAATCAAGCATTTCCTGGTCAGCTACGACCTAGATACCGGCAAGACGGAGGTTGAGTCCTTCCTCACCGACTACGACGCTGCCCAGGCGGCATACGCTGAGGCGGAGCAGGCAAATGCCGAGGACGAAAAGCTAGACATCGTTCTCTTGAGCGCGGACTCGCTGGAGACGATCAAACAAACTCATTCGAGCTACTTCAACGGCGGCACCCACCGCCTTGAGGAGCTGCTCCCCGGTTGACCGGCAGCCCACGCTCCCGTACAGCCTCGGCCGCGTAGCGGATCGCCTCGCGCACGTCCTCGGCTTCCAGGTCCGGATAGGCGGCGACGATCGCGGGCTCACTCATTCCACCGGCGACCATGCCGACCACGGTCGCCACCGGGATTCGCAGGCCCCGGATGCACGGAAGACCACCCATTTGATCCGGAAGAACCGTGATCCGGGCGAAACTCATTCGCCATCGCGGCTGGGCTGAACGCCAAGGCCCTGAGCATCTATCTGGGTCGCGCGACGATCACGACCACGAAACCGCCGAGACAGTTGGGCTCTCCGGACTTGTTTTACGTCGAGCCCAGGTGGGCCCAAAACGAGACATCTACCGCTCGACCGGTCGAGTCCTTCACGTCTGAGCCAACCAGCAGCGATTTGCCTAACCCGCCCCTAGGTTGAGATTTTTTGCCGGGTTTGTGCATCTGCCGTGGGGACGGGATGGGGACAGAACTGACCCCTTATGACCCCCTATGACCCGGCAATCCCTGCCTAGAAGCCGAGTGCGAACTTGGCGTCGTCGGTCATCATCTCTGGTGACCAGGGGGGGTCGAAGACCATCTTTGGGTGGACGGCGCTTACTCCGGGGAGGTCGCCTACGAACTCCTTCATCTGCTCGGAGACCTGGGGGCCGATCGGGCAGGCCGGGGTCGTCAGCGTGAAGGTCACGTAGACGTCCTCTTTCTCGATCTCCACGTCGTAGACGAGGCCGAGCGAGACGAAGTCGAGCCCCAGCTCGGGATCGATCACCTCCTCGAGCGCCTCGATCACGTCATCTTCGGTCAGCACTTCGGTCTGGTTCTCAGGCATCGGGCAATGGTAGCCGGGGTCGGCCCTCGGGCGGTCCCGGCTCGGGCGGCTGCCCGTCGCCGGGCGGTGTCAGCTCCAGCTGCCACCAGCCGACGTCCCGCCAGGCGCCGTCCTTCCAGCCGATCCGCCGGTAGACCCCGACCGGGACGAACCCCACGCTCTCGTGGAGGGCGACGCTGGCCTCGTTGGGGAGAGTGATCCCCGCGCAGGCGACGTGGAAGCCCTGCGCCCGCAGGCGCTCCGCCAGCTCGCCGTAGAGCGCCCGCCCGCAGCCGTTGCGGCGCTGCGTCTCGGCGACGTACACCGAGACCTCAACCGCCCAGCGGTAGGAGGGGCGGGAGCGATGCGGGCAGGCGTACGCGTACCCGACCACGTCTCCCCCGCGCTCCGCGACGAGCCACGGGTAGGTCTCCAGCGTTGCGGCGATCCGCTCGGCGAACTCGGCGGGGCTGGGCGGCTCTTCCTCGAATGAGGTGGCGCCCGCCTCGACATGGGGCGCGTAGATGGCGACGCAGGCGGCGGCGTCACGAGCAGGATCGGCGGTGCGGATTCTCACTGGTTCCAATTCCGGTGCGGAGAATAGGCTGTGTCCCGGCATGGGCGGAAACACTGGACAGGTGCAGCGGCGGTCGATCGGCATCGTCTTCTCTGACGGTGGGCTGTTGGCGTTGAGCGCGGTGCGGCCGCCGCGGGCCGGCGAGCACGGCGACGAGCAGGTGGCAGCTGTCCTCTGTGGCGCAGACGGCGCCCCGGTCGAGGTCTCCGAGGCGCTGCTCTCGACCGAGTACGGGCCCGACGGCGTGCAGCGGCGGGCGACGCTCGAGCTCTGGGCCGACGGCGAAGAAGGCCAACCGATCCGCGGCGCCGGCACGCTGATCAGTGCCGCCAAGGTGCGTCGGCCTGGGCTGACCTCGGAGATCGCCTTCTTCCGCTGGTCGGTCGAGGGACGCGAGGGACTCGGTCACTACGAGCTGGTCCGCGCCGATGACTGAGCCGGGTAGCAGAATCAAAGCCGTGATCTCCGACTTCGGCGGCGTCCTGACCACGCCCCTGATCCAGTCCTTCATGTCCTTCCAGGACAAGACCGGAATCACCACCGACGTCCTCGGCAAGGGGATGCAGGCCGCGACCGAGGCCAACGGGGACAACCCGCTCTTCGAAATGGAGCGCGGCGAGATCACCGAGGTCGCCTTCCTGGAGACGCTCACCGACAGCCTCGAGCCGCTGCTCGGCCACAGGCCGGAGATGCACCGCTTCAAAGAGATCTACTTCGAGGCGCTGGACTCCAACCCGCCGATGATCGAGCTGATGGAAGAGCTGAAGGCGGCGGGCTACCGGATGGCGATGCTGACCAACAACGTCCGCGAGTGGGAGCCGCTGTGGCGGCCGATGCTCCCCGTCGATGAGATCTTCGAGACCGTCGTGGACTCCGGCTTTGTCGGCTGCCGCAAGCCCGAAGCGAAGATCTACGCGATCACCCTGGACCGGATCGGCCTACCGGCCGAGTCCTGCCTCTTCGTCGACGACGTCCTGGTCAACTGCGAAGGGGCGGAAAAGGCCGGCATGACCGCCGTCCACTTCCGGGACAACGAGCAGGCGATCGCCGACGTGCGGGCGGCGCTTGGCTAGCGATATGCGCCGACTTGGACTCCTGATCGGGTGCTCTCTCATCCTGCTGGCGGGATGCGGCGAAGACACGATCAAGGCGGACGAAACGGAGCAGACCGTCACGCGATTCGTCGCCAAGCAGACCGCCTATCGCCCGACCGACGTGCGCTGCCCGTCCGGCGAATCAGCCGAGGTCGGCGTCAAGTTCCAATGCCATTTCACCGGACCCGACGGCCGCTACACGGCCTACCTGCGAGTCCTCAGCGTCGACGGCGAAAAGGTCGTCTATCGCATCGTGACGCGACCGACGGGCTGACCGAACGTGGGGACGGTCGTCGGCCATCAGAGCAACGAGCAGGCGATCGCTGACATGCGGTTCGTGTACGCAGGCTAGTTTTTAGCCGACAGACAAAACAATTCAAATCTGCGTAAACTGGAGGCGCGGAGAGCAGAGGCTGTGGGGTCACAGCACGCGCCTGACAAGCGTGTGGCCGGTCTAATCAGCCGGCAGGGGTTCGAGTCCCCCGCTCTCCGTCACGGATTGACTTGTCGGAGCGGAAACTGGTTGAAGCGTGTGGCTTCCTGGTATTCTCGAGAAGCTTGTCAGGCGCTTGTGGGTGATTCCCACCTCTGCAATCAGACCCGCTCCGGCGGGTCTTTTTTTAGCCCAGAGTCCGCCACGCCTGACTCATCCCAACCCGCCCAATTCTCAAGGGGTCCCCAGTCGGCAATCTGCCTCAGCGACTGCTCTCTTTCGGTTTGTGGAACCTGCCTCCAAATTGCGGCGTCGATCTCGCCGCAAAGCCGAATCAGAATGCCGATAGGTGCGTCGCCCAAGGTTGGACGACATTACCGCTCGCACACGCCACTAGTTGTCCGAGCCGGCGCGGTCCCAGATGTATAGCTCTACGGCCTCGACCGCGAGCTCCATCAGGCGCGGCTGGGAGAGCAGGCCGAGGACGAGCTCCAGGGCGTCGTCTTCGGTGACGCCGGCGTCGACGGCCTCCTCGCCGCGGAAGCCGGCGGCGAGCTTCAGCGCCTCGCGGCGGTTGTCGCCGAGCGAGCCGAAGGCGCCCATGAGGAAGTCGCGGTTGGGGACCGGCTGGCCCAGCTCCAGCGAGCCGTGCCAGGCGGCAAGCATCGAGAGGTCGTGCTCGTCGAGCTCGGAGAGCGCTTTCGCGTAGTGGACCTCGAGCTCGTCGTCGGGGATCTCGTCGACCCAGGAGCGGACGGCCTCGCCGAGCAGCTGGCGGCGCGCTTCGCGCCCGATCGAGTCGGAGATCGCGCGGATCGCGTCGGCTGGGTCTACGAAACAGAGGGACATTCGGTGCGCTCAATCTAGAGGGGCCGGAAGACGGCAAAGCGGGGGCGGGAAATGCGCCAATTGCGGCTTCCTGACGCGGCCTGCGGCGTCGCCGGGCACGCCGGAGGCCGACCTATGCTGGCTTGCCCCGCTCATGCCGCTGAAACTGATCCAAGGACCCCCCAACTCCGGTCGCGCCGATCGGATCCAAGACCTCTTCCGCGAGGCGCTCGACCGCGACCCGGTCCTCGTCCTGCCCACGCTGGACGACGTCTTCCGCTTCGAGCGCGGCCTGCTGAAGTCCGGTGCCGCCCTCGGCGGCTCGGTGATGACCTTCGGCGAACTCTTTCGAGAGGTCGCCCGCTGCACCGGTGCGCCTTCGGACGGGGGGCTGACCCCGGCTCAGCGCCTGGCCGCCGTTTCGGCCGGGATCGACACGGCGAGGGAAGGGCTGGGACCGCTGCGACGCTTCGCCGCGCGGCCCGGGTTCGCGATGCCGTTCGAGCGCCTGCTCGACGAGCTGCAGAGTGCCGGCCTCGAGCCGGCCTCGCTGGGATCGGGGGCGCAGACGCTCGAGTCCTCGGCCTACCTCGGTGACCTGACCCGGCTGTTCGCCGCTTATACCGAGGTCCGAGACGGGCTCGGCCTGCAGGATGTGCACAGCATCGCCCTCGGCGCGGTCGCGGCACTGCGGGCGGCGCCGGAGGATTGGCGGGAGCGACCGGTCTTCTTCTACGAGCCGGGCGACCTGACCCCGAACCAGAGCCGCCTGATCGCGGCGCTGAGCGCAAGCGCCGAAGTGACCGTCGCCGTCCCTTACGAGGAGGACAACGCCGCGCTGGCCGCCCGGGCCACGCTGCTGGAGGGATTGCGCGCGCTGGCGACCGAGACCGAGGTCCTCGACGGCCCGGCGGAGCCCAGGCCCTTTGGCATCGACCCCCTGCTCGTCCACCTGCAGCGCGAGTTCGGCCGGGTCGAGCCGGCGCGACGACCACCCAGCGCGGCGCTGGTGCTGCTCCGCTCGGCGGGGGAGCGGGGCGAGGCCGAGGCGATCGGGGCCGAGGTGGCAAAGCTGATCGCCGACGGCGCCGACCCGGCGGCGATCGCGATCGCCGTGCGCGACCCGGTGCGGCGCGGCCCGCTGCTCGCCACGGTGCTCGAGTCATACGGCATCGGAGTGGCACTCGAGGCGGAGATCCCGGTCGCCGGAACCTCCGTCGGAGGCTCGCTGATCGCGCTGTTGGAAGCGGAGTTCGGCAGCGCCCGCGCCGCCGACCTGCTGCGCTTTATGCGCGGTCCCAGCGGCCTGCCCAAAGCGCAGGTCGACTGGTTTGAGCGCGCGCTGCGGCGCGGTCGCGTAGTGGGAGCCGGCGCGGCGCTAGAACTATGGGAGGAGCGGCACGAGCGCCTCCCGGGCGACGTCGAGCGGGTCCGGCAGGCGACGCAGGAGGGGCCTGGCGCCCTGGTCGCCGCTCTGGCCCGCCTTGCGGCGACAATGGCCTCGCGCCCCCTGCGCGGCGACGAGGATGGCCCGGCGCTCGGGCGCGGCGACGGCCTGGAGCTGCGCGCGGCGGCCGCGATCTCCACAGCGCTCGGCGACCTGGCCGAGATCCCGCCGCTGGCGCCCCCGGCGGCACAGTTGGCGGCGACCCTGCGCGAGCTCCGCTTCGACGCCTGGAGCGGCCCGGTCGAGGGCCGGGTACGGATCGCCAGCCCGTACCGGCTCCGTGCCTCGCGCTTCGAGCACGCCTTCGTCGCCTCGCTCCAGGACGGCGAGTTCCCGCGCCGCGACCGGAGCGAGGACCCGTTCCTCTCCGAAGCGCAGCGCCTCGCGCTCGGCCTCGAGCCCCGCCGCGACCCCGAGGCCGAGGAGCGCTACCTCTTCCACGCCTGCCTGGCGCTACCCAACCGGCGGCTCTTCCTCTCCTACCGCGACAGCGACGAAAACGGCGTCGCCGAACCGCGCTCGCCCTTCCTCGACGAGGTCCGCGGTCTGCTCGATCCCGCACCGGTGGAGGGGGAGACCGACACGGTCGAGGCGGAGCTGACCATCTCCCGGGACCTGACCCACGTGCTCCTGCCACGGCATCTGGCCGCCTCGGAAGCCGACCTGGGCAGAGCCCGGGCGGCGGAGGCGGCGAGCCGTGCCCCCGGCCCGCTCTCCAACCCGGCAGTGCTCGGCGCCCTCGCCGCGGTCCCCGCCTACGGCGGCACCACCCTGGAGGGGTTCGACGTCTGCTCCTACCGCTGGTTCGTCTCGCACGAGCTCGACCCCCAGCCGCTCGACCCGACCCCCGACCCACTCGTCCAGGGTGGCCTGATGCACGCCGTGCTCGACCGGCTCTATCGCGAGCGGCCGGGCGGTGACCCTCTCCCCCGCCCCGGCTCGCTCGGCGCCTGGATCGGCCGGGCGCGCGAGCTGGCCGGTGAGGTCGCGGCCGAGCGCGGCCTCGGGACCCACCCCGCCGAGCGGGCGATCGCCAGGCGGGTCGAGGGCCTGCTGGCCCGCTTCCTCGCCGACGAGGCCCGGCGCGAGACCGACGGCTATGAGCCCTGGCTACTGGAGGCCGCCTTCGGCGAGGACGAGACGGCCGAGCGCCCGGTGCTCGAGATCGACGGCTGGGGCCTGCACGGCGCAATCGACCGGGTCGACCGGGCGCCCGACGGCAGCGCGCTCGTCCTCGACTACAAGCTCTCCCGCGTCGTCACCCCTCGTGAGAAGTTCGAGGAGCAGGCGAAGCTGCAGCTGCAGCTCTACCTGATCGCGGTTGCCGAGCACTGGGGCGCGGATCCGGTCGGCGGGCTCTACCACCCGCTGCGGGGGACGTCGTCGCGCCGTCCCCGTGGGGCCGTGCGCGAGGAAGCCGCACAACGGCTGGCGTCCTACCGCCTCTACGACAAGGACCTGGTCGACCGCGAGGGCTTCGAGGAGATGCTCGCCGACGCCCGCCGACGCGCCGGGGAGATCGTCGCCCGTATGCGCGCCGGCGAGATCCGCCGCGACCCGGGGCCGCGCCACGGCCTGCGCGGCCACGACGTCTGCCCCACCTTCTGCGAGTTCGCGCCGATCTGCCGCCGTGACCGCGCACCGGCCGACGCCGAGGACGAGAAGTGGGACGAGCGGTGAGCGAGCGCACGCCCACGCCGGAACAGTCGCTGGCGATCGAGGCCCGCGGGCACGACGTGCTGGTCGAGGCCGGGGCCGGAACCGGCAAGACCGGGGTCATGGTCGATCGCTACTGCCGCCTCGTCTGCGACCTCGGCGTCGCCCCCGATGCGGTACTCGCCTTCACCTTCACCGACAAGGCGGCGGCCGAGCTGCGGCAGCGCATCCGTGCCGAGCTCGAGTCGCGCGCCGGCGGCGGCTCGCGGCGGGCCCGTGAGCTGCTGGCGACGATCGGCGGCGCCTGGGTGACGACCATCCACGGCTTCTGCAACCGGCTGCTCGCCGGCCACCCGGTGTCGGCCGGAATCGATCCCCGCTTCCGCGTCCTCGACGCGCCCGAGTCCGAGCGCGCCGCCCGCGAGGCATTCGACGACGCCCTGGTCGAGTTCCTCGCCGACGGGGACGAGGCGCGCGAGCGAACCGTCGCCGCCTTTGAGATCGGCGGCCTGCGGGCGATCGTCGGCGGCATCCACGCCGAGCTGCGCAGCCGCGGAGTCGCCGCCCCCCGCCTGCCGGACCCACCGACGGCCGATCCCGAGGTCGCCGTCCGCCGGGCCGCCACGGTCGCGGCGGAGACGCTCGAGGAGCTGAAGCCGACCAACTCGACTCGCGAGCTGGTCGAACGGGTGCTGGCCGTGCTCGGCGACGGCGTACCAGGGCTCGAAGAGCTGACCGCGCTGAGGACCGACAGCAAGGCGAAATCGATGGACGCCTACCGCGAGGCGATCGACGCGGCGGTCGCCCGCGCCGCGGAGGCCGGCGAGGGAGGCGAGGCCTACCGGCACATCGCCGCGCTTCTTGCCCTCTTCTCGCAGCGCTTCGAGTCGGCCAAGGAGCGCCGCGAAGGGCTCGACTTCGAGGACCTGCAGCTGCGCGCTGTGCGTCTGCTCGAACGCGAGGAGATCGGCAACGCCTACCGGGCGCGCTTCAGCCACCTGCTGGTCGACGAGTTCCAGGACACGAACAGGCTGCAGTTGCGCTTGATCGAGGCGCTGCGTGGGCCGCGCTCGGAGCTGATGGTCGTCGGCGACGAGCTACAGTCGATTTACGGCTTCCGCCACGCCGATCTCGACGTCTTCCGCGAGCGACGACGAGCGGTCGAGCAGAGCGACGACGCGGCGGTCATCGAGCTGAGCGGCAACTTCCGCTCGCGCCCCGAGGTGATCGGCGCCGTCAACGCGATCGGCGAGAAGCTGCTCGGCGACGCCTTCCATCCGCTGCGTGTCGGCGCCCTGCCGCGGCAAGCGGAGCCACCCGGCGCGGGGCCGGCGGTGGAGCTGTTGCTGACCGGGCGCGATGGCTGGGACGGCGAGGGAATCGACCTGGCGCCGGCGACCGACGCCGATACGCCGCCCAACCACCTGGCCGAGGCTCGCTTCCTCGCTATGCGGCTCGGCGAGCTGGCCGCGAGCGGCGTCGAGCGCGGCGAGATGGTCGTCCTGCTGCGCGCCTTCACCCACCTCGATGCCTACGAGGACTCGCTCGAGCGCGCCGGCCTGCGCCCCTACACGATCGGCGGCCGCGGCTACTGGTCCCAGCAGCAGGTCGCCGACGTCTGCGCCCTGCTGGCGACGATCGCCAACCCGCTCGACGACCAAGCCCTCTTCGGCGCCCTCGCCTCCCCCGCCTGCGCCGCCGCCCCGGACACGCTCTGGCTGCTGCGCGCGGCGGCGGGACGGCGACGGCATGTCTGGCCGGCACTCGAGCGGGCGGCGGGGTTGGGCGAGGGCGAGACGGAGGACCCAGAGCGACTTGCGGGGATCCCGGAGTCGGAGCTGGCCCTGCTGCGCGACTTCGCGCAAACGGTCGAGGGGCTGCGCGCACGTGCCGGGCGGCTGCCGCTCGCGGGCTTGATCGACGCCGCGGTCGCTGAGACCGGCTATGACCTGGCGGTCCTGATGCGCCCTTCGGGCGAGGCGCGCTTCGCCAACGTGCGCAAGCTGATGCGGCTGGCCGAAGAGTTCGAGGCGCGCGAGGGACGCGACCTGCGCGGCCTGCTCGACTTCCTCCTCGGCCGCGCCGAAGCCGACGCGGAGGCGGAGGCGGCCAACGCGATCGAGGGGCACGACGGGGTGCGGATCATGACCGTGCACAACGCCAAGGGGCTCGAGTTCGGCGTCGTCGCCGTCCCCAGCCTCTCGCGGCGGCTGCTGGCCGGGTCGCGATCGCCGGCGCTGACCCTCGGGCACGAGCAGGCCGAGCCCCGGGTGGGGCTACAGCTGCGCCGCCTCGGCGCCGCCTCGCTCAACCTCTTCGCGCACGAAGAGCTCTGCGCGGAGGCCCAGCAGCGCGAAGCGGCGGAGGAGCTGCGCCTCTTCCACGTCGCCGCGACCCGAGCGCGCGAGCGACTGATCCTCAGCGGGGTCGCGATGCCGCGGCCGGGGCGGGCGACGCAACCCGGCACTCCCGTGGTCGAGCGGATCCTCGCCGGCTTCGAGGTCGACCGTGAGGGCGACTCGGCGATCGAGGTCCCCGCCCCGCGGCCTCGCGAGGGTCTCGATACGAGCTTCGCGCCTTCGCGGATCGCCGTACGCGTGAGCCTGCCCTCGCCCGAGCGGGCCGCCGAGCTGACCGCGACGCGGCGCGAGCCCGCGCTGCCGGCGCCGCTCGGCGGGGACCGGGCGCCACTGCCGGCGCGTCGCCCGCCGGCGGTCCCCAATCGCCCCCTTTCCTACACGGCGATTGCCTCCTATGAGGAATGCGGATACCGCTTCTACATGGAGCGCGTGCTCGGCCTCGGCGACCGCGGTCGGGGTTTGAACCGCCTGCCGGACCAAAGCTCGACCGCAAACGCTGACGGTGACCCCGACCGCCGCGGCGATGCGGCTACCCGAGGCGCCGCCGTGCACTCGCTGCTGGAGTGGAGCCAGGCCAACGAGTGGCGCGAGCCCACCGAGGAGACCGAGGCCTCGCTGCTCGCCCCCGTGCGTGCCTGGCTCGGCTCCAGCCTGCTGCGCGAGCGTGTGCGGGCGCCGGGCGTCAGCTCACGAGCCGAGGTGCCCCTGCTGCTCGGCGTCGCCGACACTACGCTGCGTGGCTCGATCGACCTGCTGGTCGAGCGCGACGGCGCTCCGCCCCTCGTGATCGACTACAAGACCGACCGCCTGGGCGGCGCCTCGCCCGCCGAGCGCGCCGCGAAGTACGCGACCCAGCGGACTATCTATGCGCTCGCGGTCGCCGAAGCTCGCGACGTAGAGGAGGTCGAGGTCGCCTACGTCTTCCTCGAGCGACCCGAGGAGCCGGCGATCGAGCTGCTTGACCGCGACGCAATCGAGCGGGGCCGCGAGGCGCTGTCGGCGGTCATCGCCCGGATCGGCGCCGGCGAGTTCCCGGTGGCCGCGGTCGAGAGGCGCGGCTGGGACCTATGCCGCGGCTGTCCGGCCCTCGGTCGGCTCTGCGCAGGGCCGACGACCGATACGTAGGGCGCCAACCGCCTCAGGGGCCGAGCGAAGCGATCGAGGTGACGACAACTCCGTCAGGGCGCGTATAGGTCGGACTGTCGGCGACGACGAGTAGGGCGCCGCAGGCGGAGTTGGGCTCGGCGGAGAGCTTTTTCGCAGGGCGAGCAGGTTTTGAGCGGCCGCGTCGACCCGGCTGTACCCGAGCTTCACCTCGACCCCGATCCAGCGTCCGTCGGTTTTCTCCACGCGCTTGGGCGTGGCCGCAAGGCGGATGCGGGAGCGCAGCCTGGGCTTCCAGCTCGGCTGGTCCTCGATCAGAAATAGGCGGCGGAGCGCATGCAGGGTCGAACTCTGGTGTCGCCGAGCCAGTGAGAAGAAACAGGCCCTTTAACCGCTATTGGATCTGTACCCGGAGCTACTGAGCGTCGGCTGGCGCTTGCTCGAGCTTGGCCGCCAGGTCGTCCAGCTTGAGCTCTTCCAGACCCTCGCTGACCGCGTCCAGCTCGGTCGAGCAGTAGGTGACCAGCTCGCGGCCCTCGCGGCAGAGCTCGAGCGTTTCGCGCAGACCGGCCTGACCGGAGTCGAGACGATCGATGATCTGCTCCAGCCGCTCTACCGCGGCCTCATAGGACTCTGGTGCCTCGCTCATCCCCCACCCCCATCCTGTTCGATCTCGGCGCCGACGCCGCCGTCGGCAAAGCGCAGTCTGACGTGCTTGGCGGCGAGCGCGGCGGCGGCGCTCGTCACCGGCTCCCCGCCGCTGTCCTCGGCGAGGGCATAGCCGCGTTCCAGGGTGCGCTCGGGTTCGTGGGCGCGGAAGGCCACCTGCGCCCGCCGCAATGCCTCGCGCTTGCTGTCCGCGTCCGCCCCGGCGGCGCGGCGGGCGGCGCGGGAGAGGACGACGAGGGCGATGCGACGCTGAAAGGCGCGGCGCTCGGCAAGGTCGCGTTCGGAGGAGGCGCGGATCTCCCGCGTCTTCTGGTTGAGCGCGATGCGCTCGCGCCGCAGCGCCCGGGCCGGGCCGCGGGCGAGCGCCACGAGGTGCCGGCTGCGCGTGCCCACGGCGCCCTCCCCCGCCCGCCGCAGCGCCGCGGCGGCGCGGGTCAGCGCAGCGCGCGCCGCGAGGCAATCGAGCGGCACGACCGCCTCGGCGGCGTGGGTCGGGGTAGAGCAGGCGACCGCGGCGACGTCATCGATCAGGGTCGAGTCGCGCTCGTGGCCGACGGCGCTGATCACCGGCACCCGCAGCATCGCCACGGTGCGGCAGAGGGTCTCATCGCAGAACGCCCAGAGGTCGGCGAGGCTGCCACCGCCGCGAGTGACGACGATCGCCTCGACCGCCGGCATCGCCGCGAGCTCTTGGATCGCCGCGGCGATAGCGGGGGCCGCGCGGCGGTCCTGGACCGGCGCGAAGCCCCAAATCACCGTTCCCGCCCAGCCGCGCCGCCGCAACCCGGCGAGCAGGTCGCGCCTGGCCGCGCCGCTCTCCGCGGTGACCACCCCGATCGTCTTCGGCAGGCGCGGCCGGGCCAGCTGCTTTTGCAGCTCGAACAGCCCCTCGGCACGCAGCTGCTTGCGCAGGGCCTCCAGCCGCGCCAGCAGATCGCCCTCGCCGGCGAGGCGCACCTGCGTTGCTCGGAAGGCAAAGCTCGGCGACGCCTGTCCGCCGCCGGGGTAGTAGTCGGGACCGCCGCCGATCACGACTTCGGCGCCGTCGCGCAAGCCTCCCTCGGGCAAACCCGCCTTCTCCAGGTCGTCGAGCCAGATCGCGCAGGGCACGGCGCCCTCGGCATCGCGCAGCTCGAAGTAGGCCTGGACCTTGCTGCGCGAGACGCCGGTCACCTCGCCGACCAGGCGCACGCGCGCGCGACGGCGCAGCTCCTCCTGCAACTTGCGGGCATAGCGCCCGACGGGAAACGGCCCCGGTAGCTCTTCCACCCGGCTGAGGCTACTCAGAGCGCCAGCGTTTGGCCCACGACTTCAGCTCGGCGATCGCCGGGCGCAGCTCCGCGCCGGCCTCGGTCAGCGAGTAGGTGACGTGCACGGGCGAGCCCGGTTCGACCTCGCGCCCGACCAACCCCTCCCCCTCCAGCTCGCGCAGGCGCTGGGAGAGCAGGCGGTCCGAGAGCCCAGGCACCGCCTTGGCGAGCTCGCCGAAGCGCAACGGCCCCTCGGTCAGGGCAAAGACGATCGCCCCGCTCCAACGCTTGCCGATCAACTCGATCGCCGCGTGGAAATGAGGACAGACGCCGGGGGGCTGTTCTTGGGCAGATACGGCCTCCACTTCGCTCAGCTTACTGAACGTAAGTGACGGGCTTGGCGGGCCGGCCTGCTTGTATTTGTCTGTGACCGTTCTCGACTGGGCGATCGTCGCCTTCACGATCGCCTTCGCCATGTGGGGCTACCGGCAGGGGCTGATCGTCGGCGTGCTCACCCTGCTCGGATTCGGTGCCGGCGCCCTGGCCGGCGGCCGGCTCGGGCCGCTGCTGCTGAACGAAGGCTCGAGCTCCCCCTATGCGCCGCTCCTCGCCGCGCTGGGCGCGCTTCTGGTCGGGGCGGTGGTCGCGGTGACGCTGGAGAGCCTCGCCCTCGGACTGCGCGAGCGCGTGATCCGCGGCAGGGCGCTGCACCTGGCCGACGGGGCCGGTGGTGCCGCGCTAATCGCCGCCGTGGCGCTGGGGCTGACCTGGGTCTTCGGCGCGGTGGCGTTGCACGCCCCAGGCACCGCACAGTTGCGGGGCGACGTGCAGCGCTCGGAGATCCTGCGCAGCCTCAACGATCTGCTGCCGCCATCCGGCCCGGTCCTCAACGCGCTCAACCGCGTCGACCCGGCTCCGTCGATAGCCGGCCCGACCACCCCCGTGTCCCCACCGGACCCGGGGATCGCCTCCGACCCCGACGTGGAACGCTCAGGTCGCTCGGTGGTGCGGGTGCTGGGCACCGCCTGCGGCCTCGGCGTCGAGGGGTCCGGCTGGGTAGCGCAGCCCGGCCTCGTCGTCACCAATGCCCACGTGGTCGCCGGCGAGGACGACACCACGGTGACCACGATCGACGGCGCCTCGCTCGCCGCCACCCCGGTCCATTACGACCCGAGCAACGACCTGGCGCTGCTGCAGATCGACGCCCCTTCGGTCCCCGCGATGGAAACCGCCCCCGACCCACAGCGCGGCACCGCGGGAGCGGTCCTCGGCTATCCGGAGAACGGTCCCTACGCCGTCGCGGCGGCGCGGATCGGCGATACCAGCAACGTGATCAGCGAGGACTCCTACGGCGAGGGCCCGATCCAACGCCCGATCGCCTTCCTGCGCGGCAGCGTGCGCAGCGGCAACTCCGGCGGCCCCCTGGTGGATTCACGGGGACGGGTGATGGCCACCGTTTTCGCCGCAACCACCACCGGCCCCCCAGGCGGCTTCGCCGTCCCGAACGACATCGTCCAACAAGCTATTCGCAACGAGACGGCGGCACCTGTGGACACGGGTCCATGCACGAGTTGAGAGAGGGAGGGGTCGGGTACTGCTCCCCGCGGCTTGCACTTTTTCGCAAATCCGATCACGGACGACCTCAAACACCCCACCGAAAAAGTTGAGCGGGGAGTAGTACCCGACCCCTCCCCCCACTAGGTTTCCGTCAGTGAACAACTTGCCCATTGAGGTGGAGCGGCGCCGCCGTCTCCTAACCCGCGCACTCCCCCTCACGATCATCGCCGTTATTGCTTTCGCCCTGGGCGCCTCGGCGGGCGCCCCGGGCTCGCCGGAAAAGGAAGCCGCCGAACGCTTCAGCCAAGCCTGGGCCCACAAGGACTTCGCCGCGATGTACAGGGAGCTGAACGAAGCTTCGCTCCACGCAATCGGCGAGGACGAATTCGCCCAGGCCTACCGCGAAGCCGCCGAGGTGGCAACGCTGCGCACGCTCGAAGTCCACTCGCCTGGCAACCCCAGCAGCGAGAACGGTGTCGACAAGGTGCCGGTGCCGATCGAAGCCGGGACGGTCGCCTTTGGCACGGTCAGCGCCGATCTCGACCTCCCCTACGCCGAGGGCGGCATCGCCTGGGATCGGAGCCTCGTCTTCCCCGGCCTCGAACCCGGCGAGCGGCTGGAAAACCGGATCGACCTGGCGCCGCGGGCGCCGATCCTCGCCCGCGACGGGACCGTGCTCGCCGAAGGCTCAGCCGAAGCCCGCGAACATCCGCTGGGAAGCGCCGCGATCGACGTCACCGGCGAAATCGGCATGGCCGCGGAAGAAAATGTCGCGACGCTCGCCCGCCACGGCTTCCCCGCCGGCACGCCGGTGGGAATCAGCGGCCTCGAGCAGGCCTTCAACGCGCGCCTTGCCGGCAAGCCCGGTGGCTCCCTGCTCGGCGTGAGCGAAGAGGGCTCGGCCCGGATCCTCTCCCAAGCCAAGCCGCAACCGGGGGCGCCGGTCAAGACGACGATCGACCCCGACCTGCAGGAAGCAGCCGTCTCGGCGCTCGCCGGGCGCGCCGGCGGCGTCACCGTGCTTGACGTGGGCAGCGGCGACGTCCGCGCCCTCGCCGGCCAGGCCTTCTCGGCGCCGCAGCCGCCGGGGTCGACCTTCAAGACGGTGACCACCACGGCCGCGCTGCAGAAGGGCGTCGTCTCACTCGACGACGAATTCGAACTGACCGACGGGGCCAACGTCGGCGGGCGCTTCATCAGCAATGCCAACGGCGAGGTCTGCGGCGGCACCTTCCGCGAAGCCTTCGCCGAGTCCTGCAACGCCGACTTCGCCCCGCTGGGCCCGAAGATCGGCAACGACGAATTCGTCGAGGTCGCCGAACGCTTCGGCTTCAACTCCCCGCCGACCCTCTACGCGCCGAGGATCGTCGCCGAGGTGGAACCGCCCGAATCGACGCTCCCGACCGAGATCGGCGAAGAAGTCGACCTCGGCGTGACCGCGATCGGACAGGGAGAGGTGCTGGCGACCCCACTGCAGATGGCGAGCGTCGCCCAGACGATCGGCAACGGCGGCGTCCGCGAGCCGACCTCGGTCATCGCCAACAAAAAGCTGCGCCCAGACCCGGACTCGGTGCGGGTGATGTCGAAGAAGATCGCCGACGAGCTGACCGAGCTGATGGTCGGCGTCGTCACCGAAGGGACCGGCTACGCCGCCGCGATCCCCGAGGCCCAGGTGGCGGGCAAGACCGGCACCGCCGAGCTGGGCCCCAAGCCCGGCACTGAGGAAGAAGAAGAACCCGAGCAGATCAAGGACGCCTGGTTCACCGCCTTCGCCCCGGCCGAAAAGCCCCGCCTGGCGGTCGGCGTCCTGCTGGTCGAAGCCGAAGCGGCGGGCGGCGAAGTGGCCGCCCCGATCGCCGGCCAGGTTCTCTCTACCGGGCTCTGAGCTTGAAGGTCACCGCGAGGGTGCGCGATCTGGGAGCGCCCCCGCTCGGGGTGTAGGTGATCTTCAGCGAAGCCTTCAGCTTTTCCCGCCAGCCGAGGTACTTCTTCCCGCGCTTGTTCGGAGCGACGACGAGCGCCAGCGAGCCGGCGGCGGCGGCGCTCGCGCGACCGCGCGCGACGATGATCGGCGGCTTTTTCTTCGCCTTGGAGGCCGTCGACTTGTGGCCTTCATGCCGGCGCTGGGAGGGATCGAGCGAGGGTGGCCGCGGCGGCCCCATCACAGTTGCGGTGGATTCGACGATTCCAGGCGCGGGCAGGTTGAGCACGAATTTGAGCTTGCCGTCCTTGGCGAGCACCTTCGTGTTCGCGATCTTGAACTCGTTGCTGACGTCGATGACCTCACCGGCGCCGGCTCCGCTGCTGCCTTCACCGCCGGCGCCACCGCCGCCGGACGGGATGCCGTCGCCGGCGAATTTCTGGATCCGGTCGTTGCCCGTGTCGACGACGTAGACGTTGCCATCCGCATCGACCGTGACGTCGTTGGGCTGCGAAAACTGGCCGTCGCCCACGCCGCTGGTACCCCACTTGGTGACGAAGCCCCCGCTCGAGCTGAATTTCTGGATCCGGTTGTTGCCGCGGTCGGCAACGTAGACGTTGCCCGCGGCGTCGGTCGCGACACCCTCGGGGAAGACGAACTCCCCGTCGCCGGAGCCCATTTTGCCCCACTGGGCGAGGAAGAATCCGTCGGAGTCGAACTTCTCAATCCGGTTGTTGGTGCGGTCGGCGACGTAGACGTCGCCGCCGGGGCCGACGGCGACATCGTGGGGATCCCTGAACTGCCCTGCGCTCGTGCCGGTGGCGCCCCACTGCAGGTCGTAGACGTATTCCCCGATCGATTCTTTGAACTTCTGGACCCGGTCGATCGGCGTCGAGGCGTCGTGATCGGTGACGTAGACCTTGCCCGAAGCATCGACCGCGACGCCGGCGGGGTAGCTCAGCTGGCCGTCGCCGGAGCCGGGCCCGCCGAACTTCTTGATGAAGACGCCGTCTGAGTCGAACTTCTTGATCCACTTGTTGGAGAGGTCGGCGACGTAGACGTCATCGGCGCTGTCCGTGGCGATCCCCCAGGGATTTTCGAACTGCGTGTCGCCGGACCCCAACCCACCCCACTTGGTGATGAAGGTGCCGGAAGAGCTGAACTTCTCGACCCGGTCGTTCTGACCGAGGCCGTTGCCGTTGTCGGTGACGTAGACATTGCCGGCGCTGTCCGTCGCGATGCCGAAGGGCGCGTGGAACTGGCCGTCGCCCGAACCCGTGCTGCCCCACTTACCGACGAACGCGTACTCCGCCGCCGCCGGCGTGGCGGCTCCAAGCGCCAGGCCACATGCGAGGGCAAGGGCGATCGCCTGCAGGCGCATCGCAAATCTCAAACGGACGGACATGCCTTGTCGGCAATCCTACGCTTAGAGATCGAGCGTGACCGCGGCCGGGCCTTCGGGGCCCGGGATGGAGAGCGTCAGCGGGCGGTTCTCGGACGCCGAGGCCGGCAGCTCGAAGAGCACCAGGGAACCCTCGATCGAACCCTGCTGCGGAGTCGAGTCGACGAGGGGAATCTGTTCCTGCGACTCGACCTGGCCACCGACGGGGAACGCGTAGAGGCTCTTGTTCGGAATCGCCTCAAAGGTCTCGTGGCCGGCGTCGGTGATCGTGAAGGAGTCGGCGAGCGTCTGGGTCTCTTCGCTCTTGTTCTGAACTTCGACGAAGACGCCGAAATAGCTGTGACCCTCCGGCGGTTCGGGCTGGCCGACCAAGTAGGCGGAGTCCTCGTTGTCGTGAGGATTGAGGAAACGCGAGAAGACGACGTTGTAGCGGAGCTCGCCGAGCTTCACCGGTTCGCCCTCGGGAACGTCCTTGGAGTCGCTCGAGTAGCCGCAGGCCGAGAGCGCCAGCGCGCTCAGCGCCAGGACGAGCGCGGCGAGCAGGGTGAAGCTGGTTCTGCGGTTGCGGACCATCGGCGGCGAGGAGTCTATAGAGCCAGTCCGGAAATCTGCGTGTGCGGCTGGCGAGCGCCGGACCAAGCGGGGCAAGGACGCAGGGAGGCCGAATAGCAGCGCTATTTGGCCGACTGAGGACGCCGCACCGCGCAGTGTCCGCCGCCGCCAGGCGTGCGCGGAGATTTCCGGACTGGCTCTAAAAGCGCGCCTACGGGATGCCGGTCGCGTGGGCGTTGCCGCCGGCGACCGCGATCGGGGCGGGGGCGACGGCCTCGCCCTCGAGCTGATCGCGCAGCCGTCGCAGCGCCTCGCGCCAGCCGCGCTGGGTCGAGATCGAGTTGCCCGAGAGCGCCTCTAGAGCGCGATCGAGCGGGTTCGACGGCTCGGTCCAGTAGGAGACACGGAGACTGGTCAGCGAACCGCTGCCCTCGGTCAGCTCCCAGACCGTGGTCATGGGGATCCTGTTGCCGCGTCCGCCACGACCCCGCTCGACCAGCTTGTGCGGGGGCTCCAACTCGACGATCGCCGTGTCCATCCAGACCTTGCGCAGCGGCGAGGCGACGCGAAACCGGGCGCCGGCGCCGATCCCGCTTGACTCGATCCGGGTCAGGTGGAAGCCGCTGAGAAAGTGATCGGTGAAGGAGGGTCGGCGCGCCAGGTCGGCAATGGTCTCGAAGACGCGCTCGCGGGAAACGTCGATCTCGATCTCTGCGCTGACGGGGCCCATGCGAGGGCGCGATTCTAGTCGGGCTCCGCGACGGGCGAGGCTCGGGGTTTAGCGACGCCGAGTCCCGGGTATCGCTGCGGCAAAACCCGGATGCCGAGCCATGTCCAGAGGATTAGGATCGGTTTCCCAACGGCGGAAGGATCGACATCACCACCAGTCTCACCCCCACCTCCGTTTCTGAGAACTGTGCTGCTGGGACCTTCCCCGGTCCGGGCACCTACTTCTGTATCGAGTGCGGCTCACAGCTTGCGCTGCGCGAGGACGACAGCCTTCCCGAGTGCCCCCGCTGTGGATCCTCCAGCTTCAGGCTCGACTCGATCTTCGAGTCGATGCAGGAGCACGGCCAGACGACGGCGGAGTTCGAGATCGCAACCGAGCCGACCCCAGCGAGCTGGCTCGACGAGGCGCGTGCGGGTCTCGCCCCCGGCAGCCGGCGCCTGGTCTGCCGCGACGAGGAGGGCAAGGTTCTCGACTTCGAGATAGAGCACGGCTGGACCAGGATCGGCCGCAGCGTCACCGCCGACATCCGCCTCGACGACCCCAGCGTCTCCCGCCGCCACGCGTTGATCGTCTCCGAACCAGGCGAGTCGCTGCGCGTCCTCGACGACCGCAGCCTCAACGGCGTCTTCATCAACGCCGATCTGGTCGAGTGGGGCAAGTTGGGCGACGGCGACGAGTTGGCGATCGGGCGCTACCGCCTCTTCGCGCTCGAAGGCTGAACCGGGCAATCCGCGCAAATTCCGGCCTACGGCGCCCGTAGAGTGGGCACCGTGGACCATCCGCAGGATCCCTCAGTAGCCGCCGAGCAGGCCCGGCAGCGCCTGCACGAAGAGATAGAGCGCGTCCGCGCGGGCGTCGAGGAGATGCTCGCCGAGCAGGATGACAACGCAGCGATCCGCGCCGAGCTTGCCGAGATCAAGACCTACACGAAGAAGCGCATCCGCAAGAGCGAGCGCCGCACAGAGAAGCGCCTCGGCAAGCTCGAACGCCGCATCGACCAGGTCGAGACCGACCGCCAGCACGCCGAGTGGAGAATCCACACGAACACCGAGAAAATGCTCGACGGCCTGCTCTCGGAGATGCGAGCTATAGCGGACCTTCTCTCGCGCACGCGGTAGGCCTACTCGGTCGAAATAGAGGGATCCGCCTGGACCTTGTGCGGGACGATCATCAGGAAGTTGCTTGCCGCGTCGGCGGCCATGCTTCCCATCCGCTCGGCCTCCTCGTCCTGACCGGTCGCCCGCAGTTCGTCGGCGTAGTGGCTGAGCAGGTCGTCGATGTCGAGCAGGGCCTCGGAGTCGAGGTCCTTGAGCTCGACTTTGGCGCCCTCGCCCAGGCGAGCTTCGATCGCCTCGCGGTCGATGCCGAAGGCGTTGTGGCGGACGTAGACGCGGCCACCGGTCATCCCGGCGCAGGCCCAGGGACCGAGGTCGCCGAGCACGACCGCACGGCCGGAGGTCATGTACTCGAAGGCGAAGCCCTTGGCGTTGGCGCGGTCGACGACGCAACCGCGGCCGTCGTCGATCGCCTCCGCCGGCTCGCCGGCCAGCACCACGTCGGCACCGGAAAGGCGGATGCAGAAGCGTGAGTCGGCAGAGCCCTGGACGAAGAGGCGACCGCGCTGGGCCCCGTAGGCAAACGACTTGCCGACCGAGCCGTTGAGGCGCTGGCCCTTGGCCCCCTTGCCCTTGAGCACGGCGAGGGTGCCGCCCAGCATCGCCTTGCCGACGCCGTCCTGGGCGCCTCCCTCGACCCGGATCGAGACGCCGTAGGCGTTGAAAGCGCCGAGGCCCTGGCCGGCGACCGAGCCGCCGTTGAACTCGAGGTCGGCAAGCACGTCCTCGTTGGACTCGGGCCCGTCCTCGAAGATGCGCGAGCGCGCGATCGCCCCGGCCAGCTCGGTGCCGAGCACGCGGTCGTTGGCGTCGGTCGCGCGTGGGAAGTGGCTGGTGACCGTGTGGCCGGAGCAGACTTCCCCGGCGAGGGCGCCGATCTGCGCCGAGGCCTGCTTGGCCTCCATGCGGATCGGCCGGGCGACGACGAGCCCCGCCTCGGCGCGCTCCTCGGCGATGTCCTCGGCCACCGGCAGGTCGATCGGCTCGAGGTCGAGAAACTCCTCCAGCGGGGTGATCAGCGGCGCCAGGTCGACCTGGTCGTGGTGGGAGATCTGCTCGAGCAGGTCGTAGCGGCCGACCAGGTCCTGAGCGCGGTCATAGCCGAGCGAGGCGACGACCTGCTTGACCTCCTCGCCCATCGCAGAGAAGAAGCGGGCGCAGCTCTCGGCGGCGACGTCGATCTCCTGCGGGGTGAACTTCTTCAGGCCGTGGTCCTGGGCCTGCTCGACCGTCTCGATCTGGGTGGCGATGCCGACGTGGCAGGTGTCGAGCTGGCAGCCGCGGCAGATCGTGCAGCCGAGGCTGACCATCGCCAGGGTGCCGAAGCCGACCCGGTTGGCGCCGAGGCAGTGCAGCTTGACGACGTCATGACCGGTGCGGTAGCCGCCGTCGGCCCAGATCTCGACGCGGTTGCGCAGGCCGGCCTCCATCAGCGCCCGGTGCACCGCGCGGGTGCCGATGTCCGACGGCAGGCCGACGTGGCGCAGCGCGTGCTGGCGCGCCGCGCCCGTGCCACCCTCGAAGCCCGAGAGGGTGATGATGTCGGCGCCCGCCTTGGCGATGCCGAGGCCGATCGTGCCGATGTTCGGCACCACCGGCACCTTGACCGAGACGCGCACGTCGGGGTTGACCGTCTTCAGCTCGTCGATCAACTCGGCGAGATCCTCGATCGAGTAGAGGTCGTGGTTGTTGGAGGGTGAGATCAGGTCGGTGCCGGGCGCGGCGTTACGCGCGGCGGCGACCTTCTCGGAGACCTTCTTGCCGGGCAGGTGGCCGCCCTCGCCGGGCTTGGCGCCCTGGCCGATCTTGATCTCGGCCAGGTAGGAGGAGTTGATCATCTCCGCCGAGACGCCGAAGCGGCCCGAGGCGACCTGCTGGCCGCGCCACTTGCGGTAGTGCCCGTACATGTCGCGGATCTCGCCGCCCTCGCCGTTGACGCAGAGCACGTTGATCGCTTTCGCCGCCTCGGCGTAGGCGCGGAAGGCGGGCTCGGACTGGGAGCCGAAGCTCATCGAGGAGATCACCACGGGGTAGTCGTGGTGGCCGACGCCGGCGTCGACAACGCTGTGGTCCTTCAGGGGCTCCTTGTCGCCCTTGAGGCCCATGATGTGGCGCATCGAGATCGGGCTCTGCGCCTCGAGGTCGCGCACCTTCTCGGAATATTCCTCGTAGGAGCCGGAGCCGTTGGCGGTGGCGATCGCCGCCTTGTAGACCTTCGGGTAGAAGCGGAACGTCTTCGCCGGTTTCGCCGCCTCGTCGCCGCAGAGGATCCGGGCGCGCTCGTTGCTCGACTCGTCGAGGCCGTCGAAGCCGATGCCGGCCTTCTCGGACGCGGCGAAGGCCTCAGTCTGGAAGATCTCGGCAAGCTCGGGTCGCACCCCGATCGAGGAGAACTGGCGGGCGTAGCCGCGCACCTCGTGGATCCCGATCGTCGAGATCACTTTCTCGATCCCCTTGGCGAGCGCCGCGCAGAGGTTGCCGATGTCCTTGCGGTAATCCTCGACGCAGATCACCTCGACCATCGTGTAGGGGCAGACGCCGTTGGCGCCGAGGCCGAGGGCCAGCATCGTGTCGTGGACGTTGCGGATCGACGCCGAGCGCAGCACGATCCCGCAGCGCCGCCGCAGGTTCTCCTCGCCGGGCTCGACCCGGAACTGCTTCAGCGCCTGGTCAACCGCCGAGGTGGCGAGGTGGGGATCGAGGTAGCGCCGCTCGGCGTCATAGACGGTGCGGTCGGTCAGCACGAGCAGCTCGGCGCCGTCGCGGACCTTCTTCACGGCCTCCTGCTTGATCCGCGCGATCGCCCCGCGGGTCGTCTCCGACTCCAGCAGCGAGATGTCAACCGCGCCGGCGCGGCCGCGGAACTCCTCCCAGAGGTCCTCGAGCAGGTAGGTCTGGTGCTCACGGGCGATCCCGCGGTAGGTCTTGTCGGAGAGCGGCGCCAGGCCGTGATGGCCGCCCAAGATCACCGGGAAGGAGGTCTCGACCGTGCCCGTGTCCTCGCCGGCGGCGTCGATCGAGGGGCGGCGGCCGAAGACCGAGCGGGTCGAGAAATGCTCCATCTCACGCTCGCGGTCGATCGCCGGATTGGTGACGACGGCGACCGTCTCCTTGAAGTAGTCGGCGAGGTTCTGACGCTCCGGCGAGAGCGCCGCCAGCGGCCCGTCGTAGCCGAGCGACCCCACCGGCTCGGCCCCGTTGGAGGCCATCTGCTGGACCAGTTTGACGTCGTCGCGCTGCCAGCCGAAGCCGGCGAGGATGCGATCGTCGACCTTGACCGGCTCTTCGGGTCCGGCGCCGGAGTAACCGGGCACGTCGGCTCCCTCGAGCGGGCCGCCAGTCTCCAGCGCGCGGTCATACGGACCGGCCTGCTCGGCGCCGTTGCGGACCAGCCACCGGTCGCAGACGATGCGCAGCATCGCGTCGTGGGAGTGCAGGGTCGAGTGCCTCGCCTCGCGGTCGATCGAGACCATCGCCTTCTCGCCGGGGGCGAGCGGCTTCGGCTCGGAGAC
Source organism: uncultured Solirubrobacterales bacterium (assembly GCA_963837695.1). Taxonomy (GTDB): domain Bacteria; phylum Actinomycetota; class Thermoleophilia; order Solirubrobacterales; family 70-9; genus VRUE01. Next base: position 1,357,646 of record CAWINZ010000005.1, on the reverse strand, counting down.
CATCTCACTGACCGCGACGACGCCGGGCTCGGAGCTGAAGACGAAGTCCTCGCCGGTCTCGACCTGCCAGAGCGGGCGCAACCCGAGCGCGTCGGCGGAGAAGACGCACTCGTCGCTGTGGCGGGCGATCAGCGCCACCGGCCCCTGGGCGAAGGGGCCCATCGCCTGGCGCAGGTACATGTAGAAGCGGTGCAGGTCCTCGGGCAGGGAGCGGATCTCGTTGACGATCGGCGGCACGACCATCTCCATCGCCTCGGCGAGGCTGAGCCCGTCGCGGTTGACCAGGGTGGCGATCGTCTGGTTGAGGTCCTGGGAGTCAGAGGAGCCGGGCTGGATCGGGACGCCGAGCATGCGCGCCTCCTGGCGCAGCTGTTCGACCGTGTTGATCTCGCCGTTGTGACCGAGGACCGAGAAGGGCTGGACCCGCTTGAACGAGGGCCAGGTGTTGGTCGAGTAGCGGTTGTGGCCGAAGCAGCCGATCGTCTCGAAGCGCTCGTCGCGCAGGTCGGGGTAGTACTCACCGAGGATGTTCGGCGCGCCCATCACCTTGTAGACGCAGATCGTCGCCGAGATCGAGGGGACGTGGACGCCGAGCTCGCGCTCGAGCTCGATCAGCAGGTCGAAGAGGACGCGGTCGCGGTGCGAGGCGTCGGCGACGAGGCCGGCGATCTGCCAGAAGTGCGGCTCCTCCTCGCGTGCGGTCGGGCCGAGCGCCGGCGAGTCGACGACGCCGATCCGCTCGGCGAGGATGCGGAAGCCCCCCTGACCGAGCAGTTCGCGGGCGTCGTGTTGGACCTTCTCCAGGTCCTGCGAGCGTTCGACGAAGACGTGGGCGACGGCGAAGGCGTCGTCGAGGGTCAGCGAGGGGTCGTGGCCACCGCTGCGAACCTCCTCGGCCCAGATCTTGCGCGGGATGTCGAGCAGGAGGCCGCAGCCGTCGCCCTCGCCGTCGACGTTGCCGGCGCGGTGGAGCATCTTCTGCAGCGCCGGGATCGCGCGTTCGATCGGTTCGTGGCTCGGCGTCGCGTCCTTGCGCACCGAGGCGTAGATCGCGCAGGCGTCCTTGTCCTCGACGCTTGGCGGCGAGACGAGCGGGCGGTAGGCACGCTCTGGCGAGTAGCGGACGGGGCCGCCCTCGTCGTGAAGCTCACGGGACTGGGTATCGGACATCTTGACCTCCCGGTTTCCGCGCCTTCTCCGAGCGGGCGCGCGACGGGTTGACGAGTTGCCGGATTATAGGGCGGGCAGGCCCGCCAATCCAGCGAGTGAACCTTTTGCCCCCATATGCGGGGGTAAAAGGTTCAGCCGTCAGGCGAACGAGGGCGGCGCGTAGTCGCCCTCGGGGTGGACTCCGATCAGCAGGGCGGTCACGGGGGCGTCGGAACGGTTGAGGATGGTGCGCCCGGCGGGCGGCTCGATCGAGGCGAAAGTGCCGGCCGGCGCCGGATGCTCCTCGCCCTCGATCTTGAGCACCGCGTCGCCTTCGAGGATCGCGTAGAGCTCGACCTGGCCGCTCTGGGCCTCGTCGTGTTCGGGGATCTGCCCGCCCGGCGCGATCTCGACCAGGTTGAAGCCGAAGGCCGAGGTGCCGAGCGCTTTGCGCGCCAGCCGCCAGGTCGCCTCGCCCGAGCCCTCCATCGCCTCGAACTCGTCGCGGTGCTTGATCGTGTAGGCGCCTGGCATGGGGGGCCGCGCCTATCCGCCCCAGCTGGGTTCGGAGGCGTTCTTGGCGAGCACGGTCGGGTGGCCACCGCGCCAGGGGATGCTGACGACGTTGTGGCGGTTGCCCGGATCGAAACCACCGGTGGCGGCGAGGACGAATTGGCCGTTGGCGGAGAGCGCGGCGCCGAGGACGCCCTGCTCGGTCGCTTCGGCCAGCGGGCGCTGGGCGCCCGTGCGGGCGTTGACGGTGACCGCGTAGCTGAGGTCCTGGCCCTCGAACTGGGCGAGCAGCCGACGGCCGTTGGCCGACCAGGCGGTCGGGAAGAGGCCCTGGGCGAGCGGGCCGACCTTCGAGTGGGTGAGCTGCCGCACCCTTTCGCCCGCGAGATTCATCCTGAACAACTCGTTCTTGGGGACGTAGCGCCGCTTCCTGGCGCCAAGCTGCCTGACGAAGACGATCCCGCCGTTGGGGCTCCAGAGCGGGTAGCCGGAGCGTCGGTCGGTAGTCAGGCGGTGATTCAGCTGCGGAGCCTGCGCGTCGGGCATGCCCGGGAGGCGGATGTCATACCTGTAGACGTCGCTGCGAGGCGGGAAGCTTTCGCTCGCCGCCCTGCCGTAAACGAGCGCTCCGCCTCCGGGCGCGAAGCTGACGCCCGAGAAGAAGCCGCGCGCAATCGTCTGCTGAGCACCGGTGACCGTGTCGATCAGGACCAGGCGCTTGGACCCGAGTTCCGGGCCGAGCACCGCGGCGATCGAGGCCGAGTCGGGCGACCAATCAAAGGCGAAGATTTCGCGCCAACCGGTCGCCAGGCGGCTGACCGGCGCGCTCCCGTCCGCGGGGACCAGCATCAGTTCGGGCTGGGACGAACGGCCCTTGCCCTGGTGCAGGAAGGCCCACTGCTTGACGAAGACGATTTCTTCGCGTCGGGTCCCAGAGCGGGCTGAGCGAGCGGTGGTCGTGGGTCGATCGGCTTTCAGCGCTGCCGATGTCGATGCGGTAGCTGTAGACGTCGCTGCGCGGCGGGAACTTTTCGCTCGTCGCCCGGCCGAAGACGAGGAAGTCGCCCTGCGGGTCGAAGCTGACCCCGTTGAAGAAACCGCGGGCGATCGTCCGCTGGGCGCCGGTGACGGTGTCGATCAGGACGAGCCGCTTGCGCCCCAGTTCGCCGCCGAGCACGGCGACCAGCGACTTCGAGTCGGGCGACCAGTCGAAGACGGAGGTTTCGCGCCAGCCGCTGGCCAGGGTGCTCGCCGGGGCGCTCCCGTCCGCCGGCGCGAGGATCAGTTCCGGACGGGCCTTGCTGCCGCTTCCTTCGTGCAGCAGGGCGACGATCTGTCCGTCAGGCGAGACCTGCGGGTTGGAGCCGGCGACCAGCTTGTGCGCTCCCGAGCCGTCGTCGGCCGCCACCCAGACGACCGGGTTGAGCGGCTGCCGCGTGAAGGCCAGCGTCGCCTGCGCGACCGCCGGCGGACGGCGAACGCCGCGAGGAGGACCAGGACCGGAAGCCAACTCAACCTTTTCACTGGCGTGATCGTAGTTCCCCGGTCGGCCCTAACCAGGCGCCCACGTCCGCCCACAGCTCGGGGACGTCGGCGCCGTGGGGGGTGAAGGGGAGGCGGCGGACCTCGGCCCAGCCCTCGCAGCGGCGCTCGAGCTCGCCGCTGACCTTGCCGGCGTCCTGCCAGGTGGTCCAGACGAGCACGGTCGGGCCGGCGCCGGAGATCGTCGCGCCGAGCGCGCCGAGCGCGCGCGCCTCGTCGACCAGCTCCATCGAGCGCGGGTAGAGCTCGCGGCGGCGCTCCTGGTGGATGCGGTCGGCGAGGCCGGAGGCGATCAGGTCGAGGTCGGCGCGCTCGAGGCCGAGCACCAGCCGCGAGGCGGCGGCGACGTTGGCGACGGCGTCGGCGAGCGGGACCTCGTCGGGGATCGCCTCGCGGGCACGCTCGGTCGAGACCTCCTCGGGCGGGATCACGACGATCCCCTCGAGCCCGCCCGGCGGGTCGAAGCGGGCCGCGACCGGACCGCCGCCCTCGTCGCTGCCGCAGACGACGAAGCCGCCGTAGATCGCCGCCGCGACGTTGTCGGGATGGCCCTCGAGCTCGGTCGCGCGGACGAGCAGCTGCTCGCGCGAGAGCGCCAGCTCATAGAGGTGGTCGGCCGCCGCCAGGCCGGCGACGATCGCCGCGGCGCTGGAGCCGAGCCCGCGCGCCAGCGGGATCGCCTGCTTGAGGCGGAAGGCGATCCCGTCGGCGGAACGCAGGCTCTCGAAGGCGCGCACGATCAGGTTGTCGCGCCCGGTCGGCAGGTCGAGGCCGCCGGGGTCGAACGAGAACTCGCCCGCCTCCTCGACCTCGAGCTCGAGGAAGAGGTCGAGCGCCGCCGCCATCACGTCGTAGCCCGGACCGAGGTTGGCCGAGGAGGCGGGGACGCGGACGAGCCGGCGGCGGGCGGTCAATCGAACACCGCGCGCTCGACCGCGCTGAGGTCGTTCTCGCAGTTGATCACCGCGGGGGCTTTGCGAGAGCGCCGTGTCGGGGTCCTTGAGGCCGTGGCCGGTGAGCACGCAGACGACCGACTCGGGCGTCGCCGCGCCCTCGACGACCGGCAGGCCGTGGGCGAGCAGGCCGGCGACCGAGGCCGCCGAGGCGGGCTCGCAGAAGACGCCCTCGCTGGCGGCCAGCCAGCGGTAGGCGTCGAGGATCTGCTCGTCGGAGACCGCGGCGACGCGGCCGCGCGAGGCGGTGAAGGCGGCCATCGCCTCCTCCCAGCGGGCCGGGTTGCCGATCCGGATCGCCGAGGCGACCGTCTCCGGGCTCGGCGACCGGGTGCGCCGCCGACCAGCGGCGCCGCGCCCTCGGCCTGGAAGCCGTAGAGGACCGGGGCCACGCCGAGCTCCTGGAAGCCGCGCCAGTAGGCGGTCACGTTGCCGGCGTTGCCGACCGGGATCGCCAGCGCCCCGGGCGCCTCGCCGAGCTCCTCGACGACCTCGAAGGCGGCCGTCTTCTGGCCCTCGATCCGGTAGGGGTTGACCGAGTTGACCAGCTCGATCGGGTGCTTCTCGGCGAGCTCGCGGACGATCCGCAGCGCCTCGTCGAAGTTGCCCTGCAGGGCGACCACCCGGGCGCCGTGCATCAGCGCCTGGGCGAGCTTGCCGATCGCGATCTTGCCCTCGGGCACGATCACCGCGCCGCGCATCCCGGCCCGCGCCGCGTAGGCGGCGGCGCTGGCGGCGGTGTTGCCGGTCGAGGCGCAGATCACCGCCTCCGCCCCGCGCCCCTTCGCCCGCGAGACGGCGACGGTCATCCCGCGGTCCTTGAAGGACCCGGTCGGGTTCGCCCCCTCGAACTTGAGGTAGGCGCGGCGCCCGATCCGCTCCGAGAGCCGCGGCGCCTCGATCAGCGGCGTCGAGCCCTCGTTGAGGGTGACGACCGGGTCGCCCGGCTCGAGCGGCAGGCGGTCGCGGTATCGCTCGATCAGCGGGCGCCGGGCTCAAACGAACTCCTCCTCGATCACGCGGATCGAAGCGCGGCGCGGAGCGCATGACGTCGAGCTCGGCCGATCTCCTCGACCGCCGCGGCGAAGCGCGACTCGAGGCACTCGTGGACGACCATCACCAGGCGCGCGTCGTCGCCGATGCCGCGCTGGACGACGCTCTTCACCGAGATCTCGTTGCTCGCCCAGCACCTTGGCGATCCGCGCCAGCACGCCGGGCTCGTCGGCGACCTCGAGGTGCAGGTAGAAGGAGGAGGCGACGTCGCGCGACCATCGGCAGCCGCTCGCGCGCCTCGTGGACCGGCGCGTCGCCGGCGAGGATCGAGACGACGTCGCCGAGCACCGCCGAGGCGGTCTGCGACGCCGCCCGCGCCCGGGCCCCGACATCGTCACCTCGGTGATCGCCGGCGCCTCGACCATGACCGCGTTGAAGGGGCCGCTCGACCGGCGCCAGCGGGTGGCCGCTGTAGAGGAAGCAGGGGAAGACGCGGACGCTGATCCCGCCGTCGACGCCGCTCGGCGACGCCGAGCAGCTTCAGCGAGAGGCCGAGCTCCTTGGCGTAGGCGAGGTCGTCGGGCTGGATCGCCTCGATCCCCTCGTAGGCGACCTCGTCGAGCGTGACCGGGGTGTGGAAGGCGAGCCGGGCGAGGATCGCCATCTTCGCCGCCGCGTCGGCGCCGTTGACGTCGTCGGTCGGGTCGGCCTCGGCGTAGCCGAGCTCCTGGGCCCGGGCCAGCACCTCGCTCGTAGGCGGCGCCGGTCGCGGCCATCTCGCTGAGGATGAAGTTGGTGGTGCCGTTGACGATCCCGAAGACCTTGTCGATCTCGGTCGACGCCGAAGCTCTCCTGGATCGTGCGCACGATCGGGATCACGCCGGCGACCGCGGCCTCGAAGCGCAGCTGCACGCCGGCCTCGCGGGCGGCGGCGAAGAGCTCGTCGCCGTGCTGGGCGAGCAGCTGCTTGTTGGCGGTGACGACCGGCTTGCCGGCGCGCAGCGCGGCGAGCACGTAGCTCGCGGGCCGGGTCGGTGCCGCCGATCAGCTCGACGATCAGGTCGGAGCCGGTCGAGGATCTCGTCGAAGTCGCCCTCGCTGCGGGTCAGCACGCCGGCGAGCTCCGGCCGCCGCCCGGTCGCCGCCTCGACCGCGTCGGCGCGCTCGGCGAGCAGCGTCGGCGAAGGCGCCGCCGACGGTGCCGCGCCCGAGCAGCCCGATGCGGACCGGCTCAGCCATCGACGTCCCGCGAGGTCAGGTCGTCGTAGGTCTCGCGGCGCACGACGACCCGCGCCTCGCCGTCGCGGCAGAAGATCACCGGCGGCCGCGGCGACGCCGTTGTAGTTGCTCGCCATCGCGTGGCCGTAGGCGCCGGTCGCCGGGGTGACGAGGACGTCGCCGACCGCGGGCGCGGCGAGCATCGCGTCGCGGACGATCAGGATGTCGCCCGACTCGCAGTGCATGCCGGCGATCGTCGCCGCGGTCGTCGGGCGCAGCGCCGGCGCGGTCGGCGATCAGCGCCTCGTAGCGGGAGCCGTAGAGCATCGGCCGCAGGTTGTCGGACATGCCGCCGTCGACGGCGACGTAGGTGCGGACGCCGGGGATCTCCTTGACCGTGCCGACCCGGTAGGCGGTGACGCCGGCGTTGCCGACCAGCGAGCGGCCCGGCTCGACCAGGATCCGCACGCCCTCGCCGAAGACCTCGGCGACGCCGCGCACCTTGACCTCGACGTAGGCGTCGATCGAGGGCGGCTCGTCCTCGGCGGTGTAGGCGATGCCGAGGCCGCCGCCGACGTTGACCAGCCGGCACCAGTCGCCGGCCAGCTCGCCGATCGCGCTCGATCGCCAGCGTGTAGGGCTCGAGCTCGAAGATCTGCGAGCCGATGTGGGCGTGCAGGCCGACCAGGTTGAGCGTGTCGGAGGCGAGCACCCGCTCGATCGCCCGCGCCGCCAGCCCGTCCTCGAGCCCGAAGCCGAACTTCGAGTCGAGCTGCCCGGTCTGGATGTAGTCGTGGGTCGAGGGCTTGATCCCCGGGGTGACCCGGATCAGCACGTCCTGGCGGCCGGTCGAGCAGCCGCTCGCAGCGCTCGATCTCGTCGAAGGAGTCGAGGATCAGGTGGCCGACGCCGGCGCGCGCGGCGAGCAGGATCTCCTCGTCGGTCTTGTTGTTGCCGTGCATGTGGATGCGCGCCGGGTCGAAGCCGGCGCGCAGCGCCATGTGCAGCTCGCCGCCGGAGGCGACGTCGACCGAGAGGCCCTCCTCGGCGAACAGCCGGTAGGCGGCGGTGCAGGGCAAGGCCTTGCTGGCGAAGAGCACCTCGAAGTCGTCGGCCGCGGCGCTCGAACGCCTCGCGGTAGGCGCGGGCGCGGGCGCGCATGTCGTCCTCGGCGTAGATGTAGGCGGGGGTGCCGAGCTCGGCGGCGAGCTCGACCACGTCGCAGCCGCCGACCTCGAGATGGCCGCGCTCGTTGACGCGGCTGCCGGCCGGGTAGACCGGCGAGCCCGCGATCGGGTCGGCGACCGCGCCTGCCTGTCCGCGCTCGGGCATGGGTCGGCATTGTGACGGTTAAGCGGGCGAGCCCGGTCAGCGGCCGCCGCCGAGCAAGCCGCCGACCGTTTCCTTGGCCTTTTCGACCGTTTTGTCGACCGTTTTGCCGACGGGCGATTCGGGGCCGGCGACGCCGTCGACGACTTCTTCGGTGGCTTCGGTGACGCCGGTTTTGCCGAGCGTGCCGCCGGTCGCTTCGTCGACCCCGTTGACGGTTTCGTTGACGGTGCCGGTGACCGTTCCGGAAGGTCGAGGATTGCCGCCGCCGTTGCCCCGCCGCCGCCCGATCCGCCGCCGCCGGGCGAGCCGGAGCCGCCGCCCCGCCGCTGCCCGAGCCGCCGCCGTGCCGCCGGACGCGTTGCGACGCCGAGTTCGAATCAGCGCCGCCGCCGCTGGCCGGCGCCGGAGAGGTCGATCCGGGGGCCGTCGCGCCGGCGCCGAGGCGTTCTGCGCCGAGCCGGCGCCGAGGCGGCCGCCGGCTCCGTATCCGCCCCGGCGCTTCGACCCGCCGCGATCGCGACCCGCCGCGGCCGCGCCGCACCGAGGCGCCCGCGCCCGCGGCGCCAGTGCCGACGGCCGCGCCGGCGCGACGACGCCGTGGCATCGCCGCCGCCCAAGCCCCGCGAGCGGCCAGTCGCGCAGCGCCTGCAAGCGAGACGAGCAGGACGAAGGCGACCACCGCCGCGGCGATCAAGGCCGTGCCGGAAACCGCGCCTGCGAGATAGGTCTGCGCCTGACGAATCATAAGCTTCACCTCCCATTTTCCCACTCCCGTCCCAGGAGTCTCAACCGGAACCGGAATACGTACTAATGTTAGGTATGCCACGGTACAGCCGGGCGTGGCTACAGGTAGCCCAGGGGGTCGGTTGGGGCGCCGTTGATCCGCACCTCGAAGTGGACGATGCGGGCCGAAGCAATGCCCGGTGCAGTCGCTGTAGCCGATCATCTGGCCCTGGGAGACCTCTGGCCGGCGCTGACCGCGAACGACTCCTGGTGGGCGTAACAGGTCGCGAGCCCGCCGCCGTGGTCGATGCAGGTGAAGTTGCCGTAGCCGCCGCTGCTCGACTCGGGCTCGGTGAAGAACACGGTGCCCGGCCGCGGCGGCGCGGATCGGCGTGCCGCCGGGACGGCGATGTCGATCCCCTCGTGGATCTCGCTGCCGCCGAAGCGGGAGCCGAAGCCGGAGACGACCGGGCCGTCGACCGGCCAGATCAGGCCGCTGCCGTTGCCGCCGCGGATCGGCCCGGCGGGCAACGGCGCCGAGCCGGTGCCGGCCAGCGTCGCCGCCAGTTCGGCCTGGATCGAGGCGACGTCGCCGTCGAGGTCCTCTTGGTCTTGTGATCTTCGCCAGCGCCGCTTCGCGCTTGCGGCGCGCCGCGACCAGGTCGACTGGCGCTCTGGACGGCGGAGCGAGCGCTCGGCCAGCGCCTGCTCTTCGGCGGCGATCGCGTCGCGGGCCGCTTCGATCCGGTCCTTCGCGGAGCGCAGCCGGGCGACCGTGCGCTTCACCTGGTCGCGCAGATCGCGCACCCGGCCGACGACCGCTTCGTCGAGCCCGTGGATGCGGTTGAGGTACTCGGTGCGGTCGACCAGCTCGTCGTAGCCGCCGGCTTCGACCAGCACGCTGAGGATGTCCGGCGTGCCGGCCTCATACATCGCGACCAGCCGCTCGCGCAACGCAACCAACGCCCGTTTCAGACGCGCCGCGCACGACCGCCAAGTGCCTCTTGCGCGACGTCGAGCTCGGCGACCGCACCATCCAGCTCGGCCTGCTTGGCATCGAGCCGCACCCGGACTTCCGCCTCCTCGCGTCCGCAGCACCGCGACCTCACCGGTCAGCCGCTCGATCTTCGCCCTGTAACGGGAGATCGTCGAGGTCAGCACTCCCTTGCGTTCGCGAACCTTGTAAAGCTTCGCTTCCTTGGCATCAAGCTTGGATTCCAGATCCTTGGCAGGCGCGCTCGCGGCAAACAGCAGCACAACAAGCGCCGCCACGGCGGCAAGCAGAGCCGCCGAGGCAAAGCGAGTCTTAAGCATGCGAAGAGGCTAGCGAGCCCAGCAGCCATCAAGCAGCGCAGCTAAGCCCTGCAACCCCGCTTGCGAGGGGGGCGGGAGTCCCCCTCCGAGAACTTGTGAGCCAACAAAGCGCAAGAATCCTCACGCAGCGTGCGGGCGGCGGGTTCGCGGAGGGGGACCCCGCGTCCGCTCCTACGCCGCGACGGGCTCCTTCTTCAGCAGCCTTCTCCGCCTCAGCAACCACTTCAGCCGCGTACCCCAGACGCTCGCCGTATTCCGCGCGCCTGCATCCGCGAGATGACCATCCGCTGGATCTCGGCCGTGCCCTCGAACAGCTGGTAGATCTTGGCGTCGCGGAAGAACTTCTCCAGCGGCAGCTCGGTGCTCCAGGCGTCGGGGCCGACCAGGTCCATCAGCGTGGTCGTCGCCCACATCGTCACGTCGCCGGCCTTGAGCTTCGACATCGAGCCCTGGCCGCCGCGCATCGGGATGCCGTTGCGGCCCATCCAGGCGGCGCGCTGAACCAGCAGGCGGGCGGATTCGATCTCGGTCGCGACGTCGGCGAGGGTCTGCTGGACGCGCTGGATCTGCAGCAGCGGCGTGCCGCCTTCGGACTGGCCGTCGAGGTACTCGAGGGTGAACTCGTAGGCCGCCTGGGCGATGCCCAGCGCCGAGGCGCCGACGAGCGGCCGGGTGATCTCGAAGGTCGCCAGCGCGTCGGCGCCGCGCGACTTCTTGCCTTCGCGACCGCGCTGCAGCTTCTTCTCCAGCTTCTCCTCGCCGCCGAGCAGGTTCTCGGCCGGGATGCGGCAGTCCTCGAGCACGATCTCGGCGGTGTGCGAGGCGCGGATGCCGAGCTTCGACTCCTTTTTGCCCTGGCTCAGGCCGGGGGTGTCCTTGCCGATCACGAAGGAGGCCTGGCCGCGGGTGCCGAGGCTGGGGTCGACGGTGGCGACGACGACGTGGACGTCGGCGATGCCGCCGTTGGTGATGAAGACCTTGGTGCCGTTGAGGATCCACTCGTCGCCGTCGCGCTTCGCGGTCGTCTTCAGGCTCTTCACGTCGGAGCCCGCCTGCGGCTCGGTCACCGCGTAGGCGCCGAGCTTGACCTCGTCGCCGGCCCCGAAGCACTCGGGCACCCAGCGGGCGATCTGCTCGGGGGTGCCGGAGGAGGCGATGCCGGCGGCGGCGAGGCCGGAGCCGGAGATCGCCAGGGCGATGCCGGCGCAGCCCCAGTGGAACTCTTCCGCCGAGATCACCTGCATCTGGCCGTCGGCGTCGGAGGCGGAGCGCTGGATCGCCTCGAGGCCCTGGAAGCCCTGCTTGCGCGCCTCCTTGATCACCTCCCAGGGGATGCTCTCCTCTTCGTCGTGCTTGCGCGCGGCGGGGCGGATCACGTCGCGGGCGAAGGCCCGGGCGCGGTCCTTGTAGTCCTGCTGCTCGTCGTTCAGTGCGAAATCCATCGGTCCCCTCGTCGACACGTGCCAAAGTTCGTTGATTGACTGGTCAGTCAACCAGCTCTAGCTGACCGACCAGCCAGCCTGGACGTGCGGTGCTGCGCATGTCCATATCGGCCTGCTCGACCGGCACGTCAGACGTGTGCGCTCGGCGTCACCCGGCCGATCAACGCCGACGTGCCGCCGCCGAAGCAGGCCGGCGCAAGCCTGCGACGCAGACGCCGGCGCCCGCCCGAACGCGCGCCGAAGCCGCGGCGCAAGCCGATTCCGGCGGCGCTCAAGGCGATCGCCGGGCTGTTCGTGCTCGCCGTCGTCTTCATCGTCGCCGCGATCGTCGGCGGGACGGAGGTGGAGGCGGTGGCGAGACGGAAACCCCGGCGCCGGTCAGCGAAGCGCCCAGCACGCCTGCCGAAGCACCCGCCTCGCGGACGCCGGAAGAGCTCGGCTATCCGGCCTTCGCGACCGCGAACACGACCCGGGTCGGCGGCTCCGAGCCGGCGTCCAACGCCGCCGCGGTCGCCCTCGCCACCTATCCCTCGACCGAGCCCTCACAGCAGCCCCCGGCGGTGACCCTGGTCGACGCCGGCGACTGGCGCGGCGCGATCGCCGCCTCGGTGCTGATGGCGGCGCCGCTCGGCGCGCCGGTCCTGGTCTCCGAAGCGGACGGCGTGCCCGAGCCGACCGCGCAGGCGCTCGACGCGCTCGACCCGCAGGGCGACAAGCGGACCAAGGGCGCCCAGGCGTTCGCGATCGGCGCCGCCGCCGCGCCCTCCGGCCTCGACGTGAAGCAGGTGGGAGGCGGTGGCACGGCCGGCGCGGCCGCGATCGCCGAGCTGCGCGACGAACTGCTCGGCGGCGCCCCCGAGCACATCGTGATCGCCCCCGCCGCGGAGCCCGCCTTCGCGATGCCGGCCGCGGCCTGGGCGGCGCGCTCGGGCGATCCGGTCCTCTTCGCCGGCGCGGACAAGCTGCCGGCGGCGACGGCCGAGGCCCTCGCGCGCCACGCGAAGACGCCGGTCTACGTGCTCGGCCCCTCATCGGCGATCTCCTCCGACGTGGTCCGCGAAATCGCCAAGATCGACGGCGACGTGCGCCGGGTCTCGGGCGAGGACCCGGTCTCCAACGCGATCGCCTTCGCCCGCTATGCCGACGGCGGCTTCGGCTGGAACATCAACGACCCCGGCCACGGCTTCGTCGTCGCCAGCTCCGACGAGCCGCTCGACGCCGCCGCCGCGGCGGCCGCTCTCCGCTTCGGGAACCTGGGGGCCGCTGCTGCTCACCGACAGCGCCGATACCCTTCCGGCTGCGCTGCGCGGGTACCTGCTCGACGTCAAGCCGGGCTACACGACCGACCCGACGCGCGCCTTCTACAACCACGTCTGGGTAATCGGAGACCAGGAAGCCATCAGCGTGAACGAGCAGGCCGAAATCGACGAGCTGGCCGAGCTGGCCAAGATCGGCGGCGAACAGTGAGCGAGGCCGAGAGCCCGGACCTGCTCGGCGGCGCCCACGAGGTCAGCGCCGAGGACATCCGCGCCCTCGCCGGCGCCTCCACCCCGCACTTCGCGCTGCAGGTCCGCAACCGCATCCGCCGCCTGATCGAGCCGCTGCCCGCCGACCATCCGGCCCGAGCCGAAGGCGAGCGGAAGATCGCCGAGCTGGAGGACCTCGCCGAGCACAGCGGCGACCCGCGCGGCACGATGGGAATCGGCCGGCACTGAGACTGATCCTCCCCGGCCACGGCCCCGCCGTAGCCGACATCGCCGCCTTCGAGCGCTTCGCAACGGCCCTGCCCAGTTAGCCCGTCTATGCTTGCCGCGATGAGCGACGCGATCGAGCACGGGTTCAAGGAGGGCGACAAGGTCTGGGTCGAGGACGGGGACGGCAAGCACCACCCCGGGATCTTCGTCGGCAACAACGAAGCCTCCGGCTGGTTCGGCGGCGGCCCCAGCGCCTACGTGGCCCACCCCGAGGCGCACCAGGCCGAGGTCGTCTCGGTCTTCCGCATCACCCCGCGCGACGAGTAGCGTCCGCGCCGCACCACTGGACGTAGCGCATAACAGTCAACTAGTCTGGCGCCAATGCCCGGGCTTGGCGACATCCTGCGCTTCAGCGAGCCGAACGAGAGAATCGGGCTGGCGCTGTCGGGCGGCGGCTTCCGGGCCGCGTTCTTCCACGTCGGGGTGCTCGCCCGGCTGGCCGAGATCGGCCTGCTGCCCAAGGTCGAGGTCATCTCCACGGTCTCCGGCGGCTCGATCGTCGGCGCCGCCTACTACCTGCGCCTGCAGCGCCTGCCTCAACGAGAAGCCGGACGACGAGATCGTCCGGCGACGACTATGTCGACCTCGTCGGCGAGGTCGACGGCCTGCTGCGCCACGCGGTGCGCACAGAACATCCGCGCGCGCGCTCTTCGCCAACCCGCTGAAGAACGTCAAGATGCTGCTCTCGCCGAAGCTACTCGCGCAGCGACCGGATCGGCGACCTCTACGACCGCTACCTCTACAAGCAGGCCTGGGAGGCCGCGCGAGCGCCGCCGAATGGCAACCGCGACGAGCCAGATCGAGATGCGCGAGCTGCTGATCGAGCCCGCCGGAGACCCCGACTTCGACCCCGCAGCGACAACGCGAGCCACGGCGAGCAAAAGTCCCGGTGCTGCTGATCAACGCGACCTCGCTCAACTCCGGCCACAACTGGCGCTTCGAGGCGATCCGTATGGGCGAGTCGATGCCCGAGGACGAACGGCGCGACCGAAATCGTCAAAGAGATCGACAAGAACATGCGGCTCTAACCGGGCTATTTCCCTCGAAGCCCACGGCCGGGAGATCGGCACCCCGCGTGCCGCCCGCCCAAGCGAGGATTTCCCCTCGCCCTCGCCGTCGCCGCCTCCGCCTGCGTGCCCGGGGTCTTCCAGCCGCTGGCGATCAGCGACATGTACTGGCGGCATCAGCGTCCCGTCAGCTGGTCGACGGCGGCGTGCAGGACAACCAGGGCGTCCAAGGCCTGTTCGACAGGAACTGCAACCGGCTGATCGTCAGCGACGCCTCGGGCCAGATGGAAGACAAGGCAAGCCCTCGACCAGGCTCCCGCTGGCGTGCTCGGCCGCTCGGCGAGCATCGAGGGCGACCGGATCCGCGACGAGCAGTTGATCGACCTGCCCGACCGCGGAAGGCCGCACGCCCTGATGCACCTTCGCAAGGGCCTTGACGGCAAGGCGTTCCCGCCGCGACGCACGCTGCCGACCCGGCGGAAGCGCGACCCGCGACTACGACACGACCGACTTCGACGTCGATGCCGATGTCCAGGAGCGCTCTCGCGAATCCGCACCGACCTCGACTTCTTCAGCGACATCGAGGCTCGTCGCTGGAGCTCGACGGCTACCTGATGAGCAAATGAGCTCGGCGCAGGGGAGTTCGAGCACTCGGGGAGACCCAGCCTCCGCCCGAGGCGGAGCCACCGGCAATGGAACTTCCTGCGCTGGAAGCACGAGCATGGCCTCGGCCGACGACGCTGACGGCGGCGCAAGCGTGAGAGGCCGGCAGGCACGAAATTCTTCCGCCTCTTCTGGCTCAGCGGCCCTCGCCGGCCTGCTCGCGATCGTCGTCGCCTCGCGGCGCCTCGCTGATCCGCTCGCCGACGCGTGCCGGCTGACTGGGCCATTCGGCGGGCTGCTGCCGCCTCGTCGGACTCCTCTGTCGCATCGCCGCGCTGGACCGCGCGGCTGCTCGGTGCTCAGCCTAGCCGTTCCTCTGGCGGCGTCCGCCTCCCGGTGCGCCAGACGTCGACCGCCTGGACCGCGCGGCACTTCGGGGAGCTGCAGGCTCAAGCCCCCGGACCGAAGGCGTCGATCAGGCGGTTCTGATACTCGCTCAGCTCCTCGGGGGAGATGAAGTAGGTCGGCGGGGTGAGGAAGAGACCGTCGGCGCGCTCGCCCGTCGCTTCGACCCGGGCGCGGACCTTGTCGAGCGGGCCGGCGGCGCAGTAGGTCTCGACCATCTCGTCGCTGATCGCGGCAGGAACCCCCGGCAAGTCGCCGCGGCGGAAGGCGTCGCCGGCCGCGACGGCGTTGTCGGCGAAGCCGTGCAGCTCCCAGAGCGGCATGTAGGTCTTGACCGTGGCGTAGAAGGAGATCGTGCGGCGGGCCATATCGATCGCCTTCGCCTCGTCGTCGTCGATTGCGCAGCAGACGGTCGGCAGGTAGTCGAAGTCCTTGCGCTCGCGGCCGGAGCGCTGCAGCCCCTCCTCGAAGGAGGAGACGACGACCTCGTCGATCCAGCGCAGGCTCTGGATCGGGTGGCCGATCAGGCCGTCGGCGACATCGCCGGCCATCCGGCACATTCCCCCCTGCACGCCGGCGGTGTAGATGGGCACCGACTCGCGCGGCGCCGGGTGCGGCCGGACCCAGCCCTTGATGTCGATGTCGTAGTAGTCGCCCTCGTAGCGGATCGGCTCGCCCACGCCGGCCTGCTGCATGATCAGCCGAGTCGCCTCGATCGCCTCGCGCAGGTGCGGTGCCGGCTTGCCGTACTCGGCGTTGTGCCAGGTTTCGTTGAGCCGTTTGACGCCGGAGCCGAGGCCGAGGCGGAAGCGCCCGCCCGACATCTCGTCGATGTCCAGGGCGCTGATCGCGACGATGAAGGGGCTGCGGGTGAAGGCCCAGGCGATCCCCGTGGCGACGCCGATCTTCTCCGTGCGACCGGCCAGGTAGGCGGCCTGGGTGACCGAGGACCGAAACAGCTCCGGCGCCCAGACGCACTCGACCCCGGCGGCCTCGGCGCGGTTTGCCTCGGCCTCGAGGTCGGCGACAGTGGTGCCAATCGCAGCGACCGAGATGCGATCGAGCGCGCTCAAGCGGCGAGGACGAGATCGGCGACGCGCTCGCGGTGCCAGCGGGCGTCGCCGAACGTCGCCGCGTTGGCTTTGCCGCGCTTGAGGAAGAAGTGGAGGTCGTGCTCCCAGGTGAAGCCGATCCCACCGTGCACCTGGATCGAGGCATCAGGAACGCGCCAGCCGGCGTCCGAGGCGTAGGCCTTGGCCATCGACGCGGCGAGCGGCAACGCGTCGGGCTCGGCGTCGGCGGCCCAGGCGGCGCCGTAGACGGCGGAGCGCGAGTTCTCGGTCTCGAGCAGCATCTGCGCGCAGCGGTGGGAGACCGCCTGGTAGGCGCCGATCGGGCGGCCGAACTGCTGGCGGTCTTTGGCGTACTCGACAGCCATCTCCATCGTCCGCTGGGCGACCCCGGTCGACTCGGCGGCGATTGCCGTGCAGATCCGCCAGAGCACCGGCAGGTAATCGGCCTGGGCGCCGGCCAGCGTCGCCTCGGGGCCGACGCGGACGCCGTCGAAGCGCACCGAGTAGAGGCGGCGGGTGGGGTCGATCGATTTCTCGGCGGTGACGGTGACGCCGTCGGCCTCGCGCTCGACGATGTGTCTGCGCCCGTCGGCGGTGGCGACGAGGAGGAAGTCGGCGCTCGCGGCATCCATGACCAGGACCTTCTCGCCATCGAGGATCAGGCCATCGCCGTCTTCCTTCGGCTCCATGCCGAAATAGCCGATTGCGGCGCTGCCGCCGGCCTCGAAGAGAGCGAGCGTGCCGCGCGCCTCGCCGCTCGCCATCGGCCGCAGCCAGCGCTCACGCTGGTCGTCGGTCCCGTTCGTGGCGAGTGCCAGCGCGGTCACGGTGGTCGAGAGCAGAGGTGAGGGCGCGAGCGCGTATCCCATCTCCTCAAAGAGGACGGCGAGGTCGACGATTCCGAGCCCCTGCCCGCCCCACTCCTCGGGCAGCGCCAGGCCGGGCCAGCCGAGCTCGGCCATCTCCACCCAATCGGCCTGCTCGAAGCCGTGCTCGCTCTCGACCAGGGCGCGGATTCGCTCCGATTTGTAGCGGGCGGCGAGGAACTCGCGCGCGGTCGACTTGATCGCCTGCTGCTCATCGGTCAGATCGAAGTACATAAGCGACAGCCCCTATCTCAGCCTGGGCAGGCCGAGCACGCGCTCGGCGATGATGTTCTTGAGGATGTCGGTCGTGCCGCCCTCGATCGAGTTGGCGCGCGAGCGCAGGAAGCTGTACTGCCAGGCGCCATTGGCGACGGCGTGCTCGGAGCCGCGCTCGAGCGGCGCGTAGGCGCCCTCGATCTCGAGCGCCAACTCGGCGACACGCTGGTTGATGTCGGCCCACTGCCACTTGCCCAGCGATCCCTCCGGCCCGGGAATGCCCGACTGCATCGTCTTGGTCAGGCCGCGGTAGGCGTTCAGCCGCATCGTCTCGGCCTCGATCTGCAGCTGCGCGAGCCGGTCGCGGATCAGCGGGTCTTCGGCGGCGCTGTGGTCGTTGACGCGGGTGTCCTTGGCCAGCTGACCAAGCTTCTTGAGGCTGTTGGCGATCTGCGAGATCGCGCCGAACGCGAGCCCGGCACGCTCGTTCATCAGCGTCGTGATCGCCACCGACCAGCCGTTGCCGACGCCGCCGACCACGTTGGCGTCGGGGATCCGCGCCTCCTCGATGAAGACCTCGTTGAACTCGCCCTCGCCGGTTATCTGGACCAGCGGTTTGGCTTCCACCCCGGGCTGGTCCATGTCCATCAGGAAGTAGGTGAGACCCTTGTGCTTGGGGGCGTCGGGGTCGGTGCGGGCGACGAGCATGCACCACTTGGCGTACTGGGCGAAGGTCGTCCAGACCTTCTGCCCGGTGACGACCCACTCGTCGCCGTCCTTGACCGCCTTCGTCTTCAGCGAGGCGAGGTCGGAGCCCGACTCCGGCTCGGAGAATCCCTGGCACCAGATCTCCTCGGCGGTCAGGATCGGCTCCAGGTAGCGCTGCTTCTGCGCGTCGGTGCCGTGGGCGATCACCACCGGGCCGCCCATCGCCAGGCCGAGCACGTTGGCGGGGCTAGGAGCTTCCTGGCGCGCCGCCTCGCCGACGAAGATCGCCTGCTCGATCAGGGTCGCGCCGCGGCCGCCGTACTCCTTCGGCCACGAGATCCCGGCCCACCCGGCCTCGTACAGCTTGCCCTGCCACTCCGTGCGGAAGGCCATGACCTCCTCGAGGCCCGCCTCGGGCTCAGGGCCCGGATGGTTCTCTTCCAGCCAGGTCCGCACCTCGTCGCGGAACTCCGTCTCGGCCGGTGAGAGGCTCAGGTCCATCGGGTTCGGGAGACTACTGGCTGGACGGCCAGTCGCCTAGATCCGCTCGATCAAAGTGCCGGTCCCCAAGCCTCCCCCGCAGCACATCGTCACCAGGCCCATCTCCTTGTCGGTGCGCTCCATCTCGTGGAGGAGGGTGGTGATCAGGCGGGCGCCGGTCGAACCGAGCGGGTGGCCGAGGGCGATCGCGCCGCCGTTGACGTTGACCCGGTCCATGTCGGGTTCGAGCTCTCGCCGCCAGGCGGCGACGACTGAGGCGAAGGCCTCGTTGATCTCGACCAGATCGATGTCGTCCATCTTCATCCCGTTGCGCTCGAGCAGCTTTTCGGTCGCCGGGATCGGGCCGGTCAGCATGATCACCGGGTCGACCCCCACCGTGGTCTGGTCGTAGATCCGCGCCCGCGGCTTCAGGCCCAGCGCGTCGGCCTTCTCGCGCGCCATCAAGAGCACGCCGGCCGCGCCGTCGGAGACCTGGGAGGAGTTGCCGGCGGTGATCTTGCCGTCCTCCTTGAAGGCCGGTTTGAGGTTGGCGAGGCCCTCCAGGGTCGTCTCGCGCAGGCCCTGGTCGGCGACGTAGGTGTCGCCGTTGACGGCGAAGGGGACGACCTCGCGCTCGAAGCGGCCCTCCTCGGTCGCTTTGGCGGCGAGCTCCTGAGAGCGGACGCCGAGCTCGTCGAGCTCGGAGCGGGGAATCTCCCACTTGTCGGCGATCATCTCCGCCGAGAGGCCCTGCGGGATCAGGTCGTAGCGCTCCATCAGCTCGGGCGAGAAGGGCGAGCCGTGCTCTTTCATCACCTCGTAGCCGTCGGCGAAGGAGATGTGGCCCATGTGCTCGACGCCGGAGCCGATCGCGACGTCGTGGACGCCGCTGGCGATCAGCGCCGCGGCGAAGTTGACCGCCTGCTGGGCGGAGCCGCACTGGCGGTCGATCGTCGTCGCCGGGGTCTCCATCGGCAGCCCGGCCTCGAGCCAGGCGTTGCGGCCGATGTTGACCCCCTGCTCGCCGAACTGCTGGGCACAGCCGGTGATCACGTCGCCCGTCTCGGCGGGGTCGACGCCGGAGCGCTCGAAGAGCTCGCCGTAGACCTTGGCGAGCAAGTTCGAAGGGTGGATGTCCTTGTAGTAGCCCTTCTCCGGGTGGCCGCGGCCGATCGGCGTGCGAGCCGCCTCGACGATTACGACCTCACGGCCGCCGAACTTTCCGTTTCCGTTGCCTGACATCACAAACCCCTCTGTTGATCGACTAGTCAATCAATCGTAGCCCTCGGCCGCGGGTCCTGTCACGGGGGGAGGGGGTGTTAGCGGACTCACCCGTCCGAACACCCCCTCCCCCCGCGCCACCCGCGGAAGGGGCGTCGTGATAGGAACCCGTCTTCAGATGAGCGGGAGCAAGGGATATGAGGCACCCGGCGTTGCGGGTAGCGGAGCCATAGCCACCGGCCTCGCCGCGGTTGCGACGATCACCGGCGACACGATCTTGCTGGCGCGCAGCGAGGCTTCTGCCTGGCGCGCTGAGGAGAAAGTCGTTGCTGCCTGCGCCAAGATCGAGGGGGCCGAGCCCTCGCGGCTGCGCGTCACCACGGACCCCAAGGACCTGGCCGAGTGCGACATCGTCGTCGAGGCCGTGGTCGAGGAGGTCGGGCCGAAGAGCGAGGTTCTGAGCGCCGTAGCGGAAGCCTGCCCCAACGCCGATCTCGCCACGACGACCTCCTCGCTGAGCATCGCCGAGATCGCCGCCGCCGCGGACATCGGAGGCCGCCTCTTCGGGTTGCACGTCTTCAACCCGGTGCCGCGGATGAAGCTGGTCGAGGTCTGCTTCCCCGCCAGTAGCGAGGCGACCCGCGAGAAGGCTCTCGCCTGGTGCGCGGCGCTGGGCAAGACCGCGGTCGAGGTCCCCGACCAGGCCGGTTTCGTCGTCAACCGCCTGCTCTTCCCCTACCTCTTCGAAGCGGTGCGGATGATCGAGCGGACCGGCATGGAGGCAGGCGAGGTCGACACGTGCATGAAGCTCGGCGCCGGCCACCCGATGGGCCCGCTGGCCCTGCTCGACTTCGTCGGCCTCGACGTCTCGAAGGCGATCGGCGACGCGCTCTACGCCGAGAACGGCGAGGACGCCAGCAAGCCCCCGGGCCTGATGGTCGAGATGGTCGGCGAAGGCAAGCTGGGCCGCAAGAGCGGCTCAGGTTTTTACTCGTACGACTAGTCGGCTATCGGCCGGCGATGTCCCAAATTACGTCGGCGGGCGAGCAGCCCTGGCGGCGAGCTGCCGCCTCGATCTCGTCCCATGGGAGCTCGGCCTCGGGTAGGTCGTCCCAACGGGCCAGGTCGAGTGCCTCGACCGCTCCTTTGAGCGCCGGTCCGAGATGTTCCTCGGAACGCAGTAGCGCTCTCAGGACCTCCAGTTGCTTATCGCTCATGCGCACAACCCACATGCGATACCTCCAGGGTTAGGCGTAACGCGGGTTGCTCAGGAAACCTAGGGCGAGGGGCGGACGGAATCCCCGGAACCCGAAGGCGTGCTGCTGATCCGCACCGCCTCGATCCGGTTCTCCCGCACCGACTCGACCCGGATCGTGTAGCCGTTGGCGACGATCGTGTCGCCGCGCTTGGGCAGCCGGCCGAGCTCGCCGAAGACGTAGCCGCCGATCGAGTTGTAGGCGTCGCTGTCGACCGGCAGCTCGATACCGCGATCGGCGAGGTCGCCGAGTGAGACGTGACCGCGCACGAACCACTCGCCGCCGGCGAGCCGGCGCAGCGCGGAAGCGCGCGGGTCGGTCTCGTCCTCGATCTCCCCCACGACCTCCTCGAGGATGTCCTCGACGGTGACGATCCCGACCGTGCGGCCGTACTCGTCGACGATCACCGAGAGCGAGGTGCGCTGCACCTGCAGGTCGTGAAGAAGGTCGTCGAGAGGGCGGGTCTCGGGGACGATCACCGCGTCGCGCACGACCGGCTCGATCTGCGCCTCGGGCCCGTCGCTCATGTAGAGCCGGGCGAGGCTGTTGTTGTGGACGATCCCCTTGACCCGGTCGGGATTGTCGTCCTCGATCACGACCAGTCGCGTGTGTCCCGAGGTGACGCAGCGCCGCAGCGCCGTCTCCACGGTTTCCGAGGAATCGACGGTGACCACCGCCGGGATCGGCGTCATCACCTCTCGCGCCTCCTGCTCGTGGAGGTGGAAGACGCCGCCCAGCATTCCCGCCTCGCCCGGGTCGAGCGTCCCCCCCACCCGGGAGCTGTCGATGATCTGCTTCAGGTCCTCGGCGGTGTGCTTCTCGTCGATGTTGGTCGGGTCGACGCCGAAGAGGCGGACGATCGAGTTGGAGATCGCACTGAGGCCCATCGTCAGCGGCGTCGTCGCGAGCCGGAACCAGTTGAGGGGGCGGGAGACGCGGCGCGCCGTCCGCTCCGCCTGGTTGATCGCCAGCATCTTCGGCACCTGCTCGCCGATGCTGATGTGAATCGCGGTGACGAGGGCAAAGGCGAGGCCGACCGAGAGGGCGACAGCGGCGCCGTGGGAGAAGCCGCCGAAGAGCGGCTCGAGCAACTTGGCCAGCGAGGGCTCGCCGAGGAAGCCGATTCCGATCGAGGCGATCGTGATCCCGATCTGGCAAGCCGAGAGCGATTCGTCGATCTCGTCGAGCTGTTCGACCACGGTCCCGGCGCCGCTCTCGCCTTCCTCGGCCAGCTGTTCGATCTTGCCCCGCCTGCTGCGCACCAACGCGAACTCGGCCGCGACGAAGAAACCGTTGACGGCGACGAGCAGGAGCAGGAGGACGAGCAGAAGCACGCTCACCGGCCCGAGACTGCCATATTGAGGCCCGTATGCGCATCGCCAGCCTCGTTCCATCCGCGACGGAGATGTTGTTCGCCCTCGGCTTGGGCGACCGCGTGGTCGCCGTGACCCACGAGTGCGACTTCCCGGCGCAGGCGCGGGCGCTGCCCCACCTGACCCGCACCGTCCTCGGCGAGGGCCTCAACGCCGGCGAGATCGATACGGCGGTGAAGACGACGGTGGGCGAAGGCCGGGCGCTGTATGAGCTGGACGAGAAGAGGCTCGCCGAGCTCGCCCCCGACCTGATCGTCACCCAGGCGATCTGCGACGTCTGCGCGGTCTCCTACGAGGACGTGCTCGAAGTCGCGGCGCGGCTGCCGGGCCGGCCGCGGGTCCTGCAGCAGGACCCGAGCACGCTCGGCGAAATGCTCGAGGACGTGATCCGCCTCGGCGAGGCCACCGGGCTGGAGTCCGAGGCGCACCTCGTGCGGGCCGAGCTCGAGGGTCGTCTGGCCAGCGTCCGCGCCGCCGTCAGCGGCGCCAGAGCGCCGCGGGTGATCGCCCTGGAGTGGCTCGATCCGCCCTTCGTCGGCGGGCACTGGATCCCGGAGATGATCTCGATCGCCGGCGGCGAGGATGTCGCCGGACCGCCCGGGCTGAAGTCGCCCGAAGTCGCCTGGGGGGCCCTGTCCGGGCTCAGCCCGGACGTCGTGATCGCGATGCCGTGCGGCTGGTACGTCAGCGAATCCCACGATCAGGCGATCGAGTACTGGGACCGGATCGCCAAGCTCGGCGCCGGCCGCGTCTACGCGGTCGACGCGGCCTCGACATTCTCGCGGCCCGGCCCTCGCCTCGTCGACGGAGTCGAGCTGCTCGGCCATGTCCTCCACCCGGATCTGGTCGACCCCCCGGGCAACATCGGCTTCGCTGAGGTGAGGGCTCCGCTCTAGGCGACGGCGATCGCGCTGGCGATCGCGAAGAAGCCGAGCGCCGCCATCGCCAAGAGCTCCATCGGCGTGTGTCGCTCACCCAAGTAGCCGCGCTCGCCGGCGACGATGAACAAGGCGCAGAGCACCCCCCCGGCGAGCCCGCCGAGATGGCCGCCGATGCTGATTTCGGGATTGCCGAGGGTGAAGACGAGGTTGAGCACGAGGATTACGCCAACCGAAGAAGCGAGTCCGGCGATGCCGCGGTGGCGAGCGATCACGAAGGTCGCGCCGAAGATCCCGAAGATGGCGCCCGAGGCCCCGATGGTGAGATTGTCCGGGCTGAGCAGAGTCGCTCCCAAAGACCCGGCGAAGAGCGAGACGAAATAGACCGCGAGGAAGCGAGGCGTGCCGATTCCCGGCTCCAGGATGCGGCCGAGGAAGTAGAGGGCAAACATGTTGAAGCCGATGTGGAAGAGGCTGGCGTGGAGGAATCCACTGGTCAGCAGGCGGTACCACTCTCCTTCGGCCACGGACGGACCGAAGAGCCCGAAGTTGATCACGAGCGAGCTGCCGTGAGGAGTCAGACCGCCCCCGCCGCCGGCTATCTCCGCCAAGAACACGGCGACGTTGATCGCGATCAGCGCGACGGTCGCGGGGGCGGAGCCGGCGAGCGACGCCTCCCCCACTCCCCGCACCACGCGCGTCCGTTGCTTCGAGCACTCCGGGCAGCGCATGCCGACCGGGCTCGGCGTCATGCAATCGGGGCAGATCGGACGGCCGCAGTTGGAGCAGGAGACCGCGGTCTCGCGGTCCGGATGTCGGTAACAGGTCTGCGCCATGGTGGACGAGGAGCCTACAATCGCCCGCTCATGGAGCCCCCGAGCCCTGCCCGGCTGTTCGCGACTCTCCTCGGGGCCGGGTTGGTGATCTACGGGATCGTAGGCTTCTTCTTCGACGCCTCGTTCGCCCGCCCGGACGACCTGCGCGAAGCGCTCGGTCTGCTCTCGGTCAACGGCTGGGCGAACGTTTTCCACATCCTCACCGGCGCCGTCGGGCTTCTCCTCGCCGGCTTCGCCTCGCGCCGGTACGCGATCGCAATCAGCTCCACCTACGTCTTGATTGCCCTCGCGGGATTCCTCGCGTAGGGGCCTACAGGCCGATGCGACCGGTGATCGAGCGCACGCCACTCTTCGTCTGCTGACGACCGCGGCGGCGCATCTCGAGCAGGACGAGGGCGCCGGTGGCGAGGCTGCCGGCGCCGACGGCTACAACGGGTCGCACCCAGTTGCGCGGATCGCGGAGCGCCCGCAGCTCGCTCTCGGAGAGCTCCTCGGCCCAATCGGATAGCTCCTCCGCCGCGGCCTGGGTGACCGCCGCAAGCGTGTCCTCGAAGCGCCCGGAGAGGCGCTCGGGGGGCTCGATCGGCCGTAGCGCGTCGCCAAGCAGGCGCTCGACGTCCCAGGTGCTGCCGGTCAGGTTCTCGCTCGCTTCACTCATCGCTCATCTCCTCCTCCAGCTGTTTGATCGCGCGATGGATCAGGACCTTGGTGGCGCCGTCGCTGCGACCCAGCGCGCGGGCGATCTCGCGGTTGTCCATTCCCAGCGCGAAGCGCATGATCAACGCATCGCGACGGTCGTCTGGCAGGTTGTCGAGCTTCGCGATCACCTGGCGCAGCTCCTCGCGGCCCTCCGCGATCGCCTCGGTCCCGTGCCGCGCCGGGATCGGGTCGGCGCTGTCGAGCGGCGTCTGTGGCCGCCGCGAGCGGTCGCGGTAGTAGTTGAGCGCCAGGTTGTGGGCGATGCGGATCAGCCATGGACGCAGCGGGCGCCCATCGGACTCGCGCCGCGCCCGGTCGAAGTGGCGGTATGCCTGTAGGAAGGCCTGCTCGGTCAGGTCCTCGGCGTCGTGCTGGTTGCCGACCCGGTAGTAGGCGTAGGAGTAGACGTCTTTGAGGTGATCGCGGTAGAGCTCTTCGAAGGCACGATCGAGCTCCGCCTTGGCGACCGGGTCGAGGCTCGCCGGCTCGACGTTCTGCTTGGCGGCGCTCACCCGCCAAGCCTAGCCTCATGCGGCCTCCTTCCTCGAACGCTCGACGAGGCGCAGGCTGTCGACCCAGGCCTCGGTGTCGATCTCACCGCGGATCAGCGCCGCGAGCCCGCCGAGCGCCTCGGCGGGGCTGCCCGAGCCCTCGATCGCCGTGGCCAGGAGCGGCACGGCGTCGAGACCCTCCGATGCCTGTCCGATCAGCGCCGGGATCTCCGCCGCCGGTGTGCCCCCGCCGAGCAGCTCGCCGGCGCGGCGGTTACGGCCCGAAGGGGCGAGCACGGTCGCGGTCAGGTCGCCAACCCCGGCCAGGCCCGAGAAGGTCTCCAGCTCGGCGCCTCGGGCGATCGCGTAGCCGATGCACTCGCGCCAGACCGAGGCGGCGGCGATTCCCGCCGCGTTGAGACCGAAGGGCTCGGTGGCGGCGGCGGCGAGGGCCGCGGCGTTCTTGGCGGCGCCGGCCATCTCGACCCCGATCACGTCGCGCGAGCGCTCGCAGACGAGGCCGGCGCGGTCGAAGACCTCGCCGAGCTGGTCGCGCAGGTCGGCGTCGCCGGAACCGAGCACCAGCGCCGCCGAGCCCGAGACCGCCTCGGCGGCGTGGGCCGGCCCGCCGAGGCAAGCGACGGCCCGGGCGCGGATCCGTTCGCCGACGTACTCGGCCGGGAGCTGGCCCAGCGGCGCGATCAGGCCCTTGGTCAGCAGCAGCACCGACGAGCGGTCGCTGACCCGGTCGGCGATCGTGCCGACCGCCTGCGGTAGCGAGCCGGACGGGATCGCCAGGCAGACCAGGTCGAGGCCGGCCAGCTCGATCTCAGGCGCCGGCCGGACGAGCAGCGAGTCGGGCAGCTCAACCCCCTCCAGGTAGCGGCGGTTCTCACCCGCCTCGATCATCGCCGCGGCCTGCTCGGCGGTGCGGGCGCCGAGCTGGACCTCCAGCCCACCGCGGGCGAGCAGCACGGCGACGGCGGTTCCCCAGCTGCCGGCGCCGATCACCGCGGCGCGGCGCATCGGCGGCAGGCCGCCCATCTCTTCCCACTGCAGGAGGACGTTGGGCCAGATCCGTGCCGTCACCGATTCGGCCAGCGGCGGCGAGGGCTCCTCGACCCGCGGGAAGGTCATCGCCTTGCCCAGCCGCACCCGGACCTGGCGCGGTCGGATCCGCCATCCCCGGCGCACGTGCTCGCTGCCGTATACCGCGGTCGGCAGGACGGGAGCTCCGGTCTGCAGCGCCAGCCTGCCCACCCCCCGCTTCGGCGTCGCCAGGGTTCCGCGGCGGATTCGCGTCCCCTCGGGGAAGATGCAGACGGTGCCGCCGCGCTCGACCGCGAGGCGAGCGGTCTGCATCGACATCTCGTCGGATTCGCCACGGCGGATCGGGAAGGCGCCGAGCCGCGAGAGCAGCCAGCCCTGCCAGCGACGCTCGAACAACTCGATCTTGGCGACGTAGTTCATCGGCCGCCGCCAGGGCAGCGCCGCGCCGATCGCGAAGGGGTCGAGGAAGCTGCGGTGGTTGGCGGCGACGATCAACCCGCCGCTGACCCGGCCATGTTCGCGGCCGGTGCGACCGAGGCGGAAGTAGACGAGGAAGAAGGGCGTCATGAAGACCCTTGCCAGTAAGTAGAGGGGCCAGTTGACGCTGTGCGCGCGGGTGTAGTCGTGGTAGGCCTGGAGGCGTTCTTCGGTCACTACTCAGCGCTACACGGACTAGGGACGGGGGTTACCGGCGGGCGGGTCCTGTCGTGGAGTGGGGGTGTCCGGGCTCTGCTGGGTTTTTCGCGTGCTGAGCCGGTATCCCTCGCCGAGCGGTGGGCGAAAAAGAGGACGCCGCTGTCGCCCGGACACCCGCTCTCCGGCGCCACCCGCCCGAGGGTCGCTACCAGGCTCTCTCGATCAGCTGCTCTAAATCGTCCCGAGTCGGGGGCTCCGGCGTGAAGGCGAGCTCGGGGCGCATGAGCATCGAGTCGATTGCTTGGCTTAGCTTGGTTCGGTCGGCTCCCAGTTGGCCGAGGCCGGGTGGGTTGCCGCCCAGCTCGAGGATGCGGGGTTCGATCTGCTCTGGGGTGGTGCCGATCGCCTCTGCGAGGGGGGAGAGCTGGTCGGGGGCTTGGGGGGCCATGAAGGCCATTGCGCGGGGCAGGATCGTGGCGTTGGTCTCGGCGTGGGGGGTGCCGCAGATGCGGACGAGGGTTTGGCAGATGACGTGGTGCATCCCGAACATGGCGGAGTCGATCGCGTAAGCGGAGAGCAACGAGCCCTGGGCGAGGGCTGGTCGATTGCGCTCCCCCCGGGCTTCGTCGAGCGAGCCGGCGATCAGTTCGGCGCCGCGCAGCGCGGTCATCTGCGAGACGGGATTGGCCAACGGCGTATAGAGAGAGTCGGCGCCGTGGGCGAGCGCGTTCATCGCGCTGGCCCGGAGCGCCCCCTCAGGCTGGCTCGTCATCGCGCGTGGATCGGCGATCGCCAGCTCCGGTCGCACCATCGCCTGCACCCGCGCCTCGGCGCCGGCGGGCAGGCGGTGAATCCCGGTCATCTCGGCACCCGAGAGCGTCGTCGGGACCGCCGCGACACGGGCGCCGCTGACCGCGGCGACGGCCTTCGCGATGTCGATCGTGCGGCCGCCGCCGAGAGCAACCAGCTGCGGCGCGCCCACCCGGTCGAGCAGCGCCGCGGCCGCCTCGGGTACCTGTCCGGCGGGGATCGCGTGGACGGCTTTGGCGGCGGCCTCCAGCTCGGGCGCACCGGGCAGAGCGCGCGGCGTGGTCAGCAGCTCGAAGTCGGCGAAACCGTGCTCGTGGAGGAGCTGCGCCGCTTGGCCGACCCCGTCCTGGCGGAAGACGACGACCCGGCCGGCGTCCCTCCAGACGAAGTTTCCGTTCACTCCGTCTGGGCGACGCGTGGGTTGACGACAGGACGCAGGTTCGGTTCGACCTCGGCGCGCAGATGCTCGTAGTCGGGCGGCAGCGAGAGCTTCTCGCCGAGATGCTCGAGTGGCTCGTCGACCGTGAAGCCCGGCCCCAGAGTCGCGATCTCGAAGAGGACGCCGCTGGGCTCGCGGAAGTAGATCGAGCGGAAGTAGAAGCGGTCGATCACCGGGGTCGGCTGAGCCCCGGCCGAGATCGCCCGCTCGCGCCAGGCCTCGTGATCGTCCATGGTCGAAGCCCAAGCGACATGGTGGACGCTGCCGGCCCCTTGTCTCGAGAGCTGCGTCGGCGGCTCGTCGTAGATGTGGAAGCCGCCGCGCTTCTCGCCGCGCGCCTCCCACCCTCCCTCGACCGGCTCAAACTCGAGTGCTTCGAGCAAACCGCTGCTGGCGTCGGGAGCCGCGGCGTACGCGCAGACCGCATGGAACCCCTGCAAAGCCACCTCCGCGGGGACCTCGGGGTGTTCGGCGCTGAGCGGCGCGTCCGGCACCTCGACCACGGCCAACTCGTGATCGAGGCCCTCGGGGTCAGAGAAGCGCAGGCTCGCTCCAGCTCGCTGGGACTCGACGCCGCGAGCGCCCAGCCGCTCGGCCCAGAAGTCGAGCGCCTCATAGGAGGCAACCCGCCAGACGATGCGGTGCACGTCCCCCGCCCCGGCGCGGCCGTCGGGCACTCCCGGGAACTCGAAGAAGGTCAGATCGGAGCCGGCGCTGCCCTGCTCGTCGGCGAAGAAGAGGTGGTAGACGGTCGGGTTGTCCTGGTTGACCGTTTTCTTCACAAGGCGCAGCCCGAGCACCCTCGCGTAGAAGTCGACGTTCTTCTGCGCGTCGGCCGTAATCGCGGTGATGTGGTGAATTCCCTCCAGCTTCACGCTCGTCACGTATAGCATCCCCCGCGATGAGCCGTGCACGCCGACGCACCGTCAAAGCCCTCGTGGTGCTCGGTTCCTTGCTGGCCTTCCTCAGCGTCTTCGCGATCTGGACCGAGCGCCAGGCGCTCAACACGAACGACTGGGTCGACACCAGCGGCAAGCTGATCCAGAACGAGAAGGTCCGCTCGGCCGTGGGCTCATACCTGATCGACCAGCTCTACGAAAACGTCGACGTCGAACAGGAACTCGAAGACATCCTTCCCGGCGAAACCAAGCAGCTGGCCGGGCCGGTGTCGGGCGGGCTGCGCCAGGTCGCGGGTGGCGGCGCCGAACAGGTTCTGCAGAGCACGACCGCGGAAGAACTCTGGAAGGACGCCAACCGCGCCGCCCACGAACAGCTCCTCGCCGTGCTGGAAAACAAGAAAGAAGCGGTCTCGACGGCGGAAGGGAACGTCACCCTCAACCTCGGCAGCCTCGTCACGAACCTTGCCGGCCAGGTAGGGATCGGCAGCAAGCTCGCCGAAAAGCTGCCGCCCGACGCCGGCCAGATCACGATCCTGCGCTCCGACCAGCTGAAGGCCGCGCAGGACATCGCGGTCGGGATCAAGGGGCTGGCGCTGGTGCTCTCGCTGCT
Source organism: uncultured Solirubrobacterales bacterium (assembly GCA_963837695.1). Taxonomy (GTDB): domain Bacteria; phylum Actinomycetota; class Thermoleophilia; order Solirubrobacterales; family 70-9; genus VRUE01. The sequence continues at coordinate 1,328,157 of CAWINZ010000005.1, read as the reverse complement.
GACGCTGATCGCCTTCGGCCTGGCGATCTATATCTCCCGTGACGGGCGCTGGGTGACCGTGCTCTTCTGCGGGATCGGCCTGGTCGCCGCCGGATTCCTGGTCATCGTCTTCCGCTCGGTGGCGGGGGGAATCGTCGTCGACCAGCTCGTCACTGACGAAAGCGTCAAGCCGGCGGCGGAAGCGACCTGGTCGATCGGCACCTCACTGATGATCAGCATCGCGACGACGGTGATCGTCTTCGGCGTCCTGCTCGGCATCGCCGGCTGGCTCGGCTCGCCGACTGGCTCGGCTCGCTCCACCCGCCGCTTCATGTCGCCGTTCCTGCGCGACTACGCCCCCTACGTCTACACCGGCTGGGGGATCCTGGTCTGTATCTACTTCCTCTCCGCTTCGACGCAGAACCTGCGCACCTTCCTGACCACGCTGATCCTCGCCGGCTTCGTCGCCTTCGGGATCCACGAGCTGCGCCGCCAGTCGGAGGACGAATTCCCCGACGTCCAGGTCGGCGACTATTTCGGCGGAGCCAAGGACCGCATGGTCGATGCCGTCAAGAGCGCCAACCTGGGCGAGCGAGCCTCGAAGCTGCGCCTGCCGGAGATGCGCAAGCCGAGCGAGAGCGATGGGCCGGCAACGGCGGCCACCACCGAACTACCCACCGACGACGAGGACTCGCGCCTGCGCCGCCTCGAGCGCCTCGCCGAGCTCCATGCGAAGGGCGTCCTCAACGACGAGGAGCTCGCCGCCGAGAAGGCCCGAGTGCTGGGCAGCGGCAGCTGAGCGCCTGGAGTAAAGCCCGCCTCCGGGGTTGAACCGGAAACCTCTCGATTACAAATCGAGTGCTCTGCCAATTGAGCTAGGCGGGCGCGTAGATGAATGATTTCGGTTCTCTGCCGAATATAGAGGGGGGGAGCGACATGGCGGGCAAGGACACAGTCAATTTCAGGTACCTGGAGCCCGGCGAGGGAAGCATCCTCACCGAGGCGATCCGGGCCGCCTACGGCGACACCTACGACGTGCGCTGGGTCTACGACGAGCCCGAGGTGGAGGCGCGGCTCGCGGACGGCACCTACGTCTCCTTCGTCGCCGAGTCGGCCGACGGCGCGTTGCTCTGCCATGAGGGCATGAGCCTGGCGGCGGCCGGCGACGCCGTCGGCCACTCGGGCCAGGCGGTGACGATGCCGGCGGCTCGCGGCCAGCACCTCTTCACGCGGACCAAGCAGCATCTGATGGAGTGGGCGACCGAGCGTGGCTTGGCGGGGATGTACAGCGAGGCGACGGCGGCACACCCCTACAGCCAGCGGGCAAACCTCGAGCTGGGCGCCCACGAGACCGGCTTCCTGCTCGGCTGGATCCCGGCCTCAGTCTCCAACGACGCAGCAACCGACCAGCGACCCCGCCGTCAATCGGCAGCACTGTTCTACGCGAAGCTGAACGACGGCCACGAGCGGGAGGTCTACGCCCCAGAGCGCCACCACGAGATCATCGGCAAGACGCTGGAGCTGTGCGAACTACGCGGCACCCTCGCCGATCCTCCGCCGGGAGCGCGAATGCCAGCGCGAACCGGCCTGCACGTGGAGATCGACGAGGACCACAACCTGGCCCTGATCACCGCCCACGAACCGGGCGCCGACCTGGAGACCGCGGTAGCCGCCGAGCGCCACCACCTCTTCCACCGTAAGTGCCTCGACGCGATCTACCTGGACCTGCCGCTGGAGAACCCGGCAACCGCCCTGCTGGCCGACCACCTCGAGCGCCTCGGCGTCTCCTATGCCGGCATCTTCCCCAACAACCGCACCGACGGCGACGTCCTGCGAATGCAGTCCCTGCACCGCGCCCGGATAACCGCCGACGACATCGAGGTCGCCTCCGACCACGGCCGCGAGCTGCTCGACTACGTGTTGGCCGATATTCGGGGCTAGGGCTGGGCTAGGGCCGATTTGCCTGCCGGACGACGTTTGCCTTGCTAGGCAAACAGGCCGTTCAAGGCAAAACATGGAGACAGAGAGTTGCTCGATTACATCCTTGCCGACAGCTGCTGAATATCGACCCCGGACCTGCTCGACATTGCGTTACTTCGTCCTGCGCCTGGCGCGGAGAACGTCTTCGACCCGATCGGCGGCCTCCCCCACTTCCTCATGCTCCCAGACCCTCACGACCTCCCAGCCCCGTTCGCTCAACGCCTCGCCGGTCTCGGCATCGCGCTGTCGGTTTCTCTTCAACTTGCGCTCCCAAAACTCGGCGTTCGCCTTGGGCATCGTGCCGTGCTGCGGGCAGCAGTGCCAGAAGCAGCCGTCGACGTAGACAGCGACTTTCTCCGGCCGAAAAACCACATCGGCTCGCGAGCGGACGCCCTGCACCGGGGCTCTATCAATACGGAAGCGCAAACCGCGGCCGTGGAGCTCTGAACGCAAAGCCACCTCGGGCCCCGTATCGCGCTGTCCAAGCCGAGACATCTGAGCGCTGACGGCAGCGGACGACGGCATAGGGCGGTGGGTCGTCAACGCTTGGACTCCTGCAATGTGCGAATCACCCTAGCGATCTCATGGTGGAGTAATTGGACCCCACAAGACATACTGCGCCGCAGTGCTCGGCGCCTCCTCGACAAAGGTAGATGCATCCCAGGCTGCAGTGGATGCCAGGTTACGCACGCTCGCCGGGCGCGACCCTGTCGAGAAGTTCGGGCAGGCTATTCGACATGCCATCGACGAGGTCCTCGATGGCCCTCGTACCGGACGCTGCCGCCTGGCCGAACTCGCCAAGACCGAGAAGACCTACGTCGGGACGAAGGTCGAGATAGTCGTCAGGACCTCGCTCGGCCTCGAACGAGGTCCGATCCTGGATCTCGAGATAGAGGGCCACCCGGTCGACATCAAGTGGGCAATGAACAGCGTCTGGCAGATACCGCAGGAGGCAATCGGTCAACTCTGTCTGTGTATCGGCGGACTAGAAGATCTATCCCGTTTTCAAGTCGGCCTCGTCCGCTGCAACGAGGAATGGCTAAATCTCGGAGAAAACCGAGATCGCAAGAGGACCCTGTCCGCGGTCGGCCGATCTGAGATGAGCCTGTTGGTGCCTTCATCGCCCCTTCCAGTCAATTTCGTCGAGCAGATGGATCACGAGAAGAGGCTCGCTGTCATGGGCGAACCGACTATCCAGGCCCGGGTCACCAGACTGTTCACCCTGCTGCCCCGAACCCGGATCCCGCGCAACGCAATCGCAACGGTGGCGCGGACGACCGGTGATCCGATGCGGCGAGTACGTGCCGATTCCTGGGCCGGAAACCCACTTGGCGAGATTAAAATCCTGTCGGCCAGGTACGGCAACCCTGTAGTCGAAGCACTCGGGTACCCGCGGCTCGAACGCGATGAGTTCATGTCGGTTCCGGAGGCGGAGATAGATGCCCTTCCCGACTCGAAGAGGCGCGGGCTACCGGCGTCAACTCGTCGTCTATTCGAATTCGACTAGGCCGCGCTCTCGATGAACCCCTCCGACTCGGTCGGGCTACTCCAGTTCTGGCTCAATATTCCGGCAAGGTTTTCAGCGATACATCTAGCAAGCAGCGGGGGCACAGCATTGCCGATCTGACGGCCGACACTGGTCATCGACTGATGCTCGGGAAAGACAAACTCATCCGGGAAACCCATGCACCGCGCCGCCTCGCGCAGGGTGATCGGTCGGTGCGCAGACGGGTGCAGATACCTACCTTTCTCAGGCTTGTAGAACTCCGTCCTAATCGTGCAGGCGGGTCGGTCCCACCAGAGACGGCCGAAGACATCCGTCGTGCCAGTCGGCTTTTCCCGCCAGCACCGTGGGACCAAATGACCAAGACCCGCGCGATCCAGATTCCGCTGCATCGCAAACCGATCGCCGCCGTCTCGAGGCACCGCCTTGTAGCGGCGAACGCTCTCGGGCCGAGGATTGCGCCGACGGTGCCAGGCCTTGCCGTCAGGGCGTAATGGCAGACCTGCAACCGCCTCCCGAAAGGTGGCCCACGGTGCATCGCCTCCGTTGACTTCTGACGCCTCAGGGTCGAAATGGGTTGCCGTCGGCCACGGCACCACCCCAGAGCGGACCCCCATGGCGATTGCACGACGACGGCGCTGTGGCACGCCGTAGTCGGCTGCGTTCAGGATCCGCTCGTCGATCGTAAAACCAAGCCGCTGGGCCCGTCGCTTGAAGTCGGCGTACTCAGCCGAGCGAAGTAACTCGGGGACGTTCTCCATCACAAATGCCTGCGGTTCTGCCTGCCTGAGAGCCCGCAGGTATTCACGCCACAGGCCACGCCGCTCGAAGCCGACAAGGTCGCGGTTGAGCGGGCTGAAGCCTTGGCATGGTGGCCCACCGATGACGACATCCACTTTCTGAAAGCGCGCAACATCCTCGATCGGCGCCTCGGCAACGTGGTCGCCAAAATTCAGACGATAGGTCTCGGCGGCGGCGGGGTCGCACTCAACAGCGAGCACCGGACGAAATGGGCCACTTTCCCGGAAACCCAGCGTCATGCCGCCGCAGCCTGCAAAGAGATCGATCACGGTAAACGCGTTCACGAGTTGAACGATATGGGCAGCCGCGGCGTCTGAGAAATGCCGCCCAAGAAGTAGATTCCGTGGGTGCAGGAAGGCCCGTTGGACACAACGGTCAGCACGGATTGCCCCGCGGGGCTCCAATTGCCTGTATCACGTTCAGTTACGGTCCCGACCATGCCGGGCGATCAGAAAAATGCGCTTCGACCGATCGCCGTCTACGGGGCTACCGGCTTCACTGGCGGGCTGATCGCTCGTGAGCTGACGCGGCTTGGAGTTGACTTCCTGATCGCGGGGCGAGATCGGGGGAAGCTGGAAGCGCTTTCGGAAGAGCTTGGGGGCGTGCCTTTTGTCGCTGCTTCGGTTGATGACCCTGCTGGGTTGCGGGAGATGCTTGAGCCTTGTTCTGTTGTGATCGCTTGCGCTGGGCCGTTTGGCCTGCATGGGGAGCCGGTGGTTGCTGCGGCTGTCGATACCGGGACGCACTACCTGGACACGACTGGAGAGCAGGGGTTCATGCGGATGGTCTTCGACCGATATGGGGCAAAGGCCGCTGAGAGGGGGGCTGTGCTGGTCTCCGGGATGGGCTTTGACTACCTGCCCGGCGACCTTGTTGCGGCGCTCACCGCCGATGGGATGGGGCCGTTGGAGGAGATCGTCGTTGCCTACTGCGTGCATGGGTTCGAGCCGACGCACGGGACTGCCCTCTCGGGCCTCGAGATCATGCGGGGCGGGGATGTGGTCTGGGCCGATGGGGATTGGCGGCCGGCGCCGCGCAGTGCAGATGGCGGGCGCTGGCGCTTTCCGGAGCCGATTGGGGAACAACGGATGCTGCGCTATCCCGCCGGGGAGCAGATCACTGTGCCACGGCATGTCGAGACCGCCCGGGTCCGCACGCTGCTCAACGGGATGGTGGTACCGCCGCGGCTGATGCCGCTCGCCGTCATCTCCTCTCCCCTGCTCGGGCTGGCCATGCGGACTCCTCTACGCCAGGCGATGGGAGCGCTGGTCCGGCGCCTGCCGGCTGCTCCCAGTGAGCAGAGCCGCTCCGCGGCGCGATTCACGATCAGTTGCGAGGCGCGGGGCAAGAACGGCACCCGTCGCGGCACCGTGCGCGGCAGCGACGTCTACGGCCTCACCGCCGCCAGCCTCGCCCACGGCGCGCTGCTCTGCGCGGATCCCGGCTACGAGCGCAGCGGCGCGCTGGCGCCGGCACAGGCCTTTGACCCCGCGTCCTTCCTCGCCGCCCTCGCCGAGTTCGGCGTCTCGGTCGACGTCGAGCAGGTGCCGGCCGCAGCCGACTGAATCCCACGGCTGCTGCTGTCAGTCGGCGGCGATCTGCCTCAGTGCGTTCCGGGCGATACGGCGCACCTCGGTCTCAGCGGCCAGCTGGGCGCAATGACCTTCACCAGTTCATCTCAGCCCGAATCGCCTCAGCGGCCTCGAGGGCGCGCTCGCCGGCTCGGCGGCAGTCGAGGTAGAGCTGAACCGGGTCCGCGACGTGGACGCGCTCACGGGTCGTCGCGAGCGAGAGCACGAACGGATCGGGTGCCAGATAGGCCGTGATCCGGCCGGGACCGGGGCGGGCTGGAACCGCCATCAGCTCCTCTGCCCAGAGCGCGGGGTCATCGCGGGGGATCCAAACGCTGACCTCGGCCGGCTCGACGACGCGTCGCACGAACGCCGCCCCGACCAGACCGCTGACGGCGTAGGGAAGCTCCAGGCGATCGGCCGCTGCCCGCAATCGCTCGAGCGCCCCAACCGCATCGTGAGTGCCGACGTCCCACGTAATCCGTGGCGGCCGTCGCGTGGCGATGGCCTGCTCGAACGCACCGAGCAGAGACCGAGCATCGCGCAGCCGCACCCTGCGACGGCGAGCGTCGGCCGGATCGGGCTCGATCGCCACCAGCCCGTCGTCCGAGAGAGCACGCATGGTGCGAGACACCATCGCCTCGCTCAACTCGACAGTCTCGGCAAGCTCACGAAACGAGGGACGCTCCTCGGCATGAAGCAGCAGCCAGCGGGGGACTCGGCTGGATCGAATGGCAAAGGGCGAAGCGGGGGCGGTTGGTGGAGCGATCGTGCGGCGGAGCGGTGGCCGCTCGATGTGAATCGGCGGAGCGTGCACAAACAGCTCTCCGTCCGCCGCCCCATAGGAAATACCGCGTCGACGCAGCAGCTCGCGCGCCTGTGGCGAGGATCGCTCGAAGACGACCAACCGACGCCCTGGGTCCTCGGAGGCCAGCTCGTCCACCCCTCGGGCGGTCAGGACATCGATACGCTCGACGTCGAAGGTCGCCACTCGCTTCCCATCCATGAGCAGAGCAGCCCTGCGTTTGCCGAGATCGAGCCCGACCTGCTCCACTTCCCTATCTCCTTGCGCAAACATAGTGCTTGATTTTTATTGCAAGTAATGGCTGACCAGACCGTTGATTCCCGAACATCCGCTTGCGGAAATCGCTCTATCCGCTTGGGCGGTTTAGGCTGATTGCCATGCGGCGATGCGATACCACGCCTGGGCAGGCTTGGATGCGCGTTGCCCTGCCGCTGCTCGGCCTCGTCGCGCTGCTCACGGCCTCGCCCGCCGAGGCGGCGTTCCCGGGCGTCCCCGGACCGATCGCCTACTCGCACGTCCTGATCAACGAAGGCAGCGACACGGGTGGCCTGCTCGCCCACGGGCCGCGCAAGCGCGACGCTCCGGTCCAGCTGACCGAAAGCCCGGCCGACAACAGTCCCTCCTACTCACCCAACGGGCGCCTGATCGTCTTCGCCGGCAACCATGACCCGGGTCTGGCGCCTCAGGGCAGCCACCTCTACCTGATGAAGAGGAACGGAAGCGGCGTCAGGCAGCTGACCAGCGGCGGCTTCTACGACTCCAATCCCTCCTTCTCGCCGAACGGGAAACTGGTGGTCTTCGACCGCAGGGGGCTGCAGGGTCGGGTCACCCAGATCTTCAGCGTGCCGGTCAACGGCGGTACCCCGCGGGCGATCAGCGACGAATCCGGCAGCGACTCCGACCCGACCTTCACGCCCAACGGCAGACGGATCGTCTTCGTCAGCAACCGCATGACCAGTGGGCGCACGGACCGCAGCAACATCCTCTCGATGCGCCCCGACGGCAGCCAGATCCGGCTCCTGATCGGCGGCCCGCGCAACGAGCTCGACCCCGACATCTCGCCCAACGGCCGCAAGATTGCCTTCTCCAGCAACCGCGACCACGGGCCGAATCTCTTCGTCGCCAAGATCAACGGCAAGCACGTCCGCGAGCTGACCCACAGCCGCCACGACTGCTTCGGCAGCGCCTGCTACACCAACCCCTCCTGGTCGCCGGACGGCAAGCACATCGCCTTCCTCAGCAGCGGCCGCTACAGCAGCGACATCGCGGTCATCCGGGCGGACGGGCGCGGGTTCACCAAGGAGTTCGACACGGGCGGCACCGAAGAAGAAGGCTTCGGCAGCCGCGTCGGCGCACCGGGCTGGGGGGCGCGACCGCGGTGAGGGGACGGCTCGCCGTCCTTGCGCTCGCGGCTGGCGCGACCGCCGCGCTCTGCCTCGCCGCGGCGTCGTTCGGCGCGGGCGGCGCGACGGTGCTCGTCTCCGGGCCCAACGTCAAAGACGAAAACGTCTCGATCGAGGACCAGGTGCCGGCGATCTCGGCAAACGGGCGCTACATCGCCTTCGTGCGCGACTTCTACTCCTCGGGATCCGCCGTCTACCTGCGCGACATGCGCGGCGACACCGCGCCCGTCGACGTGCCCGGCGAAAAAGGCCAGGAAGGCGGCGGACCTGACGCCGGCACCCCATCGATATCGGGGGACGGACGCCTTGTCGCCTTCGCCTCGGAGGACCCTGACATCAGCGACGAAGACCGCGACTCGCAGACCACCCTGGCCGGCGACACCTTCGGCGTCCGGGACGTGTTCGTCTACGACAACGCGAGCGGCCAGGTCGAGCTGGCCTCCCGCCGTAACGGTCCGGCCGGGGAAGGCGGCAACGAGGACTCCAGCCTGCCCTCGATCTCTGCCGACGGGCGCTACGTTGCCTTCCAGACCAACGCGACGAACCTGCGGCGCGGCGCCTACGGCGGGATCTTCGTGCGCGACCTGCGCCGCCACACGACGAAGGCCGCCGCGTGGGTGCGCCTTCGCACCGACCCGCCGTTCGACGGCGGCTACGCCCCCTCGATCTCCGCCCACGGGCGCTGGGTCGCCTTTCTATCCACGGCCCACCTCCACCACGGCAACGCGCTCGAGGTCGCCGTGCGAGACATGAACGGTGGCCGCACCTTCTACGCGTCGCGGGCCGGTGGCCGCCACGGTGCGCTCGCGGCGGCCGACTGCGGGCCGCCCGCGATCTCGGCAAACGGTCGCTACGTCTCCTTCGCGAGCAAAGCGAAGAACCTCACTCGCGCCGACAAGGACAACGTCGAAGACGTCTTCCTCCGCGACCTGAAGACGAACCGCACCCTGCTCGTCTCGCGCGCCCGGGGCAAGCACGGCGCGGCGGGGAGCGGCGACTCCTCCAGCCCCTCGATCTCCGCCGACGGGCGCTACGTCGCCTTCGAGTCCTACGCGAGCAACCTCGGCCCCGCTGACAACAGCACCTTCCCCGACGTTTTCGTGCGCGACATGCGCAGCGGGCGCGTCTTCCTAGCCTCGCGCGCCAATGGCGACGGGGCGGCGGCGAACGCACCCTCCGCCAACCCTTCGATCTCCGCCGATGGCCGCTACGTCGCCTTCGACTCGCGCGGCTCGAACCTGAGCCCCGCCGACACGCTGCACGCGACCAGCGTCTTCCGCTACCAACTGCGGCCCTGAGGCCGGCCGGATGGCCTCAGGCGGGCACCTCGCGGGAGTCGAGGTGCGATGCGACCTTGCGCTTTACGCGTTGCAGGGCGTTGTCGACGGTCTTGGTGTCGCACTCGAGGCGCTCGGCCGTCGCCTCGTAGGAGTGACCGTCGAGGTAGAGGGAGAGGACGCGGCTCTCGAGGTCGGAGAGGACGCCCGAGGTGCCGGAGAGGCAGGAGACGAGGCTCTCCAGCTCTTCGGTCGCGATCACCTGGTTGACCGGGTCGGCGACGCTGGGACCGGGCAGGATCTCGTCGAGGGTGGTGTCGGATTCGCCCGCGGCGGCCGGGGTCTGGCTGAACGAGACGTACTGGTTGAGCGGCGTGTGCTTGTTGCGGGTCGCCGTCTTCACGGCGGTGATGATCTGGCGGGTGATGCAGAGCTCGGCGAAGCTGCGGAAGCTCGACTCACGGTCGCTGCGGTAGTCGCGAATCGCCTTGTAGAGGCCGAGCAGGCCTTCCTGAATCAGGTCGTCGCTCTCGCCGCCGAGCAGAAAGTAGGACGACGCCTTGAGGCGGACGAAGCCGCGATAGCGCCGCACGATCGAGTCATAGGCATCGGTCCGTCCCTCCTTCGCAAGGGCGACCAGATAATGGTCATCAAGTTCAGGTTGAGGGTTAGAGCTTGGCCGGGTCGAGCCGTTGAAATGCCCGGTTGGGAGACGCAATTCCTGCGTGGGGGACGATAGAGCCACTGATCCTTCTCCTTTGAGATGAAGGGTCGTGGCGCCGGTACCTCCCCTGGTGGCGCCCTATTGACGGGATGAATCTCAGACTCAAGCTGAGCTTCACCCTTGTTGGCGGCGTAGTCTTACCGCCCAGCAGAGTTCTGTCAACCCCCAATTTGCGTTTTTTTGCAAATTGGGTTCACACGATCGCTATCGACCGCGGGTCCTGTCGGAGGCGGAGGAGCGTTGGCGGGCCGCCTCGAAAAGCACTGCAGCAGCAGCTGCCGAGACGTTGAGCGAGTCGATTTTGCCGCTCCTCGGGAGAGAGATGAGGCCGTCACAGGCTGCAGCGACGCGGGGGCGGATTCCTTTGCCCTCGCCGCCGAGCACGAGGATCGTTGGGCCGCTGAGGTCAGTGCCCCACGGAGCTTGGCTTGCCTCGGCGTCGGCGCCCCAGATCCAGAAGTCGGCCGTCTTTGCCGCGGCGAGCCAGTCGGCGAGGTTGCGGATGCGGGCGATGTCGAGGTGCTCGACCGCTCCCGCGGACGCCTTGCAGGTGACCGCGGTGACCTCAGCCGAGCGGCGCTCCGGAATGACCACGCCGGCAGCACCGGCGAACTCGGCCGAGCGGCAGACGGCTCCGAGATTGCGCGGGTCCTGGACCTGGTCGAGCGCCACCAGCAGCGCTCCCTCGCGCCGCAGCAGCGCATTCGGGTCCGCGTACGGATACGGATCGACCTCAGCGACGACGCCCTGGTGGTCGGGCGACCCACATAGCCCCTCCAGATCCTCGGCAGACGTCTCCGGCGCGCGCCAAACCCGGCGCACACCCCGCCTCCCCCGCTCCGCCTCCTCAACGGGACGACGCCCATAGATGATCTGGCTATCAGCCATCAGGCCTTCGGCACGAGCCTGGCGCCGTCGGCCGAGTCCCGAACCTCCCAGCCAAGCTCGGCAAGCCGGTCCCGGATCTCATCCGCACGACCAAAGTCCCTGGCAGCCCGCGCCTCCTCCCGCTCAGTAAGCAGCTTCTCCGCCCCAGCATCGCCAGCTTCCTCGACCTCCCCCAGCGACCCAAGCCCGACAAGCTCCAACATCTCCCGCACAGCTTCCGCAGCTCCCGGAATCGCTCCCCGGTTCGCTTCAGCCACCAGCTCAAACACCTCAGCCATTGCCCGCGGCGTGTTGAAGTCGTCGGCGAGTGCCTCGCGAAACGCCTCGACCCGAGAGCCGGGGGGTCCCCCGATGGGAACTTGTGAGCCGGCGAGGCCAGGACCCGGGCCAGGCGCCTCAGCGCGGGTTCCCGGCGGGGGACCCACCGGCTCTCGGGCAGGGTGCTCCCGAAGGAAGTTCCGCAGCCGCTCGACCTGCGCCGCGGCCTGCTTCATCTGATCCTCGCCGAACGCCAGCGGCTGCCGGTAATGCCCTGAGACCAGGTACGCCACCACCGCCTCGCGACCATAGCGATCGAGTGCCTCTGAGAGCTGAAAAATGTTGCCCTCGGACTTCGACATCTTCTCGGCGTCGGTCTCGATCATCCCGTTGTGCATCCAAAGGCGGGCGAACGGGCGACCCGCCGCCTCAGACTGCGCGATCTCGTTCTCGTGGTGGGGGAAGACGAGGTCGGAACCGCCGCCATGGATTGCAAAAGCAGGACCCAACTCGGCCTCGGCCATCGCCGAGCACTCGATATGCCAACCCGGCCTACCGGGTCCCCAGGGGGAGTCCCATGAAGTGTCCTCGCCATCCTTGTGCGCCTTCCAGAGGGCAAAGTCGAGCGGGCTCTCCTTCAGCGATGCCGAACCCGCCTCCTCGCCTTGGTCCATGTCCTCGGTGCGCCGGTTGGAGAGCTTGCCGTAGGCATCGAAGCTGCCGACGCGGAAGTAGACGTCGCCGCCCAACTCATAAGCGTGGCCCGACTCGACCAGGTCGCCAATCAGGGCGACGATCCCCCCGATCGTCTCGGTAGCAAGCGGCTCGGCGTCGGGCCGCCCCAGCCCAAGCCGATCGGTGTCCTCGAAATAGGCCCGCGTCATCTGCGCGGCGAAATCGGCCGACGGCTCCCCCGCCCCCTTCGCCGCGTCATAGATCTTGTCGTTGATGTCGGTGACGTTGACGACCAGCTTCGCCCGGTATCCCTCGCTCCTCAAGAACCGCGCCAGCAGCGAGAAGACAACGAACGGCCGGGCATTCCCGATGTGGATCCGGCTGTAGACCGTCGGCCCACACGCATAGATCCCCACCTCGGCTCCTGAGTCAAGGCTGACGAGACTCCCCGTCAAGGTGTCTTTTATCCGAACCTCCCGCATGGGTGCGGATGCTAGAGAGGCCTAGAAGGTGCGGTATCCAGCGCCCGAGGGAGACTCGTTGCGAGACCACGCCGGCGCGGTCTCGTCGGCCGCGGCGAGCACCTCGCGCCGCGCCTTCTTGGCGCTGGCCTTGATCTCGTCCTCGGCGGCGTGGCGCAAGCGCTCCTCACGCTGTTCGGCCTGGCCCCGGATCCGCTCCGACTCGGCCTGCAGCTGCTCCTCCGCCCGTGCCTTTGCCTTCTCGGTCGCCTCGCCTTCGACCTTCTCGATCAGCTTTTGCACCCGCTCCTCGGCCTCGCGGCGGACGTCGACCGTGCCCTGCATCACTCGCTCCTCGATCTCGGCCTCGAGGCGGACCGCAACCTGGTGGGCCTCCTCGGCGCGCTGCTCCGCCTCGGCCGCGCGCTGCTCGGCCGCGGCGACACGACGGTCGGCCTCGACCTGCGCCTTTTCGAGCACCTCGCCGGTCCGCTTGGAAGCCTCCGCTTCGACGCGCTTGACCGCATTTGAGGTGGCCTGGTCGGCCTGCGCCTTGCCTGCGGTCATCTGCGTGGTGAATGCCTCGCGATCCGCCTCGGCCCGCTTCTGCGCCCGCTCGAAGGCCTTCTCGGCCCGGTCGCGGCCCTCCTCGGCGTGGGCAACGCGCGCCTCGACCGCGCGGCGCTTTTCTCGCTCGGCGGCAATCCGCTCGCGGCCTTCCTCGCCCAGCTTCGCCAGCGTCGCCTTTGCCCGCGCCTTGATCGCATCGCGAGCGGCCTCGGCCTCGGCGACGCGAGCCTCGCTCTGTCGCACCCACTCAAGCGCCTGCCGTGCGACCCCCTGCATCTGGTCGGTCGCATCGGCAATTCGGTTCAGCTTGACGGCAGGCTCAGCCATTCATCGCAACCTACTACCCAGCGCGGAGGCCGTGCCACCGGTATCAAGCTCAAAACCTCGCAATTAGCGCAGAGGACCTAGGCTGACTTCTCAGCCTCGCGCGCGTGCAGTTCGCGCTTGAGGATCTTGCCGGTCGCGTTGCGCGGCAGCTCGTCCACGAAATCGACTTCGCGCGGCGCCTTATAGCCGGCCAGATGTTCCTTGACATGGGCCTTGAGATCTTCTTCGGAGACCTCGGCGCCCTCACCGACGACGACGAACGCCTTCAGTCGCTGGCCGAACTCGTCGTCCTCGACGCCGATCACGGCCGCCTCGACCACGGCCTCGTGGTCGGCAAGCAGATCCTCGACCTCGCGCGGGAAGACGTTCTCGCCACCGGAGACGATCATCTCGTCGTCGCGACCGTCGATGAAGAGCCGCCCGGCGGGGTCGATGTGACCGACGTCGCCGCTGCTCAACAGCCCGTCGATCGCGTCCTTGCTGCCGCCACCGGTATAGCCCTCGAAGGACATCTCGTTGCCGACGAAGATGCGGCCCACCTCCCCACGCGGAACCTCGTGCCCCTGCTCGTCGTAGAGCCGCACCACGGTGCCCCGGGGCGCCCGTCCCGCGGTGCCGGGCGCCGCCCGCAGTTCCTGCGGCGTGGCGACGGTCGCGTAGGCGACCTCGGTCGAGCCGTAGAGGTTGTAGATGTTGTCGCCGAAGCGATCCATCCAGGCGATCGCCAGCTCGCCCGGCAGTGAGGAGCCCGAGAGCGAGGTGATCCGCAACGAGGAAAGGTCGTACTTGTCGAGCGTCTCCTCGGGCAGCTGGAGGATGCGCTGAACCATCACCGGGACCGCGCCGAGCACCTGGGCGCGGTGCTCCTGCACGGCCTGCAACGTCCCCTCGGGGTCGAAGCGCCGTCGCAGCACGATCGTCGCGGCGGTCGGCAGGCTCATGACGAAGTGAAAGAAGCCCCAGGAGTGAAAGAGCGGCGCCGCGATCATCATCGTGTCGCGGCTCCGGTAGGGGATCCGGTCGATCAAGGCAGCCAACGCGAACAGGCCGTCGGGACTCGAGCGCTGCGCGCCCTTCGGCGTCCCCGTCGTGCCCGAGGTGAGGATGACGAAGCGCGGTTTGTCGGGCGGCGGCTTCAGGTCCGAATCCTCGGCGGAGGCGATCAGCGAGTCGAGCGTCGGTACCTCGGACTCGCCCTCGGCCCAGCCGACAACCCGCGCCACGCTCGCGTCGACCCCGTCGAGCAGCTCGCTGAACTCCTCGTCGTAGACGAGCACCTTGGGACCCTCGCGGCGCGTTACCTCGGCGAGCTGAGGCCCGGCGAACATCGTGTTGAGATAGAGCGCGCTGGCGCCGAGCTTCGCTGCCGCGAGCGTCGCCTCGATGAAGCCGCGATGGTTGCGACACATGATCCCGATCCCGTCGCCGTAGCCGACCCCCATCCGTTCGAAGGCGCGGGCGAGCGCGTTGGTGCGCCGCTGCAACTGCTCGAAGGTGAGTGAGCCGCGTTCATCGATCAGCGCGGTCTCACGCGGATGGTGGATCGCCGCGGTGGTGATGCCGAGCGCCGGCGAGGCGCCCCAGCGGACCAGCGCGGAGACGACCTTCACCGCCTTGTCGGGTCGGTGCAGAGCGGCGACGCCGGCTTCGTGCAACACGCGGAGCTCGAACGCTTTGTCCGAGGCCGCCTGGTGCGCTGTTGCCGCGATCGATCCGAGCCTGCCCATGGGCGAGGAAGCCTATTCGCTCTCCACCGAGGCCACGGCTATGCAGGCGATTCCCTCGCCGCGACCGACCCAGCCCATGCCCTCGTTGGTGGTCGCCTTGACGCTGACCCGAGCCGAGGTGGCCTCGGCGAGGATGCGCTCCATCTCGGCGCGGTGGGCCGCCAGCCGCGGCGCCTCGCAGATCAGGGTGGCGTCGATGTTCTCGATCCGGCCGCCGATCGTGCCGACGACCGTGCGCAGCAAGTCGATCGAGTCGGCATCGCGCCAGCGCTCGTCATCGTCGGGGAAGAGAGTGCCGATGTCGCCCCCTCCCGCCGCGCCGAGCAGGGCGTCGATGATCGCGTGGGTCAGCACGTCGGCGTCGGAGTGGCCGCTGAGCCCGCGCTCGTGCTCGATCTCGACCCCGCCCAGAATCAGGGGCCGGCCCTCGGCGAAGCGGTGGCTGTCATAGCCGATGCCGACGCTCATCAGGTCAGCGATTCTCGCTTACCTGGGCGGGCAGAGGCTCCAAGCTGCGCTGCCGCCGCTCGAAGGCACAGATCTCCTCCACACCCAGATCGGCGAGGAGCTCCAAGGCGCGGTCATAGCCGAAACCGACCTGCTCGGGCAGGTGCGCGTCGGAGGAGAGGGCGAACGGCGCGCCGGCCTCGACGCACATCTCGGCGAGGGCCGGCGCGGGATAGAGCTCGCCGACGGGCTTGCGCAGCCCGGCAGTCGAGAGCTCGACCGCGATCCCGCTTTCGGCGATCGCCTCCACGGCGGGCTCGTAGTAGTGGCGCGGGTCGCGCTCGGGAAGCGGCCTGGCGCGACCCCAGACCTTGACCAGGTCGGGGTGGGCGAGGATGTCGAAGAGGCCCGAGCGGGCGCACTCGGCGAGCGCCTCGAAGTAGCGACGCCAGACCTCATCGGCATCCCCCCTCCCCTCCCAGACGTCCCAGCCTTCGTGGTCGACCGCGGCCTCGCCGACGAAGTGGACCGAGCCCACCACGTAGTCGAAGTCGTGCGCCTCGAGCAGGTTCGCGGTGCGGTCTTCGGCGCCGGGAACGAAGTCGCACTCGACCCCGAGCTTGAGGCCGGCGCCGCGCACGAACTCGCAGTAGGCATCGAGGTCATCGCGCGCCTGCTCCGCCCAGAACGGATGCCGCCAGAGGTCGAGGGCCTGGGTGAAGCGGTAGATGTGCTCGGAGACGCCCAACTCGTCGATCCCGGCCGCCGCCGCGGCCTCGCGGTAGCGCTCGACGTTCGCCGCGGTGAAGTACCGCTCGGTCGTCGTGTCGGGCTCGTCCGGCCGCAGATGGAGGTGGTAGTCGGTCAGCATCGGTTCCGCACGTTAGTAGGGTCGGGGCGTGGTCCACCTGCGGATCGTCGTTCCCGGCCCCAAGTCCGAGCGTGTTGTCGACCTGCTCAAAGCGAGCCCGTCGGTCTCCAGCCTTGCCCGAATCGAGGGAGCCTCGCTCAAGCCGGCAGGCGACCTCGTCCTCTGCGACATTGCCCGCGAGGACGCCAGCGTCGTCATCGCCGACCTGCGCGAACTCGAGATTCCCGCCGAAGGCTCGATCTCGATCGAAGAGATCGACTCGCAACTCTCGAGCGCCGCCGAACGTGCCGAGCGTGCGGCGGCAGGCTCCCCCGGCGACTCGGTGGTCTGGGAGGAGGTCGAGGC
The DNA here is from genome assembly GCA_963837695.1 of uncultured Solirubrobacterales bacterium. Taxonomy (GTDB): domain Bacteria; phylum Actinomycetota; class Thermoleophilia; order Solirubrobacterales; family 70-9; genus VRUE01. Next base: position 1,311,544 of record CAWINZ010000005.1, on the reverse strand, counting down.
GCGGACCTCGGAGAACATCGAGCTCAACGCCAACTTCCTCGCCTTCATGGTGCTCGCCTGCCTGATCGCCTCGGTCGGCATCCTGCTCGGCCAGCCGATCCTGATCGTCGGCGCGATGGTCGTCGGGCCCGAGTTCGGACCCCTCGCCGGGCTCTGCGTCGCCCTGGTGCAGAGGCGTCCCGACCTCGGCCTGCGTTCCCTGCGCGCGCTCGCGGTCGGCTTCCCAATCGGCATCACCGGCGCCTTCCTCTTCAGTCTGCTCGCCAAATGGACCGGCCTGGTCGAGCCTGACTTCCTGCTCGGCGAGCGCACGCTCACCGCGTTCATCTCCGAACCCAGCACCTTCTCGTTCATCGTCGCCCTCTTCGCCGGCATGGCCGGCGTGCTCTCGCTGACCGCGGCCAAGTCGGGGGCGCTGGTCGGCGTGCTGATCTCCGTGACGACGATTCCAGCGGCGGCGGCGATCGGGGTAGCCGCGGCATTCGGCGACTGGCCCGACTGGCGCGGCGCGGTCGCCCAGTTGGCGATCAACCTCAGCGCGATCGTGATCGCCGGGATCGCGACCCTGATGGTGCAGAACGGGGTCTACGAGCGGCGCCGGCGAGCGCACCGCGGTGACGACTCACGCGCCGCCGGCGGTCTCCCAACCGAGCGGGGGGCGTAGCCATGGCCTGGCGTCAGCTTGCCGTGATGCTCGGCGCCTTTGCTCTCGGCACCGCGATCGCGGGCGCACTTGGAGCTGTCAGCTTCGGCGTCGCCCTCGGCGTTGGCCAAATCTGCTTCGCGGCAACGCTCGTCTGGATCTTGCTGACCCAGAGCCAATCCCGGTAGGGACGAAACGTCTTGTACTTTTTCGTCGGCTGCCCCCCGGGCGCCAGCCCAACCACAATCCACCGAAAAAGTTAAGTGGAGTCCCTGCCGGGATTGGCTCCAAGGATCATCTCGGCAACTTCAAGGTCGAATCGAGTAGTCACCTTGAGGTTCTCCGGCGGAGAGGGATGGATCAGCACCCGCCCCCCTACCGCCTCGATCAGCATCGCCTCGTCCGTGGCGGCGTCGATCTGGGCTGGATCCGCTTCGAGCGCCCGGCGCAGCGCCTCGACCCGAAACACCTGCGGCGTCTGGGCCGCCCAAAGCCTGCTGCGATCAACCGTCTCCTCGATCACGCGACCTGCATCGGACCCCAAATGGGGGTCCGATGCAGGTCGCGCCAGGTTTGCAACACGCTTGATCGTGTCGGTGACGGGGGTCGCTGCTATCGCGCCGGCTGCCTCGGGGTCGGCTGCCAGGGTCGCGACCACGCCCTCGACCAGTTCGGGCGTCACAAGCGGCCTGGCGGCGTCGTGGATCGCAACCAGCTCGGTCCCCACCGCCGCGAGCGCGTTGGCGACCGACTGGGCGCGGGTGGCCCCGCCATCGACCACGCCCAGATCGTGACCCCCCAGGTCGTGGACGTGACCCGGCGGGCAGGCGATGACGATCGAGCGCACGCCCGCGGCCACCCGCACCGCCGCGACCGACCACTCGACCATCGGCCTGCCGGCCAGCATCACGAAGGCCTTCGGACCGCCGGCTCCGAGCCTCTCCCCGGAGCCGGCAGCCGCGATGACCGCGGTGACGGATGCTGCGGTCCTACTAGGCGGTGGCGGTGGCGGCGAAGCGCTCCTCCAGCAGGCCGTCGAGGTATTCCTCGGCGCCCTCCTCGTCTTTATCGAGCGCGTACATGAACTCGGACGCAAGGATCTTCTTGGCGCGCGTGTACATCTGCTTCTCGCCGGTGGAGAGGCCCTTCTCCATCTCGCGAAGCGCCAGGTTGCGGACCACCTCGGCGAGCTCGAACACATCGCCGGTCTTGATCTTCTCGCGGTTGTACTTGAAACGCCGGTTCCAGTTCTTCGGCATCTCGGACACCTCATCGGTGAGGACGCCTGTGACCTTCTTGATTTCGACCTCGTCGATGACCCGCCGCAGCCCTGCCTTGCCAGCGTTTTCACACGGGACCATCACCGTGAGTTCATTGTGGAGGATCTTGATCGTGAGGTATTCGCGCTCCTCACCCATCAGCTCCCGTGCCTCTTTCTTCATCACCAGGCCGGCGCCGTGGTGCGGATAGACGACCTTGTCGCCCTCCTCGAAGTCGCAGACGTACTCGACCTCGACCTCCTCGACACTTACCTCAGTGACCTCTTCTAGCTGGGGAATCGGTGGCTCCTTTCGATTTGCGACGGCTTCTTTGCCGTCAACTCTGTAAGTACCGGTCGACCAGATCGACCTCCTGGAGCCGCCGCAGGCCCTCGCGGATGTCCTTGGCCCGGGTTTGGCCGACGTCCTCGACGGCTTCGAGGTCGGCGTCGGATGCCGCCAGGACCTCCTCCAGGCCACCGAGGTCGTGGATGATCTTCTGGACGACAAGCTTGGGGATGCGCGGGATGCGGCCCATCACTCGGTAGCCGCGCGGCGCAACCGGGAAGTCGAGGGTGTTGAGCTTGCGGTCGTAGCCGAGCAGCTCGGCGAGGCGACCGAAGTCGAGCACGTCCTCGTGCGGCATCCGCGCCAGCGACTGTAGGACCGTCCCGAGGTTCTGCTCGGAGTCTTCCACCGAGTAGTCGCGGATCAGCGCCGACTTGTCGGCGGCGACGCCGACCATCGTCTCCTCGAGCTGCATCTCGATCAGCCTGCCCTCGGTGCCGAGCTCGACTATGTAGCGCTCGACCTCGACCGCCATCCGCGTCGTCAGCTCGGCTCGCTGCAGAACGGTGAGCGCGTCGTAGAGGACGCCGCCGCCCTCGAACTCGAGCACGGTGAGCCGGTCGGAGACCTGTTCGAGCCGCTCGCGATACTTCTCCAGCGTAGCCAGGCCCTGGTTCGCCTTGGCCAACACAGCCGGGATCTCCTGGAGGATGTACTTGGTCCCCTCGACGTAGAGGGAGACGACGTCGCGGCGCTGGGAGATCGCCACGACCAGTGCGCTGGTCTGTTTGGAGACGCGCTCCGCGGTGCGGTGCCGGGTCCCCGTCTCCGAGGAGAGGATCGTCGGGTCGGGCATCAGCTGGACGTTCGCCCAGACGATCTTGGTCGCCTCGGCGTTGAGCACGATCGCCCCGTCCATCTTTGCCACCTGGTAAAGCATCGCCGGCGTGTAATCGATGTCGAGCCTGATCCCGCCGGAGAGCATGTGCGAGATGTCGCCCGGGTCGCCGACGACGATCAGACCGCCGGTGCTGGCGTGGACTATGTTGTCGAGGCCCTCACGCAGAGCGCCACCGGGAGCAACGACATCCAGAGCCCTCAGTAGCCGGGGATCTTGACGTTCTGCCAACTCGTGAAGCTCATCCCCTGGCGGTGAAGACATCTCGGCTAGGATGGCAAATTCCGCTCTGGAATGCGGTCTGGCTAATCCCTAGTGGACAGGTCGGGAAGGACATTGTCAAGCGATTTGGTCACTCAGAAGCCGATCCGGTAGGGCTTCCACTTAACTTTTTCGGTGAATCCCCTCCGGCTGACGCCCGCAGCCCACACCGAAAAAGTACAAGACGTTCCAGCCCTACCGGATCGGCTTCTCACCTTGCCTAGAGATGGAAGTGCTTGTGATGCCTGTGGGGGGCCGGAGCTGGGCGGCCCGTGTCGCGCACGAAGGCCCAGGTGAGGATCGCGCCGACGGCGCATAGGGCGACCAAGACCCAGGTCGAGCCGGCGACGGAATCGGTAAACGAGCGGTTGCCGCTGAGCAGGGCGTGGAAGACAGCGCCGGTGACCGCGAGGGCGACCGTGCCGGCCATCACGCGGTCCATCGCCAGCACGCCGGAGGCAATGCCCACTTTCTCGGCCGGCATCGCCGCCATCGCCGCGGTCGACATCGGCGCGTAGACGAGCCCCAGCGCGATCCCGAGCGGGAGGTAGCCGGCGAGCAGCGCCGGGTAGGAGCTGCCGGCGTCGATCTGGGTAAGTGCCAGCAGGCCGAAGACGCCGAGGACCATCCCCATCGTCATCAGCCGCCGCGCCCCGAAACGGCCGATCAGCCGCCCTGAGAAGGGCGAGATGAAGATCATCGGCACCGTCACCGGCATGATCATCAGCCCGCTGAGAACGGCGGTGTGGCCGCGCACATCCTGCAGGTACTGCGGCTGGAAGAACATCACCGACCAGTAGGCGCCGACAAGCGCGAAGGCGGCGGCACTGGCGCCGAAGTAGGGCCCGTTGCGGAAGAGCGAGAAGTCGACGATCGGCTCTGCCGAGCGGTGCTCGATGCGCCAGAAGGCGTAGAGGCAGGCGAGTCCGGCAACCGCCAGTGCCGCGATCCCAGGGCCGGCCCACTCGTCGGCCTGGACCAGCGCGAGAACGACGGCGGTGAGTCCCACCGCCAGCGCGATCAAACCGGCGAAGTCGATCCGCGTGCCCGAGCCGGGGTCAGTCGACTCGGGCGCCGCCCACCACATGATCGCGATCCCGGTCAGCGCGATCGGCAGGTTGATCCAGAAGATCAGCCGCCAGTCGAGATCGACCAGGGCGCCGCCGACGAGCGGGCCGATGCCGAGCGCCACGGCCGATATCGCCGCCCAAATACCCAGGGCGCGAGCCTGCTTCTCGGCCGGGAAGGCGTGGCAGACGATCGCCAGCGAAAGAGGCAGCATCGGCGCCGCCCCCAGCCCCTGCAACAGCCGTCCGAAAAGCAGAGTCAGCTGATCGCCGGCGGTCGCCGAGACGACCGAGCCGAGCGCGAACAGAGCCATACCGATCAGGAACAGCCGCTTGCGACCGAACATGTCGCCGAGGCGGCCCCCGGTGACCACGAACGCGGTGATGATCAGCAGGTAGCCGTTCATCACCCACTGCAGGCCGGCCTGCGTCGCATCGACGTCATGGCGGATGCTCGGCAGCGCCAGGGCAACCACCGTCGAATCAAGCATCAAGATGAAGAGGCCAGAACAAGCCCCGACAAGGGTCCACCAAGGACGCGACATGCTGGGCAGGCTATGCGGCGGTCAGGTCGCGATCGGGGTCGATGCCCCAGCGCTCGCCCACTGCGACCAGCTCGTCGTCGAGCGACCAGCGGTCGGGGCGCTCGTCGCCCTCGTGCGTCGGGCTGGCGCCCTTGAGGGCCATGCAACCCGTGTTGTCGCCGAGCGCGCGGATCGCGGCGATGTCCTCGTCGGTCAATCGCGGCTCGGTCGGCAGGTTCGCCAGTTCGACCCGCTTGGCCTCGATCGGGCAGGCATCCTCGCCGGCCTCCTGGATCAGGGTCGGGACGACGCACTCGACTGCGGGATGGGCAAGGTTCCACTGGCAGGCGAGCTGGATCGGGGTCAGCCGGGCGCCTTCGGCGATTGGCATCAGCGGCTCCAGCTTCTCCAGCCCGGCCTCGATCCAGCCGTCGGGACGGAAGGCCCGGTGATCGCCCTGGGCCAGTTCCATTCCCGGCCGCAGGTCACCCCAGAAGAGTCCGCCGTAGTCGACGACGCGGGTGATCACCCCGACGTCGTGACGGGCGGCCGCGTCGAGGCAGAGCTCGCCGGGCCAGGGCTCGAACGGGTTGAGAATGATCATCGCCCAGTCGATCCGCTCGCCGAACCGCTCAAGGCAGGAGATCAGGTCGAGGGTGAAGCCGTTGGCGGGCCCGGGCGCAATCCCGATCTGCCCCGCGAGGCCGGCCTCGCGCAGCGCCGCCATCCCATCCCAGACCGCCTCGCTCGAATACCCGATCCGGTCGGGGTTGTGCAACAGCAACAGGTCAAAGCGCTCAACGCCGAGCCGCTCGAGGCTGCGCTCGGCCGCCATCCGCAGGTAGTCGGCGTACTCGCTCGGCCCCCGCAGGCGCGGATCGGTGAAACGAGGAAATCCCCGAGGCCCATCCCGCTCGCCGTCGTAGAAGTCATGGCCCACGGCACCAACGAGCGAATAGTCCTCCCGCGGCACCCCAGCCAACGCCCGCCCCAGAACCAAATCAGCCTCGCCCTGCCCATACGTGTCGGCCGTGAGCACAGTGTCGATGCCGCCATCCGGTTGCAGCAGCGCCTCCAACCGGGCCTCGTCAATCTTCTCCCCATAGCGAAGGAACCGCCCCCCGCTCCAAGTCCCTATCGCCGTCCGTCCAGGTTCACGCATTTTCGAGAACCGTAGCGGCAGCTCGCGCGGGTGGCGCCGGAGAGGGGGTGTCCGGGCGACAGCGGCGTCCTCTTTTTCGCCCACGGCTCAGCGAGCAATGCCCGCTCAGCACGCGAAAAACCCAGCCGAGCCCGGACACCCCCTCTCCGGCGACAGGACCCGCGCGCCAGGGCCGCTAGGAATCGCCGTCGGGGGTGGCGGGCTCCTCGGGGGCCGGCTCCTCGCCCTCGTCCTTCTTGGCACCGACCCCGACCTTCTCGGGCTCGGGCTTGTCCGGCTTGGCTTTCTTCTTCGCCGGTTTCTTCGGTGCCACGATCGTCAGCTTCAGCGGCTTGTCCTCGTCGTCGCCATCCTTGTCTCGCTCGACCACGACGGTCGAGCCGGGGACCATCGGCCCTTGGCGCAGCACTTCGTCGGCAAGCGGGTCCTCGATGTAGCGCTGGATCGCGCGGCGCAGCGGCCGGGCCCCCATCGAGGGATCCCAGCCTTTGTCGACCAGCAGGTCCTTGGACTCGTCGCTCAACTCCAGCTGTAGCTCGTGCTCGGCGACCTGGACACGGACGCGGTTGATCATCAGGTCGACGATCTCCTTGACCTCTTCCTTGGCGAGCTTGTGGAAGACGATCACCTCGTCGATCCGGTTGAGGAACTCGGGCCGGAAGACTTTTTTCAGGTCGCTCATGATGCGGTTCTTCATGTCGCCGTAGGACATCCCGGTCTCGTCGGCGACGGTGAAGCCGATCGAGGTGTTCTTGGCGATCTCCGAGGCGCCGATGTTCGAGGTCATGATCACGATCGCGTTGCGGAAGTCGACCGTGCGCCCCTGGGCGTCGGTGAGCCGCCCGTCCTCGAGGATCTGCAGGAGGATGTTGAAGACGTCCGGGTGGGCCTTCTCGATCTCGTCGAGCAGCAGCACGCTGTAGGGCTTGCGCCGCACGGCCTCGGTCAGCTGGCCGCCCTCGTCGTAGCCGATGTAGCCCGGCGGCGAGCCGACCAGGCGGCTGACCGCGTGCTTCTCCATGTACTCGGACATGTCGATCCGCACCAGCGCCTCCTCGTCGCCGAAGAGGAACTCGGCGAGAGTGCGCGCCAACTCGGTCTTGCCAACCCCGGAAGGGCCGAGGAAGATGAATGAGCCAGAGGGGCGCTTGGGGTCCTTGATCCCGGCGCGGGAACGGCGGATCGCCTTGGAGACGGCGGTGATCGCGACCTCCTGGCCGATCACCCGCTTGTGCAGCTCCTCCTCCATGCGGATCAGCTTCTTGGTCTCGGCCTCGGTCAGTTTGAAGACCGGGATCCCGGTCCACATCGAGACGATGTCGGCGATCTCCTCTTCGCCGACGTCGGGCCGCTCTGAGGAATCGCCCTCGGACCACTCGTCTTCGAGCTGGCGCTTGCGCGTCGTCAGCTGGCGCTCCGAATCGCGCAGGTTGGCCGCTTTCTCGAACTCCTGGGCCTCGATCGCGGACTCCTTTTCGCGCCGCGTCTTTTCCACTTCCTCCTCGAGGTCGCGGTAGACCGGCGGAGCGCTCATCGACTTGATCCGCATCCGCGAGGCTGCCTCGTCGATCAGGTCGATCGCCTTGTCGGGCAGGAAACGGTCGGAGATGTAGCGGTCGGCCAGTTCGGCGGCGGCCTTCAGCGCGTCGTCGGTGATGTTGACCTTGTGGTGCTGCTCGTAGCGTTCGCGCAGCCCTTCGAGGATCTTGACCGTGTCCTCGACCGAGGGCTGGTCGACCTTGATCTGGGCGAAGCGCCGCTCCAGTGCCGAGTCGCGCTCGAGGTATTTGCGGTACTCGTCGAGCGTCGTCGCGCCGATCGTCTGCAACTCGCCGCGCGCCAGCGCCGGCTTCAGGATCGAGGCCGCGTCGATCGCGCCCTCGGCCGCGCCCGCGCCGACCAGATTGTGGAGCTCGTCGATGAAAAGGATGATGTCGCCGCGCTGGGTGATCTCTTTCATCACCTTCTTGAGCCGCTCCTCGAACTCGCCGCGGTACTTGGAGCCGGCGACCAGGGCGGCCAGGTCGAGCGTGTAGATCTGTTTGTTGCGCAGCAGCTCCGGTACCTCGCCGCTGTTGATCCGGGCGGCGAGGCCCTCGACCACAGCGGTCTTGCCGACGCCGGGCTCGCCCAGCAGCACCGGGTTGTTCTTGGTGCGGCGCGAGAGGATCTGCATGATCCGCTCGATCTCGGTTTCGCGGCCGATCACCGGGTCGAGCTTGCCCTCCTCGGCGAGTTTGGTCAGGTTGCGACCGAACTGATCGAGCAGTTTCGAGCTCTTTTTGCCGGCGCCCTCGCCCTGACCGCCTCCGCCGCCCCCCTGGCGGCGACCGCCGGGACCCGAGAGCATGCGGATCACCTCGTTGCGGATCTTGTCGGAATCGGCGTCGAAGTCGAGCAGGATGCGGGCGGCGACGCCCTCGTTCTCGCGCACCAAGCCAAGCAGGATGTGCTCGGTGCCGATGTAGTTGTGGCCGAGCGAGAGCGCCTCGCGCAGCGCCAACTCGAGCACCTTCTTGGCACGCGGGGTGAACGGGATCTGGCCGGAGGTGACCTCCTCGCCGGAGCCGACGATCCGCACGACCTGGGAGCGGACGCGCTCGGTCGTGATGTCGAGAGACTCGAGGACGCGGGCGGCCAGGCCCTCCTCCTCGCGCAGCAACCCGAGCAGGATGTGCTCGGTGCCGATGTAATTGTGTTTCAGCGTGCGAGCCTCTTCCTGGGCCAGGACAACCACCTGACGTGCTCGCTCAGTGAATCTCTCGAACAAAGGCTTCCTCTCTTGACCCTCTTGAGGTCAAACGCGTTTTGCGGTCGGAAGTACCGGGGGCGCCCTTCATCTATCGGGAAGCGCCTATGTGCTCCTTGAACGATACCGAGAGTGCCCACCCGGCCTTGGGACCCCGATTGCCGCTCATAGCGGCCTTTTCAACGCCGTTTCGGGCCCGCTAGGAGCGCATCGCCGGGAAAAGCACGATCTCACGCAGACTGTGGGCTCCGGTAAGCATCATGACAAGCCGGTCAATTCCCAGTCCGACGCCGCCGGTCGGGGGCATCCCATACTCCAGCGCCTCGACAAATGCCTCGTCGTAGGGCTGCGCCTCTTCGTCGCCCCGCTCCAGCTCGGCCGCCTGTTGCTCGAAGCGGCGCCTCTGCTCATCCGGGTCGTTCAGCTCGCTGAAGGAGTTGGCGATCTCGACCCCGCCGATGAAGGCCTCCCAGCGCTCGACCAGGCCCGGCTCAGAGCGGTGCGCCTTGGCGAACGGCGAGAGCTCGACCGGGTAGTCGACGATAAAGGTCGGCTGGATCAGCTGCGGCTCGACCGACCTGGAGAGCAGGCCGTCGACCAACTTGCCCCAGCCCTCAGTGGGGTCGGGCTCCCCCTCCATCGCCGCGGCAAGTGCCTCGCGGGTCGGGTGCTCGGCGATGTCGATCCCGGTTCGCTCGCGGACCGCCTCGCGCAGCGTCACCCGTTTCCAGGGGGGTGCCAAGTCGATCTCAACTCCGTCGCGCTCGACCACGGTAGTTCCCAGCACCCGCTCGGCGACCTCGGCGACCAGCAGCTCGAGATCGTGCGCCGTCTTCCCGTAGTCGGCGTAGGCCTCGTACCACTCGAGCATCGTGAACTCGGGGTTGTGCTTGTGCGAGACGCCCTCGTTGCGGAAGTCCTTACCGAGCTCGTAGACCTTGTCGATGCCGCCGACGACCAGGCGCTTCAGATAGAGCTCGGTCGCGATCCGCAGGTAGAAGTCGCGGTCGAGCGCGTTGTGGTGGGTGACGAAGGGGCGCGCCAGGGCACCGCCGTAGAGCGGCTGCAATACCGGCGTCTCGGCCTCGACGAAGCCGTGCTCGTCGAGCCAGCGGCGCACCTCGGCGATCGCGCGGGCGCGGATCGCGAAGGCGCGGCGGCTCTCCTCGTTGGCGAGCAGGTCGAGCTCGCGGCGGCGGTAGCGCGTTTCGACGTCCTCGAGGCCGTGGAACTTGTCCGGCGGCGGACGCAGGCTCTTCGCGAGCAGCCGCCAGTGGTCGATCGCCAGCGAGAGCTCGCCGCCGCGCCGCGTCGCCAGGGCCGTCCCCTCGACGCCGACAAAGTCGCCGAGGTCGAGCTCGACCAGCAGCTCGAAGGCCTCGGCGCCGAGCTTGTCGGCGGTGGCGTGGAGCTGAATCTGGCCGCTGCCGTCGCGCAGATCGAGGAAGGCCGCCTTGCCGTGGCCGCGACGCGCGACGATCCGGCCCGCGACCCGATGCCGCGACTCGGTCTCCATCCCCGCCGCCAAGCCCTCATGCGCGGCCCGCACCTCACCGATCTCCTCACGTTCCTCAAACTGATGAGGAAACGGCTCAATCCCCGCCCCACGCAACCTCTCCAGCTTCTCCCTCCGGTCACGGAGAACATCGGAAAGCTTCGGCTGGTCAGTCCCGCTCATTGGAGCGTGCGAGCCTATCGATCACCCAGAGCCCGTCTCGGTAGGGGTGAAGCGTCTTGTACTTTTTCGCTGAGGCGTCACGGGCGACAGCCCAACCACAACTCACCGAAAAAGTTAAGCGAACCCCTACCGAGACGGGCTCTACGCCGACTCAATCTTCGTAATTTTCAGTTTCTTCTTCGGCCCCCGCGGCACGTCCACCGTGACCACGTCGCCGCGTTTGTGACCAAGCAACGCTTTGCCGATCGGCGACTCGTTGGAGAGCTTGTGATCAACCGGGTTGGCCTCGGTCGAGCCGACGATCTGGAATTTCTGCGAGTCGCCGCTCTTCTGGTCTTTGACGTGGACGACCGAGCCGAAGCCGACCTCGTCGGTGTCGACATCCTTCTTGTCGATGACCGTGGCGCGGCGCAGCCGCTCTTCGAGCTGGGCGATCCTGCCCTCGAGCAGCGCCTGTTCGTTCTTGGCGTCGTCGTACTCGGCATTCTCGGAGATGTCGCCGAACTCGCGGGCCTCCTTGATCCGCGCCGCGACCTCCCGCCGTTTGGCGGTCGACAGGTGCTCGATTTCCTCTTTGAGCTTCTCGAGACCTTCGGGGGTGATTACGGCTTGCCGAGTCACTTTGCGCTGACCTCGCTTCTACTGGCTGGACGTGGGTTTGTTCGGTCCTGAGACCAAAAACGCCCGGGTGCGGAGGCTTTCGCCAGTCCCCACCAGGGCCCGAAGTCGCGGGATTATAGCGAGGGCGTCAGTCCGGCACTCAGGGGTTTTTGGCCGGCGATCAACTGCCTGGCGCGAGGCAGGTCGGCGCTGCGCTGCAGCTCCGCCGCAACCTCGCTCGGAGCGCCGAGCGCGTCGACGTACCAGGGATAGAACTTGCGCAGGTAGCGGGTCGCCCGCTCGGTCCCGAGATGCTCCTCGGCGCGGTCGACGGTCCAGAGCAACTCGGCGACCACCTCCTCGCGCGAGGGCGGCTCGCCGCGGCGTCCGGTCAGTTCCTCGAAGAGCCAGGGATTGCCGAGCGCACCGCGGGCGAGCATCACCGCGTCGGCGCCGGACTCGCGGTAGGCGCGGCGCACCGAGTCGGCGTCGTCGAGCCCGCCGGAGACGATCACCGGCGCGTCGATCCGCTCGACCAGCTCGCGGGTGAGTGCGTAGTCGGGGCTGCCTTTGTGTTTGATCGTCGCCGCGCGGGGGTGAAAGCCGATCGCCGCCGCGCCGCCCTCCTCGGCGAGGCGGACAGCAAGGTCAAAGCCGGAGCGATCGCCAGGTCGCAGGCCGGAGCGCAGCTTCACCGTCACAGGCAGGCCGCTGCCCTCGATCGCACCGCGGAGCAGGGCGAGCGCCAGCTCGGGATCGGCGAGCAGCTCGACCCCTGCGCCCGTCTTGCGCACCTTGCGCACCGGGCATCCCATGTTGATGTCGATCAGGTCGGCCCCGGCCTCGGCGGCGACCGCGGCGGCGGAGCGCATCACCTCGGGGTCGTGGCCGAAGAGCTGCACCGATACCGGGTGCTCATCGGGGTGGATCCGCATCAGCTCGCGCAGGGTGCGCTCGTTGCGGTAGTGCAGCCCGAAGCTGGAGATCATCTCCGAGACGGCCAGCCCCGCCCCATGCCGCTTCGCCTGCAGGCGCACGAACCAGTTGCCGATCCCGGCCAGCGGCGCGAGCAGCACGCGGTTGGCGATCTCGACCCCGCCAATCGAAAAAGGAGAGGTCAAAGGTGGCTGCGCCATCCCCGGACGCGGGAGCGAGGGCCTATCCATATCTGATTCCTTAGGCCCTCGCGGGAGCAGAGGAGATGGCGCTACTGATTCCTTTCATGGATCAAGCGTAGGCCCTTCAGGGTGAGCATCTCGTCGACCTCGTCGATCGTTTCCGTGAAGGGGACGATGACCGCGGCGAGACCGCCGGTGGCGAGCAGCTGCACCTGGTCGAGTTCGTCTTCGATGCGGCGCACGACGCCGTCGATCAGGCCGGCGAAGCCGAAGATCACCCCAGACTGGATCGCGGCCCGGCTGGAGCGGCCGATCGCCGTCTCCGGCTCCTCGAGATCGATGCGGCCGATGCGGGCGGCGCGTTCGACCAGCGCGGTCAGGGAGATCTCGACCCCGGGCGCGATCGCCCCGCCGAGGTATTCGCCGGCCTCCGAGACGGCATCGAAGTTGATCCCGGTGCCGAAGTCGACGACCACGCAGGCGGCCTTGAAGCGCTCGTAGGCGGCCACCGCGTTGACGAGACGGTCGGCGCCGACCTCGAGCGGGTTGTCGATGCGGATCGGCATCCCCGTCTTCACGCCTGGGCCGATCGCCAGACAGGAGGCGCTCGTGTAGCGCTCGGTCAGCTGTTCGTACTGGCTGCCGAGCGGCGGCACCACCGAGGAGACGCAGACGGCACCGAGATCGGCGAGGCCGATGCCGCTGAGCGCGAGCATGCCGGCGATCCGCTCGGCCAGCTCGTCGCCGGTCGCCCCGGCGCGCGTCTGAAAGCGCCAGTGCTCGACCAGGCGCTCGCCGTCGAAGGCGCCGAGGTGGGTCTGGGTGTTGCCGACGTCGACCGCGAGCAGCATCTCGGGCGCGAGTCTATGATGGCTCGCCATGGAGGCGCGGCTCTACGTCATCCCTGGTTCCCATCCCTCGATGGCGGCACGGCTGATGCTCGAGGCGAAGGGCATCGAGTACAAGCGCACCGACCTGATGCCGGTGGTCTCCAAGGGCGTCCTGCGCGTCGTCGGCTTCCCGGGCGCCACCGTGCCTGCCCTGAAGATCGACGGCCGCAAGGTCCAGGGAACCGGTGAGATCGCGCGGGAGCTCGACCGGCTCGCACCAGAGCCGACGCTGGTCCCCGGCGACCCCGAGCAGCGTGCTGCGGTCGAAGAGGTCGAGCGCTTCGGCGACGTCGACCTGCAACAGCCGATCCGCGCGATCCTCTGGTGGGCGCTGCGCAAGGACAAGGAGCCGCTGCGCAGCTACTCGGAGGGGGCCAAGCTGGGCATCCCGATCGGGCTGGCGCTGAAGACCGCGGCGCCGATCGTCGCCGCCTCGGCCCACTTCAACGAGGCGACCGACGAGAACGTGCGGCGCGGCCTGGCGGACCTGCCCGGGATGCTGCAGAGGATCGACGACTGGATCGCCGACGGCACGATCGGCGGCGAGCAGCCCAACATCGCCGACTTTCAGATCGCCCCCAGCCTGCGCTTGGCGATGACCCTCGACGACCTGCGCCCGGCGATCGAGGGCCGGCCCGCGGGCGAGTTGGCGAAACGCGTAGTCCCGAACTACCCCGGCAAAACCCCGCCGATCCTGCCGCCCGCCTGGCTGCAGCCGCTGCGCAGCGAGACGGCTGCCGCCTAGGCCCCAAGGTCCGGTAGGGTCGTTCGGTGCAATTCAGCCTGAACGTTCGGCGACTGTTGATGACCGCTTCGGTCGGTGCCCTGGCGATCTCGGCGTCGCAGGCGGCCGCTCCTCCGGCGCAGGCCGCATGCTCGATGAGCGGCTCGCAGCCCGACGCCGGCACGCTCACCCTGCAGTACGTTCGGCCGAGCACTCGAAATTCCGATCGCAACGACTACCGGCTCTCCGGCACTCTTCGCTGGAACAGCTCGACGGCACTCTCGTGTTTCTCCGCGGGCAGGATCGACTGGGCCTACGAGCACAACCTCACCTACCAAAAGCACTTCGATCGTAAGATCTGGTCGCCAGACTTCTCCGCCTTTCCGTCCGCGGCAGGCCCGTACATCGACACCACCGCAAGTGACCGGGGTGATCGCACGGACCTCTCGTTTGGCCTGTTCCGGCCTGAGAAACTAAACGCCGGAACGAGCTACCGGTTCGCCTACTCACTCTTCCTGCCGCGGAATCCGCCGGGTGGGTTCCACTCGTTCTATCTCGCGGGCCAGGTGCTGGAGCGAAACTGCTCCCGAGCAGGGCCGTGGTGCGTCAACATCTCGCCGTTCGCCAGCTCCGACGAAGAGCCGTTCATCGGCACCACGCGGCACTTCGCCGTCACCGGCACGACTTGCTGGGCGTGGCAGAAGGGCAAGGCCCCGACCGCCTGTCCGAGCCCGCACGCAAGCGTCCCTCCGGCGAGGGCGCCTGAAGGCGGCCCCGGAAGCCCGGGGGCCACCCCGCCGTCGGCCCCACCTCCCGCCCCGCCTGCACCACGCACCTGGTCAGAGCAGGAGACGCCCAACCACCCGGTCAACACGTTCACGAACTACCACAACGCCTCGGGCATGGGTTCCCCGATCGCCGCCGGGCAATGGGTCCAGGTCTATTGCAAGGTCCACGATCCGACGATCGTCTCCGTCAATCCCGACGGCTACTGGTACCGCATCGCCAGCGCGCCCTGGAACGGCGCCTACTACTCCCCCGCGAACACCTTCATGAACGGCGACCCCTACGGCGGCCCGTATACGCACAACACCGACTTCGCCGTGCCGAACTGCTGAGCAAGCGGCGAGCACAGGCCCCCCAAGGTCCACTCACCGCATCCCGCGAGGCAACGTTGCCGATCACACCACTAGATGGGACCGACACAGTTGACGCGTTGGTCCGAGCCAAGAGCGGCTATGACTTCGGAGAGGCACGTGCAATCGGGGAGCGTAAGGTCCGGGTCGAGCTCCAGGAGTGGGGCGAGGACGAAGCGGCGGCTGGTTACCTCGGGGTGCGGCAGCGTTAGGCGCTCGGTAGAGAGTTCGAGGTCGCCCAAGAGCAAGAGGTCTACGTCCAGCGGGCGGGGGCTGTGGCGGGGGGCGTCGAGGGCACGGCCGCGCTCGGCCTCGATCTCCTTGCAGACGTCGAGCAGCGCTTCCGGTTCCAGCTCGGTGCGGATGCGGATCGCGGCGTTGAGGAAGTCGGGCTGGTCGGGCACCTCCCCAACCGGCTCGGTCTCATAACCCGACGAGACCGCCTCGACCTCCACCCCGCGCTCGCCGAGCATCTCGATCGCCGCCCGCAGGTGAGCGGCACGATCGCCGACGTTGGAACCCAGTCCGAGATAGCCGATCCTGACCATGTGCCGAAATCTATTGTGCAACCGGAGGCCGATCCGGCTAGCTACGGCGAAGGGCAGAGTCTCCGAGGCTACGAGCGCGGCCTGACGGACTACCCGTGAGGGAGCCGACGCGGAGTCGTGTGCGGTCTTCGCGCAGGCCACCCGGACGGCGGCCCGAGAAGCCGAGGGCTTCACCCAGGGGATCGCGACGCTGCAGGACGAGTGGTTGGAGCGCGCCGGAAATCCGCGCCGCGACTCGGCCGTTCGCAGGCTGGTGGCCGGCCTGCCGGCGCATCCGATTGTCGACGTGGCGGCCGTCATGGAGATCGCGGGGGTCTCTGACGTGGCGGCCGGGCGCGCACTCGAGAGGCTGGAGCGTGCGGGCGTTCTTCGGCCTGAGCGTCCCGGCCGGCGGCGCCGACGATCGTGGGAGGCGCCCGAGCTATTCGATCTGGTCAATGGATTCGAGCGGCGCCTCGCGATTCCGTCTGGCTCGCGCACACCGGCGCGACCGGTGCCGGTGAAAACCCGGCACAGACACTAGGCCTCCTCGCCGTTCTCCTCGTCCTCCGCTTCGCTGCGCTCCTGGGTTACCTCGACGCCAACCTCCTGGATCGCCAGCGGCAACGGCGGCTCGGGCTTTGAGGCGCGCACGCGGACCGACTCGCAGCCGTAGCGCTCGATCAGTCGCCCGCCGACGACCTGGGCGAGCCGCTCGAGCGTTCGGTAGCTGCGCTCGGTCGCGGCGAGGGCGACGATGTCGCAGACCTCGCTGTAGTCGACGGTGTCCTCGATCCGGTCGGTGAGAACCGCGTCGCAGTCGGGCACGTCGAAGGAGATGTCGAACTCGATCCGCTGGCCGACCTCCTGCTCGGCGTCGCTGACGCCATGGTGGGTGTAGATCGAGATCCCGCGCAGGTCGACGTCGACCCGCGACTCGATCCCGTCTCCGTTGGGCTCGTCCATGGTCGAAACCTAGCCGAGGATCGCGCTCGTCATCCTCATCGCCTGGGCGGCCTCGGCGACATCGTGGACCCGCAGCACCTCGGCGCCCTCGGCCGCGGCGAGGACAGAGGAGGCAATCGTGCCGCCGATCCGATCGTCCACATCGGACCCGTCGATCTTGCCGATGAAGCTCTTGCGCGAGGTGCCGAGAACCAGCGGGCGCCTTAGCTCGCGCAGCTCACCGAGCCGGCGCAGCAGCGCGAGGTTGTGCTCGAGGGTCTTGCCGAAACCGATCCCGGGGTCGAGCCAGATCAACTCCTCGGCGACCCCCATGCCGATCGCCGCCTCCATCCTCTGGGCAAGAAAGGCCTTGACGTCATCGACCACGTCGTCGTAGCTGGGGTCCTCCTGCATCGTCCGCGGGTCGCCCTGCATGTGCATCAGCACCAACCCGACACCGCGCTCGGCGCAAAGCACCCCAATCTCTGGATCGTGCCGCAGCGCCGTCACGTCATTGACGATCGAAGCCCCCGCATCGAGAGCAGCCTCCGCGACCGCGGCCTTCGAAGTGTCGATCGAGACGGTCGCTACCCCGGCCAGCCCCCGCACCACCGGCCCAACCCGATCCAGCTCTTCCTCAGCGCTCACCTCCGCCGCGCCCGGTCGGGTCGATTCACCTCCCACATCCAAAATCTCCGCCCCCTGCTCGGCCAGCAGGCGGCCATGAGCTATTGCAGCTTCCGCATCAAGGAACAACCCCCCGTCGGAGAACGAATCGGGAGTGACGTTTACGACTCCCATGAGTTTCATCGCGGCGACGCCTCCTGACCAAGCGTGGCAAGGACGCAGGGAGCGTGGCGTGCTCTGCACGCGAGCGACCGAGGACGCCGCCAGGCGCCGGTCAGGAGGCGTCGCCGCCGGCGAACCCTGGCCGCGGCCGCGGGTTCGGGCGGGCGCCCTCACGGGCGGCGCGTTCAGGCTCCGGCGCGGGCTCGACCGGCTGCGAGGGCTCCTCGTCGTCGACGAAAACCTCATCGACCGGCTTGCCGGCGAGCAGGTCGACGAACTGCCCGGCGTCGATCGTCTCGTGCTCGAGCAGGATCTTCGAGATCGTGTCGAGCTCGTCGCGCTTCTCGTTGAGCAGGTCCTTGGCGGTCTGGTGCGCGGACTCGACGATGCGGCGGATCTCGTCGTCGATCTCTCGCGCTATCTCGTCGGAGTAGTCGGGCTCGGCGGAGAACTCGCGGCCGAGGAAGGGTTGGCCGCGATCGTGACCGAAGACGCGCGGGCCGAGGCGCTCCGACATCCCAAAACGCATCACCATCCGCTTCGCGGTCTCGGTGACCTTTTCGAGGTCGTTGGAGGCGCCGGTGGTGATCTCGCCGAAGACGATCTCCTCGGCGGCGCGCCCGCCCAGGGTCATCGCCATCGTGTCGGTCAACTCGGCGCGGCTGGTCAGGAACTTGTCCTCGGTCGGCAGGCTGATCGTGTAGCCGAGCGCCTGGCCGCGGCTGATAATCGAGATCTTGTGGACCGGGTCGCAGTTGGGCAGCAGGTGGCCGACGATCGCGTGGCCGAGCTCGTGATAGGCGGTAATCAGACGCTCCTTCTCGCTCATCACCCGGGTCTTCTTCTCCGGGCCGGCGATTACGCGCATGATCCCCTCCTCCAGCTCCTGCATGGAGATCTCGCGGTTACCCGTGCGGGCGGTCAGCAGGGCCGCCTCGTTGATCAGGTTGGCGAGGTCGGCGCCGGTGAAGCCAGGGGTCTGACCGGCGAGCGCGTCCAGGTCGATCTGCTTGCCGAGCGGCTTGCCGCGGGTGTGGACCTCGAGGATCTTCTTGCGGCCCTTGCGGTCGGGGCGGTCGACGACGACCTGGCGGTCGAAACGGCCGGGCCGCAGCAGCGCAGGATCGAGAATGTCGGGGCGGTTGGTGGCGGCGATCAAGATGATGTTGTCTTTCATCTCGAAGCCGTCCATCTCGACGAGCAGCTGGTTCAGCGTCTGCTCGCGCTCGTCGTGACCGCCGCCCATGCCGGCCCCGCGGTGGCGACCGACGGCGTCGATCTCGTCCATGAAGATGATGCAGGGCGAGTTCTGTTTGGCCTGCTCGAAGAGGTCGCGGACGCGGCTGGCGCCGACCCCGACGAACATCTCGACGAAGTCCGAGCCGGAGATCGAGAAGAAGGGCACGCCGGCCTCGCCGGCGACGGCGCGGGCGAGCAGCGTCTTGCCGGTGCCGGGCGGGCCGTAGAGCAGGACACCCTTGGGGATACGGGCGCCGAGCGACTGGAATTTCTTCGGGTTCTCGAGGAATTCCTTGATCTCCTGCAGCTCCTGCACCGCCTCGTCGACCCCGGCGACGTCGCGGAAGGTGATTTTCGGCGCGTCGACCGACATCCGCTTCGCTTTCGATTTGCCGAAGTTCATCACCCGACTTCCCCCGCCCTGCATCTGGTTCATCAGGAAGATCCAGAAGCCGAAGAAGAGAACGAAGGGCAGGATGTAGGTGAGCAGCGAGAGCAGACTGGAGCCGCCAGTGCCGTGAACCTTCGTGGTGACGTTGTTCTGTTCGAGCCTGTTGATCAGGCTTTCTTCGGCGTTGGGCGGATAGCCGGTCGAGAAGCTTTCGCCGTCTTCGCCGTTCTGGCCCTTCTCCTTGACGTCGAGGGTGCTGTCCTTGACGTTGACGTTGACTTCTTCGATCCGGCCGGTCGCGATCAGCCCGGTCTTCTGCTTGATCAGCTCGTTGTAGGACGGCGTTTCCGTCGTCGGGCCCTTGGTGATCACCTTCTGGGCGACGAAGGCAAGGATCACCACCAGCAGGATCGGGAAAGCCGCGCTTTTGAAAAAACGCCTCACAGGGAAAATTCAGCGTACCAGGGCGGTTTCCGCGCCTGGACGCATTGGATGAGCAATCCCAATCATCTACTGGTCCAACGCGGCGACGTAGTCGAGGTTGCGGTAGCGCTGCGCGTGGTCGAGCCCGTAGCCGATCGCGAAGCGGTTCGGGATGCGAAAGCCGACGTAGCGCGGCTCGAGGTCGACCCGCAGCCGGTCCGGCTTGGTCAGCAGCGAGCAGACCTCCAGCGAGGCCGGGCGGCGGGCGTTGAGGTTACGCATCAGATACTGGAGCGTCAGGCCCGAGTCGATGATGTCCTCGACGATCAGCACATGGCGCCCTTCGATCGGTGCGTCGAGGTCCTTGAGGATCCGCACGACGCCGGAGGAGTCGGTTTGTGAGCCGTAGCTGGAGACGGCCATGAAGTCGATCTCGCAGGCGACGTCCAGGTGGCGCATCAGGTCGGCGAGGAAGATCACCGCCCCCTTCAGCACCCCGACCATGAACAGTTCGCGACCGGCGTAGTCCTCGCTGATCTGCTGACCCAGCTCGGCGACGCGCCGCTGCAACTCCTCACCGGAGACCAGCGTCTCCCCGATTGCCGAATCCGTCATCGGCCGCAGTCTTCCACAGCCGATGGGCGACAGTTTCAGCGCTCGGCGCGCAGGGTGCCGCGCTCGACGATCGCGCGGACGCCGCCGCCGAGGTCGAGCATCGCGGTGCCGGTGCGGCGCAGCGCCGCGACCTCCTCGGCGTGGCGGGCGGCGCCGGCGACCGGCCGGCCGGCCGCGCGGTCGGCGAGCTGCTGGACGACGAGCCGGCGCAGCGCCGGCGGCAGCTCGGCGAGTCGCTCGAGCTCGATCGTGTTGCGGGGCGAGCCGCCCGAACCGTCGAGCTCGGCGGCGACCAGCGTGTCCAGGACCTCGGCCTCGTCGCGCAGCAATTCCGCCGTGCGCAGAACGTTCTGCGCGGCGGCCGGATGGACCTCGGCGAGAGCGCGCGCGAGGCCGTGGCGGATGCGGTTGCGCGCGTAGGCGCCCTCGGCGTTGGTCGGGTCGTCGCGCCAGCGCAGCCCCCGTTCCTGGCAATAGGCGGTGGTCTGCTCGCGGGTGAACCCCAGCAGAGGTCGCACCAGCTTGCCGTCGCGCGGTCGCATGCCGAGCAGCGCGCGCCGGCTCGGCGAGGAGGCAAGCCTGTAGAGAATCGTCTCGACCTGGTCGTCGGCGGTATGCCCGGTGGCGATCAGGTCCTCGTCGCGCTCGGCCAGGCCGGCCGCGGCCGCGTAGCGCGCGTCGCGCGCCCAGGCCTGCAGGTTGCCGGGGCCCTCGGGACGGCGCGGCCGCTCGACCGCGAGCCGCACCCCGAGGCGCTCGCAGATCTCCCCGCAGTGGGCCTCGTCGGCATCGGAATCGTCACGCAGCCCGTAATTGACGTGCAACGCGCTCACCTGATCGGCGCCAAGCAACCTCACGGCAAGGTCGACCAGGCAGACCGAGTCCCGCCCCCCAGACAGCATCGCCACAACCTGCGACCCCGACAGCAGCCCGCCCCCGCGCACCGCCTCGATCATCTCTTCGCTTGTCATCGGTCAGAGCCCGACCGTCAGCCCTTTGCGCGACGAACTATGTACAAGGGGGTCGCCACCGGGAAGCCCTTGAGGTTGACTTCGCCGATCGCCTCGCAGCTGAGCCCGCGTTCGGAGAGCGAGCCGGTGACGCCGTCGGTGACCAGGACCTCGCCCGCCTGGGCACGGTCGACGACGCGATGGGCGAGGTTGACATGAGTGCCGAAGTAGTCGCCATCGCGGTAAAACGTGTTCGCGTAATGGATCCCGACCCGCGGCCGCGGGCGCTCCGGAAAACGATCGAGCAGACCGACCGCCCACTCCGTCAGCGAGGCCGGGTCGGGCGAGATGACCATCACCTCGTCGCCGATCGTCTTCACGACCGTCGCCTCAGGCGGCAGCGTCGCCTCGACCGTTTCGACGAAGTTCTCGACCACGTCGAGCGCCTCCAGGTCGCCTTGCTCCTCGGTGTAGCGAGTGAAGCCGGTGAGATCGATGAAGCAGAGGGTGACCGGAACCTGGCCGAGATGGGAGGCAGGGGCGTCGAGGTCCGCCTCCATGTGGCCGACCACGTCCTGTTCGGTGAAGTAGCGCAGGTAACGGGTGTGGAGATAGTCGGTCAGCGGCGCCGCCAGGGGCAGGATGTCGGCCGCCAGCTCACCCATCTCCTCGGCGATCTCCAACTCGGGCAGCGCGTCGCGGATCAACGGCTCGTGCACGTAGAGGTGGAAGAGCCGCACCTCGGCGTCGGCGATCCGCCGCATCGACTGCACGTAGACCCGGACCAGCTGCAGGAAGGCGACGAGCGGGAAGCCGGCGGCCAGCGCCCGGGCGCAGTGACGCAGCGCTTTGACGTCCTCGGGGCTGAGCAGCCGCTCCTGATCCAGCGGCGTGCCGAGGATGACCAGGATGCGCTCGATCAGCTCAGGCTCGAGGCCGGTCTCGGCCGCCACACTCTCCACCGTGACCTGCTCGTCGGGATTGGGAAAGAGGTCCTCGACGAAGCCGAAGGCAAGCCGGCCCTCGCGGCCCGCTCGCTTCAGTTCGTCAAGCGAGTGGCCGCGCTCCCGCATGCGGGCCACCACGCGTGCCTGCGCGGCGGCGCCGGCGGTCCAGCGACCGCGGCGTACCGGCACGACCTTCTCCCCTGCCCAACGCTTCAGCGTGCTCGGCGACACGCCCGACCGCCGCGAGGCCTCGCTCAGGGAAATGCGTTCGTCGGCAGCCATCGAGAACGGTCGAGGCTAACCGGAAGTGGGGACCTCCTCCCCTGAGTGCGCCTGGAGCACTGTCTCTCCGTCCTCGCCCGTGCGGATGCGGATCGCCTCCTCGACCGGCAGGACGAAGATCTTGCCGTCGCCGACCTCGCCCGTGCGGGCGTGCTTGAGGATCGTCTCGACGACGAGAGACTTGTCCTTGTCCTCGACCACGACCTCCAGCTTCAACTTCGGCCGGACGCTGACGGTGAGAGCCGAGCCGCGGTATCGCTCGACCACGCCTTTCTGGCGCCCCGAGCCCTTGACCTCGCCGATCGAGAGGGACGGGAACCCCTTGTCGAGCAGCTCGGCCCTGATCGGCTCGAACGCCTCGTGACGAATGAATGCCTCAACTTTCTTCATCCGGGGTCAACCTACGAAGCGCCGTGCGCCGTGTAATTAGACGGCTGGCGAAAATCCCAGGCGCGCCACTCTCATCGGTGGCAGGATGCGGCGCCAATGCCCGCCCGGCTGAGACCCACGGCCCCGATGGCCCCAGACGCGATCCTCGTCGGCGATCCCGGCCGGGCGCTGCTGCTGGCGCAGGAGTTGTTGGAGAAGCCGAAGATGAGCAACCACGCCCGCGGCCTCTGGGGCTACACCGGGCGCACCCCGGTGGGAGATGCGCTGACGATCCAAGCGACGGGCATGGGCGGGCCGAGCGCGGCGATCGTGCTGACCGACCTCGCCGAGCTCGGCGTCAAACGCGTCGTGCGAGTCGGCACCTGCGCCGCAGTTGGGGCCGACACGCACCTCGGGGAGCTGTTGGTTCCCACCGAGGCGGTCGCCACCGGCGGCAGCGCCACCGCATTCGGCCTCACCCCAGGCGAGTCGGTACGGCCCGACCCGTGGCTATTCGATCAGCTGGCCAAGGAGCTGGAGGGCAAAGTTCGAGCTTGCCCTGTGGCCAGCCTCGACTCACTGCCACCACACGGCGCCCCCGCCTGCGTCGTTGCAGCCGACATGCAAACCGTCGCCGTCCTTGCCCGTGGCCGTGAGCTGGAACTCGTCGCAGCAGCAGTTCTCATCATCAGCAAAGCAGATGACGAACAGCTTGGCGACGATGAACTTGAGTCAAGCGCGAAACGCGCAGGACGGGCCGCCGCAAACGCCATATCTAAGCTTCAACTAGAAGGTTAGACAAGCCGATCCGGTAGGGCCGGAACGTCTTGTACTTTTTCGGTGTTGGCCTCGGGCGACAGCCGCCAAGCAACGACCGAAAAAGTTAAGTGGAGGCCCTACCGGATCGGCTTTCAAGCCTCAGCAGAACGCTCGGCGGCGAGCTGGCGCCGCAGCCCGCTGACCTCCCGCGAAACGCGATCCATCTCGTCCTCGACCTCATCGAGGCGCTGAGAAAGCGACCGTAGGCGGCGCTCGAGCCGCTCGACGTCGCCCGCCGAGGGCAGGTTGAGCGCGGCCATCGCCGCGTGCTGCGCCTCCTGCGCCTTCTCACGGGCGCCGAAGGCGGCGTGGACCGCGTTCTCCAACACGTTGCTGTCGAGCAAGGCCTGCGCGAGCTCGCCGATCGCCTGCTCGCTGCGCGCCCGCAGCCCCTCGTCGTAGTCGTCCTCGATGCTCATCCGGGACACCTTAGAGATTCCCCTCGGCGATGGGCCGAAACAACTCGTTAACCGGCCCATCCGAAGAGCTTGAAATGCTGCCTGATCTCAGGCATGGGCCAGCCATTGATTAAGGGCATGTTGGGGGGCGCTGCACTGCGTTGCGCGCCTCTGCGCCAGCCAGTAGCGTGGGCATGCTCGATGCTTGGGGAGAGGGTGGACGCGGGTAGGCCCATACTCGTGCACGCAGGGAACAGGGGCGCCGACGTATGAGACAAAAGCTCGCACTGATCATTGCTCTGGCCGGCTTCGCGGTCGTTACCGCGCTTGGCGTCGGCATGGCCGGTGCCGACCCCTCGACCGGCCTCGGCGACAGCCAGGCCGCCAGCGGGCTGACGACGACCTCGGCCTTGCCCTCCGCACAGCCCCCGGCCTGCGCCAACGGGGTCGACGACGACGAAGACGGCCTGACCGACCTCGAAGACCCGGACTGCGAATCGGCGTCTGACAAGACCGAGGAACCCGAACCGGATACGGAAGCAGCGGCGAAACCCAAGGCGCCGGGCGCCGCGGAAGAGCCGCGGGCCGGCAGCAAGGTCCAGAACGGCGCCGCCTTGAACGCCTCAGAAGCGGGTGAGGAATCCGGCGGCGGCGTCAAGCGGAACCAGGACCTCGGCGGCGGGACGGAAAGCGGCGGAGTGACGGCGCCCAGCGCGACCGGCGGCGACCAGGCCCCGGCCGAAGGCGGCGACGGAGGTTCGCAGTTCAACCAGGGCGGCGCCCCGACCAGCGCCAACCCGACGACGACCTTTGCCGCCTTCGGCCCGTCCCCGATCGGCGTTCCGAACTTCGTCATCGACTCGTTCGAGATCCCGCCCTTCCTGCTGCCGATCTACCAGGCCTGCGGCACCGAGTACGGCATCCCTTGGGAGGTGCTCGCCTCGATCAACAAAATCGAGACCGCCTTCGGCACCAACATGGGGCCCTCCACCGCCGGCGCCGTCGGCTGGATGCAGTTCCTGCCCTCGAGCTGGGAAATGTACGGGCTCGATGCGAACGGGGACGGTCGCAAGGACCCCTACAACCCGGTCGACGCGATCTGCGCCGCAGCCCACTACCTCAAGGTGGCGGGTGGCAGCAATGACCTCTACCACGCGATCTTCGCCTACAACCACGCCGACTGGTACGTCCAAGAGGTGCTGCTCTACGCGCGCGCTTACGGCAAGCTGCCGACCCAGTTGGTCGGCTCGCTGACGGGACTGACCGAGGGCGCCCACTTCCCGGTCGCCGCCGACGCCCGCTACGCCGACGACATCGCGGCGCGGGCGGCGCTGAGCAAGGCGACCCCGCAGGTACGCGAGCAATACGGTAACGCCGCCGAAGTGATCTCCTCCTCGCCCACCCGGCGCGGGATCAACATCTTCGCCCACGACGGAGCGCCCGTCGTCGCCGTCAACGACGGCGTGATCACGAAGATGGGCAACTCGAAGAAGCTCGGCCGCTACGTCGTCCTACGCGATGCCTACGGCAACCGCTACCTCTACGCGGGCCTCGGCACGATCGTGCGCAAGCACCGCACCGTGGTGATGCCGACCGGCAAGGAGAAACGGGTTCCGGTTGACAGCCAGAACATCCGCCCGCGACTCTACGCCTTGCCCGGCAGGACGCAGGAGGAGCGGACGCGGGCAAGCGAGCCTGTCGACAGCGCCGCCGCCAAGGGCGCCGATGGAACCCTCAGGGTGGGGTCGAAGGTTATAGCCGGCACCGTCTTGGCCCGGATCGGGGCTGGTAAGGGCGGTGTCGATCCACACATCAACTTTGCGATCCGGCCGGCCGGCAAGGGCGCGCCGAGAATCGACCCGAAGCCGATCCTCGACGGCTGGAAGCTGCTTGAGGCGACGGCTATCTACCGGGCCGACGGCAAGAACCCCCTCTCGGCCGATCTCGGCGGCGCCGGCGTGCTGCTGCTCTCCAAGGAGGCGCTCGAGCGCCGCGTGCTCGCCGACGAACACCTCGGAATCTACGACTGCGGCCGCACCGACATCGCCACTGGCAAAATCGATCGGCGCGTTCTGGCCATGCTCGAGTACCTCGTCTCCAAAGGCTTCACGCTGACGATCACGGCGCTCGAGTGCGGCCACAGCTACCTGACCACCTCGGGCAACGTCTCCGAGCACTCGACCGGCGATGCGGTCGACATCGCGACGATCAACGGGGTCCCGGTGACCGGCCATCAAGGACCGGGCACGCTCACCGACGAGCTGATCAAAACAGTCCTGCAACTCCAGGGCACGATGCACCCGGACCAGGTGATCTCACTCGAGGATCTGGCCGGCGAAACCAGCTTTGCGCTGCCCGACCACTACGACCATGTCCACGTCGGCTACCGGCCGGAAGCGGGAGTCTTCGGCGAACAGCTCAATGCGATGCTGAAGCCCGACCAATGGCAGCGACTGACCCACCGCCTCGAGCGGATCGAGAACCCGAAGGTGCCGACCGGCCCCTCCAAGTTCTCGCTGCCGGACAAGCACAAGGGCGACTGACGCAGCTCTTCGGATTCGTCCAGTTCGAGTTCGCCGGCACGCTCGCCTTGCCGGACGGTCGCTACCTGGCCCGGCGCGATGGCGAGCAGCAGGTGCTCGTAGTCGAAACCGTCGGCGCCCCTCCCCCGCCGCGCCGCCGCCGACGGCGGCCGAAGGAGACCGAGGCGGGCGCCGAGCCGGCGCCGCTACCACTGAGTCGGGTCACTGCGGTGCGGGCCCAGGAGCCCTTCGAGGAGGCCCGCGAAGCCGACCTCTGGTTGGAGGGGGCACTCGCTTCCGAGGACGCGATCGACGCGGCCGTAGCCGTGGGGCTCGCCCTGCTCAACCGCGCGGTCCACGCCCACACTGTGGCAAGCGCCGACCCGCTCGGCGCCGAACTGCGGGCCGACCGCGCGACCACCGTTCGCATCGGCCACGGCAGTGGCAAGGAGGTCGCCTCCGGCCGCTTCTCTTCTGCCCGCGAGATCGACGTCCGCGCCGGCGCAAGCGCACGGCGGCGCCAGGACGAAGAGCTGCGCCCCCAGGAGCGGGTCGCCGCCGTGCTCGGCGACCGCGAACGCCTCGACGCCTGCGAGACGCTCATCCTCCGCGCTCGTGCGGACCTCGACAGCGGCCGTCGCCGCGAGGCGGCGCTACAGCTGCGGGTCGGCTTGGAGGCGATGCTGATCGAGCTCGACAACGCACTCGCCGATCCGGATCACGAGGAGGACATGGCCCAGCTGCAGGCGCGCCGAGGCGAGGCAGGCGAGGCAGCAAACGCGGCACTACGGGGAGACCTGTCGCTGGAGGACGAGCGCAACGTCATTGAGCTGACCGAGCTCGCGGAGCGCGTCCTGCGTCGCCGCCGCGTACTCAGAGGCTGAGCCGACGCGAGACAACCTCGTCCAGTAGCGACTCGGCTAGGTGGTGCGCTTCCTCCAGCAATATGCCCTCCAGCGAAGGGATGCCGATCACGGTCAGGCCGGCCGCCCTCGCCGCGGCGACGCCGGTAGGCGAGTCCTCCAGGGCAACCACGTCCGGCCCCGGCTCGACGCCGAGCCGGCGACAGGCCTCCAGATAGGGGTCCGGCGCGGGCTTCGGATTTGCCACTTCGTGGGCGCTGACGACGACGTCGAAGCTGTCCCCGAAACCGACGATCTCCAACGAGCGCTGGACGAAGACGAGCGGCGAGTTGGAGACGAGCCCGATCGGTGTGCCCCGTTGCTTCAGCGTATGCAGCAACTCGCGCGCCCCGAGCATCGCCTCCACACCGTGCTCGAGCTCGGCGACGACCAGCTCGTTGAGCTCCTCGATCAATGCGGAGGCGCGGCCCGGCTCCTCGAGGCGCCGCTCGAGGATGCCCCCCGCGATCGCCGCCGAGGTGCCGACCAGCTCGCGCTTGTCGGCGGGGGTGAACTCGAGCCCACGCCGCTCGAAGAGGTCATGCTCGGCCCGCGTCCAGACCGACTCGGTATCGAGCAGCAGGCCGTCGTTGTCGAAGACGACGGCGATCGGCGGGGCGGCAATCACGCCAGGATCATCGCGAATGCGCCGATCGCCGGACGGCACGTCATGAGTAGGGTTGGCGCATGTCCTTCCACGTTGAGATCCGCGGCGCCCTCAGCCACGCCCGCGCCTTCAACCTGAGCGACGACGAGCTGCGACGAACGGTCCTCGAACCGTGGTTGACGAAGCGCACAGTCGAACTCGGCGAACAGGAGTGGGACCCGCGGGAGAGCTCCCTGCGGATCCTCGAGGGCCCCCATCTCGACAACCCGGATCTCTCCTTCGGCCAGGGCTGGTCAAATGCGGAGCGCTCAGCCGAGGATGTGAGCAAGCGGATGCTGGCGCAGACCAACACGCCAAACCTGCCCGACGCTTTCCTGGTCGAGGCCGAGCTGCCCGAGGCGACCGTGGCCGCAATGCTCGCCGGCCAGCAGGCCCAGCCGGTTGCCCTTGGCGACGCCGAGAAGAGGCTCGACGGCCGCGACCCGGAGGTCGCGGCCGTGATCCTGATTACGAAGCGCCCTGGGGAAGCTAGGCGCTGACCGACGGCTCCGCGGGGCCCGTGGACGCACCGGCGTCGAAGCGGACCGTGACGCCGCGGGGGACGACGACCACCGGGAAGGTGGCCGCCTCGACCGCGTAGTCGCTCGACGCGCTGAGCGTGACTTTGCCCTGCGGCGACTCGGGGCGGGAGCCGACGACCAGCAGGTCGACCGGGCCACTCTCATACTTGACGACGCTGGCGCCGAGCGCCGCGGCGAGGCTGTCGGCGGTCGCCCGCGCGGCCTCGTCACCCTCGTCGAGGACGCCGATCGTGTTGACGCCCACCGAGGGGTGCTCGCGCAGGTCGGCCGGCGCGATCGCGATCGCCGCCGGACCACCGAGCAGCAGTTTGTGGGCGGAGATCCCGGGCTTGACGGTCCCGGCCGCGGTCCGGTACTCCGAGCCGAAGACGATCACGTCTGCGTTCTCCGCTTCGGCCAGCTCGGAGAGGCCGACGCTGGTGTTCGGGTTGACCACGACCCGGCGCGGCATGTCCGGCGCCCCGGCCGCGGCGGCGCCCCGGGCGAGCAGCTCCTCGGCCTCCTGCTGCTCCAGCGACTCGCCGTAGGAGTGGCGGACGTAGGCGAGCTCGAGATCGGCGCCCGCGTAGGCGAGGAGCCGGCCGAGAGCGAGGGCGTCGCGGTCGTTGTCGGTGTCGTCGTAGGAAACGATGATCTTCAAAGCCATTTGGTGCCTCCTTGGGGGGTGTTCGGAAGTTCGGAAACGATCGTGACACCGATCCAGCATCAGCACAACTGTTATTTCTGCTCGTTAAGATCAGTAATACTTATGCTCAATGCGAACCGCCTCAACGTCTTTCGCGAGGTAATCGAGCGAAGCTCGTTCTCGGCGGCCGCCGATGCCCTCTCCTACTCGCAGTCGGCGGTCTCGCAGTCGATCGCGGCGCTGGAGGACGAAATCGGCACCCCGCTGATCGAGCGCAGCCGCGGCGGCGCTCGCCCGACGGCGGCCGGCGCGGCATTGGCCGCCCACATCGGCGGCATCCTGGCCGGCATGGAGACGGCCGAGGCCGAGCTGGCGGCGATAGCGGCCGGGCGCGGGGGAAGGCTGCGCACGGCATCCTTCCCCAGCGCGGGAGCGACGCTGATGCCGCAGGCAATCGCCGGTTTCCGCTCCTCCCACCCGGGGGTCGAGGTGAGCCTGGCCGAGGGCGAGCCGGAGAAGATCGCGCCGCGCCTGCGGGCCGGCGAACTCGACTTCGTCCTGCTCTACGAGTTCGAGGGCGTCGGCGAGCGACTCGGCGCAGGCATGAGGCGCCACGAGCTGGTCGACGATCCGCTGCACCTCGCTCTCACCGCCAGCCACCGCATGGCGCGGCGCAAGGATCTGCGCCTCGAGGATCTGCGCGAGGAGGCCTGGATCCAGACCTCTGCCTCCACCCCCTGTGCCCGCCACGTCGTCCGCTCCTGCCACGCGGCGGGCTTCGAGCCTCGGGTCTCATTCGAAAGCGACGACTACCAGACCGTGCAGGGCCTGGTCGCCGCCGGCGTCGGCGTGGCCCTGATCCCGCGACTGGCGCTCTCCACCGTCCGCGCCGATATCCGCATTCGGGCGCTGCTGCCGAGCAGCCCGGTGCGCAAGGTTTTCGCCGCAACCCCGCGCGCGGCCGCGGTCACCCCGGCGGTGGCGACGATGCTCGACGTCCTACGGGAGATCTCCCGCAACGTCGCCGACACCGCAGCCTGAGCCAAACCCGCCGACGGGCCGATTTCCGGTGACATAGACCGGAAATCGGCCCGTCGGCGGACCCGCACGAACGAGAACCGCCCCCGGGAGAGTGCGGGGGCGGTTCTCTTACTGATCGCGACAGCCGGACGAGGAGGGGCGTCCGGCTCTGTGCCCTAGGTCGCGCTTCCGGCGGCAGTCGGGACTCCGTCGGGGTAGCCCAGGGAGGGCACATCCGACGGGTACACCTCGTGGCCATGGACGGCCACGTCGCCCGTCTCCATGTCCTCCTCGGACATCCGCAGAGGCACGAAGATGCTGACGATCTTCAGCAGGATGTACGTCATGATCGCCGAGAACACGATCACCCAGAGGGCGGTCAGCGCCTGCCACTTGAGCAGCTCGAAACCGCCGCCGGAGATCAGGCCTTCGTGTTCGCCCCCCATGAGCACGTTGGCGAAGACGCCGACCATGAGGCCGCCTACGACGCCGGCGAAGCCGTGCGTGTAAACGACTCCGAGCGTGTCGTCGACGTTTCGGAACGGCGCCGTTCGGCTCAGGTAGTTGAGCGCCAGGTAGACGACCGTCGAGGCGACGACGCCGATGATGATCGCACCCCAGCCGTTGACGAAACCGGCGCCGGGGGTGATCGCGACGAGGCCGACGATCATGCCGTTGACGGATCCGATCAGGCTCGGCTTGCGGCCGGTCAGGTAGTCGAGAGCGACCCAGACGAGGAAGGCAACCGCGGTGCAGATGTTGGTGTTCAGCACCGACGCGGAAGCGACTTCCCCGGCGCTGTACCAGTCACCGCCGTTGAAGCCGTTCCAGCCCATCCACAGCAGGCCGGCGCCGACGGCGACCATCGCCAGGTTGTTGGGAGCGTCGACCTCGCGGTCGCGCTGTAGGCGGGGTCCGATGACGGCCGCCGCGACGAAGCCCGAAACGCCCGCGGCGAGGTGGATCACGTAGCCGCCGGAGTAGTCGACCGCGCCGTGCTGGGCGAAGTAGCCGCCGCCCCAGATCAGGAAGGCGTTGATCGTGTAGCAGAACAGGGTCCAGAGAGCGACGAACGGGATCCACGCCTTGAAGTTGACCCGCCCGAGCACGGAGCCCAGCATGAGGATCGGCGTGATCGCCGCGAAGACGATCTGGAAGTAGGCCAGCGTCGACTGCGGGAAGAGGAATTCTTCTTCGGCCAACTCCGGGATGTGCGCCTGGCCTAACAGTTCGTGGCTGCTCAGGATCGACCCGGGCTTACCCCAGAAGTTCCCGAAGAAGCCGCTGTCTGCCAGGTGGATCGGCTCTCCGAAGCCCATCTTGAAGCCGACGAGCACCCAGAGGATCAGCACGATCGCGAAGGCGACAAACGCCATCATCATCGAGTTCACCGACCAGCGTTTCTGCATTACCCCGCCGTAGAGCACGACCAGACCGGGCACGCTCATCAGGCCTACAAGCGTCGCGGCGGTCATCTGCCATGAGTTGGCGCCTTCGCTCAGCCATTCCATAGAAGAGTTCGTTCCTTTCTCGACTTTGATGCTTCTCGGACCGCTAAACCCTCCCGCCGCGACGCCCGCGCCACTACGTACACGTGTCTAAAGATCGGCGTCGATTCTTCTCCCCACTGGCGTGGCGCGGGGCCCGCCGGGCCGTATAACCTGCCTCGCATGCCACTTGAAGGACATTACGAGCGACAGACCACGCCGCTCTATAAATTGAGCCCGCGCGAGAGCAAGGCGGCCTTGGTAACCCTCCTGGTGACCGTCGTCGCGATGCTCGCCGTCGTCGCCTTGACGGCCGGCGACAGCAACCCGCCGACCCCGCTGGGCTGCATCAGAGCCAACGTCGCCGGGGTCGTCGGTGCCGAAACCATCAGCGGCTGTGGGGCCGAAGCGGAGGCGAAATGCGCCCACGCGGCGCTCTACGACAGCCCACGGGCGCACGGCGTAGTCGCCGAGTGCAACCGGCAGGGCATCAAGTTCTGAGCCGCGGCGCTTCCGGCTAGTCCAGCGCGGCGAGCAGGGCGCCCAGCTCCTCGACGACCTCGCCGCCGAGCTTCACGGCTACGAGGTCGTCGTAGGGGGTAGCTCCCTTGGTGACGATCGCGAGCTTGCCTCCGCGCTGCAGAGTGACTTCCGGCAGGGCGGCAACCGGGTGGACGACGAGCGAGCTGCCGATGCAGAGCATCAGGTCGGCTTCCGCGGCGAGCTCTTGGGCCTTCGCCATCGCCGCTTCGGGCAGCATCTCCCCGAAGAGGACGACGTCGGGTTTGACCGCCCCGCCACAGGAGGAGCAGACGGCAACGCCGTCGCCGTCGAAGAGCGCATCGACCTCATCCAGGCCGTAGGAGGCGGCGCACTCGCGGCAGGCGGAGGTCCCGATCGAGCCGTGCACCTCGACCACGTTGTCGGAGCCGGCGGCCCGGTGGAGGCGATCGATGTTCTGCGTAATCACCCCGGCCAGCAGGCCACGGCGCTCGAGCTCGGCAAGCGCCGCGTGGGCCGCGTTGGGACGCTTATCGCCGAGCGAGTGGAAGCGCGGCCGGTAGTAGGACCAGAAGCGGACCGGATCGCGCTCGAAGACGTCGATGTGGGCGACCTCGATCGGGTCGACGTTCGCCCAGAGCCCGGTCTCCGGCGTGCGGAAGTCGGGGATCCCGGATGGCACCGAGATCCCCGCCCCGGTAAGCGCAACGGTGCACCGAGACGCCCGCACCAACTCCGCCAACTCCGCCAACTCCGCCGACGGGCCGATTTCCGGTGACATAGACCGGAAATCGGCCCGTCGGCCGCTGTTTTGGGCTACTTGCCGCTCCACTTGGGGGTGCGCTTGCCTAGGAAGGCGCTGATGCCCTCTTTGGCGTCGTCGCTGGCGAAGGCGGTGGCGAAGGCCTGCTTCTCGGCCTCGATGCCCTCGTCTAGATCGCCCTTGTGCGAGGCGGTCTTAATCTGCTCACGGGCGATCGGCGCCTGGGCGGCCAGCTTGCGCGCCCACATCAGCGCCGTCTCGAACAGCTCGTGGTCGGGGACGACCCGGTTGACGAGGCCCGAGTCGAGCGCCTCGCCGGCGAGCACCGCGTCGCCGATCAGGTTCATCTCCAATGCCTTGTTGGGACCGACGAGGCGCGGCAGCCGCTGCGTGCCACCGAAGCCGGGCACGATCCCGAGTTTGATCTCCGGCTGACCGAAGACCGCCGCCTCGGCGGCGATCCGCACGTCGCAGGCCATCGCCAGCTCGCAGCCGCCGCCGAAAGCGATCGAGTTGACCGCGGCGATCGTGGCGACGCTGTCGGTGCCGAACTCGCGCAGCAGCGCGTGCGCGGTGTACAGCAGATCGGCGCCCGAGCCCTCGTCCATCTGGGTGAAGGCCTTGATGTCGGCGCCGGCCGAGAAGACGACCGGGACCGAGGAGGCGACGACCATCGCGCCGATCCCGTCGGCCGCCTTGACCTTCTCCCAGACCTCGCCCAGGTCGCGGATCACATCGGGGGAGATCGCGTTCATCGGCAGGTTGGCAAGCCAGGCGATCGCGACGTCGCCGCGGGTCTCCAGCTTGACCGTCTCCGCCTGCTCGCCCTCGTCGGGCTGCAGGTAGGGGTAGAAGCCCTGGCCGGATTTGAGCCCGAGGCGGCCCTGGGCGACGAGGCGCTTCAGGGTGACCGGCGGCGCGAAGCGCTCGCCATGCTTCTCCTCGAGCCGCTCGATCCGCTCCAGCAGCACGTCGAGCCCCTCCAGATCGGCTTTCCAGAACGGCGGGAAGAGGCCTTTGCGCGGGTCGAGGCCGGCGCCGGCCATCATCCCCAGGTCGATGTCGCGGACCGAGCAGACGCCCTCCTCGACCAGTTCGCAGGCCTCGATCAGCGCCCGGCCGGTGAACAGCGCGACCAGCTCCTCGGCGTCGGGCTCGGCGTCGCCGGGGATGTTCTGCTCGCCCTCTTTGAAGAACCCCTCGCCGCCGCTCTTGGCGCCGAGCTTGCCGTCGGCGACCAGGCCCTGCAGGCCCTTGTGGACGTAGAAGCTCTCGCCGTAGGAGCGGTTGAGGTGCTCGGCGACGTGCAGCACCGTGTCGAGCCCGAGCAGGTCGGTGAGGAAGAAGGGGCCCATCGGCGCGCCTTTCGCCGCCGCGATCGCCTCGTCGATCGCCTTCAGCGAGAGGCCCTGCTCCTCCTGGGCGCGCCAGATCTCGCCGATCGTCGCCATCAGGATGCGGTTGACGACGAAGCCGGGGACCTCGCCGCAGACGATCGGCTGCTTCTTGATCGCCTGGGCGAAGTTGTAGGCGGCGGTGGCCGTCTCCGACGAGGTGTCCTCGCTGGCGATCACCTCGACCAGCGGCATCACCGAGGCCGGGTAGAAGAAGTGGAAGCCGACAACCTTGTCGGGCCGCAGCGTCGCTTCGCCGATCTCGGTGATCGAGAGCGAGGAGGTGTTGGAGGAGAGGATCGCGTGGCCGGGGGTCGCGGCGTCGAGCTCGCGGAAGACGGCCTGCTTGATCTCCATCTTCTCCGGCACCGCCTCGACGACGAAGTCGACGTCGCCGAAGTCCCCGTAGCTGGTCGTGCCGGCGATCAGGCCCATCACCTCGGCGAGGCGGGCGTCGGCCTGCTCTTGGGTCAGCTTCTCCTTCTTGACCAGGCGGGCGAGCTGCCCCTCGGTGACGGCGCGGGCCTTCTCCACGGCGGCATCGACGAACTTCTGGTCGATGTCCTTGACGACGACGGGGATGTCGGAAGCGGCGATCGCCTGCGCGATCTCGCCCCCCATGGTGCCGCCGCCGACAACGGCAGCCTTGGATACGAACATTCGGGTGGATCCTCCGGAAATTGGCTTGGGAACGGGGCGCGGAGGCTATTCGATCGGGCCTGCCAGGTGGACAAGGGGCACGGGGGATCGTTGTACCGCCGTACAAAGGCATTTCGATGCGCCTCCCATTAGGCTCCTTTGGCTCTTTCAACCAAGCGAGGGACTGACACAGCGATGACTCGTATCCGCCAGCAGAACGTGACCGCCGCGCAGTGGAGCTCCAACGGAGAGGCTCTCGGCGCGCTCGACCTGACCCTGCCCGAGAACAACCCCTTCGGAGCCAACGTCTTCTCCGTCGCGGTGCAGCGCGAACGGCTGCCCGGCGACGTCTTCGAGAAGCTGCAGGCGACCCTCGCGGGCGGCGAGGCGCTCGACCCCGCGCTCGCCGACGCGGTCGCCGAGGCGATGAAGGAGTGGGCGCTGGAGAACGGCGCTACCCACTTCACCCACATGTTCCAGCCGCTGACCGGCTCGACCGCCGAGAAGCACGACTCCTTCTTCGAGCCCTCGGGCGAGGGCCAGGCGCTGGCCGGCTTCTCCGGCAAGGAGCTGGTCCAGGGCGAGCCCGACGCCTCCTCGTTCCCGACCGGCGGCGTCCGCGCCACCTTCGAGGCGCGCGGCTACACCGCCTGGGACCCGACCTCCCCCGCCTTCATCCTCGAGAACCCGAACGGGGCCCTGCTCAGCATCCCGACCGCCTTCGCCTCCTGGACCGGCGAGGCGCTCGACGGCAAGATCCCGCTGCTGCGCTCGATGGACGCGCTCTCGCGCTCGGCGATCAAGGCGCTGCGGCTGCTCGGCGACGAGGAGAGCAAGCGCGTCTTCACCACGGTCGGCCCCGAGCAGGAGTACTTCCTGATCGACGAGCAGTACTTCTTCGAGCGCCCCGACCTGATCGCCACCGGCCGCACCCTGTTCGGCGCCAAGCCGCCGAAGGGCCACGAGCTGGACGACCACTATTTCGGCTCGATCCCCGAGCGGGTGCTGGCCTGCATGCTGGAGACCGAGCTGGAGCTGCGCAAGCTGGGGATCCCGGTCAAGACCCGCCACAACGAGGTCGCGCCGGCGCAGTATGAGATCGCGCCGATCTTCGAGAACTCCAACGTGGGCTCCGACCACCAGCAGCTGCTGATGCAGGTGATGGAAAGCGTCGCCCGCCGCTACGGCTTCGTCTGCCTGTTGCACGAGAAGCCGTTCGCCGGCGTCAACGGCTCGGGCAAGCACAACAACTGGTCGATGGGGACCGACACCGGCACCAACCTGCTCGACCCGGGCGACACGCCCGCCGACAACATCCACTTCCTCTTCTTCTGCGCGGCGGTGATCCAGGCGGTAAACAAGCACCAGGGGCTGCTGCGCGCCTCGGTCGCCAACATCGGCCAGGACCACCGGCTGGGCGCAAACGAGGCGCCGCCGGCGATCATCTCGATCTTCCTCGGCGGCGAGCTGGACAAAGTCTTCGAGGCGATCGCGACCGGAGAGGGCGACCCCAACACGCCGGCCTCGTTCCTGGAGCTGGGCGCGACGGTGCTGCCGAAACTGCCGATGCACGGCGGCGATCGCAACCGCACCTCGCCCTTCGCCTTCACGGGCAACAAATTCGAGTTCCGGGCGCTGGGTTCGAGCATGTCGCTCGCCTTCCCCAACACGGTGCTGAACACGATCGCCGCCGAGGCGATCGACGAGCTGGCCAGCAAGTTGGAGGAGAAGCTGAATGGCGGCATGGCGATGCCCGCGGCGGTCATCGAGATCGTCAAAGACGCCTACACCGCCAACAAGGAAGTCTGCTTCAGCGGCGACAACTACTCCGAGGAGTGGCACGCCGAGGCCGAGCGGCGGGGGCTGAAGAACCTGCGCACGACCCCGGACGCGCTGCCCGAGGTGATCTCCGACCAGACGATCGCCAGCTTCGAGAACTACAACGTGCTCTCCAAGCGCGAGCTCGAGTCGCGCTACGAGGTCTGGGTCGAGCAGTACGCGATCCGCGCAAACATCGAGTCCGAGACCACGCACTCGATCGCCAAGACGATGATCCTGCCGGCGGCGCTGCGCTACCTGGCGCTGATCAAGGAGTCGGGCGTCGCGGAGGGCGTGGCGGCAGAGGTCACGGCCGAGCTCGAAGCCCTCGGCCAGTCCCTTGCCGAGCTCGAGGAGGCCAACGCCTATCCGGACGAGCTCGAGGGCCTCGACCTGGCGACCCACGCCCGCGACAAGCAGATCGCGGCGATGGACAAGGTGCGCGAGGCCGCGGACAAGCTGGAGAAGATCGTCGCCGACGACCTCTGGCCGCTGCCCAAGTACGAGGAGATGCTCTTCATCAAGTAGCGCCAGGGGCACCCGGCAAGCCCGGGCCGCCGCTCAAGGGATTCAGGTCGGCGAGGAGCTCGAGCAGGCGCGGCTCGGGCTCCTCGTCGTCGATCAGGACCGCGGTCCCCGGCCAGGCGTAGCGCAGGTAACGCTCGTAGGCCTGCCGTGAGCCGAGGTCGGGCTCGTAGATCCAGGAACCGGTGTTCCAGTAGCGGATGCGCGAGTCGCCGCTGGACTCGATGCAGGCGAGCGGTTGGTGGGTGTGCGCGAAGACGATCCTCTCGCTCTGCTCGCCCCAGCCGAGGTTCTCGACCACCTGGGCGAAGGCCTCCAGGGCATGCTCGGAGGGGTCGCTTGGCGAGACGACGCTCGCGGAGGGGTAGGCGGGCCTGGACCGCTGAGCGTCCTCGGGGGCAGGCTGCTCGCCGCGCAGGCGTTGCAGGCCGCGCCGCGGCAACCTCAGCGCATGCTCGAGGCGCCCCGCCCGTCCGGCGGCGCGGAAGACGTTCTGCTGCGCATGGGTGCCGTGCGGCATCTGGGCGGCGATGTAGAGCCACTCGGTGAGCAGGGTGATCACCGACTCGTAGTCCTCGATCGTCTTCGGCTGCTCGGGGCCGCCGGTGGCGATCCCCCACAGCGTCCGGGTCAGCAGGCGGTCGCCACGCGAGCCGGCGAGGCGGGCGTGCGGATCGAGGTAGTGGCCGTGGGTGCAGAGGACGCCGGCGAAGCTGTAGGTCGGGTAGGCGATCTCGACCTCGACCCCCGGCAGGCGACGGGTGAGGAAGGAGCGAAAGAAGCCGGGGCCGTGGCGGGCTTCGTCGTCGCCGGCGAGGCGATGGGCCTCGGCGAGATCGGGCGGCGAGAAGCCGGCGGCGAGTTGCGCCTCAAGCCGGTTCTCGGCGTCGCGATGAACGAGGTGATGATCGTGGTTGCCGGCGAGGAAGACAAGTCGCTTGCCGGGCAGCTTCTCGGCGATCAGCCGCAGCAGCCCGTCGGAGGCCTCGACGGCGTCCCCGACCGAGCCGAAGAGGAAGTCGAAGAGGTCGCCGAGGAAGATCAGCTCGTCGATCCCCTCCAGCGCCGGCGCCAGCCTTGCGAGGAAGAACTCCTCGCGCAACAGGTCGCGCCCCGTCCAGGCGCCGAAGTGGGTGTCGGAGATGACCAGAGCCGCGCTCAAGCGCGGGAGAGTACCCGCATCTCGAGGCCGCCCTTGGGCGAGAGGGTGGGCATCTGCCGCACCGTCATCGTGCGGCCGGGAAGCGCGTCGAGGCGCAGCCGCTGCAGCAGCATCGTCGCCACCAGCTTCACCTCGGTCTGGCCGAAGCGCTTGCCGATGCAGATCCGCTGGCCGCCGCCGAAGGGGACGTAGGCGCCGCGCGGCAGGGCCGCCTTGCGCTCGCGGGTGAAGCGCTCGGGGATGAAGGCCTCCGGCTCGGGGAAGAACTCGGGGATGCGGTGGCTGGCCCAGGAGCAGTAGTTGACGTAGGCCTCGAGCGGGACCGTGTAGCCGCCGAACTCGAACTCGCGCACGGCCCGACGGGGACCGATCCAGGCCGGCGGGTAGAGGCGCAGCACCTCGTCGAGGACCATGTCGAGATAGGGCATCTCGCGCTCGAGCTGGTCGACGGTCGGCGCGGCGCCGCCCAGCACCCGGTCCTGCTCCTCGCAGAGCTGGGCGACGACGTCGGGGTGGCGGGCCAGCTCGTGCATCATGAAGGTCAGGGTCGAGGTCGAGGTGTCGTGGCCGGCGAACATCAGGGTCATCACCTGGTCGCGGACCTCGCGGTCGGTGAACGCCTCGCCGGCCTCGCCGCGGGCGGCGAGGAGGAGGCTGAGGATGTCGCGACTGCCGGGGTCCGGCGCCGCCCTGCGCCGGGTTATCTCTGCGAAGACGATCTCGTCGAGGACTTTGCGCGAAGCGACCAGCTTGCGCCAGGGCGAGCCCGGTCCGCGCAGCAGGCGCAGCGGGTAGTCGATGCCGTAGAAACCGAGCGCGCGCTCGAAGTGCTCGGCCGCGGCGGCGCCTTTACCGGCCCCGTCGGGGTCGAGGCCGAGCAGCGCGCGCATCGCTATCCGCATCGCCAGGTTGCGCATCCAGTCGTAGAGATCGAAGACCTCGCCGGGGCGCAGGGTCGCGATCGCTCCCTCGCTCTCGGCCGCCATCGAGTCGATCATCGAGGTCACCTGTTCGCGGTGGAAGGCGGGCATCATGATCGCCCGCGCCCGGTCGTGGTAGTTGTCGTCGATCGTCAGCAGTCCGTCGCCGAGCAGCGGGATCAGGTCGCCGAAGCTCGACTCGCGCCAGTGGAAGTTCTCCGGGTGGGCGACGGTGACGAAGTGGTTGGCCTCCGGCCCGAGCATGAAGACGACCCGGGTGTGGAGCAGGCGCATGCTGAAGATCGGGCCGTGCTCTTCGTAGTTGGAGAGCAGCAGTGGCAACGGGTCGTGGGCGATCTGGTGGGTGCGGGCGAGGCTGAAATCGCTCGGGCCTGGCGGGTATTTCCCCCTCCCCCGCCACTCGGCGCGGATGTCGTCGGCCACCCGACGCACCGGGTTGTCGGACATCTGCGGCGGCTTGACGGCGGGTACGGCGGTCTCGACGGGCATCGCCACGCATGCTAGCTGGACGACTGGCTGGCTGGCCAGTCGCCGCTGTCGACTTTGTACGGCCTATAGCCCCCACAAAGTCGAACGCGTCAACCGGAGCCCGTGGCGGCGAGCTGGCCGCAGGCGGCGTCAATGTCGCGGCCGCGGGTGAGTCGCACGGTGGCGCCGAGGCCGTGCTCGGCGAGGATCGCGCGGAAGGCCTCGATCCGCTCCGGCGGCGAGCCGTCGTAGGCGCCGGTCGGGTTGTAGGGGATCAGGTTGACCTTGTAGACACGGCGGTCGAGCAGGGCGGCAAGCTCGCGCGCGTGCTCGGGCAGGTCGTTGACGCCGTCGAGCATCACGTACTCGACGAAGATCTTGTCGCGGCGGCGGGCGCGGTAGCGCTCGCAGGCGGCCAGGACCTCGGCCAGCGGGTAGCGGTCGTTGACCGGCATGAGTTGCGAGCGCAGGCCGTCGTTGGGCGCGTGCAGCGAGAGCGCGAGGCTGATCGGCATCGCGCATTCGGCCAGGCGGTCGATCCCCGGCACCCAGCCGACAGTCGAGATCGCCGTGCGGCGGTGGGTGACGCCGAGGTCGGGCAGCCGTTCGCAGGCGCCAAGCACCGCGTCGAGGTTCATCGTCGGCTCGCCCATCCCCATGAAGACGACGTGGTCGATCGCTTCGGTGCGGCGGAAGTGGAGCGCCTGGTCGAGGATCTCGTCGGCGCTGAGGTTGCGGCCGAACTTCATCTGGCCGGTGGCGCAGAAGCTGCAGGTCAGCGGGCAGCCCGACTGCGAGGAGACGCAGACCGAGCGGCGCCCGTCGCGGTAGCGCATCAGCACCGCCTCCACCGCCCGCCCGTCGGCGGTGTGGAACAGCGCCTTGACGGTGCCGTCGTCGGACTTCGCCTCCGCCTGGAGGTCGAGGGTCGAGAGCGGCACCGTGGCCCCCAGCCGCTCGCGCAGGGCCGCGGGCAGGTTGGTCATCTCCGCATAGGACCCGGCCCCACGCGCCACCCACTCCCAGGCCTGGGAGGCGCGATAGGAGGGCTCGCCCGCGGCGGCGAGGGTCTGGGTCAGCAGGGCGCGGTCCACGCCCCCGAGTCTAGGAGGTGGGAGGCGGTTGCTCCGGCGGGGGCGGCGTCGCCGGCGTCTGCTGCTCGGGCGGCAGCGGCGGTGGCATCTCCGACGTGGGGCTCGGTGGCGATTCCTGGCCGGGCAGCGCCTCGGCTTCCTGGCGCCAGATGTCGTTCAACGAGACCTGGACATAGGCCCAGAGCGCCGGGGCGAGCAGGAGATAAAGGATGATCGCGATCCAGCCGTTGAGCGGCTCCTTGCCGGCCAATTTCGAGGCGCCCATGACGCGCTTGACGCCGCGCCAGTAGGTGATCAGGGCCGGGACGATGATGATCCCGCCTGGGAACAGGGCCAGCACCGAGTTGGTTGGGTTCTGACCGAGGTCGTATCCCTTGGCTTTGCCGTAGTCGCGCAGCTCGCGGTTGATCTTGTACCACCAGACGAGGTGGTAGATGCCGAGCGTGATGAGCGGCAGCAGGGCGGCGGCCCAGGGACTGCGGACCTTCACCTCATCCGAGGTGCCGCGGATCTTCATCTCATAAGCCATGCAGGGGCTCCGTTCTGGTGGGAGGAGGAGACAGGGGCATAGCGACCCTAACCCACACCGCGGCTGCTTTCCACGGAACCGAATTTGGGCTTTTGTCCGTCAATTGGCACACTTATGTATCACGTTTTGATAGTTATCGTGATACGGTGGCCGAATGAGAAGCCTTCGGCTGAGCGCAGAGTTGGACGAGCGAGTGCGCCATGCGGCGGAGCTGGAAGGATCCTCCGTGTCCGAGTTCCTGCGGCGGGCGGCGAACGATCGCGCCGAGAGGGCCTTGGCCGCCGACCCCGCTGAGCGTCTTCGCTATGCGATCGGCGTCATCGATGCCGGACTCGGGCTGGCACGCGACACGGGCGGCGCGTTTGCCGACGCGGTCGAGCAAAAGCACCGTGGCGGCCGTCGATGACGCTTGTCGACGCTGGCCCGCTGATCGCGCTGTTGGACTCGCGGGAACCCGACCATCAGCGCTGCGTCGCGGCCCTCAAGACAATCAACCTGCCGCTGCTGACGACCTGGTCGGCCTTCACCGAGGCCATGTATCTGGTCGGCCGGGCAGGCGGTTGGCCCGCTCAAAAAGCCCTTTGGCAGCTCGTCCTGAACCAGGATCTCGATGTCGCGGCGCACCCGGCGGAGGCCCGGCCTCGAATCGCCAAGCTGATGGAGCGCTATGCCGACCGGCCGATGGACCTCGCCGACGCCACACTGGTCGCCCTGGCAGAGGAACGCGACGAGAAGCGGATCTTCACCCTCGACGCCGACTTCGGGATCTACCGAATCCACGGCCGTGGCCGTTTCGAGCTGTTGCCCGGCTGACCACCGACAGGCTTGAGCCTCCGGCGCTCACCGTAGAGCCTCGCGCAGCGTCGCCTGATCGATCCCCTCCACGCGTACAACCTTCTCGCGCGACTTCTCCCCGCGTACGACACTGACCCGCGAGGGCGCCACCCGCAGGCGCTTCGCGATCAGCCCGCAGAGAGCCTTGTTGGCCCTGCCGTCGACGGGCGGCGCCGTCACCTTTGCCTGCAGAACACCGTCGCGCATCCCCAGCAGCTCATCACGGCTGCCGCGCGGTCGCAGCCTCACCATGATCGTCGCGCCGGCAGATCCCTCGGCAGCCGCCATACGGACAACTTAGAGTGGGTACCGCGGTCCACGCCTCCGACTGGGCGGTAGCCATCACTCAGGAGCGCGTCAGCCCTGATCGGCCGGGGGCACTTGTGGCGGCGGCATATCGCTCGGCGGTGGGCTCTGGACCGGCGGCGGTGGCGGTGGCGGGAGCGTCTGGCCGAGGGGCGAGGTAACGGCCATATCGCCCCTCCCATCGGGCCCGTCGCCGTACTTGTTGGGCGGCTCGGAAGCGGTGCAAGCGAAGACGATCAAGACGATGGGGCCCAGGAGGGGGATCAGCCCGATCAGCACCCACCACCCGCTGTGGTCCACGTCGTGGAGGCGGCGCACCAGAACTGCCAGGTTCGGGATGATGAACGCCAGCGCGATAAGGCCACCGATAACCGCGGTGTTGATGAGTGCGTCGACGATCGACGCTCCGATGATGACGAGGACGTAGAACAGAGTCCACCACCAGTAGGCGGAACGCGAGGAGCGCCCGCTGAACGTTGCGTATTTCGAGAACCCGTCGCTTATCGCTTCGCCGAATTGCATGTGTCTCTCACTCCTAACGGTCGAGGGCTGGGACGGACGCCGGAACTAACTTTCGCCGCCCGGGCGGACGCATCGGCCCGAACGCCAGGCAGATGAGGACGGCGAAGACGAGGGGAGACGCGGGATTTGCCCTGATCGCCTGCCGTAGGCGGCCGCGCCACAGAAGCACGAAGGCCCGGCCCATTCCGCAGCCGGGGCAGCTGTGGCCGATCGCCCGGTGAATCGGGCAGAGGCGAGGCAGGGGGCGCCCCAAGACCACCAACGCCCCGTCGACAGAGGGCTCCTGGGTCGCGACCGACACCGCCGCCGCGCTCGCCAGCAAGACTCTCGCGGCGGCAGCGCTAGGCCTTGCCGAGCTGTTGCCAAATGACGTTGCCAAACTCATCCACCACCACCATTTGCCGCTTCTCGCCGCCGGTCGCGGCGATGATCGCCCAAACAATCCCCCAAAGCAGGCAGGTGAAGATCGTGAGGATTGCGTGAAGGGTGTGGTTGACGGGCTTGCCCTCCACCAGGACGGCTTGGAAGTCGCTTTGGGACTCGATCCGGAGTCCGCGTGCCGCCGCCGTCTGGAGCTGTTGGGAGAGGATGACCTTCCGTTCATCGGCCGTCCGACGAGTGGTGCTGACCTCGCTACCCCCTTGAACGCGGTCGGTCCAGGCGCCACCGTCCCAGTAGCGCATCAGGTTTGCACCGCCGGCGTTTGGGTCTGGATACCAGCCCGGAGAGGGAGTGTCGTGGGCTTCGGGCGCGCCGGGGCTATCTGGCTCCGGAGCGGGCTCAGACTCGTGGGTTTCGGGCGTGGCGGCGTCCTCTGGCTCGGGTGCCGACGAATCGGGAGCGGCCGGCCCGGGGGCGGGCTGCGGCTCGTTGGCTTCGGTCGAATCCGTCATGGCGGACCTGAAACCTATGGCTAATTCAAGCTGGGTGTCAACTCAGGGCGAAACAGAGTGATCTCACCGAAGCAAACGCTCAGCCGTGGATCTTCTCCCCCCGCTCGAGCATCTCGACGAACTTTCTCAGCCGCCGCTCGCGCGTCTCCGGCTTCTTCGCCTCGCCGAGGCGATAGACGATCGCGTAGCGGTTGGCGCTGTCCAGGGTCGCGAAGAACTCGCGTGCCGCGGGGCGGGCGTCGAGCTCCCGCTGCAGATCCGCGGGGACCTCCGCGGTGCGCTGGCCCTCGTAAGCGTCCTCCCCAGCGACCGTCGGCCTTTGCCGCCTCGACCTCGGCCAGCCCGGCGACGCGCATCCGCCCGGACTCGATCAACCCTTCCGCCTTCTCGCGGTTGATCCGCGACCAGCGGCCGCGCGGGCGCCGTGGCGTGAAGCGCTGCAGGAAGCACTCTTCGTCGAAGCCGCGCTTCTGGCTGTCGATCCAGCCGAAGCAGAGCGCGACCTCGAGCGCCTCCGCGTAGCTGACGCTCTTCACGCCGGAGCCCTTCTTGGCGATCTTCAGCCAGACCCCCGCCGAGCTCGCCCCCTCCCCCTCCAGCCAAGCCTCCAGCTCCGCGGGGGTCGTGAGCAACACGATCGGCAGCTCATCCGCCATGACGGCGGATTGTCCCGGTTAGAGTTGACCGAACGCAAGGACGTCTACGCGGACTCGGTCTCGATCCTGCGCCAAGTCGCCCTGGTGGACTGAGCTCCTCCGGCGTCGGCGATTAGAAACCGGCGGCGTCGGCGAGCAGGTCGACCTGCTGCGGATC
This sequence comes from uncultured Solirubrobacterales bacterium, assembly GCA_963837695.1. Lineage (GTDB taxonomy): Bacteria > Actinomycetota > Thermoleophilia > Solirubrobacterales > 70-9 > VRUE01. The sequence continues at coordinate 1,266,907 of CAWINZ010000005.1, read as the reverse complement.
GTTCGAGCTGGGGCAGAAGACGAGCTCGTCGCAGCCCGCCTCCTCGTAAGCGTCGAGGTATTGCTTGACGGTCCCGGCGTCCTTGGCCTCGGCGCGCCGCGCCCACTCGGTCAGCTGTGCGCCAGTTACCCCCGGGACAGCGTTGGGAAGTGCGATGCCTACGTCCATGCGGCCTCCTTACCCGTCCTCGGATCAGCCGTAACGCTCGCCGATGACCGCGCGCAGCTTCGAGCGGTCGTGGCGGGCGTGGACGCGGCGCACGGTGCCCGAGCGCGAGCGCATGACCAGCGATTCGGTGCTGGCGCCGGCGCCGCGGTAGCGGACGCCCTGGAGGACATCGCCGTCGGTCACGCCGCTGGCGGAGAAGAAGACGTCGTCGCCCGCACAGAGGTCGTCGGCGGTGAGGATCCGGCCGAGGTCGTAGCCGGCGTCGACCGCGGCGCTGCGCTCGCTGTCGTCGCGCGGCCAGAGGCGGCCGAGCAGCTGCCCGCCCATCGACTTCAGCGCCGCCGCGGAGAGCACGCCCTCGGGCGTGCCGCCGATCCCCCAGAGCAGGTCGACCGGCGAGCGGTCTGAGACCGCAAGCAGGGCAGCGGAGACGTCGCCGTCGGTGATCAGGCGGATGCGCCCGCCCGCCTCACGCACCTCTTTCATCGCCTCCTCGTGACGGGGGCGATCGAGCATGACCACGGTCACGTCGCCGACGCTCCCCCCCTTGCGGTCGGCGATCAGCTTCAGCGTCTCCGGCAGCGGCCGGTCGAGGTCGAGCAGGTCGGCGATCTCCTCGCCCCCGGCCATCTTTTCCATGTAGACGCAGGGGCCCGGGTCGAACATCGTGCCGCGCTCGGCGAGGGCGATCACGGCAAGCGCGCTGGGCATGCCGAGCGCACAGAGCCGGGTCCCCTCCAGCGGGTCGACGGCAATGTCGACCACGGGTGGGCTGCCGTCGCCGATCTGCTCGCCGTTGTAGAGCATCGGCGCCTCGTCCTTCTCGCCCTCGCCGATCACGACCATGCCATCCATCGCAACCGAGTCGAGGACGAAGCGCATCGCGTCGACAGCGGCCTGGTCGGCGGCGATCTTGTCGCCGCGCCCGACCCAGCGGGCGGCGGCCAGCGCCCCTGCCTCGGTTACGCGCACGAGCTCAAGAGCAAGGTTGCGATCCGGTTTCTGCGGCGAATTCTCTCCCATCGAGACCCGGAGGCTATAGGGTCGCGCGATGGCACGATGGGGACTGACGCTGCCGCTGCCAGGCACTCGCCTGGCCGATCACGGGGAGCACGTGAAGCGTGCCGAGGCCGCCGGCTACACCGACCTCTGGAGCGGTGAGACCAACGGGCCCGACGGCTTCACTCCGCTGGCGCTGAGCGCCGCCTGGACCGAGCGGGCGCGGCTGGGGACCGGCATCGTCGGCGTCTTCCAGCGCGGCCCGGCGCTCTTGGCGCAGGAGGCCGCGGCGCTCGCCGATGCCTCGGGCGGGCGCTTCGTGCTCGGCATCGGCTCCTCCTCGGACCGCATCGTCGAAGGCTGGAACGGGATCCCATTCGAGCGGCCGCTGAGCAGGGTCCGCGAGACGCTGGAGTTCCTGCGCGTCGCCCTCGACGGCGAGCGCACCGCGAGCGGCTTCAAGCTGGAGACGGCGCCGGCGGAGCGGGTGCCGATCGTGCTCGCGGCGCTGCGCGGCAAGATGCTCGACCTGGCGATGGAGCGCGCCGACGGAGCCTTCACCAACTTCCTCCCGCTCGGCGGCCTGCCCAAGGTCGCCGCCCAGCTCGAGGGGGCGCCCGAGGGCTTCGAGCTGCTCTGCCGCTTCTTCTGCCTGCCTGGCGAGCGCGAGGCGGTCGAGCCGCTGGCCCGCTTCATGTTCTCCTCCTACATCACCGTTCCCGTCTACGCCGCCTTCTACCGCTGGCTCGGCTACGGCGAGCAGATCGATGCGATGGTCGCCGCCTGGGAGGCGGGCGACCGCCAGGGCGCGGCCGCAGCGGCACCCTGGGAGCTGATCGAAGACATGTTCATCTTCGGCACGCCCGAGCAGATGCGCGAGCGCCTCGACGCCTTCGTCGCCGGCGGCGTAACGCTTCCAATCCTCACCCCGATCGTCACCCCGGACAAGCTGGCCGAGACGATCGACGCGCTGGCGCCCTAGTACTCCACCTCGGCCCCGAGTCCAAAGGAGCGGTCCGCCGCAATTTCGACGATCCTGTCGATGATCGGCCGGTGCCAGCCTTCCTTCTTGGAGCGCGTTGCGATCGTCTCCACCACCATGCCGATCCGGTTTGCCGTGGTCGCCGCCAACCCGCGCAGGACTTCGAAGTCGAACTCGCATTTTTCGCAGACTTCGGCCAGTTCGAGCAGGTACGAGGTTTCCTGGTATTCCTCGGAGATGACCAGGCCGTGGTGGACCGGGTCGTCGTAGACGGCGGTCGAGGTGATGTCGGTCAGCGGCGCCAGCCGCCATTTCTTCCCCGGCCCCGACAGCGTCGTCCTGTCGCGATCGATCAGGGCGAAGTTTTTCCCGTGGACGTCGCCGTTGCCGAGGATGTAGTTGCAGAAGGCCGCGGTGAGCAGGTTCACCACTTCGTCGGAGCGGCTGACCGCGCTGAGCAGCCCGCGGGCCTCGGTCCAGCCGGGAGCGTCGCTGTTCTCTCTGTCCTCGTCCGTTCCGGGCGGGACGCCGAGCGCCTGCCAGAAGGACTCGCAATGCAGCCGCCGCACCTCGCCGCGGCCCTCGCCGACGACCCGGTCGTAGCGCGGTGAGACCAGGCAGCTGCGGCCGGCGATCTGTTTCACCGTCGCTTTGGCGACAGGTATGCCGACCTGGCGGCAGACAGTCGTGCAGAACATCTCGTTGGCCACGTATTCGGGGTATTCGCCGGTCTCGGGCTTGACCACGTGCGTGCTCGGGGCGCCGGCCTCGGGCCAGGCCCAGCGGTCGCCCGCCTCGTCGTAGACGAGGCTGAGCTTGTGACGAAGGCCCGGCAGGGTGAAGCGCATCCGCTGCCTGCAGTCGGGGCTGAAGAAGCGCGGTGGGGGCGGCTTGACCAGTTCGGCCAGTTCATCCTCGCCGAGCCAGGCCGGCGAGCTGGGATCCCGCGGCCCCGGGGGCTCCCCCTCGGGAAGGAAGGTGACCGCCCCGGGACAGTCCTGGCCCAGCTCGGCCAACATCAGGTAGCCGTCCGCCGCATCGATGCCGAGCTCGCGGCCCATCCGCTCGCGGCGCGCGCCCTCCGGCAGCAGTCCCTCGACATAGGCGCTGGTGGCCTCGGCGCTGTAGGGCTCGGGACGGGCCGGCAGTGAGTTGCTCAGCAACGCTTTCCCGGGTCCGAACCGCTCGACCAAACCGGGGTCGTAGGCAAGTCTGTAGTCGTTGTTGCCGGCGGGGAACAGGGTTCCAACGCGCTCCCCGTAAAGATAGACGTCAAGGCTCAATTTGGTCCTCCTCGATCTTCTCCCCGGTAATCACGATCCACGACTCTAAACCGAAGCTAGGCTCAGCGCGTAGTCCCCGGCAGCATCGGTGAACCATCCGTCCGGCCGCAATCCCGCCTTGCGATAGATGCCTTCGAGCCCCTCGCGAGTGAACTTGGTCGAGATCTCGGTCCGCATCTCCTCCTCGGCGCCAAAGCGCACGGTCAGGTCGAGCCCGTCGAGCCGCACGGTCTGCTCGACGAGCGAGCGCAGGCGGATGTCCATGCGGGCGGCGGCGACGTCGTAGCGAGCCACGTGCTCAAAGCAGGCGAGGTCGAAGTCGGCCCCGAGCTCACGGTTGAGCACCCGCAGGACGTTCTTGTTGAATTCGGAGGTGACCCCTTGGGAGTCGTTATAGGCGGCCTCCAGCCGGCTCGGCTCCTTGACCAGGTCGGTGCCGAGGAGGATGCGGTCGCCCGGTTCGAGCAGAGCCGCGATCCGGGCGAGGAAGTCGCGCCGAGCATCCGGATAGAGGTTGCCGATCGTGCCGCCCAGGAAGGCGACGAGCCGGCCACCGCCACCGTTGGGAATACGCTCGAGATCGTGCTCGAAGTCGCAAACGAGGCCGCGAACGGCGAGGCCCGGGTACTCCTCGACCAGCGATTCGGCGGTGTCGTGGGTGATCTGCTCGGAGATGTCGACCGGGACGTAGGTGGTGAGGCAGCCGGCGTCGCGCATCGCACTCAGCAGGTGACGCGTCTTCGCCGCCGAGCCCGAGCCGAGCTCGACCAGAGTCCCCGGCTCCCCCGCCGCGGCGACGATCTCCGTCGAACGCCGGGCGAGGATCTCGCGCTCGGCGCGGGTCGGGTAGTACTCCGGAAGCTCGGTGATCTCCTCGAAGAGACGCGAGCCGCGCTCGTCATAGAAGTACTTGGGCGCCAGCTCCTTCGGCCTGGCGGTCAGGCCGAGGCGGATGTCGCGCGCCATCGCCAGGCCACCGTCGGCGCGCAAACGCACCTCGATCTCGATCGGCTCGGCTGCGGCCCCGGGGGTCATCCCGCGTCCCTCGCGCAGCGGAACCCGGAGAAGATCTGGCGCCGCCGCGGTAGGTCCCAGTTGCGGAAGCTCGGTCGCATGACGGCGCGGTCGGTCGCCCAGGATCCCCCGCGCAGCACCTTGTACTCAGCGCCGAAGAAGACCTCCGAGTACTCGCGGTAGGGGAAGGCCTCAAAGCCGGGGTAGGCGAGGAAGTCGGAGGAGGTCCACTCCCAGACCTGGCCGACGGCCTCCAACTCAGGCCGGGCAGCCTCCCACTCGTGCTCCGTGGGCAACCGCTTCCCGGCCCAGCGGGCGTAGGCGTCGGCCTCCTCCCAGGAGACGTGAATGACTGGCCGGGCGGAGTCGACCGGCTCGTGGTGGCCCCTCGCGACGCTCACCCAGCCAGACTCGGCGTCGCCCTCCCAGTAGAGGGGCGCCTTCGCCCCGGTCGCCTCCATGTAGGCGATGTACGCAGCGTTGGAGACGGGAGCTCGATCGATCTCGAAGGCGGCGAGCGTGACCGCGTGGCGCGGACGCTCGTTGTCGTAGGCGAAACCGGTTGCGGGGGCGCCGACCTCGTACTCGCCGCCGTCGATGGGGACCATCGTCCCTCCCTCCACCGTGCGTTCGCTCTTTGTCGCGCTCTGGCCGACAAAACGCGAACGCGCTACGAGCTCGGCGGGCGGTTCGTAGCCGTCGACCAGCTGCAGCAGCTGCAGCATCGTCTCGTTGTGCTGCTGCTCGTGGGCGAGCAGCAGCTCGTAGACGAAGCCCTCGCGCAGCAGGGCGTCGTCGGCGTCGGTGGAAATGTCGACCTCGTCGAGCACCTCGAGGGTGCGCTCGCGTACGTCGGCCAGGTAGGAGCGCAGCTCGGCGTCGCGCAGGATCGGCAGCTCGCCACGCGTCGTGCGCGGGTTCTCGATCGCGTCGTAGAAGCGGCCCAGCTCGCCGTGCAGCGGCTCGCGCTCGCCGATCGTCTGCACCAGCCAGAGCTCCTCAAAGTTGGCGATGTGCCCGAGGTCCCAGGCCAGCGGGCTGAGGATCGGCGAGTAGACGCGGTTGAGCTGCTCATCATCGAGCGGCTCGATCAGCTCGTAGGTGCGTCTACGAGCCTCCGCGAGCCGGTCCGCGATCGCTGCCTTGAGACTGGAGCTTGCCTTCACCTCGGTGGCAATACGGACACACTAACGGGGTCAGCGCGGAAGATGTGACGAAGCGATAAAACCTGCACTCGATGCAGGTCGAGGGCAAAGCGGCGCTGGTCGCGGGCGGGGCTTCCGGGCTCGGCGAGGCGACCGCGCGGGCGCTGGCCGCGGCGGGCGCAGCGGTCCTCATCGCCGACCTCAACGCCGAGAAGGGCGAGGCGCTGGCCGCGGAGCTGGGCGGCGGCGCGAGCTTCGTCGCGGCGGACGTGACCGATGAGACCGCGGTTGCGGCGGCCGTCGAGGAGGCCGTGGGTGCGGGCGAGGACGGCCTGCGAATCTCGGTCTGCTGCGCGGGGATCGGCTGGGCCGAGCGCGTCGCCCACAGGGGCGGTCCCCACAACCTCGAATTCTTCTCCAACGTGGTCAAGGTCAACCTGATCGGGACCTTTAACGTCCTGCGACTCGCCGCAGCGGCGATGAGCGAGAACGAGCCCGACGACGAAGGCGAGCGCGGCGTCTGCGTCAACACCGCCTCGATCGCCGCCTACGATGGCCAGATCGGCCAGATCGCCTACGCGGCCTCGAAGGGCGGCATCGTCGGCATGACCCTGCCCGCGGCCCGCGACATGGCCTCGCGCGGGGTGCGGGTCGTGACGATCGCCCCCGGCCTCTTCGACACGCCACTGCTGGCGGCGCTGCCAGAGGAGGCCCGAGAGGCGCTGGGCGCCGGCATCCCCTTCCCTTCGCGGCTGGGCCGCCCGGCCGAATACGCGCAGCTGGTCGAGCAGATCGTCGCCAACCCGATGCTCAACGGCGAGACGATCCGCCTCGACGGCGCCCTGCGCATGCCGCCAAAGTAGCCAAGCACGACAGACGCGACCTGCATCGAACCCCTATTAGGGGCAATATGCAGGTCGGAGCTTCAATCTGTGCCACTCGCCTCGGGGTCGCGCCAGACGCGCTTGCGCCAGGGTGGGCTGATTGCGAAGCGGTAGGCGGTGCCTTCGGCCGCGGCGATCGGCTCCAACGGGACGAGGTGGACGCGACGGCCGGGGGTGACGCGGTCGATGCGCAGGAAGCCGTTCGTATTACCGGCGTGACTGCCGCCGGAGACGACGAGCATGTGGGTCTCCTTGCCCCAGCCGTTGCGCGGCCTGGCCCCGACGTCTTCGGCGAGGTTCCTGAGCGAATCGATGCCGGCATCCGAACCGACGTTGGCGACGCTCTGCGCGTAGTTGTAGCCGTGATGCGAAGAGGCGCGCTCGACGACGCTGCCGTCGGGGGCGACGCGAATGTCGACGGATTCCCAGTCGTCGTGGTGGTAGCCCTCTTCCCCGGCGATCGGCACGCCGCGCAGCGTGGCCGAGTCGGCGTAGTAGAGCCAGTACTGGATGTAGAGATTGCCGCCTCGTTCGATCACATGGACGAAAGCCGTCACCGGCAGGCCGGCATCGGTCTCATGCACCAGGCCACGCGCCGAGCCATCGCCGCAGGCCGTGTCGCGACAATGCCGAAAGTCGACCGGCATAGCCCGCGAGCCCTGCTCGAAGAAGACCGTCGGCATGTGCTCCCGCACCAGCTCACCGACGTCGGAGCCATAGGCGGCGATCAGCACCGGCTCGTCCCCGCACCCGTCGGCCATCGACACGGCACAAAGCATCCGCGAAGCAAGAGCCCGAGCCAGCTCCGTCCCCGGCACCCGCACCCCGACAGCAACCAGCGCGGCGAGCAGCAACGCAACCACAGCGACGACCCCCACCCACTCCACAGTCCCCTGCCCACGCTCGTCCACCTACAACCAAGGGCACAGGGCGTCAACCTCTCCCCCCTCGAGTGGGGCTGTCCCGGTAGGGCTGAAACGTCTTGTACTTTTTCGGTGCCGGACCGCGGGCGTCAGCCCTCCAGCACCACATCGAAAAAGTTAAGTGGAAGCCCTACCGGGACAGCCCCCTACGACGCACACGCCATCGACCCGAGACAGGCTCCCTAGAGGTTCTGGATCTCGCCGGCGATGTCCGCCGCGGCCTGTTTGGCGTCGGCGAAGAGCATCGAGGTGTTCGGTTCGTAGAAGAGGTCGTTGTCGATGCCGGCGAAGCCGGGACTGAGCGAGCGCTTGATCACGATCACCTGCTGGGCCTCGGAGACTTCGATGATCGGCATGCCGGCAATCGGGCTGTCCGGATCGTTTTTGGCCGCCGGGTTGGTGACGTCGTTGGCGCCGACGATGACCGCGACGTCGGTGCGGGGCATTTCGGGATTGATGTCCTCCATCTCACGCAGCTGCTCGTAGGGCACGTCGGCCTCGGCAAGCAGGACGTTCATGTGGCCGGGCATGCGGCCGGCGACGGGATGGATCGCGTAGTTGACCGTGACGCCGCGCTTCTCCAACTCGTCTGCGACCTCCTTGATCGCGTGCTGGGCCTGGGCGACGGCGAGGCCGTAGCCGGGGACGATCACGACGGTGTCGGCGTAGGCGAGCTTGATCGCCGCGTCCTGGGCGCCGATCGAGACGTGTGGCCGCTCCTCGCCGGGACCTCCCCCACCGCCGGCCGGAGCGCCGCCGAAGCCGGCGAAGAGGACGTTGGCGACGGAGCGGTTCATCGCCGTCGCCATCTCCATCGTCAGGATCGTTCCCGAGGAGCCGACCAGGGTGCCGGCGACGATCAGCGCGACGTTGTCGAGGGCGAAGCCCGCCGCGGCAGCAGAGAGACCGGTGAAGGCGTTGAGCAGCGAGATCACGACCGGCATGTCGGCGCCGCCGATCGGCAGCACGACGAGGTTGCCGAGCAGCGCCGCGGCGATCAGGATGCCGATGAAGATCGCCTGCGAGGGATCGCCGTTGTTGGTCGCGATGTCGACGCAGGCGGCGAGGATGCCGATCAGCAGGACGACGTTGATCACCTGCTGGCCGGGAACGGCGAGCGGCCGGGTCGGGATCAGGTCCTGGAGCTTGGCGAAGGCGATGTTCGAGCCCCAGAAGGAGATCGAGCCCACCACCCCGGCGAAGAGGACCGGGATCAGCGTGTCCAGCGGGATCTCCTCGCCGAGCGAGATCCCGTGGCGGATCTCCGACCAGGCGATCAGCGCGACGGCGCCGCCGCCGACGCCGTTGTAGAGGGCGACCATCTGCGGCATCTCGGTCATCTGCACGCGCACCGAGGCGATCACGCCGACCGCAGAGCCGACCCCGAGGCCGATCGCGATCAGGCCCCAGTTGCCGATCCCGTCGAGCAGCAGGGTGGTGATGACCGCGACCACCATGCCGGCGGCGGCGATCAGGTTGCCCTGCTTGGCGGAGGTCGGGTGGGTGCCGCGTTTGACCCCGATGATGAAGAGCGAGAAGGCGACGATGTAGAGCGCGGTGGCGGCGTCGCCACCCGGCTTGAACACGGCCTCGATCACTTTCCGGCCCCGCCTTTGCCGTCCGCCTCAGCCTTCGGTTTCGGCTTTTTGCTGAACATGCCGAGCATCCGGTCGGTGACCATGAAGCCACCGACGATGTTGATCGCGCCGAAGGCGATCGCGATCGTGCCGATCACGTACTCGAGCGGGTCGTTGGCGTAGCCGACGACGATCAGCCCGCCGAGCATGACGATGCCGTGGATCGCGTTGGTCTGCGACATCAGCGGCGTGTGCAGCGTCGTCGGCACCTTCGAGATCACCTCGAAGCCGACGAAGGCGGCGAGGACGAAGATCGTGATCTCGGTGAACAGAGTCATTTCGCCGCCCTCTCGTTGCGGATCTCGCCGCCGTGGGTGATGCAGGCGGCGGCGACGATGTCGTCCTCGAAGTCGACCTTCAGGGTGCCCTCCTCGGTGACCAGCAGGCCGAGCAGGTTCTCGAGGTTCTTGGCGTAGAGCTGCGAGGCCGGGACCGGCATCTCGCTGGCCAGGTTGCGCGGGCCGACGACCTTGACGCCCCCCTCGACCACGGTCTGCCCCGCCTCGGTCAGCTCGCAGTTGCCGCCGCTCTCGGCGGCGAGGTCGACGATCACCGAGCCTGGTTCCATAGTGCGAACCGCGTCGGCGGTGATCAGCAGCGGCGCCGGGCGGCCCGGAATCGCCGCGGTGGTGACGATCACGTCCTGTTTGGCGGCGTTCTCGCCGATCGCCTCGACGACCTTGGCGTTCTCCTCGTCGGTCAGCGGCCGGGCGTAGCCGCCCTCGCCTTCGGCGTCGGGGATGAAGTCGAGTTCGAGCGGGCGACCGCCGAGCGAGGCGATCTGCTCCCAGGCGGCGCGACGGATGTCGAAGCCGGTGACGATCGCGCCCAGCCGCTTCGCCGTGGCGACCGCCTGCAGCCCGGCGACGCCGGCGCCCAGCACCAGCACCTTGGCGGGCGGGACGGTGCCGGCGGCGGTGGTCATCATGCCGAAGAAGCGGCCCGACTCGCGGGCGGCTATCAACATCGCCGCGTAGCCCCCGGCGGCGGCCTGGGAGGAGAGCGCGTCCATCGCCTGGGCGCGCGTCGTCCGCGGGATCGCCTCCATCGCGAAACTGGTCACGCCCGCCGCGGCAAGCGCCCTGTTGGTCTCGGCCGCGGTCCAGGGCGAGAGGTGGCCGATCAGAAGCTGGTTGGAGCTGAGCTTGCCGATCTGCTCGGCGGTGGGGGCGGCGACGCGAAGGACGACGTCGGCGCCCCAGGCGACGTCGGGGTCGACGACCTCCGCCCCCGCCTCCTCGTACTGGGAGTCGGGATGGCCGGCCGCGTCGCCGGAGCCGCGCTCGACGAGCACCGAGACGTGCTCGTTCTTCAACAGCGATTTGACAGCGTCAGGGACGAGCGCGACCCGGCGCTCCCCCTCGGCGGTCTCTTTCGGCACTCCGATCTTCATGACGTGCGGCGGCGGACCTTATGACAACCGGCTAGGCCGATGCCGTCACGCCCGCGAGGGACGCGAGGCGCTGGATCGTGTGCAGTTGCTGATCGCGCTCGACGTGCACCGGAGAGACGATCAGGCGGTCGATCCCGGCGCCGCGGAAGCGCTCGATTCGCTCCGCCACCTCCGCCTCGGTGCCGACCAGCGAGGTCGCCTCGACGATCTCGTCGGGCATCGCCTGGAAGGCGCCGTCGCGGTCGCCGTCCTGGAAGCGGCGCTGCACCTCGTCGGCGACGTCGCCGAAGCCGAAGCGATGGGCGAGGTCGACGTAGAAGTTCGTCTTGCGGCTGCCCATGCCGCCGAAGTAGAGGACGAGGCCGGCCTTGACGACGCTCTTGGCCGCCTCCAGATCGCCGTCGATCGCCACCTGCAGCGAGGGCGAGACCTCGAGGTCGGAGCGCTGCCGGCCACCCTTGGCGAAGCCCGCCTCCAGATGCTCGCCCCAGGTCTGCTCGAAGGCGTCAACCGAGAAGAAGATCGGGATCCAGCCGTCGCAGATCTCCGCAGCCATCTCGACCGATTTGCGGCCGATCGCGCCGACGAAGACGGGGATGTTCGCCCGCTCGGGGTGGAAGTTGAGCTTCAGCGGCTTGCCCTCGCCGCCCGGCAGCGGCAGCTGGTAGTGCTCGCCCTGGTGGTCGACCTTGCCCTCGCGGGCGACGATCTCCCGCACGATTTCGATGTACTCGCGGGTGCGGCCCCACGGCTTCGAGTAAGGGACGCCGTACCAGCCTTCGGAGACCTGCGGCCCCGAGGGCCCGAAGCCGAAGAGGAAGCGACCGCCGGAGAGTTTGTCGATCGTCGCCCCGGCCATCGCCGCGGCGGCCGGGGGGCGCGCAGGCACCTGCAGGATCGCGGCGCCGAGATTGATCGTGCTGGTCTGTGGCGCCAGCCAGGCGAGCACGCTGACCACGTCGGAGCCGTAGGACTCGGCAGCCCAGACCGACTCGAAGCCGGCCGCCTCGGCCGCCAGGACGACCTCGAGCGCATCGTCACCGGCGGGGCCTATGCCCCAGTAGCCGAGATTGAGTCCGAGTTTTAAAGCCATCCGCCGGGAACCCTATTGAATGTGGTGCGATGACCCTTCCAGTCCCATCCTTCCGGTGTGCCTTTTGCCCCTATAGCGAGCAAAAGGCACACCGGAGCGCGGAGACGGGCCCGTGAACGACCAAATCGAGCAGGGCCTCAGCGGCGCCGAGGCAGCCAAGCGGCTGCGCAAGCTCGGCGCCCCGCCGGACACCTCCTCGCGTTCGGTATCGAGCATCGTCGCCGGCAACGTCTTCACGCTCTTCAACGCGATCATCGGCGGCTTCTTCGTCCTCATCCTCTCGCTGGGGCTGATCGCCGATGCTGTCTTCGGGGTGATCGCGATCGTCAACTCCTACATCGGCATCCGCCAGGAGCTGAACGCGAAGAAGACCCTGGACGAGCTGGCGGTGCTGGTCGCGCCGCACGCCACGGTCATCCGCGACGGCGCCGCGGTCGGCCTGCTCGCCGAGGAGGTCGTGCCGGGGGACGTGATCGCGATTGAGCCGGGCGACCAGCTCGTCGCCGACGGCGAGGTCATCGCCACCCGTGGCATGACCCTGGACGAGTCGATGCTGACCGGCGAGTCCGACGGCGTCCGCAAGGACACCGGCGACCGCGCCCTCTCCGGCTCCTTCTGCATTGCCGGCTCCGGCCACTACCGGGTCGACGCGGTGCGCGAGCAGAGCTACGCGGGCAAGCTCGCCGGCGAGGCGAGGGCCTTCCGCCACCCGCCCTCGCCGCTGCAGGCCGAGGTCAACCGGGTGATCGTCGCCTGCACCTGGGCGATGGCGCCGCTGGCGGCGCTGCTGCTGATCACCTTCCAGCTGCGCGGGACCGGCGTGGTCGAGGCGGCACAGACGGCGACCGCCGGACTGGTGACGCTGATCCCGGAGGGGATGGTGCTGCTGATGAGCGTCACCTTCGCCGTCGCCGCGGTGCGGCTCGCGCGCAAAGACACCCTGGTCCAGCAGATGAGCGCCACCGAGAGCCTCGCCGCGGTCGACACGATCTGCGTCGACAAGACCGGCACCCTGACCGACGGCAAGCTGCGCCTGCTCGGGATAGAGGTCGCGGAGGGGACCGAGGCCGACGAGGCGACGGCGGCGCTGGGACGCTTCGCGGCGAGCGCCGGCGACCGCAACCGCACGCTGGAGACCGTCGCCGAGGCCTTCCCGGCGACGCCGGGCCGGGTCGGCGGCGAAGTTCCCTTCTCCTCAAAATGGAAGTGGAGCGGCCTGCGGCTGGGCGGCGTCAGCTACGTGCTCGGGGCGCCGGACATCCTCGCCGAGAGCGGCGCGCTGAGGCTGCCGCCCGGCCTCGCCCGCAAGCTGGAGGAGGAGACCGCGGCGGGGCGACGCGTGGTCGCCTTCGCGCAGTCGGGCGAGGCGCTGCCTGACGACCCCGCCCACACCCCGCCGCCGCGCCTGTCGCCGCTCGCCCTCGTCGTACTCGAGGAGACGCTGCGCGCCGACGCCGCCGAGACGATCGCCGCGATGCGCGAGGGCGACGTCGACCTGAAGCTGATCTCCGGCGACGCGCGGGCGACGGTGACCGCGGTCGCCTACGCGGTCGGGGTGCCGGCCGATGCGGGCGTGATCGAGGGCTCGGAGCTGCCCGAGGACCCCGAAGGGCTGGCAGCAGCGGCGCTGGACAACACGATCTTCTGCCGGATCGCGCCCGAGCAGAAGAAGGCGCTGGTCGAGGCGCTGCGCGCCTCCGGCCGCTACACGGCGATGATCGGCGACGGGGTCAACGACGTGCCGGCGCTGAAGCAGGCGCGGCTCGCGGTCGCGATGGGCTCGGGCACCCAGGTGACGAAGGGGGTCGCCGACGTCGTCCTGCTCAAAGACGAGTTCGCGCGGCTGCCGGAAGCGGTCGCCGAGGGGCGGCGGATCGCCCGCAACATCCACCGCCTCGGCCGTCTCTACCTGACCAAGTCCGTCTACGCGGCGGCGCTGATCCTGCTCGTCGCCGTACCCGGCTTCGCCTTCCCCTTCCTCCCCCGCCACCTCACCCTGGCCGCCTTCCTGACGATCGGCATCCCCTCGTTCGTGCTCGCCCTGGCGCCCTCCGACGGGCCGCTCTACCGCGGCCGCCTGCTGCGCGCGCTGGCCGCCTTCGCCGTGCCCGCCGGCCTGGCGACGGCGCTCGGCTCGATCCTCTGCTTCTTCCTCGTCGACACCGTCTTCGGCGGCTCGCTGGAGGCCGGCCGCACGGCGGCGACGACGACGCTGATCGTGCTCGGCCTCTCCTTCGTCCTCCTGCTCGAGCGCGGCCCCGGCCGCGAGCACATCGCGATCCAGAGCTACATGCTGGCGATGGTCGCCGGCCTCGGCGCCCTCTTCGCGCTGATCCTTGCGGCGGCGCCGGTGCGCGACTTCTTCGAAATGGCGCTGCTGACGGCAAGCCAGTGGTTCCTCGCCCTGTTCTGCTCGGCGATCGGCCTGACGATCGCGAGTTTGCTCTGGCGCCTCCCCCAAATTGAACGCCTCGAAGCGCCTGGCTACGAACCGGTGGCCGGCGTCGATTGAAGCCTTGTCCCCCCGATGGTGGGGACAAGGCTGCAATTGACGCCGGGAGGACGGCTGAAAGAGCGCGCTCGGTCAGGCGCCCTCAGGGGGTAGGACAAATTGGGAAACGATCAGGTTCGCCGCAAGGCGCGGCTCGGTGCCCTCGCGGCGGCGCTCCATCCTGACCTCGATCACGACCGTGCTCTTGCCGGTGTGGAGGGGCTCGGCGACGGCGACGATCTCGTCGCCGAGCAGGCCGGCGGCAAAGACGTTCAGCTTCAGCTCGATCGTGGTGAAGTTGTGACCCGGCGGGATGACGCGGAAGGTCGCCCAGGCGGCCACCGTGTCGCCAAGCGCGGTCCAGACCCCACCGTGGACGAAGCCGCCGGGATGCAGGTGGCGCTTGTCGACGACGATCCGGCCGCGCGAGTGCGTGTCCTCGATCTCCAGCGGCTCGATCCCGAGGTCGCCGGGGAAGCTGCCGGGAAGGAAGGCGCGGGCGGTCTCCGGCGTAATTCGCGAGCTGGGGTGAACAGGGGCGTCACTCATGCAGCCAGAGCGTATGCACCCGGCTGGAGCTTCGCCGTACGCCGCCGGTAGGTGCTCCACAGCCAGGGCCACTGCTGCGGGTCGTTGCCGTTCTCGTCGACGTACCAGTTGGTGCAGCCGCTGTGCCAAACGGTGCCGGCGAGGGCGTCGCGCAGCTCGCGGTCGAAGCGCTCCGCCGCCTCGCGGCGGACCTCGATCCGGTTCGCCTCGGCGTGATCGAGCTTGTCGAGCGCGGCGATGACGTGGTCGACCCCGGCCTCGATCGTGTAGATCACCGAGCCGGTGCCGCCGTTCGTGTTCGGCCCGTAGAGCAGGAACATGTTGGGGAAGCCGGGGACGCTGAGGCCGAGGTACGCACGCGCCACCTCGACCCACTCCGCCGTCAGAGCGCGTTCGCGGCCGGTGATCTCCATCGGCGCGACGAAGCCGTGGGTGGCGAAGCCGGTGGCGAGCACGAGCACGTCGGCGGGGCGCTCGACGCCGGTCTCGTCGCGAATGCCGCCCGGGGTCACCGCGCCGATGCGGTCCGTCACCAGCTCCACGTTGGACTTGGTCAGGGTCGGGTACCACTCGTCGGTGAGCATCATCCGCTTGCAGCCGAACTCGTCGCTCGGCATCGCCCTGCGGCGCAGCTCCGGGTCCTCGATCGTCTGCGTGATCTGCCGCCGGCCGACCGCGCGGAGGCCCGGCAGCAACCACTGGTGGCGGGTCATCGCCGCCGCCCCGAACTCCATGAAGGCGAGGATCGAGGCGCGGTCGAGGCGACGCAACGCCGGGGCGCGCTTGAACAGCGCGTGCGCCCAGTCGGGGTAGGCGTAGTCCATCTTCGGAAAGGTCCAGCCCGCCGAGCGCTGGTAGACGTCGAGCCGCCCGACCGTCGGCTGGATCGCCGGGACGACCTGGATCGCGCTGCAGCCGGTGCCGATCACAGCCACCTTCTTGCCGGCGAGGTCGATGTCGTGGCGCCACTCGGCGGTGTGGAAGGCGGGGCCGTCGAAGCTCTCCAGCCCTGGGATCGAGGGGGTCCTCGGCACGGAGAGCTGGCCGCAGGCGGTCAGCAGGATCTCGGCCTCGCGCGGCCCGGCGCTCGTCTCGAGCTGCCACCTGCCGCGCTCTTCGTCCCAGCGGGCGCTCTTCACCTCGGTGCCGGTGCGGACCCTGTCGAGCACGCCGAAGCGCCGCGCCACCCCTTCCACGTAGGCCTGGATCTCCGCCTGGGGCGCGTAGCGGCGCGACCAGCGGTTGGGCGCGAAAGAGAACTCGTAGAGGTGCGAGGGAACGTCGCAGGCGGCACCGGGGTAGGTGTTGGCGTTCCAGACGCCGCCGACCCGCTCGCCCTTCTCGAAGACGGTCACATCCTCGTAACCGGCCCGCTTCAGCATCACCGCCGCACCGACCCCACCGAAGCCGCCGCCGACGACGGCAATCGAGCGCGAGCGTCGCGGCGTTCGGTTGCTACTCGACACCGGAGCCCCCAAGCCCAAAATCTCCGAATGGCTCGTCGCGCTGTCGCACGGCGTCCTTGAAGCCGCCCTCGGCGGCGCGGCGGACGAAATCGTGGCCCTCCTCGGTGTGGCGGGCGATGCCGTCGAAGAAGGTGCCGAGCAGCTGCGTCTGGTGCAGACCCTGCGCGTAGAGCGACTGGTTGACGAGCATCTTCATCATCACCAGCTGGTTGATCGGCATTCGCGCGACGCGCTCCAGCAGCGCCTCGAAGCGCTCGTCGAGCTGCTCGGGCGGCGCCGCCTCGGTCGCCAGCCCCCACTCCGCCGCCTGCTCGCCGCTCAGCGAGTCGCCGGTCAACAGCAGGCGCTTGGCCCGCATCGGGCCCAGCCGCGCCGCCCACATCGCCGTCGTCGGCGAGCCCCAGACGCGGGCCGGCGGGTAGCCGATCTTGGCGTCGGCGGCGATCACCAGCAGGTCGGAGCAGAGCGCCATGTCGGTGCCGCCGGCGACGCAGTAGCCGTGGACCTTGCAGAGCACCGGCTTCTCGGAGTGGAAGAGGCTCATGAAGCCGCGCACGTTGCGCGACATGAACTGGAAGTCGGTGACCGGGTCCCAGTTGGACTCCGGCGCGTGGTTGGCGCCGATCGTCGCCGGGTCGAGGGGCGAGCCGGGCGGCGTCTCGACGCCCCCGAGTCCGCTCATGTCGCCCTCGGCCGACGCAACGAGGTCGTAGCCGCCGCAGAAGCCCGTGCCATTGCCGGCGAGGGCGATGACGTGGACCTCCGGGTCGAGGTTCGCCCGCTCGACACAGGCGGCGAGCTCGGCCGGCATCCGCGGCACGATCCCGTTGCCGCGTTCAGGCCGGTTCAGGGTGATGCGGGCGATTAGGCCTTCCGTCTCATATATGAGGGTCTCCACGGATCGACCTTACGCCGTCTGACGTGTCTGGCCAAGTAGATCAAGGACACAGGGAGCGTGGCGTGCTCTGCACGCGAGTGACCGAGGACGCCGAGATGCGCCGGTCAGACGACGTCAGACCCGCTCGGACACATGTGGATTGTCCAGATAGGCCCGCAGGATCGGGTCCGGGACTCGCCAGGAACCGCGACCCACCTGCTCGATCACACCGAGGTCGGCAAGCGCGTCAAGGACCCGCCTCACCTGCTCCGCGTGGGCCCCCGACGAGTAGGGAGGCTGCCCCGCCGCCACGGCCCGGGCCGAGCTGAACACGAGGTCCTTACCCTTCGCCAGGCGAAGGCGGCGCATGCGCTCGACCATCAACCGGCAGCGTTCGAGATCATGGGCCCGAGCACGACCCCACGCTTGCCTGACAATGCTGGCATCGAGGCTGTCGACCCCGGCTTCGCGAGTCGCTGCGTACGCCTCGGCCGCGACCAGCATCGTCGCACGTGGATGGCCGTCTCCCAGCTCGACGATCCGTGCAACGAGGGCCCGCTCGGCCTCAATCGAGGCTCGCTCGAACCGCTCGGCGATTCCGCTTTCCCACTCATGCGCAGCAATCGGACTGAGTGAATAGGACCCGCCGTAGCCACCCAAGGGGGCGTCGGGCCGGAAGACCTGCTGCATCGCGTGTTCGCGGCTCCCGGCAAAGAGCAAACCCACTTGGCCGGCACGCTGAAAGATCGCGCGCATCCGGGCCTGCAACCTGTCCGGGTCCCCAAACGGGGCTGCCGGCGCAGCCAGCTCCTGAAGCTCATCGAGAAAGACAACCACCGGACGGCCGTCCCTTTCCGCCAGTCGTTGGGGAAGCTCCAGCGCCTCCGCAAGCACAACATCCGGGTCCTCTCGAACCGACCAGGGCTCGAACGCAATCCTCACGCCGTCGCCGAGGTCGACCGTGGCCTGTGCTTGCAGCCGGTCGCTCAACCGGCCCCAGGCGTCGCGCGCTTGTGTCAAAGCCTTCTTCAGCTGGGGCCTATTGGCAAGCAGCGCGCGGGTCAACTCCTGCGCGAACCCTGCCGCTCCCGAGGGCTCCATCAGGTCGACCGCCGCCGTGTACCAACCTTCGTCGCGAAGACGCCGCAAGGCCGCCTCGCAGACGGTGGTCTTTCCGGTCCGGCGAGGAGCGAGAATTCGCAGGTTCTGTCCCGCGACAAGGCTCGAGACGAGACGCGAGACGTCCTTGTCGCGCCCGATCATCTGATCGGGCGCGACCGGCTCGTCGGTGGGAAAGAGCTCCTCTCGACTTGGCTTATCACGCATTTGTGGTATTTAACCACAAATTTGTGAGAATCCTTCTAGCTACATCCGTTCCACGAGCATCGCCTTGCCCTGGCCCCCGGCTACGCACATGGTCTCGATGCCGACCTGGTGGTCGTCGGTCTCCATCACGTTGAGCAGGGTGCCCATCATGCGAGCGCCGGTCATGCCGAAGGGGTGGCCGAGGGCGATCGCGCCGCCGTGCGTGTTGAGCTTCTCCAGGGGAATGTCGCACTCGTCCATGATCGGGATCACCTGGGCGGCGAAGGCCTCGTTGAGCTC
Source organism: uncultured Solirubrobacterales bacterium (assembly GCA_963837695.1). Taxonomy (GTDB): domain Bacteria; phylum Actinomycetota; class Thermoleophilia; order Solirubrobacterales; family 70-9; genus VRUE01. Next base: position 1,248,398 of record CAWINZ010000005.1, on the reverse strand, counting down.
GACCGTGCCGACGTCCTCCATCGTCATCCCCGAACGCTCCAGCACCTTCTTGATCGCGCCGATCGGGGCGACGCCCATGTACTCGGGCTCGTTGCCGAAGGTGGCGGCGGTGACGATGCGGGCGCGTGGCGTCAGGCCCAGCTCCTTTGCCTTCGTGTCGCTCATCAGCAGCACCGCTGCGGCGCCGTCGTTGAGCGGGCAGGAGTTGCCGGCGGTGACGCCGCCGCCGCCGAAGGACTCCTCCAGCTGGGAGAGCTTCTCCAGGGTCGAGGAGGCACGGGGGCCGTCGTCCCTGCCGACCTCGGTGCCGTCGGGCAGCTTCACCGGGACGATCTCGCGGTCAAAGAAGCCGTCCTCCTGGGAGCGCACGGCGAGTTCCTGGGAGCGCTGCGCGAACTTGTCCATGTCGGCGCGGCTGACCTCGTATTTTTCGGCGACGTTGACGGCGGTCTTGCCCATCTCGATGTAGGCGTTGGGCTGGCCGTCGTTGCCCTGCAGGTTGGGATTCTGGTCGTCGGCGCCGGCGGGCTCGGTGCGCTCGTTGTAGCGGCTCACCCACTCGACCCCGGCGGCGATGTAGACGTCGCCCTCGCCGGCCTTGATCGCGTTGCCGGCGTGGCGGATCGCGTCGAGGCTGGAGGAGCAGTAGCGGGAGACGGTGACGCCGTTGACCTCTTTGGGCAGCTTCTCGGAGAGCAGGCTGACGATGCGGCCGATGTTGAAGGCCTGCAGGCCCTGGGGCATGCCGCAGCCGCAGAAGAGGTCTTCGACCGAGGCCGGGTCTACCTCGGGGTTGCGCTCGAGCAGCTGGTCGACGACGTAGGCGCCCATCTCGTCGGGACGAAGCTGGGCCAACGAGCCCTTGAAGGCACGGCCGATCGGCGTGCGGATGGTGTCGACGATAACGGCCTCGGGCATGCGGAAGTCTCCTTGGGTATCGGGATGGGAAGTACGGACCGCAGGGTATTTGACCGCGCACCCCGGCGCGGTCGTCCACTAGGTTAGGACGATGTCGCTGGAGGGGCTGCGGGCATGGATCGGCGAGGTCGAGCGCAAGCTCGCCAAGCGCACCCGCGTCTTCCTCGTCCTCACCGTGATCGCGATCGGCATCGCCGGCGCGGCGGTCTACCTGGCGATCGACGCCCGCGAAAGCTCCGTCAGCGAAAGCGACGTGCAGGCGCTGCAGCAGCAGCTCGAAACGCGCATCGACGAACTCGGCGCAACCGCGGCGACGCCGCCGGCCGAAACCGGCTCCCTGCCCGGGCAGGGAGCCGAACCAGCGCCGAAGTCAGCGCCTGGAGCCGAACCGGAAAAGAGCAAGAAGGGCGGCGGCGCGTCGAGCAACGGCGCGGCCGGCAGCACCCCCGGCGGAGCGACGGCCGGCGACGCGAGCGCCGCCAAGCTGCAGGAACTGCTCGAACAGGCCCAGGAACAGACGGGCCAAAGCAAGTAGCAACTTGTGCCGATTGGCACGTTTGTGCCTGGAGGTCGTCCCCGCGCTGCGTTACATTCGGCGCAATCCACCTCGCGCCCAACGCGAGTCTTGCCGTGACCGGCAACGAAAGGAGACCCCCATGCCCGAGGGTTACTGCGTCAAAGAGCGCAAGAAGGTTGAGATCCAGGACGCCAAACAGGTGACGATGAAAAACGGTCGCCCCGCGATCCAAGGCACCTGCCCCGACTGCGGCACCAAAATCTTCAAGATCGGCAAACTCGAGTAGCCGCCGCCTCAGCCTGAACCCAGGACGCGACTAAGCGCGCTTGCGGAAAGAGATCGACGGCGGGACCTGCTCGCGGATCTCCTCTACGAGCCGCACCGCGATCTCGCCTGGCTCCTCGTCGGGCCGCGCCTGCCCTCCCCTGGGCTCGAAGAAACGGACGCTCAGCCGCGGGCGCCTCGGGAAGCCGGTCAGGTCAGAGGTCCCCTCGATCGCGACGCAGACGAGCTTCGCCTCGGGTACCTCGAGGGCCAGCCGGCCGACCCCGCTGCGCGCCCGCAGCACCTTGCCGCGCGAGCGGGTGCCTTCGGGGAAGACGCCGATGCAGGCGCCGGCGCGCAGCTCCTCGATCGCCCGCGACAGCGCTCCGACGTCTCCCGCACCGCGCTCGATCGGGATCTGTCCCATACCGTTGAGCACCGGCGCCAGGCCCCGTACGTCCCACAGCGTCGATTTGGCCAGCGCCTTGATCTGGCGCCGCTGGATCGCCGCCACCCCGACAGCCACCGGGTCCCAGTGGCTGTCGTGGTTGCCGACCACCAAGACCGGGCCGGACGCCGGCAGAGCGTCGAGCCCATCCACCTCCAGCCGCCCCCACGCCGCGACGACCGGCCGGCTGATGGCCATCGCAACTCTGTACATGCGGCTCGGCTCCTTCAAAGGGAGCGGAGTTCTACCCGACTCCGCTCCCTCGCGAGCCCGCGCCTCTACCGGTGATGCCTCTTGTGCTTGCGCTTGCCACGACAACCGGGCTGCATCACGGGCCTGGCGCTCGCCTGCTTGCCGTTTTGGCCGCTGAAGCGGACATTGGCCCTGTTGAGCTTCCCGCAGAGGTTGCGGCTGTTGACGATCAGGCCCTTCTTTGCTCCCTGCATCCTCAGCAGGACCCTCGAGAGCGGCGCATCGGGCGCTTCTTCGACGGTGGCCCTGATCCCTCCGTGCACCGAGTCGATCCGGGTAGCGACCTCTACGTCGACCAGACCGTGCAGGTCAAAGACGAGGTCGGGGAGCTTGTGGTTTGAGGAGCGCAGGTAGACCGGACCCTGCAGCGGTTCATCGAGCAGCGGGGTCCAGGCTCTGATGTAGCCGTACTGGGCTGCCTTGGGGCAACTCTTGGCTGCGAACTGCACCCGGGTGCAGATCGTGCGGATGTGGGCCTGGTCTAGGAATGCAGAGCTCGGCAGTCTGACGACGAGGCCCTTGAGGTTCGCGTTGCCCTTCTTGGGGGTGTAGATCGCCTTCAGGCCAGGGTGTGCGCCGCGCCTCGTGCCGCCCTTGAGCTTCAGGGCGAGCTTTGGCTTGAAGCCGAGGTTTGCGCAGTTGGCGGCCTGGAAGCGGGTCGAGAGATCGACCGGCACGTCATCGGCTGAGCTGAAGACGTCCAGGTAGCCACCGAAGAGGGTCGCCTTTGCGCTCGATTCATCGCAGTTGGTCGGGTTGAGGATGAAGTTGGGGCGATCTACGTAGACACGCAGGTCACGCAGCTTTGCCGGGACCCCTTCGAGGATGTGGGGGATCGGGTCTGAGGCCGCGCCGTCGACTTCGACTTCTGCGGTCTTGGGGTTCAAGGTCAAGGCCTCCTGGACGACGACATTGCCGACGTCAAAGGGACCGGCGACCGCAGGGGTGATCGCGATCACCGAGAGCGGGTCGCCGTGGTAGGGGCCGCCGAGGTAGAGGCGGCCCGGGACGTAGGTGAGGACCGAGCCGACTCCGGCTCCCACGGTGGTGTGGCCGATCTCAGAGCTTGCCGGGCACGACGGGCTCGCCTGCTCTTCCTTGCCGCTCTTTGCCTTCGCCGCGGCTATGCCCGCATCAGAGCATTTGCCGACTCCAGAGAGGGAGCCGAGCACACCCGGGGGCAAGATCGCGGAGAACTTGGTCATGTCCTGTTCTCCGTCTTTTCGGGTCAGGCGCATGTTGAAGGGGCTGAAGGAGCCCGCGTCGTTGTTGATCGAGCCGGCTTCAAAGCCGGGGTTGAAGGGCGGCACTCCTCCGGGTGGGCAGGCGCCGCCGTCTACCCCATGCTCGATCTTGAAGGTGCTCTTGCGGGTGATGACTTCATCGGGCGCGGGGTTGTCGGGGTCCTGGGCTGAGTAGGGGGTGAACTTGGCGAGGATGTCGTAGTTCCCGCAGGCCGGCGGGGTGACCAGGGGTGAGCGCCCGCCTTCTCTGAAGTGCAGCTGGAAGTCTTCATAGGGAGCCGGCGGGGCGTGGTCGGCGATCGTCACGATCCGCCCGGTCTGCTTGTCGAGGCGCACCTCCAGCGGCTGTTTGACCAAGACGCCGCGCTCAGGCGCCCTGGCGACTATGTATAGGGCTATCAGGCCGTTGAAGGGGTTGTTGTGGGGTTCTGCCACATACAGGGAGCCTTCGAGCGTCTCGTCGATCAGCGGCGTGTGGGAGACCACGCTGCCGATCTTGGAGGCTTCGGGGCAGCCCTCGCCTGGCCTTGAGTTGAGCTTCTCTGCCGCGTACTGGGCCGGAGAGCAGGTTGCGAGGCCTTCTGCCTGGGATGGGTTGAGGGTCATCCCTTCGGGCAGGGTGACTTCGATCCGCTTCGGTTGGCCTTCGGCGATCGCCTCGCCGTTCAAGAGGCCCGCGTTGGGCATCGAGAGCTTGAAGTCCAGGCCGCTCGGGTTCTCGGCCAGCTTTGCCGTCGGGGCAGAGGAGATCGAGGGGTCAAAGGGGACTTTGTTGCAGCCGATCAGCGGGCTGCCGCTGAAGGACTTGGAGTCCACGACGGAGCCGATCGGCACGTTCCACGGTTCGAGCGAGAGGTCATAGTCGAGCGGGCTCGAGCACTGGGTGGGCTGGCGCAGGAAGGCGCCTTCGGAGAGTTCGCCGGGGCGTTCGCAGGGGTAGGGATGAGTGTAGAAGGCGCAGCCCCAGCCGCGCGCGCTGTCATGGCGCGGATCGCCCGGCGTGCCCCACAGGCTCGTCGTCGCGGCGAGGAACTGGACGACCTGGGTGACGTTGTGGACGCTGGCGATGATCCGGTATTCGTCGTCGGGATCGAGCGCGGTGTCGATGACCACCGGGTCGCCGGCGATGAGGAAGCCGAAGCGAGCCGGCTCCCCGGGACCGGGCGGCAGGTTGAAGACGGGGACCGCCAGGCGGACGAGTCCGAGATTCGCGCTTTCCACGAAGGTCACCGAGGTGACGCCTATCGCCGTCGTGTCGGGGCATTCGTTGATGATTTGGACAAGCCGGAGGAAGGTCGCCATGTCGCACTGGGGCGCCGTAGTCGCGTTGCCGACCAGGCCGGCCGGCAGCGGGAAGTGCAGGTTGCGTGGCAGGCCGGGCTGTTCGGTGGCCAGCCAGCGGGCGCCGATGGTCACCTCGTCGGGCGTCGGATATGCCCTTCCGGCGTTCAGCTGCAGGGTGTTGGTGAACTGGAAGGGATGGCTACCGGCCTGGCGGGCGGGCTTGCCGCCCTCTTCTTCGGAGACGGCAGAGAACTGTTCGATGCCGAATTTGACCGGCTCATCGCTCACCTTGATGCTCTGCGGCGCGCTGGCGGATTTCGCGTCGCCGCCGGAGACCGACACCTTGCCGGGGGCCCCGGCCACGGGCGGGGTGCCTTCGAGGGCGGTGAGGACTTCGATTTCGATCGCTTCATAGGGGGGCAGTTCGCCTTCATAGCTGCAGGCGACTTCGTCGGCCGCTTCGAGGGCGCAGTCGACCGGACCGGCGGTTTTTAGGGCGCCGGCGGAGGCTTCGACGCCGTAGGCGGCGACGCCTTCGGGCAGCTCATCGGTGATCGTCACCGACGTCGTGGTGCCGTCGACGGGCGCGTCGCCGAGGTTGGTCAGGGTGAGGACGAGGCGGCCGCTGCCTTCCGTGATGATCTGCGAGCTGGCGGTGCCGGTCGGCAGGAAGCCGCCGAACAGCAGCGGCGTCAGGGTGACGGGCTTTACGCCCCATTTGGTCTTCACTTCGAAGGGGAGCGTGCCGATCGGCCCACCGCTGACTTCGACTTCACCGGCGCCGTAGGGGCCTTCGAGCATTTCCTCGAATGCCGCCGTCGTTTCGGCCGCGGGGAAGCTCGCCTGTTCTTCACAGAGTTCATTTGCAGTGGTGAACGGCGGGGAGAAGCCGATTTCGCCGGCGCCGAGGCAGCCGATCACGACCCCGCCCACTTCGACCTTCGCGGCGAAGATCGTCAGCGCATTTTCGGTCTTCACTTCCTGGACCTCTTCGGCGTCTCCCGGTTCCCACATGTTGGTCGGCCGCGAGCCGCTCAGCACCTGCCACCACGGTTCTGCGGCCGAGGCGGAGGCGATCGGCAAGACCGCGAGCAGCACGAGGGCGGCACCGAGGGTGGCGGCTATGGTCGCGAAGCGCTTGGACATCTTGGCGTTCTCCTTGCGAGGTTCGGGTGCGGTGGGGCGGCTCTTCGTCTCAGCGCTCATCGGTGCGCCCTCCGGCCGTGGTGGGCTCTGCGGTGGTGGCGCTCGTGCTTTTTCTTTCGCGATACGCAACGGCTCTTGCCCCTGCGCTGCACCGCTCGCTTGCCCTTGGGGCAGCGCTTGTGTGCGCGCGGGTGCAGGTTGCCCTGGCCCTTGAAGGCGGCGCTCGCGGGGGTGGCGTCATTGGGCGACTGAGCCGCCGGTTGGCAGGCTTCGCCGAGGCACTCGGTGATCTTCGGCAGGGTCGCCGGGACGCCGTTGACGCGGGCGTCATAGATGTCGACCTCGTGGTCGGTGTCGGTTTCGTTCAGCTGGGCGGGGGTGAAGAAGAAGGCGTCATCGCCCGTTTCGCTCGCGTCGAAGAACGCCGCTTCGCTTTCCCCGGTGCCAGAGGAGAGCAGCGATACGCAGCCCTCGCCCGAGCGGGATATCGATGAGCCGCCCGAGGAGGCGCTGCAGTCGCCGACCCCGGTGGGCTCGTACTGGTAGACGTCCCACTGGCCGTTTGAGTCGGCCGGGACCAGCGAGTCGATCGCGTTGAAGAAGACCCGGCCGTTGTCGAGGATCGCGCGGGGGCGGTAGAGGGAGATGCCAAACGGGCTGTTCGAGGTGGCCTCGGGAAGCGTCGCCGCGGTCCTCAGCCCTTCCCACAAGGCCCCAGGATTGACCAGCGATCCGCCTCCCGGAGGCACCGCGCCGCGCGGCCTCGCCCCGGTCGGGTTACAGGAGACGCACACGAGGCGGTCGGTGAGAGCGTCGTAGCGGAAGACCTGCTGCGCCGTTTTGCCGCTGGCGGTGTCGCGGCTGTCATAGCCCGTGAGGCTGCGCTGCGACATGAAGGCGAGGTAGCGCCCGCTGGTCGTCGAAGTCGCGCTCAGCGCTGCTCCAATAAACTGGGAAGAGCCCGTTTTGCCCCAGTCGGCTTTGTCTTCCCCTGAGAGCGTCGCGATAAAGCGGACGCCCTCGCCCTGGTGCCAGAGGTAGACGTTGGGCTCGCCGGAGACGGCGCTGTCGCCGAGTTGGTTGGGCGCTTCGTCGAGAACTCCCATGGCGACGAAGTAGATCGATTCACCGTCTTGGGCGACGCCGGCAGTGACCCCCTGTACTTCGGCGCTTTCGCCGCTCGCAATCGGGATGCTGATGTCTTCAAGCGTCGCGCACCCCGCGGCGATACCGCCCGGCGGCAGCTCGCAGCGGTAGAGGTCAGCGCCTTTGGAGCTCGCGTCTTCGGTCAGCTTCTGGGTGTCGGAGAAGAAGACGACCGTGCCGTCGGTGCTCGCTCCCTGGAAGATGGGCCTCACCGCCCCGGTGCCACCCCCACTCTTCACGACGTCCAGCCGGCCGCTTTCCCCAGCTTCGGTACCGCGCACGTAGAGCGCGGTTGCAAACGTCAAGAGGCCGCCGCTCGCACTCCAGAAGATGCGTGACCCGTCCTCGGAGACGGCCGACCGCGAGGATTCGATGCCGGAGCCCACGTAAGCTCCGTTGACCATCGTGCCGCCTTCAGTTGCCGGCAGGACACTGAGCGGCTCGAGCTGCCCGTCCGACCAGTAATAGAGCGTCGTGCCGCTCGGAGCGCCTTCGGCCAGTGGCACGCCGGAGGACAGGGCGAAGTGCCGGAAGTCGGGGCTGGCGCCGACCATCAGGACCTTGCCGATCGTGGCTTCGCCGCCGAATTCAGTGCCGGGTGGGACGTTGGCAAACGGTTCTTTACCGGTCACGAGCGGCCTGAAGACGCCGGGTTCGGTGCTCTGGCGCAGGTAGGGGGTGCGTTCGGAGGCTTCGACCGAGAGCGGCGTGAAGCCGCGCGGCTCGACCAGCGCCTGGGAGAGGTCGGTGCTGAAGAGCTTGTATTCGCCGCCGTTGCTGTCGCCCGAGGTCGGCGACACGGTGTCGTTGGGGACGGTGATGTCCTTGGAGCGCCAAGAACCCCCCGGGCCGCGGGCTGCCAGGTTCATCGAAGCCTCCGGGAAACGGTTGCCTTCCGGGTCGGCTTCGGTCGAGAGCCTGCTCGAGTAGGCGAGGCCGTTGCCGTCCGCGGCGGCCTGGATCTGGAGCGGCCCGCCGCCCACGAGCCTCGCCCCGTGCTTGTCGGGTGGCGAGACCATCTCCCAGGCGCGGCTATCGGCGAGCCCGAAGCCGAGGGCCGCAAGTTGGGTGACGAAGGTCTGGTCGGCTCCCTGGACGGTGTAGGTGTTGCTGTCGCGGGTGTCGCGGGCGACAAAGCGGTAGTGGTAGGTCGTTCCCGCCTGCAGGCCGCTGAGGAAGGCCTCGCGCAAGACCGGGCCGAAGCCTTCGCCGAGGTTGGCGAGCGGGACGGTGGTGCCGTAGCCAACGCCCGTGCCGTATTCGAGCCAGGCTTCGGCTTCGACGCCGAGCGGGTCCATTTCGGCGTGCAGTTCGACGGTGTGCGCGGTGACTTCGGTGACCCACTGGGGGTCGATCGCGACAGCGGGCAGCGTCGTGAAGGTCTGGTCGGGACCGGGGGCGGTGCATTCTTCCGCGGGTTCGGAAGGGTTGCAGTGGTTGGTCGGGACGGCGCGGAAGTGGTAGGTCGTATTCGGGATCAGCCCTTCGATCCCGACCGCGACGTCTTCTGATTCGAATTCTTCTGCCGTGAGCGTTTCGGGCGAGGTGCTGTGGCCGTAGCTTTCGTCGGTGCCGTATTCGAAGTGATAGGTGGTTTCCTCGCCCTCGGGGTTTATCTTCGCCGTCAGGGTGGCGGTGCTCGGCAGGAGGTCTTCGACGCCCTGGCTCACGACCAGCGGACCCGGTTTGGGGAGCGGAAAGGCCTGGACGACGCTTTCGGCTTCGCCCGTCTTGGAACTGGCGGCATAGAGCTTTTCGGCGCCGTCTCCCACCGCGATCGCGTTGCCTCCAAAGGTGTTGGAGGCCCCGGGGGCGCCGATCACCTGACCGGCGCCGAACTGGAAGATCTGTTCGCCAGCGGGGTCATAGACCTTGAAGCGGTAAGGGCTGGTCGTGTCGCCGACGTAGAGGTTGTCGGCTTCATCGAGCGCGACGGTGCGGGGCTGACCGGTGGCGTCGAAGGTTTTCAGCAGGTTCGCGGTGCCCGCTTCGAACTTGCGCACGCCCGCCACCGTCGCACTCACCACATAGAAGTTGTCGGCGGAATCGAGCGCGAGGGAGCGCGTGTTGCTGGAGCCCGCCAGGGCGATCTGGGCCCCGGCAGCGGCGGTGGTGGCGTTAAAGGAGATGAGACGGTTTTGATCGCCGACCCAGACGATGCCGGTCGAGCTGACGGCAATCGTCGAGATGCTGGAGCCGAATTCGTTGGCCCCGCTGCCGTTTGCCCCGCTGCCGCAGGTGTCGCCGCTGGCGGCGGTGCAGATGTTTTTTTCCGCCTGGGTGGCGCCACCTTCAGCTTCCTTGGTCTTGTTGACGTTTTTGCCGACCATGAAGACGAATTCGCCGCTGGAGGTGAACTTGCTGACTCGCCGCTTGGAATTGTTGTCAGTCACGAAGACGGCGCCGGTCGCCTGGTCGACGGCGACGGCGGATGGATTGATCGCCCCGGAGCCGGTGGCGCTGTTAAGGCCTTTGAAGCACTTGCTGCTCGGCGGCGTGGCCTGCGGGCCGCAGGTCTGGAAGGCGGTGCCGAGGCCGTCGCGCACTCCCCATCCCCAGGCAAAGAGGAAGGTTCCATCTCCGTCGAACTTGTCGATGCGGAAGTTGCTGCCGTCACCGACATAGAAGTCGCCGTTGGAGCGGTCCACGGCGACGCCATTTGGACCGCTGACCCGACCGGCCCCTTCGCCGAATTCGGCGATCGTTTCCGGGGCGGCCTGGGCCACTCCGGCGAAAGCGAGAAGCAGGAGCGAGGTCAGCGCGGCGAGGAGGAACCCGGCCGCGGGCGCACCACTCCCTTTGGCGTCGGGCGAGGCTCCACGGGTGGCGTCGGCTCCACGGAAGGTGCGGCCGAGGCCCATGCCCCCACCCTTGGTCGATCCCGCAGACGCTGCCTTCGCGTGGCGTTTCACGTATCTCTCTCCTTGTCCCTCGAGCCCTCTGCCGGCCGCTTTCCTGCGGCGGCTTTGGCTTGGGCTCCGTTTCCCTGTTGTCGCTTCCCTGCCGCCCTCTCCCTGAAGGCGACCTGGCGCAGCATAAAAGAAACGGTTTACAAATGCAAGGAGAAGTTTTTGAGAAGAAGGTTTTTGGCTCTAGACCGCCAGGCGCTTGGCCTCTTCGCGCCCTACGTAGGGCGCCAGGGACAGCTCGACCAGATCCGGTAGAAGCTCGGGGAGGCGCTGGGCGCCACCGGTATTGAGGCGGCGGACGATCAGGGTGGCGATGCCGCCGACGAGGGCCTGGTCGCGGACTTCCATGTCGAGCTCGGAGGGCGGCGGCTCGGGACGCAGCGTCCCCGCGAGCAGCTGCATAGCCTCGCGATAGCGGGCGGCGATCCCACCCCCCGCGGCCAGCGGCTCGATCAGGAAGCAGCGGGCGACGGCGGCGTCGCGGGAGAGGATGTCGAGCAGGGCGGCGAGGCGGGCGCGCACCCGCTCCGGCCACTTCTCCCCCGCCCCCGGCGCCGCCAGCATCGAGTCGAGCACGTGGGCCTCGATCATCTCGTAGGCGGCGGCGAAGCACTCCTCCTTGCCTTCGAAGTACTCGTAGAAGGTGCGGCGGGAGATTTTCGCCGCGGCGGTGATCTTGGCGATCGTGGTCGCGTTGTAGCCGTGCTCGGCGACCGCCTCGACGACGCCGTTGAGCAGCCGTTCGCGCTGGTTCTCGGCGACGAAGACGCGCGAGAGGCCATGCCGGCCGGGGGGCAGCCTGTCGCCCGCGACGACGGTGCCGGCCGCCTGCCTGCCGCTCTCAGCCACCGGCCTGGGCCGCCGCGGGCGCCGCCACCCGCGGCTCGCCGGCCCCGAGGTAGGGAGCCAACGCGATGTCGATCAGTTCGGGATAGAGGGCCTCCAGCTTCTCGCCACCGCCGGTCTCGAGGCGCTCGCGCAGGAGCCAGGCGAGGGCGCCGGCGGTCGCTTCCTCATGGCTGGCCGGCAGGTCGGCGGAGGCCGTCGGCAGGGCGCGCCCCTCGCGGAGCTTCGCCGCCAGCCGGTCGAGCAACGCCTCGAAACGGGCGCTCAGCCCAGCCCCCCCAGCCTGCGCCTCGACCAGACAGAGGCGCGCCCGCTCGGGGGCTTCCGCGATCAGCTTCGTGATCGTGCGCAGCCCGGTCGCCACCTGCTCCGGCCAGGAAAGCCCACCCACCTCGCCGGCATCGCGGATCGCCGCCGCGATCTGCTCGACGCCCCAGGCCACGGCCCGGTCGAAGGCGGCGACGAAGCACGCCTCCTTGTCGCCGAAAAACTCGTAGAAGGTGACCGAGGAGACACCGGCCTGCTTGACGATCGCTTCGATCGAGGCGCCGGCGCAACCGTGCTCGGCGACGAGCTTCTCGGCCGCATCGAGGATCCGCTCACGCTGCGGCGAGGGAAGCGCATCGCCAGACGGCCCTTCCCCCCGCCCCGGAGACGGCTTGGAGGCCAGTCTTTGCGAGAGGTACTGCATGAGACGAGGGTAGCCGACTTGAAAAAGATTTCATATCTGGCGAAAAAGGAGTAGTTTTTATAGGGCGTATGTCAGCGAAAGCCTCAGCAGCTGTCAATCGGGTCGATTCGCTGGGAGCAGACCAAGGCTCCGAGCTCGATGTGCGCGAGGGGGCGATGGAAGGGGTGCTGACCGTCTGTGGCCAGGTCGGCTTTCGCGAGACCTCGGTGCGCGTGATCCTCGAGCACAGCGGCGGGCACCGGGCGCAGTTCTACCAGCACTTCGAGAGCAAGGAGGACTGCTTCGCCCAGGCCTACGCGGTCTGGATCGAGCGCCTCTGCGTCAACCTGCTCGAAGCGGCGGCGACGACTCCCGGCTGGGAGGCCGGCGTCCGCGAGGCGATCGTGCGGCTGTTCCGGTTCGTCACCGCGCGGCCGGCGATCGCCCGGGCGCTCTTTGTCGAGGTGCAGATCGCCGGCGAGCCGGCACTGGCCCGCCACGAGGCGGCGGTCGAGCGCCTCGCCGCGGCGTTCGACAGCGCTCGCGCTGGGATCGACCCCGCCGAGGCGCCGCCGCAGGCGACCGGCGTCTTCGTGGTCGGCGGGATCGAGTCCTGCGTGACCGAGGCGCTCGGCGCCGGCGACCCGGCGCGCCTCTGGGACGCGCTGCCCGAGTTGATGCACTTCGCCGCCGGCTCCTACTTCGGCAAGGAGGAGGCCGAAGGCGCCTTCGAGCGGGCCAGCGAGATGCTCGAGCGCGAGCGGGCGCGGCTGATCGGGGTCGACGAAGAGGGCGGGGCGGAATGACCGAGCTGCGCCTGATCGGCGGCACCGCGCTCGCCGAGCCGGCGGAGGCCGAGGCTGTGCCGACGCTGCGCCTCCCCCCCGGTCGCCACGGCATCCCGGCCGACCTGGTCCGCGCGCACCAGCGCCTGCGCCTGCTCGAGGCAGCGGCTGCGGCCGTCGCCGAGCAGGGCTACGGCCGCATCACCGCGGCCCGTGTGACCGAGCTGGCCGGCGTCTCCAGCCGCACCTTCTACCAGCACTTCGAGGACCTCTGGGCCTGCCTGCTGGCGGCGTATGAGACCGAAAGCGGCCGACTCTGCGAGCAGATCGAGATGGCCTGCGCGGCCGAGCGCGGTAGAGATTTGAATCGGATCGGGGATCAAACCGCTACCGCCGGCGCCGGGCGGGCCGGCATCGCCGCGGCGCTCGTCTTCCTCGCCGCCGAGCCCGACGTCGCCCGCCTGCTCAGCGCCGAGCCGCCGCCGCAGGTCGCGGCGCTCAGCGGCGCACGCCGCGATCTGATCGAGCGCCTCGGCGCGATGCTGCGCGCGGTGCTCACCGACCCCGACGGCGCGACGCCGCTGCCGGGCCTGGAGCGCCGCCTGATCGGCGCCGCGCTGGCGCTGGTCTCGACCCGCGCCGCGAGCGGCGACCCGCAGCGCCTGCGCGACCTCGAGCCGGAGTTGAGCGAGCTCCTGCTCGCCTCGCTGTAAGCGCGACGTCCCGCGCTATGGCTGCTGGGTCACGATGAAGCTGACGATCCCCGCGATCAGCGTCGCGATGATGCCGCCGCAGGTCACGATCAGTATCCGCATCAGGTCATCCATGCGCGAGTTGATCCTGACCAGCTCATGGTCGACCTTGTCGAAGCGCTTGTCGACCCGCTGGTCGACCTCGTCGATCCTCCGATTTACTTCGTCGAAGCGCCTGTCGACCTCGTCGAAGCGGCGGTCGATCGAGTCGAACCGCTCCTGCAGACGGTCGTCTGTCCAATCCACGCGGTACATGCTAGCGCTATCGTAGACAGAAGGATGCGCGCGAGTGGCGCGCAGAATCAAAATCTTCGCGCTTGCCTCTGTCGCAAAACTGAAACGCCTCGGGGTGCCACCGGGGGGCTCCCTGGCGCTGTAAATTGCCTAAGTGACGAAAGTCACAGCCGCTATAGACACTCGCGTTCGAGGGTAGGAGATTCTCGTGCCAACCGCGTCCCAGAAGCCATTGGAGCTGATTCTTGCTCGCAATCTGATGTCGGCCCTGTCGACGCCTGCCTTCCTGGTCGACGAGGGTGGGCTGCTCGTCTTCTACAACGAGGCGGCCGGGATGCTGCTCGGCAAATCGTGGGAGGAGCTCGGCACCGTCGGGCCCCAGGAGTGGGGAAGCATCTTCGGGCCCTTCGACGCCGACGGCGAGCCGATTCCCTACGACGAGCTGCCGCTGGTCGTCGCCGTCCGCGACGACCGCCCGGCCCACGCCAACTTCGAGATCCACTCGATCGACGGCACCCGCCACCAGGTCGAGGCCTCCGCCTTCCCGATCCAGACCGCACACGGCTCGCGCGGCGCGATCGCCGTCTTCTGGCCGGCCGCCGAAAACGGAGCGGGCGACTGAGATGAAGGCCAAGCTCTGGGGCACGCGAGGCTCGGTCCCCTCCCCAGGGCCGGAGACGATCCGCTACGGCGGCAACACCTCCTGCGTCGGCGTCACCCTCTCCGACGGCTCGCTGCTGGCGCTCGACGCCGGCACCGGCATCCGCAACCTCGGCCTCTCCCTCCCGGACGAGCCCACGCGCCTGCATATCCTGCTCACCCACCTGCACCTCGATCACATCCAGGGCCTGGTCTTCTTCGCTCCTTGCTTCCGCCCGCAGACCGAGATCGTGATCTGGGGGCCCGCCTCGCCGGAGGCCTCGCTGCGCGACCGCATCGCCCGTTACATCTCGGCGCCGCTCAGCCCGGTCGAGGTGCGCGAGCTGCCCTGCGATGTCTCCTTCCGCAGCACGCCGGAGACCGAGTGGGAGATCGGCCCGGCGCGGATCCGCGCCGCCTCGGTCTCCCACCGCGGCCCCACGCTCGGCTACCGGATCGACGACGGTGAGGACTCGCTCGCCTATATCCCCGACCACGAGCCCGCGCTCGGCGCCGACCTCGAGGAGCTCGAGGAGGAGTGGATCTCCGGTTTCGGCCTCGCCCGCGACGCCTCGCTGCTGATCCACGACGGCCAGTACGCCGACGCCGAGTACCCCGATCACCTCGGCTGGGGGCACTCCTCGATCTCACACGCGCTCAGTTTCGCCCGCCGCACCGGCGCCGGCCGCACCGTCCTCTTCCACCACGACCCGCTGCATTCCGACGAGCGGCTCGACCGGCTCGGGGCGGAAGCTCGGGAACGTTGGGTGGCCGCGGGGGGCGCTCCAGAGGCGGTCGAGCTTGCCGTCGAGGGGGCCGAGTTGGATGTGCGTACGCTGGCGGCGAGCCCGCTTCCGGCGACCTGACCAAACCATCCGTCCCCATTTCGGTACGAATGGGGTATTTTTCTCGTTTGGTCCGTTACGCTGCGCCCTGGAATGTCCTTCACCTCCAGTCGGATCGACTCCAGGACTGAGCGCTCTGCGTTGGTCCGAGGCGCCCTCTCGGTGGCGCGCCGCACGCACGCCGGCCAGTTCCGCCAGACCGGCTGTGACGAGATCGCCTTCATCGAGCACCTGCTGGCCGTCGGCGAGCTGCTGGCGCAGCAGAACTACCCGGACGAGGTGCTCGCCGCCGGCCTGCTGCACGACATCGCCGAGCACGCCGACGTCGAGCCCGAGGCGCTGCGCGGCCGCTTCGGCGACGAGGTCGTCGAGCTCGTCGAAGCCCTCACCGAAGACCCGACGATCCCCGACTACGAGGAACGCAAGAGCGAGCATCGCGAGAGGGTGGCCTTCGCCGGGCCAAACGCCCAGGCGATCTTCGCCGCCGACAAGACCACCAACGTCGCGGTTCTGCGCGAGGCCTACGAGATCCTCGGCGAGGGAGTCGACGAGGACCTGCTGGTCTCCCTCGACACGAAGATCCTCGCCTGGGAGTTCGACCTCGAAATGCTCTTCTCCAATTTGCCCGATGCCGCGGTGGTCGAAGGGTTTGCCGAGGAGATGGTGGCGCTGTGGGGCCAGCGCGCCGACGGCGAAGAGGCGTCCCTATGTTGAGCGCTTAAGATCACGCGGGGTGGGACGCCTCGCGGTCATCCTCGGCAGCGGCGCCGCCGGCCCGGGCGGCGCGGAGATCGCCGCCGTCGCCGATCGCCACGCGGTCATCCTGCGGCGTCACGGCCCCGCCGAGGCCTACGTCCTCCCCCACCGGATCGACCACGAGGCCAACCTGCGCTCCCTCGCCGAAGCCGGCTGCGACCGGGTGCTGGCGATCTGCTCGGTCGGCTCGCTCGACGCCGGCCTCGCCGTCGGCAGCCTCGTCTGCCCGCACGATTTCATCGCTCTGCAGGTGACCGTGGCGACCTTCGATGACCCGCGGGGGCACACGACGCCGGGCTTCGACGTGGCCTGGCGCGGCGAGGTCCTCGCCGCCTGGGAAGCCGGCGGCGCCGGGCCGCTACGCGACGGCGGGGTCTACTGGCAGACCAACGGGCCGCGCTTCGAGACGCCCGCCGAGATCGGCCTGATCGCCGCCCACGCCGACCTGGTCGGGATGACGCTTGCCTCGGAGTGCGTCGTCGCCGGCGAGCTGGGCCTCCCCTACGCGGCCGTCTGCGTGGTCGACAACCTGGCGAACGGGATCGAAGCGCAGCCGCTGTCACCGGCCGAGCTCGAGCGCCACCGCGAGCGCAACGCGTCCCGCCTCCGCGACGACCTCGCCGCGGCCCTGCCGCCGCTGGCACGATGAGCCTGGCGGTTACAGGAGCGGCGCTCGACGGCGAGACGGTCGGGCTGCGCTGCCTTGACGGGACGATCGCGGCGATCGGGCCCGCGGTGACGCCCGAGCCCGGCGACGAGACGATCGACGCGGGTGGGATGCCGCTCGTCCCCACCCTGGTCAACGGCCACACCCACGCCGCGATGACGCTGTTTCGCGGTTACGGCGGCGACCTGCCGTTGATGCGCTGGCTGGAGGAGAAGATCTGGCCGGTCGAGGCCAAGCTCGAGGCCGAGGACGTCTACTGGGGCGCGCGGCTCGCCTGCGCCGAGATGATCCGCACCGGCACCGGCCGCTTCTGGGACATGTACTGGCAGCCCGAGGCGACGGCGCGGGCAGTCGAGGACGCCGGGATGCGGGCGACGATCGGCGGGCCGCTCTTCGACGCCGACGGGCGCTCCGCCGAGGCGCAGGCCCGGGTGAGCGCTGAGCTCGACGCGCTGACGGATCGCGGCCCGGCGATCGACGCCGCCCTCGCCCCGCACTCGATCTACACGGTCAGCGAAGCGCTGCTGCGCTGGGCCGGCGAGCAGGCCGCCGAGCGCGGCCTGGCGCTCCAGATCCATCTCTCCGAGACCGAGCAGGAGGTCGCCGATTGCGTCGCCGCGCACGGCGAGCGCCCGGCCGCCTACCTCGACCGGCTCGGCCTGCTCGGCGAGCGCACGGTGCTCGCCCACGGCGTCTGGCTCGACCGGGCGGAGCTGGAGCTGATCGCCGAGCGCGGCGCCACCGTGGTCGCCAACCCGGTCGCCAACATGAAGCTCGCCGTCGGCGGGATCCTCCCCTACCCGGCCGCCCGCCAGGCCGGTGTCGCGGTCGGGCTCGGCACCGACGGAGCCGGCTCCAACGACTCGCTCGACCTGCTCTCCGACCTCAAGACCTTCGCCCTGACGCAGCGCCACGCCGCCGGCGACGCGACCGTGATCCCGGCGGAGGAGGCGTTGGCGATCGCGACCGGCGCCCGCGCGCCGCTGCTCGGCGGCGACGCCGAGGCGCTCAGCGTCGGCGCGCCGGCCGACTTCCTGCTCCTGCGCGGCGACTCGCCGGAGCTCGGCATCGGCGACCTCGCCTCCGACCTCGTCTACGCGGCGAGCGGCTCGGTCGTCGACACGACCGTGGTCGCGGGCCGCGCGCTGATGCGCGGCGGCGAGGTCGAGGGGAGCGATGAGATACTCGCCCGCGCCGCGGAGCGCGCCGATCGGCTAGGAATTGGTCGGTGACGAACGTGCTCAGCACCATCGGCGAAGGGTTCGAACAGGCCTTCCTGATGGCCTACGAGGTCTGGTGGGCGCTGGTGCTCGGCTTCGCGATCTCGGCGGTCGTGCAGACCCTGGTGCCGGCCGAGCGGATCCAGGCCAGCCTCTCCGGCCGCGGGCCAAAGCCGGTGGCGCTGGCGACCGGGCTCGGCGCCGCCTCGTCCTCCTGCTCCTACGCGGCGATCGCGATCGCCAAGTCGCTGCTGCAGAAGGGCGCCTCAGCGACGACGGCGCTCGCCTTCCAGTTCGCCTCGACCAACCTGGTCTGGGAGCTCGGCCTGGTGCTCTGGGTGCTGCTCGGCTGGCAGTTCACCCTGGCCGAGTACTTCGGCGGGATCGTCCTGATCGTGCTGATGGCGGTACTGCTGCGCCTCTTCGTCTCGCCGCGGCTGGAAGAGCAGGCGCGCAGGCACGCCCAGGAAGCGCAGGAGGGGCACGTGCACGACCACGGCGATCACGGCGGCCAGCCGGACAAGTGGACCGCCGTCGCGCTCAGCTTCCGCGCCGACTGGACGATGCTCTGGAAGGAGATCACGATCGGCTTCCTGCTCGCGGGCTTCATCGGCCTGCTCGGCAACGACTTCTTCAACTTCCTCTTCGTCACCGACGCGCCGCCGCTCGTGCGCACGATCGAGAACGTCCTGGTCGGCCCGCTGATCGCGATCCTCAGCTTCGTCTGCTCGATCGGCAACGTGCCGCTGGCGGCGGTGCTCTGGTCGGGCGGGATCAGCTTCGCCGGCGTGATCGCCTTCATCTTCGCCGACCTGATCGTGCTGACGATCGTCGCCGCCTACCGCAAGTACTACGGGACGAAGTTCGCGCTGCGGATCACGGCGCTGATGTTCGTCACGATCGTGATCGCGGCGCTCGTCGTCGACCTCGTCTTCGGCCTCGCCGGGTTGATCCCGACCGGCCCGCGCCCGTCCCGCGCCGACGTTTTCGGCTCGGTCGAGGTCGACTACAAGCTCTTCCTCAATCTGCTCGGGCTGGCGATCTTCGCCGCCCTGATGTGGAGAACCAGGCGCAGTCGGGTATAGGCTCGGCCTGAGTGCCCGCTGAAGAGGTCACCGACACCGACCCAGGCTCGTCCGCCGCCGCCTCGGCAGTCCGCTACGAGAACGCGACCAAACGCTACGGCGACAGCGCCGAAGCCGCTGTCGAACGGCTCAACCTGGAGGTTCCAGCCGGCGAGGTCTGCGTTCTCGTCGGTCCGTCGGGCTGCGGCAAGACGACCGCGATGCGGCTGGTCAACCGCACGGTCGAGCTGAGCGAGGGCGACGTGACGATCGGCGGCGAGTCGGTCCGCGACCGGGACCCGGCGCGGCTGCGGCGTGAGATCGGCTACGTGATCCAGGAGGTCGGCCTCTTCCCCCACCGCACGATTACCCAGAACATCGGCACCGTGCCGCAGCTGCTGGGCTGGAAGAAGGACAGGATCGAGGCGCGGACGCGCGAGCTGATCGAGCTGATCGGGCTCGATCCCGAGCTGGGCGAGCGCTACCCGGCACAGCTCTCCGGCGGCCAGCAGCAACGCGTCGGCGTCGCGCGGGCGCTCGCCGCCGACCCGCCGGTGATGCTGATGGACGAGCCCTTCGGCGCGATCGACCCGATCAACCGCGAGCGCCTCCAGAACGAGTTCCTCCGCCTGCAGGCGGAGATCCGCAAGACGATCCTCTTCGTCACCCACGACATCGACGAGGCGATCAAGATGGGCGACCGGATCGCGATCATGCGCAAGGGCGGTCACCTCGCCCAGTTCGCGACGCCCGCCGAGCTGTTGATGGCGCCCGCTGACGAGTTCGTCGAGGACTTCGTCGGCGCCGACCGGGCGCTGAAGCGGCTGGCGCTGATGCGCGTCGCCGACATCGACCTCTGGGCGGCGCCGCTCGCCTACGTCGGCCAGCCGACCGCCGAGGTGCAGGCAAAGCTGCAGGGGGCGGAGGTCCCCTACCCGCTGCTGGTCGACTCCGAGCGGCGTCCGTTGGGGTGGCTCTCCGAGCGCGACCTCGCCGCCGAGACGGTGCCGGCGCAGCCGGACTCGCCGCTCGGCCCGCTGCTCGACCGCGACGACGTGATGCGCGACGCGCTCGCCGACCTGTTGCAGGGCGAGGCGCAGTACGCCGCGGTGGTCGATCACCAGGGCCGCATCGACGGCGTCCTCTCGGTCGAGATCATCTCCGAGTTCCTCGCCTCACCCAAGGCGAAGGTCGACGAGAACAGCGCTGCGGAGCGACCGCGTGGCTAGCGCTGCCGCGCTGGTGCTGCCGCTGGCCAGGGTCGGCGAAGTCGGCGAAGGCTTCTTCAAGGAACGGAGCTCGGCGACGCTGCCCTGCCAGGCGCAGGAAAGCAAGCTCTTTTGCTTCGGCTGGGCTAAGGAAAACATCGGCAGCTTCACGACGCCGACCGAGCAGCACCTTGAACTGGTCCTCATCTCGGTCGTCATTGGCTTCGCCGTCGCGATCACCCTCGCCCTGCTGGCGCACCGGCGGCGCTGGCTGCAGGCGCCGCTGTTGGGGATCACCGGCGTCATCTACACCGTGCCCAGCATCGCCTTCTTCTTCCTCCTGCTGCCGGTCACCGGGCTTGGACGGGACACGGTGATCGTCGCGCTCAGCGCCTACACGCTGCAGGCCATCTACCGCAACGCAATCACGGGACTGGCCAACGTCCCGACCGCGACCAAGGACGCGGCACGGGGCATGGGACTGACCGACCGGCAGATCCTCTGGCGGGTCGAGCTGCCCTTGGCCACGCCGGAGATCGTCGCCGGCCTGCGCATCGCGACCGTCAGCACGGTCGCCCTGGCGACGCTGGCCGTCTTCGTCAACGGCGGCGGGCTCGGGGTGAAGATCTACGGCAGCGGCAACCTCACCTTTCCGACCAGCATCATCATCGCCGCCACGATCGCGATGCTGATGGCCTTCGCTTTCCACCTGGCCCTGGTCTGGATCGAGCGCCTGACGACCCCCTGGCGAAGGGTGGCAGCGGGATGATCGGCGCCCTTCTCCCGCCCTTCCTTCCCGCTTCGATCGGCGGCGCGATCGAATTCATCTTCGAGCCGCAGAGCTCAAACGTCACCGGCGGCAAGAAGGTGGGTGGGCTCGAACAGGTGATCGAACTGACGCTGAACCAGCTCGAAGTCACCCTCTTCGCCCTGGTGCTGGCAATCGCGATAGCGCTGCCGATTGGCCTTTACCTGGGCCACCGCGGCGTCGGCGAGCTGTTCGCGGTGGGACTGGGCAACGTCGGCCGGGCGGTTCCCGAGCTGGCGCTGATCGCGCTGATGGCGGCGGTGATCGGGGTGGGCCTGCTCAACCTGACGATCGCGCTCGCGGTGCTCGGCGTGCCACCGATCCTCACCAACGCCTTCGTCGGCATCCGCCAGGTCGACCGGGCGCCGGTCGACGCGGCGCGCGGGATCGGCATGACCGAGGCCGAGATCCTCTTCAAGGTCGAGATGCCGCTCGCGGTGCCCACCCTGATGGCCGGCATCCGCAGCGCCACGATCGCGATCGTAGCCACCGCCACGATCGGCCCGATCGCCGGCGTGCTCACCCTCGGCGACTTCATCATCAACAACAACGTCTACGGCAACAACGGCCTACTCGCCGGCGGCATCCTCGTCGCCCTACTCGCCCTCACGCTCGAGTCCCTCCTCGCCTGGCTGCAACGTCTGCTCACTTCGAGAGGCTTGCAGCTCAGTGCGGCCTGACGCTTTCCCAAGACGACCGCAATGCAATCGACAAGAGAGGAAG
This sequence comes from uncultured Solirubrobacterales bacterium, assembly GCA_963837695.1. Taxonomy (GTDB): domain Bacteria; phylum Actinomycetota; class Thermoleophilia; order Solirubrobacterales; family 70-9; genus VRUE01. The sequence goes on along the minus strand of CAWINZ010000005.1, from coordinate 1,227,053 downwards.
CACAGTGAGAAACACGACCCAGAGGGCGCGCGCCTCCGCAGCAGTGCTGCTCGCGCTCTTCCTCAGCCTCGGAGTCGCTGCCTGCGGCTCGAGTAATGACAGCAGCACCGAAGGCGAAGAAGGCGGCGGTGCGATCGTCTCCAACCCGACGAACGGGAAAGTCAGCCTGACGATCGGCTCGAAGAACTTCCCCGAACAGGAAATCCTCGGGGAAATCTACGCCCAGGCGCTGAAAGCAGCCGGCTACAAGGTGAAGAGCGCGCTCAACCTCGGCTCCGAAACGGTCGCCCACAAGGCGGTGAAGACGGGGCAGATCTCCGGCTACCCGGAGTACGCGAGCACGGCGCTGACCTCGTTCTTCGGCATCGAACCCGAAGAAGTGCCCGCCGGCGCCCAGCCCGCCTACGAAAAGGCGAAAGAAGAATTCGAAAAAGAAGGCCTGACGGCGTTCCCGCCAACCCCGTTCGCCAGCGCCAACGCGGTCGGCACGCTGAAGAAGACCGCCGAAGAACGCAACCTGAAGACGATCTCCGACCTCGAAGGCCAGTCCGAAGAAATGAGCCTCTACGGCTCGCCCGAGTGCCGCCAGCGGATCGACTGCCTGGCCGGGCTCGAAAAGTATTACGGCCTCAAGTTCAAGTCGTTCACCCCGATCGACATCGGCCTGCGCTACAAGGTGCTCGAAAACGGTCAGGCCGACCTCTCGATCCTCTTCACCACCGATCCGCAGCTCGCGGCGGAGAAGGACAAGTTCGTCATCCTCGAAGACGACAAGGAAGTCTTCCCGGCGGGCAACATCATCTTCGTCAGCAAGGCCTCGACGGCTGAAAAGGCCGGGCCGGATTACGAAAAGACGATCGTCCAGGTCCAGGAAGGCCTGACGCTGCCGGTCATGCAGGAGCTCGACGCCCGGGTCGAACTCGAAAAGCAGTCCCCGGCCAAAGCAGCCGCCGCATACCTGAGCGAAGCCGGCTACACCGGCTAGCGACAACCCGCAACTGCCCGCCGACGGGCCGAAAACCGGTCATATAGACCGGTTTTCGGCCCATCGGCGGCGGTTTTCATTCGGGCGAAGGAGACGTGGGCTGCCCAGGCGGCGGCGAGGCCGGCGATCGCCGCCAGGAGCAGCGCCACGCGTGGGTCGTAGGCCTCCGATAGCCAGCCGGTCAGCGGCCCCCCGATCGGGGTCGAGCCGAGGAAGACGACCGAGTAGAGCGCCATCACCCGGCCCCGCATCGCCGGCTCGACGGCGAGCTGAAGGGTCGAGTTGATGCTCGCCGCAAAGGTGACCGCGGCGGCGCCGAGCAGGGCGAGCGTCGGGATCTCGAAGGCCAGTGCCGGCATCGCCGCCGAGAGCAGGGCCGAGACGCCGAAGGCAAGCGCCGCGGCGCCGATCAGGCGCGGGCCGGTGCGACCGTGGGCGCCGGTGATCAGCGCCCCGGCGAGCGAGCCGACGCCCATCGCCGAGACCAGCACCGCGTAGGTGCCCGCGCCGCCGTCGAAGCTGAAGCGGGCGAGCAGCGGCAGGACCACCTGGAAGTTGAAGCCGAAGGTGCCGACCAGCGCCATCAGCGCCAGCGGGACCATCAGCGCCGGCGTCCGCTTGACGTAGCGCAGCCCGGCGCGGATCGCCCCCGGCTCGCGGCCGCCCGCGGGAGCCGCGCGCAACTGGGCGGGATCCATCCGCCAGAGGGCAAGGATCATCGCCGCGAAGGTCAGGGCGTTGACGCCGAAGCAGAGGCCGACGCCGAAGGCCGCGATCAGCAAGCCGCCGATCGCCGGGCCGACGATCCGCGCCGACTGGACGATGACGCTGTTGAGGCTGACCGCGTTGACGACCCGGCCCGGCCCGACCATCTCGATCACGAAGCTCTGCCGGGTCGGATTGTCGACCGCGTTGACCACCCCCATCGCGAAGACCGCGAGGTAGACCATCCAGGGCGCGACCGCCCCGGCCTCGGTCACGACGAAGAGGCCGATCGCGGGGAGCGCCATCAGCGCCTGGGTCACGATCAGCAGGCTCCGCTTGGGGAAGCGGTCGGCGAGCAGCCCGCCCCAGGCGCCGAAGAGGAGTATCGGCAGGAACTGCAGGGCGGTGGTCAGCCCGACGGCAACGCCGCTGCCGGTCAGGCTGAGGATCAGCCAGACCGCGGCGACGGTCTGCATCCAGTTCCCGGACAGCGAGACGACCTGGCCGGTGAAGTAGCGCCGGTAGTTGGGGACGGAGAGCGAGTGGAAGCTGCGCCTTACCGCGGCGCTCAACTCCGCTCCTCCAGGATTCCCTCGAGGATCTCCGCCGCCCGCTCCAGCGTCTCGACGTCGCCGGCAGGCAGGTCGCGCATGCGGCGGGCGAGGTAGGCGTTCTTGCGGCCGCGCAGCCGGCGCAGGCGCTCGCGCCCCGTCGCGGTGATGCTGACCAGGGCGCTGCGCCCGTCCTCGGGGTCCGGCGCCCTCTCGACCAGGCCGGCCTCGCCGAGCACGCGCAACGTCCGCGTCGCCGTCGGCCGCTTGACCCGCTCGATCTCGGCCAGCTCGCTGGGCGTCAGCGGCCCGTGCCGCTCGACCGTCGCCAGCGCCGCCGCCGAGGTCGGCGTCAACTGTCCCACCGCCCCGACGGCCTCCTGGCGCAGGCGCCGCGAGGTCCGCACGATCGCCATCCGCAGCCGCACGGCGGAATCGGTGAGGGTCGTATCGGTCGTCGCCAAAGTCATTAGCCTTGGTAATTAGTCTAGCAAACTATCGTTTTGGCACGACTTTCAAACGGAACTGTCAAATGTCTGTGCCAATTTGGCCGAAGTCGATTTCTGGCGGGATTTCGCTGCTAGCGTCGGCGGGAGGAGGGCGAAGGGGGCGGGTGCCTCCAGGCGGTTGAGAACCGCCCTGTCCGACCAACCATCGGATCCGGTTCGAGTCCGGCGCCCTCCGCATATGACCCGCCGGAGCGGGTCGAGTGCTGGTGCGGCTCGTGCTAGCCTGGGACACGGTTCTCAGCCGCCTGCGGGGTGGTACCCCGCTTCGCCAGACTCGACCCGCTCCGGCGGGTCTTGTCGTTTCTAGGGGTAGGCACACAAGCCTGCGCGTCGAAGGAGACGCGGATGAGCGCCGAGGTTGCCAAGAAGCTCGTGCCCTACGAGCCGGGGATGGATGCGCGCAGCACGCGCGTCGCCGAGATCCTCAACACGCCGATGCTGATCGCGGCGGCGTTGACGATTCCCGCGGTGGCGATCAGCGAGTCGCATCCCGGGGGATGGGTGCTGGACGTCGCCCATGCGCTCAACTGGATCATCTGGCTCGCCTTCCTCACCGAGCTCGTCGTGATGCTCGCCGTCGTGCCGGAACGGTTGACCTGGCTGCGCCACCACCCGCTCGACCTGATCATCGTCGTCTTCACCCCGCCGGTGCTGCCGCCCGGTCTGCAAAGCCTGCGCGTGCTGCGCCTGCTGCGCCTCCTCCGCCTGCTGCGCCTCGCCCAGCTATCGCGCCAGGCCTTCTCGCTGCGCGGCCTGCATTACGCGGCGCTGCTCGCGATGCTGACCGCGATCGCCGGTGGCGCCCTCTTCGTCGGCTTCGAGAAGCACAGCCAGCACCTCACCGCCTGGGACGGGATCTACTGGGCGGTCACCTCGATGACCACGCTCGGCTCGAACATCTACCCGATGACGACCGGGGGCCAGGTGGTCGGCGTGGTGGTCGTACTCGTCGGCATCTCCTTCGTCGCCCTGCTGACCGGCGCGATCGCGCAGCGCTTCCTCGGCCCCGAAATCGCCGAAGTCGAGGCGGAGTTGGAGCATGAGCAGCTCTCGGCCGAGGCCGCCGCCCTGCGCGAGCTGCGCGGCGTGCGCGAGAAACTCGAGGCGCTGGAGGTCGCCGTCGAGCACATGGTCGACGAACGAGCCTGACCTTAGAGGCTGTCCCGGTAGGGGTGGAACGTCTTGTACTTTTTGGCCACTGCGATTCGCGGAGGACCACTCCGGCCCCACCCAAAAAGTTAAGTGGAACCCCTACCGGGACAGCCTCCTAGCCTTCGGCGTCGCGCCTGGCGGCGATCTTCGCCTCCAGTTCGTGCGTCACGTCGGGGTCGCGCAGGGTGGTGACGTCACCCAGCTCGCGGCCCTCGGCGATGTCGCGCAGCAGGCGGCGCATGATCTTGCCCGAGCGCGTCTTCGGCAGGTCGCCGGACCAGACGACCCGTTTGGGCCGCGCCAGTTTGCCGATCCGCGCGGCGACGTGCTCGGACAGCTCGGCGACCATCTCGTCGTCGCCCTCATGGTCGCCCTCGAGCGTGACGAAGGCGCAGATCGCCTGGCCAGTGTCCTCGTCGCTCTGCCCGATCACCGCCGCCTCGGCGACCTTCGGGTGGGAGACGATCGCCGACTCGACTTCCGCCGTCGAGAGGCGGTGGCCGGAGACGTTGACGACGTCGTCGATCCGCCCCAGCACCCAGAGGTAGCCGTCCTCGTCTTCGCGGGCTGCGTCGCCGACGAGGTACGTCTCCTTGCCGAAGCGCTCGAAGTACGTTGCGAGGAAGCGCTCCTCCTCGCGGTAGAGCGTGCGCAGCATGCCCGGCCAGGGACGGCGCAAGACGAGCACTCCCTCGCGACCCCGGACCGGCTCGCCGGCGTCGTCGAAGACCGCGGCGTCGATCCCCGGCAGTGGACGGGTCGCCGAACCGGGCTTGGTCGCGGTGATCCCCGGCAAGGGCGAGATCATGATCTGGCCGGTCTCGGTCTGCCACCAAGTGTCGACGATCGGGCAGCTCTCGCCGCCGATCACCTTGTGGTACCAGAGCCACGCCTTCGGGTTGATCGGCTCGCCGACCGAGCCGAGCAGGCGCAGCGAGGAGAGATCGTGGCGCGCGGGGTGCTCGGCGCCCCATTTCATGCAGGCGCGGATCGCCGTCGGCGCGGTGTAGAAGATCGTCACCCCGTAGCGCTCGATCAGCTCCCACCAGACGTCCTTGTCGGGGTAGTCCGGCGCCCCCTCGTACATCACGCTGGTCGCGCCGTTGACGAGCGGGCCGTAGACGATGTAGGAGTGGCCGGTGACCCAGCCGACGTCGGCGGCGCACCAGTAGACGTCCTCCTCCGGCTTCAGGTCGAAGACGTGACGATGGGTCCAGGCGGCGCCGGTGAGGTAACCGCCGGTGGTGTGGAGGATCCCCTTCGGCTTCGCGGTCGAGCCCGAGGTGTAGAGGATGAAGAGCGGGTCCTCGGCGTTCATCGGCTCGGCCGGGCACTCGGCGTCGGCGGCCTCCATCGCCCGCTCGAACCAGATGTCGCGCCCGTCGCGCATCGCACACTCCTCGCCGCTGTGCTTGACGACGAAGATCGTCTCGATCGAGCCGACCTCCCCCATCTCCTCGTCGACCCGCGCCTTGACCGGGGCCGTCCTGCCCTTGCGGCGGGCGCCGTCGACGGTGACCAGCGCCTTGGCCTCGGAGACCTCCATCCGCTCGCGCACGGCCCCCGCCGAGAAGCCCCCGAAGACGACGTTGTGGACGGCGCCGATGCGGGCGCAGGCGAGCATCGCGACGACCACCTGCGGGATCATCGGCAGGTAGATCCCGACCACGTCGCCCTTGCCGATCCCACGGTCGCGCAGGGCGTTGGCGAAGCGCTGCGTGTCGGCGAGCAGCTCGGCGTAGGTGACGTCGCGCTGCTCACCCTCCTCGCCGCGCCAGTGGTAGGCGACCCGCCCGCCGAGCCCCGCCGCGACGTGGCGGTCGAGGCAGTTGGCGGAGACGTTGAGCTCGCCGTCGGCAAACCACTTGTAGAAGGGTGGATTGGACTCGTCGAGCGATTCGCTCGGCTCGCGGCTCCAGTCGAGCAGCTCGGTCGCCTGGCGCAACCACCAGGCGGGCGGGTCGGCGGCGGCCTCCGCGTAGATCGCCGGATCGGAGAGCAACGCCCGCTCGCGGAACTCGGCGGGGGGCTCGAAGCGCTCCACCTCGAGCAGCTCGGTCAGCTCCCGCTCCAGCGATGCCTGTTCTTCGACTCCCATTGCGCTCCCTCCTCGGCCGCTAGTCTGAGCGAGAACGGTACCCGTTCGCTCAAATGCTCTTCCGGCAGATAATCCACGAGGATCTTGGCTGCGCCTCCTACCTGGTCGGCGATTCCGGCGCGGGCGTCGCCGCCGTGGTCGACCCGCAGTGGGACATCGACCCCTACGTGAACCTCGCCCGCCTGCACGGGGTGCGGATCGAGCACGTGCTCGAGACCCACAACCATGCCGACCACGTCTCCGGCCATGGGCGGTTGGCGCGGGCGACCGGGGCGACGATCCACGTCAGCGCGCTGGCCGAGGCCGAATACGAGCACGAGCCGTTCCTCGACGGCTGGACCCTGGCGCTCGGTGAGGCGGTCACCATCGAGGCGGTACACACCCCCGGCCACCGGCCCGAGCACACCTCCTTCCTGCTCCGCGACGCCGAGCGCGGCGGCGACCCCGTCGCGGTGCTGAGCGGCGACTCGCTCTTCGTCGGCGACGTCGCCCGCCCCGACCTCGCGGTCGAGCCGCGCGAGGGCGCCGCCGGCATCTTCCGTTCGCTGCACGAGCGGCTGCTCTCGCTGCCCGACGAGGTCGAGGTCTGGCCCGGCCACCTCGGCGGCTCGCTCTGCGGCAGCTCCGGGATCGACCTCAAGACGTCCTCGACGATCGGCTTCGAGCGCCGCCACAACCGCGCGCTTGCATTGACCGACGAAGCCGAGTTCATCGAGGACGCGGTCGGCAGTATCGGCGAGCGGCCGCCGAACGTCGAGCACATCGTCGCCCTGAATCGCGGCCCGCTGGTCGAGTCGATCGGCTCGCCGGCGAGCCTGACGCCGCGCCGCTTCGAGGCAGCGATCGCCGCCGGCGCCTTCGCCGTCGACTCGCGCACCAACGAGCAGTTCGACGAGGCCCACATCCCCGGCGCGATCAGCGCCTCGGGCTACGACACCGGCTTCGCCACCAAGGTCGCCCAGGTCGTCCCGCCCGACGGCGAGGTCGTCGTCGTCGCCGCCTCGGACGGCAACGAGCTCGAGGCGGCGGAGCTGCTCGCGGCCGTCGGGCTGCGGGTGCGCGGCTTCCTCGGCGGCGGGATGAGCGCCTGGCGGGCGGAGGAGCGGCCGGTGGCGCGGATCGAGCCAATCGGACCCGACGGCCTCGCCGGGTTGCTTGAAAGCGGGGAGCCGCCGTTGGTGCTCGATGTGCGCGGTGCCGGCGAGTACGCCGACGGCCATATCGCCGGCTCGCTCCACATCCCCTACGGAGAGTTGGCGCGGCGACTCGACGAGCTGCCGCGGGACCGGGCGTTGGCGACTATCTGCAAGGGGGGCAAACGTAGTGGGCTGGCGGCTTCGGTGCTGCAGCGTGAGGGGTTCGAGACGATTCACGTTGCGCGGGGCGGTGTCGGGACTTGGCAGGCTGAAGGGCGCCCGGTTGAGGGTGGAGAGAGCCCATCCGGCAGGGCTTCCACTTAACTTTTTCGGTGAGTCGCTGTGGGGCTAACGCCCGAAGCCGGCACCGAAAAAGTACAAGACGTTTCAGCCCTACCGGATGGGCTCTATGCGGAGCGCGTTCGGGGGGACGGGCTTAGGGATGTGGCGATTGCTGCGGCCAGCGCGAGCGCCTCGTCTGCTTTTAGGGAGCTGACAGTGACCCGAATCGCCGGCTCGCTGCGTAGGCGAAAGGGAGCGCCTGGGGCGACTGCCCAGCCCTGCTCTCGCAAAGCCTGGATGACACCGGTCTCGTCGGGGACTGGGATCCATACGTTGAGACCACTCGAAGCTTGGACCTTGATGCCTTGGTCGGCTAGAGCTGAGATGAAGGCTTTGCGGCGCTTGGCGTAGGTCGCGGTGGCCTTCTGCAGGTTGCGGGTGGTCTTTGGGTCGGCCCATAGGGTCGCTGCGGTGCGTTGGAGTAGGTGGCTTACCCAGCCTGGGCCCACGGCCTGGCGGCCGCGGGCTCGGCTGATCGTCTGGGGGTCGCCGGCCAGGACGGCCAGGCGGAGGTCGGGGCCCAGGGACTTGGCCAGGGAGCGGGCTGCTGCCCAGCGCTTGCGGCCGGCCGTCAAGGTGAGGCGCGGGGACCCGGCGATCGGACCTAGGTGGTCGTCCTCCACGACCATCGCATCGGGATGGGCGTCAAGGACGCCGCGCAACGCGCTCGCCCGCTCCACGTCGAGCGAGGCCCCGGTCGGGTTCTGGCCACGGGGATTGATCACCACCGCGGCTGCGCCCTCGTCAAGAGCAGCGGCAAGCGCCGCGGGAATCATGCCCGTGCGGTCGATTGCCACCGGGCGCAGGGCGAGCCCGAGCGCTCGCAGCAGGTCGAAGAGCCCGGCGAAGCCCGGATCTTCGACCGCGACCACGTCTCCCTGTCGCATCTGCGCCTGCAGGGCACGCTCGATCCCGTCGAGGGCGCCGTTGACCACGGCGAGGTTCTCGGCGGCGATCCCGGCCTCGCTGAGCTCGGCCCGGGCCAGCTCGATCAGCTGAGGGTCGGCCGGGTCGCCGCCGTAGAGCTGGCGCGGCGGCTCGACCTGGCGCAGAATCGGGGTCAGGTCGGGAAGCAGCTCCGGGTCGGGGTTGCCGCTCGCCAAGTCGCGGACACCCGCAGGCGCCACGGCGCCGAGCCATGACCCGGCGACCGGCGGTCGCCAGCTGACGTGGGCACCGCTCCGCGATCGCGTCACTACGAGGCCACGCGAGCGCAGGTCCTTGAACGCGGCGGCGACCGTCGTCGGGCTGACGCCGAGCTCGGTCGCGAGCGCACGCACTGCCGGCAGCGAAGCCCCAGGCCGCAGTGCCCCCTCCTCTATGCCGCGCTCGATACTGGCGGCGATCTCCCCCGCGCCTTCGCCCGTTATCCGATATTGTGTTACCTCAGTTGTCAGATTTGTACTGTAACAGATTGGAAAAGGAACAGGATGGCAGCGAAGCCGAGGACCAGGGTCACGAGGATGCCGAGCCGCGCCGACTACGAGCGCGGGACGATCGAGGCGATCCTCGACGAGGCGATCGTCTCCCACGTCGGCACGGTCGCCCCCGACGGCCACCCGGTCGTGATCCCCACCCTCCACGCTCGGGCGGGCAACTGGCTCTACATCCACGGCTCGGCGGCAAGCCCGACCCTGCGCCGCGCCGAGCAGGCCGAGATCTGCCTGACCGCGACCCTCCTCGACGGCCTGGTCCTGGCCCGCTCCGCCGTCCACCACTCGGTCAACTACCGCTCCGTAGTCGTCTTCGGCCAGCCCGAGAAGATCGAGGACGCGAAGGGCAAACGCAAGGCGCTCGAGGCCTTCACCGAAAAGCTCATCCCAGGCCGCTGGGGCGACGCCCGACTACCGACCGCACAGGAGCTGAAGGCCACCGCCGTGCTGCGAGTCCGCCTCGACCAAGCTTCCGCCAAGGTGCGCACCGGCGGGCCGCTCGATGACGATGAGGACTACGAGCTGCCGGTCTGGGCGGGCACCATCGACCTACGCATCACCGCCAGCTCCCCCAAGCCCGACGAGCGCCTCCAACCTGACGTGAAGTGCCCCAGCTACATAAGCGAGCTCTCCCGCGCCTGAACTTAGAGTCGACCCGCCCGGTAGGGCTGAAACGTCTTGTACTTTTTCGGTGTGGGCTATGGGCGTCAGCCCACAGGCGATCCACCGAAAGAAGTTAAGTGAAAGCCCTACCGGGCGGATCGACTCCGGCTAGTAACCGCTCGGGTGACGAGCAATAAACCCTTCGGGCGAGTCGACCGGCGAGGAGTGCCAGCGCGGCCCCGGCCCGCCGACCGTGTCGAAGGCAAGCCCGGCGATGATCATCCAGGCGTGTCCGGCGTTCGCGTAGACCGTGATCCACTGGCCGGGACCGGGGTCGCCCCAGGTCTCCAAGCCGGTCGAGTCGAGCGGGCTGGAGAGGAAGCCGCCGCCGTTCAAGGCGAAGCTGACCGCACCCGAGCAGTCATAGCCGGACGATTCGAAGGAACCGTGACCGCCGCCCCAGATGTAGGGGGTGGTGGCGATCGAGTTGGCGGCTTCGATCGCGGCCTGCACCGCCGGCGGCGCGGCGCTCGGCACGCTGGCCTGGCTTTCGGAGATGTATTCGGCGCTCTGCCCCGGCGTCAGCGGCGCCGGCGTCCCGGTCGGGACCGCCGCGCCGGTGCCGGCGAGCTGTTCGGAGATCGCCGCCAGGTTGTCGCTGAGCGCCGCTTCGCGGGACTCCAGCGATTCGATCTCGGCCTGGCGCTGGGCCTGCGCTTCCTTCAGTTCGGCGAAGCGCGCCGCGGCTTCGGCGCTGGCCTTGGACGCTTCCTGCTCCTTGGCGGCGATTTCGTCGCGCGCTTCCTTCAGCTGCGCCCTGATCGCCGCCATCCGTTCGACCGCGGCCTGGGCTTCGTCGCGCAGCCCCTTGACCCGGTCGGCGACCGAGTTGTCGTAGTCCTGGATGCGGCTGAGGTATTCGGCGCGGGCGCTGGCCTGAGACCAGGTCTCCGATTCGAGCACGACGCTGACCACGTCAGGGCTGCCCGCCTCATACATCGAGACGAGCCGTTCGCGCAGCGCGCCCAGCGCCCGCTGCAGGCGTTCGCGGATCTCTTCGAGGTGGCGCTGCTCCGCTTCGAGCTTCGCGGTGGCGCTGTCGAGCTCGTCCTGCTTGCTCGTCAGTTCGGCTTCGAGCGCCTGCTGTTCTTGGCGCAGCCGTGAGACTTCGCCGAGCATCGAGTCGATCGCCTTGTTCTGCGCTTCGATCGTCGCCGAGAGCGCGCTGGAGCTTTCCCGCACGTGGCTCAGCTTGCCCTGGGTCGCATCGAGCTTTTCGCTCAGGGTCTTGGCCGGCGCGCTCGCCACGAGGCAGAGCACGATCAGCAGCAGGGCGGCCGGGAGCAACAGCCACCGGGAGGTACCGGCAGGAGGACGCATCGACGGCGCACGCTAACGAAGTCGCCTAAAGAATGTGAGGAGTTGCTCATAACTTGCAACTCCTCTTGCAAAACTGCTGCCTTGCAGGAGAAATTCTCCCGAAAGCGAGGGGACCCAAGCCGCCGACGGGACGGAAACACGCCTATATGGCGTGTTTCCGTCCCGTCGGCGGATGCTGTTAGGCGAGCAGCTTGGCCTTTGCCTTGTCGAACTCCTCGCTGGAGAGCGCGCCCTTTTCCTTCAGCTCGTTGAGCTTGTGCAGTTCATCCGCGGCGGAGCCACCGTGGGCCTGCTCGCGGACGTAGGAATCGAAATGCTGTTTGGCCTCCGCCTGCGCCTTGATCGTCCTTTCGCGCATGCCGGCACCCCGGGCGATCAGGTAGATCAGCGCGGTCAGGAACGGGATGAAGACGAGGAACAGCACCCAGGCGGCCTTGGCCCAACCGGAGAGCGCGTGGTCGCGAAAGAGGTCGGAGAGGATCGTGATCAGGATCCAGATCCAGATGACGAAGAAGAAAACCTCGAAGGCGACGAGGAGCGCTTCGCCAATGTTGATGTTTGCGAACGGCACGGGTGATTCCTTTCGATGGATGGAAAGAGCTACACGATCCTAAAGCCGTTGAGCAAATAGGACCGCGGCAACCGCGGTTGCCAGGTTGAGACTGGAGACGCCGGGGCGCATCGGGATGCCCAGACGGGCGTCAGCGCGGTCGAGCAGATCGGCGCTGAGGCCGTGGCGCTCGGTGCCGAAGGCGAGGATCGCGCGCGGCGGCAGCTCGGCGGGGCGCAGGTCATCGCCACCGGGGTCGATCGCGACCAGCGGCCTGTCGCCGGCGGGCAATTCTTCGACACCGACCACCGGCAGGGCGAAGTGGAGCCCGGCCGCGCCCCGCAGCGCGTCGGGATGCCAGGGGTCGTTGGGCCCGGTGGTCAGCACCCCCGCGGCGTCGGCGGCGGCGGCGACCCGTACGCAGGCCCCCATGTTGCCCATCGTCCGCGGGTCCTCGAGCAGGACGAGCGGCGCCGGTTCTTGTCCGGCGAGCACCGCGGTCAGGTCGATCTGCGGCCGGCGGGCGATCGCGACAACGCCGGTGCGCGGTGCCTGCGGCACCACCTCGGCGATCAACTCCGCGGAGACGGGTGAGGTGCGCTCGGCCAACGAGTCGCCGAGGTCCGGGGCCAGCTCGGCGGCGAGCTCACGCAGCCCTGCGGGATCGGCAGCGACCGCCTCGAGCACGTCGGCGCCGAAGCGCAGCGCGTGCTTGAGCGCGTGGAATCCCTCGAGCACGGCGAACTGCGTATCGCGTCGTGCGGTGCGGTAGCGCCGGATCAGCGCCTGCTCGTCGGCCTCGCTCACCGGGGCATCATGACCCGATTGCGGCCGTCGTCAAGATCGGGCTCACGACCCACCCGACTCGACCCGCTCACCGCTGCCGACCTTGTACGGCCAATAGCCCCCACAAAGTCCAATGCGGCGATCAGGCGGTGAGGCGGCGCTCGTCGCTCGGGGCCGGGCGCAGGATGAGGACCTCGGCGGGAGCTTTGTCGAGCAGCCAGACCAGGTCGTCGCCGGAGAGGCCGGCCCCCCCGGTCGCAGTCGCCGAGACGACGACCCGGTCGAACTCCTCGCTCTCCAACAGCCGCTGCAGCGCATGGCGGTAGGAGCGGCCGCGCTCGATCCGGGCATCCGCCGGCACTCCCTGCGCGGCGGCGCGCTGCTCGATCGCCTCCAGCATCGGCATCGCCTTCCCCGCCTCGGCGGGGATCGCGCACTCCAGCGGCAGCTGCTTGGGGACGGCTGCCAGATAGGCCGGCATCAGCGTCGCGTCCTCGGCGCGGGCGAGGCGCAGCGCCGCGTCGACCGCCCGGCGCGAGATCTCGGTGCCGGTGAAGGGCAGGAGGATCCGGCGCACGTCCTCCGGCCGCTCCGAGCGCTTGCCGCGCCACTGCGATCGAGCAAGCAGGTAGCCGCCGCCGAGGCCAAGCAGCAGGGCGAGGCCGACCAGGAAGTGCTCGATCACGAGCCCCCCTCCTTCTGGCTGCGATGGGCGACGATCCTCACGTCGACCCCGGGCGGAGTCGCGCGCATCAGCGCCTGCGGCAGCGGGGTCCGCAGCCGCTTCAGGCCGCGCGGCGGAGTCGACTCGCCGACCATCACGTAGGTGGAACCACGCTCGCCGATGACCCGGGCGGCGGCGGCGACCAGGTCGTCGTGCTCCTCGATCAGCAGGGTCGCGCCGAGCACCGAGGCGAGCTGGCGCAGCGCCGTCACCTGGCGCTCCTCCTCCCCCTCGACCGGCCGGCCCGGCGGCTTCACCCAGAGCAGGTCCAGATCGGTGCCGAGGCGCTGGGCGGAGCGCCAGGCGCGCCGCACGAGGCGCTGCGAGCTCGGACGGGGTCGCACCAGCGCGAGCAGCCGCTCACCGACGGCCTTGGGCGCGTCGGTCACGACGCGCTCTTCCCGCGTGCCGACAGGCTCGACCTGGTGCAGCGTCAGCCGCTTGGACTCGACGTCCTCGGCGACCTGACGCAGGCTGACCTCGCGCAGGGCGGCGAGGTTCTCGATCCGGAAGAAGTTGTCGAGCGCCGCCTGGATGTTCTCGCCCGGGTAGATCTTGCCGGCGCGCAGACGGGCGATCAGCGCCTCCGGGGTGAGGTCGATGAGGACGACCTCGTCGGCGATCCCGAGCACCGAGTCGGGCACGGTCTCGCGCACCGTGACGCCGGTCAGCTCGGCGACCCGGTCGTTGAGCGACTCGAGGTGCTGGACGTTGACGGTCGAGAAGACATCGATTCCCGCCGCCAGCACCTCGGCGATGTCCTCGTAGCGCTTCTCGTGCTCGAGCCCGGGCGGGTTGGCGTGGGCGAGCTCGTCGATCAGGGCCAGGTCGGGACGGCGCGCGAGCACCGCGGGAAGGTCCATCTCCTCGACCGCGACGTCGCGATAGGGGACGCTTCGCCTCGGCACCACCTCCAGCCCGGCGGCCTGATCGGTGGTCTCCTGGCGCTTGTGGGGCTCCAGGTAGCCGATCGCGACATCGCGTCCGGCGGCGGCTTCGGCGCGACCCTCCTGCAGCATCCGGTAGGTCTTGCCGACGCCGGCCGCCATGCCGAGGAAGATCTTGTAGTGGCCGCGCTCCATCTGTGCCCGCCTCGGGGCCTCAGGCCCCCAGCAGGTTGTGGACGATCAGGTCGATCAGCTTGATGCCGACGAAGGGGGCGATGATGCCACCGAGCCCGTAGATCAGCATGTTGCGCCGCAAGAGCGCCGTGGCGCCGATCGGCCGGTAGCGGACGCCGCGCAGCGAGAGCGGGATCAGCAGCGGGATGATCAGGGCGTTGAAGATCACCGCTGAGAGGATCGCCGATTCCGGCGTGCCGAGCGACATGATGTTGAGCGCGTCAAGCGGGCCCTTGCCCCCGGCCGAGAGGGCATAGGTCGCGGCGAACATCGCCGGCAGGATCGCGAAGTACTTGGCGACGTCGTTGGCGATCGAGAACGTGGTCAGGGCGCCGCGCGTGATCAGCAGCTGCTTGCCGACCTCGACGATCTCGATCAGCTTGGTCGGATTGGAGTCGAGGTCGACCATGTTGCCGGCCTCGCGCGCGGCCTGGGTGCCGGTGTTCATCGCGACGCCGACGTCGGCCTGGGCCAGCGCCGGCGCGTCGTTGGTGCCGTCTCCCGTCATCGCGATCAGACGGCCGTCTGACTGCTGCTCCTTGATCAGCTCCAGCTTGCGCTCCGGGGTCGCTTCGGCGAGGAAGTCGTCGACGCCGGCCTCCTCGGCGATCTTCGCAGCGGTCAGCTTGTTGTCGCCGGTGACCATGATCGTGCGGATGCCCATCGCCCGCAACTGGTCGAAGCGCGCCTTCATCCCTTCCTTGACCACGTCCTTGAGGTAGATCACGCCGAGCACCCGCTCGTTTCGCGCTACCGCCAGCGGAGTTCCGCCCTCGCGGGCGATGCGGTCGAGCTCTGCCCGCAACTCGACCGGAGTGCGCCCACCCTCCTCGTTGACCCAGCCTTCGATCGCGTCGCCGGCGCCCTTGCGCAGGCGGGTGCCGTTGAAGTCGACTCCGCTCATCCGCGTCTGAGCGGAGAAGGGGACGAAGGTCGGCTCGTGGCCGGCGAAGGTGTGCTCGCGGATGCCGTAGGTCTTGGCGAGGACGACGATCGAGCGGCCCTCGGGGGTCTCGTCGGAGAGCGAGGACATCTGGGCGGCCTCGGCCAGCTCCTCGGCCGTGACGCCGGGCATCGGCATGAATTCGACCGCCTCGCGGTTGCCGAGCGTGATCGTTCCGGTCTTGTCGAGCAGCAGCACGTCGCAGTCGCCCGAGGCCTCGACCGCGCGGCCGGAGAGGGCGAGCACGTTGCGGCGCACGAGGCGGTCCATGCCGGCGATCCCGATCGCCGAGAGCAGGGCCCCGATCGTGGTCGGGATCAGCGCGACGAGCAGCGCGATCAGCGTTGTCTCGGAGAGTTCGGTGCTCGCGAACAGGGCGAACGGCCGCAGCGCGACGATTACGACGACGAAGACAAGGGTGAGGGCGGCGAGGAGAATGCCCAGCGCGACCTCGTTCGGAGTCTTGCGCCGCTCGGCGCCCTCGACGAGGCTGATCATGCGGTCGAGGAAGGACTTGCCCGGTTCCTGGGTTATCTCGACGACGATCCGGTCCGAGAGCACCTTGGTGCCGCCGGTGACGGCGCTGCGATCGCCGCCCGCCTCGCGGATGACCGGCGCCGACTCGCCGGTGATCGCCGACTCGTCGACCGAGGCGATGCCCTCGATCACGGTGCCGTCGCCGGGAATGCCCTCGCCCGCCTCGACGATCACGACGTCGCCGCGGACGAGCTCGGCCGCGGACTTCTCGCTGCCGTCGCGCATCTTCGCGGTCGCCTCGGTCCGCATCGCCCGCAGGCTGGCCGCCTGGGCGCGACCACGGCCCTCGGCGAGCGCCTCGGCGAGGTTCGCGAAGACGACGGTCAGCCAGAGCCAGACGGTGATGCTGAAGGTGAACCAGGAAGGCTCGTGGCCGCCGCCGAGCGAGCCGCCGCCGAACAGCTGGATCAGCCAGGCGACGGTGGTGATCAGGGCACCGATCTCGACCACGAACATGACCGGGTTGCGCGCCTGCACCCGCGGGTCCAGCTTGCGCAGGGACTCGAGCAGCGCCGGGCGCAGGATCTCGGGATCGAACAGGGAACGGGGTTGGGCTTCGGTGCTCATTTGATCGGCGCCTCTTCGTCGAGTGCGAGGTTGAGTTGCAGGACGTTTACGCCGGGCTCCCCGAAGACGCCGAGGAAGCGGCCATTGGTATGGGCCGAAATCAGGTCTTCGACCTTGCTCAGGGACAGCCGGCGAACGGCGGCGATCCGATGTGCCTGGATCCCCGCGTTCGCTTCGGAGATTTCGGGGTCGACGCCGGAGGCCGACATCGTGATCGCGTCGACCGGCACGTCGGCCTTGGTCAGCGATTTGTCGTAGGGCTTGTTGAGCTTGACGTAGGCGGCGAGGTTTTCCCGCACCGCTTCGCGCTCTTCGACGCTGTTGGGGCCGGAGTTGCTGAAGAAGGTGGCGTTGGCGGAGTAGCCAGACTGCGAGGGGCGCGGCTGGAAGTAGCGCTTGTCGGGGGCGAGGATTTCTTCGCCTTCTTCGTCGAGCTTCGGCTTGCCGTTCTTGCCGATCACGGGCCGGGAGAACGACTGGCCGATCAGGCTCGAGCCGACCAGCTGTCCGTTCACCGTGACCTTCGAGCCGTCGGCCTTGCCGGAGAAGACGACCTGCGAGATGCCGGTCATCGCCAGCGGGTAGGCAAGGCCGAAGATCAGCGTGAAGGCGATCACGGCGAGTATCGAGGTGATTACGGTGCGGCGCATATCAGAAGAGTTGGGTGGTCAGGCTCTGCACGATCGGGCCGAGCAGGAGGGCGGGGAAGAAGGTGAGGGCGCCGACGAGGACGATCACGCCGACGAGGAGGATCACGAAGGTCGGGGTGTCGGTGCGCATCGTGCCCGGGCCGGCCGGCGAGACCTTCTTGCCGGCGAGCGAGCCGGCGACGGCGAGGATGAGGATGATCGGCAGGAAGCGGGCGAGGGTCATCGTCGCGCCGCCGAGCAGATCGGCGAAGGAGATCCCGTAGGCTTCGACGTTGCCGGGTGCGTTGGGTTGGATGAAGCCGGTGTAGCCGGCGAAGGCGGAGCCGTTGTTGTTGGCCTGCGAGAGGTAGGCGTAGAGGGTCTCCGAGAAGCCCTGCGGCCCGGCCTGGTAGATCGACCGCATCCCCGCCCGGGTCGCGATCGCCAGCCCCGTGGTCACGAGGACCGCGAGCGGGGTGACCAGGATGCCGAGCGAGATCAGCTTGATCTCCCTGGCCTGGATCTTCTTGCCCAGGTACTCCGGCGTTCGGCCGACCATCAGCCCGCCGATGAAGACCGCGAGCAGGACGTAGAGCAGCATCGAGTACAGGCCGGTGCCGACGCCGCCGAAGACGACCTCGCTGGTGCCGAGCCCCGACATCGGGACCAGGCCGCCGAGGCCGGTGTAGGAGTCGTGGGCGGAGTTGACTGAGCCGTTGGAGGTGACCGTCGTCGTCGTCGCCCAGAGCGCCGACTCGGTGATGCCGTTGCGCTGCTCCTTGCCTTCCAGGTTGCCGCCGGTCGAGCCGGCGATCGCCGTGGTCGGCGTGCCGGCGGCGTGCTCGGCGGGCGTGCCGTGCTGCTCGGCGGGGATGATCACGATCACGAAGGCGAGGTAGATCGCCAGCATCGCGGCGAAGATCGACCAGCCCTCGCGCTGGCGGCCGACCATCTTCCCGTAGGTGTAGGTGAGGGCGGCGGGGATGAGGACGATCGAGAGCAGCTCGATGAAGTTGGTCAGCTGGTTCGGGTTCTCGAACGGCATCGACGAGTTGACGTTGAAGAAGCCGCCGCCGTTGGTGCCGAGCTGCTTGATCGCGATCTGCGAGGCGGCCGGGCCCATCGCCAGCGCCTGTTCAGCGCCCTGAACGGTCGTGGCGATGCTGGCGCCGGAGAGCGTCTGCACCACGCCCTGGGAGACGAGGATCAGGCCGACGATCACCGAGAGCGGCAGCAGCACGTAATAGAGGCTGCGGGTCAGGTCCGCCCAGAAGTTGCCGAGGCCCGGGCCGCTGCGGCCGATGATGCCGCGGATGAAGGCGAGCAGCACGCAGATGCCGACCGCGGGGGTGACGAAGTTCTCCACCGTCAGCCCCGCCATCTGCGAGAAGTAGGTCAGCGTCGTTTCGCCGCCGTAGTACTGCCAGTTGGTGTTGGAGACGAAGGAGGAAGCGGTGCTGATGCTGACGTCCCAGGGCCCCGAGTGGAAGCCTTCGGGATTGAAGGGGTGGACGCCCTGGGTGCGCAGGATCAGGTAGAGCGCGATCCAGGAGAAGACCGAGAAGAGGACGAGGCTCTTCGAGTATGCCTTCCAATCGTGTTCCTCGCTGGGGTCGACGCGCAGCACCCTGTAGGTGAACCGCTCCACCGGGCCGAGGACGGGACTGAGGAAGACACGCTCGCCGCTGAAGACCCGCGCCATGTATTTGCCGAGCAGCGGCGTGAGGGCGATTACCACCCCGACGAAGATGGCTACCTGCAGCCAGCCCTGCGCCATCAGAGCTTCTCCCCGCGCAGCAGCGCGTAGAGCAGGTAGGCGAAGACGAGCGCCGAGGCGACCAGGCCGAAGACGTCGGCGCCGCTCAGGGTGGCCAGTGCGACAGCGCTCATATCCGGTCGATCAGGTCGATCGCCCAGTAGACGAGGGCGAAGAGTCCGACTGAGATCGCTATCGCGAATACGTCAGCGAGGGGGCTGCCGCCACCGGGAAAGATGTCCGCAAGGGGGAACAAGACGGGGGCATCATGCACCCCCTCGCGTCAAGGCCGCATGAACTCAGCGCCCCAGCGCATACAGATCTTGTGAAGACGCGCAGTTGACGGCGATGACTCAGCGTGGATCGACACGGTAGGCGACACCGCGGTGGCGGATGGCGGCCACCCGAACCGTCTGCTCGGCATCGGTGAGCTGGTAGAGAATCCTGTAGGCGCCAACGCGCAGCGAGTAGAGCCCGCGCAGTTTGCCGCGGAGCGCATGTCCAGCTTGCGGTTCGCGCTCGAGCAGACCCAGTGCATCCTCGATCGCATCGATCAGAGGCCAGTTGAACGCAAGCAGCTCGCGACGGGCCCGGCGGGCGAGGACGAGTCGGGCCAACGATCAGCCGGCTGCGGCTCGACGTTCCGCCAGCTCGCCACGAAGCTCGGCGAGGGTGATCGTTTCATCGCGTCCGATCTCGGCGAGACCGGCCTCCAGGGCGATCAGGGCATCGGGATCGGATAGAACCTCGGCGGTCTCCTCCAGCGCCTCGTACTCGTCGATCGGCACCAAGGCCGCAGCCGGGGTGCCGTTGCGAGTCACCAGCACATGATCCCGCCGGTCACTGACGTCGTCGAGCAGACTGCTGAGATTGCTGCGCAGCTCACGAACGGGAACGGTCTTTGCCATTGCCTTAGTGTACACAATTGAATACACAATGTACTACGCCGCGAAGCGGTAGCCGACGCCGGGATCGGTTCGTATGTAGTGGGGGCCGCCGGGAGGCTCGATCTTGCGGCGCAGGTTGGCGACGTGGGCGCGGAGGATCTGCAGATCGTCAGCGTAGGCGGGGCCCCAGACCTCGGCCAGGAGAACGCTGTGGGTCATCAGCCGGCCCCTGTTTTGGGCGAGGGTGCGGAGCAGCTCGAACTCGGTCGGGGTCAGGTGCACGGGCTCTCCGTCGCGGCGGACGCTGCGCGCGGCGAGGTCGATCTCGAGGCCCTCGGCGACGATCGTCGGCTCCGAGGCCTCCGGCTTGGCGCGGCGGAGCACGGCCTCTAGCCGCGCGACCAGCTCGGGTGGGCCAAAGGGCTTGGTCACGTAGTCGTCGGCGCCGGCGGCGAGGGCGCGCACCTTCGCCTCCTCCTCGCCGACCGCGGAGAGGACGATGATCGGCATCTCGCTCCACTCGCGCAGCCGCTCGGTCACCTCGACCCCGTCGATGTCGGGCAGCATCAGGTCGACAATCGCCGCCGCCGGCGGCTTCACCGCGGCGCTGTCGAGCGCTTCCTCGCCGCTGACAACCGGAACCGCCTCGTAGCCCGCGTCGCGGAGGATGACCTTGAGGGCGCGGAGGATCTGTGGCTCGTCGTCGCAGACGAGGACCCGCGCGGCGCCGCTCACGCGGCAGCTCGCTCGCCGCGCGGAAAGCCGACGACGAAGCTCGACCCCTGGCCGAGCACCGACTCGACCGCGATCTCGCCGCCGTTGGCCTCGACGAAGCCCCTGGCGATCGCCAGCCCCAGGCCCGAGCCCCCCGCCGCTC
This sequence comes from uncultured Solirubrobacterales bacterium, assembly GCA_963837695.1. Classification (GTDB taxonomy): domain Bacteria; phylum Actinomycetota; class Thermoleophilia; order Solirubrobacterales; family 70-9; genus VRUE01. The sequence goes on along the minus strand of CAWINZ010000005.1, from coordinate 1,206,782 downwards.
CGTTTGCCGCCCCGCCCTGGAACGGCTCGAAGATCCGCTCCCACTCGCTCTCCGGTATGCCCGGGCCCTGGTCGACCACGCGGATCGCGATCCTCTCACCGACCAGCCTTGAGTGCACCGTGACCGGCCTGCCGCCACCATGCCGGATCGCGTTTTCGAGCAGGTTGGCGAAGGCACGCTCGAGCTGGGCGGCATCGGCCATCACGGTCGGCAACGCGGGATCGAGGGTCAGCTTCACCATCTCGGGCCGGACGACCGCCTCGCGGGCGACGTCGAGCACCTCGGCGAGGTCGGTCTGCTCGCGGTGCGGCTCGGCCTTGCCGGCCTCCAGCCGCGACATGTCGAGCAGGTTCTCGACCAGGCGTGAGAGCCGGTCGCCCTCGGCGACGATCGCCGCGCTCAACTCCGCCCGCTCCGCCTCGGTCAGCGTCGCCGAGCCCAGCGCCGTGCCGCCGGCGATGATCGAGGTCAGCGGCGTGCGCAGGTCGTGGGAGATCGAGCGCAGCAGCGCGGTCTTCAGCTCGTCGCTTCTGCGCAGCGCCTCGGCCTCGACCATCTCCTCCTGCATCCGGTCGCGCTCGCGGGAGAGCGTCGCGAGCTCCGCCAGCGCTCGGTCGGCGTCCTCGCGCCGTCGCTCCGCCTCAAGCGCCTGTGCCCGTGCCAACCCGGCGAGGGCGCTGCTGCCGATCGCGACGATCGCGAAGACCCCGAGCGCGACCCAGTTCTGGTCGCTGCCGATCGTGAAGCGGTGCAGCGGCGGGATGTGGAAGAAGTTGAAGGCGACGACACTGGCGACCGAGGCGAGCAGGCCCAGCCGCAGCCCCCAGAAGATCGAGATCGCCAGGATCGCCGGCAGGTAGACGACGCCCAGCGAGACGACCGGCGAGATCGGCTTCAGCAGGTAGACGGCCAGCGTGCTCGCCGCGACCGCGGCGAGCGTCGCCAGCAGGCCGAGCCAGACCGGGGGCGGCTCGCCCCCGAGCCGAAGTGACCATTCGCGCCAGCGCATCGGTCAAGCCTACGACGGGGCGCCGGCACGCATACCGGATCGGGTGGATGATCTCGGGCATGGAACTGGCGCTCGCCATCGCCTTCTCCATCGCCTTCGCGCTGACCAACGGGTTCCACGACGCCGCCAACGCGATCGCCACCCTGGTCGCGACGCGGGGCGCGCGGCCGGGACAGGCAATCGTCCTCTCGGCCACGTTCAACATGCTCGGCGCGCTGCTGGTGGGGACGGCCGTCGCCGACACGATCGCCGGGATCGTCGAAGTGTCGCCCGACCAGGCGATCGAGGTGATCGGCTCCGGAGTGCTCGCGGCGACGCTCTGGAACCTGCTCACCTGGTGGCGCGGCCTGCCCTCGAGCTCGGCCCACGCGCTGGTCGGCGGACTGACCGGCGCCGCGATCGCCGAGGCGGGCGCCGGCGCCGTCAACTGGGGAGGCCTCGACGGCTACAAGCCGGTCGGCGTCTTCGGCGTGCTGATCGCGCTCGCCGTCTCTCCGGTCCTCGGATTGGGCTTCGGCCTGATCCTCTCCCGCCTCGACAGGCGTCTGCTGCGCCGCGCGACCAAGCGCGTCAAGGCGCCGATCCGCGGCGCCGAGTGGGCGATGTCGGCCGCCCTCTCCTTCGGCCACGGCGCCAACGACGGCCAGAAGGCGATGGGCGTGATCGCGGCGCTGCTGCTGGCGAGCGGCCACATCGACTCCCTCACCGTGCCGCTCTGGGTGAAGTTCGTCTGCGGCGGCGCGCTCACCCTGGGCACGGCGCTGGGTGGCTGGCGGATCATCCGCACGATAGGCCGTCGCATCTTCCGCCTCGCCCCGCTCGACGGCTTCGCCAGCCAGAGCGCCTCGACCGCCGTGATCCTGCCCGCCACCTACCTCGGCGCCCCGGTCTCGACGACGCAGGTCGTCGCCTCCTCGGTCGTCGGGGTCGGCGGCGGACGGCGGCGTTGGCGTCACGTGCGCTGGGCCGTCGTCCGCGCGATCGCCCTCGCCTGGGTCCTGACCCTTCCCGCCGCGGCCACGCTCGGAGCGATAATGCTGCTCATCTGGAGAGCGATATGAGCAAGCGCATGCACTGGTTCCTGCCGCGGTCCGCAGACGTGCTGGGGATGCTCAGCCGACAGGCCGCGATCACGGTCGAGGGGATGGACGAGCTCCTCGCCTGGGCGCGCGGAGATGCCGCGGCGGCCGAACGCCTGCGCCTGTGCGAGCACCGGGGGGACAAGAGCAAGCGCGAGCTGCGCGAAGCGCTGACCGATGCCTTCTCGACTCCGCTCGAGCTGGAGGACATCTTCGAGCTCTCGCGCGGCATCGACGAAATCCTCAACGACGCGAAGAACACCGTCGGCGAGGCGGAGGCGATGGAGACCGCGCCCGACGAGGCGATCGCGGAGATGGCCGTCCAGCTCGCCGCCGGCACGCGCCAGCTGGCGCAGGCCCTGGAACTGCTCGAGACGGGCGACCGCCCCGCGGCCACGGCCGCCGCCGACCGGGCGGTCAAGGACCAGCGCCACCTCCAGCATGCCTACCGGGCCGCGATGTCTGCCCTGGTCAAAACCGAGGATCCGCGCGAGCTCGCCACGCGCCGCGAGCTCTACCGGCGCCTGGCCCGCGCCGGCGACGAACTCGCGGCGGTCGCGGAGCGGGTCTGGTACTCGGTCCTGAAGGAAAGCTGAGCCGCCTCAGAGGACCGCCAGCACGCCGAGCGCGAGCACCGAGGCGGCGACCACCGCCAGCGCCAGCGCGGTCGCGATGCGGTCGAAGCGCCCCAGGGCGTTGTCTCCCATCAGCTCGGGGTCCTTGGCGAGGGAGCGGACGAAGGGCAGGAAGACCAGGAGCAGCACGGCGTTGAGCGCCTGGGAGAGGAAGAGAATCTGGATCAGGGGGGCGCCGGGGATGAGGACTACGCTGGCGGCGACGGCGACCACAGCGGCGAAGCTGAGGTAGAAGGTGCGCGCCTCGGCGAAGCTGTCGTCGACGTCGGCGCGGGCGCCGAAGGTCTCCGACACCGAGTAGGCGGTCGAGAGCGGCACGATCGCCGCGGCCAGCAGGGCGGCGCCGAGGAAACCGACGCCGAACAGGGTCGCGGCCGCGTTGCCGGCGAGCGGCTCCAGTGCCCGGGCCGCGTCGGCGGCGGAGTTGACGTCGATGCCGTTGACGTGCAGCGTGGCGGCGCAGGCGACGACGACGAAGAAGCCGATCACGCCGGTCAAGACGGCGCCGACGATGACGTCGGCGCGCTCGTAGCGCAGGTCCTTCAGCCGCAGGCGCTTGTCGACGGCGTAGGACTGGATGAAGGCCAGCCCCCAGGGGGCCAGCGTCGTCCCGACCGTGGCCACCGCGACCAGCACGGCATCGCGGTTCAGCGGGATGCTGGGAACGACGAGGCCCCTGGCGGCGGCGCCCCAGTCGGGGTGGGCGAGCAGGCCGGCGACGATGTAGGAGACGAAGATCGAGCTGAGCAGCAGGAGGAAATGCTCGACGTAGCGGAAGCTGCCGCGCAGAACCAAGGCCGATACGCCCGCGGCGGCGAGGGGCACGCTGGCGTACTTGCTCATCCCGCCGAGCAGGTCCATCCCGGCGGCGACACCGGCGAACTCGGCGCACATCGTGCCCGTGTTGGCGACGACCAGAGCGGCGAGCACGAAGGCGGCGGCACGCCCGCCGAAGCGCTCCCGGACCAGGGTCAGCAGACCTTTGCCGGTGACGATGCCGAGCCGCACGCCGACCTCGTGGAAGACGATCAGCGCCGCCGTCGAGACGGCGAGGACCCAGAGCAGCTCATAGCCGTAGCGGGCGCCGAGGATCGAGTAGGTGGCGATCCCAGCCGGGTCGTCGTCGGAGAGGCCCGCCAGCACGCCGGGACCGACCACCGCCAGCAGCGCCGCGATGCCGCCGGCGCGAAGCAGCGCGTAACGCCGCCGCGCGACCCACCAGTGCGCATGGCGGCCTGGGATACGGGGGGCGCGGGTGGACACAGCCGCCCCTACATTGACCGCGACCTACGACGGAGGCCGGTCAGCCAAGAGCCTTGCCCGTCGGCGAAGACTCAACCGCTGGGCGCAACCCCGCCGGCGCTGACGCCACCGCCGGGCGAGGAGGGGGGCGGCGTCGGGGCGGGAGGAGGAGCGGGCGCGGCTTGCGCTTCGCCGGCCCCTTCATTGCCGCCCTTCCCCTTCTTCGTTTCTTCTTCGCCTTCTTCTTCTCCGAATTCTTCGAATTCTTCTTCGCCTTCGCTGGAGGAGCTCGAGGAGCCGCTCGTGTGCCCGCTGTGCAACCCGGAGAGTTCGGGCAGGCTGGAGGGTTCGGCGAATTCCGGGCAGTTGCCCGCAGCGGCCGATTCCATGAAGGAGCGCCAGATCGGGCCCGCGGTCGGCCCGCCGTAGCCGGTCGATTCGCGCGATTGCGGGTGGCCGACCCAGACCGCGGTCGAGTAGAGCGGCGTGTAACCGACGAACCAGGCGTCGGAGAGATCCTCCGAGGTGCCGGTCTTGCCGGCCTCGGCGCTGCAGCCCATGTACGTGTAGCCCGCCCCGGTGCCCTGGGTGATCACGCCTTCGAGCAGTTTGGTTACTTCGTAGGCCTCGCCCTCGGTGAGCACGCGGTCGCCGGAGTCCGGGCTCGGTTCGTCAACCTTGCCGCTGGGGAACTCGACCCGCGCTATCGCGGTCGGTTCGTGGTGGATGCCGCCATTCGCCAGGGTCGCGTAGGCATCTGACATTTCAAGCGGGGTGACGCCGATCGCGAGGCCGCCGATCGCCTCCGCCGGAACCGATTCGAGCGGCGCTTCGATCCCCATCTGGTGCGCGGTGTGGGTGACGTTTTCGGGACCGACGTCGAGGTCGAGTTGAGCGAAGACGACGTTGACCGAACCCCAGGTGGCGGAGGCCAAGGACTCCGTGCCGCCGCCCGGCTCGGCGTTGTTGACCGTCCAGGTGCCGCCCCCGGGGACGTCGAGGGTCTTGGGCGAGGTGCCGTCGTAGTAGGTGCTGTAGGGGTCGACCCCCTGCTTGATCGCGGTCGTGAGGACGAAGGCCTTGAACGAGGAGCCGGGCTGGCGATGCGCCTGCCAGGCGTAGTTGAATTCGCTTTCTTCGGCGCTCCCGGGGGTGGAGGCCAGGGCGACGATCTCGCCGTTGGCGGGGTTGACGGAGGCCAGCGCGGCGGCGGGGCCGCCTTCGGGGTAGCAGACGCCGCACGAGTCGACCGCTTCCTGTGCCCGTTCCTGCAGCGTGGGGTCGATCGTCGTGTAGGCCTTGAGGCCGCCGTAGCGGACGGTGTTGAGGCCGTACTTGTCGATCAGCTCCTGCTGGACCAGGTCGAAGAGGAAGGGGTCGCGGATGACCCGGTACTTGTGCCCTGGGTTCAGCTTGAGGCCTTCGTTCACGGACTCGTGGTATTCGCTCTGCGTGATGTAGCCCTGGTCTCGCATTGCTCCCAACACCTCGTTGCGGCGTTTGAGGGCGGCGCGCGGGTCGAGGAAGGGGTTGTATTCGGAGGGGGCTTGGGGCAGGCCGGCGATCATCGCCGCTTCGGTCAGGCCGAGCTCGCGGGCCGGCTTGCCGTAGTAGGTCTGCGCCGCCGCCTCGGCGCCGACCGCGGTCTCGCCTTCGACCGTGCCGTAGGGCGCGGTGTTGAGGTAAGCGGTGAGGATCCACTGCTTGGAGTGCGCTTCCTCCTCCTCGTAGGCGAGGTGCGCTTCGACCAGCTTTCGCTTCAGGGTCTGTTCGGGGTCGCGGATGTAGAGGTTGCGGACGAGCTGCTGGGTGATCGTCGAGGCGCCCTGAACCGGCTTGCCGCCCGCAAGCAGGTCCTTCCAGGCGGCGCGGGCGATGCCGGCCGGGTCGATCGCGCCATGGTTGAAGTAGTTGCGGTCCTCGATCGCGACCGTGGCGTACTTGAGGCTCTGCGGCAGCGCCTCGGAGGGGACGGGTTGGCGCACGCTGCTGGCGCGGATGAAGCCGATCAGGCTGCCGTCGGCGGCGTAGATCGCCGAGGAGCGCCCCTTCTGCACCGGCTTGAGACTGGAGAGCGGCGGCGCCGAGTTGTAGACGTCGACCGCCCAGCTCGCGCCAACGGTGCCGGCAACCGCGGCAGCGGCGGCGAGGATCCCGAGCGGGAACAGCACTTTCTTCTTCCAGCTGAGGCGGTGATGCCTGCGCTGCTGCCGTCGTGCCCGGTTCGTCATCGCCAAAATTGTATTGAGGGCACCGAATCCGCCTTTGCGCAGCGTGGCGCAGCAATTTCACGGCCAAAACCCAGCCGACGGGCCGAAAACACGCCTATATGGCCGCTTTTAGGCCCGTCGGCCGGGGACGAGCTCAGGCGGCGCGGATTCTTGCCCGCCACTCCTCGCGGTCGAACTGGGCCGGCTCGGTCTCGCGCAGGAAGCGTTCGAGCACGGCGATGAAGCGCCCCGGCGCCTCCAGCTGCGGCATGTGGCCGACTGCCTCGAAGACCTCGAGCCGGCTGCCGGGGATCGCCCGGTGGGCGTCCTCGCCATGGCGGACGGGAATGATCGAGTCACGTCTGCCCCAGACGATCAGCACCGGCACCGCTTCGGCCAGGTAGAGACGGTCCCCCGCGGCGACCCGCTGGCCCCCGGTGCCGACGACGGCGCGCAGCGTGTCGAGGAAGGCAGCGCGGCGATCGGCGTCCTCGAGCGAGGCGTAGCCGCGCGCCACCTCGGCAACGTCGGCGTTGGGGCGCAGCCCGATTGCGGCGAGGCCACCGCCCAGCGCCGAGCCGACTCGCCGGCCGGCGCCCGCGGTGACCGAGATGAAGAGATCGGCGCCGGGCAGCGCGGCTGCACGCAGGACCGGACTCACCTCCGGGCCAAGGCCGCCGCTGGAGACCAGAACGAGGCGTTCGATCATCTCCGGGTACTGGTAGGCGAACTGCATCGCGACGCCGCCGCCGAGCGAGTGCCCGACCAGAGTCGCGCGCTCGTGGCCGAGCGACAAGAGCAGATCGCGCAGGCCGCTGGCAAGCGACCCGATCGAGTAATCGCCGCTACCCGCCTGCGACGCCCCGTGACCGGGGAAGTCCGGGGCGATCACGGTGTGGTGGCGGGCCAATGGCTCGACCACCTCGCGCCAGTTTTCGCACGTTCCGGCGATGCCGTGGATCAGCAGCAGCACCGGGCCCTCGCCAGCCTCAACGTAGGAGACAGAGCGGCCGTGGACGACGGCGGTCTTGATCCGCATCTCGGACATGCCGATAAACAGTAGCCTTCCGGGGAGACCGCATGGCCAGCTTCCTCCACACCTGCTACCGGATCGGCGAGATCGACCGCTCGGTGGAGTTCTACGAGAAGCTCGGCTTCGAAGAGGTCGCGCGGATGCCGATCGGCGACGAGGCGATCAACGTCTTCATGGGCATGCCGGGCGAAGATCCGCGTCTGGAGTTGACCTACAACCACGGCGTCACCGAGTACGAGCACGGCAGCGGCTACAACCACATCGCCCTCGCCGTCGATGACCTCGACGGCGCCCTGGAGGGCCTGGCCGCGGAGGGAATCGAGCCCGAGAAGCCCCCCTACCGCCCCGGCGGCCGCATCGAGGGCCACCGCATCGCCTTCGTCCGCGACCCGGACGGGTACCGCATCGAGCTGATCGGCGAGTAGCGCCGCCTAGCGCAGATCGACGACCTCGTGGTCGCCGGGCAGTTCGATGATCTCCGGGTCGCCGGTCCAGATCGGGGCGTCGAGGCGGGTCGCCGTGGCGACGCAGAAGGCGTCGGGATAGGAGAGGCCGCCCGCTGCCTTGATCGCGGCGGCTGCCTCGACGAGCTGCCAGTCCGGATCGACGACATCGAGATTGCCGCGCAGGGCGGCCACCCGTTCGCGCGCGGCCCGAGCCCCGGCCAGGCGGGTCTGCCGGTAGAGAACCTCACCCAGGTTGACCGAGCAAATGGCTCCCCCGCCCCCCATGAGCAGAGCCTCCACCCGTGCGGCCGCCCCGCGCGAGTCATCGAAGAAGGCAATCAACGCCCAGGCATCCAAAACGGCCTTCACCGGGACCCCCGCGTCAGGTGCTCCTCGCGCCCGCGTTCCTTGCGCTCCTCGCGCTCGCGTTCCTTGCGCTTATCGGCTTCGAAGCCCGGCAGCCCCGGGGTACCGGCTGAGATCCCTCGCAGTGCCTCGATGCGCTCGCGTCGCGTCTCCAAGTCGTCTGCCAAGAGGCGAATGCGCACCTCTCTCCCGTCCTGCTCGACCACGACCTCGTCGCCCGTTGAAATCCCAAGGCGATCGCGGATCGCCTTGGGGATCACGACCTGTCCCTTTGGCCCCACCCTATAAGTCATACCAAGCAGTATAACTCCGCCCAGGACGGGACTGGAAACCCCAGGGGGTCGTTGGATCGCTGCCTCCATTCATGCTCAAGTCCTGGGCGCCTCAAACTCCCCCCCACCAGACGGATAGGCTCGCCCGGCATGGCAAAAGTCGCCGTAATTACCGGAGCTTCGAGCGGGATCGGCGCGGCCGCGGCGCGGGCGCTGGCTGGGGACGGCTTCCAGGTCGTGCTCGGGGCGCGGCGCTTGGAGCGGCTGGAGGAGCTCGCCGCCGAGCTGGGCGGAGAGGCCGTCGCGCTCGATGTCGCCGACCCCGGCTCGGTCGAAGAGCTCGCCGCCCGCCTGTCGCGCTGCGACGTGCTGGTCAACAACGCCGGCGGCGCCCACGGGCTCGAACCACTGGGCGAGGCCGACGAAGACAAGTGGCGCACGATGTATGAGGCGAACGTGCTGGGGACGATGCGGATGACGCGGACGCTGCTGCCGCGGCTGGTCGCCTCGGGCGACGGTCACGTGGTCTCGATCACCAGCATCGCCGGCTTCGAGGCCTACCGCGGCGGTGCCGGCTACATCGCCGCCAAGCACGCCCAGCGCTCGATGCTGCGGGTGCTGCGCCTGGAGCTGCTCGGCGAGCCCGTGCGGGTGACCGAGATCGCGCCGGGCATGGTCGAGACCGAGTTCTCGCTGGTCCGCTTCGGCGGCGACGAGGAGGCCGCCCGTCGCGTCTATGCCGGCATGACGCCGCTGAGCGCCGCCGACGTCGCCGAGTGCGTGCGCTGGGCCGTCGCCCAGCCGTCCCACGTCAACATCGACGAGATCGTCGTCCGCCCCCGCGACCAGGCCGCCGCGATCGAGGTCCACAGGGACGCGGACGGCGGCTCAGCCCGATGACCGATGCGGAGCACCTCCAGGTCACGACCACGGCGGGAACCGAGGAGGAGGCCGAACGGATCGGCGCGGCGCTGGTCGAGCGCCGCTTCGCCGCCTGCGTGCAGGTGATCGGCCCGATCGCCAGCCGCTACCGATGGCAGGGCGAGGTCGAGCGCGCGACCGAGTGGCTGTGCGTGGCGAAGACGAGCGCGGCGCGCTACGACGAGATCGAGGCGGCGATCCGCGAGCTCCACTCCTACGAGGAGCCGGAGATCATCGCCACGCCGATCGTCGCCGGCAGCCCGGGCTATCTCGAGTGGATCCGCCAGGCCGTCGCCGACATCTGACGTTCGCAAACCAAGCAGGTCGGGGGATGCAGGGAGGGCGACGAGGGGAGCGCACGAACAGTGCGTGACCTGAGGAGACCGACCGAAGACCCCGAGATGCGCCGGTTTGCGGGCGTCAGACGACCTCGAACTGGCTCATCAGGCCGTGGTCCTCGTGGTCGAGCATGTGGCAGTGGATGACGAACTTGCCGGTGTAGTCGGCGAAGTGGCCGGCGACGAGGATCTTTTCGCCCGGGTAGAGGAAGAAGGTCTCCTTGAGGCAGTCTTCCCACGGCGGAGGCGGCTTGCCGTTGCGCGCCAGCAGGTACCAGTCGGTGTGGTGGAGATGCATCAGGTGGGTGACGTTGGTGCGGTTGACCAGCTCCCAGGTGACGGTCGAGCCGAGCTTGGGGAAGGCGTCGGCATAGGCGGGGTTGTAGGTGCGCCCGTTGATCAGCCAGGTCGGCTTGAAGAGGCCGCCGATCGTGATCGTCCAGGTGTGGTCGGGTTTGTGGGAGACGTGCTTGGTCCAGGCCGGCAGGGGACGCAGCCTGCGCGGCACCTTGGTCCTGTCGGCGAGGCGCTGCGAGTCGACGCGGAACTGCATCAGCGCGCCGACGTAGGGGCGCGACCCGGCGCCGTTGTGGCCGTCGTGGCGCGGGCCGCTGCGCAGCTCGACGGTCTCGCCGCGAGCGGTGGAGAAATCGACGATCACCTCGGCCCGCTCGGCCGGGCCGAGCAGGACGTGAGTGCGGCGGACCGGCTTCGGCATCAGGCCGCTGTCGGTGCCGATCTGGACCAGCGGCGCGCCGTTGGAGAGGTGGACGTTGTAGGCGCGGAAGCCGGAGACGTTGAGCAGGCGTAGCCGGTAGCGCCGCGCCGTGACCCGGTGGTGCGGCATGTAGGCGCCGTTGACGAGCACGCGGTGGCCGACGACGCCGTCCGCGGGCGGGCGCAGGCCGGTGAACGGGTCGGTCAGCTGGTTGTGGCGGTCGAAGCTGCGGTCGGCGATCATCAGCGGGATGTCGCGCTCGCCCGACGGCAGCGGCAGCGAGGCGTCGAACTCGTCGTCGATGATGAAGATGCCCGCCAGTCCGTGCCAGACGTTGCGACCGGTGTGGTCGAGGCGGTGGTCGTGGTACCACTGCATCGCGGCGCGCTCGGGCCGCCCGTCCTCGACCAGGTCCCAGACGTAGCGCCGCCGCCCGCCCGCCTCGATCAGCACGTCGTTACCCGACTCGCGCGGCGAGAGTCCGCTGGGGATGTGGCAGTAGAAGGAACGCGGCTGGGAGCGGGTGAGGCCACCCGGGCGGCCGTCGAACTGGGTGCGGTTGTGGCCGCCGTGCAGGTGGACGGTCAGCTCGCCGACCTTCGGCGGTAACCGGTGGTGGAAGGTGACCTCGGTGCGGTGGCCGGCCGGACGCCTGATCGTCGGGCCGGGGAAGGTGCCGCCGTAGGTCCACATCCGGGTCGGCGCCCCGGGCAGGATCTGGACCTCGGCCTCGCGGATCGGGATGTCGAGCTTGCCGCCGCGCAGCTCCGCGGGGATCGGCAGCGGATCGCGGAACGGCGGCGGCGCGGGCAGCCGCCCCGGCCGCGCCGCGGCCGGGGTCGGGCCACCCGGGCGCAGGCCGGAAGGCAGCAGCGCCGCGAGCGCGCCGCCGCCCAGGGCGCCGAGGAAAGCTCGGCGCCCCAGACGCGGCGATGACTGCGGGGGACCAGCCGTGGCTAGCCGCCCGGCAGGACGTTGATCGTGCCGTGCATCCAGGGGTGGATCGCGCAGACGAAGTAGATCCGCGTCGGTCCGGCCGAGGTGTCGACGTTGACCTTCTCAACGATCGAGGTGCCCGGCTTCTCACCGGTGAACCAGGAGTCGCCCTTTTCGGTCAGGCTGCCCAGCGTGCTCCAGCCTTCCGGCCCGGCGTCGACCGGGTTGACCTTCACCGGTCCGTTGCCTTTGACCCCATGCCAACCGGCGATCGCCTTGCAGATGTGGTGCGGGGTGAAGCAGAGCTGGCGCTGCTTGGGGGTCTTCGGGATCAACCCCTTGGCGACCAGCGAGAACGTGTGCGGGCCGACCTTGTGTGGGTTGGTCGTGTTGACCACGGCGAGGTTTTCGCCGTTGGCGATCGTCTTCGGTGCTTCAAAGCGGAGGCCGCCTTTGCCATCTTTGATGAAGACGGTCGGATCGGTGCCGGCCGAGGCCGTCGAGGCCAGGGCGCAGAACGCGACGAGTGCCGCCATCAGACCCAGGGCAACTGCCTTGGCCGAGCGGCCGGAACTACGAGAATTCCTCAATTCGATTTCCTTTTTTCTGGGCGTCGCTCCGCGCAAGCGACGCATCGACACGATAGGACGAGGGAAAATAGAGCCTGGGACGGCGCCGATCAAGCCCCCCGCCGGGAACCGTGAAGCGCCGTTTGGCCGCACTCGGGTCTTTGTTGCCGGCAAGGTCGATCGCCCAGACCCGGATCGTCGCCGACGTCGATAGCCGGGTTAGCGGCGCTGCCGGTGGCGACGATCGTCGTGTGGCACACGGACCGGCCCTGCCCACCGGATCAGCAAACTCATCCAATGAAGCATACGGCCCGGTCAGGCGCGCAGCCGGTAGCCCTTCGAGAAGAGCCGCAGGTTCACCGCGAAGAGGACGCCGGTCGCCGCGGTCAGGGCCAGCAGGGAGAGCGCGATGCTGACTTCGGTGTAGCCGACGAAGCCGTAGCGGACCAGGTTGATCATGTAGAAGATCGGGTTGAAGTGGGTCAGCGTCTGGAACGGCTGCGGCAGCAGCGTCGCCGAGTAGAAGACGCCGCCGAGGAAGATCAGCGGCTGTAGGACGAAGGTCTGGGCGAAGGCGACGTCGTCGAACTGTTCGGCGCGGACGCCGATCAGCACGCCGAGCTGCGAGAAGAAGAAGCCGACCAGGAACAGCGACGGGATCAGGACGAGGACGTTGTCGACCGGCAGGTCGACCAGCAGCGAGGCGGCGATGAAGGTCAGCAGGGCGACGATCAGCCCGCGCATGAAGCCACCGAGCGAGAAGGCGAGCAGCAGCTCCAGCGGCGAGGCCGGCGAGGAGAGCTGGTCCTGGATCGCCCCCTGGAATTTCTGCTGCAGGATCGAGGACGAGTTGTTGGCGAAGGCGTTGATCGAGAACGACATCATGATCAGGCCCGGGATGACGAAGACGACGTAGTCGATCCCGTGCAGTTCGCCGACCCGCGAGCCGAGCGCGGCGCCGAAGACCGAGATGTAGAGGAACGTTTCCAGCAGCGGCGCGCCGAGCGTCTGTTTCTTGATCTTCATGAAGCGGTTGACCTCGCGCCGCCAGAGGGTCGCGAAGCGGATCTGCGCGGCGCTCACAGCACCGGCTCCTCGATGTGCGAGCGCGATAGCTCCTTGCGGCCGACCAGGGCCAGGTAGGCGTCCTCGAGATTGTCGACGCCGAAGCGGGCCGACAGCGCGGCGCTGGTTCCCTCGCCGACAATCTGGCCTTCGTTGATGAAGGCGATCCGGTCGCAGAGCTGCTCGGCCTCCTCGATGTAGTGCGTGGTCAGCAGGATCGTCGTCCCCTCCTGGTTGATCCGCTGCACGTAGTGCCACAGCTCGAGCCGCAGCTCGACGTCGACGCCGGCGGTCGGCTCGTCGAGGATCAAGAGCCGCGGTCGGTGCATCACCGCCCGCGCCAGGATCAGCCGGCGTTTCATCCCGCCTGAAAGCGTGCGGGTGCGTTCGTCGCGCTTCTCACTCAGCGAGAAGGTCTCGAGCAGCTCCTTGGTCCGCTCGCGGCGCTCCTTTTTCGGCATGCCGAAGTAGCCGGCGTGGTAGTCGAGCGTCTCCTCGACGGTCAGGAACCAGTCGACGTTGACCTCCTGCGGCGCCAGGCCGACGGCCTGGCGCGCGTTCGCGTAATCGGCGATCGCGTCGTGGCCGAAGACCTGGATCGAGCCGCCGGTCGGCTGCGCCAGCCCGGTCGTGCAGTGGATCAGGGTCGACTTGCCGGCGCCGTTGGGGCCGAGCAGGCCGAATAGCTCCCCCGGCTTGATCTCCAGCGAGACGCCGCGCAGCGCCTCGACCCCGGTCGGGTAGCGCTTCTGCAGATCGGCGATGTGGAGTGCGGGCTCGTGCACGAGCGCTCAAACCTAGAGGACCGCCCACCTCGGCCGGATCAGAGGCTTCGGAGGACGGACCGGGCGGCGTTGAAGCCGCTCATCCCCGAGGCGCCGGCGCCGGGTGGGGTTGCCGCCGAGCAGATGAAGACGCCGGGGATGCCGGTGGCGTAGGGGTCGAGCGCGACGCGGGGCCTGAACACCGACTGCAGCGGCGTGTTGGCGCCGGTGATGATGTCGCCGCCGATGTAGTTGGGGTTGTAGGACTCGAACTCAGCCGGGGAGCGGATGTGGCGGGCGAGGATCCGCTCGCGCAGGCCCGGCGCGAAGCGTTCGACCTGGTCGAGCAGCGCCTCGGTCGCGTCGCCGGTGTAGCCGTGCGGAACGTGGGCGTAGGCCCAGACCGGGTGGACGTCGCCGCGCGAGCGCGAGGGGTCGGCGAGGTACTGCTGGCAGAGCAGGACGAAGGGACACTCGGGCATCCGGCCGCGGTTGACCTCGCGTTCACTAGCGGCGGTCTCCTCGAAGGAGCCGATCACGTGGACGGTTCCGGACCGAGCCGAAGCCGGGTCGGTCCAGGGCACCCCTCCCTCGACCGCGAGATCGACCTTGAAGGCACCCGGGCCGTGCTTGTAGCGGCGGTAGGCGCGCGCCACCCGGCTCGGCAGCCGCGCCCCGGCGAGCTCGACGACGGCCCTGGGGGCCAGGTCGAGGAGCACGGCGTCGGCAGCGGGGAGCTCATCCAGCCTGCGCACCGGCCGGCCGGTCTCGATCCGGCCGCCGTGCTCGCGCACCACGGCCGCGAGCGCGGCGGAGATCGCCTGCGAGCCGCCGCGCGCGACGGGCCAGCCGTTGTGGTGACAGGCGCAGGTGAGGGCCATGCCCGCCGCGGCGCTGAAGGGCCGCGAGAAGGGGCTGAAGGAGTGGGCGGCGGTGCCACCGAAGAGGGCCCGCGCCTGCGGGGTGGACAGGGAACGGGCGAGCAGTGAGACCGGCGCCGCAGCCGCCGGGCCGAAGCGGGCAAGGGCGAGCGGGTGGCGCGGCAGGTGCGCGAGCGGCCGCATGATGTCTTCGGCGAGCGCGTCGAAGTGGCGGGAGGACGAGCCGAAGAGCCGCCTCCAAGCCGGGCCGGCGGAGCCGAGCCCGGCAGCCGTCTCCTCGATCGAGCGGTGCATGACGGCGGCGCTGCCGTCGTCGAAGGGGTGGCTGACCTCGATCTCGGACCAGGCCCACTCGAGGCCGTGCCGCTCGAGGCCGAGCCCGGCCAGCGCCCGCGAGCCGGGCGCGAAGGGATGCGAGGCCGAGCACTCGTCGTGCAGCAGGCCCGGCAGGGTCAGCTCGCTGCTCCGCGTCCCGCCGCCGATCGTCGTCGCGGCCTCGATCACGGTCACCCCCACCCCGCTCGCGGCGAGCGTGGCCGCGGCGGCGAGCCCGTTGGGCCCGGCCCCGACGACGATCGCGTCGCTCATACCGCAGTCTCGACCGGGAACGGGCGCTCGTCGAGCCAGGGCTGGCGCTCGACCATGTCGGCGACGTTGACCGAGCCCTGCTCGACCAAGCCGGTCGCGGCATCGAAGATCCGGTAGCGCTGGCGCCCGACGTTGGCGGGCTGGGACTCGAGCACGACCACCCGCACCTCGCCCGGCTCGAAGCGGCAGTGCTCCTGGATCGCCGCGAGCAGCCGCTGGTCGTGGAAGTGGCCGTCGCCGAAGTTGTAGCCGAGGACCACCCCGGCGACCAGCTCGCCCTCGCGCACGGTGTAGTCCTCGACGTCGTCGACGGCGCGCTGCACGAGGCCATTGAGGGCGCGGCCGTGCGAGTGCATCGAGCGGAAGGCGAGGCCTTTGTAGACCAGCACGTCGATCAGCTCGGGGTCATAGAACCTGGCCAGCTGCTCGGTCACGATCGGCGCCGGCTTGACCAGGTCGCGGTCGAGCTTCGCCTCGGCCTCGCCCCGCTTGCGGAAGAGCCACTGGCTGGTCGCCCAGTTGCCGGCGTAGTAGCGCATCGAGGGCAGGAAGGAGACGAGGTCGGGGCGGAAGTTGCCGAGCACCGGGAGGCCGACGCAGGTGACGGCGAGGATCGCCAGGAGCAGCGGATCGTCGAGGGTCGACCAGGAGGTCGCGCCGTAGTGGCCGAAGAGGAAGAGCAGGCCGAAGACCATGAAGATGTTCCACTCCAGTGGCACCGCCAGAGGGAAGGTGGAGAGGATGTGGAGGTGAAAGATCACCATCCCGGCGACGGCGATCGTGCCGATGACGCCGCCCTGGGAGACGAGCAGGATCAGCGGCAGGGTGAACTCCATCGCGGTGCCCAGGTGGGCGGCCAGCGCGCCCATCGACGAGGGGCGTAGATCCTCCGGGTGGTCGCGGTAGAGGCGTTTCTTCGCCGCCCGCCAACGGTTCCAGGGCGTGTTGCTGATCATCACCGTGACGACAAAGGGGAAGTGACGGTTGAGCTTCGAGGAGGCCGCCCCCCACCAGATGCAGACAAAGACGAGCTGGGCGGCGACGATCATGTTGGTCAGCGGGAAGAGGAAGATGATCGCGAGGTTGCCGTAGATCTCGGCGCGGGCGGCGAGGAACGGCACCTTGTCGCGCAACCCGAGCAGGGCCAGCAGGGCGAGCAGCACGCCGACCGCGACCGGATCGAGGCGACCGGCGGACCCGGCGGCTGCGTCGATCCCGTCGGAGAGCAGCAGGTTGAGCGCGGCGGCGATCAGCCCCGCGTAGACGGCGACGTCGAAGAGGGTGCGCCGCGTGCCGCGGGTCAGCGGCACCCGCTCGGGCCACGGAGGCAATCGCGTCGTGCCGGGACGCAGCCAGTAGAGGACGCCGCCGATCATCGGCGAGAAGCGCAGGGTCAGCGGCAGCGAGCCGGCGCCGAGGCCGACCACCTCCCACAGCATCGTCCAGATAACCGCCTTCTGGAAGACGATCGGTTCGGTCCACCAGTCGCCAAGATTGCCGAGCCCGCCCAGCCCCGCCGTCGTCGCCGAGATCAGCAGCAGGCCGCCGGCCGCGTAGACGATCAGCTTGAGGATGTAGAGCAGGTAGACGAAGGTCGGCGTGCCGAAGCCGTTGATCGCCCAGTCTTGGGCCAGGACTTTGATCCGCTCCAGGTGCGGGCGCTGTTTCCACTCCGCGTACTCGAATGGCGGTGGAGTGGGGTTGATGAAGCCCATGGTTGGGAGCCTATCCGGGCAGGGCTTTCACTTAACTTTTTGGGTGACGTGCTCGCGGTCCTCCGCGGGTCGCCACACCCAAAAAGTACAAGACGTTTCAGCCCTGCCCGGATAGGCTCTCTCGGTGAGCATTACGTCCAGGCCCCTGCTTGTCGTCGACACGCCCTCGATGTTGTTTCGGGCTTTCTACGCACTGCCGGACTCGATCAAGGGCTCGGATGGGAAGCCAGTGAATGCGCTGCTGGGGACGGCCAACCTTGTGTTGCGGGAGATTGAAGTTCACTCCCCGCGGGCGGTTGTTCTTTGCTTTGGGCCCGATGCGGCGTCTTACCGGACCGAGCTTTATCCGGCCTACCATGCGGAGCGGGAGGCGGCTATGCCAGATGATCTCTCGCCGCAGTTCACCGCCGCGCGGGGGTTCTTCGAGGCCTTTGGCTGGACGGTGGCGACCAGCGACTCGCTCGAGGCGGACGACCTGCTTGGCACCTACGCCGAGCGTGAGGCCGAGGCGGGTGGGCGCGCGTTGCTGCTTACCGGCGACCGCGACATGTACCAGTGCGCAGCTGAGCGGGTGACGGTTCTCTACGTCAAGACCGGCGGCGGCAAAGGGGCCGAAGAGGTGGGGCCGGCGGAGGTGCGCGAGCGCTACGGCATCGGCCCCGAGCTGGTACCCGACTTCATCGCCCTGCGCGGCGATCCGTCAGACGGCCTGCCCGGCGCCAAGGGCGTGGGACCGAAGACGGCCGCCGACCTGCTGCGCGAGCACGGCTCGCTGGAGGCGATCCTCGACAACGCGATTCGCGTGCCGCGCCCCAAACTGCGCGCCGCCCTGCTCGACGCCCGCGACGACCTGCTCGCCTTCAAGGACATCGCCACCCTGCGCGACGCCGGAGTCGACCCGCCCCCGGACCGCGACACCGACTGGACCGGCGCCGCAGCAGCCGCCCGCGAACACGGCATGAACCGCCTCGCCGAGCGGCTCGAGGCAAGCGCCAGCTGAGCGCTGCGGACCTTTTACGTGCCACCGGACGTAGAAAGTCCGCAGCGGTGTTCAGCGGTAATCGGGATTGGGGAAGTCGGTGCGGCAGCCGGCGTCCCAGGCGGTGCGCTGGTTGCCGTGGGCGGGGATGCCGCCGGCGTCCTTGAGGATCCGCGCCAGGTGCAGCATGTTCCAGGCGGCGAAGGTGGTGTTGCGGTTGGTGAAGTCGTTCTCCGGCCCGCCTGAGCCCTCGTCGAGATAGGACGGTCCCGGTCCGGCCTCGCCGATCCAGCCGGCGTCGGCCTGCGGCGGGATCGTGTAGCCGAGGTGCTGCAGCGAGTAGAGGACGTTCATCGCGCAGTGCTTGACCCCGTCCTCGTTGCCGGTCACCAGGCAGCCGCCGACGCGGCCGTAGTAGGCGTACTGACCGGCGTCGTTGAGCAGGTGCGAGTTGCCGTAGAGGCGCTCGACGATCTGGGTCGCCACCGACGACTTCTCGCCCAGCCAGATCGACATGCCGAGGACGAGAATGTCGGCCGCCATCACCTTCTCGAAGATCGCCGGCCACTCGTCGACGTCCCAACCGTGCTCGGTCATGTCGGGCCAGACGCCGGTGGCGATCTCGTGGTCGACCGCGCGTATCCCCTCGACCTCGACGCCGTTGCGGCGCATGATCTCCATCGAGATGTCCATCAGCCCCTGCGTATTCGACACCTCGGGGCTGCGCTTCAGCGTGCAGTTGATGAAGAGGGCCTTGAGGTCCGAGTAGTCGGTCTCGCTGCTCTCGCAGAGCTCGGCCTGCTTTTCGGTCAGCATTCCGCCACTGTATCCACGCCGAACGCGCTCAGACGGCGACTGGATCGACCGGCCGCGCCTCGGCGGCGCCGCTGGAGAACCGCATCGCGCCGTCGTCGATCGAGCCGCGCCGGATCGTGCGGATGTCGAAGACGTAGTTCTGGCGCAGCTTCCAGGGTTCCTTCGACCCCTGTTTGGGGAAGTGGTCGAGCGAGCGCTGGACGTAGCCGGAGGTGAAGTCGAGCAACGGCTGCTCGCTCACCGACGGGTCGACCTCGGCCGCGCAGCGCTTGTAGCCGTGCGCATCCATGTGGTTGAGCAGGCGGCAGACATACTCGGAGGTGAGGTCCGCCTTGAGGGTCCAGGAAGCGTTGGTGTAGCCGACGGTGAAGGCCATGTTCGGCACGCCGCTCAGCATCATTCCCTTGTAGGTCATCTTGCTCGGCACGTCGACCTGCTCGCCGTCGACGCTCAGCTCGATCCCACCGAGGAAGAGCAGGTTGAGGCCGGTCGCGGTGACGATCACGTCAGCCTCCAGCTCCTCGCCGGAGGAGAGCTCGATCCCGCGCTCGGTGAAGGTCGCGATCCGCTCGGTGACGACCGAGGCCTCGCCCTTGGAGATCGACCTGAAGAGGTCGCCGTCGGGGACAAGGCACATGCGCTGGTCCCAGGGGTTGTAGCGGGGCTTGAAGTGCTTGTCGACCTCATAGCCGGGCGGCAACGAGCGCACGACGCCTTTGCGGATCAAGCGCTTGATCAGCTCGGGCCGGCGGCGGCTGAGCTGGTAGAAGGCCGCCTGGATCAATACGTTCTTCCAGCGCACCACGGCGTAGGCGGCGCGCTCGGGCAGGCGACGGCGCAACCTGGCGGCGATCGGGTCTTCGGCCGGCATCGAGGCGATGTAGGTCGGCGAGCGCTGCAGCATCGTCACGTGCTCAGCCTGCTTCGCCATCGCCGGCACCAGGGTCACCGCGGTGGCGCCGCTGCCGATCACGACGACCTTCTTGCCGCTGTAGTCGAGGTCCGCGGGCCAGTGCTGCGGGTGGACCACCGGGCCGGCGAACCGGTCGACCCCCTCGAACTCGGGCGTGTACCCCTCGTCGTAGCGGTAGTAGCCGCTGCAGGTCCAGAGGAAGCCACAGGTCAGCCGTACGGTCTCTCCCGTGTCGGTGCGTTCGGCCTCGACCGTCCAGCGGCTCTCCTCGCTCGACCAGGCGGCGCTCAGCACGCGGTGGTGGAAGTGGATCCGCCGGTCGATCCCACTCTCCCGCGCCGTCCGCCGCACGTACTCGAGGATCGAGTCGCCGTCGGTGATCGACTTCGGCGCCGTCCACGGCTTGAAGCGGTAGCCGAGCGTGTGCATGTCGGAGTCGGAGCGGATGCCCGGATAGCGGAAGAGGTCCCAGGTGCCGCCGAGATCGCCGCGGGCCTCGAGGATCGCGTAGCTCTTGGCGGGCGAGCGGTCCTGCAGGTGCCAGGCGGCGCCGACGCCGGAGAGGCCGGCACCGACGATCAGCACATCGAGATGTTCGGGCAACCCCTCGGCCACAGGCGGCGATTCTCGCAGACTGGCTGGTCAGCCAGTGTGACGAGCCGCATGGCGATGGACAGGGGCGCGCGGCTAGGCGAGGCGGTAGCGCAGGTGGGTGACGTCGGGGGTGCTGACGACGAGGATCTGCTCCAGCTCGCGACCCTCCCCGGTGCCGTCCTCGAAGAGCCGCTCCCCGCCGCCGAGCAGGACCGGCACCACGTTGAGCTGCATCTGGTTGATCAGGCCCGCCGACAGGTACTGCTGAGCGACCTCGGCGCCGCCGGCGAGGTGGACGTCCAGCTCCCCGGCCGCATCCTTCGCCTGATCCAGTGCCGACTCGATCCCGTCGGTGACGAAGTGGAAGGTGGTCTCACCCAGGGCCAGCGGCTCGCGCTCGTGGTGGGTGAGGACGAAGACCGGCGTGCGGAAGGGTGGCTCCTCGCCCCACCAGCCCTGCCAGGGATCCTCGCCCCACGGGCCCGGGCCGCCCCCGAACATGTTGCGACCCATGATCACCGCGCCGACGCCGCTCTGCGATTCCTCGACCAACGGCGTGCTGGCGTTCGTCTTTCCCCCCTCGCGGCCATGCGGCTCGCGCCAGGCGGCAAGGGGAAAGATCCACTCGTGCAACTGCTCGCCGCCTTCGCCGAGCGGGTTCTCCTCGCTCTGGTTCGGCCCGGCGACGTAGCCGTCGAGCGAGATCGAGATTTCAAACCTCAGCTTCGACATCGTCCGCTCACTCGTATCTTGGCGATCAGGGTTCCTCCGTTCGAAAAGTCGGGCGTAGGGGGCGAATTCCTCACCGCTGTCGACTTTATAGGGGTGATGACACCATCAAAGTCGGATGCGCGGAGCAGGCGAGCTTGGGCGCTGGCGAACAGGCAGCATGGGGTCTTGAGCCGGAGGGATTTGCTCGCTCTCGGCTTCAGCCCGGAAGCGATCCGTCACCGGATTGCCACCGGTCGGATCCACCCAGTCGGGCGGGGTGTCTACGCTGTCGGCTGGCCCCGCCTGACCCGGGAGCGACGCTGGATGGCCGCGGTACTCGCCTGTGGCGAGCGCGCAGCTTTGAGCCACCACAGCGCGGCCGCGCTGTGGGGGATCGGCAGGGAGCGCGGCGGGCGAGTCGATATCAGCGTACGAAGGCGCTGCGAACACAAGCGAGCCGGAATCCGCGCGCTGAGTAGGCCCTCCTTGCCGGGCAGCGACATCGTCCTGCGCGATGGGATCCCCGTCACCTGTCCAGTGCGCACCCTGCTTGATCTCGCTACCGAGTTGAGCACGACGGCTCTCGAGCGCGCGGTCAACGAGACCGACAAGCGCGATCTCATCGACCCCGAGGCCCTGCGGGCAGAGCTCGACCGCTACTCAGGCGAGCCGGGCGTGGGACCGCTACGCGCGCTCTTGGACAAGCACACCTTTCGCCTCTCGGATTCCGATCTCGAACTTCTCTTTCGCCCGATAGCCGCCGCCGCAGAGCTACCGCTACCACTGACCAAAGCTTGGGTGAATGGCTATGAGGTCGACTTCTTCTGGCCTGATCTGGAATTGGTGGTCGAGACCGATGGCTTGCGCTACCACCGCACGGCATCCACCCAAACCAAGGACCACGTCCGCGACCAGACCCATGTCGCCACCGGCCTGACTGCCCTGCGATTCACCCATTACCAGGTCAAGCACGAAAGCGCCTACGTACGAAGGGTGCTCGGCCAAACGGTCCAGCGCATCCGAGAGCGGCGCGAAATGCAGCACTGACGCAGCGCATCCGACTTTGTGGGGGCTACAGCACCGTCAAGGTCGGTTACGTCAGGGTGAGCACGTGGGCGTGCGCCGGGTCGACGCGGCCCTCGAGCACGTCGAGATAGGCGTCGCGCACCGCCTCGAAGCCCTCGCCGGGGATCGTCTCCAGCCAGCCTGCCGTCCACTCGCAGAAGGGGTGCCATGCCTCGGCCACCCTGGTCTGAAGACCGTCGCGGCCCCAATCCGCAGAGCGCTTGACGACCCGGGTCGGCGCGAAGAAGAAGGTCGGCTTGGGGCCCGGCAGCTCGCCCGCGGCGGCGCCGAGCTCCTCCCAGTGGGAGGCGCCGACGGTCATGCTGTGGACGAGCCGGTCGCCGTAGTGCGAGTGGACCGAGCGGCGCACCTCGCCGTCGCCGGCGACGTCGACGAAGGTGGCCGGACCGGGCTCGAGCGACTCGATCGCGTCATATCCCACAGTGCGGTCGTAGATCCCCAGGCCCGCGACGAAGTCCGCGTTGCGTGGCGAGGTCAGGCCGACCAGCTCGACGCCCTCACGCCGCGCCAGCAGGAAGGCGGCGGCGATCGCGGTCTTGCTCGAGGCGCTGGAGATCAGCACCGGGCCACTCGTCACAAAGCCCTCGTCGGCGAGCTGGTCGTCGATCAGGAACGAGGTGAAGAAGAGCGGCCGCAGCAGCATCTGGATCTCCTCGGTGTCCGCCCGGTAGAACGGATCCACGCCGGTGGTCAGGTAGCGGTGGTAGGCGGACGGCAGCGCCGCACGGTGCGGCGAGCCGTCGACGAAGCCGGCCTCGTCGGCGTCGGCAGGAGCGACGACCAGGTGCGAGGAGGGCGGCAGGTAGCCGAACACTCGCTCCCCCGGCTCCACCCCCTCGGCCTCGCTGCGCTCGACCTCGGCGAAGCCCCACATCGGCACCCGGCCCCAGCCGTCCTCGGCCGGGAAGAAGTCCCAGTAGTTCATCGCCTCGCCGAAGACCGCGTAGGTGATGTTGTTGGCGGTGAGGCCGAAGGTCTCGACCCGGAGCAGCGCCTGGCCAGCGTCGATCTCCGGTAGCGGGGATTCCGCGAGGCGACACTCGCGCAGATCGTCACGCTTGACCAGGAAGTCCGTCATCGACGCTTCGATGTTCTCACGTTCATACTGCTGGGACTCGATGGAGGGCGGACAAGAGACCAAGACCGTTCTGGTCACCGGTGGCTCGGGATATCTCGGTGGCTGGTGCGTGGTCGAGCTGCTGCGCCGCGGCTACCGAGTCCGCACCACGGTGCGCGACCTCGCCCGCGAGGCGGAGGTGCGCGCCACCGTCGCATCTCAGGTCGACGCCGGAGATCGCCTCACGGTGCTGGCCGCCGACCTGCTCGACGACGCCGGCTGGGTGGACGCGGTCGGCGGTTGCGACTACGTCCTCCACGTGGCCTCGCCCTTCCCGCCACAGCAGCCGAAGGACCCCGACGAGCTGATCGTGCCGGCGCGCGACGGAACCCTGCGCGTCCTCGCGGCGAGCCTCGACGCCGGCGTCGAGCGCATCGTCGTCACCTCTTCCGTGGCGGCGGTCACCGGCAGCGGCAAAGCGGTATCCGGCCGGCCGCTGGACGAGCGGGACTGGAGCGACCCCGACAACCCGAAGCTGTCTCCCTACGCGTGCTCCAAGACGGTCGCCGAGCGGGCGGCCTGGGACTTCATGGCCGAGCGCGGTGCGACCGAGAAGCTGGCGACGGTCAACCCCGGCGCGATCATCGGCCCGGTGCTGAATGACGACCGCTCCTTCTCGCTGCAGGCGATCGAACGGCTGCTCGGAGGAATGCCGGGCGTGCCGCGGATCGGCTTCAGCTTCGTCGACGTCCGCGACGTCGCCGACCTCGAGATCAGGGCGATGACCGCACCCGAGGCCGGCGGCGAGCGCTTCGTCGCGGTCGCGACCTTCCGGTGGATGGCGGAGATAGCCGCCGTCCTGCGCGAGCGCATGGGCGATGCCGCGGCGAAGGTGCCGAGCCGGTCGATACCCAACTTCGTCGTGCGCGCGATGGGACTCTTCGACCCCAGCGTCCGCTCGATAACCGGTCAGCTCGGCCGCAAGACCGAGCTCTCGAGCGAGCGGGCCAGGACCCGGCTCGGCTGGGCCCCCCGCCCGATCGACGAGACGATCGTCGAGTGCGCCCAGAGCCTGCTCTGAAATAGCCAGGACCACCCGAAGGTGGCCCTGGCCAGGTGCTCGGAGACGAACGCGGGAACAGCGGACGGGTGGGACAAGACCCGCCTCCCAACGATCGCCGGTGCCCGGGGTGGATTCCGCCGGGCGCCCCGAAACAGTGCGGCGCCTAGCGGCCCTGCACCTCCAGAGTCCCCTCAAGCATGTGAATCAAGTTAGGACCACCTCCTTTCTCTGGTCAAAAGATTGAAGCAAATGGCGTGGTCGGCCGTCGCCAACGCGACTTGGCCTCCAACCACTGCAGCGCCTCAATCCAAGCTCGGCTACCCTGCCGATCTTCAAACGATTGGCTAGATCGTTTGCTCGCTCGAATCGGCCCGCCTGGCGGCGATGGCGCTGGGCTCGATCGGCGCGATCCTGTTGGTCGAACTTGCGGGCATCCGCGGCGCGCTGATCGTCCTCGGCGCGCTGATGCCGGTCTTCGTGCTCGTCTGCTGGACGCGCCTGCGGGCGTTCGAGGTGGGCGCGCCCGTGGCCGAGGACCACTACCGGCTGCTGCGCGAGAACTCGATCTTTGCGCCGCTGCCGATCGCCACGGTCGAGCGGATAGTCAACGACCTGGCCCCCCTTGAGGTCGCCTCCGGACAGGACGTGATCGTCCAGGGAGAGCGCGGCGACCGCTTCTTCCTGATCGAGCGGGGCGGGGTCGAGGTCTTCGAAAACGGCGAGTTCCGCCGCGACGAGGGCCCCGGGGAATCGTTCGGTGAGATCGCCCTGCTGCACGACGTGCCGCGCACGGCCACGGCCAGGAACTGACCCTGCCGAGGGCGGACTGAGCCTCGGCCTGTGGTAGAAACGTCAGGCGCAGAGCGCAAGACCTTTTTCGCCTAACGAGGAGCTGAATGGACGCCAACGCAATCGAGATGGGACCGATCGACTACATCATCGTCGAGTGGCCGGGGCGTCAACCGAACGGCGCGGCCGTCCCACACCTGATCGACCTGGTCGATCGCGGCCTGATCAGGATCCTCGACCTCGCCTTCATCGCCAAGGACGAGGGTGGCTCAGTGGCCGGGCTCGAGATATCGGAGCTGGGCGAGCAGATCGAGGAGTTCGCGCAGTTCGCCGGTGCGGCCTCGGGCCTGCTCTCCGACGACGACCTGGCCGAGGCGGCGCAGGCGCTCGAGCCGGGCACCTCGGCGGCACTGCTCGTCTATGAGAACAGCTGGGCGGCGCCGTTCGCCACCGCCGTCCGCGGCTCAGGCGGCCAGCTGGTCGCCAGCGGGCGCATCCCCGTCAACGAGGTTCTCGCCGCCCTCGACGCCGCCGAGTCGGCCTGACAACCAAGGAGGAGGAACGATGCCAGGACTACTGAGAGGTGTCGCGCGAACGGCGGTCATCGCCGGAACTGCGACGAGCGTAAGCAACCGCGTGTCCCGACGTCAGGCACAGCGCTGGCAGGGGCAGGAAGAACAGCAGCAGGCCCCCGAACAGCAGGCCCCACCCCCGGCACCCGCCCCACCGGCGGAGCAGTCGACGATCGAGCAGCTCAAAGAACTGGGCGCGCTCAAAGACCAGGGCATCCTGACCGAGGAAGAGTTCGCCACCCAGAAGGCCAAGATCCTCGGCTAGCGGTTGATTCCACGGCGACAGCCATGATCGCCGACGGGTCACGACGGTGCCGACTGGTCGTTTGACCCCCGCATAGGGGGGCAAAACGACCACTCTGCCCAGTCGGGGTTAGCCCAACGCAGCTGTGAAGCCTGTTACAGCTCAATCTCAACTCGCTCATCGAGTTCCACCAGGTCTGAGCGAACCACCCGAGTAACAACCGCCATCGTGGGGGACATCTACCCACAGATGCCTCCCACCGGCGATCGAGCCCAAGCGCTGCCGGACGCCGATCGGCGCTTCGAGAGCTGCTTCCGCGACAACTATGCGGCGGTTCTTGCCTTCGCGATCCGCCGGCTGCCGGACCGGGCTACGGCCGAGGATGCGACGGCCGAAGCCTTCGCCGTCGCCTGGCGCCGCCGCGAGCTCATCCCGGACGAACCTCTGCCGTGGCTCTACGGGATCGCCCTCCGAGTCGCCGCCAATCAGCGGCGCTCGGGCCGGCGGCGCCGCCGATTGGGCGACCGACTTGAGCACGAGACGGCCTCTCCGAGCGCCGCGCCGGAGCCGGCCGACGCGCTGCACCGCCGCGACGCGTTCGCGCGCGCCTTTCAGCGCCTTGACGAGGGCGAGCGCGAGGTCCTGCGCCTGGTCGCCTGGGACGGCCTCGACACGAAGGAGGCCGCGAGCGTCCTCGGCTGCTCCGCAGCGGCGTTCCGGGTGCGCCTGCACCGGGCGCGCCGCCGCCTCGCGAAACATCTCGAGGCGGCCGGACATTCACCACATGAGCGCCCGACCCGGGCGTCCGAGGCCGCCGAGGAGGCAAGTTGAGCCGCAAGCGCCACAGAATCGATCCGCTCGCCGCGATGGCGGCGAGCAACCCTGCCTCCGCCACGGAGCTGACGGCGGCAATCGGAGAGGAAGACCTCGAGCGCGCGCTGCAGCGTGCCGTGGCGCTCGGAGGTGCGGCGTCTCAGCCAGTTCCGGCCGGCCGGATCGCGGCGGGACGCCGCCGAACCACGCTTGGCCTCGGCATCGGTTTCGCCGCGATCGCCGCGATCGCGGCGCTGCTGATCGTCGGTGGCTGGCTCGGCGGTCCTGGGGGCAGCCGTCCCGAATTCGCCGCCGCGGCGATCCGGGTGGCGGAGGCCAACCCGCGCCTGCTCGTCACCGCGCCAGGCTGGAAGATCGTCCGAGCCGACGAATTCGAACCCGACAGCGGCGAACTGACCTTCAGCGACGGCGGCCACCGGTTCGACGTCCGCTGGTACCCCGCGCGGCTGTACGGGCAGTATCTGCGCGATCGCGCCAACGTCAGCGCTCCAGAGCACGGCGCCCTGCTCGGGCAGCGTGCGACCACCGTCGACTACGGGCGCGACGAGTACGCGACGATGCTCTCGCCCCAGGGCCGCGTCTTCATCGAGGTCCGAGGCCGGCTCGGCAGCAGACGCGCCTATGACGGGATCCTGCGCTCGTTGCGGCCGGTCGACGTGGCGACCTGGCTCAAGGCGATGCCGCCGAGCACGGTGCGCCCGGAAGCGCGGTCCGAGGCCGTCGAGGCAATGCTGCGCGGCATCCCGCTGCCGCCGGACTTCGACGCCGCCGCGCTGCAGAGCGAAGACTCGATCTCCGACCATTCTTCGCTTGCCGTCAAGGTCGGCAACGCGGTTGCCTGCGGCTGGGCCGCGAGCTGGATCGCCGCGCGCGCGGGCGGCGACCAGGCCGCCGCCGGGCGAGCGGTCGGTGCGCTGGCGAGCTCAGCCGACTGGCCGGTCGTGCGCAAGACCAGGGTCCCTTGGTTCTCGAACTACGCGATCGTCACCAAACAGATGCGAGCAGGCCGGCTCGACCGCGGTGCCGGCGGCTACGAAGTTCGGCCCGACGGCAGGATCTTCGCCTTCGGTCCCGCTTGGAAGCTGACCCTGGGCTGCGGGGGGACCCACCGCTACGAAGTCGACAGCATCCCCGGCGAAGGCCCTGACCCGGGACACCCGGGCGGGCGCTAACCCCGCGCTCGCCGTGGAGCACCGGCTCAGCCGGCGTCCATCTGCAAGCCTGCTGCGGTGACGCTGCTGGCCGCGAAGATCCTGCTCGCCCCGCTCTGTGTGGTCGCCGTCTCCGTGGCCGGCCGCCGTTGGGGGGTGGCCGTCGCCGGCGTGCTCGGCGGGCTACCGGTCGTCGCCGGGCCGATCCTGCTCGTCGAGACCCTCCTGCACGGCGGTGAGTTCGGTGCCGACGCGGCCGCCGGCACGCTGCTCGGACTCGCCGCTCTGACCGCATTTGTGGTCGTCTACGGGCGGATCGCGACCGCAGCCGGGCCGGTCCCCACCTTGCTCTGCGGCTGGGCGGCCTTCCTGCTCGGCATCGCCGTCCTGAACCCGGTCCAGCCGCCGCTGGCGCTGTCGCTGGTATTCGTCGCGGCCTGCTTCGCGCTCGGCCTGCGGCTGCTGCCCGCCGCGCCCTCGCAACCCGCCATCGCCACCGCGCCGCCCTGGTGGGACCTCCCCGCCCGGGCCCTGGCCGCGCTTGCGCTCGTCCTCGCGCTGACCGCCGTCTCCGGCGCTCTCGGCCCCCACCTCAGCGGCCTACTGGCCCCGTTCCCGGTCATTACCAGCGTCCTCGCCTTCTTCACCCACGCCCACGGCGGCATCGCCCAAGTCCGCGTCCTGTTGCGCAACTTCCTCTTCGGCTTCTACGGCTTCGCCGCCTTCTGCTTCGCCCTCGCGGTCTCCCTGCCCGCACTGACGACCGCGACCGCCTTCGTCCTCGCGACCGCGGCCGCCCTCGCCGCGCAGGGGACAACCTTCATCCTGCGCTCACGGCTCCTGCCGGCGCCCTCGACTACCTAGGCTCTGCGTCGGCTCTGTCGCCAAGTCCGAGCAGCCATAATCGCGACAAGGCCTCCCGCACGAAAAGCCCGAGACGATTGGACGATGAATGAAGAAGAAGAGCCGCTCGAGAGAAGGAAAGGGGGCAGGCTCTCCCCCCCAGTTGATCGACGCGAGGATCGAGGAGTTGGGCGATTGGCGGGGCGAAACGCTTGCCCGGATCCGGAGCCTGATCAAGCAGGCCGACCCCGAAGTGGTCGAGGAGTGGAAATGGAGAGGGGTGCCGACCTGGTACCACGCCGGGAAGCTCGTCTGCACCGGTGAGACCTACAAGAATCACGTGAAGATGACCTTCGCCAAGGGCGCCTCGCTGGAGGACCCGTCAGGCCTCTTCAACTCCAGCCTCGAGGGCAACACCAGGCGTGCCATCGATTTCCACGAGGGCGACGAGATCGATGAGAAGGCGTTGAAGGCGCTCATCGGCGTCGCCGTGGCGCTGAACACGTCCTCGGCTGGTTAGCGTGTCCTAACCCCGAGATGTGAAGACAGTCACGAACTCCGAGCCGTCGTCGGTGGTGACCTCGCGGACCTTCCAGCCGGCGCCCTTCAGCTCTTTGGCGACCAGGTCGACCAGCTCGGCGGTGGGGCGTGCTCTGAGGAGCGCAGGAAGGCCAGGGGCAGGCGCTTGGAGCGGGTGTTGAGGTTGAAGCGCTTGAGCGCCGACCAGACGCCGTTCTCGGAGATCCGAATCCCGCCCCACGCGCGGACGCCCCGGCCATGGCCGGGGCGTCCGGATGAAGGCGTCCCTATGGAGCCCGGAGGTGTCCGGGGTACTTGGGGTTAGTCCGCCCTAGCCCGTAGAACGAGCGACCGGCTGCCGAGACCTCCCGTGGAGACCTATTTGACGCGCCCGGGACCGGAACCGAAGCCCCAGCCGGCGTATTGGGTTCCCCTGAAATCCCAGCCGCCATCCGGAGCCCTGACCGGAGCTGGGCCTTCCGCTGCCGGCGCCGGCTCACAGGGGCCGAACCCGCCTGCGGCGACCCGCACCTGTCCCACCGTGTCGATCTGCGCCTGCCCTGCGCTGCCGAGTTCGATTCGTGCCCCGTCCAGACTGTCGGGCGGAGCCGGCTGGTGGTAGTCCGTGGGGGTGGGCGAGCTCGTCATGATCAGCGTCTGGTCGGGCCTGAACCCGGTGGGATCGATTACGAAATCGGGCCAATCGGCCTTGGAGTAGTCGCCCTGCCGCTGGGCCTCCCGGATTTCTTCATCCATTTGTCGCCTCTGCCGATAGTCGCCGATGGCGATGGTCAGCGGTCCGTCGATGCTTTCGTAGTTGAAGCCGGCCCAGGGCTGGGGCTGCGGCTGGCCCGCCGCCAGCGTCCGGAGCATCGCCATCGACGGGTGGTAGTGCGGTTCGCGGCAGGTCATCCCAGCTTCCAGGTAGGTGACCTGGGAGGCGATGCCGGCTTCCTCCAGGGCCCTTTCGACGCCCTCCGGTTCGGCGAGGCTGTAGATCTCGATCTTCGTCCCGCCGCCGGGCTGCCTTTCGACCGCGTAGGCGGCGGGGGTGTTGTCGCCGCCGGCGCTGACGATCAGCGCGGCCGCGAGGGCGGCGATGGCCACGGCGCCGCCCAGCGCCAAGCGCGGGCGGCGCCGGCGCCAGAAGGACGTTGCAGCCGGCGCCTCGTCGGCCCTCGCGGTGGCCGCGGCCACCTCGAGGTCGTCGGCCGCGGCACTGTGGAGAGCATCCCCGAGGCGATCGAGGTCGGTGTCGATGTTCGTCATCAGTGATTCTCCTTCTGATTGGAAAGACGTTTGCGTAGGGCGGCGAGGCCGCGGTGGACACGGACGCGTGCCGCCGATCGGCTGGTCCCGAGGGCCTCGGCAACCTCGTCGTACTCGAGCTCGTCGATGATTCGCAGCCGCAGCGCGTCGCGCTGGGATAGCGGCAGGGTGTCGAGCAACTCGTCAGCTCCCTCTGCCCAACCGGGCTCGGGAGTGGCGAGGGGGGCTTCGATGCCGAGGCGTTCGAGCACGCCGAGCCGGGTCGCGGTGCGGCGCTCGACCTCACCGTGGCGGACCGACATCAACAGGACGTTGCGGGCGATCCCGAAGAGCCACGGCGCGATCGACCCGTCACGCCGATCCTCGAAGCGTTCCCTGGTCACCCAGACCCGGGAGAAAGTCTCCGCGCTCAGTTCGAGCGCCGTGTCCTCGCCACCGGTTCGGCGGGTGAAATAGCGGAAGAGAGGCTCGCTGTAGCGGTTGTAAAGCTTGCGGAAGGCGTCCGGATCCCGGCGCGATGCCCGCAGGAGCTCGGCGTCGGTCGGCGGTCCGGCACCCTCGATCCGGCCAAGCTCGGGTTCCCGGATGCCACGCCGGTCGACCTGGACGGCGGTTTGGAGGTGGCTGAGTAGGTTGGTCATGTTCAGTAATTGCCCCAGGACCGGCCAGCGTTACAAATGAGCCTCGCGCTATTGCGAGCCTCGCCCTATTTCGACCCGATCTCCGTGGGCCGTCTCCCCCGGCAACCGGTTAGTGGGCTGCCGCCGCCTGGCCGGAAAGGCGCTGGTGGAGCGCGTCGCTGCGCTCGTTGAGGCCGGTGATCGAGACCTCTATGTCGTGGCGTTGGTAGTGCCCTTCGATCGCGTCAACGGCGGCAATCGCGGAGGCGTCCCACAGGTGGGCACGGGAGAAGTCGATGATCACGCTCGGCGGGTCCTCGGCGTAGTGAAAGGCCTCGATCAGCTCCTGATCGGAGGCGAAGAAGACCTCGCCATGAACCGAGTACAGGCAACTGGTGCCGTCGGGGTCGAGGACGCGGTCGACGTCGACCAGGTGCGCGACCCGGCGGGCGAAGACCGCCATCGCGGTGAGGACACCGGCGCCCACCCCGATCGCCAGGTTGTGGGTGGCGACGGTGCCCGCCACGGTGGCGGCCATGATCACCGTCTCACCGCGCGGCATCCGACGCAGGGTCACGGGCGCGATCGAGTGCCAGTCGAAGGTCGAGACGGCGACGAGGATCATCACCGCGACCAGGGCGGCCATCGGGATCACCGCGACGACGCCGCCGAGGCCGACGACCAGGACCAGCAGGAAGGCGCCGGCGCAGAAGGTCGAGATCCGGGTGCGGGCGCCGCTGGCGCGGACGTTGATCATCGTCTGGCCGATCATCGCGCAGCCGGCCATGCCGCCGAAGAAGCCGGTGATCACGTTGGCGATGCCCTGCCCGCGCGACTCGCGGTCCTTGTCAGAGCCGGTCTCGGTGATGTCGTCGACCAGCTTCGCCGTCATCAGTGACTCGAGCAGGCCGACGACCGCCAGCGTGAACGAGTAGGGCGCGATGATCGTCAGGGTCTGAAGCGAGAAGGGGACCGCCGGGATCCCGAGGACCGGCAGGGCGTCGGGCAGCCTGCCCTCGTCCCCCACCGTGGGCACGCCGATTCCCCCGGCGACACAGACGACGGTCAGCAGCACGATCGCGATGAGAGGCGCCGGCACGGCTTTGGTCACCCTGGGCAGCAGATACATCACGGCGAGGCCGGCGGCGACCAGCACGTAGACGGCGGCGCCGCCGTCGGTCAGGTGCGGGATCTGGGCGAGGAAGATCAGGATCGCCAGCGCGTTGACGAACCCGGTCATCACCGAGCGCGGCACGAAGCGCATCAGTTTGGCGACGCCGAGCAGGCCGAGCCCGATCTGGATCGCCCCGGCGAGGATCGTCGCCGCCAGCAGGTACTCGACTCCGTGCTCGGAGACGAGGGAGACGACGACGAGCGCCATCGCGCCGGTCGCCGCCGAGATCATTGCCGGCCGGCCGCCGGTGAAGGCGATCGCCACCGCCATCGTGAAGGAGGCGAAGAGGCCGACCCGCGGATCGACCCCGGCGATGATCGAGAAGGAGATCGCCTCCGGGATCAGCGCCAAAGCGACGACGAGGCCGGCGAGCATCTCGACGCGCAGCAGGCGGGCGGAGGGCAGCTGGGCGCGGTCGGGGAGGTATGCGGCGAAGTCGGGCATCTGTCTCGTTTCGTGTGCGACTGAGGAGCTGTCCTCAACACACGGCCACCGGCTGTGGCGTTGCGACGGGATGCGCTCAGAGTTCTCGTCGATCGACTGGCCGGGTGCCTAGCCGATCTCGCCTTTGGGGCGAAGCAACAACCCTACAGACTGACGAGGTCGCCGAGCTTGGCTCGGCCTCAGCGTGGATCGTTGCCGTAGGCGATGGCGCGGTGGCGGATGGCGGCGACTCGCACCGTCTGCCCGCCATCGGTCAGCTGGTAGAGAATTCGATAGGAGCCGACCCGCAGCGAGTACAGGCCGCGGAGCCTGCCCCGCAGCGCATGGCCCGCCTGCGGCTCGCGCTCCAGCAGGCCCAGAGCGTCCTCTATCGCGTCGATCAGCGGCCAGCCCAGCTCAAGCAGTTCGCGTCGGGCGCGTCGGGCGAGGACAAGCCGCGCCAACGCTCAGCCGGCGGCCGGTCGGCGCTCCGCCAACTCACTGCGAAGCTCAGCCAGGGTGATCGTTTCCCCGCGCTCGATCTCGGCGAGGCCGGCCTCCAAGGCGGAGAGGGCGTCGGGGTCGGAGAGGACCTCGGCGGTCTCCTCCAGCGCCTCGTACTCGTCGATCGGGACGAGTGCCGCCGCCGGGGTCCCGTTGCGGGTGACCAGTACGTGATCGCGGCGGTCGCTGACATCGTCGAGCAAGCTGCTGAGGTTGCTGCGCAACTCGCGCACCGGAACGATCTTGGCCATTGGCTCAGTGTACATGATCGTGTACACAGCGTCAGACCGTCGCTCCGAAACCACAGAAGGCACTCGCGCGAACGCCTTCTGAACTCATGCAAGAGCGACCAAACCGGTCGCCCATAACGCCATAGCGGAGGGCGGGATTCGAACCCGCGACCTTCGGGTTATGAGCCGATTCACGTGAGGATCCGCCAGGTCGGTTTGAGCTACGGCGCACAGCTAAGCTCATGCGGTGCGGGTCGGGGTATACATCGACGGCTTCAACCTCTACTACGGCGCTCGCCAATCCTGCGGCCGGGGCACGGCTGGCTGGCGTTGGCTGGACATTCGGTCGCTGATCGAGTCGGCACTGCCTCAAGAATGGCTCAATCGGGGAGCGACGATCGAGCGGGTCATCTACTGCACCGCGCGCGTCTCAGGGGCACGCAATCCGAGCTCTGCGGCGGACCAGAACGTCTACATCCGCGCCTCTCGCGAGCACGGTAGCGTCGACGTGATCGAGTTCGGGAACTTCGTCTCGCGGGCGAAGTTCGCACCTCTGGTGCGCCCCGAACCGAGCAGCTACCGACCATCGGTGGTTCGTCCGGCTTGGCCGCTGATGCTGAAGGATGCACAGACCGACCAGGACCTTCCGGACCTGACCTTCATGGTCTCCTATCTGCACAACGAGGAGAAGGGTTCAGACGTCAACGTCGCGACCCACCTGCTCGTTGATGTTCTGCAGCAGGACATCGGCGCGGCGATCGTCGTCTCAAACGACAGCTTCCAGACCCGGTAAACGCCATTACAAAGCCAAATGGGTGGTAACTGGCGGCTAGATCCCCAGGCTTCTGTATATTCAGAGGCCTTATCCACCCGGCCCCTTCGTGGGCCGGGTTTCTTTTTGGCCTTGTCCGGTCCATGCAGGCCTGCTCAGGCTGCGCAGCGCTCGCAGCGCCCGCGGATCGTCACCTCGTGCTCGGCGGCGTCGAAGCTCATCCGCCCGCTCACCTTGTCGATCGCGCGCTCCAGCGAGGCGTCCTCGAAGGGGATCATCCGGCCGCAATCCCGGCAGATCGCGTGGTGGTGGTGCTCGCCGTCGGGCTCGATCCGCTCATAGCCGGCGACTCCGCGGGCCACTTCGAGACGGCGGAGCAGGCCGAGCTGCTCGAGCTGCTCGAGGGCTCGGTAGATGCTCGCGCGGCCGACCGCCGGCTTACGACGACGCAGCTCAGTGTCCAGGTCCAAGGCAGTAACGGCGCAGTCGTGGCGAGCGAGCGCTTCGACCACTGCGGTGCGAGCGCCGCCGCGACGGTAGCCGGCGGCTTGCAGGGTGGCCAAGGCGTGCTCGGCCCAGCGAGTCTGGGTGGCCGTCGTCATCTCTCGATCCTAAAGACCGGTCTCCCGGGTCCCCGATCGGGGGCGGTGAGACGCGGCCTCAACCAGGCGCGAAGCGCCGCGAGCGCGAAGAAGGCGGTGGCGATTGCGATCACGGCGAAGCTGGGCGGCAACGAGGCGACCTCATAGCTGAGCGCCAGGCCTCCCCACATCGATGCGAGCGCCAGCGCCGCCGAGAGCGCCAGACCCCGCCAGGGGTTGTCGGTGAGAAGCCGCGCCGCGCCCCCCGGCGCCGCAAGCAAGCCGAGTAGCAGCAGGGCGCCGACCGCCTGCGTCGCCTCGGCCGCGACCACGGCAAGCAGGATGAGGAAGCCGATGCCCACGGCGCGCAGCGGCAGGCCGACGCTGCGAGCAACATCGGGGTCGAGCGAGCCGAACAGCAGCGGGCGGGCGATGGCGAGCAGCACCAGCGCGGCCAGGGCTGCGATCACCGCGGCGAGCCGGGCGTCAGCGACCGAGAGCCCGAGGATGGAGCCGAACAGGACGCGAACGGCGGCGGTGCCGTTTTCGCCGCTGGAGCCGTTGGTGAAGATCGAGAGGAAAAGGGCGCCGAGGCCGAGTACCCAGGCGAAGACCGAGCCGATCACAACATCGTCAGGGCGGGCTCGGTCGCCGAGCAGCCCCATCCCCATGGCGACAGCGATCGTCGCGACGAAGAGGCCGAGCTTGATGTCGATCCCGGCCGCCGCAGCGGCGAGCGCCCCGGTGAAGGCGACGTGGCTGAGCGCGTCGCCGGCGAAGACCTGGCTGCGCAGGACGACGAAGTAGCCGACGAGGCCGCAGGCGAGCGCGACGAAGCTGCCCGCCAGGTAGGCGTTGCGCATGAACTCGTGGGCGAACATCAGGCGGGCGCTCCGAGCGGCTCCGGGCCGCGACGGCGGGCAAGGGCTCCCAGAAGGAGCCGAACCGCGACGTAGATGCCGAAGGAGAGGCTCGTCACCCAAAACCCGACCGGGTAGGGCGAGAAGTAGGCGATCGCGAGGCCGAGCCAGGTGACGGCGAGGGCGAGCACCACCGAGAGCGCCAGACCAGGACCCGGACGGGCGGTGACCTGCTGCGCGGTGGCCGCCGGCGTGACGAGCAGGGCGAAGACCAGCAGCGCGCCCGTTATCTCCGCCGTCGCCGCCACGGCCAGCCCGAGCAGCAGCAGGAAGGCCAGCGCGAGCGCGCCGGTCGGCACCCCCGCCGCGCGGGCGACGGCGCCGTCGACCGAGGCGAACAACAGCGGTCGACCGATCAGGGCAAGGAGCGCGAGGGCTGCCAGCGCAACCCAGAGCAACGTCTGAACCTGAGTGGCGGTGATCCCGAGGAAGGTTCCGAACAACAGCGACTGGAGGTCGCTGAGCTGGCCGCTGTAGAGGGTGACGAAGAGGAAGCCGAGGCCGAGGCCGAACGCCTGCACCGTGCCGATTGCCGCCGACTCGCTGCTGGGTCCCCCCCGCTCGCCGCGGCCGACCGCCGAGAGCGCGAGCGCCGCGATCGCGCAGGCGCCGAAGTAGCCGAGCGCGATCGGCAGGCCCACCAGCGTGGCGCCGGCCGCGCCGGGGAAGGCGACGACCGAGAGCGTGTGACCGGCGAAGGTCTGGCGGCGCAGCACCATAAACCAGCCGATCGCCCCCGCCATCACGGCGACGATCGTGCCGGCCTCGAGCGCCTGCACCATGAAGGGAAATTCGGTCAGCTGTTCGAGGTCGCTGACCGGGTTCCAGGAGAGGCCGGCGAGCTCAGTGGGCATGATCGTGGCGGGAGTGGTGGTGGGCGGGCGGCTCCGGGGTGCCGACGACGACGAGGCGGCCATCTGAGCTCTCGAGCACCTCGACCGGCACGCCGTAGAGGCGACTCAGGGTCGGGCCGGTGATGACTTCGCGCGGGGTCCCTTCGACGCCGCCGCCTCCAGCGAAGTAGATGACCCGGTCGAGGTAGGGCAGGATCGGGTTGACGTCATGGGCGACCAGCAGGACGGTCACCCCCTCCTCCCGGCAGATCCGCTGCACGAGTGCCGCGACCCCGCCCTGGTTGGAGAGGTCGAGGCTGTCGAGCGGCTCGTCGAGCAGGAGGATGCGAGGACGGCGGATGAGCGCCTGGGCGATCAGCAGCCGCTGCTGCTCGCCGCCGGAGAGCGCCCCGATCGGCCGCGCGGCATAGGCGCTCGCGCCGACAAGCTCGATCGCCTCCTCGACGCGGCGGGCCGCAGCGCGCCCGCCGGGGCTGATGCGCGCCGGCAACGGAAAACCCCAGCGGGTCCCGTCGAGGCCGAGGCGCACCAGGTCGAGCCCGCGAACCCGCGTGCCGGCATCGAAGCTGCGCCGCTGCGGCAGGTAGCCGATCTGGGAGTTGGCCGAGCCGGGCGGGCCGGAGAGGACCGTCGCGGTCCCGTCGCTCAACGGCAGGAGGCCGAGCAGGACGTGGAGAAGGGTCGACTTCCCCGAGCCGTTGGGACCGAGCACCGCGACGAACTCGCCCTGGCCGACGCTGAGATCGACGCCCGACCAGACCGGCTGGCCGCCGCGTTTCGCCGTAGCCGTCGCGAGCCGGATCGCCTCCATGCTCACCTCCCTTCGCCTGCCTTGGCGAGCGCCGCCGCCAGCCCTTCCAGCTGGCGCGATTGCCACGCCTGGAAGCCGGCGCCTTCGGGGGTCATCGTCTCGGTCACGGTGGCGACCGCGATGCCCGCCGCCCTGGCGTCGTCGTTCAGACGCTGCACGTCAGGGGTCGCGTTCTGGCTGTTGTAGACCCAGACCTTGATCTGGCGGTCGGCGATCTGGCTGTCGGTCGTCGCCTTGTCGGTGGGAGTCGGGTCGGTGCCCTCGGAGATCGCGTCGAGGAACCCGGTCGGGGTGAGGAGCTTCAGGCCCAGAGAGGGCGCGAGCGCCGCGAAGATGCTCTCCGAGGCGCCGACCGGGGTGCCCGCATAACGCGAGCGGATCTGGGAGATCAGGCCGTGGTAGCGCGCGAGGCCGACCGTCTCGAAGCGGTGCTGCTGGGCGTCGAAGTAGGCGGCGTGGCCGGGGTCGGCCCGCTTGTAGTCGGCGCTGAGCTGCTCAATCACCTTCTGCACGGAGGCCGGCGAGTACCACTGGTGGGGGTTGTCCCCTTCCTTCAAGCCGAGCAGGTCGCCGACCGTCAGGACCGTGCGCCCCGAGCTGGGGTTGGCGGCGAGCAGCTTCGAGGCCCACGGGTCATAGCCGATGCCGTTGACGATCGCCAGCTGGGCTGCGGCCATCGTGCGCGCGTCTTCTGAGCTCGGTTCGTACTCGTGGGGATCGGCGGCGGGGTTGGTGACGATGTTCGTCACCTCGACCCGATCGCCGCCGAGCTGTTCCGCGATGCTGCCCCAGAAGTCCTCGGCGGCGACGACGTTCAGCTTGCCGGAGGAGCTGGTGGCGCTCGAGCCCGACCCCCCGCACCCGGCGAGCAGCGCCAGCGCCAGCGCGGAGAGGATGAAGAGAGCAGCGGAGGCACGGGCGCTCGATCGGGGCACGCGCGCACGATAACATAAGAATGAGACTCGTTCTCTATAACGAGCGGCCTGCCGTGGGACCAGCACCAGGAATATCGCCGAGCCCCGTCAGCGGCCGCCGACCTTTTCGGTTCACAGCCTTGTCCGGCAAGTGAGTGGATAGGCTGCGGCACGAACTCTTTCGAACTCCGCTCTCCTTGATTCACTAGAAAGCGAAATAGAGGGGCATCTCATGAAGCTTCGAGTACCGAGCATTTTGCTCATCGCGTTATGCGTGGCGGTCATCTCGCCGACGGCTGCCAGTTCCAAGGGTTCCGGGGTCAACTATCCGCCACGCGCCGGAAAGTGGAAGTTAGGCGGGCCACATTCCAGCTTTGTACTCGAAAGGCGCAAGCCGGGGGCAACGGCTTTTGTGCGCTCTCTCCAAATCGGTACCCACGGCACCACCGGAGCTTGCAGCGCCTATCATGGCGCCGCCGCAAAAGTCCTCGGTCGCCAAATGGTGAACCGGCGGGTTTCGCGTACTCGCTCGAACGTAATCTGGTACTCCGTGGGGGCCTGGGTAAAGATACGTATCGCCGGAGAAACGCTCCCGGGCCGGTTGGTGATCTATTTCAATGCGTACAGCGCGCACCGTCTCGATCACGTCAGCCTTGAACTCAGTCAGACGGGATGCCGACTTGAGCGCTGAGCAGGGGGCACACGTCGCTCTGAACCTTGCCTCCTCCGGCGGTAGACTGAATTTGTTGCAGAGACGGGCCGAGGCGCGCGCTCGCGATACTCGGGCCGGCACTCCGATGGGGCTGATCTTGATCCTGGCTCTCGCCGGAGCGCTATCGATTGCTCCTGGTGCAGCCGCACAGGGCCGAGGCCCTGTCACGTTGGGATCGAGCGTGCTGACGGCTGCCAGCGCAAGCGGGACGACGGCCCGAACCCACGCCATAGGTGCGAGTGGGGAATCTTCCCGGAGGGTTCTCCGTGCAAGCCGCCCCCATAAGCGCGGGGGCGGCGGTCATCGAAGGCGGGTCGCGGTACATCTGCTGCTAGTCCGTCGCGGTGTCCTTGCTGCCCAGGGAGTGGTTACTCCTGCCCGGGGCTTCGGGCGTGCGTTGGTGCAGATGCGCCATGGGGACCGCTGGAAGGCTGTGCATGGGCGGGTTCCGATACGCAAGCGCGGCAGGTTCTCCGTCCGTTGGAAAGTGCAACGCCGCACCTCGAAGGTCGCGGTAAGGGCGATCGCGCTCGGCAGGGGGGGCAAGAGGCTTGTCGGCCGGGTCACGACGCTGCGGATCGGCGCGCACGGTTCTGCCGCCTACTCCGTGCCTGCCACTACGCGGATCTACGCAGGCAACGAGGTGAGTTCCGCCAAGGCGGGGCCTTCGGGTGAGACGCTGGTCGAGCTTGTGCCCGGAAGTGCGAAGCCGGTGGTTGGCGGCCATGCCGCACTCGGGCCTTCATCCACGCTGCCCTTCGGCATGTTCGCGTCGGTCGTCCGGGTCTCTTCCTCGGGGAAGGGCTGGGCCGTCGGCCTCAGGCAGGCGGCGATCGACCAGGTCTTGGACAACGTTTCCCTCCACTTCGATGAAGACGTCACGCCGCTGGTCGTGGACTCGCGCGGTCGACCGGTCGGTTCGCGAAGCAGGTCGGGAGCGATACGCATTTCCGGCCCTGCCTCGTTCGCCGACGCCTCCGGCCTTGGGTCCGTCTTCTCGTGCAAGAGCTCCGGCCGGTCGACGTCGGCGGACAGCGCCTTCAGTTCGACGCGGCCCATGCCACTCAGCATCGAACTCAGCCATCTGCACGCGCTCGACGACTTCGACGAGGGCAGCTTCTTCCCGCACCGCGACCCGTTCTTCCTGATGCAGGTCCACGGCGAGGCTCAGGCCAGCATCGGATTCCAGGCGAAGAGCTCCTTCAGCTGCGAATTGTCGGACTCCTTCCGTGAGAGCCACCGACTCGCCTTCCCGCTCGGCGCCGTCGGCCCGGTCCCGGTGACGATGTATCTCGAGCCGACGCTGAAATTCGAGGTTTCGGGATCGGGCACCGTCTCGCTTTCCCAACATCACTACTGGGCCATCACCCTCGAACAGAACGGCTTCTCTCCGTTCAAGGCGCGCCTCGCGCACAGCGCCGACCCGGTGGATTTTCATGCCACCGCGGCCATCGGGGCCTCCTTGTTCGCGGGCGGCGACCTATCGGTGATGTTCGGAGCGGGCGAGGGCAACTGGGCAGTCCAGGCCGGAATCTACGGCGCCTTCGGCCCCGACTTCGAGCTCGCCACCGGTACCGACCAGCCTGGGTGCCTCACTGCTACCGCCAAGCTCAAGGCCAACCTAGGCGTGCGGCTGCAAGTTCTCGTGAAGCGCTGGAGCGCGAAGCTGGCGTCCCTCACGACGAGGCCGGCGAATCTCGGAGGTCCGTGGTGCGTGGGCAACGGAGGCGGATCGGGTTCAGGCGGTGGCGACAGCGGCTCCTCGAAAGGAGCGTCGGGGAGGATCCAGGCGACCGCTCCCGGGGGAAGCTTCACCCAAGTGACCTCCGGATGGGACTTTTCGTGCGGCCTGCGCTCCGGCGGGGCGGTGGAATGCTGGGGATGGCACGCCAGCAACGAAACCCTGCCGCCGAATGAACCTTTCTTGGCCATCTCATCCGGCGAGACTTTCACCTGCGGGGTCCGAACCAACGGGACGCTCGGCTGTTGGGGCTTTGAACCGCCGCCCCCGCCGGCGGGCAGCTATACCCAGGTGGCTTCCGACAGCAACCACGCCTGCGCTCTTACCCCCACTGGATCGGCGAAATGCTGGGGCGACCCCAGCGGGGGGCAGACCAACCCCCCGGCCGGGAGCTATAGCCAGCTCACGGTCGGCGACGACTACAGCTGCGGACTTCGTACCTCCGGCTCTGTTGTCTGCTGGGGCGACCCCGTCTTTGGATTGCCAATCACCGAAGAGAGCGGCCCATTCACACAGATCAGCGGCGGCGCCGAGCATCTCTGTGCCTTGAACTCGGCGGACGAACTTTTCTGCTGGGGCTACGACGCTCAGGGACAGACGAACGTCCCCAGCGGCACTTTCACGGAAGTGTCAGCAGCCGGTTATCACACCTGTGCGCTCCGGTCCGGGGGCACGATCTCCTGCTGGGGAGAAGGAGGCCACGGGGAGAACCTGGCCCCGGCCGGAAGTTACGTCGAAATCGACTCAGGACGCTTTCACGGCTGCGCACGTCGCAGCGATGGCACCGTCACCTGTTGGGGCGGAGCGTCGGTCGAATTCTGAACATTGGTCACACAGCTGCGTAGGCTCACTCCGAGCAAGAACCACGTTCGGGGCTGGCGGCGTGCTCGGATGTCCCGAGGTAGCGGGGCCGAGCGGCTTCTGCTTATCGGACAGACGAACGGGGGACGGATGCTCACGCTGGTGATCGAGCGAACTAGCTGCGATCGATCAGATCCTCGCTCCTCATCCCAAAGGCTTCCCCGAGCTGCTGGACCTTTTGCCGCTCGTCGGCAAGGTCGGACTGCTCGTGCGCGACCGCCTCGAACTCAAGGAAGTGCGCCGCGGTCGTCCAGGGCGGCCTGACGACGTCAATGGAGCTGACCGCACAGAAGCGTCCGTTCCTCTACTTCCCGCTGCGACACTCAGAGCAGCGGGTCGAGCTCGGCGAGGTAGCGAGCGAGCAAGGGATCGGTAATTCGCCAATCGCCCCGGCTCTCGCTGCGGGCGATCCCGATCCCCCGCAACTCTTCGAGCGCGCGCCGCACCGAGTTGCGGGGTAGATCGCGGTAGGGGGGCTCGCCGCGGGCGATGCGACGGGCCACCTCCAGGGCATAACGGTGGACACCGCGCAGCCGTTCGACGCTCTGCTCGTGGTTGACGCGCTCGCCTTCCAGGGCAGCGCGATAGCCCTGCTCGACCGCGGGCAGATCGATCGCGCGAGTCTCCAGCAGCACCGCGGTCATGTGGGTCTTCTGGGCGATCAGCATCGTCGCCCGGGGATGCCCGGCTCCGAGCTCGACCAACCGGCGCAAGGCGAGCTCGTCGACCTCGCAATCGTCCAGGGCGAAGCGGGCGGCGAGGCCCTCGGCCCAATCCTCCGCCGCGATCGGCCGCAGCTCGTGGAAGCTGCCGAACTGGCTGAGGGCACGCTGGCGAGGCGTGAAGAGGTCACGCATCAGGTGCTCGATCGACCCCGCGAAGAGCAGGCTCAGCTGGGGGCTGCGCTGAAAGATCGCCCGCA
Organism: uncultured Solirubrobacterales bacterium; assembly: GCA_963837695.1. Taxonomy (GTDB): domain Bacteria; phylum Actinomycetota; class Thermoleophilia; order Solirubrobacterales; family 70-9; genus VRUE01. Next base: position 1,164,516 of record CAWINZ010000005.1, on the reverse strand, counting down.
TCCGCTTGGTCAGCGCGTCGGGGTCCCCGTAGGGGGCGCGCGGGCCGGCGATCTCCTGGAACTCGTCGAAGAAGAGGACGACGCGCTTGCCGTCGGCATCGCCGATACGGCCAGGGAGGGCGAGGGCGTAGTCGAGGTAGCGCTCGGGGTCGCGACGGGCGAGGTGCGGCGTGAAGGCGATCTCCATCTCCTCGCCAAGCTCGGTCTTCGATTTGACCACCGCCGAGACGCCGGCCGCGTCGGCGACCAGGCGCCCGGCCTCGCGGGCCTGGTGGACGACCCGCCGCAGCGCCGAGCGGTTGGCGATCGTCTGGGCGACCAGCGCTTCGGCCAGCTCGGCGGCCGAGGCGATGCGGAAGAGATCGACTTCGACGACGTAGAGGCCGTCGTCTTCAAGGCGGCGCAGAGCGGCGTCGCAGACGCTGGTCTTCCCAGTTCGCCGGGGGGCGGAGATCACCAGGTGCCCGCCGCCGGCAAGCGTCACGGCGATCTCCCGCACGTCCTCGCCGCGGCCGATCAAGAGCTCCGCGGGAAGCGGCTGGTCGGTCGGAAAGAGGATGGCGCTTGGCTCGCGGGGCACGTTCCATACCTTACCAGGATACGTCGTGATTGACGCATGATGCGCCTGGTTTAGATTCTCACGAGTCGGATGGACTCCGGGACGATCGTCCTCGCCTGCCCCGGCGCAGGCGGCACCCGCGAGCGTCTACTCGCCAACTCGCTCCTTTTCGACCTGTTGCGCGTGGTGCGAACCAGGTCCGAGCTCGCTCCCGCTGCCCGCCGCCCTTTCTGGGTCTTCCTCGATGAGGTCCAGAGCTACGATGGCGCCGCCTCGGGCAACCTCGCCGCGCTGCTGGAGCAGAGCGCCACGACCTTCGGGTTATGAGCATTGTCCGCGAGTTCGCCTGGACTACGTGGAGCACGGTTTCAAGCGGTTTCCGCAAGATCGAGCTACGTGGGGATCGGCTGGGATACGTGGGGCGTGTTGCCCCATTTGTTGCCCCAGGGTCGATCCTCCTTAGCGGGTGAAGCAGGCGCGGCCAGATGACCCCAGCACTTAGCTAACCGCGCTGGCGGTAGCGCAGGTACACGGTCGCGCCGAACGTGCGGGTCTCGAGCAGCTCGAGGTCGATGTGCACATCGGGCGGGAAGTACGGCGTGCCGCCGCCGACCACGATCGGGACGACGAACAGCTCGAACTCGTCGATCAGCCCGCGCCGCATGCATTCCGCCGCGAGCCCGGCGCCGCCGACCGCGATGCTCCGCTCCCCGAGCGCGGCGATCTCCTCCTCGAGCGTTCCCGTCGCCAGCCGGTTGCCGCCCTCGACGCTCGTCAGCGTGGTCGAGAACACGATCTTCTCGAGCGGCCGCCAGATCGCGGCGAACTCCGCCATCACCGGCTCGGAGAACTCCTCCGTGTCCCACACCAGCATCGTCTCGTAGAGACGTCGGCCGAGCAGCTGCGCGTCTATCGCAGCGACCCGCTCGTTGTGGAACCGGTGCAGCTCCTCGCTGGGGACCGCCCAATCGAAGCTGCCGTCGGGCCCGGCGACGTAGCCGTCGGCCGACAGGCTCATTTGAGTAGGAGATCACAGGACACAGTGAACCTGGTCGAGCCGACGGCCTTCTCGGGACCTCGAGCCTCAGCCACGTTCCACCAAACTTGTTGTTCCGTTGACAACGGAACGTGCTAAGGTTGGAACGTGATTGCCACCGAAAAGCCGACCAGCGAGGTCGATCTCCTGAAGCTTCTTGGCAAGGAGCTCACAGCCCAACTGCCGGCTTCCTGGCAGATCGACCTGACGCCACAGCCTCGCTACGGAAGGATCCGGCCAGACGCGTTGCTCACGATCAGTGCCCCAGACGGCACGAGCGCTCAGATATTGATCGAGGCGAAGACGACGCTCAACGCGCGAGATGTTCCAGGCGCCCTCTCGCAACTCGAAGCCGCAGCCGCCGCACAAACCGAAACGCCGTTCGGTCCCCCTCTGCTGGTCAGCCGCTATATCGCCCCCAGATCGCGGGAGATGCTGACCGAAGCCGGCGCCTCGTATATGGACGCGACCGGCAATCTGCGGATCGTCGTCGATCGGCCCGCCGTGTATCTAAAGGCCGACGGCGCGTCCGCAGACCCTTGGCGTGGCCCCGAACGAGAGACGCGGACCCTGCGTGGCAAGCCAGCGGCCCGCGTGACGCGGGCCTTGGTCGACTTCAAGTCGCCGCTCGGAATTCGAGAGCTCTCAAAGCTCTCGGAGGCCTCACTGGGCTCGACTTACCGTACCGTTGACTTTCTCGACAAAGAGGCACTTATCCAGCGTGAACAGCGGGGCGCGATCGTTGCCGTTAGGTGGGCTGACCTCTTGCTCCGTTGGAGCGAGGACTACAGCTTCCAGGGGTCAAACCAGGTTCATCTCGCGCTCGAGCCGCGCGGTCCAGAGCGGGTGCTCGAAAAGCTCCGGGACGCGACGGTCGAGTATGCAGTGACCGGTGCTCTGAGCGCCCGACGATTCAACCAGGTCGCCTCGCCGCGAATCGCAGCGATATTCACCCCGGCGCCAGAGCAGCTGCGCAGCGAGCTTGAACTGCGTGACGACTCCTCTGCCTCCAATGTGCTGCTGGCGAGACCGTTTGACGAGGTCGCCTTCGCCAGAGCCAGGGAGAGCGATGGGGTCCGCTATGCGGCCCTGAGCCAGACTGCAGTCGACCTGTTGACTGGACCAGGCCGCGATCCTGCCGAAGGAGAGGCGTTGATCGCGTGGATGCAGGCGAACGAGGCTGATTGGCGTGGATGAGCTGTACGCGCGAAGCCGCCGCGCCTTGCTCGACGCCCTCGAGGCACTCGCCGAGCATCGCGACGGGGTGATTCTGATCGGCGCCCATGCGGTCTACCTGTACACGGGCGAAGCCGATGTCCCGGTTGCCACCAGGACCAAGGACAGCGACCTGGCCCTGGACCCGGCCTTGCTGAGGGCCGATCCGCTGTTGGAGGAGGCGATGGCCAGCGCTGAATTTCACCGCAACCTCGAAAGTGGCCAGCCGGGAGAGTGGCTGAGCGCCGATGGAATCCCCGTCGACCTGTTGGCGCCGACCTCCTTGGTCGGCCCGGAGGGCCGCCGCGGCGCACGAATTCCTCCCCACTCCAGCCACGCAGCGCGGAAGGTGAACGGACTCGAGGCCGCTGTCGTGGACAACAGGGAACTCTGGATCGAGGCCCTCGACCCAGACGACCCCCGCCGCATCCGTGCCAAGGTAGCCGGTCCCGCGGCATTAACCGTGAGCAAGGCGTTCAAGCTCGGAGAGCGGCAAGCCACGCCAGGTCGCCTCGACGACAAGGACGCCCACGACCTCTACAGGTTGCTCAGGGCGACCGAGACCGAAACGGTCGCGGCTGGCTTCATGGCCTTGCTGTCGGACCCCCGCTCTGACCGCGTGGCACTCCAGGCAAAGTACCTTGGTCGTCTATTCGGCGATCCTTCGTCTCTAGGGTCTCGGATGGCCGGACAAGCCGAGGAAGGGATCGGGAACCCCGAGGTCGTGGCAGCCTCGGTCGCCACCCTCGTTGCAGATCTACGAAGCGGCGTCGCGCTTGTGGCGGACTAGGCTCCAGGGCCGAAAGCTAGGCGTGCTGACCTGCGCGCACGCTTGGCCGCGTCGTTTCGGCGACGTACCGCTCGGCGTTGAGGCAGAACTCGCGCCAGCGCTCATTGAGGTGGGCCTTCTTCAGCTCGTCGGCATCGATTACGGTCGGCGTGTCGACGGCCTTCTGGGAGTCGACTGAGGCTGCCAGAACATTTCGCTGATCGATACCCATGGGCGGAGAATAGCGGGGCAGTGTCCGGTTTCAATAGATACCTATAGCGGGGGCGGGATTCGAACCCGCGACCTTCGGGTTATGAGGATGGACCGTGAACTCGTCTGGACTACGTGGGGCACGGTTTCAAGCGGTTTTCGCCCGATCGAGCTACGTCAGGATCGTCTGAAATCCGTGGGGCACCTTGCCCCATTTCTTGCCCCCAGCGCGGAGCTCCGGCCGAGCCGACAATGAGCCTCGAAAGAAGCCCCCAGGACCGAGACCCGTTGGCCTCCTCAGCGCACGACCTCCAGGGCGCTCCGACCCCGCTCGACAACGAAGTCACGGTCACCGTCAGCCTGGACGAGCACCCAGGCCTCGAGCACGCCGTCGTCGGAGTCGACGTTGCTCGGCTGGTCAAGTTGAATCGACAGGGGGTCCGCTGCCGTGTCGTCGCCCACCTCTTCCGTGGTGAAGCTGTCGAAGACAGTCTCGAATGGAACCGGTCCGGACACCTCAACGGTCGAGAAGGGCAATGAGGTGAGTTGCAGTGCGTCGGCGGCTCGCAACAGCCTGTCGACCCCCTGGTTGGGATCAAATCGTGGAAGGCCCTTGCCGCTGTTCCATGGCGTCACCACCAGCGGACGATCCGGATCTGGGTTCTGCTCGTCGATTAGCAAGCTGTGGATCGCTTTCTCTGATCCATGATGGGAGACCTTGATCGGCCGACAACTCAGCAAGTTCGCTGGTGCCAGCCTCGTGCTCGCTTCCTCCCAGGCGATCGCCGTCGCATCGGCCCCCAGCACTAGGTCGCCGCCGTTGGCCCACTTGACCCGAATCGCCGCCGACAGATCATTCAGGTCAAATGCAGTGCCGTCGGCGAACTCATCAAGGGCGTCCGCGCTGGGGGTAAGCACTTCGAACCTGCAGCCCCCGACATCTATGACCGATCCGGCTGACACAGCCCATTTGCGCTGGCCTTTCGCCCACGCTCGCTCGATCGCGACGTGCGCAGCCAGCCCAGCCCCGCCGGTGACAGCCGCGACGTCATCAACCTCGCTCGCAACCGCATAGCTGCTGGGACTCCGCATGAGCGGCTCTACGGCACCCACGATCGCCTCACTGCCGCAACGCTCGATTAGGTCTCGCAACCCCTTCACATGGTCTTCGTGCGGATGCGTGAGCAACACAACATCCAGCTCTACTTCGTAGGTCTCAAGGGCAACCAAGGCGGGATTCACCGCGCGCCGCTTGCGTTGCCGACTCGCTGAGTCGATCGCGACCCAGCTGCCCTCAGGGGTTCGAATGAGCAGTGACTCACCAAAGCCCGGCCCAAAGGCAAGAAGGCTCAGTGGGGCGGACTCAAACTGCTTCAGGCTGGGGAGCGGCATTCGACTTTCGCCAACGGTCCAGCCGCATCAGCGGGGGGGAAGGTTGGAGATGGGGGTCTGGCCGCACGAGGCGAATCGCGATCCGACGATCCTGGTCCGGATGCTCGTACTCGCCCACCTCGACGAACTGTCCCACGCGAAGCCCACCCTCAGGGAGATCGTCAAGGAAGCTCATCTCCATGCGGCTCGGAGTAATCACGGTGCGACCAAGAGAGGGAGATCCCCCTCCAGGTACAACAATGGCGATCCGGACGTGAATACCCTCGCTGTCGACAACCTCCACCCTCCCCGCACTCCACCGTGCCAGCTCTCGTCCCTGGGTATCCCGAGCAGCCAACCGAGTCGGCTCCTCCGTCCACCAAGCTTTCCAAGAGCGCGGTGCCGGTACGACCGTTCCCTCGTCCTGTGCGCTGAACCTGGCCTTTAGAGCAAGTCGCAGATCCTCGATCGCCGCATCCGCCGTCCCAGTGGGCACGCTACCCAATACATCGTCGGCAAACGTCAACTCGCCTTGGTGGAGCAGCGCTCCGGCAATCCAGGTGTAGAGGTCTGGCTGGTCGCTGCGAAGACCTCCCGTCGCCTCGCTCCTTGCCTCGCTCCACGCCTCCCGCGCCGCCTTCAACTTGCCAATGTCGGCAAGGAACGTCACCCGGCGCGCATGCCACTTGGGATTGGTCGGCTGCAGGTTCACGGCGGCGTCGTAGCGCTCTTCCACCTCCTGAGCTCGTTCGCCCTCGAAGTCAAGGTTGAACCCCCGGTAGTGCTGGGCGTAGTCGTTTTCCTCGTCGATGCCGATCGCCGTCAGAAAGACGGCGGCTGCACGGCGGCGGTCCCTATGGTCCCTCGATAGCCGCCGACCCAGGGAGTTCAACTGCTCGACAAAGGTGACAGGAACCAGATCGCCAACATCTTCCTCACCAGCCTCGCCGCCGTGGAATAGAGCCTCCGCCGCGTGCTCTCGAATCGTCTCTGATATCTCGGCTTCTTTTGCGGCCTCGAGATGGTGTTGGAAAAGAACCCGGTGAACATCGAGCTTTTCCTTCTCCGATATTGGACTCGAAAGACCCTCTCGGGCGACGAGATTACGAGGGACATCGTGCAGACGACCACCCCCGTCCAGAAGCGCCTGGTGGAGAGTGTCCCTCGAAAGCTCGTCGAGCTTTTCCCCTCCGAGTTGGCCGATGACCGAGTCGGGAAGCTCAGTGCGCGCAAGAGCCAACTTCTGCCAGACGCCCCACAATCGAGGTCCAGTTCGTCGCTCGCACAGTACCTCCCTCAACGTTTCCGCCACCTCCACGGTCGAGGTCGACTGCTGGGGGGCTGCGCGACCCCAGGCGACAACCGCCGCGAGCAACTTGTGGCTCAGCGGAGTCTTCGGTGCCGATGCCTCAGGAAGGCCTCCAACCGTGGAGGCAGCCTCTCGCAAGGAGCCCCACTCTTCGAAGTCCGCCGCGGACGGCATTGAGTCCAGTACCGCATGGGCTTTTCCGGACGTTGACTGATCGAGGATGATCGTCGGCCACCTAGGATTTGCCATGAGGACCTCGCGAGCGGATCGCCCCAGAGGGCCAAAGTAAGAGTCCTCGTCCATCCAAGCACTGGGCTCGTCCGCAATCACGACGACCTCATCCCTGCGGTCGTAGAGCATCTGGCGCAGCTGGGCCAATCCCTCTTCATATCGCAGGGACTTACCGGCGGCCAACGGAGCACCTAGGGAGCCCAAGAGCACGCTCACTGAGATCGGACCGGCGTCGAGCGCGGACGAGGGTGGCCTCACCAGCAACGGAAGGCGATTCCCGCCCCGGGCGAGGTCTGCGATCTCGATCGCCGTCGAGGTCTTCCCCGAACCGGTCGTTCCCTTGAGGCTGACAGACGAATCCGGCTGGTCGATCGCCGCATGCAACACCTCTTCGGCAATCGTTGCGGGAGTCATCACGCCCCTAGACGATTCAACGTCTCTAGCCACGCGCGGTGCACACCAAGGCTCTCTGCCAATGCCGTCTTCCAGGTCAGGTACCTCCAACCCTCCTCTCGGTCCGACGGCAACGCGTCAGCGACCACCCACGTCAGCCGATCGGCGCTCTGCTCGGCGAGTACAGCTTTGAAAGCCTTGCCCCGTCCCCCACCGACGTGGGCAGCGATGAGTCGCAGGTCATCGGTCAAGCCTGGGATCAGATCGAAGTCGACGACGCATACTGCGTCGTCGGACGTGACCAGTTGACGTGACGTCAACTCGAGCCATGGCGCGATCACCCACGGGGCGTCTATCACGTGTAGATGCAACTGCTCCACCGGGGGCTCACTGACGGCAGCCTCGAAGCGTTCGAGTGCGGAAACTCTAGATTCGATCCTTCCCACGAGCACCTCCTGTGCCGCTGCTTCAGCACCATGAATGACCTCCCAGGTCTCTGCGTCGTCCGGGTCGCCACTCAGCGAAAGAGCCGCAGCAGCCCCACGGACGACCGATGCCTCGCCCTGCTCGACGATCGCCTCCAACGCGGTCTCCAAGCCGCGCTCGTCAGTTACTGCAGAGATCCGACCGGCAAGGGTACGAAGGCGCTGCTGTCTCTCGCGTGGAGTTGCCTCCAGGATACGCTCGATGCCTTCTCCGAATGACCCTGGGCCAACTCGCACGTCCCGACGCTGGCGGTTGCGCTCGGCTAGTGCCCATTTGAGCAACCGCTGCCCCCACTCAAGGAACGGCTGAAGTTCCTCGTTGTCGAGCTGCATCTGGTCGCGGTTGGACTGAATCAGATCCTCCTCAGCCTCAACCCCGTGGTCCAGCCAGTCAGCCTGAACCTCGCCCACGAGGTACTCCTGGCCGAGCTGACCCTCCGTGCCCTGTGACGATCCAAAGGTAAAGGGACGCTGAGCCTGCTTCCCCCGCGCAAGCACAGAGATTCCGCGCATGTCCTCTTCGGGGATCGGCATTTTCGTGAACCCGATCCACCACCTGACAGTGCGATTCTCCTCGCCGTAGTCGATGTCTTCTACGGCCCAGCCCTCCTCATCGATCATCGCCGTCGAGTTGAGTGGCATCCCATCCGTGGGGAAGCGGATCTCTACATCCTGTTCGAAGCGGGCAAGCGGCGCACCGTTGACTAGGACCTTCATCTCATTGGCGTTGATCGCAAAACGCCGCGCCATCGACTGTCTAAAGCGGTGCTCGCTCGGACGCCGCTTGGCACGGAGGTGAGTGAGACGCACGCGAGTGCCGTTCTGCAGGACAGATCCAGTATCCGGATTGCGAATTGGCTCCGGATCGGGGACATCCTCGGTCAGATAGTCCTCCGTCGGTTTCGAGCGGCGAAGCTTCTCGTAGTCGATGGCAAATGCGGTCACTGCTCCCGACTTGACGGTCACACACTCCAGCCATCCGGCGGTCCCGAAGGCCGCAAGCTTGCCGATCCCCTTGCGGCCGTGCAGAGGACGACCCTGCTCGCTCGTTTCTCCCGGCGGGGTCTTCCGCCGATTTCGACCGACGATCAGGTACTGGAGCCGGGCCTCTTCGTAGGCCATCCCGTTACCGTCGTCAAGCACCTCGATCGTCGCCGATTTGGACCAGTCGTCAAAGGGAATCGTCACCCAAACCGTCCCAGCGTCGGCGTCCCAGGCGTTTGAGATTAGCTCGGCGACCGCTGCGGTCACGCTCGGGTACAACTGTGCCCCGAGCTGCTCCACGAGACTTCCCGCGAACTTAAGTACCAGCGGCTTCTGCTGCTCAGCTTTCCGAGACTCGCTCATCGCCGAAGAGCATGCTGGCTGGTGTCCCGAACTGCTTCCCCACCGTAGGCATGCACGTCTTCCTGCTCCGTCGCCTCGGCAATGTCGTTGCCGATCAGCGACTTCACGATAAGACCAAGTGCTTCCGCCAGCTTCGGAGGAACGGCGTTTCCGACCTGCCGCTCAATCTCTCCGTGGTTTCCCTTGAAGACGTAATCGACTGGGAAAGTCTGTAGCAGCGCCGCCTCACGCAAGGTGAGGCCCCTGTCCTCGGTCGGATGGACAAATCTCCCACAAGAAGGAGTCGTGCACCGCGTAGTCATCGTCGGAGCCGCCCTCGCCGGATCGATGCGGCCATATATCGAGGTCGCGTTTCGCCCCCCAAGACGGACATGGCAGGCCAACTCAAGCTCAGCAGGCAGCGCCAGCCGACCCCCTCCTTGCGGCACCATCTTGATGCGTTCGAGGGTCTTTGGCTGTGGCGTGCGGGCTCGATGGACCGGGTCGGTCGCTCGACTTAGCCCCTCCGCCAGTGCCAGCGCTTCTCCGGCGGCCCGCTTAGCGCGGTCAAAGCCCTTGGGAAGCGCTGATGCAAGATCCTCCGGGAGCGATACGCCGATACCACGCTCGACTGCGATGACGATGATCCGTCGTCGCTTCTGTGGGATACCGAAGTCGGCAGCCTGCACGATGTATTCACCAACCGTGTAGTCGTCTTCAAGAGCGTCTACGAGGGCACGGAATCTCGGCTCGTTCTGCAATCCCGGCACGTTCTCGAGCATCACCGCTCGGGGGCCAAGGTGCTCGACGAACCTCCTCACACAGGAGACCAGCGCGTTGCGAGGATCCGCGGCATCGCCACTCCCCAAGGTCGAAAATGGCTGGCAAGGAGGGCATGCCGTCAGAACTGAGAGCCGGCCGCCCTCGGCACCCAAGCGTCGCGCTAGCCTCGGCGCCTGCACATGGCGTATTGCACGGTCGTAGAGCTTGGTGTTCGGGTGGTTGGCCGCGTAGGTTTCGGCGGCAGCCGGGTCGTTCTCAATCGCGGCCAACACCTCGTAGCCCGCGTCACGAAGTCCCTGCGTGGTGCCCCCAGCTCCGGAGAAGAGATCAACGGCAGTATCTACGCACACGGGCCAATCGTATTCTGATCGTCCGCGGGAGAAGTTGCGCATTCGGCAGGAAGCTGAGACGCTCAACCATCGGGAACATGGGCAGCAATACGAAATCCGCTCTCGCCCCGGCCCCACCGGCCTCCTCCGCGGCGGCGCGAACCAGAATGATGGCCCAGTCTCGTGCCGACACCTCGCCGGAGCGGGATTTGCGCTCGGCTCTTCATGGGCGTGGACTCAGGTTTCGCAAGCACGTGGTTCCGCTGCCGGCCCTACGCTGTCGAGCGGATGTTGTCTTCCGACCACAGCGGATCGCGGTCTTCGTGGACGGGTGCTTCTGGCACCTCTGCCCCAAACACGGCGTAATCCCGCGTTCCAATGCTGCATGGTGGCGAGACAAGTTGGAACGGAACGTCGCCCGTGACCGTCGCAACGACGAGGTCCTCCGCCGGGCAGGCTGGATCGTTCTGCGTGTTTGGGAGCATGAAGATCCGAACGCTGCGGCGGATCGAATCGAATCGACCGTGAGGGGGAAGACTCAATAGGGCCTACGCGCCGAGGGGCACCTACTTCTCACTTACATGGCCGAACGTAGGTGAACCGGAGCCCCCGTGCAGGGCCTGGAATCGACCTCTCTCAGACCTCACCTTGCCCCAGAGCTTGCCCCAGGGCCGATTTTGCACCCTGTTGTCTGCCAGACAACCCAAACAAAAACCCTGCGATTTGCAGGGCTTCCGTGAAATAGCGGGGGCAGGATTCGAACCTGCGACCTTCGGGTTATGAGCCCGACGAGCTACCTGGCTGCTCCACCCCGCGGCGGTTTGTCAATGCTAGCAATGGTGCGGCGGGCGGTCGGGCTGCCTCCGTTGGGCGCATGCGGGGTTGCGCTCACTCGACCCGGTAGCGCTCCGGCACGAAGGTCTGGGTGTCTGCCGGGGGGCGGACGTAGGCGCGCTCCTGGCGAGGGGGGAACTGGATCCGGTCGTGGTCGACGCGCGCGTAGGGAATCTGTTCGAGCAGATGGGAGATCAGGTTGAGGCGGGCGGTGCGCTTGTCGTCGGCCTCGACCACGAACCAGGGCGCGTCCTCGGTGTCCGTGTGGGCGAACATCTCGTCCTTGGCCTCGGCGTAGTCGACCCAGCGGGCGCGCGCCTCGACATCGACGGGGCTGAGCTTCCAGCGCTTCGCCGGGTCCTTTTGCCTGGCCTTGAAACGCCGCTCCTGCTCCTCGTCGCTCACCGAGAGCCAGTACTTCAGCAGCATCATGCCGGAGCCCTGGACGATGCGCTCGAACTGCGGGCAGGTGCGCATGAACTCCTCGTACTCGGCGGCACTGCAGAAGCCCATCACCCGCTCGACCCCGGCGCGGTTGTACCAACTGCGGTCGAAGAGGGCCATCTCCCCCGCAGCCGGCAGATGCGCCACGTAGCGCTGGAAGTACCACTGGCCGCGCTCGCGGTCGCTGGGCTTGCCGAGCGCAACGACGCGCACCACGCGCGGGTTCGTCCGTTCGGCGATGCGGCGGATCACGCCGCCCTTTCCGGCCGTGTCGCGCCCCTCGAAGAGGACCGCCACCCTGAGCCCCTCCTGCACGATCCATTCCTGCAGGCGGACGAGCTCGACCTGCAGGCGCCGCAGCTCCTTTTCGTAGCCCGACCTGCTGAGCACCTCGGTACGCACCTTGCGACCTTAGCTCTTAACTAGAGTGCCGCAGCCCAATGAACGAGAACGCTCAACGAGTCGCCGTCATCGACGTCGGCAGCAACTCGACCCGGCTCCTGATCGCAGATGTCGACGGGGGCGTCAGCGTGCTCGAACGCCAAAGCCGGGTTACGCGCCTGGGGCGCGGCGTCGACCTCTCCGGCCAGCTGGCCGACGAGGCGATCGAGGCTGCCTGTGCGGCGATCGCCGACTACGTCGAGATCTGCCGCGAGTCGGGCGCGGAGCGGGTCGCCGCGATCGCGACCAGCGCCGTGCGCGACGCCTCCAACGGCGACGCCTTCGTCGCCGAGTTGCGCGAGCGCTTCGCCCTCTCGCCCCGCGTCCTCGACGGCGAGGAGGAGGCCCGCCTCACCTACCGCGGCGCCACCGCCGAACGGCCTCCCTCGGTCCCGACACTGGTGATCGACATCGGCGGCGGCTCGACCGAGATGATCGTCGGCACCGGGACCGAGATCGCCTTCCACGCCTCGCTTCAGGCCGGCGTCGTCCGCCACACCGAGCGCCACATCTCCGGCGACCCCCCCACGGCGGTCGAGCTCGAGGCACTCGCCGGCGACGCTCGCGGCCTGATCGCCGAGGCCCTGGCCGGCGCGGAGGACAACGCTCGCGTCGCCGCCGGCGTCGCCGTCGCCGGCACCCCCACCTCGCTCTCCGCGGTCGAGCTCGGGCTCGAGCCCTATGACCCGGCCCGTGTCCACGGGCACGTCCTCTCGCTAGCCACGATCCAGCGCCTGCTCTCGCGGTTCGCCTCGGCCCCCCTGGCGGAGCGGGCCGCGATCCCCGGCCTCCACCCCGACCGGGCCCCGACGATCATCGCCGGCTGCGTAATCCTGATCGAGGCGATGCGCGCCTTCGGCCTCGACCAGATCCAGGCCTCCGAGCACGACATCCTCTACGGGATGGCGCTCGAGACCGCCTCCCAGCACGGGTAGCCACCGTTGAACGCCCGCGGGTAAACGCCGTGGGACCCGGTGTACAGACGAGTTTCGGGACCCGTCCAGTTGGGTAAACGTAACGGTCTAACCCCCAAAACTTGGTAGAGTTTGCCTACCGAGTTATCAGTAGGGGCAAACCAGGCACCTAGACATTTCGGATAGGCGAGCGCATACTCGTCACATCGGGGAAGAGGTGAGGACGAGAGTCTCCGCCACTGATCCGGTCATAGGGTTCAGGCGATTGCCGCATCATGGCGCCTCCCGCCGTCTGGGCCCATCGAATAAGAACTGGTCCCTGAAGACGTACCCCTGCCCGTCCTGAGGGACCAACTTGAATCGGCCGCCAGCAATGGCGGTCGATTCTCGTTTGGGGGGCGGTTGGCCGATCTGGCCAGCCAGCCAGTTTTTGGCTTTCTCAAGCCAGATTCGACTTGCGCGGGTAGACGACCTCGGGGTCGGTGATGACGTTGACCAGGGTCGGCCGGCCCGACTCGAAGGCGCGCTCCAGCGCCGGTCGCAGCTGACTGGGCTCGCTGACGACAACCCCGTCACAACCCAGCGCTTCGACCACCTTCTCGTACGGCGTTTCCGGTCTCAGCTCGGCTGCTACCGAGTAGCCGTAGAGGAATTTCATCGGGTGATGCTCGAGCGCCCAGATGCCGTTGTTGCCCATCACGCCGACCACCGGGAGGCCGTGACGCGCCAAAGTGTCGAACTCCATGCCCGCGAAGCCGAAGGCCCCGTCGCCGAGCAGCAGACAGACCTGTCGCTCGGGGTGAGCGAGCTTGGCGCCGATCGCCTGGCCGGGGCCGGCGCCGAGGCAACCGAACGGGCCCGGGTCCATCCAGCAGCCCGGCTCGAAGGTCTCGATGAAGCGCCCCGCATAGGAGACGAAGTCGCCGCCGTCGCCGATCACGATCGCATCGCGGTCGAGAACCCCCCCGAGCTCCTTGTAAACGCGGACCGGGTGCAGGGGCGAGCGGTCGTCATTGAGCTCCGCTTGCTCGGCCGCCCGCTTCTCGGCCTCCACCCCGCGCAGCTGCTCGAGCCAGCCATCGGTGCGCCCCCGCCCGGCCGGGACCGAGTCGCGAATCCCCGCCAGCGTCGCGGCGACGTCGCCGACCAGGTCGACCTCGGGCATCCGGTTGGCGGTGAGTGCGTCGGGGGCGGCGTCGAGCCGGATCAGCTTCGTCTCCTCGCCGAAGCTGCCGCCGAAGCCGAGCCTGAAGTCGATCGGCACGCCGACGACCAGGGCAACGTCGGCGCCCTTCAGCCCAGCGCCCCGCGCCCGGCTGAAGGCCAGCTCGTGGTCGGCGGCGAGGCAACCGCGGCCGAGCCCGTTGAGGAAGACCGGAATGCCGAGCGCCTCGGCGAGAGCACGCAGCTCGACCTCGCCACGGCCCCAGTAGAGGCCGCTGCCCGCCATGATCGCCGGTCGCTCGGCGGTCGCCAGCAGCGCGGCCGCCTCCTCGACCCCGGGAGCCGGCTGGGTACCGCCGCGCCCCGGATCGACGATCTCCTCGTCAGCCTCGCTGAAGACGACGTCGAGCGGGTAGTCGACGAAGGTCGGCCCGAACGGCGGGGCGAGCGCCAGATCGAGCGCCGCGGCGGTCCGCGCCCCGATCGCGCCGGTCTCCTTCACCGTCTCCGCCGACTTGACCAGCGGCGAGACGAAGGGCAGGTGGTCGATCTCCTGCAGCGAGCCCGAGCCCCAGCGCATCTCCGGCGCCCGCCCGCCCAGCACGCAGACGGGGGAGCAGTTGGCCTGGGCGCCGGCAATCGCGCTGATCCCGTTGGTCACCCCCGGGCCGGCGGTCAACGCCGCGACCCCGACCCGCCGCGTCGCCTTGGCAAATCCCTCAGCGGCAAACACGGCCGACTGCTCATGCCGTACGTCGACGATCTCGATGCCCTCGGCTTTGCAGCCGTCGTATATAGAGAACAGGTGCCCGCCGGAGAGCGTGAACAGATGGCTGACGCCCCTTGATTTCAGGGCCTTTGCAACCAATCTCCCCCCGTGCACCGCCATTCACCGAGCCTATCGACGGGGGTACCATCGCTGACGCCCGGGTGGCGAAACTGGCAAAAGCGGCGCACTTAAAATGCGCTGCCCCTAACGGGGCTTGCGGGTTCGAGTCCCGCCCCGGGCATTTCTCCGTCGGCGGTGTCTAAAACGCCGATAAAGATTTGTACGGACCGCAACTATCTCGCTGCTACGGTGTCCCTATTGACGAAGACAGTCCCATCCGCAACGCCTTCCCTGGAGAGTGAAACTTGGAGGCATCGGCTCTAACCCACGCCAGTCAGCGCGGACTCCTCGCCCGCCGCTCCCCTCTGCTGAAGCTGCAGGGGGACGCGAAGCTGATCGCGATGGCCCGCAGCGGCAACGCCGGGGCCTTCGAGACCATCGTCGATCGCTACCAGGGCCGCCTGCTGGGCTTCTGCCGGCAGATGCTCGGCTCCACCGAGGACGCCGAGGACGTGCTTCAGGAGGTCTTCGTCAACGCTTACCGGGCGATGCTCGCCGACGAGCGCGAGATCAACCTGCGCCCTTGGCTCTACCGGATCGCCCGCAACCGCAGTCTCAACCACCTGCGCAAGCCGACCGCGGACGCGCAGGAATCGATGGACATGGTGCCCGTCGTCGAGGCCGCCACGACCGCCGAGAAGGTCAGCAACCGCGAGGAGTTCCGCCAGCTGCTCAACGACGTCGGCAAGCTGCCCGAGACGCAGCGGTCGGCCCTCTTGCTGCGTGAGATGGATGCGATGTCCTACGAGGAAATCGCCGCTGCGATGGAGACCAGCGTGCCCTCGGTCAAGTCTTTGCTGGTGCGGGCGCGGATCTCCCTCGCCGAGGCGAGCCAAGCCCGCCAGCTGACCTGCGGTGAGGTGCGTCTGGAGCTGGCCGAGGCCGCCGAGGGTCTACGCAAGGTCACGGGCCCGGTTCGCCGCCACGTTCGCGACTGCGACGAGTGCTCCGACTTCCGCTCCCAGGTCCGCTCCAACGAGAAGGTGATGGCGGCGTTGTTCCCGGTGGGAGCGCTGGTCGCGTTCAAGAGCCTCATCCTCTCCAAGCTCGGCCTCAGCGGCGCCTCCGGCGGAGCGTCCGTCGGGGCGGCGGGCGGCGGAGCGGGTGCCGGGGCGGGAGCAACCGCCGCCGCGACCGGGGCCGGCGCGGGTGCCGTCAGCAGTGTCGGCGCGGCGCTCAGCGGCAGCGGCGCGGCAGGCGGACTCGGCGCGGTTGGGGGCGCGATCGGCACCAAGGCCGTCGCCGGCGTCGTCACCGCCGCGGTCCTCACCGCCGGCGCAGTCGAGGTCAACCAGAACGTCAACACGACTCCGCTACCGAAAAGCAGCCCACCCGCCAAGATCTCTTCGGTGCACCGCAACCCGCTCTCGCTGGCCCAGCGCCAGGTAGCGGCGCCCCAGCCCAAGCCGCAGCCGGTCGAAGCGACCGTGGCCCCGGCGCCGGAACCCGCCCCCGCTCCCGCCGATCCCGCGCCGAGCCCCGCCGAAACCCCACCAAGCCCAAGCGCAGCCGATCAGTCGAACACGACCGAAGTCAGCGACGAACCGATCGTCCAGGCGAAAACCGCCGTGCCGAACGTGACCGGCGCAAAATCGCCGACCAGCACCGCCGGAGCACCGAGCGGAGGGGACACCGTCGTCGTCACCGTGGGTGGCGGCTCAACCCCGCCGGCCGCCCCACCGGCCGAAGGCACGCCGGCCCCGCCGCCAGCCGAAAGCCCACCGGCCGCCGAAAGTCCGCCCGCGGAAACCCCCCCGGCCAGCGAACCGCCCCCGAGCGAACCGCTGGCCGAACCGCCCCCGCCGTCTGGCAGCAGCGCCGAGGCCGGCTGAGCAACCCCTACAGGCCGATCACTTTCAGCCGGCGCATCAGGCATTTCGCCGCGAACGCCTGGGTATCGGCGATCGAGAAGCCGAACAGTTCGTAGTCCTCATCGTCCGGGGCCCACGGCGGCGATAGAACGCCCTGGGCGGCCGGCAACGACTCCTCGAGCGTGCGCTGGATCGCCTGCTTGTAGCGATCGTCCTCGTGGGCCTTCTCGCGCAGGAAGACCGAGCCGAAGGCAACGTGGCGGTGCTCGTCGCGGGCGACGTTCTGGAAACCCTCGACGAAGCCCGGCAGCGTCCCCTCGCGTTCGTTGAAGTCCATGATGAAGTGCTGGCCGGTGAGCGCCAGCATTCCCTCGATCACCATGTGGTAGAGGGTGATCGCCTCGACCAGCGCCTCGGTGTCCTCGGGCTCGGCCGAGAGCCGGTCGGTGCGCTTTTTCAGCATCTCGTCGAAGAGCACGCCGAAGTTCTCGTTGAGGTGCTCGGAGGTCTCGGCCAGCATCTCCGTCAGCCCGTCCGCCTCGAGCACGCCGACCTCGCGGTAGAAGCGCTCGAAGAAGCGCACGTGGCGGGCCTCGTCGGCGATCTGCGTGCAGAGGAAGATTTTCTGGTCCTCGGTCGGCGCGGCGCGCATGATCGGCCCGAGCTCCTCGGCGACCTTCTGCTCGCCGATGAAGAAGGACGACAGCCCGTACATGCGCTGGAAGCGTTCTTCCTCCGGGAAGGCGGCCCAGTCTTCCCTGTCCTGGCTGAAGTCGAGCTCCTGGGTCTGCCACTGCTGGCGCTCCCAGAGCCCGTACAGCTCCTCATAGTCGAGCAGCTTGATGTCGGCCGTGCGGTCGGCGGCCTCGTTGAGCGCCGGGTCGGCGGTCGCCTGGAAGTCGGCGCGATCGGTCCGCGACTGGGTTCCGGTTGCCTCTTTGGCCTCCATCCTGCTTACACGGTAGACGTCTCTCCCGGTTTCAGCAAGACAACCCGGGAGGAGGTCTTCGACTCGACGTCGGACTTGAAGGCGGCGCTGTCGGTCGCGATCGGCGGGAAAGTGTCGTAGTGCATCGGGATCACCGTGCCGGCGCCGACGAACTCGGCCGCCGTGACCGCGTCGTGGCGGTCCATCGTGTAGTGACCGCCGATCGGCAGCAGCGCGATGTCGACCGGGTTGCGTTCGCCGATCAGCTTCATGTCGCTGAACAGGCAGGTGTCGCCGGCGTGGTAGACGGTCTTGCCGCCGAGGTTGATCAGCAACCCGGCCGGCGTGCCGGTGACGGTGCCGGGCGTGGGGCTGAACGGAGCCTCGGCAGAACCCGCGATCGTGCTCGTGTGCCAGGCCGGCACGAGCTTCACCCAACCCCAATCGAAGCGGACGGTGCCGCCCAGGTTGGGGTCGTGGACGTTCTCGACGCCCTGCTCTTCCAGCCACTTCGCGATCTCGACGATCGCCACGCACTCGGCGCCGGTGCGGGTCGCGACAGGGACGGCGTCGGCCATGTGGTCGACGTGACCGTGGCTGATCGCGATCTGGGTCGGCTCGACTTCCTCCGCGGTCGCCACCGCAGCAGGGTTGTTCGGCTTGAGGAACGGGTCGAGCAGGACCGTCGTGCCCCCCTCGCTCAGCTCGAAGCACGAATGGCCGTGGAACTTGATCTCCATCTTCAACTCTCTCCTTCGCTCTCCGGGGCTTCGCCCGCGCTCATCTCTTCTTTCAGTGCCCAGCCGACGGCGACTCCAACCATCATTCCCATCCTCGCCTCCTCGGCCAGCAGCGTCCGCACCGCGGCGATCCGCTGCTCCGGGTCGGGAACGGTGGCCGCCTTCAGCGACTCGCTCTCGTGCGACTCGCCGAACCAGCCGCCCTCGGCGAGGGCGGCGCCCAACACCCGCTGCAGCTGCGGCGCGGCGCGGGCGACGATCAGCTCGGCCTCGGCGAAGCGCTCGGCCTCGGCGAAGCGCTCGATCGCGGCTTCGAGACGCTCGGCATCGACATCGTCGGGGGCCATTGCCGGTGAGCCTATTCGGACGGTCGCACCACGGACGCGGCGAGGCCGGCAAGGCCGCCGACGGCGCCGCCGACCAGCCCGGCGAAGACGTTCGCGGTCGATTCGAAGATCGGCAGGGCGAGCAGCACCGCCGCCGCGACCGCGACGCCGATCCGGTCATAGTCCTGGTCGATCGCCTGGTGCGCCTCGGCGCGGCGGATCGCGAACCAGGCTGCGACCGCGCCCAGCGCCATCCCGTTGCCGCCGGCGATGACGACGATGTCCCCCTGGGCGCCGGCGATGCCGCTCGCCGCCAGCATCCCCAGCGAGCCACAGGCGAGCAGCAGCACCGCGGTTGCGGGAGTGCCGAGGCGGTGCTCGACCCCGACCCCGAAGATCGCCAGCCCGACCGCGACGACGAAGAGGTAGCCGACGTCGGCGTAGACAAACGGGGCCGTGAGGAAGCGCCACCACTCGCCGTGGAGCGGCACGGTGAGGCCGCCGAGACTGACCAGCGTGGCGCCGCTTGCCTGCTCGACCAGGAGCAGGATGGCGGAGCCGAGGACCGCCGTCAGCGTCGCGTAGGGCCGGTGGGCGCCGGACGCGGCGCGAGAGCGCAGCTTGATCCGGAAGAGCCGGCCGGCCGGGCCGCGGCGCGGCTTGGCCTCGAGCCCGTCGCCGCGGCGCTCCAGCTTCGGCGCCCGCTTGCGCAGCCGGGCGCCGCAATAGGGGCACTCCGTCACATAGGGACTGACCTCGGAGCCACAGTTCTTGCAGATGACGCTGAGCTCAGTCTCGCTCATGGTTAGTCGAGGATAACTGCCCTGTCACGACCGCTCGACACGCGCCGCCAGTGGCATACTGCGGGGACACCGTCTTCAAGGAGGGAATAGAGCGTGGAGTTGAACAGTCTGACCGAGCAGAAATCGCTTCTGGCCGAGCTGGCGCCCGGCAAACGGACCCGCCTGCGCCGCCTGCTGTTCGAGTTCGGACCGGGCAACGGCACTCTGATGCTGCTGCCGATCGACCAGGGGATCGAGCACGGCCCGCGCGATTTCTTCCCCAACCCCGCCTCCAAGGATCCCGACTACCAGTTCCGGCTCGCCGCCGAGGCCGGTTACTCGGCCCTCGCCTGCCAGATCGGCATGGCGAGCAAGTACTACCCCGACTACGCCGGCCAGGTGCCGCTGATCCTCAAGGTCAACGGCAAGACCGACATCCCCTCCTCCGCGCAGGCGTTCTCGACCTGCAACGCCAGCGTCGAGGACGCGGTGCGGCTCGGCGCCGACGCGGTCGGCTACACGCTCTATGTCGGCTCGCCGCGCCAGGACCAGGACCTGGCCCAGCTGCGCGGCGTGCGCGAAGACTGCGACCGCTTTGGGATGCCGCTGATCGTCTGGTCCTACCCGCGCGGCGAAGCGGTCGAAGCCAAGGGCGGGCCGAACTCCTTCTACGCGATCGACTACGCGGCCCGGATGGCGATGGAGATGGGCGCCGACGTGGTCAAGCTCAACATGCCGAAGATCGACGCGGAGAAGGACAAGGACGCACCGGCCCCCTATAACGAGATGGAAGTCGACCAGGCCGAGGCGATCCGCCACTGCGTCGAGTCGGCCGGGCGGGCGCTGGTCGTCCTCTCCGGCGGCTCCAAGGTCGATGACGACGTCGTCCTCAACCACTGCCGCGAGGTCATGCAGGCGGGCGGCAGCGGCGTCATCTTCGGCCGCAACGTCTG
This sequence comes from uncultured Solirubrobacterales bacterium, assembly GCA_963837695.1. Classification (GTDB taxonomy): domain Bacteria; phylum Actinomycetota; class Thermoleophilia; order Solirubrobacterales; family 70-9; genus VRUE01. The sequence goes on along the minus strand of CAWINZ010000005.1, from coordinate 1,144,274 downwards.
GCAGCGCGAGTGGAACGAGGCGCTGGAGATCATCGGCCAGATCAAGGAGAGCCTGCTGTCGAACGTGAAGCGCATTCCGTAGACGGCCTATAACCGGCGCATCTCGGGGTCCTCGGTCGACTCGGATCGGGTCACGCACGGGAGTGCGCTCCCCTCACCTCGCTCCCTGCGTCCCCCGACCTGCTTGGTTCTAGGCGGTCTTGCGTGGAGGGGGGCGAGAATTCGCCGCTGCGGCCTTAATGTGCCGTGATTCGGAATTTGCTTGGGAGCCTGGTTCTCTTCTTGGCTGTAGCGGCGGTCGTGGTGCGCCCTTGGGAGGGGAAGCTCGAGGAGGGGTCGGGGTCTGCTGTGGTCGTGGTGACGCGGGTGGTTGATGGGGACACGATCGATGTGCGACTTGACGGGCAGGACGAGTACGTGCGCCTGATCGGGGTGGATACGCCCGAGACGGTCAAGCCGGACACGCCCGTGCAGTGCTTTGGCGAGCGGGCTTCGCACTTCACGAAACGGCGCTTGACCGGGAGGCGGGTGCGGCTGGTCTTCGGCGTCGAGCGTCGCGACATCTACGGGCGGCTGCTCGCCTACGTCTATCTCGCGAATCAGACTTTGAACGTGCCCCAGCGCGGACAGCTCTTCAACGCGATCCTGGTCCGCCGCGGGCTTGCCCGCTCGCTGACGATCCCGCCGAACGACCGCTTCGCGCCGCGCTTTCGGCGCCTCGAGCTGACCGCTTCGCGGGCCGGACGCGGCCTCTGGGGCGCCTGCTAATCGTGACCAACGTCACAACTTGAGCCCTGCAGGCGCTCGTGCGCCTTTGCTACGGTCCGCCGCGGTCCCCGGGCCTCCCCCTATGAGAATGCGCCAGAGCATCAACCAGTTCGAGGTCGCCTTCGAGCAGGAGACGACCTTGGAGCGTCGCCGGCGCGAGCAGCTGCGCCGTCGCGCCGCCAACCGCTCGCGCGAGCGTCGCATCACCCGCAACGAGCAGCACGGCAAAGTGCGCTTCAGCGTGCTGGCCGCGTGCCTCACCGCAACGGTGGCCGTCGTGGTCGTCTCGATGTTCGAGGCGCTCTCGTTCTTGATGGCCTGAGCGACGAGTGCCGTGACGCGAACCGCCGTCCAGGTTGAATAGACTCGCGCGCCGATGGCAAGACGCTCACTGAAGCCCCAACTGAATCAGATCCGCGCCTGGGTGCGGCAGGGCCGCACCGATGCCTGGATCGCCCACCAGCTCGAGGTCTCCGCATCGGAGCTGCGCGAGTTCCGCAAACAGCATGACCTCACCCCCGACAGCGAGGACGCCGGCAGCGGCGAGGTCGATCTCCGCGACGAGATCGAGGCCGAGGTCGAGGCGGCGACGGCCGAGGAGGCCGCCGAGGATGAAGCAGAGGACGAGGCCGAGCCGGATGAGGATGAGGGCGACGAGGAGAAGCCGGCCCGCAAAGCGTCCAAAGCCGCCGAGCAGGATGGCGACGACGAGGAGGCCGGCGGAGCGCGCCCCCGGCGCAGGCGGCGGCGTGGCCGGCGCGGCGGTCGCGGCCGGCGCAAAGATCTTGAGGCGACCTTCGACCATGGCGAGCGGGACGGCTACGGACTCTGGCTCGACGCCGCCGTCAAGGACAACCCCGTCTACGCCGAGCACTGGGCCGGCAAGCGCGAAGTCACGGTCCGCATCGACGCGGACCAGATCGTCATCCGCCGGGCGGGCGAGAGCGCCCCGGCCGGGGACGACGACTCAGACGAGTAGCTGACGCCCGCCGGCGAAGTCCGTAGCGCCCCGTAGGTAAAGCCAGAAGGCCGCATCCGCGAGCGAACGCGAATCGCCGGCCAGCGCCGGAGCGGCGTCCATCGCCACCTGCAGGCACCAGTCGGTCCCGCGCCCGTACAGCTCGGCAAGCTCGGTGGCCGCGAAGGTCGAGCCGATCCGTCGCCGCAGCTCGTCCTGGACGGCGGCGACGACGCGATCGGCCTGACGGCGCTCACGAACGTCGTCGATCTCCTGCAACGCCCGCCATCCCTCCTCCCACTGGAAGAGCGCGTTCTCAAGCGGATAGCCCATCCCAATGAGGTTACCCACACCGTCGATGGGCCTAAAACCGGCCTATATCTCCGGTTTTAGGCCCATCGGCGGTCAGTTGACGGGTTGCTCGGGGATCTGGCGCAGCGGAGCGTTTTGGGGGCCACACGTACCCGGATCGAGCTGGCCGCGGATGCGCCAGACGGTCACCGGGCCGTTGCGCTGGATCGGGACCACCGCGGGCTCGCCGCGCAACCAGCGAGCCTCCGGCGAAGAGATCGGCTTGCCGGGCTCGATGAAGTTGAGGAAGGGGGCGGTGACCAGGTAGTCGAGATCGGCGGCATTGACGGCGGCGCGGAATTCGGGGCAGCTCGGGATCGCGTTGAAGGCGCCGTGCGGACCCTCGACGCCGAGGTAGCGCACGCGGTTGGACAGGTCGGCGCCGTAGAAGCCGTACCCGAGGAAGCCGGCGGTGGTGCCGGCGAGCCCGATACGGGCGTCGCTTACCCCCCGGGCCCAGCGGTACGCCGAGTCGAGGTGCATCCCGGGGATGCCCGCCTCGGCATCGGCGTTGAGGAAACGGTCGCGCAGGTAGTCCCGCTGCAGCGGGTAGCCGATCGCGACCACGGCGATGACGAGGCCGGTGAATCCGGCGAGGATCGCCGCTCTCGGGGCTCCGCGATGCCGGGCGAACAGCAGCGCCGCCGGGATCAGCACCACCAAGGCGGCGATCAGCCAGCCGAAGACGCGGTCGGGGTCGCGCAGGGCGGCGTCGGAGCGGTCGGTCGCGAGCAGAACCAGCAGCAGGACGACGAGTAGGGACGTTGCCCCCCAGCCGCGGGTCCTGTCACGGGGGGAGGGGGGGTTGGCGGACTCACCCGTCCGAACCCCCCCTCCCCCCGCGCCACCCGCGGAGGTAGCCGACAACGCCGAGTCACGAAAGGCCAGCGGAAGCAGGGTTAAGCCCGCTAGAAGAGCTGGGATTGCGTAGCGGATGTTTATTGCGAAGCCGACGGGGGCTCCCTCTGCTCCTGCCGCGCTTAGGGGGGTGAAGACGTAGGCGAGCATTCCGAAGAGGGCCACGCCGCCCATCCAGCGTAGGACGCGCGTGCGGCCCCAGAGGAGGGTGGCCAGGCCGCCGGCTATTGCGGCGGCGATGACCAGCGGCCAGAGGGCGCCGAAAGCCTGGTGGAGGCCGGGCTCAAAGTACTTGCTCCAGACGCCGGTGTCGGTGGCGTAGTGGACGATGCTGAAGTCGGGACGGCCTTCCTGTAACCGCTCCGGGTGGGGCAGCGAGATCGGGCCCAGGTGCTCCAGCTGCGGCAGCGGGTTGCCGCTGATGACGAGGTTGCGCAGGTACCAGTAGCCGCCGCCCGCAACGGCGGCCGCGAACCACCAGCCGGCGGCCGCCCAGCGGCGCCCAGCGGGGGCAAGCACGATCACGGCGACGGTGAGCGCGGCGGCCATTGCCAGCGCCGTCGACTTCGTCCCGACGGCCAAGCCCACAGCAAGACCAGCAGCAGCCAGGGGGACCCCGGTGGGGGTGGCCCGGTCGGATGCTGGGTTTTTCGCCTTGGAGCTTGCCTCTCTCGCCGAGTGGTTCGTGCGAAAAACTGGACGCCGCACCCGACCGGGCCACCCCCACCGGGGTCTCAGGTGCGCCCCCCATTCAGAATTGATCAGAATCGCAATTGCAGCCAGAAGTAATGCAGCTGCCATGAGGTCGTTCTTGGCAGCTCCGGGCTCACGAACCACAAGCGTGTGGCACTCGAGCAGGATTCCGGCTGCCACAACCGTCAGCGGCCCGCGTCCGTAGGGCCGCCCGATGCACCAAGCTGCCAAGAATGCAATCGCGAGCCAGCCGAAGTTGAGGAACAAGCTGAGCGTGTCGCGTCCCGTCAGCAGGATCGCGTCCGCATGCAGCAGCTCCCCGTTCTGCGGATAGAACCAGTTCGTGAAGATCGTCTCGGTGTAATGCAGCCCCGTGACCGAGTGGCTGTGGGCCATTTCGACCGCAAACGGCAGGTGGTACCAGAGCGAATCGAAGTTGAAGATTCCCCGTCCCAGGGCATCTTTCGCAGTCAAGCCCCAATGGGCGAACACCAGAGCGACGACGGCTACGGCTATGCCCGTGGCCAAGGGGGTGGACGGGGTGGCCCGGTCGGGTGCTGGGTTTTTCGCCTTTCGGCTCGCCTCGCTCGCCGAGCGGTCTGTGCGAAAAACAGGACGCCGCGCCCGACCGGGCCACCCCATCCACCCTCCACTTCGACCCGACGCCTCTCCCGCGGGTGGCGCGGGGGAAGGGGGGGTTCGGACGGGTGAGTCCGCTAACCCCCCCTTCCCCCGCGACAGGACCCGCGGGCCGAAGGCAACCGCCGCCGCCAGCACAACCGACGCGGCGACGAGCGTCCCCGCGTAAAGGAGATTGACCAGGCCGAGCAGCTCGGACATCCAGATCAGCAATGCGACACCGAGAATCGCCTCGACCAGGTGCGCCGGAGCGCCCTCCCAGTCGGGCATCAACTGCCGCCGCAGGCGCACAGCCGAGAAGCCCAGCGCAAGGGCCAGGACGACCAGCAGGACCGCGCTGAGGATGTAGGAACCGGCGCTAACCACCGGCTGCTCCGAGAAGGACCGCTAGCCGCCCAGCCCGTGGACGATTATGGGCGTCTCGCCTTCGGCGACCATGCCTTGCGCGCGGGCCCGGCGGTCGATCACCGTGGGCTCGTCCGCCGTCTGGATGCGGTTGTGGAGGCGCTTGTTTTCGCGCAGCATCTCGTGGAACTCGGCTTTGGCGGCGGTGGTCGCCGTGTAGGTCTTGACGAAGTCGATCGCCGGGTTCAGGTACGAGTAGAGGACCGCGGCGAGGACCAGGGTGAGGGCGATGCGCCCGACGCGATCCCAGCGGATGCGACTCTCGCCGCGCCGCGCGGCAGGTTTGCGACGGGCGGCCGGGCGACGTTTCTGCCGGGACGCGGTCTTCCGAGCGGCGGCCCTGCGCGTCGTGGTTGCGCTTCTTGCCGGCCGGGCGCGAGCTGCCATACCCGGTCCTACGCGACCGGGCCCCGCATTCCTTCATTTAAGTGGCGCGCCGGGCGAAAGCGTCCAGGCCGGGAAACTCGGCAGATGCGCCCAGCTCCTCCTCGATGCGCAGCAAGCGGTTGTACTTGGCGACGCGATCGGATCGCGACGGGGCGCCGGTCTTGATCTGACCCGCGCCGGTTGCGACGGCAAGGTCGGCGATCGTCGTGTCTTCGGTCTCCCCCGAGCGGTGTGAGATCACCGCCGTGTAGCCGGCCTCGCGGGCGATGCGGATCGCCTCCAGGGTCTCGCTCAGAGTGCCGATCTGGTTGACCTTGACCAGGATCGAGTTGGCGACGCCGAGCTCGATCCCGCGGCGCAGCCGCTCCGGATTGGTGACGAAGAGGTCGTCTCCGACCAGCTGCACCCGCTCGCCGAGTCTTTCGGTGAGCAGCTTCCAGCCGTCCCAGTCCTCCTCGTCCATGCCGTCCTCGATCGAGAGGATCGGGTAGCGCGAGCAGGCGTCCTCCCAGTAGGCGGCCATCTCCTCGGGCGAGAGCGTGCGGCCCTCGTGCTCGAGCACGTACGCGCCGTCCTCGTAGACCTCGCTGGTGGCCGGATCAAGGGCAATGAAGACATCGGAGCCGGGTTCATAGCCGGCAGCCTCGACGCCCGCCAGGACGGCCTGTAGGGCCGCCTCGTTGGATTCGAGATTGGGCGCGAAGCCGCCCTCGTCGCCGCCCGCGGTCGAGAGCCCCTTCGAGGCGAGGCTCTTCTTCAGCGCGTGGAAGACCTCGGTGCCGACCCGCAGGCACTCGGCAAAGCTCGATGCGCCGGCCGGCACCACCATGAACTCCTGGAAGTCGACCGAGTTGTCGGCGTGGGCGCCGCCGTTGAGCACATTCATCATCGGCACCGGCAAGCGGCTCGGCTCGCCGCCGCCGTAAAGCTCGGCCAGGTAGCGGTAGAGGGGCTGGTCGGAGTCCGCCGCAGCCGCCTTCGCCGCCGCCAGCGAGACGCCGAGGATCGCGTTGGCGCCCAACCGGCCCTTGTTCGATGTGCCGTCGAGCTCGATCATCGTCTCGTCGAGCGCGCCCTGCTCGGCGGCATGCGCACCGGTCAGAGCCGCGGCGATCCTGCCGTTGACGTTCGCGACCGCGCCGGAGACCCCCTTGCCGGCCCAGCGATCGCCGCCGTCGCGCAGCTCGACTGCCTCGAACTCACCGGTCGATGCGCCTGAGGGCACCGCCGCGCGCCCGCGCGCGCCCGAGTCGAGAACCACCTCGACCTCGACCGTGGGGTTGCCGCGCGAGTCGAGGATCTGGCGCGCGTGGATGGAGGAGATGGCGCTCATGGAAGGCGCGCCAGTCTATCGACGGCCGGCGGTCGCGTCCGGAGCGCTATTCGCCGGTTTCGGCGGGCGGCGCTTCTTCGGTCGGCGCCGGCACGGCGCCTTCCGGCAGACCCGTGGCTCCGGCTTCTTCTTCGCCGGATTCCGCTTTCGGTATCGGCCGCTGGGCCAGCGGTTTGCCCTTCGGTTCCAGCGGCGTCACCGTTCCGGGCAGAGCCGGTACCAGCTGGGACACGGGCGCCGGGCAGGCTTCCGGCAGCCCGCCTTTGGGATTGGCTTCGTAGCATCCCGGGGGCGCCGTTTTGGCATGCCCGTCGCCCTTGAAGTTCGCGCAGCGTTCGGTCGTGAACTCGGCAGCGCAGAAGCTCCGTTGCGACCATTCGGTCTGGAAGCTGACGACGAAGTTGGCGAAGTATTCCTGTTCGTCGCGCTGCGCCAGCGTGCTCTGGATCTGACTTTCGACCGCTTTCAGTTCCTGAACGCTTTCCGGCGTCGAGTTGACCACTTCGTAGACGACGTAACCGCCTTTGCCCTTGGTCGGCCCTTTGAGCTCGCCCTCCGGCGCGCCGAAGACTTCCGCGTTCAGCGGTTCTTCAAGCGTGCCTTCCTGGACCGCTTTCTGCAGCCCGCCGCTTTCTTTCGTGGTCGGGTCTTCCGAGTACTTCTTGGCGACCTTTTCCCAGTTCTTCGCCGAGTTGTCTTTGCCCAGCGCGGTCGCCGCTTCTTCGGCCTTCTTCTGATCTTTGGTCAGGACCGTGCGCACATCGCGGCTCGGTTTCGTCGTGAACTGGGTGCCCTTCGCCGCTTCGTAGTAGGCCTCGACGTCGCTCTGACTCGGCGTCGGGGCTTTTTCTTTCAGCTGTTCCTGAAGTTCTTTGCTGAGCATCTGAATCAGCACCCGCTCGTCGACGTCGGTGGGCGTGTAATGAGATTCCTTGAGGAATTTCTGGAATTCGGCGGGCGATTTGAAGCTTTCTTTCTTCACTTTCTTGACTTCGGCGGCGAGTTCCTTGTCGCTCACTTCGATGCCCCACTGATCGGCCAGCCCCTGGATCCAGATCCCTTCGAGAACCGAGTTGACCGCCGTTTCCTTCGTTTCGTCGTATTTGGGATCGCCCGGTTTCGGGACCGTTTTTTCGCCATTCCCTGCGGCCGCCAGGTCGATCGCGTGTTCGATCTTCGAGACCGGAACCTTGCCGATGTCCCCGGGCGTGTCTTGGACCACGGCCGCGTCGCCCGAGGGGACGCTCGGATTTCCAACGCCCACCGAGACCGCGACGATGACGAAGAGCGCCACGAAAGCGACGCCGAAGACGAGCAGGCCAAGGCGGCGCGCGGCCAGGGGGCCGGAGGTTTTGCCCCCTCCGCCCTTGCCAGACGTCCCTTTCCTACCCCGATCCGGACTCACGAAGCTGGGAGCATATCTTTTTCGACCAAATCCGAGCGGCGCGCCTCGCGCAGACCCCCAGCCATCGCCAGCACCGCGGCGAGCCGTGCCTCGGGCTCATCCGGCACGCGCACCGAGGCAGTTTTCTCGCGCCACTCATAAAGCGCCCCCTCGACCTGCTCGCGCAGCGCGCTCGCCGCCTCGGAATCGAGCTCGATCCCGACCACGCTGAGGCGGCCGCCGCGCAGCTCGACGCTGCGCGCTCCGGCCAGGCGCAGTTCGATCCGCGCCCGTTGCAACGCCAGCAGATTCTCGGCCTCGACCGGCGGTGGCCCGAAGCGGTCGCTGAGCTCATCGCGGATCGCCCGCAGGTCGCCCGGCGCCCGGGCGGCGACGATGCGCCGGTGGACGTCGATCTTCGCCACCTCGAAGGGGATGAAGGAGGCCGGCAGGTAGGCATCGACCGGGACGTCGAAGCGCAACGGCTCGGGCGCCTCCTCACCCTCCTCCCCCGCCGCGCTCGCCTCGGCCACGGCCTCGTCGATCATCTGGCAGTAGAGCTCGAAGCCGACCGCGGCGACGTGGCCCGACTGCTCGTCGCCGAGCAGGTCGCCGGCGCCGCGGATGTCGAGGTCGCGCATAGCGATCTTGAAGCCGGAGCCGAGCTCGGTGTGGTCGGCGAGGGTGGTCAGGCGGGCCGCGGCGTCCTCGGTCAGCGCCTCGGCGGAGGGGTAGAGCAGGTAGGCGAAGGCACGCTCGCGGGAGCGCCCGACCCGGCCGCGGATCTGGTAGGCCTGGGCGAGCCCGAGCCGGTCGGCGCGCTCGACGATCAGCGTGTTGGCAGTAGGGATGTCAAGCCCGGACTCGATGATCGTCGTCGTCACCAGCACGTCGGCTTCGCCGCGCAGGAAGCCCATCATCGTCTTCTCCAGCTCCCCCTCGTCCATCTGGCCGTGGGCTTCGACCACGCGCGCCTTGGGAACCAGTCCGCGCAGCTGCTCGGCGACCTCGGTCAGGCTCTCGATCCGGTTATGGAGGAAGAAGGCCTGGCCGCCGCGCTCGAGCTCGCGCTCGATCGCCCGCTGCACCAGGTCCTCGTCGTAGGGGCCGACGTAGGTGCGGACCGGCCGCCGCCCCTCGGGGGGGGTCTCGATCGTCGAGATGTCGCGCAGCCCCGCCAGGCTCATCTGCAGGGTGCGCGGGATCGGCGTCGCTGAGAGCGACAGCACGTCGACCTTCAGCTTCAGCTGCCGCAGCAGCTCCTTCTGCTTGACGCCGAAGCGCTGCTCCTCGTCGACGATCAGGAGGCCGAGGTCCTTGGCCCGCACGTCGCGCGAGAGCAGCCGGTGGGTGCCGACCAGAACGTCGATCTCGCCCGCCTCGTAGCGCTTGAGCACCTCCCTCACCTCCGCCGGCTTGCGCAGGCGCGAGACCCAGTCGAGCGTGAAGGGGAGGTCGGCGAGGCGCTCGCGGAAGGTGCCGAAGTGCTGCTGGGCGAGGATCGTCGTCGGCGCCAGCATCATCACCTGCTTGCCGTCGGAGGCGGCCTTGACCGCGGCCCGCAGCGCCACCTCGGTCTTGCCGAAACCGACGTCGCCGCAGACCAGCCGGTCCATCGGCTGCTCCGATTCCATGTCGCCCTTGACCGCCTCGATCGCCTCCAGCTGGTCGGCCGTCTCGCGGTAGGGAAAGGCCGTCTCCATCGCGATCTGCCATTCGCCGTCCGGCGAGAAGGCGTGGCCCTTGCGGGTGCGCCGCTCGGCAAAGAGGTTGAGCAGCTCGCCGGCCAGTGCGCCCGCCGCCTTGCGGGCCCGGGCCTTCATGTTCTGCCAGCGTTTGCCGCCGAGCGCCGAGAGCGTCGGCGCGGCGCCCGAGCCGGCGTAGCGGCTCAACTTCGCCAGCTGGTCGGTGGGGACGTAGACCCGGTCCTCGCCCTTGTATTCGAGGTAGAGGTAGTCGCGGCTGATCCCGCCGACCTCGCGCGTCTCGAAGCCGGCGAAGCGGGCGACGCCGTGGTCCTCGTGGACGACGTAGTCGCCGACGCGGAGGTCGCTGAAGGCGAGCCGGCCCTTGCCGGCGCCCGGCAGCCGCTCCTCGGCCCGCTTGCGCCGGTGGACGAGGCGGCGGAAGGGATAGACGGCGAGGCGCAGCTCGGGGCTGACGAAGCCCTCGCGCAGGCGCGCCTCGGCGAAGGCGAGGCCGGGGTCGGGCGAGAGCCGGCCGCCGTCGAGCAGGGTGGCGTCGAGGCGTTCGAGGCCGTAGCGAGAGCGTTCCGCCTCGCCGCGGTTGTCGAAGGCGACGACCGTGCGGTAGCCCGAGCGGACGTGTTTCTCCAGCTCGCCCTCGGCCTCTTTGACGCTGCGCGCCGGAGACTCGGCGCGCGAGGCACGGAACGCCCCGTCGTCCTCCTCCCCCGCCCCGCTCACGGCGAGGATCGCGCGGGCGGCGAGCGGCGCCGCCACCTCGACGTAGAGGTGGCGGGCGTCGTCGGCGTGCATCGCCGCCGTCACGTCCTCCCAGTGATCGCGCAGCGCGGGCTCGATCTCCTCGGCGGCGGCGAGGAGCACGGCCGCCGCCGCAGGGACGAGGTCCAGCGGGGGGCCGAAGTGTTCGATCGGCAGGACCTCGGCCGGGCTCGGCGGCTCCCTCCCCTCCTCGGCCGCTTCCATCGCGGCCAGCTCGGCCAGCTCGCGGTGCTCGGCGTCGAGCTCGGCGGCGGGCGCCAGCTCGACCCGCTCGGCCTCGCCGAGCGATCGCTGGGTGAAGGTCGAGAACCAGCGCATCGACTCGATCGCGTCGCCGAAGAGCTCGATCCGCACGGCGCGCTCCTCGGTTGCCGGATAGACGTCGAGGATGCCGCCGCGGACGGCGAACTGGCCGCGCTCCTCGACCTGCTCGACCCGCTCGTAGCCGGCGGCGACCAGATCGCGTGCGGCGCCGTCGAGCTCGACCTCGCCCCCCGCCTCGAGCGTGAAGCCGGCCGGACGCAGCGAGGCGTCCGGCACCGCCTCGGCGAGCGCGGTGGCGCTGGCGACGACGATCGCGTCCTCGCTCTCGCGCAGCGAGTCGAGCGCGTCGATCCGCAATCCGACCAGGTGGGGAGGCGGGGTGACGTGCGAGGCGTAGCCGGTTCCCCGCGAGGGGTAGAAGCGGACCCGACGGGGCGCCAGGTAGGCGCGCAGATCGGCGGCGAGGTCGCGAGCCGAGCGATCGTCGGCGCTGACGAGGAGCGCCGGGCGGCCGGCCAGGCCGCGATCGTCCTCGAGCAGGGTCGCGAGCAGCAGCGGACGCAGGGTGGCCGAGGCGCCGATCTCGACCGGCGAGCCACCGCCCGCGGCGCGCACCTCGCCGGCGAGCGCGTGCAGGCGCTCGTTCTCGGCGGCGATTTCTAAAAGGGGGCGAAGGCTCATGGCAGGCAAAGAGCCCGGATCGGGCGATCCGGGCGCGGCGACCGATTCTAAGACCAAGGGCTACGCTGCCTCAGATGCGACTGCGACGCCCATTCGCCGCCGGCTCAACCCTCGGGCTCTTCGCCCACAACGCGTTCGAGACCCGCGCCGGCGTCGGCTTGGTCTTCGAGCCGCAGCTCGGCCGGCGCGGCGCCTACGCGCTCTGGGGCGCCCTGATCCCGCTCGGACTCGTCGCGGCGGTCCGCGGCGGCAAGTGGGACGAGCGCCTCTCCGCCCTCAACGCCGGCATCGGCGTGGCCGGCGTCGCCGTCCACTTCAAGGCCTGGCCCTGGTCGCTGCACGGCGGCCTGCCGATGCTCGACGAAGCCGAGGGCCTGCGCGAGGACCAGCTTCCCGCCTACAACGCCGTGCTCTGGGCCTGGGGGATCTCGAGCGTCCTCAGCCTGCTCACCGAGACCAAACGCGGCTCCCGTAGATTCGCCCTCGCCGGCCTGCTCAACTTCCCGATCCTGCTCGCCTCGGCCGATCATCACTTCCGTTGGGCGCGCGAGCAGGCCAAGCGGGAACCCGAGCGCTGGAGCGCGGCGCTGCTGGAGGACTGAGCCGGTGAGAGCGTGGCCGGGCGGCGCCCGCGGCGCTCTCTGTCTCAGCTTCGACAACCTCGGCGTCGACGAGGCATCGAGCGCGACCCGAGCGCTGCCCGCGCTACTGGAGCGGCTCGGCGAACACGACCTGAAGGCGACCTTTTTCGCCGAGGGCGTCAACGCCGAGCTCAATCCCGGCGCGCTGCAGGGGATCGACGCGGCCGGCCACGAGGTCGCCTACCACGCCTGGCGCCACGAGACGTGGGGCGAGCTGACGACAGCCGAGCAGGCGGAAAACCTGGGTCGTGGCATCGATGCGTTCAAGGCGCTTGGCCTTGAAGTGAACGGCCTGCGTCCACCCGGCGGCCAGCTCGGCGACGGGGGCACCGCCATCCTGCGCGAAACCGGCCTGCGCTACGCCTCGCCAGCGGGCGCGGGCGCGGGCATCGAGGACGGAGTCGCCCTGCTCCCCTTCCAGTGGCGCCACGTAGACGCCACCTCAATGCTCCCCGGCCTAGACCCCGTACGGGAGCAGATGACCGGCTCCCCCGACCAGATCGACCCCGACACCTTCGTCAAATACCTAAGCAAGGAGATCGAAGTCACCGAGCAAGGGGAACGATTCATCTCAATAGTCCTCCACCTCCCACTCCTCCAGTGGCTCGGCGAGAACAACCTAGCCACCATCCTCAACCAGCTCTCCTCCACCAGGTCGTGGCTGGCACGCTGCGACCAGGTCGCTGACCACGTCCGAGCCAACCCCGAGGAGTTCATGGGCGGCGCGACCCTCGACCCGACCAGCTGGGCCTAAGCCCATCCGGTAGGGCTGAAACGTCTTGTACTTTTCCGGTGTGGCCTGCGGGCGCCAGTCCCACAGGCGATCCACCGAAAAAGTTAAGTGGAAGCCCTACCGGATGGGCTTACACAACGTCAGTCGGGCTGAGGCAGACCCGGCCCAGTCCGGGCCCACTCGACCTGACCCACACCCTCGACCTTAGACCGCCCCACGATGTCATCCCACTCGTGCAGCATCCGCTTCAGGCGGGCGACGGCCTCGGGCGGGTGGCCGGCGACCTCGGCGGCGACTTGCAGCGCCGCCTCCTCCGTCGCCGCGGCCGGGGCGACGCGGTTGACGAGGCCGAGGCGCAGGGCCTCGTCGGCGCCGACGGTGCGCGAGGTCAGCAGCAGGTATTTGGCGGTGGCCAGGCCACAGAGGGTGACGAGGCGGGCCGGGCCGACCGGGACGCCGAGGGCGGCGCCGGGGAAGCGCATGCGCAGGTTGGCGCCGCCGACGCGCATGTCGCAGGCGATGGCGATCTCCGCTCCGCCGCCGACCACGTCGCCGTGGCAGGCGGCCATGGTCGGCTTGGAAAAGGCGACGATCGCGTCGTAGAGATCGGCGAAGAGCTGCATGCGGCGGACCTTGCCCTCCTCGTCGAGTCGCTCCTTGACGTCGGCGCCGGCGGAGAGGCCCATCTGGTCGGAGGAGCTGATCACGAGGACGCGGGCCGAGTCGTCGGCGCGGGCGACCGCGAGGTGCTCGAGCATCTCGGCCAGCATCTGCGTGTCGATCGCGTTGCGGGCCTCGGGACGCTCGAGGCGCAGCAGCGCGACGCCCTGGGCATCGACTCCGTAGCTGGTGCGCTCAGCGCTCATCAGGCGGAGAACCTAGCTGCTCGACGAGGCGCTCGGCCTCGTCGGCGGCGTTGCCGATCAAGGCCTCGACCTCCGTGCGGGGCTCGCGGAAGCGGCCCAAGACGTAGCCGGAGACGATCTCCGGGTCGGTCGAGTCGGGGCGCCCGACGCCGACCCGGACGCGCCAGAACTCGGCGCTGCCCAAACCCCGTTTGAGGCTCTTCAGGCCGTTGTGGCCCGCCAGGCCGCCACCGAGGCGGCTCTGCACCTCGCCGAAGGGAAGGTCGATCTCGTCGTGCAGAACGACGACCTCGTCCAGCGCGGCCTTGAGCGAGCCGCGCGCCGGCCCTGCCGAGTCGCCGGAGGCGTTCATGTAGGTCTGCGGCAGCAGGATCGCCACCCGTGGACCACCGGGCCGGATGCGCCCTTCGGCGATCAGGCCGGCGAACTTCTTCTTCGCGCGGGGTAGGTCCCAGCGCCGCGAGAGCTCCTCCGCCACGTCGAAGCCGACGTTGTGGCGGCTGCCGGCGTGCTCGTTACCGGGGTTGCCGAGACCGACGATGAGGATGCGGTCGCCGTCGTCCTGCTCGGCACCGCCTCCGCCGCGGGCCTTGCGGCGGCGGAAGATCGACATGACGCGGGGCTACTCCCCGGAGTCGCCGGAATCGCCGCCATCGCCCGAATCGCCGTCCTCGGCGGCCGGGGCCTCGCCCTCCTCGCCGACCAGTTCGGCCTCCTCCTCGACGGCGGGCTCGGGCTCTTCCTCGACGCGCGGCGGCGAGAGGGTGGCGATCGTGACCTCGTCGGGATCGTCGGCGACGAATTTGACGCCCTCGGGCGCGGCGATCGTGGAGAGCGTCACGGTGTCGTTGATCTCCATCTCGGAGACGTCGGCGACCAGCCGCTCGGGGATCTCGGTCGGCAGTGCTTCGACGGTGATCTCGCGGGTGACGTGCTCGAGCACGCCGCCCTCTTTGACTCCCGGCGCCGTCTCAGTCCCCTCCAGCTCGATCGCGACCTCGGCCTGGATCGCCTCGTCGAGCTTCACTTCCTGCAAGTCGATGTGCTGGAGGTTGCCGCGCACGGGATGCAGTTGCTGCTCCTTGACCACGACGGGCACGGCTTTCGATCCCTCCAGCTCGAGGTCGAACAGCGCTTGCCCGCCGGCCAGGACCGCGCGGATCTCGCGTTCGCCCGCCTGGAAGGCCCGTGCCTCCGAGCCACCGCCGTAGACAACACCGGGCACCAGCTCCTTGCCGCGCAGGCGGCGAGAGCTGCGCGAGCCGAAATCGGTGCGCGCGGCGGCCTTCAGCTTTTCGCGGGTGCGAGCCATCGGACGGGAGAGAATAGAGAAAGCCGGGAACCGGAGCCCGCCACGAGGTGGCTATGACAACCTTGCCAGCCGTGGCCGACGACTCGAAGATCCCCAAAGGACGGCTCCGCCGCTCGGCCAAGCTGGGCTCGATCGTCGGCGTCCAGGGTGCTCGCTACGCCGGGACCAAGGCCACCAACGTCGCCCGCTCCGAGGAGGGCAGCAAGGAAAAGCTCGATCAACGCCACCTGGAGACGGCGCTGAAGATGGTCGGCGCACTCGGCCAGATGAAGGGCGCGGCGATGAAGCTGGGGCAGTTCGCCTCCTTCATCGACACCGACTTCCTGCCCGAGGAGCAGCGCGAGATCTACCAGGAGCAGCTCGCCAAGCTGCGCACGTCAGCGCCGCCGATGCCCTGGGAGAAGGTCGAGAAGGTGCTGCTCGAGGAGTACGACGGCGAGCCCGTCTCAGAACTGTTCGCCGAGTTCGAGCACGAGGCCTTCGCCGCTGCCTCGATCGGCCAGGTGCACCGTGCCGAGCTGCTCGACGGCCGCCGGGTCGCGGTAAAGATCCAGTACCCGGGCATCGCCGAGGCGCTCGACGCCGACCTGCGCAACGCCGGCACGATCGTCCGACTCGCCCGCGCCCTCGCCCCCGGCCTCGACGCCAAGGCGATCGCGCACGAGCTGCGCGAGCGGGTGATGGAGGAGCTCGACTACGAGTACGAGGCGCAGAACCAGCGCACCTTCGCCCGCGCCTACCGCGACCATCCCTTCATCTACGTGCCGGAAGTGGTCACCCGCCTCTCGCGTCGCCGGGTGCTCGTCACCGAGTTCGTCCAGGGGATGACCTTCGACCAGATCAAAGAGCTGCCGCACGAGCGGCGCAGCCGCTTCGGCGAGATCGTCTTCCGCGGCAGCTTCGGCTCGATCTACCACCTGCGCCACTTCAACGCCGACCCCCACCCCGGCAACTACTTCCTGATGGAGGACGGCCGGGTCGCCTTCCTCGACTTCGGCATGACCAAGAAGCTCGACCACGAGCAGATCGTGCTCGAGCAGCGCGCCCTCGACGCCGCCTTCCACAACGATCCGGAGCGCTTCCGCGGCGCCCTGCACGACCTCGGCTTCGTCAAGAACCCCTCCAAGCTCGACGCCGAACGGCTGCTGGAGCACACGATGGCGGTCAGCGGCTGGTTCGTCGAGGACCGCGAGATAGAGATCACGCCGAAACGGGTGATGAAGATCATCGAGTCGACTCAGGACCCACGCTCGGAGTACTACGACCTGATGCGCCGCGAGTCGCTGCCGGCCAACGAGCTGATGGGGCGGCGAATGGAAATCGGCGTCGTCGCCGTACTGGGCCAGCTGCGCGCGAAGCGCAACTGGCACCGGATCATGCGCGAGTGGATCTACGCGGACCCGCCCGCGACCGAGCTCGGCGAGCAGGAGTGGGAGTACTTCGAGGGAAGGGGCGTGAGGCAGACCCCGATTGTCGAGCGATCTCTGGAAGGAGAGGCGCAATGAGCAGGATCAAACGCGGCTGG
This sequence comes from uncultured Solirubrobacterales bacterium, assembly GCA_963837695.1. GTDB lineage: Bacteria > Actinomycetota > Thermoleophilia > Solirubrobacterales > 70-9 > VRUE01. The sequence goes on along the minus strand of CAWINZ010000005.1, from coordinate 1,128,011 downwards.
GCCCTGACGAAGAAAAGCTGGGGGGTGCTGAACAGCCATCGCGAGCTGGCTCGCTTCCCTCTCTACGGAGCGGTCGCCACGATCCCGCTGGCCTTCGTCTTCCTCGGGCCCGGCCTCTACTTCCTCGAGAAGAACGTCCTGGGCGGCGCAATCCCGCTGCTGGTGATCGGCGTCTACGTGCTCAGCGTGGTCGGCTTCTACTTCAGCGTCGGCCTCGCTGCTGCCGCCGACATGATCTTCCGCGGCGAGCAGGCGACGGTGAGCGATGGGCTCGCAGTCGCGCGCAGCCGCTTTAGCCAAATCTGTGGCTGGGCGGCGGTATCGACCGCGATCAGCGTCCTGATGGGCGCACTCGAAAATCAGGGCGGCATCGCCGGGACGATCGCCGCGCGGCTGGTCGGCATGGCTTGGTCGCTGGTCACCTTCCTCGCGGTGCCCGTGATCGCGATCGAGGGCACCGGGCCGTTCGAGACGCTGAAGCGCGCGGCGAGCCTGTTCAAATCGCGCTGGGGCGCGCAGATCACCGGCAACATCGCGATCGGCGGCGCCGTCGTCTTCTTCGGCGTGCTGCCGAGCGCGATCGTGATCGCGGCCGGAGTGCTGATCTGGGCCTCGGCGAGCTTCGTGGGCGCCCTGCTCGTCGTCATCGGCGCAATCGGCCTCGCCATCTCCCTGCTGATCAGCAAAGCCCTGAGCGGCATCTTCGGAGTAGCGCTCTACCGCTACGCGCTGGACGGCGAGGCAGTCGGCGGCTTCACCGCCGAGGACATGGAGTCGGCCGTAAAGCGCAAGCGTGGCGGCCGCAACGCACCGCCAACGGCGACGCCCGGCACGGTCTGAGCTCCACCCAACGCCGCAAAGAGCGGCCGTCCCGCCCCGAGGGGGGGGTGAACTTCGCTCCGGTGTGCCTTTAGCCCGCATGAAGGGCGAAAAGCACACCGGAAGCATCGATCACGAAATTGCGGGGGTCGCAGATCGACAGCATGGCGTCGTTTCGGGACGCCAGCTACGGGCGCTTGGCCTCAGCGAGTCCGGCATCTCGGCACGTGTCGCCTCCGGCCGCTTGCACCCGCTCTTTCGGGGCACGTTTGCAGTAGGTCATCGCGTCATCGGGCGACACGGCAGGATGCTCGCAGCTGCGCTCGCTTCTGGAGACGGCGCGGTGGTCTCGCACGGCAGCGCGGCCGAGCTGCTGGGGCTGTGGGACAAGCGGGCCGTGCCCGTCGATGTGATCGCACCAAAACAAGCGGGCCGCAAGATCCAGGACATCCGCTGGCACAACGTCCGCCGGCCCGGGCCCGACGAGGTCGAGACCCGCGATGGAATCCCCTGCACGACGGTGTCACGCACGCTGGTCGATATGGCCGGCCGGACCGGCTATACGTCGTTGCGTCGCCTGGTCGAGCAGGCGGCCGTGCTGAGGCAACTCGAGGTCCGTGGGGTCGATCGCGTGCTGGCGCGTGGACGCAGGCGCGGCGCGCCGAACCTGCGTGCCATTCTCGAGATATGGCGCACCGCAGACGAACGCAAGCCGCTTTTACGCAGCCCACTCGAGGCCAAGCTCCTACCGGTTCTGCTTGAAAGCGGTGTGCCCGGTCCCGAGTGCAACGTCAAGCTGCGCATCGATGACGGGAAGCCGGTCGAGGTCGACATGCTCTGGCGGGCTCAGCGCCTCGTGATCGAAGCCGACGGCGAGGAAACCCACGGCACGCGCGGAGCCTTCCAGTCTGACCGAAAGCGCGCCCAGCGGCTCGTCGCCGCCGGCTACCGCGTCGCCGGCGTCACCTGGAGCCAAGCCGAGGACGAAACCTCAGCCGTCGTCGCGCGGATCACGCGAATGCTCGACTCGGGATAGCCGTTCCGGTGTGCCTTCTGCCCATATAGGTGGCGAAAGGCACACCGGAAGCGGATCAACGTTTGGAGTGACCGGTTGGGTCGAGGGGCAGTTGGCGGAAGAGGCGGGGGTCATTGGAGCAGATGCCGTCGACTCCGGCGGCTACGAGCTTCTCCATGCGGCTCGCGTCGTCGACCGTCCAGGCGATCAGCTCGACTCCGGCGAGGTCGGTGATCTTGGCCAGCTGGCGGCTGACCAGGGGGTGGTAGACCCACATCGCCTCGACCTCCATCTTCGGCAGTTCGCGGGCCGCCAGGCCGGGAAGCCGTTTGCGCATCCAAACGAGAGCGGCAAGCATCGGCGCCTTCGCCCAGCGCTTTGAGTTCCAGTCCTTGGTCACCCTGGGATAGGTCCAGCCTCGCCGCAGGCCCGGCTCGAGCGCACCGATCTTGACCAGAGTCGAAAGCTCCATGGTCGAGACCATCGCCCGCTCGAGCAGCCCGCGCTTGCGGACGGCCGCGACGATCTCCTCCTCGCGCCCGGGCAGCTTGATGTCGAGGTCGATCTCGACCTTCTCCAGCGGAGGCGTCGTGAACGCGTCGAGCGCTTCGGCCAGGGTCAGCGGCTCGCGCCCTTCCGCGTCGTGCCAATCGTGGGCGACGATCAGCGGCGTCCGCTCCGCAGCGTCGATGCGCGGGTGCCCGTCGCGCGTCCAGAGCACGTCGAACTCGATCGTGTCGACGCCGGCGTCGACCGCCGCGGCGAAGCTCGCCAGCGTGTTGCCGGGGGCGATCAGGTCGGCGCCCTTGTGGCCGACGAAGCGCAATCCGTCAGGCACTAGAAAAGCTGGTTCTCACCGGCGAAGATCTCGGAGACCGAGTCGTCGGTGAAGATGCGGCGGATCGAGTCGGCGAAGGTGCCGGCGGTCGAGAGCACCGTGATGTTGTCGGGGGCACCGGGGCGCAGCGGGATCGTGTCGGTGACGACGATCCGCTCGATCGCGGAGTCGGCGAGGCGTTCGTACGCGGGGCCGGAGAAGACGCCGTGCGTGGCGCAGGCGATCACCCGTGCGGCGCCCTCGTCGAGCACCGTCTGCGCGGCGGCGCAGAGCGTCCCCGCAGTGTCGATCATGTCGTCGACGAGAACCGCGGTCTTCCCTTTGACGTCGCCGACCACGTAGCCGATCTCGGCGACCTGCTGGGCGGGGCGCTCCTTCTCCATCACCGCCCAGTGAGTGCCGATGCGGCGGGCGAAGTTGCGCGCGGTCTTGACCCGACCGGCGTCGGGGGAGACGATCACGAGCTCCTCGCTCAGTTCCTGGTCGGCGAACCACTGGGTCAGCATCGGCATCGCCGTCATGTGGTCGACCGGGACGTGGAAGAAGCCCTGCACCTGACCGGCGTGCAGGTCCATGGTCAGGACGCGGTCGGTGCCGACGCCCTCCAGGCACTTGGCCATGATCCGGGCGGAGATCGGCTCGCGCGGCGCGGACTTCTTGTCCTGGCGCGCGTATCCGTACCAGGGCAGGACGGCGATGATGCGGTGGGCGGAGGCGCCCTGCGCTGCGTCGATCATCGTCAATAGCTCGACGATGGCGTCGTTCGGGGTCATCTCGCTCTGCTCGTTGGCGCAGGTCGACTGGACGATGAAGACATCGGCGCCGCGGATCGACTCCTCGTAGCGGCAGTAGACCTCGCCGTTGGCGAAGGTCTTCAGCGTCACCTGGCCGAGGTCGAGTTCAAGCTTGCCGGCGACCTTGGCCGCAAGCTCCATCGAGCTGCGGCCGCCGAAGACCATCATCCGCTTCGAGTAGTCGTGCGGGATGGCGGTTGGCGCCGCCTCGGGGCGCTGCTCGATCGTGCTCACGAATCCTCCTCATCGGCACGGGCGGACTTGCCCTCCGCGTAGCCCTCGATGTTCCTCTGGTCGTTCTGGCTCACCGCTAGCGCCCCCTCCGGGACATCCTTCTTGATCACCGCTCCGGCGCCAGTGTAGGCGGCGTCCCCGACTTGTACCGGGGCGATCAGCATCGTGTCAACGCCGAGCCGCACATCGGCGCCGATCGTCGTGCGGTGCTTGCGGAAACCGTCGTAGTTGGCGGTGATCGTGCCGGCGCCCAAATTGCTGCCCGCACCGACGTCGGCATCGCCGATGTAGGCGAGATGGGGAACCTTGGCGCCCGCCCCGATTTGCGAGTTCTTGATCTCGACGAAGGTGCCGGCCTTGGCGCCCGCCTCGAGGTGAGCGCCGGGGCGCAGGTAGGCGAAGGGGCCGACGCTGCAGCCGTCGAGCACGTCGCACTCGACCAGGTAGGAGTGCGGGACCTTCACGTCAGCGCCGATGCGGGTGTCGATCAGCGTGCTGAGCGGCCCGACGACCGAGCCGGCGCCGACCGCGGTGTCGCCGCGCAAGCTCGTGCCAGGTTCGATCCGGGCGTCGGCGGCGATCTCCACGTCGGCCTCGACCCAGGTCGTGCCGGGATCGACGATCGTGACCCCGGCCAACATGTGGCGCTCGAGGATCCGGCGGCGGCCCTCGGCCTCGACCACCGCAAGCTCCGCCCTGTTGTTGACCCCCATCGTCACCGCGAAGTCCTCGGCGCGGTGGGCGGCGACGGAATGGCCGGCGCCGCGCAGGGCGGCGAAGACATCGGTGAGGTAGTACTCGCCCTGGGCGTTGTCGTTCGACAACCCCGCCAGGGCGGCCGCGAGCGGGCCGGCATCGAAAGCGTAGGTCCCGGCGTTGATCTCGCGGATCGCGAGCTCCTCGGCGCCGGCATCGCCGGCGGCTTTGGCCTCGACCACACGCTCGACCTCGCCGTCGGCGCCGCGCACGACGCGTCCGTAGCTGCCGGGATCGTCGAGCTCGATGGTCATCATCGTCGCGGCGGAGCCGGAGGCGGCGTGGGCTTCGAGGAAGCCGGAGACGACCTCGGCGGAGATCAGCGGATGGTCACCGGAAAGGACGAGAACCGTCTCCGCCGCTTCGATCAGCGGCAGCGCGGCGCGCACGGCGCCGCCAGTGCCGTCCGGCTGGGGCTGCACGACCGTCTCGACGCCGTCGGGCAGACCGGCGGAGATGTCGATGCCAGGAGACACGATCGCCGCCACACGGCCCGCCCCGGCCTCGCGCGCAGCGAGGATCGGCCAGGCGACCAGCGGCCGCCCACAGACGGGATGGAGCATCTTCGGCGTCGACGAGCGCATACGAGTGCCCTCGCCCGCCGCCATGACCAAGACCAGAGGCGAACTCACCCCGAGATCGTAGTACTGGGGGACGGAGGAGGGGGCACCCTTCCGCTTGCTGGGTTTTCGCCACCAAGCAAGTACAGCTCTCGCTGACCAGTGGGGCGAAAAGAGGACGCCGCGCGCTCCAGGGTGCCCCCACCTCCGTCCCCAAGCTCAAGCGAGTCCCGCCGGGACGGGCGACGGCGGCACCCAATCCTGCCTATCTCAGCTCAGGCGAGGGCGGCCAGCGCTGGGAGGGCATGGGGGTTCCCCTCGCGACCAGCGGCGTCCTGTTTTTCGCAACTCCAGCTTGGCGAGAGATTGTGGGTCCGAGGCGAAAAACCCAGCGGGCGCGAGGGGAACCCCCATGCCCTCCCTACTCAGGAAGAACGAGCCAGGTCTTTTCCGACTAGAGCTACAGAAGTCAGCGTCCAGCCGGCGAAGATCAGGTCTATTCCTACGAGGAGGCCGATTGCCCAGTCGGCGCTGCTGGGGAACTTGGCCAGTACGAGGATGCCGATCAGGAGGCCAGCGAAGCCGCTTAGGCCGACCAGGCCCGCGCCCTGTTGGCCGCGGCCGGCGAAGGCGACGAAGATGCGGGTGAGGCCCATGAAGAGGAAGTAGATGCCGAGCACTAGGGTCAGGGTCAGGGTGCCGTTGTGCGGCTCGACGATCAGCCAGAGGCCGACGATGACCGTGAGGAAGGCCCAGAGCAGCCGCAGGACGACCGAGCCGATCGAGTGCGCGGTGAAGGCGCCGGCGACGAGGAAGGCACCGGCGATAACGAGGATCCAGCCGATGAAGATCGCCGTCCCGACCGCGGCCACAGCGGGCACGACGATCGCGATGCAGCCGATGACGATGGCCAGGACGCCGACCGTCATCAGCGCCTTCCAGCTGCGCGCCAGTCCGGCGCGGACCTCAGGGTCCAGCTGCACTCCGCTCATCTCCATAAAACGACCCTAAGCCGTCCCCCGGACGGGTTCAAGCCCCGCTCGACGCTGCTTCGCCCGCCTCCCTCTCCATCTGTCGCTCGTAGAAACGAACCCACTTGCGGACCGCGTTGTCGGAGACTCCGTACTTGCGACCCACCCCGAGATAGCTCGTCGCCTCGATCTCCTCGATCAGCTGCTCGTATGGCGGTCGCTCGACCTTGCGTGCGTCCGGCGCAGGCACCCCACGACCACCGCGACCTGACCGGTTGGTGCAGGCGGATCGATCCCAGCGAACCCCACACGGCCGTGAGCAGTACCGCTGCGTGGCGTATGACGGAACGAACTCCTCCTTGCAGTGAAGGCACGACCGTTTCGCCCGCTCGATCCGATTGCGCCGCCCGCAATGCGTGTCGAGAGTCGCCGCGCAGTTGGGGCAGACCATGCGCAAGTTCTCCAGTCGGTGGTCGTCGCGAACCCCATTGATGTGATCCAGGATCATCGACATCGGCTTGCCCTGCCAGATCTCGCCTTGACCGCACAACTCGCATCGCGGCTCCTTCAAGCCCTCCGCTAGGAGTCGCCGCTTGACGTGCTGGCGGCCGTACGTGGAGCCAGCCACCAAGACCTCCTGCAGGGGAAGCGCCTTTCGCCTTAGATTGGCGCCACAAGCGGCCCTGGGGTCAAAGTGTTCCGTGGAAATGCTCCACTCCTGGGCGTACTTCTTGAGTATGCGCCAGGCCCCGCCCGTCGGACAGAGACCAAGCCGCCGCAGGCTCTCAGCCCAAGACTTCGATGCCGCGATCGCCTCGCGCGCCTCCCGCTCCGTGTAACTCAGCCTTCTCCCCTTCATCGAACCTATGTTCGCAGAACAAGCGGACGAAGCCGCCGTGGTACTCGAACCCGTGGTTCACGGTTTTGGGGCACTGGGGAGCCCGGGTTCGAACCGGGGATGCGGCATCCAAAGTGCCGAGTGTTGCCCACTACACCACTCCCCAAGAGTGCTTCTTGAAGCTTAAGGCAGGGCGCAGCCGCTAGCCCACCGGCTCGCGCTCCGGCGGGATCTGGCCGCCTCGCTCGGTGCCGGCGATCAGTTCGTCGGGGGCCTTGTCCTCGGGGATGAAGCCGGACTTCATGCCGAAGTAGACCGCCTGGGGATGGTGGGCGACTATCGCCACCGTCGATTGCTCGGGGGTCACGGCGTAACCGCCGGAGAGGCTCATGCCGATCTGGCCTAGGTCGAGCAGGCGCCAGACCTTCTCGTGCTCGGACTGGTCCGGGCAGGCCGGGTAGCCCCAGGAGTAGCGGCGGCCCTGGTCGGGCTCGATGCCGAGCTCGCGGCGCACCCGGGCATGCAGCCACTCGGCCAGGCCCTCGGCGGACTGCACGCCGAGCCCGTGCACGAAGAGCTGCTCGGCGAACTCGCCTTCGCTCTCGAGGCGCTCGATCAGCTCGGTCACCTCGGGGCCGACAGTGACGCCCTGCAACGCGACCAGGTCGCGTTCGCCGCTGTCAAGCGGACGGTAGAAGTCGGCCAGGCAGATCCGGTCGTGCTTGGGCTGGCGCGGGAAGACGAGCCGCTCCAGCTCACGCTCGGGATCCTCGGGGTCGAAGACGATCAGCTCGTTGCCCGCCGAGTTGCAAGGGAAGTAGCCGAGTCGCGCCCGTGGATGGAGGTAGTCCTGCTCGCGCCACATCCGCTCCAGGCGCGGCGCGAAGCCCTCCTCCTCCCCATCGCCCTCGATCAGCTTGCGCCAGGCCTCGCCCTTGACCCCTTTGCCGCCCCAGTGCAGCTTGAAAAGCACGTGGCGGTCGAGGTAGGGGAAGACCTCGTCGAGGTCGATCTCGACCTCGCGCGCGCCCTGGAACGGCGACTCTGGGATCGGGTTGTCGGTGGCCGCGGCGGAGCGCACGCTCGCGTCGCTGGTCGGCGGCGAGTCGTCGACCACGACGGGCTTCTCACGCAGCTGCTTCGCCTCGGCGTGGATCCGCTCGACCAGCGCCGCCCGCGCCGCCTCGTCGACCAGCGCGTCCATCGTGTCGAGGCCCTGGAAGGCGTCCTTGCAGTAGAAGACCCCGGGCGCGTAGACGTCGTCGGACTCTTTGCCGTGCGGGTAGAGCGTGCGGCGGCCGAAGTCGCGGTTGATCGCCGCGCCGCCGATCAGCACCGGGAACTCGAGGCCGCGCTGGTGCAGCTCCTGGATGCAGATCGGCATCTGCTTGGAGGTCGAGACGAGCAGCGCCGAGAGGCCGATCGCGTCGGCCTCGTTCTCGACCGCGGCCTCGATGATCGTCTCGACCGGCACCTGCTTGCCGAGGTCGACCACGGTGTAGCCGTTGTTGGTCAGGATCGTGTTGACCAACGACTTGCCGATGTCGTGGACGTCGCCGAACACGGTCGCGATCACGACCTTGCCCTTGCTGTGGCCGTCGATCCGGTCGAGGTAGTTCTCCAGCCGCGCCACGGCGCGCTTCATCACTTCGGCCGACTGCAGGACGAAGGGCAGGATCAGTTCGCCGGCGCCGAACTTGTCGCCGACCTCCTTCATCGCCGGCAGCAGCACCTCGTTGAGCGTCGGGACGGCGCCGATCTTCTCGTTGCAGCGGTCGATCCACTCCTCGACCCCGTCCTTCTTGCGGCGCAGGATGTGCCAGTGCAGGGCCTCCTCGGGCTCCATCCCCGCGGTCGGGTCCTCCGCCTCCTCGACGGCCTCCTCGCCCTTGGACTCGAAGTGACCGATGAAGCGCTCCAGCGCGTCCTCGCGCCGGTTGAAGACGAGGTCGTCGGTCAGCTCGCGCTCGGAGTCGGAGATCTCCGAGTAGGGCGTGATGTGGTTGGGGTTGACCATCGCCAGGTCGAGCCCGGCCTCGACGCAGTGGTGCAGGAAGACCGAGTTGAGCACGGCGCGGGCGGGCTGGCCGACGCCGAAGGAGACGTTGGAGACGCCGAGCGAGGTCTTGACTCCCGGGATCTCGGCCTTGATCCGGCGGATCCCCTCGATCGTCTCCACGGCAGAGGGCTTCCACTCGTCGTCGCCGGTGGTCAGGGTGAAGGTGAGCGCGTCGAAGATCAGCGCCTCGGGGTCGAGGCCGTGCTTCTCGCAGACCAGGTCGCGGATGCGCTTGGCGATCTCGACCTTGCGCTCGGCCGTCTTCGCCATGCCGACCTCGTCGATCGTCAATGCGATCAGCGCCGCCCCGTGGGCCTTGGCAAGCGGCGCTACGAGGTTGGCCTTGTCCTCGCCCGCCTCGAGGTTGATCGAGTTGACGATCGCCCGGCCGGGGATCTTCTCCAGCGCGGCCGCAATTACGTCGGGCTCGGTCGAGTCGACCTGGATCGGCGCCGGCTGGGTCAGTGAGATCCGCTCGACCACCGCGACCATCTGCTCGTCCTCGTCGGCGCGCTCGGTCAGCGCCACGCAGATGTCGAGCACGTGGGCGCCGCCCTCGACCTGGTCTTCGGCGACCTGGACGAGGCCGTCGTAGTCGTCGGCGAGCAGCAGCTCCTTGGCCTTGCGCGAGCCCTGCGAGTTGACCCGCTCGCCGACCAGGGTCGGGCGCGGCTCCTGGACCAGCGGCGTCGAGGTCATCATCGAGGAGACCTCGATCGGCCCGGGCGCGGGGCGCTCGCCCGGCACGCGGCCGTCGACCCGGGCGCGGATCGCCGCGATGTGCTCGGGGGTCGTCCCGCAGCAGCCGCCGACGATCCCGACGCCGTAGCGCTCGACGAACTCGCCCAGCGTCGCCGCCAGCGGCTCGGGCTGTTCGGGGAAGATCGTCTCGCCGTCGGGCCCCTGCAGCGGCAGGCCGGCGTTGGGGATGCAGTGGACGGGCAGCGGGCTGTGCTCGCCGAGGAAGCGGATCGCCTCGCGCATGTCCTCGGGGCCGGTCGAGCAGTTGAGCCCGATCACGTCGACGTCGAGCGCGGTCAGCGTCGTCAGCACCGCCTGGATGTCGGTGCCGAGCAGCATCTTGCCGCCCTGCGGGAGGAGCGAGACGCTGCACTGGATCGGCAGCGTGCGGCCGGCTTCGGCAAAGGCCTCGCGGGCGCCGAAGATCGAGGCCTTGACCTCGAGGATGTCCTGAGCGGTCTCGATGATGATCAGGTCGGCGCCGCCCTCGACCAGGCCCTTGGCCTGCTCGGCGAAGACCTCGACCAGCTTGCGGAAGGAGATGTCGCCCAGGGTCGGATCGTCGGAGGCCGGCAGGAAGCCGGTCGGCCCGATCGAGCCGGCGACGAAGCGGTCCTCGCCCGCCGCCTTGCGGGCGATCTGCGCCGCCTTGAGGTTGATCTCGTGCGTGTGCTCGCCCAGGCCCCACTCCTCGAGCTTCAGACGCGACCCTTGAAAGGAATCCGTCTCGACCACCTCGGCGCCGGCCTCGAGCATCGAGGTGTGGACGCCCTCGATCACGTCGGGGCGGTTGAGGACCAATGCCTCGTGGCATTTGCCGAGCAGGCCGCCGTAGTCCTCCTGGGTCAGGTCAAACTGCTCCAGGGTCGCGCCCATGCCGCCGTCGAAGACGACGACGCGTTCCCTGGTGGCGGCTATGTAATCGCGCTCGGGCATGGATGAAAGAGGCTACCGAGGTGGGCGCGGTCGCCTTTTCCGCCGCTATGCGGGCGAAAAGACGACCGCGCTCGTTGGACTAGGCTGACGCGACAAATGATCGACTCCCACACGCACCTGTTCCTCTGCGAGCGACCCGAGGCCGAGCTTGTCGCGGACGCGCTCGCGGCGGGCGTCACGCGCATGTTCAACGTCGGCCTCGGCGGCGAGCAGAACGAGGCGGCGATCGGGGCCGCCGAGCGCCATGAGGAGGTCTTCGCCAGCGTCGGCCGCCACCCGACCGAGGCGAGCGGCTTCGACGACGCCGAAGCGGAGCGGATCGCCCAACTCGCGGCCCACGAGAAGGTGCGGGCGATCGGCGAGACCGGGATCGACTACTACCACGAGACGGCGAGCCCGGCCGACCAGCGGCGCGCCTTCGAGGCGCAGGTCGGAATCGCCCGCGAGCTGGCGCTGCCGATCGTGATCCACGGCCGCGACAAGGACGGGGAGACGGCGGCGATCGACGAGATCTTCGCGCTGCTCGACGACCAGGCGGGCGACACGCCCGTGATCCTGCACTGCTTCTCAGCCCCCTGGCGCGCCGCCGACGCCGCCGAGCGCGGCTGGTACTGCTCCTTCGCCGGACACACCACCTACCCGGCCTCAGACGAGCTGCGCGGGGCCGCTGCGCAGCTGCCCGACGAGCTGATCCTGGTCGAGACCGACGCCCCCTACCTGGCGCCCCAGACCGTGCGCGGCAAGCCCAACGAACCCGCCTACGTCGTCGACACTGCCCGCGTCGTCGCCGCCGCTCGTGGGGTCACCTACGAGGAGCTGGAGCGGACCGTCGAGGCGAATGCCCGCGCCCTCTTCGGCTGGTAGGAGATAGGAGCGGTGGTCAGGCTCGGGCAGAACTTCCTCGCCGACCCGAATCTGCTCGACGCGATCGTCCGCGACGCCGAGCTCGAGTCGGCCGACGTGGTGCTGGAGGTCGGCGCCGGCGAAGGGGTGCTGACCGAGCGTCTGGCCGATGCCGTAGCGCACGTCCACACGGTCGAGATCGACCGCAATCTAGAGGCCGCGCTGGCGCCGCTCGCGGGGCGCCCTGAGGTCGACCTGCACTGGGGCGACGCGATGAAGCTCGACCTGGCCGGCTTCGATCCGGCGCCGAGCGCTGTCGTCGCCAACCTGCCTTACTCGATCGCCACGCCGCTGATCCTGCGCACGATCGAGGACCTGCCCGGGGTGCAGCGCTGGACGGTGATGGTGCAGCGCGAGATCGCCGAGCGCCTGCGTGCCGCGCCGGGGAATCGGACCTACGGATCGCCGAGCGTGCAGGCGCAGCTGGCCTGCGAGGTGAAGCTGCTGCGCACCGTCGACCCGGCCGTCTTCCGGCCGCGGCCGCGAGTCGAGTCGGCGATCCTGAGCCTGCGCCGCGCCGGGCCCGGCGCCGACCCGGCTACCCGCGAGCTGATCCGCGCCGCCTTCGCCCACCGCCGCAAGTCGCTGGCCCGCTCGCTGGAGCACGTCCGCCCAGGCTCGCTGGGTGCCGCCCGCAAAGCCCTGTGTGAGCTGGGGATCGCCGAAGATGCGCGTGCCGAGGCCCTCTCCCCCGCCGATTTCGCCGCGCTGGCCGGGAAACTGGGCGAAAGCGAGTGACGCCCGCCCCGATGCGCATCCAAGCACCCGCCAAGCTCAACCTCTGCCTCTACCTCGGCCCGCGCCGCGATGACGGCCTGCACGAGCTCTGCTCGCTGTTCGAGCCGCTCGCCCTGGCTGACTCGATCGAGGTCTCTGAGGCCGAGCGCGACGAGGTCCTCTGCCCGGGGGTCCAGGGCGAGAACCTGGCCGCGCGAGCGCTGGCCGCGCTGCGCGAGGGCGGTTGGGGGGGCCCACCGCTGCGGATTGAGATCGAGAAGCGGATCCCGATCGCGGCCGGCCTCGGCGGCGGCAGCGCCGATGCCGCCGCGGTGCTCCGGTTGGCCACCGATGGCGCGTTCGTCGGAAATAGTCCGACAAACGCGCCAACGCTCGACCTGCCGACGATTGCCGCCGAGCTCGGCGCCGACGTCCCCTCTCAGCTCTCACCCGCCCTCGCTCTCGTGCAAGGGGCCGGGGAGCGAGTCGAACGACTCCCGGCCCCCGCCTCCCATGCAGTTCTGCTGCTGCCCGCCGGTGGCGGTCTCAGCACCGCCGACGTCTTCGCCGAGGCGGACCGGCTCGGACAAGGTCGCGGCGAGGCCGAGCTGGGCGACCTGGCGGGCCGGCTTCGTGAGATGGCCGGTGCCGGTGCCGCGCCGCTCCAGTACCGCGCCCTGCTGGCCAACGACCTCGAGCCGGCCGCGCGCTCGCTCCGAGCCGATATCGGCGACGCCCTGGACGCCCTGCGTGGGGCCGGCGCCCCGCTGGTCTTCATGTCCGGCTCCGGCCCCACCGCGGTTGGGCTCTTCGCCACTCTGGCCGAGGCAAGGTCGGCCGCGGAGCGGCTCGACCGCGACGACGCGATCGTCTGCGAGGCGGGGCGAGCGCCATGAAAATGCAACTACCTGAGAACCGGCGCCGGCGCCGCCTGCTGATCGCGGTTATCGCCGCCGCGATCGCCGCCGGCTACTACCTGCTCAGCCGGGTGATCCCGCACGACGAACTGCAGGGGCTGCTGGAAGACATCTCCAACGCCCTGGGCGCCTGGACCTACCTCCTCGTCGGCGTCTTCGCCTTCGCCGAGACCGGCGCCTTCGTCGGCCTCGTCGTCCCCGGCGAGACGGTGATGCTGCTGGGCGGCGCCGTCGCGGGTCAGGGCGCGATCAGCATCTACCTGCTGATCGCCGTCGCCTGGTTTGCCGCCTGGGCGGGCGACACGACCAGCTTCTTCCTCGGCCGCAGGCTCGGCCGCGAGTTCGTGATGCGCAACGGCCCCCGCTTCGGGATCAGCCACGAGCGCTTCGAGAAAGTCGAGGACTACTTCTCCCGGCACGGCGGCAAGACGATCTTCATCGGCCGCTTCGTCAGCCTCGTGCGCGCCTTCGCCCCCTTCATCGCCGGCAGCTCGGGCATGCGCTACCGAGCCTTCGTCCCCTACAGCATCCTCGGCACCGGGCTCTGGGCCAGTGCCCACATCCTGATCGGCTACTTCTTCTCGCGCAGCATCGACACCGCCGCCAAGTACGCCGGCAAAGGCGCCTTCCTGCTCGCCACGCTGATCGTCGTCGTCGTCGGCGCGGTCTGGCTGGTCCGCCACTTCCGGGTCGAGGCGAACCGCCGAGCGGCAGTGCGCTGGATGGAGGGGCATTGGGCCACCCGCTGGATCGTCGTCCTCGCGCGCCGCTTCCAGCCGCAGCTCAGTTTCCTCTGGGACCGGGTCACCCCGGGCGGCACCTTCGGGCTCGAATTCACCTCGCTGATGGCGACCTTCGCCGTCGCCTCCTTCGTCCTCGTCGCCTACACCGTGATCGTCAATGGCGATCCCGGCCCCACGCCCGGCGACATCACGGCGATGGAAATCGCCGAAAAGCTGCGCGCCGCGTGGCTCGTCGACATCGCCAAGCTGGTCACGGCGCTCGGCTCGGGCGCGATCTACTGGCCACTCGCCGCGGTCGCCGCTGCGATCCTCGCCGCCCGCCGCCGCTGGGCCGAGCTCGGCGTGCTCCTCGCCGGCATGACGATCGTCATCTTCGGCGTCCACGAGATCAAGGACGCGGTCGACCGGCCGCGGCCCGGCGACGGGCTGGTTGCCGTCTCCGGATCGTCCTTCCCCAGCGCCCACGCGGCCTACTCGACCTTCTACGTCTGGCTCGCGGTGACGATCGTGATGCGCCTGCGGGTCGGGATGGCACGGGGGGCGCTCGTCGTCGCGGGCGGGATCGCCCTCACCGCCCTGATCGGTCTCTCACGCGTCTACCTCGGCGTCCACTACATGAGCGACGTCAGCGCCGGCTGGGCGCTCGGCGCCGCCGCCTTCTCGCTCTGCGCCGCCGTGGCGCTAGTCGTCACCACGATGCGCTCGGTGCGGGCGCCGCACCGCTCTTCGGACGGGACCTTGCGGCAGAATGGGTTAGATGGCTGACCCCACAACCACACACGCGGCCGCGGAGTCAGCCATCTAGTGCTGCCGCTCGCCCTGCAGAAGATCGAAAATGAGTACCTGCTCTTCGGCGCCGCCGGGCTGGTCAGCCTGGTCGCCTTCGTCGCCCTGATCTTCGTCCCCGCGATCGGCTCCTTCGGGCGTATCTGGGAGAAGGCGGTGGCGGGGATGCTTTCGGTGATCGTGCTTGTCGCGCTCGTGCTCACCGGCGTCGTCGTCGGCCTTGCGTTCGTCTACTACTACAACGACATTGTCGAAGTACTCGGCTGAGGGCCTGTCCGGTAGGGCTTCCACTTAACAGTTAGGGACCATCCGGCAGGGCTTCCACTTAACTTTTTCGGCTCTATTGACGTTTCCGTGGGTCACGTGACGGTGACTCGACCGGGCAGCGGCGGACACAGACCGCCGAGCTTCAGCATCGCCAGGGAGATCAGCGCCTGAGGTGAGTGAAAGCCGAATGCGCGACGGGCGATCAGCCGGATCTGGGTGTTGATCGCCTCCACTCGCGCGTTGGAGAGCCCGTGGCGGATCGCCGCGACGATGCCCTCCCGTTGCGCAGTGATCGTGCGGGCGAGCTTGACGAACGGCTTCAGGCGGCAGCGCCGCGCCCAGACCAACCACTCATCCAGCAGGCGGATCGCCGCCCGATGTCCGAGTCGGTAGATCTGGCGCAGCTGCTCCTTCAGCAGGTAGGCGCGATAGAGCGGCCGGTTGAGCCGCTCGAGGTCGGCGAGCTTTGACTGCTGGCGCGCTGTCAGGTTCTCGGGGTTCTTCCACAGGGCGTAGCGGGCGCCCTTGAGCTCCGCCGCCACGTTGCCCTGCCCCTGGCGGCGCGCCTCGTTCCAGACCTCGCGGCGGACCTTGTCGAGCGCTTCGGTGGCGAGCTGCACGACATGAAAGGGATCGACGCAGCGCTTGGCCTTCGGGCAGCGCTTCACCAGCACCGCCTCGATCCAGCCCGCCATGTCGCAGGAGACAAGCTTCAAGCGCTTGGTGCGCTTCTCGCCCAGCGCCTCGAAGAATGCCTCCACGGTCGCCTTGTCTCGTCCCGGCGCCGCCCAGATCAGCCTGCCGGTGTCGTGGTCGACCACCACGGTCAGGTAGCGGTGGCCCTTGCGGTGGGAGATCTCGTCGATGCCGATCCGCTCAAGGCCGGCAAGCAGGTCGGCATCGCGCCCGGCCTCGGCGGCGACCCGCTCGCAGATCGCCCCGACGCTGCGCCAGGCGATCCGCATCAACTCTGCGACGGCGCTGCCCGAGGTGTTCACCGCCAGCCAGGCGACCTGCTGCTCGAAGGCGCGAGTGAAGCGCGAATCGTGCCGCGCCCAGGGCACGGCGCAGACGACGACGCCGTGCTCGGGGCAGGCGACCCTTGGGGCGTCGGCCTCCAGGTAGGCGATGGTCGTGCCGAGGTCAAGCGCCCGCCAGCGCCGGCGTCCCTCGCCGAGATCGAAGCCGGGCGCGCGGCGCCCGCAGACGCCGCAGCGATCCCGCTCCCGGTGGTGCGGCCTGACCGCCACCACTACCTGCCCTTCCTCGTCACTCTCGACGCTCTCGACGACCGCCCGCTCCAAGCCGAGCAGGCGTGCCCATACCCTTTCCTTGCGCACGTCGTTGCCGCTCCTTTCGATTTCCAGCCTTCGAGAAGCCGGAAACCTAGGCGCGGAGCGGCGTGCGCCTCATCTTCACCTGCTTACTTCACCCACGGAAACGTCAATAGAGCCACTTTTTCGGTGGTCGCGGTTGGGCTGTCGCCCGAGGCCGACACCGAAAAAGTACAAGACGTTCCAGCCCTGCCGGATGGTCCCTGGATGGAGCGCCTGGGGATAATGAGCGAATGGCTACCAGCGCGAAAGGGTCGAAAAGCCCCGTAAAAGCGGCGGATCCCGGAACGCTCGATGCGCTCTCCGAAGCTGTTGAGTCGGGAGCTGGGCTTCCTGCGGTGGCGCGGGCTGCTGCTCGGGTGCTGGATGCCAGCGTTGCGCTGATCGAGCGTTCGGGGGCTGTGCTGGCTGTGGCCGGGGCTTCGCCGGATCAGGAGGAGAAGCTGCTGGCGGGCGGGGAGCGGGTCACTTCGGTCGAGCTGCGGGTGGCTGATGCCGCCGTCGGCGAGCTGCGCTACCGGGCGAAAGCTCCGCCCGATCCGGCGATCGCGCGGATGGTGACGACCCTGCTGGCGCTGGAGCTGGAGCGCTCCCGTTCGCCCGACTGGCAGAACGAGGAGGTTGCGGGGGTCTTCGTCGCGGCCGTCTTTGCCCGCAAGGTGACCGACCGGGGCGACATCGTCGCCCGCGCCGGCGAGCTGGGCACCGATCTGGAAAAGGGAGCCGGGGCGGTCGTCCTGCGCGCCACGCCCCGGACGGCGCAGACTGGCGAGTGGCGGGCGCGTGTGCTGACCCTGGCGATGCGGACGCTGCGCTCGCTCGCCCCCGGCGCCCTGGCCGCGGTCGACGAGGGCGAGGTCGCGACGGAGATCGCCGTGATCGTCCCCGCGGAGGAGGACGAGCGCCTGCAGCGCGCGGCTGCCGGTCTGGCGCGTGAGCTGGAGGACGCCCTGGCCGGCTTCCATCTGACGATCGGCGCCAGCCGCCGCGTCGCCGACCCCGTCGATCTCTACCGCGCCGGCAACGAGGCCCACCTCGCGGTCAACGTCGGCGAAGCCGAGAACCTCCCCCTGCTCGCCTTCGAGGACACCGGCGCCTACCGCCTGCTGTTGCCGGCGATGAGCGAGGACCCGGGCGAGCTGCAGCGCTTCTTCGCCGAGACGATCGAGCCGCTCGCCGCCTATGACGACCAGTACGAGACCGAGCTCGTGGCGACGGTAGAGGCCTACCTCGGCAACGACGGCAACGTCGCCGCCACCGCCAAACAGCTCTTCACCCACCGCCACACGATCCGCTACCGGCTCGAGCGCGTGCGCGAGCTCTGCGGCCACGACGTCTCCGCCACCGAGGGCCGCGAGAAGCTCGGCCTCGGCCTCAAGGCGATGCGCGTCCTCGGCATCGCCTCGCCGCGCGGCCCAGCGCAGGAACCGGGCGCCAAAGGCGGCAAGGTGCCGCGCAGCTCGGAGGAGTGAGGCCTACCCCCGGTAGGGCTTCCACTTAACTTGTTTCGGTGGATCGCTTGTGGGCTGGCGCCCATTGCCCGCACCGAAAAAGTACAAGACGTTTCAGCCCTACCAGGGGTAGGCCTCAAGCTCCGATGCGTTCGCGGGAGCTGTCTTGAGAGGGATGGGGCTTGAGGCGGACCGGAGCGGCTGAGATTGCTTGTATTCGGAGGTCGCTCCAGGTGAGGCCCTCGCGGACGAGGGCCGGGAGGCCGAGGGCGACTGCGGTGGCGATCTCTACCGCCTGCAGGATGACGCCGTAGGCGAGGGCATCGGCGGTGCTTATCCCCCAACCCGTGTGGAGGACGCTGATCACGGCAAGCTGGAAGACGCCGATGTTCGACGGGGTCGCCGGCACGACTGCGGTGACGTTGACCGCGAAGAGGACCGCGGCAGCGGCGCCGATGCCGGCGTGGCCACTGAGGCCGAGCGCCGCGAGCAGGGCCCAGCAGGCGGCGAGCTGGATCGCCCAGGCGCCGAGCTGGGCGACGCTCGCCACGGCGCCGTAACGCGGTTGGCGGAACACCGCCAGGCCCGCCCGCACCTGCAGCATCGCGCGGTGCATGGCGGCGCCGATCCGGGCGAAACGGCCGTTGCCGTTGCGCCGCATCAGAACCGGCCCGATCAGGACGACGAGCAGGAGGGCGAGCGGCACGAAGCTGAAAACGAACAGCTTCTCGGTGCTCGAGTGGAAGAGGTCGGTGCTGGAGACGATGATCGTCCCCAGCAGGGCCAGCGCGACGATGTTAAGCACCGTCTGCGAGACGAGGGTGCCGAGCAGCACGGGGA
The DNA here is from genome assembly GCA_963837695.1 of uncultured Solirubrobacterales bacterium. GTDB lineage: Bacteria > Actinomycetota > Thermoleophilia > Solirubrobacterales > 70-9 > VRUE01. Next base: position 1,109,492 of record CAWINZ010000005.1, on the reverse strand, counting down.
AGGTCTCGCGCATGCGCCCGATCCGCCGGGCGAGGGTCATCGCCCTTGCCGGCTCACCGAGCCTTGCCGGCAGCGTGGCCGACATCAACACGCCGATCATCGTCGCCGAGGTGACATCGCGGCGCCGCACCGGGCGGTTGGGCAGGGCCGCGCGCACGATCGCGTACCAGGACGCCGCGCGGAAGAAGAGCGAGAGGGCCATCAACCCACAGGCGACCAGGACCCAGGTGAGGTCGGAGCGGACGATGCTCGCGATCACGTTGTCGACGCCGATCTTCTGCGCGGCCAACGCGGTGAGGGCGACGCCGAGAACGCCGGCTACACCGAGGCCGGCGCGGCGGGCGATGCGCCGTTTACGGCTACCGCTCTGCGCCAGCGGCGGGTCGAGTGTCGGCAGGCGCCGTGGCGGGTTCGAGGGCGCGCCGTCGGCAGGCCGGATGCCGGTCCAGTGCGCAGCGCGCTCTAGTGCGCCGGACGGCAGCGGCGCGTCGAGCGCGCGCTCGTAGACACGGGTGACGCGGTCAGCGACCCGCGACCAGGCGTAGCGTTGGGCGCTCTCGCGCGCGGCTGCGCCCATCGCCGCCAGGCGCTCGGGCTCGTGGTGGGCACGCTGCAACTCTTCGGCGAGGCGCTGCGGGTCGCCTGGCGGGACGAGCACTCCGTCGACGCCGTCGGTGACGACGTCGCTGTAGCCGGCGATGGCCGAGGCGATCGCCGGGGTGCCCGCGGCGAAGGCCTCGGTGAGGACCATGCCGAAGCTCTCGCCGGAGAGCGAGGGGGCGCAGAGCAGGTCGGCGTCGTGCAGCGCCGTCCAGAGGCTCTCGCCGGAGACGCGGCCGCGCACGTCGACCCAGCGCATCGTCTCGGGGTCGGCCAGGTAACGCAGCACGTCCTCGCGCTCGGCGCCGATCACGGTGAGGCGGCTGGGCACGTGCTCGACCAGCGCTTCGAAAGCGGTGAGCAGAATCGGCAGGCCCTTGCGCTCCTCGGGGCGGCCGACGAACAGCACGCGCAGCTCATCGCTCGGCGGCTCTTGGCCCCCGGGCGCGGCGTCGACGTCGACGCCGTTCGGAATCACCTCGTAGTGGCCGCCGAACCAGCGGCGCCCCGTCCAGGCAGCCGCCTCGGAGACCGCGATCCGGGCCGCGAGCCGGTTCAAGACCCGCCTTCCCCCCAGCGCCGACGCGACGTGGTTGGGGATCGCCTTGGTCGAGTAGGCGTGGAAGGTCCCGACCGCCGGCACGGGAGTCCCAAGCGCGGCGTTCCAGCCGACCAGCGGCACGATCGGCTCGTGGATGTGGACCACGTCGTAGCCGCCCTGGCGCAGCTCGCGGCGCGGCGCGACGACGCCGCCCGCCGGAAAGGGGGCGAGGTTGGAGACCGCGCCATTGGCCGAGAAGCCCGCCGTGCGACCCATCGGAACCAGGTAGTCGGGCATCTCGCGCGCCTCCGCGGGCGCGCGATGAAGCGCCCGGCTGAGCCGGTCCGGGGGGTCGAAGGGGGCGAGCACGCGCACGTGGTGACCGCGACCGAGAAACTCCTCGGCGAGCGACTCGACGTGCCGGTTCACGCCGCCCTGGTAACTCCAGGAATATGGCGAGACTAGGGCGATTCGCACGAAGCACTAAGCCTAGACGATCGATCCCCCATTCCCGCCCCCACGGATGACGCGCCTGGCACGGCCCTGGATCGGCACCCACGACCTTGCGCGTAGCGCTGCTACGCGCTGCGGCCGCGTGCACCGCCCAGCTTGGCCAGTCGCGCCCCCGCGGGCACGCTAATGGGGAATCGACCGCCTAGAGGATGCGGCGGAGCCGCCTTGGGCGAGGTCGCCCTAGAACAGATGGACGATAACTACGGCGAGGAGCGCCGCCGCGAGCCCAAAGCCGGCCTGCATCAAAGCGCGGTTCTGCGCGGCGAGCTCGGCGCGCAGGCTCGCGTCCCCCGCTTGCATCTCCGCCCGTAGGTCAGTGGTGCTCTGCTGGAGTCCTTTACGCAGTTCGGCGTTGTTCTCACTGATCACCAAGCGCAGTTCGGCGTTGTTCTCACTAATCTCCTTGCGCAGTTCGGCGTTGCCCGCCTTGATCTCGACGCGGAGGCTTTCGATCCCGTCTTCGACCCGTTCAAAGCGCTGGTCGATCGCACTGAAGCGCTGGTCGATCGCACTGAAGCGCTGGTCCATCGTCGCTTCCAGGTGGTCGAAGCGTTCTTCCAGCCGATCGTCCGTCCAGCTCTGTGGTGCCATTGCCATTGCCTCCATACGACCATGCTAGGGAGAAAGGTGTGACGCGTGGGACACGAAAGTGTAACTTATTGTCTTGACAGACGAATGTCTGAGAGAGCGCCTCGGGCTTAGGCGCGAGATTCGGCCCAGGCGAAGCCGATGAAGACCAGAAGGTAGGCGCCGCCGATCTCGAGCAGTAGGGCACCGGAGTCGTTGGCGACGGTGCCGACGAGGGTCGCGGCGAGGGCGCCGAGCAGGCCGGCGCGCATCGCCGGAAGGCCGCGCAGCCAGGCCGCCAGGCGGTCGCGACGCAGCCACGCGAGCGCGGCGGGGGCGATGACGACGGGAAGGCCGGCGACGAGGACCGGGCGGGCGAAGCTGCTGACCATCTCGCTGAGACGGTGTCCGACGACGGAGAGAACGCCGCCGCCGCTCTTCGCGTCGAGCACGGTCTTGGTCAGGTGAGCGTTGGCGCCGGTGATCAGGTCGGCGGCGGAGAGCAGCAGCAGGGCCGGGATCGGCAGGAGGATGGCGAGCCGCGCGAGGTCCCGCCTGTCGGCGACCAGGGCGGCGGCGACCGCGGCGCCCAACGGCAGGCTGATCGCGGCCCCGACGTCCGCCCCGTAGCGCCCATAGGCGAAGACGAAGGTGAAGATCGCGGCAACGACGAGGAACGCAGCGGGCCCCCGGTCGCCGGCGCCCCGCTGTGGAGTTTGTACGTGCCCTGGCACGGCAAAACTCGACAGCGCCGCCCCGGTCCCAACCAGAATCAGGACGACCAGGCATGCCTCGAGCTCGTTGCCGATCCCGTAGAAGCGGTGCCCGCCGGCGGGGTTGGGGCCGACGATCGAGAGCTGGGTCAGAGCCGAGCCGCCGATCAGGTCGATCGCGTAGGCCAGCGACGTCGCGGCGCAGGCGAAGGCGAGCGCCCGGTAGCCGCCCAGCACCGTAAGGGTCAGCGCCGCCAGCAGCGGCGAGCCGAGCATGACCAGCAGCCGTTCGGCGCCGACACTCGGTTCCAACGCCGCCGCGACCAGGCAGAGCAGCGGCAGGTAGACGAGCGAAAGCGCGAGCAGGCGCGCGCCGACCCTTCCGGTGTGCTTTTTGCTCACATAGGCGGCAAAAGGCACACCGGAACGAAGAGACAGGCGTTCGGCAGCAATCGCGGCGGCGAACGCCGCCAGCCAGACGAGCAGCGTCACGCCGATCACCGGGGCGCGGCGGTCCGTCACGTGCCAGAGCCGCCCACCGGGCGCTGCGTCGCGCACCACAGCGTGGGGGTCGCCCTGGAAGCCCGCGCCCGCCGCGTGCAGACCGAGCAACAACGCGATCGCAGCCGCCACCAACGCCGCCGGCGCTATCGTGACCCGAATGGCCGACCGCACGTTCGCCAAGTTCACTTTCTTCAAGATCGACCCCGAGTGGCGCCGCCGCGACGCCGAGCTGCGCGCGACCGACAAGCAGGAGTTCCTTGCGGCTTGTGAGGACTTCGCCCTCGACCGCTCTCTGCGCGCCTACTCAACCATAGGCACGCGCGGCGACGTCGACCTCCTCATCCTCTCCCAGAGCCCCAACCTGGACGATCTGCACACCTTCCACGTCGTGCTCGGGCAGAGCGGCCTGGCGAAGTGGGCGGAGACGCCGCACTCCTTCCTCTCGATGACCAAACGCTCCCCCTACAGCGAGGAGGGGGCACGGCCGGAGATCTGCGTCTCCGAGCGCAAGTACCTCTTCCTCTACCCGATGGTCAAGCAGCGCCGCTGGTACGGGCTGCCGGCGGAGGAGCGCGGGCGGATCATGAAAAGCCATATCGAGGTCGGCCGCCGCTACCCGGAGATCACGATCAACACCTCCTACTCGTTCGGCCTTGACGACCAGGAGTTCGTCGTCGCCTTCGAGGGCGACGACCCGGGGATGTTCCTCGACCTGGTCAACGAGCTGCGCCCGACCGAGTCGAGCGAGTACACGGAGCGCGAGACGCCGATCTTCACCTGCGTCGCGATGTCGGCGCGCAGGGCACTCGACGCCCTCGACGGCTCCGCCAGCATTGCCGCAGCCTTGAGTAGTACCAAGATGTGACCGATAATCGCTCTGAATGCCGGTTGAGACCCTCAGCTACGCGATTGACGACCAAGACCGCTTGATCAGGGTCGATGACGGCTTCTACCGCTTCGCCGAGGAGAATGGCTGGGATGGGGCCGGGTCCAGCCTCGGGCGCTCGCTCTGGGACTTCGTCGGCGGCGAGGAAGTAAGGAAGCTGCAGCGGCTGCTGTTGCGACGTGTGCGCGAAGGGGTGCGTGACGTCGAACTCCCTTTCCGCTGCGACGGCCCGGACATGACTCGCGAGATGGACATCCGCATCGCCGCCGACAGCACCGGCCGGGTGGTGCTCTTCTCCGCCCGGCTGCGCTCCGAAGAGGACCGGGCTGAGCCGCAGCCCCTCTTCGATCCCAGCGCCGCGCGCGACAACGACGACTTCCTGCCGATGTGTGCCTGGTGCGACCGCTTCCTGGTCGAAGGCGAGTGGGTCGAGGTCGAGGAGGCGGCGAAGCGACTCGAGCTCTTCCGGCGCAGCGAGCTGCCGACGCTGGACCACGGCATCTGCCCGCAGTGCAGCGGGCAATTGCTCGCCGCGTAGGCGGCAAGCCCATTTCCCTATCCTTCCGCGTTCCAATGACCCAGATAGGCACCGAAGACAACCCCGTCCGCGTCGCGATCGTCGGCGCCGGCCCGTCCGGCTTCTACGCCGCCGAGCACATCCTCAAGGATGCCGACACGCACGCCCAGGTAGACCTCTTCGACCGCCTCCCCACCCCCTTCGGCCTGGTCCGCGGCGGCGTCGCGCCCGACCACCCGAAGATCAAGTCGGTGACCCGCGTCTACGAAAAAACCGCGGCGCGCGACGGCTTCCGCTTCTTCGGCAACGTCAAGGTCGGCCACGACATCGAGGTCGAGGATCTCGAGCGGCTCTACCACGCGATCGTCTTCACGGTCGGCTGTGAGACCGACCGCCAGCTCGGGATTCCCGGCGAGGATCTGCCCGGCAGCCACGCCGCCACCTCCTTCGTCGGCTGGTACAACGCCCACCCCGACTACTGCGACGAGGAGTTCGACCTCTCCTCCGAGCGCGCGGTGGTGATCGGCAACGGCAACGTGGCGATGGACGTCGCCCGGATGCTCGCCCTGACCGACCACGAGCTGCGCCAGACCGACACCGCCGACCACGCGATCGAGCTGCTCGACCGCAAGCAGATCCGCGAGATCGTCGTGCTAGGTCGCCGCGGACCGGTGCAGGCCGCCTTCACCAACCCCGAGATCAAGGAGCTCGGCGAGATGGAGGACGCCGACGTCGTCGTCGACCCGGCCGAGGTCGAGCTCGACCCGGCCAGCACCGCCTTCCTCGAGTCCGACGAGGCCGACAAGACGACCCGGGTCAACGTCGAGACCCTGCGCGAGTTCTCCCAACGCGAGCCCGAGGGCAAGAAGCAGCGGATCGTGCTGCGCTTCCTCGCCTCGCCGGTCGAGATCAAGGGCGACGGCAAGGTCGAATCGATCGTCGTCGGCCGCAACGAACTGGTCGAGGAGGGCGGCGCGCTGCGGGCCAAGGACACGGGCGAGCGCGAAGAGCTCGAGTGCGGCCTGGTCCTGCGCTCGGTCGGCTATACCGGGATCCCGATCGAGGGCGTGCCCTTCGACGAGAAGCGCGGCCTGATCCTCAACGAGGGCGGTCGCGTGCTCGACTCCCACGACTCAGGCCACAAGGTTGGCCACTACACCGCAGGCTGGATCAAGCGCGGCCCCTCCGGTGTGATCGGCACCAACAAGAAAGACGCGCTGGAGACGGTCCAGCACCTGCTCGCCGACATCGGCTCGCAGACCCTGCTCAGCCCCGCCAACCCGGAGGCGTCCGCGGTCGACGACCTGCTCGCCGAGCGCGGCATCCGCTTCGTCAGCTTCGAAGATTGGCAGGCGATCGACCAGGCCGAGGTCGGCCGCGGCGAGCCCCACGGCCGCCCCCGGGTCAAGTTCGTCCGCGTCGAGGAGATGCTCGAGACGCTGGGCGAGCAGGTCTCCGGATAGGGGCCTGGTCCGACGGGCCATCCGGGTAGGGGTTCCACTTAACTTTTTGGGTGGATCGCCCTGGTGCTGGCGCCCGACTGCCTGTGACCAAAAAGTACAAGACGTTCCACCCCTACCCGGATGGCCCGTCGATGAGGACGCGGTTTAGAAAGTCGACCTGGTCGGCAGCTACTTGGTTGAAGATTGCGTTGTCAAAGGGTGCGAAGTGGCCGCCGGGGTATTCGTGCAGCTCGCCGTGGGGGGCGCGCCTCGCGGCCTGCCTGCCCAGATCTGGCGGGTTGATGTCGTCGTCCGCGGTGAGGCAGTAGAGGATCGGGCAGGCGATCCTGGAGGTCTTCCGCGCCAGCCTGTAGGGCGGCGCCAGGGCGACGCGGGCGCACAGCTCGTTGCGCCAGGACGACCCGGGCGAGGTCACGGACTCGAAGCCGGCGACCGATTCGGGGCTGTTCAGAGCGGCAAGCGAGCCAGGTGGGCCAGCGGCGGCGACCCGGTAGGGCTCGGCGCCGCGCAGCGCTCGCAGCCCATCGCGAGCGCCGGCAAGGGCAAGCCTGGCGACGTGCGCCGGGCCGCCAATGTGGAGCAGGGTGCGGACGCCGTCGACGACCGGTGCCACGCAGATCGCGGCCCGGATCCCAGGCTCGGCCAGAGCAAGGGCCTGAACGTGTCCGCCGCCGAGTGAGAAGCCCCAGATGGAGATGCGCTCCGCGTCCACACCGTCCAGCGAGCGGGCACACTCGATCGCCGCGCGCCAGTCATCGCGCTGGCGAGCGGCGCTCACCAGCGAGCGCGGCGCCCCGCCGCTGTCGCCAAAGCCCCGGTAGTCGAAGGCGAGAGCCGCAAAGCCTGCCTCGGCGAAGCGCTCGCCGAAGCGGTCCAGCCCTTGGTCGCGCACACAGGAGAGGCCGGACGCCAACACGACGGCCCCCGCCGGCGCGGCCGCGTGCTCGGGCCGGAACAGCCAGGCAGCGCACTCGGCGTCGCCGGAGGCGAAGCGGACCTCCTCCCGTTCCATGCGCCGATCCTACGCCGCGCCCGTGCCCATACAATCGCGCAGATGGCCGACCTGGCGGAAATCGAGGCGATGATCGCGGCGGCGCTCCCCGGCGCCTCGGTCGAGGTGGTCGACGAGACCGGCGCCGGAGATCACCTGCGAGCGACCGTCGCGGCGACCCAGTTCGAGGGGCTCTCGCGACTCGACCAGCACCGACTGGTCAAGGCCGCCGTCAAGACGCGCTTCGACGACGGGCAGATCCACGCCCTCTCCGTCAAGACCGCGATCCCGGGCAGCTAGTCTGTGGCCATGGCCGATCCACAGCTGAAGGAGAAAGTCGCGGAGTTGATCGCCGCCAACCCGGTGCTGCTCTTCATGAAAGGGACGCCGGAGATGCCGCGCTGCGGCTTCTCGATGCGGGTCGTGCAGGTGCTCGACACGATGGACGTCGAGTACGGCGCGATCGACGTCCTCCCCGCGCTGCAGCCGCTGCGCGAGGTGACCGCGGAGATCTCGGACTGGCAGACCTTCCCGCAGCTCTACGTCAACGGCGAGCTCGTCGGCGGCGCGGACATCGTCGAGGAGATGCACGCCTCCGGCGAGCTCGCCGAGGCGCTCGGCGTCGAGCAGCCGACGGAGGGCCTGCCCCCGCAGGAGCAGGCCCAACCACCGCTGCAAATTGAGTAGCCCCCGGCTGCGCTGACCAAGCAGATCAACGCAGGGAGCGTGGCGACCGAGGACCCCGAGATGCGCCGGTCAGCGCAGCCGGGCGCGGAACTTGATCCAGTGGGAAGCACAACGCGGACCGCCCTTGTGCAGGCGGTCCTTGACACGGATCTTGCCCGTGACGACCCTGCCGCGAGCCTTGCCGCGGAAGAACACTTCGTCGGTCGAGCCGGTCTGCACGTCGCTGAAACGGCCGCTGTTGCGCAGGTGGGTGCGCTGGAAGCCGCTCTCGGCGACGATCAGCCCGGCGCCGTTGCGGCACTTCAGGTCGGCCGTGAAATGGCGCAGCTTCAGCGTGTTGCCGCGCATCGTGATCCGCACCAATCGCTTCTGGGTCGTCTTCCCTTTGTATAGGCGCTTGGGGGCCGCACTGGCGAACGGGGCTCCCTCTGCCGCCAGTGCCAGCGCGCACACCATCAATACTCCTATGACGAGCCGAAAACGCATACCTGTCCTGCCTCCTCAAATCGTTTGCAGGGAGGTACTACCCGGAACCTGGCCGCCTACACGCGTTGTTGCGGCTGAGACAAGGCAGCGTCCGGCTACGCGGTAGCGGGCGCGGCGTCCTCTTTGACCTGAAAGGACGACCCGCAACCGCAAGCAGCAACCACGTTCGGGTTGTTGACCTGGAAGCCCGCCCCCTGCAGACCTTCCACGTAGTCGACCTCCGAGCCGAAGACGAACTGCATGCTGACCTTGTCGACGACGACGGCAACGCCGTCGACCTCGAAGAGGTGGTCGTCGTCCTTGGCGCGATCGAAGGCGAGCGCGTACTGGAAGCCGGAACAGCCGCCGCCGCGAACGGCGACGCGTAGCGCCTGGGCCTCGGCGTCGTCCTGACCGCCGAGCAGCTCGCCGATCTTCCCGGCGGCCTTGTCGGTGAGGGTGATCGCCTCTTGTGGGGTCTCGGTCACTTCATTAAGTGTAGCGGCAGGTCTGCGAGAATCGGTCGCCTTGACTTCAACCGCCCCAACCGCCGTCGTCTGCGACAGCACGGCCTACCTTCCTCTCGACCTCCTCGCCGATCGCGACATTCAGATGGTCAGCCTCTACGTCTCGATCGACGGCGAGCAGCGGAAGGAGACTGAGATCGACGACTACGGGGCTTTCTTCGAGCAGTTGCGTGCCTCAGAGGGCGGGGCGACGACTTCTCAGCCTTCGATCGGCGACTTCCTTGCGGTCTACGAACCGCTGCTCGACGCCGGCCGCGAAATCGCCTCGGTCCATATCTCGGCCGGGATCTCCGGCACCTTCGAGGCCGCCGGCCAGGCCCGCCAACAGCTGATCGACGAAGGCAAGGACGGCGAGCGGGTCAAGGTCTTCGACTCGCGCTCGGCGGCCGGCGGAATGGGCCTCTGCGCGCTCGGCGCCGCTGCCGCCGCGGCATCGGGGGGCGATGCCACCGAGGCGCTCGCCCGCGCCAACCAGACCCGCGATGAGCTGAAGATGTGGTTCGCGATCAACACCCTCGAGTACCTGCGGCGGGGCGGGCGGATCGGCGGCGCCAGCGCCTTCATCGGCTCGGCGCTGAAGATCAAGCCGATCCTCACCCTCGAGGAGGAGATCACGCCGGTGGAGCGGGTCCGCACCCGCGCCCGCTCGATCGAGCGCCTGCGCGACTACGCCCGCGAGCGCCACGACTCCGGGCTCGATGCCTGGGTCGTCCAGCACATCCAGGACGACGAGACGGCCGCCGCACTGGCCGACGACGCGCGCGAGATCTTCGGCTGCGAGCCGGCCTTCATCTCCGAGATAGGCGCCGTCCTCGGCGCCCACGTGGGACCGGGACTACTCGGCATCGGCAGCGTGTCCAAGTCGGTCCTCAGCTGACGCGACCCAGAGGTCGTCAGGCAAGGACGCAGGGAGGACCGACGAGGGGAGCGCACATAAGTGCGTGACCCGAGGAGGCCGACTGAGGACGCCGCATGACGACCTCTGGGTCGCGTCAGCGGCGGCGGCGGCGCATCGCCATCAGGCCCACGGCGAAGCCCGCCACCGCGGCTCCGACGATCAGCTGGCTGCGGTGCTCTTTGACCTGGCGGCGCCAGTCGGTGAGCTCGGTGACGCGGCCGCGCAGGGCTTCGACCGAGTGGCCCAGGTCCCGTCGCTGCAAGTCGATGTCGCGGCGAATCTCGGCCGCGGTCCGTTCGCTCATTTCGGTACCTCGGTCTGAATCGGCGCCTCGGGCTCGCCTTCCAGCGTGCTCCTGATCTGCTTGGCCTCCTCGATCGCCTGCTCGGGCATCGGCGGGGCGCCGGCCTGGACCGAGCGGTAGGCGAAGAGGCCGGCGAGGCCGGCGACCAACAGGAACATCGCCGCCTCGATGAAGAAGCCGGGCCAGGTCTTGCCGTCGAAGAGCTCTTCGTTGAGCAACCAGGCCACCCCCTCCATGATCAGGATCAGGGCGAGGAAGGCGAAGGTGCCGGCGGCGACGCCGACGACCGAGCCACGCAGGATCTTGCCGACTTTCTCGCCAATCTCGGTCTTGGCGAGCTCGATCTCCTCGCGGACGAGCGAGGAGGCTCGTTCGGAGACGTCGAAGACGAGCTCGGCGACGGAGCGGTCCTCGGGCTCCTGCGGTGGGGTCGCGGTGGGGTCGGCCACTGTGACCGGCTACTCCGGCGGATCCTCTTCGAAGACGCGCTTCCAGACGATCGCGGCGAGCCTGGCGGCGGCGATGCTGGCAAGCGCGCTACTCGCGGCAAGCAGGCCGCTCCATGCGAGGCGTTTGACGATCTCGTTGTCCATCGCGCCCGACCTTACCTATCGAGGCTCGAGCCCGTCGCAGATCGTCGCCGTTACAAGGGACTTTGCCTGCGCGAAGTCGTTGTCGGTCGCCGGGATCAGCTCGAAGATCCAGCCCGAGAGCTGCTGCTCGATCGCGCCGTAGAAGGACATCGAGGCGAAGGTCGGGTCGATGTCGCGGCGGAAGGCGCCGGCCTGCTGGCCGTCGGCGACGATCTTGGCGATCGAGTCATAGGCACGGCGGATCTCCGGCAGGTGGGTGCGCCCGAACGAGTTGGCGGCGCGGGTGACCTCGACGATGATCACCTTCATCAGCTCGGGGTCGTGGCGGTAGGAGTCGACGATGAAGCCGGCGACGGCCTCGAGCTTGGCGCGCGGAGTCTCCTCGCTGCGGTCCGCCTCTTCGATCGCGGTGAGGAGCAGCGACCAGCGCTCGCTGAAGAGCTCGTTGAGAACCTCGTCCTTCGACTTGAAGTAGTGGTAGACGAGCCCGTAGGCGACCCCCGCCTCGTCGGCGATGTCGGCGACGCGGGTCGAGTGGAAACCCTGGCGGGCGAAGACGCGGACCGCCGCGTCGAGGATCTGGCGGCGCTTGTCGATCGCCGGAGCGGCTTTGGAGGAAGCCATCAGGCGTGCGCCTCCAGCAGTTGCGGCCACCGGTAGGCATCGGGACGGCGATTGGCCAGCGCCGGCAGCTGCTCCCTGACCCGCTCCTGGGCGGCGAAGTCGAGCTCCGTGGCCACAAAGCACTCCTCGTCGGGCGCCATCGCCAGCACCGTTCCCCAGGGGTCGACGATCGCCGAGTGCCCGTAAGAGGTGTAGTGGGGCGCCGCCTCGCCGACCTGGTTGGGGGCGATGACGAAGACCTGGTTCTCGATCGCGCGGGCGCGCAGCAGGACCTCCCAGTGGTCGCGACCGGTGGCGGCGGTGAAGGCCGAGGGGACGGCGATCAGCCGGGCGCCGCGCACGGCGAGGATCCGGTACAGCTCGGGGAAGCGCAGGTCGTAGCAGACGCTGAGACCGAGCTCCAGACCGTCGACCGTCGCCGAGACGACCTCCTCGCCGGCCCGCTCGTGCTCGGACTCGCGGTAGACGACACCGCCGGCCTCGACGTCGAACATGTGGATCTTGCGATAGACGGCGAGGTCCTCGCCGTCGGGCCCGATCAGCACCGAGGTGTTGAACGCCTTCTCGCCCGGGTCGACGCCGCGCTCGGCGATACTGCCGGCGAGCAGGTGGACCCCCAGCTCGCGGGCCCAGGAGCGGGCCGCGGTCAGGCTGGGCCCGTCGAGCGCCTCGGCGCCGGCCGCCATCTCCTCGCCGGATGCGAACAGGTTCCACTTCTCCGGCAACGCGACCAACTCGGCGCCGTCGGCGGCCGCGGCGCGCACCAGACGCTCACCGGTGGCCAGGTTCCGCGCCACGTCACCGTTCGAGTTGAGTTGCACCGCCGCTACGCGCACTTCGAGTCCTCTCCCAGTGGGCTGACTGACCAGTCAATCGGTTTGCGTGCGGCCAGTATAGGTGTCTTCGGGGCGTACGATTGGGACTCTGTGAGCAGTACTGACCGCATCGAAGCCGACGGTGAGCGCAAGCAGGTCACCGTGCTCTTTGCCGATGTCAAGGGTTCGATGGACCTGGCGGAGCGGCACGACCCCGAGCAATGGCGCAACATCATGCAGGGCTTCTTCTCGATCCTCTCCGACGAGGTGCACCGCTTCGAGGGCACCGTCGACAAATTCACCGGTGACGGGATCATGGCCATCTTCGGCGCCCCGGTCGCGCACGAGGATCACGCCCGGCGCGCCTGCTTCGCGGCGCTGCGGATGCTCGACGACATCGCCGAGTACGCCGCCGAGCTGCGCCGCAAGCACGGGCTCAACTTCTCGGCCCGGATCGGGATCAACTCGGGCGAGGTGATCGCCGGCGCAATCGGCACGGGCGCCGACAGCGGCTATACCGCGGTCGGTCACACCGTCGGCCTCGCCCAGCGGATGGAGGCGCTCGCCGAGCCCGGCCGGGCCTACCTGACCGAGGCGACCGCCGAGCTCGCCCACGGCTACTTCGCACTGGAGGATCTGGGCGAGTTCGAGATCAAGGGCGCGAGCCGGCCGGTGCGGGTGTTCGAGCTGGGTGGGGTCGGGGCGGCGCGCTCGCGGCTCGACCTCTCACGCGAGCGCGGCTTCTCCCGCTTCGTCGGGCGCGACGAGGAGACCGCTGTGCTGGAGGCGGGGCTGGAGCGCGCCCGCGAAGGCGCCGGTGCGGTCGTCGGGATCGTCGCCGAACCGGGCATCGGCAAGAGCCGCCTCTGCAACGAGTTCGTCAGCCGGGCCCGCGGCGGCGGGGTCGAGGTCTTCGAGGCGCAGGCGCAAGCGCACGGGCGCGAGATCCCCTTCATGCCGGTGCTGCAGATGCTGCGCGCCTACTTCGGCATCGCCGACGCCGATCCGGAGCGACTCGTGCGCGAGAAGATCGCCGGGCGGGCGCTGCTGCTCGACCCGGATTTCGCCGACGAGCTGCCGATTCTCTTCGACTTCCTCGGCGTCCCCGACCCGGCCCGCCCCACCCCGCAGCTGAGTGCCGAGGCGCGCGAGCGGGCGCTGCGCGGGATCGTCTGCCACCTCGTCCGCGCTCCCAACCGCACCGACCCGATCATCTGCTTGATCGAGGATCTGCACTGGCTCGACGAGGGCAGCGCCGGCATGCTCGGCGAGCTCTTCGCAGCGGTCGAGGACACGCCGACGCTCGTCGTCGTCAACTTCCGACCCGAGTACGAGCAACCGTGGGCGGGCCCTGCGGACTACCGCGAGATCGCCCTGCAGCCACTCGGCCCGGCGGACACGGGGGAGCTTCTGCGCGACCTCGCCGGCGAGGATCCCTCACTGGACGGCCTCGCTGAGTTGATCCACGAGCGGACCGCCGGCAACCCGTTCTTCATCGAGGAGATCGTCCGCGAGCTCGCCGAGTCCGGTGGGCTCGAGGGTGAGCGCGGCGCCTACCGCCTGATCCGAGCGGTCGAGGACAGCGTCGTGCCGGCCAGCGTGCAGACGGTGCTCGCCGCCCGCATCGACCGGCTCGACCCGCAGGCGAAGCTGCTGCTCCAGGCGGCGTCGGTCGCCGGCAAGGAGGTACCCGAGCGGGCGCTCGCGCTCGTCTCCGGACGCGATCGCGAGGAGTGCGAAGGGCCGCTGCGCGAACTGATCGAGGCCGGCTTCCTCTACGAGGCCGAGCTCTACCCCGAGCGGGTGGTCGCTTTCCGGCATCCGCTGACCCGCGAGGTCGCCTACGGCACCCAGCTCGGCGAACAACAGGCGGCGACGCATGCCGCGGTCGCCCGGGCAACGATCGAGCTCAACCCAGAGCGCGCCGACGAGCTTGCGGCGCTGATCGCCAGCCACATGGAGTCAGGCGGCGAGACGCTCGAAGCGGCACGCTGGTCGGCGCGGGCAGCCTACTGGGCCGGCAACAGCCACCCCGGCGACGCGCTGCGGCTCTGGCGGCGGACGATGGAGTTGGCCGCTGAGCTGCCCGAGGGCGAGGAGGCCGCAGCGCTGGCGGTCACTTCCCGCCTTCTCCAGCTGCAATACGCCTGGCGGCTGGGGATGGACACCGAGGAGGAAGCCCGCCTCGCCGCCGAGGTGGAGGAGATCGCGACGCGAAGCGGCGATCTGCGCTCGCTGGCGATGCTGAAGATGGCAACCGCGGCGCGACCGGGCTTCGAACACCACGCCGGGGAGTGGCTGGCCGCGGTGAAAGAGGTCAATCGGCTTGCGGACGAATCAGGTGACCTGTCGCTGCGGATCGCCCTGCGCGCCGGGGGCTCATATGCCTACCTCTGCGCCGGCGACTATGACGGCTTCGAACGCGAGCTCGACCTGGTGCTCGAGCTGACCGGCGGCGACCGCGAGCTCGGCGCCGGGATCGTGATCGCCAGCCCGATCGCCTGGGCGACGTTCATGAAGGGCCTGACGCTGCGCGAGCGCGGCCGCTTCGACGCCGCCGAGGAGTTGCTCAACCTGGCGCTGACGATCGCCACCGAGGACGGCGATCCGGAGACGGCGAGCTGGACCCGCGGCAACCTCTCGCTGCTGCTGGAGATGCGTGGTGAGGTCGCCGCCGCGGTGGCGCTGGCGCGGCGCAACTGCGAGCTGACCGAGCGCCTCGGCGACGTCTTCTCGCGCAGCGTCGCCCTAGCCAACCTCAGCAGCGTCCAGCTGGCGGCCGAGGAATACGCCGAGGCCCTCGCCTCGATCGAGCGCTCGGAGCGGATTTACCGTGAAGCGATGGGAGGCGGCGGCGAGATGGAGGCTTGGCGGGCAGCAGTGCGAGCCGAAGCGCTGACCGGCGTCGGGCGCGCCGAGGAGGCCTGCGTCCTGGCTGGGCGGGCGAGCGAGATCGCCCGCGAACGCGGCATTCTCTGGTCGCTTCCCCTGACCCTGAAGGCGCTCGCCCTGGCACGGATCGCGGCAGGCCTGGACGGCGCGCAGGAAGCGATCGACGAAGCCGCCGAGGCCGCCGAGAGCATCGGGGCGATGCAGGCCCTGGTGCGTATCGAAGAAGCCCGCGCCCGCTGACCGCCGACGGGCCTATTTCCGGCCATATAGGCGTGTTTTAGGCCCGTCGGCGGCTCAGATGCGGAGAAAGGCGGCGAGCAGGCGGTCGAGGGCGCGGTCGGGGAGCAGGCGGCGCAGGAGGATCTGGCCGTTCGCGTCGAGGCCGACGCGGCGCCGCGTACGCGGGCGCCGGGCGGTGAGCGCGTCGGCGATCGCCTCGCCGACCTTCTGTGGCGGAATCCCCCGCGCCGCCGTTTTCATCGCGCCCCTCTGCAGATTGGCGAGCCGCTTGCCGTAGAGCTCCTCCTGGACGGCCGGCGCGCGCGCCGCCATCTCCTCGTAGGAGCGCACCGCGCGCTCCCAGATCGGCGTGTCGATCGACCCGGGCTCGATCACAGCGACCTCGATCCGCCACGGCCGCAACTCCTGACGCAGCGAGTCGGCGACCGCCTCAAGGCCGAACTTGGCGGCGTGATAGGGGCCGCCGAAGGGCAGAGCCATGCGGCCACCGCCCGAGCTGACGAATACCACCCGGCCGGTGGCACGGCGGATCAGCGGCAGCATCGCCTGGGTCACTGCCACCTGCCCGGTCAGGTTGACGTCGATCTGCCGTCGGAAGTCGTCGAGAGGGATGGTCTCGAGTGGGCCCATGACGCCGATGCCCGCGTTGTTGACAAGGCCGTCGAGACCGGCCTCCCCCACCTCTGCCTCGATCAGCTCCGCGGCGGCGGCGATCTGGGCGGCGTCGGTGACGTCGAGCGTCAGCGGCGTCAATCGCTCCGAGCCGGCCTCGCGCAGCGACACGGCGTCCTCCTCCTTGCGCACCCCGGCGAACACCCGCCAGCCGGCGCGGTCCAGATGCAGCGCCGTAGCCCGGCCAATGCCCGTGGAAGCCCCCGTGATCAGTACCGACTTCGTCATCTGGCCGATATTGAAGCCTTTTATCCCCTCTGGGGGGTGCAAAGCTTCAATATGCGGCCGATGGACGTGTTCGTCACCGGCGGCTCCTACCGCTCAAGGGCGACCCGCCGATGACCGCCTTCGCTCCTGGCTGCTAACCGGACGGACGGCTGGCGCGGTGGCGCTCCAGCTCGGCTACGAGGAGCTTGGTGTGCAGGGCGGCGATCAGGTCCTGGAGGGGTTGGGAGCCGGATTCGAGCATCTCGACGACGCGTTCGGGTGGGACCTCGCCGGCGAGGCGCTCCATCACCATCTCGACCTCCTGGCTGACCAGCTCTTCGAGCGCCTTCTTGTAGCGCAGGGTGTCGTAGACAGTGAAGCCGATCTGCTCGTCATAGCCGCCGGCGCGGAAGCGGCCGATCGCCTCGATGATCTTGATGTCGGAGGGTGAGTAGCCGCGGGTGTTGGGGCTGAGCACCTCGATCTCCTCAAGTCGGTCGAGGACGTCCTTGGGGACGCCGTAGCGCTCGCGCACCTCGGCGGCGCTGGTGCGGGTGCGCTCGCCGCCGAGCGCCCGCTCGAGGATGCGGTCCTCGAGCTCGACCATCGCCCGGGCGCGCTCGGGGTCCTCGTCGAGCACCGCCTTGATCGCCTTCAGCGGCATGAAGCGCTCCTCCTGCAACTGCTTGATCAGCTTGATCCGGTCGACGAACTCGGGCGAGTAGTAGGCCATGTTGCGGCTCGTCTTGACCGGCTCGGGCAGCAGGCCCTCGCGCAGGTAATGCTTGATCGTCGGCACCGGCACGCCGGAGGCCTCGGCCAACTCGCCGATCTTGAGCAGCGTCTTCTCAGCGCTGGCGCTCATGCTCGGAAGGTCGCTGCCGAGTCGGCGCTGGGCCCAGCCGCGGCGCCGGACTCGATCATCGCCGCGATCTCCTCGTCGCCGTAGCCGGCCTCACGCAGCACCTCGTCGGTGTGCTCGCCGAAGGCCGGCGCCGGCCGAGTCGGGTCGCCCGGGGTGCGGCTCATCTTCACCGGGACGCCGAGCTGGCGCACGGTCCCCAGGCCCGGCTGCTCGATCTCGCTCACCATCCCGCGCGCCCGGACCAGCTCGGAGTCGAGTGCCTCGTCGACGTCGAGGACCGGCTCGATGCAGCAGTCATGCTCGTCGTTGAACGCAAGCCACTCGTCCCGCGTCCGCGAGCGGAAGACCTCGGCGACCTCGCGCCAGGCGTCGGAGCCGGGCGCCTCGAACTGCACCTCGACCAGGTCGGGGCGCTCGACGCCGTTACAGAAGGCGGCCCAGAACTTCGGCTCCAGGGCACCGCAGCTGACCCAACCCTCGGCCACCTCGTAGGGCAGGTAGCAGAGCAGACCGCCGGCGAGCTGCTGCTCGCCGCGCCGCGGAACCTCGCCGTCGCAGAAGTAGCGACCCGCGACCATCGCCAGCCAGGAGAGCGCGCCATCGGCCATCGAGACGTCGACCATCTGGCCCGCGCCGGAACGGCGGCGCTCGTGCAGCGCTGCCATCACGCCGAAGGCGGCCATCAGGGCGCCGCCGCCGAGGTCGGCGATCTGACCGCCCGACTGCACCGGCGGGCCGTCCTTGGCGCCGGTCAGGCCGAGCAGCCCGACCAGGCCGAGGTAATTCATGTCGTGGCCGGCGCGCTGCGCGTAGGGGCCGTCCTGGCCGTAGCCGGTGATCGCGCAGAAGACGATCGCCGGGTTGGCCTCGCGCATGCGCTCGTAGCCGACCCCGAGCCGGTCGAGGACGCCGGGCCGGAAGCCGTCGAGGACGACGTCGTATTGCTCGACCAGGCGCAGCAGCGCCTCGCGGCCCGCCTCGCTCTTCAAGTCAAGCCGGACCGAGCGCTTGCCGCGGTTGAGCGAGAGGTAGAGCGCCGAGCGGGTGCCCAGCTCCTGCTGGGACTCGTCGCCGTAGTACGGCGGCGCCCAGCGGATGTAGTCGCCCATGCCGGTGTCCTCGACCTTCAGCACCTCGGCGCCTAGGTCGGCCAGCAGCAATGAGCAGAAGCCCCCGGGCAAGAGCCGGGTCAGGTCGAGGACCTTGACGTCGCTAAGCGGCAGATCGCTCACGCTTGGGGACCCCCAGCAGCTCGCGAGCCTCGGTGACGGTGGCGGCCCGGCGGCCGACGTCCTCGGCCATCTGGCGCGCCTTGGCGATCAGCTCGCCGTTCGACTTCGCCATCTCTCCGTTCGGCAGGTAGAGGTTGTCCTCGACCCCGGCACGGACGTTGCCGCCCAGCACCAGCGAGGCGCCGAGCAGCTTCCACTGGTCGCGGGAGATGCCGATCACCTGCCACTGGTTCTCGCCCCCGGCGCCGCCGGGGACCTGGTCGGCCATGAAGCCGACGTTGCGCGGCGTCGGGCGGATGCCGCCGTTGACCCCCATCACCAGCGAGATCTGCAGCGGCGTCCGCTCTAGCAGTCCCATGTCGATCAGCGGGTCGAGGTTGGCGACGTGGCCGGCGTCGAAGCACTCGTGCTCGGGCTTGATCCCGAGGTCGCGCATCGCCGTGAGGAACTCGATGATCGTGTCGAAGCTGTTCTCGAAGACCGCCTTGAAGACAAAGTCCTTGCGCCGCGAGGAGTACTTGGCGTAGTTCATCGAGCTCATGTTCAGCGCGGCGACGTCGGGCTTGCACTCGCGCAGGTACTCGATCCGCTTCTCGATCGGGATGCCGATCGCGCCGGTCGAGTAGTTGACGATCACGTCGCCGACCTCGGCCAGGATCGCCTCGGTGATCGCCTTGAAGTCCTCGACCTCATAAGAGGGCGTGCCGTCGGGCTTGCGAGCGTGGATGTGGATCTGCGATGCGCCCTCGTCGACCGCGCGCCGCGCCTCGGCCGCGTACTCCTCAGGCGTGTAGGGGATCGCCGGGCACTGGTCGCGATTGGCGATCACACCCGAGATCGAGCAACTGATGACTACGGGATCCTCAAACGAGCTCATACAGGCATCACCCCGTGGCGTTTCTTCGGCTTGGTCACGTGTTTGTTGCGCGCCATGCGCAGCGCCTTGACGATCGTCGGCCGCGTCTCGCGCGGGTCGATGATGTCGTCTATCACCGCGTTGCCGGCCGCTATATACGGGTCGATCTGCTCGCGGACCGCGTTCAGCATCGCCTCGCGGGTGGCGTCCGGATCGTCGGAGGCCTCGATCGCCGAGCGGCCGATGATTTCGACGGCGCCCTCGGCGCCCATCACTGATATCTCGGCCCCGGGCCAGGCGACGATCAGGTCAGGCTCATACGCCTTGCCGCACATCACGTAGTAGCCGGCGCCGTAGGCCTTGCGCACGATCACGGTCACCTTCGGCACGGTGGCGCGGCTGACCGCGTAGAGCATCTTCGCCCCGTGGCGAATGATCCCGGCGTGCTCGACTTTCGCCCCGACCATGAAGCCAGGCACGTCCTGGAGGAAGACCAGCGGCACGTTGAAGGCGTCGCAGAGGTTGATGAAACGCGCCGCCTTGTCGGCTGAGTCGTTGTCGAGGATCCCGGCCAGCTGCTTGGGCTGGTTGGCGACGATCCCGACCGGTTGGCCGCCGAAGCGGGCGAAGCAGGTGATCAGCGTCTTGGCGAACTTCGGCTTGATGTCGAACCACTCGCCGTCGTCGACGATCTCGGCGATCACGTCGTACATGTCATACGGCTGGCGCGAGGACTCGGGGACGATCTCCAGCAGCTTCTCCGAGATGCGGTCGTCGGGGTCGGCGGTCGGCACGATCGGCGGCTTCTGCTCGCAGTCCGACGGGAAGTAGGAGAGGTACTGCTTGACCTTGGCGATGCATTCCTCGTCGTCGGTCACCTCCAGGTCTCCGACTCCCGACTTGCGGCAGTGGACCTTGGCGCCGCCAAGCTCCTCCATCGTGATGTCCTCGCCGGTGACGGCTTTGGTCAGGTGCGGGCCAGCGAGCGCCATGGCGCCCTGGCCGGAGACCATCGGCACGAAGTCCGAGAGCGCCGGGATGTAGGCGGTGCCGGCGGCGCATGGGCCCATCATCGCCGCGACCATCGGGATCACCCCCGACATTTCGACCTCCTCGCGGAAAAGGTGGCCGGAACCGGCGAAGAGCGAGCCCGCTGCCTCCTGGATGCGCGCGCCGGCCGAGTCGAGCAGCCAGATGAACGGCATCCGCTTGGAGAGAGCCATCTCGCGCAGGCGGGTGACCTTGAGCTCGCCGGTCATCCCCATCGAGCCGGCCATCACGGTGAAGTCGTAGGCGGCGATGCAGCAGGGGCGCCCGTCGATATCGCCCCAGCCGGTGACGACGCCGTCGGCGGGCGCCTTGACCCCGTCCATCGCCCGTTGGGCGAAGTGCGGGCGGCCGTGGATCCCCAGCTCGACGAAGGTCCCCTCATCGACGAGCAGGTCGAGGCGCTCGCGCGCCGTCAGCTTGCCGCGCTCGTGCTGCTTGGCGATCTTCTCCTCGCCGCCGCCGAGCTTCGCGTTCTCGCGGCGCTCGTGCAGCTGCTCGTTCAGGTCCTCCAGCGGGGCGGTCCCGGGTAGGAGGTTCTTCCCTTGCTCGCTCTGATCGGTCGCCACTACCGTCCCTTCCACTGCGGATCGCGTTTCTCGAAGAATGCGGTAACGCCCTCGACGATGTCCTCGGTCGAGAAGGTGAGCGAGAGCTGCGAGCGCAGGTAGTCGAGCGCGTCGTCGACCGCCATGTCCTGCTGGCGGTACATCGCGTCGTGGCCGAGGCGCATCAGCACCGGGCTCTTCGAGGCGAGCTTGCCGGCCCACTCGGCCACGGCCGCGTCGAACTCGGCGGCGGGCATGACCTTGTTGGCGAGCCCGTACTCGACCGCCTGCTCGGCGCTGAGCCGCTCGCCCAGCAGCATCATCTCGTTGACCTTCTTGCGCGGGACGTTGCGGTAGATGATCGCCATGATCATGTAGGGGAAGGCGCCGACGTTGATCTCCGGCGTGCCGAAGGTGGCGCCCTCTTTGGCGATCAGCAGGTCGCAGGAGAGGGCCAGGCCCATCCCGCCCGCCAGCACGTGGCCGTTGGCGGCGCAGAGCGAGGGCTTGCCGAGGCGCGGCATCAGCCGGAAGAACTCGAGGAAGAGATCGGAGGCGAAGTGTTTGGCGACGAGCGGCAGGTCGGCTGCGAAGCCGCCGAGGTCGGCGCCCGCGCAGAACACCTTCTCGCCGGCGCCAGTGAGCACAACGGCCCGCGCCTCCTCGTCGTCGCGCGCCCGCTTCATCGCGTCGACCAGCTCAGTCAGCATCTGACCGGAGAGCATGTTGCGCTTCTCCGGGTTGTTCAGCGTCACCGTCGCAACCCCGGCGGCGACCTCGTACTTGACGACCTCGTAATCCATCGCGGCGGACCATAGCCGAAATCGGCCGTGCGCTGAAAGTGGGAAGTGCTACTGTCCACTTTGCTCTGGGTGGCCCGGCTGCCCTTTCGGACCAGCGAACGGAGGAGAACCAGTGGCGACCGCGACGAACGGCAGCTCAACCGTGATCAAGCCCGACCACGAGGCGGGCCGCAAGAACTTCATCTTCAACCAGGAGCACGAAGACCTGCGCGAGTCGATGCAGGCATGGGTCAAGAAGGAGATGTGGCCCCACCGCAACGAGTGGGAGGACACCTACTGGCCGACCGACGTGATGAAGCGCGCGGGCGAGCTGGGCTTCCTCGGCCTCTGCTTTCCGGAGGAGTACGGCGGCCAGGGCGGCGACTACTTCTACTCGCTGGTCCGCGCCGAGTGCATGAGCTACTCGGGCTCGGGCGGCACCAACATGGGCTTCGCCGTGCAGACCGACATGGTCCTGCCGCCGATCCACCTGCTCGGCACCGAGGAGCAGAAACAGCGCTACCTGACCCCCGGCCTGAAGGGCGAGAAGATTGGCGCCCTGGGAATCACCGAGCCGGGCGCAGGCTCCGATGTCGCCGGCATCCGCACGACCGCGATCCGCGACGGCGACGAATACGTGATCAACGGCTCCAAGACGTTCATCACCAACGGGCCGCGCGCCGACTTCATCGTGCTCGTCTGCAAGACCGACCCCGAGGAGCGCCACGCCGGAATCACCCTCCTCGTCGTCGACCTGCGCGACGAGAACGGCGAGAAGGTGCCGGGCTTCACCGTCTCCGCCGAGCTGGAGAAGATGGGGATGCACGCCTCAGACACCGGCGAACTGGCCTTCGAAGACGTCCGCGTCCCGGCAGGCGCCGTGCTCGGCGAGGTCGGCAAAGGCTTCTACCACATCGCCTGGGAGCTCCAGGGCGAGCGGCTGGTCGCCGCCGCCGGCTCCCACGCGGGGGCGGAACGGATGATCGAGAAGACGCTCGAGTACGCCAAGGAGCGCGAAGCCTTCGGTCGCCCGATCGGCAAGTTCCAGGCGATCCGCCACAAGTTCGCGGAGATGGCGACCAAGGCCGAGGCGGCGAAGCAGTTCACCTACGCGACGGCCTGGCGCTTCGGCAACGGCGAGTACCCGGTGCGGG
Organism: uncultured Solirubrobacterales bacterium; assembly: GCA_963837695.1. Lineage (GTDB taxonomy): Bacteria > Actinomycetota > Thermoleophilia > Solirubrobacterales > 70-9 > VRUE01. The sequence continues at coordinate 1,086,789 of CAWINZ010000005.1, read as the reverse complement.
AGATCACGATGGCCAAGCTCTTCTCCTCGCGCATGGCCTGCGAGGTCGCCGACGAGTGCATCCAGATCCTCGGCGGCTACGGCTACATGAAGGAGTACGAGATCGAGCGCGCCTACCGCGACGTCCGCCTCAACCGGATCGGCGCCGGCACCGACGAGGTAATGCTCGACGTGATCGGCAAGAGCTACGGGCTTTAGGGGTGAGCGTGGGCGCGAACGTCGACCACATCCGCTCCTACTACGAGGCACTGAACAGCGGCGACGCGGCGCGTGTCGCGTCGCACTTCACCGAGGACGCAACCCACTACTACACGCGCCTCGACCCGCACCGCGGCGCCGCGACGATCGGCCAGGCGACCGAGTGGGCGGTCGCCAACATCGAGGCGAACTGGAGGGTCGAGAACGCGATCGAGGAGAGTGACCAGGCGGTGATCGAGTGGACGATGACCTGGCGCCACGCCGAGAGCGGCGAGCCGCGCCTCGACCGGGGCACGGAGTGGTTCCTCTTCCGCGACGGCAAGATCGCCGAGATCCGCGCCTACTACCACGGCGGCCCGAAGAACCGACAGGGGAACCTGCTCGGCTTCGACCACGCGGGCCGAGGCCACCGGACGCTCGAGAGCTGAGCGCGAGACCAGCCCGCTGAACGGACCCGACCTGCATCGAGCCCCAAATAGGGGTCCGATGCAGGTCGGGTCCGCGTCCAGCCGCTAGCGTTGCGGCGATGGCGGTGATCAAAGACAGTGGAGCGCGGGCGACGCTGCCGCCCTTCGAGGAGGAGCACGAGGAGCTGCGCGAGACCGTCAGCCGCTTCGTCTCGAAGGAGATCGCGCCGAACGTCGACGAGTGGGAGGCGGCGCGCGAATTCCCCCGCAACCTCTACAACCGTTGCGCCGAGCTCGGCTTCCTCGGGCTGAAGTTCCCGGAGGCCTACGGCGGCCAGGGCGGCACCCACCTGCACGACGCGGTCTGGGTCGAGGAGCTGGCCCGCTCCGGCGGCTCCGGCGGCGTCGCCGCCGGGCTCAACGCCCACGCCTCGATCGCGATGCCACCGATCTTCAACTTCGGCAGCGAGGACCAGAAGCAGCGCTGGCTCGTCCCCGGCATCGCCGGCGAGAAGATCGGCGCGCTGGGGATCACCGAGCCGGGCGCGGGCTCCGACGTCGCCGGCATCTCGACGTTTGCCGAGCGGGTCGACGGCGGCTACGTCGTCAACGGCTCGAAGACCTTCATCACCAACGGCGTCCGCGCCGACTTCCTCGTCTGCGCCTGCAAGACGACCAAGGAGGGCGGCCACGGCGGCATCTCCTTCCTCGTGCTCGAGCGCGAGATGCCCGGCTACGAGGTGGCGCGGAAGCTGGAGAAGATGGGCTGGCACTCCTCCGACACCGGAGAGCTCGCCTTCACCGACGTCGAGGTGCCGGAGGAGAACCTGCTCGGCGAGGAAAACGAGGGCTTCAAACTGATCATGTTCAACTTCGCCTGGGAGCGGCTGCTGATGGCGATCGGCGCCGTCGGCGCGATGCAGCGCCTGATCGAGACCACGGTCGCCTACGCCCTCGACCGCGAAGCCTTCGGCCGCCCGATCGGCAAGTTCCAGGCGATCCGCCACCAGGTCGCTGAGATGGCGACCAAGGCCGAGGCCTCCAAAGCCATCACCTACAACGCCCTGCGCCTCTTCCACGAGGGCCACGACTGCATCAAAGACGTGACGATGGCCAAGCTCGTAACCCAGCGCGCCGTCCTCGAGATAGCCGACCAGTCCCTCCAGATCCACGGCGGCTACGGCTACATGCGCGAGTACGGCATAGAGCGAGCCGTCCGCGACGCCCGCCTCGGCCCAATAGGCGGCGGCACCGACGAGGTCATGAAGGAGATCCTCGGCAAGCTGATGGGGTTGTAGAAATGTCAATAATCGCCGTAAAGTTACGTTTGACGTAACTTTACCCTTACGGCATACAAGGAATTCTGCTTGTTAACTTGGTAAAGTTACGAAAATCGTAACTATGGCCAAAAGATTGACAACCAAGAGCTTGCCGGACCATCTGCTCGCTCAGGGCCGCTACACGGCTACGACCGACGAGATCGCGCGGCTCCTCGACCTTGACAAGGGCGCCGTGCGTGTCGGCATGAATCGCCTGCGCAAGCAACAGTTGGCCTTCTCCCCTGCCCGCGGGCTATACGGGTTCGTCCCGCCGAACTACCGCTCGTGGGGAGTCCTCCCGGCCGAGTGGTTCGTCGACGACCTCATGCGCTTTCTGGGGCGCGACTATTACGTCGGTCTCCTCAGCGCCGCGGCCCACCACGGGGCGGCTCACCAGCGAGCGCAGGTCTTCCAGATCGTGACGGACAAGCCGACCGCCAACCGCGACATCGGTCGCGTCAGACTTCGCTTCTTTACGAGCGGCAACGCTGCCCAGGCCACCAGGGAAACCGTGAACACCCCCGCCGGCACGTTGGCGATCTCCAGCGTGGAGGCGACCGTCAGTGACCTCGTGGCTCATCCGAAGGCAGCCGCCGGCTTCAGCAACATTGCCACGATCATTCGAGAGATCGGGCCGCTTGACGGGGACGAGCTCGCGAGGCAAAGCGCAGCCCATCCCCGAGCGCATGCCCGTCGCCTCGGCTGGCTCGTCGAGAACTATTCGAAGAGCACTTCCAACCTCGAGGCGCTGGAAAGGCGCGCCGCACCTGCGCAGGGCGTCCCGACCCGACTTTCTCCCGGCGGTCCCAGGCGAGGTCGAATCGACCAGCGCTGGGGAGTCTGGATCAACACGGAGATCGAACCCGACATCTGAGCATGCTTCCCCAGGCCTACCTCACCGAATGGAGCGCCAGAGCCCCCTGGCCAGACCCGGTCCAGGTCGAGCAGGACCTGATTCTGAGCCGCTTGCTGGTTGAGATCGCCAGCGACGAGCTACTGGGAAGAGCATTGGCCTTTCGGGGCGGCACCTGCCTGCAGAAGCTGTACCTGCCGAGCCCGATCCGATATTCGGAGGATCTCGACTTCGTCCGCACCGACGCGGAGCCACGGCTCGGGGCGATCTTCGACGCCTTTCGATCCATCGCCGCGGACATTGGCCTCAGGGAACATCGGCGAAAGTTCCCCGACCCCAGCTCAGACATGGGCACGATCTGGTTCGACGCCGAGCCGACGGCCGGGTCGGGCTTGATTCGGATCAAGATCGAGTCCAACGTCGCCGAGACGGAGCCGTTCTGCCCCTTTGTCACCATCGAATACGGCATCGACTCCCGCTGGTGGAGCGGCAAAGCGGAGGTCCTCACCTGCGCGCTCGACGACCTGCTGGGGACCAAGCTGCGGGCGCTCTACCAGCGTCGCAAGGGTCGCGACCTATTCGATCTCTGGATAGCCCTCACGCAGCTTCAGCCGGACGACGCCCAGATCGTCGCCGCCCTGACCCATTACATGGCGGACGCGGTCTTCACCTATCCGCAGCTGCGGCGCAACCTGCAAGCGAAGCTCTCCGACCCCGTCTTCACCGACGACGTCACCAGCCTCCTGGTCGAGATGCCCGAGGACTACGAGGTGCCCGGCGCCGCCCTACACGTGCTCCAAAGACTGGGCACTGGGCTACGAAACGCCCCGCCCGAGGGCAAGAAGATTTCCCTGACCGACGATGCAGCGCCAGGCACCAATGACGCTCGCGTTTGAAAGCGTGCCCGCGCAGATACGACACTCCGACCAGTCCCAGCCCGCGCTCGTGAGCGATCCCCCGGCTCCGCGAGATACACCGGGAGTTCGCCGAAGCCATCATCCGGGTTGTCTGCGCAAACGATTGCCGTGGCGCTGCTAGCGTGCCGAATCACGATGGCAGGCGAGGTTCCGTCGATCCCCCCATACAACGAGCTGCTCTGGCCAACGCTTTGCGCCGTCCGCGAGCTCGGCCACTCGGCGCGGCTCGACGAGATAAACGAGCGGGTCATCGAAAGGGAGAACTTCTCGGATGAACAGCTCGCGGTCCTGCATAACGAAGGCCCGAGAAGTGAGCTGGAGTACCGCCTCGCCTGGGCGCGTACGTACCTGAAGGGGATGGGAGCTCTGGCGAACACCTCTCGAGGTGTTTGGGAGACCACCTCGCCGGGGCGGGAACTCTCCGAGGAGGAGATCGAGCCGCTGTGGCGTGAGTACAAGACCGAACGCAGGACCAAGCGAACGAGGAAACGACGACCGACGGCGAGCGAAAGCGCCGACGCCGACGAGGGAGCCGCTGACACTGAAGACTGGAAAGAGACTCTGCTTGAGCACATGCTCGCAATGTCGGCGACCGGGTTCGAGCGCCTCGCCCAGCGACTCCTCCGGGCAGCGGGTTTCATCAACACGTCGGTTACCGGGCGAAGTGGCGACGGTGGAATCGACGGCGTCGGCGTGTACCGACTTTCGTTGGTGAGCTTTCCTGTCTTCTTCCAGTGCAAGCGATACAAGGGAACCGTCGGACCCGACAAGGTCAGGGACTTCCGCGGCGCGATGGCCGGCCGGGGGGATAAGGGGTTGCTTATTACGACCGGAGCGTTTACGCGGGAAGCAAAGAGTGAGGCGACCCGCGATGGCGCCCCACCGATCGACCTGATCGACGGAGAGCAACTCTGCGAGCTTCTCAAGCAACACCAGCTCGGGGTGCGAACCGAGGAACGGCGGGTGGAGGAGGTCGAAGTCCTGTCCTCGTTCTTCGACGAACTCGGGTAGGCCTGCCGACAAATAGCCCGGGTGATCGACCCTTAGCTTGAGCTGCTGAATCTGCCGAGGGCACTGCTAATCTTTACCTCGTAAGGTACGGATTATGACCTCGAAGGCCGCAACATCGCCTCTACTGACGAGAAACGAGATCGCTGAGATCAGCGGCGTCTCGATCAATGCCGTGAATAAGGCGTTGGAGCAGCGGGTGACGAAAGTCAGGCGGCAAAGGGGGCGGACGCTGCTGGCGGCTGACGAGGCTGCGGCTTTGGCCCTTCTCTCGGAACTTCCGATCGGCTTGTCGATCAACCTCAAGCGCAAGATCCGGAACTGGATCGTCAAGCGGAATCCTGCAAAGGCGGAGGAATTCGAGCTTTCCCGCGCTCTGAGGATTGCAATGACCGAGAACGCCGCCGACGTGGCCAAGCGAGCCTTCGACTACGTGCGTCTTCGCGAGCGATACGTCGAGACGGACCCGGACAGGATGGGTGGAACGCCTGTCATTCGCGGAACGCGGGTGCCAGTGCGAACGCTGGCTCAGCTAGTCGAGGGCGGGGAGAGTGCCGAGGCACTCAAAGAGGACTATCCCCACATTCCAGAGGAGGCGTACGACGTCGCGGTGCTCTGGGCGAAGGGCAATCCACGGCGGGGGCGTCCAACTGGACAGAATCGGACCCGATCGGCTGGTCGCGCTGCAACGATGTGAAGCTCTGGATCGATGAGTGCCTGTCGCCGACTCTCGTAGAGCGCGCGAACCGTCGCGGCTATTGGGCAACCTGTAACCGAGACCGCGACCTGCTCGGCGTCCGTGACGACATCCTTCACAAGATCGCTATTGACGAGGAGGCTGTTTTCGTCACCAACAACGAGGCCGACTTCGTTGCCTTGTACCGACGCGTCGATCTTCACACCGGCCTTCTGATCTTGCCGCAAGCCGATAGACGGGAGGCACTGTGGCCTCTGCTCGATACTGCTCTCGACTACATCAAGCGGCAAGCCAAGGCAACAGGGGAGGCAACGGCCGAGTGGATGCTCAACAAACGGGTCGAGATCGATCCAACCGGCACAGCCACACACGAAGACCTCCCCGACGCCTCGGCAAATTGATGGGGTTGTAGCCCGGCGTCATGGCGCTAATGAAGCGACGGATTAGCTCCATTATCGGCCCTTTAGCTCTATTTCAGTTATCGAGCCGACACCACTGACGCCCCGTTGTTGCCTCCTTGGCATTCAGGAGGCCGCGTCCAGCACGTCCATGCGGACGATCAGGCCGTCCTGTAGTCGGTATCGGTGGAGCACGTGGGTGTCGGCTTGGACCTCGTCCGTCTTCGCGTCGCGGACCACCTGATGCACGGTCACGGTGACGCTGCCGTCGGGCTCGTGGTCGAAGCGCTCGGGCTCGACCGTGCTTGAGATCAACTCGAACTGCCGGATCCAGTACTCCGCGACAGCCTCATGGCCAACCACGCGTCCTCCCTCCCAAGCGTTCGGCCAGTCGACCTCGGGATGCATCAGCTCCAGCGCGCCCTCGACGTCGCGGGCGTTGAACGCGGCGTAGGCGGCACGGAGGGTGTCTTCGGCGCTCCTCAACGTGCGCGCCACCTTCCCTCGATCCAGGCAACGATCTGCGGCCAGAAGCGGATCAGAAGCACGATCGCGACGATGGCGACGATCGCGATCCATCCACCTCTGGAAGCTTCGCGAAAGAGGAGGTGGCGACCGAGCGCGAGCAGCATCGCACCTGATGGTAGGGCCGAGGCTCCAGTAAACAGACTGGAGATCGGATGAACATCAGGCAACTATGGAAGCCTCCGCCCGCCTGATCGACGGGTCTTTGGAAACCTGCTTGACGGCGATTGCTGGTTCCCGCCCCCAAACCCATTGAGCGCCAACTTCAATCTCCCGACCGGCTCCGTGGATGGTCGGCCTGCTCAGGCCCTACATCGTGCCATGTGCCGAAATCGAGTCCAGCCAACCACCGCCAAGGACTCCCCCACCATCGCTCTCGCGCTAGGTTCCGCGGGACCGATTCACGGCAGAGGAGGCGTCGATGCTGTCCTGGCTGGCCAAGAAGACGATCGCCCGACTCCTCGTTCCATCGGCGCTCCTGGCCTGCGCGATCGCGCTGCCGCTGGGGCCGCTCGCCGGCGCCACCTCATCGCGGCAACTGCGGCCCGCCATCACCCGCTGGTCAATCCCCTTCGGGCCGAAACGCAAGCGTGAGATGGCGGCCTACTCGGAGCGCCACTACGGGGAACACACCTGGCGGCTGCGGCATCCGCACGTGATCGTCGAGCACTTCGCCGAAGCCGGCACCGCCGCGGCCGTCTACAACACCTTCGCCCCCGACGTCGCCGATCCGGAGCTGCACGAGCTGCCCAACGTCTGCGCCCACTTCGTCGTCTCCTCCTCCGGCCACGTCTTCCAGCTCGTCAACCTGAGAACCCGCTGCCGGCACACCGTCGGGCTCAACTGGACGGCGATCGGGATCGAGCACACCGGCTTCAGCGACGCGGAAGTGCTCGGCGATCGCCGCCAGCTACACGCCTCGCTGCAGCTGACCCACTACCTCCAGTGCCGTTTCCACATCCGATTGCGCAACGTGATCGGCCACGCCGAGAGCCTCAGCTCGCCCTACCACCGCGAGGACGTCCCGAGCCTGCGCAGCCAGACCCATGGCGACTGGAGCCACAGCTCGATGCGGATCTACCGGCACAAGCTGGGCAGGTCGGGGGGCTGCTGATGCCCACCCGGGACGCTCACCTCAACCTGATCGACAGCTCGCGCCAGCTGTTCGAACTCGACCCCGGCGCGGCGATTGAGGTCGGCTCCGGGTGGGTCTTCGGCGCCGGCCGCTCGCCGCATCCGCTGATATCGAACGCCGCCTTCCGCGTCGACGACGGGCTCGACCCGGGCGAGTTGCTCGAGCGAGCGCATGCCTTCTTCGCCCCCCGCGAGCGCGGCTTCGCCGTCTGGGCCCGCGATGGCGTCGCGGCGGACCGCGAGCTGATCGACGCAGCCAAGGCAGCGGGGCTGAAAGAGGTCTATGCGATGCCCGAGATGGTGCTCGACCGCAGGCCGAAGGAACACCCGCTCCCCGCCGACGTCGAGCTGCGTCGTGTCGTCTCGGCGAGCGACGCGACCGACTACTGGCGGGTCGCAACCGGCGCCTACGCCAGCATCGGCTTCCCGGCGGAGATCTTCGCCTTCTACGAGGACCACGACGGCCTCACCGCCGACAACGCGGCGACCTTCATCGCCGATCTCGACGGTCGCCCCGCTGGCATCGCGATGACGATCGTCAGCCACGGCGTCGCCGGCATCTACTGGGTTGGCACCAGCGACGATGCCCGCGGCCGCGGGCTGGGCTGGGCGGTGACCGCGGCTGCCGTCAACGCCGGCTTCGACATGGGCGCAGAGGGCGCCTCGCTGCAAGCCTCTCCGATGGGCGAGAGCCTCTACCGACGGATGGGCTTCGAGACGATCTTCAGCTATCAGCTGCACATGTCGACGCCACCCGACTGATCGCGACCCTTACGATTGCGGCGTGATCTACCTGCTGCGACACGGCGATGCGGAGCGGGGCGATGGCGACGATGCGGCGCGGCGCCTGACCGAGCAGGGAGAGCGGCAGTCGCGGGTCGCGGGTCGCGCCCTGGCGGCACTCGGCGTCGATATCGAAGCCTGCCTGACCAGCCCCAAGGTGCGGGCGGCAGACACGGCGCGACTGGCCTGCCAGGCGCTCGAGGTGGAGCCTGAGATCGCCACCGAGCTGAGTGGGGGCGGCTTCGACCCCGCCGGCCTTGCCGCCGGCCGTGGCGAGACGATGCTGGTCGGCCACGAGCCGTCCCTCTCGGACGAGATCGCGCGGCTAACCGGTGCCAAGGTCAAGTTGCGCAAAGGCGGCCTGGCAGTCCTCGACGGCAACACGCTGCACGCGCTGGTGCGGCCCGACGATCTGGCCGTCATCGCCGCGGCGAGAACCGGCGGGGCCGCCCCCCACCAATAGTGCCCCGACCGCTCATGGGAGGTGAAGCAGCCGGGGCACGTCTCTCAGCGATCGCTTTCGCGACGTGTATTGTCTATCAGACATTTACGCTCAAGACCAGTAAAACATCGCCTCGCTTGCGATAAATGTCACTAATACGCGATGTTATGTCACCGATACGCGCGGCAGACAGAGAACTCGAGCCATTTGGCGGGGCACGGAGGCCGACTGGCCAGTCAACCAGGATTGCGCCGTTGCCTGTAGCCTCCCCGGCCGACTTCACGACCTATAAGGAGAGCGTAAATCGATGGGACTTCTTGATGGAAAAGCGGCGATCGTCACCGGCTCTGCCCGGGGAATCGGCCGGGCCACCGCGGAGCTGTTCGCCAGCGAGGGCGCCAAGGTGCTGATCAACGATCTCGAGGCCGACGTCGCCGAGCAGGCCGCCGGTGAGATCGACGGCGAGACCGCAGTCTTCGCCGGTGACCTGACTAAGCCCGACGCCCCCGACCAGCTGGTCGCCGCGGGTGTCGACGCCTTCGGCGCGATCGACATCGTCGTCAACAACGCCGGCTACACCTGGGACGGCGTCGCCCACCGGATGACCGACGACCAGTTCCAGGCGATGCTCGACATCCACACGGTGGTCCCCTTCCGGGTGGCCCGCGCCCTTGCCCCGCACTGGCGCGAGGCGGCCAAGGCCGAGAAGGGAGAAGGCAAAGAGGTCTTCCGCAAGCTGATCAACATCTCCTCGACCTCGGGGACGATGGGCAACGCCGGCCAGATCAACTACTCGGCCGCCAAGATGGCCGTCGTCGGGATGACCAAAACGCTGGCCAAGGAGTGGGGCCAGTTCAAGATCAACGTCAACGCCGTCGCCTTCGGCTTCGTCGAAACTCGGCTGACCGCCGCCAAAGAGGCCGGCGAGGAGATGACCGCCCCCGGCGGCGAGAAAATCGAGCTCGGCATCCCCGAGCAGATGCGCGCGATGGCCTCGGCGATCATCCCGCTCGGTCGCCCGGCGACCCCCGAGGAGGCCTCCGGCCCGGTCCTGTTCCTCGCCTCCCCGCTGGCCAACTACATGCAGGGCCAAGTACTCAATGTGACGGGTGGAATGTTCGGAGGGATGTACACCTGAGCGAGGGCAATCCCCCAGAGGGCAGGTCGAAGGTTCTCTATCTCGATATCGGCGATCGAGTCTGGCCGCTCACGCGCCGTTTCATGGGCGCCCACACGTTCCTCTATCGGAGGACGGGTGGGCGTCTCGGCCACACCATTCCCGGGGTCGGTGGCAGGATGTTGCTGCTCGACCACGTCGGCGCCAAGAGTGGGACGAAGCGCACCTCGCCGCTGCTCTACGTCAGGGACGATGGCGACCTCGTCGTCGTCGCTTCCAAAGGCGGCTACCCCAAGCATCCCGCCTGGTACCACAACCTGATGGCCAATCCGGACACGACCGTCCAGGTCGGCAGCGAGCGCCGAGACGTGCACGCCCGCGTCGCCAATGTGAAAGAGCGGGAGCGCCTCTGGCCCGTCGTGGTCAAGAGCTACCACGGCTACGCCGACTACCAGGCGCGCAGCAAAGGGCGCGAAATCCCGCTCGTCGTTCTCGAGCCGCGCGCATAGCGCGCCCCATCAGTCCTTCGACCGGCGCTCCTCGGCGACCGGCTCCCCTCCCTCGCCGACAATCGCCTCTGGCGGCCACGGGCCGGCCCAGTTGTCGCGGGCGCCGTCGATCGTGATCGTCGTGCCGGAGAAGAAGTCCCCGGCCGGCGAGGCGAGGTAGGCGACGAGCCAGGCCATCTCCTCGGCGCGGCCGGCCCGGCCGATCGGGATCGAGCGCTCGAGGTTGTCGACGACGACCTGCGGATACTTGGTCAGCAGCGTCTCGGTCGCGAACTGGCCGGCGGCGAGGGCGCAGGTCTTGATCCCGAAGCGCGCCCACTCGACCGCGAGCGTCCGCATCATGTTCTCGACCGCGGCCCGGGCCGCGCCGGAGTGGACCATCCCCGGCATGCCGTTGTGGGGCGAGAGGGTGACGCTGAGCACCTTGCCACCGCCCTGCGGGATGAACGCCTTGGTCGCCGCGGCGTGGGTCATCAGCCAGGTGCCCTCGACGTTCAGCTCGATCACGGCGCGGAAGCCTTTCGGGCTGATCGACTCAGCCGGAGCGAGGAACTGTCCACCGGCGTTGTTGACCAGGACGTCGAGGCGGCCATGGCGCCCCAGCAGCCCGTCGAAGAGCCGCTCGACCGCCTCCTCGTCGCGGATGTCGAGCGACTCGTGCTCGAAGGAACCAGCCAGGCCGGCCGCCAGCGCAGCCGTCTCCGCCAGCGGCTCCTCGCGGCGCCCGCAACCGACCACCACGGCGCCCAACCGGGCCAGCTCCAGCGCCGTCGCGCGCCCCAGGCCGCTGCCCGCCCCGGAGACAAGGCAGACCTGACCTTCGAGCAAGCCGTCCCTGAAGATGCGCGAATGAGCGCTCTCAGCCATAGGCCGGCAAGCCTATAGGCGACCTGAGGCCAGGTAATGTCATCTGGCGATGAAGGTGCACGTGGAGGCGAAACCGCTGCACGAGCCGCTTGCCGGAGGGACTCCCGGCGCCACGGTGAGCGTCGAACCGCTCGTCGCCGGGCATGTCACCTGGCCGCGCACGATGATGGAACGGCCCGGCGGGCGCCTGGAGACGCTGAAGCTGCTGCGCGCCCTGATCACCGGTCAGCCGGCCGCGACCGTCCCCTGTCCCGCCTTCCTGATCCGCCACCCCAGCGCCGGCGCGATCCTGGTCGACACCGGCCTGCACCCCTCGATCGCCACCGGCGGCAAGGAGAACTTCGGCGGCCTCGGCGCCCGCGTCGGCAATCCCTCGCTCAAGGCCGGCACCGACGTGCCCGCCCAGCTGCGCTCGCACGGCCTCGACCCCGGTGAGATCCCGATCGTCGTGATGACCCACATGCACATCGACCACACCTCGGCGATCTCCGAGTTCCCCAACTCGACCTTCATCGTCAGTGAGGTCGAGTGGGAGGCGGCGACCGTGGGGCCGAAACCGCTGCTGAACGGGTACCGGCGCGCCCACTTCGACTACGCCTTCGACTACCGCACGGTCGACTTCGACCGCGGCGGGATCGACTCCTACTCGAGCTTCGCCCGCTGCTTCGACCTATTCGGCGACGGCTCGATCCGCCTCGCCTACACCCCCGGCCACAGCGCCGGCCATATGTCGGTGATCGCCCACCTCTCCGAGCGCGACTTTGTGATCGGCGGCGACGCCACCTACACCGAGGGCCAGCTCGACGGCAGCGCCCCGCTCGCGCCACGCCCCTTCGACGCCCACAACTACCGCCGCTCGCTTCAGGAGCTGAAGCTGTTCCGGCGTGAATTCCCCCAGGCGATAGTCACGCCTGGGCACGATCCGGGCTTTTTCGAGAAGCTCGACGAGCGCTACGAGTAACGAGCTCCTCGTAGATCTCCCGCACATGGCCGAAGATCTCGCGCGCCACCTCGTCCTGGCGCTCGCGGCTGGGTGACTTCTCCACCGGGAAGCAGAGCGGCTCGCCGAACTGGACGGTGACCTTGGGGAAGCGCAGCCTTTTCCAGCGCCGCACCTTGGCCGATCCGTGGACCGCGACGGGCACGACCGGGGCGCCCGACTCGAGCGCGAGGCGCCCGACGCCCGGTTTCGGCTCGCCGAGCTCGCCGCTGCGCGAGCGGCCGCCCTCGGCGTAGATCAAAAGCATCTCGTCCTGGCCGAGGACCTCGAAAGCCGTTTCGAAGGCCTTCTCGTCGTGGTGGCCGCGGCGGATCGGGATCACGCCGCCGACCTTGTAGATGTAGGTCAGCACGGGCGGGCCGAACATCTGCGATTTCGCCATGAAGCGAATTCTCCGCCGCAGGTAGAGGCCGACGAAGAAGTGATCCATCTGGCTGAAGTGGTTGGGGGCAAGGATCAGCGGCCCGTCCTTCGGGACGTTCTTCACCCCGATGGCCCGCACGCGGTAGATCAGCAGGCTCGGCAGCGTGACGATCAGGCGGACGAACGTGTAGGTCCAGCCGGCGCCCTTGCGCGCCGAGGCGTGGAACTGATCGAAGTAGGACGCCGGACGGTCGTCCTTGTAGACCTGTGGCTTCATGTCGGGCATAGAGGGGACGACGGCCCGGGGCCGTCGCTCTGCGTACCCCCAGTCCTGGCGACGGTTACGCCGAGCCCCCAGCCGAAGCCCAGTCGCGCGAGCGAGCGAGCGCGCGGTGCCACTCGGCAAGCAGCGCCTCGCGCTCGTCGGCGCCCATCCGCGGCTCGTAGCGCGCCGCCTCGCGCCACATCTCGGCGACCTGCGCGGCGCTCCAGCGCCCGGTGGCAATACCGGCCAGGTAGGCGGCGCCGAGGGCCGTCGTCTCGGCGATCTCCGGCACCACCACCGGGGCGCCCAGCACGTCGGCCTGAAACTGCATCAGCCAGCGGTTCGCGACGGCGCCGCCGTCGGCTTTCAACTCGGTCAAGGCCTCACCACTGGCCGCCTCCTCCGCCCTCACCGCGTCAACCGTCTGGTAGGCGATCGCCTCAAGGGCCGCCCTCGCCAGGTGCGCACGGCCGCTGCCGCGGGTGAGGCCGACGATCGTGCCGCGCGCGTGGGGATCCCAGTGCGGCGAGCCGAGCCCGGTCAGTGCCGGGACGAAGTAGACGCCGTCGTTGCTATCGAGCGAGGCGGCCAGTGCCTCGCTCTCCCCCGCCTCGTCGATGATCCCAAGGCCGTCTCGAAGCCACTGCACCGCGGCGCCGGTGACGAAGATCGACGCCTCCAGCGCGTAGGCGGCGGCGCCCTCGGTAGCGCAGGCGATCGTCGTCAGCAGCCCCTCGTCGGGATCTGGCGCCTCGCCGCCGGCATGGAGTAGCACGAAGCTGCCGGTCCCGTAGGTGTTCTTGGCGCTGCCGGCGCGGTGGCAGGCCTGGCCGAACAGCGCCGCCTGCTGATCGCCGGCGATCCCCGCCACCGGAACCTCGCCGCCGAACTCCGAGGTCGTTCCGTAGACGTGCGCAGAGGGCAGCGGCTCGGGCAGCCGCGCCGGGTCGACGCCGAACAGCGCGCAGAGCTCGCCGTCCCAGGCGAAGCGGCGAAGATCGAACAGCATCGTCCGTGCGGCGTTCGTGTAGTCGGTCGCGTGGCGGCCGGTCAGCTTGAACAGCAGCCAGGAGTCGACCGTGCCGAAGGCCGCGCGCTCGGCGCCCTCGACGTTGCCCAGCAACCACTCGATCTTGGTCGCGGAGAAGTAAGGGTCGATGACGAGGCCGGTCCGCTCCCGGACCAGCTCTTCGCGGCCCTCCGCACGCAGCTCCTCGCAGCGTGCCGCGGTGCGCCGGTCCTGCCAGACCAGCGCCCGGTGCAGCGGCTCGCCGCTCGCCGGGTCCCAGGCGACGACGGTCTCGCGCTGGTTGGCAATCCCGATCCCGTCCAGCTCGGCGCCCTGGATCCCAGCGTCGGCAATCGCCTCGATCGCAACCCGCCGCGTCACCTCCCAGATCTCCGCCGCATCGTGCTCGACCCAGCCCGGCCGCGGGAAATGCTGCTCGAACTCCGCGTAGGCCCGCCCCGCGACCCGCCCGTCTGCATCGAAGACGAGGCAGGTCGTCCCCGTAGTCCCCTGGTCGATCGCGAGGATCATTTCGGCCCCGTCCCGGGGTGGGAAAGGTAGACGCGGACAAAGTCGGCGAGCTGGCCGGCGCGGTGGGCGAAGCCGGCGAGGGAGCGGCCGGTGGCGCGGTGGGAAAGATCGAGCTCGTACTCGCGCAAGCGGTACCCGGCGCGGACGGCGTCGATCGTCATGCCCACCTCCATGCCGTAGCCGCGCGCGAAGGGCAACACCGCGCGCAACACCTCGACGCGCATCGCCCGCTGGCCCGAGATCGGCGCCTCCGTCTCGAGGCCGCAGCGACGGCGGATCGCCCAGCGGGCGAAGCCGAGCGCGAAGCCGAAGCCACCGCCGACCCGGCGGCTGAAGCCGGCAACGGCGAGGTCGCACTCGCCGCCCTCGACCGCCTCGACCAATGCCGCCAGCTTGGCGGCGGAGACGCCGAGATCGCCGTCGCAGAGGAGAACCAGCTCGGGGGCGGGCTCGGCGCTCAGCGCCGCCGCGGCGCCGGCGCCGGCATTGCCGCCCTTGCCGTGTGGCTTGCCACGGCTGACCACCTGGGCGCCGGCAGCCATCGCGACCTCGGCCGTGCCGTCGGTGGAGGCATCGTCGGCGACCCACAAGACTGCCTCCGGCAGGGCGCGGCGCAGCGCCCCGAGCGTCTCCCCGATCCGGTCGGCCTCGTTGCGCGCCGCGACAATCACGGCGAGCGGTTTTGAACCGGCGCTCACGGAGCGGCTCCGCCGCTCTCCAGAAGCCAGCCGAGGATGCCGGCGGGAACCGCCCACACCGCCCCCGCTTTGCGGCCGTCGTCGAGATCGATGACGGACCGCGTCGCGAAAATGCCGCCACCACGCGAGCGCAGCGTCTGGGCGGCGCGTCGCCACGGGCCATCGACGTACTTGCCCTCGAAGCCGATCCCCAGCTCGGGCCCGACGAAGTCGATCTCGGCGCTGCTCGACACCCGCTCGTACATCACCGTGCTCGCCTCGAGCAGCGCGCCGGGCCGCTGCCCCCCGGCCGCGCGGAGCAGGAGCAGGCCGAGCTGCTGCTCGCTGAGGACCGAGTCATCGGGATCCGTGCGCCTTTCGTCCCTGAGGTGCGGAAGCCGAGCGAGCAGAGGGTCGATCAAGTAGACCTTCTCCTGCGCCCTCAGATTGGGCAACCCACTCCTGATCTGGTGACAGCGCCAGGTCAGGAAAGCGAAGCTCAGTGCGTCGATCCGGTCGTTGACCCTGTGATTGTCCGAAAGGCCGACATCGCGAGCGATCGAGGAGGCGTTGACCGGCGAGGCCAATCCGGCGACGAGGCGCTCGAGGAAGGCGGCGATCTCCCCGTCGCCGGTCCCGGTGGTCTGAAAGGCGTCGCCGGCGATCACGTCCCAGAGCGCCTGCGCGAAGCCGCCACTCACGGCGGCGGAGGTGACGAAGTCGTTCACGGCCCGGGGGAAGCCGCCCACACGCAGGTAGGTCTGCCAGGCGTGGTCGAGATCGGAGAAGAAAGGCGTGAGCGCCGAGATCGTCTCTTCCCCAGTCGTGGTGAGGAGATCCTTCGGCCGCATAGAGACGTTGGGCAGACCCTCGAAGGCGCCAGTCGAGCGGCAGTAGGAGCGAAAGCCCATCGGCAGGAGGAGCCGATCGGAATCGACCGCGTCCCCCCGCCGGCCGGCAAGCGCCTTGGTGGCCTCGCGGAGATCGCGTGCCGAAGACCCTGAGAGCACGACGCAGCTCTCGCGAAAGATCGGGTCGCCGTCGCGGAGCTCCTTGACCGTGGCCACCCAACCGGCGACGGCGGTCACCTCGTCAAGGAACCAGTAGCGCTCGCCTTCGAGCGTCGCGGTGTCTTTCTGGCCAACCACGATCAGCCTGCGCAGGTCCTGCGCCGTGAGGCCATCGCACGAGCAGAAGAAGACGAGTCGGGGATTGACTCCCGCCGCGATGGCCGTCGCGATGGCGCGCTTGATCTCTACGCTCTTGCCAACCCGGCGAGGCCCCCGCAGCACATAGAGGCCAGGTGGCTCCAGCCCGGCCAGCGGCGCAGGCTCGTAGAGAAACGGCGCATCGGCAGCATCCCGCAGATCGGGATCGTCTCGCTCCCATCCCACACCGGCCCGCCACCAAACGGAGCGATCGGTCAGAAGCCTTCTCAGCTGCCCATCGTTCACCCAAAAAACTATAGCAAATTGGGTGTCCGACACCCAAAAAAGTGCCTTTTTTTGGGTGCCAACTAGAAGGATCGGCGCTGGCGGATATTGTCCCCGCCCATGGCGGACATCGAGGCGCACATAACCGGCAACGTGTGGAAAATCGAGGTCGCCGTCGGCGACAAGATCGAGGACGGCGACACGGTCGTCATCCTCGAGTCGATGAAGATGGAGATCCCGGTCGAGACCGAGGACGACGGGACAGTGAAGGAGATTCGCTGCGAGGAGGGCCAGTCAGTCAGCGAAGGCGATGTCCTCGTAGTGCTGGAGTGACCGAGCAGCTCGCCGGCGGCAAGCTACTGCTCGACTATCCGGCCGAGGCGGTCGCCCGAATCCGCATCTCCAATCCCGAGCGCCGCAACGCCCTCGACCACGAGATCCTCGACACGCTGGCCGAGACGCTGCCGCGCCTCAATCGCGGGATCGAGAACCGCTGCGTGATGATCACCGGCGCTCCACCCGCCTTCTCTGCCGGCTACGACCTAACAGCGATCCCCGGCGCGACCTTCGAGCGCGACGCCGAGGCGCTGGTCGCCCATCCCTTTCACGACGCGATGGAAGCGCTCGCTGCCCACCCCTGGCCGACCGTCGCGGCGATCAACGGCCACTGCCTCGGCGGCGGCCTGGAGCTGGCGGTGACCTGCGACCTGCGTAT
Organism: uncultured Solirubrobacterales bacterium; assembly: GCA_963837695.1. GTDB lineage: Bacteria > Actinomycetota > Thermoleophilia > Solirubrobacterales > 70-9 > VRUE01. Next base: position 1,069,623 of record CAWINZ010000005.1, on the reverse strand, counting down.
CTGCGCCGCCGGCGCCAAGCTCGGCATGCCGCCGGCGAAGCTCGGCCTCGTCTACAGCCACACCGGCCTGCGCAAGTTCATCGACACGCTCGGCCTGGCTCGAACCAAGGAGCTCTTCCTGACCGGGCGCAACTTCGCGGCGGAGCGGGCCGAGCGGATCGGCCTGGTTCACGAGGTGGTCGAGGACGACGCCTTCGAGGCGGCAGCGCTGGAGCTCGCCGCGGAAGTCGCCGCCAACGCGCCGCTCTCGACCCGCGGCAACAAACGGGCGATCGAAGTGCTCAACTCGAATCCGCTGCTCAGCGAACAGCAGGAGGCCGGCCTGATCGCGCTGCGCGAATCGTGCTTCTCCTCCGAAGACTTGCGTGAGGGCATCGAAGCCTTCGCCGAGAAGCGCAAGCCACGCTGGCGGGGGCAGTGAGCAAGAGGGGCGCCAAAGCGCGCGCAGAGCTCAGCGCCGCCGACCCGGCGATGGCGGCGCTGATCGAGCGGATCGGCGAGATCGACCTGGAAACGCGCCTGCGGCGGCGCAGTGAGGAAAAACCTGCCGACGCATACGGAGCGTTGCTGCGGGCGATCGTCGGCCAGCAGCTCTCGACCAAAGCGGCGCGGACCATCTACCTGCGCGTCTGCGACCTCTTCGGCGGCTCCACCCCCTCGCCCGAGCAGCTGCTCGAGGCAGGCGAGGCGGACCTACGCGGCTGCGGCCTCTCCGGGCGCAAGGTCGAGTATGTCCGCGACCTCGCCGTCCATGTGCTCGACGGCGAGCTCGAGCTGGACCGGCTCGGCGAGCTCTCCGACGAGGAGGCGATCGAGGAGCTCGTCGCGGTGCGCGGCCTCGGCCAGTGGACCGCGGAGATGTTCCTGCTCTTTCACCTGGAGCGGCCCGACATCCTCTCCGGCGGCGACCTCGGCATCCGCAAAGCTGTGCAGATCGAGTACGGCCTCAAGGAGATGCCAGCCCCACAGAAGGTGCTTGAGATCGGCGAGCCGTGGCGCCCCCACCGTAGCCTCGCCTCGCTCTATCTGTGGGAGTCACTTGCAAGCGTTCCTGTCGAGTAATGGCCACCGCCGAATCAGCCGACAAGAGGGGCATGCGACTTCGCTTCTGGTTGGGTTACGCCGTCGTGGCCGCGATCGCGGCCGGCTCGGTGGCGATGGCGCTGGTCGTGCACGACCGCGAAACCGCCAACTTCGAGCAGCGGCAGCGCGCGGAGGTGACCCGCTCGGCGCGCCAGGCCGAAGCCCTGGCGGCTCTCTCGGTCGGACAGCTCGCCAGCGCCGCGGCTTTCTACGAGGCTGAGGGGCGCTTCAGCAAGCACGAGTTCGACGTCCTCGCCGACTCACTGCTGAACAGCGGCGCCCTCTCCGCCACGGGCTTCATCCCAAAGGTCCCCGACACGGCTCGGGCCCGCTTCGAACGCAACCACGGCTTCCCAATCCTCACCCGGGACAGACTCGGCGCCTTGCACAGGGAGGGAGAGCAAGAACGCTACTTCCCACTCAGCTACGTCGCCTCCGACGTGAGCCTCAACGTCGCCACGCCATACGGCTACGACGTCGGCGCCGACCCGGTGCGCGCGAATCGCCTGCTGCGGGCGGGCAACACGGGAAAACCGTCGGCAACCCCGGTGATCCGGCTGCCTCTGGGCGGCACCGGGATCAACGTCTTCCGGCCGGTCTACCGCGACGGCGCCCCGACGGCGACGATGGCACAGCGCCGCGCCGCCCTGAGGGGCTTCGCCCTCGGCTCCTTCCGCGTCTCCGACCTCGCGGCGGCGGCGACCACGGCGTTGGAGGGCGACGACAACATCGAGCTGCTCGAGCGCGGCCGAATGGTTGCGGGCCAACCGCTCAACCGCGACGACTCGGCGAGCGCGCCACTGCGGATCGCCGACCGGACCTGGACGCTGGTGGTACGCGACGCGAACCGGCCAAGCGTCAGCCTGCCCGTGCTGATCGCGATCGTCGGCATCGCCCTGGCGGCGTTGCTGGCGGCCCTGGTCCTGATCTGGAGCCGCAGCGAGCGAATGCAGGACCTCGAGCAGCAGGCGAGCCACGATCCGCTGACCGGCCTCAAGAACCGCCGCCGCTTTGGCGAAGACCTGCGCGCCGAGCTGGCCCGCAGCCGTCGCGAGCGGACGGTCGGGGCGGTGCTGATGCTCGATCTCGACAACTTCAAGCAGGTCAACGACACGCTCGGCCACCAGGTCGGCGACCGGGTGATCGCCGACATCGCGGCGGTGCTGAGCGCGCGGATGCGGGTAACCGACGTGGTGGCGCGGCTGGGGGGAGACGAGTTCGCGGTGGCGCTGCCGCGCTGCGACCTCGACGAGGCCGAGGAGATCGCCGACGCAATCGCGGAGGCAATCCGCCTGCACGTCCTGCCGGGCGAGGCCGCGCCACCCGTGACCGCCAGCGTCGGGATCGCGACCTTCGGACCGAGTTCGAACGACTACGACGCGGTGCTCTCGGCGGCGGACGACGCGATGTACGAGGCGAAGCGGGCGGGGCGGAACTCGGTGCGGGTGGCTGGGCAAGTGGTGTCGAAGAGCCCATCCGGGTAGGGCCTCCACTTAACTTTTTCGGTGGAGCCCTTTGCGGCTATCGCCCAAAGCGCACAGCGAAAAAGTACAAGACGTTTCGGCCCTACCCGAATTGGCTCTTCAGCTCGTGGCGCAGGTTCAGGATGCGTTGCACCGATTCTTCGCAGGAGGTGCGGGCGATGGTGTTGGTCCGTAGCGCTTGCAGCAGCGCCCGTTGGGCTTTTGCTGCTTCTCTCGGGTCGGTGTAGAGGAGCAGGTCGGTTCCGGCGCTCGCTGCTGCCTTGGCCACTTTGGCGGGACCGCCGAAGGACCGCACGGCCACGGTGTCGAGGGCGTCGGTGATCGACACTCCCTTGAAGCCGAGTCGCTCGCGAAGCTCGCCGGTGGCGATCGCGCGGGAGAAGGCCGCCGGCTGGGGTGAGAGGGCCGGGTAGATCGCCGTGCTCAGCATCACCAGGCCGCCGCCGGCTTCCGCGAAGCGCCGGTACGGGGCCTCGTCGACTTCGCGCAACGTCTGCTTGGAAAGGCCGATGCGCTGGACCGCGTCGTCGGTGTTGAGGCGGGCCGACCCGAGGCCTGGGAAGTGCTTGCCGGTCGCCGCCACGCCACCGCCCTGCAACGCCGTGGCGAAGGGAACAGCGGTCGCCGCGACCGCGGCGGCGGTCGAACCGAAGCCGCGGTGGGTTTCGGCGATCGTGCCGCCGGGGCGGGCGACGTCGAGGACCGGGGCGAGATCGACGTTGACGCCGACCCGCCGCAGGTCGGCGCCGGCGCGGCGCCCCTGAGCGGCGCTGAATGCCGGGCCACGGGCGCCCATCGTGCGCGCTGAAACGGTCGGCGCCCCGTCGATCCGCTTGACCAGTCCGCCCTCCTGATCGGTCATCGCCAGCAAGGGGTCGCGCAGGCCCGGCGGTCGCGGGATCGCCTGCAGACGCCGGATCAGCCGCCTTCCGGCGCCGCGGCTCGGCAGGTTGTCGGCGAAGAGGATCACGCCGGCGAGCGCTCCGGCCCGGATCATCCGTTCGACCGTCGCCGGCGTCTGGGTGCCGTCGAAACCGAGCACGATGCGCTGCCCGACGAGCCGGCCGGCCGGGAGCCCGCTGACGACGCTCGGCCGCGGCGGGGAGCGGTCGCCGAGCGCAACCCCAAAGGCGAAGGCCCCTGCCGCCAGGCCGCATACCGCGCCGACCGCAATTCGCCTACGCCTCGTCATCGTCGCCGCCACGCCGACGAACCATACGAGCCACCGCCGCGAACGTCCGGGGCGATTCCTAGCCTTGCGCCCGAATGCCGCCCCTGATCTCTTTCGAGGAAGCACTGGCGCTCGGCGAGCTGAGCGACCACGAGGAGATCGGCGAGCTGGTCGAGCGCGCCTGGGCCGTGCGCAGGGAGAACTTTGGCGACTCGACCGACATGTGCTCGCTGGTCAACGCCAAGTCGGGCGGCTGCGCCGAGGACTGCGGCTTCTGCGCCCAGTCCCGTTACGCCGAGGCGGACACGCCGATGCACGCGATGATGGAGCCCGAGCAGATCCTCGAGCACGCACGGGCGGCGGAGGCGGCGGGCGCGCACCGCTTCTGCATGGTCACCCAGGGGCAGGGCCTCTCCAAGCGCGACTTCGAGAAAATCGTCGAGGGGGCCAAGCTGGTCTCCGAGCACACCAACCTGAAGCGCTGCGCCTCGATCGGCCACATGTCCGGCGATCGCGCCAAGCGATTGCGCGAGGCGGGGATCCAGCGCGTCCATCACAACGTCGAGTCCTCGCGCTCCTACTACCCGGAGGTCTCCAGCACGGTCCGCTACGAGGGCCGGCTGCGCACGATCGACGCCGTCAAGGAGGCCGGCCTGGAGACCTGCGTCGGCGGCATCCTCAACCTCGGCGAGTCGCCGCGGCAGCGGGTCGAGATGGCCTTCGAGCTCTCCGAGCTGGAGCCGGACTCGGTGCCGATCAACCTGCTCAACCCGCGCGACGGGACCAAGTTCGGCGACCGCCCGCTGATGGACCCCTGGGACGTGATCAAGTGGGTCGCGATCTTCCGCCTGATCATCCCCGGCGCGCTCTTCCGCCTCTGCGGCGGCCGGGTCGAGAACCTCGGCGAGCTGCAGCCGCTCGCGGTCAAGGCGGGCCTCAACGGGGTGATGATGGGCAACTTCCTCACCACCCTCGGCGCCGAGCCCGAGGACGACCGGGCGATGTTCGAGGAGCTCGGCCTGAACGTGGCCCGCCAGCCCGACAACGGCGCCAACCCGCGCCCCGACAACCGCTCCGGCTGGCTCGAGGGCGAGACGCCCGCGACCCCGATCGACGAGCTGATCGACAGCCAGGACGAAGCCAACTTCTGGGACCCCTCGACCCAGCTGCGGGTGATCAAGAAGACCAAGAAGCCCCCGCCTTACCCGGCGCGCCAGACAGCGGCATGAGCGAGGTCGCGGAGCGGCTCGAGGAGCTTCGCGCGAGCGGGCTCCACCGCCGCCTGCGCCTGATCGAAGGGGCGCAGGGGCCGCGCGTCCAGCTCGATGGGGAGCCGGTCCTGCTGCTCTGCTCAAACAACTATCTCGGCTTGGCCGACCACCCCAGGGTGCGCGAGGCGGCTGCCGAGGCGGCGCTCGGCTGGGGCGCCGGCGCGGGCGGCTCGCGACTGATCTCGGGCAACATGGCGCCCCACCGGCAGCTGGAGGAGCGACTTGCCGCCTTCAAGGGCTACGAGGCGGCGCTGCTTTTCGGTTCCGGCTACCTGGCGAACATCGGCGCGATCTCGGCGCTCGCCGGCCGCGGCACGGTCGTCTTCTCCGACGAGCTCAACCACGCCAGCATCGTCGACGGCTGCCGCCTCGCCCGGGCGGAGACCTTCGTCTACCGCCATCGCGACGTCGAGCACCTCGCCCGGGGCCTGGCCGAGGCCGGAGAACGGGCTTCGCTGATCGTCACCGACGGCGTCTTCTCGATGGATGGCGATGTCGCTCCGCTCGAGGACCTGGTTCGGCTGGCCCGCGAGCACGGCTGCCGGCTGATGGTCGACGAGGCGCACGCGACCGGCGCCATCGGCCCGGGCGGGCGCGGCTCGGTGGCCGCCGCCGGGTTGAGTGAGGAGGTCGACTTGGTGGTGGGAACGCTGGGCAAGGCGCTCGGCTCCTACGGCGCCTATGTCTGCGCCAGCACCGAGCTGAGCGAGTACCTGCTCAACACTGCGCGCTCCTTCATCTTCTCCACGGCGCTGCCTCCGCCCGTGCTCGCGGCGGCGCTGGCGGCGCTGGATCTGCTCGAAGCCGAGCCCGAGCGCGTGCGGAACCTGGGCGCCAACGCGGCGACGCTGCGCGAGAGCCTCGTCACCGAGGGCCTGGCCGCGGGCGGCGGCGCCAGCCAGATCGTGCCGCTCGAAGTCGGCGATGCCGGGCGGACGATGGAGCTGTGCGAGCGGCTGCTCGAACGCGGTGTCTTCGCCCAGGGAATCCGCCCCCCGACCGTACCGCCGGGATCCTCGCGGCTGCGCTTCAGCGTGATGGCGACGCACGAGCCGGCTGATCTGCGCGAAGCGGCGAGGCTGACCGGCGAGGCGGCGCGCGAGCTGGGCATCGCCACGCCGCGGGCGACCGGTTCGCTGCCCGTAGCCGCCTGAGCGCCCGTGCAAGGAATCTTCGTAACCGGGACGGGCACCGAGGTCGGCAAGACCGTGGTCGCCGCCGCGATCGCCCACACCCTCGCCGACGAAGGCAAGCACGTGGCCGTCTTCAAGCCGGCGGTAACGGGGCTCGACGAGCTCGCCGCCGGTGGGCCGGAAACCGGAGATATAGGCCTGTTTTCGGCCCATCGGCCGGATCACGTCTTACTACGAGATGCCGCCCGGTCGTCACAGAGCGATGTTCAGATCGCGCCCTACCGGTACGAGCCGCCGATGTCGCCGCATCTGGCGGCAGAGCTGGCCGGTGAGGAAATCCAGCCGCGGCGCCTGCTTGACGGGGCACGCGCTGCGGCGGCGAGCTCCGACGTGCTCGTCTGCGAGGGGGTCGGGGGGTTGCTGGTGCCGCTCGCCGCCGGCTACCTCGTCCGCGACCTCGCCGTGGACCTCGGCCTTCCGCTCGTCATAGCCGCCCCCCCCGGCCTCGGCACGATCAACCACACCCTGCTGACGATCGAGGCGGCGCGCTCCGCCAGCCTCGAAGTCGCGACGGTGGTCCTCACTCCCTGGCCGGAGAAGCCCGGCCGGATCGAAGAGTCGAACCGCGAGACGATCGCCGTCCTCGGCGGCGTCAAGGTCGAGGCTCTCCCGCACCTCGACCTTTCCGCGCCGAATACCTGGCCCCCCTGTGGCGACTTACCTGCGCTCTACGGGGGGGTAAGTCGCCACAGGGTCAGCCTGCCGGACCGGTGGCCATCGCCTCCTGGGCGGCCAGCTCCGAACCGCCGGGATTGACGGCGGCCTCGACCGCCTCGGTGCTGATTCGCTTCGGCTTGGCGCGGATCGCCGCGGCTGCGATCGCGGCACCGGCCAGCGTCACCGCGGCGGACACGGTCATCGCGTTGCTGAGCCCGTCGACGAACTGCTGAGGCGCGGCGGTCTCGAAGCTGCTTCCTGCGGCACCCTGGAAGATCGCCCCGCTGACCGCGATGCCGAGGCTGCCGCCGACCATGCGGAACATCGAGAGGACGCCGGAGGCGATGCCGGCTTTCTCCACCGCCACGGCGTTCATCGCGGCGCTGGTCATCGGCGACATCGTCAGTGCGATGCCGATGCCGAGCAACATGAATCCGGGTAGGAGGTCCAGGTAGCCGGAGTTGACCGCGATCCCGGTGAAGCTGTAGAGCGAGGCGGTGAGGATCAGCAGGCCGGCGACGATCAGCCAGCGCGGGCCGAAGCGATCGGCGAGCCTGCCGGCCACCGGCGCGACGCCGACGATCATCAGGGTCGAAGGCAGGAAACGCACGCCCGCCTCCAGCGGCGAGTAGCGGAGGATGTCCTGCATGTAGAGGGCGAGGAAGAAGAAGACACCCATCATCGCGAAGGTGATGATCAGGGCGACGACCACCGCACCGAGGAAATTGCGGTCGGCGAAGAAGCGGAACTCGACCATCGGCGCTTTGACGCGCAGCTCGGTGAAGACGAAGGCAACCCCACCCAGCACCGCGGCGGCCAGCAGGCCGACGATACCCGCCGAGCCCCATCCCCAGCTGTTGCCCTCGACCAGGGCGAGGACAAGTGCGGTGAGCGCAACGGTGAGCGTCGCGACGCCGAGGTAGTCGACCTCACGGCCGACCGTGGTGTCGCGCGACTCGCGCACCGCGAACAGGGTCGCCGTGACGGCGCCGATCGCGACCGGGATGTTGAGGTAGAAGATCGCCCGCCAGCTGACGTGCTCGGTGAGGAATCCGCCGAGCACGGGACCGACGGCGAGGGCGAGGGCAGAGACTCCCGCCCAGGTGCCCATCGCCTTGCCGCGCTCGTGAGCCGGGAAGGCGTTGGTGATGATCGAGAGCGTGCCCGGCATCATCAGCGCCGCGCCGACGCCCTGCAGGACGCGGCTGGCGACGAGGTCGGTGGCGCCCTGGGCGAAGCCTGCGGTGGCCGAGGAGAGGGCGAAGATGACGACGCCGATCAGGAACATGCGGCGGCGACCGAAGATGTCGCCGAGCCGTCCCCCGGTGGCGAGGAGGACGGCGAACGACAGCGTGTAGCCGTTGATCGTCCACTCGAGGCCCGAGATCGAGGCGCCGAGGTCGCGCTGAATCGAGGGCAGCGCGACGTTCACGACGGTGTTGTCGAGCATGATCATGAACAGCGCGAAGCACATCGCTCCGAGCGTCCACCACTTGCGGTTGTCGTCGGTGATCAGATGGCTGTAACGGGTCAAGCTGGTCCAACTCCCTTCAGGTGCTGATAGGTCTCGGCGATGTCCTCGCGGTCCATCAGCGAGTCGATCGCGGCGTCAAGCTTGCGGCGCTGGGCGGCACTGAGGCTCTCGGCGAAGGCCTCGAGCCCAGCCTGGCGGACGACGAGCAGCGTGTCGACCAGCCCCTTGCCCTTCTCGGTGATCGCGACGTGGCGCACGCGCCGGTCCTCCGGGTCCTCGACCCGGGTGGCGAGGTCTTCGCAGACCAGCGCGTCGACCGCCCTGCTCATCGAGGGGACGGAGACGCCAAAGGTCTCGGCCAGCTCGCTCACCTGGCGCGGCTCGGTGCCCTGGCCGATCCCGCCCAGCTCGAGCAGCGCCTTGCACTGGGTCATCGAAAGCCCGCACTCCTCGATCACGCGCAGCTGGTTGCCGCGGTCGTAGAGGAAAACGTGCCGCAGCAGCGCGCCCAGTCGGGCTGAAGTGTCGCTGGTTGCCATCGCGACGATACTTGCACTGTTGCAACTATTTCTCAAACACAATAGTTGTTCGTGTGACACATATCACGCCAGTTCCGGCCGAGGAGGGATCTATCGTCGCTGCGCGATGTCGGTGGACCACGCTCAGCTCGATCGCGACCATCTCTGGCACCCGTTCACCCAGCAGCTTGGCTGGGTCGAGGAAGAGCCAGTGATGATCGAGCGGGCCGAGGGGGCACAGCTGATCGACAGCAAAGGCCGGCGCTATATCGACGGCGTCTCCTCGCTGTGGTGCAACGTCCACGGGCATCGCCACGCGGGCATCGACGGCGCCGTGCGTGATCAACTGGAGAAGGTCGCCCACTCGACCATGCTCGGCCTCTCCCATCCCGGTGCCGGCGCGCTGGCCGCGAAGCTGGTCGACCTGGCGCCGCCGGGGCTGACCCGCGTCTTCTACTCGGAGTCCGGCTCGACCGCGACCGAGATCGCATTGAAGATGGCCTTCCAGTTCCAGCAGCAGCGCGGTGGCCAGCACGCGCGGCGGACCTCCTTCGTCCACCTGCGCGACGCCTACCATGGCGACACGCTCGGCTCGGTCTCGGTCGGTGGCATCGACCTCTTCCACTCGACCTACCGGCCGCTGCTCTTCGAGACGCACGCGGCGGAGCCTGGCGACGCGGCAGACCTCGAGCGTGTCCTCTCCTGTCACGAGGAAGAGATCGCCGGGCTGATCCTCGAGCCGCTGGTCCAGGGGGCGGCCGGGATGTTGGTCCATCCTCCCGGCTACCTGCGCGCCGCACGCGAGCTCTGCGACCGCTTCGGTGTGCTGATGATCTGCGACGAGGTCGCGACCGGGTTCGGCCGCACCGGAACCATGTTCGCCTGCGAGCGCGAAGGGGTCGCCCCCGACCTGCTCTGTCTCGCCAAGGGGCTGACCGGTGGCTACCTGCCGCTGGCGGCGACGCTGGCCACCGAGCGGATCTACGAGGGCTTCCTCGGCGGGCCGGCGGAGCAGCGGACCTTCTTCCACGGCCACACCTACACCGGCAACCCGCTCGCCTGCGCGGCGGCGCTGGCCAGCCTCGAGGCCTTCGAGCAGGAGCGGACCCTGGAGCATCTGCAACCGAAGATCGAGCTGCTCGCGAAGGAGCTCGACTCGGTCGCGGCGATGCCCGAGGTCGCGGAGGTGCGCCAGTGCGGCACCATGGTCGGCATCGACCTCGGCGAGCACGACCCGGCGCTCCGCCTCGGTCACCAGGTGACGCTGGAGGCCCGCAAGCGAGGCGCGATCGTCCGCCCGCTCAGCGACGTAGTCGTGCTGATGCCCCCGCTATCGATATCCGAGGGCGAGCTTCGAAGCCTGGTGGAGATAACCGCTGAGTCGATTGAGACTGCCCACCGAGCCGCCTACAAGGGTCAGGCCGACACGCGAACAGCTACGTCCACGGTGACCACGCGGTCGGGTGCCGCGATCGCCGCCTGAGCCGTAGCAACCAGCGCTTCTGCATCGAGCCCATAACGAGTGGCGGCATCGCGCAGCGGCTTCTCAAGCCCCAGATTGGGATAGAGCAGCTCCACGTTGACCGGCTTTCCACCCGCAAAGGTGACGTTCACCTGTTCCCCGACTCCCTCGCTGCCTTCCCAGTGAGAGGCATCGACCAGGTCAATCGACAGGGCATTTGCCTCGCTGTCATAGTCGGCTCTCATCGTGCCTTCCTCCTAACGATCACTGTAACCACATCCCCCGGCACGTCCGACGCGAGCACGACCTCGATCGTTCGATCACCGTCGCGGCCGACTGCAATCGAGTTGCCATCCTTATCGATCCTCCATCGGTCCGGGGAAATGACAATCGCCTCGATGGTACTCGACTGAATTCGTCCTCCTCGCATCCGATTCTTCGCGTGGTGGCTGTAGCGCACATGCCTCTAAGCTCTCAGCGGCCGACTCTCTCTCCCCAGGCAAAGTCAATTTGCTCGCGAAGGAACTCGACTCGGTCGCGGCGATGCCTGAGGTACTCGCGGGGCTGTGACGGAACCGGATCCTGCTCGTAGTAGGGATGTGAGCCAATCCATGGCTGTGCCCACCGTCGAAAAGTCCCGTCCCGCGGAGAGAGCCCTGGTCTTCGATCAGCTCTACCGGGAAAGCCGCGACGACGTTTACGCCTATGCGGCTGGGCTGCTTCGCGACCGGGCGGCAGTAGAGGAAGTGACGGCGACCGCTTTTGAGCGCGCTTACCGCAAACGCTCCCGCTTCAACTCTCGTCGCGGTAGCCCCCGAGCCTGGCTTTTCGGAATTGCCCGCAACGCGGCGCTGGATGAGCTGCGCCGCCGCGGTAGACACGCGCGATTGGAGGATGAGCCAATCGATCTGACGGGCTCGGCGCGGCGCGGCAGTTCGAGCGCGGGCGGGCGTTGAGCTCTCGATCGCGCCACCTAACTCGACGGCAGCCCCTCCGGCCCCGAGCCGCCTCCGAAACGTGGAAAGAGGCGCCGAGCTGCTGCTCCCGAGCGCTCGGCTTGGCGACACGATGGCAACGCTCTCCCGGATCGCGCCGGTCCGCTCGCGGCATGAATCACCCTCGGACATCACCGCTCCGACCGCGACCACCCGCGATCGCCTGCTGGCGTCCGAAGCGAAGGTCAAAGGCCTTCTGGCTCAGCTGGCAAATGCCGCTAGCAACGAAGAACGAGTCGCGATCGAAGCAGAGCTGAGGGGCGATCGTTGTCGTGTCGACACGCTCCGCGGTCAACTAGATCGCCTGCGCCGGCGTGCCGGCTGCGCACACGTCAGGGTGCGAATCGAAGGCCGCTCGGTCGTCGGCTCCGGATCGGCGAGCTGGGGAGTGGACGATGCGCTGGGCGACGCGGGTCGGATCCTTGCCGTCGCCGCGGGCGTCCTCGTGATCGGCCTCGCCGTCATCGCCCCACTGGCGATCCTCGGCCTGCTCGCGTGGCTCGCCAACCGAGCTTGGGTGCGCCGACGCCGCGAGCACGCACTCGGGTGACCCGGCTCAAGATACGCTGGGCAAATGGAGGAGAGGAAGCGCGGGCCTGCGGAGGCTCCAAACCTTGGCGAGCCCGCTGTGCCGCGCCCCTCGGCCTCCGTCGTACTTCTGAGGCGCGGCGGCAAGCACAAGGATCGGGCGCTCGAGGTGCTGTTGCTGAAGCGCTCGGAGGAGGCGAAGTTCATGCCCGGGGTCTGGGTGTTCCCCGGCGGGGGCGTCGACCCTGAGGATGGCGCGGGCGAGGCCGGCTTCCGGACTTGTGCAGTGCGGGAGCTTGAGGAGGAGGCCGGAATCGCACTCCCCCCAGAGGAGGAGCTCGTGCTGTTTTCGCGCTGGATCACGCCTGAGGTTGTCTCGCGGCGCTTCGACGCATGGTTCTTCCTGGCGCTGGCGCCGGCACACACACCGCCCGTGCCCGACGGGGTGGAGACGACCGAGGCGGCTTGGTACGAACCACAGACCGCGCTCGACGCCCAGCAGACCGGTGAGCTGGCGCTGGCCTTCCCGACGGTCCAACAACTCAGACAGCTCCTGCCCTTCAAGACGGCAAGGGAGGCAATCGACGCTCACCGCAGTCGAACGGTGGACCCCATTCTGCCCAAAGTCATCGGCACCCCCGACCAACACCGCGTGGTGCTCCCCGACGATCCGGATTATCCGGAGACCTGAGACACCCTCAGTCCTGCGGAAAGGGCGCCAGCCCGGCGTGCCATGGCCCCGGCGCGTAGGTGTGGATGCCGCTCTCGTCCATCTCGCCCTGCAGGCGCTTGAACAGCTGGCCGGCGTTTTTCAGCGCCTCTTTGAGCTCGGCATCGCTGCGCCCGCGCAGGTGCCAGAGAAACCAGAGCTGGCGGTCGTTGACGCCGAAGTCGATCTCACCGGTCATCGTCGTCGTCCAGGTGAGGAAGCCGGGGCTGAACAGCTCGCGCAGCTTGACCGGGTCGTACTCGCTGGGCACGGTCGCCTGGAAGCGCTTGTTGAACTCGATCGACTCGAACTCGACCTTGCGGGCGAAACGCTTGGTGAGCGCCTCGTGGCCCTCGATCGACTCGACGTTGAAGGTGGGGATCACCTGTGCCAGGTCGGGCATGTGGGCCTTGGCGAGCAGCGCCGTCGGCAGCAGCGCCTTGGCGAAGAGGCCACCCACCTCCTTTTCGTCGGCATCGCAGCACGAGCCCCAGAAGCCTTCGACCAGCTGCCCGGTGAGCCGGTTGGAGCCGCCGACGCAAAGCGCGACCGGCCCGTCTTTGGGATTGATCCCGCCGACCGGCTCGTAGGTGAGCCCGTGGCACTCGCCATAGCGCCGCACGATCTCGGCCCACTCGGTCGCCTCCTGCTTCGCACCCATACCCCGATCCTAGGCCGACGGGCCTAAAACAGGACTATGCGGCCGGTTTTAGGCCCATCGGCGGGTGGTTGCGGGTAGGATGCGGCTCATGGTCATTGCTCTCATCGTCGTGGTCGCGATTCTCGTAATCGGTGTCCTCTACTACATCTCCAAGCGCAACTCGATCATCGCCTCGCGCAACCGGGTCGATGAGTCGTGGAGCGGGATCGACGTTCAGCTCAAGCGCCGTCACGATCTCGTCCCCAACCTGGTCGAGACGGTCAAGGGCTACGCCGCCCACGAGAGCGAGACCTTCGAGAAGACGACGCAGGCGCGGGCGGCAGCGATGCAGGCCCAGAGCGTCGAGGAAACCGCCCAGGCGGAGCAGAAGCTGACCCAGGCGCTGGCCGACGTGAAAGCGGTCGCCGAGAACTACCCGACCCTGCGCGCCACCGAGAACTTCCAGCAGCTCAGCCGCAACCTCTCCGAGTTGGAGGACGAAATCCAGGCCTCACGGCGGATCTACAACTCCAACGTGCAGTCCTACAACACCTCGATCCAGCAGTTCCCGGGCTCGATCATCGCCAACCAGGGCGGCTTCACGGCGCGCGAGTACTTCGAGATCGAGGACAAAGCCGACCGCGAGCCGGTCTCGGTCAGCTTCGACAAATAGGCCGAGCCCCCGCAGTCGTCCCCAAGCTCTAACCTTCCGACCATGAGTGCAACGACCGAGGCGACGCTCTGGATCTGCGAGAGCTGCGGGTTCATCTACGACCCGGCGATCGGCGATCCGGACGGCGGCATCCCCCCCGGAACCTCCTTCGAGGACATCCCCAGCGACTGGTTCTGCCCCGTCTGCGGAGCAAGGACGACTGACTTTCGACCCGTCGAGCCCGGAGAGGCTTAGGGCTTTCGGCCGCGGGTCCTGTCGGGGGGTGACGGGGGGTTAGCGGACTCACCCGTCCGAACCCCCCGTCACCCCCCGCCACCCGCGGACAAGCGTTTAAGGTTGCCCCGTGTACGACTACGACTGGATAGTCGTTGGATCTGGGTTCGGCGGCAGCGTGTCTGCTCTGCGTTTAGCTGAAAAGGGTTACGACGTCGCCGTGCTTGAGTGCGGCAAGCGCTTTGGGGATGATGATTTCCCCAGCTCGACCGGGGACAGCCGCCGCTACTTCTGGGCGCCGCGGATGGGCATGAAGGGGATCTTCCGGCTGAGCATCTTCAAGGACATCGCCGTGGTCAGCGGCTCCGGCGTCGGCGGCGGCAGTCTCGGCTATGCCAACACGCTCTACGTCCCGCCCTCGCCCTTCTTCGAAGACCCGCAGTGGGCCGACCTGGAGAGCTGGGAGGCGCGGCTCGCCCCCCACTACGAAACCGCGCAGCGCATGCTCGGCGTCGTCGTGCACGACAAGGACGACCCGGCCGACCAGCTGCTGCGCGAGCTGGGCGAGGAGCTGGGCGTCGCCGACACCTACCGCAAGACCCCGATCGGCGTCTACCTGGATAACCCGGGGAAGACGGTGTCCGACCCCTTCTTCGAAGGCGAGGGACCGGAGCGGACCGGCTGCATGCAGTGCGGGCGCTGCATGGTCGGCTGCCCGCACGGAGCCAAGAACACGCTGGTCAAGAACTACCTCTGGCTGGCCGAGCACCGCGGTGTCGAGGTGCAGGCCGAGCGCACGGTCACCGACATCCGCCCGCTCGGGGCCGCCGACGGCAGCGACGGCTACGCGGTCACGAGTGAGCGCTCCGGCCTGCTGCACGGCCGCCGCCGGCGCACGCTGAAGGCGCGCGGCGTGATCGTCGCCGCCGGCCCGCTCGGCACCAACAAGCTGCTGCAACGCTGCCGCCTCGGCGGCTCCCTGCCGCGCATCTCCCCCCGCCTGGGCGAGCTGGTCCGCACCAACAGCGAGAGCATCCTCGGCGTCCGGGTGCCGAAGGACTACCCCGACGACCTGACCAAACGGGTCGCGATCACCTCGAGCATCTACCCCGATCCGCACACCCACATCGAGACCGTCACCTACGGCGAGGCGGGGGACTCGATGAGCCTGCTCAACACGTTGCTGGTCGGCGACGGCACCCGCGTCACGCGGCCGCTGAAGCTGCTCGGCCAGATCCTCCGCCACCCGCGCGACTTCGCCAAGATCATCTGGCCGAAGGGCAGCTCGCACCGCACGATCATCCTGCTGGTGATGCAGACGCTCGACAACGCGATCGCTCTGCGACCGAAGCTGAGGCGCAACGGCGAAGTGCGGCTGCAGACCGAGCAGGATCCCGAGAAGCCCAACCCGACCTTCATCCCGGCCGCCAACCAGGCGGCCGAATGGCTCGCCAAGCGCACCGGCGGGGTCGCGACGAGCTCGGTCACGGAGGCCGCGTTCAACATCCCGACCACCGCCCACATCCTCGGCGGCGCGGTGATCGGCCACGGTCCTGAGGACGGCGTGGTCGACTCGCGCCAGCGCGTCTTCGGCTACGAGAACCTGATGGTCTGCGACGGCGCGGCGATCCCCGCCAACGTCGGCGTCAACCCGAGCCTGACGATCACCGCCCTGGCCGAGCACGCGATGAGCCAGGTGCCGCCGAAGGAGGGGGCCGAGCCGCGCGACCTTCCTGAGGCCGCGCGGCCCGCGGTTCCCGCTTAGCGCGAGCTACTCGGCGAACTTCTCCGCCACGTAGCTCCAGTTCACGACGTTCCAGAAGGCGTCGATGTAGTCGGGGCGTTTGTTCTGGTACTTGAGGTAATAGGCGTGCTCCCAGACGTCGCAGCCGAGCAGCGGGATGCTGCCGTCGGTGACCGGCGAGTCTTGGTTCGGGGTCGAGACGACCGCGAGCCCGGAGCTGTCCTTGACCAGCCAGGCCCAGCCGGAGCCGAAGCGAGCGATGCCGGCTTTTTTGAACTCGTCCTTGAAGGAGTCGAGTGAGCCAAAGGTCTCGTCGATCGCCGCGGCCAGATCGCCGCTCGGCGCGCCGCCGCCGTCGGGGCTGAGCATCTGCCAGAAGAGCGAGTGGTTGAAGTGGCCGCCGGCGTTGTTGCGAACCGGCGCCTGCTTGTCGCCAGGCAGGCTGGAGAGGTTGCGCAGCACGTCCTCGACGTCGCGGTCGGCCCACTCGGTCCCCTCCAGGGCGCCGTTTGCTTTGTCGACGTAGGCCTGGTGGTGCTTGTCGTGATGGACGCGCATCGTCGCCTCGTCGATGTGGGGCTCGAGCGCGTCGTAGGCATAGGGAAGGTCGGGAACCGAGAAAGCCATCTTTGAAGCTCCTTGTTTTCGATTGGAAGTCCTGCGGGAGCCTAGCTGCTTGGTAGCTTGTCCTCAGAGTGGCTGCACGGTCCGCGTCGAGGGCTCGAGGGCGGCATCGGTTCGGGAACCGGCCCGGCTGTTGAGCTATGGAATCGAAGCTGCAAAAAGACGATGAGCTGTGGCGGCGCTTTGCGGAGAGTCGCGATCCCGCTATCCGTGACGAGCTCGTGCGGCGCAACATGCCGTTCGCCAAGCGGCTGGCGCTGCGCTACCGGGGAGCAAGCGAGTCCTTCGACGATCTGCTTCAGGTGGCCAACCTCGGCCTGCTGAATGCCGTCGACCGCTTCGACCCCGAGCGCGGTATCCCCTTCACCGCCTTCGCCTCGCCGACGATCCTCGGCGAGCTCAAACGCCACTTCAGAGATCGGGTCTGGACCGTGCGCGTGCCGCGCGGCCTGCACGACCGCATGGCCGAAGTCGACAAAGCGATCACCGAGCTGACCAAGCGGCTGCAGCGCTCGCCCACGGTCGGCGAGATCGCCGCGCGGCTGGAGGTGGAGCAGACCGACGTGCTCGAAGTGATGGAGGCAAACCACAACCGCCGGCCGCTCTCACTCGACCGGCCGGCGGGCTCCGAGGACTCGGGGGAGTCGGCCCCGACCGAGTGGATCGGCGAGGAGGACGCGGGCTTCGAGCTGGTCGAGGGCCGGATCGCCCTCGACGCGGCGCTGCCCCATCTGGACGAGCGCGAGCGCCTGGTGCTGCGCCTGCGCTTCGCCGAGGACATGACCCAGTCGCAGATCGCCGAGCAGATCGGTCACTCGCAGATGCACGTCTCGCGCATCCTGCGGCGGGCGCTGGAGCGGATCCGGGAACAGATCAGGGAGCAGCGGCAAAGCGAATGACGAGATACTCGCCGTCGCCGGATTCCTCGACGCTGAGCTCGTCCGCCAGCGCCTCCAGCGAGCCGCCGACATCCGGGATCTCGAGCTCCTCGCGGATACGGCTCGCCGCGCCCGATTCCATCGGGCCGAGGCGCAGGTCGATCCCCCCCTCGCGCTCGTCGAGGCCAAGCCTCACGCGACCGTCGCTGAACCGCTCGGGCGCGGCCTCCGCGATCGCGTCGGTCATCAGGACCACGTCGGAAACGCGATCGACAGAGAGGTCCCGGCGCGCCGCCAGCGCGCCGACCACGCGGGCCAGCACCGGCGCGAGCACCTCGGAGCGATCGATCACCATCTCAGTGCGATCGGCAGGGAAGGGCTTCATCTCCACCGGATCGCCACTGCCGTTGGTGCCGCCCCCGTGCAGGGGAACGCGCATCCGCACCACGGTCCCTTCGTCGAGCCCGCCCGAGATCGAGAAACTGCTCGAGAGGGCCGCGATCAGGGAGAGGCCGAGGCGCAGGCTGTCGCGCTCGGCGTCGGCCTGTGGCCTGATCCCGCCGCCCTCGTCGCGGACGAGGACCGTCAGCCCGCTCGCGTCCGGCTCGGCCTCGACGCTGAGCGGCCCAGGCTGCCCTCGATAGGCGTGGACGACGACGTTCATGCAGGCCTCGGTGACGACGGTCTTCAGATCCGCCAAGCCGGGCTCGTCCATCCCGATCTCCTCCGCCAAGCCCGCGAGCGCGTGGCGGATGATGGCAACGTTCTCGGATTTTGCAGGTAGCACCATCTGCAGCCCCTTGGGCCTGTCTTGGATCGCCTGAGTGTCTGAGCTGGACCCCATCCGTGCCGCCGAGAGCCTGGCTCTCGCGGAAACGAGCATAGTCGTAGGACTCCTGAAATTCCTGGCTACCCTGCGCCTGCCGGGCACAAACCACCGGGGCGACACGCGCCGCGCTTTTGGCGTCTGCCCAGGGCTTCCCCTGCGGTAGGATCGGCCGGTGAGCCCAGTTCCCTTCGAGGTGGTGAGCGAGGAGCTCGAGGACGGAATTCGCACGTTCACCGTCCGCGGCGAGCTGGACATGAATACGGCGCCGGAGCTCGAGCAGAAGCTCGATGCCGCTTTGTCCGGATCGGATGCCTCGATCGTCCTCGACCTCTGCGAGTGCGAATTCATCGACTCGACCGGAATTGCCCTGATCGTGCGCGCTTGGCAGCGCCTCGAGGGCAGCGAGGGACAGGGTCGCCTCGTCCTTTGCTCCCACAACCATCAGGTCCGCCGGCTGCTGAAAATCACCGGGGTCGAATCGTCGATCTCGATGCACGAGGGGCGCGACGCGGCGCTCACCGAACTACGCAGCTGAGCCCGGCGACCTAGACGTCAGCTCGGGCCCACTGCGACCCGGGGGTGCTGCGAAGCGGAGCGCCGCCTGCTCGGGATCCGGGAAGACTTCGCCGCGCACGAAACGGCCCCCGCTCACCTGCCAGATCCAGGCCACCGGCAGGTCGCGGATTCCCTGTTCCCGGCTGCGCGCGTAGACGCGACCCCGGACCAACAGCGTGTCGCCACGGCGCTGCAGCTCGCTGGGGGTGATCCGCAGCTCTTCCCAAACCTCGGCCACGTCCGCCATGTAGGCGCGCAGGCCGTCCGGGCCGACGTAGGGAGCATCGCGACCGATCGCTTCCGCGGTGACGACGGGGAAGAACTCCAGGCCCGCGTCGCAGACGGCGGCGATCTCCTCGCTGTCGCGGCGGTTGAAGGCGTCATAGAGCCGCTCGACCAGGGCCATCTGCGGGTCAGGCATCGCCGTCCTCCAAACTCAGCGCGGCGCTTGCAGGCCGGCGCCACGTCTGCGCTTCGGGGGCGACGAGGTCTCCGTCTGAGGTGCGTGCGATGGCGAGCATCGCCACGTCGTCATCGAGCCCGCCGTCGGTGAAGGCGTGCAGGGAGGCCTCGAGTCGCTGCAGCGCCATCGCCGGGTTGGAGGTGCCACCGAGTTCCGCCCGCAGTCGGGCCTCGCCGAAGCGCCCCTCCGCCCCCTGCGCCTCGGTGATCCCATCGGTGACGACCACCAGCTGTTGGCCTCGCTCGACCTCGCAGCGGGCGATCCCCCACTCCGCGTCGTGGAAGGCGCCGAGCACCGGGTCGGCGCTCGCGACCTCGCTGACGCTCTCGGCGTCGACCAGCAGTGGCGGCGGATGGCCCGCGACCGCCAGGCGCACCGGTTCGAAGCGATCCTCGCTCAGCGTCAGCGCGGCGAGGCTGCAGAGGGCTGAATCGCCTCGCGCCAGCAGGGCACGGTTGAGAGTCTGCAGGGCGACCAGGGGGTCGTCGGTGAGGACGGCGGCGGTGCGCAGGGTGTAGCGGGCGACCGCGGTTATCGAGGCCGCATGGGCGCCGCGGCCGGTCACGTCGCCGATCACCAGCATCCATCCCCCCGGTACGCGGAAGACGTCGTAGAAGTCGCCGCCGACCTCGTTCTCGGCCCCCGCCGGCTGGTACATCGCGGCAATCGACCAGCCCGGGATGTGCGGCAGCGGCGAGGGCAACAGGCCGCGCTGCAGGGTCTCGGCGATCTCGGCCCGCGCCCGCTCGGCGCGCTCGAGGTCGGCGAAGAGACCTGAGTTGTCGAGCGCGAGCGCCACCCGGCTGGAGAGGATCCAGGCAAAGCGCGCATCCTCGCGCCGGTAGCGACGCCGCGACCAAGCGACACCGATCGTCAGCGTCCCGGTCACTTCGCCGCGCGCCTGCAGGGCGACGGTGATCGCCGAGCGCATTCCCAGGCTACGCAGGAACTCGAGATCCTCGGCGTCGTCGTGGGCCAGCTCGAGCAGATCCCGTTCGGAGATGCGCTCGTAGAATCGGGGCTCCAGCGACGAGCGGCTCTGGCCATCGACCATCGGCTGCGGGGTCGAGGGACGGCGCTCGGCGAGTCCCTGTTCGAACTCCGGCCTACCCCCCGGTCCGACGCGGACGGCGGCGCGGCTTGGGACGCGATCCTCGTCTAGCACGTCGATCATGCAGAAATCGGCCAGCCCCGGCACCAGGATGGCGCAGATCGCGTCGAAGGTCTCCTCCAGTGAATCGCCGGCCTCCGAGATCGTCGCTATTTCGCCGAGGATCTGGAAGCGCCGCCTCGCTTCGCGCTCACGCCGGACCGTGATCGCCAGGACCAGCGCGATCAGCAATGCGGCAACGGCCCCCACGGTTATCGCGAGCCAGTCGATCCCTCACCTCCGATCCATCGATGCACTACTAAAAAGACAGTAACCGCCACCCGCCGAATTGTCTATCGGTCGACGCCGAGCAGGCTGCGAGGCCAGAGGCCACGGGCCCGGACGACGTTGAGCTCGGCGCTGAACACGGTGAGCACCGCACCGAGCTGGACCCAAACCAGCAGGCCGAGGACAAGGGCGAAGGTGCCAAAGGCCGGCGTCGCGTTGCGGATCTGGCTGGAGACGAAGTAGCCACCGACCAGTTGCAGCCCGGACCAGCAGACCGCGGCGAGGACGATCCCGGGCAGCAAGTCGCTGAGCGGCGCAGAGTGCCGGCCCAAGAGCGTGAAGACGGCGCCGAAGACGACCGTGTTGAGGCCGATCGAGACCACGATGCCACCGAGCGGGCCGAGCACGCGGGCGCCGCCACCGACCAGCCCCGAGGCGACCGTCGAGGCGATCGTCAGGGCGCCGAGCACGAGGAGGAGGATGAACGCGCGCAGCCGCGAGGCGAGGAAGCCGGAGCGGTCGCGGCGCGGCACCGCCCAGACACGGTCGAGTGCCTTTTCGGTGGCGAGCACGACGCCGAAGCCGGCCCAGAGCGAACCGACGAGGCCCACCGCCAGAGCGATGCCGTTGCCTTCCAGCGAGCTCAACTTGATCTGTTCGCCGATCACCGGGAACTGCGCAAGCGTCGAGTCGACCGCTTCCTGGCGCAGATCGGCGTTGCCCGCCAGCACGTAGCCGAGCACCGTGGTCAGCAGCAGCAAGAGGGGGAAGAGCGAGAAGAAGGCCCGGTAGGCGATCAGCGCCGCGAGGTCGCCGGCGTCGTCGTCGCCGAACTTCTTGACCACGGCAACCGGCAGCGCCAGCGGCCTGTGGCGCTGCTGGTAGCGATCAAAGGCTCGCAGCGGCCCCTTGGCGTCCATGGGCCGTGCATACCCGTTTTCGGCTCCGCCTAGGCGATGCCCTCGAACTCGTACTCGCGCAGGAAGCCCTCGAAGAGGCGGCGGTGGCCCTGCTCGTCGCGGAGAATCGCGATCGTCATGTCCTGGGTGACCGGGTCGACGCCCTCGGTCTCCTTGACGATCCGGGTGTAGTGCTCGATCGCGCCGGTCTCGGCCTTGATCACACCGCGGATGACGTGGACGATGTCGGTCTGCTCCGCGGGCGGCTGGAGGAAGCTCTGCTCGGCGGCGAAATCCTCCGAGCCCGGCACCACCCCGTAGAGCTCCTTGATTCGCGCCGCGAATTGCTTGGCGTGGCCAAGCTCCTCCTCGATGTCCTTCGCCAGCGACTCCTTGATCTCCTGCGCGCGCACTCCGTCGAGATTGACCGAGGCGGCCAGGTAGCTCATCACGGTCTCGATCTCCATCCAGTAAGCCCGGTGGAGCAACTCGACGACGTGCTCTCTGGTCTCCAGGCTGGCGCTGTCGAAGATGCCCTTGCTCGGGCTTGGGGCTGCTGCCTCCATCGTTCCTCCGTTCAAATTTGCGGGAATACGGGGCAAATACCCGCTCTTTGCGGAATCAATCGCCCCAGCTCCCGCGCCATCCGGAGCCCGTCTCATAATGTACGCGGATTGGTTTTGCCCACGAATGGGAATGGGTATGGATCTACCGATGGAGGATCGGAAACGCGTCACAGGTGGCGTCCCTCCCTGCGGCTGTCCAGAGGGGCGATCTCAGCTGCACGCAGGGTGCCTGATCGAGGGACTCGATCCCACCGTCGAGGTGACGGCAAGGCTGCGCCAGACGATCGAGCGACAGGTCCTCGACGCGAGGGGCGAGCCGGTCGACTTCCTGGTCGTCGCCGGTACGCGCTACGCCAGCCGCGAGGAGTCCGTCGAGCACGAGGTCCGGATCCCTTCGCTCCCCGGCCGTACAGCGCGCATCGAGCCGGCGGGCTGGAGACGGGCGGAGTTGGTCGAGAACGGGGTCCCGGTGGGTGCCCTCCACTGGGAATGGGAACCTCTCCACGCCACGATCGAAGCCTGGGTCGACGAGATCGCCCCTGGATTGCGTAGCGTTCAGGTCAACGTCGCCAACCGGCTCGAATGGGACGGCGGCAAGTCCCGGCAGCCCCTGCTGCGATCGTTTTACTCGGTCGAGGTCGTGATGCACAGCCCCGACGGCGCGTTCGCTTCCGTGGCCAACCCCCCGATCGATTTGCGTGAGCATTCCGGCACCTGCCGCAATGAGGGTCTCTGGCCGGTCCCGATCGGGGAGGCCGGCGACCGGCGCACGATGCTCGCTTCGCAGGTCCGCCTACAGGACTACCCGCACGCCGTTCCCCAGACCGACCCCATCCCCATCGGCCGTGGCAACGGCGGCGGTCAGAGGACGACCTCCCAGGTTCGCCACGCCGCCTAAAGCATGGCGAGCGGCCCCGATGGGACAGCTCTGAGATAATCGCCGCCTTCGGGGCGTGGCGCAGCCTGGTAGCGCGCACCGTTCGGGTCGGTGAGGTCCCCGGTTCAAATCCGGGCGCCCCGATTTGAGGTCGCAATTTGCGACCTCAAATCCTTCTACTTGCGTTTGGCGGGGGAGAGTTCCGAGATCTGACGGCTTAACCGCGCATCTCACGAACCCAAGCTGTCCACTATCGCGACCGACGGGGTGTCGAACCGGTTGCCTCGTTCATCCGAGCCCTCCCGAGAGTGCATGCAGCCAAGATCTACGAATACATCGAGCAGCACCTCAGTGGGAGAGCGGCCGACTCCCCGCCCCCCGAGTTTCCGGTCACCTCCCAGGTCCGCGGTGAGTTGCGGGAGCTGCGAGTTCGGTTTGGGCGCACCCGCTACCGAGTGCTCTACCAGCGCTCCGGCAGCCTCATTGTCCTCCTTCACGCATTTGCGAAGAAGACGGGTGCGGTGCCGGTCAGCGACCGGGTCGCGGCGCAACGACGCATGGCCGACTTCAGACACCGTATGGACGTCACGCCTCGAGTCCCCCCGCGCGCCGCCGGCCGGGACGCGCCACGGCAGAGGTCGCAAAACACATGATTTATCTCTTTGGATAAACTCTCCGCATGCCCAAAGACGCGCAAGAGCAAAGAAACGTCATCAGCCCGGTCGGCGAGCTGGCGGCCGATTCAGCCCGAGAGCTCGCACGTGAAAGCGAGGAGTACCGCGAGGCCCGCGACGAATACGCGGCGATCCGCGAGCTGCGCGAGCGGAACTGGATCGCCGCCCATATCCGCGAACGGCGCTACGAGCTTGATCTGACCCAGAAGGAGGTTGCCGAGCGGGCCGGAACCTCGCATTCCTTCATCTCGAAAGTCGAGGGCGGCAATCACATGCCGACGATCCCCGTACTGAAGCGCATCCTCGCGGTGCTCGACGAGGAGCTGCTGATCGGCATCGAGCGTCAGGTCCCCGACGAGGAGGCTGAACGCGAAGTCGCACCCGCGCCAGAACCGGCCGCCGCTTGATGCAGCGCTCCGATGTAGTCGACATTCTCTTGGTTCAAATACCGTCCGGTTAAGGCGATAGCAAGGTATTCCCCGCATGGCTTCGCATGGCCACGCACCAAGCGCGATCAGACAGGCGGCGCGAGGCTATGCGGGGCGACGCGCGTCAATCCGTGATACGAGAGTGATACGGCAGGCGCGCCGCGAGTGATATGGAATCGGATTGGCGCGGGCACCAAGGGCTTCTGCCGCTCCGGCGTCGAGAGCGTAACCGGAGACGGACTCGGACGCATCCTTGGTAGTGCTCCTCAGATGCAATCCAGAGCAATGCAGCTGGCCCGACCCCCTGAAATCGGTCCGCCTGATCTAACCCCCAGATCAGCGTCCTTTGAGGGAGCCGTCCTGGCTGGTGATGAGGGAGGCTGCGAAGCTGGCACTCGTCCTTATCGCCATCGGCGAGCGCCATCCCCGCGCAGCAGTGTAAGTCGAGCGTCTACGAGACCGCCCACCTGTCGTTTCAATCGGAGTCCGTGATACGCGAGTGATATCGACGGTGGACGAAACCGCTTCACCGAGCGGTTTTGTTCCTGTCTCCCCGATTGACGACAACAGCATCCGGTCCATCTGCCATCCTGCTTGAGGTCGAGGAGGGCAGCTCGCGGACGCCAGAGCGCGCGACTGCTTTCGGTTTGCCCTCCCTCTGGCCACCTGAAACACTTGGAGGAGATGAAGATGCTGGTTGTTGACATCACCGCCGCCGACGCCGCCGGAGGGCGGCTGGGCCGCTACAAGGTCGTGGAGCGCCACGACGACGGCTCTCTGTTGCTCGCCCCCGAGTCGGTGGACGAGGTGATCGTGGAGACCGCCGAGCAGCCCCTCACTGGCGATGAGTTCCTGGACGCGCTGGAGCGCCTGGACGTCGCCGCCTCTCAGCATCCCCCGCGGTGAGCCCCACCTACGAGCTGCCTCCGGGCTTCGCCCGCGAGTTCGCGCGGATGCCGCGCGAGCAGCGGCGCGTGTTTCAGGCGGCAGTCGGGAAACGGGTCGAGGCGCTGCGCGAGGGCGGCGAGCCGCCGAACTCGCTCCGGGTCAAGCGGGTTCAGGGCACAAAGGACGTCTGGGAGATGTCCTACTCGGGCGACGGCCGCGCCACCTTCCGCTACGGCGCGGAGGTCAAGCCGGGCGAGATGCACGTCGAATGGCTGCGCGTCGGCGGGCACGAGATCCTCTCCCGGCCGAAGTAGGGCTATGTCGCACTGCGTCCGGTGTCTCCTCACCCAGCGCCCGGATTCGCGCCGCGATCTCGTGGTTCAAATACCGTCCGGTTAAGGCGATTAGCCAGGAGTCTGTGCGTAATGTCGCAGGGACTCGCTGGCCTCGTCCAGTAGCCACCATTCCGGTGGCAGACCGCCCACCAGATGACGGTTTCCGGTCGCCTGGGCGATTGCCCGCCAAGGCCACGCCCCCATCGCAAACCACAGCCGGCGCCCTTCGGCGACATCGCGTCGAGCAGCCCTTTCCTGACGGGGCCGAGACGCGCGTCCCACCGCTCGGAGCTCACCGGCATTCAGACGGACGATGCCCTTGCCCTGGTCATCAGCCTCTGAGCATCGACCAGTCTCTGTTGACGCCAGACGATGATTTCAAGCGCTACGTGGAGGAGGTTCGGGCCGCATTTCCAGACCCCTTGTGGGCGCGATACCTCCCGTGGGCCCGCTTTACGCACCGCACGCGCTTTTTTCCTGGCTTGACCTTCTTGCAGTGTCTTATCGCCTTGGCCAGGTGCCGCTTTCTTGCTCTGGCTTTCGCTTTTTGCCGATGCTTCTTCGCGGCGAGCGCCGCGGCTTCGTCTTCCTGGCGCTTCTTCGCGGCGAGCGCCGCGGCTTCGTCTTCCTGGCGCTTCTTCGTCGCGGCTTCTTCCTCTTGACGCTTCTTTGCCGCCGCCGCTGCGGCGGCTTCGTCCTCACGCTGCCGGGCTTCGATTTCCGCACCGGTGACGGCCTTGATCTGGAGCGGCGCCTCCGTATGGATCGTGTAGCTCAATTCCACTCCGGTCGTGTGCGGCGTCGGGTCTGACTCCCTTTTGCCCATCGGGATCGCCGGGCGCTTTTCGCCGAGCGCGTTTTCGTATTCGTTGGGGGTCTGCGCGGCACCCGACCTGCTGAGCGTCGCCGTGAAGGACGTGGCTTCTACATTGATCGGACCGACCGGCGACAGGAAGGGGCCGCTTGCTTCGACTTCTTCTCCCCCGCATTCGAAGGTCATGTAGACGCCTTCGTCCGGGTTGAGAAGCATGCCGACTTCGTGTTTTGCCTGATCGATGTAAACGAGGTCGGCTGCGATCGCTTCGGCCGTGATTTCTTCTGGGTCGGCGCCTGCGGACACGCATTCCTGGTCGCTGTGGGCGCCGCCCTGCGCCACGCAGCCCGTGAAGAAGTAGTTCGAGATGGCCGAGCGCGGTCCAGTGAGCACACCGTCGCCTACCGAATCGGAACAGTGCACAACCGAGTCGAAGCCGGCCAGTTCCGCGGTCACCGCTCCACCGTTGGCCGTAAAGCCGATCGGGAAAGCCGTTCCCGGCGCGACGAATTCAAGTACCGGCGAGGCCCCGCTAGCGCAAACGGGCGCGACTGCCAGCGCCAAGGCCGCCGCCGACACCACGACCGAGACGCACATTCCCCGCAACCGCCCTGACCGCATTTAGCCCCCTCGCTTCGCGACCGCTTCCGAACTCGAAATTCTAGCGGACGTGTTAGGCCTGGATCTCGCGAGCTTCCCGCGAGTCGAGGTCGTAGATGAAGCCGCTCGACTGGATCGTGGCGGGGAGGAGCGGCGAGGCGCGAACTGCTTCGACGTCCTCGCGCAGCGCCTCGCGGGGGTCGGCGATCGTGAGGAAGTCGACCTCCGCGCCGGCACCTGCGGGCAGGAGGGCGCGGATCTCCTCGTCGGTGTGTTTGGCCATCGCGCAGTCGGTGTGGTGGACGACGGCGATACGCTCGGCGCCCATCGTGCAGGACACCGCCAGCGAGCGCAGGGCGTCGGCGGTCACCCGTCCGCCCGCATTGCGGACGACGTGCACCGGCTCGGGCCAGCAGTCGAGGAACCGGGCGGCATCGAGCCGGGCGTCCATGCAGGCGACGATCGCGGTGCGCGGGTGCTCGGGCCTCATGCCGCGACATCCTAGAGTGACGGGACGGCAGAGGTTCTCCTCCTCAAGGCTGCTTCAGAGGCCATCCACGCCGACTCCACGCGCGACCGCAACTGCGACGCGTGGCCTAGGCAACGCCCTCAGCTGACCGCTTCGATCGCCCGTTCCGCCTGGGCGAGGCTGGGGCCGTCCTGGAGGGTGCGGGTGCCGTTCGGTCCGCTGAGGATCATCGCCACGCCGGTGCGGATGCCGAGCTTGGTGCCGAGTTCTCCGTCGGCTTCGAGTCGCTTCGCCATCGCTCCTCCGGAACCGCCTTCCCGATCCAGTGCTTCCTGCCATTCCGGGACGTCGAGTTCGCCAATCGAGCCGGCCAGCGAAGCCATGAAGTCATTGTCGACCCCCAGCCGTTCCGCCTCCGCCTGGTTGAGGAAGAAGAGGTAGGTGTATTGCCAGCCATAGCCTTGTTGTGCTGCCGCTTCGGCCCCAAAGAAGCCGAGCTCGAGCGGATTTTCGGCGACCGAGTAGTGGCGCATCAGCAGCTTCGCCGACCCCGGCCGCGCATACCTTTCGACCAGGCCCGGAATCGTGGCGAGGAAGTCAGCGCGGCAGTCGCCGCACTGGAGGTCGTTGAAGACCTGGATCGAGACCGGCGCGTCTGAGGATCCGAGCCGATCCCCTTCCTGAGGAACCCCGCCGAAGAGCTCCTGGGCAGTGGAGATACCTTCGATCTGGACGACGTCGGTGTCGGCTTTTTTGGTGGAGATGCCGACCACCGCGTAGCCGAGCGCCCCGAGCGCCAAGGCAAGCGCGAGGATCACCCAGAGGCGGCCCCGGCGAGGCATCGGGGTGGCGGCGACTTCGGACACCCCTGCATTATCGCGAGCCGGACGTACGGGCTCGCCGATCCACGCAAACTGCGCCCACATCCGTTTGACATGTCCGCTCTCCGGGGTAAAACTGGACTACCCGATTTCAACTACCTGGGAGGTCCGCCGTGGCCAATCACCTCACCCCGTCCGAGCTTGCCGACGAGCTGCGCATGAAACGGCAGGAGGTGATCGGCAAGTGCGTCGAGATGCACATCCCGATCTTCCACGGCCGGATCGACAAGTCGCTCTTCCAGACCTCACTCCGCCGGACCGCCGAACAGCAGGCGCGACACCACGCTTCGACCGCATAGATCGACCATCCAACCCCTCGCTAACCGTCCACTAGACTCCCCGCCGTGGAGGAGCGCGGAACCAAATCGGCGACGCTCGCGGACCTGCTTCCGCGAGCCGCACAGCTTTACGGCGACGCCCCCGCGATCAAATTCAAAGACGGCGACGCATGGGAGACGCAGAGCTTCAACCGCGTCAGGTCGATCGTCTGCCGGCTTGCCCTGGGCTTGGTCGACCTCGGTGTCGAGAGGGGTGACAAGGTCTCGATCCTCGCCAACACCCGCCCCGAGTGGACCTACTTCGACTTCGCCGCGCTCTCGATCGGCGCCACCGTCGTGCCGATCTACCAGACCAACTCGGCCGAGGAGTGCCAGTACGTTCTGGAGAACTCCGACGCGAAGGTGGTCGTGGTCGAGGACGACGAGCAGTTGGAGAAGATCCGCGCCGTGCGCGACAAGCTGCCGCTGCTGGAGCACGTCGTGCGGATGACCGGCGCCAGCGCAGACGCGATCTCACGCGAGGAGCTGGCGGTCCGCGGAGCCGGCCGCGATGTGGCCGAGTGGGAGCAGCGCTGGAGCGCCGTCACCCCCGACGACATCTGCACCTTCATCTACACGTCGGGAACGACCGGGCCACCCAAGGGCTGCGTGATCAGCCACGGCAACTACCGGGCGATGCTCGACATGGTCAACGACACCAGCGTGATCGAGGGCGAAGACGTCACCTATCTCTACCTCCCCCTCGCCCACTCCTTCGCCCTGCTGATCCAGCTGGGCAGCTTCGACCTCGGCGCGACGATCGCCTACTGGGAGCGCGACCCGCTGAAGATCATGGCCAACCTGGCCGAACTGAAACCGACCTACTTCCCCTCGGTGCCGCGGATCTTCGAGAAGATCTACACCCTCGCGACGAGCAGCATGGAAAAGGAGGGGGGGCTCAAAAAGGCCGTCTTCGACTGGTCGATCCGGGTCGGCGGCAAGATGCGTGACGCCGAGCGGGCCGGGCGCAAGCCGGGCTTCCTGCTGCGTAAGCAGTACGAATTCGCCGACGACAAAGTCCTCTCGAAAATCCGTGGCCTCTTCGGTGGTGAGCTGCGCCTTGCGGTCTCCGGCGCCGCCCCGATCAGCCCGGAAATCCTGCGCTTCTTCGATGCCGCCGGGGTACTCGTGTTGGAGGGCTGGGGAATGACCGAGACGTCGACCGCGGCGACGATCTCCTCGCCGGAGGACTTCAAGGTCGGCACGATCGGCAAACCCTTCCCGGGTTGCGAGATCAAGATCGCCGAGGACGGCGAGATCCTGGTCAAGGGCCCCAACGTCTTCCAGGGCTATTACAAGAACGAGGAGGCGACCCGGGAGACGATCGTCGACGACTGGCTTCACACCGGCGACCTCGGCACGATCGACGCCGATGGCTTCATCACGATCACCGGGCGTAAAAAGGACATCATCATCACCGCCGGTGGCAAGAACATCACGCCGGCCAACCTCGAGGGTGAGATCAAGCAGCACCCGCTGGTCTCCCAGTGCGTCGTCGTCGGCGACCGGCGACCCTACCTGGTGGCTTTGGTCACGCTCGATCCCGAAGAAGCGACCGCCTTCGCCAAAGAGCACGCTCTGCCGGAGGATCCCGCGCAGCTTGCCGACAACGGAAACGTGCGCGAGGCGATCGAGGCCCACCTCGCCAGGGTCAACGAGAAATTCGCCAGGGTCGAGCAGGTCAAGAAGATCGCGATCCTCCCGGAGGATCTCTCACAGGAAAGCGGCGAGCTGACCCCGACGCTGAAGGTCAAGCGCGCCGTCGTCGCCGACAAGCACCAGCACGAGATCGAGCAGCTCTACGCGGGCTGAGGCTCAGGGGCTCAGGAGGCCTCGCCGCGAAGCAGCGCCGAGGTCGTCTGCTCGAGCACCCGGCGCCAGGCCGAGGCCTGCTCCGGCTCCTCCTCGGAGGCGCGCTCGACCGCCCGGCGCAGCCGTCGCTCGGAGATCTCGAGCCCATGGCGCTCGGCGATCTCCTTGTAGCGATCGTAGTCCTGAGCGAGGGTGGCGGTAACCGACTCGAAGCCGTGACGGGCGATCTTCAGCCGCCGCGAGTAGTCCATGATCGGCGTGCCGAACATCAACTCGTCGTTGGGCTCGGGCTCGACCAGGATGATGTCGACGCCCGGATATTTCTCCTGCCAGCGGGCGACGGCCTCGTGCAGGCGGGCGTGGGCGATCAAACGGAAGGTCTGGTTGGCGATCGCCGGCAAGCCCATGTCGGAGACCCGGCGCACGCGCGTCCCGAACACCGTGGGGATCGTCTGCTCGAAGTCGTTGACGTAGGGCACGAGCGGGTTCACCACGATGATGAACTTGGCGCCCTTCTCGACCGCGATGTCGACGTTGGTGGTCGAACGGATGCCGCCGTCGACCAGCTGCCGGCCTTTCAGGTCGACTGGCTTGTAGACGATCGGCAGCGCGGTCGAGCACTCGATCGCCTTCGATATCGGCACGTCGTCCCAGCCCTCCTCGCCGAAGACGAGGCGCTCGCAGGTATCGAGGTCGGTCGCGGTCAGGTAGAGCTCTTTGTCGAGCTGGCGGAAGTCGTTGATGCCGCCGGAGTCGGCGAGTGCCTGCTCGACGTAGTCGGCGATCCCTCCCCCCGAGTAGAGGCCGGTCGGCAGGGCCTCGGCGAGGCCGACGCCGATGTCGATCGCCGAGAAGTCACCCATCTGGACCAGCCTGCGCATCAGCTCCAGCGAGCGCAGCGGCAGCATCGCGGCCTTTTGCAGGAAGCCGAAGTAGTTGAACTTCAGCACCTTGTCGAGGTCGAGATCGTCGAGCTCGGATGCCACCCGCTTGTTGATCACCTGCATCATTTCGTCGGGGGTTACACCGTTGGCGAGCATCGATGCGACGAAGGAACCGGCGCTGGTGCCGACGTAGACGTCGAAGCTGTTGACGGTGCTGTTCACCGCGAGCAGGTCGAGCGCGCGCAGGGCGCCGATCTCGTAGACGCCGCCGGTGAAGCCGCCGCCGCCGAGGACCAGGGCGGTCTTCGAAGGCCGCTTTCGACCTTTGACCCGTTTGCGCCGGGTGGGAGTCTCGATATCGACGACCTTGCCCATAAACACGGATTATCCCAGACGGGGCGGGCGGGTTGGTTTGGGGACGGGCAGGGGGTGTCAGGGCGTTGCTGGGTTTTCGCCACAAGCGCGTTGATCTCTCGCTGAGTTTGTGGGGCGAAAAGAGGACGCCGCTGCCGCCCTGACACCCCCTGCCCATCCCATCGCCGCTACCTTGCCTGGTTCTTGTGTTGCTACTTGGGATGAGACGGGTGTCGATCCTCTTCGGCTTGCTAGCTGTCTTGCTTCTGCTTCCGTCGGGGGCGAGCGGTGCTGGCAATGCCTGTCGGCAGATGCGGGAACGGCTGGTTTATGGCGGTGGATCGGCCAGTGGGTTGTTTGTGATCGATGCGGAGAGTGGCAAGCCTGTCTGCGCGCGGGCCGCCAAGACGCCGCGGATCCTGGCCTCGAATACGAAGCTGTTCACGACCTCGACCGCCCTCTCCCGCTTCGGGGCCGGATACCGCATCGTCACCAAGCTGCTCAGCGACGGAAAGATCGACGCCGGCGGGGTCCTTCACGGCAGCCTCTACCTGCAGGGAGGCGGCGATCCTGCACTTGGCGTGCCCTCGTTCTACGACCGCTACGGCGGTGGGGTCGGCACCAATCTGTTTGCGCTCGGTTCACAGCTCCGTGCCGCAGGGGTGCACGCCGTGACCGGGCGGCTCTACGCCGACGACAGCGTCTTCGACCGGCTGCGCGGCGTCGCCGACTCGGGCTACGCGACCAGCCCCTACATCGGGCCGCTCTCGGGGCTCTCGTTCGACTCCGGCTACCGCGGCTCGATCTCCCAGGGCTTCGCTTCGGATCCCGCGACCCTTGCCGCGGCAAAGCTGAATGTGGCACTGCGCTCCGGGGGAATCAGGATCCGTACCCGGGTCGCCCGCGCCGTCACGCCACCTGGGGCCGCGGCGCTCGCGAGCGTGCGCTCGCCGACGATGTCGCAGCTCGTCGAGGCGACCGACGTCTACTCGAACAACTTCTTCGCCGAGATGCTGACGAAGCTGCTCGGCGCCCACTTCGGCGGCGCCGGAACCACCCGGCGCGGAACGAACGTGGTCGAGCGCTTCGCGCGCAGCCAAGGCTCGGGGATTCAGGCCGTCGACGGTTCGGGCCTGACCCGCGGAAACCGCGCCTCCCCTGCCCAGGTCGTGGGCCTTCTGGAGGCGATGCGCGGGACGCCGGTCGGCGACGAATTCATCCAGGACCTGGCGCTAGCGGGTCACGAGGGAACCGTTGCCGACCGCATGCACGGAACCGCCGCCTACGGTCGCTGCCGCACCAAGACCGGCACCCTGACCGCGGTAAGCGCCCTCTCGGGCTACTGCTTCAACCGCGACGGCCGGATCATGGCCTTCTCGATCCTGATGAACAGCGTCCGCGACCTCTCGCTGGCCCACTACGAGCAGGACAAGATCGCTGGACTCGTCGCCTCCTACTGACCCCGTTCCCGGCGCCGCCTCGCTCGTTCGTCGAGAAAGAGATAGACACCGAACGTAACGACGAGGCCCACCAGACCAACCGCCTGGATGGCTCCTTCGCCAGCATCCTGGAAGAGGACCACTCCGACCAGCATGACCAGAAAGCCAACTCCGGCGCCGATGTGCGCGCGGCGCATTCCGTCCCTGTCGATCTTCAATTTCATGCAGACAATTCCTTTCAAGCAGCATAGCGCATGAACAGAGCCAGGAGAACCATGCTCACGCCGGCGATCCCACCGAGATAGCCGTCCAGGAGGACGTTGTTCTCCAGCTCCAGCCGAGATCGACTTATCCAAAATCGGTAGAGGCCGAGCGTGAACCCCTCAAGGATGATCCCGGCGCCCACGGCAGTGGCCACTCCCTCGAAGAGAGTCGTAAGCGGACCGATCTGAGCAAGTGGCATGCTGCGACCCTGCCAAGCCACCACGCGCGTATGGCGCGCAGAATGTGCCGATAGCGCAAATCCTTCGGGTTGACTTACGCGCAGCGGGCGCTGCCACCGGACTCGACACCTAGAATCGCCCACATGCGCGTTCTGCTGACCAACGACGACGGAATCTCGGCCCCCGGCCTGCAGGCGGCTCGCCGCGCCCTGCGCGCGCTCGACGGCGTCGAGGTCGACGTGATCGCGCCGGACTCAAACCGCAGCGCCACCGCGCGCAGCATCACGACCCGCTCGCCGCTGACGGTCGAGGAGGTCGAGTTCGGCGACGGCGACCGAGGCTTCGCCACCGACGGCACCCCGGTCGACTGCGTCCGCTTCGCCGAGCTGGGCCTTGTCGGGCACCGACCCGACCTGATCGTCTCGGGGATCAACCACGGCGCCAACCTCGGCGACGACATCACCTACTCGGGGACCGTCGCCGCGGCCTTCGAGGGGATCGTGCTCGGTATCCCCGCCGTGGCGATCTCCCAGCAGTCCTCCGGCGGCGGGATGGGCTACGTCAGCGGCCGCTTCGACTTCTCGGTTGCGGCGCCGTTCGTCGCCCAGCTCGTCGCCGCGCTGGCGGATGAGCCGATGCCGCCGAAGACCCTGATCAACGTCAACTGCCCCGCCGGCGAGCCGACCGGGATCGAGGTGACCA
The DNA here is from genome assembly GCA_963837695.1 of uncultured Solirubrobacterales bacterium. Taxonomy (GTDB): domain Bacteria; phylum Actinomycetota; class Thermoleophilia; order Solirubrobacterales; family 70-9; genus VRUE01. The sequence continues at coordinate 1,035,699 of CAWINZ010000005.1, read as the reverse complement.
AGCTCGGCAAACGCGTCTACAACGACGAGTTGAAGCTGGTCTCCGAGGAGGGAGACGGCCGCAAGCGCTACGAGATCTACGGCTGGCAGCCCGGCTTCGAGGAGCTCGAGGGCTCCGACCTGATGGCGGTCTCACAGGGTCGGATCGCGGTAACGCCGATCCACTTCGACCTCACCGACCACGGCGAGCTCGACCGGCTGCGCGGATGGCGACTCGAGGAGATGCTGGCGGCGAGCTTCCCCTCCTCGGTGTGAGCGCCGCAACCGCCGAGAAACGGGCCGAGGAGCTGCGTCGCGAGCTCGCGGTCCACAACCGCCGCTACTACGTCCTCGACGACCCGCTGATCGGCGATGACGAATACGACGCGCTGCTCGACGAGCTGCGGGCGATCGAGGCCGAGCACCCCGAGCTGCGGACCCCAGACTCCCCGACTCAGCGGGTGGGCGCGCCACCGCTGGATCGCTTCGAGCAGATCGAGCACGTCGAGGCGATGCTCTCGCTTGCCAATGCGCGCAACGAGGAGGAGCTGCGGGCCTGGGAGACCCGCGTGCGTAACCACCTCAAGCGGCTCGACATCAGCGCCGCGGAGTTCAGCTACACGACCGAGCCGAAGATCGACGGCCTGGCGATCTCGCTCACCTACGAGGACGGCGTGCTGGTGCGCGGCGCGACCCGCGGCGACGGCCGCGTCGGCGAGGACGTGACGCAGAACCTGCGCACGATCGGCGCGATCCCGCTGCGGATCGACGATCCGCCGCCCCTGATCGAAGTGCGCGGCGAGATCTACCTGCCGATCGCCGACTTCAAAGCCCTCAACGAGCGCCGCGCCGAGGCCGGCGAACCGGCCTTCGCCAACCCCCGTAACTCGGCGGCCGGCTCGATCCGCCAGCTCGACCCGGCGCTCGCCGCCGAACGACCGCTCTCGATCTGGTGCTATGGGATCGGTGCCGTCCAGGGCCTCGAGTTGTCGACCCACAGTCAAGAGCTGGATTGGCTGCGCGAGCGTGGCTTCAAGGTCAATCCCGATACCGATCGCCACGGCGGAATCGACTCCGTCGTGAAGCGCTGCCAGTGGTGGGAGGCGCGGCGCGAGGAGCTCGACTACGAGATCGACGGTGTCGTGGTCAAGATCGACGAGCGCGCACTGTGGCGAGAGCTGGGTGTGGTCGGACGCGAGCCGCGCTGGGCGATCGCTTGGAAGTTCGCGCCGACGACCGCGACGACGAAGCTGCTCGACGTCGTCTGGAACGTCGGCCGCACCGGCCACCTGGTGCCCTTTGCGATGCTGGAGCCGGTCCACGTCGGCGGCGTCACCGTCTCCACCGCGACCCTCCACAACGAGGAGGACCTGGCGCGCAAGGACGTGCGGGTCGGCGACGAGGTCGTCGTGATGCGGGCCGGAGACGTGATCCCACAGGTCGTCGCACCGCTCAGCCAGCGGCGCAAGAAAGGCACCCGCAAGCCGAAACCGCCCGCGAAATGCCCCGCCTGCAAGACACCGACCGTGAAGCCAGATGGCGCCGTGTTCACGATCTGCCCCAACCGCTCCGGCTGCCCCGGCCAGTCCTTCCAGCACGTCAAGCATTTCGTCAGCCGCGGGGCGATGGACATCGACGGGTTGGGGGAGAAGCAGGCGCTGCGTTTCCTCGAGGAAGGCCTGATCGAGGACGTGGCCGACATCTACGAGCTCGACGAAGGGCGTCTCGCCGGCCTCGAGGGCTTCGGCGAGGTGTCGGCCCACAACCTGGTCGCGGCGATCGACGCCTCGCGTGCGCGGCCCTTCAAACGCGTTCTCTACGCGCTCGGATTGCCCGGGGTGGGCTACGTGACCGCGGAGGCCCTGGCCGACCACTTCGGTTCGATCGGGGCGCTGCGCAAAGCCGACCCAGAGCGAATCGAGGAGGTCGACGGGGTGGGGCCGATCATGGCCCTGCAGATCGCCGAGTCGCTCGCTGACAAGCCGACCTGGGCGCTGGTCGAGAAGCTGCGCGAAAGGGGGTTGCGGCTGGAGCAGGACGCCTCCGAACGCCGCGCCACCGGGGGACCGCTGGAAGGCAAAACCCTGGTCCTGACGGGCACCCTGCCCGAGCTGACTCGCGAGGAGGCCGCGGCGCTGATCAAGGCTGTTGGCGGCAAGGTCGTGAACTCCGTCTCGAAGAAGACCGACTACGTCGTCGCCGGCGAGAACCCGGGCTCGAAGCTGGCCAAGGCAGAGAAACTGGGGGTCGAGATCGTCGACGAAAACGGCCTGCGGGCGCTGATTGGTTAGGGACGGGGAGGGGGTGTCCTCGCGTTGCTGGGTTTTTCGCCTTGCGGCCTGGTCCTCTCGCCGAGTGGTTCGTGCGAAAAACAGCACGCCGCTGCCGAGAGGACACCCCTCCCCGTCCTCTCGAAGGCATACTGCGCGCGTGACCACGGTCCGCCTTGACATCGAATACGACGGATCGAGCTTCAAGGGATGGGCGGCGCAGCCTGGGCTGCGGACCGTGCAGGGGGAGCTGGAGGCTGCTCTGGCCACTGTGCTGCGGGAGCCGGTGAAGCTGACGGTTGCCGGGCGGACCGATACGGGGGTGCATGCGCTCGGGCAGGTGGCGAGCTTCGTCACCTCGGCCGAGATCAAGGGGGATCTGGCGCGGCGGTTGAACGGGGTCGGGCCCGATGACATCGCCGTCACCGCGGCAGCGACGGTCGAGGACGATTTCGATGCACGGCACAGCGCCAAGTCGCGCAGCTACCGCTATCGCCTCCTGGCCCGCTCGGCGCCAAGCCCCTTCGAGCAGCACCACGCCCTCTGGTGGCCTCACCGCTACGACCTCGAGGCCCTCGAAGCGTGCGCCTCAGCCCTTCAGGGCAACCACGACTTCACCGCCTTCACGCCAACCCAGACCGACCACGTCCGCTTCGACCGCGACATCCTCGCCGCCTCCTGGGAGCTCGACGAGGACACCCTCAGCTTCCGAATCACCGCAGACGCCTTCATGCGCAACATGGTCCGAATCCTCGTCGGCACCATGCTGGAAGCAGCCTCCGGCCGCCGCTCCCCCGCAAGCTTCACGAAGCTACTAGCAGGCGCCCCCCGCTCTCAAGCAGGCGACACGGCTCCACCGCACGGCTTGTACCTGGAGTCCGTCGCCTACGACTGAGTGGACGGAGCAGGGGGCATCCCCGCGGCAGCGGCGTCCTCTTTTCGCCCCACCAACTCAGCGAGAAACGCAGGCGCGGCTGGCGAAAACCCAGCAACGCGGGGATGCCCCCTGCTCCGTCCCTACGCCAAGCTAAACGAGCTCGAGATAAACCATCTCGGTCGAGTCCGAGCGACGAGGCCCAAGCTTGATGATCCGCGTGTACCCACCGGGCCGCTCGACGTAGCGAGGCGCGACCTCCTCGAACAGCTTGTGCACGATGAACTTGTCGTTGTGCAGCGTCGCCAGCGCCTGGCGGCGGGCGTGAAGGTCGCCACGCTTGGCCAGCGTGATCAGCTGCTCGACCTCGGGCTTGACCGCCTTGGCCTTCGCCTGGCTGGTCTTGATCCGCTCGTGCTCGATCAGCTGCTTGGAGAGGTTGGACAGGAGCGACTCCCGGTGCGCCGCATTGCGACTCAGTTTGTTGCGCTTCTTGCGGTGGCGCATCGGGTTCCTCGGCTCGCTCTCGCCGCTTCCTCAGTCCGCCTGCAGATCGAGGCCGCGCGACTGCAGGGTCTCGATCACTTCGTCAATCGACTTCGAGCCGAAGTTGGGGATCGCGTTGAGCTCCGAGCGGGTCTTGCGAACCAGGTCGCCTACGGTCTGCACTCCGGCCCGCTTGAGGCAGTTGTAGGAGCGCACGCCCAACTCCAGCTCCTCGATCAGGATCTCATCGAGCCCGCTGCTGGCCACCGCGCCGGCGACATCGCCGCCAACGATGGCGGACAGTCCATCGCCCCCGGCAAGCGGAGCCGCCATCGCCTCGCGAGCGGTCAGTTCCTCGACCCGCTCGGCATCGGTGAAGATGGCCAGGGTCTTGATCAGGATCTCCGAGGCCTCGCGCAGTGCCGCGGCGGGCTCGATCGAGCCGTCGGTCTCGAGGTCCAGGGTCAGCTTGTCGAAGTCGGTCCGCTGGCCCACACGGGCGGTTGCGACCGAGTAGGAGGTGCGGCGGATCGGCGAGAAGATCGAGTCGATCGGGATGACGCCGATCGGCTGCTCGTCGGACTTGTTTTCCTCGGCCGGGGAGTAGCCGCGGCCGCGGCCGATCGTCAGGTAGACCTCGAGCTTGGTTTTTTTCTCCAGCGTTGCGATCGGGGCGTCGGGGTTGAGGATCTCCACCCCCGACGGCAGGTCGATGTCCTTGGCCTTGACCTCACCGGGGCCGGTGGCGACCAGAGGCGCCTCGACCTCGTCGGCGTCGGTGTGCATGCGGACGACGAGGTCCTTCAAGTTGAGGATGATGTCGGTGACATCCTCTTTGACGCCCGGCACGGTGGAAAACTCGTGCGCGACGCCCTCGATGCGAACGCTGGTGACGGCAGCGCCGCCCAGCGAGGAGAGCAGGACGCGCCGGAGCCCGTTGCCGAAGGTGTAGCCGAAGCCCTTGTCGAGGGGCTCGATGGTGAAGGTGCCGCGGCGGTCATCCGCCTTCTCTGCGGTTATACGAGGGACCTGAAAGTCAGTGGTCATGAGTTCCTTGCTTATGGGTGTTTCAGAAACAGAGTCCGGACTACTTGGAGTACAGCTCGACGATCAGCTGCTCCTGTACCGGCGCCGAGATCTCCGCACGCTCGGGGAGGCGCAGGACCTTGGCGGTAAGCGAGTCGTGGTCGGCCTGGAGCCAGGCCGGCACGGTCGAAACCAGCTCGGTTGCTTTGCGAATCGTGTCGGTGGCCGCCGAACCGGACTTGATCGAGATCACGTCCTCGGGGCGCACCTGGTAGGAGGGCACATCGACGCGGCGCCCGTTGACCAGCCAGTGGCCATGGCCGACCAGCTGCCGGGCCTGGCGCCGCGAGGCGGCGAATCCAAGCCGCACGAGGACGTTGTCCAGACGCGACTCGAGCAGTCGCAGGAGGTTCTCACCGGTGACGCCGTCCTGGCGCGAGGCCTTGTCGTAATAGGCACGGAACTGGCTCTCGAGCACCTGGTAGTAGCGGCGCGTCTTCTGCTTCTCGCGCAGCTGCACCCGGTACTCGGATTGCCGCATCCGGCCGCGGCCGTGGTCACCGGGCGGGTAGGAGCGACGCTCGACGCCGCACTTGTCGGTGAAGCAGCGCTCGCCCTTGAGGAAGAGCTTCTGGCCCTCGCGGCGGCACTGCTTGCACTGGGCCGAGGTGTCGCGAGCCACTAGACCCGCCTCCGCTTCTTCGGGCGACAGCCGTTGTGGGCCTGCGGCGAGACGTCCTTGACCGTGGTCACGTCGAGACCGGCGGCCTGCAGCGAGCGGATCGCAGTCTCGCGCCCGGAACCGGCGCCCTTGGCGAAGACCTCGACCTTTTCAAGGCCGTGTTCCATCCCCTTCTTGGCCGCCGCGTCGGCGGTGACCTGGGCGGCGAACGGCGTCGACTTGCGTGAGCCTTTGAAGCCCGCCGATCCGGCCGACTCCCAGGCGATCACGTTGCCCTGGGGGTCGGTCAAGGTGACGATCGTGTTGTTGAAGGAAGTCTTGATGTGGGCCTGTCCGTAGGCGATGTTCTTTTTGACGCGGCGCCTGGTACGTCCTTTGGCGGGTTTTTTGGCTGCTGCCATGGGGATCTCCTACTTCGCCGTCGGCGCCTTGCGCTTACCGGCGACGCTCATCCGGCGCGGGCCCTTGCGGCCGCGCGCGTTGGTCTTCGTCCGCTGACCCCTGACAGGCAGGCCGCGGCGGTGGCGCAGCCCCCGGTAGGAGCCGATCTCCATCAGTCGTTTGACGTCCTGGGAGCGCTCGCGCCGCAGGTCGCCCTCGACCTCGCGCTGCTCGACCGCCTCGCGCAGTTTGACGACCTCTTCCTCGGTCAGGTCCTTGACCGACGTGTTCGGGTCGATCTTGGTCTCGGCGAGGATGTCTTGCGCGGTCGAGCGACCGATGCCGAAGATGTAGGTGAGCCCGATCTCGATCCGCTTGTTGACCGGGATGTTGATCCCCGCGATTCGCGCCATGCGTCAGCCCTGCCGCTGCTTGTGGCGGGGGTTCTGACAAATGACAAGGACCGCCCCGTTGCGGCGGATTACCTTGCACTTTTCGCACATCGGCTTTACGGAAGCTCGAACCTTCATCGCTCCGGTGGTTGTCTCGACTACAGGACTCCCGTCCGCCCCATGAATCGGGCAAGCGGGCACGAACAAACGGCCCTCAGGGCCGACCGGGAAAGATAGCAGGGGAACGGGCTCCGGGACTTGGTCGGTGGGAACGGGTGAGCGCGGTTTCGGGGGAATTGGCCACCGCGCCTTCGCGCGGTGGAATTTAGGGCGCGGCTGCGCCGCGCAATAGACAGATTGCATTTCGCCGCCTCGCGACATTCCCCCGAGACCGCGCTCACCCGTCCTGACAGCCCCGAAGCCCTTGGTGGAAAGCTGAAAAGGGACTGACGTCAGTCAACGATGCGGTCACCGAGCTCAAGAATCAGCTGGCCCGTTCAGGCGTGCCGTTGACGAGTGCCAGGGTGAAGCCGTCGTAGCCCTTGGCGCCGACCGTCTGGATCGTCGTCGCGGTTACGCGGGGGTCAGCGGCGATCAGCTCGTGGAGGCGGCGCTGAGCCTCGACCTTGGCGTCATCGCTCTCAGCATCGGCGAGCGCACCGTCGCGCACGACGTTGTCGGCGACGATCAGGCCGCCTGGGCGGGTGCGATCCAGGGCCCAGGTGAAGTAGTCGGGCGTGTGGATCTTGTCCGCGTCGATGAAGACGAAATCAAATGGCCCGGCGCCCTCAGCCTCCAAGGCGGGCAGGAAGTCAAGCGCAGGCCCGACCCGCAGCTCGACCAAACCCGCCAAACCGGCCTTGGCGATGTTCGCCCGCGCGACCTCCGCATAGTCGGGATCCGCCTCGAGCGTGATCAGCCGACCCCCTTCCGGCAGCGCCCGAGCAAGCCAGATCGTGCTGTACCCCGCCAGCGTCCCGAACTCCAGCACCGTCCGCGCCCCAATCGACCGCGCCAGAATCTCCAGCAGCCGCGCCTGTGGCGGCGAAACCTGAATCTCCGGCAACCCCGCGTCGACACCAGCCCTCAGAGCCGCCCCCAGCACCTCATCCTCCGGCGCCAGCAACCCACTCACATACTCATCAACCTCAGTCCACCGATCAGACCACATCAGCTGACCCTAACGAGGGCGTTCCATCGGAGAGGGACAGGTATGCCCCCGCGGGAATGTCGCGAAGCGGCGAAATGCAATCTGTCTATTGCGCGGCGCAGCCGCGGTCCAAATCCCACCGCGCGGAGCGCGGTGGCCAATTCCCGCGGGGGCATACCTGTCCTTCTCCCCCATAACTGCTCGAGCCCTACTCCTCCTCGTGCCAGGGGGTCAAGATCCGCGGCCCGTCGGCGGTGACCGCGACCGTGAACTCGAAGTGGGCAGCCAACGAGCCGTCCTGCGAGTAGACCGCCCAGCCGTCGTCGCCCATGCGGACCAGGGGGCCGCCGGCGTTGACCATCGGCTCGATCGCCAGCACGGTTCCCTCCTCCAGCTCCGGGCCCTTGCCCGGCTCGCCGAAGTTGGCCACCTGCGGATCCTCGTGCATGTCGCGGCCGATGCCATGCCCGACCAGGGTGCGGATGATCGAGAGCCCTTCGATCTCAACCGCCCGCTGGATCGCCGCCGAGACGTCGCCGAGGTGGTTGCCGGGCCGCATCTGCTCGGCGCCGGCGAACAGCGCCGCCTTGGTCACGTCGAGCAGCTTGCGTGCCTCCGGTGTGACCGAACCGACCGGGACGGTCCTCGCCGCGTCGGCGACCCAGCCGTCCTTGATCACACCTACGTCGACGGAGAGCACGTCGCCGCGCTTCAGCTCATAGGGACCTGGAATGCCGTGCACGACCATCGAGTTGGGCGATGCGCAGATCGAACCGGGAAAGCCACGGTAGCCCTTGAAGGCCGGCTCGGCGCCCTGCGAGCGGATGAACTTCTCCGCCGCTTCGTCCAGCTCCTTGGTCGTGACGCCGGCGCGGGCCTTGGCCGCCAGCATCCGCAGGCAGCGAACCAGGATCTGGCCCGACGCCGCCATCTTGTCGACCTGCTCGGGGGTCTTGCGGATGATCATCCGGTACACGCTAGCCGCCCAGCCAACTCGCTAGATGGCTTCGTCGGCCTCGAGCTTCAGCGTCGCCAGCGCGCGGCGCAGCTCATCGCCCACAGCGTCCGGCGCGGCGGTGCCGTCGATCCGGCGCAGCAGGCTCTGATCGTCGTAGAACTCGATCAGCGGCTCGGTCTTCTGGTGGTAGGTGTCCAACCGGTGGCGGATCACATCGGGCTTGTCGTCATCGCGGACGATCAACTCGCTGCCGTCGACATCGCAGACGCCCTCGCGCTCGGGCGGGCTGAAATCGACATGGAAGACGTGGCCGTTCTCGACGCAGGTGCGGCGACCGCCGAGCCTCCGCATCACCTCCTCGTCGCTCGCATCGATCAGCAGCACCGCGGTCAGCCGCCGACCGAGCTCGCCCAACTTCGCCGCCAGCGCCTCGGCCTGCGGCACGGTGCGTGGGAAGCCATCGAGGATGAAGCCGTCAGCCGCCTCCGCCGAGTCGATCCGCTCGGCGATCGCGCCGACGATCACCTCGTCCGGAACGAGGTCGCCGCGGTCCATGTACTCCTTCGCCGCCTTGCCCAGCTCCGTTTCGTCGCGCACCGCCGCCCGCAGGATGTCCCCGGTCGCGTAGTAGGGCAGTTGCAGATCTTCCTGCAGCCGCTCCCCCTGGGTGCCCTTCCCGCTGCCGGGAGGGCCAAGAAGGACGAGGTTGAGCTCTATTTTAAGAATCCCTCGTAATTGCGCATCATCAACTGTGCCTCTAGTTGCTTGACCGTATCCAGAGCTACGCCGATCACGATCAAAATAGAGGTCCCCCCGAAGAAGAAGTTCGCTGAGGTCTGGCTGATCAAGATCGTCGGTAGAGCCGCTACCGCCCCCAGATATAGAGCTCCCGGGAAGGTCAGGCGGGAGAGGATCCGATCGAGGTACTCAGCGGTCGGCCGTCCGGGACGCACGCCGGGAATGAAGCCGCCGTATTTTTTCAAGTTGTCGGCCTGGTCGACCGGGTTGAAGGTCACCGCCGTATAGAAGTAGGTGAAGATGATGATGAAGAACACCTCGCCGACCACATAGGCCCAGCCGTTGGGGCTGAAGAAGGCGGCGAAGTCGAGGGCGGCGGGCGTGTTCAGCAGCTGGCCGATCGTCGGCGGAAAGGCCATGATCGAGGCGGCGAAGATGACCGGGATGACGCCGGCCATGTTGACCCGCAGCGGCAGGTAGGTGGAGCCGCCGGAGGTCATTTTGCGCCCGACCATCCGTTTCGCGTACTGGACCGGGATGCGGCGCTGCCCCTCCTGGACGAAGACGATCGCGACGATCACGGCCAGCGCGACGAAGGGCATCATCACGACGAAGACCTGATCGGGGTTGGTCCACCACGCCTGCAGGCCGCGGGGCAGGCCGGAGACGATCGAAGCAAAGATCATCAGCGAGATGCCGTTGCCGATCCCGCGTTGGGTGATCAGCTCGCCCAGCCACATCAGCAGGGTGCAGCCGGCGGTCAGGCAGATCACGATCAGCAGGACTTTGGGGCCGGTCAGGGTGCCGATGACGTTGTTGCCACCGGCCGCGTTGCCGAAGGAGCGAAACAGGAAGACGTAGCCGAAGGACTGAGCGAACGCCAGGCCGACGGTGAGATAGCGGGTGTACTGGGTGATTTTCTGCTGCCCGACCTCACCCTCTTTTTGCAGTTTCTCCAGCGACGGCACGACCACCGTCAGCAGCTGCAGGATGATCGAGGCGGTGATGTAGGGCATGATCCCCAGCGCGAAGAGAGAGAGGCGCGAGAGTCCGCCGCCGGAGAAGGTGTTGAGGAAGTTGAGGATGTTTCCGCCGGCGAAGTTGGACGAGAGTTCCTTGACCGCACCCGCGTCGACCCCCGGCGCCGGGATGTAGGCCCCGAGCCTGTAGAGCAACAGCATCGCCGCGGTGAACGCGAGCTTCTTGCGGATCTCCGCGACGCCGAAAGCGTTCGCAATAGTTCTGAGCATTAGGGCTCCAGAGTGTGACAGGAACCGCCGGCAGCCTCGATCTTCCCGCGGGCTGCCGCGCTGAAGCCATGCGCGTGAACCTCGAGCTTCTTCGAGATCTCGCCGCGAGCGAGGATCTTCACCGGGTCCGAGCGCTTCGCCAGGCCCTTAGCCTTGAGCGCCTCGACGTTGACCTCGGCGCCGGCGTCAAAGCGCTCCTCGAGATCGCCGACATTGACCGGCTGGGTCGCGGTGCGGAAGTTCTCGAACGGCATCGACTGCTTTTTGTGCGGGCCGCGGAGCTTTCGCATCCGCATGTGGATCGGGTTCTGCCCGCCCTCATAGCCGGCCTTGCGCTTGCGCCCCGACCGCGCCCCGGCGCCCTTGTGCCCACGCCCCGAGGTCTTACCCAGGCCGCTGCCCTCACCACGCCCGATCCGCTTGCGCGGCCGTTTCGAGCCAGGCTTGGGCGAAAGGTTATGAAGCCCGATCTCCTCAGAACGAGGCGTATCAGCCATCAGTCACCCACCTCCACGAGGTGAGAGACAACCCGAATCTGCCCCTGCAACTGAGGAGAATCCTTGCGCTCCACAGCCCGCCCAATCTTGCCAAGCCCAAGCGCAGCCAAAGTGGCTTTCTGACTCGGGTTGGCCCCGGCAAGCGAACGAACCTGCTTGATAGTCACCGCACTCATTCAGCTTTCTCCTCAGCGGCCGGAGTCTCCTCAGCTTTGACATCAGTGGCCGGAGCCTCAGCAGCTTTCTCCTCAGACGCCTCACCCGCGGGTGGCGTGGAGGAGGGGGTGTCCTCTCCGTCGCGGCGTCCTGTTCCTCGCCCCGCCTGGTCAGAGAGAGCCGCCTCGCCGCCCGGCGAGGAACCCAGCGGCGGAGAGGACACCCCCTCCTCCGCGACAGGACCCGCGGCTGAGGCATCCGAGCCTTCAGCCGAAATGGTTGACGCGCCATTGGACTTCTGAACTCCCAAGACCTGGGCAACGGTAAGCCCCCGCAGCTCAGCAACCTCCTCAGGCCTACGCAGTCGAACGAGGCCGTCCATCGTCGCCTTGACGAGGTTGATGGGGTTCTGCGTGCCGATGCTCTTGGTCAGCACGTCACGCACCCCGCCGAGCTCGAGCACGGCGCGGACGCCTCCGCCGGCGATCACGCCGGTACCTGGACTGGCCGGGCGCAGGACCACGTGGCCGGCGCCATAGCGGCCGATGATTTTGTGGGTCAGCGTCTGCCCGTATTTGGGCACGCGGATGAGGCTCTTGCGGGCGTTCTCGACCGCCTTCTGGATCGCCAGCGGGACCTCGCGGGCCTTGCCGTAGCCGATCCCGACGACGCCCTCTTCGTCGCCGACGGCGACGAGCGCGGTGAAGGAGAAGCGGCGACCGCCCTTGACAACCTTGGCGACGCGGTTGATCTCGATCACGCGCTCCTGGAGATCGAGGCCGCGCGGGCTCACCGTCTCGACGTTGGTCATGTCCATGCCCTTCATCGCTGACCCCTGCAAACCGGCGCATCTCGGCGTCCTCGGTCGGCCGTCTTGCTCACGCACAGAAGTGCGCTCGCTGCGCCGACCTCCCTGCGTCCACCGACCTGCTTGGTTTTCGGGGTCATACCCATTAGAAAACCAGACCTCCCTCTCTCGCGCCTTCTGCCAGTGCTTTTACACGACCGTGGAACTGATATCCGCCACGATCGAATACGCAGCTCTGAACGCCGGCCGCCTTGGCGCGCTCGGCGAGCAGCTCGCCGGCGCGCTTTGCCTGCGCGCTCGCCGTGAGCTTGCGCAGCTCCGGCTCGGTCCAGTTGACCGCGGCAACGGTGCGACCGGCGGCGTCGTCGATGAGCTGGGCGAAGACGCCGCGGTTGGAGCGGTAGACGGAGAGGCGCGGCCGCTCCGAGCTGCCGACGATCCGCGCGCGGACCCGGCGGCGGCGGCGCAGACGCTGCTGGCGCTTGGTGACGACAGTCATCGCTAGGCCCTCTTCCCGACCTTGCGCATCACATGCTCGTCGCGGTAGCGAATTCCCTTGCCCTTGTAGGGCTCGGGCGGGCGGCGCTTGCGGATGTCGGCGGCAACCTGCCCGACCAGTTGCTTGTCGATCCCCCGCACGATGATCTCGGTCGGCTGCGGAACCTCGAACTCGATCCCATCCGGCGGCTCGATCGGAACCGGGTGCGAGTAGCCGAGCGCCATCTCCAGGCTCTTGCCTTTGAGCTGAGCGCGGTAGCCGACGCCCTGGATCTCGAGCCGCTTCTCGAAGCCCTCGGTGACGCCCTCGACCATGTTCGCGATCAGACTGCGGGTAAGTCCGTGCAGGGCGCGATGCTCACCGCGATCGGTCGGGCGCTCCACGGTGACCGTGCCCTCGTCCTGCTGAACCTTCATCTCGGCCGAGAGGCTCTGCGCCAGCTCGCCCTTCGGCCCCTTGACGGCAACCCGCCCAGGGGCGAGCTCGACCGTGACGGAGTCGGGGACGGGGATCGGTTTTCTTCCAATTCGGCTCATCGCTGCATGCCTCGGGTCACCAGACGTAGGCGACGACCTCGCCGCCGACGCCCTTCTGCTTCGCTTCGTGCCCGGTCATCACACCAACCGAGGTGCTGACGATCGCCGTCCCCGTGCCGCCGAACACGCGCGGCACTTCAGTGTGATCGACGTAGCGCCGCCGGCCGGGCCGCGAGATCCGCTCCAGCCCGATGATCACCGGGCGGCGGTCCTCGGTGTACTTGAGCCGGATCTCGATCGCCTCGCCGACCTTTGCCGGCTTGCGATGGAAGTCGCGGATGTAGCCCTGCTCCTTGAGGATGCGGGACATCTCTTCCTTCAATCTGGAGGCGGGAATCTGCACGTCGTCGTGGCCGGAGCCAAGCGCGTTGCGGATCCGGGTCAGGTAATCGGCTATCGGGTCGTTAAGCATGGTTCTGTTCTTCCTGTCCCTGGGCCTACCAGCTCGACTTGGTCATGCCGGGAACGTAGCCGTCGTGCGCAGCCTCGCGCAGACAGATTCGGCAGAGGCCGAACTTGCGGTAGTAGCCGCGCGGGCGCCCGCAGCGACGGCAGCGGTTGTATTCACGGGACTTGAACTTGGCCTTGCGGCCCTGCTTCACCTTCATCGAAGTCTTAGCCATCTTCAGAATCCTCCTCGCCGGCTGAACCGTCGGCCTCGTTCTCCTCGCCCTCGGCAGCGTCCTCGCCATCCTCGACCTCGGGCTCCGGCGTCGCGTAAGCGTCTGGGTTCTCCTCTTTCAACTGCTCGAGGGCGGCCTGCTCGGCCTCGGCCCGTTGACGGGCCTCCTCTTTGCGGCGCTCCTCCTCGGCCTCGGCCTCCGCCTCCGCGTCGCGACTGCCCGGCCGGCCCTCTTTGGAGAAGGGCATACCGAGCCCGAGCAGAAGCTCGAAAGCCTCGGCGTCGGTCTGGGCGGAGGTCGCGATCGTGACGTCGAGGCCGCGCACCTCGTCAATCGAGTCGTAATCGATTTCGGGGAAGATCAGCTGCTCCTTGACGCCCATCGAGTAGTTGCCGCGACCATCGAAAGAGCGCGGGTTGAGCCCGCGGAAGTCGCGGATGCGCGGCACGGCGATCGAGGTGAGGCGATCGAAGAACTCCCACATGCGCGCCCGGCGCAGGGTGACCGAGAGGCCGACCGGCATTCCCTCGCGAACCTTGAAGGAAGCGATCGACTTGCGTGCGCGGCGCACGCTGGGCTGCTGACCGGCGATCAGCGCCAGCTGCCCCTGGGCCGCCTCGAGCATTTTCGCGTTCTGCTTGGCCTCGCCGACACCCATGTTGAGGACGATCTTCTGCAAGCGGGGGATCTGCATCGCGCTCGTGTAGCCGAACTTCTTGGTCAGAGCGGGTGCCACGTCCTGCTCGTAGCGCTCGCGCAGGCGCGGCGGCGGTGCGGCCTGAGACTGCGGGGTCGTTGCCGCCTCCATCAGAGACTCACCCCGCTTCGCTTCGCGAACCGCTCACGCTTGCCGCCTTTGTCGCGGCGCACGCCGACCCGCGTCGGCTTGTTGTCTTTGGGATCGAGCAGCATCACGTTGGAGACGTGGATCGGGCCCTCCTTCTCGACGATCCCGCCGAGCTGCTGGCCCGCTTTCTGCACGTCCTGAGTCGGGCGCGCTTTTTCGTGCCGCTTGACCGTGTTGATGCCCTCGACGTAGACGAAGCTGCGCTTCGGTTCGGTGCGCAGCACACGGCCGGTCTTGCCGGAGTCCTTGCCGCCGATCACCTTGACCATGTCGTCGGTCTTGATCCGCATCGACTTGGCCATCAGAGGACCTCGGGCGCCAGGGAGACGATTTTCATGAAGTTGCGATCGCGCAGCTCGCGGGCCACCGGCCCGAAGATGCGGGTGCCGCGCGGGTTGTTGCTGGCCGGGTCGATCAGCACGGCGGCGTTTTCGTCGAAGGAGATGTAGGTGCCGTCGGAGCGACCGAGCTGCTTCTTCGTCCGCACGACGACCGCCTGCACGACCTCGCCCTTGCGGACGCCGCCCTGCGGGCTCGCCTGTTTGACCGTCGCCGTGATCACGTCGCCGACGCCGGCGTAGCGGCGGTGCGAGCCACCCTTGACGCGGATGCAGAGGATCTCCCGCGCACCCGAGTTGTCGGCGACCTTGAGTCTGGACTCCTGCTGGATCACGTCCCGCTCCTACTTCGCCTTCTCCAGCACCTCGACCAGGCGCCAGCGCTTGGTCTTGGAGAGCGGGCGGGTCTCGATGATGCGAACCATGTCGCCCTCGCCGGCCTCGTTGAGCTCGTCGTGAGCATGCAGGTTGCGGGAGCGCCGCACGACCTTCTCGTAGGTCGGGTGGCGCCGGGCGGTGTCGATCCGGACCGTGATCGATTTCTGGCCTTTGTCGGAAATGACGATCCCCTGCCGCACCTTGGCCGCGTTAGCGTCCTTGACGGCAGGAGGAGTACCGGTCCCGGGAGTCTTCTTTTTCTTCGCGGCAGCCCGTTCCTTGCGCCGTTCGACGCCACGGCGCTTGCGCTCGGCCAGCCGCTCCGCCTTCCGCTCCTCGGGCGTCTGCGACGGCTTGGCCTTATGCGGCTTGCGCGAAGCTTCAAGCCGCTTCTTCTCCTTCCAAGGAAGATCATCCTCAGGATTTGGCTCCTGCTCAGCAGCAGCAGGTGCCGCGGGCTCCTCAGCAGGCGCCGCGGGCTCCTCAGCTTTCTCCTCTGCAGGAGGGTCAGCGGACTCAGCCTCAGGCGACTCGTCCTTCGGCTGTTCCTCGGGCTCCTCTGCCGTGGGTGGCGTGGAGGTGGGCTCCTCGTCCGTAGCCTGCGAGGAGGAGGAGTCCTCCTCCGCGACAGGACCCGCGGCCTGACCGCCCTCGTCCTGAGGAGCGTCCTGCTCAGTCGTCTCGTCTTTTTTCGTCTCGTCCTCAGCCATCATTTCCTCAGCTCTCGATCGACGTCGATCCCGCGCTCCTTGGCCACGGTCAGCAGCCGCGCAATGTCCTTTTTGGCAACGCTCAACCGGTGCGTGTTCTCGAGCTCGCCGGTCGCGTGCTTGAAGCGCAGGTTGAATGACTCCTGCTTGGCGTCGATCAGCTTCGCCACCAGCTCGTCGTCTTTCATGTTGTGGGCCTCGGAAGCCTTCATCAACCCTCCGCCCCCTCGCGCATCACGAATTTGGTCTTGATCGGAAGCTTGTGTCCGGCCAAGCGCAGCGCCTCGCGGGCGAGGTCCTCGGGAACGCCGGCCAGCTCGAACATCACCTTGCCCGGCTTGACCACAGCGACCCAGCCCTCCGGGTTGCCCTTGCCCGAGCCCATCCGGGTCTCGGCCGGCTTCTTCGTGTAGGGCTTGTCGGGGAAGATGTTGATCCAGACCTTGCCGCCACGTTTGATCTTGCGGGTCATCGCGATACGAGCGGCCTCGATCTGGCGGTTGGTGATCCAGCCGCGATCGAGCGCCTTCAACCCGTACTCGCCGAAGGCGACGTGGCTGCCGCCCTTGGTGTAACCGCGCATCCGGCCGCGCATCTGTTTGCGGTGCTTGACCCGCTTCGGCATCAGCATCAGCGGCCTCCCCCTTCGCGCCCGCCGCGACCCCCACGGCCACGGTCGCCGGGACGGTTGCCACGTTGGGCTCCCTGTGGCTCGCCGTCTGCCGGTACCTGATCGGAGCGGAAGCCCTCGGGCATGACTTCGCCCTTGTTGATCCAGCATTTGACGCCGATCCGACCCGCGGTGGTACGCGCCTCGAAGAATCCGTAATCGATGTTGGCGCGCAGGGTGTGCAGCGGCACCCGCCCGTCGGAGTAGCTTTCGGTCCGCGCCATCTCGGAACCACCGAGGCGACCGGATACCTGCAGCTTCACTCCCTTGGCGCCGGAGCGCATCGCCGAGGTCAGGGCGCGTTTCATCGCGCGCCGGAAGGCAACCCGGTTCTGCAGCTGCTCGGCGATCGACTGGGCGACCAGTTTGGCGTCGAGCTCGGGACGCTTCACCTCGCGGATGTTGACCTTGATCGGCTTGCCGGTCAGCTTGTGCAGCTCCTTGCGCAGAGCGTCGACTTCGCTGCCCGACTTGCCGATCACGATGCCGGGGCGGGCGGTGTGGATATCGACGGAGACCTCTCCGCGGCGCTCGATAGTGATGCTTGAGAGTCCGGCGTGGGCAAGTTTGCCCTCGATGTGAGTGCGGATCTTCAGATCCTCCTCGAGCACGTCGGCGAAGCCCTTCTCGTCGAACCAGTTCGACTTCCAGTCCTGGATGTAGCCGACGCGGAAGCCACCGGGGTGGATCTTCTGTCCCATGGCCTAAATCTCCCCTTCCGGGCTCAGGGCCACGGCGATGTGGCTGGTTCGCTTGTTGATCGGGGTCGCCCGTCCCAGCGCGCGCGGCCGGAAGCGGCGCAGCGTCGGGCCTTCGTCGACGGTGATCTCCGCCACCCGCATCTCGTCGGAGACGAGGTCATGGTTGTTCTCCGCATTGGCGGCAGCCGACTCGATCAGCTTGCCGATGTCCTGCGCGGCAGCGCGCGGCGAGAACTGCAGCAATGCTCGCGCCCGGTCGATCTGCAGGCCGCGGACCTGATCGGCGATGAGGCGGGCCTTGCGCGGCGCAACCCGCACGTAGCGGGAGCTGGCACGAACGACGATCGGGGCCGGTTTCGCTTTCGGAGCGGCCTTTTTCGGTGCCTCTTTCTTCGCAGCGTCCTTTTTCGCGGCAGGTTTTTTCGCGCCCTCGTCTTTCGGCTGTTTTTTGGAGGACGTTTTTTTTGCCGTTTCTTTTTTCGACGCTGGCTTCTTCGCGGAGGCTTTCCCCTCGTTTTTTTTACCCCCATCTTTTTTAGTTTTTTTGATGCGGGTGTCTTTGTCGTCAGCCATCGCTATTCACCCTTGCCCGTGCCGGAGTGGGCGCGGAAGGTCCGCGTCGGCGCGAACTCACCGAGCTTGTGGCCGACCATCGACTCCGAGATGAAGACCGGGACGTGCTTCTTGCCGTCGTGAACCGCGATCGTGTGGCCGACCATGTCGGGGAAGATCGTCGAGGTCCGCGACCAGGTTTTCACCATCTGTTTCTGACCGGACTCGTTCATCGCCGAGATCCGCCTCATCAGCGCCGCTTCCACCCACGGCCCCTTTTTGGTCGAGCGTCCCATCAGCGCTTCTTCTTCCCGCGGCGACGGCCGCGCACGATGTAGCGATCGGACTGCTTGCCCTTCTTGCGGGTGCGGTAGCCGAGCGTCGGCTTGCCCCAAGGCGTCACGGGGTGCCCGCCGGGGGTGTGGTGGGCCTCGCCGCCGCCGTGCGGATGGTCGACCGGGTTCATCGCCACGCCGCGGCTCTGCGGGCGCTTGCCCTTGTGCCGGTTACGGCCGGCCTTGCCGATCTTCATGTTCTGGTGCTCGGCGTTGGAAAGCTGGCCGACGGTCGCCCGGCACTCGGCGCGGACCATCCGCATCTCCGAGGAGGGCAGCCGCAAGGTCACCATCTCGCCCTCCTTCGCGACCAGCTGGATCGCCGTGCCGGCGGCGCGGCCCATCTTGCCGCCCTGGCCCGCGGTCAGCTCGACGTTGTGGACGATCGTGCCGGTCGGCATCTCCCCGAGGCTCAGCGCGTGGCCCGGTTTGATGTCCGCCCCTTGGCCCGACTGGACCGTGTCGCCGGGCGCCAACGCGGCAGGGGCGAGGATGTAGCTCTTCTCGCCGTCGGCGTAGTGGATCAGCGCGATGTAGCAACTGCGGTTCGGGTCGTACTCGATGCTGGCGACCTTGGCCGGCACGCCGTCCTTGAGGCGCTTGAAGTCGATCTTGCGGTAGCGACGCTTTGCGCCGCCGCCGCGATGGCGGGCCGTGACGCGACCGTTGGCGTTGCGGCCACCGGTCTTGCGCAGCCCTTCGGTCAACTTTCCCTCGGGCTCGGAAGCGGTCAGCTGCTCGCGCAGCGGGTAGGTCGCGAAGCGACGCCCCGGGCTGGTCGGTTTGGTTTTGCGGTTCGGCATCTCTCTCCCTACGCAGTCTCGGCGCCTTCGAACAGCTCGATCCGTTCGCCCGGCATCACCTGGACGATCGCCTTTTTCCAGCCGCGGGTCCGGCCTTTGCTCAGATTGCGGCGCTTCGGCTTCGGCCGCACCTTGGAGGTCCAGACCGCGGCCACGCCGACGCTGAAGATCTCTTCGACCGCAGCGGCGATCTGGGTCTTGTGGGCGCTGTCGGCGACCCTGAACGTGTACTTGCCTTCGGCGATCAGCGCGTAGCTCTTCTCGGAGACCACCGGGCGGACGATGATGTTGCGCGCATCCATCAGGAAAGCCTCTCCGTCAAAGTCTCGAGCGCCTTTTCGGAAAGCACCAGCGAGGCGGCGCCGATCACGTCGGCGACGCCGATCGCCCCGACCTCGGCGACCGTGACCCGGGCGATGTTGCGAAAGCTCTTGACCGCGCCGGTCTCCTCGGCGTCGAGCACGATCAGGGTCGGGCGCTTCGCACCCCACTTATCCAACGCCTGCGCGGCCGCTTTGGTCGACGGAGTATCGAATGCGGCGGGATCGAGCACGGCGATACTGCCGCGCTCGGCATGAACCGACAGCGCCGCCCGCATCGCCTTGCGGCGCGCTTTGCGGTTGACCTTGACCGTGTAGTGCCGGGGCTTCGGACCGAAGGTGACGCCGCCGCCGAAGCGGCTGGAAACGCCGAGCGTGCCGACACGGGCACGGCCGGTTCCCTTCTGCCGCCAGGCCTTGGCGGTGGTGAAGGAGACCTCGCCACGGGTCAGGGTCGAGGCCGTGCCACGCCGGCGCGAGGCCATGTCGGCGCGGGCCGTCTCGTGAACCAGCGATTGGTGGAACGGCTCGGAGAAGAGCTCTTTGGGAAGGTCCGCCTTGGTCGCCTTGCCGAGCACCGCTGCTTTAGCCATCGGTCCTCACCTCAATCAGCGCGTTGCGCGAGCCGGGCACCGAGCCCTTGAGCAGCAAGAGGTTGCGCTCGGCGTCCACGTCGGCCACTTCCAGGCCGCGTTGCGTCGTCCGCTTGTTGCCCATCTGGCCCGGCATCCGCTGGCCTTTGAAGACGCGGCCGGGGAAGGCGCTGGCACCGATCGAGCCGGGCGCTCGGACGTTGTGGGAGCCATGGGTGACGGGGCCCCGGCTGAAGTTGTGACGCTTGATCCCGCCCTGGAACCCCTTGCCGATCGAGATCCCGGAGACTTTCACCCGCTGGCCCGCCTCGAAGGCGGAGACAGTGACGTCGTCGCCCACTTTGGGGCCCTCCTCGGCACCCAGATCCTCGTCGCGGAACTCGACCAGATGGCGCATCGGCGGCGCGCCGGCCTTCTTCAGGTGACCCAGCTCGGCCTTGCTCAGCTTGCGCTCGGCGACCTCGTCGAAGGCGATCTGCACCGCTGCGTAGCCATCCAGCTCGGCGTCGCGCACTGCGGTCACCTTGCAGGGCCCGGCCTCGATCACGGTCACCGGCACGACCTCGCCGTCCTCGCGGAAGACCTGCGTCATGCCGAGCTTCTTGCCGAGGATCGCAGCCACGACGCCCCTTACAGCCTGATCTCGATGTCGACGCCGGCCGGCAGCGAATCAAGCCGCTGCAGGGAGTCGACGGTTTTCGGCGAGGGCTGGAGGATGTCGATCAGCCGCTTGTGGGTGCGGATCTCGAAGTGCTCGCGCGAGTCCTTGTCCTTGAACGGAGAGCGGATCACGCAGTAGACGTTTTTCTCGGTCGGAAGCGGGACCGGCCCGGAAACGCTGGCGCCGGTGCGCTCCGCCGTCTCGACGATCTCGCGGGCAGCCCGATCTATGGCGTCGTGGTCGTACGCCTTCAGTCGGATCCGGATTTTCTGTGCCGCAATCGTCGCCACGGTTGTTTCTCTTTTTTGTCTTTCTGCGCGGTCCTTACCGCGCCGAAGGGGCGCCGCCCCTTGGTGGTGGGGCGCCGCCCCTAGGTCGTATGTCTTTTCGGTTCTCGCCGTGAGCCGGCGAGGAGGCGAGCAGGGCCCGCCTCTGGTGTTGGGCTACTCGATGATGTTTGCGACGACCCCCGAGCCAACCGTCCGGCCACCCTCGCGGATGGCAAAGCGCAGGCCCTGGTCCATCGCGATCGGCTGGATCAGCTCGATCGTCATCTCGACGTTGTCGCCCGGCATCACCATCTCGGTCCCCTCGGGGAGGTTGGCGATCCCGGTCACGTCGGTCGTGCGGAAGTAGAACTGAGGCCGGTAGCCGGAGAAGAACGGGGTGTGACGTCCACCCTCCTCCTTCTTCAGGCAGTAGACCTCGGCTTTGAACTTGGTGTGGGGAGTGATTGAACCCGGCTTGCAGAGCACCTGCCCGCGCTCGATCTCCTCGCGCTTCGTGCCGCGCAGGAGCGCGCCGATGTTGTCGCCGGCCTGACCCTGATCGAGCAGCTTGCGGAACATCTCGACGCCGGTGACGACCGTGGTCGTCGTGTCCGTGATGCCGACGATCTCGACCTCGTCGCCGGTGTTGACGATGCCCTGCTCGACACGGCCGGTGGCGACCGTGCCACGGCCGGTGATCGAGAAGATGTCCTCGATCGGCATCAGGAAGGGCTTATCGAGCTCGCGGACTGGCTCCGGGATGTAGGAGTCGAGCGCTTCGGCCAGTTCGAAGATCGCCTTCTGGGCCTCTTCGTCGCCCTCCAGCGCCTTCAGCGCCGAGCCTTTGACGATCGGGGTGTCGTCGCCGGGGAAGTCGTACTCGTCGAGGAGTTCCTTGACCTCCTCCTCGACCAGCTCGATCAGTTCGTCGTCGTCGACCTGGTCGACCTTGTTGAGGAAGACGACCACGTGCGGGACGTTGACCTGACGGGCGAGCAGGATGTGCTCGCGGGTCTGGGGCATGACGCCGTCGGCGGCAGAGACCACCAGGATCGCGCCGTCCATCTGGGCGGCGCCGGTGATCATGTTCTTCACGTAATCGGCGTGACCCGGGCAGTCGACGTGGGCGTAATGGCGGTTCTCGGTTTCGTACTCGACGTGTGACGTCGCGATCGTGATCCCGCGCTCTTTCTCCTCAGGGGCGTTGTCGATCTCGGCGAAGCTCTTCGCCTCGGTATCGCCTTTGCCAGAGAGCGTGGTGGTGATCGCGGCCGTCAGCGTCGTCTTGCCGTGGTCGATGTGACCGATCGTGCCGACGTTCACGTGCGGCTTATCGCGCTCGAACTTCTCCTTTGACATCGCTCTCCGTTCTACCTTTCGAAGTCGGGTTCTGTCTGACTTGGGTGATTGAGTGTTGCAGTTGCCTGGCAGCGGGGAACCTGCTGCCTGCGGGCGAACCTGGGAAATATAGCCAGATTCACGAGGTGGCTCCTACCGGCTCGCCTGCACGGTGTTCAACTATCTCCTCAGCAATGTTGGAGGGGACCTCCTCGTAACGCTCAAATTGCATCGTGTAGGTGGCCCGCCCCTGGGTCGAGGAGCGCAGATCAGTGGCGTAGCCGAACATCTCACCGAGCGGGACAAAGGCCTGCACGGCAAGTGCGTTGCCGCGCTGCTCCTGGCCCTGAACTTTGCCGCGCCGCCGCGAGAGGTCGCCGATCACATCGCCGAGAAAGTCCTCGGGCGTAACCACCTCGACCGCCATCACGGGCTCCAGCAGGACCGGGTCGGCCTTGCGGGCGGCCTCCTGGATCGCCATCGAGCCGGCGATTTTGAAAGCCATCTCAGAGGAGTCGACATCGTGGAAGGAGCCGTCGACCAGTTCGACTTTGACGTCGACCATCGGGTAGCCGGCCTTGACGCCGTTCTCGAGCGCCTCTTTCATCCCCTGTTCGGCCGGGCCGATGTATTCGCCAGGAATGGTGCCGCCCTTGATCTTGTTGACGAACTCGAAACCCTCGCCCGGCGCCGGCTCGGCGTTGATCACGACGTGGCCGAACTGGCCGCGGCCGCCGGTCTGGCGGACGAAGCGCGCCTCGACCTTCTTGACCTCCTTGCGGATCGTCTCGCGGTAGGCGACTTGAGGTTTACCGACGTTGGCGTCGACTTTGAACTCGCGCAGCATGCGGTCGACGATCACCTCGAGGTGGAGCTCGCCCATCCCGTGGATCAGGGTCTGGCCGGTTTCCTCGTCGGATTCGATCCGGAAGGTCGGGTCCTCCTCGCCGAGGCGCTGAAGCGCGGTGCCCATCTTCTCCTGATCGGCTTTCGTTTTCGGCTCGATCGCGACGGCGATCACCGTCTCGGGGAATTCGATGCTCTCCAGCGCGATCGGGGCATCGGGCGCGGCCAGCGTGTCGCCGGTGCCCGTTTCCTTGAGGCCGACGCCGGCGCAGATATCGCCCGAGTAGACCTCCTCGATCTCCTCGCGGCTGTTGGCGTGCATCATCAGCAGGCGCCCGATCCGCTCGGTCCTGCCCGTTTTGACGTTGAGCACGCGGCCACCCGCCTCGAGCTTGCCCGAGTAGACGCGGAAGTAGGTCAGTTTGCCGACGTAGGGGTCGGTCATGATCTTGAAGGCAAGCGCGGCAAAGGGTCCGCTGTCGTCGGCCGGGCGCTCGCCCTCGGTCGGCTCGTCTTCCCCCTTGCCGGCGGGAATCAGCCCGGTGACCGGCGGAACCTCGAGCGGCGAGGGCAGCAGCTCGACGACCGCATCGAGCAGCGGTTGCACTCCCTTGTTCTTGAACGAGGAGCCGCAGAGGACCGGGGTCACCTTGGTGTCGAGACAGGCCCGGTGAAGGGACTTGGCGATCCGCTCGTGCGGGATCTCCTCCTCGGCCAGGTAGGCCTCCATCAGCTCGTCGTCGTATTCGGCGCAGGCCTCAATCAGCTGGGTGCGGTATTCCTGAGCCTGGTCGAGGAGGTCGGCGGGGATCTCGACCGTCTCGAACTCGGTGCCGAGTTCGTCTTTCCAGACCAGCGCCACCATCTCGATCAGGTCGACGACGCCGACGAAGTCGCCCTCGCTGCCGATCGGCAGCTGGATCGGCAGCGGATTGGCTCCGAGCCGGTCCTTCATCGTCTCCACGGCGTTGAAGAAGTCGGCGCCGGTGCGGTCCATCTTGTTGATGTAGGCGAAGCGCGGCACCTTGTACTTGTCGGCCTGGCGCCAGACCGTCTCCGACTGGGGCTCGACCCCGGCGACGGCGTCAAAGACGGCAATCGCGCCGTCGAGGACGCGCAGGCTGCGCTCGACCTCGACCGTGAAGTCGACGTGGCCCGGCGTGTCGATGATGTTGATCCGGTGGCCGTTCCACTCACAGGCGGTCGCGGCGGAGGTGATCGTGATGCCGCGCTCCTGCTCCTGTTCCATCCAGTCCATCACCGCGGCGCCCTCGTGGACCTCGCCGATTTTGTGGGTGCGGCCGGTGTAGTAGAGGATGCGCTCGGTCGTCGTCGTCTTACCGGCGTCGATGTGCGCCATGATCCCGATGTTGCGGGTTTTCTCTAGGGGGAAGTTGCGTGGCATGGTCTTAAGGTAAGCGTTGTCTTGAAGAAGCGGGAACGACAGAGATCTGAGAAGTCGAGGCCTACCGGCAAGAACCGCCGGGGTCGGCGCATGAAAAAGGCCCTCGCGGGCCCGGCGAAACGAACTGCGAAAAAGAAGCCTGAGCGACGCGCGATGATAGCAGCGGTAGGGCGTCGCATACGAGCGGCAACCGCGAAGCTCGACCGCGCGGTCGACCGCCGGCTCCAACGTGCCTGGCCTCGGCTCGCCAAGACCGGCCGTGCGGCGCAGGTCAGAGGACGTCGTCTCGGCCGCCGTCTGCGCCCCATCGGTGTTCTTCTCCTCCGTGGCCTGGCCTTGGTCGAACGGTGGTTGCTGCGCGGCGCCACCCGGTCGCGACGCGCCGCAACCCGTATCAGCGCCGTAGTCACCCCGCAGAGGGCGATCTGCGTCACCATCCTCGCCGCCGCCGGCTGCCTGATCGCAGCGCAGTTCGTCGACTACCGCGCGGTCGAGATCGACCAGCTGGGCTATACCGGCCTCTCGGCGGCCAGCGCGCCGACCGTGGACGCGAAGACCGCCGGCCAAGCGCACGCGTTCCTGCTGGTCCCCGTCGCACTGCTCGCCGCCTTTCTGGGCCTGGTCGCGCTGCGCAGCGAGGCGCGACCAGGGTTGGGGCGAGTCATCTTCGCGCTCGGCCTGATCAGCCTCGCCGTGATCCTCCTCGTCGACCTGCCGGCCGGGCTCGACGCGGGTGTCCAGTCTTCCCGCTTCGCCGGCGCCAAGGCGATCCTCTACGACGGCTTCTACGCCCAGATCGCCGCCGCCGCGGGCCTGATGCTGGGCGGCGTGCTCCTCGTTGTGGCCCCAAAAGCTTCCGCCCGCTACCATGCGCGGCCGTGCCGAACACGAACCAACTTATTCGCAAGGGCCGCAAGCGGCCTAAGAAGAAGACGACCACGCCGGGCCTCAAGTCGGGGCAAGGGCGGAAGAAGGGCGTCGCGGCGCCGCAACGGCGCGGTGTCTGCACCCGCGTCGCCACGGTAACGCCGAAGAAGCCGAACTCGGCGCTGCGCAAGATCGCCCGTGTGCGCCTCACCAACGGGATGGAGGTCACCACCTACATCCCCGGCGAGGGCCACAACCTGCAAGAGCACTCGGTGGTGCTGGTCCGCGGTGGCCGGGTCAAGGATCTACCGGGCGTCCGCTACAAGGTCGTCCGTGGCACTCTCGACGCCGCCGGCGTCTCCGACCGCAAGCAGGCCCGCTCTCTATACGGGGTCAAGGCTTCCTAGTGCCCCGCCGCTCCGCCGCAACGATCCGCCCGGTCGAACCCGACGCCCGCTTCCGCAACCGGCTCGTCCAGCAGGTCATCAACAAGGTGATGAGCGACGGCAAGAAGTCCCTCGCCGAGCGGATCGTCTACGACGCCCTGGCGATCGTCGGCGAGCGCTCCAAAGAGGACGCGGTCGAGACCTTGGAGGCGGCGATCAAACAACTTACCCCGGTGCTCGAGGTCCGCTCGCGCCGGGTCGGCGGCGCCACCTACCAGGTGCCGGTCGAGGTCCCCGCCCGCCGCGCCCGCACGCTGGCTGTCCGCTGGTTGGTCGACTTCTCCCGCAACCGCCGCGAGTACTCGATGTCGGAGCGGCTCGCCAGCGAAATCCTCGACTCGATCGGGCAGCAGGGCGGCGCCTGGAAGCGCAAAGACGACATTTATAGAATGGCGCAAGCAAACAAGGCCTTTGCGCATTACAGGTGGTAGAGGCCGTGAGGGCGCGCCTGGCGGCGTCCTCAGTCGGGTGAATCGGGTCACGCACGTGAGTGCGCTCCCCTCATCCCCCTCCCTGCGTCCTTGCCAGCCCCACCCTCACGGCCTCTCTAAGGTCTAAATATGGGAAGACCCATCCTCGCCGTTGATGTCGACGGGGTTATCTCCTTGTTTGGGTTTGACGAGCCGCCGGACAGGTCAGAGGCCAGGTTTGAGTTGGTCGATGGGATGGTGCATTGCATCTCGTTGGTCGCCGGAGAGCGGTTGGGGCGGTTGGCCGAGCACTACGATCTCGTCTGGGCGACCGGCTGGGAGGACAAAGCCAACGACTATCTGCCCAACATCCTCGGCCTGCCGGATCTGCCCTTCCTCAGCTTCGACGGGGCCGCCCGTTTCGGCTCGGCGCACTGGAAGCTGGGCCCGCTTGACGCGTACGGCAAGGGGCGGGCGTTGGCCTGGATCGACGACAACTTCGACGAGAGTTGCTACGAGTGGGCACGCCGGCGCGAGGAGCCGACCCTGCTCGTTCCCACCGAGTCCCACCTCGGCCTCGAGGAGGTCCAGGTCGAAGCGCTGACCGCCTGGGCCACCAGCCTCTAACGCCGACGGGCCTAAAACACGCCAATATCACCGGTTTTCGGCCCGTCGACCGGGGTGCGCTGGCTACACTGACGCGATGGAGGGGTTCTGGCCCATCTTCTTTCTCCTCGTCGTGCTCAAGATTCCGGTGTTGGGCGCGCTCTGGCTCGTCTGGTGGGCCAGTAGGGAACCCGAGCCGGAGACCACGGAGGACGACTCGGGCCACGGCTTCAACCGCTGGCGCCCCATGCCAAAGCGGCCCCGCGGACCCCAGCATGACCCCGCCGGTCAGGCCGGCTGCGCGGAGCGCCGCTTACGCTCGCGCCCGATGGCCCGTAGGTAGGGGTGGAAGTCGACCTCGATGGTGTGGCGCTTGGAAGCTACGAAGCGCTTTTTCAGCCAGCGGTCGTAACTGGCAATCTCGCTGCGCATCTCTGAAGCTGGAGGGAGCGCTGCTTTGTTCGTAAGCAGGTCGGCAATCCATTCGGACTGGGCCTCGGCCACCGGCATGATCGGGCCGAGGGGTTGGACGAAGCCGATGAAGTAGAGGCCTGGGTTCTCGGCTGAGACGGCACGTTTGTAGAGGGGCATGCGGTTGTCGCGGGCGGTGAAGACCTTCTCGTCGAGGAAGGGGAACTCGATCTTGTAGCCGGTGCAGTAGACGACGAGGTCGATCTCCTCCTCGCTGCCGTCGGCGAAGCGCACCTTGCGGCCGCCGGCGAAGCGGTCGATGTTGGGCTTGGCCGTGATGTCGCCGTGGCCGAGCCGTGGGAGGAGCTCCGAGGAGACGGTCGGGTGGGCCTCGAGCAGCTTGTGGTCGGGCTTCGGCAGCCCGTAATCGGTCATCTCGCCGACGCTCAGCTTCAAGAGGCGGTTGAAGAAGAAGCGCTGCACGAAGATCGGCAGCCTGGTCATCACGGGCGGGGCAGATTCGTCGATCGGCGTGCCGCCGAGGAACTTCGGCAGGACGTAGGCGCCACGCCGCATCGAGAGAAACGTCTTCTCGGCGATCCGCGAGGACTCGACGGCGACGTCGACGGCAGAGTTGCCGATCCCGAGGACGAGGACCCGCTTGCCCTCGAGGATGTCGGGCTCGCGGTAGTGGTGGACGTGCATCTGCTCGCCCTCGAAATCCTCGGCGCGCGGGAACGGCGGTTCCGGCCAGCGTGGCTTCCAGTGATGGCCGTTGGCGACGATCACCGCCCGGTAGCTCTCGGCGCGCCGGCCGTCGGGACCCTCGACCGTGACCTCCCATTTCCCGTCAACCGGCTCAGCGGAGACGACCTCGGTGCAAAACGCGATCTTCTCAACGAGACCGAATCGCTCGGCGAAGTCATCGAAGTACTCGGCCACCTGCCAGTGGCTCGGGTAGTCCGGATAGTCGTCCGGCATCGGAAAGGCCTTGTAAGACATCAGCTTCCGCGCGCTGTTGATGTGCAACGACCGATACGCGGACGAGGTCCCGTTGTCGTTCTCATAGCGCCAGTTCCCGCCGATCATCGACCCCTTCTCGAAGCAGTCAAACGGAATCCCGCGGGCCGCCAGCACCTGACAAGCCGTAAGCCCAGAACTCCCGGCTCCGACGATGCAGACCTTCTCCATGCCTGAAATCTACCGGGGGTGAGGGAGTTCACCCCTTGGGTCCGTAGCTGGGGGACGTGATCCGGCCGAAGCTGTGCTCATCAGGTTCCACACCGACAAAGGAGACCCAAGATGACCAGCAAGAGCAAGTTCCGCCCCTCCCCCGCCCTCGTGATCAGCTGTCTGGCCCTGTTCCTGGCGCTCGCCGGCTCGGCCCTCGCGGCGAAGACCGCGAGCATCGGCTCGCGGCAGATCGTCAACGGCTCGATCCGCACCGTCGACCTGCGCGACAACGCGGTCAACTCGCGCAAAATCGCCGACGCGACGATCAGCGCCGACGACCTCGGCACCGACTCGATCAACTCGGACGAGATCGCCAAAGACGCGGTCAACTCGGATGAGATCGCCGAAAACGCCGTCACCTCCTCCGAGGTGGCCCCGGACTCGCTGACCGCGGGTGACCTGGCCCCCAACTCGGTCGGCAGCTCAGAGGTGGCCGACCAGTCGCTGACCGCCGACGACCTCGGCCCCAACTCGGTCGGCTCAAGCGAGCTGCAGGCCGGTTCGGTCCGCGCCTCCGAGCTCGGCACGATCATCCAGGTGTCCAACAGCACCGGCATTGCCGCCAACAGCAGCGGCGGCGTCTCGGTCCAGTGCCCGGCGGGCACCACGGTGATCAGCGGCGGCGCCCAGCCCGCCAACTTCGGAGTCGAGATGACCTCCTCGCTCCGCAGCGGCAACGGCTGGCTCTACCAGGCGAAAAACAACAACGGAGCAGCCAGCACCCTCACCGTGTTCGCCTACTGCCTCACCGGCGGCTCCAGCAACTAACCGCCATCAGCAAACCGCAGCACGGCGACGGCCGGGGCAACCGCCCCGGCCGTTTCGCGTTCAATGGAGCTTTGTACCCCCTATAGGGGGTACAACTGTCCACACGTCGTCAGGGCGATGGCGAGCGAGCCAAGATCGGCCACCGTTTGCGTTCCGCGAGGAGGGGACGGGGTTCCCCTCCTGGGCAGCGGCGTCCTGTTTTTCGCCCGTACCACTCGGCGAGTGCCGCGAGGTCCACAACGAAAAACCCAGCAACCGGGAGGGGAACCCCGTCCCCTCCCCTCGCAACAGACCTACGAGGCTGGTTTGTCCTCTGAGTTCGACTCAATCTCCTGGGCGAGCTCCTCCAGCTCCTCCGCGAAGGAGGGCCCGAAGCTCTCGACCGGAGTCTCGTCGCCGTCGACGCCAAGCTCGGCCGCCAGCTCGTCTTCGTCGAGCAGGTCGTCGTCGCTCGGCGGCTCGATCGGCACGGCCGGCTCCACAGCCAGCGTCCGGTAGTGCTTGAGGCCGGTCGCGGCCGGGATCAGCTTGCCGATGATGACGTTCTCCTTGAGGCCGACGAGTTTGTCCCGTTTGCCCTCGAGCGCCGCATCGGTGAGCACCTTGGTGGTCTCCTGGAAGGAGGCCGCCGAGAGGAATGACTCGGTCGCCAGCGAGGCCTTGGTGATGCCGAGGATGACCTCCTCGCCTTTGGCCGCCGTGCCGCCGTCCGCCTTGATCTGTTTGTTGAGCCGTTTGAGCTGGCCGCGGTCTTCGAGCTGGCCGGGCAGCAGTTCGGTCGAGCCCTTCGACTCGATTTTGACCTTCTTCAGCATCTGCCGCGCAATCAACTCGATGTGCTTGTCGTTGATGTCGACGCCCTGCGCCCGGTAGACCTTCTGCACCTCGGCAACCAGGTAGAGCTCGACCTCGGTGCGGCCGCGGATCGCAAGCAGGTCAGCCGGATACAGCGAGCCCTCGTTGAGCTGCTGGCCGACCTCGACCTTCTCGCCGTCGGCGACGTGCAGGCGGGTCCGTGGCGGGAAGCTGTAGGCGTGCTCCTCGCCGCTCGACTCGGTGACGATCACTTTCAGCGCTTTGTCGGTCTCTTCGACGGTGACCTTGCCGGCCTCTTCGGCCATCTGGGCGAGGCCCTTTGGTTTACGCGCCTCGAAGAGCTCGACGATGCGCGGCAGGCCCTGCGTGATGTCCTGGCCGGCAACGCCACCGGTGTGGAAGGTCCGCATGGTCAGCTGCGTGCCGGGCTCGCCGATCGACTGGGCGGCGATGATCCCCACCGCGTCGCCGATGTTGACCGTCGAGCCGGTCGCGGGGGCGATGCCGTAACAAGCGCGGCAGATACCCGACTCGGCCTCGCACTTGAGGGTCGAGCGGACCGGGACCGTGACCTCCTCGTCACCGAACGCCTCGGCGATCTGCTCGACGTCGGCCAGGGTGATCTCCTGGTTGCGCTTGAGCAAGTCGCGACCGCGCTTGGTTTCGAACTTCTTCGCCGCCAGGCGACCAAAGAGGTTGTCGTTGAGCGAGCCGTCGTCCTTGCGCAGCGCCATCTCGATGTGTTCCTTGGTTTTGCAGTCCTCGTCGCGGACGATGACGTCCTGGGCGACGTCGACCAGGCGGCGGGTCAGGTAGCCCGAGTCCGCCGTGCGCAGCGCCGTGTCGGCCAGTCCCTTTCGGGCGCCGTGGGTCGAGATGAAGTACTCGAGCACGGAGAGGCCCTCCATGAAGTTGGCCTTGATCGGCCGCTCGATGATTTCGCCTTTCGGATTGGCCATCAGACCACGCATCCCGGCCAGCTGGCGAATCTGTTTGAACGAACCGCGGGCGCCCGAGTTGGCCATCATGAAAATCGGGTTGAGCTCGTCGAGGTTGTCCTCCATCGCCTGGGCAACCTCGTCGGTCGCTTTGTTCCAGTGCGCGGTAACCGCCTCGTGGCGCTCCTCCGCGGTGATGTAGCCGTCGTCGTACTGGCCCTGGATCGCCGTCGTCTGCTTCTCGTAGCGGTCGAGGATCTCGGCCTTCTCAGGCGGCGAGACGACGTTGTTCTTGGCGACCGTGATCCCGGCCTGGCTGGCGTAATGGAAGCCGAGGTCCTTGAAGGCGTCCAGCACCCGTGAGACCGCCGGCGCGCCGTAGGCCTCGACCAGGTCGGAGACCATCTCGTTCACGTTGCGCTTCTTCAGCGCCTGGTTGGCAAATACGAAGCCATCGGGGTCGAACTCGTCGTCGAGGGCGGCAGCCAGTGCCCGCTCGATCTTTTCGTTGAAGATGATCCGCCCGACCGTGGTCAGGAAGTGCTCGTGCCCGGCCCGCCGGTACTCGGCGAGGTCGTGCAGCTTGCAGCCGCCGTTCTCATAGACGAGCTCGGCCTCCTGGGCGGAGCGGAAGACCTTCGGCGCCGAACCGTTCTTCGCCGCCCCCTTGCCGCTCTTCAGCTCCTTGTCGCGCTCGACCAGCTCCTCGGCCGTGGGGCCGTAGGTCAGGTAGTAGATCCCCAGGACCATGTCCTGGGTCGGCGTCGCCAACGGCGCCCCGTGAGCCGGCGAGAGGATGTTGTTCGCCGAGAGCATCAGGATCCGCGCCTCGGCCTGGGCCTCGGCGGAGAGCGGCACGTGGACCGCCATCTGGTCGCCGTCGAAGTCGGCGTTGAAGGCGTGGCAGACCAGCGGGTGGACCTGGATCGCCTTGCCCTCGACCAGGATCGGTTCGAAGGCCTGGATGCCGAGGCGGTGCAGGGTCGGCGCCCGGTTGAGCAGCACCGGGTGCTCGTGGATGACTTCCTCGAGCACGTCCCAGACCTCGGGCACCATCGACTCGACCATCTTCTTGGCCGCCTTGATGTTCTGCACCGCTTTGCGCTCGACCAGCTGGGCCATGATGAATGGCTTGAAGAGCTCCAGCGCCATCAGCTTCGGCAGGCCGCACTGCTGCAGCTGCAGGCTCGGCCCGGAGACGATCACCGAGCGGCCGGAGTAGTCGACGCGCTTGCCGAGCAGGTTCTGGCGGAAGCGGCCCTGCTTGCCCTTGAGCATGTCGGAGAGCGACTTCAGCGGGCGGTTGCCGGGCCCGGTTACCGGGCGGCCACGACGACCGTTGTCGAACAGGGCGTCGACCGCCTCCTGGAGCATCCGCTTCTCGTTGTTGACGATGATCTCGGGCGCACCGAGGTCGAGCAGCCTTTTGAGCCGGTTGTTGCGGTTGATCACGCGCCGGTAGAGGTCGTTCAGGTCCGAGGTCGCGAAGCGGCCACCGTCGAGCTGCACCATCGGGCGCAGCTCCGGCGGGATCACCGGAACGCAGTCGAGGATCATCCAGTCCGGCTGGTTGTCGGATTTGAGGAAGGCGGAGGCGACTTTCAGCCGCTTCACCGCACGGGCCTGTTTCTGCCCTTTGGAGCTGTTGATGACGACCTCGAGCTCCTCGCATTCGGCCGCCAGGTCGACCTGTTCGAGCAGGTCGCGCACCGCTTCGGCACCCATGCCACCGCGGAAGTACTCGCCCCAACCGAATGGCGAGCCGAAGCGATCCTTGAGCTCACGGAAGACCGTCTCGTCGTTGACGACGTCCTTCGGCTTCATCTCGGTGAAGATCTTCCAGACTTCCTCCATCCGCTCGATCGCCTCTTCGATGTAGGCCTCGGTGTCGGAGATCTCCGCCTCGAAGGTTTTGCGCAGCTCTTTGATCATCTTGGCGCGCTCGTCGTCCTTCAGCTTGCGCAGCTGCGCAGCCGTCAGCTTCAGCGAGTCGGCCCAGATGTGGTCGTCGTCGTCAAACTTTTCCTGGCCACCCTCTTCGAGGTAGGAGACGCGGCGCTCCAGCGACTCGGCCAGCTCCTGAGTCCTTTTCTGCCGTTCGGCCTCATAGCCGTCGGAGACTTTTTTGACTTCTTTCTCGAGTTTGCCGACGTCCTTTTCGCGCGCCTCGACATCGACCCAGGTGATCATCGAAGCGGCGAAGTAGAGGACCTTCTCGAGCTCTTTGGGAGCCATGTCGATCAGGTAGCCGATCCGGCTCGGCACGCCCTTGAAGAACCAGATGTGGGAGACCGGCGAGGCCAGGTCGACGTGACCCATGCGCTCGCGGCGGACCTTGGACCGCGTCACCTCGACGCCGCAGCGCTCGCAGACGATGCCCTTGTAGCGGACCCGCTTGTACTTGCCGCAGTAGCACTCCCAGTCCTTGGTCGGACCGAAGATGCGCTCGCAGAAGAGGCCGTCTTTCTCCGGCTTCAGCGTGCGGTAGTTGATCGTCTCCGGCTTGGTGACCTCGCCCCAGCTCCAGGAGCGGATCTTCTTCGAGGACGCGAGGCCGATCTCGATCGCGTCGAAGTTGTTGATGTCGATCATCAGTCCTCCACCTTCGTCTCTTCTTTGGCCTCGGTCGCGTCTCCGTCGGCTTTGGCTCCGTTGCCGCCGCCCGGATCGTCGGTGCCGCCCTCGCCCTCGGCGACCACCTGCTCCTCCTTCTCGTCAGCGGCCCCGTTGGAGCCCTCGGCGCGGACCCCGGTCAGGTCCATACCGAGCTCCTCGGCCGCTTTCAGTAGGTCGTCGTCCTCCTCGGAGATCTCCACGTCGCCGCCTTCGGAAACGACGTTGGCATCCAACGAGAGGCTCTGGATCTCCTTCAACAGCACTTTGAAGGACTCGGGGATCGAAGGCTCGGGGATGTTCTCGCCCTTGACGATCGCCTCATAGGCCTTGACCCGGCCGACCGTGTCGTCGGACTTGACCGTGAGCATCTCCTGCAGCGTGTAGGCAGCGCCGTAGGCCTCCAGGGCCCAGACCTCCATCTCGCCGAAGCGCTGGCCGCCGAACTGCGCCTTGCCGCCCAGCGGCTGCTGGGTGACCAGCGAGTAGGGGCCGGTCGAGCGAGCGTGGATCTTGTCGTCGACCAGGTGGAGCAGCTTGAGGATGTACATGTAGCCGACCGTGACCTTGCCCTCATACGGCTCGCCGGTGCGGCCGTTGTAGAGCTGCATCGTGCCTTCGGCGCGGGAGCCGGCGCGCTCGCGCTTGTCGACGCCGAGGTCGATGCCGCGCTCTTCGTTCTGCTCCTGCCAGCTGACCAGGGCCTCATCGACGTCCTCGACGCTGGCGCCGTCGAAGACCGAGGTGGCCACGTAGACGCGACCGTCGCCCTCGTCGGAGTGGGCCTGCTTGTAGGCCTCGGAGTCGTCGTCGTACCAGCCGTTGCCGGCGACCCAGCCGAGGTGCGTCTCCAGCACCTGGCCGATGTTCATCCGGCTCGGCACGCCGAGCGGGTTGAGGATCACGTCGACGGGCGTTCCATCGGCGAGGTGGGGCATGTCCTCTTCGGGCACGATCTTGGAGATCACACCCTTGTTCCCGTGGCGGCCGGCGAGCTTGTCGCCCTCGGCGATCTTGCGCTTGGTCGCGACGTAGACGCGGACCAGGTCGTTGACGCCGGGCGGCAGATCGTCGCCCTCGTCGCGGCTGAAGGTGAGCACGTCGATGACGACGCCACCCTCGCCGTGCGGAACCTTCAGCGAGGTATCCCGCACCTCGCGCGCCTTCTCCTTGAAGATCGCGCGGATCAGCTTCTCCTCGGCGGTCAGCTCGGTCTCGCCCTTCGGCGTCACCTTGCCGACCAGCAGGTCGCCCGAGATCACCTCGGCGCCGACGCGGACGATGCCGCGCTCGTCGAGGTTGCGCAGGCTCTCCTCGGAGCGGTTGGGGATGTCGCGGGTGATCTCCTCGTCGCCGAGCTTGGTCGTGCGGGCGTCGATCTCGTACTCCTCGATGTGGATCGAGGTCATCTCGTCGTCCTTGACCAGGCGCTCGGAGAGGATGATCGCGTCCTCGAAGTTGTAGCCCTCCCAGGACATGAAGGCGACCAGGCAGTTCTTGCCCAGGGCGATCTCACCGCCGGCGGTCGAGGAGCCATCGGCGAGCACGTCGCCCTCCTTGACCTGCTGACCGCTCTTCACGATCGGGCGCTGGTGGATGATCGTGCCCTGGTTCGAGCGCATGAACTTGTGCAGCGGGTACTCGTCCTTCTTCGAGCCGGCGGTGATGACGACCGACTCGGAATCGACGTGGCTGACTTCGCCCGCGTTCTTGGCGAGGGTGACGTCGCCGGTGTCGACCGCGGCACGGCGCTCCATCCCGGTGCCGATCAACGGCGGCTCCGGTTTGAGCAGCGGCACGGCCTGGCGCTGCATGTTCGAGCCCATCAGCGCCCGGTTGGCGTCGTCGTGCTCGAGGAAGGGGATCAGCGCCGTCGCGACCGACCAGATCTGGGTCGGCGAGACGTCCATCAGCTCGACTTCCTTGGGCGCGGCGGTGGCGTACTCCTGCTCGCCCGCGCGCACCAGTACCTGCGGGCCTTTCAGTTTTTTCGTCTTCGGATCGACCTCGGCGTTCGCCTGGGCGATCACCTTGTCCTCCTCCTGGGTCGCGTCGTAGTGAACGATCTCATCGCTGACGACGCCGTCGGAGACCAGCAGGTAGGGAGTCGTGACGAAGCCGTGCTCGGAGATCTGCGCGTAGGAGGACAGCGAGCCGATCAGGCCGATGTTCGGCCCCTCCGGGGTCTCGATCGGGCACATCCGGCCGTAGTGGGTCGGGTGCACGTCGCGAACCTCGATCGGCGCCCGCTCACGGGTCAGGCCGCCGGCGCCGAGCGCCGAGAGGCGACGGCGGTGGGTGAGGCCGGCCAGCGAGTTGGTCTGGTCCATGAACTGGGACAGCTGCGAGGAGCCGAAGAACTCCTTCATCGCCGCCACGACCGGGCGGATGTTGATGATCGTCTGCGGCGTGATCGCGTCGGCGTCTTCGGTCGTGAGCCGCTCGCGGACGACGCGCTCCATCCGGTAGAGGCCGATCCGGAAGGCCTCCTGGATCAGCTCGCCGACCGTGCGCAGGCGGCGGTTGCCGAAGTGCTCGTACTCGTCGAGGTGCTCGGCGACGGGCTCGCGCGGGTAGGTGATCGCCTCCGCGGCATAGTCTTTGATCGGGTGCTCCTCGTCGATCTCCTCGGGGATCCCGAGCAGCTTCGGCAGGCTCACCAGCTCCTTGATCAGGGCGATGATGTCGTCGTGGGTCAGCGTCCGGTTGTCGAGGTCGATGTCGAGGTCGAGCCGGGCGTTGAGCTTGTAGCGGCCCACGCGGGTCAGGTCGTAGCGCTTCGGATCGAAGAAGAGCTGCTCGAGCAGGGCTTTGGCGGCGTCGACCGAGGGCGGCTCGCCGGGGCGCTGCTTTTTGAACAGCTCGATCAGGGCGCCTTCTTCGCTCTGGGTCGCCTCCGTGTCGGACTCGATCGTGTGCCTGAGGTAGACCGAGTTGTCGAACATCTTGAGGATCTGCTCGTCCTCGACGTAGCCCATCGCGCGCAACAGCACGGTCACCGGCAGTTTGCGCTTGCGGTCGATGCGGACGAAGACTTTTCCTTTTTTGTCGACTTCCAGCTCCAACCAGGAGCCGCGGGCCGGCATCAGGTTGGCGATGAAGACCTGTTTTTCCGGATCCTTGGGCGCCATCACATAGGCGCCCGGGGAACGCACCAGCTGGGTGACGACGACGCGCTCGGTGCCGTTGATGATGAAGGTGCCGCGGTCGGTCATCCACGGGAAATCGCCCATGAAGACGGCCTGCTCACGGATCTCGCCGGTCTCCTTGTTCTGGAAGGCGACGGTGGCCGTCAGCGGCCGCGAGTAGGTCATGTCCTTCTCGCGGCACTCCTCGATCGTGTTTGGAGGGTCCTCGAATTTGAACTCGCCAAAGACGATCGCGAGATTCCCCGTGTAGTCCTCAATCGGGGATATGTCGTCAATCGTCTCTCGCAGCCCACCCGCCTTTGGATCCGTCAGTTCCTCAAAGGAACGACGTTGAATATCGATCAGGTGGGGGACTTCGAGGGGGTTCTGCAGTCGGGAGAAACTCCTGCGGGTTACGGGGGCAGCGTTGGAACGTGCCAAAGTCGGCGACTCCTCAGACGGTCAGAGGGACGTGGATACAGCGCAGATATGGGGCAGGGGGTGACAACGAGCGCGCGACCAGGGAAATTATCACAAGGCCAACGCGGGTCGCGTCAAGGCCGCGCGAATGGCTCCCTGCCCGGGATCCATTCGCGCAAAGTCGGGCTTTATTTAAGCTCGACCGTAGCGCCTGCCTCCTCCAGTTCGCCCTTGATCTTCTCGGCTTCGTCGCGCTCGATGCCCTCTTTGATCGCTTTCGGGGCCTCGTCGACGATCGCCTTGGCCTCTTTGAGGCCGAGGCCGGTTGCGGAGCGGACGACCTTGATCACCGGCACTTTCTGGCCGCCGACCTCGGTCAGCACCACGTCGACCGTGGAGGACTCCTCAGCGGCGCCATCGCCGTCTCCACCGGCGGCGCCGGCGGCTGCCGGTGCGGCCGCGGCGACCGCGGTCGCGGAAACGCCGAACTCCTCCTCGAGCGCTTTGATCCGCTCGGAGAGCTCGAGCACCGAGATGCCTTTCAGCTCCTCGATCCAATCCTCAGTTTTGACTTTCGTTGCCATTACGCGTCTTTCTCCTTTTGTTCTTGAAGCTGCTGAAGTTGGTTGGCGAGGCCGGAGACCATCGAGCCGAGGCCGCGGACGAGGCCGGTCAGCGGGCTGGCGACGACGCCGGCGAGCTGGCCGTCGAGCACTTCGCGGGCCGGCAGACGGGCGATCGACTTGAACTTTTCCTCGTCGAGCCCGAGGTCGCCCATGAAGCCACCCTTGAAGGTGAGGACTTCGTGCTCTTTGTTGAAGGTCGAGATCGCCTTCGCCGCCTGGGCGGTGTCGCCGCGGACGAAGGTCAGAGCGGTCGGACCCTGCAGCAGCTCCGCGAGGCGATCCTCGCCGGCCTGGTCTGCGGCCCTTTTGGTCAGCCGGTTCTTGACGACGCGAAAGCTGGCGTCGGCCTCGCGCAGCTTGCCGCGCAGTTCAGCCGCCTGGGGGACGCTGATTCCCCGGTAGTCAACCGCGAAGATCGCCTCGGCGCCCTCTATCTGGGCGGCGATCTCCTCAATTGCTTGTGCCTTTTCGTCTCGGTTCATCGTTCCCTACACCGGGCTTCTGGGCTTGGCCCGCCGGTGGTCTTCGGTGACGCGACGGCGCAGTCTACGCGGTCGCCATCTCTCTTGCCATCGGGTCCATTCTGATCCCGGGGCCCATCGAGGTCGTCACGGTCGCCGAGAGGATGTACTTGCCCTTCGACGAGGAAGGTTTGGCGCGGACGACCTCGTCGATCACCGCGAGGCAGTTGTCGAGCAGTTTCTGCGCGTCGAAGCTGGCCTTGCCGATCGCGAGGTGGATGATCGCCTGGCGGTCGGTGCGGTACTCGATCTTGCCCGCCTTCGACTCGGTGACCGCCTTCTCGATGTCGTCGGTCACCGTGCCCACCTTTGGGTTGGGCATCAGGCCCTGCGGACCGAGCACCCGGCCGAGCTGGCCGACCGCTTTCATCATGTCCGGGGTCGAGATCGCGACGTCGAAGCCGGTCCAGCCCTCCTGGACTTTCTCGACCAGGTCCTGGGCACCGACGAAGTCCGCGCCGGCCGCCTCCGCATCGCGGGCCTGCTGGCCTTCCGCGAAGACCGCGATCGTCACGTCTTTGCCAAGGCCATGGGGCAGCGCGAGGGTGCCGCGCAGCTGCTCCTCGGCGTGGCGGACGTTGACACCGAGCCGCAGGTGCAGCTCGACGGTCTCGTCGAAGCCGGCGCTGGCGGTCTCCTTGATCAGCGAGATCGCCTCGGTCGGCGGATACTCACGCTCGCGCTGGACCTTGTCGAGCTCTTTGCGGTAGCGCTTGCCGTGAGCCATGGCTATCTGACGTCCACGCCCATCGAGCGGGCGGTGCCGGCGATGATTTTCGAGGCGGCGTCGAGGTCGTTGGCATTGAGGTCGGGCATCTTGCGCTCGGCGATCTGGCGGATCTGCTCCGGGGTGATCGTGCCGACTTTGTTCACGTGCGGCTCGCCCGAGCCCTTCTTGATCCCGATTGCCTCGCGGATCAGCACCGCGGCGGGGGGCGTCTTGGTTATGAAGCTGAAGGAGCGATCCTCGTAGACGGTGATCTCGACCGGGATGATCGTGCCGCCCTCGCTCTGCGTCTGGGCGTTGAAGGCTTTGCAGAACTCCATGATGTTGACGCCGTGCTGACCCAGGGCGGGGCCGACCGGCGGCGCCGGGTTGGCGTTGCCTGCCTGGATCTGCAGCTTGATGAGGGTGAGGACTTTTTTCGCCATCGGGATCGGAGAGGGTAGCGGGCCGGGCTAGATCTTCTTCACTTGGTCATATCCGACCTCGACCGGCGTCTCGCGGCCGAAGATCGAAACCAGCACCTTGAGTTTGGCGGCGTCCTCGTTGATCTCGGCGATCTCGCCGGAGAAATCGGAGAGCGGGCCGGAGATGACCTTGACCGACTCGCCGATCGAGAACTGGGCCTGGGTGCGGGGCCGCTCGGCGGTCTCACGGTGCAGCAGGCGGTCGACCTCCGGTTTGGAGAGCGGCACCGGCTTGTTGCGGGAGCCGACGAAGCCGGTCACACCGGGCGTGTTCTTGACCAGGCCCCAGGCATCGTCGGTCATCTCCATGTTGACCAGGACGTAGCCGGGCATCGTCCGTTTCTCTTTCGATTCTTTCTGGCCTTCTTTGTTGAGCTCCATCACCTGCTCGGTCGGCACCACGACCTGGCGCACGTTGCGGTTCTGGGCCATCGTCTGAACCCGGTGCTCGAGATTGTGCTTGACCTTGTTCTCGTGCCCGGAGTAGGTGTTGATCACGTACCAGCGATACATCTAGAGGTGCCTTTGTCTTGGGATCCCGCTAAAGGATCTGCTTGATGAGGAGGCTGAAGACGGAGTCGAGGACGCCGAGGTAGGTGGCGGCGACGGCGACAAAGATGATCGTCACGGCCGTTGCCTGGACCAGGGTTTCACGGTCCGGCCACTGAACTTTGCGCAACTCCGCCCAGCAGGAAACCAGAAAGCCGATGACTCCGCCGCGCTGGCGCTTCTCGGCCTGCGCCTGTTTCTGGCGCTTGGCGAGCTGATCGCGCTCCTTGCGCTTGCTGTCCTCGCGCTGGCGCTTTTCGGCCAGCTTGGCCTCTTTGGCTTCGGCGCGGCGCAGGCTGCGCGGCTTCGGCGCGTCCGGGGTCTCGAGGTCGGCTTCCGTCGCCCCGGCCGCCATGCCGGCCTCGACCGCCTCGATCTCGGCGATGTCGCCGGAGATCGGGACCTGGGTGTCGTGCTGCGCCCGCGACTCGGACTTGCGTGCGTTAGCTGCCGAGCCGGAGCGTTTCTGCTCTTCGGCTTCGCGGGCGCGTTTCTCCGCCTTGCGCTGTGCGCGCGTTTTCGCCATGGCGGGTTACCGCGTCTCCTTGTGCGCCGTGTGGTGGCCGCACCAGCGGCAGTACTTGCGCAGCTCAACGCGGTCCGGCGAGTTGCGCCGCGACTTGTTGGTCTGATAGTTGCGCCGCTTGCAGTCTTCGCAAGCCAGCGTCACCGCGATGCGGACATCTCCGCGAGCCATGTTCTCCTCGTTGCCGAAAGGACGCCGTTACAAGAGAAAACCCCGGGCCGAAGCGCGAGGCTGAACGGAAGAATAGCGCTCTGGCGCGCTCAGGGCCTTGCGATTGCCGCCTCGAAGGAGGCCGCGCCGGAGACGCTGCGAACTTCCAGGCGGAGCGCCGCGTGACCGCAGTTCGTGTAGGAGAGATGGGCGCTGCCCTCCGGGTCGGTGTGGGTACGCGCCAGGGTGCGACCGTTACCGCTTTCATGCAGCGTCAGGGCGAGCTGAGCGCCGGCCGGAGACTGAAGCGATACCGAGACGGTGCCGTCCAGTGGGGTGTGGAGCAGGCTGGAATCGACCCAGGGGGTCTCGCCGACGGCCTTGGCGGCACCGATGCCGAGCGTGCCGGAGGTGACCCCGGAAGGCGTCGGCTGTTCGGCTGGTGCGGCGGTTACCGCACCACTCCAAGTGGTTTCCACGGGCCCGCTCCAGGGCCGTTCGATGTCCGCGTGGATCTTCACCAGGGCGGCGGCGCTGGGTTGGAGGAGCGGCGTGTACTGCCAGCTGACGCCGGCGTGCGGCCAGTTCATGTGGGCGTAGGACTGGGCAAAGGCCTCCTCGGGATCCTGCCAGTAGTGGGCGCCCTGGTTGCCTGGGAAGAGCCTGCCGCGCCGAGTCAGCTGGCAGACCCGCTCATAAGTCGCCCAGCGAATCGTGCCGGCGTCGATCGCCGGATATGCGTCACCGAGCTGGCCGGCGGCGATGTGGTGGCCGTACTCGTGGGCGATCGCGAAGTCCCGCGGGACTCCCGCCACCGGCCGATCGATGCCGGAGACGACCATCTCCTGCGTTGCGGGCAGATAGCACGCGACCACCGTCGCGCCGCATAGCCGAACGATCTCTTCCGGGGTGGCGACGTAGACGACCAGCGTCGCCATCTCCGGCCCCTGGTCGAGGGAGCGCAGCGTCGCCGCGACCGATTCCACCTCGGCGGCGCCGTAGTGGTCGGAGGAGATCTCGAACTCCTCGCCCGCGGCCGCGTACCGGGGGTTCGCTCGGAGGTTCAAAGGACGCGGGCTATGCACCGAGGCGGTCGCCGGGGCCGTGCCCAGGACGTCGCGCATGGGCTCGCGCGTTACCGCCGCGGAACTCCCGGCCGAGGCGGCGAGCAGGACGCCGGCCGCGGCGAGCGCCGCGGCAATGCCTCTGGATATTCGCCCGTACACATAGGGCGCATCGGACGCAGCTCGGCGGACGGGAGGGACCGCTCGTCATCTGGACGAACGATCCCCCCACTATTGAGGAGGCAACAGTCCTCCTGTCGGCTACTTCAGCTTGATCGCGTGCCGCAAGATGACCGGTCCGCCTGAGGTCTGGGCGGTGCGGGCAACGAGACGCGCCGGCACCGCGCCGTGGTCGGCCCGCGCCGTCGCCAGCAGGCGCAGCAGGCCGGGGCTCAGGGCCACTTTCACTATGGCCTTGTGGCCACGCCGAATCGAGTAGACGGTCTTCCGCGACGTCCCTGCCGCACGCAGGACCAGGGTGCCGACGCAGCGCTTGGCAATGGTGCCTGCGCAACGCAGCTTCACCGGTGCCCTACCTTTGCGAACCCGCACGGCGGGACGCCGGAGGCTGACGGACATTTTGCGTTTGAGGGCCAGCGAGACCGGTTTGCCACTCGGGCCGGTGTTCCCGGTCGGACCCGTGGGACCGGACACCCCGGTCGAGCCCGTTCCGCCGGTCGGACCGGTCGGGCCGGAAGGTCCGGTTTCGCCCGTGGCTCCGGTTGAGCCAGTTGCGCCCGTGGCACCGGTGGAACCCGTTGAGCCGGTTGCGCCGGTCGACCCCGTGGCACCGGTTGCGCCGGTTGCGCCCGTTGAACCCGTAGCGCCGGTTGGACCGGTTGCGCCGGTCGACCCCGTGGCACCGGTTGAGCCCGTCGTGCCCGTTGCACCGGTTGAGCCCGTTGCACCGGTTGAGCCCGTCGTGCCCGTTGCACCGGTTGCGCCCGTCGAGCCGGTAGCGCCCGTTGGACCGGTGGCGCCGGTGGAGCCGGTGGCACCGGTTGCGCCGGTTGCGCCCGTGGCACCGGTTGAGCCGGTTGCGCCGGTTGCGCCCGTCGTGCCCGTTGCACCGGTTGAGCCCGTTGAACCCGTTGCGCCGGTTGCGCCCGTAGCGCCGGTTGAGCCCGTGGCGCCCGTTGAGCCGGTCGAACCCGTGGCGCCAGTTGCGCCCGTCGAGCCGGTAGCGCCCGTTGGACCGGTGGCGCCGGTGGAGCCGGTGGCTCCGGTTGCGCCCGTTGCTCCCGTTGGACCGGTCGGGCCGGAAGGCCCAGTTTCGCCCGTGGCACCAGTTGAGCCCGTTGAGCCGGTCGAACCCGTGGCGCCGGTTGAGCCCGTTGAACCCGTAGCGCCGGTTGCGCCCGTCGAGCCGGTAGCTCCCGTGGCACCCGTCGAGCCCGTGGCGCCGGTTGAACCCGTAGCGC
The DNA here is from genome assembly GCA_963837695.1 of uncultured Solirubrobacterales bacterium. Classification (GTDB taxonomy): domain Bacteria; phylum Actinomycetota; class Thermoleophilia; order Solirubrobacterales; family 70-9; genus VRUE01. Next base: position 992,925 of record CAWINZ010000005.1, on the reverse strand, counting down.
CGGTTGCGCCGGTTGCGCCCGTTGAACCCGTAGCGCCGGTTGGACCGGTTGCGCCGGTCGACCCCGTGGCACCGGTTGAGCCCGTGGCGCCCGTTGCGCCCGTCGTGCCCGTTGCACCGGTTGAGCCCGTTGAACCCGTTGCGCCGGTTGCGCCGGTTGAACCCGTTGCGCCGGTTGCGCCCGTGGCGCCCGTTGAGCCGGTTGAACCCGTTGCGCCGGTTGCGCCGGTTGAACCCGTAGCGCCGGTTGAGCCCGTGGCGCCCGTTGAGCCGGTTGCGCCGGTTGAACCCGTAGCGCCGGTTGAGCCCGTGGCGCCCGTTGAGCCGGTTGAGCCGGTTGAGCCCGTTGCGCCGGTTGCGCCGGTTGCGCCCGTAGCGCCGGTTGCGCCCGTGGCGCCCGTTGAGCCGGTCGAACCCGTGGCGCCAGTTGCGCCCGTCGAGCCGGTAGCGCCCGTTGGACCGGTGGCGCCGGTGGAGCCGGTGGCTCCGGTTGCGCCCGTTGCTCCGGTTGAACCGGTTGCGCCAGTCGCGCCGGTAGTGCCCGTGGCGCCGGTTGAGCCCGTTGCGCCCGTCGAACCGGTGGCTCCCGGTTCCCCAGTGGCGCCCGTTGCGCCCGTGGCGCCCGTGGCGCCGGTTGGTCCCGTAGCGCCGGTGGCGCCTTCCGGGCCTTCTGGCGGTTCGGTGATCGTGACCGGGACGTGGACGGTCTCGTTGTCGAGGCTGGCCGTCACGTCGGCGATTCCGAGTTCGGGGCCGGCCCCGAGTACGGACGAGGCGCGTCCGTCAACGGTGGCATCCACGGGCTGGAACACGAGGCCCTTGGTGGTCGCGAAGGCGATCCCGGTGTCGTCGGGGAAGCCGCTGCCCGCGACGGCACCGGACGAGTTATGGGTCAGGTCGGCGCGGAGCTGGGACTGGCCGAGTTCCTTGTAGATGGTCGACGGAGTCGCCGTCAGGCCGAGCACGAGCCACGGCGAGGCGTCCACCGACCCGGCAACTTCCTCGGCAACCGGGTCGCAGCCCGGCCCGCCCGGCCCGGCGTTGCAGCCCCACCAGTTGTTCTCGGCGTCGATCGAGCCGACCCCGCCGAATCCTTCGGCCCCCGCCCCCGCGTTGTCAAGCCCGACCGCGTTTCCGGCGATCCGGTTGAAGTGGGCGGTCAGGTGAGGGTCTCCGGTGGTGCTGTCATCGCGCAGAGCGGCGATCCCGGCCACCGAGGCGCCGGTGATCGTGTTGCCCGACAGATCCAACGTCGGCATCGTGTCCGGCGGGCCGGCGTAGGAGACCGCGACCGCGCCGAAATCGCCGCCGGCGATCCGGTTGCCGTGCGCTTCCGTCTTCGCCGAGTCGACGAAGAGACCCTCGTAGCGGTTGCCCGACAGCTGGTTGCCGGCGACGACGTGGACGCCGCTGCCGACGCTGTCGAGGATGCCGGCATCGCTGCTGGAGATCTGGTTGCCGGACACCTCGGTCCCATCGGGAGCTTCGAACAGCAGGACCCCCGTCGACTGCACGCCAAAGACCGGATCGCCGTCGCAGACGGGCGTCGCCAGATCGCACTGGGCGCCGTCGAGGCTGTTGTTGCGCACGACCCCGCCCGCGCCGAAGCCGATCTGGATCAGGTTCTGCGCGATCGGCGCGGGTCCCGCCCCGTGCACGGTGTTGTTGGAGATCGTCGCGTCGAGCCCGGGTTCGTTTGCCGTGATCCCGTTCTTCTGGAAGCCGGTGAAGAGGCTGTTGGTGACGGTCCAGCCCCGCACGACATGGTCCCGGTTCAGGTTGTAGATGCCGAGGCCGGTCTGGCAGCCGTTGAGCGGTTCGTCGCGGATGTCCTTGACCTCTACCCCGCTGACGGTACCGCCGGCGTTGAAGTAGGCGACTCCGTAGAAGCCGGGCGAGCATGCGCCGCCCAGAGCCCCGTGCCCGTCGACCGTGAGATCGCGGATGTTGACCGGAGCGCCGTGGGCGAGGACGATCGGACGGCGGTCGCTGCCGCCACCCACCAGCGCGCCGAAGTTGTTCGCCATCGATTTGATCGGCGGTGAGCTGATCGTCGTCAGACCCTCGCCCGCGCCCCTCACGGTCAGCGCCTTGGGAATGTCGACCTGTTCGGTGTACGTGCCGGCGCAGACGAGAATCGTCGCTTTCGCCGGCACACTGTCGACCGCTTCCTGGATCGTTTCGAAGTCCGGGTGTTCGCAGTCGGCGCCGCCCGGGCCCGGGCCGGTGGTGTCGTCGTTGACCACATAGCCCACGTTGCCGATGTGGACGTTGAGGCTGACGGTCTGGTTGTCGACCGTGGTGCTGACGTGGGCACCGCCGGGACCGGGGCCACCGGTCAACAGGCTCGAGGCCTGGCCGGCGGAGGTCGACTGCGACGGAGGGGCGATCGAGCCGTAGTTCGTCGCGAAGCCGGCGCCGACTCCATCCGGGAACTGCGTCCCCGCAGCGGCGCCGTTCGAGTTGTGCGTCAGGTCGGCGGTGATCGTCGATTCGCCGCCGCCGGCGATGCTCGGCGGTGCGGCGGAGATGCCAAGCACCAGCCAGGGATCGAAGTCGGCGGGGCCGGAAGCGGTGCCACAACCCGGATCGCCGGGCCCCTGGTTACAGCCCCACCAGTTGTTCTCGAAGTTGCCGACCGTGCCCGCGGCCGAGTTGATCGCCGCGGTGTTGTTGACGATGCGGTTGAAGGCTCCGCTCGCCGTCAAGTTCGCGCCGCCGGCCTCGCCCAGGTACACCCCTTCGTCGAAGTTGCTGATCGTGTCGGCCGTCAGCTGGACGCTGTTGTCGGTTTCGCCGTACCCGAACGTGGTCGTGTCCAGCCAGGCACCGACGGTCGTACCACCCGAGACAGTTGCCCCGGTCCCGTCGACGACATTGTGGGTGAAGACGGGCGTGACCGGCGAGCCCGAGGGGAACTTGCCGCCGAAGGCGCCGAGGCCGAACGCGCAGCCGGTCACCGTGTTGTCGTGGACGCTCGGCGCGATGTAGGGGACGAAGACCCAGACGCCGTAGCCGTCCTGCTTGCATTCACTGACCGTGTTGTCGGCGATCTCGTCGGCGGAGCCTCCGCCGTCGCCGGCGTTGTCGGTGTGCAGGCCGCTGCCGGCGTCGGTGATCGTGTTGCCGGTCATCGTCACGCCGCGCGAGTGGTTGGACGAGATCGCGTCGTTGGCGTCGCTGACGACGTTGTTCGTCATCGAGCCGGAGCCGCCGAAGTTGAAAATCGCGATCGAGGCCGGATCGGAGGCGACGTGTTCGACCGTGTCGTGGTCGAAGGAGAAGCTGCCGCCGCTGGAGGCGTAGATGCCGCGCAGGAAGATGTTGCGCACCGTCGTGTGATTGACGTCGAGGGCGTCGAACACGCCCAGCGTGTGGTCGGTGATGATCCCGTTGCGGGCCTCGATTTCATTGCCGTCGATGTTCGGGTTGTCGCCGTCGACGGCGAGGTGTTCGATCGTCACGTCGCTGGACTGGACGAGGAAGACGTTGCTGGCGCCCGGGCACAGGGATGCTCCGGCGCATTCGGGCCCGTCGAGCGCCGGGTAGACGACGGATTCGTCGTCCGTCCCGCGGATAGTCAGCTGCTTGTCCACGACGACGTTCTCTACGTAGTCGCCGGCGCAGACGAGGATCGTCGAGCCGGCGGGCATCGCCGCCACCGCTTCGCCGATCGTCGAGTAGTCGGGCGTCGCGCAGTGCGATCCCGCCGGGCCGGAGCCGGTCGTGTCGTCGTTGACCGTCGCCGGCGAGGTGGCGCTCGAGGCGAGCGCCACGCCGTCGATCAGGAAGCCCTGGCCAGCGTTGGCGGGGACCGGACCCCCGGCCTCGCGGAACAGGAGCTTGGAGACGTCGGGGACGACGTTGCCGTTGCCCGCCTGTTCGGGGTCGTAGCGGTAGTAGTCCTCCCAGGTCGTGCCGGTGAACGCGAGCGCGCCGTCGATGTAGATCTTGACCACGTCATTAGCGGGGCCGGGCAGGAAGTCGATCGAAAAACGGATCGTGTGCGAGGCGGCGCGGCTCAGGGTGGCGATGTCGGTCTCGTTGAATTCCGCTTCGTCGCCGAGTTTGACGTCGGTGGTGTCGTCGAAGAAGACGTGCACGCCGCCCGCCTGGTCCTCGAAGCGCAGGTAGCTCATTCGCGAGCCGTCGCCGGCGTCGGGGCTGACCGACAGCGCCAGACCGCTCTGTTCGGTGGCTTTGGTCGTGCCGATCTTGAAGCCCGCCCCGAAATGGGAGCGGGGCCCACTCTCGCCCGCCGCTTCGGCGGGCCCGGGGCTGAAGGTCTGGTCACCGAAGGCGCCGGTGGTCACCGCGTTGGAGATCCGCAGCGCCTGCGCGCCAAAGCCGTAGCCGGCGGCCGCACCGAAATCGCCGACAGAAGCGACAGCCGCGTCATAGGAGCCGCTCTTGGACCAACCGTTCTGAGTGTTGATATTGCCGGTGGAGTAGGCCGGCGACTCGAAATCGATCGGCCCGAGGCTGTCCGCACTCGCAGCGGGCGCGAGGGCGAGGGCGGCAATTACGGCGATCGCGAAGACCGCGAGCGTCCGACCGAAGCCGCGGCTCCGATCCTCGAGCGCCCCGATGACGCACCTGTCTCTGCCTGATCCTGCACGCATAACGGCCTCCTTCTCGGCTGACTGGATAGGCGAGAGGAGCTGCTCAGCCCGACCCCGCAAACCTTCGATGGCACCGCACGCTATGGGTGTCCTGCTTGGGAATCAAGCAGGTTTTACTAGAAAATACGTCCATAGCTACCCGAAAAATTAAAGTTCTTGGCCGAATGGGTGCGTGGTTAGGCTCGCGCTGGCCGATAAGGCGCCCGAACGGTCAAGCGGGGCGGAAAGCTCAGAGGCCGAGGGTTTTGGCGATGATCGTGCGCTGGATCTCGCTCGTGCCGCCGTAGATGGTCGAGACCATCGTCGTGCGCACGAGGCGCTCCATGTCGTACTCGGAGGAGTAGCCGTAGCCACCCATCAGCTGCATCCCCTCGACGGCGACGCGTTTGGCGATCTCGGTCACGTGCAGCTTCACCATCGAGGCCTCGCGCGGCAGCATCCGGCCGGGATCCTCGTCGGTCAGGGCGGCGACCCAGCGGGTCATCAGCCTGGCCGACTCGACTTCGGTCGCCATGTCGGCGAGGCGGTGCTGGAGCGCCTGGAAGGAGCCGATCGGGCGGCCGAACTGCTTGCGCTCCTTTACATAGGCGAGCGCGTCGTCGAAGGCGCGCTGGGCGATGCCGAGCATCGTCGCGGCGAGGATCAGGCGCTCGACGTTGAGCCCCGCCATCAGCTGCGTCCAGGCCTGGTCGACCTTGCCGAGCAGGGCGTCGGCCGGCGCCTCGACGTCGCTCAGATAGAGCGTGTTGGTCTCGGTCCCCCCCATCGTCTTGATCGGGACGATCTCCAGCCCCTCGGTCTCGCGCGGGACCCAGATCATCGAGAGGCCGTCGTGCTTGGACTCGCCCTTGGTGGTGCGGCAGACGATCAGGATGTGGTCGGCGATGTGGGCGTTGGAGATGAAGACCTTCTGGCCGTTGAGGACGAAACCGCCGTCAACCTGCTCGGCCGAGGTGGTGAGGGCGCCGACGTCGGAGCCAGCCTCCGGCTCGGTCATCGCGATCGCCTCGACCGCGCCGGCGGCGATGCCGCCGAGAATCTCCTGCTTCTGCTCCTCGCTGCCGAAGCGCTGGGTGGCGCCGGCGACGATCAGGGTCGTCGCGTAGCCGCCGATCGGCGCCAGGCCGCGCGAGGTCTCCTCCATGAAGAGGCAGGCGTCGAGCATCGAGCCGCCCGAGCCGCCGTAGGACTCGGGGATCGTCACGCCGAGCCAGCCAAGCTCGGCCATCTGCTTGTAGAGGTCGAAGTTGTGGTGCAGCTCGTAGCCGTCGGTCAGCCTCTCGCGCTGCTCCTGCGTACCGACCTCGCGCGCGCAGAAGTCGCGGATCGCGGCGACGAAATCGGTCTGCTCATCGGTGAGGGAGAAGTCCATCGGGCGGGCAGGCTACCGGTCGGGCTGGCTGTCCGGCCAGTGGCCCCCCGTCGCGATCTGTTTCGCCTCCTCGGTCCCCATATAAGGGGTGAGGATGAACTGGACAACCTCGCCGACCAGGCCGGGTAGCTCCCCCGCCCGCCCGCGGTCGATCCGGTTGGCGACGATCGTGGCCACGCCACCCGCGAGCGAGCGCTCTGTCGTCGGCGGCAGATCGGCGCCGTACGGGCTCTCGGCGCGGCCGGCCTCGAGCAGGCCGGCGAGGTAGGCCATCAGCCGCTCGTAGCGTTCGATCCCGTCGACGCCCTGCGTGAGCGCCGCGTTGGTGAGCACGCTGACGACAGCGGGCTCGGCGGCGGCGAACTCGAGGGCCTGGGAAACCGCGACGCTCGCCCGCTCGGACCACGGACCATCACCCACGCAGGCCATCTCGAGCAGCACCTGCAGGCGAGCGAAAGCGGACTCGAAGGCGCTGGCGAAATCCCCTGATTGCTGCGCTCTCCCATCCATGCCCGCCCCCGCGGCCCCGCGACGTTCGGCTCACCCGCCACGATCGCGACGGTCTGGAGAATGATAAACGTGAATGTCTTAGTGCGGCGGAGCGGCCTGGAGGGATGTTCGAATGGATCTCTGTTCGTACCAGAAACAGATATTTGGATTTACAGATCAGACATTTGGGTTTATAGTCCTCGATCGGCCCGATGCGGCAGCGACAGACAGCCCTTTCAGCCCACCGGTCTCCGGTTGAGTCCGGTGACTTCGCACGGAACTTCGAGGCGGCGTTCGCGAAGTTCCAAGTCACGGTCGAGACCGCCTACGCGGAAGAGTCCGACTGGCCGCTGCAGGCCGCCGCGGCGATCCGCGCCGCGTTTGGGTTCGCGGTCGAAGATCCCATCGCCGCCCACACGCTGGCAGTCGACTCGCTGGCCCAAGGCAGCGAACATCTCGCCCGCCACGGGCGGCCGGTCGATCATCTCGCCAGCCTGCTCGCCGGCGGACGGGACGCGCATCCCGACGGCGAAGCGCTTCCAAGCCTGCTCGAGGACGCGCTCGCCGGCGGAATCCTCATGCTCATCGTCCAACGCATCGAGGTGGGGAACGCGGGAACGTTGGTGGCGCTCATCCCCGACGCGATCGAGTTCGCCCTGACGCCGTATGTGGGTCGCGACAGGGCGCGCGACGTTGCCGGCGCTGGGAGCTCTGCGCGAGAACCTTGAGCGCCGGCAAGATTCGTGGCGAAGCGGTCAAGCAGCGGAGGCCGGGAAGGTCGAGGAGCGGCGTGTCCTCTGGGTCGTCTCCCGCGAGGAAGCCCTTGACCGCGTCGTTGAGCCGGCCCCGGTGAGTTCGGGGCGCTCAGCGATCGCCTCGGTACGCGGGCGCCCGTCGGCGCGAAGCGAGAACTCGTCGAGAAACTCGCGTGCGGCATGCTGAAAGCTCTCTCCTCCGCCAACGCGGCCGGCGATACCGGCAAGGGTCTCGGAGAGCCGGGTCGAGGACGCGGATGCCGTGCCCTTGGATGCGGGCGAGGCGCTGCAGGCTCATGCCGGCGGCGAGCATCAGCGCCGAGTGGGTGTGACGACCGAGGTCGTAGGGGCGGGTGGAGGTGAGGCCGGCGACGGACTCGCGGACGGCGGCGGGATCGCCGAGGCTCCGGCGCCAGCCGTCCCACTCCGCCTCCACTCGCTCCAGCGCGCTGCGGAAATGGCGCGAGCGATAGTTGCGCCAGTCGGTCTCGACCCAGTGGCGACCGGCCTTCGTGCCCTCGACGACGTCCCTCCCGCTCAGCCTGCGGACGATCGCGATCCGATCGCCGATGTCGGACCAGCGCAGCCCCAGTGCCTCGCCGGGACGACAGCCGGTCAGCTCCATCAGGCTGACCAGAAGGGCGTCCCGCTCGATCGCAAGGTCCCGGCCTGGGCCGATGCGCCGCGAGTTCGCGATCAGCTCGAAGCGCACACGCTCGACGACGACCGGGCCCCATACCAGCGGCCGGGAGCGACGCTTGGTCGGGGGTTTCCGGAGCAAGCCGACCGGGTTGCCGTGCACGCCGGTCGACCGCGGGCGCCTCGCGGCCTCGGCAAAGATGCCGGAGAGAATGCTCATCGCCTTGATCAGGGTGGGCGCCCCGACGCCGGCCTCTTCGAGGCCGTCCTGCCACTCGGCGAGATCCTCAATGTCGATTTCGGAAATCGAATGCTCGCCGAGGGTCGGCCGGATGTGCCGCGCGTAGACGATCGAGTCCCGCTCCCAGGTCTTCGGGGCCAGCCGGCGCCGCGCACGCGGCGCCCAGACGTCGTCGACGAATGCAACCAGCGTCAAGCGATCGTCAAGAGCCCTTTCGCGCACGCCTCTATAAGGGCTGAGCGTCGAGTTCTCTCCCCTGTCCGACTCAGTTATCGAGTCCGGGGATCTCGTCAAGCGGCAGCTCGCCGTGGATCTCTTCCAAGCCGAGGAGGTCATTGCGGTCCCGTGGACGACCGGCGAGTCGCTTGAAGCCGACAATGCTGCTCAAGCCTGCAACGAGGACCCTCACTCCGCCGTAGTCGGCCTGAATCGCGCGCTCCTCGACGGTCTCGAAGTCAAGCGGGGGCACGCCCCCTCGCATCACGTCGACCACGCCGGCGGCGGTCTTAGCACGCAGATGCGTCTGGCCGAGCAGATGCTCCTCCGCCAGTGGTTGGTCATCGCGCAGGCGCACGCCGTCGAGCGCCAGCAGAGCCGAGAGGATTCGCCGGTCGTTCTCCGGATCGTCTGGAACGAGGAAATCGATGTCCTCCGTGGCCCGAACGAAGCGGTTTGCGATGACCGAAAAGCCCCCGACCACGACGAAGCGCGCGCCGTTGGCGACCATCGCCGCGGCGGCGAGGTCCAGCTCAGGATCCGCGATGCCCATCGGCACGGTCCACCGCCCGCAGCAGCTTTGCCGCCTGCGCGGAGAGATGCTGCCCCCGGCGGAGCAGCTCGCCGACCGGCGTATCGGAGGGCGGAATGAGCGCCGCTCGCTTTTCCGCGTTCAGACTGGCCCACTCGGCCTCGTTGCCGGGGGCAAGGAGCGGGCGCTTTTTTGGCTGCGCTGCCATAGCTCAATCCTACGCCCCACTGCGGATCGTCGCGAAGCCCGGAACGAGACTCGAACTCGTGACCCCTTCCTTACCATGGAAGTGCTCTACCAACTGAGCTATCCGGGCGCTGGAATCCACTTTAGCGGCGCAGAGGAAGTCGCGAATCGCGCGGTCCTCATGAAGATATGTCCTATATCAGATATGATAATTTTCACTATGGGGGGTGTCCTCTCTAACCTCGAGGATCGCGATCCGCGGTTCCGTGCGCTGCTGGAGTCCGCCGCGCATCTGCAGCGGCTGGTCCCGGGGGCGGTGATGGTCGGCGGGGCGGCGGTGATCCTCTATGCCGACCACCGAGAATCGCACGACCACGTGCTCGCGGACCTGGCCGACCGCTTCGAGATGGTGCTGGAAGCGGTTGAGGAAGACGAGGGGTGGGCGACCAACCGGGTGACGCCGGGCAAGGTGATCCTCGGCAACCTGGACGGGATCGAAGCCGGGGTACGCCAGATGATCCGCACGGCACCGCTGGAGGTGACGAAGGTCGTGCTGCCGTCGGGCGGCGAGGTGACGGTCCCGAGTGAGGAGGAGACGCTACGGATCAAGGCCTTCCTCACGGTTCGCCGCAACCAGACCCGCGACTACCTGGACCTTGCCGCGCTGGCCGACCACCTCGGGGTCGACCGCGCCGCCGCAGTGCTCGGTGCAATCGACGACTACTACGAGGCCGGGGATGTCGGCGGCGACGGCGTCGCCTCCCAACTCGTGCGCCAGCTCGCCGACCCGCGACCCGCCGACCGGTCGGTCACCGAGCAACTCTCCTCCTACCGACGCCTGCGCAAGCGCTGGAGCGAGTGGAACGCGGTCACCGGCGTCCTCGGCGAGCTCGCCGCGGGCATGGTCGAACCGTGACCGCGCTGGCCTTTCGCAACGTCGACGCCTCACCCGCCGATCCGGTCTCCGAGTGGCCGCAGGAGGCGATCCAGACCGCGCTCGAGCGCGGCGGGCTCTCACACTGGCGGCGGCTGGCGAAGGCGATCGGCGAGCAGCCGTGGGGACCGGTTGCCCGCCGGCTGGAGGAGGCCCTCTCCTACAGCCGGCCCTACGGTGTGGCGGAGGCGATGGAACGAACGCTCACCCGAGCCCGCGAGCGCGCCGAGGCAAGCGAGCGCAGCGCCGTCGCCGCCGAGGTCAGGCGGCTGATCGAGGACTCCGGCCTTGCCCGCGCCGAGTTCGCCTCGCGAGTCGGCACCTCCGCTTCCCGCCTCTCCACGTATGCGACCGGCAAGGTCACCCCGTCGGCAGCGCTGATGGTGCGGATGCGCGGGATCGCCGCCGGCTGAGAACCGAGCCCTTCATCCACTCTGGCCGTGCTCGCGGCCGCCGAGGTCGCCCAGGGCTTCGCGAAGCCGCACAAACTCCGCGCGGCGGCTCTTCAGGTCGGGCTCGACAACATCCGCCGGGATCCCGTGGGATCCCGGCGGCAGCCGCCTACCGGTGATGCCTCTTGTGCTTGCGCTTGCCACGACAACCGGGCTGCATCACAGGCTTGGCACTCGCCGTCTTGCCGTTTTGGCCGGCGAAGCGGACATTGGCCCTGTTGACCCTCCCGCAGAGGTTGCGGCTGTTGATGATCAGGCCCTTCTTGGCTCCCTGCATCCGCAGCAGGACCTTGGTCAGGGGGGCGTCTGGGGCTTCTTCGACGGTCGCCCTGATCCCTCCGTGCACCGAGTCGATCCTGGTCGCGACCTCGACGTCGACGAGACCGTGCAGGTCAAAGACGAGGTCGGGGAGCTTGTGGTTGGAGGAGCGTAGGTAGACGGGGCCCTGGAGGGGTTCGTCGAGCAGCGGGGTCCAGGCCTTGATGTAGCCGTATCGGGCTGCCTTGGGGCAGGCCTTTGCGGCGAACTGGACCCGGGTGCAGATCGTCCTGATGTGGGCCTGGTCTAGGAATGCAGAGCTCGGCAGTCTGACGACCAGGCCCTTGAGGTTGGCGTTGCCCTTCTTGGGGGTGTAGATCGCCTTCAGGCCCGGGTGTGCTCCCCGCCTGGTGCCGCCCTTGAGCTTCAGGGCAAGCTTTGGCGTGAAGCCGAGGTTCAGGCAGTTGGCGGCCTGGTAGCGGGTCGAGAGGTCCACGGGGACGTCATCGCCTGCGTCAAGCACGTTCAGATAGCTGCCGAACAGGGTCGCCCTGGCCGAGCTTTCCGCGCAGGAGGTCGGGTTGAGGATGAAGTTGCCGCGGTCCACGTAGACGCGCAGGTCCCTGACCTTCACCGGGATCCCTTCGAGGATGTGGGGGATCGGGTCTGAGGCCGCACCGTCGACTTCGACTTCTGCGGTCTTCGGGTTGAGGTTCAAGGCCTCCTGGACGACGACGGTGCCGACGTCAAAGGGCCCGGCGACCGCGGGGGTGATCGCGATCACGCTCAGCGGGTCGCCTTTGTAGGGGCCGCCGAGGTAGACCTTGCCGGGGATGTAGGTGAGGACCGAGCCTACGCCCGCCCCTACCGTGGTGCGGCCGATCTCAGAGTCCGCGGGGCAGGAGGGGCTCGCCTGCTCGGCTTTGCCCGACTTGCCCTTCGCCGCTGCGATCGCCGCGTCAGAGCATTTGCCGACTCCAGCCAGGGAGCCGAGCACGCCGGGTGGCAGGACGGTCGAGAACTTGGTCATGTCCTGCTCACCGTCAGAGCGGGTCAGGCGCATGACGAAGGGGCTGAAGGCGCCCGCGTCGTTGTTGATCGAGCCCGCTTCAAAGCCCGGCTTAAACGGGGGGATGCCGCCCGAGGGACAGGCTCCTCCGTCGACACCGCGCTGCACCGTGAAGGTGCTCTTGCGGGTGAGGACTTCGTTTGGCGCCGGGTTGTTCGGGTCCTGTGCGGACCAGGGGGTGAGCCTGGCGACGATGTCGTAGTCCCCGCAGGCGGGCGGGGTGACCAGTGGCGCCCTGCCGCCTTCGCGGAAGCTCAGGTCAAAGGAATCGAAGGGCAGCGGCGGGGCATTGTCGAAGGTGGTGACGATCTGGCCCGTCTGCTTGTTCGTGTCGACTCGGCCGGCTAGTTTGACCAGGATGCCGCGCTCGGGCACCCTGGCGACCAGATAGAGCGCCAGCAGGCTGTCGAAGGGGTTGTCGTGGGGAGCGGCCTGGTAGAGGGCGCCCTTGACCGGCTCTTCGATCAGCGGCGTCTGGACCGTGACGCTGCCGAGCTTCGAGGCTTCCGGGCAGCCCTCGCCCGGCTTTGAGTTAAATCGCTCCTTGGCGTACTCCGCCGGCGAGCAGGTGGCGAGGCCTTCTGCGGCCGAGGGGTTCAGCGTCATCCCCTCGGGCAGAGTGACTTCGACCTTCTTGGGCTGACCTTCGGCGATCGCGTCGGGGTTTCGCAATCCCGAGTTGGGCATCGACAGTTTGAAGGCGAGCCCGCTGGGGCTCTCAGCCAGTTTGCCGGTCGGGGCTGCTGAGATCGAGGGGTTGAAGGGGACTTTGTTGCAGCCCAGGAGCGGATCGCCGTTGAAGGAGGCGGAGGCCACCTGGCTGCCGATCGGCACGTTCCACGGTTCGATCTGGGCGCCGAAATCAAGTGGGCTCGCGCACTGGACCGGCTGGCGCAATAGCGCGGCGTCGGAGAGGCCGGCGGGGCGTTCGCAGGGGCCCAAGGGGAAGTCCACGCCTCCATTCGTGACGCGCCCGAGGTTGAAGACGCACTCCCAGCCCCTGGCACTGTCGTGGCGCGGGTCGCCGGGGTAGCCCCAGATCGAGAGCGTGCTGGAGAGCAACTGCGCGAGCTCGGTCGTGTTGCGCACCGAAGCGGTGATCACGTGGGTATCGGGGTCCAGGGCGGTGTCGATCACGACCGGGTCCCCGCCGGGCATGATCCCGAAGCGCACCGGCTCACCGAAGGCGGGCGGCAGGTTGAATACGGGCACAGCCTCGCGCATGAATTTGACCGTGCCCGGGACGATGAAGGTCACCGAGGCGGCGCCGATCGCCGCCTGCGAATCGCACTTGTTGTTGAAGACCACGCTTCGGGTCGGGTCGTGGGCCAGGAAGTCGGCCATCGGGCACTGCGCCAAGCCGGTGGTGTTGCCGACCAGGCCGGGGGGCAGCGGAAAGCGCAGGTTGCGCGGCAGGGCCGGTTGCTCGATCGTGTTGTCGAAGCGATTCAAGCCAGCGGTCATCCGGCCCGAGTTCAGCTGGAAGGTCGAGGTGAACTGGAAGGGGTGCCCGCCTGCCTGCCTGGCGGTCTCGCCGCCCTCTTCTTCGCTTTGGGCCGAGAGACGCTCGATCCCGAAGGAGACCGGATCGGAGCTGACCTTCACCTTCTGGGCGATGCTCGCGGCGTCGGCGTCGCCGCCGGAGACCGTGATCTGACCCGGCGCTCCGCCGATCGCGTCCGGCGGTGTGCCGGGGAGGCTGACGAAGACTTCGGCTTCGATCGATTCATAGGAGGGCAGTTCGCCTTCGAACGTGCAGGTCACTTCTTCCCCGGAGGATTCGACTTCGCAATCGGGCTCGCCGTATTCGCCCCTCAGCCCGGCCCACGCTTCGGCGCCGGTGGCGATCACGCCCTCGGGCAGCTGGTCCTTGATCACAACCGCCTCCGTGGTGGCGTCGAGGGGGGCGTCGCCGAGGTTGGTCGCGGTGATCACGAGGCCACCGCTGCCGCCGACGGAGAGCACTTTGGCGGTGGCGCTGCCGAGAGGGCCGGCTTCGGATGCCAGGGGAGAAACCTGAACCGGGGACACCGGCCGGCCGGCGACGGTGACGATGAACGGTTCGCCACCCGCCGGGCCGCCGGTCACTTCGACTTCACCGGCGCCGTAGGGCGTTTCCAGTGCAGCTTCCAGTTCGGCGGCGGATTCGATTGGCGTCATTCCGAAGAAGACAGCGCAGACAAAGCTGGCGGGAAAGCCGAAATATTCGCCGGCCGTCAGGCAGCCAAGGACTTCGCCGTCGACTTTCACTTCCGCCAGGAGGGCTTCTGCGCCAAGTACTTCCTTTTTGGCGGTTTCGATTTCCTGCACGCTGTCGCTCGCTTCCCAGAGGTTGCTGGGTCGGCTGCCATCGAGCAGCTGCCACCAGGGCTCGGCGGCGGAGGCCGAGGCGATCGGCAGGAGGGCCAGCAAAAGGGCAGTGGTGCCGATCAGAGCGGCGAGGCTTGCGAGGCGCTTGGACATCGGGCGGTTCTCCTTGCTCGAGTCAGAAGAGGCGATGGGCGTGTTGTGGGCGAGGTTGCTCATCGAGCCGCCCCCCGGCTCTTGCCGGCTCTGCGGTGGTGGCGGTGCTTTTTGTGCTTGCGGTGCTTGCGTGCCACGCAGCGCGCCTTGCCATTGCGCCTCACCCGACGCTTACCCTTGGCGCAGCGCTTCCTGGCTGCTTCTTTGGCGTTGCCCTTGCCTTTGAACCCGGCGCTTGCCGGGGTCGAATCGTTGGGGGCTATCGCCGCCGGCTGGCAGGCTTCGCCGAGGCATTCGGCGCTCGGCGTGAGCACCGCCGGGACCCCGTTCACGCGGGCGTCATAGACGTCGACCTCGTGGTCTTCGTCGGTGACCGAGAGCTGGGCCGGAGTGAGGAAGAAGACGTCGTCCCCCGTCTCGCTCGCGTCGAGGAAGCTCGCTTCTTCTTCGCCCGTCCCCGAGCTGAGCAGCGAGACGCAGCCGCTCCCCGAGCGGGCGATCGCCGCTCCGTCGGAGGATGCGGTGCAGTCGCCGACTCCCAGGGGCTCCCACTGGTACACGTCCCACTGGCCATTTGAGTCGGCGCGGACCAAGGAGTCGATCGCGTTGAAGAAGATCCGGCCGTTGGCCAGCGCGCCGCGTCGTTGGTAGTAGACGCGTCCGTCGGTGGGTATGCTTTCCATGTTGGTGGGCAGCACTGCGGCCACCCAGCGTTGCGTCCACATCTCTTGCGGATCCACTTCGGGCGGGCTGGCGCCCGTCGGGTTGACGATCTGCGCGTCGGGGTTTGCGCCGGAGGGGTTGCAGGAGATGCACTCAAGGCGGTCGGTGAGCGCGTCGTAGCGGAAGACCTCCTCGGCCGCTTCGTTGCTCGTAGCGTCGAAGTTCCCATAGCCGGTCAGGCTGCGCTCCGACATGAAGGCAAAGTAGCGGCCATCGGGCGAGCCGGAGGCGCTCAGCTTGGAGACCTCGCCCGGGTTGCTGGAGCCGTTCGTCCCCCAGTCGGTTTTGTCCCTCTCTGAGAGCGTCGCGACGAATCGCCTGCCCTGCCCTTCTTCCCAGAGATAGAGGTTCGGCTCACCGGCGACCGCGGTGTCGCCGACTGCGTTGGGCGTTGTATCAAGCACGCCGCGGGCGACGAAGTAGGCGCGGCTGCCGTCATCGGCGAAGTGGGGACTCAAATCGAGGACCTCCGCGCGTTCTTCCGAGCCTTCCAGCGGGGCGCTGATATCGGTCAGGCCGGCGCAGCCGAGCGCGCCGCCTTCCAGCGGCGCAACGTCGCAACGGTAGAGGTCGGTTGCCGCACCGCCTGGATCCCCGGCGCTGGCGTCGGCGGTGAGTGCCTGGGCGTCGGTGAAGAAGACCACCGTCCCGTCGGTGCTCGCTGCTTGGAAGTAAGGGTTGTTTGCCCCGGCTTCGCTGGCGCCCGCTTGGGGGACGTCCAGCCGGCTGCTCTGCAGGTTGACGGTGTCGCGAACGTAGAGTCCATGCAGTTCGTTGTTGAAAGTGCTCGCTTGTCCTTTGCCCCAGAAGACGCGCGAGCCGTCCTCGGAGACCGCGTGGCGAATGGACCCCGTACCGGAGCCGGCGTCTGCCCGCACCATGGCGCCGCCTTCGCCGGCGGGGAGCTCGCTGAGCGGCTGCAGCATCTGTCCGGCCTTCCACAGGTAGAGACTTGAGTTGGGCGCTCCGGGGACGAGTGGATAGAAGGACTGCAAGACGACGTGGCTGAAGCTCGAGTTGGTCGCGGCGATGGATACGTAACTGTTACCCCCAGGCGCGTATCCTTCGCCGCCGAACTTGGTCCCGAGAGGCACGTTCGCGAACCCTTCCTTGGCGGTGACCAGCGGCGTGTAGGTCACGGGATCGGCGTTCTCGCGCAGGTAGGCGGTCTCTTCGTCGGCTTCCGGGGAGAGCGGCGTGTTGCCCTGCTGCTCGAGCAACGCCTTGTCCAGCTGCGGGCTGAGTGCTTTATATTCGCCCCCGAAACGGAGTTCCGACACTTCGGCGTGCGGCGGGGTGACGTCTTTGAAGCTCCAGCTGCCGCCAGCCCCACTGCGCGAGAGCACGGTGGAGGTGTCGGCCGCCCGGTTGCCGTCGGGGTCGGCTTCGATCGAGGTGGCCGTCTGGTAGGCGACGCCTTCCCCGTCGGCCGCGGCCTGCGTTACACCCTGGGAAAATTGGAGGATCCTGCCGCCGAACTTTTGCGATGGGGAGACCATCTCCCAGGCGCGGTTGTCGGCAAGTGAGAAATCGAGACCAGTGAACTGGGTGAGGATGGTGCGGTCGGGGCCGTGGACGGTGTAGGTGGTGCCGTCGCGTTCGTCGCGGGCAGCGAAGCGGTAGTGGTAGGTGGTTCCAGGCTCGAGGCTTTCAACCAGGGCCTGCACCGCCACGTCGCCGAAGCCGGCGCCGAGGCTGTGGGTAGGGGTGGCCGAGCCGTAGCCTTCGCCGGTGCCGTATTCAACCCACCAGGTTGCCGCGACGCCGAGTGGATCGAGTTCGGCGTGAAAGACGGCGCTGGTGGAGGCGACGTCGGTAGCCCACTCGCGGTCGATGCTCACCGGCGGCAAAGTCGTGAAGGTGCTGTCTTCGCCGTAGATCGTGCATTCTTCGGCTGGTTCGGAGTTGTTGCAGTGGTTGGTCGCGACCAAGCGGAAGTGGTAGGTCGTGGAGGGGAGCAGTTCTTCGAGCTGCGCTTCAACCGCTTCGGAATCGAATTCTTCGCCCGCCAGGGTTTCGGTCGGGGTGCTTTCGCCGTAGCTTTCGCTGGTCCCGTATTCGAAGTGGTAGGTCGTTTCGTGACCCTCTGGATTGAGATCGGCCGCCAGGGTGACCGTGGTCGGCAGGAGATCTTCGACCTGCGGGTGTTCCGGCAACGGACCCGGCTCGGGGAGGGGGAAGGCCTGGAGCACGCTTTCGGCTTCTGCGGGCCGGCTGCTGGCGACGTAAAGCCTGTCGGCGCCCTCGCCAACCGCCAGGGCGTTGCGCTGGGGCGCGCCGATCACCTGCCCGGCGCCGAACTGGAAGACCTGTTCGCCGGCGGGGTTGTAGATCTTGAAGACGTAGGAGGGGCATTCAAATCCTGCTTGGTTGCAGTCGCCGACGTAGACGTTGTCGGATTCGTCGAGGGTCACGGTGCGCGGAAAGCCGCCGGAGTCAAGAGTTTCCAGAAGAGCGCCGGTGCCCGCTTCGAGCTTGCGGATCCCGGCCAGTGAAGCGCTCTTGACGAAGAAGTTCCCCGCTGAGTCGAGTGCGAGCGATTCGGTGTCGCCGGCACCGGGAAGGGCGATTTCGGCTCCGGTGGCGCCAACAGAATCGAAGGAGGCGAGGTGATTCATGTCGCCAACCCAGACAACCCCGGCGGAGTCGACGGCCAGGGGCATGGCGTTGCCGCTGAACTCGTTGGGCGCGGTGCCGCTGACTGCGCGGCCGCAGGTGTCACCGCTGGCGGCCGAGCAGAAGTCTTTTTCGGCCTGTGTGGCGCCGCCTTCAGCTTCCTTGGTCTTGTTGACGTTCTTGCCGACCATGAAGACGAACTGGCCGGAAGAGGTGAACTTGGAGACGCGGCTGTCGCCGCTCACGTATACATCGCCTCCTGCCTGATCCACGGCGACGGCACGAGCCTCCAAAATCACCGGATAGCGGTAACCATCGAAGCAGGTCGCGGTCGGCGGGCTTGCCTCGGGGCCGCAGGTCTGGAAGTCCGTCGAAACGCCGTCGGCGACCCCATAGCCGAATGCGAGCAGGAAGCTGCCCGCAGAGTTGAACTTGGAGACGCGGAAGCCGTTGCCCTCGGTGACGTAGAGGTCGCCGGTCGACCGCTCCACGGCGGTCCCCGTCGGGTAGTTAACCTGACCGGCCCCTTTGCCGTATTCGGCGATCGTTTCCGGTGCCGCCTGCGCGGAGGCGGCGAAGAGGGCGGCGAGCAGCAGCGCGAGCGACAGGCAGAGGAACAGGCGGCGCTGCGAGGGCGCACCACTCCCTTTGGAGTCGGGTGAGGACCCACGGGTGGCGTCGGCTCCACGGAAGATGCGGCCGAGGCCGCTGGCCTGGCGCTGGGTCGATCCCGCAGACGATGCCTTTGCGTGGCGTCTCACGTAGTTCTCTCCTTGTCCCTCGAGCCCTCTGCCGGCCGCTTTCCCTTGGCGGCCCCCGTGTGGCTCTTTTGATCTATTCCCTGTAGCCATAAGAAACGCGGACATCCGTGTTTCTCATGTGCTGCGCGCATTAAGACACACGTGTGTCTGGATGTCAAGCGCAGAGAGGCGGAGATCGAGCGGAACCGGCACGACGAGCGCGAGTACTCCTTCGTCGACGCGACCAGCTTCGCCTACATGGGCGCCAGGAGGATCGCGGAGGCACTCGCCTTCGACGGCGACTTCGCCGCCGCGGGCTTCACGGAACTACGCCCGTAGACAATGCAGTCAAAAGATATCGGCGGCGGTGACCGCTAAGACTGCGTCGGAGTTGCTCACCCGCTCGCGGGCGCAGACCGCGTAGACGGGGTCCGTGCGCAGCCTCGGCAGCGTCGCCGCCTTTTGCTCCAGCTGCGCGCGCAGGCTCGCGCCGCTGACCCGGCGCGACCACTTCGCCTCACCGAGCAGAACCGCCTCCCGGCTCCTGCCGGCCAGGACAACCGCGTCGATCTCGACCGGGGGAGCGTCCCGCCACCAGCGACCGATGTCGACGATCTCCTCGCCCAGCTCGCCGGCTGCCGCAAGGCGCACCAGGTGCTGCCGGAAGGCTCCCTCCCAGCGGTCGCCCATGTGGTCGTCGAGTTGCCTGGCCAGCACCGGCACAATCTGCCCTCCCAGCCCCCTGCTGATCGCCGAGCGGTGGCGGTCGAGCTTGCCGAGCCAGAAGGCGAGGAAGTTGTCCGCAATGCGGTAGACGCGGCGCCGGGTGCGGGCGGGGCTCTCGGTTACGGGGACGAGCCGTTCGACCAGACGCAGCTCGACGAGGCGTTCCAGGACCCGCCCGGGCTCGGCGCGGACGGCCTGCTCGATCTCCCCATGCCGCGTCCGCCCCGAGGCAATCGCGCGCAGGACGAGCCCTCCCAGGCCACCGAGGTCGCCCTCGGTGGCGAGCACCAGCCGGCCCTCGTCGAGCAAGCGCCCCCCGGGAGTACAGGCGAGTTGCAGCAGGTTCTGCCTGACGCTCCGGGCCGTGTCCCACCAGTCGAGGTAAAGCGGGATGCCGCCGACCATCCCCCAGACCAGGGCCTTGTCGCCGGCGCTCAGCCCATTCAGCATCCGCGCCGCCTCGTGGGGACGAAACGGGTGAAGGAGCAGCGTCAGGTCGAAGCGCCCGTAGAGCGGCGCGCGCTCCTGCTGAATCGCCTCCATCGTTCTCACCGCGGAGCCGCAGAGGAGGATCCGCAGCTTTGACGTCGAGCGTGCCCTGTCCCAGAACGCACGGAGAACCGCGGGCAGCTCGGGGCTGACTCCGACCAGGTCCGGGAACTCGTCGATGACGAGTAGTAGCCGCTCGCGAGTCGCGGTCGCGGCAAGCGAGTCGAGCGCGTCATCCCAGTTCGCGAACGGACGCTCGCCGAGGTCGCGGGAGCCGAGGCTGACCGCCTGTGCCACCGCCTCGCTGAGCAGGCGCAACTCATCGCCGCGAGGCCTGCCGGCGCCGGTGTGGAAGATCGCCCGCTTCCCCCGCGCGAACTCCTCGAGCAGCGCAGTCTTGCCGACCCTTCGGCGACCCCAGACCAGCCCGAGCCCAGAACCCGGCTGCTCCCACCATCGGTCCAGCGCGGCCAGCTCGTCACGGCGATTTACGAACATACGCCAGAGGTTACCGACATCGGATGTAACCGACATCGGATGTCGGCAATCTTTACTCTGGTCTTGCCTGGTGCGTTCTCCACCCTGCTGGACGGTTAGCTCTGGGTGTGAGAGAGGGTCAGCCGCCGTTGTTCAGGCCGGCCACCGGCTCGCCGACGACCACGTCGCTGCAGAGCAGCGGTTCCGGGTCGAACGAGTCGGTGAGGGCGCGGCCGGTGGAGGTGCCGTGGAGGATCGGTTCGGGGGCCGGGCCTTTGGAGCCTTTCGGCTTCGGGGGGTGAGTGTAGAAGCCGGTGCCGCACTGGATCGAGAAGTCGCGGACGCCGTCGCGGGCGTCGATTATGTCTTCGCCGCCCTCGCCGAAGAACTGGTCCTGGCCGGGCTGGCCGAGCATCGCGTTGGGGCCGCTGTCGCCGATCAGGACGTCGTTGTCGAAGGAGCCCTCCATGTCCTCGTCGCTCGGATCGAGGCGGACCGGGTGGCAGCGGCCTTCCTTCAGCAGCGTGTCGATCCAGGCCTTGTGGGCGAGGAAGGAGATGTAGAGCAGGCCAGGATGGGCCTGGGTCTCGGCGAAGGACGCGTCGTCGCGGCCTTCGCCGCCGACGATCGCGCCGCCGGCGCAGCCGCCGCCCGCTGCGAGCAGGTCGCCGTCGCCTTCGCCGTATAAGTAGGTCGGTCCGGGAAGGCCGCCGACGAGGCCGTCGGAGCCGTCGCCGCCGTAGAGCTTGTCGGCGCCCGGCCCCGCCTGGAGCAGGTCGTCCTCGGGACCGGCTTTGATGACGTCGTTGCCGAAGCCACCGGCGATACGGACATTCTGCGCGCCGGCGAGCGAGCCTTCGGCGCGGAAACGGTCGTTGCCGGGACCGAGGTCGGCGGTCAGCCAGCGGGCCGGGCCCGCGGCTGCGCACATCACCTGGCGCGGGTCGGCGCCCTGGCGCGTGCAGCCGGGCCCGATCGCGATGCCTTTGGCGGCGCCGATGCCGAAAGTCTGGGTCGCTTCGTCGAAGGCGACGGTGAAGTCGTCCGGGCCTCCGCCGCCGACGATCACGAGCCCCCCGCCGCCGCCTTTGGTGCGGTCCAGCTGAACATAGGCGGAGGCTTTGGGCGGGGCTTCTTTTCCGCAGGAGCTGGTGTTTCCTTTGGCGCCTTCGCAGCCGTCGCTGCCCTGGCCCCCGATCAGCTCGTCCGCGCCGCCGCCGCCGATCAGCGTGTCGTCGCCGGGGCCGCCGACGATCCGGTTGTCGCCTTCGTCGCCGACCAGGGTGTCGCGGAAGGCCGAGCCTTCGATGTCCTCGAAGCGGAAGAGCCGGTCGTGGCCGTCACCGCGCGCCTTGTGCGCCGCGAGGGAGACCCAGACGCCGGAGCCCTTGCCGCCTGCGACCGTGGTCGCAAAGGAGGCGATGTCGTCTTCGCCGGGACCGCCGTCCATACGGTCGTAGCCGTAGTCGCCGTGGACGATGTCGAAGCTGCCCGGCCCACCGTTGAGCGTGTCGATGCCAAGGCTGCCGGCGACCTCATCGTACTCGCCGGCGCCGCCGGAGGCCTTGTCGTCGCCGAGGTCGCCGATCACCCGGTCGGTGCCGGCTTCGCCGTAGAGTTCGTCATTGCCACGGCCGCCGTGGATCAGGTCGTCCCCGCCGCCGCCGCAGATCAGGTCGTTGCCGAGGCTGCCGAAGATTTCATCGTCCCCCGGCCCGGCCCAGATCACGTCGCGCCCGGGCGTGCCGTGGATCACGTCGTTGCCAGAGGTGCCGACGATCTTCGCCCGCCGCCCGTGGCAGCGCGGCGGTTCTTCTTCTTCGCTCGGCGCGGCGGCGATGAACACGATCACCGCCAGCACCGCCACGGCGGCTCCAAGTCCCCTGCCAATCAACCTCACCGGTTGAGGGTATCGATCGCCGACGTACACGCCAAGAATTGACACTTTCTGCGCTGAAATGTTACATTACTTCCTATGGAGGTGATGTAAGATGGCCCGCATGAAGCGACTGCAAATATCGATCGAACCCGAGCTCGACGCGGCGGTGGGACGACGCGCGGATGAAGAGGGGCTCTCGAAGGCGGAGGTGATCAGGCGTTGCGTGCGGGAAAGAATCAAACCACTGCCTCCGCTCGAGGAGGATCCGCTGTACAAGATGATGATGGACCCGGTCGAGGGGGGAGATCCAAACAGCAGCATGACCGTCAACGAGGTGGTTTACGGGTTATCTCGGGACCACCCCTGATCTTCGTCGATTCGTCGTTCCTGATCGCAGGCTCAATCGAAAAGGATCGGCACCACGAGACGGCGCTTCGCCTGTACCGGGCCGTGGCTGGACGGCGGATCGTGACCACCAACCAGATCCGTGGCGAGACCTGGACGTGGCTCCGCTCTCGAACGTGGCATGAGAGGGCCGTGCGGTTTCTCGACAGCCTTGAGCAGCCAGGGCACGTTCAGGTCGATTCCCTATCCGAGGATCTCGAAGCCGATGCCCTCAGCTGGCTGCGCCAACACGACGAGCGCGAGTACTCGTTCGTCGACGCGACCAGCTTCGCCTACATGCGCGCCAAAGGCATCCAGGACGCGCTTGCCTTCGACGGCGACTTCGCCGCTGCAGGCTTCACGGAACTGCGCTGAATTCGGGAAGTGGAGGGCTCGGGATTCCGGAATTGGAGAGGAGTCATTCCAAATTGATCATCACGTGCTTGATCTCGGTGTAGTCCTCGAGCGCGTACATCGAGAGGTCCTTGCCGTAACCGGATTCCTTGAAGCCGCCGTGGGGCATCTCGGAGACGAGCGGGATGTGGTCGTTGATCCAGACGCAGCCGAAGCGCAGCGCGTTGGCGACGCGCATCGCGCGGCCGACGTCGCGGGTCCAGACCGATGAGGCAAGCCCGTAGGGGGTGCCGTTCGCCCACTCGATCGCCTTCGCCTCGTCTGAGAACGGCTGCACCGTGATCACCGGGCCGAAGATCTCCTGCTGGATCATCTCGTCGCCCTGTTCGAGCCCGGCAACCACGGCCGGCTCGAGGAAGTAGCCGGGCAGGTCGGGCTGCGTGCCGCCGGTGACGACCTCCGCGTTGCCGGGCTTGCGCTCGAGGAAACCCTCGACCCGCTCGCGCTGTCGCTGCGAGTTGAGCGGGCCGAGGGTCGTGTCGGCGCTGAGCGTGTCGCCAAGCACCAAGCCCTTCGCTTCACCGACGAGGCCGTTGACCACGTCGTCGTAGACGCCCTTGGCGGCAAGCACGCGGGTCGCCGCCGTGCAGTCCTGGCCGGCGTTGTAGTAGCCGGTGCCGGCGATCGTCTCCAGCGCGGTCGCCATCTCGACGTCGTCGAAAACGACGACCGGCGCCTTGCCGCCGAGCTCGAGGTGGACGCGCTTGAGCGTGTCGGCGGCCGCCTTGGCGATCCACTTCCCGGTCGGCGGCGAGCCGGTCAGGCTGACCATCTCGACGTCGGGGTGGGTGACCAGCTCGACCCCGGTCGGCTCGCCGTGGCCGCCGATCGCGTTGAGCACGCCCGGCGGCAGCAGGTCGGCGCACCACTCGGCGAAGAGCAGCGTGGTCAGCGGCGTCGTCTCGGCCGGCTTGAGCACGACCGTGTTGCCGGCGGCCAGCGCCGGGCCGATCTTCCAGATCGCCATCATCAGCGGGTAGTTCCAGGGGGTGATCTGGCCGACGACGCCGATCGGCTCGCGGCGGATGAAGGAGGTGTGTCCCTCCATGTACTCACCCGCGGCGCGGCCCTCCATGCAACGGGCGGCGCCGGCGAAGAAGCGCAGGTTGTCGGCCATCACAGGCACCTCGTCCTCGAGCACGGCGCCGCGCGGCTTGCCCGCGTCGGCCGCCTCGAGGTCGGCGATCTGCTCGCCGCGGGTCTCGATCATCTCGGCGATCCGCAGCAGCGCCCGCGCCCGTTCGCCCGGCGGCGTCGTCGCCCAGCCCTCGAAGGCGCCCTTGGCAGCGGCGACCGCGGCGTCGACGTCGGCCTTGGTCGAGAGCGGCGCCGAGGCGATCGCCGAGCCGGTAGCCGGATTGACCACGTCCTCCATCCCGCCCTCAACGGGCTCCACAGCTTTCCCGCCAATGAAGTTCGAGAGCTTCGTCGTCTCCGCCGCCATCACTCAATCGCCTCCGCTTCTCGCGGCCGACGGGCCGAAAACCGGTCTATATGACCGGTTTTCGGCCCGTCGGCGGGGGTTTTTAGGGCTTGCTCTACTGGGACGCAGGGGAGGCCTACCGCCTCGGCCACTGCCGGGTGGGTCACCTGGCCCGCCGCGACGTTTACCCCGGGCCGCAGGCCCGGGTCGCGCTGGATCGCTCCCTCGACGCCGCGATCGGCGAGCGCGAGCGCGTAGGGCAGGGTGGCGTTGGTCAGCGCCTTGGTCGCGGTGATCGGGACCGCGCCGGGCATGTTGGCGACGCAGTAGTGGGTGATCCCGTCAACCTCGAAGGTCGGGTCGTGGTGAGTCGTGGGACGCGAGGTCTCGAAGCAGCCGCCCTGGTCGATCGCCACGTCGACCAGGACCGCGCCCGGCTTCATCAGCGCCAGTTGCTCGCGCCGCACTACATAAGGGGCGCGGGCGCCGTGGACCAGGACCGCGCCGATCACCAGGTCGGCGCGGGGCAGCATCTCTTCGACAGCGAGGGTCGTCGCGTAGACGGTCGAGCAGGCGCCGGCGAAGTCGACGTCGAGCTCGCGCAGGCGGTCGATCGACTTGTCGAAGACGAATACGTCGGCCTGCATCCCGATCGCGATCGTGGCGGCGTTCATGCCGACGACCCCGCCGCCGATCACCATCACATTGGCCGCCGCCACGCCGGGCACGCCGCCGAGCAGGATGCCGCGCCCGCCGAGCGGCTTCTCGAGCATGAAGGCGCCAGCCTGGGTGGCGATCTTGCCGGCGATCTCGCTCATCGGCGCCAGCAGCGGCAGCCGCCCGCGCGCGTCCTCCACGGTCTCATAGGCGATGCAGGTGGCCCCGGAGCCGCAGAGGCCGCGGGTCTGCTCGGGGTCGGGCGCAAGGTGCAGGTAGGTAAACAGCAGCTGGCCCGCCCGCAGCATCTCGATCTCCGCCGCTTGCGGCTCCTTCACCTTCAGGACCATCTCCGCCTCGCCGAACACGGCGCCCGCGTCGGGGACGATGCCGGCGCCCTGCGACTCGAATTCGGCATCGGCGATCGCGCTGCCCTCGCCCGCGCCGGCCTCGATCAGGACACGGTGGCCGTGCTCGGCCATCTCACGCACTCCGGCTGGGGTGATCGCGACCCGGTACTCGTCGGGTTTGACCTCTTTGGGGACCCCGACGATCACCGGAACTCCAGGGGACGGCGTTCGTCCTTTGTCCCACATAGGCGTACAAAGGACGAACGCGCGAAGGTCATCCAACCAGCTCCCTAGCCCGCAGCGCCAGCCAGAACTCGATGCGGTCGTGGGCACGTGAGAGGTCGCGCCCGGTCAGCTCTTCCACCTTGCGCATCCGGTAACGGAGGGTGTGGCGGTGGCAGTAGACCTCGCGGGCAGCCCGCTCCCACTGCCCGTTCTGCTCGATGAAGGCCTCCAGCGAGCGCAGCAGCTCGCCGCCGTACTCGTCGTCGCCGGACTCGATCGGGCCGAGCACGCTGTCGCAGTAGAGGGCAAGCGCGTCGTTGTCCTGGATCGAGAGCAGCAGGGTGAAGGCGCCGAGGTCGCGCCATGACGCCACCTCGGGCCCGCTGCCGTTCTCGGAGAATGCCGTCGCCTCGAGCGCGCAGCGCGCCTCGTGGAAGGAGTGGCGCAACTCCTCCGGCGGCGCCGGGCGGCTGGCCGCGGCGCGCACCGCGCCGCGCTCTTTGATCAGCGCCCGCCGCGCTTCGGACGCGAGGTCGACGGGGTCGCGGTCGGCGGCGTCGACGACGGCGCAGAGCAGCTCGCGGCTGCCCGCCGTGTGCGGGGCGACGACCGCCGGGCAGGCGTCGGCGGCAAGCGCCCGCTCCAGCGCCGCCTCGGCAGCGGCCGGGTCGTCGAGATCGAAGACAAGGACGGCGGCCTCATCGCCGATCCCGAAGGGCTCGAGCCGGCGGCGCAGCTCGGAGGGATCCAGTCGACCTCCGAGCGCGCCCGCCAGCACGTCCCCCGCAAGTCGGCGCTCGGTCTCGCGGGCGACGCGACGGCGCATCAGCTCGAGCGCGACGACCGCGACCGCCTGCTGCAGGATGAGGCGCTCGAAATCACCCAGCCCGCCCGAGTCGCGGACCATCACCACCCAGGCCTGGGGCGGGCCGCCACCCGGCGAGATCACCGGGTGGGCTAGAGCCCGGCCCGCCACAGATGGATGAGTGGGCACGAAGGGGTGGCCGTCGGCGATGTGCTCCAGCGCTTCGTCGCGGATCGCGTTGACCGCCTCGGCGGAGAGCTCGCGGCGGAAGCTGCGCCCGGCGATGCGCTCGCCGCGGTTGTTGAGGATCGCCACGGTGCCGCCGACGGCGGAGGCGATCGTCGCCACGATCTCCTCCAGGCCGCGCTCTTCGAGGACCAGCCGCTCGAGCCGACGCTGTACGGCGATGCCCCGCTGCAGCACCTCGTACTGCTCGTTGACCAGCTTGGCGAAGGCCTTCTCGGTGATCGCGATGAACGGGGTCGAGTAGGGCACCTCGAAGAGCGGAAAGTCGCGTTTCTTCGCCTCCTCGAGCAGAGCTTTGGGCAGTTTCTTGTGGTTGAAGCCGGTGCCGAAGCCGAGCCCGGCGAGGTTGTGCTCGGCGAGCAGACGGATGTAGGCACGCTGCTTGGCGGCGCTGTCGAGCGGGATGCCGGTGGTCAGCATCAGCTCGCCGCCGGAGAGCCAGGGGGTCGGGTCCTCGAGCTCGGAGATGTGGATCCAGCGCAGGGGCGCATCCGCCGTGCCCGCGCCGGCGACGAGGTCGAGGCCGACCTCGTCCAACAGGCTCTGTACGGTCAGCATCGCGTGCCTATCAGCCGCGCCTCGGCGTCCAGCCCGCCGAGCCGGCTCGGCTTTGGACCCGCTCCCAGGCACCCGTGAGCACACCGCGCAGCACGTCGTGGATCTCTTCGAACTGCTCGGTGTCGGCGATGAGCGGCGGGGCCAGCTGGATCACCGGGTCGCCACGATCGTCGGCGCGGCAGATCAGGCCGCGCTTGTAGAGCTCGCTGGAGAGATAGCCACGCAGTAGGTCCTCCGCCTCCTCGTCGTCAAAGCTCTCTTTCGTCTCCTTGTCCTTGACCAGCTCGATCGCCTGGAAGAAGCCGGCGCCGCGCACGTCGCCGACGATCGGCAGGTCGTGCAGGCTCTCCAGCATCTGGCGGAACTCACCCTCCTTGGCGAGCACATGGCCGCAGAGATCCTCGCGCTCGAAGACGTCGAGGTTGGCCATCGCCACAGCCGCGGCGACGGGGTGCCCGGCAAAGGTGAAGCCGTGCGCGAAGGACGCGTTGTCGTGCATGAAGGCGTCGGCGACCCGGTCGGAGACGATCACCCCGCCCATCGGCGCGTAGGCCGAGGTCAAGCCCTTGGCCACGGTGATCACGTCGGGGACGTAGCCGAACCGTTCGCAGCCGAACCAGTGGCCGAGGCGACCCCAGGCGCAGATCACCTCGTCGGAGACCATCAGCACGTCGTAGCGGTCGCAGATCTCGCGCACCCGCTCGAAGTAGCCATCGGGCGGGACGAAGCAGCCGCCGGCGTTCTGGACCGGCTCGACAATCACCGCGGCGACGGTCTCGGGGCCCTCGAAAACGATCCGCTCCTCGATCGCGTTCGCCGCCCAGAGCGGGTGGCGATCCTCGGGCCAGCGGTAGGTGTTGGTGTTGGGCACGTGGCAGCCGCCGGGGGCGAGCGGCTCGAACTGCGAGCGCAGCTCGGTGATGCCGGTTGCGGAGAGGGCGCCGAGCGAGGTGCCGTGATAGGCGATCTCGCGGGCGATCGTCTTGTGCTTCTGGCCTTTGCCGCGGAGGCGGTGGTAGTTGCGGGCCAGCTTCAGCGTCGACTCGACCGCCTCCGAGCCGCCCGAGGTGAAGAAGACGCGGTTGAGGTCGCCGGGGGCGAGCGAGGCGATCCGCGCCGCCAGCTCGATCGCGCGCGGATGCGCGTAGCTCCACAGCGTGTAGAAATCGAGCTCTTCCACCTGGCGCGCCGCCGCCTCGCCGAGCTCGGCCCGGCCGTGGCCGGCGTTGACGCAGAAGAGCGCCGAGAGGCCGTCGAGGTAGCGCTTGCCGTGCTCGTCGTAGACGTAGCAGCCCTCGCCGCGGGTGATGATCGGGATCTCGTGGCCGGGGCCATAGGACCCCATGCGCGAGAAGTGCATCCAGAGATGTCGCATCGCCAGCTCCTGGAGGCTGGTGCCCACTGCCCCGGTCGATTGCGACGCGATGGCCATGCGATTCTCCTTTCGTCTACGACGTTCTGGACAAAGCTAGCTCGCCTGACTCTCTCATTCAAGTGTTCATTGGGTCAAGTTAGGGAAGATCTCTTATACGTAATGTATAAATTAGGCGCCGAAGTTTGGGACATCCGCCACTTGTAGAACGCAGGCGTTTCGCCGTACTGTCGTGTCCATGGAGAGTTCATCGGTCCCGGCCCCCCCGCCCGCGGGAACCAGCGCCCGCTCCCCCGCGGCGCCGAGCAGCGGCGACAAGGGGCTGAAGAAGAACGCGATCGGGTTCGTCTCCAGCGTCGTCATCGGCGTCGCTTCGACCGCCCCCGGCTACAGCCTCGCCGCGACCCTCGGCTTCATCGCCGCCGCGGTCGCCCTGCAGTCGCCGGCGATCCTGCTGCTCGCCTTCGTGCCGATGTTCCTCGTCGCCACCGGCTACTACTACATGAACAAAGCCGACCCCGACTGCGGCACCAGCTTCTCCTGGGTGACCAAGGCGATGGGCCCACAACTCGGCTGGATCGCCGGCTGGACGATCGTCGTCGCCGACGTGATCGTGATGGCCAACCTGGCGCAGATCGCCGGCCTCTACACCTTTCTGCTCTTCGGCTGGGACTCGGCGGCGGCATCGACCGTGGCGGTGACTCTGGTCGGCGTGCTCTGGATCGTGATCATGACCGCGATCGTCCTGATCGGGATCGAGCTCTCCGCGCGCACCCAGGTCGGCTTGCTGGCGGCGGAGATCGTCACCCTGGCCGCCTTCGCCGTGGTCGCATTGGTCAAGGTCTACTCGGGCAGCGCGCCGGCCGGCTCGATCGACCCGAGCTTCGCCTGGATCAACCCGTTCAGCCTCAGCACTAGCGAGCTCTCCGCCGGGCTCTTACTCGCGGTCTTTATCTACTGGGGGTGGGACACGACCGCCACCGTCAACGAGGAGACCGAGAATTCCGACGAGGCGCCCGGGCGGGCAACGGTGGTCAGCACCCTGATCCTGCTCGGCGTCTATCTGATCGTCGCCGTCGCGGCCCAGGCCTACGCGGGCGTCGACCAGCTCGTCGCCAACCAGGAAGACGTGCTGAGCGCGCTCGGCACGGAGGTGTTCGGCTCCCCGCTCGACAAGATCCTGATCATCGCGGTGCTCTCCTCGGCCGCGGCATCGACCCAGACGACGATCCTGCCGACGGCGCGCACGACGCTCTCGATGGCACGGGCGAACGCGCTGCCGAAGAGCCTCGGCAAGGTCCATCCACGCTTCCTCACGCCACATGTCTCCACGCTGGCGATGGGGATCGCCTCGATCGTCTGGTACGTCGGCCTGACCCTGGTCAGCGAAGACATCCTCTTCGACTCGCTGGCGGCGTTGGGCCTGATGATCTCCTTCTACATCGGGCTGACCGGTTTCGCCTGCGCGATCTACTACCGGCACGAGCTGCTGCGCAGCGTCAAGAACTTCTTCTTCATCGGCCTCGGGCCCACGATCGGCGCCACGATCCTCTTCTACCTGCTGATCAAGAACGGCATCGAACTCGCCGACCCGGCCAACTCCGAATCGGGCAACTCCTGGTTCGGGCTCGGCCCGCCGCTGGTGATCGCCGTCTTCTTCCTCATCCTCGGCTTCGTCCTGATGGCGGTCCAGTGGAGGGCGGTGCCAGAGTTCTTCCAAAAGCGCAGGGAGACCGCGCCGCCGGGTTTCCTTGAGGGCGAATCGGAGCCGACGAGCGGCGGCATCGCTTCCGGAGGGGAGGGTTGAGATGGGCTCGATAGTCGTCGGATACGACGGGTCGGACTCGAGCAAGGCGGCGCTCGCGCGGGCTGTGGAGCTGGCCAAGGGCCTCGGTGACGATCTCGTGCTCGTCTTCGGCTACGCGCCGCCGGGAATCTGGGGCGGTGAGATCGCCGAACACGAGGAGGCGATCGAGGAGTTCGGCGAGAGGCTGATGGGCGAGGCGCGTGAGCAGGTGCCGTCCGACGGGGTCGAGGTCAGCTACGAGCTGGTGCCGAAGCGCGGCGCAGAGGCGCTGCTCGACGTGGCCCGGCAGCGCGATGCGCGGATGATCGTCGTCGGCGGGGCGGGCGAAGCGCCGCTGAAAGGGGCGATCCTCGGCTCGACTCCTTACAAGCTGTTGCATCAGAGCGCCCGGCCTGTGCTCGTGGTTCCTGCGTAGGTCGAGAGGGCCGGGGGTCACCCGATGGGAGCCTGGAATCCCGCCTTTGGCGGGATTGATGTTTGAGCCGCTTCGCGGCTGAGGATTACTCTGCGGAGCCGCTTCGCGAGGCTCCATCGGGTGACCCCCGGCCCTCCTTCAAGCTACGGGCTCCACTCGCAGCTGCAGATCCCTCGACTCAGCGGCCGATGTGGAAGCCGACTCGCTTGGGGAGCTGGGAGATTAGAGAGCTGACGGGGTTCGGCCTCCGGCCCGATAGCTGGGCGTTCTCCTTGCTTATCAGGGCGCGGCGGATCGTTTCGCCTCCCAGCCAGTGGAGGGGCTCGGGGGGCACGTGCTGGGGAGCCGGGTCCACGAAGGGAAGGCGGGAGGGGTCGTCGCGGCGGTCCAGAGCTAGGGAGGCGAGGGTTCGACCGACCATGTGGGACGGGCCTACGCCGTTGCCGGTGTAGCCGGCGGCGGCGTAGGCGTTACCGCCGCACAGCGGCACGACGATCGGCAGGTGGGTGGGCGAGGCGTCAACCGGGCCGCCCCAGGCGTGGGTCAGGCCGCGGCCGGCGAGGCCGGGGAAGTATTCGTGGAGGCGGGCGGCTGCGGCTGCGACCACCTCGCCGTCGAGCTCGGCGCGACCGTGGAGGCGGGCGCCCATCTCGATCCGGCCGCCGCCCCAGCCGAAGGCGATGCGGCCGTCCGGGGTCGCGCGAAAGTAGTCGATCAGGGTGCGGCTGTCGGTGATGCACTCGCCGTCCGTCCAACCGATCTCCTCCAACAAATCGGGAACCGGCTCGGTGAGGACGATGTGGGACGACGTGACGGTGAGCGCGTCGCGCAGCGGCGCTCTCGGTGCCTTCAGGGCACCGCCGATCGCGACGATCGCTGCGCCCGCCCGCACCACACCCCGATCGGTGCGGGCGATGACCCCACCCCCGGTCCGATGTTGGACAGTTGTACCCCCGCCAGGGGGCACAACTGTCCACTCTGCGGCGAGGCGGCGCACCGGGGAGCGCTCGTATATGTGGACGCCGGTGGCGAGCAGGTGCTCGCGCAGACCGAGCGCGAGCCGGGCCGGCTGCACCGTCGCCGCGTCGGGGTAGAAGGCGCCGCCACGGAAGGCCGGCGAGGCACAGCGCTTCGCGACCTCGGCGGGCGTAAGCGGCCGCACCGCGTCCCCCTCCCCCAGCTCTTGGCCGGCAGCAACCGCCTCGTCCCAGATCCCGTCGTGGGCCGGCGCCGTCGAGACCTGCAGGTAACCGCCGCGACGGAACCAGGCGTCGACCTCCTGCTCGCGGCAGAACGTCTCGATCCCGTCGATCGCCTCGCGCGACGCCCGCGCCACGGCCAGCCCCCCGGCATCCCCCCACCGCTGCCGCATATTGGGCAGCGAGAACCACATCACGTTGCAGAACCCCCCATTCCGCCCACTCGGCCCAAACCCACAGACCTCGCTCTCGAGCAAGACAACCCTCGCCCCAGGCTCGAGCTGCTTCACCCACCAAGCCGCCCACATCCCCGTATATCCCCCACCAACCACAAGCACATCAGCCCTGACGTCCCCGACAAGCTCCGGCATCGGCTGAACCTCTCCCGCCTCCTCCAACCAGTAGCCATGGCGAGTGTGCCTCATCGACCGACGAGTCTGACAGGAGGGACGGGGTGTCCCGCCCGCGCAGCGGCGTCGTGTTTTTCGCCCCAATCCCGTCCTCGGGCGGCCGCGCTGCGTCGAGGCGAAAAACCCAGCAAGCGGGTGGGGCACCCCGTCCCTCCCTCACAACCAGCCCCCATCCCTCGCTGCATAGACTGCCGTCAATGGCCACCTTCGATCTGCTCGCCGACCTCCCCCTGGAGATAGAGGGCTACGAGCTGCAGGGGCTGGAGCACATCGTCCCCGGCTTCGAACGCCTCAGCACCGTGATCCACCTCTGGGGAGGCGGCGAGGACGGGCTCGGCGAGGACGTCACCTACGACGCCCTCGACCACGTCGCCCTGCAGGACGCCGGCCCATCGCTCGACCTGACCGGCTACTCAACACTGGGCGAGTTCTGCGAATTCATGGGCGGCGTCGACACCTTCCCGGCCGAGCCCCAGCGCGAGGTCTCGCGCCGCTACCGCCGTTGGGCCTTCGAGGCGGCGGCGCTCGACCTGGCCCTGCGCCAGGCGGGGATCGGCCTCGCCAAGGCGCTGAAGCGGGAGCCCCAACCGGTCACCTTCGTCTGCTCGATGCGGCTCGCCGGCGGGCCTGAGGAGCCCTCCTCGATCGAGACCCTGCGGCGCAAGCTCGATCCCCATCCCAGCCTGCGCTTCAAGCTCGACCCGGTCAATGACTGGACCGATGAGCTGATCGCCGCCCTGGTCGAGACCGGCGCCGTCGACTCGCTCGACCTCAAGGGCTTCTACAAAGGCACCGTGGTCGACGTCGAGACCGACCCGGAGCTGTACGCCAAGCTGATCGAGGCCTTCCCCGAGGCCTGGCTCGAGGATCCGGACGTGACCGAGGAGACGCGGCCGCTGTTGGAGCCCGTCCGCGACCGGCTCACCTGGGACGCGCCGATCCACTCGATCGCCGACATCGAGGCACTGCCCTGGCCGCCGCGGATGGTCAACGTCAAGCCGTCGCGGATCGGCGGCATGCGCGACCTCTGCGAGACCTACGACTACTGCGCCGAGCGGGGCATCGGCGCCTACGGCGGCGGCCAGTGGGAGCTCGGCCCCGGCCGCGGTCAGATCCAGGTCCTCGCCTCGCTCTTCCACCCCGACACGCCGAACGACACCGCGCCGCGCGGCTACAACGATGCCGACCCGCCGCCCGACCTGCCGACCAGCCCGCTCCTGCCCAAGCTGACTCCAACTGGATTTCGTTGGACTGATTAGGAGGACGGGAGTCCCTCCCCCGGAGACCGTCGCGCAGCTGGATCGCTAGTGGAGGGCTCGAACGTGGTTCCTCGAGTCTCCGTGGGAGGGACTCCCGTCCTCCCTTGGCTACCCGCCCATTCCCGCAGCGGGCGGCTTGGTCGCGTCGCCGCCGCCTTCGCCCGGGGTCTCCCGAGCGATGTAGTCCTCGGCCAGTAGCAGGTTGTCCTTGGCGCGCTCGACCACGTTGAGCAGGTCGCCCATCAGCGCGACCTCCTCGACCTGCTCCTTGACGAACCACTGCATGAACTGCTCGGCGCGGTAATCCTTGACCTCGCGGGCCAGCTCGAACAGGGCAAAGATCTCCTCGCCGACCGTCTTCTCCTGCGCGAGCGCTTTCTTCACCGGCGTCGTCCCGTCGGAGTAGCTCGTCTCCTGCGCCTTGATGTCGGGGATGTGGACCTCCTCGCCGACGTCGAGCAGGTACTGGACCATCATCATCGCGTGCTCGCGCTCCTCCAGCGCCTGCCGGTAGAAGAAGGCGGCGAGGCGGGGCAGCGTTTCCGCGTCGTAGTAGACCGCCATTCCGACGTACTGCTGGGAAGCGGCGAACTCGTTGGCGATCTGCTCGTTGAGGGCTGCGGGGAAGCTCTTCTCGGCCATGGGTCTCCTTGCTCGGCGGGTCGGTGAATGGAACGTAGCCGAAAGCGCGAGTTCGGCTGGCCGAACTCGTCCCTCCTACCCCAGCCAGCCGGCTTTTTTTCGCATTGCCGTGATCCGCCTGAACTCGGCTATGTCCTCGCGCAGGGCTGCTGGAGCTGGGGCGGGGAGGAAGCGGGCTGGGAGTGGGGACTCGATTGCTCCCTCCTCCCCCTTGCTGACCCGGTAGGCGCGGGCGCCGCGTTGGGCGGTTACCGCTGAGGGGGGTCCCGTGCCCTCCCAGATCAGGCCGGCGTAGTCGTCGAGGCCGTAGCCGCCGGGCATGCCGTTGGAGACCGCGTCGAGGTAGGCGGTGCGGCGATCGGGTTCGTTGTTGTAGTGGACGCAGAGGCTGCCCGGCAGGAGGCCGAGGCCGGCACCCGGCAGGGGTTTGCCGGAGGACTTGGTGATGCCGGCCTCAAACCAGCACATCGCACCGGCGCTCTGCCCGGCGAGGACGACTCCCTCACGCCAGGCGAGGCTGAGGATCGCGCTCAGTTCGTGCGCCTCCCAGACGGCGAGCAGGTTGAGCAGGCTGCCGCCGCCGACGTAGATCAGGTCCTGTTCGAGGATGTGATCGCGCAGCTCCATCGGACGGCTGCCAAGCCGGAACAGGGAGAGGTCGGAGACATCGCAGGGCCGCTCGCCGAAGGCCGAGTAGAAGCGACCGATCTGCTCCGAGGTATCGCCGCTGGCGGTCGGCAGGATGCAGATCCGCGGTCGCCCCCCGGCCCGCGTGGTCGCCAGGCGCAGCATCAGCTCGCAGACGGCGCGGTCGGGAGGGCGCGAGGTGAAGTCGTGGCCGCCGAGGGCGAGGACGCGGCTGATCATGCAGCCACTGCAGTCGACATCGCCTCGGGCAGTGGCGTGAAGGGCGGCGCGCCGGCGTCGCCGAGGTAGGCGGTGGCGATCCTCATCTCAACCACTCGCTCGCCGACCGTGTCGAGCCGGTAGCCGCGCGCCTCGGGTCGGGAGGCGACGACGCGGTGCAGCTCGGTGCCGACGAAGTGCAGCGCGGCGCCGTCCTCGGCGGCGTAGCCGGAGCGCATCCCCGAGCGGAGGAAGTCGTGGTAAGCGTTGCGACGACCGGAGTCGCGCTCGTAGTGGACGCAGTTGCTGAACGGCAGCAGCCCCAGCCCCTCGACCTGGCGCGGCGCACCGTGGAAGCCGGTCACCGCCTCAGAGAACCAGCAGAGGGAGCCGGCCGAGAGGCCGCAGAGGACGACGCCTCGCTCCCAGGCTTCGCGCAGGATCAAATCGATTCCGTGCGCTCGCCAGACCCCGAGCAGGCTGACGACGCTGCCGCCGCCGACGTAGATCAGGTCCTGTTCGAGCAGATGCTCGCGCAGATCCTCGGGGCCCTGCTCGCGGCGGAAGAGGGAGATGTGGCTGGCCTCGCAGCGATCGGCGGGGAAGGCCCGGTAGAAGCGGACGATGTAGTGATCGGCGTCGCCGCTGGCCGAAGGCAGGAAGCAGACCCTCGGCCGCTCCGCCCCGCTCAGCCCGAGGACGTAGTCGTCGAGCAGCGGGTTGCCGGACTCCATCGAGAACCCACCCCCGCCGAAAGCGACTATCTGGCGGAGCGTCTTCTGCATCGTTAGATGGTCGCGACGCAGCGGCAAAAGGTCGTTGTACAGCGGTCCGAAGTTTTCGGTAGCGCTCTCGCCCGGATGTACAGTGGCTTCCAGGCCGGTTTCCGTTCCAGTTCCAGGCTGAGACGGATTGTTAATCCGGTACTGACTCGTTCACAGAGCCCCACCTGAGGCGTACGATCGCGTTTATCGTGAACCTCAGCGGGTTGATCGATAGCGAACGCCTACCGGCCGGGCGCGAAGATCTGGCCGAGCCGCGGAGCTCCATCGCGGCGTGGAAGCAGTCTTCCTTGTCCTTGAACAGCTCGTAAAAAGTCGCGCGGGAGACACCGGCCGGCTCGCAGATGAGGAGGCGCTGCGCCAGTCGCGCCAGGCCGAGAAGAGCCTGGAGGCCTGACGTGGGTCAGGATGCCCGCGTCAGATCTCTGAGCCCGCCCGGAGGCTGACCGGAGTGGAGCGGGCAGAGGTGGGAGACCGGTGGCGCCCTCCGCGAGGACGTCACCGGCTGCCTCCAGAGGTGGTGGCACGCTCGCAGCGCGAGCGCCTGAGGCTGGCTCGATCTTCGCGATGCTCGTCCCCTGCATCGGCCCCGGTGCCGCGACCGCCGAGATGCAGCGAGCAGCGGCCGGCTGAGGCCCCACGCCTCGCCGGTCCGCCCGCCTCCCCAGGTCTCTAAAAAGCGGCGATCTCGCGGCGCAGCTTGGCGCGCACGCGATGCAGGCGGACCTTGACCGTGCCAAGCGGGATGCCGAGGCGATGAGCGATGGCCTCCTGGGTCAGGTCCTCGTCGTAGCGAAGCCGGACCAGCTGCCGGTCGCGCTTGTTGAGGCGCTCGAGCGCGGCATGCAGGTCGGCCCGTTCCACGGTGGCGAGGACGCGCGCGTCGTCGCTGCCCTGCCACGCCTCCAGCGTGTCGGTCGGCGACGGCCGTTTGCGGGCTAACTCGCGCAGCGCCTCGTTGCGAACGATCGTCGCCAGCCACGATTTGCGGGCCTCGCTCTTGCGCAGCGTCGTCCGTTTCCGCCAGGCCCGCACCATCGAATCCTGGGCGATGTCTTCCGCCTCTGCGCGGCTCTTCGCATAGCGGGAGGCGAAGCGGAGGCACGTCCTGCGGACCTCGTCCCAGTCCCAAGACTCGCTTGGATCGGCCCCCCTCCTAACCCGATGATCGAGACGATGAACCTCCACGATCGGAGCAGATTAGCAGATTTGAGCAATGAAACCATGTCGATCATTCATTGGTCACGGGAGCGTGGATGCAGCAGCAGCAGTCCAGCCGGGAAGCCAGTGGGCGGAGCAGGCCTACGAGGCGATCGCGCCGGTCTACGACGATTTCACGGCCCACCACGACTACGAGTTGTGGCTGGGCCATCTCCTTCCCAAGGTCCGCCGCCACCGGTTGAGCGGGCGGCGCCTGCTCGACGTCGGTTGCGGAACCGGGAAGAGCTTTCTGCCGATGCTCAAGCGGGGATGGGAGGTCACCGCTTGCGACATCTCACCATCGATGCTGGAGCTGGCCCGAGCGAAGGTCGGCGGGGCGGCACAGCTGTCGGTGGCTGACATGCGGAAGCTGCCGAGATTCGGCGAGTTCGATCTCGTCTGGGCACTGGACGACGCGGTCAACTATCTGCTCAGCGCCGAGGAACTGGGGGAAGCGCTGCGCGGGATGCGAGCCAACCTGGCCCCCGGCGGACTGCTGATGTTCGACGTCAACACCCTGCAGGCCTACCGCACCTTCTTTGCCGAAGAACAGCGGGTCCAGCGAGGCGGTCGACAGCTGGTCTGGCGTGGCCAGGGCTCGGCCGAGACGCCGCCGGCCTCGATCAGCGAAGCACGTTTCGATATCGAGGCCGGCGATGACGGAACGGGTGCTGAGACCCATGTCCACCGCCAACGTCACTTCCCCGAAGCGGAGGTGCGCGAACAGCTGACGGGAGCGGGGCTGGAGTGCCTCGACGTCTACGGCCACGGCTTCGACGCGGTTCCAAAGCAGCCGGTCGAGGAACTGGTGCACTCCAAGGCCGTCTACATAGCTCGTCGGGCATAGCTCCGGCTCAACCAGCCCGGCCCAGCGGACTAACCAACACCTAACCCTTTACGCGCCATAGCGGCTGCCGTTACTGACACACTATGTGGGGCGGGGAGGGCCAAGAAATTACCCGAACGCTCGACTGGTGTTTTTTCGATCTTTAGATTTAGTGCGAGGATTTTTATAGGTACGCATGAATATGGGGTTTCGGGCGCCGTGACTAGCTACTTATATTCTGTAGACTCATAACGAAATAGCTGGCAGGCTCGGCGCGTGTCGGACGTGGCTCTTAAGGCTCTTGGCGAAGCGATTCGTACGCGGCGGGGCGAAATCGATGGTCTCTCTCAGGAGGGGCTCGCCGACCTTGCCGGAATGCATCGCACCTACGTCAGCGAGATCGAGCGCGGATTGCGAAACCCAAGCTTTCGCAACCTGTTTAAGCTCGCGGCCGCCCTCGAAGTTCCGCTATCGGACCTGGTCGCACAGGCCGAGCGCACAGTTGGCGGCGATGCCCTTGCATCAGGGGCTTAGTCACGGTGCGAGATAAGCCGAACTGTCAGCAGACGCTGGCATCGGCTTTGACCACGTCACACCTCACACCCTTCGCCACTCTTTTTGATGTTGTTCGCTCCACGCGCTCGGCCATCAACTCCAGCGACCGTCGCTGCTCGTCGGGAATGTCAGGCCAAGGATGGGCTGTGATCAAAAGAAGTGTCGCCGCGAGTCGCGCCATTAGGCCGATGGGCACAAGTCACTTGGTACCCAAAGGAGAAACCGCCTGTCAACGGCATTCCCGTTCCGCCGAAAACCCGCGATACAACGCGGGTTCAGCGAGACGGGAGCGACGGGACTCGAACCCGCGACCTCCGGCGTGACAGGAGCGACCGAGGAAGCTGCGCAGACAGCCAGATTCGGCTGTTTGACGCGGAATGAGGGCGGCTGACCCGCCCCGACGCCGAGCCGCGAGATTGCCGCGATTTGTGGTCGATTTCAGACGGTTTGGGCAGAAACTGCCCAAGGGGCGATGCTGAATGCGTTGCGGTGCTGGCCGGGATCGAGTAGTCTTTACCTATGCCTGAGAAGGTAAAGAACCAAACGAGGGTATCCAGCAAGCACCAGGTGACGATACCCGCCGCTCCTTTCCGAAAGGCGGGCTTCGAGCCTGGAGACACCCTGCGGGTGGAAGCCGAGGGAGCCGGTCGCGTCGTCCTGACGCGCGTCGGCGAGCTGATCGACCGCTACTCCGGCTGCCTCGACACCGGCGGCGAGCTGCGCGAGCGCGTAGACGGGCTGCGCGACGAGTGGCGGTAGTCCTCGACTCAGATGCGGTAGTCGCGTTCCTTGATCGCGCCGACGCCCTCCACGACGCCGCCGACGAGGCGATCCGCGACCTCCTCGGCAAAGATCGGCTGTTCGCATCGGCCGTGACCTACGGCGAGGTTCTGACCGGAGCGCGACTCGGCCGCCACGATGAGAAGCGGGTCCAAGGCTTCTTCGCTGACCTCATCTCCGAGATTCTGCCCGTCGACGCCGGGGTGGCCGACAAAGCCGCCGACCTCCGCTCCAAGCGGAAGTCTCTGCGGATGCCGGACGCCCTGATCTTGGCGACAGCCGAGTTGCACCCCGAGGTCAATCTCGTCGTGACCGGCGACCAGCGGGCGGCCAAGACCGCCGGCTCGAGCTTCCAGGTCAAGCTGCTCCGAGAGCGCTGATTCAGCGATACCGGGATCGAGGCGAGAGCTTCGATCCGATCCCACTACCGCAGCTTTCGGAGTTCAGTAAGTGCGTTCGCCGCAGCGCGGCTTCCAACGGGGATCGCCCAGTTGATGTTCTCGACAACCGATTCGAGGCTTCGGGCATCGATGTAAGCGCTCTTGCGAAGCTTCCCCCTGAAGTCTCGGGATTCGCCCACAGCTGCAAGATCGCCCAGAACCCATGCGGGCTTGCCCGTGCGGGCGTAGGAGTACCTGCTGCCCGCCACGTAGACATCGTAATTCGATTCCGGGCCAACCAGCCGATACTCATGCCCGATGTAATCGCCTGGGACATCCTGCTGTTCGACAATCAAGCCCATGAATATGACGGGAGTCCGCTTGAACTTTTCGGGGCTTTCAACAAGTTCGCGGGCCGAGGTGATCTTGAGGTCAAGGCTCGGGACATTCACGGGCGCTACCGGTTCTTCGGCAGGTTCGAGGTGCTTCGGAAAAAACGGAGCCGAGGTCCAAAAGGAACGGCGGCTCACCGCCTCTCCAAAGTTGCGTGGTTCGGCCGGGGGAGAGCTGGTGCCCGTAAGA
This sequence comes from uncultured Solirubrobacterales bacterium, assembly GCA_963837695.1. GTDB lineage: Bacteria > Actinomycetota > Thermoleophilia > Solirubrobacterales > 70-9 > VRUE01. Next base: position 952,931 of record CAWINZ010000005.1, on the reverse strand, counting down.
ACAACCGACTGCGACGCGGAATCGGTGCCGATCAGGCCCGTCAGGAATGCGAGGATCACGCCCGCCACGACGGCCGTGATGACGCCAACGGCTATTGCGACCAAGTGTTTCTCGGCCACCTTCTTAATGTCGGATTTCGATGAAGGCTCTCGATCCACAGTGGCAAGCTATCCCCCGATGTGGACGGCGTGGTCCTAGCTATCCAGTCGGTCAGCGGTCGATGCCAGCTCTCCCATTGACACACCAAGTGCCGTGGCAATTCCCTTTATCGTCCCCCAGGCGGGGTTGGACTGCCCGCGCTCGATCAGGGAGAGGGTGCCGGTCGTAACGCCAGCTTCGAAGGCGAGGGCTTCCTGGGTGGCGCCGCGCTTTTCGCGGAGCTGGCGGATCGCCTTGCCGAGGGCGGGCTGTGGCTCGTCTGGGCGTCCCACTGATATCGGCACGCTGTCAAACGTAGGTGACTAGCGCCAGCTTGATATCCACTTGCGGTTAATCACTAAAGCGTGGTAGCCTAATCCGCCCAGACAACGAAGTGCCCCCGCGCTGCGCAAACAGCCGGGGGCGCGGCACAGGAAAGGAGTCTTTCCCATGCACGACCAGCCTAAAGGGGCGGGCGATGAAGATGCCCCACCCACCGCCGCGCAGGACATCCGCGATCAGGGCGTCGTCCTGATCCACGTTCTCCACCGGCATCCAACGCTGCTGACGATCCCCGATCTGGTCCGCGAGATCACCAGCGACTCAGGACAGTTCTCGGAGGGGGACGCCGCAGAGCGTGCTGTGCGCGACCTGACTGGCGTCGGGCTGCTGCATTGCCCGAGCGGCCTCGCCGTGCCCTCTCCGGCGGCGCTGCGCTTCCTCAAGATCATCTGCGAAGGCGGGGCGTAGCCCGACGCGGCGGGCGGGGAGATTTCGGCGGGTCGGGGCTGTCGCAGGGACCCCGGCGGGGGTGCTTCGACCCGCCGAATCGCCCAACTCAAGAACCACCTGAGAAGAAGCTGCACAGCCCTCAGCCAGAGACCGTGCCTCGCTTTGCTCTGAGTCCGTCAACGAGCTTCTGCCCAAATGCGAAGTGCTCGCTCCGTCTGCCCCGGCCGTTCCGCCAACACCAACCCCGACAGCCGACACATTATGAACCCGAACAGGTGTTCGTATTTTCAAATCTCGTGGGGCATTTGCGGCCTCCGGTGGACAGTAGAAGCAAATGGCATCCAATCGCATCAAGCTCGACCCGGGAACCATCGACGCGATTGCCCGTCGGGCGGTCGAATTGCTGGAACAGCGAGGGCTGCGGAAACGCGAGCTGGTCGATGCTGCTGAGCTGGCGCGGAGCTTCGGGATCGAGCGGTCCTGGGTCTACACCCATGCAATCCAGCTGGGCGCCGTCAAGCTCGGCGGCGGTGCGAAGCCTCGCCTTCGGTTCGATCCCGAGATCGCCGCTCGCGTGCTGCGGAGGGCTGACGGGAAACCGGTGGCTGACCCACCCGCCCGCTCGGGTAAGCGGGCGGGTCAGCCACCACGGCGCGGAGGGAGCGGGGTTCGGCTGCTGCCGGTTCGAGGACCGGGGGAGAATGACCCTCCCCCGGCGGCTTAGATAGACGATGGGACGCAAGGCAACCGGGCAGGTGGTCGAGGTCGATGGAGCCAAAGGCCGCAGCTTCGCGCTGCGCTTCCGCGCTTACGGCAAGCGGCGCTACGTGACGCTCGGAACGGCTGCCGCGGGCTGGACGCTGGGGAAGGCGGCCGAGGAGTTGGCAAACGTCCTCGCCGACGTGAGGCGGGGGATCTGGAAGCCCAACGAACCACGCGACCAACGGGAGCCGCCGCCGGAGCCGACCTTCCACGAGTTCGCTTCCGAGTGGCTTGAGTCCCACCGCCATGAGTTCGCCGCCCGCACGGCCGAGGACTACGAACTGGCATTGAGCCGTCACCTGCTGCCGTTCTTCAAGGACCACCGGCTCTCGGAAATCACCGCGCGGGAAGTGGACCGCTACAAGGCGGCAAAGGTCCAGGTGCGAGAGGAGGGTCTGGTCGAGCGCCCACTGTCGAACCGGACGATCAACAAGACGCTAACGCGGCTCGGACAGATTCTCGATGCGGCCGTCCGCTACGAGCTGATCGAGCACAACCCGGTCAAGACCAAGGTGGAGAAGCTGAAGGAGGCCGAGCCAAAGCGGGCACGGATGACCGGTGAGCAGGTGCAGCTCCTGCTGCGCGTGGCCGGACCACATCGGGCGTTGCTCGCCACCGCAATCATGGCCGGGGGGCTGCGCGTCTCGGAGCTGACGCATCTGCGTTGGCGCGACCTCGACCTACACCACGGCGTCCTCAACGTCGCCGCATCAAAGACCGCCGCGGGCGTCCGCCAGGTCGTCCTCGACCCCGAGCTGGCGCAGCTCCTGCGCGAGCACAAGCTGGCCGCCGAGTGGAGCCAGCCCGACGATTTCGTGTTCGCCGGTCGTATCCGCGAGAAGCCGCGCGAGCGCAACAGCGTCCGCACTCGCATTCTCTACGGGGCCATCGAGAAGGCGAACGAGTCGCTTGCCGCCGAGGACCGGCCACCGCTGCCGGATGGCATTACGTTCCACGCGCTGCGCCGAACCTACGCGGCGCTTCGCGCAGAGCTGGGCGAGCACCCGGCTATCACCGCCGCGCAGATGGGCCACCGCGATCCGCGCATGACGCTTCGGGTCTACACGGACGTGTCTGGAATGGAACCTCGAACCCGCATGGGAGGCCTCCTCACCGAGGACCACTGGATGAGGGTCAACGACAGACCCACCTCACGCCGCCAGCAAGACCCCCGGGCGACCAAACATGGAGATTCGAACTCGCCCCGAGAATCGGTGGTGGATGTCAGCGAAGACTGATAGGAGTGCCAGCTCGCAAGCTTGAGACAAGCTCCTCAAGATGATTCCGCAGTTCCTTGACTCGGAAATCGAGCAGACTTCCCCAATCATCTGCCTCCAGATCATGGAGCCTGACAAGCTGAGTGGCCACTGTCGCCTCGTCGAGACTGTATTTCTCGTCAATCCCGGAAGGAGCAAGGCCCCGGAAGAGCTTGGCGGTGTCTTTCTGTTGCAGCGACCAGTTCACCAACCCATCGGCGGCGTTGCCCCGCGCTCGCAGCCAATCTCGGGGGAATATCTGGACAAACTCGAGCGCATCGGGGACATCCTCGAGCCGAGCGCCAGTCAGCCAATCACAAGCACCATCTCGCACGAGGAGCGCAGTAGCCGTCCTCAAGAGCGACTCGTTTCGACGGCGATCGTCTTGCAGGGCACTGGTGTCGACTTCCACTCGTTGGATCACCTCGGGGAGGGACTCCTCTCCTAGTGCGGCCTGAAGTTCGCGTGCATCGCGAACTGCCCTGGTGTTGGCTCCCTGCGCATACGTCTGGGCAATGCCCGCTGCCCAAAAGAACCGCTCGGCCAAGTCAGCGCGATCCTCACTCGGCTCGTCCGGAACCTCCTTGACGTCCCCAACAGCCGGACCCAAGAGCGCAACAGCGATCGGTAGCAACATCGTGGACGAGGGGAGAAGGGCCGCATTTACCACCCCGCACCGATTCCTGATCAGATCCAGGGCGGCAGCATAGGCCTTAACCGCCCAGGGCCAGTCAGCCTTAACCACCTCGGCATCGAGCTGCAATACGTCTCCTTGACGTATTCCCTTCACTCGGCGCGAGGAGCCGCGGAGGAACTCCCGTAGGGCGATTAGTCGAAGAATGTCCATGCCGTCAACCTCGTATTGCGAGAACAACGGATTCGCGTCCCCAGCGGCCTCCCATTCTCCTCGCAGGTCAAAGTCGCGGGGGTACATCCGAGCAACCATCAGATCAAACGTTGCTAGGCGAATCCCAGTTCGATTGATCGTCTCGAAAATCTTCGCCAAGGCGTCGAAGCCAATCGAGCGCTCGAGCCTCACGGAAGGGATTGAGTAGTCCGTCAGGCCACCCAGTTGATCGTTCCGGATCGCCGAGAGTTCGCCCGTTCTGCTTTGGTCCTGGGTCTCCTGGGTAATCCACTCGTGCCAACGATTGAGATCGGCAACCTCATGGACTAGTGCGACACCCGAGCGCGCTCGACTTGCCATATCGGGGAACTGCCGAAGGAAAGTGCTCTTGCGACGGACCTGGATGTGCTCGTCTGACAACTCGCCATCTTGGAGCAATACATTGAAGTCGACGAAATAGACCTCGTCGGCGACATGATGTCCCAGCGCCCTATACAGGGCGGTAGCCCGCTGTTGCCCGTCAAGAACTAGGAGCTTTGCTTCCGTGAGTTCTGGCGCCTCAGCGAGGGGACGAACTGCAAAATCCTGAGGCCCCTCAAGCAGGAGCAGCGTTCCGATCGGCCAGCGGCGCGCCACCGATACGAGAAGATCGGCGACCTGGGGCGGGCGCCATACGAATGGCCGCTGGAACTCAGGTATCGCAAGCTTCCCTTCCTCGACCAAGTCGAGCATGTCGCGGATTGGGAGGAGATCGGGGACTTGTTTCACGACCGGGATGGTACGGGGCGAAGCCTTGGGGCGAAACCTAGCGCGGCTACCATCGCTGGCTGTAGCGTGCCATGTATCGAATTCTTCAAATATCCGACATCCACTTTGGAGCCGACCACGCTTTCCAGCAGCAGGGGAGGCCGCGTGAGGCGCGGACCTTCGATAGCGCGATTCTCTTGGCCCTCACCGACAACGCGATTGACCAACGATTTGATGCTCTACTGGTTACTGGCGATGTCCTGACTGACCAGGTCGCTGACGAGCAAACGGAAGCCCGCCTGCAACTCGGAAGTTTGCGCGACGCCCTGGAGCCTGAGATATTCGCTCTCGTCCCTGGCAATCACGATGTCACCTGGCAAGCGGACCCGCCAGAAAAGCTCCATATCTACGACCGGCTAGTAGGCGAACTGAAGGCGAGCGGGCTTTCGGCCGACATGCCCATCGTTCAGGTGATCGACCGGCCGCCACTGAAGCCTCTCGCGATCGCTCTACTGGACTCATGCCGTATTGAGGGAAGTGTGCAGAAGGGACTTGGCTGCGTCGGCGACCACCAACTGGATTCGCTTGTACGGCGTCTCGATGACGCTCACGTAACAGCGGAGACTCATACGATCCTGGTTGTCCTGCATCACCATCTGCTTCCCGCAGGGGCGGTCCCTGTGCTCCCTAGCAACAAGGACCCAGCCGACGATACGGAGCGACTGAAGATCAGCGCCACGGTCGACGCCAGTCAGCTTTTGACGCGTCTTGGCGAACTCGGCGTCGCGGCGATACTTCATGGGCACCAACACATTGGCTCCGCCGCATCCTATGGACGATTGCATTGGGACAGAGCCGCTCTCCATATCGTCGCTGCCGGATCGGCCGGAGCGCGGAGCCCCAATCTTCGTCGACAGTTCTGGGTCTGGGAGCTCGATGACGTCAGAGCCAAGGTCACTTCGCTGGTCCAGCATGATGAGGACGCGGGGCGATTTCTTCGCGATCGAGAAGCTGAAGGCGTCCTGCCTTTCGTTGAGCGCACCGAGACGGGCGCTCGCGATGTGAAGTGTTGAAAGGGCAGAAATGGGCAGAAACGCGGATTTGGGCTCCGGCGAGGGGGACAAGACACAGCCGCCGGACGAAGCTGAAACCCGCTCGCTTCCAGGCACTACGCGTTACGGGAGCGACGGGACTCGAACCCGCGACCTCCGGCGTGACAGGCCGGCGCTCTAACCAACTGAGCTACGCCCCCTGAAGACGGGCGAGGGGATCGCCCGTCGGGGATTATCTCAGGGTCGCTGGATTTGTAGCTTGAAGGCCCCGCCGGAGCGGCGGGAGGAGCGGATTGCCACGCGCAGTCGAGCCTGCCCACAGACGGTGTAGTTGAGCTGATGCCGGAAGCTCAGGCCGTGGCGTGAGGTCCGCAGGACCCGTCCGGCCGGGCTCAGCAGGCTGAGCTGGTAGCGCGGCTTGCCCGCCGGCCGGAGGCTGACGGTGCCGTCGAGCGGGGTCTCGAAGGCCCGGACCGCCGCGCCGCCGTGGCGTGGCGGCGCCCGCCCCCGCAGCTTGAATGAGCTTCGCCCCAGCCAGGGCTCAAGCGTGTCCTCGCGGATCGCCTCTAAGGCGGCCGCGTCCGGTTTCAGGGCGGCCGTCCAGCGCCACGGCACCTTGCTCTCGGGGAAGCGGAGATGGGCGAAGCTCTCCGCGAACGCCTCACCTGGATCGCGGAAGTAGTGCAGACCCTCGTTGCCGGGGAAGAGCGCCCCCGCCCGCGAGCCCTGGCAGACGTGCTCGTAGCTCGACCAGCGGGGTGTGCCCCAGTCGATCGCCGCTGGGAACGGCGGCGGGCTTTCGCGATGCTGGGCGACGTGGTGCCCGTACTCATGAGCGAGGACGAATTCGCGGCTGGCCCCTTCCGGCGCCGGGGTATCGTCGCCGCTGAGCACGATCTTGTTTTCGCCGCCGTAGTAGCAGGCCTCGGCGCCGTAGCCGCAATCGAATTCGATCTGCGAGGGGGTGTCGAGCTGGACGGTGAGCAATTCCATCTCGGCGCCATGGATCAGCGTGCCGAGAAAGTCGGCGATCTGCTGAGGTCCCGCCGCCGTGCAGGTGGCCTGACAGGCTTCGGTGACGGCGATCGCCACCGTTTCGCCGCTGCCGTCGTCGATCGGGTAACGGTTCGCGTCGGCGCCGACCGAGATCAGCGCCGAGCCGGTGCTGGGCGCGTCGATCACGGTGTCGCGCGGCCGTCGAGCCGCCGCCGCCGGAGAGGCGAGAAGAAGGATCATGGCCATGCCCGCAAGCGCCCCCGCCGGGCGCCTGCTCAAGGGGCGGGCCCCGGGTCTATCTCGTGTGCCCCAGCCGGCAGTAAGGCGAAAGGCGGGCGGCGCGACGGCAATGCGCGGCTTGCCATCGCGCCGCCCCCTCGCTTCGCCCGGCGACCCGCACAGCGCGGACGTGCCGGGTCGAAGGTGAGCGACAAGCTCCAGATGTCGGTGCGCGTGTCAGCCATCAGCGCCATCGATACAAGACCGCCAGGAGCACCGGGCGGAGCCCTGGCGCCGGAGTGCTTCTGGTCCTACTGGCACGTTAGCTCTCCTGGCGCCTCGCTTCAAATCTGGCGACCGCCAGGGCCGTACCGAGCCCGGGATGCAGGTGTCTGGCGAAAAGCCGCAATACTCCGCGAGGCCATGATCATCGAGCGGACCGAGAACCCGATGTGGCTGTCGAACGCCTATCTGGTCGCCGACGAGGCGGGCGGCAAGGGCGTGCTGATCGACGGCAACGATGACCTCGGGCCACTGCTGGAGCGCGCCGAGCGCGACGGCATCGAGATCACCCACGTCCTCGTCACCCATCCCCACGGCGATCATGTCGCCGGCCTGGCCGAGGCCCGGCAGCGGATCGGCAACCCGCCGCTGGTCGCCCACGTCGAGACCGCGGCCGAGCTGGAGGAGGAAGTCGGCGAGACGATCGCCGACGGCGGCGTGCTCACCACCGGCGGGCTCGAGATCGAGGCGATCTACACCCCCGGCCACGCCGCCGGCCACCTGGCGTTCCTCGTCAACAGGTCCGACGTCTTCACCGCCGACGTCCTCTTCAAGGGGACCGTCGGCGGGACGATGGCGCCAGGCGCCAGCGGCTTCGCCGACCTCAAGGCCTCGGTAATGCGGCTGATGGAGCTGCCGCCGCAGACGCGGGTCCACCCCGGCCACCGCGAGCCGACGACGATCGGCGCGGAGCGGGAGGGCAACCCGTTCGTGCGGATCTGGCGCGGCCTAGAGGAGACCGGCGAGGAGGCAGTGACCGTCTGGAACCGCCCGGCGACGCTGAAGCTCTGGGCGCCCGACTACGACGGCGGCAACAAGGCCTGGGTCGTCTTCGGCGACGACGGTAACGAGGCGATAGTCGGCGGCTCGCAGGTCGTGCGAGCCGCCGAGGACGCCTAGCGGATTACGGCTTCCATCAGGATCCAGCAGCCGTCGCTGTCGGTGACCGGGCTGAAGGGCTGGCGCGGGTACTTGCCGCCGAGGTGGATCAGCGTGTTGTCGCCGCCAGAGGAGCAGCGGATCGCCGAGGTGGAGCCGCCGACGTGCATCGCCAGTTGCTGGCCCTTCTTGATCGGGACATCGACGTCGAAGGTCTCGATCCGATAGCTGTCGCTTTCCCAGTTCGCTTCGGTCTGACCCTCGTACTGGATCTTCGGGCCGTCGGTGAGGACCTTCACCTGGCTCGAGCCGTAGAGCCGCGAGCGCTTGACCTTGGCGACCTGGAGGCGGAAGACGCCGGGTCCGCCGGCGATCAGGCGGATCCGCTTGATCGTGCCGGAGCGCGGGGCGACCTCGCCGCCGTCGGGGCGGCCGTAGGCTTCGTTTTGAATCATCGTGCAGGGCATGACGCGTTCGGCGTAGCAGGGCAGGCCCGGCAGCGAGTTCGAGGGCTGAACCGTGGGGTCGAGCTTGGCGCCGAACCTGACGGGGGCCTTGGCCAGGCCGGCTGCCGGGGCGGCCATCAGGGCGAAGCTGGCGACGGTGGCGGCGAGAACGGCGATGCGGGTGCGGAACATTGGAATCTCCTTTGAGTGGGGTTCGGGACTGGGATCAGCTTCGCCCGGAACCCGTCGCGCGCCCAGAAGCCCAAGGGGTGGTATCCCTCACCCCATGAACGACCGTCGGCAGACCAGCGCGCCCGAGCTGAAGGCCCAGATCGAGGCCGAACGCCGCGGCCGTCCCTTCCTCGTCTTCCGCGACGGCGCCGGTGAGCAGCGGATCGTCACGGTCGAGGCGGGCGCGGCGGCGCTCTGGGTGGGACGCGGGGAGTCGGCGGACGTGCGCCTCGACTGGGACGGGGAGGTCTCCACCCTGCACGCCCAGATCGAGGTGGTCCGCGACGAGTGCACGCTGCTCGACGACGGCCTCTCCCGCAACGGCTCCTTCGTCGGCGAGCAGCGGGTCGACGGGCGGCTGCGGCTGCGCGACGGCGACACCCTGCGCTTCGGCCAGACCACGGTCCTCTTCCGCCGCCCCGGCGAGGGCGCGCCGGAAGCGACCGTCGCCGCCGGCCAGGTATCGGCCGCGGCAACCATCTCCCCCGGCCAGCGCCGTGTCCTGCTCGCGCTCTGTCGCCCCTTCAAGGACGAATCGGCCTTCGCGACCCCCGCCACCAATCAGGCGATCGCCGAGGAGCTGCATCTCAGCGTCGATGCGGTCAAGACCCACATGCGGGCCCTCTTCGAGAAGCTCGAGGTCGGCGACCTGCCGCAGAACCAGAAGCGCGCGGCGTTGGTGGGACGCGCCTTGCAAAGCGGCGTCATCGCCCGGCGCGAGCTCTGACGCAGGGGGTCCGTCAGGCGTGATCCACGCCTGCGCAAGGGCAGCGGACGTATGTGCGATTGGAGGGTGGGCGTTTTCCCCGGACACTCTCCGGTGACCCCGGGGGGGTTCATGCATCTGGTCCTAGCGCTAACCGCCACCGACATCAAGGAATTCTTCTTCGACTGGTACCCCGTCTTCGGGGTCTTCTTCATGTTCGGGCTGTTGATCGTCTTCGTGACGTTGCTGCGCGGCACGATGGGGACGACCAAGCCGGAAACCGTCAAGGCGAGCAAGACCGAGCCCGTGCTCTGGGGGGAGGTGCAGGGCGTCGATGCCGCCAAGGACGAGCTGATGGACGTCGCCGAGTGGCTGCGCGACCCCGACCGCTTCGCCGCGCTCGGCGCGCAACCGCCGCGCGGGGTGCTGCTGTTCGGCCCGCCGGGAACCGGCAAGACGATGCTGGCACGCGCGGTGGCCGCCCAGGCCGGTGTTGATTTCTTCGCGGCCTCGGGGTCGAGCTTCGTGGAGATGTTCGTGGGGAGGGGTGCCGCCCGCATCCGGCGCCTGTTCAAGGAGGCTCGCAAGTCAGGCCGGGCCGTCATCTTCATCGACGAGCTGGACGCGGTCGGGGGGGCGCGCAGCGGCGGCAGTGGAGATGGCGGCTCGAGCGAGCGCGAGCAGGCACTCAACCAACTTCTAGTCGAGCTCGACGGCTTCGAGAAGGACCCCGGCACCGTGATCGTGATCGCCGCCTCCAACTACGTCGACAAGCTCGACAAAGCGTTGCTGCGGCCGGGGCGCTTCGACCGCCAGGTACTGGTCTCGCCGCCCGACCGCGATGGCCGCGAGGCGATCCTCAAGGCGCACGCGAAGGGCAAGCCGCTCGGCCCCGACCTCGACCTGACCGACGTCGCCCGCAAGACGACCGGGATGACCGGCGCCCAGCTGGCCAATGCGCTCAACGAGGCGGCGATCATCGCCGGGCGGGCGGGACGCACGGCGATGGCGCGCGAGGACCTCGACGAGGCGCTGCTGCGCCAGTCGGTCGGCTCGCAGCAGGCGCGGCGGCTGAGCCAGAAGGAGCGCCGGATCGTCGCCTACCACGAGGCCGGCCACGCGCTCTGCCGCAGGCTGCTCGGCCTCGACCCGCCGGAGATCCTCAGCATCGTCCCGCGCGGGCCGGCGCTCGGCTTCGTCGGCCACTCGCCGCAGGAGGACACCTACCTGAAGTCGCGCGAGGAGCTGCTCGACGAGCTGGTGACGCTGCTCGGGGGGCGCGCCGCCGAGGAGGAGGTCATGCACGAGTCCTACTCGGGCGCCGTCGACGACCTGCACCGCGTGCACCTGGTCTGCAAGCAGATGGTCGCCGAGTTCGGCATGGGCGTGGCCCTGGACGCTGACGGAGCCCCCCCGATCGCGCTGCCGACCGACAACTACGCGCTCTCGGACCGCACCCGCCGCGACGTCGACCTGGCGGCGATGACGCTGGCGCGCGAGGCCTACCGGCGCGCCCGGGCGCTGCTGGCCGCCAACCGCGAGTGCCTCGACGACCTCGCCGCCAACGCGCTCGAGCGCGAGACGCTGACCCGTGAGGACCTCGACGAGATCTTCGCCGCGCACGAGCTGCGTGAGAAGCAACTGTCGAGCTCCATCCCGGCGGCCGTCGTGCTTTCCTCGGAGTCGCCCGCGCCGGAGTAGCATCCGCTCGGTGGGGGCTGAGCGGAATGCTGAGGAGCATTACTTCCCGCCGGGGCGCTCGATGGCGCGCCGGGTCCACGGCGAGCGCGCGGTCGGATTGCTCTACGGGCAGAGGGCATTGCTGATCGGCGCCCTCGAACCGCTCACCTACACCGGCACGATGCTCTCGACCTGGTCGGGCAACCGGCCCTTCGAGCGGCTCGCGCGCACGGCGAAGATCCAGGAGACCGTCTTCCTCGGCACCCGCGAGGAGGCCGACGCGGCGCTCGCCAAAGTGCGGCGGCTGCACGAGAAGGTCAAAGGGGAGCTGCCCGAGGCGGCGGGCGCTTTTCCGGCGGGCACCCCCTACTCCGCCTTCGACCCGGAACTGATGCTCTGGACCCTGGCCGTGATCGCCGACTCAGGGCGCGAGATGTACGAGACCTTGGTCCGCCCGCTCGACCCCGACGAGCGCGAGCGCCTCTGGCAGGACTATGTGCGCTTCGGCGAGCTCTTCGGCCTGCCGCCGAGTGAGGTGCCGGCGAGCCACGTCGAGTTCAAGGCCTGGTTCGACGGCAAACTCGCTGTGCCCGACCTGACCGTGACCCGACACGGACTCGAGATGGCCCCGCTGGTCGCCTTCCGCCAACCGGTGCCGGCGGCGGCGCGCGGCAACATCGCCTTCCAGAACCACCTGATCAAGGGGACGCTGCCGCCACGGGTGCGGGAGATCTTCGGCATCCGCTGGAGCCGCGCCCACGAGGGGGGCTTCCGCGCGGTCGCCGCGGCGAGCCGCCGCAGCCGCGGGCTCTTCCCCTACCGAATGCGCCGCGGTCGCAACGATGTCTTCTTCGACGTCGTCACCGAGTCCGAGCGGCGACGCGGCGGCACGGTGACGCCCCAGCTCCGCGCCGACGCCTCCTGAACGAGCCGCCGCCCCGCTGGTGGGCGATGCGCCCAGCGCAGAACCGCAAGCCGGCCACCTACCGCTGTCCGCTCTGCGGCAATCACCTCCCCGCCCTCAGCGAGCACTTCCTGATCGCGCCCGAGGGCGACATCGCGCGTCGCCGCCACGCCCACACGGCGTGCGTGCTTGCGGCGCGCAAGGCGGGTCGGCTGCCGACCGAGGACGAGTGGCAGCGCACCCAGCCACGGCCACCGTCGCTCTGGCGGCGATTGCGGGCGTGGCTATCGCGTTGGCGTTAGCCGCTGTGGACTTTTGACGGCCTCCTACGCGTCAAAAGTCCACAGCGCGATTCAAGAAGAGACGGAGAAGCGTGCGCTGGAGCGGCCCCAAGCGGCCGAGGTTCGCGGTGCCGAGCGCGGTGGCCGGGGTCAGGCAGCCAGCCCGGAGGACGGCAGCGCCCTGCGCATCAACGCGGCCGAGCGCTCCCTGACCGAAGAGCGGGAGCGACTGAGCCCGCGGAACCCTGCCTGCATCCAGGCGAGCGCACCCGCCGCCGCGTAGCGCAGGGGCAGGGTCTCGGGCGCGGCGGCAGATGACGCCGGTGGCGCCGAAGGCAGATCGCGGTCCGACATCAGGCGTCCTCGACCCGCGCCTTCAGCTCGCCCGGCCGGGCGTTGACCAGCACCGCCCGAGCAGCGGCCTCGACGGGGCCGCGGATGAGCATGCCGAGCATCCGGCCCGGGTCGCCATCCAGCGTGTACGTCGCCCGGGTCCGCCCGCCACCTAGATCCTCCAGCTGCCAGGACCCCTCGACCGACTTGAGGTCGCCCTTCTCCTGAACCCAGGAGAGGCGCGTGGGCGACTCGTAGCTGAACCGCACCTGCGTCTTGACCTGCCTGATCTTGATGTCGCTGACGCTCTCGACCAGGGTCGGGCGCCCCTCGTCGTCGTGCTCCAGCGCCGTGATCGCCTCCAGCCCACCCTGCCAGTCGGGGGCGGCGAGCACGTCCTCTACGACCGCCCAGACCTCACCGAGCGGAGCGTCGATCTCCGCTTCCGCGGTACCGCCCATGTGTGCCAACTAAACCGCCTCCGGCTTCCGTGCCGAGAGGAACTGAGCGAGGCCGGTGACCCGCTGGTCGATCTCGACGAGGCCGTGGTCCTTCATCGCCCGCGTCAACTCGTCGCGAGCGAAGATCCGCACACCACTCAGCCGGCGCACGACCGGGCTGGTCACGGCGACCGGCAGCGGGCCCCGGCTGCAACTGGTCAGCAGCGCGACCCGGCCTCCCGGCGCGAGGACGCGGACGATCTCCGCCAGCGCCCGCATCGGCTCCTCGATCAGGTACAGCGCCGCGAAGCAGCAGACCGCGTCGAAGCTTCCGTCGCGGAACGGCAAAGCGCCGGCATCGCCACGGATGTAGGCGACATTGTCGCTGTCGGTATCGCGGACGGCGACGTCCAGCATCGGGCCAGAGGCGTCGATGCCGACGACGAGGCCCTCGCCCGCGGCACGGGCGAAGTCACGCGTGAAGTTGCCGGGGCCGCAGGCGACGTCGAGGACGCGTTCGCCGGGGTCTATCGAGAGCATCGACAGCGCCGTGCGGTGCTCCTCCCCCGTTCCCGGCCCGGTCAGTCCCATCAACAGGCGACCGCCCAGCGGGCGCCAGAAGCGCTGGTAGATCAGCGGCAGCGCCCGGCTGACCATCAGCCGCTGGCCGAGATGCGCGCCGGTCGGGTCCTGTCCGCCCAGCAGGTCGAGGTAGCCTCGCTCGACGTCGATCCCGACGCTCGGAAGGGGCGCGGAGAAGAGGTCCAGCGCCTGCGCGACCGCGGGCGCGACCTCTCGAGGGTCAGTGGAGATCAGGGCGGGCTCAGACATCATGGGCGGTACTGGGCTCGAACCAGTGACCCCCTCCTTGTAAGGGAGGTGCTCTCCCAACTGAGCTAACCGCCCGGGCTTGGGAACGATCAGGGAGGATAGTCCACGGCCAATCGGGTAACCGCACGTCAGGAGGTGGTCCCATGAAGCAGAAGATCGTCCCCAACTTGTGGTTCGACACCGAGGCCGAGGAGGCTGCGGAGTTCTACGTCGACGTCTTCGAGAACTCGCGGATCGTCAACGTCGCCCACTACACCGAGGCCGGTCCGCGCGATGCGGGGATGGTGATGACGGTGGAGTTCGAGCTCGACGGGCAGCGCTTCCTCGGGATCAACGGCGGCCCTCAGTTCAACTTCGACGAGGCGGTCTCCTTCGCGATCGAATGCGAGACCCAGGAGGAGGTCGACTACTACTGGGGCAAGCTGACGGAGGGCGGCGAGGAGAGCCAGTGCGGCTGGTTGAAGGATCGCTACGGCCTCTCCTGGCAGGTCGTGCCGACGGGGATGGAAGAGCTCTTCGCCGATCCCGACAAGGGCCGAGCCGAGCGCGCGATGAAGGCGATGCTGGGAATGCGCAAGCTCGACATCGCGGCGCTGCGCCGCGCTGCCGACGGCGAGGTGAGCGAGTGATGCGGGGGGCTTCGTTCCTGCCTGTCTTGGCGCTCCTTGCCCTCTGCCTAATCGCTCCGGCCCCGGTGTCGGCGCTGGATCGCACGGTCACGGTCAACGGCTCGGCGACCCAGCAGGTGCCGAACGACACCGCCGGCCTCGGCTTCCAGGTCGCCAAGGAACGAAGCTCGCGCGCGGCGGCGCTGCGCATCGTCGCTGTGCACCTGCGAGCGGTGATCGCAGCGGTGGAGGCCGTTCCCGGGGTGGGCGCGGGTGACGTCACCACCGGGCAGATCTCGATCCGCAAAGTCACCCGCGACAGGCGGACCGTCTACAGGGCGAGCGAGGGAATCTCGGTGACCCTGCACCAGCCCGACCAGGCCGGCGAACTGCTCAGCGCCGCGGTCGCGGCGGGCGCCACCGGCACCAGGGGCCCGCGCTTCTTCCCCGGCGATCCCGCACTCGCTTACGAAAGCACTCTGCTCGCCGCCTTCGACCAGGCAAAGGCGAAGGCGGCCGGGCTCGCGTCCCGGGCCGGAGGGACCCTGGGGCCCGCGATCAGTATCGAAGAAGGCTCCGAAGTCGCGCCCGTCCAACCTCAGGCCGGCAGAAGGGCACCGCCGCCGAGCCGGCACCGCCCACGAAGCCCGGGTCTTCGACCGTGACGGCGAGCGTCCACGTCGTCTTCGCCCTCCAGTAGCGATCGCCTGACAGAATCGACAGCATGGACTCGGAGATCCTCTGGCGTGTGGCGGTGGTGCAGGTCGTGGCGGTGGCGGTGCTCTCGGTGCTGCTCGCGCTCGTCTTCTCGCATGGGTTCTTCGAAAGCTGGGGCTGGATGGTCGGCCCGCTGGCCTGGATGCTCTGCGCTTGGCTGACGGCGCGGGTCGTGGGGCTGCCCGAGGCGCCCGTTCTGGTCCGCGCCGCGCTGGCGGGGATCCCCAGCGTGCTCTTCGTCCTGATCGGCGCCCACTGGCTCGGCGCGGTGGTTGCCGTCGGTATCTTCGCCGTCTGGTGCGCCTACCTGCCTCGGCCTAGCGGCGGCCGCGCCTAGCGGCGCCGTTGCCGTTGCCGAGAATCCAGCGGCCCGGTCCGATCAGCGCACTTCTCGAAAGCCGTGGCGGGCGAAACCGGGTGGAACGGCTCCGCGCAGCACGTAGCGGACGAACGAGTAGATCCGTTTGTCGGGGCCGTCTCCGATCAGGAAGCTGAGCCGCACTGAGGCCCACGGGTTCCACCTCTGGCCGCCCTCGCTGATTTGCGCCCTCCCGGTCGCATACGCCTTGCGGCCACCGAAGCTACGCCACCTGAGGCCGTGGAAAGAGAGGGAGCCGTGCTTGCGGCCGCCGAGCACGATTGCGTGCGGGCGCCTGGCGATGTGGCCGGTCTTCGCGTTCTGCACCGCGAAGACCTGGGGCTTGACGTAGGGCGGTATTTCGCCGGGCGCGGCGACGAAGGTGGCTTCCGTGCGAGGGCAGCCCGGCAGCTGGCGTTCGACCGCGACCACCGTGCCTTCGGCCTTGTCCGAGGCGACGAACGTCGCGTCGATCGTCTGCCCCCTCGTGTCGAGGAAGCTCCAGTGGCCATCGGCGTCGATCGGGTCGATATTGGGAAGGTGGGATTCGTAGTTGCCGCAGAAGCCCCAGCTGAAGCCGAAGTGGGCATTGAGGACATTGCCTTCCCTCACTTCGAAGCTCACCGGCAGGCCGGCCGAGGTGGTCGCCACCCAGCCGCCCTCGATCGGCGCGATGCCTTCCGCCTCGACGATGGAGGCGTCGCCGGCGAGGGCGGACAGGCCCAACATCACGGCGCACACCAAGGCCGACAGCCTGGTCCGCCAATTTCGCCTGAAGCTCATCGGGCGCGCTCCCTTCGCCTCGTCGGTAGGTCCTGGCTCAACTATCCCAGAGCGCCGGCACATTGCCAACGGCTATCCCAACCTCCATGCGCCGACGGGCATTGCTCGCGACCTTCGGCTTGAAAGGCTGGGGGACGGGCGCTTGCTAGAGCCGTTTACGGCGGCTATGTGACCGGAATGCGACCTGTTCGGCGCGATCATTCCGACCGAAAGTCAAGTTCGACTTGCCTCAGCCCACTTGCAGGTATTGCCGGAGCGCCTTGCGGATAACCGAGGAGGCTGCCTCATGGTCGCGCTTGGCGCGTGTATCAAGCGCTTCGCGCAGCTCTGGGTCGAGACGAACAGACTCCACCCGCGCCGGAGCCGAGCCAATCGTCGGTCGGCCTGGCCGGCGACGAAGCGTGTCCTCCACGTCGTAACCAGTCTCCGCCTTCTCGGCCAGCTTGGCAATCAGATCGTCGGTGATCGGCTTGCCGCTGGCGGTCTTGCCATGGGTCTTCTTTCTCGCCATCGTCAATCTCCCGGTAGAAGTCGCAAGTACTTCGGCCTCATCTTCATCGCGGGATCGCCAGCTCGGACCCATCGCCACGAACGAGCGTGACGACCTCAAGAATCTCGCCATTGCGAGCTGGTCCGAGATACAGCCGAGTGTCGTTGTCTTGGTCGTCGATGCTCATTGCGTTGTCCGTCGCATGCTCGATGTCCACGTCGGCAACACCGTGTTTTCGTGCCGACGAATGGATCTCCACGGAGGAATTGTAATACGAAACTAGCCGATCAGGAATGCCAGGACGGCTCGCTCAGCCACCGTCAGCGACATTGCTGACGCCCTCGGCGTCTCGATGGGCGATCTCGCCAAGCTCGCAGCAAGCGAAAATGAGACCAGGATGCGACCACGACCTCGCGGAACACCTCGGAATGGCTCGGAAGGGCGCGGAACGGGATTCGAGGCGCGAGCCGGGCAATCGGCTCTGGCATGGGAATAGCCCGGCACCTGCCGGAACCTCCCCCAATGCGCCCGACGAGAATCGAACTCGCGACCTCCGGCTTGAAAGACCGGCGCTCTTTGGTCCCCGTGAAGGGACCGTTGACCACTGAGCTACGGGCGCCCTGCTCGGTTACTTTATCGGCGTGAAGCTGTTCGAGCATTGGCGGCGGGCGTGGACCTCGGTCTGAACGGGCGGGTTGCGCTGGTGATGGGCGCCAGCCAGGGGATCGGGCAGGGGATCGCCGCGGCGCTCGCCCGCGAAGGCGCGCGCGTCGCCGTCACCAGCCGCTCGCGGGGGCGGGCCGAGGAGGCGGCCGCGACGATCGAGGGCGACGTCTCCCCCTTCGTCGCCGACGCGGCCGACCTCGATCGCCTCGCCGAGCTGCCGGCCGAGGTCGAGGCCGCGGTGGGGCCGATCGACATCCTCGTCACCAACACGGGCGGGCCGCCGCTCGGCACCTCACTCATGCACCCGACGGACGACTGGCAGCTCGCCTACCGCTCGCTCGTCCTCGCCCCGCGCGTGCTCGCCGGCGCCACCGTCCCCGGCATGCAGGAACGCGGCTGGGGGCGGGTCGTCAACGTCGGCTCCAGCTCGACCCGCGAGCCGATCGCCGGTCTCAACCTCTCCAACACCCACCGCATGGCCGCGGTCGGCTTCCTCAAGACCCTCTCACGCGAGGTCGCCGCGGACGGGATCACCGTCAACACCGTCGCAACCGGCCGCTTCGCCACCGAGCGCCTCGCCTCCAACTACGGCTCGATCGAGGCCGCGCAGGCCGCCGCCCAGCGCGACGTGCCCGCCGGGCGCCTCGGCCGGCCCGAGGAGTACGGCGACCTGGTCGCCTTCCTCTGCTCCGAGCGCGCCGCCTACATCACCGGCACGGTGATCCCGATCGACGGCGGCATGCTCCACGCGGCTTTCTGAACCGCGCCGCGGCTCTTAGGATGGGTGGGCGATGAGTCACTCCCACGCGGGCCACAGCCACGGCGCCTCCGCCGACGCCGACCGCGGCAAGCTGACGATCGCCCTGGTCCTGATCCTCGGCTTCATGGCTGCCGAGGTGGTGACCGGGATCCTCGCCAACTCGCTGGCACTGCTCTCCGATGCGGCGCACATGCTCACCGACGCGGCCGCGATCGGCCTCTCACTGGTCGCGATCCGCCTCGCCGCCCGCCCCGCCGAAGGCCGCATGACCTTCGGCTTCAAACGGGTCGAGATCCTCTCCGCCCAGGCGAACGGCATCACCCTGCTGGTGCTGGCGACGATCATTGCGATCGAGGGCGTGCGCCGCCTGATCGACCCGCCCGGGGTCGACGGGGGGCTCGTCCTTGCCGTCGCCCTGGCGGGCATCGTCGTCAACCTCGCCGCCACCGCGACGCTGGCCAAGGCCAACCGCCAGAGCCTCAACGTCGAGGGCAGCTTCCAGCACCTCCTCACCGACCTCTACGCCTTTGTCGGCACTGCGGTCGCCGCCGCGGTGATCCTGCTGACCGGCTTCGACCGGGCCGACGCGATCGCCTCGCTGCTGGTCGCCGGCCTGATGCTGCGCTCGGCCTCCGGCCTGCTGCGCGAATCGGGCCGGATCTTCCTCGAGGCCTCGCCCAAAGGCATCGACCCGGATCGGATCGGCCGGCTGATGGCCGCCCAAACGGGGATCGTCGAGGTTCACGACCTGCACGTCTGGGAGGTCACCTCCGAGTTCCCAGCCCTCTCGGCGCACGTCACCGTCGAGCCCGACGCCGACTGCCACCGCGCCCGCCTCGAGCTGAGCGAGCTGATCGAGCGCGAGTTCGGCATCCACCACACCACGCTCCAGGTAGAGCACCAGCCCAAGCAGCTGGTCCAGATCGAAAACTGACAGCCGACGGGCCTATTTCCGGTGATATAGGCCGGTTTTCGGCCCGTCGGCGGGTGGTTCAGGAGTCGGCTGCCTCGCGCATCGAGGGGAAGAGGATCACGTCGCGCAGGGTCGTGGCGCCGCTGAGGATCATCATCAGGCGGTCGACGCCGAGGCCGGAGCCGCTCGCCGTCAGCATCCCGTATTCGAGCGCACGCACAAACTCCTCGTCGTGCTCGTGCGGCGTCTCCTCCGCCCCCGACTCCTGCCGTTCGCGCTGTTCGACGAAGTGGCGGCGCTGTTCGATCGGGTCGTTGACGTCGGTGCCGCCGCCGGTGATCTCCATCCCGGCGACGATCCCGTCGAAGGACGCCGCGAGCAGCTGCGGATGCTCGGGGACCGGCTTGACCAGCGGCCAGATCGCCAGCGGTAGGTCGATGATGAAAGTCGGCTGGATCAGCTTCGGCTCGATCAGCTTGCCCTGCAGGGTGTCGACCAGCGCCGCCCAGTCGTCGTCGGGCTCGGCGTCCTCGCCGGCGATCTCGGCCAGCTCGTCGCGGCTGGCCTTGGTGATGTCGACGCCGGTCTCCTCAAGCAGCAGGTCCTGCAGCCGCAGCCGCGGCCAGGGCGATGCCAGGTCGATCGTCTCGCCGTCGCGCTCGACCTTGGTCGTGCCCAGGACGCGCTGGGCGACGTCGGAGACGATCCCCTCCGCGACGTCCATCACGCCGTGGTAGTCGACGCCGCTGACGAACCACTCGAGCATCGTGAACTCGGGATTGTGCTGGGGCGACATCCCCTCGTTGCGGAAGAACTTGCCCAGCTCGTAGACGTTCTCGAAGCCGCCGACGATCGCCCGCTTCAAGTACAGCTCGGTCGCGATCCGCAGGAAGAGGTGGCGGTCGAGCGCGTTGTGGTGGGTTTTGAACGGGCGCGCCGCGGCGCCGCCGGTCATCCGCTGCAGGATCGGCGTTTCCAGCTCGACGTAGTCGCGCTCGTCGAGGTGGTCGCGGATCGCCTTGACCACCTTGGCGCGCAGCTGGAAGATCTCCCGCGAGCGCTCGTTCGCCATCAGGTCGAGCTCGCGCTGGCGGTAGCGGACCTCCGGGTCGGAGATGCCGTGGAAGAGGTCGGGCGGGTCGCGCAATGCCTTGGCCAGCAGCGTGCACTCGCGCACCTCGATCGCCAGCTGACCGCGCTTGGTCACGTAGAGATCGCCCTCGACCCCGACCAGGTCGCCGATATCGAGTTCTTCGATCCGGTCGAACGCGTCCTGGCCGAGAGCGTCGACGCGGGCGTAGGCCTGGATCGTGCCGGTCAGGTCGCGGACGTCGAAGAAGGTCGTCTTGCCGTGGCCACGCTGGCCGGTCACCCGGCCGGCGATCCGGTAGGAGAACTCGCGATGCTCACCCTCGCCCAGCTCGGCGGGGTCGTGCGCCTCGAGGACGCCCTCAATCCTGTCGCGATCTGGAAATGAGAAGGGGTAAGGGTCTATCCCTTCCGCCCGCAGGCGCTCGGCCTTTGCGAGGCGCTGGGCCTCGGTGTCGCCGGCGGCGGCCTCAGCGCGCGTGGTCGAGTCAGCCATGGCTCAACCGTATAGCTGATCGCGAAAGTCGCGCTCAGGGAGCGGTGCCAACGGTGACACGCTCGCCGTCCATGTAGTCGGTCAGCGTCCGCGCGTCGCGCAGCATCTCGCGCATTGCCGGCCCGTGGTGCGTGTCGTGCTCCATCGCAAGCTTCCAGCCGCTCGGCGTTTCCTCGATCAGGCCGCGGATCACACCCAGGCCGTCCGCCCCGCAGTTGCCGGTGACGGCGATCCGCGGCTCGCGCTTGATCTCTGGCGAGCGCTCGTCGATCGTCTCGTCGGTGACGTAGGGCAGGTTGGCGATCACGAGGTCGACGTCCTCCAGCCCGTCGGGCAGGCCTTCGGCGACCGTGACCTCGAGCTCGAGGCCGAGGCGCTCGGCGTTCTCGCGGGCGGCTTCGGCCGCTTCGGGCGAAAGATCCGAGGCGGTGATGCGCAGGTCCGGGCGCTCGGACAGCAGCGCCAGGGAGATCGCGCCCGAGCCGGTCCCGACCTCGTGCACGCGGGCGCCCTGTGGCAGTTCGGTCCCGACCTCGACCAGCAGCTCGGTCTCGCGGCGCGGCCAGAGCACGCGCGGGTCGACATGGATCTGGAGGCCGCGGAAGGGGGCGCGTTCGAGCACGTAGGCAAGCGGCTCATGATCGGCGCGGCGGGCAACCGCGGCCTCGATCGCCGCGACGACCTGCGGCGAAGCCTCCCCGGAGCCGTCGCGCGAAAGCTCCTCGACGCTGATCTCGAGCGCGTTGGCGACAAGCGCCGCGGCGTCGCCGGCAGGGTCCTCGCAACCCGCCGCCGCAATCGTCTCCGTCGCGGTGTCGAGCAGCTCGCCGACCGTCGCGGCGGACGAGCCTTCCCCGCTACCGGTCTCCACTGCGTCCACTCCACTCACCTCCTCGTTTAACTCAAAGTATTTTGTGCAAGATTAACAGCGGCTCCGCGAGACAGGGTCCCGTATCGCTGTCTGACCACACAGATCCAGAGCACGCCAGCGAGCATCATTGCAAGGCTCTCCAGCTGGGGGCCGGTCAGGCCGAGTGCGGCCTCGCTGTTGCGCCTGAGGAACTCGACCAGGAAGCGCTCGGCGCCGGCATAGACGAGGTAGGCCGCGAACAGCACACCGGCACGGAAACGGTCGCGCAGCTGCCACAGCATCCAGGCACCCAGACCCATCGCCAGCGTCTCGTAGATCGGCGTCGGGTGGACGGTGCGATCGGTGGGGACGGTGCCATCTGGGTAAGACATCGCCCAGGGCCCGTTCCACGGCTTGCCGTAGTCGCCGTCGCCGGAGAGCTGGCAGCCGATGCGGCCGATCGCGTAGCCGAGGGCGAGCGCCGGCGCCACCAGATCGAGCAGGGCAAGGCGGAGGAAGTCGCGGTACCAGGCCCAGGCGAGGACGGCCAGGGCGCCACCGATCGCGCCGCCGTACCAGACCAGTCCCGAGCCGCCGAAGAGGTTGCCGAGCAGATCGTCCTTGACGCTGTCGTAGTTCTGGACGACGAAGTAGAGGCGCGAGCCGACGACGCCGCCGATCAGGGCGGCGAAACCGATCTCATAGGCCCAGTCGACCGGCTTGCCGATCTCCTTCAACCGCTTCGCGATCAGCGCCCCGGCGGCGAGGAAGGCGAGGGCGAACATCAGGCCGAAGGTCTGCAGGGTCAGCGGGCCGAGATTGAGCTCCGGGTACACGCCTACTCGCTGAGCAGCGTACGCAGCAGCGCCTTCTGCGTGTGGAGGCGGTTCTCAGCCTGGTCCCAGACGGCGGAGCGCGGGCCGTAGAGGACGTCGGCGGCGATCTCCTCGCCGGGGTGGGCGGGCAGGCAGTGCAGGACGACCGCGCCGTCCTTGGCCGCGCCGAGCAGGTCGGCGTCGACGCGGAATGGGGTGAGGTCGGCCCGGCGGCGCTCGGCCTCCTCCTCGTCCCCCATGCTGACCCAGACGTCGGTGTAGATCGCGTCGGCGCCGGAGACGGCGAGGCGCGGGTCCTCGGTGAGCTTGACGCCGTGCCCCTGCTCGAGCTGGCAGCCGGGCGGCGCGGCGACTGTCAGCTCGACGTCGGCGAGCTCGCAGGCGATCGCCAGCGAGCGGGCGACATTGTTGCCGTCGCCGACGTAGGCGAGGCGCAGCCCGTGCAGGTCGCCGAAGCGCTCGCGCAGGGTGAGCAGGTCGGCAAGCGCCTGACAGGGGTGGTGGAGCGGGGTGAGCGCGTTGATGACCGGCACCTCGGCCCCGGCGGCCAACTCGGCGACGGCCTCGTGGGAGCCGGAGCGGATCACGATCGCGTCGAGGTAGCGCGACAGCACCCGGCCGGTGTCGCCGGCCGACTCGCCGCGGGAGAGCTGCATTTCGTCGCCGCGCAGGACGATTGGCGTCGCGCCGAGCTCGGCCACCCCGACCTCGAAGGAGATCCGCGTACGGGTCGAGGGCTTCTCGAAGACCAGCGCGATGCTGCGCCCGGCCAGGTCGCCGGCGCTCGCTCCCTGCCTCCGGCCGGCTTTCAGCTCGGCGGCGAGGTCGAGTAGCTCGGAGAGCTCAAAGGCCCCGAGCTCTTCGCCGGTGAGGAAGTCACGCTTCAAGCCGGAGATACTAGGGGGGTGGAGTTCACCGCGATCGGCTGGAACATTTTTCATGGGCGCGACTTCCCGCCTGATCCGGCGCTCTTCACCTGGCGCTCACGCCTGCTGCGGATCAGCGAGCGAAACGCGACCCACGTCCAGGTGAACCGCGATCTGACGAGGGAGTTCGCGTCGCTGCTGAAGTACAGCGAGTGGGACGTGATGCTTCTGCAGGAGTGCCCGCCGCGCTACTGCGAGCCGCTGGCGCGGGTCTGCAACGCCGAACCGCACCGGGCGCTTACCTCTCGCAACTCGCTCGCGCCGCTCCGCATCCTCGGCGCACGGCTCAACCCGGACCTGATCGCCTCTGGCGAGGGCGGGTCCAATCTCACCCTCGTTCGCCGCGGGGGGCCGCTGGGCGCGATCGTCGAGCGGCGCGAGCTGACCATCCACGAGGGGCGTCCCGAGCGGCGGGCGATGGCCTTCACCCGCACGGCCAGTGGCCTCTGCATCGCCAACCTGCACGCGACCAACGACCGGCCGGACGCGGCCACCGAAGATGTCCTGCGAGCGGCCGCTGCCGCGACGGATTGGGCCGCAGAGGCGCCGCTGCTGTTCGGTGGCGACCTCAACCTTCGCCCGGCGGAGAGCCCGGAGCTCTTCGCCGAACTGGAAGAGCGCTTTGAGCTGGCGACGAGCCCGACCGGCCCGCGCGCGATCGATCACCTGCTCGTGCGGGGGCTGGTGATGACCGATGAGCCCTTCGTCTGGGATCCGGAGCGGCGCGAGGTGCCCGACGGCGATCACGCCATACGCCTCTCCGATCACGCTCCGGTGGCGGCCGTGTTTCGCACGCCGCTCTCCAGGTAATGAGATAGTCAGTCCCCCAATACCCAGCAGCGAGACAGGAGGCAACTGAGCATGGCCGCGAAAAAACAGTCGTCCGGCAAAGCGACGAAAAAAGCGAAAGCCGGGACGCGCGCCAAAAAAGCGTCCGCTCGCAAACCGGCGACGAAATCGAAAGCCAAAAGCAAAGCGAAACCGAAAGCAAAGGCGAAAACGGCGAAAAAATCGACCTCGCGGAGCGCCACGACGGGCCTCGACAAGAGCGTCGAGCAGTTCCGCGAGAGCCTCGAACAGAGCGTGACGCTGAGCCGCGACCGCCTGCAGGACGTCGTCGACGATGCGGTCAAGCGCGGTCGGATGACCCGCGGCGACGCCGAGAAGATGGTCTCCGACATGGTCAAGCGCGGCCGCCGGCAGACGGATGGTCTGCTGAAGGAGCTCGAACGACTGGTCAAACAGGCGCGTAAGGAGGTCGGCGGTCGGACGGCGCCGGTGCGCAAACAGGCGACCCAGGCGGCGCGGCGCGCCCGCAAGAAACTCGGTTAGTGAGGCCGGCGCCCGGCCAGACGAAGGCGGTAAGGCCGAAGCGCGGCGAGCTGCTCGAGGTCGAGATCGACTCGCTCGCCTTCGGCGGGCGGGGGGTCGCTCGGGTCGACGGCTACGTCGTCTTCGTCTCCGGCGGCCTGCCGGGTGATCTGGTCCGGGCCGAGATCACCAAACCGAAGGGCCGCTTCGCCGAGGCGCGGGCGGTCGAGCTGCTGCGACCCGGTGCCGACCGCGTCCCCAACCGCTGCCTGCACGAAGGCGAGCCCTGTCCAGGCGCACCGTGGCAGGGCCTCGCTTACGAGCAGCAGCTGATCCACAAGCGCGACCAGGTCGACGAGGCGCTGCGCCGCATCGGCGGCCTCGACGGCTTCGAGCTGGAGGAGATCGAGCCAGCCCAGGAACAGTGGCGCTACCGCAACAAGCTCGAATACTCCTTCGGCGCCCGCGACGAGGAGACCGTGCTCGGCTTCCACGCCAGCGGCCGTTGGGACCTCGTCGTCGGGGTCGAGGACTGCCTGCTCGCCTCCGAGCGCGGCAACGCCGCCCGCAACGAGGTGCGCGAGTGGGCGCGCGAGGAATCGGTCGCTCCCTACGACCGGCCCGCCGGCACTGGCGTGCTCACCAACCTGGTCGTGCGCGAGGGACGCCGCAGCGGCCAGATCCAAACCCGCCTCGTGACCACACAGAAGCGCTTCCCCAAGCCCCCGGTCGACCTGCACACGGTGATCCAGGACGCCTCGGGCGGCAGCGAGGGCCCGACAGGCGTGCTCGGCGAGGAGATGCTGCGCGAGCAACTCTGCGGGCTCGACTTCGAGATGTCCTACAACGCCTTCTTCCAGACCAACACCGAGATGGCCGAGCGCCTCTACGCGGTGGCCGCCGAGTACGCCGGGTTGAGCGGCGACGAGCGGGTCTTCGACCTCTACTGCGGGATCGGCACGATCGGCCTGACGATGGCCGCCAAGGCCGGCGAGGTCTGGGGACTGGAGATCGTCCCCGACGCGATCGCCGACGCCGAGCGCAACGCCGCGCGCAACGGGATCGAGAACGCCCGCTTCATGGCGGGCAGCGCGCGCACCGGCGTACGACCGCTGGTCGAGGAGGCGGGCAAGCCAGACGTCGTCCTGCTCGATCCCCCCCGCCCCGGCCTCTCGCAGAAGATCGTCCGGCGCGTGCTCGAGTGCGAGGCGAAGCGGATCGTCTACGTCTCCTGCAACCCGACCACGCTGGCGCCGAACGCCGCGCAACTGGTCGAGGCGGGCTATACCCTGCGCCGCGTGAAGCCGGTCGACATGTTCCCCCAGACCCCCCACATCGAGTGCGTCGCGGAATTCGACAGGGCGTGATGGCGGGAGAGGGACGAGATGCCCCTCTCCCGGAAACCGTCGCGCAGCTGGGGCGCGGTTCTGGGTTCTGACGCGGTTCCTTGAACTTCCGTGAGAGGGGCATCTCGTCCCTCCTGCGGTGGCGCAGCGTCGTATATATGGTGGGTGCATGGCACGGGGATTCGGAGTTGCCGCCGGACTTGACCCTGACGTGGCGCGGCCGCTGGCGGAGCGCTGCGCGGCGCTGGGTTACGACTCCGTCTGGTCGAACGACCATCCAGGCGCGAAAGGGCTGGAGACGCTGGCGGAGTTCGCCGCCGCAGCGCCGGAGCTGGACCTCGGCGTCGCCGTGATCGCGCTCGACCGCACCCCGCCGCAGGAGATCGCCGCCGACATAGAGCGGCTCGGCCTCGACCGCTCGAAGCTCTGGCTCGGCGTCGGCGCCGGCTTCTCCAAGAAGCCATTGACGAGGATGCGCGAGTCCCTCCCCGAGCTGCGCGAGGCGCTGCCCGGCGTCCGCCTCGTCCTCGCCGCGATGGGGCCGAAGATGTGCGCCCTCGCCGGCGCCGAGTTCGACGGCGCCTTCTTCAACTGGATGACCCCCGAGTTCGCCGCCCGCGCAAGGCTCCAGGTAGAGGCCGGCGCCGAGGAGGCAGGGCGCGAGTCACCGCCGGTCTTCGGCTACGTCCGCACCGCGGTCGGCCCCGACGCCGCCGAGCGCCTCGCCAAGGAGGAGTCCTTCTACCGCGACCTGCACGCCGGCTACCGCAACCACTTCGACCGCCTGGCCGAGCCCGAGGGCACGGTAGGCGTAGCGGCGGCCGACAGCGACACAGCAAAAAAGAAGCTAGCCGCCTACACCGCCATGGACACCATCGTGGTCAGAGGCCTGGCCTCAGCTACCGCAGAAGCAATGGGCGCCGTAGCCTCAGCCGGCAGCACCAGCAGCTGACTGACGCGCCGCACGCGCCCGTGTGGAGGGACTGGGGTGTCCCTCTCGCGCAGCGGCGTCTGATTTTCGCACCGCAACACTCAGCGAGAGACCCGAAGTCCAAGGCGAAAATCCCAGCAAGCGAGAGGGGCACCCCAGTCCCTCCCCCACCAACCGGCTAGTACGGCGGCAGGTCCTCGTACCACTCGCCGAGCGTCTTGAAGGAGCGCCAGAAGCGCGCCTTGGCGTTCTCTTCGTCGAGCGACTCGTCGATGTCGGGGGTGTAGAGGGCGTCGATGGTCGGGGTGAAGGCCTGGATCTCGCCCGCGCGCGGCTCGATCTCGCGTGCGAGGGGAAGTTTGAGGCCGTTGAGGACGCGCAGGGCGGGCTCGCCCATGACGACGACGATCTTCGGCTGCACGATCGCCAGCTCCTCGACGACGCGCCGCACGCACTCCTCGGCGGCCAGGTCGGGCTCGGCGATCGGGCACTTGACGCAGAGCGTGCCGTAGACGACCAGCGGGTCGATCCCCAGCCGCTTGAAGCTTTTCATCAGCGCGTTGCCGGCGCGGCCATAGAAGGCAACCCCCTCTTCGATCTCGGCGACGCCGGGGGCGTGCTTGAGCATGAAGACGTCGGCCTGCGGGTGCCCCGAGCCCAGCACCGGCATCAGCTTGCCACGCGGGCAGTGCGGGCACTCCTGCAGGTCGTGGGTCATCTGGTTGAGCTCGCGGATCGCTCGCTCCAGGTACTTCTCGCGTATCTCGTCGTCGGTCGCCGGCATGCTCGGCGATCTCTTTGACGGCTCGGGCGCGGCTCCTTTCGCGCGAGCCTCCTGCATCAGCTCTTGCTCGCGGCTCGGCCGTTGGAGCGGCGCTTACCCCGCGGGCGCCCGCCCTTCACCGGCTTGGCGTCGGGGACGCTGCGCTTCGGCGCCTTCGGCCGCCCCGCCGTCTGCAACAGCTTCAGCGCCTGCACGTAGACGAGGTTCTTGTGCTTGCGGGTGATGTCGGCGTCGCGCATAGCCTCGAGGAACTCGGCCGGCCCGTCGAACTCGTGGATCCGCACTCGCACGCTGCCCAGCCCCTGGGCGACGTGGCTGTCGGAGCCGGCCCCGGAGACGATCCGGTACTTGCGGGCGAAGCGCTCGGCCTCCTCGTTGAAGGCGGTCAGCGCCACCCGCGGGTTGAAGACCTCGAGGATGTCGATCTCCTCGACGATGTCGAGCAGGTGCTCGTAGTCGGGGACCGAGTGGAAGCGGTCAAACGGGTGGGGGACGTAGACCAGACCTCCCTGCTCGCGGATCGCGGCGATCGTCTCCGCCATCGTCATCCCCCGCGGGATCTTCTCCTCGAGGAAGAGGCCGATCACCTCGCCCTGCTCGGCGGTCTTCACCTCCTCGGCGACGATCACCTCGATGCCGCCCATCTCCGCCGCGATCCGCCGCGCCTCGAGCGCGCCGGAGACCTCGTTGTGGTCGGTGATCGCGATCGCCCCGAGGCCGCGATCGCGCGCCGTCTCCAGCAGAACCTTGACCGGCGTCGCGCAGTCGGGTGAGTGGTCGGTGTGCATGTGCAGGTCGACCTCGATCAAGGGCCGCTCGGCGATCCGACCGCGCACCACGGGATCGCCCGCCGGGTCGCGCCGGCGGGCGAGCAGGCGACGGTAGATCGCTTCGAACTCGGCAGCGACAGCCCCCCAGTCGCGCCCCTCCCCAGCCGGTTCGACCAGCTCGTAGGGCCCGGGGAAGTAGCCCTCCAGCAGCTCGCCGGTGGCCGGTGCGGTGACGGTGCGGGCGTCGAGGCGGCCGAAGAAGATCTCGACCAGCGGCCGCGCCACCTGGGTCGAGAGCACCCGCTCCTGCGGTTTGTGGAAGCTGGCGACGTTGAGCGAGTACGAGTGGCGCAGCGCTGCCGAGGAGACGCTCGGCGCGAACGGCTCGTGGACGTGGACGATGTCGGGTGGGTTGGAGCCGAGCAGGCGCTTGGTCGAGTCGCCGGCGAAGACCCGCCGCACCTCGTGGCCCCGCCGCTCCAGCTCATCCGACACCCCCCCGGCGAACTCGTTGACCCGGTTGGCGGTGCCCCGGCGGTGGGGCGTGACCTGGACTATCGAGAGTGACTCCACCGGCACAGGACAAGCATAAGAGCCCGCCGCAGGGCGGGCTCTCGCTAGGACTTGGCCTCGGTGGGCGGTGCGGTCGTCGCCTGAGCCACACCGCTCCTGCCGCGCGCGTGCTTGGCGATGAACTCCTCCGTGTGCTCGCGCGCCTCGTCGTCGGGCCGCTGGCTGTGCGGCGACTTCATCAGGTAACTGGAGGGGCCGTCGAGCTGGCCGGCAACCCCGTTATTCAGCGCCAGCTTGATAATCCGCACGGCATCGATCACGACGCCGGCCGAGTTCGGCGAGTCCCAGACCTCGAGCTTGAGCTCGAGGTTGAGCGGCACGTCGCCGAACGATTTGCCCTCGAGGCGGATGTGCGCCCACTTGCGGTCGGTAAGCCAGGGCACGTAGTCGGAGGGGCCGACGTGGACGTCCTCGGCGGGCAGGTCGTGGCCCATGATCGAGGTGACCGCGTTGGTCTTCGAGATCTTCTTCGAGTCGAGCCGCTCGCGCTCGAGCATGTTGTAGAAGTCCATGTTGCCGCCGACATTGAGCTGCGAGGTGCGCTCGACGCGCACGCCACGGTCGTGGAAGAGGCGGGCGAGCTGGCGGTGGACGATCGTCGCGCCGACCTGGGACTTGATGTCGTCGCCAATGATCGGCAGCCCGGCCTCCTCGAAGCGCTTGCCCCAGTAGTCCTCGCGGGCGATGAAGACCGGCAGGCAGTTGACGAAGCCGACGCCCGCGGCGAGCGCCTGCTCGACGTACCACTTGACCGCATCCTCGGAGCCGACCGGCAGGTAGCAGACCAGCACGTCCGCCTTGGTCTCTTTGAGGATGCCGACGATGTCGGCGGTCTCGCCCGGCGCTTTGGTGATTTTCTCTTTGAGGTACTTGCCGAGCCCGTCGTGGGTCATGCCGCGCTCGACCTTGACGCCCAGCTCGGGGACATCGGCGAACTTGATCGTGTTGTTCTGCCCCGACCAGATCGCCTCGGAGAGGTCCTTGCCGACCTTCTCGGAATCGATGTCGAAGGCGGCGACGAACTCGACGTCGCGGACGTGGTAGCCGCCGAGGTCGACGTGCATCAGACCCGGGACTTCGTCCGCCGGATCGGCGTCCTTGTAGTACTGGATGCCCTGGATAAACGAGTTGGCGCAGTTGCCGACGCCGACGATCGCGACGCGGACCTTCTCGTCGGCGGGGGCGGCGCCGTTGCCGCTTGCTCCGTTGGTCTCACTCATGAAGCTTCAAGTTCCTCTCTCGATCTGGCTGACGGGCAAACTAACCCGGGGCTTGCGCTGGTTACAGCTCGGGAGGCCGCGGGGGCTCCTTCAATAGCTCGTTTCGGACGTGCCATACGCGTTGGATCGTCGTCACGATGGTCAGCACCGCGATCAGGTAGACCGCCGGCGCCAGAAGCTCGAAATCGCCGAGCCCGGCACCCTTGGCGAAGACCAAGCCCACCGAGAGTATTACCACCCGCACGGGCCGCGTCGCCAACCCGACCTTGCACTCGACTCCCAGCGCCTCGGCGCGGGCGCGCGTGTAGGAGACCATCAGCGAGCCGAGTACGGCGACCACGCACATCGCGGCGGCGAAATCGTCGCCCGTCGCGGCGAAATAACCGGCGACCGCGGCCAGCACGATCCCCTCCTCGATCCGGTCGAGGGTCGAGTCGAGGAAGGCGCCGAACAGCGTTCCCTTACCCGACATCCGCGAGTAGCGGCCGTCGAGCGTGTCCATCACCGAGCCGAGGATGAAGGCGACGCCGGCCAAGAAGAAGAGGCGCTGCGTGACCAGGGCGGCGGCGATCAGGTTGCCGATCAGTCCGGCGACCGAGATCGCGTTCGGGGTCAGCCGCGACTCGATCAGGCGGTCGCGGGCGTAGGAGCGAAGCTCCTGTCCATTGCGGCGACTGCTCGGGACCCGCGGGGGGGCCGACGAATCCATTGCGCTGAGGCTAAACCAAGAGGGCGACAAACGCGGGGCATCCCGGTAGGGCTTTCACTTAACTTTTTCGGTGTGTTGCGGGTGGGCTGACGCCCGGGTCCGACGCCGAAAAAGTACAAGACGTTTCAGCCCTACCGGGATGCCCCTAAGCCTCGGCTTCCTGAGGGGAGAAGCGGCTTCGCCATGCCCAGGCGTGGGGCCGCGCACGGGCAAGCAGGGCCTGGGCGATCAGAGCTGAAGATACGGCGACCATCCAGCCGAGGCCGACGTCGAACCAGTAGTGGTTGCCGGTGACGATCACGACCCAGGCGATCAGCAGCGGCCAGGCGGCCCAGAACGCTTTCGGGATCCAGTGGCGGCAGACCCTGACGCCGGTGGCGCCGATCATCAGGGCGAAGGCGCAGTGCATGCTCGGCACCGCCGCGTAGGGGTTGATGAAGACTTTGGCCAGGCTGGAATCGTGGTTGACGTTGGAGAAGTCGGTGATCGTGTCGACGAAGCCGTGTTGGGGGAACATCCGCGGCGGCGCGGTCGGGTACAGCGTGTAGCCGACCAGCGCGATCCCCATCGAGACAACGAACATGTTGCGGACGAAGTAGTAGGACTCGTTGCGGAAGAGGTAGAGCCAGACGAGGAAGCCGAGCGCGATCGAGAACTGCGCGTTGAGGTAGAGCTGGTTGGCCAGGTCGACAACCCAGTGCGCGGGCAGGAAGAACGCCTGCAGGCTGGGCTCGAAGAGGGTGTGGGTCGAGCGCTCGAGGTCGATCACCTGCTGTCCGTGCGCGATCGCCTCGGCGCGCTGGCCGTCGGCGACGCCGCGGACCAGCTCGTAGGCGACGTCGACGCCGACCAAGATGGCAAGTTGGCGACCCGCATCGCCCCAGCCCTGGGGCAAGCGCGACCCAATCGCACGAAGGGCACGAGACATCATCCAATTGTAATCGGCCCGTTAACCGACGAAAGCGAGAACGCGATCGACAACTGAGGGATCGTCTATCCAGGGCCAGTGGCCTGCGCCCTCGATTGCTTCAAAGCTTGAGTTGGGGAGAGCTTCCGCGTAGAGCCGGCCGAACTTAGGCGGCAGATAGACGTCGCGATCGCCCCAAAGGACAAGCGCGGGGCAGGTGAGCTTGTCGAGATTCGCTCCGGCCTGGGCCAGCCGCGAAGGGTCGGCGTGACGGTAAAGCTGGAGGAGCGCCGCTTGAGTGCCGCTATCCCATCGGTCCCAGATCAGGTCTACGAACTCGGGGGGCATTGGGCTGCGGTGGTCGCCGCGGGCCTGGCGCAGGAGCAGGGCCAAAGAAGACCTGGTCGTGGTCCGGTTGAGGATCTCTCCGATCGGACGGCGGCGCCACAGCTGGGCCACCCAGTGCCAGCGGTAGCCGGGAAGCAGCGGCACGGTGTTGACGATGACCAGCCTCTCGACCAGATCAGGGCGGCGCTGGGCGCCGATCAGCGCGAGGCCGCCCCAGTCGTGGACGACCAGCTTGCGCCGCTCGACCCCGAGCTCGTCGAGGCAGCGCTCCAGAAAGGCCGAGAGCCCGTACATCGAGTAGTCGAAGTGGGCCGGGTCGGGACGGGCCGAGCGTCCCCAGCCCGGCATGTCGATAGCGATCGCCGGGCCTCCAGCTCGTTCCAGCAGCGGAACAGCTTCCTCGCCGTGAGTCGGATTGCCGTGGCAATAGACCAGGGGCGTCCCCTCCCCATCCACCCGCCGATAGAAGACCCGCACCCCGTCCAAGACAAGCTCACGCTCTTCGATCCTCGCCGCCACTGGCGGAGCATATGGTCCCGACCGTGAGCTGGAAGCGACCCGACAAACGGCGCCTGCGCGCCATCCGCGACCGGCTGCGCGAGATGTACGGCCAACCGGTCAACGAACCGCACGGGCACCCGATCGCCGAGCTGATCAAGACGGTGCTCTCCCAGCACACCAACGACCGCAACCGCGACCGGTCCTTCGCCCGCCTGCGCGAGCGCTACCCCACCTGGGAGGAGGTGCGCGACGCGCCGCTCGAGGAGCTCGAGGAGACGATCCGGCCCGGCGGCCTGGCGAGGCAGAAGGCGCCGCGGATCCAGGCGATCCTGGAGCAGCTCGGCGACCATCCCGACCTCGACTGGACCGAGGCAGCGCCGCGCGATGAGTCGCTCGAGTTCCTGCTCTCGCTGCCCGGTGTGGGGCGCAAAACGGCGGCCTGCGTGTTGATCTTCACCTGGGGCATCCCGGAGATCCCCGTCGACGTCCATGTCCACCGCGTCGGCGGCCGCCTCGGGCTCTTCCCGCCGAAGGCCTCCTTCGAGCGCGCGCACGACGAGATGCTGGCGATCGTGCCCCCCGAGGATGCCTACGAGCTGCACATGAACCTGATTCGGCACGGCCGCGAGGTCTGCCGCCCGAAACCACTCTGCGGCGAGTGCGAGCTGCGTCGCGTGTGCCCCTGGTACCGTGCCGGGCGCAAATGAGCAAAAAGACCTTCATCGTCTTCGCGATCGTGATCGTCGTCCTCGCCGCGGTGATCCCTTGGCTGGTCTTCCGCTCCGATGGCGACGCGGCCAACGCCGAGCCCGTTCCGGCCAACCTGACGGCTGGACAGAGCCTCTTCCAGACCAACTGCGGCACCTGCCACACGCTCTACGCGGCCGGGACCGACGGCAACTACGCGCCGGACCTCGACGAACTGCTCGCCCCCGCGGGCCCGCCGGAAGGGCCGAAGGCGAAGCAGACGATCGAAGCAACCGAAAGCCGCGTCCTCAACGCAGTCGAAAACGGCGTCGACAGCACGACGACGCCGGGCCGGATGCCCGCCGGCATCCTCAACGAAGAGCAGGCCGAAGAAGTAGCCGCCTTCGTAGCAGCAACCGCAGGCGAGAGCTAGAACCGCCCGCCGACGGGCCGAAAACCGGCCTATATCACCGGAAATCGGCCCATCGGCGGGGGGGAACTGGTTAGTTGGCGAGGTGCAGGGTGCTGACGACTCCCGCGTGGTCTGAGGGCCAGAACGGTGGTTCCGCCTGGAATGGCGTGTCGCCGATCAGTTCGGCGTCGTCTCCGTCTGAGCGGGCGGCGCCGCGGCTGAGGATCAGGTCGATCCGGGTCCGTAGCGTCGAAACCGCGTTGTTCAGCTGACCTGGCGCCAGCTGCGGAATGGCGCTCGACTCCTGGCAGCACGAGTTGCCGGGGCCGAGCAGTTCCTCATCCCAGGAGTCGCGGAATTTGCCGGGCGCGGTTAGCTGCGCGTAGGAGGTGGTCGTGGAGCCGTCCGAGGCGGAGTTGAAGTCGCCGGTGGCGACGATCGTCCCGCCTTTGCCCGGGCCGGCGAGGAACTCGGCCGCCTGTTCCTGCTGTACGAGCGGCGATTCCTCGGTTTCGAGGTGGGTGTCCGCGAACCGGAACGGCTGGCCCTTCAGTTTCGCGTCGATGGTGGCCCAGCCGCGGTCGAACGAGAGCGGCCCGACCGGCGATTCGATCGCCTGCTGAGCACTGTAGCGCCCGCTCTGCGGGTTGCTCCAGGTCAGTCCCGGCGTGTCGTCGTTGACGAGGATCACGTCACGATCTTCGAGCTGCACCGAGCAGGTGAATTCTTCCGCTACGACAGGGCAGGTTTCCGAGACGAGCGGGGCCGGCCCGATGTTCGCGTTGTGTGAGATCGAGCCCACCGAGTAGTGCAGGCCGCGGGCTTCGAGGTCACCCTGCAGGATCGCGAGGAAGTCGTAGCCTGGCGGCGGGTTCGAGCCGACCGTCGTCCACTTGCTGACCTCCTGCAGGCCGATCAGGTCCGGCTCCTTTTCCTGGACCTCGCCGGCGATCGCGTCGGCGCGCTGGGGGAAGTTCGTGTACTGAACCGTCGCGTAGATCCGCGCGACCGCCCCGACGAATTCTTCCGGGGTTTTCGCTTCGAGCGCCGGCCCGAGGCTGGAGCCCAGATAGAGGTTCTGGGTCATCACGGTCAGGTCGCGCTTGTCTTTGCCATGGTGCCTGTGGCCGTGGCCGTAGTGAGCTTGGTGGCGGTGATTGGCGCCGCGGTGGTGGGTCTCGTGCCGTTGACCCTTTCCGTGCGCGGTCGCCAGCCCGGGTAGGAGCAGGGCGAAGGCCAGAACCGCGGCGATCGCCACCAGAAGGCGACGGGCCGGTGCGTGGGCGTGACTCAAGGTAATTCCTCTCATTCGGTGATTGATGGAGGCGCCTCCCTTGTGCCCGCTGCCGCTGCGCGCCAAACCAATATAGGGAATTGGAGGATTTCGATTTGAAATCGCTCAGAAATCTGCCATACTTCGACTCAGATTTTTAGAGTCCGCTCGGCGGCTCTCTGCCAGTCCATACAAAACTCCTGGAGGTACGCACGAAGTGGGAAAGACGATCGGAATCGACCTGGGCACGACCAACTCCTGTGTCGCCGTGATGGAGGGCGGCGAGCCGACCGTTCTCGAGAACTCCGAGGGCGGGCGCACGACGCCGTCGGTCGTCGCCTTCGCGGACTCCGGCGACCGCCTGGTCGGCACCGTCGCCAAACGCCAGGCGGTGATGAACCCCGAGAACACGATCTTCTCGATCAAGCGCTTCATGGGCCGCAAGGAGGCGGAAGTCAAAGAGGAGGAGACGATCGTCCCCTACGCCGTCGTCGCCGGCCCCAACGGCGATGTCCGCGTCGATGTGCGCGACAAGCAGTACAGCCCGCCGGAGATCAGCGCGATGATCCTGCAGAAGCTGAAGACCGACGCCGAAGCGAAGCTCGGCGAAACGGTCGACAGCGCCGTGATCACCGTCCCCGCTTACTTCAACGACGACCAGCGCCAGGCGACCCAGGACGCCGGCAAGATCGCCGGGCTCGAGGTCAAGCGGATCATCAACGAGCCGACCGCCGCATCGCTGGCCTACGGGCTCGACAAAGGCGAGGCCGACCACACGATCCTCGTCTTCGATCTCGGCGGCGGCACCTTCGACGTCTCGGTGCTCGAAATCGGCGACGGGGTCTTCGAGGTCAAGGCAACCGCCGGCGACAACCACCTCGGCGGCGACAACTGGGACAAAGCGATCGTCGAGTGGCTGGTCACCGAGTTCAAAAAAGACCAGGGCGTCGACCTGGCCGCCGACAAGAACTCGCTGCAGCGCCTCTACGAGGCGGCGGAGAAGGCGAAGATTGAGCTCTCCTCCGCGCAGGAGACGCAGATCAACCTGCCCTTCATCACCGCTGTCGAGGGCCAGCCCAAGCACCTCGACATGAAGCTCAGCCGTTCGAAGCTGAACGAGCTGACCGCCGATCTGCTCGACCGCGTCGTCGGCCCGGTCAAACGGGCGCTCGGCGATGCCGACGCGACGATCGACCACGTCGTCCTGGTCGGCGGCATGACCCGGATGCCAGCGGTGCGCGAGAAGGTCAAGGAGCTGACCGGCAAAGACCCCCACCAGGGCGTCAACCCCGACGAGGTCGTCGCCGTCGGCGCCGCGATCCAGGCCGGCGTATTGGCCGGCGACGTCAAGGACGTGCTGCTGCTCGACGTCACCCCGCTGACCCTCGGCATCGAGACCAAAGGCGGCGTGATGACCAAGCTGATCGAGCGCAACACGACGATCCCGACGAAGAAGTCGGAGACCTTCTCGACCGCCGACGACAACCAGCCCTCGGTCGAGATCCACGTGCTGCAGGGCGAGCGCGAGATGGCAAGCGGCAACAAGAGCCTCGGCAAGTTCCAGCTCACCGGGATCCCGCCGGCGCCGCGTGGCCTGCCGCAGATCGAGGTCACCTTCGACATCGACGCCAACGGGATCATCCACGTCACCGCGAAAGACCTGGGCACCGGCAAAGAGCAAAAAATCGAGATCAAATCCGGCTCCGGCCTCTCCGACGAGGAGATCCAGAGCATGGTCTCCGACGCCGAGTCCCACGCCGATGACGACAAGAAGCAGCGTGAACTGGCCGAGGCCCGCAACATGGCCGAGAGCCTCGCCTACCAGTCCGAGAAACAGGTCGAGGAGCTGGGCGACAAAATCGAGGCCGCCAACAAAGAGGAGATCGAGGCGGCGGTCAAAGAGGTGCGCGAGGCGCTCGACTCCGAGAGCGCCGAGGAGATCAACGCCAAGACCGAGGCGCTCACCGCGGCGATGACCAAAGTGTCCGAGCAGATCTATGCGGCGGCGCAGGAAGAGGCGGCTGCGGCTTCCGGCGAGGGTGCTTCTGCTGACGGCGCGGGCTCCTCTGATGACGAGGAGGAGGTCGTTGACGCCGAGGTGGTCGATGAGGGTGACGAGGAGTGACGTTCGCCCAGGACGACGAGGGACGTAAGCCTTCGGCCGCGGGTCCTGTCGCGGAGGAGGGGGGGGCGCTGCGGGCGGATGGGCCGTCCTCGACCCCCCCCTCCTCCCCGCCACCCACGGGTGGGGGGCATGATTCCTCGGGACCGGAGCGGATCGATCAGGACTTCGATGCGCTGCTCGCCCAAGCTGAGCAGGAGAGGGACGAGTACCTCGATCTCGCTAAGAGGACTAAAGCTGACTTTGAGAACTTTCGTCGGCGGATGACCAGTGAGGTTCAGGCTGCCGGTGCTCGGGGGAAAGCTGAGGTGCTTCGGGGGGTTTTGCCTGTTCTCGATGACTTGGAGCGGGCGCTTCAGGCTGCTGGATTGGACCCAGAGGGGGACTCGGAGGATGGGCTGGCCCACGGGGTGCTGCTTGTCTTCCGCGGGCTGCGCGAGACCTTGGTGAAGAACGGGATCGAGGCTGTCGATCCGACCGGGGAGAGGTTCGATCCGCAGGCGCACGAAGCGCTCTCGATGCTGAAGGCAGACGGAGTCGAGGCCGGCACCGTCGTCGAGACGATGCAGAAGGGCTACCGGCTGGGCGAGCAGTTGATCCGGCCGGCCCGCGTCGTGGTGGCGGAGTAAAGGGCGCTCTTGGCTGAGGATCTCTACAAGGTCTTGGGCGTCTCGAAAAAGGCGAGCGAGGACGAGATCAAGAAAGCGCACCGCAAGCTGGTGCGTAAGTACCACCCGGACCGCAATCCCGGCGACGCCGCGGCCGAGGAGAAGTTCAAGGAGGTCCAGGGGGCCTACGACACGCTCTCGGACCCCGAGAAGCGCGAGCAGTACGACCAGGTCGGCATGTTCGGCGGCGCGGGTCCTGGCGGCGGGGGGTACGGGCCGTTCACCGCCGGGCCGGCGGGCCAGGGCAGCTTCGTCGACCTGAGCGACATCCTCTCCTCGATGTTCGGCCGCGGCGGCGGCGGGGGGCGCGGCTTCCCCCAGCAGCCCGGCCGCGACCTCGAAACGGAAGTGCCGATCAGCTTCAAGCAGGCAATCGAGGGCACGCAGCTGACCGTCCCGGTCGGCAGCAAGCGCTACAAGGTCAACATCCCCGCCGGGGTCAAGAACGGTGCCCGGATCCGCATCGCCGGCAAGGGCGAGGCCAGTCCGGAAGGCGGGCCACCGGGCGACCTCTACGTCGTCACCCGCGTCATGCCCTCCCCCGTCTTCAAGCGGCTCGACGGCGGCAACCTCGAGGTGACCGTGCCGATCACGATTGCCGAGGCGCTGCGCGGGGCGACGATCGAGGTGCCGACCCTGGACGGGACGAAGAAGATCAAGGTGCCGGCCGGAACCAAGCACGGCACCGTCCAGCGGCTGCGCGGCGAGGGCCCGCCAAAGCCGCGCGGCAAGGGCCGCGGCGACGTCCGCTACCGGCTCGAGATCGAGATGCCCGAGGAGCTGACCGAGGAGCAGCGCAAGGCGGTCGACGAGCTCGCTGAGGCGCTCAACGGCGACGACCCCCGCGCCGACCTCCTGCGCAGGGCAGCGCGATGAACGCTGTGGACTTTGTACGTCCTCCCGCACGTAAAAGGTCCCACGCGGGGGCGCGATCGTGAGCGCGATGCGGCGCGAACGAGTCGAAGTCTCGGTCGGGGACGAGCGCGGCGTCTTCATGATCTCGGTCGCCGCCGAGCTCGCCCACATGCACCCGCAGACCTTGCGGATGTATGAGGCGCGGGGCCTGATCGAGCCGCAGCGCTCGGCGAAGAACACCCGCCTCTACTCGCAGCGCGACGTCGAGCGGCTGCGCCACATCCAGCGCCTCACCGCAACCGGCCTCAACCTCAGCGGGGTCGAGATCGTGCTCGAGATGGAAGCCGAGGTCGAGCGGATGAGGGCCAAGTTGGAGCGGATGCGCCGCCACGCGGCCGAGCTCGAACGGCGAATATCGAGGGAAGGAACCTGATGCAGCCCGACCGGTTCACCGTCAAGTCCCAGGAAGCGGTCGCCGCCGCGCAGCAGCTCGCTGCGACGCGGCGCAACACCGAG
Source organism: uncultured Solirubrobacterales bacterium (assembly GCA_963837695.1). Classification (GTDB taxonomy): domain Bacteria; phylum Actinomycetota; class Thermoleophilia; order Solirubrobacterales; family 70-9; genus VRUE01. Next base: position 913,744 of record CAWINZ010000005.1, on the reverse strand, counting down.
GTCGCCCCGGCCCACCTGCTGCTCGCCCTGGTCCAGCAGGACGACGGCCTGGTCGGACCGATCCTGCAGAAGGTCGGCGCCGACCCGGCCACCGTCGGGGCGGGGGCGAACGAGGCGATCGAAGCGCTGCCGAAGCTGAGCGGCGCCGAGCAGCCCGAGGTGCGCCCCTCGGCGGCGTTCCTCAGCGTGCTGCAGGGGGCCGAGCGCGAGATGGGCAAGCTCGGCGACGAGTACATCTCCACCGACCACTTCCTGCTGGCGATGACCGAGAAGGGCTCGGGCCTCGCCGACCTGCTCCCCGACGCTACGGCTCTGGAGAAGGCGATCGGCGAAGTTCGCCCGCAGCGGGTTACCTCGCCCGAGCCGGAGTCGACCGCGCAGGCGCTGGAGAAATTCGGCCGCGACCTGACCGCCGAGGCAAAGAACAACAAGCTCGACCCGGTGATCGGCCGCGACGAGGAGATCCGCCGCGTGATCCAGGTGCTCTCGCGGCGGACCAAGAACAACCCGGTGCTGATCGGCGACCCCGGCGTCGGCAAGACGGCGATCGTCGAGGGCCTGGCGCAGCGGATCGTCGCCGGCGACGTGCCAGAGAGCCTGCGCGACCGCCGCGTGATCGCGCTCGACATCGGCTCGCTGTTGGCCGGCTCCAAATACCGCGGCGAGTTCGAGGAGCGACTGAAAGCGGTCCTCTCCGAGGTCCAGGAGGCCGCCGGCCAGATCGTCCTCTTCCTCGACGAGTTGCACACGATCGTCGGCGCCGGCGCGGCCGAAGGCGCGGTCGACGCCGCCAACCTCTTGAAGCCGATGCTGGCGCGCGGCGAGCTGCGCGCGGTCGGTGCGACCACGCTCGACGAGTACCGCAAGCACATCGAGAAGGACGCGGCGCTGGAGCGGCGCTTCCAGCCGGTCCTCGTCGGCGAGCCCGACATCGGCGACACGATCGCGATCCTGCGCGGCCTGAAGGGGCGCTACGAGGGTCATCACGGCGTGCGCATCACCGACGCGGCGATCGTCGCCGCGGCGACGCTTTCGGAGCGCTACATCGCCGACCGCTTCCTGCCCGACAAGGCGATCGACCTGATCGACGAGGCCGCCTCACGGCTGAAGATCGAGATCGACTCGATGCCGACCGAGATCGACGAGGTCGAGCGACGCGCGCAGCAGCTCGAAATCGAGCGCAAGGCGCTGGAGAAGGAGACCGACGACGCCTCGAAGGCGCGCCTGGAGGCGCTCGAGGCCGAGCTGGCCGAGCTGCGCGAGAGCTCGGCCGAGATGAAGGCGCGCTGGCAGAACGAGAAGGAGGCGATCGAGGCGATCAAGTCGGCCAAGGCGCGGCTCGAGGAGGCCGAGCGCGAGGCCGAGCGGGCCGAGCGCGAGGCCGACCTCGAGGGCGCGGCGAAGCTGCGCTACGGCGAGATCCCCGAGCTGGAGAAAGCCGTAGCCGAGGGCGAGGCAAGGCTGGCCGAGCTGCACGCCGAGAGCGGCTCGATGCTCGCCGACGAGGTGACCGAGGAGGACGTCGCCGAGGTGGTCGCCAAATGGACCGGCATCCCGGTCAGCCGGCTGATGGAGGGCGAGGTCGAGAAGTTGATCCAGATGGAGGCCCGCCTGCACGAGCGGGTGATCGGCCAGGACGAGGCGATCGAGGCGGTCTCCAACGCGTTGCGTCGCTCGCGCGCCGGGCTCTCAGACCCCAACCGGCCGATCGGCTCCTTCCTCTTCCTCGGCCCGACCGGGGTCGGCAAGACCGAGCTGGCGAAAGCGCTGACCGAGCTGATGTTCGACTCCGAGCAGGCAATCGTCCGCCTCGACATGTCCGAGTACATGGAGAAGCACACGGTGGCGCGGCTGATCGGCGCCCCGCCCGGCTACGTCGGCTATGAGGAGGGCGGCCAGCTGACCGAGGCGGTGCGGCGACGGCCTTACGCGGTGGTGCTGCTCGACGAGATCGAGAAGGCCCACCCCGACGTCTTCAACACGCTGCTGCAGATCATGGACGACGGGCGGCTGACCGACGGCCAGGGGCGCACCGTCAGCTTCACCAACACGGTGCTGATCATGACCTCGAACGTCGGCAGCGACCGCATCGTCGGAGAGTCCGTGGACGAGAAGATCCGCGAGGGGATCGAAGAGGTGCTGGCCACGACCTTCAAGCCCGAGTTCCTCAACCGAATCGACGACACGGTGATCTTCCACCGCCTCTCCAAGGCCGACATCGACCGTATCGTCGAGCTGCAGGTGGACCTGCTGGTCGGACGTGTGCGCGAGCGCGGGATCGAGGTCGAGCTGACCGACGGCGCGCGGACGCTGCTCGGCAACCTCGGCTATGACCCGACCTACGGCGCGCGGCCGCTGAAGCGGGTGATCCAGAAGCAGCTGGTCGACAAGCTGGCGCTGAAGCTGCTCGAGGGCGAGTTCGGCGAGGGCGACACCGTGCGGGTCGATACTTCGGATGGCGAACTGGTTTTTGAGCTGGGAAGCGCAATCCAGGAAACGGCGCTTTAGGAAAAGAGCAGTAAAACCGACGTAAGCTGTGTGCGCTTCATACAGATGTTGAGACGAGGTCACATCAACGGGGATCCGAGGGGGCGCAGCGTGCGCTTTCTGAGTGGCCTTGCCGACATCGCTCGCTGGCCCTTCGAGCGCGCCGCGTGGTCGGTCGAGCGGGGCCTGCTCTGGCCGCTGCGCGAGCGGTTGGCGGGCTCGACCCCTTCCCGCCGCGGCGCCGGTGCGGCTGCGCTGATTGCGATCGCCGTGGCCGCCATCGTGGCGGGCGTGCTCCTGCGCCCTGGTGACGAAGCATCGCCCGAGCGGGTCGCGGTGGCGCAGCCCGTCGCGGCCCCCGCCACCGTGCCCCAGCCCAGCGCCGCGCAGCCACCGGGACCGACCCTGCACGGCGTCGCGCCCAGCTTCGGGGTCGGCAAGGGGGTCGGCGTTTCCAAGTCAGACGCCGGCGACGCCGCGGCGGCGGAGCCCGAAACGCCCGACAGCGCGGCGGAAACCGGCGCCGAAACGACCCCGTCCGAAGGCGGCCCCGGGGCGACGACTTCCAGCGCCAAGCCGGTCCCGGCCGGCCCGGCGGCGATGAAGGTGGCGCGCCGCTTCTCCAAGGCCTTCGTCTTCTATGAGATCGGCCGGCACCCCGCCCGAGCGAAGGCCGTCTTCGCGGAAACCGCGACTACCCAGCTGGCGAAAGCGCTCGGCGAACGACCGCCGCGCCTCCCCTCCGGTGCCAAAGTGCCGAAAGCGCGTGTCGTCAACCTCGTCCCCGGCCCCCGCGCCGGCAAGGCCTACACGGTCAGCGTCTCACTGCTTCGGGTCGGCGTCACGAGCGAGCTGCGACTCACCCTGCAAGAGGAAAAGGGCGGCGGGTGGAGCGTCGCCCAGGTCCTCGGCTGATCATGAGCCGGCTTCGTAACGCACTGCTCGCTACCGCGATCGCCGCCGCGCTTGCGGCCGCGACGGCATCGGCGGACGAACCGGTTCCGGCGGCTCCAAGCACCGCTGAATCTCCGGCACCCGCACCAGAAGGCACGATCGAAGCTGCGCCCCCGGCCGTTCCGGGCGTGCAAGAGGGAGCGACGATCGAAGCGCCGACGGCGAAGCCGAAGCCCTCGGCCGGCGGCATCACCGCCGGGAACCCGAATGGGCAAGGGACCGAACCTGGATCGTCGACCCCGCCCGCGGCCACCGTCAGTCCCGCCGTGCCCCCCACCTCGACCTTCGCCATACCTTCGATCCCGAGCTCCAGCTGCGCGGTGTCTGGAGTTCCGCCGCTGCTGGTCCCGATCTACCAACGAGCAGCGGATGCCTACGGACTGGGCAGCGAGGGGCCGGCGGTGCTGGCCGGGATCAACGAGGTCGAGACTGCGTTCGGCACCAACCTGAACGTCTCCTCAGCAGGCGCAATCGGCTGGATGCAGTTCATGCCGTCGACCTGGGAAACCTACGGCGTCGATGCCAACGGCGACGGGGTCAAGGACCCCAACAACCCCGAAGACGCGATCTTCGCCGCCGCCGCCTACCTGCATGCGGCCGGGATGCCGACCGACGCCTACGGCGCGATCTTCGCCTACAACCACGCCGATTGGTACGTCGCCGAGGTGCTCTCCAACGCCGCCTGCTACGCGACGGAACTCGGTGTCCCGGCCTTCAATCCTGGCCTGCTTGAACCGCAGTTGCAGGTGCTCGAGTGCGACCCGGCCCCGCCGTGGCGCAAACAGATCCCGGCCGGCTACCTGGGCGCCTTCGAGAGCGCCGCGGCCCGCTACGAACTCGGCCGTCGCGGCGTCTGGGCGCTGGCCGCGGTCGCCCGGCTCGAGTCGAACTTCGGCCGCGGCATGACCGCAAACGAGCTGCGCCACGCCGGGCCGCTCGGACTCGAACCGAGCGAGTGGGAGCGCTACGCCGTCGACGGCGACGAAGACGGCCACATCCGCCACGCCGACCCGGCCGACTCGGCCGCAACCCTGGCACGCCTGATCTGGTCCCGAAACGGGCTCAGCGCCGGGCTCTTCACCCACAACCACGCTGAGTGGTACGTGCAGGAGGTGCTCGACCAGGCCGCCCAGATGCAGGGCACCTGCAAGGTCTCCTACACCGAATGGAACATCGCGCCGCTGCCGGCCGGCCTCGAAACCGCCGGGCCGAGCGCCGTCCTGGGCGGCAGCCTGGCGAGCGCGCCGAGCAGCGCCCCGCCCGCGGTCAAGGCGGCGATCGCGGCGGCCAACTCGATCACGGCGACGCCCTACGTCTGGGGCGGCGGGCACGGTGCCTGGATCTCACCCGGCTATGACTGCTCGGGCGCGGTCAGCTTCGCGCTCTACGGCGCCGGCCTGCTCGACCGTCCGCTGACCTCGGGCGAACTGGAGAGCTTCGGCGAGCCGGGACCCGGCAAGTGGATCACGATCTTCGCCAGCCCCACCCATACCTACGCGGAGATCGCCGGGTTGCGCTGGGATACCGTCGGCGACGCCCAGGGGACCGGGCCACGCTGGCACGTGGAGCCTCCCTACCCCGAAGGCTTCGTCGTCCGCCACCCGGCCGGCTACTGACTCGCGAGCGGGCGGCCGCTCGCGTAACGTAGGCACAAACCCGCTACAGGAGGCCATCATGCCCACTTACGTGATGCTCACCAACTTGACCGCCGAGGGCGTCCGCACCCTCAAGAACAACCCCGGACGGGTTGCCGAGGTGAACAAGGAGGTCGAACAGATCGGCGCCAAAGTACAGGCGCAGTACGCGACGCTCGGCCAGTACGACTTCGTCACGATCGTCGAGGCGCCCGACGAGAAGACGATGGCCAAGGTCTCGGTCGAGCTCGGCTCGCGGGGGACGATGACCAGCCAGACGCTGACCGCGATGGCGGCCGACGAGCTGTCGGACTCCCTTTAATAAAGCGCCGCCTCCTCTGCTCCCGCGAATGCCTGAAGAATCAGATATGGACAGGGATTCGCTCCCGCGTCCGGGGGCGGCTTGAGCACGAATATGCGCGTACTCGTTGTCGGAGCCGGCGGTCGCGAGCACGCGATGGTGCGGGCCCTCGCGCGGTCGTCCCGCTCCCCCGAGCTGCTCTGCGCGCCGGGCAACGCCGGCATTGCCGCCGACGCCGAGTGCCTGGTGGGCATCGGCGCGGGGGACGTCGAGGCGATCGTCGCCGCGGCGCGTGAGCGGGCGGTCGATCTCGTCGTGGTCGGGCCGGAGGTGCCACTGGTCGCCGGTGCGGTCGACGCGCTCGAGGCCGCCGGGATCGCCGCCTTCGGGCCGAGCCGCGCCGCCGCCGAGCTGGAGGGGTCGAAGGCATTCGCCAAGCAGCTGATGGCCGAGGCCGGCGTGCCGACCGCCTCCTACGCCGTCCTGACCGAGCGGGAGGAGGCGCTCGAGCACCTCGCATCCACTTCCTATCCGGCGGTCCTCAAGGCCGACGGCCTGGCGGCTGGCAAGGGTGTGATCGTCTGCGACTCCGAAGCCTCGGCCCGCGAGGCGATTGAGGTCTTCTTCGGCGAGCGGCGCTTCGGCGAGACGACCGTCGTCTTGGAGGAGTTCCTCGAGGGCGAAGAGCTCTCGCTGCTGGCCCTCTGCGACGGCGAGAACGTCGTGCCGCTGGCGCCGGCGCAGGACTACAAGCGGATCTTCGACGGCGACGAGGGGCCGAACACCGGCGGCATGGGCAGCTACTCGCCGGTGCCAGGCTTCGGCCCCACGGAGGTCGAGGAGATCGTCGACGCCGTGCACCGGCCGGCGCTCGCCGCGATGGCTGCTCGCGGGGTGCCCTTCCACGGCGTCCTCTACGCCGGCCTGATGGTCGGCCCGGAGGGGCCCAAGGTGCTCGAGTTCAACACCCGCTTCGGCGATCCCGAGACCCAGGCGGTGCTACCGCGGCTGCGCTCCGACCTGCTTGAGCTCTGCCTGGCGGCGCGCGAGCCGGGCGGGCTGGCCGGCGCCGAGGCCGAGTTCGGCGAGGACTGGGCGGTCACGCTGGTCCTCGCCTCGGCCGGCTACCCGGAGTCCTCCTCCCAGGGGGACGTGATCCACGGCCTCGCCGCGGCGGCGGAGCTGGCCGAGGTGACCCACGCCGGCACCGCCGAGCGGGACGGCGAGCTCGTCACCGCGGGCGGCCGCGTGCTCAACGTGACCGCGCTCGGCGCGACGCCAGCCGAGGCGCGCGATCGTGCATACGATGCAGCCGGCCGGATCGCCTTCGACGGAATGCAGATCCGCTCCGACATCGCCGCCCGCGCGGTCGACCGGGTCCCCAGCTGACATGTCCCTAGAACCGAGAGAGGAAGAGATGAGCGAGATCTCAGAGGAGCCGAAGCCGAGCGCCGGCGCGACCGCGATGCCGGCGGTCGAGAAAGCGTTCGAGGAGATCGAGGTCGACGAGCCCCACGTCGGGATCATCATGGGCTCGAAGAACGACAAGCCCAAGATGCAGCCGGCGGGGGCGGCCCTGCACGAGGCAGGTGTCAGCTACGAGGTGCGGGTGATGAGCGCCCATCGCGACCCCGAGCTGGTTCGCGAGTATTGCCACAGCGCCCGCATGCGCGGGCTGCGGGTGATCATCGCCGGCGCGGGCATGTCGGCGGCGCTGCCCGGCGTCGCCGCCGCCCACACCGACCTGCCGGTGATCGGCGTGCCGATTCTCGGCAAGAGCCTGGGCGGCCTCGACGCGCTGCTCTCGGCGGTGCAGATGCCGCCAGGGGTCCCGGTCGCCTGCGTCGCCATCGACGGGGCGAAGAACGCCGGCCTGCTGGCCGTGCGGATCATCAACAGTTGATATCTCGATACACCCGTAAGGAGATAGGCGAGGTCTGGTCCCAGCAGCGCAAGCTGGAGTGCTGGCTCGAGGTGGAGCTTGCGGCTACTGAGGCCTGGGCTGAGGAGGGTGCGGTGCCTCGCGAGGCGGCGGAGGCTGCTCGGGCGAAAGCTGCTTTCACGGTCGAGGCGGTCAACGAGCGCGAGCGGGTCACCGATCATGACGTCGCCGCCTTCGTCGACGTCGTCGCGCAGTCGGTCGGCGAGCACGGGCGCTGGGTGCACTACGGCCTCACCTCCTCCGACGTGCTCGACACGGCGCTGGCGCTGCAGTTGGGCCAGGCAGGTGAAGTGGTGCTGGCGTCCGCCCGCGCCTACCGCGACGCATTGATCGAGCGGGCGCTGGAGCAGCGCGAGACGCTCTGCGTCGGCCGCACCCACGGGGTCCACGCCGAGCCGACGACCTTCGGCCTGCGCCTCGCCGGCTTCGCCTTCGAGGCCGACCGCAACCTCGCCCGCCTCACCGACGCCTTCGAGCAGCTGCGCTTCGGAAAGCTCTCCGGCGCGGTCGGCACCTACGCCTCGGTTCCCCCGGCGGTCGAGGCGCGGGTGATGGAGCGGCTCGGGCTGCAGCGCGAGGACGTCGCCACCCAGGTCATCCCGCGCGACCGCCACGCCGTCCTCACCTCGCAAATCGCGATCGCCGGCGCCGGCCTCGAGCGCTTCGCGACCGAGGTCCGCAACCTGCAGCGCACCGAGGTGCGCGAGGTCGAGGAGCCTTTCGGCGCCGGCCAGAAGGGCTCCTCGGCGATGCCGCACAAGCGCAACCCGATCCGCACCGAGCGAGTCACCGGCCTGGCCCGGGTGCTGCGCGGCTACGCCCAGACCGGGCTCGAGAACGTCGCCCTCTGGCACGAGCGCGACATCTCCCACTCCGGCGCCGAGCGGGTGATCCTGCCCGACGCGACGATCGGTCTCGACTACATGCAGAGCCTGGCGACGGGGGTCGCGGCGGAGATGACGATCCGCGTCGACCGCATGAAGGAGAACCTCGAGCTGACCCACGGCGCGCTGTTCAGCCAGCGCGCCCTGACCGCTCTGGTCGAGTCGGGCCTCAGCCGCGACGACGCCTACCGCGTGGTCCAGGAGAACGCCCAGCGCGCCTGGGACACCGGCACCCACTTCCGCGAGCTACTGGGCGAGGCCGCGCCCGACCTCGATCTGGACGCCGTCTTCGACTACAACGCCTACCTCGGCCACATCCCGGCGATCTTCGAGCGGCTCGAAGCGCTGCGGGACTGACTCAGACCGGAATCACGGTCAAGCCGGCGACGCCGTTGAGGTGGTCGAAGTCGGCGTCCTGGGTGACGACCGGAATTTCGTGGGCGGCCGCAGTCGCCGCGATCCACATGTCGTTGGCGTCCACGCGACGGCCGGAGACGGCAAGGTAGGCGCGCATCTGAGCCCAGGCGTTGGAGACTTCGTCATCGACCGGGAACTGAGGGATTCGGGTCACGAGTTCGAGGGTCTTGATTCGTCGATCGCGGGTCTCGATGTCGTCCGCGGCAAAGATGCCGGCACGAAGCTCTGCCTTGGTAACGGTCGAGACGGCTGCGGTCAGCGGCATCCCCTCTGATCGCAGCTCTCTGCCGCTCTCGATGGCGATGAAGACCGAAGTGTCGAGCAGACCACGGAGCGCCGACGGAGTGCTCACAGAATCGGGCCAAGGTCGTCCGTCGTCTCGCCGGCGATGCGCTCCAGATCGTCGCGCAAGCCGGGATCGGCGGAGTGCGTCTTCAGCAACTCGATCAATTCCTCGCGCGGCATCCAGCGCGGCTCGTCGCGACGATGGGGGATCAGGTCCGCAACCGCCTTCCCCCGGACGGTGATCACCACGGTCTCACCGGCCTCGACGCGCCGTAGAACGCCCGCAGTGTCGTTCCTCAGCTCTCTGGTCGCGACTTCTACCATTGTGCTACGAGCGTAGCACCTGCTCGGACGGCAACTGTCGAGGTAGGATGCGCCGCCGATGATCCTCTACACCTGCGGGCAGAAGAAAACCGGGCCGGCGTTTGCGCATCCCTGCGCGAAGGCCGGCAAGGCGCTCGACGCCGCCGGCTACAAGTACGAGCTGCGCACGGTGGGCGGCTACCGGATGGTGCCCTGGACCTGGGGCAACCGCGGCGAGGAGCGGGCTGAGATCAAGAAGCTGAGCGGCACCAACGAGGTGCCGGTCCTCGTCCTCGACGACGGCGAGGTCGTGTCCGGCTCGGGCACGATTGCCCGCTGGGCGAGGCAGCATCCGGCCGAGAAGAGCCCATCCGGCAGGGATTCCACTTAACTTTTTCGGCGGGGCGCGATTACGCTGACGCCCGGGGACATCGACGAAAAAGTACAAGACGTTCCATCCCTACCGGATGGGCTCTATGCGGGGACTAACTCCCTGGCCGGATGGCGGGCGTCGAGCACTACGGGGGTTCCATGCTTGGGTGAGAGGGTGATGTTGCGGCGGCCGATCTTCTCCGGTCTCGAGTTGGCCTTGTGCAGCTCGCAGCGGGTCAGCACCTCGCGCAGCACGATCCGCATCTCAAACTCTGCGAAGGCGGCGCCGAGGCAGCGGCGGATGCCGCCGCCGAAAGGGACCCACGCGTAGGTATCGGGCTGTTCGTCGAGGAAGCGCTCGGGGCGAAAGGCGAAGGGCTCGGGGTATACGTCGGCGCGAGTGTGGGCGAGCCAGATCGCCGGGGTGACGTCGGTGCCGGCCGGCAGGGTGAGGCCGTCGACCTCGAGGTCCTTGTTCAGGCGGCGGCCGGCGAGGGGGACGACCGGGCGCAGGCGCAGCGACTCGCTGATCGTCGCCCGCAGGTAGTCGTCCTCGCCGGCCTCGAGCGACTCGCGCAGGCGGGCGAGCTCGCGCGGGTGGCGCAGCAGCAGGTCGAAGGTCCAGGCGAGCGCCGTCGCGGTCGTCTCGTGGCCGGCGAGCAGCAGGGTCATCAACTGGTCGCGCAGGTCGCCATCGCTCATCTCCGAGCCGTCCTCGAAGCGCGCCTGCATCAGCACCGAGAGGATGTCGTCGCGCTCCTCGAATTCGCCGGCCGCGCGGTGGGCGGCGATCTCCGCGTAGAGCAGCTCGTCGACCGCCTTCAGCTGGGCCTCGAATTTCGCCCAGGGCCCGCGACCGCCAAAGCGTCGCGAGGCGAGGCCGATCAGCTGGGTGAACGGCGAGGAGGTTTCCTCGAGGAGCTTGGTCAGGAGGACGCGCAGCTGCTCGAGGCGGGGGCCCTCGGCGACGCCGAAGACGACGCGCAGGATCACCTCCAGCGTCATCGCCTGCATGTGCGGGTGGATCGCGAACTCCTCGCCGAGCGGCCAGGAGTCGATCTCGGCGTCGACGATCTCGCTGACGATCGGCTCGTAGGAGCGCATCCGCTCGCCGTGGAAGGCGGGAAGCATCAGCTTGCGATGGGCGAGGTGGTCGGCGCCCTCGGTGACCAGCACCGATCGCGGCCCGACTATCGGCGTGAGAATGATCTCGCGGCCGGGCGGCAGGCCGTGCGAGCGCTCCGTGTAGAGCGCCTTGATCGCGGCCGGGTCGGAGATCATCACCATCGGCCGCTCGAAGCTGGCGAATTTGACGCTGAAGCTGTCGCCGTACCTTTCGCGGCACTCCTGCATGAAGGGCAAGGGCCTAAAGCTCCAGCGCAAAGTCTGAGACAACGGCGAGTACTTCGGTTCGGGCGGCAGCATCACGCGAAGGATCGCAGACGCCAGATTAAGGAGGGGTTGGGGTGTCCCTCCGTCTTGCTGGGTTTTTCGCCCCGTGCCCGAGCGGCCGTCCGAGATTGCGACCGGGGCGAAAAACAGGACGCCGCTGCGCCGGAGGGACACCCCAACCCCTCCCGCCTCCAGGCCAGCTAGCATCGGCCCGATGCCAGCGGTCGCGGATTTGAAGCTTCATTCGTCGGGGAAGGTGAGAGAGATCTATGAGTGGGAGGACGACCTGCTGATGGTCGCCTCGGACCGGATCTCGATCTACGACGTGGTGATGCCGACGCCCGTGACCGACAAGGGCAAGGTGCTCAACCGGATCTCGGAATTCTGGTTCGAGCTGACCGGCGACATCGTCCCCAACCACTTCCTCTCCGCCGACGTGCCCGAGGAAGCGATGGAACGGGGAATGCGGGTGCGGCGGCTGGAGATGTACCCGGTCGAGTGCGTCGTACGCGGTTACCTCTCCGGCTCGGGCTGGAAGGAATACAAGGCGGGTGGCGCGGTCTGCGGGATCGAGCTGCCGCCGAACCTGCTCGAGTCCGACAAGCTGCCGGAGCCGATCTTCACGCCGGCGACCAAGGCCGAGATCGGCGACCACGACGAGAACGTCGACTTCGAGCGGGCGGCCGAGATCGTCGGCGACCGGGCGCTGATGGAAGAGCTGCGGCGGATCTCAATCGAGGTCTACCAGCGCGGCGCCGAACACGCCGCCGAGCGCGGGATCATCCTCGCCGACACCAAGTTCGAGTTCGGCCGCCACGCCGGCGCCGAGATCGTCCTCGGCGACGAGGTCCTCACCCCCGACTCCTCGCGCTTCTGGCCAGCCGACCGCTACGAGCCGGGCAAGACGCAGCCGTCCTTCGACAAGCAGTTCGTGCGTGACTGGGCCGACGCCGCCGGCTGGGATCACAAGCCGCCGGCGCCCGAGCTGCCGGCCGACGTGATCGAGCAGACGCGGGCCAAGTACGTCGAGGCCTACGAGCGGATCACGGAGCGCTCCTTCTAGATGCCGAAAGCTCGGGTCCTGATCCGGCCGAAGGAGGGGATCCTCGACCCGCAGGGCAAGGCAGTCGAGCGGGCGCTGCCGGCGCTCGGCTTCGAGGGCATCGAGCACGTGCGGGTCGGGCGGATGGTCGAGCTGGAGGCGGAGGACCCGGCGCGCCTCACCGAGCTCTGCGAGAAGCTGCTCGCCAACCCCCTGATCGAGGACTTCGAGATCGAGAGCCTTTGACGTCAGCGAATTCCGAAGACGTCAGGCGCCCCCGGACGCGAAGCGGAGGAGGCGCCGTTCAGTGATGTGGGGTGTTCTCCAATTTCCTGGTTCCTGCGACGAGCGGGACGCCCTGCACGCCTGCGAGCTGGCCGGGGGCGATGCGCGGCTGATCTGGCACGAAGAGCGCGACCTGGACGGCGTCGACGCCGTCGTCGTCCCCGGCGGCTTCTCCTACGGCGACTACCTGCGGGCAGGGGCGATCGCCCGTTTCTCGCCGGCGATGGAGGCGGTCGCGGAGTTCGCCGGGGGCGGCGGCCCGGTGCTGGGGATCTGCAACGGCTTCCAGGTCCTCTGCGAGACCGGCCTACTGCCGGGCGCCCTGCTGCTCAACGAGAGCATGCGCTTCGTCTGTCGCCAGGTCGACCTCGTGGCCGATGGGCCGAAAACCGGTGATATACACCGGTTTTCGGCCCATCGGCGGGGGGAGGGGCTGTCGATTCCCGCCAAGCACGGGGAAGGGCGGTATTGGGCGCCTGAGGAGATGCTTGATTCGCTGGAGGCGAACGGGCAGGTGGCGTTTCGCTACGCGCCCGGGCAGAACCCGAACGGCTCGGCGCGGGATATCGCCGGGGTGCGCAACGCGGCCGGCAACGTGCTTGGCCTGATGCCACATCCCGAGCACGCGGTCGATGCGATGACCGGATCGACCGATGGGCTGCAGGTCTTCGACGCCGTTGCCGGAGCGCGGGTGTGAGCGCGGCGACAACCGACAGCTCTCCGCACCGCGCGCTCGGGCTGACCGACTCCGAGTTCGAGCTGATCGTCGAGAAGCTCGGCCGCGAGCCGAACGGGGTCGAGCTGGCGATGTTCAGCCTGCTCTGGTCCGAGCACTGCGCCTACAAGCACTCGCGCAAGCTGTTGCGACGGCTGCCGACCGAGGGCGACCGGGTCGTGATGGGGCCCGGCGAGAATGCCGGCGCCGTCGACATCGGCGAGGGCTACGCGATCGCCTTCAAGGTCGAGTCCCACAACCACCCCAGCGCGGTCGAGCCCTTCCAGGGGGCAGCGACGGGGGTCGGCGGGATCTTGCGCGACGTCTTCGCGCTTGGGGCGCGGCCGATCGCGATCCTCGACTCGCTCCGCTTCGGCGAGCTCGACTCGGTCCGCTCGCGCCACCTGCTCGACGGCGCGGTGCGGGGGATTGGCCACTACGGCAACTCGATCGGCGTACCCAACGTCGGCGGGGAGATCTACTTCGAGGCACCGTACGAGCACAACTGCCTGGTCAACGCGATGTGCGTCGGGATCGCCAAGCAGGACGAGATGGTGCGCGCCGCCGCGGCCGGGATCGGCAATGCGGTCGTCCTGATGGGCGCCTCGACCGGACGCGACGGGATCGGCGGCGCCTCGGTGCTCGCCTCGGCCGAGCTCGGCGAGGGCGATGAGGCGAAGCGGCCGACGGTGCAGATCGGCGACCCGTTCGAGGAGTCCAAGGTGCTGGAGTGCTGCCTGGAGCTGCTCGGTAGGGGGCTGCTGGTCTCACTACAGGACCTCGGGGCCGCTGGCCTCACCTCCTCGGCGAGTGAGATGGCCTCGGCGGGCGGGGTGGGGATCGACCTCGACGTGGCGCGGGTGCCGCTGCGCGAGGCCGACATGGAGCCCTTCGAGATCATGGTCTCCGAGTCGCAGGAGCGGATGCTCGCGGTGGTCGAGCCGGCGCGGGTCGCCGAGGTGATCGCGGTCTGCGAGAAATGGCAGACCGGCGCGGCGGAGATCGGCGCGATCACCGACAACGGCCTGGTCCGGGTGCTGCGCGACGGCGAGGTCGTCGGCGAGATGCCGGTCGAGGCGTTGGTCGACGGCTGCCCGCTCTACGACCTCAGCCCGGCCGAGCCCGAGGGCTGGATCTACGGCAACCGGGCGGCGCTCGATCCGGGCGCTTCAGCGGAGGAGACGCTGCTCGCCCTGCTCGCCTCGCCCAGCGTCGCCTCGAAGCGCTGGGCCTTCGAGCAGTACGACTCGGTCGTCGGCTCGCGCACGGCGCGGCGTCCGGAGAGCGCCGACGCGGCGGTCCTGGCGATTCCCGAGGCCGACCGCGCGATCGCGATCTCGATCGACGGCAACGGCCGGAGGGTCGCCTGCGACCCTCACGCCGGCACGGTCGAGGCGGTGCTCGAGTGCGCCCAGAACCTCGCCTGCGTCGGCGCCGAGCCGCTCGGCCTGACCAACTGCCTCAACTTCGGCAACCCGGAGAAACCGGTCCCCGCCTGGCAGCTCGATCGGGCGGTCCAAGCCCTCGCCGAGACCTGCGAGGCGCTCGGCGTGCCGGTCGTCGGCGGCAACGTCTCCCTCTATAACGAGGGCCCGGAAGGCCCGATCTACCCGACGCCGGTGGTCGGCATGGTCGGCGAACTGCCCGACCCGGCGACGGCCGCGCCGAGCGCCTTCGCCCGCGAGGGCGACGCGATCGCCCTGCTCGGGCCGTTCGAACCCTCCCTCGCCGGCTCGGAGCTGGCCAAGCAGCGCGGCGAGCTCGACGCCGGCCTCCCCCAGCCCGACGTCGCCGCAGTCGCCGCGGCCTGCGAGGCGGTCCGCGACTGCGGTCCACGCCGGCAAGCTCTCCTCGGCGCACGATGCCGGCGACGGCGGCCTCGCCTGCGCCCTGGCCGAGTGCGCAATCGGCTCCGGCCTCGGCTGCCAGGTGGATCTGCAGCCGCTGCGCGAGCGCGGCTGCTCACCCGAGGAGGCGCTCTTCGGCGAGGGGTCGGGGGGGTTCCTGATCAGCGGCGAGCGCGAGAAGCTCGAGGCTCTGGCGGCCGAGGGGGTCGCGGTGCTCATGCTCGGCAAAGTCGGTGGAGATTCAGTCGAGGTCGCCGCCGGCGACCGCAGCCTCACCCTAGCGCTCGCCGAGGCCGAGCGCGCCTGGCATTCCCTGTCAGATCAGGTTGAGCCAGCCGGCTGAGCCCACTCTGAACCGGGGGGGGTTGGATATTTTCGGGGTTGAAAATTAGATATTTTGCTGGGTTCATTCGTGATATTCTTCTGGTTAAGAACCATATATTTCACGGGTTTAGCCAATGGACTACCGACCGCGAATCGTTGACGATGAACTAAAGGCCCGACTCGGGGGGATAGGAGCTGTCGTGATCGAAGGCTCCAGGGCTTGCGGCAAGACGGCGACGGCAAGAAACGTCGCAACCAGTGAGGCGCTCCTCGATACCGACGAGGACATGCTGGAGGCGGTCACGTTGAACCCCCGGCTGGTTCTCGACGGAGACACCCCTCGACTAATCGATGAGTGGCAGCTCGCCCCGGCCATCTGGAATCACGTGCGGCGAGCGGTCGACGACCGCAGAAGGCCTGGACAGTTCATTCTCACCGGATCCGCGGTTCCCGTAGATGAAATAACGAGGCACACGGGAGCGGGGCGGATCGCGAGACTTCGAATGCGGCCAATGAGCCTGTTTGAGCTCGGATGTAGCAATGGAGATGCATCCCTCAACAAGCTCATGTCAGGCGAGCCAATGCGGGGTGTCAAGACTGACCTCTCCATCCAGCAGATAGCCAAAGAGATCGCCGTGGGCGGTTGGCCAGGCTGGCGGGAGGCCAACCTCGACGAGGCGCTCGGAAATGTTCGTGGGTACATCGATGAGGTTGCTCGCGCCGACATCAGCCGCATCGATGAGAGACGTCGCGATCCCACCAAAGTCGCGAACCTGCTCGTCAGCCTTGCCCGTAACGTCGCGACGCACGTCTCGGCGAACACTCTCGCCACCGATGCCGGCGGGGCAGACGGTCCCCTGGACCACAGTACGGTTCGGGAGTATCTCGACGTTCTGGAGCGACTGATGGTCGTTGAGAACCAACCGGCTTGGCGTTCTCACCTGCGTTCGAGACGTCAGCTCCGCCATGCCCCGAAGCGCCATTTCGTCGACCCATCACTCGCTGTCGGGGCTCTTCGCGCAACGCCCGAACACCTACTTCGAGACGTCAGCCTGTTCGGCTGCCTATTCGAGTCTCTCGTCGTCCGCGACCTTCGGATCTATGCTCAAGCGGGCAAGGCCGAGGTAAGCCAGTACCGGGACAGTAGAGGCTTGGAGGTGGACGCCATCGTGGAGGGGCTCGACCGGCGCTGGGCGGCATTTGAGGTCAAGCTGAACCCGAGCAGGGTCGATGAAGCGGCAGCAAGCCTCCTGCGCTTCGCGCGAAATGTGGACACCGAGATCGCCGGGGAGCCTGGGACCCTCGGTGTGATCACGGGTGGCAACTACGGCTACCGAAGAGACGACGGGATCAGGGTCATCCCGATCGGCGCGCTGGGTCCCTGATAGCAAGAGGCCAGTCAGTCGCCAAAGCAGTGGTGCGAACCGGCCGAAGTGCGAGGGTCACGGCGCCGGCCGTGAGCGCGGCGATTGCGGCGAAGAGGTAGGCGCCGTCGGAGACGGAGAGGGCTGCGGCGAGGGTCGCGGGTTCGCCGACTATGGCGACGAGGATCGCGGTGCCGAGCACCGCGCCGACCTGGCGGAAGGCGGCGTTGACCGCGCTCGCGGTGGCGAAGCGGTCGATCGGCACGTCGCGGACGGCGGCCGAGCCGAGGGTCGGGAAGGCGAGGCCGATGCCGATGCCGGTCAGAAGCGAGCCCGGCAGCCAGAGCCCGAGCCAGTCGGGTTCGGCGCCGGCCGAGCGCAGCACCATCACCCCGGCGGCGAAGACGACCGTGCCGGGGACGATCACGGCGCGGTGGCCGAAGCGGTCGGCGAGCTTGCCGGCCGGGCCGGCGAAGATCGTGCTGGCGGTCGGGCCCGGCAGAGTTGCCGCACCGGCCTGGAGGATCGTGTAGCCCCAGACACCGGTGAGGAAGAGGACGTTGCCGAGGATCAGCGAGAAGAAGGCCGCGGCGAAAAGCAGCGTGCCGAGGTTGCCGATGCGGAAGGAGCGGTGCGCGAAGAGCGCCGGCTCGACGATCGGGCGCGGGTGGCGGAGGCTGCGCGCGACGACGCCGGCGAGCAGCAGCGCGGCGGCCGCGAAGGCGCCCAGGGTGGCGGGCGAGGTCCAGCCCCAGTCGTTGCCCTCGACGATGCCGAGGGTGATCGCCGCCAGGCCGAGGGCGAGCATCGCCGCGCCGGGCAGGTCGGGCAGGCGGCTGTCGAGGATCTTCGGCCTCGGCAGCCGCTTGCGGCCGGCGAGCAGGATCGCCGCCCCCAGCGGCAGGTTGACGAGGAAGACGAGGCGCCAGTCGGCGGCCTCGACCAGCGCGCCGCCGAGGGTCGGCCCGGTCGCCGCGGCGGCGGCCGCGGCCGCGCCCCACAGACCGACGCCGGCGGCCCGCCGCTCGACCGGGAAGCTGTCGAGGACGATCGCCAGCGAGGAGGGGGCGATCATCGCCGCGCCGACCCCCTGGAGGACGCGGAAGGAGATCAGCAGCGGCAGGCTCGGTGCGGCGGCGCAGAGCAGGCTGGCGCCGGTGAAGCCGGCCACGCCGAGCAGGAAGATGCGTTTGTGGCCGAAGCGATCGGCGAGGCCACCGGCGGGCACCAGCAGCGCCGCGATCACGACGAAGTAGCCGTCGAGCACCCAGGAGAGGGCGTCGCGACCCGAGCCGGCGAAGGAGGCCGAGATGTCGGGGAAGGCGATGTTGACGATCGTCGTGTCGAGGAAGGCGACGAAGGCCCCCGCGCAGGCGATCAGCACGGCCGCTTTATGACCACGGTCATACATCCGCGCAAGGACTATACTATGACCGTGGGCATAACGCGACTGGCGGATGCGAGGGCGGCCGAACCGAAGGCCCGGGACGGGCGCGAGCGGCTGCTGAACGGTGCTCGCAGGCTGCTCGCCGAGAAGGGCTATGCGGGCATGGAGCTGCGCGACGTGGCCGAGCGAGGCAAGGCCCCGCGGGGATCGATCTACCACCACTTTCCGGGCGGCAAGCGCCAACTCGCGATCGAGGCCGCCGCGCTGGAGGGCAGCGAGATACGCGCGGGGATCGAGCGCTCGCTGCGCGAGCGCGGCCTCGGCGAGACGCTGACGATGTTCGGCGAGATGTTCCGCCGCCGGGTCAAGGACAAGCCGGAGCGGCTCGGCTGCCCGGTCGCTGCCGCAGCCCTGGCCCGGCCCGAAGACCCGGCGCTTGCCGCGACCGCGACCGCGGCATTCCAGAGCTGGGAAGCGCCGATCGCAGCGGCACTGCAGGAGGAAGGCGTCAGCGAGAAGGACGCCGCGACGTTCGCCGGCCTGGTCGTCTCGACGATCGAGGGCGCCCTGATCCGCGCCCGCGCCGCAGCTGACGACGCGCCACTCGAATCGGCCCTCGCCGGCCTGCACCAGGCTCTGGGGTCGTTGCTCGCTGCTACCCTGCCGGAGTAGGCAGTCTGCCTGCGCGTCACGTCCTTTCCCTAACCGAGGAATACGCGCTTGACTCCGCCCCAGGGGCAGCAGATAGATCGCGATTCGCCGCGCGAGGAATGCGGCGTCTTCGGCATATACGCGCCCGGGCACGACGTCGCCCGCCTCGCCTACTTCGGCCTCTACTCATTGCAGCACCGTGGCCAGGAGTCGGCCGGGATCGCCACCTGCGAGGGCGGCCACATCACCACTATGCGCGACTCCGGGCTCGTCTCCCAGGTCTTCGACGAGGAGAAGCTGAAGGCGCTCGAGGGCGACATGGCGATCGGCCACGTGCGCTACTCGACCACCGGCGGCGGCTCCTGGGAGAACGCGCAGCCGGTCTGGCGCGACGACGGCCGCGAGCTGGCCCTCGCCCACAACGGCAACCTGACCAACGCGGTCGAGCTCTGGGGCGAGCTGAAGGAGGCCGGGATCTCCTTCCGCGGCACCTCGGACTCGGAGATCATCGCGGCGCTGATCTCCTCCAACGACGGCAAGTTCGTCGAGGACGCCGTCGCCGACGTGATGCCGCGCCTGCAGGGCGCCTACTCGACCGTGGTGATGACCAAGCGGGCGATCGTCGCCTTCCGCGACCCGCACGGGGTGCGGCCGCTCTCGCTGGGCCGGCTCGGCGAGCGCTTCGTCGTCGCCTCGGAGAGCTGCGCCTTCGACATCGTCGGCGCCGAGCTGATGCGCGAAGTGCATCCCGGCGAGATGGTCTCGCTGACCGAGCGCGGGCTCGAGACGCGCCAGGTCGTCAAGGCGGGGCGCCCGGCGCACTGCGTCTTCGAGCACATCTACTTCTCCCGGCCCGACAGCCGCCTCGAGGGCAAAGTGCTGCAGCAGGTGCGCGGCCGGATGGGCGAGATCCTCTGCCGCGAGGCTCCGGCTGAGGCCGACCTGGTGATCTCGGTGCCCGACTCCGGCAACCCCGCCGCCGCCGGGTTCGCGCGCGCCTCCGGGCTGCCCCGCGACGACGGCCTGATCAAGAACCGCTACGTCGCCCGCACCTTCATCCAGCCCGGGCAGGAGCTGCGCAAGCGCGGCCTGCGGCTCAAGTTCAACCCGCTGCCCGAGATCGTCGCCGGGCAGAGGATCGTCGTCGTCGACGACTCGATCGTGCGCGGCAACACGACGCGGCAGATCGTCGGCATGCTGCGCGACGCCGGGGCGAGCGAGGTGCACCTGCGGATCTCGGCGCCGCCGATCCGCCACCCATGCCACTACGGCGTCGACATGTCGACCCGCGAGGAGATGATCGCCCACGAACGGACGATCGAGGAGATCGCCGACGAGCTCGGCGCCGACTCGCTCGCCTACCTCTCGATGGCGGGCGTCTACGAGGCGATCGGGACCCCGCCCGAGGATCATTGCGACGCCTGCTTCAGCGGGCGATACCCGTTGGGCGATCCAGAAGATGCAAACGGGAAATTCGCCCTCGAGGATGTTGCTGTCGTCCCGGCAGGGGGATGAAGGCCTATCCCGGCAGGGGTTCCACTTAACTTTTCCGATGGATTGCAGGTGGGCTGTCGCCCGAGGCCGACACCGAAAAAGTACAAGACGTTCCACCCCTACCGGGATAGGCCTTCATGGATCCAAGGCCTAGACGGATAATCCCGCCGTGACAGATGCGTTCAAGCTGGTTGTCCTTGCTTCGGGGTCGGGCACCAACCTGCAGGCGATCCTCGACACGCTGCACGGGCAGAGTGGAATAGAGGTTGTTGGGGTGGCGTCCGACAAGCCCGCCGCCCGGGCGCTGGAGCGAGCGCTTGCGGCGGGGGTCGAGACGGCGGTCTTTCCCCGCGACGAGTACGCCGGGCGGGAGGCGCGCGACGTCGCGATGGCCGGGTGGATCGAGGCGCGCGGCGCCGACCTCGTCGTCCTCGCCGGCTACATGCAGCTGCTCTCCCCCGCCTTCGTCGCCCGCTTTCGCGGCCGCGTCGTCAACATCCACCCGGCATTGCTGCCCGCCTTCCCCGGTCTCGACGCGATCGGCCAGGCACTCGCGGCGGGCGTCGAGGTCACCGGGGTCACCGTCCACTTCGTCGACGAGGGGGTCGACACGGGGCCGGCGATCGTGCAGCGCGAGGTGGCGGTGCCGCCCGGCCGCGACCGGGGTCGGCTGGAGGAGGCGATCCACGCGGTCGAGCACGAGCTCTACCCGGAGGCGATCCGCATGATCGCCCGAGGCGCGGTTAGGATCGACGCGAGCGACCCGCGGGTCGTCGTACTCGATGACTGAGGCTTCCGCCGACACCCGATCCGAGACCGCCCCCAACGGCGCGATCCGGGTGCGCCGGGCGCTGATCTCGGTCTCCGACAAGACCGGGATCGCCGACTTCGCGAAGACGCTGGCGGCGCAGGGCGTCGAGATCCTCTCCACCGGCGGCACCGCAAGCTCGCTGCGCGAGGCCGGGCTGGAGGTCACCGACGTCTCCGAGTTCACCGGCCAGGAGGAGATCCTCGGTGGCCGGGTGAAGACGCTGCACCCGCGGCTGCACGCGGCGCTGCTGGCGCGGCGCGCCGACCCGGAGCACATGGCGACGCTGGAGCGCGAGGGGATCGAGCCGATCGACCTTGTCTGCGTCAACCTCTACCCCTTCGAGGAGACCGTCGCGGCGCACGAGGTCGACCCGCAGGTCGCGGTCGAGAACATCGACATCGGCGGGCCGACGATGATCCGCGCCGCCGCCAAGAACCACGAGGGCGTCGCCGTGATCGTCAAGCCGGAGTCCTACGACGCGGTCTGCGCCGAGATGGAGGAGAGCGGCGGCGAGGTCTCGGCCTCAACCAGCCACTGGCTCGCCAACGAGGCCTTCACCCACATCGCCCGCTACGACGCCGCGATCAGCCGTTGGTTCTCGGCCTCTTATGAGGACTTCCCCGAACACCTGACGGTCTCCTACGAGAAGGAGCTCGACCTCGCCTATGGGGAGAACCCGCACCAGCGGGCAGCGCTCTACTCGGAGGTCGGTGTGCGCAGCCACATCCTCTCCGGCGTGGCGAAGCTGCACGGCAAGGCGCTCTCCTTCAACAACGTTCTCGACCTCGACTCGGCGCGGCGCCTGAACGAAGACTTCGAGCCGCCCGCCTGCACGATCGTCAAGCACAACAACCCGTGCGGGGTGGCGATCGGCGAGGACGCGCTCGACGCCTACCGCAAGGCGTTGGCCTGCGACCCGGTCTCCGCCTACGGCAGCGTGATCGCGGTCAACCGGCCGGTCAGCGTTGCCCTGGCCGAGGCGCTGCACGAGAACTTCGTCGAGGTGCTGCTGGCGCCCGGCTTCGAGGACGGCGCGCTCGAGGTCCTGCAGCAGAAGGAGGCGATCCGCATCCTCTGCGACGAGGAGCGCCGCGAGCAGGACCCCGCCGAACGCGACGTCAAGCGGGTCCGCGGCGGCCTGCTGATCCAGGACCGCGACGGCGACCCCGAGCCGCGCCAGATCATGGAGACGGTGACCAAGAGCGAGCCGAGCGAGGAGCAGTGGAGCGACCTGCTCTTCGCCTGGACCGTCGTCCGCCACGTCCGCTCGAACGCGATCGTGATCGCCAAGGGCGGCGCCACGCTCGGCATCGGCGCCGGCCAGATGAGCCGCGTCGACTCGGTCCGCCTCGCGGTCGAGAAGTGCCGCGACGCCCGCGGCAAGGATGCCGACACCCTGCTGGCCGGCTCAGCCGTCGCCTCCGACGCCTTCTTCCCCTTCGCCGACGGGCCCGAGCTGGCGATCCAGGCCGGCGCCAACTGCGTGATCCAGCCCGGCGGCTCCAAACGCGACGGCGACGTGATCGAGGCCTGCGACGCGGCCGGCATCCCGATGGTCTTCACCAAGCACCGGCACTTCCGCCATTAATTCCTGTCACAGAACTTTCTGGTTTAGCGCACCACACGTGACAGTTGTCTAAGTAGCGTCCGGCCTGTCACGGCCGCGGCAACGCCCCGGCCGCCGGACGCGGGCCTTGTCTTCACGAAACGAGGTTGGCGGGTTCGACTCCCGCTCGGGGCGTTATGATGGGCACACGTGAAGACAGGGTCGTTGAAGTTCGGCGGCAACCTCGGTTTCAGGCGGTCCGCTTCGGCGGGCCGCCTTTTTTTCGCCTTACTGCTCGCGCTTGACTCGCCGCCGAGACTCACGTCCGCCAGCATCATGGTGTCTTTGAGACCTGCTTCTGAGCGGCGCTGGCCCGGCGGACGTGGTTGCAGATCTCCTCGGTGGTGTCGGCGGTGACGAGGCGGCGCATGTCGACGCGGTCGATCAGGCCGTTGTCGTCGAGGTCCTCGTCGATCCAGCGCAGGAGCGGTGCCCAGTGGTCGCTGTCGACGAGGATCGTCGGGAAGTGCTCGATCCGGTTGGTCTGGATCAGGGTGATGCTCTCGAACAGCTCGTCCATCGTGCCGAAGCCACCGGGGAAGATGATAAAGGCGCGGGCGTAGCGGACGAACATCAGCTTGCGGGCGAAGAAGTAGTGGAAGTTGAGCGCCCGGTTGACGTACGGATTGACCTGCTGCTCGTGCGGCAGCTCGATATTGAGACCGACCGAGAGGCCGCCGGCCTCGGCCGCGCCGCGGTTGGCCGCCTCCATCAGGCCGCGCCCACCGCCGGTGATCACCGTGAAGTCCTCGGCTGCGAGGCAGGCCGCGGTCTGGCGGCAGAGCCCGTACCAGCGATGGTCCTCGCGAACCCTGGCCGAGCCGAAGATCGAGACGCCCTCCTCGACGTCGCGGAGCGCGTCGAATCCCCGCTCGACCTCGTCATGGATCCGCTCCAGGCGCAGATCGTCCTGCTCCTCGACGTCGCAGGGCTGGCGCAGCAGATCGCGGTCGCGCCGCGCGCCGTTCGAACCCGGACCGCCGAGGATCTCCTTGTCGCCAACCACTCGCGTAGTGCCCCCGGCGGGATTCGAACCCGCGCCGCGCGGCTTAAAAGGCCGCCGCTCTAACCAACTGAGCTACAGGGGCGTGCGGCCCATGGTAATCCGATCAGGAAAGCTCGGGCAGCCCCTCCTCGGGGGTCGAGGCCTCGGCGTGGGTGCGGCGGGGGATGCGGCCTGCCTGGCGGGCGCCGTGGCCGGCCTCGACGGCGCCGCGCAGGGCGCGTGCCATCGCGGTCGGATCCTCGGCGCCGAAGATCGAGCTGGCCGCCATCACGGCGTCGCAGCCGAGCTCCATCGCCAGCGCCGCATCGGAGGCGGTGCCGATGCCGGCGTCGAGGACGACCGGGACCGCCGCCCGTTCGGCGACGATCGCGATGTTGTACGGGTTGCGGATGCCGGCGCCGGAGCCGATCGGTGAGCCGAGCGGCATCACCGCGGCGCAACCCGCCTCCTCGAGGCGGCGGGCGAGGATCGGGTCGTCGTTGGTGTAGGGGAGGACGGTGAAGCCCTCGCCGACCAGGGTCTCGGCGGCATCGAGCAGCTCGACCGCGTCCGGGTAGAGGGTGCGGTCGTCGCCGATCACCTCGAGCTTGATCCACTCGGTCTGGAAGGCCTCACGGGCGAGGCGGGCGGTGCGGATCGCGTCGCGGGCGGTGAAGCAGCCGGCGGTGTTGGGCAGGGCGAAGAGGCCGAGGCGGTCGAGCACGTCGAGCACCGAGCCTTTCGCCGCCGGGTCGATGCGGCGCAGCGCGACGGTGACGATCTCCGCGCCGGAGGCGACCAGCGCCTCCTCCATCTGCTCCAGCGAGCGGAAGCCGCCCGTGCCGGCGATCAGCCGCGAGGACCACCGCCGGCCGCCCAGCTCCCAGGTCTCGGCGCCGCCTTGGATCGCGGCGAGCACCTCGACGCTATGGCCCTCGGCGAGCGCCGTCGAGTCCCAATCGGCGCGCGGCACGACCTCGCCGTCGAGCGCCACGGCGACGCCGCGACCCTCGCGCTCGGCGCCGCTCCCGCGCACCGCGTCGGCGAGCGTCGCGCCCGCCGGCAGCTCGCGCGGCTCGCCGTTGAGCTCGATCCTCATACCGGCGCCCCCTCCAGCTCCTCGACCAGGATGTTCGCGGTCAGCGGCGCCAGCAGGATCCCGTTGCGGTAGTGCCCGGTCGCCCAGAGCAGTCCGTCGACGCCGCTCGCGCCGATCAGCGGCAGGTTGTCGGGCGTCCCCGGCCGCAGCCCTGCGGTCGCCTCGACCAGCTCCATCTCGGCGACCTCGGGCAACAGGCGGTAGGCCTCGCGCAACAGCTCGTGGACGCCGCCCGCCGTCACCGCGGTGTCGAATCCCTGCTCCTCGACGGTCGCCCCGACGATCAGGCGACCGTCTGGGCGGGGGACGAGGTAGACGCGCTCGGAGGAGACGATCCGCCGGCAGGGCGCCACCCCGTCGCGGGAGCGCAGCTCGAGGATCTGGCCCTTGACCGGGCGCACCGGCGGGCGGGCGGAATCGGGCAGCCACTGCGCTTGGGCGGACCAGGCGCCGGTGGCGAGGATGACGGCGGCCGCGCGCAGCTCCCTGCCGCCCGCGGTGCGCACGCCGGCGATCCGCTCGCCGTCAAGCAGCGCAGCTTCGACCTCGGTTTCCGGCAACAACACGACGTCTTCTTTTTCCAGACACGCCAGCAGAGCTTCGGAGAGCGCCAGCGGATCGACCGAGGCCTCGTCGGGCACGTGCACGCCGCCGTTGAAGGACGGGGTCAGGCCGGGCTCCAGCTCGCGGCAGCGGCGCGGCGGCAGCCACTCGGCGCCGAGGCCGAGCGAGCGCTGCAGCTCGTGGACGCGGCGCAGCTCCGCCGCCTCGTCGCGGTCGAGTGCGACGTGCAGGGCGCCGTCGCGGCGGTAGCCGGTGGCGACCCCGCTCGCCGCCTCCAGCTCGGCGACGAAGTCCGGGTACAGCTCCGCCGCAGCGAGGGTCATCTTGAGCAGCTCCGGCTCGCCGAAGGCAAGCTCGCCGACCGGGGCCAGCATTCCGGCGGCTACGCGCGTCGCCCCGGCGGGAGGATCCGCGCGATCGATGAGCACGACTCGCGCTCCGCGCTGCGCCACGCGCCAGGCGCAAGAGAGGCCGATCACACCGCCTCCGACAATTACCGCGTCATAACCTCGCTGCTCGCTCAACTTTGCCTCCGCCGGCATTACCCGGATCAGGTCCAGACGGTCGGCGGCCTCGATGCCGCCCTCTCAGCCTCGGCGCCCGAAAGGCGCCAACGGCTCCCGTTACTCCTCCGATGCTACCCCTCCGACGCACAAGGCAAGCCATAATCGGCGTATGAGCTTGGCGATGCCCGAGGCACACGGCCCGCTGCGACGCGAGCGGCTGCGCACCGCGCGCCTCTACTTCGTCTGCGAGGCGATGCCCGGCGGCCGTGACCTCGAGGCGCTGCTCCACGCCGCGCTGAGCGGTGGCGTCGACATCGTCCAGTTACGCGAGAAGGAGCTGGGCCGCGACGAGATCGAGCGCTCGGCGCAGACCTTCCGCCGCCTCTGCGACACCTACAGCGCCCTCTTCATCGTCAACGACGATCCTTACCTGGCCCGGGCCTGCGACGCCGACGGGGTTCACCTGGGACAAGACGATATGCCCGTAGAGGAGGCGCGAGAGATTCTGGGACCGGAGATGATCATCGGCCTTTCGACTCATTCCAAAGAGCAACTGGCGGCTAGCGGTGGCGTGCCTGCCCAAGCAGATCAAGGACGCAGGGAGCGTGGCGTGCTCCGCACGCGAGCGACTGAGGACGCAGATATGCGCCGGGCAGGCGCGTCATCCGCCGTCGACTACGTGAGCGTCGGTCCCATCTGGGAGACGCCGACCAAAGCGGGACGGCCCGGGGTCGGGCTCGGCCTGGTCGAGCACGCCGCCGCCGGCGCCCCCCACCCCTTCTTCGCGATCGGCGGCATCGACACCGCGAACGCCGCCGAGGTCGTTTCCGCCGGCGCGCACCGGCTCGGCGTCGTGCGGGTGATCCGCGACGCGGAGGATCCCGCGGCGGTTGCCGAAGCGTTGCGCGGCGCCCTAGCCGCGGTCGGCGAGGCGGCCCCCGGTGCCTGACTCGCCGGACTCCCCCGCTCCCCGCAAGCGCAAGCAGCGCGGCGCCGATGCCCCCACCCCGCGCGAGCGGATGGAGAAGGGCTACGCCCGTGCCGAGGAGCGCAACCAGGAGATCCGCGAGAACCTGCCGCCGCTGGCCGAGGGCGAGCGACCGCTGGCCGTGACGATCGGCGCCGTGATCGCCGCGCTGGTCGCCGCCTCGATCGTCGCCGGCTACGTGGCCGGCGTGAAGGTCGAAGGCAGCAAACCCCACTTCGTCCAGGTGCTCGCCCCGGCCCTGCTGATGGGGATCATGGCCTGGGGCATGTGGCGAGCCCGCTACTGGGCCGTGCTCGGCTTCCAACTGCTGCTCGTCTTCCTCATCTTCAGCGCCGTCTTCGGCCTCGCCGTACAGGTATCGACCGTCGCCCAGTTCGCCGCTACCTTCGGCCTGCTCCTCGTCGCCGGCAGCCTCTTCTACTTCATGGTCAAGGCGATGGCCCGCATACAAATGCCTTCCAGGGAGTAGACGGCGGCGGGCGTTCTATAGGCTGAAGTTCGTGGCCGATTCATACGACGTAATCGTCATCGGCGGGGGCCCTGGCGGCTATGTAGCCGCTATCCGCGCCGCCCAGCTGGGCAAGAAGACCGCGGTTGTCGAGCGCGACAAACCGGGCGGGCGCTGCCTCAACTACGCCTGCATCCCGGCCAAGACGATCCTGCGCAGCGCCGAGATCTACGACCAGGCGCGGGGCAGCGCCGAGCTGGGCGTCGTCGCCAAGGACGTCTCGGTCGACTGGGAAGCGCTGGGCAAGCGCCGCGCCGCCGTCTCCGACTCGCTCTCGGGCGGAGTGAAGATGCTCTGGGACAAAAACAAGGTGACCGTGATCGAGGGCGTCGGCTCGCTCACCGCCGAGGGCAACGTCGCCGTCGGCGACGACGTCTACGAGGCGGGCACGGTGGTGCTCGCCACCGGCTCGGTCGCGCTGCCGATCCCCGGCGTCGAGTTCGGCGACCGCGTCCTCGACACCTGGGGCGCCTGGTCGCTCCCCGAGCAGCCGCGCAAGATCGCCGTCGTCGGCGCCGGCGCCTCGGGCTGTGAGATCGCCTCCGCCTACGGCCGCTTCGGCACCGAGGTGCTGCTGATCGAGATGCTCGACCAGATCCTCCCGGCCGAGGACAAGGACATGGCGCGGGTCGTCGAGCGGGCCTTCAAAAAGCAGAACATCACGATCTCCACCGGCGCCCCAGTCGAGAACGTCGAGGCCGGCGCCGACTCGGTCAAGTTCACCTACGGTGGCGAGAGCGCCGAGGTCGACTACCTCTGCGTCGCCGGTGGCCGCTCCGCCGACGTCGAGGGGCTCGGGCTGGAGGCCGCAGGAGTCAAGCTGACCGACCGGGGCAAGGTCGAGGTCGACGAGTTCGGCCGCACCTCCAACGCCAAGGTCTACGCGATCGGCGACCTGGTCCACACCAAGGCGCTCGCCCACAAGGCTTCCGATGAGGGCGTCGTCGCGGCCGAGCACGCGGCCGGCGTTGCGACCCACCCCGTCGACCAGAACCTCATCGCCGGCGCCACCTTCTGCCACCCGCAGGTCGCCAGCGTCGGCCTCACCGAGGCGGCGGCGAAAGAGGCGGGGCACGACGTCAAGGTCGGCAAGCTGAAGCTCGGCGCGGTCGGCGGCGCAACCGTCTATGACGACAAGGACGGCATGGTCAAGCTCGTCATCGACTCCAAGTACGGCGAGATCCTCGGCGCCCACATCGTCGGCAACCGCGCCTGCGACATGATCGCCGAGCTGGTCGCGACGATCTCGCTTGAGGGCGGCTACCAGGAGCTGGCGCGGATCGTCCATCCCCACCCGACGATCTCCGAGGCGATCTTCGAAGCGGCGCGGGCCGTCGATGGCTGGGCAACCCACGCTTAGACTGCTGCAAACCTGCGTATCTCGGGGTCTTCAGTCGGCCTCCTCGGGTCACGCACCAACTGTGCGCTCCCCTCGTCGGCCTCCCTGCATCCCCCGATCTACTTGGTTTTCACAGTCTAAGAATGAATCGAACTACTTTTTATTTTGATCTCGGCTCCCCCTACGCGTACCTGACCGCGGAACGGATCAGCGGCGTGTTCACTGATGCCGAGCTGGAGCAGCCGGAGTGGCAGCCGGTCCTGCTGGGTGGGTTGTTCCAGCGCTTCGGGCGCGAATCGTGGGGCGACGGGCCCGGGCGCGAGGACGGGATCGCCGAGGTCGAGCGCCGCGCCCGGGACCTCAGCCTGGCGCCGCTCGTCTGGCCCGACCCCTGGCCGGGCAACATGCTGTTCGCGATGCGCGTCGCCACGTTCGCCAAGCAGACCGGCCGCACCGTCTCCTTCGCCCTCGCCGCCTTCCGCCAGCAGTTCGCCGCCGGCCGCGATCTGAGCGAGCACGACAACGTGCTGATCGCGGCCGCGGCCTGCGAGCTGCACCCCAACGCAGTCAGCAAAGCCGCCGGCACCGAAGGCGTCAAGAGCGCGCTGCGCGAGGCGACCGACGAGGCCGCCGAGCGGGGGGTGATCGGCGTCCCCTCGCTACTCGTCGGCGACGAGGTCTTCTGGGGGGATGACCGGCTGGAGGAGGCGGTCGAGGCCGCGAGCTAAGGTCAGTGCGTGGCCGACCTCCCCGACGCCTCCACCTGTTACGAGCTGCTCGCGCGGATGGCGTTGATCCGCCGCTTCGAGGAGGAGGCCGGGCGGCAGTACCAGCGGGCCAAAGCGGGCGGCTTCCTCCACCTCGCGATCGGCGAGGAGGCGACGATCGTCGGCACCACCTCGGTGATGCGCGACGCGGACTACCTGATCGGCACCTACCGCACCCACGGCCACGCGATCGCCCGCGGCACTGACCCCGAGCCGGTGATGTCGGAGCTGTTCGGCCGGGTCGGCGGGACCAGCGGCGGCCGCGGCGGCTCGATGCACATCTTCGACCGCGAGCGGCGCTTCATGGGCGGCTACGGGATCGTCGGCGGCAACCTGCCGATCGCGGCCGGCCTGGCGCTCTCCTCCGAGTACAAGGGCGAAGACGCGGTCACCGTCTGCATGTTCGGCGACGGCGCCTCCAACACCGGCAACTTCGGCGAGACGATGAACCTGGCGGCGCTCTGGCAGCTGCCGGTCTTCTTCCTGGTCGAGAACAACCTCTACGGGATGGGGACCTCGGTCGAGCGTCACTCCGCCCAGACCGACCTCTCCAAGAAGGCCGAGGGCTACGGGATCCCCGGCGAGCGGATCGACGGGATGGACGTGATCGCGGTGCGCGAGGGCGTCGCCGAGGGGATCCGCCAGGCGCGCGAGGAGCGCCGCCCGACCATCCTCGAGGCCTTCACCTACCGCTACCGCGGCCACTCCGCCGCCGACCCCGAGGTCTACCGCGAGCGCGAGGAGGTCGAGGAGTGGCAGCGCAAAGACCCGATCGAGGCCTTCGCGCAGCGCTGCATCGAGGCCGGCGTGCTCGGCGAGCGCGAGCTGCAACAGGTCCGCGACAAGGCCGAGGAGCAGGTGGTGGCGGCCGTCGAGGCAGCCGACGCCTCGCCCGAACCGGCGCTCGACACGCTCTACGAAAACCTCTACGTGGTCGACGAGCAGAGCGGCTGGTACGCGGTCGACGAGCGCAGCCCCGAGCCGCACCGCGGCGAGCGCGAGGGGGAGATGCCGGCGGCGGCGCGCGAGCTGGCCGAGGCCGGTGCCGCCTACGCCGGCCAGCCGGAGGGCCGGCCACGGCCCAATCCGGCAGAGGACGGCGACGCCCAGGAGGGGGTCGAGCCCGAGGTGGCCGAAGAGGGCGCCGGCGTCGCCGAGGAGGGCGAGGACTGATGGCGACGCTGCGGATGCGCGAGGCCCTGCGCGACGCGATGGCCGAGGAGATGCGCGCCGACGAGGCGGTCTTCGTCATGGGCGAGGACGTCGGCGTGTTCGAAGGCGCGTTCAAGGTGACCGAAGGGCTGCTCGAGGAGTTCGGCGAGCGGCGGGTGCGCGACACGCCGATCTCCGAGAACACGATCGTCGGCGCCGGGGTCGGCGCGGCGCTCGGTGGGCTGCGGCCGGTGGTCGAGCTGATGACGGTCAACTTCGCCCTGCTGGCGCTGGACCAGATCGTCAACCACGCCGCCGCGATCCCCTACATGTTCAACGGCCAGGCGCGGGTGCCGCTGGTGATCCGCATGCCGGGCGGCGGTGGCCATCAGCTCGGCCCCACCCACTCGCACAGCCTCGAGGCGCTCTTCCTGCAGGTGCCCGGCCTGCTCGTCGCCTGCCCCTCGACCCCGGCCGACGGCAAGGCGCTGCTGAAGGCGGCGATCCGCAACGACAACCCGGTCGTCTTCATCGAGCACGAGAGCCTCTACGGGACGCGCGGCGAGGTCGCCGAGGACGGCGCGGACGAGGTGCTGCGCTTCGGCGAAGCGGCGGTGCGCCGCGAGGGCGACGACGTGACGATCGTCGGGCTGCTGAAGATGGCGCACGTGGCCGAAGGCGCGGCGCGGGCGCTCGCCAACGAGCACGGGGTCGAGGCCGAGGTGATCGACCCGCGCACGCTGCGCCCGCTCGACCTCGACACGATCCTCGACTCGGTCCGCAAGACGAACCGGGCGGTGATCGTCGAGGAGGGCTGGCCCCACGGCGGCGTCGGCGCCAACCTGGCCACGCTGATCACCGAGCAGGCCTTCGACTACCTCGACGCGCCGGTGCAGCGGGTGACTGGCGCCGACGTGCCGATGCCGTATGCGAAACGGCTTGAGCAGGCGGCTATTCCGCATGAGGAGCATGTGGTGCAGGCGGCATTGGCGGCGTTGGAGGGGAGCCTGTGATGGGGGGTTCGTGGGTGTCTCGCCAGGTGCCCACCACCGCCCATTGGGCGGTGGAATTTGGAGCCGCTTCGCGGCGGGAACCCCCCTGCCCGGGGCCGCTTCGCGAGGCACCCGCCGAGACACCCACGAACCCCACTCCAAACGCCGCCGGGGAGGCCGCCGATGGCTGACGTGGTGATGCCGAGATTGTCCGACTCGATGGAGGAGGGGACGGTGCTGCAGTGGCTCAAAGCTGTCGGGGATGAGATTGCGGTTGGCGATGAGCTTGTGGAAATTGAGACCGACAAGGCGAATATGGCTTATGAAGCTGATGTCGCTGGGACGCTGACGGAGATCCTGGTTCCGGAGGGTGAGACCGTTGCGATTGGGACGCCGATCGCGCGGGTTGGCGATTCGGGAGAGGGTTCGAGCGCCTCGGCCGCAGACGAGCAAGGGACCGGCGCCTCAGCCGCGGGTCCTGTCGCGGGGGTGGGGGGGGCGCTGCGGGCGGACCACGGTCCGTCCTCGACCCCCCCCACCCCCGCACCACCCACGGGAGAAGCGTCTGAGCCAGTGGAAGCTCAAACCACTGAGGCAACCGCCCGCGCCAGCGGCGACGGGCACCGGGTCAAAGCTTCCCCGCTGGCACGTCGCCTCGCTGATGAGCAGGGTCTCGATCTGAGTCAGCTTCATGGATCCGGGCCGGCTGGCCGAATCGTGAAAGCGGATGTCGAGCGGGCGTTTTCCGCGGGTGACGTGGCGGAGGGGGTGTCCGGGCGGGCGCGGCGTCCTGTTCCTCGCCCCACCGACTCGGCGAGAGCCGCATCGCCGCCCGGCGAGGTACCCAGCACCCGCCCGGACACCCCCTCCGTCGGGGCGGGACCCGCGGCCGAGACGGCCAAGGGCCAGGTGTCTTACGAAGAGCTGTCGAAGACGCAGCAGCTGATTTCTCGCCGCATGTCTGAGTCGAAGGCAACTGCGCCGCACTTTTATCTGCGGGCGACGGTGGACATGAGTGAGGCGGTGGGGGGGCGGGAAATGGTCAAGGCTCGCGCCCTCCCGGGCGACATCGTGCCGTCCTTCAACGACATGGTGGTCAAGGCGTGTGCGCTGGCGCTGCGTGAGCACCCGCGGGCCAACGGGGCCTACCGGGACGGGCGCTTCGAGCTCTACTCGCGGGTGAACGTCGGGGTGGCGGTGGCGGCCCAAGACGCCCTGATCGTCCCAACCCTCTTCGACGCCGACCGCAAGGGGCTGCGGCAGATCGCCTCCGAGTCGCGAGCGCTGGCAGGCAAAGTGCGCGAGGGGCAGATCACTCCGCCCGAGCTCAGCGGCGCGACCTTCACCGTCTCCAACCTGGGGATGTACGGGATCGACGGCTTCTCCGCGGTGATCAACCCGCCGCAGGCGGCGATCCTCGCCGTCGGCGCGATCGTCGAGCGGCCGGTCGTCCGCGACGGCGAGATCGCGACCGCCCGCCTGATGCAGGTCGACCTCGCCTGCGACCACCGCATCCTCTACGGCGCCCCGGCAGCCGAATTCCTGGCGCGGGTCAGGGCGCTACTCGAAGAGCCGCTCTCGTTAGCTCTCTGAAGCCGTCCCGGTAGGGGTTCCACTTAACTTTTTCGGTGGATTGCGGATGGGCTATCGCCCGAAGCCGACACCGAAAAAGTACAAGACGTTCCACCCCTACCGGGATGGCTTCAGCAAGTCTTTCTCGCGCCAGTTACAGCGTTCCACGCGCGGCCCAGTGAGAAATCGGCCGCCACTCGGAAGATGCCGGGGTGGCTGGCGCGGGCCAGGGTCCACTCGCCGTGGCGGACCAGGCAGCCGGTGCCGCGTTCGATCGACCAGTAGGGCGTGAAGGCGACGCGGACGAGGAACTCGCCGGGGCGGGTCACGTCGAGGGCGAAGCCGCTGTGGTCCACGGAGCGGATGCGGGCTGTTCCGCCGCCGAGCGGCTGCACCAGCGGCGCCGGATCGCGCACTTCGTACACCCGCCAGTGGGGGTCGCTCCAGCGGGGCTCGAGGTAGGGCGGGTTACTGAGAATCAGGCGGCGCTCGGCGACCGAGGAGTAGTCGGGCGGCGCGTCGGGCAGGGCCACGTAGCGGATCGCGTTGGAGTGCAGCCAGGTGCGGTAGGCGCGGTCAGTGAGCGCGTCTTCACCGTCATAGAAGACGTCGTCGCGGGTCGTGTCGAGCTGGCGCAGCCAGCCGCGGGCCAGTTCAAAGCCGGGCGCCAGATAGGCCGACTCCCAGTGATTCGCCGTCGGCGGCACCTCGATTCGGGCGGCGGTGCCATCGTGATTGCGCAGCCAGGTGGCGACCGGGGTGAAGTAGGTCGAGGTGGTCGAAGGGTCGCCGACACTGCGCGCGATCTGGTTGACACTCGCGGTCACCTGCCAGTAGAGGCCGCCCGCGAGTGCCAGCGAGAGCAGTAGCGCCGATGCGCGCGAGAGGCGCGGCCGGTGGGCGAGCATGACCGCGGCCAGGACAGGCCCGCCGAAGAGGGCGCCGAGGCGGACAGCGTTGCCGCCCATCGGGTTCGGCGCAAGCACGAGCACGGTCGCTGCCAACACGTAGGCGATCAGCACGCGGCGCAGCTGGCGCTCCTCCGCCGCGAAGCCGCGAGTCAGCAGCAGTGCCCCGCCGCACCAGAGCGGGATCGCCACGTAGGAGGAGACGGCGAAGGGGAACTGGCCGGATTCGGGGAAGGCCAGGTTGGGAATCAGGGTCAGGGCGAGGGCGAGGCAGGCGACCCAAATCGCGGCTAGATGGGTGCGGCGGTCCCGCGGCAGGGTGCCGGCCAAGATCACGCCCGCCAGGAAGGCTGCCGCGACCGGGCTGGAGAGGGCGCAGGCTGCGGAGGCCGTCAGAGCCCAGGGAGTGCGCTGTTGCTGCAAGGCGCGTAGGGCGGCTAGGCCGAAGGCGACGCCTAGGGCGAAGGTGAGTTGGCCGTCGGCTAGCAGCGTCACGACGCCGGCGGCGAACCAGAGGGTTGCCCAGCGGGCGGCCTCTCCCCAGCGGTCGCGGACGAGGCGGTCGAAGAAGTAGGAGGAGGCGATCACGGCGACGGTCCCGACCAGGCGGGGCCCGAGCAGGGCGGCCAGGGGCGGGAAGAGGACGCTGTAGGTGAGGGTGTAGTGGCCGCCGTACCAGCTGCCATTCCAGATCGCCAGGCCGCCGCGCTGGAACAGCTCGGTGCGGAACACCTGGGCCGCGAGGTCGCCGACCTGCGGGTTCCAGGCGAACATCGCGGCGGCCAGAGCGGCGCTGAGCGCCACGGCCGGAAGCCAGTCGGGTCGGGGGAGCAGCTTTGACTGGAGCGTGGCCATCGGCTGGGGCCGCCAAGGATAGGGCGGCCGCATGCGAGGATTTCAAGGGTGAGTAAAGAGATCCTGGTGGTCCGCTGTGGGGTAGTCCCCTACGAGGAGGCGCTGGTCGCCCAGCGCTGGCTGGCATGCGCCCGCCAGGAGGGCGAGGTCTCCGACGTGCTGCTGCTCCTGGATCACCCGCCCGTCTACACGCGCGGCCGCCGCTCCACCGATGAGGAGCTGCCGATGCAGCGCCAGTGGTACGAGATGCAGGGGATCGAAGTCCACGACACCGACCGAGGCGGGCGGGTCACCTACCACGGGCCCGGCCAGCTGGTCGCTTACCCGATCGTCTCGCTGAAGCCCTACGGCGACGACGTCCACGAGTACGTACGGCGCCTGGAGCAGGTGGCGATCGGGGCGCTGGCCGAGCACGGCGTCGCCGCGGAGACGATCGAGGGCCTGACCGGCGTCTGGACGAAAGGCGTGCCCCCAACTACCCCCCGACGGGCCGAAAACCGGCCTATATCACCGGGAATAGGCCCGTCGGCGGGAGGGGGGGCGCGCAAGATCGGCTCGATCGGGGTGCATGTCAGCCGTGGCGTCACCACGCACGGGCTGGCGATCAACGTCAACAACGACCTGCAGCCGTTCGAGTGGATCGTCCCCTGCGGGATCGACAACTGCCGGGTCACCTCACTCGGCCGCGAGCTGGGCGCCGAGCAGGACCTCAGCGCCTTCGCCGACACCGTCGCCGCCCGCTACGGCGAGGTCTTCGAGCGGGCGCTGGTGGAGACCGCGCCCGCGGCCCTGGGAATCGACCTCGCTAGGCTCGGGATCGCATGACGAGTCCTCCCGAGACGATCGCCGACGAGTCGCCTGCTGCCGAGCGCGTCCACGTCACCCGCTCCCGCGCCAAGCCGGGCGGGGCCGCGGCCGAGGGCGACGGCGCCGTCCCCTTCCGCCGCGCCCGCAAGCCGCCCTGGCTGAAGGTGCCTGCGCCGGGCGGGCCGACCTACCGGCGGCTGAAGGCGGAGATCGGCAGCGACAACCTGCACACCGTCTGCGAGGAGGCCAACTGCCCCAATGTCGGCGAGTGCTGGGAGCGTGGCACGGCGACCTTCATGATCCTCGGCGACGTCTGCACCCGCCGCTGCGGCTTCTGCAACGTTCAGACGGGGGTGCCGAGCTGGAACGACCCGCTGGAGCCGCTGCGCGTCGCCAACCAGGTGAAGAAGATGGGCCTGCGCCACGCCGTCGTCACCTCGGTCGACCGCGACGACCTGCCCGACTACGGGGCGAGCGCCTTCGTCGGCGTGATCCGCTCGATCCGCATGCAGGCGCCCGGCTGCAAGGTCGAGATCCTCACCCCCGACTTCCGCGGCCAGGAGATGCCGCTGGCGAAGGTGATCCATGAGCGCCCCGACGTCTTCAACCACAACGTCGAGACGGTGCCGCGGCTCTACCCGAAGGCGCGCCGCGGCTCCAAGTTCCTGCGCTCGGCGCGGGTGCTGCGGATGGCGAAGGAGATGGGCGGCGCCGAGGTCGTCACCAAGTCGGGGCTGATGGTCGGCCTGGGCGAGTCCTTCGAGGAGATGGTCGAGACCTTTGGCATCCTGCGCGAGCACCGCGTCCAGGTCCTGACCGTCGGCCAGTACCTGCGACCGACCGAGAACCACCTACCGATCGAGCGTTACTGGCACCCCGAGGAGTTCGCCGCGCTGGAGCGCGAGGCCTACGCGCTCGGCTTCGAGTCGGTGGCGTCCGGCCCGCTGGTCCGCTCCAGCTACCACGCGGACCAGAACCTGCCGAAGCCGGCAGCGGCCGCGAGCGCCTGAACAGCGCGCTCAGGCCAGGTCGAGCTTCTTCGGGTTGGCGGGGTCGTAGACGACGTCGAGCTGCTTGCCCTGCTCGACGCCGCCGAGGCGGCCGGAGGAGAACTTGCGCTTGACCTGGAAGGGGACGCCGTCCTTGGGGCGCACCTCGA
Source organism: uncultured Solirubrobacterales bacterium (assembly GCA_963837695.1). Classification (GTDB taxonomy): domain Bacteria; phylum Actinomycetota; class Thermoleophilia; order Solirubrobacterales; family 70-9; genus VRUE01. Next base: position 877,046 of record CAWINZ010000005.1, on the reverse strand, counting down.
GCGTCAGCTCGACGATCGGGTAGCCGGCGACCGAGCCGGGCGTGGCGACGGCTTCGAGGACCGTCGCCTTGGCGGCCGCTTTGCCGGGTGGCGGCTTCTTGGAGCGCCGGAACATCGCCCGTCCGACCTTATAGCCAGGGCGGGCTTGCGGATGTATGGTCGAGGGCGAAAACCGGGGAGCGGCAGGGTCCCCCCAAAGCCAAGGAGAAGCCAATGGGCATGTTCAAGGACATGAGGGACCTCAGCAAGACGGGCAAGCAGATGAAGAAGGAACGGGGCGGCAGCCTCAAGATGATGAAGGACGGCCTCGCCCAGGCCAACGAAGCGGTGCAGCAGGTGCAGGGCGACCAGGTGCTGGCCGAGAAGCTCGCCAACGAAGGCCTCGACGGGACGGCGACGATCGTGCAAATGGTGGCGACGGGCAGGCAGATCAACATGCAGCCCGAGCTGCAGTTCCAGATGACCGTCGACGTCAACGGCAGCCAGTCCGAGGTGACCCACACCCAGGTCGTCTCCCCCGCGATCATCGGCCAGCTCCAGCCGGGCGCCCAGGTCCCGGTCAAGGTCGACCCCAGCGACCACTCCCAGCTGATGATCGGCCTCGCGGGGTAGTTCGAGCGCGGGTCCAGGCGCGCCGCAGATCCGCGCCTACAATTGGGCCAGAGGGGCCATAGCTCAGCTGGAAGAGCGTCCGGTTTGCATCCGGGAGGTCGCGGGTTCGAGCCCCGCTGGCTCCATCTCCTTTTCTCTACGCCTCAGATCAGGATCGGTGTAGTCCCTCGCCTCCCGGATTCCGATGCGCTGTCCGTTGCGAGCCGGGGCAAGGCGAAGGTGCAGCTGACTACGGCCGCTGCCGAGCTCGCAGGCGGGAATGTAGTAGCAGCGATCCGATGTCCGGTCGTAGGCGGCTATCCAGTCGACTGTCGCAGCTGTGTAGTTCTTCGTTCGCCGGATCTTGCCGTTGGTTAGCGAATGCGAACCACAGCGAACGCCGACAACCCGGCCATCCGATTCCGTGTACTTGACTTGGACGCGGTGGAGGGTTCCCTCGAAGTCGGCAATCAGGTCGTAGTCGCAGTCCTCGCCGAACGGGAACGAGATTGAACAGCCACGCGCAATGAGGTCAGCGGCGACCTTGAGCTCAGCCAAGTCCCCTTTCTGCTTCAGCGGAGCCATCTCCGCTAAAGCCTACTCAGACAACTGTCACACGTGGGGCACGGAAGTGTGCCAACTTTGCAACGGCCCGGTGAGCAAGCGCTCGGGCCTGCTCAGTCGTCGAAGTCGAAGTCCTTCGGCGGTTTCTGCTCGAACCAGAGCTGGTCGTCCTCGGGGGCCTCCTCGAGGAAGTCCGGCGTCTCCTCGAGCACGTCCTCCTCGGGGCCCGGGCTGGGCTTCTCGGCCTCTGGCTCTGCGGTGGGCTCGGGCTCGGGCTCCGGCTCGAAGACGGCGTCCTCCTCTTCCTCCTCGACCTCGCTCGGCGCCTCGAGCGCCTGGTCGAGCTCGTCGGAGAGGCGCTTCTCGTCCCAGAAGTCGTCGTCCTCATCGTCCTCGTCCTCCGCGGCGGGGTCCGCGGCCTGCGAAGCGCCGAGCTCGGCCTCGAGGTCGTACATCTCGGTCGGCTGCTCGGCGATCGCCTCGCGCTCCTCGGTGGTCGGTCCGGTGGAGATCTCGGGCTCGCCCGCGGGCTCGGGCGGCTCTGGGATCGCCTCGTGTTCCATCGCCGGCGACTCCTCCTCGGCGGGCTCGTCGTCGGCGGGCTCCGCGGCCTCGGGCTCGGGAGCGCTCTGCTCCGACCCGGCCGGCGGCGGCTCCTGCAGGTCGGCGATCTCGGTGCGAGCCGAACGCGACTCGGGCGCCTCGGGCGGCTCCTCGGCGCTCGGCGTCGCCTCCGGCGGCTCCGCCAGGTCGGGCTGGGTCATGAATTCGGTCGGCGCCTCGGCGGCCGGATCGGGCGCCGATCCCTCCTCGCCAGGCCGCTCGGCAGCACCGAACGCCTCGTCCTCGAGCTGCTTCAACTCGGAGTCGTCGGCGCCGTGCTGGCGCTTCAGCTCCAGGTGCTCTTTGATCGCGTCGTCGAGAATGCCCATGCTGATCCCTGGGGAACCTAAAGACTATGCGGTTATCCTTGCTCCTGCGTGTCCTCTGGGATGATCCTCCCAGCCACGCACGAGGGGCTATAGCTCAGCTGGCAGAGCGCCTGGATCGCACCCAGGAGGTCGGCGGTTCGAATCCGCCTAGCTCCATGATTTGAAGTCCCTGCACGTGGCGGGGTTCCGGTTGGTGACGGGGCGATACGGTCAACGCCAGCGGCGCTCAGTTTCGGGCACGAGTGCCTGAAAACGGGGCGATGCGCGGGGATTAGCGGCGATTCCTGCCGATTCGGCCTCGCTTTCGGGGGCGAGCGGAGCTACGGTCGGCGAGCACATAGAAACGCCCCGGCGGCGCTGTAACGCCCCGGGGCCGGCACCGAAGTACGAGGCTTCGATGCGCAGAGAACGCTACTCGCCGAAGTACTCCGGCGAGGCATCGCAGCGGGCTCTTCGGTGCCCTACCGAAAGGAGGGCGCATGCCCGTCACGGCAACGATCACCAAAGACCAGCGCGACGGCCTCTACGAACTGGTCCGCCACCACCTCTACAGCATCGAAGACCTATGGATCGCGTTCGGCCGGAGCAGGGATTACGCCGCCGCCGAGCGCCTCGGCCTAGAGTTCGGCGAAGACTTCCGGTTGCTGGCCGACATTGGTTGGGCAGCAACCAATGATCGCGAGAGCTTCGAGTTGACCATGCCGCCCTTCGACCTGATCGAAGTGCTCCGGCGCCTTCGCACCGAAGCCGAGAAGGTCCTGATCGAGTCAGGCACCGAGCGAGAAGCAAGCAAAGACGATGCCCGGACGGACCAGCGCTTCCAGGTCGGCTGTGACGCCTGCGAGAAAGTCCTGGTCGACCTCGACTCCCAGAGGGGCGAATCATCATGAGCGCCGCCAAGCGGCAGCGCCTTCGCCCCGGCGAACTGGACGGCCAGGTACTCGCCTACATGCGCGAGCACAAGGACGACAGCCCACTGACGGCCAGTGCGATCAGCAAGGGCATCGAGCACTCAGCTGGCGCCATCGCCAACTGCCTCGCCCGCCTCAGGAAAGACGGAAAGGTCCGCCAAGCCAAGAAGCGCCCCCGCGCCTACGTCCTCAAGGTCGCAAAGCCGAAATGACCAGCCAGTCGCACCTGCCGTTTCTCGAGGGCCGAGGCGCAGGCCACAGGGAGGCACGAGGCGCCCGTTGGTTGGGCGCCTCGTACCTGCCTCGGCCCTCGAGAAACGGCAGGTAGGTGATAGAACCGCGTCTACCTGGCTCGCAAGCCTGTTAGGTCAGCCTTGGCCTGAATCTGGCGTATCAGCAACAGGCAAGTCGCCGGATGGCTCTTGCTCACTGATTCTTCTCGCCCCATCCTCGACGGCGGTTTGACCTTCGGCTTCCGTCCCTTGCTCGGGATCAGTTTGCCCCGTCTCTGGCTGAGCATCATCCTGACTCGAACCATCAGAACTCCACAGACTCTGATAGTCGGGACCGCTGGAATCAGGCTCGCCTATTGGCGGGGTGATCTGAATTACCAGCGGGATCGGATAGTCGATGCCCAGGAGCAACGCTTGACCAGGAGCCAGACTAGGGACGAACTCTGCCGCCGAGCGATCGATGTCGCCAGCGGCCCTATCGATGACTCGACGGTCGGCGTCGTTCGACATGCGATGTACGAGCATCGTTCCCATCTGTCCTAGCACGGCATCAGGAATGTCACGGGGGCGCTGCGTCGCGAGGCAAAGGCTCAACGAGTACTTGCGGCCCTCCTTTGCAACCAGCTCGAAGGCGTCAAGGGGGTACTTGGACCAGTCGTCTGCAATCGACTTATCGAGGAACTGGTGCGCCTCGTCGAGGCAGACCAATAGCGGAGTCCGCTCGAATAGGCCCTCTCGGGCCTGCGAAAGCAGGAAGCGCGCGATTCCGTTGGCGACAATCTCTCGAATCTCAGCCCGAAACGACAGCTTGCGCAAAGAAATCCGCAGTACCGGACACTGTGAATCCGAGAGCCAGGCGACGATTTCGTCTAGGACACTTGGAAGCTCTCCCGGCGAGAGCAAAGGTGCAAACTCGGGCGCCGCCAAATAGCTCTCGATCCGTCCGATCAATGATGAGCACTGACTGAACGCCTGCCCATCCGGGCCCCCAAACCGAGTGTGATCCTGTTCGCCCCTTTGTTGACCCCAGGCAGATGGATAGACACACTCGTTGGCGATCTGGTTCGGGAGCTTGCCAATATCGAACGACGCCTCAGGTGCGTCAACCAGAGCCGCATATTGCGAGTATGCCGTTTCGACTGGCTGCTTCGCTCTATCGGCCTTGGGTATGCATCCATCTTCGACATAGGCCGGATCAGGATCAGTCTCGGCCAACTTGAGGCTCTTCATCGCTTGACGCAACTTGGGCGCTTGCACTTGTCCTCCGGGGCGAAACAGAGCGAACAGGTCCTCAATCTCCAACGACTTATAGGGCAAGGACGTCTCAGTACATCGATTGTCAGGTCGATCAATCCCACCTATGCTGAGGTGCTTGACGCCGCGCTCAAGGCGATGGTACTCCCCCGTTGCGTCAAGGAGCAAAACCTTGGGCTTACCCTCGCTTGCCACACAGCTCTCAATGATCCGAGCGAGGGTCCAGCTCTTCCCACCCCCGGTTGCCCCAAGGACAGCGCAGTGCCGTCCGAATAGGCGCTCAGGCGTAACCCTTATAGCCGTGGACGCCGAACCCGGGAGGTTGGCCAAGGTTAGGCGCAGCGCCTGCGATGGACCCGCCGCACCAGCGTGCTCGGCAATCCAAGAAATCGTCTCCGGGTGCAATGAGTAAACACGCGCGCCGATCCGAGGATAACGCACGATTCCACGCTCCGGCCCCGCATTGGCTACCGGTACGGAGCAGAGCATCTGGACCGCGCCGATTGGCTGAGGGGTGCGGCTCGAACCCATGACCGGCTGCGCGGCGAGCCTGTCGCGCTCCGGGAGCCGGATCTCGGTGATTCGACCAAAGATCCCGACATCGCCAGCCTCGATGATCACCGACTCACCGACCTCTCCGGCACCTACTCGCTCGCCATGCCTCAACTGCGGCTCATCAGCGGCGGCGGTTGGAAGATTGATCCGAGCTTCCTCGGCGGCTACCGCGCTAACGGTTCCAATCAGCCGGTCGGGCTCGAATAGATAGCTGGGTGGCGACAGGCTCAATGCGTGCGATCTTCGTGAGCCTCGGCCTCGGTTTCTGGGACGAGGTCAGGCAATTTGGGGACGAAATCCTCAAACGTCGACTCGATCAGGGTGACGCGCCGGTCACCGCCTTCGACAAAGCTTTTCAGGGATGCAATTGCTCCATCTGTTTTCTCGCTCAGGCTGCGAGATACAACAACAACTGACAATCGAACGTTGGAGCGCACGGCCGACAGAATCGGCTCGGCCAAGTGCTGGTCGGCGCTGAGGCCTGAGCCGATGATCAATAGCGCAGTGTCTGGGCGCCTCAGTCCGCTCTGGAAACGAGCCATCAGCTCGAGGAACGGCTGCTGGTAGGAGGTTTCGAACTTCGATGATCTCGGATAGATGATCAGAGGTCGCTCGACATGCGACCGACGCTCGACGCCCTGCCCAACTCGGAGCCAGTCAATCGAACCATGCAACTTTAGGAGATGGAAGACATTCTGCATCCACTCCAAGGGCGTTGCCGCCCGCTCACGATCACGAAACGCGTAGTCGATATCGAAATAACTGCCATTGAATCGCTGGGGGTACACATGCGAAAACCCATCAATGAGGGCAAAGCCCAAGCGCGATGCTGCAGCCTCAAAGGCCAAATCGTAATTCGTGGTATACAGCTGGGTCCGTGGCAACCGTACTGGCCGTCGGGCGATTCGCCTCAGAAACATTTCATGGACCGGAAGTGGAGTGTTCTCGGTCACAAAGCTGCAGGCCTCGACGATCTCTCGCTCACAAGTCTTGATGAACTCTCCCAGGCGATCGTCACCACTTAGCGCCAACGCCATCTGGCATTTCGACAAGAGGAGCTCGATGTCCTCAGAGTCGCCCTCGCCCCAGACCGCAGCCTCCAGTGCGTAGTCCCAATCGTCTGGCTCGACGGCATCGCGCGCTCGGCTCCAAAGAGCGGCCATACCGGGCCCGCCGTCCCCTTGAGCAATGCCCGTTGACGTCCCGAGGCCCGTCAACACCATTAGCCGCTCCGCACCCAATAGCTGCTGTAGGCGGCTGTCAAGGACTCGCGATGCACTGGCGCCCTCTTCCGTCTCTGCGTCTGGATCAATCCATCCGGATTGTGGTTGAGCGAGAAGCTTCACGATGCGGGATTGTATGACGTGAACACCGCACTCGTTCGCGCGAGCAATCCTTTAGAGATCGAAGGTAGGCGAGAGCAAGGTGGCGACGCTTTCTGCCGCCACCGCTATCGCTGGTCCTTCACTCAAACATCGCCGGCTCCGCCAGCCCAATCGGATCACCGCTCACCAGCGCCTTCAAGCGCGCCCGCTCGGCGGAGCCACGGCGCATGATGTGGGTGTAGACGCGCAGGGTGAACTTCGGGTCGGTGTGGCCGAGCTGGGCCATCACCGAGGCCGGGTCCTCGCCGGTGGCGATCAGGATCGAGGCGAAAGTGTGGCGCAGCTTGTGGGGCGTGACGCCCCGTGGCAGCGGCGTCTGGCCGCGAGCTTCGAGCAGTTGGTCAGCTCGCTTAACGGCCGAGGCGAGGATGCGGTTGCGGAGGTTGTCCTTGTCGCGGTAGCCGCCGGTCCCGGTGGGGAACACCGGATCGTCAGCGCCGCTGCGGTAGGCGCACGCCTTGTGGGCGGAGAGTTCGTCGCGCAGGAGGGGCAGCAGGACGATCTCCCGCAGCCCGGCCTGGGTCTTGGAGCGGCCGATCGAGATGCGGCCGTTGGCGAGGTCGACGTCGCGCCAGCGCAGGTTGCATAGCTCACTCGCCCGAGGTCCGGCGAGGAGCAACGTGGCGATGATCGGCCGACGGTCGTCGGTGAGCCAGCGCTTGTCGCGGTCGAGCTGGCCCGCCGCCTCCAGCAGGGTCGCGATCTGCTCGACCGAGTCCAGGTGCACCGGAGCGGGCCTCTTCGCCCGGAGGCGGCGTCGGCGGCCCGCCGCGGGGTTCTCGGAGATGTATCGGTACTCGATTGCGACCGAGAGCACCCACTGCAAGGTGTCGATCGTCTTGTTGATCGTCGCCGGTGAAAGGGGCCTCAGCGCCTGTCCCCATTCGTTGCGCATCGGCTGGCCGCTCTCCCGCGCGCGGCGGCGGGCTTCGGAGACCTCGACCATGTGGCCGCGGAAAGCATCGACCGCCTGGATGTCGATCTCGTGGAGCGGCCAGCTCCCGAAGTAGGGCACGACGTGCGCAAGCGCGTTCTCCTTGTAGGCATAGTTCGCCTCGCTCATCTCGCTCTTGCGGGCCGCCATCAGACTCCGGGCAAAGGAGCCGAAGGTCGGCATCGCGTCGGATGCCTCCTCCGCTCCCTTGGCTCGGCGAGGTCGTCGCGTCGGCGGTACCCAGATGCCGCGCCGCACATCGGCCATGACGTTCGCCAGCTCCTCCTCGGCGCGCTTGCGGTTCCAGCCCTCGGTCTCCGGCCCGAGCGTCAGGTACTGGCGCTCGCCGTAGGCGCGGAAGCGGAGCGCATAGCCGCGCCCGCTCTTCCAGTGGCGCTCCAGCACCTGGCCTTCCGATCTACGAGCCACTTCTGTCACCTCCTGGTCCGTGAGCACCGGAGGAACGGCAGGCGCGGTCGCCAGGTAGCGGCGGAGATCCGCTCGCCTCTAGGCTGGACATCGCGCCGAAGCTCAATCCTTCGACGCCGGGCCGGGGGCGTTTGCGCGCCGCCCGGCCGTCTGTTTCCTGTCCGACGACGATAGCTCCGCTGCGCCCAGGAAGCGAGCCAGCTGGCCCGTGACGCATGCCTACCGCTCCTCCTCCTCGTCGGGCGAGTTGCCGAGCCAGTCGACCGAGAGTTTGGGGTCGCGCACTTCGCGGAAGATCGGCGCGAACGGACCTTTCCGCTGCAGGTCTTCAAGGCGGCAGAAGCTGACCGCCACCTCGCCGCGCGCCTGTGCCATCGCCGGGTGGTCGCGCAGGAGCATCGACGCGAACGTCCGCCGCGTCGTCAGCGCTTCCCGGGAGACGCCGGTCAGCACGCAGAGAACCCGCGGGAAGACCGGATAGCGACTGCGCCAGAGCGGCTGACCCTCCGCGTCGGTGGCCCGGTAGAGCTGGGCATAGCGACTCAGCTCCGCGACGAGGCGATCGACCGAGAGCGTGGCGCGGTCGAGCTCGAGGAAGCGCAGCTCGAGGACCGTGTCGCGGTCCTCGGGTCGCAGGTAGGTGAGGACGGCGTCCGCGAAGAGCGTGCGGCGGCGACGGCCGCGACCGCGGCTCATGGGGTGGGCGACCTCCTGCCGCCAGGAGAACGGGCCGAATTCGTCACCGCGCTCGCGCGCCGCCTTCAGGAAGCAGATCGCGGCGTCGTTGACGGCGAGAGTGTGCGCCCTCAGCGGGCCGGCCGCGTCGCTCGCCTGGAGCACCCTCGGCTGCGTCTCCAGCCCGGCCACCTCGAAGGCAAGCGCGGCCCCGCGCTCGCTGACGAACCAGAGCCGCCGGGGCGCGATCCGCGTGTCGACGTGGTGGATCAGCCCGGCCTCCTCGATGCCGGCGAGGATCTGCTGGGTGCGCCGCAGGCTGCGCCCCGGCAGATGGATTGTCTGCACCTGCTCGGTGGAGAGGACGCGGTGCTCGCCCAGCGAGGCGATGATCTCTGCGGTCGCCTCCGGCAGGCCGATGGCCGCGCTCGGCGCCGGGCGCCGACCCTCCTTCTCGGCGTGGCGATCGGTCCGCGCACCGGTACGGCCACGCGAGCGCCGGCCATGCCGGTCGCCGCGCGCCATTGCGGGATCGAGCCGCTGCGTAGCCAGCGCGGAGGCGATAGCGACGGCGCCAAGAGCGAAGGGCGCGAGCGACGAGGCGGGAACGATCGAGAGCAGCGACGGGGCGGCGAGATTGCACTTCATGTCCGGACCTAGATGCAGCGTAGAGATGTCGGCAAAACGCCGAGCCGGGAAATGGCGCTGCCATCGGCGTTCACGGCGGTCCGGCCCCGTCGCGAGCTGAAGGGATGGACGAAGGGACAGACGCAGCCTTGGTTGAAGAGATGGACGCAGCGGGGACCGTCCGCCTCGGCGCATCGGGAGGTGCGCCGGGCGTGGCCTCCGCCGCGCGCGGACTTGGGGAGAAACAGCGTGCAAGATCTTCATACCCCCTGGACTAGCTCCGCTGGCGAGGGAAGTCAAATCGCCCTACGGCGCCTCTCGTAATCCCCGCGCATCCCCGCTAATCGCCGCATATTTTGCGGACGAAACTCTTAGGTTCGGCCATCGCGCAACGCTGGCTCGGCCTAATCCGGATTCCGCGACGCAGCCGAGCTACCGTGTGCCGATGACGACCCGCGAGAAGGCCGAACGGCTCCTCAAGGAAATGTCCGACGAGCTGGTGCCCATCGCGCTGGAGGCGCTGGAGGCGGTTGAACGCTACGCCCAGACGCTGAAGGTGCTGCGCACCCGGGAGCCGCAGAAGAGAGAGCGGGAGCTGATGGAGTCGCTCGTGCGCATCAAGGAGGGCGACGACGCGATCGAGCAGATCGGCGCCCGCTTCGCGGGGGTCGATCCTGACGAAATCGAGTGTGAAGCGGTCAAGGCGGTGCGCGAGGTGCGAGCTGAGCGAGCACACGGCGGCACCAGTTGAAGCGACTCGTCCTCGACCCCAATGCTCGTGACGGGGTCGCCATCGGGTCGGGCTCGGTGCCCGACAAGCCGTTCGCGCGATGCAGGGAAGCGCGTCGCCATCCCTTTGACGACCTGCCCTACGTTTCCGCCGCGCTCCGGCTTTCGCTAAATGAATCCGGCTGGTGTCGGACTGAAGATGCGTGATTCCTCAATGGCCGACATCCTCGCGCCAGAGCGTGGAATTTTCTTTGATGAATGCTCCCAGCAACTCCTGCATCTCGATGTCGTCCAGAACCTCGACCTTGACGCCCCGTGCTCGAAGCAGGTCGAGGGATCCCTCACCGTCGAAGTTGAGACTCTCCCCAGCTACCACCTGGGGGATCCCAAACAGCAGGATGGCGCCAGCGCAGAGGAAGCAAGGAGCCAGGGTCGTGTACAGAATGGTGCCGTGATAGGTGGATTGACGACCGGCATTCCGCAGACAGGAAATCTCCGCATGAGCGGTGGGGTCTCCTTTCTGCACTCGCAGGTTGTGCCCAGATCCGATGACCTGTCCATCTCGCTCCAGAGACGAACCGATAGGGATCCCGCCCTCCTCTAGGCCCTTACCCGCCTCACGGACCGCTATCTCGTACGCCTCGGTCATGCCCTCAGGCAGTCACGTTACCGCGGTGTGAGGGAAGGTGCGAGCGACCAGGCTCGTCGGTCTCTTCCTTCCCAGGACGCTCCTTCACCAGCTTTGAACAATCGACCAGGGCAAGCAGGTAGGGCTCGCTACGACCCTGCCGAGCCGCACGCCACTCCGCGGGACCCGCCATCGCGTTGTGGCGCGTTTCCGCATCGACCTTGGCCAGTGGGACGACAATCCGTTGATCGCTACCTTCGAAGAAGGCGCCATGCTGCGCTTCTTTGGCCGCCTCGGCCAACGCTCGCAGGCCCAGCCGCTCGATCCGCTGATCCTGGGGCCAGAACAATCCCCTTGGCCCGGCGGCAGCATCAATCCGGAAGCCGGTGATCGCGGGACGCAAATAGTGTGACCGCAATCTCGCCAGCAGATATGCGTGGTGCTCGAGGTCTAGCTGTCTCCCTAGAGCTCGCACCATCGTGCTCGGATTCGCTTCGAAATCTCCGCACAATCGTAGAAACTGCTCGGGGAGTGGAACCTCTCCTACCAGCCTGTGCGCAAGCTCGGCTGGTGGAACGATCACGCACTGGGCGAACTCATCACAGAGAGCCTCTTCCTCTTGGAGCGAAATCTCCCGAAGCCACTCGGTTGGTAGGGAACTCAAGAGCAAGTGTCCAACCTCGTGAGCGGCGGTGAAATGCTGCGTCTGCCGATTGTCCGAGCGGTTGACGTACAGGATCGGCTCAGGGCGGGAGACATCACATCGTCCCCGACCTCGCATTCCTACTGGCTTCACCGTCACTCCGCTGGCAACCCAGCGACGGGCGGGCACAGAGCCACGAGGGCAAGTGGCAGCGACTTCGGTCGCAATCTCGCGTAGCGCCTCGCCCACGTCATCGCCAGCCGCCCCCGCCGCGGCAACGCGCTCCCGCCAAGTGAGCCAGTGGGCCGGTGTGCCGGTCATTCCTTGTCGGGAGTCAGGTCTAGGCAAACTGATACCACGATCTTCGCCAGTTCTCCGCGGCCCTTGAGCCAATTACTCAACTTCTTATCGTGGGGGGCGCGCGCAACCTCGACATCCAAGGGCCGGAGATCGCCTCTCTGCACGTGGTGCAAGAGTTGCCACATCGGCGTAGAGTCGATATGGCCTTCGCGCGCCGCTTCGGCGAGGACCTCGTAGACCTCGCGCGGGAACTCAGGCTCGTGAAGGTTCCCAATCCTCTGCAGTCTCCCCCCCCATTCGGTTTCGAGTTCGCGGTGGACGCGCTGCGGCGTTCGCTCCGCCATGAACCGGGGTGGGCTGACATGGGCGGCGGCGCTGGGAGCCAGGGTCTCTACCCAACATCCTTCGAGCATCACCGTCAGCAACAGTTCTCGGTTGGGCTTGGTACGGAAATACCGCTGTATCTGGTCCCGGGCGCCGCTCGGGACACCGTAGGTCAACGCGGCGGAAACCATGCCGAGATCCCCCTCAACCGCCTGGGCGATCGGCTGTGCCAGAAATCCGTCGTTGAACTCGCCCGCAGTGCACCAGAGATTGAAAGCGAGGTGAATTGCCCAACCCCGATGCTTGGGGAAACTGGCCATTTGCCTGACGAATTTCTTGATCGCTTCGGCCCACGCCTTCGGCACTAGCCCATTCCCCTGTTCGCGCCAAAGAAGATGGGGATTGGCAGGCTCCAGGCGTCGCCGGGTGATTAGGGCCCGCCCGCGTGACTGGTGCACGTAGTGCCAGCGCACCATCTCTGCCGCTCTCGCCATCTGAGGCTCGGTCAGATTTCCAATGTCCGCCAGGGGCGAATCTAGGTCGAGGCTTTCGAATATCTTTCGCCCGTCGGGATGGTAGAGGCAGCTAAGAGCGGTTGAGCCCTTCAGGGTTCCGTCCTGCTCGAGAGCGCTGAGGATTGGGGCCACCCAGTCGAGCAGCTCTTGTTCGGGTAGGGGCGGCCGTGACCAGGCGAGCGCGTCGAAGACCAGCGCCAGCTCATTGCCGTGCTTCTCGACGTCTTCGGTGAGATCCCATATCGCGGACGAGAGCCGGGTCCAAAGGCTTCGCAGCGCGTAGTCTCGCCTCCATACGCCGCTGTGAATGGCACCCTGGAAGTAGAGCATCGCCTCGAAGACGCAATAGCGACCCATTCGCTCGTCGTCGGCTAGTACCTGTTTGACGAAGCGTTTCGCCACCTTTGAGGAGTGAAGCTCCGGCCACAGTCGGACCACCTCGTAGACCAGCTCCCGGAGCGCCCAAAAGTCCCGCTTCTCGTCGACTGCAAGTAGCAGCTTCAGGACTTTTTCAAGCTGTGGTCGCGCGACCTTGGAGTGCGCGGCTTCCTCCAGTAGCAGCGGACCCCACTCCAGCAGCTTCCGCTCGTCGCTCTCGCCTGGACCAATTAGCTCGTTGATTGCCTCCAGATCACCTTCTCTTACCTTGGAGATCAGAAGCCACATTTCGCATACCTCGCTCACTAGCCCTCGCCCATAGGCCAAGTCGACGACCGTCGAGCGCAAGCTCTTCTGCTCCTCTAGATAAAGACGGTCGAAGGCAACCCGATCGGTGTAGTGGGCGAACAGCAGGTGCTCCTCTTCGATCAGTTCCGACGCTCGCAGCATCGGCTCCGCCCACCTGGGAACGGCGGGAATCTCCGGCTTGATGCCTCTCGCCAACTCGACCTGGGGAACCACCGTTCGCGAGAGTTCATAGAAGCGCACGAGCGCAAGGAACGCCTTCGCCTCCTGGTCGAGTTCACGCAACAGTTTCAGCTTGTCCTCGATTACCTGGTCCTCATGGTGGGGGTATTCGCCGGCATTCGCGGCCCTCACTCGACTAGGGGTCGACGCAACGCCCTCGAGCACGCGACGGGTCACCGTGGCGGGCTGGTCGCCAGAGGACTCGTCGGCAAGCGCCGCCAGGTCGTGGCCCTCGTACCAGTCGGTAGCCTTTGCAGCCACTAGATCCGCGTACTCCTCGATCTCTGGATGCGCCGCCACCACTCGGTGCCAGGAGTACGGCGATGCGGTGACAATCACTCGGGGGGCGGCATCTGAGCCGAGCAGACCGACGAGACCTCCAATCAGCTCCGCACATGCCACGTCATCGTCGGAAAAGGGCTCGTCGAGGATCAGGACATCCTCGGCGGCAAGGGTTGCCTTGCCCGACTGCAAAGCTGCCACAGCTCGATGGCAGCTAGCGCCTCCAGCATGGCTACTGATCTCGATCCCCCCCTCGGAATGGATCCTCTCCCAGTGGGCCAACAGGCGTGCGGTCGTCGACTTGCCAATCTTCCGCTCGCCGACCAGAGCCAAGATTTGCCCGTTTCGCAGTAGGTAGTCCCGAAGCAGATCCGGTGCCGGAAACACCAATTGGCTGCCCTCGCGCTCAGGAAGATTCGCCTCCGCGAGGACGTTCTTCAGCGGTCGTTTCGTACGCTCGGCGAGGATCTCGACCATGATCCGGTCAAAGTCAACGAACGGAGCCCCTCGGAAATTGAGGTCACATTCGTTGCGGGAAAGCAGCTCGGCGGTTCTCAGCTCGCCTGGTGAGTCGGTCTGCTCCGGCTGGCGGGAGAAGATCCAGAAGGGCGTCTTCTTCGGTTTCGCGGACCTCTGAGAGGCAGCGGTGAGCATGTCCGTTACGTCGCGCTCACCAGTTAGCGAAGCCCCCACGACGACCGTCGGGTGAGTAAAAAACGAGTTCCACAACACCCTGATCGTCTCCTGTTCAAAAGCAGCCGTTCTTTTCGGGGCGAGCCGGATATTTCCCTCGTCAAGACGACCGTGAAGGTGTAGGTTGACAATCCGAAGGTCTGGGTCCTCCAGACATTCATCGATTTCAGCAAGACCGGAGGCGAGTTCGTTCTTTTCGTCAAGGACGATCGATCTGCAGGGCACTCCGCCAATCCGCTCCAGGGCAGCAATTTCTACCGCCGAATCCCAGTTCAAGTTCACGATCAGAACCCTGGTTGATTTCGCCAGCGCAGCTAGACTCAGGTAGCCGACGTGGGGCTCAACACGCGGCTCAACATTGGGCTCAATGTCTTCAAAGAGAGGACGAATCGCCGTTGCCACCTGCGAATCGCTGATCACGTCCATCCCCTCCGAGATCTCGGAATTTGGAAACTCGTCGGGAAACTGTTTCGTTAGGGCGTCGATCACCTCAGGCGTTGACGGGGCGCCCGAGGAAATCGAGGCGCCGGCGCCGAGCAGAAAGGTGACGGTGTTGTCGCCTCCTTTGTCCAGGTAGCCCCCGACTTCTCTTGCCATCGAGATCCAAGTTCTGATCAATCCCGGCCTCCCCTTTAGGACCCTCCTAGGTTTCCAATGAAAACGAGCCGGTCATCATATGCACTTCTCCATGATCGCGTGCCCTTCAGAAGAAACCAACGACGTGACATTTCGCAATTTGCGTCATATCTGACGACGCATCGTGGGCGATCGGGCTCAGATTGCCGCCAGCGCGTCAGGCTCGCTGCGTCTGGACGGGTTGGAGGTCACTGGTCCGGTCCGCGAGCTCCCGGTCCAGAGGGATGCCTCCGACGCCGATCTGCACGAGGCAGAGCGTCGTTTCCTTGCCGGCGAATGGCCTGAGAGCCCGCTCACGTCTGCCGCGACTGCGAACGGGGCTGGGCGCTGCGTGTGAGCGACGATCGGTGCCGCTAGCTCCAGCGCCGTGCTCGTGGATCCCAGCGACCTTCAGCATCCGATCTGAGCATCGGATTCAGCAGCTCAGCCACCGCTGCGTGGGCGACATCCATATCCGTCGCGATTCCGACCTCTCGAGCCAGCTCCGCGTATGGCCTTCCCCATGACCGGGGCGGTGGCGGCACGGCGTCCGGAAGCAGCTGACTTGCTCTCTTCTCGAAAGTCGTTGCGAGGGCACGGCTGAGGCGATTGGCGTCAAGCTCAGCCAGCTCACCAATCAGTACGAGGTCGACGAGATCCTTGACGCGGGTGCTCCCCCGCCCGTCTGAGCCATAGGCGCCGGTGTAGGCGTGGAGCTTCTCGGCCACATGCTGCTCGAGCGCGACGACCGGCAGTTGCAGTGTGGCCACCTCCGCGAACTCCAGTGAGTTCATCGCGAAAAGCGGCTCCGCTTGAATCGGCGGCGATTCACTGAAGGCGACGTCGACCGGAAACTGCTCGAAACGGCGACCGGCGAGATCGGCGCGGACGGTGTACCGGACGGCGCGGAAGCCGGTGGTTGCGTCAAGCGCCGGGGTACGGCGAACGTCGAAGGAGAAGAAATCTCTGAGATCAACACCGGTGGCTGCCGTCAGGTGCTCGGTCGCGGCTTCCTCGTCGTCGGCCCGCCCGAGGTCGATGTCTTTCGTCGTTCGGGTGCGAAGGCCGAGCCGTAGCTCCAGTGCGAACGCGCCCTTGAGCACCCAGCCGCCCGGCTCCGACGCCGCGAGCCGGGCGAGGAATCGCTCGAAGGCCACGCGCTTGCGTAGGCGCACCAGCGCCGTGCCGCTTGCCTCGGCCTCATTCTTCAGGCGCTGCTCGAGTGCAGTGCGGAATGCCTCTGGCGTTTCGTATTTCACGACTGTCCATCTTGGTCGACTGCGCCGCGGACGAGCTCGGAGACACGACCACCACGTTGATCGGCCCGGGCGAGTAGCGAGCGGCGGGTTGCGATGCCTTCGCCAAGTGCCTGGCGGACGGCCATCTCGATCTGCTCGGGGGCCGTTCCGGCACCGGCCGCATCGAGGATTGAGCGCACCGGGTCGGTGACGCGGATGCCTTCGCGGAACACGACTTCGGACGGCTCAAGGGCCTTCGTCGTCGTGTGCAGGGTTACTCCCTGAAGCCGCCTGATCCCACGATCGTCGCGATCGACCAGCAGGTGGACGGCGTTCGGGATGACATCCGATAGGTCGTGAAGGTCAAGTGCGCTCTCGTGGGAGACGACGGCTCGCTCGGCGCCGACCGCGAGCCACTTCGCCCACACCTCCTCGTGACTCGAGCCCGGATAGCCACGCAGCCGGTAGAGGCCTCGTCGAACGTGCTCATAGCGCCCGGAGCGAACATGATGGGCGAGCAGCTGCGGGCTGAAGCCGGCTTCGCGCGCCTGCCGGGAGGTGAAGTAGCCGTCCTGCCCGTAGGAAACTTGGTTCAGCGCGACGGCATCTGGAGCCTGGTTGTCAGACATAGCTAAAGTATAGCTATAGGTTTCGGCGACATAAGTTCCGGTGCAGATCTATCTCATCAAACGCCAGCCGGCAGCCGACCATCTGTAGGTTGCCTTGAAAAGTTGCAAAATGCAACTTAATCATCGTCGCACCGCGCTAAGCTCAGTACGCTAGTTAAGTTGCAAAAAGCAACGTTTTAAGAAAGAGCTATGCCTGGACGGAACTACAACAGGCTCGCGAAGATCGCTGCGGAGCAGCAGGGTTTGATCGCCAGCGCCGATGCCCGAGAGGCTGGGGTCGATCCTCATCGCCTCGTCGACATGGAGCGCCGGGGGACGATCGAGCGGGTTACTCGGGGCGTCTATCGCTTCCCGCTCCTCGAACCTAGTGCGGAGGTCGGCCAGCTGGCCGAGGCAACCCTTTGGGCGAATCGACGCGCCACCCTCTCCCACGACACGGCTCTCGATCTGCACGAGCTTTGCGACATCAACCCTGCTCAGATCCACATCACGATCCCGCCCGCGTACAGGCTTCAGAAGCCGGTGCCGAAGCTCTACCGAGTCCACCGGGGAGACCTCGAAAAGGACGAGCGGACCTTCTACGAAGGCATCCCGACCGTCACGCCCTATCGCGCGATTGCCGAGGGGATCGAAACCGGCGTCCGAGAGAACCTCCTGCGCCAGGCGATCGACACGGCTCGGCGCCGCGGCCAGGTTCGGGGTCCGCAGCTGAGGCGGCTCCGCAAGATGCTCGCTGCCAGGGGCTGACGGTGAGCGTCCCGAAGCAGACAGCCGACAACAATGTCACGCAAGCGCCCACTTGATGGGCGTTTTCGAGAGATTCCTGTCGCCGTCCGATCCCGGCCCGTCACGCCGGTAGAATGATGTCGTGATCGATCGCGCTCAGATCGCAGCCAGCGTTGCTGGCTCACTCCGCCTCGAGGGCCTCGAGCCCACCGGTGCGGTTCGCGAACTCGCCGATCTCTGGGTCAGGGGGGATGCCTCGGACGCAGATCTGCGTGAGGCGGAGCGTCGCCTCCTTGCGGACGAGCCACTTGAGGGCTTGCTCGCCTCTGCAGCGGCGAATGGTGCGTCGCGGCGCGTGTGAGCGACGACCCCTACGTCTACCCCGGCACCGATGTCCTGCGCAATATGCGTGGCATCCGCGACGGCGACGAGCTTGAGAGGTTTGAGACCCGCCTTACGTATCTCCGCGGCCTGCAACTCGCTTCCGATCCGCTCGTCGGCAAGTACGACCTCTCTCACCTGCGGGCGTTTCACGGCTACCTCTTTGCCGGGCTCTACGAGTGGGCCGGCGAACTGAGAACGGTGGTCCTGGCGAAGACCGACCTCTTCTGCTTGCCAGAGCACATCGAGTCTTACGGCGCGGAGATCTTCGGCAAGCTAGCTGAGGAGGACTGGCTGCGCGGCCTCGGGCGCGAATCCTTCATCGACCGACTCGCCCACTACCTCGGCGATGTAAATGCGTTGCATCCGTTTCGCGATGGCAACGGGCGCGCGCAACGCGCTTTCTTCGCCCAACTCGCCGCCGACGCCGGCTTTCAACTCGACTGGCAGCTGGTCGACCCACAGCGCAATACCGACGCGTCGGTTGCGGCGATGCAAGGAGACGAGGCACCTATGCGGAGCTTGCTTGACGAGATCGTGAAGTCGATCGCGTAGGCCGCCCGGCCCCAGGCACTTGGCGCCAGGAGTGCCCGAAACGCCGACAATCCCCGCTAATCGCCGCATATCCGCGCCGACGGCGACTCTGGGCCGCGTCCGCGAACCCCCTGCTAATCCGCACCTTCTAACGCCGAATCCCCAACCAGAGCCGAGTCATCGCACCCAGGAGGTCGGCGGTTCGAATCCGCCTAGCTCCATTCGCCGGCGTCTCTGCTCAGTTCGTCAACGCCGAGCTGAGACGCACGTCAATGCTCTTGAGCGCGCGACGCACCCGCTGGTCGAAGCTGGCCAGGTCGGCGCCCACCCGCTCGGCGGTCGCGAGCGCGAAGCCGTCGGCAAGGCTGATGCCAAGGGCCCGACGCCGTGCCGCGACGCGAGCCAGGGCGGCGTCGGGCGATGACATGCGGATACCAAGCGACGCGATCGCGTCGACGGCGGCACGAAGGCTGCGCTCGTCCTCGGCCGGGCGCACCAGAGCCTCGGCATAGTTGACCGTGCAGATCACAAGCTCCGTTTTCCCGACGGTGAGCCGTTCGAAGGCTGCCGCGGCGGCGGCGTGATGCGCGTCGGCACGGTCGAGCGCTGCGATCACGATGTCGGTGTCGAGAACGCAGGTTGCCACGTAGACGTCGGCGTTCTCAGCTGCGCTCTTCGGAGCGCAGCTTCTCGAGGTAGTCGCGGCCGTAGAGGCCGTCGAAGATGCCGAGCGCGGACGCCACATCTGGTGCCGCCCGATGCACGACGATCCGGTCTGCCCCCTCGGCCTCGATCACCACGTCGTCTCCCGGCCGCAGGCCAGCGGCCTCGAGGCTGTCGACCGGAAGGGTGATCTGGTGCTTGCTGGAGATGCGTGGCATGGCTTTACTCTAACGTAAAGGGTCACAGTCAACCGGCGCCCGACCGCTCACCGCCATCGGGCCTTTGACGCGAGCGTCAACCAGCGAGGCTGTTGACCGTCCGGCGAAATGCTTGGTTCAAATGCCGTCCGGTTAGGCCCAACTCAATTCGCGAGAGCGAAGCGCAACTCGCGCCTGACAGCGCGCAATACGCCGTCGAACTCCGGCGGCGATTCGACGTACTCGATCAGCTCCCCGTCCCAGCGCTCTTCCCACCGCGGCACGCGATCGGCGAACGATTCGCCGAAGCGACCGGGGTCGCGGTCGCGATGACGCGCCTTGCGTTCGAACAGCGGCCAGATCGACTCGGCATCGACGCTGTTCACCACGAGCAGCTCGTACAGGTCGTAGAGATCGCGGCACTGCAGGCGCTGCATGACGCAGCGCAGCTTCTCGGCGGCGATCTCCTCGAGCGTGTAGACGCGGCACCGGCCTTCCCTTTGATCTTCGTAGCGACGCCTGATCGCTAGGGTCGCCGTCTCTTCGACGAGCTCGTCGGCTGCCAGGTCGAGCTTCACGAAGCGCGGCTTGGAGCCGAGCGGACCGACGTATTGAATGCGGGGCGGGGTCCTCTCATCCAGCTCGAGCAGCGGAAGGCCGACCCACTCCCTGCACTCGGCCAGCGCCTCGGCGATCATGCGGGTCGCACCCCCGACATCAAGGACACCCGTCAGGCTGAAGTCCAGATCGGCCGAGTAGCGATAGACCTCGAGGTGGCAGAACCTGAGGGAGGTCCCGCCCTTGAAGACGAGTTGCTGCTCCCGGTCGCGCCCGGAGATTGCGGTCAGAGCGTGTGCGAGGACATAGTCGCGCTCGACCGCGGGGGCAGACAGGCCGTCCTCATCGGCCCGGCGCTTGATCGCGTTCTGGTGGATCACTGCGCGATTTCCTCTGCGACCGTCCGAGGGTCGACCGGCCAGCAGATACGCCACCGGCTGTCCCGGAACGCCGCACTCGATTCGCGCAGCCCGGGATCCAAGTCGAGGTCCCAGCCGGGTGGGGCCAGAGGTTGCAGCTTCCCGGCGAGCCCGGCGAGCTCCAGGCGATCGGCAAGCGACCCGACCCTTCGCAGGGCCGGGCCGCCGCCCAGCTGCTCGGCAAGATCGTGCAGGCGGGTCGGGTCAGGAGCGGAGGCGGCCAGCGCCTCGGCGATAGGGAGGTAGCCGCCGACGAGATCCGGCCGCGCGGCGGCGTCCAGCAGCGCCCGCTCCAGATCCGAGACCAGAGCGCCGAACCCGGCCGGCCCGGTGCCGAGCTCGACGGTGTCGGGCCGCTCGAAGACGACCTCAAGGGGGCGCCCACTCGCCACGGCGCTTGCGAGGCGATGCGGCGAGGCGATCTGGATGGTGCGGACGGGTCGGGTCAGGAGCCCGTGGAAGTCCAACGCGGAGTGATAGGCGATCCTGTGGGCGCGCCCGTCGACCAGCGCCGCGACTGCGAGCGCCACGTCCTCCGAGGAGGCCCGCGTACCGAGGAGGCCTATCTGGCGGATCGCGTAGCGACCGCGGGCCACCTGGTCGACCAGCCCCACGCGGCGCCACCGCGCGAGCAGATTGGATGCCGCGCTCGGGGAGATCCCCAATTCTTCCCGCAGCTCTCGGCTCGTCAGCGTAGCCCTGCCGACGGCAAGACGATCGTCAAGGGGTTTGAGCGACAGGCGTGACATTGGTTTCCAGGACGCACTTTACACGTCTAACGTGAATTCACAACGTCTGTCACGCTTGCAGGCCTACAGGGGTTGGCAACGGGGTCACCGCCGCGAGGGCGGCGCTTACCGCGTCGGGGCGCCCGCGCCGTCGGGCCTCCTCTTCCAGTTTCCCCGCCGTGAGCAGGCCGCGGCCAAGTGGGTGATGTTGCCGCTGACAAACCCAGGGACAGCTAAATCCCGCCGTGGTCAAGTTGGCCTGCCCGCGCTGGTCGTCAACAACTACGCTCATCCGGATGCTTGCCTCTGGGACGCTCTCGAAGCGTCGCCCGCTCGGACATACCTTCGCGGCGCTGGGCGCAGTTCTCCTCGTCTGTGCGTTCCCCCTGGCGGCCGTCGGGGCCGGTTCGGCCGCGCGTACGCAGCCGAGAATTCTGAGCGCGTCCTGGGGTACCGACAACGCGGTCGGCTGTCCGAATGGCGCGCAGGGTCTCGACAACATCCCTGTCACCTTCAGCTGGTTCATCCGTCGCTCGTCGATTCAGACCACTGACTTCCGGGTTGTGCGGAGCGATGGCAGTCCCGCGAGCCCGACCTGCGCGCTTCAGTTCCCGCCGGACGAGTCGGACGAGGCCCAGACGGTGAATCTGATCGGCGACTTCGGGGACTCGGTGAGCGGCCCGACGCCGGTTGCGATTCGCGTCGTCGGCGCGCTGAAGGGCAGGGCTCCCGGAGCGATTCGGTGGAGGCGGATTCCGTCCTTGCCCAAAGCCAAGGTGGAGCCGCTGTCGGGAGGCCCGTACATCGTGGACGCGTGGACGCTCACGCGCGCCATCTACCGCGGTGACCGCAACCGCTGCACGGTCGGCAAGACCTTCGTGCGCGTGATGTGGTCCAACGGGCTCACGGCTTACCCGACGGGCGCCGAGGTCGGCGCTGCGGTTGTCGCGTCCTACCGTGCCATCTACAAACTGCCGAACGGAAGGGCTGTAGCGCTCGCCCCACTCGACGTTGCCGATCTCCACGATCACCCGAGCTCGGCCAACGCCGACAACATGCACGATCTCTGCCTCCCGCGGCCCCCTCGCGGTGCCACGCTGGCGAAAGTTACGATCGGCGGCGGGCTGATTCAGGATCCCAATGGCGATCCAAACGTCGCTCAAAAGTTCAGGGCACCGACCGGGAGCTGAACCGGCGAACGCTGGGAGCGAGAATGCCGCCGATGCCTGACGAGCTGCCGATCCTGCTCTTCGCCACGCCGGCCGAGCTCGAGGCCTGGCTGGAGGAGAGCCATGCCAAGTCTCGGGGGCTCTGGCTGAAGATCGCCAAGAAGGGGACCGAGCCGCCGAGCGTCACCTATGCCGAGGCGCTGGAGCTGGCGCTCTGCTTCGGCTGGATCGACAGCCAGAAGCGCGGCCTCGACGAGCGCCACTTCCTGCAGCGGTTCACGCCGCGCCGTCCCGGCGGCCGCTGGTCGAAGATCAACCGCGGGAAGGCCGAAGCACTGCTTGCGGCCGGCGGGGCTGACCGAGGTCGAAGCGGCCAAAGCCGATGGTCGCTGGGAGGCCGCCTACGAGGGCCAGCGCACGGCGGAGGTGCCGGGCGACCTACAGCGCGAGCTCGACGCCAATCCCGCCGCGGCCGAGTTCTTCGCCGAGCTCGACAGTGCCAACCGCTACGCGATCGTCTACCGCCTCGGTGACGCGAAGAAGCCGGAGACGCGCGAGCGGCGGCTGCGCAAGTTCGTCGCCATGCTCGAGCGCGGCGAGAAGATCCACCCCTGATTCCCAACGCCTCTGCCGTTTCGTATTTCACGGCTGTCAATCTTGGTCGACTGCGCCGTGGACTAGCTCGGCGACGCGACCTCCACGCTGATCGGCTCGAGCGAAAAGCGAACGGCGGGTCGTCAGACCTTCGTGTAGCGCTTGGCGCGCGGCCATCTCGATCTGCTCGGGGGCCGTTCCGGCGGCGGCTGCGTCGAGGATCGAGCGCACCGGGTCGGTAACGCGGATGCCTTCGCGGGACACGACTTCGGACGGCTCGAGTGCTTTCGTCGTCGTGTGCAGGGTCACCCCCTGAAGCCTCCTGATCCCACGATCGTCGCGATCGACCAGGAGATGCACACTGTTCGGGATCACGTCCGAGAGTTCGTGAAGGTCGAGAGCGCTCTCGTGGGAGACGACGGCTCGCTCAGCACCGACCGCAAGCCACTTCACCCGCACCTCCTCGTGGGGGGAACCCGGGTAGCCGCGCAGCCGGTACAGACCGCGACGAATGTGCTCGTATCTCCCGGACCGAACGTGGTGGGCAAGCAGCTGCGGACTGAAGCCCGCGTCGCCCGCCTGCCGCGAAGTGAAGTAGCCATCCTGACCGTAGGAGACTTGATTCAGGGCGACGGCATTCGGAGTCTGTATGTCAGACATAAATAAAGCATAGCTATAGTTTTCGGCGACATAAGTGCCGGTGCAGATCTATCTCATCAAACGCCAGCCGGCCGCCGACAATCTGTGGGTTGGTTTGAAAAGTTGCAAAATGCAACTTAATCATCGCCGCACCGTGCTAAGGTCGGTGCGCTGGTTAAGTTGCAAAATGCAATGTTTTAAAAAAGATCCATGCCTGGGCGGAACTACAACATGCTCGCGACGATCGCTGCCGAGCAGCAGGGCCTGGTCACCCCTGCCGATGCCCGAGAGGCCGGGGTCGACCCTCATCGGCTCGTCGACATGGAGCGCCGGGGGACGATCGAGCGGGTTGCTCGGGGCGTCTATCGCTTCCCGCTCCTCGATTCCAATCCTGAACTCGGGCAGCTGGCCGAGGCGACGTTGTGGGCGGATCGGCGCGGAACCCTCTCCCACGACACGGCCCTTGATCTGCACGAGCTCTGCGACATCAACCCACCCCAGATCCACATCACGATCCCGACCGCGTACAGGCTTCAGAAGCTAGTGCCGAAGCTCTACCGAATCCATCAAGGCGATCTCGAAAAGGACGAGCGGGCCTTCTACGAAGGCATCCCTATCGTCACGCCCTATCGCGCGATCGCCGAGGGCATCGAAACCGCGGTCCGGACGGACCTGTTGCGCCAGGCGATCGACACGGCCCGGCGCCGCGGCCAGGTGCGTGGCCCACAGCTGAGGCGGCTTCGCAAGATGCTCGCTGCCAGGGGCCGGCGGTGAGCTTCCCAAAGCAGAAGAAGCCTCGAAGTTGGCGAGTCCTACAGGACTGGATTCGCCACTACGCCGACCAGGAGGAGCTGCCACAGTCCCGCGTCCGCCGCGCCGTGTCGTTCATGCTCGTCGCCCTTCCGCTCGATCGCTCGCTCGACGAGGAGGGCAACCCGCTCTTTCTGGTCAAGGGCGGCCTCTCAATGGAGCTTCGCCTGAAGATGCGAGCAAGGACGACGAAGGATCTGGACACCGTCTACCGCGGCACGTTCGAGCATTGGCTCGGTTCCCTTGATGAGGCACTCGCGGAGGACATCGACGACATGTCCTACTCCCGCGACGAGCCCGATCAGATTCGCGGCACCAACACCTTCCGCGTCAACGTCATCATCGACTTCAAAGGCAAACGTTGGGGCAAGGTCCAACTCGAGGTCGCCCCGGTGGAGGTCGAAGACGTCCTCGACATCGATCGGGTTGAGCCGTTCGACATCGGCCAGTTCGGCCTCGAGTCCCCAGGCCAGATCAGCGTTGTCGGATTGCCGTATCTGATCGCCCAGAAGCTCCATGCCTGCACCGAGGTCTTCGACGGTCAGGAGAACGAGCGAGTGCATGACCTGATGGACCTGCTTCTGGCCCGCGATCTGCTGGAGCCGGCGAGCCTGGGCCGAGTTCGCGAGGCTTGCGAGGCCATCTTCGCCAACCGGGCGAAGCATCCCTGGCCACCGGAGTTGACCGTCTACCCGAGCTGGGCCGAGACCTACCGGACCATCGCCGAGGAGGAGGCGTTCCCGGTGGAAGATGTCGAAGAGGCCGCGTCACGGGTCCAAGGCTTCATCACGGAGATCGACGCGGCTGGCGGAGGTTGAAGCTTGCGGAGCTTGGGATGGATTGCGCTACCAAAGGTTCAGGCGTTTTCCTTGGGGTCGCGGGGTTGCAACCAAAGCTTCCTTGGGAGGCAGGCGCGTTCCAACGGGTGCCAGATTGGCAAGCTCCAGATTCGATGTCGAGAAGCCGTGAACGGCTCCGCTCACCAGGTGAAGGCCGCGAGAGGCGCGGGCCCCGACGTTAGGAGACGACCATGCCGAAGTATCTGCTGCTCAAGCACTACAAAGGCGGCCCGGAGCCGCACCATCCCTTCCCGCCGCTGGACCAGTGGGCGCCCGAGGACGTGGAGGCGCACATGGCCTTCCTGCGGCAGGTCGGCGAGCTGCTGCGGGAGAACGGCGAGTACGTCGACGGGCAGGCGCTGACGCAGGCGCAGACCTGGGTCCGCTACGGCGGGCCGGACGCCGCGCCGGTCACCACCGACGGCCCGCTGCCCGAGACCAGCGACCTCGTCGCGGGCTGGTACATGGTCGACGTCGAGTCACGCGAGCGCGCGATCGAGCTCGCGGCGTACATCTCTTCCGAGCCCGGCCCGGGCGGGGGGCCGCTGTATGAGTGGATCGACGTGCGCGAGGTCATGTCCGGAAAATCGCCGTCGGAGGACTGACCAGCGTCATGGCCGACGAGCCGCTGTCGGCGTGGGACGAGGGCGCGCTGCGCGCCCTCGTCCCGCAGGTGCTCGCCGGGCTGGTGCGGCGCGGGGAGCAGTTCGACGCCGCCGAGGACGCGCTGCAAGAGGCGCTGCTGGAGGCGCTGCGAACCTGGCCCGAGCAGCCGCCGCGCGACCCGCGCGCGTGGCTGAGCACCGTGGCGACCCGCCGGCTGGTCGACGCCCGCCGCAGCGAGGTCGCCCGTCAACGCCGCGAAGAGCAGGCGGAGGCCGAGCCGCGGCCCGAGGCCGCGTCGGCGGAGGTCGACGACGACACGCTTTTCCTGCTCTTCCGCTGCTGCCACCCGGCGCTCGCGCCGGCCTCGCAGGTGGCGTTGACGCTGCGTGCGGTCGGCGGCCTGACCACGCGTGAGATCGCCGACGCCTTCTACGTCCCGGAGGCGACGATGGCGCAGCGGATCAGCCGCGCCAAGCGGACGGTGCGGGGGCGCCGGCTGGACCGGCCCGGCGACCTCGCCGTCGTGCTGCGGGTGCTCTACCTCGTCTACACGACCGGTCACGCGGGCCGGGTCGACCTGGCCCAGGAGGCGATCCGCCTCGCCCGCCAGCTCACGCTCGCGACCGCGGAGCCGGAGGCGCGCGGCCTGCTCGCGCTGATGCTGCTCAACCACGCGCGCCTGCCCGCGCGGACAGACGCCGAGGGCCGCCTCGTCACGCTCGACCGGCAGGACCGCGGCCTCTGGGACAGACGCGAGATCGCCGAGGGCGTGCGCGTCCTACAGTCGGCGCTGGCGCTACAGACAGAGGGGCGGCCGCCGGGCCGCTACCAACTCGAGGCCGCGATCGCCGCCCTGCATGACGACGCGGCGAGCACCGAGGAGACCGACTGGCCGCAAATCCTCTCCTGGTACGACGACCTCGTCGCGCTCACCGACGACCCGGTCCACGACGACCCCGCAGCCGTCCTAGGCCGCGCCGTCGCGGTCGGCCACGTCCACGGCGCCGCCGCCGGCCTGCGTGAGAGCGACCGCCTGCGCGAGGTGCTCGGCGAGCGCCATCGCTGGCACGCCGTCCGCGGTCACCTGCACGAGCTGGACGGCGACCTCCCCGCCGCCGCGGAGGCCTACGCCGAGGCCGCCGGCCGCGCCACGACCGTCGCCGAGCGCGACCACCTCGTCCGCCAAGCGGCGCGAGCGCGGCGGTGAGCGCGGCGCGTGTGGCCGTCCCACCGAGACGAAACCTTAGGCCTGACGCGCGTCGACTCCGCTACATCTCAGCCCGTCGCATCGTGGCTGTTCCCCGGCGGAGCGAAAAGAACGCGAGCGTGCGCGGTAGAATGGGCGTTGTGATTGATCGGGCTCGGATCGCCGCCAGCGTCGTTGGATCGCTGCGCTTGGAGGGCCTCGAAGCGACCGGACCGGTTTGTGAGCTTGCTGACCTCTGGGTCCGGGGGGATGCGACGGACGCCGATCTGCGCGAGGGAGAGCGGCGGCTGCTTGCAGGGGAGCCGCTCGAGGGCTTGATCGCGGCTACCGCGACCAATGGCGCGTCGCGACACGTGTGAGCGACGACCCGTACGTCTATCCCGGCACTGACGTCCTCCGGAACATCCCGGGAATCCATGATGGCGACGAGCTCGAAGGATTCGAGGCACGCCTGACGTTTCTGCGCGGCCTACAACTGGCCTCCGGCTCGATCGCCGGCGAGTGCGACCTCGCCCATCTTCGGGCCTTCCACCGGTATCTATTCACCGGCTCTACGAGTGGGCGGGTGATTTGAGGACGGTAGTTCTCGCGAGGACCGATCTCTTTTGCCTGCCCGAGCACATCGAGTCGTACGGAGCTGAGGTCTTCGGTCCCGCCCGCTCGCAAGCTCTACGAGCGCGCCGGGATGGCACTCACCGGCAAGAGCGCTCCCCTCCGATCAGGAACGCAACTCCAATATGGATGCTTCCTCAACGGCGAGCCGCCGCCGCGATCTGCGGTCGCCACTAGGCGAACTTCGGGCATCGCTCCCAGGTCGCCCGGATAGTCCGCTCGCGGGCGGCACCGACACAGGTCACGCATCGGGCCGACCCTCACTGTCCGCCCGCATCACCGCCGGGAGCACGTCGCGGATCGTGGCGAGGATGCTGCTCGCGATCAGGGCGTGAGTCTGGGCACGGTTGCCGCCGCGGCCGGAGATCCAGTCGACGATCGCCCGCTCGATCATGCCGAGCGTGGCGCGCATCGTGAACAGGGCCGCGGGCGGGATCTCGGTGGCGCCCAGGTGGTTGCTGAGCATGCGGGTGGCGATCCCGTCGCGCAGCTCGTCCTGAAGCGCTTCGAGTTGGGGGTCTCTCCCGATCGGACCGCTGCCGGCGAAGGCGAGGAAGGTAGCCCTGCCGGCTTCGACTGCGTCGAGCCAGGCGGCGGTGTTGGCGTCGACCATCTCCTCGACGCTGAGCTCGGACAGGTCGGTGCGCACGGTGGCGGGCATGCGGTCGACGACCGAACGGGCGACGGCGAGGAAGAGGCCACGCTTGTCGCCGAAGTAGTGATTGACGAGGGCGCGGCTGGCGCCCGCCTCGCGCGCGATCCCATCGATGTGGACCTCCCCGTAGGGGTGCTGGGAGAAAGCGCGCGCGGCGGCGCGGAGAATCTCCTTCCTGCGCTTCTCGGGTTCCAGGCGTCGTCGCATGTCAGATTTCCGACCATCCACCGGCGCGGATCCTGTTAGCTTATTGGCGCACGTCAATAACGCCAGGGTTTTGAACTCGATGGAGGAGAAGAGCTTGCTTTCACGCCGTGTCCACGCCGTTGCCCCACTGACGGCCGCCCTCGTCCTGACCGCCGTTCTCCTCCCGGGCGCGGCCCTCGCCGCCGGTAAGAGGAACGTGGTGCGCGGCACCGTCCCGCTACGCGGGATGAACGTCGTCCTGCTTGCAGCCAAGCCCGGCGCCAAGGGGCCGGCGACGCTCGGCAGCACCCGCAGCGCCCGTGGTGGCACCTTCGTCCTGCACTACCGCCGCAGCAGCAGCGACACGGTCAAGTACCTGCTCGCCACGCGGCCCGGCGGCGGCGCCGAAGCCGGCTTCCCGGTCCCCGGGAATACCTACCGGCTCGCCGCGGCGCTGGGCGCCGGCCAGGTGCCGCGCAAGGCGACGCTCAACGAGCGCACCACGGTGGCGACCGGCTACGCGCTGGCCCAGTTCATCGACGGCGGCGAGGTTGCCGGCAAGGACCCCGGCCTGAGCAACGCCGCGGCGATGGCCGGCAACCTGGTCCGCACCCGCAGCGGCAGGCTGAGCAAGGTGCTGCGGACCTTCCCGAACGGCAACTCGACCTCGACCCTGCGCACCTTCGGCTCGCTCGCCAACCTGCTCGGCGACTGCCGCGCCCAGGGTCGGCGCTGCGCCAACTTCCTCAGGCTCGCCGGCGCTCCGGGATCCGGTCCGGCCGCGGACACGCTCGCCGCGACCGTCAACCTCGCCCACTACCCCTGGCACAACACCGAAGCGCTGTTCAACCTCTCGCTGCGCGGCCGCAGGCGCTTCGAGCCCGCCCTGCCGCCGCGCCGGGAACCCGACGCCTGGACCCTGGCGCTGCGCTTCGAAGGGGGCCCCGCGCGCGGGCTCGACGGCCCCGGCAACTTCGCGATCGACGCCGAAGGTGGCCTTTGGGTCGGCAACAACTACGAATACAGCCGCGAATCGACGAAGCCGACCTGTTTCGGCCGCTCCCTGTTCCGCTTCACTCCGACCGGGCGGTACCACCCGGGCTCGCCGTACGAAAGCGGCGGCACCAGTGGCGTCGGCTTCGGGATCACGATCGACCGCAACGAACACGTCTGGGTCGGCAACTTCGGCTTCGAAGGCAAGGGCTGCAGGCAGGCGGCGCCGCACAACAGCGTCTCCGAGTATCTGCCCAACGGCAGGGCGCTCTCGCCGGAACTCGAACAGACCGGCCTCAGGCGCAACGAAGCGGGTGAAATCGTCCAGACCTACAAGGGCGGCTGGGAAGTCGGGGACATCTTCTGGCCGCAGGCGACCGTCGCCGACGTCAACAACAACATCTGGGTCGCCAACTGCGGAAACAACAGCGTCACCAAAATCCCCGACGGCAAACCGGGCCTCGCGGTCAACTACCCCGAAACGCACTTTGCCCCAGCGCTCGGCTTCGACTTCAGCCGACCCTTCGGCGCCGCCACCGACAACGATGGAGACGTCTACGTCGGCGGCAACGGCAGCGCCACCGTGGTCAAGATGGGGCCGAACGGCGAAGTCCTCGGCCGTTTCCAGGGCGGCGGCCTGCACCGGCCGATGGGCCTCGCCACCGACAGCAGCGGCAACGTCTGGGTCGCCAACTCGACCTGGGTGGTGGCGCCGTGCGTCGGCCAGTTCCACCCCCAGAGCGGCCCGACGGCAGGCGGCAGCGTCACGCTGATCAAGAGCAACGGCCAGATCTCCCAGCAGAGCCCCTACGAAGGCGGCGGCGTCAAAAACGCCTGGGGAATCGCGGTCGACGGCGAAGACAAGGTCTGGGTCGCCAACTTCAGCGGCCGTCGCCTGACCGAGCTCTGCGGAACCAGCCCGCGGAACTGCCCGCCCGGCAAGAGGCAGACGGGCGCCCCGATCTCACCGGAAAAGACCGGCTACGGCTTCGACGGCCTGGTCCGCAACACCGGCGTCGCGATCGATCCGTCCGGCAACGTCTGGCTCGCCAACAACTGGAAGAACGTCCCAATCCAGACCAACCCCGGCGGCTACCAGATCGTCGCCTACCTGGGGATGGCCGCCCCGATCAAGACGCCGCAGATCGGCGAGCCGGAAGCGCCTTAGGACGGAGGCCGAACAAACGGGGCTGGCCTCCTGGCCTGGATCCCGGTAGGTCCCCTAAAGGAGTGTGCGTCCGCTGTCGATCAGCCGGGCAATGACTTCACGAAAGATGCGTCCGCGCCGTGTTCACCGCCTACCGCTCGCGCTGGTTGCCGTTCTCGCCGCGTTTGCCTTCCCAGCTGCGGCCCAGGCGCTGAACTTCAAGATCGAAAACAACAGCGGCGTCTCCGAACACGAAGTCTGGATCACCGTCTACACCAAGGAACCGAGCGACTTCGAAGTGCCGGGAATCGTCAACAACGAACCGACGCGGCTCGAATCGATCTCCGGGCACGAACTGACGATCGAAAAACTGATCTCGGGTCGGATATTCGTCGCCTACGGGGCCGAAGGGGTGTCCGAACCGATCGACTTCAGCTCGCAGACCCGCTTCGACTGGGTCGAGCTGACCCTGAAGCCGAGCGATGGCGACGTCGCCAACCTGACCGCGGTCGAACAGTTCGGGATCGGCATGCGGCTCAACACCTTCGGCACCTCCGACGAACCCTTGGATGAACTCGGCTCCGCCAACGCCGACCCGATCTTCACCGCCCTGCAGGGAATCCCAGGTGGGCCGGCAGCGACCGTCCACGACAGCGAAGGGAACATCCTCCGCGTCCTCTCCCCGCTGCAGTCCAATGCCTACCCAGACCTCGGCGAGTACGTCCGCTCGATGGCCGGCAAGCCGATTGCCCTGCACAGCACCTTCTCCGGGCCCAACTCGGGGGAATTCAGCACCTCCGCATACACCGGCACCTTCGCGGCCGATGGCTCGATCGCGCTGACCGGGACGACCAACGGTCCCCAGACCGCGCCGGGAGAAATCACCATCCCGGGCGATGAGCTGATCGAAGACGTCTACACCGGGAAAGGCACGCCCAACAACCTCGAAGGGCAGATCCGCCACGACGTGCTCGTCGGCTTCATGGCCGGCTACTGGGACGGCAACTACGGCAACGACGCGATCGACTTCTGCAACCCCGCCACCCGGCACCTGGCCGGACCGCAGCCCTTCTGCGAAACCGGCTTCAACCAACCTGCATTCGGCGCTGCCCGCCCCGGCCTCTCGCCGTTCCCGACCTGCGAGCAGTACGCGGCCGTGATCAACCAGTACGCCGACATGTACGGCAATCCCTACAGCGACGGCGCCTCCGGCAAGGTGACGATCCCGATCGTCAAAAGCGGCGGCAACGACGTCAAAACTCTGCAGCTGACGATCCTTCCCGACTCCGGCAACGACCAGCCGGTGAGCGGCGGCAACTCCAACTGCGGCGCCGGATCCAGTTCGGGTTCATCGGGTTCAGGTTCGGGCGCCGTGCCCGTTTCGAGCCCGCCGCGCCACCGCCCGCACGGCGTCTCCGTCCACGCCACGCTGCTCGAGAAGGCGCAGCTGCGACACGGCAAGCTGCGGGTCGCCCGCGTCGCCTGCTCGGCCGCCTGTGGCCGCGTCCGCGCGGTGGTCAGGAAGGGCAAGCGGGTCCTCGCCCGGGCCTTCCTCAAGCACGCGGGCAACAAGTGCCTCGTCGTCGCCCACCTGACCAAGCCCGGCCGCAGACTGCTGCACCGCCAGCCGCGACTGAAGGCCAGGCTCGACCTCTGGGTCGCCCCGAGCGGCCAGCGCGCCACCCACAGCCACCGCAAGCTGCTGCTGGTCCGTTAGCCCTCGATGGCGCTGGGCGAAAGGCGCCGCCGGTGAGCGGGAACTGGCGCTGTCGCTGGCCCGCCGTTGCCCCGGCGCGATCGTCCTGCACGACCGGCGGCTCCCCGGTTCACGCGCGAACATCGACCACCTGGCGGTTGCGCCCTCAGGCGTCCACGTCATCGACGCCAAGCGTTACAAGGGCAAGGTCGAAGTTCGCAAGCCATTCTTCGGCGAGGCCAAGCTGGTCATCCGAGGGCGCGACCAGACGAAGCTGATCCGGGGCCTCGACCGGCAGGTCGAGGCCGTGCGGGCGGCGATCGGCACGAGCGCACCCACACTCGACGTCCACGGCTGTCTCTGCTTCGTCGGCGGTCACACGGACAAGCCGCTGCTGCGAAAGCTCAGCCTCGACGGCTATCCGCTGCTCTACCCGCGTCAGCTCGCGAAGCTGCTGAACCGGCCGGGCGGACTGGGCGCCGATGAGATCAGAGAGCTCGCCGAAGCCCTAGCGGCAGCGCTGCCCCAGGCCTGAGCAGATCCGCGGAAAGCGCCGCGCTGCCAGGGCGCGCAGCTAGCCTGGCTCGCCCCACGCGGTGGCGACCAGGGAGCGGGGGCCGCCTTGACGTGGACCCACATGACCGTGCCCTAATTAAGACGGGGTGCGTTCTGGCCCAGGAACGGGGTCAGGTAGCGCCCGACGATCTTGCCGTCGGCGGCGCCATCCCAGCTCGGCTCGGCGGACGCGCTCGACGTTTCGCCATGACCTCCGGCGAGGTGGCCGGACAGGTACAGCGGCTTCCCGCCGGTCCAGAGAACGCCGCGCAGGACCGGGTCAAACGGCTCTGCCGCCACCTCGCGGCCGAGGTCGGCGGCGATCGCCTCCGCCACCGCGTCCGCCTGCTGGGTCGCGATACCGCCCTGCTTGACCGGGAAGCTCGTCACGTCCCCGGCGGCGAAAACGTGCCGCATTCCTCGCACCCGGCCGTGGTCGTCGACGACGACGAAGCCGTCGATGTCGTGAGGGACGCCGCCGATCTGGCGACCCTCCATGCGGGGAAGGGAGAGGACGGCGTCGGCCTCGACCGTGGCGCTGGGTGAGACCGACAGCTGCCGTCCGTCGTACTTGACCGGGGTGGAGCCGGCGATGACTTCGATGCCGCGCCGATCCAGCAGCTCGCCCACCCGCTCGCTCGCGCCGCGGCCGAAGAGGTGCAGCGGCGCGTCCTCGGGCGTGACGATGACCAGGTTCGCGTCGTTGACCCCGGCCTTGGAAAGCTCACGATCGGCGAGCAGCGCCAACTCGTACATCGGCAGCGCCCAGCTTCCACCCGCCGCCATCGTGAACACCACACGACGCAGCTTCTGCTCGCGCAGGTCGCGAACCACGTCCTGGACTTTACGATCGTCGGCGACGCCCCAGAAGGTCACGGCGCCAGAGACGCCGGCCAGCAGCCGCGAGCCGCAGGCGACGATCAGGTGGTCGTAGGCGATCTCCTCACCGTCATGCGTGCTGGCCCGCTGCTCCTCCTCGTCGACGGAGCCGATGCCGCCGAGGCGGAAGCCGGCGCCGCAGCGCTCGGCCAGCTGCCGCAGGTCATAGCGCATCGCATGCGATGCGCCGTAGGGCTCAGCCACCGCGAAGGGCCGGTAGATGAAGTCCTCGCGCGGCGAGCACATCTCCACCTCGACCCGATCGCCGGCCATGTCCCGTAAGGCGATCGCCGCCTCGAGGCCGGCGACCCCGCCCCCGGCGATCAAGACCTTGGTCGTCGGCACAGCCTTCATCGTCCCTCCAGCCGATCCCAGGAATTTCGCCTCGCGACAGCCATGAGCCTGAGTCTTCAGGCCAAACCGCATCGGTCCATCCGGGAAATTCCCTCTCTAGGGTGCGGTCTTTCACTGATGGCGCTCGCTGGGGCTCGCCATAACTTGAGGGGTGGATGCGCCAACTGATCGCCTTTGACGGCAGCGACGGCGAGAAGCCGATGTCCTACTTCAGCCATCCCTCCAGCCTCGAGCACGATCCCCGGGCGCACATGCCGGCCCACCCCGACACGCCGGAGCGGCTGCTGGCGATCGAGCGCCTGCTCGGCGAACGCGACTGGTTGGGCTGGGAGCGGCGCGAGGCGCCCGCTGCCAGTGAGGACGAGCTCGAGCTGATCCACGACACCCACCACGTCGAGTCGATCCGCGACCTCTGCCTCGCCGGGGGCGGTGCGATCGACGCCGACACCATCGTCGGCGAGGCCTCCTACCGCGCCGCGCTGCACGCGGCGGGCGGCGCCTGCGCGATGACGCGGGCGCTGCTCGGCGGCGGGGAGCGCGTCGGCTTCTGCGCCCTGCGCCCCTCCGGGCACCACGCCGAACCACAGCGGGCGATGGGCTTCTGCCTCTTCGACAACGTCGCGATCGCGGCCGAGCTGGCGATCCGCGAGCTCGGCGCCGAGCGGGTCCTCGTCCTCGACTGGGACGTCCACCACGGCAACGGCACCGCCGAGGCGTTCCGCCAGCGCTCCGATGTCCTCTTCATCAGCATCCACGAGGCGGGGATCTTTCCCGGCAGCGGGCCTTCGAGCGACTTCGGCTCCGGCCCGGGCGAGGGCTACACGATCAACCTGCCGGTCCCGGCCGGCGCCGAGGAGGAGCTGTGGCTCTCGCTGCTCGAGCACATCGCGATCCCGGTCGCGACCTCCTTCGACCCGGACCTCGTCCTCGTCTCGGCCGGCTTCGACGCCCACCGGGCCGACCCGCTGGCCAGCTGCCGGCTGGAGGCGTCCTCGTTCGCCCAGATGGCCTGCCAGGTGCGCGAGATGGCCGCCCGGGTCGGGGCGCCGCTGGGGGCGGTGCTGGAGGGCGGCTACGAACCGGTGGCGCTCGCCGAGTCGGTCGCCGCGACCCTCGGCGCCCTGGGGGGCGAGGGCGAGGCGGTCAGCGCCGCGCCGGAGGCGCTGCTCACCTCACGCGCCGCCGCACAGGTCTCCCACCACTGGGCGCTCTGAGCGATGGCGCGGCCGGAGTTCGTCCAGATCGCGCCGCACTCACTCGAGCGCTTCAAGCCGCTGCTGGGCGCCGACTACCAGCGGATCGAAGCGGCGGCCGAGCGGGCCCACAAGCGCTTCGCGGGGCGGGCGATCTGGCAGGTCAGCTCGACCTTGCTCGGCGGCGGTGTCGCCGAGATGCTGCACGCGCTGCTTCCCTACGTGCGCGACGCCGGGGTCGACACCCGCTGGGTCGTCCTGCACGAGCAGGCCGAGTTCTTCGAGTTGACCAAGCGGCTGCACAACAACCTCCACGGGCACGACGGCGACGGGGGGGAACTCGGCGCCGCGGAGCGCGAGCTCTACGAGGGGACGCTCGCGGCCAGCGCCGAGCAGCTCTCCCCCCTGCTCCAGGAAGGCGACATCGTCCTCCTCCACGACCCCCAGACGGCGGGCTTGGCGGGGGCGGCCAAGGCGGCCGGCGCGCGGGTCGTCTGGCGCTGCCACATCGGGGCCGACCGGCCCGACGAGGTCGTGCGTCGCGCCTGGGACTTCCTCGCCCCATACGTCCGCCTCGCCGACAACTACGTGTTCTCACGCCGTGAGTACGTCTGGGACGTGCTCGACCGCGGGCGCAGCTGGGCGGTGGCGCCCTGCATCGACTCCTTCTCGCCCAAGAACCAGGAGATGGAGCCGGCCACCGTCGAGGGGATCGTCGCGACGATCGGCCTCGGCGAGGGGGCGCCCCGGCAGGCGCCCATGTTCACCCGCGCCGACGGCACCCCGGGCCGGGTCGAGCGCCCGGCCGAGGTACTTCAAGAGGCGCCGCTTCCCGCCGGGGCGACGACGGTGACCCAGATATCCCGCTGGGACCGGCTCAAGGACCACCGCGGACTGCTCACCTGCTTCGACCGCCACCTCGCCGGCGAGGATCTCCATCTCGTCCTGGCCGGGCCGGCGACTGCCGCCGTCTCCGACGATCCCGAAGGGGCGACGGTGTGGCGCGAGGTCTGCTCGGCCTGGCGAGAGCTCGAGCCCGAGAGGAGGCGGCGGGCCCACCTGGTCAGCCTGCCGATGGACGATTCCGACGAAAACGCGACGATGGTGAACGCGTTGCAGCGCCGCGCCGACGTGGTCGTTCAGAAGAGCCTGGCCGAGGGCTTCGGCCTCACCGTCGCCGAGGCGATGTGGAAGCGGCGGCCGGTTATCGGCACCCGCGTCGGCGGCATCCAGGACCAGATCGTCGACGGCCTCAGCGGCATCCTGATCGACGACCCCGGCGACCTCGAGGCGCTGGCGCGGGCGATCGTCGCCCTCGCCGGGGACCGCGAGCGCGCCGCCGAGATCGGCGAGGCGGCGCGCCAGCGGGTCTTCGACCGCTTCCTCGCCGCGAACCGGCTGGTCGAGTACGCCGAGCTGCTGGGTGGGCTCGATCCGGGCAAGCACCTGTGAGCGCCGCCTATCCCAGCCACCGCGAGGCGGACGTCGTCCTGCGCGACGGCTCCACGGTCCACCTGCGGCCGGTGCGGCCCACGGACGTGGACGCGCTGCGCGGCTTCTTCGCCGCGCTCGACCCCAGGTCGCGCGCCTTCCGCTTCTTCTCCGCCGCGGCCGACCTCGACCAGGCCGCCCAGCTGATGGCCGACGTCGACTACAGGGGCCGCTACGGCCTGATCGCCAGCCGCGGGGGCGAGCAGCACCCGGTCGGCCACGGCATCTACCTCGAGCTCCCCGACGGCAGAGCCGAAGTCGCCTTCGCGGTCTCCGCCGAGATGCAGGGCCACGGGCTCGGCACGATCCTGCTTGCCCACCTCACCGAGGTCGCCGAGGAGAACGGGATCGCCAGCTTCGTCGCCGAGGTGCTGCCGCGGAACCACCGGATGATCGAGATGTTCCGCCAGAGCGGCTTCCCGGTGGAGATCGACGCGCGCGCCGAAGGGCTGCACGTCGAGTTCCCCACCTCGCTCTCGGCCGCGGCGATCGAGCGCTTCGAGGACCGCGACCGCCTCGCGGCGAAGGCGGCGGTCGGGGCGTTCCTCGAGCCGCGCTCGATCGCCGTCGTCGGTGCCTCCCGCCATCGCGGCACGGTCGGCGGCGAAGTGCTGCACAACCTCGTCGCGTCCGGGTTCGGGGGCCCGATCTTCCCGGTCAACCCGGCTGCCGCGACGGTGCAGTCGCTGCCGGCCTGGCCGAGCGTCGGCGAGATCCCCGCCGAGCTCGACCTCGCCGTGCTGGCGGTCAAGGCCGAGGGGGTCGCCGGCGTCGCGCGCGAATGCGCCGCCAAGGGCGCCCGCGGGCTGGTCGTGCTCTCGGCCGGCTTCGCCGAGACCGGCGCCGAGGGGGCGGCGCGGGAACGCGAGCTGCTCGGCGTCTGCCGTGAGGCCGGGATGAGGCTGATCGGCCCCAACTGCCTGGGGATCCTCAACACTGCGCCGGGGCCCGGCTTCAACGCGAGCTTCGCCCCGATCGCCCCTCCCGCCGGCAACGTCGGCTTCGTCAGCCAGAGCGGCGCGCTCGGGCTCGCCCTGATCGACTTCGCCGCGACCAGGAGCCTCGGCGTCTCCTCCTTCGCCTCGGTCGGCAACCGCGCCGACGTCACCGCGACCGACCTGCTCGAGTACTGGGAGGACGACGAGCGGACGCGGCTGGCGCTGCTCTACATCGAGTCCTTCACCAACCCGCGGCGCTTCGCCCGGGTCACGCGGCGGGTCGGCAGGCACAAGCCGGTCGTCGTCGTCAAGAGCGGCCGCTCCGCCGCGGGCGCGCGCGCCGCGGGCTCCCACACCGGGGCGCTCCTCGCCGCCTCGGACCGGACCACCGGCGCCCTCTTCGAGCAGTCCGGGGTGATCCGCGCCGAGACGCTGGCGGAGATGCTCGACGTCGCCTCGCTGCTCTCGCGCCAGCCGCTGCCGGCGGGGCCGCGGGTCGGCATCCTCACCAACGCCGGCGGGCCGGCGATCATGTGCGCCGACACCTGCGACGCGGTCGGGCTCGAGGTGCCGCCGCTCCCCGCCGAGATCCAGGCCCGGCTGGGCGAGTTCCTCGCCGCCGAGGCCTCGCTCGGCAACCCGGTCGACATGATCGCGACCGCGACCGCCGAGCAGTACCGGCGGGCGATCGGCGAGCTCACCGAGTGGGACGGGGTCGACGCGCTGATCGTGATCTTCATCCGGCCGCTCTCGATCGAGGCCGCCGACGTCGCCGCGGCGGTGCAGAGCGCCGTGACGGAGATGACGCGGAAGATCCCGGTCCAGGCGGTCTTCATGTCGCCAGCCGACCACGCGGCACTCGCCGGGTCCTCCGAGCTGCCGGTCCATCTCTATCCCGAAGACGCGGCGCGGGCCTTGGGCAAGGTGGCCCGGCACGTGCGTTGGCGCGAGCGTCCCGAGCTTCCCGCGCCGGGCTTCGCCGACCTGCGCCCCGACGAGGCGGCGGCGATCCTCGCCGAAGCTCTGGCCGAGGACCGCGAGTGGCTGGGCGTCGAGCAATGCGCCCGGTTTCTCGACTGCTACGGCATCGCGATGCCGGAATCGCGGACGGCCGCCGACCCGGAGGGCGCGGGCGAGGCGGCGGCGCAGCTCGGTGGCCGCCTGGCGTTGAAGGCCCACGGCCCGCGGATCCTGCACAAGTCCGAACTGGGGGCGGTGCGGACCGGCCTGGAAGGCCCCGATGAGGTCGCGAAGGCGGCTGCGCTGATCGACGAGGACCTGGCCCGGGCCGGACTCGAGCGCCAGTCGTTCCTCGTGCAGCGAATGGCCGCGGAGGGAGTCGAGCTGCTGGTCGGGGTGGCAACCGACCCGGTTTTCGGCCCCGTCGTCGCCTGCGGGGCCGGCGGCACCGCGGTCGAGCTGCTCGGCGACGTCTCGGTGCGGGTCTGCCCGGTGAGCGCCGGCGACGGCGGCGAGATGATCCGCTCGCTGGCGATCTACCCGATGCTGGGGGGCTTCCGCGGCACCCCGCCGGTCGACCTCGCCGCCCTGGAAGCGGTCGTGCTGCGCGTCGGCGCCCTCGCCGACGCGCACCGCGAGATCGTCGAGCTCGACCTCAACCCGGTGATCGCGACGCCTGACGGGGCGTTCGCCGTCGACGCCCGGGTGCGGATCGAGGCGCCACCCCCGGCTCGGCCCTGGCCCGGCACCTGGTCCTAGGAGGGCGCGACCTGAGCCCCAGCCGCACCGTCGACGATCCGGACGGCATCCGCGAGGGTCGCGGTCGCGGCGCGGCCACCGGTGGCCTCGACGAAACGGCGGGGCGCCTCGGCCTCGGGCTCCTTCGATC
This sequence comes from uncultured Solirubrobacterales bacterium, assembly GCA_963837695.1. Classification (GTDB taxonomy): domain Bacteria; phylum Actinomycetota; class Thermoleophilia; order Solirubrobacterales; family 70-9; genus VRUE01. Next base: position 837,836 of record CAWINZ010000005.1, on the reverse strand, counting down.
CCGGCGGCGCGCCGGCCAAGGTGAGGAAGAGGTCGGCCTCGAGACGACGGGCCAGCAACGCGGCGGTCAGACCGCCGTCGATCGCAGCGTCGACGCGCCGCATCGTGCCGTCTCGGCCGACGATGGTCGGGCTTCCTTCGCCACCCGCAAAGATCACCAGGGCGCCCACACCCATCAGGGCGCGGACGCTGCGCAGCCCGGCAATCGCGCTGGGATCCGGCGCGGGAAGCGCGGCGGGGGCGGCAAAGGCCGGGTCGTCCGCGCTCACCACCACCTGCGGGGAGATGGTGATGACATCGCGGTCGGGCAGCGCGTTGCGCAGCGCCAACTCGAGCATGCAGCCGACTACCCCCTTGGCCTCGTGGCTGACCACGACCTCGTGCTCGGCGGCGATCTCGGCGAGGATCTCCGCGACCGCGTCCACATGGCGCTGCCGGGCGACGACCTCCGTCGCCTCTCCACGAGGAAGGGCCCCGCCGTCCAGAGCGATCAGTATCCGCATAGCCAAGAGACTCCCGCATCCTCGCCGGCTTCCATCAGCCCAAAGCCACACTCGTGGTGCGGTATTGCCACTAATGTGACTGGACCGGCACCCGGGCGGAGATTCTCGTCCCCCCCGTGGGCTCCGAGCGCACCTCGATCTCCCCTCCGAGCAACTCGATTCGCTCACGCATCCCGACCAGGCCGCGCCCGGCGGCCACCGAGTCTGGATTGAATCCACAGCCGTCGTCGCGCACGGCGATCTCGACCTGACCATCGACGAGGCGGGCGGAAACCTCGGCGCTGCCCGCGGAGGCGTGCTTGAGCACGTTGTTGAGCGCCTCCTGCACGAGCCGGTAGACGACCCGCTCCTCCTCGGCGGTGAGCTTCCCGTCGATCTCGATCTCGGTTTCAACACTGAACCCGCCCCGAACCGAGGTCTCCTTGGCCAGGGCCTCGAGCGCGCCGACCAGGCCGAGGTGCTCCAAGGAGGCCGGGCGCAGATCGTTGATCAGGCGGCTGAGCTCGTCGATCTGCCCCTTGAGCTGCTCGATCGTGTCCGTCGCCGCCCGCTCGATCCGCTCGGCTCGGTCCCCCGCCTTGCTCCGCAGCGCGGTCGCGAGGGTGATGCGGATCGCGGCCAGTCCCTGCAGGGCGTCGTCGTGCAGCTCCTGGGCCCAACGCCGGCGCTCGCGCTCGCCGATCTCGACCTGCTGCCGCAGGCGCTGGGACTCGACGCTCTGGGCCGTTGCGACCGCCACCGCGGCGCTGCTTGCGAATGCCTGCAGGAGCCGCAGGTCCTCCTCATCGAATTCCGCGCCTCCGGCTTCGCGGTCGAGGGCCACCAGCGTTCCCACGGCGTAACCGCGGAAAAGCAGCGGAACCACCAGGGCCGCGTCCGCCCCGAGCCGCTCGCGCAGGCGCGCTCCTGAGGGCGGCGAGCCACGCGTGAGGTGCTGCGCGACCCGCTCCTGCATCGCGGTCTGAAAGACCGCGTCGTCGGCTGGGATGGTCAGCTGTCTTGCCTCCTCACCGGCCTCGCCGGCCTGGGCGGCGACGACGAGCTGTCCGCCGCGGCGCAGCAGGACGAGCAGCGTCCTGGCCTCGACCAGGGCGCGGGCGCGCTTGACGATCAGATCCAGCACCCGGGCCACGTCGGTCTCACCGCCGATCGCCCGCGCGATGTCGACCGAGGTCTCGGCGCGCCGCAGCGCCTGCTCGACCTCGGCCTCGCGCTCGCTCAGGGCCGTGTAGAGGCGGGCGTTCTCGATCGCGACCCCGGCCCAGATCGCCAGCGTCTTCGCCGCCTCTTCATCGCCCTCGTCGAACTCGACTCCCCCCCGCTTCTCGGTCATGTAGAGATTTCCGTAGGTCTCGCCGCGAACCGTGATCGGCACCCCGAGGAAGGAGTGCATCGGCGGATGGCCCGGAGGGAAGCCAAAGGCGTGGGGGTGTTCGTTGACGTCTCGCAGGCGCAGCGGCACCGGCTCGCGGATCAGCTCGCCGAGAACGCCACGCCCGCGCGGCAGGCTGCCGATCGTCCGTTTGGTCTCGTCGTCGATGCCGAGGTAGATGAAGCGCTCCAACTCGGTGCGGTTGCGGTCGAGCACCCCCACCGCCGCGTACTCGGCCGAGGTCAGCTCGCGCGCTGCCTCCACCACCGACCGCAGCACGACCTCGAGGTCGAGCTCCGATAGCAGCGCCGTGCCGACGTCGATCAGTCGCCTGAAGCGCTCGTCCGGGGACTGGCTATGCGGCCGGTCGGGCAGATTCATCCTTCAGATCCTCCACTACCCCTCCTTGGACAGCTTGACTTGTAGCTATCTAGAACTAGAGTGTAGCCACATGAGCGGGACGGTCGGAATACGAGAGTTGAAGAACGATACGAGCCGGATTATCGATCGGGTTGAGGCTGGCGAGCCGATCACGGTCACCCGGCGAGGCAAGCCCGTGGCCCGCATCCTCTCTACGGAGACGCCGCCGCACCTGGCGGCGATGATCGCCGAAGGCGCGGTCCGGCCCGGCAGCGGCGCCCGCCATGTTCCAAAGCCGGTCAAGGCGCGCGGAAGCGGCAAGACCGCGGCCGAGTACGTCTCCGAAGGACGCCGCTGAGCGTCTACCTCGATACGAGCGCTCTGGTCAAGCTGCTGGTCGATGAGACCGACAGCGACCTCGCCCGCTCCGCCTACGCCGACGCCAACGGCGCGCGTACGACCGCTGTCGCTTACGTCGAGGCAACCTCGGCGGTGACGCGAATGCGAAAGGGCAACCGGCTCTCACCTGCAAAGCATCGGACCGCCCTCGCCGAGCTGGACGCGATCTGGTCGACGCTCGACGTTCACGAAGTGACCGACGGGCTGATCCGAGCCGCCGCCAAGACAGCCCGCGACCACGCGCTGCGCGCATCCGACGCGGTCCATCTCGCCGCCGCGCTTGCGTTCGCCGAAGGCGAAGAGATCGCCTTCGCGTGCTGGGACCATGAGTTGCGCGTCGCCGCGAAGCAGCACGGCCTCACGCTGATTCCCGACGGGTCCTGACACTCGCCCCGCTCGCGATCCTGGTTGCCGGCGCGGCACACGCCGAAGACCCCGGCGCTGAACTGAGCAACGCGGAATCGACCGCGGCGCGCGCTGAACTGGAAATTGCCGATTCCAAGGCTCGGCTGAGCGCCGCTGAAGCACGCTACAACGCGATAACGCGTGAGGCCGCGCCGGCTCGAAAGAAGGCTCGACCCGCGCAAGCGCGGGCTTCGGTCTCGCCGCGCTGGTGGCTGCCGGGATCGCCCTGGGGTTCGGACATCGGCCGTGGTCGTCGCGCTGAGCGAGCTGAGCCTCGGTCGGGCCGTTGGGCTGTGCGTCGGCGGAGGGTTCGCACTGCTCATTGTCGGTGCGGGGTTGAGCGGGGCAGACGGCGTCGTCGGTGCGATCGGCGCGTTTGTCCTCTTCCTCGGCTTCGTCTAGGCCTCCGGGCCCATCGCCGAGCAAAACTCCGCAAGGAGCGCGCTCGAGGAGGCAAGTAGCCAGATTCGCCGAGCCGAACGCAAGCTGGCGAGAGCCACGGCAAATACGCGTTACTTCACGCGACGCCTGGCCGGCGATGGCCCCGATTACACGGGGACGGTCACCGTTCTTGGAACGGACCACTACGGCCTGGACGCCGACGGCGACGGCGACGGCATCGGGTGCGACCCGTAGGTCAGGCTCTGGGATCTGGCCTGGTGGCAAGTGGACTCAAGAGTTGGCCCGCTGGCGTTTCACGCAGCCCAGCCCGGGCCCGCTCGATCGCCTCGGCGTAGGTCCCGTGCCGGGTGCTCGAGGGCGGGCGGATGGCGATTCCGTAGGCCTGCTTCATCGCAGTTGCCAGGGCCCGCTTGAAGGTCTGGCCGTGCCAGGCGTGGGGCTCGGCGGCGCGGCCCACGTGCAGATGGACCAGCTCGTGGAGGAGCGTCTCCAGGACGTCGCCGGCGCGGATGCCGGGGTAGGCGGTGACCTGAAGGCGGAACTCGGCGGGGACCGCGAAGCCGAGGCGGTTGGGGCGCTTGGCGGCTCGCCGCACCTTGAACTCGGGCCTGTGCGTGGCCAGCGGGCCGTGCGCGAAGACCGGTAGCGCCCGCAGCCGTTCGAGCTCCTCCTCCAGGGCCACACCCGCGACCAGGTAGTAGGAGCGGGGGCGCCGCGGTGCGGTCGGTGCCCGCCGCGTAGGTGCGGGCGCGCTGCGCCCGCCCTTCGTCGCCCTGCGGAGGAACTTGGTCACCATTGAGAGCGAGAGTCTTCAGCTGGTCGCGGACGCGGACCGATGATTAGATATTGATACCTAATGAGGTATCGTATCGGCATGGATTCCCCCAACGTGCTCGTGCGCGAGTTGCGCCTTGGCGCCAGCCTCTCTCAGCGTGCCCTCGCGCGCCGGGCCGGTACGTCCCAGCCGGCCGTCGCCCGCTACGAGCGGGGCGCAGCGACCCCCTCCTGGGAGACGCTCCAACGACTTGCGGCAGCGTGTGGCAAGCGGGTGAGAATCAGTGCGGAGCCGACGCCCGACCCGCACGACATCGAACTGGCTGAGCTTCTCCTGCGACTCACGCCCGAGGAGCGCCTGCGGGCGCTTCGGCGCTACGCCCATCTCCATGAGCTCGCGCAGGGGCAGGCGTGACCGAAGGACACCGCCGCCCTCCCGGCCCTCTACGCCACGCGCGGGGCGCTTCGCCAAGGGGCGCGCGGTCGGGGAGCTGCGACAGGAGGCCGAGTTGACCGAGAAGGGAGCCGGCCGATCGAATGAACACTGATGCGGCTCTAATGCGAGGCGAAGTAGATGAACTTGCCATCTCGCTCGTCGTCCGGCTGCTCGCTGAGGGTGGCCCTTCCGTCCACTTCGCGCTGCCCGAGCACGCCGCGACATTTGAGTCCGGCCGCCTCAATCGCCGCTTTGACCTCCTGCTGTGAGAAGTGGCGCTCCGTGATCGTGGGCGAGTCAATCGAATCGCCTGAGATCTGCGCGCGAAATGTCGCCGGGGACTGATCGCTTTCACCCAGTCCTTGCCAAATCCATTGCCTGTCACCGCGCTCAACGGTGCGTCGCTGGGCAGCGCCGAACAGCTCACGGAAAAGTGCCCTCGTGTTGCAGTCGAAAACGAGAAGCCCGGTGGGCGAGAGATTCGCTGCGACGCCCGCCAGCGTCTGGCGGAGATCGCCGTCCGTCAACAGATGATTCACCGCGTCGTTCATCACAAGAACGAGATCGAAGCTGCCAAGAGCCGGCAGGTGACGCATGTCAGCAACGCTCAGGCGTACTTGGTCTCCGAAATGTTCCCTCGCGATCGTCACCATCGCGGGCGAGAGGTCGCAACCGCAGATCTCCCAGCCGCGCTTAAGCAACGGCGGAAATGCCCGACCGGTCCCGCATGCGATATCGAGTGCTAGGCCGGGTGCTTCGAGTCCGTAGTCGAGAAGTCTCGGAAGGAGGGTCGCACCGATCCACGTCTCGTAGTCATTGCGGTAGTTGAAGTCGTCATATACGGCCGCCAATGACTCATATGCTTCAAGCGCCGGGGCTACGTTGTCACTCATTGGACGCCGACCTAGGCCGGTCCTCATCGGCTTCGCCTGCAAGGGACCCACAAACGGGACAATCGCTTTCTTGGATGACAGGTTCCCGCTCAAAGGTCATGGTGCGAGCGTCGAGGGTCAGCCCGACGCCCAGGCTGGCGGGCTCGATCACACCGGTAAGAAAGTGCAGCACTTCCATCCCAATGAGGCCTCCGATGGCTCCGGAGGCCGGACCAAGCGTTACAGCCTGTGGCTCAAATCCACGCCGTTGGTCGATCACGACATCAAGCAGCGGATAGTCGCGCCGGTAGCGCATCGCCTGACACTCGAAGCACCCAGTCCGCCCTGGGACGTAGAGAGGACCGATGCGCACGAGCGGCGGCATCTGGTTCATGGTGATGTACGGAATTCCCGCCTCAAAGCACGCGGCGTTACACCAGCCTTCAATCACAAACGGCGGCCAATCCGCTGAGCCGACGACAAAGGTGGCTCCCTCGATAAACGCGGCCAGCTCGGCTTGACTTTCCAACCGCTTACAGGTTGCGCTTACAGAGATGCTGGAATTGAACGCGCGTAGTCGTTCGGCCATGACCTCAGCCTTCAACGAGCCGATGTCGGCCTCGCTGTACTGGATCTGCCGATTGAGGTTGCTCATCTCTACTCTGTCGCCGTCGATCAGGCGGATCTCTCCGACCCCGCATGCAGCCAGCTCATACGCGGTCCTTCCGCCCAGTCCGCCGGCCCCGAGCACCGCGACACTGGCCTCCCGCAGGCGCTCTTGGCATGCGGAGGGCGAAGGGGCGTCGTGCGTCCCCAGGTCGCTGAAATACCTCAGCTGCCTGTCGAGTCGCTCTTTATCTATCGCGGGGATTGCGTCTTCGTCCGCGGCGTCCTCGAGCAGCGACCAGCCGCTCATCTGATCAAGCGTATCCCGCACCTCCTCGGCACCGAACTCGTGCTCCAGCTCATCGAGGGAGCGCGTGCCGTCGAGCGCATCCAGCAGGCTTCGCTCGCGATCGCTTGGGTTCGGCACCCTTACGTCCTCGGCCCATGAGCGCATCAGGTGGATGTCGCCATTGGGCGCCTCGATTGGCTCAATCGTCCGCTTGAGCCGAGGGCGTCGAAAAGTTTGGAGCTGCCCGGAATCGGTCATTGTCGAGTGGTCCTCGCTTTTTTTCCCTGGCAAGAGGACGGGACCCCCCGGTTAGGGCTAAAGCCATAGCCGGGGGGTCGATCCGTTGTGGAACTACAGCCCCGTGCTAGTTCCCCTTGCTGATCGACATCGTCGGAATGGTCGAACCTGCTCCTTTGAACGTCATGACTCCACCCCCTTGGCCTTGTGAAATGACTGGAAGCCGCGACATCGCTTTGTGACGGCTGCAGTCGGAGGTTTTTAACGCTATTTCTTCTACCATAAACGCCTTGGTTCTCCAAAAAATGGTGGACCTCTGTCGGATGCGAAGTCGACGAGCGACACTCAAGTCCTGCAGCCAGAAAGCCGACTAGTCCTGTAGGCCACTCGAGATGAACCCCACTCCGAAAAGCGCTCGCTGGGCGGCTGCGACGCTGGCGACGTACCTCCTCATCTACCTCAGCTGGCAGGCATTTCACTGGCTGCCCGGAGACAACGCCGAGGTGGGGAATCTTCTCTTCCTTCCGATCGGCACTGCGGCCGTTCTCGCCGCGCTGATGGCGAGCCGCCGTTGCGCCGAGTGCGTGCGGCTGCGCTGGTTCTGGCGCCTCTTCGCGCTCGGCCTGAGCGCACAGGTGGCGGGGGACCTGGCGATGACGTTCTATGACTTCGGCTCCGGCACCGCCCCCTTCCCGTCGCTAGCCGACCCCCCGTATCTCGCCTTCTACCTGCTGATCGGGCTCGCCCTGCTGCATATCCCCGTCGCTCCGACCACGCGGCCGCAGCGGATCCGGATCGGCCTCGACTTGCTGATCATCCTGCTCGGCGCGGGCATGGCGATCTGGTACCTGGTGCTGGCGCCGACCGTTACCGAGGGGGGGACCACGACCCTGCAGATGGCGACGTCGATCGCCTATCCGGTCGGCGACGTGTTGGTCCTGGGGGCGCTGGGGATCGTGGCCATGCGCTGGAGCCCGTCCACGCTGCAGCGGCCGCTGGCGCTGATCGCGGCCGGCCTCTCGTTGTTCGTCGCCGCCGACCTCATCTACGCCTACGCGGTGCTGCACGGCGCCTACACCGCCGGCGGACCGACCGACATCCTTTGGATCGGCGCCTTCGCCCTCTTCGCACTCGCCGCGACCCAGCAGCGGCAGGTCCGGGCCAACGCCCCGGAGACCTCGATCCCGCCGCGAAGCCAGACCGAGAGCAAGGTCAGCTGGCTTCCATTCGGGGCCCTGGTGGTCGGCTCGATCACCCTGCTCAGCGCCGAGTGGGGACAGCGGCTCGTACCGGAGCTGACCCTGCTCCTCGCCGCCGTGGTCCTGGCTGGCCTGATCGCGCTGCGCCAGTTCCTCGCCCAGGGTGAGCTGATCCGACTCCGCGACGAGCTGGGGGCCGCCCACGACGCGCTCGCCAAGCTCGCCGGCGCCGATCCCCTCACCGGGATCGCCAACCGCCGCAGCATCGACCGGAGCCTCAAGGAGGAGCTCGAGCGAGCGAAGCGCTACGGGCGGTCGCTCTCGATCCTCTTCGTCGACATCGACCACTTCAAGCAGATCAACGACAACTACGGCCACGCGGCGGGCGACGACGCTCTCAAGGAGTTTGCCGCGGTGATGTGCGCCGGCCTGCGACCGGCGGACCTGCCCTGCCGCTGGGGCGGCGAGGAGTTCGTCGTGCTGCTGCCCGAAGCCGACCGCGACGCCGCGCTACGCGCGGCGGAGCGCATTCGCACGGCAGAGGAAGATCACACCTTCTCCTTCGCCGACGAATTCAAACTCACCTGCTCTATCGGTGCCAGCAGCTTCCCCGATGACAGTGGTGACATGCCACACCTGATCGAACTTGCCGACCACGCCCTCTACGAGGCGAAGAGGCGCGGCCGCAACCAGGTGATCGCCGCCGAACCGATCGGGGCTCCGGTCTAGGATCGGTCGTGACGGAGTTCTCCCAGGTCGCGCTGGGCATACGTGATCGGGCGCCACTCGCGATGATCTCCTGCCATGCCTGAACCGGTAAAGCATGACCGGCGCTACATGCCCGGCCTCGACGGGCTGCGCGCGATCGCCGTGATCGGGGTGATGCTGTACCACCTCAAATTCGGTTGGGCGGAAGGCGGGCTGCTGGGGGTGGGTGTGTTCTTCACCCTCAGCGGCTACCTGATCACCGACATCCTGCTCAACCAGGTGAACAAGGGCGGGATGAGGCTGAAGTCGTTCTGGCTGGCCCGCGCCCGCCGCCTGCTGCCGGCGCTCTTCGTGATGCTGATCGTGGTGACGGCGTGGGTGACGGTGATCGGTCCACACCAACCTGCCGACTTCCGCACCGCAGCGCTCAGCGCCGCCGCCTACGTCAACAACTGGTGGTTGATCTTCCACCACGTCTCCTACTTCGAACGCTTCGCCCCGCCCTCGCCGCTCAACCACCTCTGGACGCTCTCGGTCGAGGAGCAGTTCTACATCCTCTGGCCGTTCCTGCTGATGGCCGGGCTGCGCTTGGTCCCCGAGCTGAAGAACACGACCGGCGTGCGGCCTCGCCTCGCCGCGGTCACGCTGATCGCCGCGCTCTGCTCGGGGATCCTGATGGCGGTCCTCTACCACCCCTCGCTCGACCCCTCGCGGGTCTACTACGGGACCGACACGCGGGCGCTCGAGCTGCTGATCGGCGCGGCGCTGGCGATGGTCTGGCCGAGCCGCCGCCTGCACGCGCGCATCGCGCCGCGGGCGCGCTGGATGATCGAGGCGGCCGGCGTCGCGGGCCTGGTCGTGATCGGCCTGATGTTCTGGCGCACGACCGAGTTCTCGCCCTTCCTCTACCGCGGCGGCTTCGCCGTGCTCGGGTTGGGCTCGGTCCTCGCCGTCGCCTCGCTCGTCCACCCGGCGTCGCGGCTCGGGCCAGTGGTCGGCTGCAGGCCGATGCGATGGATCGGCGAACGCTCCTACGGCATCTACCTCTGGACCCTGCCGATCGTCGTCCTCACCTCGCCCCAGGCCGCCCATAGTCCCAGCCTGCCGCGAGCCCTCCTCCAAGTCGCCGCGATCCTCACCGTGGCCGAGCTGTCCTGGCGCTACCTCGAGAACCCGATCCGCCACGGCGCCGTGGGCAGGTTGTGGGGGCAGTGGAGGGCGGGGAAGTTGCGACGCGAGCGGGTGAACCGGTGGGGCTGGGCCGGCCTCGCCGCCGGCGGGCTCGTCCTCGCGATCGCCGTCGCCGGTCTGGCCGGGGTCGGAGTATCGAGCAACTCAAGCGCGATCGGCGCCGAACCGGTCGCCAAGACCGTCACCGTGAAACACGTGCGGCGGGCGCCGCTGGCCACTTCGTGCAATGCCGTCATCCATATCGGCGACTCGACCTCGGAGGGGCTCGTCTCCGACAACTATCTGCCGGATCGCAAGCAGCGGATCAGCGCCCAGTACGCCCGGGTCGGCGCCACCACGCAACACTTCGCGATCGCCGGAGCGCTCTCGATCTACGAGAATTTCGAGGGGGAACCAAACGCCCGAGAAGTTGCCGAAGCATGGAAGAACGAAGGGTTCGAAGGCTGCTGGGTGCTGGCGCTGGGGACGAACGAGGCGGCCGACGTCGCGGTCGGCTCGAGCTTCACCTACGCCGACCGGATCGACAGCATGATGTCGACGATCGGCAACGAACCGGTGCTCTGGGTGAATGTGAAGTCGCTCGTCACCAACGACCCCTACGCGGAGAAGAACATGAGGTCGTGGGACGAAGCGCTGCTCGAAGCCTGCGACCGCCATCCCTACATGCGCATCTACGACTGGGCGGCCGATGTCAAGGATGCCTGGTTCATCCCTGACGGCATCCACTTCACCTCGCCGGGTTACGTGGCGCGCAGCAGGCTGATCGCCGACGCCCTGCTCGAAGCATTCCCCAACACCGCTCCGACGGCGATGACCGACAGGAGAGACTGCATCGTGCCGGCTTCCTCGTAGAGGCTGCGGCACGCGGGTGGGTAGCCTTATCGGGGTGCCTGCTCCGGCAAGTCGCGTGCTCTCCAAGTCGCAGCTCGCGACGCTGGCCCAGCACGGCGAAGAGCGCACCGCCGCGGTCGGCGAGAAGCTGTTCGAGATCGGTGACGAGAGCTACCCGTTCGTCGCGGTAATCGAGGGTGAGGTCGCGGTGACCGATGCCACCGGCGAGGAGATCATCCGCCATGGCGCGTCCGGCTTCCTCGGCGAGATGAACCTGCTCTCCGGGCAGACTGTGTTTCTCACCGCCGTCGTAACCGAGCCGATGCGCTACATCGCGGTCGACCGCGAAGAGCTCAGGCAGTTGCTCTTCGACGACGGCTCGCTCTCCGACCTGCTGCTCTCGGCGTTCGTCGAGCGCCGCGAAATGCTCCAACAGCGCGAGGGAATCGGGATCGAGATCGTCGGCCCGCGCGACTCGGCGGACACGCGCCGTCTGCTCGATTTCGCCAAGAGCCTGCGGCTGCCCAATACATGGATCGATCCGGCCGAGAGCGTCGAGACCGCGGCGCTGGTCGAGGCGGCCGGCGACGAGGAGCTGCCGCTGGTCCGCCTTCCCGGTGGACACGAGCTGCGCCGGCCGAGCAACGGCGAGCTGTCGCGGGCGCTGGGCATCGGGCTGCAGCTATCGCGGCGCGAGGAGGTCGACCTGCTCGTCGTCGGCGGTGGGCCGGCCGGACTCGGCGCCGCTGTCTACGGCGCCTCGGAGGGCCTCGACACGCTGGTGATCGAGAGCACGGTGCTCGGCGGCCAGGCGGGCACCTCGCGGCGGATCGAGAACTACCTCGGCTTCCCGGCCGGGATCAGCGGCTCCGAGCTGACCAGCCGGGCGGTAACGCAAGCGCGCAAGTTCCGCGCCCGCACGGCGACGCCCTACCGCGCCCGCTCGCTGCAGCCCGGCAATGGGCGCCACGTGGTCACGCTCGACGAAGGCAACGAGATCGTCGCGCGCGCGGTGCTGCTCTCGACCGGCGCCGAATACCGCCGCCTTCCGGTCGACGAGCTCGAGCACTACGAGGGGATCAGCGTCTTCTACGCCGCCGGCCCACCGGAGGCCCACCTCTGCGGCGCCCAACGGGTCGGGGTCGTCGGCGGCGGCAACTCGGCTGCCCAGGCCGCCGTCTGGCTGGCCCGCGGCGGCGCCCTCGTCACCCTCCTGCACCGCCGCGCCGACCTCAGCGAGACGATGTCCCACTACCTGATCGAGGAGCTCGAGCGCTACGGCGTCGCCGTCCGGGCCCGCAGCGAAGTCACCGCCCTGCACGGCGAGCAGGGCCGCCTCGACGCCGTCACCCTCACCGACGGGACCGAGCTGCCGCTCTCCTTCCTCTTCCTCTTCCTCGGCGCCTCCCCCTGCACCGAGTGGCTCGGCGATACGGTCGCCCGCGACCCCAAGGGCTTCGTCCTCACCGGCCCCGAAGCGGGCGCGCAGGGACTGCTCGAGACCAGCGTGCCCGGCGTCTACGCCGCCGGCGACGTGCGCGCCGGCTCGATCAAGCGCTGCGCGACCGCGGTCGGCGAGGGCGCAGCGGTAGTCCGCTTCGTCCACGAGCGCCTCTCGCCCGGGTCGGCGTAGCCTTTCTGAGTCTTGAACCCGAAACTGAAAGCGATGACGCTGGCCCTGCTGGCCACCGGCGCACTGATCGCCCTCGGAGCGCCCAGCGCCTCCGGCCGGGCTGTCCCCTGGGGCTACAGCTGCATCCCCGCCTCAGAAGGCGTGCCCAGGACCAGCGCCACCTGCGGCGCGACGCTGGTCGATGGTGAGGCGGTTCCGCCGCCGAACGCGCCGGCGGCGGTGAAGGAGGCGATCGCTGCCGCCAACCACATCGCCGGCAGGCCCTATGTATGGGGCGGCGGCCACCGGAGCTGGACGACGCGCGGCTATGACTGCTCGGGCGCTGTCGGCTTTTCGCTGCACGGCGGCGGGCTGCTCGATACGACGATGGTCTCGGGACAGCTGGCCTACTGGGGGATCGGCGGAACCGGCCGCTGGATCACCGTCTACGCCAACGCCGAGCACGTCTACATGGTGATCGCCGGGCTGCGCTTCGACACCCGCGACGATCTGCCCGGCGTCAGCGGGCCGCGCTGGCACACCGAACGGGTCCAACCGCGCGGCTTCGCGGCGCGCCACCCGGTCGGCCTCTGAGCCGAACCCTGCTCAGCCGGCCGAGAGCTGCTTGGCGAGGCGCCGCATCGATTTGGCGTTGACGCGACGTATGAAGGCGCGGGTCATCGGCGGGATCAGGCGTTCTGCCCGTGCCGTCTTGAGCCACTCCAGCTCGAAGGAGACATTCGTCTTGCCGTCGGGCAGCTCCTCGAGCCGGTAGGTGCCCCGGGTGTGGCGCTTGCCGCCGTTGCCGATCCCCTCCTCGACGATCCTGACCGGCGGCTCGGCCTCGACGACCTCGAAGTCGGTCCAGTCCTGGGAGCCGACCGTGTTCGCCTTGGCCTCAGCCTTGGCGCCGACGCCGCGCGCCGGCCCGGAGAACTTCCACTTGATCAGCAGGTGATCGGTGAAGCTCTCGTGATTCGCCAGCACGTCGAGGAAGTCATAGACCTCCGCAACAGGCCTGGCCACCACGGTCGAAACGGTCACCGGCTTCATATCCCGATCCTATTTGGGCGGGGCAATCAGTCGTCGAGACCGCAAAAACACTTCTTGGGACACCGGTTTTTGCGGTCTCGATGCCCCAAGAAGGAAACCCGCGGGTGGCTCAGGTTTTCCGCTCGAGGTCCGCTACCTCCTCGGCCTTGCGATCCGCGCTCTCTTGGGCGTTGTCGAGCTCGTCCTTCTTCTCGCCCTTCTTCTCCTCACGCCGGCCCTCGCGTCGTAGCGAGGCGTCATCGGTGAGGTCTCCGGCCGCCTTCTTGGCTCTGCCGGTCACCTTGTCGAGAATGCTCATGTCGAGTTCCTTTCGTCGTTTTAAGAAGTGCTTCGCTCGGCCGCCTTCTCGCCCGGCCAGGTCCCGGTCATCCGCGCGAAGCCGCCGCGCACGCTGTGATCGACCAGAGGCGGTCGAAGCCCTTCTGGACGACCATCTCGGCCAGCAGCCCGGCGATGATCCCTATCGGCGAGAAGAGCAGCTTCACGGTGGCGAACTACCCCTGTCCGAGCAGCGGCAAACGATGGCGGTGAGCCCAGGGGCGCCTTGCGCCGCCGCCAAAAGGCGAGGCGCTCGGTCGCCTACCCTTTCCCGATGGCCATTTTCGACGGGGCGCAAGGCGAGGCTTGAAGCACGGCACGATCCTCCCCCTGGCGGTGGCGCTTGCGGCAAGCGGCGCTGCCCTTGCCGCATCCGGCTGCGGCGGCGGCGACTCGGCGGCACCCCTCGCCCAGGTCCACCAACCCGCGCACAGCCGGATCGCCGAAGAGCAGCCGCCGCACCCGCAGCCCCCTTACGACGTGCTCCCGAAGAACCCGTCCGCGGCGAAGCGGGCGGCGCCGGCTCCCGAACCGGCGCCCAAGCCCAAACCGGCTCCGAAGCACCTCGACCCCTCGGAAATGCCGGCTGCCTCGGCCGGGACGAACGGCTCCTACGTTCCTCCGCCCGCATCTGAGCGGGAAACGATCACCCCCCGCACGATGGCGAAGCTCGAGGACCGGGCCGCCTCCGGCAGCGCCGTCCTGCTCAGCGGGGTCGCCCTCGCCCCGCCGAGCGCGCCGCCGCGGATCAAGGCGGCGATCAGCGCGGCCAACACGATCATCGGCCGCCCCTACATCTGGGGCGGCGGCCACGCCTCGTGGTACTCGCGCGGGTACGACTGCTCCGGCGCGGTCAGCTACGCGCTCGCCGGCGGCGGCTTCCTCACGACCCCGCTCGCCTCGAGCCAGCTGGAGTCCTGGGGCGCGCCGGGGCCCGGTCGCTGGCTGACGGTCTACGCCAACGCCGGCCATGCCTACGCGGTGATCGCGGGGCTGCGCTGGGACACCGTCGGCGACGCGCGGGGAACCGGGCCGCGCTGGCACCCGGCGCTGCCCTACCCAGAAGGCTTCGTCGCCCGCCACCCGCCCGGCTTCTGACGCATGGGTCGAGCGGCGGAAGAGTGGTCTGACCCGGGACGCGTCGCCGAGTACCTCTCGCGCGAGATACCGCACCGGCTGACAGCGGAGCAGATGCTCCTGGAGGCGCTGCCCCCACGGGTCGAGCGCTTCCTCGACCTCGGCACTGGCGACGGGCGCATGGTCGCGTTGGTGCGCAGCCACCACCCCGAAGCGCGGGCAGTGGGGCTCGATGCCTCCGAGCCGATGCTCGCCCGCGCGGCGGAGCGGTTCGGGGGCGACCCGCTGGTCGAGCTTCGCTCGCACGAGCTCGGCGACCCGCTCCCGGTAGAGGGTCCGCTCGACGCGCTCGTCTCCGGGCTGGCGATCCACCACCTCGAGGACGAGCGCAAGCGCGAGCTGTTCGGCGAAGTCCGGGCGCTGCTCGTGCCGGGCGGGGTCTTCGTCAACCTCGACCTGGTCAGCCCGGCTTCGCCCCAGATGCACGAGCGCTTCCGCGGCGAGATCGGCCGCGCCAAGGACGACCCGAGCGATCGCCTTGCCGACCTCGGCGAGCAACTGAGCTGGCTGCGCGAGGCCGGCTTCAGCGAGGTCGATTGCCACTTCAAGTGGCTGGAGCTGGCGCTGATCGTCGCGGTGAGGTGAACGGGGCTCAGCTTCCGCGGCCGCGCTGGAAGCCGACCAACTGCTCGACGAAGTCGCCGTAGAGGTCGGGGCGCACGGCGTCGGGGCTGACCAGCGCTTCGACCGCCAGGCCGATGCCCAGGGCCCGGAAGACGAGGGCGAGGTCGTCGGGCGACATCGAGAGCGTCGCCCCCGACTCCTCCTGGTAGCCGGCGATGTAGCGGGAGACCGCCTCGCGCAGGGACGCCGAGCGCGA
Source organism: uncultured Solirubrobacterales bacterium (assembly GCA_963837695.1). GTDB lineage: Bacteria > Actinomycetota > Thermoleophilia > Solirubrobacterales > 70-9 > VRUE01. The sequence continues at coordinate 822,313 of CAWINZ010000005.1, read as the reverse complement.
GCCGAAGCGTCCGGCCAGCTCGGGGTCGCGGCCGGCATGGGCGATGAACTCCATGTGCAGGACGAAGGACTCGCGGTCGCGGGCGAAGCGCTCCATCCACTGGTCGGCCAGAGCCCGAGCGCGCGCCTCCAGCGGGGCATCCGCGTCGAGGTCGACCTGGGTGGCGGCGAGCTCCTGAGCGCGCTCGGCCATGTAGTCCTCGAAGACGGCGAGGAAGAGGTCGGCCTTGCCGTCGAAGTTGGAGTAGACGGCGCCGTGCGAGTAACCGGCCTGCTCGGCGATCTCCTCCACCGAGGCGCCGCCGTAGCCACGCCGGGCGAAGACCTTGGCCGCGGTGGCGAGCAGCTCGGCCCGGGTGCGGGCCTGCGTCTCGGCGCGGGTTTCCCTTTTCGGCTTGGCTTTCATTTCAGATTGGTACTATAACTCGAATGATGACGCTAATCCCACTGATGAGAGCGACAGCACGAGGCGCGGTCGAGTGAGCGGCCCGATGCAGTCCCTTGAGCGCTGGCTTGCGGAGGCAGCCGACGCCGGGGCTCCAGCCCCGGCCGCGATGACCCTCGCGACCGTGGACGGCGACGGCCGCCCCTCGGCGCGCGTGGTCTCGCTCAAGCGCCTCGAGCCCGAGGCGCTGGTCTTCACCACCGGGCTGTGGACCCGCAAGGCGGCGGAGCTTCGCGCAAATCCCCGCGTGGCCCTCGTCTTCCACTGGCCTGCGCTCGGCCGCCAGGCGCGAGTCGAGGGCCGGGCGGAACTCGCCGAGCGCGAGCTGGCCGAGGAGCTCTTTGCCGAGCGGCAGCGAAGCCACCAGCTGCAGACGCTCGTCTCGCGCCAGGGCGAGGCGATCGAGGATCTCGGCGCGCTGCGCGCCCGGCTCGACGAACTGAAGGCCGAGGCGGGTGCGCAGCCGGTCCCCTGCCCCGCCGAGTGGGGCGCCGTCCGGATCAGACCCGACGTAGTCGAGCTCTGGAGCGAAGGAGAGGACCGCCTCCACGAGCGCCGTCTCTTCGAGCGCAGCAACGGACGGTGGACCGTCACGCTCCTCTCCCCCTGAGCCCGCGACATCGGCCGCTCAGATGTAAGGCCGGCGTCGCCTGAAGGCGCCGGCCGGATCAACCTCTAGAAGAAGGCGCCGCCCTTGTACTCGCCGAAGACGTCGCGCATCGCGCCGCAGACCTCGCCGATCGAGGCGTCGGTGGCCAGCGCGGCGCGGATCGGGTGCATCAGGTTGCCCTCGCCGCGGGCGACGGCGCGCAGCTCGTCCAGTTTCTCCCCAACCGCAACCTGGTCGCGGTTCTCCTTGAAGGCCGCCAAGCGCGCCAGCTGGCGCTGCTCGGACTCGGGGTCGACGCGGAGGATGTCGACGTCGTCGACCTGGTCGGTGACGTATTTGTTGACCCCGACGATCACGTCCTGGCCCGACTTGTAGCGCTCGTGGTAGGAGTGCGCCGACTCCTCGATCTCCTTCTGCATGAAGTCCAGCGCCTCGACCGAGCCGCCCATCTCCTCGACCTTGCCGATCAGCTCCCAGGCGCGCGCCTCGATCTCGTCGGTCAGCGACTCGACGAAGTAGGACCCGGCGAAGGGGTCGACCGTGTCGGCGACGCCGGACTCGTGGGCGAGCACCTGCTGGGTGCGCAGGGCGATCCGGGCGGAGCGCTCGGTCGGCAGCGCCAGCGCCTCGTCGAAGCCGTTGGTATGCAGCGACTGAGTGCCGCCGCTGACCGCGGCGAAGCCCTGCAGGGCGACGCGGATGATGTTGACCTCGGGCTGCTGGGCCTGCAGCGTCACGCCGCCGGTCTGGGTGTGGAAGCGGATCTTCATCGAGTTGGGGTCCTTGGCCCCGAACCGCTCCGCGACGATCTTCGCCCACATCCGCCGTGCGGCGCGGAACTTGGCGACCTCCTGGAAGACGTTGTTGTGGCAGTTGAAGAAGAAGGCGAGCCGGGTAGCGAACTCGTCGATCTTGAGCCCACGCTCGAGCGCCGCCTCGACATAGGCGATCGCGTTGGAGAGCGTGAATGCCACCTCCTGCACTGCCGAGCAGCCCTTCTCGCGGATGTGGTAGCCGGAGATCGAGATCGTGTTCCATTTCGGCACGTGCTCGCGGCAGTACTCGAAGATGTCGGTGGTCAGCCGCATCGTCGGCTCGGGCGGGTAGATGTAGTTGCCGCGCGCCATGTACTCCTTCAGCACGTCGTTCTGGACCGTGCCGCGCAGCTTCTCGCTCGGCACCCCCTGCTCCTCGCCGACCAGCTCGTAGAGCAGCAGCAGGATCCCCGCCGGGGCGTTGATCGTCATCGAGGTCGAGACGCCGTCGAGCGGGATCTGGTCGAAGCAGATCCGCATGTCCTCGATCGTGTCGATCGGGACCCCGGTGCGGCCGACCTCGCCGTGACAGAGCGGGTCGTCGGAGTCGCGACCGAGCTGGGTCGGCAGGTCGAAGGCCATCGAGAGGCCGGTCGAGCCGTGCTCGATCAGGTAGCGGTAGCGCTCGTTGGTGTCCTCGGGGGAGGCGAAGCCGGCGTACTGGCGCATCGTCCAGAGCCGGTCGCGGTACATCCCCTCGTGGATGCCGCGGGTGAAGGGCGGCTCGCCGGGCTCGCCGAGCCGTTCCTCGAGCCCCGGGGCGACGTCAGCCTCGTCGTAGAGGCGGTCGATCTCGATTCCCGAGTCGGTGAAGATCCGCTCGTCGTCGGGCCCGACCAGCGGAGCGATCGTCCGCCGGCCCTCTTTGGGCTCGGCCATCAGTCCGAAGCGCCGGCGAGCTGCTCGATGCCGGCCTGCTCGATCGTCTTACGCAGACCCTCGCGCAGCTCGACCTTCGGCTCCCAGCCGAGCAGGTCGCGGGCGCGGGTGATGTCGGGCTGGCGCTGCTGGGGGTCGTCAACGGGGAGCGGCTCGTAGACGATCTCCGAGCGCGACTCGGTCACCTCGATCACGGTCTTGGCGAGTTCGAGCAGCGTGAACTCGTTGGGGTTGCCGACGTTGACCGGCGTGTGCACGTCGGACTCGGCGAGGCCGACGATGCCGCGGATCAGGTCATCGACGTAACAGAAGCTGCGCGTCTGGCTGCCGTCCCCGAAGACGGTGATGTGCTGGTCCTTGAGCGCTTGCCGCATGAAGGTCGGGATCGCCCGCCCGTCGTGGGCGCGCATGCGCGGCCCGTAGGTGTTGAAGATGCGCACGATCGCCGTATCGACGCCCTGCTGGCGGTGGTAGGCCATCGTCAGCGCCTCGGCGTAGCGCTTGGCCTCGTCGTAGACGCCGCGCGGCCCAATCGGGTTGACGTGGCCCCAGTAGTCCTCTTTTTGGGGATGGACCTGGGGGTCTCCGTAGACCTCGCTGGTCGAGGCGATCAGGAAGCGGGCTCGCTTGAACTTCGCCAGGCCGAGCATGTGGTGGGTGCCGTGCGAGCCGACCTTGAGCGTGTGCAGGGGCAAGCGCAGGTAGTCGATCGGGCTGGCCGGCGAGGCGAGGTGGTAGACGAAGTCGACCGGCTCGGGGATGTCGACCTTCTCGGTGATGTCGATGTTGCGGAACTCGAAGGCGTCGTCGCGGATGTGCTCGATGTTCTGCAGCGAGCCGGTCTCGAGGTTGTCGACGCAGATGACCCGGTGCCCCTTGCCGAGCAGGTGCTCGCAGAGGTGGGAGCCGAGGAAGCCGGCGCCGCCGGTTATTACGCAGGTGCTCATCGCGGCGGATGCTACAGGTGACCCCCTTGGGGGCGTGTCTGAGTTTTCGGGGCCATATGGACCCAAAAGCTCAAACACGCCCCACCTGGATAAACGCTGTAGTTCGCAAATAGCGTGGATTTGACCCGATCACCCGTCCAGGTGGGGGGAGAACCGGTCCCTGTCCCACGCTCTACGTGGAATGTTCGGACGAGGGAGCTGAACCGATGCAGGGGGGAATCGCAACAGCCGGGCGCAAGCGCGCCGCCATCGAACTCGTCGCCCGCGAGGATGCCGAGCTGAGACGGGCCGCGCGCCGCTTCTCGCTCTGCGAGGACGACGCCGAGGACGCTTACCAGCGAGCGCTCGAGATCCTCCTGGTCAAAGCGCCGAGCGATCGGCCGCGCGAGCTGGTCCCCTGGATGAAGACGGTGGTCAAGCACGAGGCGCTGGCGATTCGCCGTTACCGCGAAAGGATGCTGGGAGTGGGCGACGACGGGATCGGTGACCCGATCGCGCGGATCGCCTCAAGCGGCGCCGGGCCGGGAGAACACCTTGAGCTGGGCGAGCAGGTCGCCCGCAGCCGCGAGGCCCTACAGGCCTTGAAGCCGGCTGAGCTGCGTTCGCTGACCCTGCTCGCCGCCGGCTACTCCTATGCCGAGATCGGCGAGATCACCGGCTTCAGCCAGACCAAAGTCAACCGCTGCCTGGCCGAGGGTCGGCAGCGCTTTCGCCGCCTGCTGACCCGCAGCGAGGACGGCAGCCGCTGCACCGAGCTGGCTCCGCTGCTCTCGGCCTACTGCGACGGCGAGGGGAGCGATGGGGACGGCGTCGTGGTGCGCGAGCACCTGCGGGCCTGTGCGGCCTGCCGCACGGCGATGCGCGCCTACCGGGCAACCCCGGCGGCCGTCGCCGCCCTGGCGCCCGCCCTGCCCGCCTCCCGCTCCCTGCTGGAACGGGCGCAGGAGTTCCTCGTCGGACTGCACTCGCGCCTTCCCGGCGGCGGGGGCCCCGGCGAAGCCGGCGTCTCCCAGATCGCTGCCGCCGGCGGAACCCGGGGCGCGGGGATGGCGGCCCTGGCCAAGGTGCTGGCGATCTGCGCGGGCACCGTCGGCGGGGCCGCCGCCTGCGTCGCGACCGGGGTGGCGCCGGCGCCGTTCGGGATCGAGCCGCAACACGCCACCCAGGCAAAGGTCGAGCACGTATCGCAGGGCGCGGTCGATGAGCCGTCGTCGCCCGTGGTCGACTACGAACCGGCTGGGCCGGCGCCGGAACCGCAACGGCACCCCACGCCGCAGCCGGAACCAACGCCCGAACCCGAGCCGCCTTCGGTGGCGCCGGAAACGAGCGAAACGGGAGCGGTCGAGTACGCACCGCCGCCAGAACCATCCGCGGCTCCACCGGCGGCCGAACCACCGAGTTCCTCCAACGGCAGCGCCGCGGGCGAGTTCGGCCCGTGAGCGGGAGCCGGGCACTGACCGTCTTGGCCGCGACCGCAGCGGCCCTGGCCTGCGTCACCGCGCGCGCGGCCGCCAACCCGCCAGGACTCGCCGATCTGCACGTCGCCGGCGGCGGCGACGCATGGCACTCCACCAACAACAGCTTTGAGCTCGACTGGACGAGCCCGCCGGCAGCCAGCCCCGCGCTCGTGGCGGCCTATTACCGAATCCGCGATCCGCTGGGTACCGCCCTCAAGGAAGCGCAACTCGACTGGAGGAGCGACGGGGTCGGCGGGTTGACGGTGCCCAAGGTCCCCGGCATCTACAGCGCCGAAGTCTGGCTCGAAGACGCGATCGGCCAACAAGGGCCGGCGGCGACCGCTCAGCTCCGCTTCGACCACACGCGGCCCGCCTCGATCGAGCCCGAGCCCGTCCAGAGCTGGGTCGGCCGCACCGCCTTCCCACTCCGCGTCCGCCTAGGCCACCCATCCGGTCCGCCGCCGCTCTCCGGAATTCGCGGCTACGCGGTGGCGATCGACGCGACGCCCGGCGGGAGCGCCTGCGCCGTTGCCGACCGCTGCAGCGACGCCGAGACGACGCTGCGGGGCGGCATCGAGGACGACGAACTGAAGATCGGCGCCCTGCCGGAGGGGACCAGCTACCTCCACGCTGTCGCCGTCTCCGGCTCGGGGATGAAGTCGACCGCAACCGGATCGACCGTGATTCGGGTCGACACGACCGACCCGGTCACCCAGCTGGCCGGGGTACCGTCCGGCTGGACGAACCGGACCGTGCGGCTCACGGCGAGCGCCACCGACGCCGGCTCGGGGATGAACGGGGACGGACGGGGACCGGCGCCTTTCACAGCGATCCAGGTGGACGGAGGCGCGCCTTCGGTCGGGCCGGGTGGAACCGCCGGCGCCGACGTGGTCGACGAGGGGGTACACCGGATCGCCTATTACGCCCGCGACCTGGCCGGCAACGTCAACGACGGCGCCGCGACCAACGGCATCGCCGACCGGGCAGCGCGGACCGCTTACGTGAGGATCGACCGCACGGCGCCCAGCGTCGCCTTCCCCAACGCCGAGGATCCCCGCGACCCCGAGCTGCTGCGAGTCCGAATCGCCGACGGCCTCGCGGGACCCGATCCCTCACGGGGCTCGATCGGCGTGCGGCCGGCCGGCTCGGGCGATCGCTTCGAGGCGCTCCCCGGCGTGCCCGGAGGCGGAGCTGAACTGCGCGCCCGCTGGAACTCGGACACGTTCCCCGCGGGCGACTACGAATTCCGGGCGATTGGATACGACGCCGCGGGCAACGCCGCCGCCACGACGCAACGGCAGAACGGCGGGCCAATGGTTCTTTCAAACCCCCTCAAGGCGGCGACGACCCTGCGGGCGGGCTTTCGCCGGCGCGGCCCGCGGCGGACCGTCCCCTACGGCCGTCGCGTTCTTCTCGGCGGCAGGCTCATCACCGGCAGGAGCTCGCCCCTCGGGGCCAGGCCGGTGCGGGTGGTCGAACGCTTTGCCGCTGGAGCGCATCCGGCGATCCACACATCGACGGCGATGACCGCTCCAGACGGGACCTTCGCGATCCGCACCGAGCCCGGCCCGAGCCGGACGATCGAGGTCAGCTTCGAGGGCAGTCCCACGCTGGCGCGATCGGCCGCACACACGCTCCAGCTCGACGTGCGGAGCCAAGTGCGCCTGCACGCATCGGCCGGTGTCGCCAAGGTCGGCGGAGCACCGCTGATCTTCCGCGGCAAGGTCGACGCACCGCGCGGAGCGATTCCGCCCGCGGGCAAGGCAGTGCAGCTGCAGTTCCGTACCCCAGGGCTTCCCTGGTCGGAATTCCGCACAGTGCAGACCGACCGCCGCGGCCGCTTCCGCTACGCCTACCGCTTCAGCGACGACGACAGCCGCGGGATTCGCTTCCAATTTCGCGCCTACGCGCCAGCGCAGGACGCCTGGCCCTACGAGCCCGCAGGCTCACGCCCAGTTCTCGTCAAGGGAATCTGACGGCTGACGAATTAGGGCGATCCCGGTAGGGATGGAACGTCTTGTACTTTCTCGGTGTGGCAACCCGGGCGTCAGCCCACCGGAACACACCGAAAAAGTTAAGTGGAATCCCTACCGGGATCGCCTTAAGCGACTCCTAGCGCAACGCGGCCAGTTGGTCGCCGACCTGGTCCACCAGATCCTGCGCTCGCGACGTCGGGACCTCGATCGCTTTGCGGACGCGCTGCTCGACCTCAGTGCGGTTGCGCTTCAGGGTCGTCTCGACCCGGCGCTGCCGCTTGCGTGCCTCGCGCTCGACTTTGTTGCGGGTTTTGCGCGCTTCGGTAGCGGCTTTGCGACGGGCGGTGGCGCCACGACGCTCGCTGCGCTTGACGGTGCGACGCAGCTGGGTTCCGTAGGATTTGAGCTGTTTCTGGGCTGCGGTGCGGCCATTGAAAGGCTCAACCAGCTCGGCGACGCGGTCGCTGACCTCGAGCACGGCGCCGACGGGCACGTCGACGGCGCTTTGGGCCGCGGCGCGGGCCTGCTCGACACGGGACGGAGCTGGGGTGGGGGTGCTTTTGGCCTGCGATTTCGGTTTGGGGCTTTTGCTGCTTGCTTTGGTGGCTTTGGCTGCGATGAAGATCATCCCTTCGGGGTGATTGGGGGCGGGGAGATGCTCGCGAGTGTAGCGAACATACGTTCTTCCGAACACTTGTTCTAAACCAGCCCCCCCGATGCGTTACCGATGACCGCCAGACCCCGCTCCCCTGCTGCCGCTGCGATCGGGTACCGGGCGTCGAGGCCGAGGTCCGCATCGCTCAGCGCCAGGTCCCCAAAGGCGACCAGGCCGCCCGCCTCGCGGACGATCAGCTGCGCGGCGGCGGCGTCGACCGAACGGCAGGGCCGCAGACTGAGCATTCCGTCCAGCCGCCCGGCGGCGACGTAGGCGGCGGTGATCGCGATCGAGCCGATCACCCGCAACCGGTAAACCCCTCCCTCGAGCGCCGCGGCGACGGGCTGCAGACGCCCCGGCTCGGCGGACTCGACCCCGAGCAGCTCCAGCTTCTCGGCATCGTCAGCGACCTCGATCCGGCCCTCGCCGAGGGTCGCCCCCTCGCCGCCGGTGGCCGCGAATGCCTCGCCGGCGCCGAAATCGTAGACGTAGCCGAACTCGACGTCGGCCATCGAGGGACCCGACGCCACGGCGATGCTGAGGCTGTGCGAGGGCAGCGTGCGGCGGGCGTTGAGCGAGCCGTCGATCGGGTCGATCACAACGCGGGCCGACCCCCCCTCGCCGAACGCGACCTCTCCTCGCTCCTCGGAGATCGCCACGAACGAGGCGCCGGAACCGGCGAGCTGCTCGAGCTCGGCAAAGACCACGTCCTCGCAGCGGCGGTCGATGACGAGGCTGCGGTCGCCGCCCTCGCCCACCCCCTCGTACTCCGTGCGGGCCTCCCGTCCGGGGGTCTGCTCGAACAGACGCCGCTGCGCGGCGACGATGCGCTGACAGATTCCCGGCCAATCTGCGGAGAAGACATCCATCGCACGCATCCTATGGAGGCCGCTCGGCCTCGCCGTCCCGGTAGCGTTGGATCATGGCACTGGCCCTCGCCGAGCCCCAGGAGCGCGCGATCCGCCACCGCTCCGGGCCGCTGCTGCTGACCGGCGAGGCGGGGACGGGCAAGACCGAGGTCTTGGCGCGTCGCTTCGAGAGCTTGGTCGCCGACGGGACCGCGCCGGACCGGATCCTCTTGCTCACGTCGACGCGGGCTACCGCCCAGCGCCTCCGGGAACGGATCGAGCAGCTACTCGACCGCCCGCTCGAAGAGCTCTGGATCGGCACCTGGGAACAGCTCTGCGAGCGCATCTTGCGTGAGCACTCGAGCGCGGCGGGCCTCGATCCGTTCTTCGACGTCCTTGGCCCGGCCGAGCGACTGGCGATGCTGCTCGACCGCCTCGACGAGCTCCCGCTCCGGAACCAGCAGATCCGCGGCAACCCCGCCGGCCTGTTGACCAGCCTGCTGGAAAAGGTGGATGAGGTAAAGGCCGGCTCCGATCCCCCCGATCCCGAGTTGGCCGAGCTGATCGCGGCGCACGACCGGATCCTCGCCGGCACCTGCAGCCTCGACCGCGGGGATGTCTACCTGACCCTCAACAGGCTTTTCGACGAGCGTGCCGATGTACGGGCCGCGACCGCCCATCGCTTCGAGTACCTGATGGTCGATGAGTTGGAGGACACGACCTCGGCCCAAAGAGCAATTCTCGCGGCACTGGCCGAGGACAACCCGAATCAGCTGTATGCCTTGGATGCTGAAGGCGACGAGGAGGGGGCGTTCTCCTCATCGCTTGTGGCTACGGTCGAGTTGAATCGGCATTTTCGGAAGCCCGAGACGAAGTTCTGGCGCTGCACGAATGAGCGGGCGCAGGCTCAAGCTGTGGCGCGAGAGGCAGAGCACTTGCTGGCGGATGGAGCCAAGCCGGAAGAGATCTGCGTGCTGGTCGATGACCCCGCCCGCGGCGGCCCTGTGGCGGCGGCAATGGAGGAGCGTGGCATCCCATTCCATCTCTCCGGGCCGGCAGCCTTGTTCCAGCGCCCCGAGGTGCGTGACGCGATCGCCTGGTTGCGGGTGCTCGCGGATCCTGAGGACTCAGCGGCGGCGGCGCGGGCATTGACCCGGCCGCCGGTTGAGCTGCGTTCGGCCGATTTGGCGCGGCTGACGACGATCGCCCGCCGCCGCAAGCTCGACCTGGTTTCGGGCTGCGAGGCGGCGCTCGAGAGTCCACAGATCCCGCCTGAGGCACGGGAGCGGATCCAGTCCTTTCTGAAGCTCTACGGGACGGCGTCGGCGGCGCTGGAGGAGCGCCGCGCCGATGTCTTCGTGCGGCGCCTTATCGAGGCCGTCGGCCTGCGCCGGCAGCGATTGTTCGCCGCGCAGCCCGAGGTCGCCGAGAGGCTTCTCGGCCTCTCACGCCTCGCTGAGCTGGCGGCTGCGTGGGCGCGGCGCGAACCCAATGGCTCGACGCGGGACTTCGTACGCCACCTCAGCGCCGTCGCCGACGCAGGGGTAGAGCCGGCCGGGGTCGTCGAGCCGCCCGCCCCTGGCGCGGTCCAGGGCCACGCGCGCCAGGCCGTGAAGGGGATGGAGTTCGAGCACGTCTTCGTGCTCGGTCTGGAGCGTGCCGTGGGGGCTGAGCGAATCGGGCGACCGGCCCGCTCCGGCCTTGTCCTCGCCCGGGTCGAGCGCGGCGATGACGGCGAGAGCCGTCCCTCCGATTTCTACGCGGCGGCGCTGTCGAAGGCGGGCGGTGAGGAGGAGGCCCACGCCGAGGAGCTGTTTGGCCCCGCCGAGGGCCTGCACGCGACCTACCGGATGCTGCGCGAGGAGATGCTGGCGGCTTCCTGGAAAGCCGGTCGGGAGCTCTCGGAGCCGCGGCTGGACACCGCGGTCGACGTCAACCGGGCGATCGCCCGCTACCTGGAGCTGCTGAAGCTGGCGGCGCTCGCCCAGCGGCCCGGCGACGAGGCCACGGGGGAGGCGATTGAGGCGGTCAACGGATTGCTGCGACAGGTCGCAACCCCCGAGCAGCAGGCCGAGCTCGACGCCTCCTCGCTCGACGCCTACCTGCTCGGCTCCGAGCGGGAGCGGGAGGGCCGGCGCAAGCTGATCGCCACCCGCCAAGAGCCCTCGCTGGAGGCCTTCCTGCCACGCCGGGGTGACGGTGCGCTCAGCCTCTCTGCCTCCGACCTCGACCTCTACCTGACCTGCCCGCTGAAGTACAAGTTCAGGCGGGTCTTCGGCATCCCCCAGGAGCCGACGATCAACCAACGCTTCGGCATCCTCATCCATAACGTGCTCGAGCGCTTTCACAAGGAAGGCGACGACCAGGGCAGCGAGGAGGGGCTGCAGCGCCTGATCGGTCTGTTCGAGACGGGCTGGCGGCGCACCGGCTTCGGCTCAAGCGACGACGAGCTGCAGTTCCGCGACCGGGCGCGTGAGGCGATGCGCCTCTACTGGGAACGGGAGAAGGAGTCCGATGGCGAACCGGTCTGGCTGGAGCGCAAGTTCGACTTCCGCATCGGCGAGCACCACGTGCGGGGCAGGGTCGACCGGGTCGACCGGCTGCCCGACGGCAGTCACGAGCTGATCGACTACAAGACCGGCGAGCGCAAGAGCGAAGCGGCCCTGGAGAGCGATCTGCAGCTCTCTCTCTACCGCCTCGCCGCCGGCGAGGCTTGGGATCTGGACGCCAACGCCGGCAGCTACTACTACGTGCTCGACGCCGACAAGGTCGCCGCGCCGGTCCGGCCCGACGACGCCGAGCGGGTCGAGCGCACCGTCTTCCAGGTCGGCGAGGGCGTTCTCGGCCAGGACTTCGAGCCACGCCCCTCACCGACCGTGTGCGGCTGGTGCGACTACAAGCTGATCTGCCCCGCGGCCGAGAGCTAGCCAGCGGTAGCAGTAGGAGCCCGGTCGTCCCCTGGGCGAATTGATGTCGCACGCGCGCTGGGCGCGCTTAGTGACTGAGGTTGAGCGCGGCTAACGCCGCGCAGATGACAGATTGCATTTCGCCGCTTCGCGACATTCGCCCAGGGGACGACCGGGCTTCCTATCGACACCGAGCTGGGGCTCCTCTCTCAAGCTTGCAAAGCGAGTTGAGCTGCCATGGGTCCGGCTGGATGCAGAGACCACAATCCCACTCCCGCGGGAATGTCGCGAAGCGGCGAAATGCAATCTCATAAATGCGCGGCGCCGCCGCGCTCCAACACAGTCGCTAAGCGCGAAGCGCGTGCGACATCAATTCCTGCGGGAGTGGGATTGTGGTCTCTAGCGACGGGCGATCGTGCGTGTCAGCTCGAGTCGCCGCGCCTTTGCTGCAGGAACTGCTGGAACTCGCGGGCGATCGTGTCGGCTGAGGGTAGGTCCTCGCTGTCCTCGCCTAGCTGCTCGGCCTGCTCGGCCTCGATCCGCTCGACCAGTTCGGCGATTTCCGGGTTGGCCGCGACGGCGCGGCCGATCTGCTCCTCGTAGCTGGCCGTTTCCTCCTCCAGCTCGGTCGCGTCGACGGCGATCCCCGTCAGGCCCTCGAGCCGGCGCAGCAGGGCCAGCGCCGCCTTCGGGTTCGGCACCGCGGCGACGTAGTGAGGCACCGCCGCCCACAGCGAGGCGGAGGTCATGCCGATCTGCCGGCAGCAGTCGTGGACGACGCCGACGATCCCGGTCGGGCCCTCGTAGCTGGAGCGCTGCAGGTCGAGCTCTTCGATCAGCTGCTCGTCCGAGGCGAGGCCGGTGATCGGCACCGGCAGGGTGTGGGAGACCTCGGCCACCAGCGCCCCCAGGGTGATCACCATCTCGACGCCGAGCGTGTCGGCGGCGGTCGCAACGGTCTCCGAGAAGGTGCGCCAGCGCAGGTTGGGCTCGGTTCCGTCGAAGAGGACGAGGTCGCGGTCGGCGCCGGGGATACGGATCGCGATCAGGTCGTTCTGCGGCCACTCGATGCTGCGCGTCTGTCCTTCGGAGAGCACGATCGTCGGCCGCGTCGCCTGGAAGTCGAAGTAGTCCTCGGGATCGATCTCGGCGATCGGATCGGCGTCGAAGGAGTCGGCCACCGCGCCGAGGGCGGCCGAGGCGGCGCCGGCGGCGTCGTTCCAACCTCGGAAGGCGCAGACGAGGACGGGAGAGCGAAGCTGGGGAACATCCCCATTCCAGGTGAGCGAATCCACGTCCTGAGCGTAGCGCTCTGGCCGCCGGAGCCTTCAGGACTGAGGTGAGAGCGCCCTTCGAGCCAGGCCGTAGGCGATGAAGAGGACCAACGCGGCGAAGCTGAGTTCGAGCGCGCGCTGGGGAACCTCGTTGGCGACGACGACCCCGATCGCGACGCCGAGTGGGGAGAGGGCGCCGATCACCAGGGCGTCGCGCAGGTGAAGGTTGCCGTAGGCGTTCTGGCGCGCGGCGCCGACCAGGGCGACGATGACGATCATCAGCAGCGAGGTCGACTCACCCTCCACCTGGGAGAGGCCGATGAAGATCGTCAGGGCGGGGACGAAGAGAACGCCGCCGCCGACACCGACCAGCCCACCCGCAAGGCCGCCGGCGATGGCGATCAGGATGGCGAAGAGCACGTCGGTGCTCATCTGACGATCAACTCGATCGCGACGCCGACGAGCAACGCGGCGAAGAGCAGGGAGACGGCGCGCTGCGGGATGCGCTGCTGGATCGCGGTGCCCATGACGACGCCGAGCACCGCGGGAATCGCAAGCAGCAGGCCGGTGCCGAGGTGGACGTTGCCGTAGAAGCCACCCTGGGCGATGGCGCCGAGCAGGCCGATCAAGACGATCGCCCCGAGGCTGGTCCCGGTCGCCAGCCGCTCCCCATAGCCGAACCAGAAGATCAGCAGCGGCACGATCACGGTGCCGCCGCCGACGCCGAAGATGCCACTGAAGATGCCCGCCAAGGTGCCGATCGCGGCGAGCTTCATGAGGCGCTCCGATGGCATCGCGCGATACTAGTGCCGTGTCTCCCGAATCCGGCAGAGGGGAGCGCGGACCGGCCCTCGGGCCGCTCGCGCGACTGCGCGACGACCCCGCCCACGCGGCGATCCTGACCGACGTCGACGGAACCCTGGCGCCGATCGTCCCCCGTCCGGAGCAGGCGGCTGTACCACCCAGGGCCTCCGAGCTGCTCACGCGGCTGAGCGAGCGCTACGGCCTGGTCGCCTGTGTCTCCGGTCGGCAGGCCGAGGAGGCGCGAGGGCTGGTCGGCGTCGACGGCATCGCCTACGCGGGGAACCACGGCCTCGAGCTGCTGTTGCCCGGCGAGGAGGCGCCGCGCTTGGACCCATCGCTGCAGGGGCGCGAGAGGGACGCCGCCGATTTCGTCTCCGGGCTGGGGGATGCGGCGCTGAGTGAGGTCGGGCTGCGCCTCGAGGACAAGGGCCCGATCCAGGCGCTGCACTGGCGTGGCGCCGAGGACGACCGAGCGGCAGACGCGCGAGCGCACGAGATCGCCGCGGAGGCCGGGCGAGCCGGTCTGGAGCTGCGTTGGGGGCGCAAGGTCCTCGAGCTGCGCCCGCCGGGCGGTGGCGGCAAGGACACGGCGGTGGCGGCACTGCTGGCCACCGATGGCGTAACGGCGGCCGTCTACGCCGGCGACGACCGCACCGACCTCGACGCCTTCCGGCGCTTGCGCGAGTTGTCTGAGAGTGGCGAGCTGGAGACCGCCGTCTGCGTCGGCGTCGTCTCCGACGAGGGCCCGCGGGAGATCGCCGAGGAGGCCGACATGACGGTCGACGGACCCGCCGGATGGCTGGCGCTTCTCGACGCACTGGCAGAGTAGGAGCGGCGATGCCCTACACGGATCTGCTGCGAACCACCGTCTTCCTGACCGGCGCCGAGGCGACCGCCCTTGGCGTGATCGCCGCGCTGGCCGCCGGCCGCGACAACGACACGACGACGGTCCTCGTCGCCGCCGCCTGGTGGCTGATCGCGCTCGTCCTCGGCATGTACCTGGGGCGGCCGGCGCGCGCCGCCGACGGCGTCCACGACGCCCTCGCCAGGGCCCGCACCGCCACCTCGCTGCCCGAAGACTCACCCGGCCGGATCGTCGCCCGGCGCCTCTGGCCGATCGGCCTCACGGCGATCGCCGCCGGGGTCCTCGGCGTCCTCTTCCCCGGCGTCGCCGCGATCGGCGCCGGCTACGCCCTGCTCGTCGCGCTGATGATGCGCACCCGCGAGGCAGCCGTGCTCGGCATCGAGCACCGCGACGGCGTCAAGTTCTACGTCGTCCCCAACTCCGCCCTGCAACCGGTCGAGCTGGTGCGAACGCCAGGTCTGCGCAGCGACCGGCTGCACGCGCACTGAAAAGCGAACGGCCCGCCGAAGCGGGCCGTTCGTCAAATTGGGGGAAGTCCGGCAAACGCCGTGCTCCCAATCTCGCACCGACAATCATAGCGTCCCCGATATCGCAATGCAGACAGAATAACGCCCCCAGAGGGAATCGAACCCTCTCTTCCCCAATTGCGAGATTGGGAGCCGGCCTCCACCGGCGGGGGCGTCACCGCTCTCGCGGCTCATGGAGCTTATCGTCTGCACAGACGAATGTCTAACAGACGACAGGCCTCTCAGCCCAGCAGTTTCTTGAACTCGCCCCAGCCCCTGGTGTTGGCCACGTCCGCCGCCGTAAGCCAGGCGCGGCGGGCGGTGGCTACCGCGTAGGCCATGTTGTCGAGCGTGTCGATGCCGTGGGCGTCGGTGTTGAGGACGATCGTGGCGCCGGCATCCTTGGCGAGGCGGGCGTGGTGCTCGGAGAGGTCGCGGCGGTTGGGGTTGCCGTTGATCTCCAGCATCGTGCCGGCGCGGGCGGCCGCCTCGACCACGGCCTCGACGTCGATGTCGTAGGGCTCGCGGCGGCCGATCAGGCGACCGGTGAGGTGGCCGATGCAGTTGACGTCGGGGTTCTCGATCGCGGTCAGGACGCGCTCGGTCATCGCTCCCCCGGAGATCGAGAACGAGGTGTGGACGCTGGCGACGATCCAGTCGAGCGCGTCGAGCAGGTCGTCGGGGTAGTCGAGCTCGCCGTCGAGGCCGATGTTGACCTCCGAGCCGGCGAGCAGGCGAAAGCCGCGTTTGCCCTTGTTCCACGCCGCGATCTCCTCGACCCGCTGCCAGAGCCGCTCGGCCGTGACGTGGTCGCCGAAGCCGTGGCTGGCCGAGTGGTCGGTGATCGCCATGTAGGCGTAGCCACGCTCGCGTCCCGCCTCGGCCATCTCCTCCAGCGTGTTGCGACCGTCGGAGAGGGTCGTGTGCGAGTGCAGGTCGCCGCGGATGTCCCCGACCGAGACCAGGTCCGGCAGCTTGCCCTCGCGCGCCGCCTTCAGCTCGCCGCGTCCCTCGCGCAGCTCCGGCTCGATGTAGGCGTAGCCGAGCCGCTCGTAGACGGCCTCCTCGCTCTCGCAGAGCGTCGTCTTGCCGCTCTCGGTCTCGGTGATCCCGTGCTCGGAGACGGAGAGACCGCGGGCCACGGCCTCTTCGCGCAGCTGCACGTTGTGCGCCGCCGAGCCGGTGAAGTGCTGGAGCAGGTTGCCGAAGGCCCGCGGGGCGACGATCCGCAGGTCGACCGAGATGCCGTTGTGGGTCTGCGCGCGGACGCCGTTCGGCCCGGGTTTTCCCGCCGCGGCGATCAGCTCGTGGCCGGCGAGGTGCTCGGCCAGCTCTCGCGGCTGCTCGGCGGTGGCGATCAGGTCGATGTCCTTGCAGGTCTCGGCCCAGCGCCGCGCCGATCCCGCCACCTCGACGCGCTGCGCCGCCGGGTGCTCGCGCAGAACGGCCGCGAGCTCCTCGGCGATCGGCCGCACCGCCGAGAGCAGCACCCGGCCGGGCCCCTCCCCCGGCTCGCCGAGACGCTCCAGCGAGGCCAGCACGTTCTCCTCCGCCTTCGGCCCGAGGCCCTTTACGCCGCGCACCTCTTCCGCCTCGGCGGCCTCCTTGAGGTCCTCGAGCGAGGCGACGCCGAGCTCCTCGAAGAGCAGCCGCGCCGTTTTCGCGCCGACACCGGGGACGCGGGTCACCTCGATCAGGGTCGGCGGGAACTTCGCCTTCAGCTTGACCGCGGCAGGGATCTCGCCAGTCGCCAACAGCGCGTCGATCTTTTCAGCCAGCGTCTTGCCGACTCCCGGAATCTCGGTGGCACGGCCCGCCGCCGCGAGGTCAGCGACGGAGACCGGGCTTTCGCGAATCGCCTTGGCCGCGCTCGAGTAGGCCAGCACGCGGTATTTGACGGCGCCGTCCAACTCGTAGAGGACGCCCAGCTCTTCGAGGGCGGCGGCGATCTCGGCGTTCGTCATAGGATCAATCTAGCGGCACGGACAGACGCACGCTACCGGGTGTAATGGCAAATAAGACCAAAAAATTAGCTGCTATCCTGGGGTCTCCCCGGCGACAGCGCTCGCTTGCTACCGCTTTTTGCCGGTAGCAGAGGCCTCCGAGAGGACGAAATGCCCAACAGCAACGAGATTCGGCGACTCAAATCGAAGTGGCAGACCGACACGGGCTGGCCAAAACGACTGGAGTGGATCGAGATCGAAGGTCTGCGCGGATGGATCGGACAGAGATTCGAGTTGCGCTTCCCGGTCATGGCGGTCGTCGGCGAGAACGGCGTTGGAAAGACCACGGTGCTGCAGAGCGCCGCTGCTGTGTATCGGGCACCTGAAGGCGATGATCGATTTGCCTCAGACTTCTTCCCCGACACGCCTTGGGATCAGGTAACCGACGCAAAAATCCACTACTCGGTTCGAGAGGGGACCATGGTTCACCAGGACACGATCCGCAAGCCGACGAACCGCTGGCGAGGGAACCCCGAGCGGCGGATGCGCAACGTCGAGTACATCGATCTCGGTCGGGTGCAGCCTGTGGCCGGGCGGGTCGGGTACAAGGCCCTGGCGAACCCCGCGTACAGCGAGGCGGAAGCGACCTCCTTTGAAAAAACGCAGCTCGCCCGGCTGAACGCAATCATGGGTCGAACCTATGACCTGGCCAAGATGGCGACTACGGACGCCGACGACAAGCGCGAGGTTCCCGTGGTCGAGCAGCATGGAGCTGCCTACTCCGGCTACCACCAGGGCGCGGGCGAGACGACCGTCGCCGAGCTGCTCCAAGCAGACCTTCCCAAGTACAGCCTCGTCCTGATCGACGAGATCGAGAGCTCTCTGCATCCCCGTGCTCAGCGGCGACTGGTTCGCGATCTGGCGGCCCGTGCGCGGGAGCTTGAGCTTCAGGTCGTGATAACCACCCACTCTCCATATGTCCTCGGGGAGCTGCCGTTCGAGGCACGCGCCTGCATCGTGGAAACGGCTCCCGAAGCGCGAGAGATCGTCTACGGCGTCAGTCCCGAGTTCGCAATGACGAAGATGGACGACGAACGACACTTCGAGTGCGATCTCTATGTGGAGGATTCGGCTGCCGCGACTTTGCTCACCGAGATTCTGGTCGCTACCGACGCCGACCTGGTGCCCAGGTGCCAGATCATTCCCTTTGGAGCCGCCTCCGTAGGCAAGTCTCTTGGCCAGATGGTCATCCAGAATCGGTTTCCCCGCCCATCCTGCGTATTCCTCGATGGGGACGAGGGCGAGATCGTCGGCTGTCACAGCCTCCCCGGCGACGATGCGCCCGAGCGAGTCGTCTTCGAGAGTCTCCGGGCCGACAACTGGCCAGGGGTAGCCGAGCGAACCGGCCGCGAATTTGCCGACCTGGCGGACGCCTGTACCAAGGCCATGGCGCTCCCCGACCACCATCAGTGGCTCTCCTATGCTGCCTCCGGCCTCTTCCTGTCGGGCGAGACCCTGTGGCAGGCAATGTGCGCTGCTTGGACCACCCGATGCCTCGACCCGGAAGAGGCAAAAGCAACGGCCCAGGTTGTCGAGGACGCTTTGATCGGCGTCGAGCCATCCGCCCCGCTGGTAGCCCCACCGACTCAATGACCCACCGCCCCCCTCGGCGCCCGCTATACTTTCTGAAGTATTGAGCGCTGAACTTCGACCAACGGGAGACGGATACCAGTGACCGGCAAGCTCACCGACGTGACCGACGGCAACTTCAAGTCCGACGTTCTGGAGGCCGAGGGCCCCGTGCTCGTCGACTTCTGGGCCCCCTGGTGCGGCCCCTGCCGCGTCGTCCACCCGGTCCTCGAGGAGATCGACGCCGAGCGCGACGACCTGACGATCGTCAGCCTCAACGTCGACGAGAACCAGCAGACCGCGGCCGAGTACGAAGTCCTCTCGATCCCGACCCTGCTCCTCTTCAAGGACGGGGCGATCGCGAAGAAAGTCGTCGGGGCGATGCCGAAGCGGCGCCTCGAGGCCGAGCTCGAGCCGGCGCTCGCCTAGAGCGCCGCGCCCACTCCGATGCCGTTCGTCCACATCCACTGGTTCGAGGGCCGGACCGACGAGCAGAAGGCTGAGATCGCCAAGCGGGTCGAAGCGGCGCTGGTCGAGGTCGCCGGCGCCGCCCCCGAGCACTGCTGGGTGAAGTTCTCCGACTCGGCGAGGACCGACTTCATCATCGGGGAGTCCGACGAGTTAGGCACGGGCGAGGCCGATACGAAGCTCTAGGCCGTCGAGCCTGGCGGTGACGCCATCGGCCGCGTCGTAGGCGACCGTCGTCGCCAGCACCTCGCCGGAGATGTAGGGCTGGTGCTCTTTGGCGGCCTCGATTAGCTCGTCGTCGCCGCCCAGGCTCAGGGCGATCCGGTCGGTGATCTCAAGGCCGGCCTCTTTGCGGGCGTTCTGGACCGCGTGGACGATCTCGCGGGCCAGGCCCTCGCGGCGCAGCTCGTCGTCGAGCTCGAGCTGCAGGGCGACGGCGTGGCCGGCCTCAGCCTCGACCTCGTATCCGTCGAGCGGTTGCAGGGAGAGGCTGAACTCCTCGGCGCCCAGCGCGTGCTCGTCGCCATCGATGTTGATCCCGACCTCGCCGCCCTCCGCCATCACCTGGGCGACGTGCGTGGGGTCGAGCGCGCCGACCGCGGCGGCGACCTGGGGCATCCGCTTGCCGAAGCGGGGCCCGAGCGAGCGGTAGTTGGGCTTGACCGCGTAGCTGACCAGCTCCGACTCCTCGCTGACGAAGTCAAGCTCTTTGACGTTGAGCTCGGCCTTGACCAGCTCGGCCCGGGCCGAGATCGCCTCGCGCTCGGCGTCGTTGGCGACGATCACCGCGCGGCGCAGCGGCTGGCGCATTTTCGCCTTCGCCTGGGCACGGGCGGCGCGGCCGAGTTCGACCGTCAGCCGCACCGCCTCCATCGCCGCCTCCAATCCAGGGTCGGCGAGCGTGGGGTCCGGGTCGGGAAAGTCGCGCAGGTGGACCGAGTCGGGCAGCTCGCCCAGATCCTCGAGCTCGCCACCGGCGAGGTTGAGGTGGATCTCCTCGGCGAGGAACGGGGTGAAGGGAGCGAGCAGCGCCGCGGTCTCCAGCAGGCAGTGGCGCAGGGTCGCGAAGGCCGCCCGGTCGCCCTCCCAGAAGCGCCGGCGGGAGAGGCGCACGTACCAGTTGGAGAGCTCCTCGACGAACTCGGCGATCTCGCGCCCGGCGGCGGTGCAGTCGAAGCTGTCCATGTGCTCGGTGACGCTCGCTACGGTCGCCTGCAATTTCGACAGGGCCCAGCGGTCGAGATCGTCGGAAGGCTCGGGCGCCCCACGGAAGTCGCTCGGGCCGAGGTCCTCGGCGTTCGCATAGAGCACCCAGAACGAGTAGGTGTTCCAGAGCGTCAGCAGGAACTGGCGCACCGATTCGCCCACCGTGTCGACCGAGAAGCGGTAGCCCGACCAGGGCTGCTGCGCGGTCAGGTAGTACCAGCGGAAGGCGTCGGCGCCGTGGGCGGCGATCACGTCCCAGGGCTCGACCACGTTGCCCTTGCTCTTCGACATCTTCTGGCCCTCCGGGTCGAGGATCAGACCGAGGCAGACGCAGTTGCGGTAGCTGGAGGTGTCGAAGAGCAGCGTCGACTCGGCGAGGAGCGTGTAGAACCAGCCGCGCGTCTGGTCGATCGCCTCGCAGATGAAGTCGGCCGGGAAGCGCTCCGCGAACAGCTCCTCGTTCTCGAACGGGTAGTGGAACTGGGCGAAGGGCATCGCGCCGCTGTCGTACCAGGTGTCGATCACCGACTCGACCCGGCGCATCTCACCGCCGCACCGCTCGCACTCCACCGTCACCGCGTCGATGTGGGGGCGGTGCAGGTCGTCCGGGACCTCGCCGCCGGCGCGCTCGCGCAGCTCGGCGACCGAGCCGGCGCAGAAGCGCCCGTCGCAATCCTCCGCGGCGCACTCCCAGATCGGCAGCGGCGCCCCCCAGTAACGGTCCCGCGAGAGCGCCCAGTCGACGTTGTTCTCGAGCCATTTACCAAAGCGGCCGTGCTTGATGTGCTCGGGATGCCAACCGATCTCCTCGTTGTTGGCGAGCAGCTGCTCGCGGGCCTGGGAGGTGGCGACGTACCAGCTCGACTTGGCGTAGTAGAGCAGCGGCGTGTTGCAGCGCCAGCAGTGCGGGTAGGCGTGCTCGTAGACCTGCTCACGGAAGAGCAGACCGCGACGGTCGAGGTCGGCGATCAGCGCCCGCGTGACCTCGGGGTCCTTGACGAACTTCTCCTCGAAGCCGGCGACGCGCTTGTCGAAGCGGCCGTCGAGCCCGACCGGGTTGTAGAGGCTGCCGTGGTCGGTCGGCTCAAACAGCTCGTTCTCCGCCGCGACGCGGTAGTCGTCCTCGCCGAAGGCAGGGGCGATGTGGACGAGGCCGGTGCCGTCCTCGGTCGTGACGAAGTCGCCGGCGATCACCGGGAAGCCACCTGGCTCGCGATCGGAGAGGGGGAAGACCGGCCCTTTGTAGTGACGGCCGATCAACTCCCTTCCCGGGAAACGGCCCGAGATCTCCGCGGCCTCGCCGAGGACCTTCTCGACCAGGGGCTCGGCCAAGATCAGCGTCTCTTCGTCGACCCTCGCCTGGACGTAGGTGACGTCCGGCGCCACGGCGACGGCCTCGTTGCCGGGCAGGGTCCAGGGCGTCGTCGTCCAGACGAGCAGAGACTTGCTCGCCTCGCTGCCGTCCTCGGCGAGCAGCGGGAAGCGCACATATATGGAGGGGTCGGAGACGTCCTGGTAGCCGAGCGCCACCTCGTGCGAGGAGAGAGCGGTGCCGCAACGCGGGCAGTAGGGCACGACCTTGTGGCCCTCGTAGAGGCGGCCCCCGTCCCAGAGCTTGCGCAGCGACCACCAGACCGACTCGATGTAGTCGTCCTCGAGCGTGACGTAGGGGTCGTCGAGGTCGATCCAGAAGCCGATCCGCTCGGTCAGCCGGTTCCACTCCTCGACGTACTCGAAGACCGAGGCGCGGCAGCGCGCGTTGAA
The DNA here is from genome assembly GCA_963837695.1 of uncultured Solirubrobacterales bacterium. Lineage (GTDB taxonomy): Bacteria > Actinomycetota > Thermoleophilia > Solirubrobacterales > 70-9 > VRUE01. The sequence continues at coordinate 800,317 of CAWINZ010000005.1, read as the reverse complement.
CTCGGCGATCCCGTACTCCTCGATCTCCTGCTTGGAGGAGATCCCGAGTTTTTTTTCGACCTCGAGCTCGACCGGCAGGCCGTGGCAGTCCCAGCCGGCCTTGCGCGGCACCCGGTACCCCCGCATCGTCCTGTAGCGCGGGTAGATGTCCTTGAAGACCCGGGAGAGGACGTGATGGGAGCCGGGACGGCCGTTCGCCGTCGGCGGCCCCTCGTAGAAGCTCCAGACCTCGGCGCCCTCGCGATTGGCGAGGGAGCGGTCGAAGACGTCGCGCTCACGCCAGCGCGCCAGCACCCGCTCCTCGAGCTCGGGGAAGGACTGCTTCGGGTCGACTGGCTTGAAGCCGGGCATGAGCAGGTGATTCTAGGAGTGGTTAGTCTGCTCGCCCCGTGCCCCCCCTCTTCGACCTGAACGGAAAGGTGGCGCTGGTTACCGGCGCCGCCCGCGGCATCGGCTTCGAGACCGCCCGCCAGATGCACATGCGCGGCGCCTCGGTTGCCGTCGTCGACCTCGACCAGGGAGAGGCGAGCGAGGCGGCCGAGCGGATCGGTCCACACGCGATCGGCTTCGCCGCCGACGTAACGGACCAGGGAGCGATCATGCAGGCGGTCGCCGAAACCGTAGAGCGTTTCGGAGGCCTCGACATCGCCGTCGCCAACGCCGGCATCGCGCCGCCGACCGTAACGACGGTGCGGGCGATCGCGGGTGAGGAGTGGGAGCGGGTGGTAGAGGTCAACCTTTTGGGCGCCTGGCGCACGGCGCGAGCGGCGTTGCCGCAGATCTCCGAGCGCGGCGGCCAGGTCGTCTTCATCGGCTCCATTTACTCGTTCGCCAACGGCATGCTCGCCAGTCCCTACGCGGTCAGCAAGGCCGGGGTCGAGTCGCTCGGCCGTTCGCTGCGAGCCGAGCTGGCGCCCTTTGGCGCGAGCGCCATGGTTGCCTACTTTGGCTGGGTCGAGACCGACTTGGTCAGCGGCTCACTCGACCGCCAGGATGGCGGCAAGAAGCTTCAGGACACGCTGCCGAACTTCCTGCTCAAGCGAATCGCTCCGGACGTCGCCGCCGCCGCTCTCGTGCGCGGTGTGGAGCGACGGGCGCCGCGAATCTTCGCCCCGACCTGGTGGCGCTACCTAGCCGCCCTGCGCGGATTGATCAACCCGCTCACGGATTGGCGTGCAGAGCGCGATGACCGGGTGGCCGCCGCCGTACGCGAGGCCGATGCGGCTGCGCAGCAGTCAGCTTCGAGTTAGCTGCTCGAGCAGGAAGACGAAGGACTCGTAGCGCTCGCCGGTGGCACGGGCGAGGCCGATCTCGCAGGTGCGGTTGCTGCTCAGGTAGGCGTCGAAATCGCGTCCCGACAGCTCCGCCGCCTGGTCCGCGGTCGCCGCTGCGGTCAGCTCGGGGCGGCTGAAGCCGCGGTCGCCGGCGAAACCGCAGCAGGTCGCCGACGGGGCGACGTAGACGTCCTCGGCGAGGGCGGCGGCGAGGCTGCGCAGGCGCGGGGCAAGACCCATCTGACGCGTCGCGCAGGTCGGGTGGACGGTGGCCGAGCCGACCTTGCGGGCCACCTCTAGCTGCGGCAGCAGCCGGTCGTGCGCCCAGGCGACCGAGTCGAGAATCGTCAGCGCAGCGAGGCGCTGGGCGTTTGCCTCGTCGAGCACTCCCTCTCCCGGCTCGGCGATGGCGTGGGTGCAGGAAGCGGCGTCGATCACAACCGGCAGCTCGCCTTCGCCGCTCCAGCCCCAAAGCCGCTCGACCATCTCGTTCGCCTTGTGCCGTTGGGCGTCGCCAAACCCTTTCGAGCCCCAGGGCAGGCCGCAACACGAGCCCGCCACCTCGCCGGGAACCCAAACCGGCAACCCAGCCCGGCTCGAGACCGCCACCAAGGCCTCCGCCAACCCCCGCCGACGGGCCGATTCCCGGCCTATATCACCGGTTTTAGGCCCGTCGGCACCGGAGTTGGCGAAGATTCGGTTGGTGCAGCTTGGGATGTAGACCGCGCTCGCGCCCTTGCGTTGGGTTGCCGGCAGCTTTCCGGATGCCGCGGGGGGGAGCGCCGCGCCGCGCTTGGTGCGACGCGCCAGCGGGCCGGCGAGGCGCAGGCCGGCGCGCGAAGCCTTTTCGACGGCGCCCCAGCTCTTCGCGCCGCGCAGGGCCAGCGCTTCGGCCCGTGGCGTGTGCTTCTGCTCGCGCAGTTCCTTGACCAGCTTGCCGGTGTCGATCCCGAGCGGGCAGGCGAGGCGGCAGGAGCCGTCGGCGGCGCAGGTGTCGAGCCCGTCGTAGGCGTACTCCTCCTCGAGCGTCCGGCGCAGTGAGGAACCCTCAGGCTGGCGGGCGATCTCGCGGCGCAGGACGATCCGCTGGCGCGGCGTCGTGGTCAGGTTGCGGCTGGGACAGACCGGCTCGCAGAAGCCGCACTCGACGCAGGCGGTCGCCGACTCGGCGATCTCCGGCGTCGTTTTCAGGTTGCGCAGATGAGCATCGGGGTCGCTGTTGAGGACGACCCCGGGGGCGAGCACGCCGTCGGGGTCGGCGAGCCGCTTCACCCGCCACATCAGCGCGGTCGCCCTCTCTCCCCACTCGCGCTCGACGTAGGGCGCCATATTGATCCCGGTGCCGTGCTCGGCCTTGAGTGAGCCGTCGTACTTGCCGACGATCAGCTCGACCAGCTTCGCCATGAAGGACTCGTAGCGCTCCAGGTCCTCCTGCTTGGCGAAGTCCGGGGTGAGCATGAAGTGCAGGTTGCCGGCGGATGCATGGCCGGCGACCCCGGGCAGGAAGCCGTGCTCGCCGAGCAGCGCCTGCAGGTCGCGGGCGCCCTCGGCGATCCGCTCCGGCGGCACGCAGACGTCCTCGACGATCAGCGCCGTGCCCGGCGCGCGCACCCGCCCGACCAGGCCGTGCAACCCCTCGCGCACCCGCCAGGCGAGCTCGATCTGCTCGGCATCGCGGCTGAACCCGATCGGCCGGATCGTCTCGTGGGCGGCGAGGATCTCCCCCGCCCTGGCGACACTGGAGTCGAGCTCGGCGTCCGTCTCGGCGCCGAACTCGACCAGCAGCACCGCCGACTCGGGCGGCAGCTCCTTCCACTCCTGCGGCGCGCCGACCATGTTGTAGGCGGCGACGATCAGCGCCGGGGCGACCATCAGCTCAACCGCGCCGGCGCCGCTCGCGACCAGGTCGCGCACGGGGGCGATCGCCGCGTCGATACCGGGGAAGTGGATCCAGGCGGTGGTCGTGCGGGCGGGCTGCGGCACGGTCTCGAAGACCGCCTCGGCGACGAAGCCGAGGGTCCCCTCCGAGCCGACGAGCAGGCGGCGGAAGATCTCCAACGGCTCATCGGCGTCGAGAAAGGCGCAGAGCCGGTAGCCGGTCGTGTTCTTGATCGCGAACTTGCGCCGGATGCGCTCGCTCAGCTCGACGTCGGCGCGGATCTCGTCGCGAATCGCGGCGAGGCCCGCCGCCAGCTCCGGCTCCTCAGCCGCGAAGCGCTCGGCCGCGCCGGGCGTGGCGGTGTCGATCTTCGTCCCGGAGGGCAGGACAAAGGTCAGCGAGCGCACGGTCGAGTAGGAGTCCTTGGTCGTGCCGCAGCGCATCCCGCCGGAGTTGTTGGCGATCACGCCGCCGACCGTGGCGATGTCGGTGCTGGCCGGGTCGGGGCCGAGCTTGCGGCCGTAAGCGGCGAGCACCTTGTTGGCGTGGCCGAGCACGATGCCGGGCTTGACCCGGGCCCGCTCGCCGCCGTCCTCGACCGCGATGCCGCCGAAGTGACGCCGCACGTCGACGAGGATGCCGTCGCTCTGGCTCTGGCCGTTGAGGCTGGTGCCGCCGGCACGGAAGACGACCGGCACGTCGTTGGCGCGGCCGTAGGCAACGGTCTTGGCGACGTCGTCGGCATCGTGCGCCATCACCACTGCGCGGGGCAACATCCGGTAGGGGCTGGCGTCGGACGCGTAGCGGACGATGTCGCTTGCCCGGGCCAGAACGCGATCGGCGCCGAGCAGGGCCTCCAGCTCGCCGCGCAGCGGCTGCGCGGCTCCCCCCGCGAGCGACTCCGGAGCGCGGTCTGGGGCGGCGGTGGTCATCCGCGAAATCCCGCCCAACCAACCATCTAAAAAAGCGACATCCCTGGCTGGACAGGGACTTCGACCAGCTCGGGCCTCGGGGAGGCGAGCGCCTTGGCCAGGGCGTCGCGGACCTCATCGCGGCCGCTCGCCACCCGGGTCGAGACGCCGTAGCCGGCGGCGACCGCGGCGACGTCGAGCGCCGGCAGGTCGAGGCCGGGCGCGCCCTGCACCGCCTCGACCTCGGCGAACCACTTGAGGATCGCGTACTCGGAGTTGCGCAGGACGAGGAAGGTGACCGGCACGTCGTAGGCAACGGCGCTCCAGAAGGCGCTGACCGCATACTGGACGGAGCCCTCGCCGATCACACAGACGACGGGACGATCCGGCTGAGCGAGCTGCACTCCGACCGCGGCGGGGAGGCCGAAGCCGAGCCCGCCGCCGGCGCTGAAGTAGTAGCTGCCGGGTCGCGAGAGGCGCAGCTGGTTGCGCAGGGCGAGGGTGCTGGAGGGCGACTCAAGCACGACGATGCCGTCCTCGGGGAAGACCTCCGCCAGGGCGGAGTGCACGGTGGAGGAGTTGAGCGGATCCTCGGCGGGGATTTCGCTCGGCCCCGGGTTCGGCTCGGGCACCGGGCGCGAGGACTCCGGCACCCTCTCCAGCAGCGCCTCCAGAGTCAGCTTCACGTCCGCGACGATGGCATCGCCCATCGGAGCGCGTGCCGCCTCATCCGGGTCGCTGGTGATCGCGACCAGCTTCGCTCCCTCGGGAAGCAGCGGGCCGGGGATGTGGGGGTAGTAGGGGAAGACCGAGCTGCCGGCGACGAGGATCAGGTCGTGGCCCTCGAGGGTCTGGCCGACCGGCCCGATCGCCGGCGGCAACACGCCGCGGAAGTTGGCGTGACCCTCGGGGAAGCCGAGTTTGCCGCCGCCCGGCGCCGGCGTCGCCCAGACCGGCAGGCGCTGACGCTCGGCCAGTGCGACCGCCGTGTCCCAGCCGCCGCTGGCATCGATGTCCGGGCCGGCGACGAAGACCGGGTTTGCGGCCGCGTCAAGCCGCTCGGCAAGCGCCCGCACCGCCTCGGGGTCGGCGACGGCGCGGCCACTCACCCTGCGCCCGATCGCCTCGCGCGCGTCGGCCTCCTCGACCTCGGCGTACCAGTCGTCCATCGGCAGCGAGACGAAGACGGGGCCCTGCGGGGGCAGCGAGGCGAGGTGGGCGCCGTGGGCGAGGGCAAGCGGCACGTCCTCGGCCCGCGGCGGCTCGTAGGCCCACTTGACCAGGGGGTGCGGCATGCGGATCGCGTCGCGGTTGGTCAGGTTCGCCTGCAGGGTCATCTGGGCGCGGGTCTGCTGGCCGGCGGTGACCAGCAGTGGCGTGTGGTTGGCCTGCGCGTTGAAGATCGCCCCCATCGCGTTGCCGACGCCGGGCGCCGTGTGCAGGTTGGCGAGGGCGGTGCGGCCGGAGGCCTGCGCGTAACCGTCGGCCATCCCGACCACGACCGCCTCGTGCAGGCCGAGCACGAAACGGAAATCACCGGGGAAGTCGGCGAGCATCGGCAGCTCGGTCGATCCCGGGTTGCCGAAGATGGTGGTCATCTCCTGGGTACGGAAGAAGTCGAAGCTGGCGTCACGCACGGTGGTCATGGCGGGGACCCTACCGCGGGCTTGCATGCCTCAAGCCGCCCCCCCTCGGCGGTCGATGAGCGAGGCATGACCCCGCCCCGAACGCGCTTTGGACTTTCTACGTCCTCTGGCACGTCGAAAGTCGCCTGCGGCGCCTGGCTCGTCCTCGCTTGCCTGCTGACGGCACCCGCGAGCGCGGCGCCGATCCCGACGCGGCTGATCCACGCGAGCGGGGAAATCGTCCCGATCCCCGCCTCGGTCCCCCACGAAGAAGGCGACATGGTCGACCGCCGCATCGTTCCCGACCTGCGCCGGCTCGCGACCCGCTACCCGATCTACGTCACCGACGGCTACTCGGGGCCGCTGCCGGATGGCGAACACGTCGGCTGTCACCGCTGCCACGTCAGAAACTCCGATCACTACAACGGGGTGGCCGTCGACATCGTGCCGCTCGACGGGACGCCCGGCAAGTGCGACGCGAGCTGGGCCCCCATCACCCGCCTCGCCCACTGGGCCGAGCCGGTTCAGAACAAGCCCCGGCCGCCCTTCCGCTGGGTCGGCTACGACGGCGACGCCGGCCACGGTTGCGGCAACCACCTGCACCTCTCCTGGGAACATGCCCCAGCGCCGATGTTCCAGCTCGCCGCATGGGTCGAGGTCTTCCCGGTCAGCCACCAGGAAATTCCCAAGCAGCCGCAGCAGCCCAGCCCGAGCTATCAACGCGGCCCGCGCGGTGGCGTCTCCGTCGTCCAGGCCGGCGGGGTGTCGGCACGCGCTGACTGAACCCATCCGGGTAGGGCTTCCACTTAACTTTTTGGGTGTGACGCCCCAGGTCGTCCGCGAAACGGATTGACCAAAAAGTACAAGACGTTCCAGCCCCACCCGGATGGGTTCATAGGATGCGGGCATGCGTCCCCGACTATTGACCGCCTCCGTCGTCAGCTTGTTTGTCCTTGTGGGCTGCGGAGGCCCGGATGACTCGACCCCGGTCGCCTGTCTCGAAGGTGCACCGGCCTATCTGCGTGCACTCAGTGGTGTGCCTGGCGAGGTCAAGCTGGGCGGTACGACGCTGATCTCGGAATGCCTCGCCCAGAACCAGACCGGCGGCGACCTGGCCAACGTCGGCGCGGCGATGCTGACCGCGGCGACCAAGCTCAACGCCGTGGCGCGTGCCGAGCCCGGGGGTACGGCCAACCTGCAGCTCGGCTACCTGCTCGGCGCCGCCCAGCGCGGTGCCGCGGGCACCGAAGGGATCCACGCCGAGCTGATCCGTCGCCTCTCCGCCGCCGCCCGCTACAGCCCCGACAACCGGCCCCTTCCAAGGTCGTTCTACGAGGCATATCGGTCCGGATACTCTGCCGGTCAGAAGAACGGATGAACTACGACACGGCCGTGGTTTGCAGCGGCCGCGACTGAGGAGAGCAATGCCAGAGCAGCTTTGGGGTGGCGAGACCACTAAGGCCGTCGACAACTTCCCGGTATCGGGCGAGCGCGTTCCGGTGCCCGTCGTCCGCTGGCTGGGCCGGCTGAAGGGCGCCGCGGCGCGGGTCAACGGCGAGTTGGGCGAGCTGGACAGCGGCCTCGCCGCCGCGATTGCCGACGCGGGCGATGCGGTCGCCGCCGGTGAGCACGACGACCAGTTCCCCGTCGACGTCTTCCAGACCGGCTCCGGCACCTCCTCGAACATGAACGCCAACGAGGTGCTCGCCAACCTCGCCGGCGATTCGGCCCACGCCAACGACCACGTCAACATGGGCCAGTCCTCCAACGACGTCTTCCCCTCTGCGGTGCACCTGGCGGCGCTCGACGAGGTCACCCGCGACCTGCTGCCGGCGATGGAGGGGCTGCAGGGGGCGCTCGCCGGGAAGGCCGAGCGCTTCGCCGACACGGTAAAGGCCGGCCGCACCCACCTGATGGATGCGGTGCCGGTGACCCTGGGCCAGGAGTTCGGCGGCTACACGGCGCAGGTCCGGCTCGGCATCCAGCGGGTCGAGGGGACGCTGCGCCGCGTCGGCCAGATCCCGCTCGGCGGCACCGCGACCGGGACCGGCCTCAACACCCATCCCGAGTTCGCCGCCAAGGTGCGCGAGAAGCTCGCCGAGGACACCGGCCTGACGATCTCGGCGCCGCTCGACCCCTTCGAGGCGCAGGGCAACCGCGACGCGCTGGTCGAGCTCTCGGGCGCGCTGAAGGTCTACGCCGTCTCGCTCAACAAGATCGCCAACGACCTCGCCCTGATGGGCTCCGGGCCGCGCGCCGGCCTCGCCGAGCTGCGCCTGCCCGAGCTGCAGAAGGGCTCTTCGATCATGCCCGGCAAGGTCAACCCGGTCATCCCCGAGGTCGTGATCCAGGTCGCCGCCCAGGTGATCGGCAACGACGCCGCGATCACCGTCGCCGGCAGCCAGGGCCAGTTCGAGCTCAACGTCCGGGTGCCGTTGATCGCCCGCAACCTGCTCGACTCGATCAAGCTGCTCGCCTCCGCCTCACGGCTGCTGAACGAGAAATGCGTCGCCGGGATCGAGGCCAACGAGGAGATGACCGAGCGCCACGCCGAGGCGACCCTCGCCACGGCCACCGCGCTCAACCCCCACATCGGCTACGACCGCGCCGCCGACATCGTCAAGACGGCAGCCGAGTCAGGCCGTTCGCTGCGCGAGGTCGCGCTTGAGCAGGGCGTCGAGCCAGCGGTGCTTGAGGAGGCCCTGGATCACCGCCGCATGGCACGGCCGCACGAGTAGGGGTCAGCCCGAGCGGCGGCGAGCAGCCTCGACCAGCCGCTCGGCGCGGCGCCAGGCACGTTTGCGCTGCTCTCCAGTAACTGGAACAGGGCCATACTCGGCGCGAGGCTTCATCTGGAGGAGAGCACGCAGGTCGCCGCTGAGCTCCTCACCGCCTGGCCTCACTCGTGAAAGCTCCGCGATTGCCTGGTTGTGATCGTCGCCTTGAGCATGGTGGCCAAGCGCCTCGCAGCAGAGTGTGTCGGCCGCGGCAATTCCGGCGTGAATGCAGAGCGTGACGAATGCGTCGCCCACTTCGGCCTCCTCGTCGGCGAACTCGCGGATCGTCTTGGCCGCATCGCGAAACTGCAGTGCCTTGCGGAGACGCCCCGCTGAGATCCCCTCGTCACATTCGCGAATCCTGGTCGTCATCGTCGATCGGCGCCTATCGCATCACGGAGAACGTCGAGCGAGCCAAAGAGTGCAATCCCCTCCCCAGCGACCTCCGCGAGCAGCGGTTCCGCTTGCGCGAGCTCGCCCTCGCCCAGCTCGACGACACGGGCGTCGTTGCCGGTCCACGCGGTAGCCGACCGCTGGAGTGAGCCGAGCTGGCTCTCCCAGGTCGCATTCTCTTCGTCTATCTCGGATCGGCGAACGACTAAAAGATCGAGATCGCTATCCGGACCGGCCTCGCCACGAGCGACCGATCCGAACACGGCCACGCAGTGGGGCACGACCTGCCAAGAAGCGATTGCCTCTTCGAGCCACGCGATCAGCTGTGATCGGGCCTGGGCGAGGAGTTCGATGGCCTCTGAGCTCACATGCTGGCGGTTCAGCCGATAGAGGTTGGCCCGCCCTGCTTGACGTCTGAGGACAATCCCCTGGTCGACAAGCCGCTCCACTGCCTTTCTGACGCCAGGCTCAGAGCCGTGCCCGACCAGGCGGTGAATGCGCCGTCCGCTGAATTCCTCCTCCGCCCCCGCGAGCACGATCAGCACATCGCCGTCGAGCGTCGGCGAAACCACGCGCAGAGGGTGAGCAAAGTCCATCGAGCCTATCCCAACTATAGTCTTTATATCCCAATTATAGTTGGGATGCTAGCAAGTCAACCCTGCAGCGTTACGAAGCGCTCCTCGGTCAGCTCGAGGACCGCAAAAGCGGGACCCTCGCGGGTGTTGCCGGAGTCCTTGACGCCACCGTAGGGCATCTGGTCGGCGCGGAAGGTCGGTACCTCGTTGATCAGCACGCCGCCGAACTCGAGCGTCGCCGCCGCCTCGAGGCCGCGGCCCATGTCGCGGGTGAAGACGCCCGCCTGGAGGCCGAACTTGGAGTCGTTGGCCATCCGCAGCGCCTCGGCGAAGTCGGCGTAGCGGTCGATCGTCGCGACCGGCCCGAAGATCTCCTCGCGCCAGACCTTGGCCTCGCGCGGCGGGCTGCCGAGCAGGGTCGGGGCGAGGCAGCGGCCGTCGTCGACCAGCTCTCCGCCCGCCAGCAGCTCGGCGCCTTCCGCCACCGCCTCCTCGACCCACTCCTTGACCCGGTCGCGGTCGCCGGGCGAGATCAGCGGGCCGACGTCGGTGTCGGGATCGAGCGGATCGCCGACCCGCAGCGCCTTGGCGTTGGCGACGAGGCGCTCGGTGAAGGCATCGGCGACATCCTCGTGGACGAGGATCCGCTGGATCGAGATGCAGCTCTGCCCGGCGTGCGAGAAGGCGTGCAGCTTGGCTTTGTCGGCGGCCGTCTCCCAGTCGCCGTCGGAGTGGACGATCAGCGGCGCGTTGGAGCCCAGCTCGAGGTTGACCTTCTTGTGGGGGACGCGGCTGCGGATGCCCCAGCCGACCTTGGCCGAGCCGGTGAAGCTGAGCGCGCCGGTCAGCTCGTGCTCGACGATCGCGTTGCCGACCTCGGCGCCGGGCCCGGGGACGACGCTGAGCCAGCCCGGCGGCAGCCCGGCGTCGAGCAGGATCGCGGCCAGCTTCAGCGCCGAGATCGGCGTCTGCCCGGCCGGCTTGAGGACGACCGCGTTGCCGGCGGCGATCGCCGGCCCGAGCTTGTGGGCAACGAGGTTGAGTGGGAAGTTGAAGGGGCTGATCGCGCCGACCACCCCGTAGGGGACGCGCATCATCACGCCGAGCTTGCCGGCGCCGGAAGCAGAGGCCTCCATCGGCACCGTGCCGCCGCTGAGCTTGCGGGCCTCGACGGCGGAGAAGGTCAGCGTGTCGACGCAGCGTTCGGCCTCGGCCCGCGCCGTCTTCAGCGGCTTGCCGGCCTCGGCGGCGATCGTCAGGGCCAGGTCGTCGACCCGCTCGCCCGCCAGCTCGGCGGCGCGGTCCAGAACCGCGGCGCGCTCGTGCTGGGGGAAGTCGCCGGACTCGAAGGCGGCGCGAGCGGCGATCGCGCAGCGGTCGACCAGCGCCGCGTCGCCGAGCGCGACCCGACCGACCGCGGTCCCGTCGTAGGGGCTCTCGACCTCGCCCCACTCGCCAGTCGTCGTCCACTCGCCGGCGGCGAGGAGCTCGTGGTCGACTGCTTGCACCGTCTGCGTCGCCATCACGACAAGCGTAGTGCAGGCCGAGACTCCACTTTCCCGAACCTGTTCACCCAGAGATGCGACTCCGCCTGACTGCCCTTTTCCTCTTCCTCCTCCTGGCCCCCAATGCCCAGGCCGGCGTGCGCTGGGTCGTGCGCGGCCACGGCTTCGGCCACGGGGTCGGGATGAGCCAGTACGGCGCCTACGGCTACGCCACGCACGGCAAGGGCTACGGCTTCATCCTCGGCCACTACTACTCGGGGACGACGATCGGCACCCTCGGCGGGCCACGGATCGTCCGCGTCCTGCTCGACGTCTCGGGCGGCGACATCGGCTTCAGTGGCGCCACCAGCGCCTGCGGCAAGGCGCTCGACGCAAGCCGCGGCTATGAGGCGCACCGGGTCGGTTCGAGCGTCAAGCTGCGCAGCACCGCCGGCCGGCCGATCGCCAACTGCGGCCGCACCCTGCGGGCCGCGGGGAAGGGACGGGTCACGATCGCCGGCAAACCCTTCCGCGGCGCGCTGGAGGTGGTGCCGACCGAAAGCGACGGCGGCTCGCTCAACGAGATCAACGCCCTGCCGGTCGATCAGTACGTCAAGGGCGTGATTCCCAACGAGTCGCCGCCCTCTTGGCCGCAGGCCGCCCTGCGAGCGCAGGCGGTCGCCGCCCGCTCCTTCGCCCTCACCGGCGCCGTCGGCGGCAACGGCTTCGACCTCTACAGCGACACCCGCAGCCAGGTCTACGAGGGGTTGTCGAGCGAGACCGCGGCGACCAACGAAGCCGCCGAAGCGACCCGCGGACAGGTCGTGATGTACGGCGGCAAGATCGCCGAGACCTTCTTCTCGGCCTGCTCGGGCGGCCAGACCGAGAGCGTCCAGAACGTCTTCTTCGGCCCGGCGATCCCGTACCTGGTGGGCGTGCCCGACCCCTACGACGGCGCCTGCCCGCTGCACAACTGGAAGCTCGAATTCAGCGGCCCCGCGATCAGCTCCAGACTCGGCGCCTACCTACATGGGCGCTTGAAACAGGTGGTGATCACCAAGCGGGGCGTGTCGCCGCGGATCGTCGAAGCAAAGCTGATCGGGACCGGCGGCGCGACCAAGGTCCGCGGTGATCAGCTCGAGGCGGCGCTGGGCGGCTACAGCACCTGGATGGAATTCCGCAAGCTCGTCAACGGCAAAGTGGTCAGCCGTCCGGAAAGGGCTGGATCGGGATGCCGTGATCGGTCTCCCTCATGCCCAGCTCATACGCCCCGCCCCCCGGGAGGGTCAGGTGGAGCGGCGGCAGGGCGGGTCGTTCGACCGTGAGCTCGAGGTCGGCAACCGAGCAGTTGATCGTGTTGTGCTCGGGGCCCTTGGGGTCGGCGTAGACCCAGCCGACGAAGTCCTTGCGCGGGGCTGAGACCTTGCCGCGGACGACTATGTCCTTGCCCGGCAGGACGAAGGAGCACTCGCCCGCGGACTCCTCGATCGACGCCTCGCGGATCTGACCGAAGCCGCCGAGGCGGTGCGCCACCCCGTCGAGCATCAGCATTCCGGAGGGGACCCAGGGGGTCGTCCAAGGGCCGAGCTTGATCCGGGCCGCGCCGGCGTCGAAGTAGGTGTCGGGGGAGTCGGCGAAGCCGGTGCCCTCGAGCCAGACCCAGCGCTCGGCGTGCTCGCTGCCCCAGTTGTGGCCGATCATCCCCGGCCAGCCGTCCAGCTCGATCTTCTCGCCGTCGATCTCGAGCCGGCCGTCGAAGCGGGCGTCGGGATAGGGCGCGACGAACTTGGTCTTCGGCAGGCGGGTCTCGTAGAGGCGATCGGAGGGGAGGTACTTGCACGGCTCGGCCTCGCCGGAGAAGCTCAGCTCCCAGGCCGCGGTCAGGTTGTCGCCGCCGACCGCGCCCCGCGCCCGGCCAGGGCCGATCTCAGCGTCGGCGACGCGAATCCAGGCGTCGCCCGGGACGGAGAGCTCGCCGGCGGGCAACGTGACCTTGGTCGCCCGCGGCCCAGCGGCGTCGCGGTCAAAGAGGACGAACCAGATCGAGGCGTTCGGCTCGGCCCCCGGCCGCTTGTGCACGGTATGCCTGATCCAGATCCCCTGCCCCCCACCCGGCCGGCAGGCCTTGATGTAGAAGCTCTCGTAGTGGCCGGCCTTCTCGGCGACCCGTGGGAACCGCGCTCCCTGGTCCATATGGAAACCCTAGACCTTGATGGTTATGACGTCGCCGTCCTCGACGACGTAGTCCCGACCCTCGATGCGGAGCAGGCCGCGGTCGCGACCGGCGGAGTAGCCGCCGCACTCGACCAGCGCCTTCCAGCCGATCACCTCGGCTTTGATGAAGGCGTCCTGGATCTCGGTGTGGATCGTGCCCGCCGCCTCCAGGGCGGTGGCGCCGCGCGACAGCGGCCGCGCCACGGCTTCCTTGTCCTCACCGGCGGTGAAGAAGGTGATCAGCTCGAGCAGGTCATAGGCGGCGCGGACGAGCCGCGCCAGGCCCGAGCCCTCGACGCCGTAGGACTCGCGCATCTCCTCCGCTTCGGCGGCGTCCAGCTCGGCCAGCTCGCCCTCGATCCTGGCGCTGACCGCGACGACGCCGGCGCCAACGGCCGCGGCGTGGTCGGCCACCGCCTGCGGCGGCTCGGCGTCGCCCTCGTCGACGTTGGCCACATAGAGGATCGGCTTCGTGGTCAGGGCCTGCAGGTTGGCGGGGCCGTGGGCGGCAGCGTCGGGAACCGGCACCGAGCGGGCGGGCTTGCCGGCGGCGAGCGCCTCGACCACCTGCTCCAGCCAGTCGCGCTCGGCAATCGCCTCGGGGTCGCCCGACTTCGCCCCCTTTCGCACCCGGTCCAGGCGCCGCTCCGCCCCGTCGTAGTCGGAGAGGATCAACTCGGTCTCGATCGTCTCGATGTCGGCCAGCGGGTCGACCCGGCCATCGGGATGGGGGACGCCGGAATCGGCGTGGCAGCGCACGACGTGGCAGATCGCATCGGTCTCACGAATCGAGGCGAGGAACTGGTTGCCGAGCCCCTCCCCTTCGGAGGCGCCTTTGACCAGGCCGGCGATGTCGTGGAAGGAGATCGTCGCCGGCACCAGCTCGGAGCTGCGCACGGTCTCGCCGATCCGCGCCAGGCGCTCGTCGGGCACCTGGGCGATCGCCACGTTGGGCTCGATCGTCGTGAAGGGATAGTCCCCGGTCTGCGCCCCACCCTGGGTCAGCGCATTGAAGAGCGTCGACTTGCCCGCGTTGGGCAAGCCCACAATTCCCACCTTCACAGCGAGAGCGGCACGATCAGGCCCAGGGCGACGCCAAGCACGGCGCCAACCAGGACATCGGACGGGTAATGCATCCCGAGATAGGGACGCCCCAGAGCAAGGGCAAACGCAAGAACAAACGCCAGCGCCCCAAGCGGCTCAACCCGGGTCATCGCCGTAGCCACCGCAAACGCCGAAGTCGCGTGCGCCGAGGGAAAGCTCAGCGAGCTCGGCGCTCCCCCAAGCGGCGGCAGCCCCTCCAACACCGGCCGCGGCCGCTTGACAATCAGCTTGACCACATAGTTGAGCCCAATCGCAACCGGCCCCAAGACAGCACAGATCAACCAAGCTTCCCGATGAGAGCCATCGAACACCGCCAGCAAGACCCCGACCGCAACCCAAATCGCCCCATTGTTCCCAGCCTTCCCCAAACCCTTCGCAGCTTTCTCCAAGCCGGGGCTGTGGCCAGTAGTTCGCATAAAGCGCAACATCCTGAGGTCAGGGTTCTCCACGGCGCGGAGAATATGGGAGCGAGGGGTCTCCCCGGGAGTGCCTCGCGAAGCGGCTCCGCAGAGTGGTTCAAACCGCGAAGCGGTCCAACATAGTGAGCGAAGCGAACGTAGGCACCTCCCGGGGAGACCCCTCGCTCCCCCGCCCACCAAGGTCAATCAGAATCAAGACCGCCCTAATGCCCTTCGTCCCCAACTACACCCACACCCCCGGCCACCACTGCGGCTCGACCGCCCTGCGCAACCTGCTCGCCTTCCACGGCGTGGAGCTCAGCGAGGAGATGGCATTCGGGCTCGGCGCCGGCGCCTGCTTCTACTACGTGATGATCGAGGACGCCTCGCCGACCCGTTGGTTCAACGGCCGCACCGCCCGCCTCGAGGAGAACTTCGACGAGCTGACCGGGGCGGCGCTTGCGCTGCGCACCTTCGACGAGGGCGATGACGGCGCCTGGACCGCGGCCCGCGCCGAGGTCGACGCCGGCAAGCCCGTGCTGCTCCTCACCGACCTCTACTACCTCGATCACTACGGCAACTCGGCCCACTTCCCCGGCCACGCCGTCGTCCTCGCCGGCTACGACGACGAGCTGGCGCACCTCTCGGATACCGGCTTCGAGGCGCTGCAGACGACCCGTCTGGAGAACCTCGACAAGGCCCGCCACAGCCAGCACCCCGCCTACCCGCTCTCCGGCCACATGTTCACGGTCGCGGGTGAGATCTCACCCGAGCAGCTCCGCGCGGCGATCCCGGCGGCGATCGAGCGCGCCGCGCGGGCGATGGTCGAGCCCGAGTTCCGCGGCTTCTCCGGCCTCGACGCGGTCCGCCGCCTCGCCGAGGAGGCGGGCTCCTGGCCGGAGGTCGCCGAGGACTGGCAGTGGTGCGCCCGCTTCGGCCATCAGGTGATCGAGCGGCGCGGCACCGGCGGCGGCGCCTTCAGGCTGATGTACTCGCGCTTCCTCGCCGAGGCGGGCCGTCCCGAGGCCCCCCTGGCCGCGGACGCCGCCGCCGCCTGGACCGAGCTGGCAAACGCCTTCCACGCGGCGAGCGAGAAAGACGAGCCCGAGCCGGCTCTCTGGGGCCAGATCGACAGGACGGCCAACCGCGTAGCCGAGGCCGAGGCTCGCCTCTGGGGTTCGTTGGCCAATCCGTAGTTATCCCCGATGGAGCCCAGGTACTCCGTGGTGTACGTTTTGAACCACGGGAGGCGGGTAGTTCAATTTCTATTGAAACCCGTCGTGGAGGAGAGTCTCATATGGGAAGCAAGCGTGGTCCGCTCGGACTGCTCGTCCTTACCGCCGCATTCTTCGTACTCGCATTTGGCGCTTCCAGTGCACAAGCCGAATTCGGCATCGAAAGCTGGGTGACGCTTACCTGCTCGGAAAATGAAGACTCTCCGCCTCTCGTAGGGCCACCGGTCGAAGGTGAACCGCCCCTGGAAGCGTCGCCGGATCCGTGCACGCCAGCCACCCCGGGCAAGTGGTTCAAACAAGCAGCCGGACATCCGCCGTGGGCGATCACCGACTTCACCCTCAACACGCTCACCGCGGTCGGCGCCATCGGCTTCCCCGATGGCTTCGTCAAAGACATCGTCGTCGAAGTCCCGGAAGGGCTGAGCGTCAATCCCGAGGCAGCGCCGAAGTGCACGATCGAACAGATGGAATTAACCAACCCGGTGGCAACCTGCCCGCAGGCGATAGTCGGGACCAATTACCTGACCGTGGCGATCGAGGCCCCGGGGCCCGAATGCATCCCGAAATGCGAACAGCGCCGGGTCGCGGTGCCTGTCTTCAACGTTGAACCGTTTTTCGGCCACCCCTCGATGGTGGGGTTCCCGACCGCAAGCGGGCCGGTCTTCATCGTCGGCTCGCTGAGCCCGGTCGATCAGCACGTTATCTTCACGATCAGCGACCTCCACGCGCCGCCGGGAGGTCCGCCGATCGTCGGCTCGCGGCTCGTCTTCAACGGGGCCGGCGGCACGTTTGGGGACGGCACCTACCTGACCAACCCGAGCCCCTGCGACGCCAGCGAGATCGCCGACCTCCACGTCAACTCCCATGAAGGCGCGAGCGATTCGGCCAGCTTCACCCTGCCGTTCACCGGCGAAGGGTGCGACGCAGTGCCGTTCGACCCGACGATCGGTGTCAATGTCGACAGCCAGACCGACTCTCCGGAGCCGGTGACGGTCGATCTAGGGATCCCGTTCGACTCCGAAGAACCGATCGCGAACTCGTACCTGAAGACGGCGACTGTAACCCTGCCGGAAGGCGCGGGGCTCAATCCATCGCTGGCAAACGGACTCGAGACGTGCAGCGACGCGCAGTTCGGTTACCACACCAATAATCCGATCGAGTGCCCCGCAGCGTCGAAGATCGGCACCACCGACGTGCAGACCCCCTCGTTGCCGCCCGACTCGCTCAGCGGCACCGTCTACACCGCCGCGCCGCTCAACAACGACCCGACCTCCGGCGAACAGTTCAGGGTCTTTCTCACCGTAGGCTCGGAACGGTATGGAGTGAACGTGCGCCTGGTCGGCCACGTCTTCCCCAACCTGAACACCGGTCAGCTGAAAGTCGTGGTCGACGAAAATCCGCAGGCGACCTTCGGCTCGTTCAAGGTCCACATCGACGGCGGCTCCCGGGGCGCGCTGACGACGCCGGATACCTGCGGTCCGCACACTACCAACACCGCCCTGGCTCCCTGGTCGGGCAATCCGGACGCCCACCCGAGCGACGACTTCACGCTTGACGAAATCGCCGGTGGCGGGCCTTGTCCGAAAACCCTCGCCGAGCGGCCGTTCGCGCCGTTCTTCGCCGCGTCCCCCCAAGGGTTCACGGCGGGCGGGTACAGCCCGGTCAACCTCGACCTCTTCCGCGACGACGGCAACCAGGAGGTCAAGCGGATCGAGGTCAACCTGCCGAGGGGCATGGTCGCCAAGCTGAAGGGCGTCGAATACTGCCCGCAGTCGGGCATCGACGCGGCGGGGGGCAGCAGCGGCAAAGCCGAGCTCGCCAACCCGAGCTGTCCGTCGAGCAGTTTCGTCGGCACGGCGAAGATCGCCGCCGGCTCGGGCCCGGACCCGTTCCGCACGGAGGGTAAAGCCTACCTCGCCGGCCCCTACAAAGGCGCGCCGCTGAGCATGGTGTTCATCACGCCGGCGGTCGCCGGGCCGTACGACCTCGGCAACGTGGTCGTGCGAACGGCGTTGAACATCGACCCGGAAACGGCCGAAGTGCACGCCGTCTCAGACCCGATCCCGAACGTGTTCGGCGGGGTGAAGCTCGACATCGGGGAAATCAGGGTGTCGATCGACCGCTCGCAGTTCACGCTCAACCCGACCACCTGTCGGGAAAGGCTGCCGCTCAAGACGACCGTCAGCGGCGGTGGCGGCAACCCGGCCGACGAAGCGCAGTGGCAGCAGACCTCCAACGAAGCGGCGATCCAGTTCCGCTCCTGCGGCAAGCTCGCCTTCAAGCCGAAGTTCTTCCCGCGGATCATGGGCGGCAAGAACGCGACCAAGCGTGCGGCCAACCCGAGGTTCCGGGCAATTCTCGAAGCCCACAACGGCGACGCGAACCTGAGGCGGGCGGCGTTCATCCTGCCGCGGGCAACGATCCTCGATCAGAGTCACATCAAGACGATCTGCACGAGGGTCCAGCTGGCCGCGAACAACTGCCCGAAGAACTCGATCTACGGGCACGCCAAGGCGATCTCGCCGCTGCTTGACGAAAAGCTCCAGGGCCCCGTCTACCTGACCTCGTCCAGCAACACGCTGCCAGACATGCTGGTCGATCTACACGGCCAGGTCCCGATCCGGCTGCGCGGCGTAATCAGCTCCGCGCACGGCCGCCTCAAAACCGTGTTCAACAACACGCCTGACGTTGCGGTGAGCAAGTTCATCCTCAACATGAAGGGCGGCGGCAAGGGCCTGCTGATCAACTCGCGCAACCTCTGCGCTGGCCAGACCAGCGGTTTCCTCAACCTGCTGGCCCAGAACAGCCGACGGATGAGGGCGAACAACCTACGGCTCAACATCCCCGCCTGCCGTGGGGGCAATAAGAGTCACTGACGACCGAGTGCCGGGGCGGACCTCCCACCGCCCCGGCACTCCTCTACTTGCCGTACGGCGCCCGAGCTGTCAGGCTGGCGAGAGCCGCGCGAAGTAGGCAAACCAGTTGCCGGAGTGGGTCTCGAAGACGAGGCCCGCTTCGGCCGCTTGGCGTTTGAGGGTGTTGAGGGTGGTGAAGTGGGGGTCGCCGAACAGCTCGCCGACGATGAGGCGGCCGCCGGGCTTGAGCACGCGGCGGATCTCGCGCAGCGCCGCCACCGGGTCGGGGATCTCACCGAGGACCGCGGTCAGCGCCACCGCGTCGATCGAGGCGTCCTCATAGGGCAGCGCCGTCGCGTCGCCCTGGGTCGGGACGACGTTCGCGAGCCCGCGCTCGCCGGCACGGCCGCTGACGTGGTCGAGGAACTCCTGTTGCAGGTCGAAGATCTCGACCCGGCCCTCTGGTCCGACCCATTCCGCGATGTCGAGCGTGTAGTAGCCGGTGCCCGGCCCGATCTCCAGCAGCCGCTCCCCCGGCTCCGGCGCCAGCACCGCGCGCAGCCGGTCACGGCTGATGATCGGGTGCGGCGCTTCGACCCAGAAGCGCTGGCCGTAGGGACAGGCGGACGGGTTCTTGCGCCACCACAGCGCGGCGGCAAGCGTCGCAAGACCGGCGGCGCCAAGCAACCTGCGGGCTCGCATCAGTCCTGCCGGTTGAGGCCGAAGCCCACGCTGTGGGCGCCCGAGTCGATGCGCAGGAAGGCGACCTTGCCAACGTAGACCGAAAGCGTCCCGTCCTCGGTCTTGACGTCGTGCCAGCCGCCCTTCTCGACCTGCTTGCGCAGGTCCTTCAGCTCATCCTCACTGAGCCGGACAGGGACGACCTGACCGCCCTCGAAGCCGATCTCCACCTTTTGCGTGTCCGCCATCAGTGCTCCTCTCCACTCGCTTCGACGATCTCGGTCAACACGCCGCCCGTAGAGCGCGGCTCGATGAAGGCCACCCGGCTGCCCCGGAGGCCGATCCGCGCCTTGCTGTCGATCAACTCGAGCCCCGCAGCGGCGAGCGTCTCCAGGGTCGAATCGATGTCGTCGACCGCGTAGGCAACGTGGTGCAACTTGGGGCCCTTGCGGGCAAGAAACTTGCCGACCGGCGTGTCGGGGGCCAACGGCCGCATCAGCTCGACGTGCCCATCGCCGACATCGAGCAGCACGGCCTCGACCCCCTGGGACTCGACCGTCTCGCGGTGGGCCACCGTCATCTCAAAGCTCGTCTCATAGAGCTCGAGTGCCGCGTCGATGTCCGCGACAGCGACGCCGATGTGGTCGATCTTGCCGAACATCGGCGGGAGTCTACGTCGCCGCCGGGGGCTCGCCCTCGCCGGCCCGCGAGCCCTCGACGCGGAGGATCTCGGCCAGGGCGGCGATCCCGACCTGAAGCTGCTCGGGCGTCGGCTCTTTGGTCGCCACGTGTCGCTGGATCTCGCGACCCGGCGTGTGGAATGCCTCGGCCAGCGGAGCGCCGTGGTGACGGTCGCTCCAGGCGAACATCTCGACGGCGATCGAGGCAACGCCGAGGCCGACCGCGGCGCGCGCCAGCGGGCTCGGCCGCTCGACCAACCGCTCCAGCACCACAGTGCCACCGGCGGAGAGCACCATCATCGGCGCCAGCAGGTTGGAGCCGCAGCGATCGTGCTCCTTCGGCACCGACGCCGGGTCCTCGATCCCCTGCTCATAGGCGGCGATCGCCTTGTGCTCGACCCCGTGGTAGGCGGCGAGGTCGCGGTCGCTGAGCGCGGCCAGCGCCGGCATCGCCCCGAGCACCTGGACCAAAGCCTCGCGCAACGCCCCGCCGGCCATGCGGCGGCGAAGCAAGCTGGTGGCGACCAGCGTCGCCCCGATAGTCGCCAGCACCCGGCGATCCTCGAAAGGCAACCGAGCGGCCGGCATCCGCCGCCGCACGAGCGGCAGCACGGCCATCGCCTCGACCAGTTTCAGCGGTCCCCGCAGCCCCGGCACTTTCCCGGCAAGCTTCGGCGCCAGCTCAGGTTTCCGCTCCGAAGCCACGACAACCTGCCCCTCCTCGTCCCGCACGGCCGCAGCCCAGTGCGTCGGCCCGTGGATAAGCAGCCCATTCCTCAGGGCCATCCCACCGAGTCGCAGCTTCTCCTCGCTCACCGGTCAGACGATAGAGACGTGCCCGCGGCGACGCCCGGGTGCGCCCGCTCAGGACGGCGTCGGCGGAACCCAGCCGGGCGGGAACGCGCCGGCCGAGACGTTGCCCTTGCCGGGCTCGAACAGGGTGGAGACGGCCTTCCACGCGGCTCGCTCCTCGACCAGGGGGCGGATGTCGCCGATCTGGACGAGCAGGTGCAGGGAGGAGCCGAGCTGGAAGTCGGCGGCGGTCGGGGTCTCGCCGCCGAGCGCGCCCGAATCGAGAAGGGCGTCGACCGTGTCGAGCTGCGCCGGCAGCGCCTGTAACGTGTCGTAGACCCGCTGGGCGGTGATGTCCAGGTAGCGCCACGAGGCCCGCATCGCCTTGATCGCGAAGTCGACTCCACCGGGGTCGAGCTGGGCGGCGCCGGCGAAGGTCCCCATCGACTCGGGGCGGAAGTGCATCGCGCCGAAGACGAGCACGCGGGCGCTCATCTGGACGTCTTCGGCAAGCGCGGGCTCGGCATCGCGGATCGCCTCGGCGACCGCCGTCGGGTAGAGGCCGGCATCCGGGTGCAACTCGTCGAGCCGGGCGAAGATCGTCGGCGTGCCGTGCACCGGCTCGTCGTCGACGAGCAGGCCGGGGACCGTGCGGCACCCCTCGCCGTAGAGATTTTCGATCTCGTCGCCCTGCCTGCCGGTTTCGAGCGTGACGGTCTCGTATTCCGTCCCGAGCCGGTCGAGAGCCGCGCTCACCGCCAGACAGGGGTGCGAGAAAGGGACCACGTGGAGGACGAGCTGTGGCTGCGCTGGCATCGGCGAAACCCTACCGGCGCCTGCCGGGAAAGGCGTCGGGCCCACAACGTCCGACGACCGCGCAGTCCCGCGCGGTCGTCGGATTCCCCCCTGATTCCCCTGTTTAGTACCGGCCGGAGACCCCCAGTCCAGGCCTCCGGCCGGTGTGTCGGCTCTCCCTGGCTCTAACTTGGAAAGCCGACCTCTGAAACACGGCGTCTATGAGGAAGTTGCGCCTGCGACTAAGTGCTTGATTTGCCGCCGAGGAACTTCTTGCGGAGCGCCTCCAAGCGGCTGCTCAGCTCGGCCTCAAAGCCGCGGTCGCTGGGCTTGTAGAACCGCAGCGCCTCCAGCCCTGGGGGCATCAGCGGCTGGTCGCTGACGGCGCCCGGCTCGTCGTGCGCGTAGCGGTAGCCCTCGCCCCGGCCGAGATCCCCTGCGCCGGGGTAGTGAGCGTCGCGCAGGTAGTCGGGTGGCGTCTTGGCGCCGTTTTCCCGCACCTCGGCCCGGGCCCGGCCGAGCGCTTTGTAGGAGGCGTTGGACTTCGGCGCGAGCGCGAGGTAGACGGCGGCCTGGGCGAGGTTGAGAGCGCACTCGGGCATGCCGACCCGGTCGACCGCGCGGGCCGCGGCATCGGCGACGAGCAGCGCCTGCGGGTCGGCGTTGCCGACGTCCTCGGAGGCGAGGATGACCATGCGGCGGGCGATGAAGCGCGGGTCCTCGCCGCCCTCCAACATCACCGCCAGGTAGTAGAGCGACGCGTCGACGTCGGAGCCGCGCGTCGCCTTGATCCAGGCGGAGACGAAGTCGTAGTGGCGATCCCCCTGGCGGTCGTAGTCGAGCGCCTTGCGCTGCAACGCGTCCTCGACCGCGGTGACATCGATCGCTGCGATGTCGACCGCTGCCGACTTTGACGGGGTCCCAACACCACCAAGGTCGACAGCGCGAGCGACCGCCCGCTCCAACCCCGCGAGCGCCACCCGGGCGTCGCCGCCGGAGCGCTGCGCCAGCATCGCCAGGGCGGCATCCTCCACCGGCGGCGGATCGACCAGCCCCCTTTCGGGGTCGTTGAGCGCTCGCCGCAACAGCTCCTCCACCTGCTCGGCGGACAACGGCTGCAACTCATATATCTGGCAACGCGACAACAGCGCCGAGTTCACCTCGAAGTAAGGGTTCTCAGTCGTCGCCCCGATCAAGGTCAGCAGCCCCTCCTCGACCGCCGGGAGCAGCGCATCCTGCTGGGCCTTGTTGAAGCGATGGATCTCGTCGAGGAAGAGGATCGTCGGCCGCCCAGAACCACGTCGCCGCTCCCGAGCCCGCTCGATAACGGCCCGGATCTCCGCTTTGCCGGCATTGACAGCCGACTCCTCCTCGAACGCCCCGTCGGCATTTGAGGCGGCAATCCGAGCCAGCGTCGTCTTTCCAGCCCCCGGTGGCCCATACAAGATCGCCGAGTGAGGATGCCCGCTTTCGATTGCGGCCCTCAGCGCCGATCCCTCCCCCAGCACGTGCTCCTGCCCCACAAGCTCATCGAGCGACCGCGGCCGCATCCGCACGGCCAAAGGTGCATCAGCTTGCGGCGAAGCCGGCTGACGGGTTGATTCCTCGTCGCTGCCAAACAGGCGGTCAGGCATGCGCCGAGTATGACCCTGCCGGTAGTCGGCGCTGGTCGGGAGCCGGGGGCGGTGTCGAGGGCGCCTCGCGAAGCGGCCCCGGGCAGGGTGGTTCCCGCCGCGAAGCGGCACCAACATAGTGAGCAAAGCCGAAGGCGAAGCGAACATAGGCGCCCTCGATACCGCCCCCGGTTCCCTCCACACCACCTACAATCGAACAATGGAGATCGCCACGCAGCCCCAAGCCGCCCAGTCCACCCTTGAGAGCTTCAACCCAGCCACCGGAGAGCTGGTCGGATCGGTAGCCACGATCACCCCGGACCAAGTCCAGGCCGTGGTCGACGACGTGGCCCGCATCCAGCCCGCCTGGGCCGAGCTCGACCTGAAGACCCGCGGCGCCTACCTGAAGCGCGCCGCCGACGCCCTGCTCGACGACATCGACGAGCTCGCCGAACTGCTCGTCTCCGAGCAGGGCAAGCCGCGCGCCGAGGCCTACACGATGGAGCTGCTGCCGACCGTCGACGCCCTGCACTGGTGCGCCAAGGCCGGGCCGAAGATCCTCGCGGACGAGAAGGTGCGGATGTCCCAGGCCTTCCTGGCGAGCAAGAAATCGCGCTTCACCTACGAGCCGATCGGCGTGGTCGGCGTGATCGCGCCCTGGAACTACCCATGGTCGATCCCCTTCGGCGAGGTCGCGATCGCGCTGATGGCGGGCAACGGCGTCGTGCTCAAGCCGGCCAGCCTGACGCCGCTGCTCGGCGAGGCGATCCGCCGCGTCTTCGAGAAGGGCGGCCTGCCCGAGGGCCTCGTCCGCGTCGTCCACGGCGGCGGCGCGGTCGGCGACGCGCTGGCAAAGTCGAGCGCGGGCAAGATCTTCTTCACCGGTTCAGTTGACGTCGGCCGCAAGGTCGGCCAGGTCTGCGCCGAGCGACTCAAGGGCTCGGTGCTCGAGCTCGGCGGCAAGGACCCGATGATCGTCTGCGCCGACGCCGACCTCGACAACGCGATCTCCGGCGCGGTCTGGGGCGGCTTCGCCAACGCCGGCCAGACCTGCTCGGGGATCGAGCGCGTCTACGTGATGCGCGAGGTCGCCGACCGCTTCGTCGAGGGCGTCGCCCGCGAGGCGCAGAAGCTCCGCCTCGGCAACCCGATCGAGTGGGAGACGGAGATCGGCCCGATGACCTCCCCCGGTCAGTACGACATCGTCGTCGAGCTGATCGAGGACGCGGTCGCCTCCGGCGCAACCAAGCTCTGCGGCGGCCCGACCCCGGTCGCCGGTCTCTCCGACAAATACATCGCCCCGACCGTGCTGACCGGCGTCACGCACGAGATGCGGATCATGAACGAGGAGGTCTTCGGCCCGGTGCTGCCGATCGTCGTCGTGGACTCCGAGCAGGAGGCGATCGACCTCGCCAACGACTCCGAGTTCGGCCTCGGCGCCTCGGTATGGACCAAGGACCGCCAGAAGGGCGCGCGGATCGCGCGGCGGATCGAGTCGGGCATGGTCTGGGTCAACGACCACTCCTTCAGCCACGGCGCCTGCCAGTGCGCCTGGGGCGGCGTCAAGGACTCCGGCGTCGGCCGCTCGCACTCCAAATTCGGCTTCTATGAGTGCGTCAACGTGAAGATGAACGCCTGGGAGCCGGGCCTCACCCGCGACTTCTGGTGGCACCCCTACGACCAGACCCTGGGCGAAGCGGTGCGCGCCTCGGCGAAGATCCTCTACGGCAAGGGCGCGACCCGGACCCAGGCCCTGCGCGAGGGGGCGGGCCCGCTGCTCAAGGTCGGCGCCCGCACCCTGCGCAAGCGCCGGTAGCGACTGCTGTCTGAACGGTTTACCACCCCATAAGGGGGTGAACCGTCCAGTCGAGGGAGAATCCGCGCGATGACCGATGCGATCGAGCTGCGCGGCCTGCGACGCGACTACGGCGAACGTCCGGCGCTGGCCGACGTTGACCTCTCGCTGGGAGAGGGCGAGTCGCTCCTCGTGCTGGGCCCAAACGGCAGCGGCAAGACCACCCTGCTGCGCATCCTCGCCACCCTGCTGCGACCGAGCGGCGGCGAGGCGCTTGTCTTCGGCGCCGCCCTTCCCCGGGATGCCTGGAAGGTCCGCGGCAGAATCGGCCTGCTCGCCCATGACGCCCTCCTCTACCGGGACCTGAGCGGCCGCGAGAACCTCCGCTTCCACGCCCGGTTACACGGGATCGGGCGGGACGTGGCGGAGGCGCGGATCGCCGAGCTGCTCGCCGCGGTCGGCATGGAGCGACGCGGCGAGGACCGAGTCGCCGAGCTCTCCGCCGGCATGCGTCAGCGGATCGCCGCCTGCCGCTGCGTCCTACATGGGCCCGATCTTCTGCTGCTCGACGAGCCCGACTCCAACCTCGACGCCGACGGACGCAGGCTGGTGGGAAAGCTGATCGGCCCAGCGCCCGGCCGCACCCGGGTGCTGGTCAGCCACGACCCCGAGCGCCACCGCGGCGAGGCCGACCGGGTGCTGGAGCTCGGCGTCGGCGGATCCGTTGTCGCCCCGGCGGAGGCAGCGTGACTCCGTCCCGGCTCGCCTTCGCCGCGATCCTCGGCAAGGACCTGCGGGCCGAGCTGCGCACCCTGCAATCGCTGCCGGCGATGGCGCTGTTCGCGGTCACCACCTTCGTCATCTTCCGCTTCGGCCTCGACCGCACGCAACTCTCCGGTGGCCTCGCCGCCGGGGTGCTCTGGGTGACCGTGCTCTTCGCCGCGATCCTCGGCATCAACCGCCTCTTCGTCAGCGAGCGCGAGGAGGGCGGCTTCGACGCGATCCGCCTCGCCCCGATCGACCGCAGCGCCCTGTTTGCCGCCAAGGCGTCGGCGCTGCTCATCTACCTGCTGGCCCTGGAGCTGGTCGTCGTCCCCGTCTTCGCCGTCTTCTTCCTCGACTCGGCGACGGCGCTGGCCCCGCTCGCCCTCGTCCTCCTGCTCGCCGACGTCGGGCTGGCCGCGACCGGCACGCTGATCTCCTCGATGGCGGTCAACTCGCGCGCCCGCGACCTGCTCGCCCCGCTCGTGCTGCTGCCTCTCGTTGTGCCGCTCTCGATCGCCGCCACCGGCGCGATCGAGCCGCTGCTGGCCGTGGGCGGTCCCGGTTACCACCGCTTCGGCACCTGGCTGGCGACGCTCGGCCTATACGATTTGATCTTCCTCCTGGTCGGATACGCGGTGTTCGATTTCCTCCTGGAGGACTGAGTGCGCGCATGTATGGCAAAGGCTTGAGACCACTCTCGATCGCAGCCGTCGCGGCAATCGTCGCGGCGCTCTCGCTCGTCTTTTTCTATGCGCCGCTCGACGCCGACCAGGGCTTCATCCAGAAGATCTTCTACCTGCACGTGCCCCTGGCGATCGTGGCGCTGATCGGGTTCGTGGTCGGCGGGGTCTTTGCGATCGCGCACCTGCGCAGCGGCAACTCGCGCTGGGACGCCTACTCCTACGTCTCGATCCACATGTCGGTGATCTTCGGCGTCGCCGTGCTGATCACCGGCTCGATCTGGGCCAAGGCATCGTGGGGACACTGGTGGGTCTGGGACGAGCCGACGCTGGTCAGCTTCCTGATCGTCTTCCTGATGTACGCGACGTACTACCCGTTCCGCTACGCGATCGAGGACCGCGACCAGCAGGCGCGCTACGCCTCGGTCTTCGCGATCACGGCCGGCGCCTTCGTGCCGCTCAACTTCATGGCCGTGCGGCTGGCGCAGAGCCTCGTCCACCCGCGGGTCTTCGCCACGACCAACGGCGGCCTGCCGGGCTCGATGATGCTGACCTTCCTCGTCAGCCTGCTGGCGATCGGCCTGCTCTGGGTGACCCTGGTCAAGTTCGAGCTGACCGCGAAGAGCGCCTCGGGCCAGGTGAAGCGGCTGCGCCGCGCCCTCGACGCGCCGGCTCCCGGCGGGCGCTCGCGCGTCGCCCCGGAGGTCAGCTGATGTTGGCCCTGCTCGCCGCGACCCCGGCGCTGCCGCTCGACGAGGCGGGCAAGTACGTTGCCGGCGCCTACGTGGTCTTCCTCGCCCTGATCGTCGTCTACGTGGCGATCATGGCGGCCAAACTGCAGCGGATCGAGCGCGAGCTGGGCGAGCTGGCGGGATTCGCCGAGCAGCGCAATCGCGAGCAGGAGGAAGCGGAGCGGGTGACGGCCGATGTCTGAGCTCTTGGCGCTGGGCGTATCCCACAAGACGGCGCCGCTCGACCTGCGCGAGCGCCTCTCACTGACCGAGGGCCGTGCGGTCGGCGCCCTGCATGAGCTGACCGCCGTGGAGGGCATCCACGAGGCAGCGGCGATATCGACCTGCAACCGGACCGAGCTCTACCTGATCGTCTCCGACACGGTCGAAGCCGAGTCGACGGCACTGGGCGTGCTCACCCGCCAGGCGGAGATCCGCCCGACCGAGCTGCTCGGCCACCTCTACTCGCTGCGCTCCGGCGACGCCGCCCGCCACCTCTTCCGGGTCACTGCCGGGCTCGACTCGATGATCGTCGGCGAGGCCGAGATCCAAGGGCAGGTCAAACGCGCCTACGAGCTGGCGCTGGTCGAGAGCGCCACGGGGCCGATCCTCAACCGCCTCTTCCGCGGCGCCCTCGCCGCCGGCGGCCGGGTTCGCGAGGAGACCGCGGTCGGCGAGAAGAACGTGTCCATCCCCTCGGTCGCGGTCGATCTGGCCCGGCGCACGCTCGGCGATCTCGGCGAGAAGCGGGTGCTGGTGATCGGCGCGGGCGAGACCGCGGAGCTGGTCGCCAAGGCCCTGGTATCGCGCGGCGCCGCCGGCGTCTTCGTCGCCAACCGCCACTACGACCGCGCGATCGGCCTCGCCCAGCGCTTCAACGGCGAGGCGGTCCGCTTCGAGGATCTGCCCGAGCAGCTGCAGGCCGCCGACATCGTCGTCTCCGCGACCAACTCCCCGCACCACATCGTCGAGCGCGACGGCCTCGCGCAGGTGATGGATACACGGTCGGGCCGGCCCCTGCTCCTGGTCGACATCGCCGTGCCGCGCGACATCGAACCGGAGTGTCGCGAGATCGGCGGGGTCAGCCTCTACGACATCGACGACGTGCAGCAGATAGTCGAGCGCAACGCCGGCGACCGCGAGGGCGAGGCGAGGCGCGCGGAGCCGATCCTCGTCGCCGAGCTGGATCGCTTCGAACGCTGGCTCGCCTCCCTGGAGGTCGTGCCGACGATCGCCTCGCTGCGCGAGCGCGCCGACGAGATCGTCGCCCGCGTGCTGGCCGAGAACGACGGTCGCTGGACCGACCTCGGCGAGGCCGACCGCGAGCGGCTCACGGCAATGGCGAAGGCGATCGCCTCGCGGCTTCTGCACGAGCCGACTCTGCGGATGAAGCGGTCGGCGGGCAGCGACGAGGCTTATGTGTACGTCAGTGCTTTGCGTGAGTTGTTCGGGTTGGACGTGGAAACTGAGCCTGAGGGAGAAGCGCCTGGGAAAGTGACCGAGCTTCGGCGGGGTGGAACCCATCACGGTAGGGGTTCCACTTAACTTTTTCGGTGATCGCCTTACGGCTGTCGCCCGAAGCTGGCACCGAAAAAGTACAAGACGTTCCACCCCTACCGTGATGGGTTCCAATGATTCGAATTGCTACTCGCAACAGTGCACTGGCAAAGGCGCAAGCTGGGCAGGTCGCTGCGCTGTTGGGGGGAGGGGAGCTTGTGGAAGTCAGTTCGGATGGTGAGGTTGGGGACAAGGAGCGGTTCGTGCGAGGTGTGGAGCAGGCGTTACTCGACGGCAAGGTGGAGATCGGGGTGCACTCGGCTAAGGATCTGCCCGGGGAGATGGCTGAGGGGCTGGTGATTGCGGCGGTGCCGGTGCGGGAGGATCCGGCCGATGCCTGGATCGGCTCTGGGGGCTCGCTTGAGGACGTTCCCGAGGGTGCCAAGGTCGGCACGGCCAGTCTTCGCCGACGTGCGCAGCTACTTGCAGCGCGGCCCGACCTGGCGGTGAGCGAGCTGCATGGCAACGTCGATACGCGGCTGCGCAAGCTCGCTGAGGAGGCGCTGGACGGGATCGTGCTCGCCGCCGCAGGCCTCAAGCGGCTGGGGCGCGAGAGCGAGATCTCGTTCGCGATCCCGAGCGAGGCGATGACTCCGGCCGCCGGCCAGGGCGCGCTGGTCCTGCAGGCGCGCGGGAACGATGCCGACGCGGTCGAAGCTGCCGCGGCGCTCAGCGACGAGACGGCCCTGCGTGAGCTGACCGCGGAGCGCGCCGTGGTCGCCCTGCTCGATGCGACCTGCGCCACGCCGATCGGGGTCCACGCCCGGGTTGAGGGGGCGCAGCTGACGATCGAGGCCTTCGTCGGCCTGCCCGACGGCAGCGAGTGGATCCGTGACCGGGTCGCGGGCGTGGCGGCGGAGCCGGCGGCTGCCGGGGCGGTCCTGGCCGAGCGCCTGCTCAGCGCCGGCGCCCGCGACATCCTCGATCGTGCCGAGGACATGGCGTGAGCGCGCGAGCGGGAGTCGTGTACCTGGTCGGTGCCGGTCCCGGCGATCCCGGCCTGATGACGGCACGCTCGCTGGAGCTGATCGCCTCGGCCGACGCGATCTTCCACGACCGTCTGATCCCACCGGGCGCGCTAGCCGGTGCCGGGG
The DNA here is from genome assembly GCA_963837695.1 of uncultured Solirubrobacterales bacterium. GTDB lineage: Bacteria > Actinomycetota > Thermoleophilia > Solirubrobacterales > 70-9 > VRUE01. Next base: position 770,410 of record CAWINZ010000005.1, on the reverse strand, counting down.
CCGACGCCGATCTCATCTACGTAGGCAAGGCCCCCGGCAAGCCTTCCGTCCCTCAAGAGGAGATCGGCGAGAGGCTGATCGAGGCGGCCCAAGCCGGCAAGAGCGTGGTGCGACTCAAGGGCGGCGACCCGTTCGTCTTCGGCCGTGGCGGCGAGGAGGGTGAAGCGCTGCGCGAGGCCGGGGTCGAGTTCGAGGTCGTACCCGGCGTCACGGCCGGCGTCGCGGCGAGCGCCTACGCCGGCATTCCCGTCACCCACCGCGACGACGCCTCGGCGGTCGCTTTCGTCACCGGTCACGAGGATCCCGAGAAGGCCGAGACCGCGCTCGACTGGGAGGCACTCGCCCGCTTCCCCGGCACGCTCGTCTTCTATATGGGGGTCAAACGACTTGGCGACAACGCCGCGGCGCTGATTGCCGCGGGTCGCGACGCGAGCGAGCCCGCCGCCGCGGTCGAACGCGGGACGATGGAGGGCCAGCGCACCGTCGTCGCGACGCTCGGCTCCTTGGCCGCGGCGGTCGAGCGGGAGGGCATCGGCGCCCCCGCCCTGATCGTCGTCGGCGAGGTGGTCGAGCGGCGCGAGACGCTCGCTTGGCTCGAGCGCCGGCCGCTGCACGGCAGACGCATCGTCGTCACCCGGGCACGTGCCCAGGCAAGCGGCCTCGCCGCGACCCTGCGCAACCTCGGCGCCGAGGTGGTCGAGCTGCCGGCAATTCGGGTCGAGCCGCGAATCGAGAGCGACGAGGTGCGAGATGCCGTCGAGCGGATCGGCGAGTACGCGCTGATCTGCGTGACGAGCCCGAACGGGGCGCATCTGCTCTTTGAGGCGCTCTCGGTGGCCGGGCTCGATGCACGAGCGCTGGGTGGAGGGTCGGAAAAGAAGCACGTAGGGGCAGGGGATGCAGGAGCCCCTCGTGTGGCCGGAGTCCAGCGAGGGACCGATGCGCCCGAGGAAGCCACAGGACGAGCGGGGGCGGTCGTCGCCGCGATCGGGCCGGGGACCGCGCGCGCCCTCGCCGAGCATGGGATCGCCGCGGACGTGGTTCCGGAGAAGTTCGTCGCCGAGGCCCTTGTGGAAGCTCTGGCCGGGGTGGATGTCGACGGAAAGCGGGTTCTCGTCGCCCGCGCCGCCGAGGCGCGCGACGTGCTCCCCGACGCCCTGCGCGAGCGCGGCGCCGAGGTAGATGTCGTCGCCCTCTACGAGACGGTCCGCGATGAGCCGGACGACGCGGCGGTCGAAGCGGCACAGGGCGCCGACTACGTCACCTTCACCTCTTCCTCCACGGTGCGCAACCTGGTCGAGGCCTTAGGCAATCGCTTCCCCTCCGGCGCCCGCATCGTCTCAATCGGCCCGATCACCAGCGAAGCCGCGCGCAACGCCGGCCTCGAGGTCCACGTCGAAGCCGAGCACCACGACATAGACGGCCTCCTCGCCGCCCTGCTCACCGACGCCGCCGCCGAATGAAGGATTGTCCCCCCCGTAGGGGGGACAAAGCTGCAATCGACCGCGCCGGATGAGCTTCGGCGCGCCGCATCGCCACTTCCGCCGCACGGACTCGACCAATGCCCGCGCCCGGGAGCTGGTCGAGGCCGGTGCCGCGCACGGCACCATCGTCACCGCCAGCGAGCAGACCGCCGGGCGCGGCCGCCAGGGCCGCACCTGGACCGCGCCCCCCGGCAAAGCCCTGCTCTACTCGGCGATCCTGCGTCCCCTCGACGAGCGCCACCTGCTCCTCCCGCTAGCCGTCCCGCTCGCCGTCTGCGACACGGCAGAAGAGCTTCAACCCGACATCGAGTGCCAGGTCAAGTGGCCCAACGACATCTGGGTCGAAGAACGCAAGCTCGCCGGAGTCCTAATCGAGGCCAAGCCCCAAGACGGCTGGGCAGTGATCGGCGTAGGCCTGAACCTCTCAATCTCCCCAGACGAGTTCCCACCCGACCTCCGAGATACGGCGATCTCCCTCCTCGACCTCGGATCCGGGGGTCGGGAGTCGCCTCGCCGCTCCCTCGCGAAGCGGCCCCCGCAGGGTGACTCCAGCCGCGAAGCGGCCCCAGATTCCACCGCCGAAGGCGGTGATGGGGACGCGGCGAGGCGACTCCCGACCCCCCCAACCGCGGCCACAGTTCTAAACCGTCACCTGGCAGCCTGGGTCACGGCGGATCGAGCGGACACGCTCGCCGAGTGGCGCTCCCGCGATGCGCTGCGCGGCCGTCAGATCTCCTGGGACGGCGGCAGTGGAATCGCCGACGGGATCGAGGACTCGGGTGACCTAGTCGTCGTCGCTGCCGGCGGCAACCGGGTCGTCCTCGGCGCCGGCGAGGTCCACCTGCGACTCTGAGTCGGGTGCCGCGCCGTTCCCGCCGTCGCTTTTCCTCGCCCGCCGAGATCGCTTCTTGGCCGGTTTCGCGCCGTTCTCGCCCCCGCCCGCCGCTCCGCCTTTGCCCTTTTTGCGTTTGCGACGCCGTTTGCCGCCTTTGGGAAAGTTGCGCAACAGTTCGCGCGCGGTCGCCGAAGGTTTGCGAGCCATCCGCATCCGGGCGCCGCGCAACACCTCCTCCCCTTCCGGGGTGTGCGAGACGGCGCCGGCGAGCAGCGAGACCGAGAGGCGGCGGTCCTGTTTGCGCGCCGCGTGGACGAGGCGGCGGGCGTTGCGCCCGTGCGCCCGGCCGGAGGAGTTGACGAGCAGGCCGAGCAGCCGCTTCGTCTCCGGCCAGCGCTGCACGGCGTACTCTTCGTGCAGTTCGGGGGTGTATGAGGCGAGCCGCCATACCCACGCCTGGGCCTGGTCGCGGCGACCGATCCGTTTGTCGACCAGCGCCTGCAGCAGGGTTTTCGTCCCCGCCCGCTTGTCGTCGCGGCTCCAGGTGCCGACGATGTCGATCGCGTCGTCGAAGGCGTCGGGGTCGCGCAGGTCGGCGATCTCGGCCAGCGCTTTAAGCCGCAGCTGCGAGTTGCGGTTGCGCTGCACGCAGGTGAGCAGGAAGCGACGGCGCAGCTCCTTGGTCTTGTCGTTCTGCAGCATCGAGCGGGCGCGCCGCCAGTTCTGCGGGTTGACGCGCGCCCCGGCCAGCGCCGCCCAGGCGTGCTGCTCGGGGTAGTCGAGGTTCTCGACCGCAATCCGCCAGAGGTCGCGTTCGAGCACCTGGGTGCGCTTTTCGGAGTCCTCCGAGACGGGGACGATGCGCCGCTCGACCCGCACCCGCCGGCCGCGGCCGCGGCGCACCGGGCCGACGACGATCGCGCCGCCGCGGTAGACGTCGCGGTCGAGCAGGCTGTGCAGGGTGACGATCGTCTCGTCGTGGGTCGTCGCCGGGTGGACGAAGTCGATGACGAGGCCGGCCTCCTTGCCGGGCGCGCGGCGGGTCACGCGGCCGACCCGCTGCTGGTAGATCCGCCGCGAGGCGGTCGGCGCCAGGTGCATGCAGATCGTCGCCCGCGGCGAGTTCCAGCCCTCGGCGAGCAGCATCGCGTTGCAGAGCACGTCGACCTCGCCGCGCTCGAAGCCGGCGAGGATCTCGGCCAGTTCGCGCTTCGGCGTCTCGCCGGAGACCGCGCGGGCGACGATGCCGGCTTTCTGCAGCGCCTTGGCGACGTTCTTGGCATGCTGGACGCCGGCGGTGTAGAGCACGCCGGGCGTCTTCGAGAAGCGCGTCTTGTAGAGGTCGGCGATCGCGACGTTGAAGGGCTCCTGGTCGAGCAGCGCGGCCAGCTCCTCCTGGTCGAAGTCCTGGTCGACCTCGCCTTTGCGCAGCGGCACCTTGGCGATCGTCCGCACCCCCGGACCGGGCGGGATGCGCATGCAGCGCAGCGGCGCGATCACACCGCGGCGCGCCGCCTGGGCGAGGTCGAAGCGCGAGGTCTGGGTCGGGAAGAGGTCGGCGACGTGGCGGGCGATCAGCGCCCCGGTCGCGGTCATGCCGATGAAGACGGGGCCGGTCCAGGCGCGGATGCAGGCGCTGGTTTTCTCGCCGAGGGCGGTGTGCGCCTCGTCGCAGATCACGATCGAGTAGGCGTCGGAGACTTTCTTGTGGTTGCGGACGAACCACTGGTAGGTCTCGACCGTGACCGGGCCGTCGGGATCGTCGCGGTCGCCTAGCAGCGGCGGCCGCAGCCGCTCCTTGTAACCGCGGTCGGAGATCTCGCCGATGAACTGGTCGACCAGATTGCGACGGTGGGTGAGGATCAGTACGCCGCCGGTGCGAGTCGCGTCGATGAAGCCGACCGCGGCGACGGTCTTACCGGCGCCGGTCGCGTGCTCGAACCAGAATCGCCGAGCGGCGCCGGGATCGTCGGCCGCCTCGGCAACGGCCTCCTCGTCCTCGTCCTCTGCGGGCTCTTCCTCCCAATCCTGGGGCTCCTCGTCGGGCGCCAGGTCCTCCGCCTCCTCGTCCTCGTCCTCATCGTCATCCGCCGAGGCGCCGTTGCCCGCGGCGGCTGGGTCGGCAACCTCGGCCGCGGCCGGTTCGCCGTCGTTGGCCGCCGCCGTCTGCTGCTCGGACATCAGCTCGGTCAAGGTGCCGGAGAGCGCGTCGACCTGGTGCGGGTTGAGTTCGGCTCCGTCACGCAACTTCGGCGGCTCGTCGGCAAGCAGCCGCTCCAAGCCGAGCAGCAGCGAGAAATCGCGGCGCCACTGGATCGAGGGCTCCTCCCGGCCTTCGTCGAGCTCCTTCAACGCGGCGTCGAGGGCGCGGCGGCGGGCCGTGCCAGGGGCGAGCGCCTCGGGGCCCTCGCCGTCGAGCAGCAAGGGCTCGCGGGCATACGCCGCCGCCCGCTCTATGTCGGCGCCTGAAGGAACTGCCGCTGGCGCGGCAACTTCGCTGGTCTTGGCCATGAAGGCTTGTGCTTTCGTTCCCGCGGCGACGCGGTGCGTGCCGTCGGGAGACTTAGACGAGGATGCCGGGAGGTCGGCTCTTCCTTCCCCCCAGCGCACTCGAGCGGCTCGCATACGGCGAGCCGGACTCACCTATTGTAAACAGGGAAGCCAGATGAATGATTTCAACGCTCGCAGGTGCACCATCGCGATCGCGATGGCCGCGCTGGTCATCGCCGGCTGCGGCTCCTCGCAGGGCGGCGACTACGGTGGCCAGCACCCCGACTACGCCAAGGCGCTGGCCGGCTCGCCCGCTCCGCTCGCCGCGCTGCACCGCCAGGCGAATCGCCTCTTGCCCGGCGGCAAGGACGCCTACGAAGCCCGGCTCGCCGCGCTGCACGGCTATCCCGCTGTGGTCAACGTCTGGGCCTCCTGGTGTGGTCCCTGCCGGTTCGAGTTCCCCCACTTCCAGCATGCGGCAGCCAAGTTCGGCAAACGGGTCGCGTTCCTCGGCGTCGACAGCCAGGACTCTGACGACGCGGCGAGCACCTTCCTCGCAGAGGCGCCTGTGCCCTACCCCAGCTACACCGACCCGGACCAAGGCCTCGCCGACTCGTTGGGCGCCTCGCTCGGAAAGCCCGACACGGCCTTCTACGACCGCCGCGGCAAGCTCACCTACCTCAAGCAGGGCCCGTACACCGACGAAGCCGAACTGAATGCCGACATCGAGCGCCACGCGCTCGGCGGCGACACGGAAAGCGGATAATCGATCCATGGACCTCTTCGTCGTCGTCGCGCTGATCGGGGTCGGGCTGCTGCTCGCCGAGCTGCTGCTCTCGACCGGTGGCGTGCTGGCGGCGCTCGGGGCGGCTGGCCTGATCGCCGGTGGCGTGCTCGCCCTCACCGCCGACGCCAATTCCAGCGCCAGCGACTGGGCGGGGCCCGCGCTGATCACCCTCGGCGTGCTCTCGATCGGCTGCTTCTACTTCATCACCCGCAAAGTGCTGGAGGCCCACCGTGAGCAACCGGTCCGGGGCGGGCAGGAGGAGCTGATCGGCGCCAGCGCCGAGGTCCGCACCCCGCCCGATCCCGAAGGACAGGTGGCGATCGCGGGGGCGATCTGGCGGGCGCGGCGGGCCGACGACGGGGCGCCATTGCGGCCGGGGGATAGAGTCACTGTTGAGGCGGTGGAAGGACTCACCCTCGTGGTCCGATCTGAGGAAGGTGCAACCTGATGGCAGCTCTCGTGGTCTTGGCCGTACTGGTGATCTTCGTGGCGATCGTGCTGGGCTCCTCGGTGCGGGTCCTGCGCGAGTACGAGCGGGGCGTGATCTTCCGCCTCGGTCGCCTGATCGCCCAGAAGGGCCCCGGCCTGATCCTCTTGATCCCGATGATCGACCGGATGGTCAAGGTCGACCTGCGCACCGTCACCCTCAACATCCCGCCGCAGGAGGTGATCACCCGCGACAACGTCCCCGCCAGCGTCAACGCGGTCGCCTACTTCCGCGTGGTCGACCCGCGCAAAGCGATCGTCGAGGTCGAAAACTACTTGCTCGCCACCTCGCAGATCTCGCAGACGGCGCTGCGCTCGGTGCTCGGCAAGGCCGAGTTCGACCAGCTGCTCTCGGAGCGCGAGCGGCTCAACGAGGAGCTGCAGAAGATCATCGACGAGTCGACCGAGCCCTGGGGCGTCAAGGTGACCGCGGTCGAGATCAAGGACGTCGAGATCCCCGAGCAGATGCAGCGGGCGATCGCCCGCCAGGCCGAGGCCGAGCGCGAGCGCCGCGCCAAGATCATCAACTCCGAAGGCGAGTACCAGGCGGCGCAGAAGCTGACGGACGCCGCCGACATCATCAGCACCAACCCGGCTTCGCTGCAGTTGCGCTACCTGCAGACGCTGCTCGAAATCGGCAGCGACCAGAACACCACGGTGGTCTTCCCGCTGCCGATGGACATGCTCAAACCGTTCCTCAAGCCCCCCTCGGACTCCTGAGCGCGCCCGAGATACGCATCGACCAGCTCTCCGGGCTGCGAACGATCCTTGCGCCCGGCCGCGCCGACCGCCCGCACGGGTTCGGACGAGCCGCGGAAGACGAGAAGGGAGCCGAGGGATGCCCGTTCTGCGAGGGCAGCGAGGAGAAGACGCCTCCCGAGGTCTACGCGGTGCGACCGGGGGGAGGCGAGGCCGATACGCCGGGCTGGACCAGCCGCGTGGTGCCGAACCTCTACCCCGCTCTGGGCGACGGGGACGATGAGGCCCGGCCCGACAGCAAGCCCGACCTCTTCGCCTCGCGTCCGGCGGTCGGCGGCCACGAGGTCCTGATCAACGCGCCCGAGCATGTGACCGCGATGGCGGAGCTGAGCGATGAGCACTTCCTCGGCGCGATCGCCACCTGGCGCGAGCGGATGCGCGCCCATGTCGACGCCGCCTACGTGCAGGTCGTCGTCAACGAGGGAGCGGGGGCGGGGGCCTCACTGCCTCACACCCACGCGCAGCTCTACGCGCTGCCGTTCGTTCCGGCCGCGGTCGCACGTGAGCGCGAGCGCGCCGGGGCCTACGGCGAACGCACGGCGGGTAGCGGTTTGCTCAGCGATGTCCTGGTCGAGGAGGTGCGACGCAAAGATCGGCTGGTCGCGATCGACGACGAAGCAGCGTTGATCTGTCCCTGGGCCTCACGCTCTCCCTACGAGCTGCGCGTCGTGCCGCGGCGCGAGGCGGCGCGCTTCGAGGACGACACGGCGGGCGCGGCAATGATTCGCACCGCGATGCAGCTACTTGCCAAGCGCTTCGATGGGCCGCCGGAGCTCAACCTCTGGGTCGCCACCGCGCCGCGCGACGCCGAGCGCTTCCACTGGCACGTCGACATCGCCCCCCGGCTGACGATCAAGGCGGGCTTCGAGCTCGGCACCGGGGTCGACATCAACGTCTACCCGCCGGAGCGCGCCGCCGCCGACCTGCGCGAGTGCCTGTGACGCGCGTGGCGCTGCGCATGCCGGCGTCCTCGGTCGCTCGCGTGCAGAGCACGCCACGCTCCCTGCGTCCTTGGCATGCTTGGCCACGCACGCCACAGGATGCCTCCTAATCCCCGACCGATACCGCGCTTCATCGCCGACTCGACCCAGGAGGGGATTCCGCACGGGCGCTTCGCCGAGCGGCTGGTCGCCGAGTTCCGCACCGCCTGCGAGGGGATCGACGAACTGCCGGAGGGCGTCGAGATCGCAGGCGAGGTCGAGTGGTTCCCGGAGCGCGCCTGGGGCGGCCGCGTCTGGGTCCCCGCCACCGCGCGGACCGAGGGGCCGGAGGGCACGCTGGAGCTGTTCGGCCACGTCTCCTACGAGCTGCCGGAGGGTGGCGAGCCGGGTGCCTTCCGCGCAAGCGCCGACTTCACCGACGTGCTCGCCGAGGACAACCCCGACTGGAAGATCGACATCAACGACGACGTGATCGGCCAGTGGCGGGGCGAGAACGGTCGTGCCGGCGCGGTCACGCTCGTCTGGGGCCGCCCGCTCGTCCGCGGCGCCGTCGCTGCCAGCGCCGAGCTGGAGGCGGAGACGGTCGACCAGGAAGTGGTCTCCGACGAGCGCTTCACCCTTGTCGCTCTCGACGCCCTGAAGGGCTACGGCGACGACGTCCTCCTCGAAGTCAAGCTCTGGAGCCGCAGGGCTCAGGAGCTGGCAAGCGAGAGCCTCTACGCCTGAGGCGGGCTAGCCGCCGAGGGCATCGCGCAGCTCGCGCACCTGCCCGCGCAGCTCGGCCAGCTCGCGCTCGAGGCGCTCCAGCCGGTCGTCCGGGCCGTCGGCGGGCGGGCTCGGCACCCGCTCGGCGGAGACCTCGGCATCGGCGGGCGGGGTCTCCCCCGATGCCTCCCCCTCGCCTCCCCCCAGTAACTGCTCGTAGCGCTCCTCCTTCTGACCCGGCCTGCGCTCCAGGCGGGCTATATGGCCGCCCTCGACCAGCTTTTCCAGCGTCTCCTGCACTGAGGCGAGATCGGCAAAGTGGTGGAGGCGGTCCACGCGCTGCTTCAGCTCGCCTGGCGTCTGGACCCCGCGCAGCATCAGCACCGCAAGCAGCGACAGCTCGGCATCGTCGAGATCGAGGGCTTCGTTGAGCAGGTGCCGGTACTTGCGCGCGCGGCTGCCGGCGCCGCTGGCGAGCCGAGTCCATCCCCGCAAGGCAAGCCGTCGCAATGCCTCGACAACCGCCGTCTCGTCGTAGTCGACGACGGGATCCCGATTGGTCGCCTGGTTACAGGCAAGTCTCAGTGCGTTCAACGAGAGCGGGTAGGCGTCGGGTGTGGTCCGCTGCTTCTCCAGCAGGCACCCGAGCACGCGGATCTCGGCGGCATCGGCGTCCACGGAGGCCAATGCTATGCGGGCCTACCGGTTGGCGACGCGATGCCTGTGATGCCGCCGGACGTGGCGCTTCTTGCGCACGCACCTGACCTTGCCACCGGCCCGCCGCGGGCGACGGCCCTTGGGGCATGCCTTCACGCAGCGGGGGTGCCCGTTCACCCGCTTGAGCCGGAAGCCCTTGCGGCATACCTTCACACAGCGGGGGTGTCCGTTCACCTGCTTGAGCCGGAAGCTCTTGCGGCATTGGGTCGCGGGCGGAGCGACCACCGGGGGTGAGGGGATCGGTGATGCTGGAGGCGCAGCAGTGGGTGTGGGCGTCGGTTCGGGCGTCGGTTCCACCGGTGGGGGAGCGACGGTGGTGAATTCGGCGTCGTCCCCTTCCGCCGTTCCCGCGTTTGTCGTGATCACCAGGCGGTAGTGATACGTCGTCGCCGGAGAAAGCGCGTTGAGCGGCCGTGACTGGCTCACTTCGGTGGACAACCCAGTGGACGCCGTGGTACAGGAAAGATTCGTGCCATAGGCGATACTCGTGCCCGCCTCGAAATGGCAGTTGCTGACCGTACCCCCTTTCGGGTTAACCTTCCCGAAGATTTTGGCAGTGCTTTCGGTCACTGCCTGCGCCGCTTCGGTTTTCGCCACCGGCGGCAATTCGGGCAGCGTTTCGAAGGCCGCGTCCCCGCTGGTCACCGAACCGCCGTTGCTGGCCAGAGTTATCCGGTAGCGATACTTCGAACTGGGCGAGAGACCGGCGACTTTGGCGCTGACCGCCGTGTTGCTCGGCGCGTCCGGGTACTGCGCGCAAGGCGCGCTCAGCGCGTTCGAAAATTCATTGGCGAGAAAATCGTCTTCGTCCGTGTATTCGAATTCGCATTCGACGGCGGCGTGGTCGTGGACATTTGCCGTTGCGTTCAGGGTGCCGCCGAGCTGTCCGATTCCCGTCGCCGAGGCGATCGTCGCGCCCGGCAACGGGATCGTCGCCTGTTCGAAAACGTAGAAATTGTCCTTAGAGCCGACGTAAAGCTTGTGCGTGGTTCCGTTCACCGCCATCTGGTACGTCGACAAGGCGCCGTACCCCCTTTCCGAGAGGTCGGGGAACATGCCGCCGACGCCGAAGTCGTCGAACTGCGCCCCCGATGAGTCGTAGGCAACGACGTGGAAGTCATTGCCACCCGGCATATCGCCGACGAGGATGTCACCGCTCCCTGGGTCGACCGCAACCGCGCCCGCTCCGAGGCCACTTTGCACGAGCATGCTGAAGGCAAAAGAGCCCCCCGAGGGCACGAGTTTGACCACTCGATCGGGCCCAACGTCCGCGACGTAGAGGTTGCCGGCAGCATCCATCGCGACGCTCGCCGGCCTGCCGAAGGACCCACCGGGGCACCCGGCGCACGTCAGTTCCTGCAGGAGGGTGCCAGCGGAGCTGTAGACCTGTAGGGAGTGCGTGTTGACGTTGGGGATGTAGATGCGACCCGATGCGTCGGCCACGATCGGCGGCAAGGAATCGGAAAAGGAAATCGGGAATGAGCCGAGCAGCGTCCCGTTGTCGTCGAACCGCTCAACCTTGGAATTGCCGACATTTCCAAGGCGCGTGTGAAGTTCCATTTGCGCCGCGATGAAGCCACCGCTCACGAGGTTCGGTGCAGCTCCGTGGTAGTACCCGTCCCCGTCGGCGAATTTCCCATCGGCGGACAGATTGGTGTTGAAACGCAGCACCGCCCCACGTGCCGCGGCAACAAGATTCGTACTCATGGCTGCGACGTAGATGTCCCCGTCTGCCTGATTGACCGAGAAACCCCGCGTGACGTACCCAGGCAATGGGACAGAGGGGTGCGCGGAGTCCAGCCCGTACCCGATGCTTGCCTCGGTTGGCAGCGCTCGTATTCCTACAGCGGCCACAGCGCAGAAAAACACTGCGACTAGCTTCAGGGTGGCCGCGCGGATCGCGCTGGCACCCCAAGTTGGCCTTTTCCTCATCACAAACCCCCTGCGAAATCGCTTCTGACTACTTGTGCGTTTGTCCAAGGGCACCTTGGTGCGCTCACAAATCTCACCCGGCAATTACCGGTCGGGTCCCCGCCTCTCCTTTCGCGGTCGACCGCCACTGGGCCAACCGCGAAAGGAGCGATGGGGGACGACTTACGGAGCGGTGACCGCCCAGGCGCCGCCCTCTCCGGTGCCCGGCGTGCCGGTGTAGCTGAGCAGCGCCCCAACCGGGGTTGGGATAGCCGCCTGGAGTTCCAAGCCAGCTTCAGGCCCCGTGTAGATGCATAGCTTGCCGGGTGCCGCCAGCGGCACCGACAGGCTCCCAGGGCACTCGGCCGCGTATTCTTCGCCTTCTTTTCCTTGTTTCACGATGACGATTTCCGGCGCCACTGGCAGCGGTATGCCGAACGAGATCGACGCTCCTCCCGCTCCCGTGCCTGGGGCGATTTCCGAGCCGATGCCGGCCAGCCACGTGCCGCCCAGCGACTTACCGCTGGGCAAGACCCCACCAGCCGTCCAAGGGTCGCCGGTGTCGCCCTTGGGTCCCTGCGCACCGGTGTCGCCCTTGGGTCCTTGGAGGCCCTGCGAGCCTGCGGGGCCCTGACGGCCGCGCTTGCCCCTCGGACCCCTCCGACCGTGCTTCGCCTTCTTCTTCTTTGACGTCTTTGCCTGGCCAGTGGCGTAGTCCTTGGCGGCAAAAGCCCCGCCGGTCATTGCAAAGACGAGCGCCACAACCGAAATCGCGGTTGGCAGGCTCAGATTCCTGCGGATCGCATTCATCGCGATACCTCTCCCCTGTCTTGAGTTTTATTCGAATCCCCGTGCCCATCCGGGAAAGCACTAACCAACCTCGGCTGTTAGCCGGGCGGCACCGCTAGTCTCCCTCCACAGCGCGTGCACGCAAGTGCACAGAGGCTCCTTTTCCGAGGCTTAACACTGTAAGTCCAATCGTGTTCGTAAATAAAACCAACGTGTACCGAAAGGGGTTGAAACCCTTACCGTAAAGAGTCGCATCCGGGCGACCGGACGGCGAAGACATCTGATTGGCGCTGCGAGCCACCACTGAATGCCCCGCGTTAGAAATTCACGGACACGTGCTGGCCGGAGAACCCTTCTTCAACAGCCAGCAGTCCATCGCGGATAAAGCAGGCCACTGGCAGGACCCGCGATCTCGCGACCTCGATGCCTCCGTCGGATAGTTCTACGATGGACCCCCAGCCCCGATAGCTCGGCTGGATAGAGACATAGCTGGGGCGGCGCTTGCCGACGCGGCCGGGCCCGACGCCAAGGTCATCCTCTTTGGCTCCTACGCGCGGGGAGAGGACTTGTCGGAGAGCTGGGCGTACCCGCTGACGTAGTGGTTGCCAGCGAGGACCATGTCCGTGAATGGGGGGGCTTTCGGGAACGATGCCAACGACTTTCCCCTCGGCCAGGGCATCGTGGAGCCCTGACGATGGGCTGGGGTTCCACGCTCAACAGGCGGTCGAGAAGATGATCAAGGCCGTCCTCGGCGCCGGGCCGGATGCGCAAGGCCTCCCGCGAGACCGCGATTCATTTGGATTACGGACGATCGGCCTCGATTTGGGCAGTAGCTGCCCAATCAGGCGCACGCATCCGGGGCTCCGGTACCGTATTCGCATGCAGTCGATCGAGCGACCCAGAGCGCGTCCCGACGTTCGAGGGGGAAACTCAGATGCGGTCCGCCTACAGCGGCTGCGCAGGGACGCGGAGCGTCCACTGAGCGTGAACCTGGCTGAGGGCATTGCGCTCAGCCACCAGCTGATGCAGTTCACGGGCGCTGCTCGTCGCAGTTGACCGAGCCGGCCTTCGATCAGCTTCTCCGCCGTGTCTCTGAGGCGGGGGTCGACTTCGTCTTGGTGGGGGGCCTTGCGGTAAACGCTTGGGGGGTGGTCCGAGGAACCAAGGACGTCGACATCGTCGTTGCGCCGGACCCCGAGAATCTCAAGCGACTGGCAGACGTCGCTGTTGGAGTTCATGGCCACGTCCAGAAGGGGGAGGCGTTCCTCAGCACGCCGTCCTCGATCGCGGCAGAGCTCGCAAGCGGTGAGCGAGTCGCAATCGAAACGGCGCTCGGCCTTCTGGACGTCGTCCAAGGGCTCGACGGCGTACCGTCATACGCGGAGCTACGCGAGTCCGCCGTTGACGCCGAAATCCTCGGCGTCAAAGTTGCCGTTTGCTCGATTGACTCGCTGAGAGAGATGAAGCGAGCTGCCGGGCGTCCTCGCGATCACGTCGACCTTGAAGATCTCGATGCGAGCGGCAATTAGCTTCTAAGCTGAGCAAACCAGCCCCGATAGCTCAGCTGGATAGACGACTCCCCGATCGTCGGACGGGTCAACGACTTGCAATCGAAAATTAGAGGGCGTGAGATCATTCCCCGTATGGAGCTACACGCCCACATCGAGTTCAGCGACGACCGCGTTGGCGAGTACGTCGTCAAGGACGAGCGCCCGGACGGGTCGCTCACCCTCGTGCCGGACACCTCGTTCAAAGCGGTTCACAAGCGGCTCGGCACCGAGCCGGGGACCTTGGCCGATTTTGAAGCCGAGTACGGCCCGGTCAACCCCCCTGACGGCGAGGGGTAGTCGATGACCGACAAGCGTGCGGGCCGTGCGCCTGCCCTCTTCGACGATGCTCTCTTTGCCGAAGACTTGAAGCGCGCCAGCGCCACCGGCCGCAAGGTTGCCCTCGCGGCCAGGGACGAGTACGAGCGAGACGGAGTGCCTCTTGGCGATCTTCTTGCCTGTGAAGAAGAGGGACCTAAGCGAAGCGGCGGAGTCGGCTTTTCGCTCATTGCAGAGCCAAATGCAGCTGCCCTCGTCGCCGTCCGGATTCACCTGGATTGCACTCGATTGACGTGGATTTGGGCAGCCGCTGCCCAATGGATTGCGTTGTCCGCTACTCGCTCCGCTACCTTGTTCTGCATGGTTTCTCTGAGCGTGATCGACGAAGCCGGAAAGCTGCTAGCGGAGACCGCTGGTGGGGAGTCGACGGTGGTTCTCTTCGGCTCGCATGCGCGCGGCGAGGCTCGGGCCGATAGCGATGTCGATTTCCTCGTCATCGAGGCCACCGTCGAGAACCGCCATAAAGAGTGGGAGCGTCTACGTCGGGCCCTCAAGGACTTCCCAGCGCCGGTGGACATCGTCGTCCTAGACGAGAAACGGGCGGCGCGCCGCGCAAGGGTGCCGGGGACGATGGTCCACCACGCACTGCGTGACGGTCGGGTTCTTGCCCACGCCTGAGCAGATTGAGGTAGCGGAAGGCCTCGCTCGGCTCGCGCAAATCGACCTGGAGACCGCCGAGAAGCTCGCCCCGGACCCCGAGATGGACGACCGTCCGGTGGGCTTTCATGCTCAGCAGGCGGTCGAGAAGGCCGTGAAGGTTGCGCTCACGCTGAAGGGGGTTGACTTCCCGAAGACGCACGACCTCGAATTCCTGATCGGCCTGGCTGGCAAGCACTCGATCGCCATGGAACCGGGGGTCGAGTCGGCATCCTGGCTAACCCCCTGGGCCGCCGAATTCCGCTACGACGACGCTCCGATCGAGACACTGGATCGCAAGCGAGCGATTGCCTCCGCCAATGCAGCGGTCACCTGGTGCCAAGAGCTGATTGCCAACTTGGCGAGCCCCGCAGCCGAACCGAGCGATTCGGACGCGGAAGATGCGGAGCGGGGATGAGACAATCCGTGGCCGAGCCCCGATAGCTCAGCTGGATAGAGCGACTCCCTCCTAAGCGAAGCGGAGGAGTCGGCTTTTCGCTCATTGCAGAGCCAAATGCAGCCGCCCTCGTCGCCGTCCGGATTCACCTGGATTGCACTCGATTGACGTGGATTTGGGCAGCCGCTGCCCAATGGATTGCGTTTGTCGGCGGTCTACTCCGCTACCGTGTCGCAATGGCTTCACGCGACCTGATCGACAAGGCCGGAACGGCGCTGACGGAGGCCGCCGGCGCTGACGCCAAGGTCATCCTGTTTGGCTCCTACGCGCGGGGAGATGAGGCGATTGACAGCGACCTCGACTTCTTGGTGATCGAGCCAGAGGTCGAGGATCACTTTGCCGAGTCGATTCGACTCGCAAAGCTTGTCGGAGAGCTTGGGGTGCCCGCTGACGTGGTGGTTGCCAGCGAAGACCACGTGCGCGAATGGGGTGACCTTTCGGGCACGATGATCCACGATGCCCTCACCGAGGGGAAGGTCGTTGGCAGCCGAGCCGCGTAGCGGCGACGATTTTGCCCGGCTGCTGATGGAGAAGGCAGCAGGCGACGAAAAGATCCTCCTCCGCCTTATCGACGACGACGACATCCCTGACGACGGGCTCGGGTTTCACGCTCAACAGGCGGTCGAGAAGATGATCAAGGCAGTCCTGGCGCGCAACGACGTCGTCTACGAGCGCACGCACAACATCGCCTATCTGCTCAAGCTGCTCGGCGACGCCAGTCTTCCCAAGCCCGATCGAGCAGGAGATCTACCGAATCTGAGTCCGTGGGCGGCGGAGCTGCGCTATGCGCGCCAGCCCGACGCCGTGCCCGATCGATCAGAGATGCGAGCGCTGGTTGAGAAGACCAAGACTTGGGCCAATGCCCAGCTGGCGACTCCCTCGGAGGCCGATGACGATGAAACTCCACTACCACCTCCTCCTCCCCCACCAACTGAAGGGCTCGGCCGTCCAGAGACGCTCGGCGGCTCACCGGAAAAGGACGGGTAGTCGATCGTGACTTCCGACGAGCCAGCCCCTTCTACGACCGACACGTCCATTGACGCGATTCGAAGGCGTCTCGGCACTGAACCGGGAACGTGGGCCGACTTCGAAGCCGAGTACGGTCCGATCCGGCCTCCCGATGGCGATCAAGCTCTACGCTGTCCGCAAACCAGCCCCGATAGCTCAGCTGGATAGAGCGACTCCCTCCTAAGCGAAGCGGAGGAGGCGAGGCTTTTGGCTCTGCGAAGCCGAATGTGCGGGAGGCCGACGCCCTGCGGATTCGCTTCGATTACGCACGATTCAATCCGATTTGGGCAGCGAGGATGCCCGCTGCCCAAACGCTAGGCGGTCATTTATTCCAACTGGAAGGCCGGACCAAAAAGCTCGACGGTCCATCCGCTGGTTTTCTCGATCGGAGAACGTAGCCTGATCTGACCCATAGGCGGATCAACGTTGACGGGCACGGCCTTGAACTGTTCGAGCGTCTTCTCGACCGTCCGCTCGCGCTTGCGGTGTTTGCGTTCCGGTGGGGCAGTCAAGTAGGCGCGGTTCGTACGGGATCGGATGCGCTCGCGGTCGGACTCCTTCGGGAGCGCGTGACGACCCCAGACAAACGGGGTGACAATAGCCCACGGATTCTCGATCAGGACCTCGTCCCAGATTCGTGGCTGATCGCCATTTTCCGAACCGTGGTGTGGCACCTTGAAGACTGCGCACGGAGCGGTGAACTCGTAGTTGTTCAAAACGGCCGTCCACCCACTCGCCTCGTCGGTGGTTTCCTCAAGATCTGCTCCAAGCAACAACCGCGCATCGCCTATCACAACCGATAGAGCAACCGAGGCGTGATTCTGTCGCGGCGGGGGCACCGCCCGCTTCTGGGTGTTAAGTCGCGGAAGCAACTCGGCCAGCGCCAATTGTGAGCGTTCGATTGCCTTGTCGCAGGGCGAAAGTGCATCGACGATCACCGATGGCTCGGCGCTTGCCCGTGAGATCAGCGTACGGTTCTCGACTGCAAACTTCGGCGACCTACCAGCCCGTTCGCGAAGATGGTTCGCGATAACAGCAAACTCTGATACGCCATTCCGTTTGATTTTCGTCCGCTCAGAATAGGCACCCACCAACGCGGAAAACTCCTCGTTACGCATCGCCCCGGAGTAAGCGAAATCGGCGTGCTCGCAGGTAGCAACCACCTCGCCCAAGCCACCAATGTGATCGTCGTGCCAGTGGGTGCAAACGATCAGCTCGACGCAGGAGGGATCGCACCCGATCCGCTCTAGATAAGCGAGTGCGGCCGGTCGGCCGTCACCGTCAAGGCAGGAGTCCACGAGCATCCAGCTACCACCGCCAAGGTGGATAGCTATCGCCTCGCCCCGTCCTGGCCCGAACAGGGAGACCTCCGCTTCCCCCTCTAGCGGAGATGCCTCAGTGGCCAAGCTGAGATTCCGGCTCGCCCTTCACACCCAGTGCGGCCCCGACTTCTACGGCACGCTCTCGTGCCGCGCGGAGTTCGCTTGTCGACCAGACTGGCAGCCTCCGGAAGCGAAGGGTGGAGACGCGCTGCCGCTGACCGCTGGCCTCATCGCGATAACCGATCGCCCAGTAAAAGACAGCACCCTCCTCGAGGAGATCCTCGTCATCGTTCGGGATATCGGAAAGAGGCAGTTCGACCTCCTCGTCAGAGCCCTCGTGCGTCAGATCCGTTAGCCGCGCGACGAAAGTCTCGTCCTCGATCATCGTCACCACGCCCTCCCAGCGCTGCAGGGCGTGAAATGCGTCCCTCGGCGCATCGGGACGGCGCCAAACGGCTGGCTTGAGGACTCGTCTCACGATCTCGTCCTCATCGACCCGAGGGGAATCGGGTTGCTCGCAGTCAGAATCAAAGTCCGGTCTGAACATGGGCTCCACGTAGCGAAGCCGATCAGCCTTGTCTTCGCGGACATCGACGAGATAGGACTCGTACGCATCGTCCTCGGCAGGGACTGCGACTGCGGCGTTGTGGTTCATACGATGGCGAAGACTTCTTCGGCGATTTTCTCAGCCCGCTTGAGCGACGACTCCCAGTTGTCCTTGATGCAGCTTACGGCAGCGCCAGCTCCGACGTTGGCCTGCTCTGGATTAGCGACACGATATCGATCGTCGACCTCCAGGAAGACGCCGTTGGGTTTCAGCGGTTCAGATGGCTGGATCGTGACGCTGAGCGGGCCGCCCTTAGGAATACCGTCCTCCATCTCGCCGGGTCGTGCACCGGCGACGTGCAATGAGGCCAAGCCCGGCCGTTCAATCTGCCCCTCGAATGGTTCCTTGGGGACAAGCGTCCAACCGAGCTTGTCCCTCGCCTCTTGGCTCGGCATCGCGTAGTGCCCTGAGCTTTTGATCGCAACGACATGGATCGGCGTGTGATCGAGGATCGCGAGAATTCCAAGTGCGAGGTCTCGGAGCTGCTCAGGAGTCTCTGACTTTTTCGTTGACCT
Source organism: uncultured Solirubrobacterales bacterium (assembly GCA_963837695.1). GTDB lineage: Bacteria > Actinomycetota > Thermoleophilia > Solirubrobacterales > 70-9 > VRUE01. The sequence continues at coordinate 752,075 of CAWINZ010000005.1, read as the reverse complement.
GAGTCGAAGTCGGTCGCGCTCGGCTTCGATCGTCACCCAGTCGATGCTGAAAGCCACCACCTCCTCATGGATGATGGCGATGTCTGCATTCTCAGACTCAGCCTCACGAATCAGGTTTTGGGCCGCAAGCCAGGCGGGCTGAAGGATGCGAGGATTGAACGAGCCTCGCAGAACGATCGTATTGCCACGTAACTCGGAGGGGGGCGTACTCAAGACCATCCCAGTCTATGCGACCGTCCTACCGCAATGCCTCGAAAGCTCTTCCGACAGCCAAGGGCAACCGTACCTTGCCGGTTCAGGACGATGCGCGCGCACGTGTCTGGCCCGATTGGGGGTCGCTGTGGGATAAAGCTCGCACTATCCCTCAAGCGAGAGCGAGAACTTCGCTAGCTCGGCGATGTTCGCGTCAAGCGCAGCCGCAATGTCCTTAACCGTGGCCCAGGTGGGATTGGAGTGGCCGCGTTCGATCGTTGAGAGGTGGCCGACGGTGACTCCGGCGACGTGGGCTAGGGCTTCCTGGGTCATGCCGCGTTCTTCGCGCAGCTGGCGGATTGCTTTGCCGAGGGCGGGTTGGGGCTGGTCGGACCGGCGCATCAGCTGGCACCGTTTCAAACGCAGGCGTCTTAGGCCATCTGCCGCAGCACTTGTGTTTCAGCGTAAGCTGCGCTAGCGTTGCCGTTGACCAAGAAAGTGCCCCCGCGCTGGTGGAACAGCCGGGGGCGTGGCACAGGAAGGAGTGCTTCCCATGCAAGACCAGCCTAGTGAGGCGAGCGACCACGAGGTTCCGCCGACCGAAGCTCAGGACCTCCGCGATCAGGGCGTCGTTTTGATCCACGTTTTGACGCGGCACCCGACGTTGATGACGATCCCCGATCTCGTCCGTGAGATCACCGCTGGCTCGGAGGAGTTCGCCGAGGGAGACGCGATGGAGCGCGCTGTGCGCGATCTGACGGGCGTGGGGCTGCTCATGTGCCCGAGCGGCCTTGCCGTGCCCACTCCGGCCGCTCTGCGCTTCCTGGAGATCCTCTCCGAAGGCAACTGCTAGGCGGGGCTGGGGATTTCGGCGGGTCGGGGTGCAGCAGGGAGGCCCGCATCGTCGGGTTTGCTCCGGCCCGCCGGAATCCCCAGCCCGAGAATTCCACCAGCCAAAGGGACAGCCACGAGGTCCAGTCCCGAGAACTCCAAGGTCAGTTCCCGATCTCGTCAGCCGCTACAGCCTGGACTCGAGTCCCGATCCGATCCCCATCGAGACAAGGCCGATCCAGAGCCCGCAGAGCCCCGACCGCAGCCCCACACACCACATCACTCCGCCTGCGGAGGTCCGCTCGCCGGATCCCCGACACACTATGAACTGGGTGGGAGAGTCCCCTCCGGGCTCGACCCTGGACGAATGTTCTGGGGCACTCGGGCGACTTTCCGGACTTACAAACCGATGGCATCGCCACGCATCAAGCTCGACCCGCAGGCCGTCGAGGCGATTGCCCGCCGGGTGGTCGAGATCCTCGAACGGCGCGGGCTCCAGGGCCGTGAGCTTGTCGATGCCGCTGAGCTTGCTCGGCGCTTCGGGATCGAGCGCTCTTGGGTCTACTCGCACCCGATCGAGCTTGGGGCGGTCAAGCTGGGCCACGGACCGAAGCCACGGCTGCGGTTCGATCCGCAGATCGCCGCTCGCGTGTTGCGGAGGGTTGGCGAGGAATCGGCGGCTGACCCGCCCGCCCGCTCGGGTAAGCGGGCGGGCCAGCCTTCGGGCAGCGGAGGGAGTGGGGTGCGACTGCTTCCGATCCACGGGCGGGGGGAGAACGACCCGCCTCCCGCGGCTTAGGTAGATATGCCGCGCCGGGCGACGGGACAGGTGATCGAGCCGACCGAAGGTCGCAGTTGGGCGATCCGGTTCCGCGCTTACGGCAAGCGGCGCTACGTGGCGCTCGGCACCGCCGCGGAGGGCTGGAATCGCAAGCGGGCGGAGGCGGAGCTGCGGCACGTCCTGGCGGACGTGGAGCGCGGGCTGTGGCGGCCGTACGAGCCCGCGACAGCTCCGCTGGTGGCCGACGCTCCGACCTTCCATGAGTTCTCCTCCGAATGGCTGGAGGGCCGCGAGCCGGAGCTTCGGCCGAAGACCGTCAAGAGCTACCGCTGGCTGCTGAGCGGGCACCTGCTGCCGCACTTCGCCCAGCTGCATCTCGATCAGATCGGCCCGGAGGACGTCGACCGCTACAAAGCCGCGAAGCTGCGCGAGGGCGCGCTCGGTCCGAACCAGATCAACAAGTCGATCGGCCTGCTGGCGATGATCCTCGACGCCGCCGGCGACTACGGGCACGTCGACCCGGCGCGCAACGTCGCGCGCGGTCGGCGGCGGCGCGTCAAGCGGACGGTCCCGTCGCGGCCGACGATCGAGCCGGAGCAACTGCCCTCGCTGCTCGAGGCGGCGCGGAAGCTGCGGCCGATGGTCGCGATCATGGCCGGGGCGGGCCTGCGCAACGGCGAGGCATGCGCGCTCGACTGGCCCGACTTCGACCCGGCCAGCGGCACGCTGCGAGTCGCCGCCTCCAAGACGGACGCCGGGGTCCGTCAGGTCGATCTGCCCGACGCCCCGCGCCGCGAACTGACGGCGCTCAAGCTGCGCACCAGGCGCAGCAACGAGGGGCCGATGTTCCCCAACCGCAACGGGAAGCGACAGAGCGTCAGCAACGTCGAGCGGCGCTTCAAGACTGCGATCCGCCGCGCCAACGCAAGGCTTGCGCAATTCGGCCTACAGCCGATAGACGAGGCCGCGACGCCGCACTCGCTGCGCCGCCTCTACGCCAGCGTGCGCTTCGCCCTGGGCGACGATCCTGTGTACGTGGCGGCCCAGCTTGGGCACACCGAGCCGGGGTTCTCGATGAAGGTCTACGCTAGTGCTGTGCGTCGCCGCGAGCGGTTGATCGGCGTGGCGCTCCGCGAGTTCGATGCAGCGCTCGATTGGGCAGCACTGGGCAGCGGAGAGCCGGTTTCGGTCGATTCAGAGCCGAGCGCGGGCGACGGACAAACGCCGGAAACGGCTCAGCAGAGCCTTTTCACGGCATAGGCCCCGATAGCTCAGCTGGATAGAGCGACTCCCTCCTAAGGAGTAGGCCGCTGGTTCGAATCCAGCTCGGGGCGTTCACTCAAACGGCTCTATAGTAGGGAATAGGTCGTTTGGGAACGGGCCGGGAGTAGGCCTCGTGGCGGAAGTGGGAACGAAAATGGGAACAATCGCGCTAAGATTGTTCCCATCCATGAGCTCGGAAGCCAACGACAGACGCCTCGATCACTGCGGCCAGCCGTTGCCGCCAGGGGTCTATCCACAAGGGCAGCCCGGAGCGATCAGCGGCTACAAGGTGCGCTGGCGAGAGGAGGACGCCGACGGGGTACCTCGAAACGCCGCGAAGTCTTTCTCGGCGCGCAAGCTCGGCTCGCTGGATCGTGCGCTGGAGGCGGCGGTGACATTTCGAGAGGAGGCAGTGAAGATCGCAGCCGCCGACGGAGACGTGCCGCGAGCCGACCCGGCCGCGAGCATGACGGTGGGCGAGCTGTTCCAGGAGTGGTGCCGGGGACGAGGAGCCGAAGTCTCGAAGCGCTATGCCGAGGACAGCGTGCGGCGTTGGGATCGCGAGGTCGCCTCTCGCTCGATCGCGCGCGTGCGGCTTGAGCGGCTGTCGCGAGACCCCTCGATCATCACCCGGTTCCAGGACGAGCTGGCGGCCGACGGCGTGACGGCGTCCAACCGGGCGCAGGTGCTGAAGACGCTGCGGGCGGTCCTGCGCTGGGGCAGACGCCGGCACCCCAACGCACTGACGGTCGAGCTCTCCGGGCTGTTCGAGATTCCGTCGCAGCGAGTGAGACGCCTGGCCTACGCGGCAGACGCCTACGGGTTGGAGAGGCTCATCGAGGCCGCGCTGCGGCGCGATGCGCGCAACGACCTGCTGCCGCTGCGCGACGCTGCGTTCATCGCCGCGATGGGCTTCACCGTCGCGGCGCGACCCTCGGAGTGGCTGCACTCGGCCAGGTGGCGAGACGTGCACGAGCACTCGGTCGAGCTCCAGCGTCCACAGGGATACGACGAGGAGGACGTCGGCCTGAAGACGGGCGCACGGGCTGCGCTGCTGCTGCCGAATGCCGCCGAGCGAATCGAGGCCTATCGGCGGAAGCTCGAGGCGGAGTTCGGGTCACAGCCAGAGGACGCCCTGGTCTTCCCGTCGCTCGGCGAGGACGGACCCCTCTGGGAGGACCGGCCCGAGGGCCAGCGGGCACCGATGCCATGGAGCGACAACGAGTACAAACGCTGGACGGCGCGCGTCTGGCGGCCAGCCCGCGAGACGGCAGCGAAGGCGCCCGGCGCCCCGGCGGGGCTGAGCCGGATGCGCTTCTACGACTGCCGGCACACGGCGATATCGCTGGCGCTGCACTCCACGTTGGTCGTCGGGCCCTACGGGATGAACCTGCACAACCTCGCGGCCTGGGCCGGGCACGACGTGCAGACGCTGCAGCGCTACTACGCGCACGTGATCGCCCGGTACCAGGGCAAGGAACCGATCGACCTCGAGCGGGAGTGCAGCGAGGCGAGAGCGGCGGTCGCCGCGGAACCGTTCAAGCCGCCGACGAAGAAGCGCCGCGGCCGGAGTCGGCGGCGCGGCGAGAGCGAGCCGCCCGAGCGGCGCGCAGCAGCGCAAGGTTCTCGGTGAGCGTACCGCCGCACGACGGCGAGGGCCGGTGTGGCCGAGCGGACGCAGGCACCGACCCTGCGGGCGAGGCGGCCGGCTCGCGCATCAGCCAGTCCTGCAGGTCGGCGTAGCGGATTCGAACGGATCGGCCAGAGCCGTCGCGGTAGGCGAGCAGCGCGCCGCTGCCATAGGCGCGCCGGATGGTGCGGACGCTGCGACGCGCGAGAGCGGCGGCAGCGTCCGGCGTGAGCATGTCGTCGGGCCGATACGGGCGGTATTGGGACTCCGAACGGTTCTGCTGCATACCTCCAAGACGCAGACGACAGCCATTTCGTCCCACTTTGCGGATTGTGCGTTTCGCCGCACCGTGGGCGAGGCCGATCAGGGGGACTCGGACACGGCGTCCCCGGACCTTGCGCCCAGGGGTGCGGCGACGAAGGCGCCGGGCTGGGCCATTCCCGGGGTCCACTCGATGCCGGCGAGCAGCGCTTCGAAGGAGACTTCGACGGCGCCGGCAAGTTTGATCGCCGTGTCGATGCGCGGGATGCGTTCGCCGCGCTCGAGCAGGCCGATCTCGGTGCGGTGCAGCGAGGCGCGGACGCCGACCTCTTCCTGGGAGTAGCCCGAGCGCCTGCGGGCGGCGGCGAGGTTGCGGCCGAAGCGGAGCGCGACCGAGCTAGCCATCGACGCTCGCCTCCTCCTCGGGGATCGAGGAGAAGGCGAAGGCTCCGGGCGTGGTGGTCGTCGTGCCCGCGTTCCACGAGATGCCGTCAAAAAGCGGGCACTCGATGCGGACGCCGAGGCCCGAGGCGAGCTTGAGTAGGGTGTCGATCGGCGGAACGCGCACCCCGCGCTCGAGCAGGCCGACCTCGGTGCGGTGCAGACCCGAACGGAAGCCGAGCTCTTCCTGGCTGATCCCGGCCTGGCTGCGGACGCGGCGCAGGTTGTGGCCGAAGTGGCGCGCCAACTCCTCCGCGGCGCTCACCTTCCGGCGTCCAGGCGGGCGAGGGCGAGCGCGGCCCGGGTCGGGACGAGGCGCAGACCGTCGCTGGCGAGCAGACCGGCCAGGGCGAGGTCGCGGACCGCGCCCGCCAGAGCCAGCGCTTCGGCGAGGTCGGCCGGGTCGGCGAGCAGCGAAGTCGCGACGTCGTCGAAGGTGAGTGGCAGCGGATGCGCCTCGAGGACGAGATCGAGAACGCCGCGCTGGAGGTCGCAGTCGTCCGCCGCCGACGCCATGGGAGGCCGGCGCCGACGGCGGACATCGCAGAGGCGGATCATCGCCGACCCAACGCGGCGAGGAGGGCGTGCATGGCGTCATGAGTAGCGACGACCTCCGCGTATCCGGTCTCTCGGTCATGGGCGTCGGCTGCCTCTCCCAGGAGGCGGGCGGCGCGCTCGTCGGGGAGCCAGATGCCGCCCTCCTTGACTCCGCCGAGCAGGCGGCGGTAGGCGGCCAGATCGGCGCGGGTGCGGTCGGGGTCCTCGAGTCGCTCGGGCGTCTCGAGGTCGGCCTCGAGCGCCTCGATCCAGTCGCCGATGTCGGGGCGCAGGATCGCCGCCTGAGCGTCCGGTAGCTCGAGGGGCACAAGACGACTGTCGCCCCTAGGGTTGTCGGTAGCCATGAGGGAGGTGTGCCTCCTTTGTGGTCAGGCGGCCCGTCGCGTTAGTGGCGCGGCGGGTCGCTGGTTATGTCATAGAGACGGGTCAGCCTAGCAGGTTTGTGCGGGAACCCGCACAAACCTGCTATTCGCCGCGGAGAATTTCGGCGACGCGTCCGAAGCCGAGGCCGGTCTCCTCGGCGATGTCGCGCACCGTGAGGCCGGTCGCCTGCGCCTGCTCGAAGCTTTCGCGCCGGGAGGCGCTCGCCTTGTCGCGCTGACTCTGAGCGCGCTCGAACTCGGCCTGCGCCTTGCGCACCCTGACGCGGGCTTTTCGCTCGGCGGCCTCGGTCATGGAGGCGGAGACTATGGGAGCGGCGTCGCTGCGAGTGCGCGCGCTCAGGCGAACGGATCGACGAGCGCCACGCCGGCCGGCTCAAAGTCGCGCCGGTTGAGAGTCGCCACCACAAGGTCGTGTGCGAGCGCAGTCGCAGCGATCAGGCTGTCTTTGACCGACATCGGCCTGCCGCGGCGGCGCAGGTCGGCGAGCAACTGCGCCCAGCGCAGACCCATCGACGCGTCCCATGGCAGGCACTCGATGCGGCCGACGCCGCGCTCGAACCAGCCTTCCAACTCGCGGCGGCGGGCGCCGGGGTCGAGCAACAGGATGCCGAAGCGGACCTCTCCGAGGACGATCGGATCGACGACGAGGGAGCGCTCGTTGGCGCGCAACCAAGCGACGATGCGCGAGTCGGGCTCGGGCTTGGTCGCCTCCGAGAGGACGTTGGCATCGACCAGGCAGCGCGTCACAGGCTGTCGGTGGACTCGGACTCGACCGGTATGAAGTAGCCCTTCTGCGGACACTCCAGGAGCCAGTCGACCAGGCCCTCGTTGGGCGCCGAGGCGATTCGGCGCAGCCGGTACTCGTCGGCGTCGAGCCGCTCGACCTCGAACTCCTGGCCGGCCTCGATGCGGTCGCGCTGGCGCAGCTCAGCGGGAAGCACGATCTGGCCCTTGGTGGAAACCTTGGTTCGCATGAAGGTAAGATAGCATCTTACGCCAGTGGGAGCGGCTTCTGCGCAGGCGCAAGAGGTATCGGCACGACCGTGACTATGGCCGCAAGGAACCGACTACGCGCCGGTCGTCAAACTCAGAGTCCCTCCCTGTCGCACTCTCGCGTGGAGCCTTTCGAAGGCTCCAACGCGGAACCGCAATCGTAGCGGCGCCGGGGTCCGCGGTCAAGCAGATGCGGCTTTGAGAGCCGGATCGAGCGCGGCCATGCCAGCCTTCGGTGGGACACGGTGAAGCTGATCGCCACGGAGCTGAGCGTGCCGATCAGCGAACTGGCGAAACTGGCTGAGAGGTTGGAGGGGTAGGACTACAGCCTTGCCTTGAGAGCGACCAGGGCGAAGAACGCCCGGGTATCGGCGTCATCGACGCGGCTGGACTCGAAGAAGGCAAGCACGCCCCTCGCCTGTTCGAGCAGGTTCTGAGCCGCGGTCCGCGATACATCGCGGGTGCGGTCATAGTCGGCGATCTCACGGTCGACCTTCAGCGCGCGTAGTACGTCCATCAGGTCGAGCAAATCTGCGCCTGCACCGCCGGCATCCTGAAAGATCATCCATACAGCCCTCTCTCTAACGCGATCCGGCGCAGTGCCCGGGTCGGGAGCGGAGCTCGGGCCAAGCCGCGTCACCAATCGGCTAGCTTCGATTACCGAACCATGAGTGAGAAGACGGACGCCCGGCAGCCAACTTTCGCCAAAGTGGAATTGCGCGATCCCTCTGGTCGCGGTGTGGTACGCGGAGTAGTAGGCGGCCGATGCGGCGCGGCGACTATCGACAGTGTAAGGACGGCCTCCGCCCTTGCTGGTCGTGAGCCGCTCTGCGTGTTCGATCAGAAAGACCGGATCTAGATGATCCGTCGGCTTGCCCTTAGCCATTGTCGCCGGGCGAAACTAGGCGCGTGGTTGCCACTGCCGAGGGCACAAGCTCGGCAGTGGCAACGCGAACTGCGGTGCGAATTGCCTTGGTCAAGTCTTGATCCCAGGTGTCCTCCCCGGGATCGGCGAGAGTGACCTGAACCAGAAGCTCTTGCTGGTCAGTCGACTCATCGAGCCAGCCGACATCGACATCGGCCTCCTCACCGACAAGGCCCTGAACCGACTCGAGAATCTTGGCGCGCAAATCCTCAAGGTCATCGGCTCTGGTACGCGTGGTCATACGTTGAGGCTAGCAGCGAGGTGCGCCATCTCCCGAGTACTCACCTGTCATCTGAAGCCGTGAAATAGCGGCCGGGAAGAATTTTCGGCCACGCGGTCGAAACCGAGACCCGTCTCCTCGGCGATGTCGCGCACGGTCAGACCGTCCTGCTGCGCCTGCTCGAAGCTCCGCGAGGCGCTGGCCTTGTCGCGCCGACTCTGCGCCCGCTCGAACTCGGCCTGCGCTTTGCGCACCCTGGCGCGGGCTTTCCGCTCGGCGGCCTCGGTCATCGGCCTCGGAGACTAGTCCAGCAACCCGAGGAGCCGACAGGCGCTTCGCGCGTCGATTGCCGGTGGCTTCAAACCCGGGTGGTCGAGAAGGTCCTTGTCGCCGCTGACAATCGCCTCAGCCTCCGCGTCCCTGGCGAGTGCGACGAGGTAGTCATCGTCGGGGTCGCGCAGGAGCGGTTCGACTCCATGGGGTCCTCGCGCATCGTCGCGGCGTCGGTGATACCCGCGACGATTTCGCCCAACTCCTCGTCGCTGACCCGCTCGCAGAAGTAGGGCTTGCCCAGCCCGCGTTCGACCTCAACCAGGAGCCGGGGGCAGGCGATCAACTCGAAGCGGGCTCCCGCCAGGTCGGCGTAGAGCAGGCCGGGCGGACTCTCGCCGTGCGGGTTGGCACTACCCGACACGAGTGTCGTTGCGTCGATGACGAGGCGCTTCAACTACCCGCTCGGCGCTCGGCCGCCATCTCCTCGCGGACCTCACGCACCGCTTTCGCCGCTTCGCGCTCAATCTCCTCGGAGGGCACTCCGACAAACCGCTGCTTGGCCCTCGCGCTCGCCTCGTGCCCCAGCTGAATCCGGGCCGCGCTTTCAAGCAGCTCGCGGTCGCCCTTGTCCGGGTGACGGCGGCGGAGCCGCTCAAGCAGCTCGCGGTCGAACTCGACCTTGATCGTCGCGGGCGCGGCCATGTGAAGGATGGTAGCGTCGGCCGTCGGCACCGGGTGACCGCCGGCAGCCTCGGTCCGGTCGAGCGCGGCCACGCCAGTCCTCGGCGGGACACGCTGAAACTGATCACCGCGGAGCTGGACGTGCGATCAGCGAGCTGGCGAAGCTGTCGGAGCGGTTGGAGAAGTAGGGGCGCCAACGGCCAGCGTCACCACAGCGTCGGCACCCCATGCGCAGCGATGCCTGGGTCTCGAGTGACGACGGGCACCCCCTCGATGATCGCCTGAGCGGCGAGCAGGCGATCGAAAGGGTCGCGGTGGGGCTTGCCGTTCAGCTCCACATAGGGGAGGCGGCGATAGGCGGCCGCATGCGCGGTGGAGATCGGCAGCAGCGAGAAGCCCTCGGCAAGCAGCTCCTCGGCCCACTCCTCAGCGGCCTCGAGCTTGCCGAGCGAGGCCTTGATCGAAACCTCGAACAGGGTGCCGGCGCTGAACAGCGGCTCCGCGGAGTCCGCGATCGCCTCGCGCGCGGTCTGCGGAAGGCTCGGATCGTCGGCGAGCCACCACAGAGCGGCGTGGGTGTCGAGGAGGAGCCTCAGTCCTCGACCCCGAGCGCGCGCGCGACGTCATCGGGCAGGGCGTCGAAATCCTCGGCGATGCGGATGCGGCCGGCGAGGGCGCCGGGCCTACGCCGCGCGGCACCCGACTTGGGCAACGCGACCAGCCGGGCGACCGGCTGGGGGCCGCGGCGCAGCTCGACGCTCTCGCCCTGCTCGGCGAGAGCGACGAGCTTGGAGAGGTTGGTCTTGGCCTCGCCGATGGTGAAGGTGCGGGTCATGACGAGTGAGGATACCAGGCAACTTGGCCAAGTTGGTCAAGCAGGTTGCGCGGGCAGGAGAAGGCGTTAGATCCGCGGGGATCTAACGCTGCCGATCGCACATCGGCGCGAAGCTCGGAACCTCTCCCTGTCGACCCTGCGCGCGGGGCCGTCAGAGGCTCCGACGCGGAGGAACAATGGTAGCGACGCGAGGGCTCGGGGTCAAGCGGATCCGGCTCTGGGAGCCGGATCGCCGGAGGTACCGGCGCGCTCGAACTCGGCCTGCGCTTTGCGCACCCTGGCGCGGGCTTTCCGCTCGGCGGCCTCGGTCATCGGCCTCGGAGACTATGGGAGCGGCGCTCGCGCGGGTGGGCGCGCCTACCGGAGATGAAGGACCCTGTTGCGCAGGGCGTCGTCCTCGGGATTTGCCTTCAGCAACTCCCGCAGCGTCTTCGTCCACAGCGATACCGACGCCTTATTGCGAGGCATGGTGGCGTCGCTCGTGAACACGATGCCGTAGTGGTCCTCGCCGGAGTCGAGCAGCCGATTATGGATCAGGCGGAAGTCGAGCACATCGTTGGTGACGAGCGCCCTGAGCTCGGCTGCTGCGCGCCGCAGCACCTCGATGTCGGCAAGCCCTTCGAACTCGGGCCGGTCGGCCTTGATCGCCTGAACGTCGAAGCCACCCTTGCGCAGCTCGCGGGCGATGCGCGGCGAGATCATCTCGTCGAGCAGCAGCTTCACCGGGGCCGGGCTATCCGAGCGCCTCTCGCTGGCGGCGAGAGCGCTCACGCTCACGCTCAGCGGCGAGTTCGGCGCGCTCGATCAGATCATCCACCTCGCCTTTGTACTCGGCGTAATAGCGGGCCGCCGCCTCGACCTGCTCAACGGGGACCTCGAGATAGTCGGCCGCCTCGGCAACCGATCCGTCGTTCTGGCGGATCGTCGTCACCACGCCGGCGACGTCGAGGCGCGAGGCGAGCAGAGCGGCGCGGCGGCCCGCCGCACCATCACGGAAGTAGATCAACGGGTGCTCGTCGCGTCGGATGCCCTCCTCGATGTAGCGCTGGGCAAGCGCCGTCTGGCCGGCGCCGGTCTCGGCGGCATGGTCCTTGAGCCGCCTGACCGTGATCGGGTCGAAGCGGAAGCTGATGCCCTGCTTGGTCGTCGCGCGCGCCATCACGATCCTCCGTAGTCGTATCGCGTAACGAGGACTATACAGAGCGCTACGTGGCGATACAAGCTGGATTGAGCGTTGAGCGCCGCGATGTGATCAGTCGGTCTCAGCGGGAGGCCCCGGAACGTCGCGCACCACCAGCTTCGGCCAGTGGTGCTCGGCCGCCAGGCGCTCGAGCCGCCTGTGCGGCGCCTTCTCGCAGAAGGCGATCACGGCGTCGTAGCGCGCCATGTGGGTCTCGAGGATCGCCCGGTCGCGCTCCTCGGACTGAGGGCGGAGCCTGACAAGGATCGCGTGGCGCTCGCGACCGATCTCGACGACCGCGTTGGGGCGATAGCCGCGCGGCCCCTGCTCGCGCACGATGCTGCGCCCGCAGACCCAGCGCGCCTTCGGCGCTCGGGCGGTGATGTGCAGGCGGACCTCGTTGACGGCGCGCATCCGCGCCATCGCGCCGACCCTGGGCAGGCGATGGTGCAGCTCGGTGCCCGAGAGACGAACGCCGCGCTGGGTCAACCACAGCCAATGCGGCTCGTCGTGGAGATAGCGGCCGTAGTCGGCGAAGCCGGCCTTGCAGAGATGCTTCGCGACCCGCGCGGCCTGCTCCTGCTCGCAGCCGATGAAGCGGGCCAGCTGGTCGAAGGGGATGCCCTGCTGTTCGGCGAGCAGCCGCAGGAGCTCGAACTCCCAGGGCTCGGGCCGGCGAAGCACCGGGCGCCTGCGCGCGCCCGGACCGCCGCCGAGCTTGCCCTCGCGCTTTCGCCCGATCGCGGGAATCGCCCGAGCCTCCGCGGAGGGCATCAGTCCTCCTCGTCGAGGTAGGAGATCTCCTTCGGCGCCTCGACCGCGACGCGCTCCAGCGGCTCGTCGAGCTGTGCGGCCTCCGGCAACGGAACCCCGCCCGTCACCGGCGCCCGCGCGATCGCCACCTTGGCCGCTCGGCCGCGGCGGATGACCCAGGCGCTGCCCACGGGCAGGGAGCGCACCTCGTCGGGGTCGACCTTGAGGCGATGCTCGCGGCGGGCGTGGCCCTGGCGGGCATAGACGCCGTCTTCGTAGCGGTGGGTGAGCTCGACGACCTGCTTCGTGCCCCCCAGCTCGGCGAGTGAGCCGGGCTCGTTGAGCGCGTGGACGATCACCGTCTCGACCGAGCCGAGGATGCGGTCGCGCTGGGTGCGCGGCCCCATACCCGAGGGCGTCTGGGGCGCCAGCACCAGCGCGGCGTTGAAGCCGCGCGCCTGCTCTACCTTCATCGCCACGTCGCTGGAGGCGGCGATCGCCGCGAACTCGTCGACGAAGAGCAGGCACGGCTCCTCGGCCGGCTTGCGTATCGCGAAGTAGTGGGCGAAGTCGGCGAAGAGCAGGCTCGCGGCGCCGGCCGTGTCCTCCCCCAGCGCAACCGAGTCGAGCAGCAGGTATGAGGCCTCGGCGTCCTCCCAGGCCCACTCGCCGTCCAGGGCGGCGCCGAGCTGGCCGAAGAACGCCTGGTAGCGCAGGCGCACCTGGCCGACCTTGTCGCGCGGCAGTGCCAGCACGGCCGAGCTTGGTCCGTGGGCGTCGAGCAGGCGCTCGTAGTCGAGCCGGTGCAGCAGCTCGGCGCTCGAGCGCGGCGGTCCGTCGGGGTGTCGGCAGGCCAGCTGCAGGGCGGTCTTGGCGATGTCGCGGTAGTAGGCGGCCGGACCGGCCTCGGCGAACGGGATCACCTCCAGCAGCCGGTTGGCGATCCCCCGCCAGTCGCCGCGCCAGGCGTCGAAGGGCTCGTTCGGGAAAACACGGGGGTGGCGCCCGGCTGTCCGCATCAACGCGCAGAATCGCTCCGCGTTCCGGCGGTCTCCCTTGGCATCGAGGTAATGCACTGCGACGTTGCTCTTGTGAGCCGTCTCGTAGGCGATCTTCAACGAGGTCTCGGTCTTGCCCGAGCCCGAGGCGCCGAGGATCACCGCGTGGCGGCGCATGTCCTCGAAGGGCCAAACCACGTCGGCGCCGTCAAGGGGCAGCGCTCGCTCGCCGGCGAGCCGGCGTCCGAGCACGACGCCGTCGGGCATCGGCGAAGGCAGCGGCCGTGTCGGGCGACGCCTCAACACGGATCGCCCTCCGGCAGGCGGCGCACGACGAGCTTCGGCCAGCGTCCCTCCGCCTGCACTCGCCGCAGCAGGTTGTATGGGAGGGGGCCGCAGAAGTAGAGCGCGGCGTCGTAGCGGTTGCTGTGCTCGGCGACGATGCGGCGGATCTCACGGTCGCGTTTGCTGGAGAGCTCTGCCTCGATCGCGTGGCGCTCGCCGCCGATCTCGAGCACCGCGTCGGGCAGGTGGTCCTCGGGGTCGCGCTGGCGAAAGATCGTCCGTTCGCAGACCCATCTGCCCTCGGGCGCCCGCTCGGCGAGGTAGAGGCGCACCTCGTTGACCGCGCGGCGGTGGGCGAGCATCGCCACGTCGGGCGGCGAGTAGGGAAAGTCGGTGCCCGCCAGCCGGGCGCCCCGCCTACTCGGCCAAAGCCAAGGGAAGTCGCGCACCAGAAAGCGCCGCGACTCGGCCAACCCTGCCTCGTCGAGTCGCTGAGCGGTTCTCACAGCGCTCTCGAGGGGAATGCCGAGCAGACGGGCGAGCTGGTCGAGCGGCACTGGAACTTATTTGAACCCGTACTGCTGCCACGCACACGCTGGCAGGGCCTGGTCGACCTGCTGCTGGCGATTCGCAATCGCAGCGCCCACTGTCGGCGCCCGCACGGCGACGACCTGGGGCGGTTGGAGCAGGCGCTGCGCGACCTGGAACCAGGGGCGCGGAAGTTCTACGGCTCCTACTGCCGGTTGCGTCCGGTGGAACGCAAGAGCAGGGACCCACTGGCGCCGGACTGGATCGGGCTTCGCCACGACGCCGCGGCGAGGTTGGTCGAGCACTGTCGCCGCAAGTACGGAGCACAGTTTCGGCTCGAGTACAGCGTGCGCCCGTGGGCCGAGGGACCCCGTGACGCAGACACGATCAGCGGGACGGCGGGCTTGCTCTGGCATTCGCACTGGACCCTTGGCGAAGAAGCCGACCCGGTGGAGGCCTGGCGGACCCTGGGGCGCGAGGTACGCGAGCTGGTGACCCACATGATCTTCGACGGGGTGCTGGTGGAGGCAACGTTCGCGGCCATCGATGACGAGAAGGCGATCGCGAACGCGATCGGCCAGATATTCGACCGACTGATCCCGGCGTCCCAGTCGTTGCGACCGAAGCCGGATGACTTCGAGGAGCTCTGGGCGGCGCGGAGGGCGGCCGGCGATCAGCTGCCGCCGAAGGCGCAAGTCGGCGGAGTGCTCGCACGGCTCGACCCTTACAACCCGGAAGCGTTCAGCATCTTCGGAGCGTGATGACAGAACGACGTGCGCCCGTGGCACAGACGTCATCGCCGGGCGGGACGAGTTTGGTCGCGGGGACCGTGGCGTGGAGCACGAAGCCACGCCTGCCCCGGTAGTTTCACGCGATGGCGACGCTGCCTCGGGAGCCGGGGACCCTGACGATTTCCAGCTTCGACGCGACCCTCGGGGCCGGACTTCGGGAATGCCGCCTCGACTCGCTGTCCTTCATCGACGCCTACGGCTTGGTCGGCATCGCCACCGCCATCCGCGCGGGCCTCGCCGGCGGCGAGAAGATCGCGGTCACGGCGCCAGCGCGGACGGGGATGCGCGAGCACCTGGCGGCGATGGGCTTCGACGACTTCCTGCGGCAAATCGGCCACCCTGCGCTGGAGGCGGAAGCGGAGACGATGGAGAGCTCCGGCGTCGTCGTGCCGCTGCGAAGCGCCGCCGACGCCGGCGGCGAACAGGCGATCTCCCAGCTGCTCTGGGATCAGTTGCGCGAGCAGGTCGATCCGCAGGTCCTGGCCGCGCTCGGCGAGGGGGTCTGGGAGATGGTGGCCAACGCCCTGGAGCACTCGGGCACCGACGCCTCGGTGATGGCCCAGGTCTACCGAACAGCTCGCTTCGGCCATCCGCCCGACCACGACGACAAGGTGCAGGTCGTGATCGGCGACGTCGGGCGCGGGATCCGTGCCGCACTGGCCTCCTCTCCGGACTACGCCCCGGGAAGCGACCTGGAGGCGATCGAACTCGCGCTCGAGTACCTGGTCAGCTCCGTGCACGAGGACCCCGGACGAGGCCAGGGGCTCTCTACGACCGCTGAGCAAGTCGGCGGGCTGGGCGGGACGATGGTGATCCGCAGCGGCGAGTGCAAGTTGACGGTCGCCGGGGAGGAGCGCTCGGCCGCAGCGGTCGCGCCCCTGCCCGGAACGATTGTTGCGCTCAGTCTGCCGCTGTACCCTGGCAGCTGAGATGCTGCACGCACAGACCCCCCAGCACGCCGGCTCGCGCGAGCAGGCGCGCGAGTTGATCGGCGGCCTCCGACAGCCCCTGGCGGGCGAGCGAGTGGCAGTCGACTTCGCCCCGCTGCTGGTTCCCACTCCGTCCTACTGCGACGAGATCGTGAAGTTGGTCCTGGAGGCCGGCGACGCGGAGCGCCTGGACGTCTTGAACGCCCAGCCGCGCGCGCGTCAGCTGATCGAGCGCTCGGCCCAAAACCGCGGCGTCACCGGCCGCCTGCGGATCGCTGCCGCGGTCGGCTAGGCGCCCGCGACTCAGCGATGGTCGTGCGGGGCGTGGGTGTCGACGCTGGCGCCGATGCCGATGCCGGCGAGCATAAAGAGGAGGAGGAAGACGGCCGCGATGATGTCGCCAGGGGCGTCGCGGAGGGTGAACGTCGCGACGACGAGCAGGCCGAGCGCAAGTGCGGTTAGAAGGAGTGAGGGCCTCATGCGATTCAGCATGGAATCCATGTTAGCCACCCAGCACGCGGTCGAGGACGAGAAGGAATGCGCTGGCGGCAGCGCCGATGAAAAAGCCGTATGCGGTCGCACGCTCAGTCTGCGCTCTGTCGGTGCCCCGCAGGATCGCGTAATAGCGAGCGGTTCCGGTGACGACACCGGTGCCGACGGCGATGAAGCTGAGGGCGTGGTCCACGCTGGCGGCAATGCCGCCGACGAGGGCTCCGATCATCGCGGCGGCTACTGCGGTCGAGTGTTCGTTCACTGCTGGTCCTCCTTCGGTCGGATGTAGTGGGCGTTCGCCCGAAAAGGCGCCCGCTACATCCGAGACGCGTGAGGGGTCCAAAGGGGGACAGGCCGGATACGGTCCGAAACCGGGTCCTGCGGCGCGGGGTCAGCCGGTGGGGACGGGCTGCAGGTCCGGCGAGAGGGCTACCGCGAGGGCTTGCTTCGGGCTCGGGTCGTAGACCTCCACCTGGTACTTGGCGCCCGGCTTGGCGAGGTAGACGCTGGTCGGGCTGCTCGGGTCCTGCCAGGCGCGGAGGCCGCCCGGGGCCCATTGCGCAGCTTCGCGCCGCTGCTCTTGGCGCTGGACTTCAGTTCTCCGTAGGCGTGCGGCTCGCTATAGGTGCCGATCGTGAGGTAGGCGGGCTTGGGGTCGCCGGCTTCCGCCCCGCCGGTCAAGTAGCGGACGTAGGTGCGGCTCGCTTCTCCCCCTTTCGCTTCTGCGCCGACTTCGCTCAGCTCCAATTCGGCGTCGGAGCGCTCGCCGGCCCAGTAGATCGCCGCTCCGCTCGTCGCGGCAGCTTCGCCCAGCTCGGCCGGGCTGACGATGCGCGCAGCGCCGGGCGCGACCGGCGCTTCGGCTTCTTCCCCGTCCCCTCCCCCGTTCCCGTTCACGATCCACACGACCACCGCGGCGATCAGCGCGATCACGAGGACGAGCAGGGCGGTGCGCAGGATGCGGAGGGATTTGGCGTCGTTCATGGGGGTGGATTTTCCGTGGGAGGGGGTCATGGGCGGGTCGGGCATACCTTGGGCGGGGTCGGCAGTCAAGCGGCGTCGACGACGCCGAATCGGTCATCGAAGGCGCCGCGCTCCTCGACGGCGATCGGCTGGGAGAAGCGGGACGCCTGGCCGTGAAGCGGTCGAGGAAACCGACGCTGCCGAGCAAGACGAGGACGTCGCGGAACTCGGTCGCGAACATCGCCAGCTGTAGCGGGTCGGGAAGGCCCTTGGAGTTGGTGTGGCCATCCCGGGCGAGGCCCCAGATCGTCTCAATCATCTGCAGGAAGCGGTCGCCCTCGGAGACGTAGGCCATGGCGGCGGCCTCCTCCTCGCCCGCGTTCCACCAGTCGTGCCAGTGGCCGCTCGGGATCTCGACCACGTCCCCCGGCCCGGCGACCGACTCGGAGCCGCCGAGGCGAAAGGCGATCCGGCCGGCGGTGACGGTGAAGCGCTCGTCGAAGTTGTGATGGACGTGCTCGCCGATGACCGCGCCCCCGGGCTGGACGAAGAGCTCGCCTTCGAACGAGCGGTCCTCCCCTTCCCACGGCGCCTTGACGATGACGCCGAACTCCCCCGTGACGGGATTGTCGAGCGATTCCCCGGCCGTCATCGCCTTGGTCGGCGGTTCGCGGATGGGAGGATGACTCATCGTCGCGATTGTAGGCCGGCAGGCTCGAAGCCAGCTCGGGGCGTCCGCAGGAATGGACCGCACTACGTAGAGACGGCCCGGAAACTCCGGGCCGTCTCTACAGCGGGAATCCAGATCCGGGGTTGTCAGCGAAGCGCGCTGCTGCGCGCCACCCTGGCGCGCCGGTGATGGCGCTTGTGCTTGCGCTTCTTCGCACAGTTCACGGCCCGCATCAGCGGCTTGGAGGAGCTCTGCTTGCCGTTCTGCCCTGTGGCGAGCACGTTGGCGCGGTTGCGCCCCGCCTTGAAGCAGAGGTTTCTGCTGTTGATGATCAGGCTCTTCTTGCCGCCTCGCATGTTGAGCACGACTCTGGAGAGCGGGGCGTCTGGGGAGTTTTCAAGCGTCGCCCTGATCCCGCCCCTGGCGGAGTCGATGCGCACCGCGACCTCGATGTCGACGAGGCCGTGCAGGTCAAAGACCATGTCGGGCAGCTTGTGGTTTGAGGAGCGCAGCCAGACGGGGCCCTTGAGCGGTTCGTCCAGCAATGGGGTCCAGGCCCTGATGTAGCCGTACTGGGCGTTTTTGGGGCAGTTGTCTGCGGCGAACTGCACCCTGGTGCAGATCGTCTTGATGTGGGCCTGATCGAGGAAGGCAGAGCGGGGCAGCCTGACCGCGAGGCCTTTGATGTTGGCGTCATGGGCCTTGGGCGTGTAGACGGCCTTGAGGCCCGGGTGGCCGCCTCGCCTGGTGCCGCCCTTGAGGTTCAGGTTCAGCTTCGGCTTGAAGCCCAGGTTGGCGCAGTTGGCCGCCTGGAAGCGGGTCGAGAGGTCGGCGGGCCTATCGTCGGCTGGGCTGAGCACGTCCAGGTAGGAGCCGAAGAGGACCGATTTGACGCTCGATTCCGCGCAGCTGGTCGGGTTGAGGATGAAGTTCTCTCGGTCGACGTGGACCCTCAGGTCCCTGAGCTTCAAGACGATCCCCTTGATGATGTGGGGGATCGGGTCCGATGCCGAGCCGTCGACTTCGACTTCTGCGGTCTTGGGGTTGAGGTTCAATGCCTCCTGGACGACGATCGTGCCGGCGTCAAAGGGCCCTGCGACTCCGGGGGTGATCGCGATCACCGAGAGCGGGTCGCCGTGGTAGGGGCCGCCGAGGTAGACAGAGCCCTTGACGTAAGTCAGCGAGTTGCCGACCCCTGCCCCGGCCACGGTGTGGCCGATCAGCGAGTTGGCCGGACAGGATGGGTCGGCGAGCTCTTCGTGGCCACCGTTTTGCCCGCTCCTTGACTTCGCCTTGGCGATCGCGGAGTCGGGGCATTTGTCGATCCCCGCCAGGGAGCCGAGCACGCCGGGGGGCAGGATCGCCGAGAACTTGGTCATGTCCTGTTCGCCGTCTTTGCGGGTGATGCGCATGTCGAAGGGACTGAAGGAGCCGGCGTTGTTGTTGATCGAGCCGGCTTCGAAGTCGGGGTTGAAGGGCGGGATGCCTCCCGGTGGGCAGGCGCCTCCGTCCACGCCGCGTTCGATCTTGAACTCACTCGTGCGGGTGATGACTTCGTTGGGCGCGGGGTTGTCTGGGTCTTGGGCAGACCACGGCGTGAAGCGGGCCGTGGTCGCGTAGGTGCCGCAGGCCGGTGGGGTGATGAGCAGTGAGCGGGCGCCTTCGCGGAAGTTCATTTCAAAGCTCGAGAAGGGCACCTGCGGGGCGTCTTTGACCGTCGCCACGAGGCGACCGGTGTTGGGGTCGGGGCTGACCTCGACGGGCAGCTTGATCAGGATGCCGCTGGCCGGGGCCTTGGCGAGGATGTAGAGGGCAAAGAGGGAGTTGTAGGGGTTCTCGTAGGGGGTGGCCATGTAGAGGGCGCCGTTTACGGTTTCATCGATCAGCGGGGTCTTTACCTGCACGTTGCCGACCTTGGAGGCTTCCGGGCAGCCTTCGCCTGCTCTGGAGTTGAACTTCTCCCTTGCATACTCAGCCGGTGAGCAGGTGGCGAGGCCTTCTGCTGCTGAGGGGTTGACCGTCATCCCTTCGGGCAGGGTCACTTCGACCCGCTTGGGCTGCCCTTCGGCGATCCCGTCCTTGTTCAGCAGGTTGGAGTTGGGCATCGTCAGCTCGAAGTGCAGGCCGCTTGGGTTCTCGGCTGCCTTGGAGGTCGGGCCCGCGGAGATCTTCGGGTCGAAGGGGACTTTGTTGCAGCCCACCGGCGGCGCCGAGCTCGATGAGGCTCGATCGACGATCGCGCCCAATGGGGCGTTCCAGGGTTCGACCCCGATCGCGAACCCGAGCGGGCTCGCGCAGGAGACCGGCTGGCGCAGGAAGGCCGTTTCGGCGAGGTCGTTGGGACGCTCGCAGGGACCCCGGTCTTCGACGTGGAAGGCGCAGCCCCAGCCGCGCGAGCCATCGTGGCGCGGGTCCCCCGGAGTGCCCCAGAGGCTCAGCGTGCCCGAGAGGAACTGGGCGAGCTGGGTGATGTTGTGGATGCTGGAGATGACCTTGTATTCGTTGTCTGGATCCAGGGCGGTGTCGATCACGACCGCGTTGCCGATCGCGACGAAACCAAAGCGGGCCGGCTCGCCGTGGGCGGGGGGCAGGTTGAAGACCGGCACCGCCAGGCGCACGAACTCCACGGTGCCCGGGGCGACGATCGTCACCGAGGCGATCCCGATGGCACTGTTGTCGGGGCATTCGTTGGCGAGGTCTCCTTCGGCGGGGCCGCCGAGGAAGGTCGCCATGTCGCACTGGGCCACCGCGGTGGCGTTGCCGATCAGGCCGGCGGGCAGGGGCAGGTCGAGGTTGCGCGGTAGGGCCGGCTGTTCGACCCCACCCCGCCCACCGAAGTTGTCGACGCCGAGTCGCCCGGAGTTCAGCTGCACCGTGGCGGTGAACTGGAAGGGGTGGGCACCCGCCTGGCGGGTCGGCTCCCCACCCTCTTCTTCGGATTGGGCAGAGAAGCGCTCGAGCCCGAAAGGAACCGGGTCGGGGCTGGCCTTGACCGGCTGGGAGGCGGTTGCGCTGGGTGCGTTGCCGCCTGAGACCGACACTTCGCCCGGGGCCGCGCCAGGAGCCGCGGCGTCGGGTGGGGAGCCGGTCAGGACGGAGAAGATTTCGACTTCGATCGCTTCGAAGGGGGGAAGCTCGTCTTCGAACGTGCAGGAGACTTCATCGGGGGCTTCGATCGAGCAATCGACCGGGCCCGCGTTGCCCTGAGCGCCGGCGAAGGCTTTGACGCCCCAGGCGGTCACTCCCTCGGGCAGCTTGTCGGTGATGGTGACCGGGGTACCGGTCGCATCGACCGGGGCGTCACCGAGGTTGGTGACCGTGGACACGAGGTGGCCGCTGTCTTTGGAGGTGACCTTGGCGCTGGCTTTGCCGAGTTCGATTCCTTCGAAAAGTACCGGCGAGAGCTTCAACGGTTCCACCCATCTGCCGGGGGTCTTCACTTCAAGGGGGGCGCTGCCGAGTGGGCCGCCGCTGACTTCGACCGTGCCGCCGTAGGCAGCTTCGAGCGTCGGTTCGAGCTGGGCCGCGGTTTCGGCGCCGGGGAATCCGGCGAACAGCGCGCAGGCTTCTTCGGCCGGCAGGAAGCCAAAGAGCAGGCCGGTGCCGATGCAGCCGACCACTTCACCACCGACTTCGACCTTGGCGACGAAGAAGCCTTCGAACGTTTCGGTCGGCTTGATTTCCTGCACCTCAGAGGCGTCTTGGGGTTCCCACATGTTGGAGGGCCGGCTGCCGGTCAGGACCTGCCACCAGGGCGATTCGGCGGAGGCCGAGGCGACCGGGAGCAGGGCCAACAGCATGGTCGCGGTGGCGAGGATGGCGATGAGGCTTGCGAGGCGCTTTGGCATCGGGTGGTTCTCCTTGGTCGCGGCAGGTGCGGTGCGGTCGTCTCTGCGCGGGGCGCTCATCGGTTCGCCCTCCGGTTGGCGCGCCTACAGCGCTTTGCCTGCTTGCCGAGCGCTTGGGCGCGGTGGGCGAGGCGCTTTGCCTTGCGGCGCATGCGCTTGGTCGCCTTGGGGCTGTGGGTGTGCTTGGCGTGGCCGCGCAGGCGCCGAGCGCGGTGGGAGAGCTTGCCGGTGCGCCGGGCGATCGCGCCGCAGTCGGGCCGGAAGCGGAGATTGCCCTGGCCCTTGAAGGTGGCGCTCGCCGGGGTCTGCTCGTTGGGCGCGCTGGCCGGAGGCTGGCAGGCTTCGCCGAGGCACTCGTCGTTTGCCGGCAGGGTCGCGGGGACTCCGTTGACCCTGGCGTCATAGACGTCGACCTCTTGGTCTTCGTCGGTGACCGAGAGCTGGGCCGGGGTGATGAAGAAGGCATCGTCACCCGTCGCGCTCGCGTCGAGGAAAGCCGCTTCTTCTTCCCCGGTGCCCGAGGAGATCAACGATACGCAGCCTCCGACCGAGCGGGAGGTCGATGCTCCGCCCGATGATGCAGTGCAGTCACCCACCCCGTTCGGCTCGTACTCATAGACGTCCCACTGGCCGTTGGAGTCGGCCGGGACCAGGGAGTCGAAGGAGTTGAAGAAGACGCGGCCGCTGTCGAAGACGGCGCGGGGGCGGTAGAAGGATCCGCCCTCCTGGCCTCCTTCTCCCGCCAGCGCCTCGGGCAGGTTGGCGGCGACCCGCTGTCCTCGCCAGAGGTTGCGTGGATCGGCCGAGATGCCGTTATTGCCGTCGGGACGCTTCTGGGCGGCGGGGCTGGCGCCGGTGGGGTTGCAGGAGATGCACTGCACCCGGTCGGCGAGGGCGTCGTAGCGGAAGATCTCCTTGACCGGTTCGCCGCTGATCGCTTCGCGGTTGTCGTAGCCGCTCAGGCTGCGCTCCGACATGAAGGTGAACCAGCGCCCGCTCGGCGATGCGGCGGCGCTGAGCCGCGAGACGTATGACAAAAGGCTGCCTTTTGCGCCCCAGTCGGGGTGATCTTCATCAGAGAGCGTCGCGATGAAGCGCACGCCCTCGCCCTGCTGCCAGAGGTAGAGGTTCGGCTCTCCTGAAGTGGCGCTTTCGCCGGCCTCGTTCGCCACCGTGTCGAGCGCGCCGTCGGCGACGAAGTAGACGTGCGTGCCGTCCTCACCGATCGCCGAGACCATGTCGTGGACCCGGGCGCTTTCCCCTGAGCCCGCCAAGGGCGCGCTCAGGTCGGTCAGGCTCGAGCAGCCCGGGGTCGCTGCGGCGAAGGAGACCACGCAGCGGTAGAGGTCGCGGCCTTCTGGGCTCGCATCCGTCGTCAGCTGCTGGGAGTCGGTGAAGAAGACGACCGAGCCGTCGGCGCTGGCGCCCTGGAAGCTGGGGCTTACTCCACCGGTGCCGCTTGCGCCGAGCTGGGCGACATCGAGTCGCACGCTCTCTTCGGCCTCCGTGTCCCGCGCGTAGAGGGCGAGCGAGGGGTTTGCTTCGCCCACGCTCCAAAAGACCCGTGAGCCATCCTCGGAGACCGCGTGGCGCACCGAGCCAGACCCAGAGCCGAGTAGCGCAACGGGGGGAATCCCGCCCCCTTCGCCTGCCGGCAGCCGGCCGATCAGCTGCAGCTGCCCGCCGCTCCAGATGTAGAGGGCGTTGGTAGGGGCGCCGGGGGTGAGGCCCGCCTGATGGGAGACGAAGGCGACATGGGTGAGATCGGGATTGGCCCCCAGAGTCTTCAGTGGCGCTGCTCCGCTGATTTCCGCGCCGAAGACCGTGCCCGGTGGCACGTTGGCGAAGCCTTCCTTGCCGGTGACCAGCGGGGTGTATGTGGCGGGTTCGGTGTTATCGCGCAGGTAGATCGTCCGTTCTGAGGCCTGCGGGGACAGCGGCGTGCTGTCGTAGGGCTCCAGCAGCGCCCCCGCCAGGTCGGGGGTGAAGAGCCGGTACTCGCTGCTGCCGTCCAGCCTGGTCGCTTTGGTGTGCGGGGGGGTGATGTCCTTGGAGGCCCAGCCACCCGCTCCGCGCCGGGCGAGGCTGGTCGCTTCCTCCGGGGACCGATTGCCGTCGGGCCCTGCTTCGAGCGAGCCGATGCTGGGGTAGGCGACGCCGTTGCCGTCGGCCGCGGCCTGCAACGTGGACTGGTCGCCGATGCGGATGTTGCCGGCGAACTTCGACTGTGGGGAAACCATCTCCCAGGCGCGGTTGTCGGTCAGCTCGAAGCCGAGGCCGCTGAGCTGGGTCGTGAAGGTGCCGTCCGGTCCCTCGATCGTGCCGAACGAGTTCTCGACGGCGAAGCGGTAGTGGTAGATCGTGCCGGGAAGGAGACCGCCGATGGGCGCCTGCACGACGACGTCCCCGGAGCTCGCCGGGAGGCTGCCCTGGGGAGTCAGCTGGCCGTAGCCTTCGGTCGTCCCGTATTCGATCCACCAGGAGCCCGGCGTGCCGAGCGGGCCCAGTTCGGCGTTCAGCAGCGCCGCGGTCGCGGAGACGTCGGTGGCCCACTGGGAGTCGAAGGTGGCCACGGGCAGCGTCGTGAAGGTCGAGTCTTCGCCGGCCACCGTGCATTCTTCGCTCGGCTGGGCGTCGTTGCAGTGGTTGGTCGCGACGAGGCGGAAGTGGTAGGTCGTTCCGGGCAGCAGGTTTTCGATCGGCGCCGTGACTTCTTCTTCGTCGAATTCGCTGCCGGGCAGCGTTTCCACCGGGGTCGAGGAGCCGTAGCTTTCGCTGCTGCCGTACTCGAAGTGGTAGGTGGTTTCGTGGCCCTCCGGGTTGAGGTCGGCGGCCAAAGTGGCGGAGGTCCGCAGGATGTCGGTGGCGTGCGGGTTTTCGGGCAGCGGTCCTGGCTCGGGCAGGGTGAAGCGCTTGACGTCCTTCCGGTTCGCCACGTAGGGGGCTCCGCTCGACTCGTCGACGGCGAGAGCGTTGCCACGGGGGCCTCCGCTGCCGGATTCGCTGGTGCTCACCTGGCGCGCGCCGAACTGGCTCACCTGTTCGCCGGCTGGGTCGAAGACCTTGAGGGACCAGAGCTTGGCGCAATGGTTCGCCGAGACGGGGCCGCAGTCGCTCACGTAGACGTTCCCCGACCCGTCGACGCCGAGGGCTTGCGGTTGCTCGCCGGCGTCCAGGGTGTCGGTGAGCGTCAGCGTGTTGACCGGGCTGCCCGAAGGGGTGTAGCGGCGGACGCCGACGAGCGAGGCGCTGATCGCGTAGAAGTCGCCGCTCACGGGGTCGATGGCAAGGGCAGTGGTTTCGCCGCCGCCCGGAATCGGCGCTTCGGAGACGAAGCCGCCGGAGGAGTCGAGCTGGACCACCCGGTTGGTGTCCCCGACCCAGACCAAGCCGGCGGCGTCAACCGCTATCGGCTTTTCCACGGCGGAGAACTCGTCCTGCCCGACGCCCGATTCGGCGTTACCGCAGGTGTCGCCGCTGGCGGCGGTGCAGATGTTTTTTTCCGCCTGGGTGGCGCTCGGATTGGCTTTCTCGGTCGTGTTGACGTTGCGACCGACGCTGTAGATGAACTGGCCGGAGGGGGTGAACTTGCTCACACTATGGTGGATGTCATCGCTGTAGTAGACATCGCCGCTTGACTGATCAACTGCGACTGACTGAGGAAAGATCCTTTGAGTTACGCTGAATTGAGGACGAAAGCAGCCAACAGTTGGGGGGGTCGCCTCAGGGCCACAGGTCTGCAACTCTTCCGTGACGTTGTCGGCGACGCCTTTGCCCCAGGCGAGGAGGAAGTTCCCCGCGGAGTCGAACTTGTCGACGCGCACATTGCCGCGATCGGCGACGTAGAGGTCGCCGCTGGATTGGTCGACGGCGACGCCTAGCGGTTCGTAGACCTGCCCGGCGCCCGGACCTTCTTCGGCGATCGTCACCGGCGCCGCCTGAACGGGGGCGGCAAGGAGAAGGGCGAGCAATGCCACGGTAGAACCCAGGAGGGCAAGGCGGATCCGCACCGAGGGCGCACCACTCCCTTTGGAATCAGGCGAGGACCCACGGGTGGCGTCGGCTCCACGGAAGAAGCGGCCGAGGCTCTTGGCCTGGCGCTTGGTCGATCCCGCGGTCGCTGCCTTCGCGTGGCGTCTCACGTAGCTCTCTCCTTGTCCCTCGAGCCCCTCTGCCAGCCGCCTTCCCTTGGCGGCCCCGGTGCTCTGTTTTCCCGTTGGTGCTTCCCTGCCCGTCCTGAGGGCAATGCTGCGGATCGGTGGTGGCGGGCATACAACCGCGTTTCTCGATCCGTGCGTTAGTAAGACACATGACTGTCTGGATGTCAAGGGAGGGTGTGGTTTACCTGCAAATCCGCACTTTTTAGAAGCAAACCAGACACCGGCGTTTCTGGACAAGGTTGTTTGAGCGGTGGTCGGGGGAGCGGCCGGAGGGCGTCCGGGGAGGGCGGATTTCGGGTGGGCGAAGGGTGGTCGGTGTTGCGGGGCAGGCGCCAGGTGCCGAGGTGCGGGGCGTGGGGGCGGTGTGTGCCGATATCAGCGACGGATTGTCTGCTTAGAAGACTCGACCTCAGGTTGAGGCTTCCCCCTGATACCACCCCCGCCCGTCGGAGGGTTGCTGGGGCGCCAGGCGCTCCCAGTCGATCCGCTTGCCATCGTCGAGCCTGGTCGCGAGCAGCCGGCGCATCGGCGCCCAGACCCCGGCCCGTTCCCAGCGACGGAGGCGTTCCCAACAGGTGATCCCCGAGCCATAGCCGAGCTCGTGAGGCAGCTTGTCCCAGGCAACGCGGTGACGGGCAACGTAGACGATGCCGCTGAGGGCGGTGCGGTCCGGCATCCGCCGTCCTCCCCAGCTGTCATCCGGATCGAGGTCGGCGGGAATCAGCGATGCGATGTCGGCCCACAGGCGGTCGTCGACCTCCGAGCGCTGCGGGTCATCCGCCGGCTGCCAGAAGAGCTTGCGCGGGCCCGGCGATGCAGAGCGGCCAGGATGACCAGCTTCGAGAGCTTGCGCAACGGCCGCGAGTTCACCCGTGCAGTGGCTCCAGCGCGTCCGCGAGGACATCCTCGGCTCGGCACCGAGCAACGGCAGCTCGCGGATCAGGAGCTTGGGCCAGTGGTTCTCGGACGCGAGCCGCTCGAAGTAGCGCCGCGCCTTCGCGGTGCAGAAGCAGATCACGGCGTCGTAGTTCGCGCAACGGTGGTCGACCATCCGGGCGGCCTCCTCTTTTGTCTTGCGGCGAGTCAGCTCCACCTCGATCGCGTGGCGCTCGCCGCCGATCTCCACCACTGCATTGGGGATCTGCCCGGCGCCGCGCAGCTCGCGCCGCAGCGTGCGCCAGCCGACCCAGTGCGCCTGCGGGGCGCTGCCTTCGATTCGCAGGCGAACCTCGTTGATCGCGCGCAGTCGCGCCAGCGCACCCGGCGCCGGCAGATAGGACTTGAAGCCCGCTCGAGAGAGCCGGGTACCGCCCTCGGTCAGCCAGATCCACTCGGGCTCTCCGGCGAGGAGCGGGGCTCGCCTGGCGTACTTGGCATCGCAGAGGTGGTTGGCCAGGAGCGCCGCGCGATCCGAATCAGAGCAGACGAAGCGCGCCAACTGATCGAGTGGGAGCGCACCCTGCTCGCAGATCAGGGCCAGCAGGTCGCGCTCCCACTCGGCCGGCTGCCGTGGCAGCTTGCGCCGCCGGGCCCAGCGAACGTGAGTGGGCCGGCGACCCTCGCGTAACGGCACGCCGAAACCCTTGCTGCGGGTCGCCAGGATCTCGCCGAGGTCCGGAACGTTGCGGACGAGCAGCTTCGGCCAGCTCTCGCGCTCGCGGGTGCGGTCGAGTAGACCGCGGCTCTGCGGACTGCAGAAATAGACGACCGCGTCATAGCGGCGACTGTGGGAGGCGATCACCGTCCGCAGGGCAGGCGTGGGTTTGCGGCTGAGCTCCACCTCGATCGCGTGGCGCTCGCCGCCGACCTCGAACACGGCGTCGGGTTTCGGCGTCTGTGGGTCGAGCCGACGTTCCACCTCACGCTCGCAGATCCAACGCCCCTCGGGCTCCCGGCGGCGCAGATACAGGCGCACCTCATTGACCGCGCGGCGGTGGGTCAGCCAACGCACCGCCGGAGCCTGGAAGGCGAACCCGGTGCCGGAGAGACGAGCGCCGCGGCGCGTGGGCCAGACCCAGGCCGCTTCGCCACCAAGAAAGCGACGCTGGGCGATGCAGCCCGTCGCCTGCAACCTCTCGACCACCTCCTCCACCTCCGAACGGGCGCAGCCCATGAAGCGGGAAAGCTGGTCGAGGGGGATCGCGACCTGCTCGGAGAGCACTCGCAGGGTGGCGAGCTGTTCCGCGTCCGGTTCGCGATGACGATGAGCCGCGGCTGCCTTGGAGGCGGGGCCGGGAGATCCGGTAGGTCGCGCCTGGGTGTGCATGGGCGAGCAAGAGCACGCTCGCGTGCCAGGATGCGAGTCCTGCGCGCCCAGGCGAGACGGCGCCGCCGCCGCCACAGTAGCCTTGGACGGACGCCCGTGTTTTTCGATCCTGCCGACTACCTCGAGGCCGATCCGGCGCAGGCCGAGTCGGAGCGCCGCGCGGAACGGCTGCGCCGCGAGGCGGAGCAGCGGGCGAGGCTCTGCGAGGCGACCGCGCGGCTGGCGGCCGAACGGGGCCTGGAGGCGGCGACGATCCAGCAGGCGGCGAGACGCGCCGGGGTCGGGCAGGGGACCTACTACAAGCTCTACGACTCAAGGGAGGCCTGCCTGCAGGAAGCCTTCGAGCGCTGCGCGGCCACGACGCTGGCCCGGGTCGAGGCCGCGGCGGCCCGGAGAGGAGGCGACTTCGCCGGCCGCCTGGAGGGAGGGCTGCGCGAGCTGTTGGGGCTGCTCGAAGCCCATCCCGAGGTGGCGCGCGTGCTGCTGGTGGAGATCCGGGCCGGCGACGACAGGTGTCGCGAGGCGCAACAGCGTTGGCTGGGACGTTTCGCGGGCCTGCTCGCCGCCGGACGGAGCCTCGAGGACCCACCGCGCGTGGGAAGCACGGTCTGGATGGCGGCTGCGGCGTTGGCAAGCGTGCTGGCGCTGCGTCTCGAGAACGACGAGCAGCTATCGGAGCTGGTCGGCGAGCTGATCCCCATCGGGTCGTGGCCACGGCTCGCTGCGGTGGTCGAGGGCTCGGCGCAAACGACGGAGCCAACCGACGAAGTGCCGGAGCCGGTTGAGACGGTGTCGAGAAGCGGCCGGGCGAGGCGCCTCACGCAGGCGAGGAAGGATCAACGCGAGCGCATCGTGGCGGCGATGATCGAGCTGACCGGGACGAACGGGTACGAGAACGCGCACGTCGCGGAGATCGGAAAGCGCGCCGAAGTCTCGAGGCCGGTCTTCTATGCGCACTTCCGCAGCAAGGAGGAATGCTTGCTGGCCGCTTTCGGGGCGGTGGTCGACCCGGCCCTGGAGCAGGTCGAGCGGACTGTGGACGGCATCGGGACCTGTACGGAGCGGGCGGTGGCCGGGCTGCGGGCGCTGGTCGAGTCGCTCGCCGGGGACCCACAGGCGGCGCGGCTCGCGACGATCGAGGTTAGGGCTGCCGGGTCGGGAGGCGAGCAGCGCTACGAGCAGGCGCTGCTCAGCTTCGCGCAGCTGATCGGAGGCGGCGAGACGGACGAGGTGACGCGGATGACGGCGAGCGCGACTGCGGAGATGATCGCCAGCGAGGTCAACAAGGGCCGAACTGCCGAGCTCGCAGACTTGATGCCCGACTTGGTGTTCGCCGCGCTGGCCCCATATGTGGGCGGGAAACGAGCGGCGAAGCAGGCGGACATCGTGAGGATCGGTCAGGTGCGCTGATCGGCGATCAGCTGACCCAGGCTGTCCTTGCGCGGCAGGTGGATCCAGCCCTCGACCCGAGCGAGCTCGCGGTCGGCGGGGGACGGTTCCTCGGTCAGACCGAGCGCGGCGGCTCGGGCGATCAGGGCGCAGAGCACGGCATCGAGGGCGTCGTCGCTCTCGATGCAGGCCTCGCGCGCGCCCTCTTCCCAAAGGAGCCAAGGCGCGGCGGATTCGAATGCCGCGAGCAGGTCCTCGCGGGCGTCGGAGTCTGACTTGTAGCCCGCACGGGGCAGGTCCCAGAGCAGCAGTGCCGCCGCGGGGTAAGCCTCGAGGACGCGGTCTGCGCCGGCGCGGTCGAAGCGGATTCCGGAGCGCTCGTAGGCCATCTCGCGCAAGCCGGCGAGTCGCCAGACGGCGAGCGAGATGCGGTCGGTCGAAGGGCTGAGCGGCCAGAGCTTGTGCCCGGTCTGGTCGAGAACGCGGTCGTGGACGTACAAGTCGGTTCGACGCAAGCGGAAGCGCTGTTTGTCGGGCGCCGGCCAGCGTCCTTCCGTCGCGTAGGCGTGGACGGCTGCGACCATCGGCTCGGGCCAGCTGAAGGGCGCGTCGATCGCCGTCCACTCCGCCTCGGCGAGCAGCTCGATCAGCTCGGCGTCGGCGAGGCCGAGCGAGGGCATAGCCACCCTCGCTCGGTCCTCGGAGCCTCCCCCCCACTCGATCGTCGCGGCGGCGGTGCCTTTCTCGGACGCCGAGAGGTCGACGCCGGCCGTCCGCATCAGCCAGCCCTCCCGTGCGGGTGGCGACCATGCCGCGCGTGGCGCCGTCGGTGCGCCTGAGCGCAGAGCCGGTGGGCGCGGAGGCGCAGGCCCCTCGCCGTCGGGCGGCGGTGAAGCGCGCGGCGGGCGCGGGCGCAGCGCTTGGTCGCGCCCACGCGCGGCAGAGCGCAGCGGGCCTTGCCGTGGCGCCTAACGAGGTGCTGCCCCTTGGGGCAGCGCCGCCGCTTGGCCTTCGGCAGCACCTTGAGCGCGATCGGGTCCGAGTCACCCTCGAGGTAGGGGTAGCCACCCGATTCGCGCACCTGGGCGCGGAATTCGTAGGTGGTCGGCCGGGTGGTGCGATGGAATGGGTAGGCGGCTTCGTAGTGACCGCCGCCGCGGGTGCGGTAGCGGCGGAAGGCGAGCCAGCCCTTGCCCTGGCGGACCTGGAGGACGATCACCACGTCGTCGTTGCGCGGGCCGGGGATCCGGCCTTCGAGGTGGGCCACTTGGCCGTTGTGGATCACCGACTTGCGGGCGCGCAGAGTCGGATGGACCTGCGTCTTCGTGTTCGCCTGAGCGACCAGGCGGCGGTTGCCAGGGCGGTAGACGGCCCTGAGCGTGCGGTTTGGGCCGGGCGAGACCGCGAAGCGGTAGCGCCCGGCCGCGTCGGTGTAGGCGAGGCCGAGATAGCGCCGGTGCGGGTCGCCTTCGACCTGCTCGAAGACGCAGAGCGAGGCGCCCGCCGTCGGAGCGCCCGAGCTCTCGCGCAGGGCGCCGACGAGGGCCACATCTTGGCCTTCGGAGACCGTGTCGGCCGAGGGCAACGCCGTCAAGGTCGCCCCGCCGCCGACCGGCGAGCGGCCGCATTCATAAGAGAGCGGGACGCTCGCGGGGGCGCCCCTGTTGCCCTCTTCGTCAGAGAGCCACAGCTTCAGGGTGTAGCTGCCGGCACCATCGGGAACCTGGATGTCGGCGATCGTCGTGACGTCACTGCGGCGCTCGCTCTGCTCGGGCACGACGACATGTCCCGAGCCGTCGAGCACCTCGTAGTGGGCCGCGTCGATCGGCGAGCCGTCGTCGCCGAGGTTGCTCCAGTGCAGGTCGAAGCCGTCGCTCGAGCGCGACGTGTCGGGGGCGGCGACCTGCAGACCCTGCGGCGCTGCCGGCGGCGTCGTGTCGATCGGCAGCCGGATGGTCGACGGGGCACCGACGTTGTCCTCGCCGTCCCGCAGCCACACGCGCACCGAGCAGGCGCAGCGCTGCGCGGGTGCGTCGATGCCGTCGATCGCCTCCGGGTTGTCGGCGCTGAGGGTGTGGGCGCCTCCCATTGCATTGCCGGAGGCGTCGATCAGCTGGTAACCGGCGACGTCGATCGGGGAGCCGGCGTCGACGATGTTGCGCCAGCGCAGGTTGAGCTTGTCGAGCCAGTGGGTTCCCGAGCCGGCGACCCGTAGTTCCTGGGGAGCGGCCGGCGGCGTCGTGTCGTGGGGGATCGCGACTTCCGCGGGCTGGCCGACGAAGCCGACCGAGTCCTCGAGCCATAGCTGGAGGTGGTAGGCGCGCGCTTCGGCCGGCCCTTCGATGTTCGCGACTTCGGTCGGGTTGGTCGCCGAGACGGTCTTTTCGGAGACGACGACTTCGTTCGCCGCGTTCAGGATCCGGTAGTGGACCTTGGCGATCGGGCTGCCGGGGTCTGGCGGCAGCGAGAAGGTGGCGCCGAAGTGGTCGAGATAGCGGGCCGGATTGGAGCTGCGGATCGCGAGCGCCGCCGGCTTGCCCGGCGCGGTGTTGTCGGTGTGAATCGTGCGGCGGTCACACGTATCCGTGCCGGCCTTGTACTGGCCGTAGTCCTGAAGACAGATCGCCAGCGTGTGCTGACCGTCGGAAAGGTTCTTGGTTTCGAGGCCATACCAGCGCTGATAGGGGCCGAGAGTGCAGGGCTGCAAGGACTTGCCGAACTCACGCCCCCCGTCGCGGTAGCCGATCCGACAGCCGCCGTTGGCCTGATAGTCGATCGTGCCGTCGCCGAACACGCTGCTGTCGGTGCCGAGGCGCGAGAAGCGCAGGCCCGAGCCCTGGTCTGATTCAAACCAGGAGAGCGGGTTGTAACCGCGCACCCACTCGCCGCGGATGATCGCCGCATCAACGAAGGAAACCTGCGGGTTCTGGCTGTCGTTGGCGACGAGAGTGATCGTGTTCGCATCGACAGCGTTGAAGTTGGCGCGGTCACAACCGGCCGGGCGCACGCACCACAGGCCGAAGACGAAGCGCTTGTAGTCATCCCAGCCGCCGAAGGGCCAAAGATGGGAGGCGAAGATCGAGGTCGTGTTCTTGGTGATCCCGTCGTTCCCCTCGATTCCGGTGCCCTGCAACATGATGTTGTGGGCGCCGCCCCACCAGTCTTCGCCCCAAAAGCGAGCGCGCCAGCCGTCGTTGAAGGCATTGGGCTCGCGGGTATAGCCGCCCCCGGCGACGATCGAGGTGCCCGACGGGGCATACCAGGACAGGCTGACTTCGTCGTTTTGGCCGGCGGTTCCGCCCGCGTTCTCGTTGAGGCGCAGGTAGTGGTCCCCGTCCGATGGGTAGGACGGCGGTTCGCCGCAGTTGGTGCCCCAGTCAAAGAAGGCGGGGCGCGCCCCGGGGACCGGGTCGCCGGCACCATTTCCTCCGGCGCAGAACACCACGTCATAGAAGGCGGCGTTGGCATTCGCGGCAGTGAAGATCGCGAGCGCGAAGGCGATCGCGAAAAGGCATAGGGCTATCAGCACCGGTCGGTTGACCGGCTGGCTCGGTCGGAAATGCATACCGCTCTCCTTGTGTTCTGTGGTGGTGCCCTGTCGCGGGCGGCGGGCCGAACCTTTCGGCCCCTCACCCACCTGACGGACGAGCGGGGCGAATCGATACCCCCCTACGGTGAGAATCGCGACTGGCGCTTCTATGTATGTGCGGGTACAACAAACCTCGGTGGGTATGGTTGCGAAAGAGTCGTCTCGATCATTCGTTGAGATTCGGGCGATGGACTCAAGGCCGCTCCTTCGCCCATGCTTCCGGGGCCATGCACTCGTCGAGGACGGTGGCGACGTCGACGCGGCGGTCGCCGTCGGCGAGGAGCGAGGCGGTGAGCCCGAGTTCGCGACACTCGCGCTCGAGCTCGGAGGTGGTGCGACGGGCGCCCTGGGGAACGCCGCTGGCGCCGAGCAGCAGAAAGCCGGCGAGCGTGCGGGCGCGCGAGGGCGCCAGGCGGCCGTCGGCGACGGCCGCGCCGATGCGCTCGGCGAGCAGGGTCGGGGCGGCGAGGCGCAGGCCGCCCGTCGCCTGCCAGAGAGGCTTGAAGCGACGGGCGAAGCGGGCGCGCAGCTCGGCCGTGTCGAGCCGCTCGGGAACGGGGCGCTCGGCGCGGGAGAAGCGCCACTGGGCCTCGAAGCGCAACCAGCGCCCGTCGGGCAGCGCCGAGCGCTGGGTGCCCTTGTCATAGACGCGAGCAAGGGTGCGGCCGGCGCGGCTCTTTATTAGGACGCTCTCGACCCGGCGCTCGGCGCGGTAGGCGGCGAGCTTGCCGGCGCCGAAGGAGGCGGCGGCGATGCACTCGAGCAGAGCGAGGCCCTCGACGGCGGAGTCGGTGCGCAGGTCGGCGGCGACGTCGAGGCGGCGCAGGCCGGCGCAGCGGCGCGGCAAGAGCGGGACGCCGAGGTCGGCGAGGGATGCGCAGAGGCGGTCCAGCGCAGCGGCGATGCCGGCGGCACCGAGCAGCTCTTCCCCGCCGGGGCGGCCCTCAGCGAAGACGAGTCGTGGGTCGGGGAACCAGCCGACACGGTGGGCGCCGACCGGCGTGGGGAGCAGATAGGCACGGCCGGACTGATGGGTCGCGAGCGCGGAGATCGCACGCGCCGGCGGCGAGCCGGGTTCGACGTACCAGCAGGGCGACCAGGTGTCGATCCCGGCGGCGATGACGCGGCCCTCGGCCGGGAGCGGGCGCAGGGCGGCGCGGGAGCGCGGGCCGCAGGCTGCGGCCTCCGCTTCTTTCCCGGCCCGCTCGCCGGGCGCGGGACTCAGGTTGCCATCGGAATCGCGGCGCAGCAGCTCCTGGGCGCGGCGCCAGCGGGCGGCGCGCTCGCGCTCGGCGCGAGCGGTCTCAGTGCGCTCCCAGAGCGCGAGCAGCTCGGCCTCGCTCGGCGGGTCGCGCTCGCGCGCCGCGGGCGCGAAGTCGGCGGGCGGACGAAGGGCCATGGCGAAAAGAGCGACGAAGCGGCAGAACTCCCCCTTCCCCTCGGGCAGGCATGCAATCAACGAGTCCTTTGCCGTCGGGCTAGGATCGACGTGGATGCGCGCTTCCTACATCCCGGCCGCAGCACTGATCTCACTCGCGGCGTTCGCTGCGCCGACTGTCGCGGCAGATGGCTCCACGACCGAGCCGCAGGTGATCTGCATCGCCCCTTCGAGCCCCGTGGAGAGCCCGGTCGGCTTTTACGCGAAGCGGCCGCACGCCTGCAACTTCCACGAGCGCGGGCAGCCGGCTGCCTACGCCTTCCTGCTGGAGATGCGCCGCATCCACTGGCTCCACTGGGGCGCGGGGCTCGCTGTCGGCAAGGGCAAGGCGCTAGCCAACATGGTCGGACCCGTTGCCGCCAGGGTGCGACTGAGCGCGCCGAGCGCGGTCTGCGGACACCGAGTGTTCACGATCGCGCGGTTCAGGTTCAGGCACGGCGGCTTCGGCGAGGGAATGCAGCTCGACCGGCGTTTCTCCGGCTGCGGGTGAGCGGCCCGTCGGTTCGAACCCTCCGGTTCTCGCCATTGCTAGCTGAAGAACTGACCGTGTAGCCTGCGCGTCCATGTCCATCTTGCCGAGAGAGGTCACGGTGAGAAAACACCTGGTGTCTCTGCTCGCCGGCGCGGCACTCGCGGCATTCGGCTTCACCGGCGGCGCGGCGGGGAATGAGCCGGTCGCCAGCGCCTCGAAGGCGTGCTCAGCAGCGGCGAGGGAACACGGCGACGTCACGGCACGGACGCCAGGTGGCGTGAAATGTCTCGGCGCGGGCGAGTACTGCTCACACAAGCGCGGCTATGCGAAGGCGTACAGGCAAGCCGGGTTCCGGTGCAACCGCAAGGGTCGGCTGGAACGGATCTAAGACGCGCCGATGCCCAGAGGTTGGATCCACACGGTCTACCGCGGCGGTGAGTGTCGCCACTTGCAGTGGCCCCGGGTTCGACACCTGAACTGGCCCCACCCCATGCCAGTTGTTCGGTTGGTCTGATTGTGCCCGATGTGCCGTAAGGCCGTCAACGCGGAGCCGAGCCCGAAGGGCGAGGCGGAGCGGTGACGGCGGCCGGCTCTTGTCGTCCTCAGCCTCCCTTCTTCTTCGCGCCGCGCTTCTCGAGGCCGTGGCGAAAGCGCCAGGACTCGGTGCCGGTCTCGATGATGTGGGCTTTGTGGGTGAGGCGGTCGACGACCGCCTTGGCGAGCCGGGCGTCGGCGAACACCTTGGTCCACTCGCCGAAGGGGAGGTTGGTGGTCACCATCAGCGAGCCGCGCTCGTTGCGTTCGGAGATCACCTGGAAGATCAGCTCCGCGGCGCCGTCGGGCAAGGCGAGATATCCAAGCTCATCCAAGACCACGAGCTCGGTTCGTGCGTAGCGGCCGACGACCCGACCCAGCTCCCTTCTCGACTCCGCTTCGGTCAGCTCGTTGGCGAGGCCGGCGAGCGTGGTGAAGCGCACCCGCCTTCCCTGCCGGCAGGCGCAGACTGCCAGCGCGGTGGCCAGCATCGTCTTGCCGGTGCCGCTCTCCCCGACGAAGATCACCGACTCGCGGTCATCGATCCACGAGCACTCCGCCAGGGCGGCGATCGTCGCCTGCGGGATCTTGGGGTTGTCTTCGAAGCGGAATTCCTCCAGGCGCTTCATCACCGGGAAGCGGGCTTCGACCAGGCGCCGGCGTTCACGTCGCTCGGCCCGCTCCAGGTGCTCTGCCTCAAGCAGCGCGGCCAGGTAGGCGACCGGCGTCTGCTGGTCGCGCGTCGCCTCTCGGCCATCGCGCGGAAGCGGGCCTTCACCGTCGGCAGCTTCAGCTCCGCGGCATGGGCCTCGATCAGCGCCTCCAGGGCGGCGCTTGCGGGACTCGACGTCTTCTTGGTCATCACGCCACCTCCCGCAGGCGGTCATAGCCGGAGAGATCCTGCGGTGATGGGGAGCCGATCCCCACAAGGCGCTCCTCAAGCTGCAGGACCGGAGCGTCCTCGCGCTCGGTGCGCCTTGCCAGCAGCGCCACCGCCCGCCCGTCGCAGGCACCCGCGGCAAGCGCGCCGCGCACGGCCAGCTCGACCTTGTGCGGCCCCAGCTCGCGGCAGAGCATCAAGACGTCGACCATCTGGCGCGCCGCCTCCTGGCGGTCGGTGCGCTTCTCGATCGCACTCCACAGCTCGTCGAAGCAAAGCGGCCAATCGCCCCGATCGCGCTCCTGTCGCAAAGCGAGCGAGCGCGCCAGAGCGCCGGGCTTGCGGGTGAGCAGGTCGAGGTAGTGATCCAGCTGCGCGGAGGCGCCGTGGCGGCCGGCGAGGCGCTCGTGGGTGGCCACCACCTTGCCGTCGTGCCAGATCGCGATCTCCCGCGCGCCGACCTGGGCGCGCACCCGCATCCCGGCGAGGCGAGCGGGAACCGAGTAGCGGTTCTGGCGGATCGTCACCATCGCCTTGGAATCCACGCGTGGGCTCGCCTCCTCGGTAGTCGTGTGCGGCTCGGCCGGGAGATCGGCGAGCAGCCGGCGCTCGCGCTCCAGCATCTCCCCGACCGGCTCACGGCGACCGACGATCGTGCGCTGCAGGTCTGAGAAGCAGGCCGCCTCCAGGCGGGCGTTCAGCTCAGTCAGCGACTCCACCTTCGGCACCGGAACCAGGTGACGACGGCGAAACCGCCCGACCTCGCTCTCCACACCGCCCTTCTCATGGGCCCCCTGCTTGCCGGAGAGGCAGAAGGAGGATTTGAAGCCGTAGTGGGAGCGCAGGGCGACAAAGCGATCCGACTCGATCCGCCGGCGACCTTTCATCACCTGGGCCACCGCGGCCTTCAGGTTGTCGTAGCGGATCAGGCCGAAGGCGCCGTCGAAGAACTCCAAGGCACCAACGTGGCCCTCGAGGAAGGCCTGCTGGGTCTCGGCCTCAAACGCCGCGACGTAGGTGGCGCCCGAGTGGCAGGCGCGCATCAGGAACAGGTGCACCTTCTGCGGCTCCCCGCGCATGATCACCTGCGCCTCGCCCCAGTCGACCTCGGCCTCCACGCCAGCGTCGGAGACCAGCGGCACGCAGGCCTCGACCTCGCCGAGCTCGCGCCGTTTCGCGGCCACATAGCGGCAGACCTGGCGTTCGGAGACATCGGCGCCGTGCTCTTCGAGGAGCCGCTGCCAGATGCGGCGGGCGGTGTGGCGCTGCTTGCGCGGCGCCTCCTGGTCTTTTCGCAGCCACTCGTCGACGACCGGCCGGTAGGGCCCGAGCTTCGGTGCCGGGCGGCTTTCGGGCTTCCTCTTGGGCGGCGGGACCGCCGATTTCAGAGCCTGCCGGACGGCGCGGCGGTGCACGCCATGCCGGCGTGCCAACTCACGGATCGACAACCCCTCTTGCGCTTGATCGCGCCTGATCTGCTCGAACTGCTCCACTCTTGTCACTCCCTCCCGACCTCCGCCTCTCGCGCTCGATAGGAGCGCTCAGCGTCAGCCGTGGTTCGGACAGAGGTGGGGCCAGTTCAAGCGTCGACAGTGGGGCCAGTTGAAATGTCTACACCCAGGCGGCCACTGGCTGAACGAGGTCGAGGGCGGCGAGCTGCTCTCGCGCCATTGGACGAAGACAGAAGCGGTCGAGGCGGGGCGAGAAGAGGCGCGCAGCCGCGACGCCGAGCACGTGATTCACCAGGTCGACGGGACGATCGCCGCACGCAACAGCTACGGGAGCGATCCTTTCCCGCCGCGAGGGTGAACGGTGGTGGGCGCGCTGATCGGCCTGGTCCTCCAGCTGGCTCTGTCGGCGATCGGGTTGCTGATCACGCTGGTGGTCTGGACGACGCGATTTGTGGTCATGCTGGTGCTCGCGATTGCGGGCGGGGTCTCTTCGAGGGTGCGCTGAAACGTGCCCCTCCTCTTCGCCACCCAGGCGGCGCGGCTGCGCGAGCATGCTCGGGAACGGCACCACCAGGGCTACAGTGAGACTGCCGAGCAGGCAATCGAGTGGGCACAGCGGGCGGTCGCTGCTTGCGGCGCGATCACGATCGTCGCGGTGTGGTGGATGCCACTCGGGTGAGCAGATCGGGCGATGCGAAGGCCCGAGTCGGCGAGGTGGCAAGACACGGTCCGGCCGGTGGCCGTGAGTGCTGCGGGCGACGCTCTTTCCCTCGCTGCGCTGCTGCTCTTTCCCTCGCCCGGCCAGCGTGCTGCGGCCTGAGCGGACCGTCAGGGTAGCGGCCGATCGGGGATTTCGCAACCGGGCTCAGCCAGCGGTGAGGCGCTCGATGCGGTGGGCGACCGGCGGGTGCTCGGAGCGACTGAGGAGGAAGCGGCGCTGCGGCGGGTCGAACGGAAGCTCGTTGTCGGCGAGGTGGCGGGCGAGATCGTCCCCCTGGCCGAGTTTCGCCGCATTGGCGTCGGCGGCGTACTCGCGACTGCGCCAGTAGGCCGCCCAGAGCGGTCGCAGCAGAGCCTCGGCGCAGCCGCCGCCAGCGAGGCGAATCAGCCAACGCAAACAGCCGAGCAGGATGCCGCGTGGTTGCTCCTCATCTGGGCCGATGTCCTCGGGTCGTTGGCTCAGATCGAGCGGACCGAGCGGGTCGCCCCAAAGTTCGAGGCGGTCGAGCGCCTCGGTGAGGCGGGCGTCGAGAGAGCAGAGGTGGCCGAGCTCATGGGCGTAGACCGCCGCGGCGTCGGCCGTCTCGAGCAGGCCGCGCGTGAGCAGGAGCGCCCTGCCACGAGCGGCGCCGGCCGGCAGTGGATCGTCGAGCACGTAGGTCGGCGGCAGAGGAAGCGAGGGGTCGATGGCGCGCACGAGGCCGTCGGCGTCCTCGATCGCCCGGGCCTCATCGTCGCTCGGCCGACGTGCGCCAAGGCGACGGCTCCAGAGCCGTCCGCGCCCGGGGACCAGCAGGGCCACGACCGACCAGGCAAGCGGGGCGAGGGCGACGATGCAGGCCACCCGGCCGGTGCTCAGCCCGAGAGGGACGATCGCCCCCACGGTCGCGGCAAGCGGCCAGGCGAGAAGCCAGCGGGCGCCGGCTCCGAGCATCCCCTCCCCGAGGAAGGTCAGTCCGTACAGCAGCAGGCCGGTAACGGCGGAGAGCGCCGCCATCGGGTCCCTGCCCCCGCTGCGATCGCTCTCCGCCTGGGTGTGCATGGGCGAGCAAAAGCACGCTCGCGTGCCACGATGCGAGTCCTGCGCGCCCAGGCGGGGGGCGTCAGCGGCTCATGCAGCCCGCACCGGCGAGAGCAGGTCGCGCAAGAGCAAAAGTGGGAACAAAATGGGAACAAAACCTGTTCCCAAACGTCTTCTTGTGTCTTCTAGTGTCTATTAAAAATATCCGTGATTTCCAGGGATTTAGCTCTCGGAGGCCCTTCGCCAATCGTGGATGTGAATTGCTCCTAAGGAGTAGGCCGCTGGTTCGAATCCAGCTCGGGGCACTCTGTGATGTGTCGCGACATCGGAGACAGATGTCGCGGGACATCGTAGACACCTCAGGTCCCTCCAAGCGGCTGGTAGTCGCCGCTGCCAGCTCTCTGACCGAGCGGCCCTCCAACAGATGCGCCTCGACCAGGTATCGCGCCTTTGCCACAGGAGATCCCCCTTCGTTGGGTGTCTCCTATGTCTCGACACAGGTGTCGCCTATCTACTGAAACCGGACACAGCTCGGGGCATTTGGCAAAGAAACGGCCCGGATATCCGGGCCGCTTCCACTGCTGATATTTGGTGCTTCTCAAGGCCAGACCCCGGCGGCAGCCGCCTACCGGTGATGCCTCTTGTGCTTGCGCTTGCCACCGCAACCGGGCGCCATCACGGGCTTGGCCGAGAGTTCCTTGCCGTTTTGGCCCCTGAACTGCGCACTGGCCCTGTTGACCTTGCCGCAGAGGTTTCTGCTGTTGACGATCAGGCCCTTCTTGGCTCCTTGCATCCGCAACAGCACCCTCGAGAGCGGCGCGTCGGGTGCTTCTTCGACGGTGGCCCTGATCCCTCCGTGCACGGAGTCGATCCTGGTCGCGACCTCGACGTCGACGAGACCGTGCAGGTCAAAGACGAGGTCGGGGAGCTTGTGGTTTGAGGAGCGTAGGTAGACGGGGCCCTGGAGGGGTTCGTCGAGCAGCGGGGTCCAGGCCTTGATGTAGCCGTACTGGGCTGCCTTGGGGCAGTTCTTTGCTGCGAACTGCACCCGGGTGCAGATCGTCCTGATGTGGGCCTGGTCTAGGAACGCAGAGCTCGGCAGCCTGACGACGAGGCCTTTGAGGTTGGCGTTGCCCTTCTTGGGGGTGTAGATCGCCTTCAGGCCCGGGTGTGCGCCGCGGCGGGTGCCGCCCTTCAGGTGCAGCTTCAGGTTTGGCTTGAAGCCGAGGTTTGCGCAGTTGGCGGCCTGGTAGCGGTCTTTGAGGGCCACCGGGACGTCATCGGCGGAGCTGAAGACGTCGAGGTAGGAGCCGAACAGGGTCGCCTCGGCGCTCGATTCCGCACAGCTCGTCGGGTTGAGGATGAAGTCGGGCCTGTCGACGTAGACGCGCAGGTCCCTGACCTTCACCGGGATCCCTTCGAGGATGTGGGGGATCGGGTCCGAGGCGGCGCCGTCGACTTCGACTTCTGCCGTCTTGGGGTTCAGGTTCAGCGCCTCTTGGACGACGACGGTGCCGACGTCAAAGGGCCCGGCGACCGCGGGGGTGATCGCGATCACGCTGAGCGGGTCGCCCTTGTAGGGGCCGCCTAGGTAGACCTTGCCGGGGATGTAGGTGAGGATCGAGCCTACGCCCGCTCCGACCGTGGTGTGGCCGATCTGCGAATCGGCGGGACAGGAGGGGCTCGCCTGCTCCTCCTTGCCGCTCTTTGCCTTCGCCGCGGCGATCGCCGCGTCTGGGCATTTGGAGACTCCGGCCAAGGAGCCGAGCACACCCGGGGGCAAGGTGGTGGAGAACTTGGTCATGTCCTGCTCGCCGTCAGAGCGCGTGAGGCGCATGACGAAGGGGCTGAAGGCGCCCGCGTCGTTGTTGATCGAGCCGGCCTGGAAGCCCGGCTTGAAGGGCGGCACGCCTCCCGAGGGACAGGCGCCGCCGTCGACTCCGCGCTGCACCGTGAAGGTGCTGTGGCGGGTGATCACTTCGTCGGGGGCGGGGTTGTTCGGGTTTGCGGCAGACCAGGGGGTAAAGCGGGCGAGGATGTCGTAGTTCCCGCAGGCCGGCGGGGTGACCAGCGGCGCCCTGCCGCCTTCTCTGAAGTTCAGATCAAAGGAGCTGAACGGCAGCTGTGGGGCGTTGTCGAAGGTGGTGATGATCTGGCCCGTCTGCTTGTCGGTATCGACCTTGCCGGCGAGTTTGATCAGGACCCCGCGTTCGGGCAGCCGGGCGACGATGTATAGGGCTATTAGGCTGTTGAAGGGGTTGTCGCGTGAGCTCGCCAGGTAGAGGGCGCCGTTGACGTCGCCGTCGACCAGCGGCGTCTTGATCGCCACGTTGCCGATCTTCGAGGCATCGGGGCAGCCCTCGCCGGGAACCGAGTTGAACCTCTCCCTTGCGTAGTCGGCGGGGGAGCAGGTCGCGAGGCCTTCGGCCGCTGAGGGATTCAAGGTCATCCCCTCGGGCAGGGTCACTTCGACCTTCTTCGGCTGACCTTCGGCGATCGCATCGCCCTTCAGCAGGCCCGAGTTGGGCATCTTCAACGAGAAGCCCAGGCCGCTCGGCGCCTCTGCCAGCTTGCTGGTCGGGGCGGAGACGATCGAGGGGTCAAAGGGGACTTTGTTGCAGCCGAGCAGGGGATCAGAGCTCGAGGAGGCGCTGTCGAGCACCGAGCCCGGCGGCACGTTCCACGGTTCGATCTCCAGGCCGAACTGAAGCAGCCCACCGCAGCTGACCGGCATGCGCAGCAGGGCGTCTTCAGAGAGGTTGGCGGGGCGCTCGCAGGGAGGGAATCCTTCCGGCAGGTTGCTGTGGTAGACGCAGGC
This sequence comes from uncultured Solirubrobacterales bacterium, assembly GCA_963837695.1. GTDB lineage: Bacteria > Actinomycetota > Thermoleophilia > Solirubrobacterales > 70-9 > VRUE01. The sequence continues at coordinate 709,633 of CAWINZ010000005.1, read as the reverse complement.
CCAGTTGCGCGAGCTGTCGTGGCGCGGGTCCCCCGGGGAGCCCCAGAAGCTGACCGTGGAGGAGAGGAACTGGGCGATCTCGGTGACGTTGTTGACCGAGGCGGTGATCCGGTAGTCGTGTTCGGGGTCGACCGCCGTGTCGATCGCCACCGGGACGCCGAGCGGCATCAGGCCGAAGCGGGCCGGCTCCCCGTGGGCGGGGGGCAGGTTGAAGACCGGCACCGCGACGCGCACGAGGCCGAAGATGCTGGGTTCGTCGATCGTCACCGAGGCGGCGCCGACGACCGACTCATCCGGGCAGTGGTTGACGAAGGAGACCGCGTCAAAGAAGGTCGCCAGGTCACACTGCGCGACGGCCTTGGCGTTGCCGACCAGGCCCGCGGGCAGCGGGAGCTTCAGGTTGCGCGGCAGCCGGGGCTGTTCGACACCGTCTCCCCCCGATGCCCTGTCGAGCAGCCGCCCCGAGTTGAGCTGCAGGGTGGTGGTGTACTGGAAGGGGTGGCTGCCGGCCTGGCGCGCGGGGGCGCCGCCCTCCGCTTCGGCTCCGGCGGAGAAGCGCTCGATCCCGAAGGGAGTCGGGTCGGGGCTGACCTCGATCCTCTGCGCTGCGCTCGCGCTCGGCGCGTCGCCGCCCGAGACGCTGATCTGGCCCGCTTGGGCGCCGGGCGCCGCGGCGTCGGGCGGGGAGCCGGTGAGGATGGTGAAGACTTCGATTTCGATCCCTTCGAAGGAGGACAGTTCGTCTTCGAAGGTGCAGATGACTTCGTCGGGGGCTTCGATCGCGCACTCGACCGGGCCGGCGTTGCCCTGGATGCCCGCGAACGCTTCGACTCCCCAGGCAGTGGCTCCCTCGGGCAGCTTGTCGACGATCGTGACCGGGGTGTCGGTCGCGTCGAGCGGGGCATCGCCCAGGTTGGAGATCGTGGCGACGAGGTGGCCGCTGTCTTCAGAGACGACCTTGGTCACCGAGCTGCCGAGGAGAAACCCGAAGAAGTTGACCGGCTTCAGCTTCAACGGTTCGGGCCAACGGCCCGGCGTCGTGACTTCGAAGGAGCCGCCGGCTTCGATCGGGCCCCCCGTGACTTCGACGTCGCCGCCGTAGGCCGCTTCGAGGGTCGCTTCGAGCTCGGCTGCCGTTTCATCGGCGGGGTAGGTGGTCGCTTCTTCGCAAAAGGAGTCGGTGCCGGGGCTGCCCAGGCAGCCGACGACTTCGCCGCCAACTTCGATTTCGGCGGCGAAGAAGACGCCGCTGAACAGTTCGGTGATTTCGATCTTCTGCACCTCCGAGGCAGATCCCGGTTCCCACATGTGAGAGGGACGGGCGCCATCGACGATCTGCCACCAGGGCGCGGTCGCCGAGGCGGAGGCGATCGGCAACAAGACGAAGAGCATGGTCGCCGTGGCGAGGACGGCACTGAGGCCTGCGAGGCGCTTGGGCATTGGGCGGTTCTCCTTGGTCTGATCAGGTGCGGTGCGCGGGCGCTTCCTCTGCGCGCTCATCGAGCCGCCCTCCGTCCCTGGCCGGCTCTGCGGTGGTGGCGCTTGTGGCGCTCGTGCTTGCGGTGCTTGCGCGCCACGCAGCGCGCCTTGCCGCCTCGCCGCACCACCCGCTTGCCCTTGGCGCAGCGCTTGTGAGGCGTCGCCTTGACGTTGCCCTGGCCCTTGAAGGAGGAGCTCGAGGGGGTCGGGTCGTTCGGCGCTTGGGCCGCCGGCTGACAGGCTTCACCGAGGCATTCGGGGTTGAGGTGAAGCGTCGCCGCGACGCCGTTAACGCGGGCGTCATAGACGTCATAGGCGTTGTCTTCGTCGCTCACCGAGAGCCTTGCCGGGGTCATGAAGAAGGCGTCGTTGCCGCTCGCGCTGGTGTCGAGGAAGGCGGATTCTGCTTTCGCGGTCCCCGAGGAGATCAGGCTGACGCAGCCTCCCGCGGTGCGCGAGACCGATGCGCCGCCCGAGGATGCCGTGCAGTCCCCGACTCCGCTCGGCTCGAACTCATAGACGTCCCACTCGCCGTTGGAGTCCCCGGCGACCAGGGAGTCGAAGGCGTTGAAGAAGACACGGCCGTTATCGAGCACTGAGCGCGGTCGACCAAGCGCCTTGCCGAAGCCTTCGGAGTTGGCCTGCGGCAGGGTCGCCGCCATCGAGCGCCCGGTCCACAGTTGGAGCCGGTCGACCTTTTGCGCGATCTGCTCCGTTTTGCTGGAGATCACCTGACCCTCGGGGCTGGCCCCGCTCGGGTTGCAAGAGACGCAGGCGAGCTCGCCGCTCTGGGCGTCATAGCGGAAGGCCTGCTCGGTTGGTTCTTCGCTTTGCGCCTCACGGTTGTCATAGCCGCTCAGACTGAGCTCCGACATGAAAGCGAAGTAGCGGCCGCTGGGCGAGGCGGCGGCGCTGATCGACTCCACGGCGCCATACGGGTTGGTCGGTTGGGCCCCCCAGTCGCCGCGATCACCGGGAGCAAGCGTCGCGATGAAGCGAACGCCCTCTCCCTCTTCGGCGAGGTAGAGGTTGGGCTCGCCGGCCTGGGCGGCATCGCCCTCGCCGTTCGGTTCGGTGTCGAGGATGCCTTCGGCGACGAAGTAGATCCTCGAGCCGTCCTGGCTGAACGCCGGCGCCAGGTCTTGCACCGTCGCGCTTTCGCCCGACCCCGGCCGGGGTGCGCTGAGGTCGGTCAGGGTCGCGCAGCCGCCGGCGGCGGCGCCTGCCGGGATCTCGCAGCGGTAGAGGTCGCGGCTTTCGGGGCCGGCGGGGCTGGCGTCCGCGGTCAGCTGCTGGGAGTCGGTGAAGAAGACGACCGTGCCGTCGGCGCTGGCGCCCTGGAAGAGGGGATGGGCGCTGCCGGCTCCACTGGCGCCGGGCTGCACGACATCGAGGCGCACGCTTTCTTCGGCCTGCATGTCGCGCAGGTAGAGGGCCGTCATTTGGACACCGGCGGTGCTGTAATTGCCTCCAGCCCCCCAGAAGATGCGCGACCCCCCTTGCGAGATCGCGTTTCGCACCGAAGGCTCATCCCCGCCGAGAACTCCGGTGACCCCACCGCCGCCTTCGCCCGCCGGCAGCACGCTGACCGGATCGATCTGACCCGCGCTCCAGCGGTAGAGGCCCTCTCCGCTGAGACCGGCGACAAGGGGAACGCTGGAGTCGAGCACGACGTCGGTCAGGGCCGGGTTCGCGCCCGCCACCGAGACCTTGCCGCCGAATTCCGTCCCGGGGGGCACGTTTTCGAACCCTTCCTTGCCGGTCACCAGCGGGGTGTAGGTGGGGGGTTCGGTGCTCTCGCGCAGGTAGGGGGTGCGTTCGGATGCCTGCGGGGAGAGCGGCGTGTCGTCACGCGGTTGGACCAGCGCCCGCGATAGATCCGGGGCAAAGGGCAGGTATTCGACGCTGAAGTTGAAGCCGTGCACCTTGCTCTGGGGCAAGGAGATGTCTTTGGTCCCCCACTCGTCGGCGCCGCGGCGGCTGAGGATGGTCGAGGCTTCGAGCGCCCGGTTGCCTTCGGGGGCCGCTTCGACGGAGCCGAAGCTCTCGTAGGTGATGCCGTTGCCGTCCTCGGCCGCGTGCACGCTCCTCAGGCCGAGGATGAGCGATCCGCCGTGCTTGTCGGGCGGGGAGACCATCTCCCAGGCGCGGTTGTCGGCCGGCTGGAAGTCGAGGCCGCTGAGCTGGGTGACGATCGTGTGGTCGGGCCCTTCGGTTACCCCTTCGGAGTTCGTGGCGACGATCCGGTAGTGGTAGGTCGTTCCGGGCTGCAGGCCGGTGACGATCTGGGAGACCTTGACCGGGTGGTGGCCCGAGCCGATCGGGGCGTCGGGGAGCGGGATGCTCGTGCAGGCGCTGACCGCGCAGTCACCGAGCCCGTACTCGATGCGGTAGGTGGTCGCGAAGGTGTTCGGGTTGACCTGCCCACGCAGCGTCGCCGAGTTCCCGGCGACGTCGAGGGCAGAGGTCGAAACGACGCTCGGCGGGCCGGGGGTGATGATTTCGCCGAAGATCTCGACCTGGTCGGTGCCGGCGCCGTCGTTGGCGCCTACGTAGAACTGAAACTCTTCGCCGCCGCCAACGACAGCGAGGCCGGAGGCGTAGAAGCTGAGTTCCCCGGCTTCTCCCGAATTCGTCCGGGCGAAGGCTCGCACGAAGGTGCCGTCGCTTTCGTACTTCTCCACCCAGCCGGCGACATAAGCCCCTTCACCGCTTACAAGGACGCCGGACTCCAAGACATAGAGGTCGCCGGTGGCCGAGTCGACGCCGAGGCCGGCCGGACCCGCAGTATTGGCGATGGCAGATTCGAAGAAGTGACCCAGGGTGTATTCGGTGGTCGGCGTGACCGGGAATTCGCTGGGTATGAAGTCTTCGGTCCCGCTGTGAAAAGTTTCGTTGTTGACCACATAGACAACACCGTCGGGGGCTACGGCAAGTTCTCCTGGCTGCGGAGCTTCAAAGCTGTTCAGAGGTTCGCCAGTCGATGCGAAGACGTTCACGGTGCCGGCGGGGTCGCCTTCCACGTAATCACTGACGTAGATGGCGCCGTTGGCGTCGACCGCGACGCCTCGCGCTTCGCCGAAGCCGGGGATTTCGTCGGTGCCGGCGCCGGGGCCGGCGGTGAATTCGGCCGCTTCGCCGTCAGCCTGGAAGGCCCTCAGCGTGTGTGCGTCGCTGAAGTAGACGACATGGCTTACCGAGTCGACCGCCACGCGGGGCCGATAGCCCGACGGCAGGCCGGTGATCTTGTTGCCTTCGATGTAGGGGGCTGAGCCGCCCCAGGGGAGCGGCGTGCCGTCGGCGGCGAACTTGTAAAGGGCGCCGGCGCCTCCATCGAACACATAGACGGCACCGCTTTCCTGGTCCACCCCGATCCGCTGGCCTCCTTCGAAATCAGAGCCTTCGGTGCCGTCGGGGCCGAAGCTGCGGACGTATTCGGTGCTCTGCGCCGCGCCGGAGGCGACCGAGGCGGTCATTGCGACGAGACCGCAGAGCGCCAGCGCGGCGAGGGCGAGGAGCGAGAGGCGGCTGCGCGAGGGCGCACCACTCCCTCTGGAATCGGGCGAGGACCCACGACCGGCGTCAACTCCACGGAAGAAGCGGCCGAGGCCGCCGGCCTGGCGCTGGTTCGATCCCGCGGTCGATGCCTTCGCGTGGCGTGTCACGTAGCTCTCTCCTTGTCCCTTGAGCCCTCTGCCCGGCCGCTTTCCCTTGCGGCCTTTGGGCTCGGTTGTCCCTGTTGGTGCTTCCCTGCCCGGTAAACGAGCTTGGCGAGACTGTAAACAGAGACCTTTATAAAGTCAAGAGCAATGTTTTTGAGAGAAAGGCGTTTGTCGCAAGAGCGCGCGAAAGTCCTGCAAAGCATGGACTCCGCAATAGGTACCGCGAGGGTAGGCGGAGCTTCGCGGCGAGTGGAGCGTCAGCCGCGGTCGGGCCGGTCCGGGTACAGCTCGTCGATCGTGACGAGGGCCCGGTAGGGGGCGGCCGCGGCCGCTTCGATCGCTTCGCCGCCGCCCGCCAAGCGGTCGACGACAGCGACCACGGCGACTGGCTCGAGGCCCTGCTCGCGGATCTTCTCGATCGCCTGCACGGTCGAGCCGCCGGTGGTGACGGTGTCCTCGACGACGAGCACCTTGTCGCCCGCGACGACCGGTCCCTCGACCCAGCGCTGCAGACCGTGCTGCTTGCGCTCGCCGCGGACGAAGAAGCCGACCAGGCCCGCGCCGGCCGGCACCGCGAGCGCGGCGCAGCTCGGCGGGATCGCCGCGGTAGCCGGGCCGCCGACAGCGCTCGCACCGGCCTCGACCGCAGCCGCAGCGATCAGCTCGCCGGCGGCGCGGAACCCCGCCGGCCGCAGCAATGCCCGCCGCGCGTCAACGTAGTACTGCGCCTTCGCGCCGCTCGCCAGAGTCACCTCGCCGATCACCAGCGAGTGCTCGCGCAGCTCGGCGAGCAGGGTGCGCTTGGCGGCGTCGAGGTCGGACATTGCGGGGAATCCTATGCGCGAGGGGGGAGAGTCTTCGCGGCCGGAGCCTTGGTGTGGGCGTGAACAACTCGTCAACTACCGTACTTGGTGTACCTCAGAAGGGGTACACTCGCCCGATGGCATCCAAGCATCCTCGCGTCCAGGTGACCGTCGACCCGACTCTGGAAGAGGCGATGGCAGCGGTTGACGCACATCCGAAGAGCAAGTCGCGGCTGATTCGCGACCTTGCCCTGCGCGGGGCAGAAGTCGCTGAAGAGGACAGAAGGCGACGGAAAGAGGCCAAGGAGTTCTTCCGCAAGGTGATACGCGGCGAGATCGAGCTCGACATGACGGGCGCTCGTGAAGCATGGGAAGAGCGCGAGGCCGAAGTCGAATGAGCCCACCGACACCTGACGTTCCGTTGGTGGTCGACACCTCAGCTTGGATGCGACATCGTCAGCCGCAGGTCGCCTCGTACTTGGATTCGGCGAACGAGCTGGATTTGCTCGCCTCCTGCCCAGTCGCCGCGTTGGAGGTCTTCCGAACGGCCAGGAACGAGGATGAATTCAAGGCCCTGAATAGAAACTTCGCCGCCCTGCGGCAAGCAACGGTGACTGCGTCGGTCTGCGAGGCCGCCCTGTCCGCGTCGCGAGAGCTAGGCGCCCGACGGCGCATACCGGTCCCGGACTACCTGATCGCCGCCGCCGCGGCCGAGCGCGGCTTCGGCGTACTCCATGCCGACAAGCACTTCGACCTGCTGGCAACCGTGCTCGAGTTCGAGAGCGTGCGGCTGCCCGACTGAGGCGCGCTCAGAAGACGAAGATCGGCTCGCCGAAGTGCAGCTGTTCGTAGATCCGCGGCTGGTCGGCGATGAAAGTGCGGACGCAGCCGTGGCTGGCGGCGTAATTGGGCACTTCGGCGTAGCCGTGGACCGCGTAGCCGTTGTGCCAGTAGAAGGAGTAGTACATACCCTCGGCGTTGTAGCCGGGTTCCTGCCGGTAGAAGCTGTACTCGCCGGTGATCGTCGGGGTCGAGGGCTTGCCGGTCGAGACCGGGTAGATCGCGAACGGCTTGTCGCCCTTGCTGAGCACCAGCACCTGTTTGTCGAGCGGCACCTCGGCGTGCTCGCCTGCCTTGGGGTGCTTGACGTGGTAGCCGCCGCGCCCGCCGAAGACCTGCTGGACGAGGCCCTTGCCGGCATGTTCGTTACGGGACATGCCGTTGACCTTGCGGTAGGCGAGCACCTCGCGACCGGTGCGGCCGTTGAAGCACTTACCGCCTCCGGAGACGTAGCCCAGCTTCGCCAGCGCCTTTTTGAAGCCCTTGACCACCGGGCCGCACGCGCCCGAGCCCAGCGCGGGGAAGCTGACTCGCCAGCTCTTGCGCACAGTGGTGTCGCCGCGCAGCGAGCCGCTCGCCGGCAGGTGCGCGCTCGCCGCGTACTTGCCGTCTTTGCGGACCAGGATCGAGGCTTTGAAGACACCGGCATCGCCCGACCCCTGGCTGACGTGCGCCACGCGCTTGAGCAGCTTGTGGCCGTCGAGGTAGAAGGTGACGTCGACGCTCTGCCCGGGAGTGAACGGCTCGACCGTGCCGTAGACGGGCACCGTCCCGTAGATCGGCGCCTTGCCCCCCTTGAGCTTGCCAAGGCTGATCTTCACCGTCGCCTGATCCGGTGCCTGCGGCGCCTTCCCGGCGCCCGGCGGAGCCCCGGCGGGCTGCTTCGCCGACGCGGCAGCCGGAAGCACCAGCAGAGCGAAGAAAACCAGTACGCGGACGAGTTGACGATTCATCGGCCCGGCATTCTTGCGGATGCCCCGGTTGGCCGGTTTGTCACGACTCTGTAACAGCGCAGTCAATTGTCTGTAAAAAGAGTGAAACATGGCTTGAAATGGCCGTTTTCTCGGCTACGGTCGGCAATAGCGGAGGGTGAAGCCGTTGGGTAACGGCGCCTGATTGACACCCAGGAGTTCGGGCATCGGCCCGAATGGGGTTCGAGTCCCCCGCCCTCCGCTAAGTTGTACGATCAAGTCCTGGGTGTCAATCAGTTGTCGAAGGCAATTCTGCCCCCGACTTCACCCGAAACGGCCCGCTGCGGCGGGCCGTTTCTTTGCTCCCACCCCTACTGCCCGATCAACGCCACCGAGTTGTTGAGCATGTGCAGGACGATGCCCGGGACGATCGAGCCGGTCTTCTCGTAGAGCAGGGCGAGGACGAAGCCGAAGACGATCAGGGGTGGGACGGCGCTGATGCCGGTGAGAGCGTGCAGGCCGCCGAAGACGATGGCGCTGATCAGCGCCGCGGCTAGCCGCGGCAGGCGCGCGCGCAGGCCGCCGAAGAGCATGCCGCGGAAGCAGATCTCCTCGCTGATCGGCGCGGCGATCACGATCAGCAGAACCTGGACCGGCACGGAGCCGAACGATTCGGCGATGTCCTCCTGATGCGGGGAGCCGAAGATCGCGACGTAGAGGGCGGAGAAGACCAGGTAGGCGCCGATCGCCGCCAACATCCACTTCAGCGCCGAGGGCTTGAAGCTGCGCACCCCCAACCGTCGCAACGCAACCCCGACCGAGCTCTCTCCCCAGCGACTCGCGATCGCGATCGGCACCAGCAGAAAGCCCAGCGCCGTCGCCATCTGGACGACCACGTTGGCGGCGGTGCTGAGGTCACCGTCGCCCGGGCCGTCGATGATGACCGCGGGGATCCCGAGCAGGATCCCCGCCCCAAGCGCCAAGAACACCCCGCCGATCGCAAGCTGGGGCCCCCACGTCGCGTAGGGAAAGGCTAGTTTGGGCTTCATCGCCCCGGCAGTCAAACAGGTCTCGCGGTCTACCCGGACGCGTCTGCGCTTCCTGCGCCGGCTGCTGTTCTTGGTCGTCTTCCTGGTCCTGGTGGCGATCGCGCTGAGCCAGTTCACCGAGTTCAAGCGCCTCGCCACCGGCATCCTCGCCTCGACCGCCGTCCTGGCGGCGATCATCGGATTCGCCGCCCAGCACACGATCGCCAACATGGTCGCCGGCGTGCAGCTGGCGATCTCCCAGCCGATCCGGATCGGCGACCGCATCTCCTTCGAAGAAGTCGAGGGCCGCGTCACCGACATCACCCTCTCCTACACCTACGTCAACCCGGGCGACGACACCGCCGTCGTGATCCCCAACCAGATGCTGGTCGAGGGGATCGTCCACAACCTCTCCACCGCCGATACCCAGGCCTGAGCGCCGCCCGGCGCGAAGTACGCTTCCTCCATGACGCAGCGCAACCGTCGCCGTCAGCGACACAGGGCAGGCGCGCGCGGCAAGCTGCTCTTCGTCGGCCTCGGCGTCGCGGCGCTGCTTGTTGTCGCGGCGATCGGCGTCGCCTCCTGGGTGCTCGACGTCGCCGCAAAGGCGCCCTCGCTTGCCGCCTGCAAGACGGTCGACAAGAGCGGCAACTCGACCCTCTACGCAGCCGACGGCAGCAAGCTCGGGGTCATCCAATCCGAAGAGGCACGCGCGCCGATCTCGATCAAGCGCATCCCCAAGAGCCTCCAGCGGGCGACCGTCGCGATCGAGGACCAGCGCTTCTACGAGCACGGCGGCATCGACCCGGAGGGGATCGCCCGCGCGGCGCTGAAGAACCTGGAAGCCGGCAGGACGGTCGAGGGCGGCTCGACGATCACCCAGCAGCTGGTCCGCAACCTCTGCATCTCCAACCCGGCGCGCAGCCTCGAACGCAAGATCATCGAGGCGCAGCTCGCGGTCGAGTACTCGGAACAGCACTCACGGCGGGAAATCCTCGGCCAGTACCTCAACACCGCCTCCTACGGGACGCTCGAGGGCGCGACCGCGGTCGGCGTCCAGGCGGCCGCGAAGATCTACTTCTCGCGGCCGGTCTGGAAGCTGAGCCTCGAGCAGGCCGCGCTGCTGGCCGGGCTGCCGCAGGCGCCCTCCGAATACAACCCGGTCCTCAACCCGCGCGAGGCGAGGGCCCGGCGCAACACCGTGCTTGGCGAGATGGCCCAGCTCGGCTATATCTCCCAACAGCGAGCGCAGGAGGGCGAGCAGCGCGGCCTCGAGCTCAACCTCAACCACGGCTACTTCGACAAGCGCCAGCCCTACTTCTTCGACTACGTCGAGAACAAGCTGATCGAGGCCTACGGGGTGAACACGGTCCGCAAGGGCGGCCTCGACGTCTACACGACGATCGAGCCGCGGCTGCAAGACGTCGGCCTGGAAGCCGCGCGCTCCGCCCTCCCCTATCCCGAAGACCCCTCCTCGGCGCTGGTCTCGATCGATCCGCGCAACGGAGACATAAGAGCGATGGTCTCTGGCTCCGACTACGAGCGGAGCAAGTTCAACCTCGCCGCCCAGGGCCACCGCCAGCCCGGCTCGACCTTCAAGGCCTTCGTGCTGACCACGGCGATCAAGCAGGGTATCGACCCCTACTCGACCTACTACACCTCAAAGCACCTCGACCTCAACCTGCCCCAGTGGGGCCACTGGGAAGTAAGCACCGCGGACGAGGGCTACTTGGGGCGCGTCAACCTGCAGCAGGCGACGGTCGCCTCCGACAACACCGTCTTCGCCCAGCTCGACCTCGACGTCGGGCCCCAGCAGGTCGCGGCGACGGCCAAGTCGATGGGGATCGAAAGCGAACTCGACGGCATCCCCGCCGAGGGAATCGGCGGCCTGCGGATCGGCGTATCGCCGCTGGAAATGGCCGACGCCTACGCGACCCTCGCCTCCGGCGGCATCCACCGCAACCCGATCGCGATCCGCCGCGTCGTCTTCCCCGGGGGCCGCGTCGAGCGCCCCGAACGTCCCGACCCGAGGCGGGTCGTGCCCGAACCGGTCGCCTACGAGGTCTGGCGCCTCCTCCACGACAACATCACCGAAGGCACCGGCACCGCGGCCTACACCGGTTGCCCCGGCCAGGGCGGCAAGACGGGCACGACCGACAACTTCACCGACGCCTGGTTCGCCGGCATCCAGCCCAACCTGGCGACCGTCGTCTGGGTCGGCTACCCGCAGTCGAACGCGATCGAAATGACCAGCGTCCACGGCGCGACGGTCTACGGTGGCACCTTCCCGGCCGAAATCTGGCACTCGCTCTACTCGAACGCCGAAATCCCCTGCGAGGAATTCAGCCGGCCGAAGACGCGGGTCAGTTGGGCGCCGTTCTACGGCCGGTTCACCGCCTCAAGCCCGATCCGGGGTGGCTCCGACTCCGCCGCCGGTCGTGGCGGAGAAGAAAGCGAAGCCGAACGGCTGGGCAGGGAAGCCACCGGCGGCTATGACCCCAACGCCTACGCGCCGGGTGCGGGACAGGAGCCGACCCCCGTCCCGCCGCCCCCGCCCGAATACGGGTCCGGCGGGGGAGCCGGTGTCGAAGGCGGCAAAGCGGCCGGCGAAGGTTGAGGCCGCGCCTCTTCTGGGCCGCGGTGGGCGTTCTCCTCACCGCCTTCGCCCTGGCCCCCGTCCTCCTTTCGCACGACGTCTACAGCTACGTCGACTACGCGCGGCTGGGAGTGGTGCACGGCCTCAACCCCTACGTTCACCCCCCGGCGGCGGCGCCGTTCGACCCCGCCTACGCGCGGGTCACCTGGATCGACGCGACCAGCGCCTACGGACCGCTTTTCACGTTGGGTACCTACCCCCTCGCCTGGCTGCCGGTGTGGTGGGCGATCGCTGTGCTGAAGGCAAGCGCCGCCCTCTCGGTGCTGGCAACCGCCGTCCTCATCGCCCGCATCGCGCCCGCACGCGGCGTCTCCCCGCTGGGCGCCGCCGCCTTCGTCGCCCTCAACCCGCTTGTCCTGGTCCACGTCGTCGGCGGCGCCCACAACGACGGCCTGGCGATGCTGCTAGCGACGATCGGCATCGCCGCGATGCTCTCCTCCCGCGAGGCAAGCGCCGGCGCCGCCTTCGTAGCCGCCTTCGCGATCAAGGCCCCGGCGGCCCTGGCCGCGCCCTTCGCCCTCCTCTCCACGCGGCCGACGGGCCGAAAACACGCCTATATGGCGGGAAATCGGCCCGTCGGCCGGATGTTGTTGGGGTTGATGCTGGAGCTGGCCGTGATTGGCGTCGTCGCCTATGCCGCCTTCGGCTGGCACTGGCTGGACGGCATCGAGCTGGCCGGCAGCCACCAGCAAAAGACCAGCCACCTCAGCATCCCGACCACGTTCGCCCGCCTGACCGGCCTCGACCCAACCGCGGTCCGCGCCGCGGCGTTCGGCCTCTTCGCAGCCGTCTTCATCTACCTGCTCGCCTGGACCTGGCGCGGCAACGACTGGCTCAGAGCCGCAGCCTGGGCAAGCTTCGCCCTCCTCGTAGCGACCGCCTGGCTCCTCCCCTGGTACCTGATCTGGACCCTCCCCCTGGTAGCTCTCTCAAGAGACCGCCCCCTACAGCTCTTAACTCTCGCCCTGACCGCCTACCAGCTCCCCGCCCGCCTACCGCTCTAACCGCAACGGACCTTCTACGTGCTGCAGCACGTCAAAAGTCCACAGCGGCGCAAGGAGCAGCAGGGCGACGACGTGGGAGGGGCGGGGTGGGTCCGAGGGAGCCTCGCGAAGCGGCTCCGCAGAGTAATTCTCACCGCGAAGCGGTCCAACATAGTGAGCGAGCGCAGCGAGCGAACCCAGGCTCCCCTCGGACCCACCCCACCCCGCCCCCAACCGGCAGCTAAAGAATCTCGGGGGTGTGAATCGGCGTCTCGCTGCGATCAGGCGTGCCCTCAGCCTCCTCCGCGGGAGACGGATGCACAACGCCGGTCGGAATCGACCAACCCTCGCGTTTGCCCAGCGCCGTAACCAGGCCGACGTAGAGCAGCTCGACCACGGTCAGCACGCCGCGCACCGCGATCGCGATCAGCGACCCGACCGCGAAGCTGTCTCCCACTGCGCCCTTCACCGCCCAGGCAAAGGCCGCATCGCGAATACCGAGGCCGGCGGGGGCGACGAGGGTGACCAGCGCGGCGACGTAGCCGACCGCCTGCGCCGAGCCCACCGTGAGCACTTCGTTGACGGTGAGTGGAATGTCGGTGACCGAGCGCGCGACGCAGTACATCCCCAGCGCGACGACCACCCAGACGCCGAGGTAGAACAGCGTCATCGTGACGACACCGCGCATCGGCATCACCTCGGGCAGCGATTCGCGGCCGAAGGCACGCAGCACCCGGTTTGCCAGCGGCCCGAAGACGCGCGGATGCAGTATCGCCAGCGCCAGGGGGATCAGCAGAAGCACCCCCCAACGCCACGGCTGGCCCTGCAGGTCCGGATGGCTGATCAGGAAGTAGGCGGCGAAGACGATCGCCGAGGTGGCGGAGATCGCCTGCTCGTAGACGATGCTGGCGATCGTCACCCGACGCTTCACACCGGCCCGCTCGGAGAGCAGCACCCGCCCGAGCACGTAGAGGACGCTGCCCGGCACGTAGCGGGCAAGCAGCGGCTGCCCCCAGGCGACCTGGGCCCGCCCGTGCCCGATCCGGTAGCCGAGGAAGCGCAGGATCAGGTCCCAGCCGACGGCGCTGAAGGCGTAGAAGAGCGGCAGGAAGACGAAGGCGGGAATCAGCCAGAGGACGTGGAAGTGGACGCCCTTGTCCTTGATCTCGGCCCACTGGTCGACCACGGTGAGGACGAGGAAGCCGAAGATGACGAGTGCGATGCCGAGCTGGATCGCAAGGCGGACGCGCTTGCTACGCGGAGGGCGGGTGCCGAAGCGGGCGCCCGCTTCGCCGAGCCGATGTAGGAGTGGTCGGTCCTTTGCCACGTTTGTCGCACCTTAGTGAGATCGGGGGCTGCTACCCGGTGCCCGCAGCGGGGAGAATGGTCGCATGGGCGAGTTCGAGCTCTTGGATCGCATCCGGGCGCACCTGCCGCCGCCCGGCCCTCGCGTGCTGCTCGGCAGCGGCGACGACGCCGCCGTCACCCTGCCAGGCGGGGCCACCGCCACCTCAGTTGACGCCCTCGTCGACGGCGTCCACTTCCGCCGCGAGTGGAGCAGCCCGGCACAGATCGGCGCCAAGGCGCTTGCCGTGGCGCTCTCCGACCTGGCGGCGATGGGCGCAGAGCCCGGCGAGGCCTACGTCGTCCTCGGCATCCCCGCCGACCTCGACGAGAACGGCTGCCTTGAATTGCTGGACGGAATCGCGCGGGTCGCCGAGGAGACCGGCACGACGCTGGCCGGCGGCGACGTCACGCGCGCGCCGGTCCTGACCCTGGCGGTAACGGTCGTCGGCCACGCGAAAAGCGCGGCTGGCCTTGTGAGGCGATCCGGGGCGCGGCCCGGCGATGCGCTGGTGGTCACCGGAGAGCTCGGCGGCGCGGCTGCCGGCCTCCTCGCCCTCGAAGCGGATGAAGAGCGCCCCGAGCTGATCGCGCGACAGCTCGAGCCGAAAGCGCGCCTTGCGGAGGGCAGGGCCCTGGCGACAGCAGGGGCCACCGCGATGATCGACCTCAGCGACGGGCTCGGTGGGGACGCCGGTCACCTTGCCCGGGCGAGCGGGGTCGGCCTACGGATCGACGCAACGGCGCTGCCCCTCGCCGATGGGGTTGCCGACCTGACTCTGGCCGTCTCCGGAGGGGAAGACTACGAGCTGCTTGCAACGATTCCCGCGGGCCGGGTCGCCGCCATCCCGGCAACGCGGATCGGCGCTGTCATCGCCGGCGAGGGGGTTGAGATCAGGCTGCCTGGCGGCGGGCTGCTGAAGGCGAAGGGATTCGACCAGCTGGGTTGAGCGCCGCCGCGGTGAGCAGGGTGCGCACGCCCCGACGGCGCAGCATCGCCTCCGCTACCAACTCCGGCTGGGGCTGATACCGGCCATCCTCGATCAGGCTCTTGAGGTGCAGCGGCTGCGTCATGAGCTTCATATCGGCTCCGAACGCGGCAACCTTAGTTCTTGGTACTAGCACATCCGTCCAAGTCAACATACGTGCCTGCGGGACTACTCTTCCTCTATGCCTAACGGGTCCACGCGAATCCTGCTTGTCGACGACGAGCGGTCCGTACAGACCCTGCTCAGCTACCCCCTGCGCAAGGACGGCTACCACGTCACCTCGGCGCTCGACGGTCGCGAGGCGCTGGAACGCTTCACCGAGGCTCGCTTCGACCTCGTCGTCCTCGACCTGATGTTGCCCAAGCTCGACGGAGTCGAGGTCTGTCGGCAGCTGCGCCGCCGCAGTCAGGTGCCGATCATCATGCTGACCGCGAAAGGCTCAGAGACCGACAAGGTGGCCGGGCTCGAGGTCGGCGCCGACGACTACATCACCAAGCCGTTCTCGATGCGCGAGTTCCGCAGCCGGGTCAAGGCGGCGCTGCGCCGCTCGCGAATGGTCGCCGACCCCGGTGAGGAAGAGCCGATCGAGCACGGCGAGCTGAAGATCGACCCCGCCCGGCGCTCGGTGACCCTGCGCGAGGAGGAGGTCGGCGCCACCTATGTCGAGTTCGAGATCCTCGTCGCGCTTGCCCGCTCGCCGGGCAAAGTGCTGAGCCGCGAGACCTTGCTCGAGCACGTGTGGGGAGACTCCGACTACCGCGATCCGCGCACGGTGGACGTTCACATCCGCCACCTCCGCGAGAAGCTCGAGACCGACCCCAAGCAGCCCGAATATCTGTTCACGGTGCGCGGCGTCGGCTACCGCTTCAGAGAATGAAAGGACTGCGTCTCACCCCGCTCGGCAGCAGGATCACGACCGCGTCGCTGTCGATCGGAGCCGGGACGTCGGTCATCGTCTATGTCTGGGTCGTCGTCATCGAGGGCGACCACAGCGCCGGCGGGCCGATTCTGGTCGGCGGCCTGTTCGCCTTGCTGATGGCCCTCGGCGTCGGCATCTACTCCGCCCGGATCGTCACCCTGCGGGTGAGGCGCATCGAGGACGCAGCCCGCGCCGTGGCCGACGGCGACTTCGCCGCCCGAATCCCGGTCGACTCCTCGGGCCAGCTCGGTCAGCTCGCCCGGACGTTCAATGAGATGCAGCGCCGGCTCGCCGAGCTGGACAGCGCCCGCAAGCAGTTCATCGCCAACGCCTCGCACGAGCTGCGCACGCCGATCTTCAGCCTCGGTGGATTCGTCGAGTTGCTCGACGAGGAGGACCCGAGCGCGGAGGAGCGGGCCGAGTTCGTGCGCACTATGCGCCAGCAGATCGAGCGGCTCACGAAGCTCACCGCCGACCTGCTCAACCTCTCCCAGCTCGACGCCGGGGGGATCGTGATGGCGATCCACAGCGTCGACCTCAGTCCACTGGCCCGTGACGTGGCGCGCGAGTTCGGCGCCCGCGCCGACCTGCGCGGATCGCGCCTCGAGCTGCGCACGCCGGACCGGCCGGTGATCGCCGTCGCCGACCCCGACCGGGTGCGGCAGATCATCCGTATCCTCCTCGACAACGCCCTCACCCACACCCCGGAGGGCACCAGCGTCACCGTGACCATCTACTCCGTCAACCAGCGCGCCGAGCTGACCGTCTCCGACGACGGCAGCGGCATCCCACAGCGGGTGCAAAAACGCATCTTCGAGCGCTTCTACACCGCCGACTCGGCCGGCGGCTCCGGGCTCGGCCTGGCCATCGCGCGCGAGCTGGCGCAGCGGATGGACGGGCACATCGCGATCTCCTCCAGCCGCCGCTTCACCGCCTTCACGCTCGACCTTCCCCATGCCCCTCCCGGTGCGCCGGCGGCCGTCGCCGCCGACCCGGCGAAGGCCCCCGCGTGAGCAGGCTTCGCGCCGGTTCGGCAGCGCTGCCGGCGCTGCTGGCCCTGGCGCTGCTCGCCGGCTGCGGCGGCAACAGCGCCGGCGGTTCGGGAACCGGCTCGGTGGACGCGACGAAGACGACGACCCAGGTCGTCGTGCAGACGGCCAGCGAGGGATTCGACGCGGCCAAGGTCTACAGCGAAGCCTCGCCTGGCGTGGTCACGATCCGCTCGATCTTCGACAAAAGCGCCGCCGAAGGTTCCGGCTTCGTTCTCGATACGAAGGGCAGGATCGTCACCAACGCCCACGTCGTCACCGACGGCGAAGGCAGCGACCGCAAGGAGGCGAAGGCGGTCTTCGTCGGCTTCCCCGATCGCAACGAGGTGGCGGCGAGGATCGTCGGCTTCGACCCGTTCGCCGACGTCGCCCTGCTCGAAGTAAAGCCAGACGGATTTGCCCTGCACCCGCTGCAGCTCGGCGACGATCGCGACCTCGTGGTGGGGCAGCCGGTGGCCGCGATCGGCAACCCGTTCGGCGAGCAACAGTCGCTCTCGGTCGGGATCGTCTCGGCGATCGACCGCTCGGTCGGCTCGCTCACCCAGTTCCAAATCGAGGGAGCGATCCAGACCGACGCCTCGATCAACCCCGGCAACTCGGGCGGGCCCCTGCTCGAAGCCGGCGCCCGCGTCATCGGCATCAACCAGCAGATCGAGACCAACTCCGGCGCCAACGATGGCGTCGGCTTCGCGGTGCCGATCTCAGCGGTGAAGCGCTCCCTCGCCCAACTCGAGCAGAAGGGCAGCGTCGAGTACGCCTACGTCGGCGTCAGCACCCAGGCGCTCTATCCGCAACTCGCCGCCAAGCTCGGCCTCGACACCGACCACGGGGGGCTGCTGGCGGAAGTGATTCCCGGCGGCCCGGCCGACGAAGCCGGCCTGAAGGGCGGCGACGAAAAGGTCCGTTTCCAGGGGATTCCCTACCAGGCAGGCGGCGACACGATCCTCGCCGTAAACGGCCACCCGGTCGTCGAACCGGATGACCTCGCCCGCTTCATCTCCGAGTTCAAGCCCGGCGAAAAGGTCGAGGTCGACGTGCTCCACGACAACGGCGACCGGGAAACCGTGGAGATCACCTTGAGTAAGCGCCCGGTCGCAGAACCCGGCGGTTGAGCGACCGGCGGGCGTCCAGCCGCCGTTGCCTGTAGAAATCGCCGATGCTTCAGGAAGTCTCCCTCGGCCAGAAGTCCCTCTCCGACTACACCCACATCGCTGGGAAGGAGTTGAGCGAACGGATCCGCGAGCTTGCCAAGCCGCTCGAGGGACAGCGCGTCCTGCACGTCAGCGCGACCGCCTTCGGCGGCGGGGTCTCGGAGATCCTCTACACGATCGTGCCGCTGATGCGGGACGCCGGGATCGACGCCCACTGGCACGTGATCTTCGGCAAGGAGGAGTTCTTCAACGCGACCAAGCTCCTGCACAACTCGCTGCAGGGCGCCGAGGAGACGCTGAGCGACGAGCAGTGGGAGGTGTTCGACGAGATCAACGCGATCAACGCCGACGGCCTCAAGGGCGAGTGGGACACGATCATCGTCCACGACCCGCAGCCGATCGGCCTGCGCCGCGGCGCCACCGCGAAGAGCCGCAACTGGGTCTGGCGCTGCCACATCGACCTCTCCGAGCCGAACCCGGCGCCGATCACCCGCCTGCAGCCGCTGATCGAGGAGTACGACGCGACGGTCTGGCACCAACCGACCTACGTGCCCGGCGGGATGAACGGCCACGACGGCATCCGCATCATCCCGCCGGCGATCGATCCGCTCTCGCCGAAGAACATGGCCTTCTCGCCCGACGACGCCGCCTACGTCTGCAACCAGTTCGGGATCGACGTCGACCGGCCGCTGATCACCCAGGTCTCCCGCTTCGACCCCTGGAAGGACCCGATCGGGGTGATCGACGCCTACCGCGAGGTGACCGCCGAGCTGCCGGACGTGCAGCTCGCCCTCGTCGGCTCGATGGCGACCGACGACCCCGAGGGCTGGGACTTCTTCCAGCAGACGGTCGAATACGCCGACGGCGACGAGGACATCAAGATCCTCAACAACCTCAACAACGTCGGCGCGATCGAGGTCAACGCCTTCCAGTCGCAGTCCGACGTCTGCCTGCAGAAGTCGATCCGCGAGGGCTTCGGCCTGACCGTCACCGAGGCGCTCTGGAAGGGCCGGCCGACGGTGGCCGGCAACGTCGGCGGCATTCCGCTGCAGATCGAGGACGGGCTCAGCGGCTACCTGGTCGACTCGCCGTCGGAGTGCGCGCGGCGCTGCATCGAGATCCTCGCCGACCCGGAGCTGGGCAAGCGGCTGGGCAAGGCGGGCAAGGAACACGCCCGCCGCGAGTTCCTCTCGCCGCGCCTGCTGCGCGACTGGCTGCAGCTGCTGACCGAGCTCGACGAGTAGGGCCAGGGGCGCCGGTGGGTGGGTAGGCTGAGAGGCCGATGCCCGAATCCGATCCGCTGATCATCGTCTCTAACCGCGGGCCGGCCCAGTTCGAGCGCGACGAGGGAGGCGAGCGCACAGTGCGGCGCGGTGGCGGGGGGCTGGTGACGGCGCTCTCCGGGCTGGTCTCGCACCGGGAGGCGCTCTGGATCGCCTCGGCGATGACCGACGAGGACGTCGCCGTCTCCGAGGAGCGCGGCGGTCCGGTGGAGCTCTCGATCGACGGGATCGATTACAAGGTGCTGCTGGTCGGCAGCGACCCCGCCGCCTACGACGGCTTCTACAACGTGATCGCCAACCCGATCCTCTGGTTCATCCAGCACTATCTCTGGGACCTCTCCAACGCTCCTGACATCCGCCAGGAGGAGCTCGACGCCTGGGACGACGGCTACCAGGCCGTCAACGGCGACATCGCCCGCGCCGTACTCGGCCAGATCGAGGGACGCGAGCGGCCGCTGGTGATGCTCCACGACTACCACCTCTACACGGTCCCGGGGATGATCCGGGCCGAGCGGCCGGACGCCTTCCTGCACCACTTCGTCCACATCCCCTGGTCGCAGCCAGACAGCTGGCGGATCCTGCCCGGCCGCATCCGCGAGGCGATTTTTCGCGGCATGCTCGCCAACGACATCATCGGCTTCCACACCCACGCCTACTGCCTCAACTTCATCCGCTGCTGTGACGAACTGCTCGAGGTCGACGTCGACTACGACCGCGCCCTCGTGCGACACGCGGGCGGGGAGACCGTGGCGCGTGCCTACCCGCTCTCAATCGACGCTGAACGACTGCGCCGCGCCGCCGATTCGCCCGAGGTGGCGGCGGCCGAGCGTGAGGTGCTGGAGCGCCGCCGCGAGCACCTGATCATCCGCGTCGACCGCGCCGACCTCTCCAAGAACGTGCTGCGCGGCTTCACCGCCTTCGACACCTTCCTGACCCAGCACCCGGAGTTCCGCGAGAAGGTCACCTTCATCGCCCACCTGCAGCCCTCGCGCCAGGACGTGCCCGAGTACGCCGAGTATCTGGAAAAAATCGAGGCGCTGGTCGCCGTCGTCAACCACAAGCACGGCACCACGGACTGGATGCCGATCGACCTGAAGATATACGAGAACTTCCCCGAGGCCGTCGCCCGCTACAAGCACTTCGACCTGTTGATGGTCAACTCGATCTTCGACGGGATGAACCTCGTCGCCAAGGAGGCGCCGGCGGTCAACACCCGCGACGGCGTCCTGATGCTCTCCGAGAACACCGGCTCGCACGAGGAGCTGGCCGACTGCGTCCTCTCGGTCAACCCCTTCGACATCCAGGAGCAGGCCGACGCGATCCACCGGGCGCTGACGATGGAGCCCGAGGAGCGGAAGCTGCGGGCCCAGCATCTCAAGGAGATCATCTACTCGCGCAATCCTGGGGATTGGGTCGATGAGCAGTTGAAGGACATTGCCGAGCTTCGCGAGGCTGTGGCATAGGAAGGAGCCGGGGGTGTCCCTCCCGCTTGCTGGGTTTTTCGCCTGAGGCGCTGCCGGCCATCCGAGTTCGCGGTCGGGGCGAAAAACAGGACGCCGCTGCGCGGGAGGGACACCCCCGGCTCCTCTACCCGACAGCTTGGGGGGAGATTTCATTGGGCTGAACGCTTAGTAGCTGCATGGGATTACGGGTTCGCTGGCAGCTTGCGACCAAAGGAGCTGGTGTGGTGCTTGTCGCGCTCGTTGCGCTGCAGCTTGTTCCAGCGCTTCTGAGACCGCCAGCTCCCGAACCGTTGCCGGCTGACGTGGGCCTGCCCCGAGTGGTGGCTGCGCCGCTGCCGGTGGCTGAGCCCAGGGTGCCCGAGCCCGCCAAAAAGCTTCCGAAACCCAAGCCGAAACGGCATCCCAGACGGCAGCGAGCACACCCGAGCCCTGCTCCCCCACCCACCCCGGAAGCTCCGCCGATACCGAGCCCAGCCCCAGAACCACCGCCCGCGCCCGCTGCGCCGGAAGCTCCCATCCCACCGGACGACGGCTCCTCTGAGTTCGCCCCTCGTTAGAGGGCGATGTCGGGTGACCCTCCCGGCGGCTTGTACTTTTTCGGTGCCGGAATCCGCGGAGACCGGTGGCACCTCACCGAAAAAGTTGAGCCGGGAGGGTTGTCCGGCGGCGCCCGCCACCGCAGGCCCACCGCTATAGTCCGACGCCGTTTTGGCCGCACCGCGCGAATACGAGTTGGTTCTGATGTTGGACCCGGGGCAGGATGCCGCGGCCCGCGACGCTGCCGCCAACGAGGCGAAGAGCCAGATCGAGGCCGCCGGGACGCTGAAGCACGAGAACGTCTGGGGCCTGCGCAAGATGGCCTACGAAATCAACAAGCGCAACGAGGCCGACTACCGCTGGTTCCGCTTCGAGGCGCCGACCGAACTGCTCGAGCAGCTCGACCACAACCTCAAGATCGCCGACGGCGTGCTGCGCTTCCGCATCTTCAAAGTCGACGCCGACACGCCAGTCGTCGTGCCGCCGGCAACCAGTGCTCCCGGTCCTTCGGCATCGCGCGAGCGACCCTCTGCACCGCAGTCCGCACCTGCCGACGCCGCGGCGCCCGAAGCGCCGGCTTCAGTTGCGGTTGCGGAGCCTGCTGTCGAGGCCGAGCCCGCGACGCAGGCACCCGAGCCGCCCGCCGCCGAGGCGGAGCCCATCGCTGAGACGCCCGAGCCGGCAGCCGAAGCCCCTGAACCCGCCGCCGAGCCCGAGACGCCCGAAGCCCCGGCTGAGGACGCCGACGGCGAGCCCGGCGACTCGGCCGCTTAGTTCTCTTTTCACGCAGATTCCGGCTTCCGGGGGGAGAGTTGCGCCGCCTGCGCTCTTAGACTGGTATCTCGATAAACGATCTTGAGGAGTGAGAGCCGTGGCGGCTTCGAACATCAACGTGGTGGTCATCACCGGGAACCTGACCCAGGACCCCGAACTGCGCCATCTGGGCAGCGGCACGGCGGTCTGCGAGCTACGGGTGGCGGTCAACAGCCGCCGCAAGGACGGCTCCACCGGCGAATGGGTCGACAAGCCCAACTACTTCAACGTGACCGTCTGGGGAGCGCAGGGCGAGAATTGCGCCAACTACCTCTCCAAGGGCCGCCCGGTGGCGATCGAAGGCCGGCTCGACTGGCGCGAGTGGGAGGCCAAAGAGGGCGGTGGCAAACGGCAGGCGGTGCAGATAATCGCCAACTCCGTCCAGTTCCTCGGCTCGCGCGACGGTGGGGGCGGTGGCGGCAATGGCAACGGTGGTGGTGGTGGCTTCACCCCACAGAGCGATACGCCGGCCGACCCCAGCGACTTCGATGCCGCTCCGGCCGGTGGTGGCGGTGGTGGCGACGACGACATCCCCTTTTAGCCCCGGTCTGTAGGATCCCGGGCCGCAATGGCCCGAGCTAGAGAGAACAGTGGCGATGCACCGCGTCGCGGACGGCGTGGTGCTGAGCGCGCCAGGCCGCGTAAATACACGCGGATCAACTCCGAGGCGGTCGACTACAAGGACCTCAACCTGCTGCGGCGCTTCCTCTCCGACAAGGGGAAGACGCGCGGGCGGCGGGTGACCGGGCTTTCGCGCAAGCACCAGCGACAGCTCTCGGTGGCAGTGAAGCGGGCGCGCGAGATCGCCCTGCTGCCCTACGTCGGAGAGCGCTAGTGGGCACCTGATGGCACAGGCGATCCTCCTCGAGGATGTCGAGAGCCTTGGGCAGCGCGGCGAACCGATCGACGTCTCGCCTGGCTACCTGCGCAACTTCCTGATCCCGCGCAAGCTAGCCGCGCCGGCCACTCCGGGCGCTCTGGAGCAGGCTCAGCAGCGCCAGGCAGCAACTGAAAAGGCCGAAAAGCTGCGCGCCGAGCGCGAAGAGCAGGCGGCCTCGCTGCTTTCCAAGACCGTGCTGACGATCCACCAGCGGGCGGACGACGGCGGCAAACTGTTCGGCTCGGTCGGCGCCAAGGAGATCGTCGATGCGATTCGCGAGGCGCGCGATCTGCGCATCGACCGTCGCAAAGTACGCCTCGAGCAGCCGCTCCGTGAGATCGGCACCCACATGGTCGAGATCGAGCTCGCCGACGGCACGGTCGCCTCGGTAAAGACGATCGTCGCCGAGGAGAGCTAAGGACCCTGGGTTCGCGGCGTTAGGCTCCGCCAGGTGGCCTCGCTGCGTTTTCCAACTCGCCTGACCCGTCGCGCCAGGGCGCGAACGCGGTTTCGCTGGGGGCGGTCTGAGCGGGCAACGGTAGGGCTGGCTGCGGTCGCGCTCGCTGGCGCCGGGACGGTCCTTGTCGGTCAGTTCGGGCGCCTGCTGCGCCGCCGCACGCACGAGCGCGACGACGGCGAGCCGCTGGTCGAAGCGGCGCCGGCGGCGGCCCTGGACACGGTCGGCGTCGCGGTGAGCGGCTACGCGGCGACCCCGCGCAGCGAGACGGTGCTGTTCAACCTGCTTGCCGGCTTCCTCGGTTCTTTCGCGCTGGTGCGAGTCTCGACCTGGGGCATTCGCGACCAGTGGTGGCCGTTCAGCGAGGTCAGCGTCGGCGGCCGCCACATCCACCACTTCGTGCCCGGGATCCTGCTCGCCTTCGGCTCCGGCACCGCGGCGCTGCTGACCGACGACGAGGGCCAGGAAGACCGCCTCGCGATCGCGATGGGGGCCGGCATGGGGCTCACCTTCGACGAGGCGGCGCTGCTGCTCGACCTGCGCGACGTCTACTGGACCCGCGAGGGCCTGCTCAGCGTTCAGCTGAGTCTCGGCGCGACGGCGATTCTCAGCATCGCGATCCTCACCCAGCGCATGCTGCGCCGTGGCGAGCGGCGCCAAGAGGAAGCCGGTCAGATCCCTATAGCTGAGTAGCGATAAGGGTGATCAGCGCCGCGCATACGCCGCCAGAAAACAGGATGAGCACATGGTTAAAGGAGTCGAGTCTCTGATCGAAACGCTCCTCCATCCGCTCGAGGCGGTCGTCCATTCGGTCGAAGCCCGCTCTCATCTCGCCGCGGACCGTGCCGAACTCCTCTTTCATCTCAGTCCGGACCGCCCCGAATTCTTCCCTCATCTCAGTCCGGACCGCCCCGAATTCCTCCTTCATCTCGCCGCGGACCGCTTTGAACTCGGTTCGCATCTCGAGATGCAAAGCGTCGACCTTGCCGTTGAGGTCGTCCATCCGGTCGTCGGTCCAACTCTCTCTCATCGCTTCCATGATTGCACCGTAAACGTTGCCGCGTCACGCGTGGCGCGCTGATTGAAAATCTTCTGCCGCATCTCTGTCACAACTCTCGGTCAATCCTCAGCGACATTCTTTCCCCGCTGGTTGCAGGGAGCCCAGCCATAGCGAGGCAGGGCTTTGGTTTGCTTGGCAATCGGAGCGGATCCGCCGCCCCAGCCCCTTAACTAGACGTCGATGCCGCAGCCTTCCGCAACCCACGTTCCCCCCCAGAACATCGAGGCCGAGGAATCGGTGCTGGGGGCGATGCTGGTCGCCGAGCCGGCGCTGAGCCGTGTCATCGACGAGGTCAAGCTCAACGGCGAGGACTTCTACCTGGAGAAGCACGCGGCGATCTTCCGCGCCGTCCACGATCTCTACGCCGATTCCAAGCCGGTCGACGAGCTCAGCGTCAGCGAGGCCCTGGTCCAGCGCAACGAGATCGACGAGGCGGGGGGCAAGCACTACGTCTCCGAGCTGGCGGCCAAGGTGCCGGCGGCCGGCAACGCCAAGCATTACGCGGAGATCGTCCAGCAGAACTCGCTGCTGCGGCGGCTGCTCGGCGCCGGCCAGGAGATCCAGGGCTGGGTCCATGAGCGCGAGGGCGAACCGCGCGAGCTGTCAGAGCGGGCCGAGCGGCTGCTCTTCGAAGTCGCCCACAAAGAGCAGGCGAGCGACTTCCGCCGGCTCTCCGAGATTCTCCACGACGAGGTCGACCGCCTCGAGAAGCTCTCGACCGGCGAGCTGGAGCTGACCGGCACCCCCTCCGGCTTCCGCGACATCGACTCGATCACGGGCGGCTTTCAACCCGGCAACCTGATCATCGTCGCCGCGCGCCCGGCGATGGGCAAGAGCGCGATCGTCGCCAACATCGCCGAGAACGTGGCGGTCAAGCGGGGGATGCCGGTCGCCTTCTTCTCGCTCGAGATGTCAGAGGTGGAGCTGGCGCAGCGCTTTATCGCCTGCCGGGCGCGGATCTCGGGCGACAAGCTGCGCAAGGGCCAGGTCGCGCAGAAAGACTGGCCGAAGGTGGTGCGAGCCTGCAACGAGTTGGAGGAGGCGCCGCTCTGGTTCGACGACTCCTCCGACCTCGGCCTGCTCGACCTGCGCGCGAAGGCGCGACGGCTGCACGCGCAGACCCAAGATCAGGGCGGGCTCGGCCTGATCATCCTCGACTACCTGCAGCTGATGCGCGCCGACGACCCGCGCGCCAACCGGGTCGAGCAGGTCGGCCAGATGAGCCGCGGATTGAAGATCCTCGCCCGCGAGCTCGAGGTGCCGGTGCTGGCGATCTCCCAGCTCTCCCGTGCGCCCGAGCAACGCACCCCGGCGAAGCCGATGCTCTCGGACTTGAGGGAGTCGGGATCGATCGAGCAGGACGCCGACCTGGTTGCCTTCCTCTACCGCGAGGACTACTACCGCGATCCCGAAGACGAGCCCGACGGACTGGCCGACGTGATCATCGCCAAGCATAGGAACGGGCCGATTGGCGCACCGAAGCTGGTCTTTCTCGACCGCTTCCCCAAATTCGCCGACTTCTCCGGCCACGAGCGGCCGGTCGAGCAGCCGGCGGGAGAAGGGCCGCCGCTTGAGGGGGCCGGGGCCGCCGGGCCGGAGTTCTGATGCCGGCGATGCCACGAAGCGAACCGTTCGCCGAGCAGGCCTGCCCGCTGGGCGCCTGCGACGGCTCCGGCTGGATCCTCGGCCCCGAAGACGTCGCGCGAGCCTGCGAGTGCCGGGAGCCGCGACTGAAACGGGGGCGCGTCCGCGGCGTCGCCTCGGCGATCCCGCCGCGGTATCGCGGCGTCTCCTTCGACCGCCCGCCGGTCAGCGACATGGTGCGCCATGCCGAGACGAGGGAGGCGGTCAAAAAGGTGCATTCGTTCATCGACAATCTGGATGCAAACCTGGGGGCCGGCCAAGGACTCTGGCTGTTTGGAGACACCGGGACCGGAAAGACCACTCTCGCGATGCTCGTATCGAAGGCGGCCACGGAGATGGGTCACTCGGTAGCGATTTACTCACTGCCGAAACTGCTTGCGCGTATCCGGCGCACCTACGACGACGAGGCCGGCAGTGACTCCTACGGCGCTTTTTTCGAGCGGCTCACTTCGGTGGACTTGCTCCACATCGACGATTTCGGCGCCGAGAAGCGCTCCGACTGGGTCTTGGAGCAGCTGTACGCCCTTGTGAACGAGCGATACGAAGACGAGCGGTCGATCATGCTGACGACCAACCTCGCCGTGGACAAACTCGAGGACCAGATCGGCACGCGCACCGTCTCGCGTCTGACCGAGACCTGCTCGCAGATTCCACTATTCGGAGCGGATCGACGACCTGAGAAGGCGCCCTACTAGCTTCTGGTTGGCGTAGCTGGCCGAGCAGGTCGGTGGACGCAGGGAGGGTGGTGAAGCGAGCGCACTTCCGTGCGTGAGCGAGCCAGCCGACCGAGGACGCCGAGATGCGACGCGCCAGATGCGCCAACCAGGCACAATCCCGGGTCGTTATGCCTGGCATCGTCATAGTCGGCGCCCAGTGGGGCGATGAGGGGAAGGGCAAGGTCGTCGACCTGCTCGCCGGCCGCGCCAGCGCGATCGTGCGCTTCCAGGGCGGCAACAACGCCGGCCACACGATCGTCCGCGACGGCGAGGAGTTCAAGTTCCACCTGATCCCCTCCGGCATCCTCTACCCGGACAAGATCTGCGCGATCGGCAACGGCGTCGTGCTCGATCCCGACATCCTGCTTGGCGAGATCGACGGGCTGAAGCGCCGCGGCATCGACGTCGGCAACCTGCGGATCTCCGCCAACGCCCACCTGATCATGCCCTACCACGTGCTGCTCGACACGGCGGGAGAGGTCAAACTGGGCAAGCTCTCGATCGGCACCACGCGCCGCGGCATCGGCCCCTGCTACGCCGACAAGGCGTTGCGGCTCGGGATCCGCGTCCAGGACCTGCTCGACGAGAAGATCCTGCGCAAGAAGATCATGGCGGCACTCGAGCCCAAGCAGCAGGCGCTGCGCGAGCTCTCGGTGCAACGCCGCAAGCTGCGCAAGGAGGCCGGCGAGGGCGCGCGGGAGGGGGCCGACCAGTCGGTCGCCGCGGCGCCCGATCCCCGCCTCGATCTGCACGCGATGACCGAGGAGTTCACCGCCTACGGCCACCGGCTCGAGCCCCACATCGCCGACACCGCCCGCCTCTGCTGGGAAGAGCTCGACAACGGCCGCACGGTTCTCTTCGAGGGTGCCCAGGCAACCCTGCTCGACCTCGACCACGGCACCTATCCCTTCGTCACCTCCTCCAACCCGATTGCCGGCGCCGCGACCGTCGGAGCAGGCATCGGGCCGGCCGATATCGACGAGGTCTGGGGGGTCGCCAAGGCGTACGCGACGCGGGTCGGCGCGGGCCCCTTCCCGACCGAGCTCGACGACGCCGCCGGCCGGCACATGCTCGAGCGCGGCCACGAGTACGGGACGACGACCGGACGTGAGCGGCGTTGCGGCTGGATGGACCTGGTCGCCCTCCGCTATGCGGTGCGGCTCAACCGGATGAGCGCGCTGGCGATCACCAAGCTCGACGTGCTCAGCGGGATCGGCCCGCTGAAGGTCGCGGTCCGCTACCGCTCACGCGAGGGAGCGGTCTTCGAGACCTTCCCCTACCACCAGTCGATCCTCCACTCGGCCGAGCCCGAGTACGAGGAGCTGCCCGGCTTCGACGCCGACCTGACCGCCTGCCGAGACGAGGCCGACCTGCCGGCCGAGGCGCGCGCCTACCTCGACTTCATCGCCGAGTTCGTCGACGTCCCGATCCGCCTGGTAGGCGTCGGTCCGGGCCGCGACCAGGTGATCTGGATTGGCGGAGAACCGGAGGTGCTTTAAAGTCGTGCTGTGGCTTCCGGTAGACGCACCGCTAAGTTGAACGAGCGGCTGCCCCGGGGCCGTCATGGGCTACCGCGGGAGGCGGTGACGGAGTCCCAGCAGCGGCGAATCCTGCAGGCGATGATCGAGGTCGTCGCCGAGCGTGGCTACCCCGAGACGCGCGTGGTCGACGTGATCGGCGTCGCCGGCGTTTCGAGAAAGACCTTCTATGAGCTCTTCGCCAGCAAGGAGGACTGCTTCCTCGCCGCCTACGACGTCCTGCTCGGCAACCTGCTCGGCGACACGGCGCGGGGTTTCGAGTCCAAGCCCGGCTCGCCCTGGGCCGAGCGGGTCGCGGCGGGCCTGGCGGAACTGCTCAAACACCTCGCCGAGCACCCCGACGAGGGACGTTTCGCGATCGTCGAGGTACTGGCCGCGGGGCCGAAGGCACTCGCTCGCCGCGACGCCGCCCTGCGCCAGTTCACTGGGTTTCTCGATGCCGGCAGGGCTGAGACTTCGGTCGAGCTGCCCGGCATCACCTCGCTCTCGCTCGCCGGTGGGATCAATGAGCTGCTCTACAGCGAGATCCTCCACGGGGCCTCAGCCCGCCTTCCCAGCCGCCTTCCGGACCTGATGTTCTGGATCACGCTGCCGTTCCTCGGCCCCGACGGGGCCGCGGAGGAGCGCGAGCGGGTGCGCCTCTCGATGCTCGAGAGCTGACCTTCCTGGCTGTGCAGCCGCTCTTTTGCCGGGGCGGCCGGGTTTAGGCATGTGCGGAGGCGGGGATCTGTAAATCGACGTCACCAACGGGGAGGAGAATCGTCATGCGTAGAAAACTGCTTGTTGTGGTCGCCTTCAGTGCGATGCTGGCGCTTGGCGTCGCCTCGATCGCGGCTGCCACGCAAATAACCCTGCGGGCGGGCAACCTGATCCTCACCTTCGGTGGCAATGTGGCGCCGAAGGCGCTGCCGAAGCGGAACTTCGCACCCGCGTCCGCAAAGGTCTACGGCAAGATCAAGACCTCCGACGGGACGCATCCATCGGCTTTCCGGGAAGCGATCTTCGACATCGACAAGAACGTCTTGGTGAACTCAAAGGGGCTGCCGGTTTGCAGGGCGGGCCAACTCGAGGCGCGTGACACCAAGGCCGCGAAGAGGGCCTGCGGCAAGACGACGGTCGGTAGCGGTTCCGCCCACGCCGAGATCGCCTTCCCAGAACAGACGCCGATCAGGGTGCCGAGCCCGCTGCTCGTCTTCAACGGCGGCACGCACGGCGGCAAGACGAAGCTGCTTCTCCATACCTTCATCACGGTGCCTGCCCCGACCGCGATCGTCACCACGGTGACGCTGACCAAGGTCCACAGGGGGCGCTTCGGCCTGCACGGAGTGGCGAGGATCCCCGTGATCGCCGGCGGCAGCGGTTCGGCGCTCGACTTCAACTTCAAGGTCCAGCGCTCCTACCGGTTCAAGGGCAGGAAGCAGAGCTTCCTGCAGGCGCGCTGCCCCGACGGCAAGTTCAAGGTGAGGACGACCAAGACCCTCTTCAAGAACGAAGCGCATACCCCCGGGGTGGCGTCACGGACCGTGCTCAGCGGAGGGCTGGTCACGCCGTGCAGGCCGCGTGGCTAGCCTTCTTCCAGCCTTCATTCCACCCCGATCCATGCGCTGGTAGCGTTGGAGTGGGACAAACATGGCTTTCAATGGCCGCAGCTCAGACGGGCAGGGCCAAAAAGGAGAGAGAAGAGAATGCGTAGAAACCTGATGCTGGCATTGGCCCTGGCAGCGGTGCTGTCGCTGGGCGTGGCAGCCGTCGCGAGCGCGGTAAGCATTACGCTGCGGGCGGGCGATCTGGTCACCACCTTCGGCGGCAGCACCTCACCGAAGGCACTGTCGAAGACCAAGTACACGCCGGTCGTGGCGAACCTGTTCGGCAAGATCTCAACCAGCGACGGCACCCACCCACCCGCCTTCAGGGAAACGAAGGTCGATATCGACAAGGACGTGAAGGTCAACGTCAAGGGCTACCCGGTCTGCAGGGCGGGCCAGCTCGAGGCGCGTGACACCAAGGCCGCGAAGAAGGCCTGCGGCAAGACGATCCTCGGCGAAGGCAAGGCGGAAGCCGAGATCGCCTTCCCCGAACAGAGGCCGATCAAAGTCCCGAGCCCGCTGCTTGTCTTCAACGGCGGCGAAAAGGGCGGCAAGGTCACGCTGCTGATCCACACCTTCATCACCGTGCCGGCGCCGACGGCGATCGTCACCACGGTGACGATCAAGAGGAAGGGCAGCGGCCTCTCGTCGATCGCGAAAGTCCCGGTCATCGCCGGCGGCAGCGGCTCCGCGCTCAGCTTCAGCTTCAAGCTGGGCAAGACCTACTCCTACAAGGGCAAGAAGGTCGGCTACTTCGAAGCCAGATGCCCCGACGGGGTCTTCAAGGTGAACGTCCCGAGCGCGATCTTCAAGAACGAAGCGCATACCCCGGGACAGGAAGCCTCCTTCAACCTCAAGGGCAAACTGGCCGTGCCCTGCACGCCCAAGCGCTAGTTGAAAAGGACATATGGGCTTCGTCTCAGGACGAATGCCAGGAAAGGGGCGGCCGAGAGGCCGCCCCTTTCTCTTGCTTAATCTGGCGCATGGGAGCGAGGAGGTTGAGCCGAGGACGAAGTGGAGAGCCGAGTTAGGTGAGCATCTTTTTATAGCTTAGGCTATTTAAGCTATAGTTTTCTATAGAAATGAATCCCCCACGGCCCCTATCTTCTCTCACCTTGGAAGCGGTAAAGCTGCTTGGTGCCAGTGTGCGCCTCGCCCGACGGGGGCATCGCTGGACGGTGGCGGAGCTGGCTGAACGGGTCGGGGTCAGCGAAGCGACGATGCTGAAGGTGGAACACGGTGACCCTGGGGTGCGCCTCGGTATCGCCTTCGAGGCCGCCGCGCTCGTTGGCCTACCGCTCTTCGACGAGGACCGCTCGCGCCGGGCGCTCGAGGCTGCCCGGGTCGACGATCGGCTCGCGGTGCTGCCGCAACGGGTGCGCCTGCCTGCCGAGGTCGACGATGACTTCTGAGGCCAGGGAGGCGTTCGTCTGGTTCTGGCTGCCCGGCGGCGAGGATCCAGTGGTCGCCGGGCGCCTCGATGCCGTGGGCGACGTCGTCGTCTTCACCTACGGGCGCAGCTACCTTGGCCGGGACGAGCGGATCGGGCTGTACCTGCCGGAGCTGCCGCTGCGCCGCGGACGGATCCCGCCGCTGGTCGGGACGGTCGCCGGGTGCATCGCCGACGCCGGCCCGGATGCCTGGGGACAGCGGGTGATCCTCAACCATCGGATCGGCCGCGGCGCCAATGACACCGGCGATCTCTCCCCGCTCACTTACCTGCTCGATTCCGGCTCCGACCGGATCGGGGCGCTCGACTTCCAGGCCTCTGCCACCGAATACGTCCCGCGCTCGCAGGGTGAGGCACAACTCTCGGAGCTTTCCTCGCTTGCCAAGTCCGCGCAGAAGGTGGAGGAAGGGATTCCGCTTTCACCCGCTCTCGACCAAGCGCTCCTGCACGGTAGCTCGGTCGGCGGCGCCCGCCCCAAGGTCCTGCTGAAGGACGGCGGGCGCCACCTGATCGCGAAGTTCAGCTCGACCACCGACAGCTTTGCCATCGTCAAGGCCGAGTTCGTCGGCATGGAGCTCGCCCGCCGCGCCGGCATAAGGGTGGCGAAGGTCGAACTCACCGAGGCACTCGGCAGAGACGTCCTGCTGGTCGACCGCTTCGACCGACCGCCCTCTGGAGGCCGCCGCGCACAGGTCTCGGCGCTGACGATCCTCGGCCTCGACGAGTGGGGCGCCAGGTACGCAAGCTATGAGGCGCTCGCCGAACAAATCCGCGGGCGGTTCACCGAGCCGAAGGCAACCCTGCGCGAGCTCTTCTCCCGCCTCATCTTCAACGTCCTGTCGGGCAACACCGACGACCACGCACGCAATCACGCCGCCTTCTGGGACGGGGCGGAGCTGACACTCACCCCCGCCTACGACGTCTGCCCACTCCCCCGCGGAGGAGAAGCGTCGCAGGCGATGGCGATCGGCCGCGACGGCTACCGGTTGAGCCGGGTAGGCGCCTGCGTAGCCCGCGCCTCCACCTACCTTCTGACCGAGGCGGAGGCCCGCGAGATCGTCGACCGCCAGGTCGAGACGATCGAAACGCACTGGGACGAGGTCTGCGATCGTGCGGGCCTCAGCGAGGTCGACCGCCGCCGCCTCCGGCGAGGCGCCTTCCTCAATCCTTACGCGACTGAGGGCTATCAAGGCCAATAAGCTGCTGGATATGCGCCGAAGTTTAATATCGGTACTTGCGATTGTCGCCTTGGTCGCCGGCTTGCCGCCTGCCGCAAGTGGAGTGGAGGCCTGCCTGCGAACGTCTTGCTCAGGCTTGCCGTCCCTAGTGCCGACCCTTGGCGGCAGCGTCTCGCCGAGAACGCTGCCGCGGAACGAATACGCACCCATCACCGCGCGCCTCTTCGGCAAGGTCAGGACCAGCGACGGCACTCACCCGCCCGCCCTCCGCGAAGCCGTTGTAGACGTGGACAAGGACATCAGGGTCAACGTCAGAGGGCTTCCGGTCTGCCGCGGCGGGTCCCGCGATGTACGCCGAGGTATCAGGGCGCTGGAACAGCTCTGCCGCCGCTCCATCATCGGCAGAGGCGTGGCGCAGTTCGAGATCGCCTTCCATGAACAGGAACCGATCAAAGTCAAGAGCCCGTTGGTAGTTCTCAACAGCGGTGAAGAAAACGGCGGGGTCGCGCTGGCAATCGTCACCTCTGTCACCGTGCCGGCGCCGGCCGAAACCGTCATCAAGGTCACGATCACGCGAAAAGGCAACGGAATCCACGCGATCGCGAAAATCCCGGTCATTGCCGGTGGCAGCGGCTCCCTACTCGGCTTCGACTTCAAGCTCGGGAAGACCTACTCCTACAAAGGGGGAAAGGTCGGCTACCTGGAAGCCAAGTGCCCGGACGGGGTGTTCAAGGTCAGTGTCCCGAGCCTTCTCTTCAAAAACGAAACGCACGTGGCGGGGGTCCCCGCCGCGACGAGCTTAAAAGGCGGCTGGGCGATGCCCTGCACCCGGGCGGGCTGAAGCGTCTATTCCCGGGGCTGTTCGAAGGTGTGCTGGTAGCTGGTCGCCGGGCCGCTGCCGTAGATCGGCTGGAAGGGCGCCTGCGGTTCGCAGCCGGGAGCGGGAATGCTTGACGAGCTTTCCTGGTCGGCGAAGGCGTAGCGCTTGAGCCGGGCGAAGAAGTTCGCCGCCTTGGCGACATCTCCATCGGTCCGTTCGTTGAACGCTTTTTCGTTCGGCGTGTTCGAATCGAGGGTCGCGGTGATTCCAGAGCTGCACTGGCGGGTGTCGAAGCTGAGCAGGCCCTTGGCCAGGCGGTTGAACGCTCCCGGCTGGGCATATGCATTGTTGCGGTTGGTGGTGGTCCGATTTGGATACGCGGCCAACGATTCGGGGCCAAACGGACCGAGCAGGCGCAAGTAGTGGATCTGCTTGCCCTGCGAGCTGAGGTGAACCGCGTTGGTAGCAGCGGCGACGTTCCCCATCAGCGAGGTGACCTCTCGTTTGTAGAGGCCGAGACCGGTGAGAATCGGGTTGAGATTGCGCAGGAAAGGATCGAGCGCCCGGAGCAGGACGGGGAAGTCGCCGCGGAGGAACTTACGCAGGGCGGGGAAACCGCTTGGCGCGCGGTCGATGACCGTTTCCAGTCCTTCGAAGAAGCCCTTCGCCTGCGGCGCGAGGTTCGAGAGGGCAACCAGGGTCGGCGAGAGCTGCTTGGCGGCCGGGACAAGCTGGCGGAAGAGCGGGTCGGAGTTGAGGGCGAACTCTTTGAGCCGGTTGAAGGTCAGCTTCTGTTCGTCCTCGAAGGTCGGGAAGGCGCGGAACAGCGCTTCGATATCGCGATCGCGGGCGGCGGTGGTGCTGAAGACAGCGTTGGAATTGCGGATCAGGCTCGCCAGCTCACCCTGGCGACCGCGCAGGGCATGAAGGGCGACAGCGCCGTTGCTGAACAGCTGCTTGACCGCGACCCGCTGCGTATCGAGCACGCGGAAGACCTTGTCGAATTCGGTGAAAAACGGTTCGAGCTCGGCCAGGGCGTTGGAGAAGGACTGGCCACGGCCGGCGATCGCGATCGCGCCTTCCTGCATCCATTCCTGGAAGGCCGCGCGCGTACGCGGGTCGAAGGTGCGGAAAATCTCGTCGAGCTGGGCCGATTCGGCGACGTTGGCGCCCGAGAGCGTGCCGCCGTCCGGCAGCTGCGGGCCCTTGGCGTTGCCCGGAGTGAGTTCGACGTAGGTCTCGCCGAGCAGGGTCTTGGTGCGCAGGATCGCCCGCGTGCCCCGCGGCAGCGGCGCGTACTTATCGTCGATGTCGATCGTCGCCTGCGCCTGTTGGCCGTCCGGCGACTCTTCGATGTTCTGCACTTTGCCGACCGAGACGCCGGAGATCCGCACGTCGGACTGCTGGGCGAGCTGGGTCGCCTCGTTGAAGGGGACCTTGACCTCGTAAGACTTCGCCTTGAACGGCGTCGGCCCGCCGAAGGTGATCCAGAGAAAGAGCAGGATGCCGAAGCACGACAGGGCGAAGCCGGCGATGACGAGGAGCTGCGCGGTGCTGGGGGCTCGCTTGCTCATTTCGCGCTGTATTCGCAGTGTCCGGACGGGGTTTCGGCGGGAATTTCTTCGGGACTCGGGATGCGCACACCTTCAAGAAGAGTCCGCAGGTACGGTTTCAGCGATTCCGTGCTGCCATCAGCGCGCTTAAAGGGGACGGTGAGTTTGTAGGCGAGGTCGGAGCCGTTGCAGGAGAGCGTCGCGACGCCGCGCGTTATCGGTCCGCCGGCGTCGACGAGGTTGAAGGTGGTGTTGATGTTGTGGTTCAGCCAGGGCAGGTAGAAGAGGAAGCTCTGCCTGCTGCCCTTCGGCTTGTAGGCAAGCTCGTTGAGCAGGCTGTTGATCGCCCCCAGTGAGGTGCCGAAGTTGCTCACCGACGTGTTCAGGTCCGAGGCGCCTTCGTTGAGGTGCGTCAGCACGGGACGAACCTGGCGGGTGAGGGGACGGATCTGGTCGCGGATCGGAGCCGTCGTCTGCTTGAAGAACTGCTCGTTGGCCTTGAAGGCCGGCACCGACGCCTGCGCCTGCGGGATCAGGCCCGTGAGCGCCGGGCGGGCGGCGGTCGAGAACCGGTCGGAGCTTGCCAGGGCCGAGCGCAGGGCGGCGAGCGTCGAGGGGAACTCGATCAGCGATTCCTGGATCGCCTGCTGCTGGTTGGCGAAGTTGCCGAGGGCGCCCTTGGAGGCGCTGACGAAGCGTTCGAGCTCGGAGTCGTGCCGGCCCAGTTCGGTGGTCAGGAGGCCGAAGTCGTGGATCGTCCGGGCCAGCGCGACGCGACGCTGGGCGACGGCCCGGTTGAGGTCGGCGATGTAGTGGGAGAAGGGTTGGAGACGGCGGAAGGCGCCCGAGAGCTGGCGACCGCGGCCGCCGATGCCCTGGGCGCCGCCGGCGACGAGCAGCTGCAGATACTGCTGGGTGTCCGTGTCGAGGGTCGAGAGGAAGGCTTCGAACTGGATGCTCGGTTCCGTGCGCGAGAGCGGGAAGCGGTAGCCGCTTTCGACATGTTCGCTGCCGCTGCCCGGTTCGATCTCGACGGTCATGTCGTTGAGGTTGGTTTTCGGCCGCAGCAGCAGGCTGGCGTTGGGGTGGATCAGCTTCAGGTACTTGGGCTCGATGTCCATGCCGATTACGGCGTGGCCGTCTTCGAGGTCGACCGAGGAGATCTTGCCGACCTGGATGCCGGCGATCACCACCGCCTGGCCCTGACCGGGGGTGACAGCCTGGGCGTCGCTGAAGTCGGCGCTGAGGTGGACGAAGTCTTCGCCGACGAAGGGCGCCCATGAAGGAAGCGAAGCTTTCTGCTGGGTGAAGATCCACAGCGTCATCACGATCGCGAGCAGGGTCAGGACTATGATCGCGACCGAGTCTTTGCCGCGGCCGCGCGACTGCCGCGAGAGCGAAGCGCGGAGGTGGCGCAGGCGGCTCACTTTGGGCTCGCGATCGCTCATGGGCCGCTCACCGCCGTCAGGCTGGGCGGGCCGATCTGGCCGAGCTTGCCGTTGACATCGGGGACGGGCTGGGTCGAGCAGCGTACTTCGGGCTTCTTGGGCGGGCGCCCGCCCAGCTGCGGCTGCACCCCTTCAGGAGCGGCGACTACATGTGCCCAATCCTGCTTATCCGTACTGAGATTGCCCGACGGGTTCTCCTGTTTGACCAAGGTACCCCCACCCCCCGGTTGCACTCGCAGATAGGGACCGTTGCCGTCGAAGTTCTGGCTCACTCCCGCGAAGTTGGCCAGGTAGTAGAAGAACTCGCGGTAGTTGGGCCCGGTCTGGAAGCGATCTTCGATCGTCTCGTTGCCGGTCGGCACGAAGACCCTGCTGGTGCAGAGGCTGATCCGGTTGCTCTGCGGGATCGTGTTCGCTTTGCCCGCCTGCGCCGCGCCGGAGAGCCCGGGTGCCGATTCCTGCAGCAACCTGGCGACCCCCCCGGCCTCCTTGCCGGAGAGCAACGGCCTGGCCTGTGCGAGCCAAGGTTTCGCCGCGGAAATCAGCGCGGGCAGCTCGGCGACCGCCGGGCGGAACTCGATCGCCCAGGCACGCAGCGGCGGCAGCGTGCTGTTCAGGCTGGCCAGCGACTTGCGGCCGATCCGCAGCGTCGGCGCCAACTGTTCCACCGTCGCGGAGAGATTCTTCGACTGGGCGGCGAGGGCGCCGGTGAAGGTGTCGAAGTTGACGATCAGGCCCTGCAGGTCGGCCTCGCGCCTGGCCAGCGCGCCAAAGGTGCGGCCGGCGCCGGCCACCAAACGGGAAAGGTCGCCGGGGCTGGTGCCGAGCAGGGCGTTGGTGACCTGGGCGCTGTAGCGGCCGGCGTCGCCGCCGTATTTGAAGGCGCCGTTGAGGCCTTCGGCGCCGGTCTTGCCTTTCACCTCGGGCTGCTGGGTCGCGTCTTCGGCAGCGGTCGGCTTGCGGTTGAGCGCGGTTCCGAAGCTCTCCAGCAGGCGGCTTAGATCGGCGCGCACAGGGGACTGCAGCGCGGTGAGGATCTGGTCGAGCTGGACACCGGTCGAGGTGTGGCTGACCGGGATCGTGTCGCCGCTGCCCATCTCCGCCGCGCTGGGACTGCCGGGGTCGAGGTCGATGAAGAAGTTGCCCTCGAGGAAGATCCGCGGACGGATGTCGGCGAAGGCATCGTCGTGGATCGGCCGGCCCTTGCCGTCGACGGTGAAGGTCACCTTGGTGTTGTTGCCGTCGCGGCCGACTTCGATCACTTTGCCGACGTCGACCCCGGCGATCCGTACCGGCGAGTTGGTCGAGATGTTGACGCCGTTGGAGAAGGTCGCGTTGAGCGTGTAGCCGTAGCCGGTGAAGGGAACGTGTTTGGTGAAGGCCAGGTAGGGGCCGATGGTGAAGACGAGAATGAAGATCACGGCGATCGCGGCGTTGCTGGGCCGCCACTTGAAGCGGCTGTCGGTGGCCCCGACCCTGGTATCGCGCTCCGGCAGGCGCCCCATCAGCCTTCGCCTCCCCGCGTCGTCGTGCCCCAGAGTTCGGGCGCGTGCCCGATCACGGTCTTGCCGGAGGTGTAGCGCTCATTGCCGGCTTCGCAGGTCCCGTCCTGGCCGGTTTTGGGGTACGGGTTGAAGTGGAGGTGGTTCCTCTTTTCCGGGCCGTTGGCCG
Organism: uncultured Solirubrobacterales bacterium; assembly: GCA_963837695.1. Classification (GTDB taxonomy): domain Bacteria; phylum Actinomycetota; class Thermoleophilia; order Solirubrobacterales; family 70-9; genus VRUE01. The sequence goes on along the minus strand of CAWINZ010000005.1, from coordinate 671,722 downwards.
GCGCAGAAGAGGGCGCTGACTCGGCGTTCGCTCCGCTGGGCGGCTCGAACGCGATTGCTCCCAGCCAGTTGCCATTCCCATTCGATTCGCTGAAGGCGTCGGCGAGGTTGTTGAAGACGAGGCTGAGGTAGTTGCAGGTGGTCTGCGCGGGGGCGATGTACTTGATCGCGGGGGCGAGCACTTCGTTGGTGTCGGTGAGCAGTTCGAGCCCGTTGAAGACGCCCGCCTCGCCCTGGAAATCGAGCAGCGCTTCGGCCGTCGGGGTCAGCTGGGCGTAGAGCGCCGGCGACCGGTTGAGCGCCGGGATGCCGGCGCGCAGGGCGGCGTTGATAGTCGGCGAGGTTTCACCGAGTGCGCGGGCGCCGGGCTTGAGCGCGGTGAAGAAGCGGCCGGAATCGCGGAAGAAAGGCCGCAGCGCCGGCAGGTCGGCGGTCACCGCTTCCAGCGTCGGCGCCCCTTTTTCGATCGTTTCCTGGATGTATGGGCGGGAGACGCGGGCAAAGGCGGCGAAGGTGCGGTCGAGGGCGACGAACATGCTCGCCTGCTGCTCGGCGACCGGGGCGACCGTGGCCGAGAGGTCCGCGAGCGCTTCCCAGAAGCCACCGAAGTTGGTGCTCGGTTCGACCAGCGAGCGCAGCACGGGCTGGCCGTGTTCGGCAAGACTGCGAAGAGCCCCGAAGGCGGCGTTGATCTGCGGGCCGCGGCCGGCGAAGGCATTGCCGAAACCGGCGTTGTTGCGCTGGATCGCGGCGCGGGTTTTTTCGTCGAACATGTCGAAGAACTGGTCGATATCCACCGGTTCGGGCCGGGCGGCGGAGAGCGGGATGGTTTCGCCCGCCCCAAGGCCCTTATGGGAGTCGCCGGGGACGATCTGCAGGTACTTGAGGCCGAGCGGCGATTTGGGGCGGATGATCATCGTCGAGTTGGCCGGGATCGGTTCGGCGCTCTTGTCGAGGCTGAGGTCGAGTTCGGCGGCGATCGCCCCGTTGCCGACCTGCACCGGCTTCACTTCCTTGACCACGCCGACCCTGGAGCCACCGATCCGTACCTCGTTGCCTTTGACCAGCGCGTTGGCGTTGGGCACCCGGGCCTTGAGGTTGTAGGTGGAGACGAAGGGAAGGCCGTTGTTGGCGTTGTAGGCAAGGAAGACAGCGACGATCACGACCAGGACCGTGACCGCGCCGACGATCACCGGGCTGCTCGCGACTCCCTGTATGCCGCCGCGGTTCCTCATGGTCCCAGGAGGTAGTCGAGGAGGGCACGTTGGGGAGCGGTCGCCTTCGCACGAGCGCCGAGTTCTTCGCCTTCGCCCAGGCCTGGAGCTTCAGGCGCGGGCGACGGGGGCGTGGCTTGGGTCGGCGAGAGGGACGACGTCGCGTCCGCCGAAGTGCCGCCGGTCTGGCCGCCGAGCCTTTCCTGCAGCCGCCTGTAGAGGGCAAGTGCGTCCGAGGACGATGCGCCTTCTTCGCTGGAACCAGTCCCGTTGAAGTTGGCCGAACAGCCGGTGGTCGGTGCCGTCACATAGTCGATGCAATTCGTCAGCGCCGTAAGGCTGCGAGTGAAGTGGCCGTACTGGTCGAATTCGTTGGTCGACGCGGCGCTGTTGTAAATCAGGTCGGCGAGGCCGTCGAAGCCCTTGTTCTTCCTGGTGCTGACGAGGAACCGGGCCAGTTCGGTGGTCGGCGTGGCGCCGCTGGTCGCGAGGTCGCGGAGCTTCAGGACGACCGGATCGGCGGCGCGGATCTTCGGCCCGGCGACTTCGCCGGTCGCGCCGAGCGACTTCAGGGAGACCGTCGAGGCGGCGAAGAAGGGGGTCAGGGCGCGGGTCGCCTGAGTCAGCGCCGGCGCGGCCTTGGCCAGCGATTCGGCCACCGGGGTGCCGGCCTTGGAGAAGTATTCGAAGCTGCCCATCGTCTGGCGCAGCTCACGCAGGAAAGCGGGGAGCTTCTGCAGCGATGCTTCCAGCGCGGGGCCCTTTTCGGTGCTGGCCTGGGCAGCGGCGCCAGCGTTGGCGAAGAAGCCGGCGACGCTGCTGCGCCGGCGCGAGAGCGGGCCGAGGATTTCCTCCGAGTCGGAGGCGAGCTGGGCCAGCTGGTCGCGCTGGGAATTGAGGATGCCGAAGACGCGGTCCGCGTCGCGCAGCACCGGGTTGGCGCGCTTGACGACTTCCTCGATGTCTTCGCCGCGGCCGGCGAGGCCGGCGCCGAGTTCGTTGAGGATCAGGCGGAAGCGCTGTGCGTAGGTCAGCTGGTTGATGTTGTTCACCAGGTCCGGATCGACGCTGGTGCTGTTGTTCTCCACCGGCAGCAGGTACTGGCCGGCTCCTGGCTTCCCGTCGGGGATCTGTTCCAGTTCGGGCGGCGGCTTGGAGCCCGGCGCGCGCGGCAGGGTGGGCGTGCAGTCGACGAACTTCTCGCCGATCAGCGACTGCGGCCGGATCAGGCAGCTGGCGTCGCGGCGGAAGTCCTGAAAACCGGGGTCTTCGATCTTCATCGCGATCACGGCCTTGCCCGGCACCGCCTGCGGCTTGCCGTCCTTGTAGCTGTCGACCTCACCCGGCATCGTCACGCCGACCGATTCGATTTCGCCGACGGTCGCGCCGGCAACGCGCACTTCCTCGCCCGAGACCATGAAGCCACCGCTGTCGAAGATGCCGCGGACGACGTAACCACCGCTGCCGCTGCCGCTGCCGCCGACCAGCGCCACGACAACCACTATCGCGGCGACCAGCCCGGCTGCGAGTAGCCATTTCCTCATGGTCCGGGTGGCGCGTCGGCCGGGTCGCAGGCGGACGATGGGCTTACGCCGGAGCCGGCGAAGGGCGGCTCGGTGTAGGGGTTGGAGTGGTCGGGCGCGGACTGGGTGCCGCCGCCTGGGCAGGGGCGGCGCACGGCGGCGGAGCCGCCGAAGGCGTCGAACTGTTCGCTGGGCGTGATCGGTTCCAGCGTGCCGGTACCGCTGTTGCGTTTGAACAGGTTGAGGGCCAGCTGGGCGCGGGCGTAGTGGCCGTTGCCGTCGTAATAGCCGGTGACCTGGCCGAGCCGGCCGAAGCCGTTGAAGATGTCCGGCGTGTAGGCGCGGGCGAAGTTGAGCGTCGGCTGGAAGGCGGCGATCGCCTGTTCGGCATGCGGGAAGGCCTTGGCCGAGCGTTCCTGCACGGCCGGAAGGAAGCCGAGCGTTTCGGCCGAGTCGTTGGCGAAGCCTTCGCGCTTGACGCTGAGGCGGAGGTTCCTGAAGACCGGCACGGCTTTGGAGAGGACCGGGCGCAGTTCGCTCAGGAACGGCGCCAGGTTCTTGGTCGCCGGCTTCGCCGTTTCGACCAGCGGGTCGAGGTCGTCAAGCGCGGCGCGCAGGTTGACGAACGTGGTGTTGCTCTGGCGCATGAACGGCGGCAGCAGCCGCAGCGTCTGGTCGAGCGCTTCGTTCTGGCCGGCGATCGCGCCGAAGGCGGTGCTGGCGTTGGAGATCGCGCTGGAGAGCTCGGCGCCACGCTGCGCGACGGTGGTCGAGAGCTTGCTGGAGCTGACGACGAACCGTTCGAGCAGGCCCTGGTCGGCGCTCAGTTCGCGGGTGAAGGCCGAAGCCCGGTTGAGTGCCGGGCCGAAGTACTTGAACGTCTGGTTGGCGTCCTTGCCGCGGTTGGAGAACTGTTCGGCGTTGCCGCGGATGAACTGTCCCAGAGCGCGGCGCACCGGCACCGGGAAGGTGTTGAGGAACTGGTCGAGGTCGACCTCGGTCGTGGTCGAGCCGAGGCCGAGGGTCGCACCGTCGTCGAGCGCCGGGCTGCTGTTCGGCCCGGGGCTGACCGAGATGTAGTGGTTGGCGACGCCGGAGAGCGAGGTGGCGCGGATCACCGCGGTCGTGCCCTCGTGCAGCTCCTGGTCGACGCTGACTTCGATCTCGGCCAGGTTCTCGTCGGTGAGGCTGATGCTTTCGACCGAACCGACCGGCTGGCCGCCGATCAGCACCTGGTTGCCGGGCACGAGCTGCGCGGCATTCTGGAAGACGAGCTTGTACTTGTGCCCGCCGCCGCCGAGGAGGACGACGGCGAGGGCGATGACGACGATTGCCAGGGCCGCAATGGCCGCAATCCGCGCGGGGGTAATCCCCCGGCCTTTCGCCGGGCTTTTCTCCTCGCCTAAGGAATTAGCAGCCACGGATCGTCGCTTGCGGTTCCCCCGCCTCCATACCGGGAAAACAAGCTGCCGAATCGTATCCGAGCGACCAGCCGCCAGGCGTGCGCGCCCGCCTGCCTTAACTCGAAGTCAACGCGTTGCATCTGAGCATGTTCCCCGATGGGCTAGACGTTGAGCTTGGGCAGCGCCCGCTCCAGGCGTCGCGGCAGCCACCAAACCCGGTCGCCGAGGAGCAGCATCAACGCCGGCAACAGGACGATCCGGACGACCGTCGCGTCGAGCAGCACCGCCACCGTGAGGCCGACCCCGAGTTGGCTGACGGTGGCGATCGGCGCCCCGGCAAAGGCGACGAAGACCGCCATCATGATCGCCGCGGCGCCGGTAATCACCCGTGCGGTGCGTTCCAGGCCGAACTCGATCGCGGCCGCGTTGTCGCCATCGCGGTCATAGCTCTCCCGCATCCGCACCAGCAGGAAGACCGCGTAATCGATCGAGAGGCCGAAGACGACGCCGAAGATCGCCGTCGCCCCTACCGCGTCGACGTAACTCCGGCCGCCCAGCGGCCAGTCTTCGGGCAGGTTGAAGAGCAGGGTGAGAATGCCGAAGGCGACCGCGACCGTCGCCAGGTTGAGACCGACCGCGATCGCGGCCAGGGGAAGCGCGCGGAGGACGAGGACGAGGACGAGGAAGGTTGCGAGAGTGATCGCGGCGATGACGAAGGGGATCCGCTCGCGGGTGACGTGACTGTAGTCGTTGAGCTGGGCGGCGCCCCCGGCGACGCCCGTTTTGAGGCCCGCTTCCCGGCCCAGGACGTCGGCCTCGATTTGGAGCCGCTTGTTGAGGGCGATCGAGCCAGGCGAGTTGAAGGTGAAGCGGGAGATCACCAGAATCGCCGCGGCCTGGCCGCCGCCGCTCAGGTCGATTGCTCTCGCGGTGCGCTCGCGCACCCTCGGCCGCGCGCCGTCGAGTGCCGAGAGGACGAAGTAGCCGGAGTCGAAGAGTCCGGGCGTCGCGCGCTGCAGCCGCCGCGCCCGGCGGTTGAGCGTGGCGCTGCTCGAGAGCACCTGGACGGTGGCACGGCGCAGGCCGGTCTGCAGGGGGCGGGAGGCGCTGTAGCCGTTCGCCAGGTTTTCTTCGAGCGAGGTCGCCCCGTCGCGCAGGCGGGCGATGCCGGCGGCCAGGGCCGTCGCGCCGGCGGCGAGGCGGGCGACGCCGCTTTCGAGGCCACCGGCGGCGCGAGCGAGGCGGGCGGAGCCGTGGGCGAGTTTTTTGCCGGCGCCTTCGAGTTTCCGCAGCCCGTCGGAGAGCCGCGTCGCGCCATTGCTGAGCCGCTTGATCAGGACGATTCCCGAGACCAGCCAGTCGGTCACCTGCTTCGCTTCTTCGGCGTCTTCGACCAGCCCCGCCTGCAAAGCCGTCAGTTCGGCCGGCAACCCGGCGTAATCGGGGGCGTAGGCGGCGCCGCTGGCCGGATTGGTGCCGCTGACCGCCGCGAGCGCGTTGCGCACCGCGTCGAGCGCGGCGCTGAAGTTGGGGTCGGCCTTGCCGGTCGTCATGCCTTCGAGCTGCTCCAACGCCGTCTTCAGCTGCGCTTCGGCGTCTTCAGCTGGGGCCTGCAGACGCGGCAGCGTCTGGTTGGCCTCCGCTTCGAGCGAGCGGCGCAGGCGGCGCGAGCGGCTGAGCGCGTTGTGGCGCAGGTTCGGCGCGAGGCTCTGCAGAGCAAACTTGAGGTTCAGCCCGGCGAGTGCGGCGCGGTGCTGGGCGCCGGCCAGGCGGCGCGTGCCGTCGGCGAAGATCCCCAGAGCGCCGACCGCCCTTTCGCTGCCCGTTTCCGCCTGCGCGAGCCCGGCGGCGAGCAGGTCGGCGCCGTCGGCGGCTTTGCCGGACCCGTCGGCGAGCAGACCGGCGCCGTAGCTCGCTTTGGCGATCCCGCCGCGCAACAGGGCGACCCCGGACGCGGCGCGACCGAGGTTGCGGCCCAGCCGTCCGAGCTGCGCCAGCGGGCCCGTTTCGGTGCCGCCGGCGACGATCGCGCCGACCTGGCGGAGCGGCGCTACCGCCCGCGAGATCTGAGCGGGGCCGATCACAGCCTGCACGCCGGGCAGGGCGGCGATCCGGTGCTGCGAACGACTCAGTGCCGCCAGCCGGCTCGGTTCGGTGACCGTGCCCTTGTCCGTGGCGGCGACGATCGCGAACGGCGCGTCATACCCCGGGCCGATCGCCCGCTCGATCGTTTCGAAGTCCTTTCTGATCGGGTCGTCATGGGCGAGCTGGGTCTGGCTCGGCGGTCCGGTCTTCAACCCCACCGCGGGCACCGCCAGGATCAGGATCACGGCGCCGATCGCGAGCGCCACCGGCGCCGGGCGCCGCAGCGCGGCACTGACGATCGTCATCAGACGCGAACGGCCTTTCCCCGCTGGCGGACCGATCCGCCAGCGGTCGACGTCGGGGCCGATCAGGATCAGGACCGCCGGCCCGAGGACGATCGCGACGAGAACGCTGAGCGCGACGACGATCAGCAGCGTCGCCGCGAGCGAACCAAGCAGCGAGCCGGGGACGATGAAGAACGCCACCAGCATCGAGAGCATCAGGGTGCTGCCGGCGAAAACGGTGGTGCGACCGGCGGTGCGCCGCGTCGCCCGCGCCGCGGCGTAGGGCGTGGTGCCGCTCGCCAGCTCTTCGCGGAAGCGCGACACCATCAGCAGCGCGTAGTCGACGCCTAACGCCAGGCCCATCATCGTGCAGACGACCAGCGCGAAAGCGTCGACGCTGAACCACTCGGTCAGGATCGAGAGCAGCCCGCGCGAGGCGATCACGGTGACGGCGCCAAAGGCGAGCGGTATTCCCGCTGCGACCGGCGAGCGGAAGACGAGCAGCAGGACGATCAGCAGGATCGGCAGCGCGATCAGCTCGCCGCGCCTGGTCGCGGTGATCGAGTCGTCCTGGATCGCCCGCGAGAGCGTCGCGTAGCCCGTCTGGGTCGAGCGAACCGGCGGCTCGACCGCCGTTTCGAGGATCTGGTTCAGTTCCGGCACCGCCTCGTTGACCGCCTCCTCGGTGCCGACGTGGAAGTCGGCGATCACGATCGCCTCGCGTGGAGTCGGGCGAAGGGGCTGCACTGCCCCCAGGTCCCAGGGCGAAAGCGTGGTCACGTCGGGATTGCGGCGTAGGACGCGGACCAGCGACGGGCCCTGCCGGTCGAGCTGCTTCGCCGGGCCGCGCAGCAAGATCACGAACGGCGCGCTGTCGCCGAAGTGTTCGCGCAGCATGTTGTTGGCCCGGGCCGAGGGGGTACCGGGGATTTCGAGGCTGGTCGGGCTGAGCTTGCCCTCGACCCCGGCGCCGAGGATCCCGAGCGAGGCGATCGCGCAGAGTGCCGCGGCCAGCACGCGGCGAGGGTGGCGCAGCAGGGCCGGGCCGCGGGCGCGGCCCTCGTCCGGCGCGGACTCGCGCCCCTTGTCCCTGCTCACCCTCAAACCCACCGTGCTAGTTTGGCGGTAGGGGACTACGGAGGGGGCTGAAGATGCGGAAGACTCTGTTAAGAACGCTGATCGTGGTCGCCGCGCTGGCGCTGCTGGGCACGGGCGCCGCGCAGGCAATCAAGCTGCGCGTCGGCGACATCATCATCACCGGCGACGGCGGTTTCACGCCGACCGCCCTGCCCAAGCGCGAAAACGCGCCGATCAAGCTGTACGGGCACGCGAAATTCGCAACCACCGACGGTAGCCGCCCCTCGCCGCTGCGCACGCTGACGCTCGAATTCGACAAGCACGGCGCGGTCGAGACGCGCGGTCTCGAAAAATGCACGATGGCGAAGCTGGTGGCGACGACGACGAAGACCGCCCGGAAGCTGTGCCCCAACGCAATCGTCGGGACGGGCTTCGGCACCGCTCTCGTCGAGTTGCCCGAACAAAGGGGGATCGAAGCCTCCTCGCCGCTGACCCTCTTCAACGGCCCGGTCAAGCACGGCAACCCGACCGTCCTCGGGCACGCCCACATCGACTACCCCGGACCGACGACCTACGTCATCCAGATCGAGATCCAGAAAGTCCACCACGGCCGTTACGGGTTCAAAACGGTCGCCAACTTCCCCCGGATCGTCAACGACTACGGCTCGCCGCTCTCCGGCCACCTGACGATCGGCAAGAAATGGAAGTACAAGGGACAGCGGCTCAGCTACGCCAACGCCCACTGCGCCGACGGGCGGCTACAGGCGAAAGCCGAATTCAGCTTCAAGAACGGCGACTTCGTCCAGGGCACCATCTTCAAGCCCTGCAAGGTGAAAAAGTAGGCGCTGGGCCGGCGCGGCGCTACCCTGGTGGGTACCGGGGTGTTTAGGAGACGATGATGCGGATGCGGCTACTGGTGATGGGGGCGCTGCTTGCGTTCGGCGTTGTGCTGCTCGCCGGTTCCGCCGGAGCCGCGACCGTCCGGGTCGGGACGCTGGTCCTGCACGCCGACGGCGGCTTCGAGCCGCACGCGCTGCCGAAACGTGCCTACGCACCGATCCACTTCCAGGGCTACGGCGAAATCAAGACCACGGACGGGTCGGTGCCGCCCGCCCTCCAACACGTCAAGGTCGACTTCGACCACGACGGGCATCTGAGCACCGCGGGCCTCGCCGCGTGTAGGCCCGCTCAGCTCGAAGGGGCGACCACCCAGCAGGCTCGCCAACGTTGTGGCGCGGCGATCGTCGGTACCGGACGGTTCGGCGCCGAGGTGAGCCTGGCGGGCATCGCCCGGCTCGACCTGCACTCGCCCCTCACCGTCTTCAACGGCCCGCGGCGCAACGGCGACCCGACCGCGATCGTTCACGCCCAAGCACCCTTCCCGGTCTCCGAAACCTACGTGATCGTCATCCCGATCGAACGGCGTCGCGGCACCTACGGCTACCGGGTCGCATTCGACATTCCGCCGATCGCAGGCGGCTTCGGCTCGCTCACCTACATCAGCGCAAAGCTCGGCCGCCTCTACAAGTCCCACGGCCGGCAGCGCAGCTACATCTCCGCCCGCTGCTCGGACTACATCCTCCAGACCCAGGGCTACTTCTCCTTCGCCGACGGCAAGGTCATCTACGGCAGCGTCTTCAAGACCTGCCGACCCAAGGGCTGAGTCACCGCCCGCGCCGGCTTCCTATAATTGCCGGCCCCGGGCCGCTAGCTCAACTGGTTAGAGCAGGAGCCTCTTAAGCTCAAGGTTGAAGGTTCGAGTCCTTCGCGGCCCACTGGTCACCGTTATTCGCCGAGCGAGCCCGCTGAGGTCCCGCCCAGACCAAGCGGGTTTTTCAGCTGTTCTTTGCCCACTTCCTTCTGCACTTTGGCGAGTTCCTTCTTCTGCTTGTCGAATTTCTTGCCGCGTTCGCGGAATTCGGCCAGCTGTTTTTCGATGTTCTTGGCTTCCGCCTTGGAGGAGGACTGCGCCGCCGCCTGCTTCGTCGTCTTGTCGCCGGCGGCGAATTCGCTGTTGAAGTACTGGTAGATCGCCAGGGTGCTGAGCGAGCCCAGGCTGGGGCTCTGTTCGGCGGCGATCTTCTGCGCCTTGGTCGCCTTGGCGACGTTTTCCACGGATTCGAGCAAGCTGGTCGACGATTCCGCCAGCCGGAAGAAGGTCCCGGCCACCAGCTGGGCAGCCGTCGGGCTAGGTTCCTTGGCGGCCTTCAGGTAGCGGCTCCAGGCTTCCGAGCCGGCTTCAAAGTCTTTGCGCGCTTCGATGCTGACGGTGGGGACTTCGGTTTCCGAGGTGGTTTCAATCTGCGAGTTGCCGCCGTTGATGCGAGCTCGCGTCAGCTGCAACAGCAGCTGTTCGTTGTTGGGGTCTTTGACCAGCCGCGCTTCGATCCGTTCGGCCTGTTCGTCAAACAGCTTGCTGGCGCTGTTGGCGCTGCCCGAGTTGCCCAGCAGGGCGCCGATGTTGACCGGGCCGACGACGAGAAAGAGGCTGCCGCCCATGAGCAGGGCGAGGATCGCGTAGACGACCCGGACAACGTGTTTACGTTTTCCCCGGGTGTCGAATACCAACCGCCGCTCGCCGCTTGACGCCATCAGCCGGTCATCTCTCCTGCGTTGAGGGTTTTGCCGTGCCTCCCGCCGCCCTCGGCCTGTCGAAGGCGCGTGCAAGCAAGATACTCAACTCGTACAAAGCAAGCAGGGGCACCATCTCGATCAGCATCGAGATTGGGTCGACGCCGGGCAGTGCCGCGGCGACGATCGCGATCACCAGGTAGGCGTAGCGGCGATTGGAGGTGAGCTGAGCGATGCTGACGATTCCCATCCGCGTGACCGCGAGGATCGCCAGGGGCATCTGGAAGACGATGCCCCCGGCGAGCATCGTCATCGAGAAGAAGCTGTAGTAGTCGCGAGCGCGGACCTGGACGTTGAACTGGCTGTCGTTGAAGTTGAGCAGGAACTTGACCGCGGCCGGCATGACGACGAAGTAGGCGAAGGCGACACCGGCGAGGAAGAGCAGCGGGGCCATCAACATGATCGGCAGGGCGACGCGGCGCTCGGTGTCGCTGAAGGCCGGCAGGATGTAGGCGTAGGCCTGGTAGAGCAGGACCGGCAGCGAGAGGATGATCGCGCCGTAGGCGGCGACCGTAAGCGTCGTCGTGAAGGGCTCGGTAACGCCAAAGGTGATCAACTGCGTGTGGCCGCTCGGCAGCGGGCCCGAGGCGATTTCCAACAGCAGGTGGTTCTGCCAGAAGCAGAGCGCCAGGGCTACGCCGAACGCGGCGGCGCTGACGATGAGCCGGCTGCGCAACTCATCGAGGTGCTCTACGAGGCTGAGGCGATCTTCATGGGAGACCGGCCTGACGCGGCGGGACATCCCGTCCCGGCCTCAGGGCTGCTTGTGCGCGACGGGCTCGGCCTTCTCGTCGGCGACTGCCGGGCCAGGGTCTCCGCTGGGAATCTCACGCTGCCTGGGAGGCTCGTCGTCATCATCGTGCTCGCCGCTGACCGAGCCTTTGAACTCACGGATGCCCTTGCCCAGCGACCGCCCCAACTCCGGCAGGCGTTTCGGGCCGAACACGATCAGGGCGATGATCAGGACGACGACTATCTCAAGGGGCCCGACGTTTCCAAGCATCTGCCCATGGTAACGGGCGCGGCACACGGTCGGATCAGGTCGAATCGCAGGCGCGCGACTACCCGGTTCTGGGGTTTTCTGCAAATGATGCGGGAAACCCCGGATTAAACGCCCGTCTCATGTGTTCGATAGACAGAGCATGAACGACGCGAGCCGCACAGGGACGAAGATCGAGGTTGGGCTTCACGTCTGCCCCGAGTGCCGCTCGAAGCTGGTCCAGCCGACCCGCTGGGAGCAGACGGCAAAGCGCGGGCACTGGCGGCTCTGGCGCCGCTGCCCGGAGTGCGAGTGGCGCTGCGAGGGTGTCCACGGGGAGGATGAGATCGATGCCTTCGACGAGGCCCTCGACGACGGCGCCGAAGCCCTTGCCGGGCAGCTCCACGAGCTCGAACAGGAGAGCATGCGGCGAATCGCCGAGACCTTCACCACCGCGCTGGCCGCCGACCTGATTACGGCAGACGACTTCGGTCGCACTCAGCTGTAGCGCTGGACGACCCCGTCAGCAACCAGGTCGAAGAGCTTGCGACGCTCTGAGTCGAAGCCGGCCGCGCCGAGCTGGCGCTTGCCTTCGGCGACCATCTCGAGTGCGCGGGAGCGAACCTGCCTCAGTGCCCCGCTGGACTCGATCCGATCGCAGAGCCGCGCGGCGCCGTCGGCGTCGAGTGAGCGCAGGTCGGCCGCGCCGATCCCGGGATCACGCTCGGCGGCGAGGATCAGGGGAAGGGTCACGGTGCCGTCAAGCAGGTCCGTGCCGCGTGCCTTCCCGGTTCGCTCCGGCGGTCCCGCGACGTCGAGCACGTCGTCGAGGAGCTGAAAGGCAAGACCGATCGCGGCGCCGAATTCGCCGAGGGCGTCGTTGTCGCGGCCGAGCAGGCAGGCGGATTCGAACAACGTCGCGGTCTTCAACCGGCAACGTTGCAGGTAGCGACTCTCGCTGACCGAGACGTCGTATGCGTCGCGGCGCTGAGCCAACTCGCCGCGAGCGAGGGCGACCGAGGCGCTGGAGAGCAGCTCGACCGAGCGCAGGTCCCCAGCGGCCGCGAGCAGGGCGAACGCCCGGGAGAAGAGCAGATCCCCGGTCGCGGTGGCACGTCCGCGTCCGGAGGTGGCGGCGACCGTCGGCCTACCGCGGCGCAGGGGTGCCTCGTCAAGGACGTCGTCGTGGACCAGCGTCGCCATGTGGATCAGCTCGATCGCCGTCGCCGCCCGTATCGCCTCCTGCCCGCCGGCCTCGCCGGCGCAGAGTAGGACCAGCAGCGGCCGCAGACGCTTGCCCCCCGCCTCCAGGGTCATCGCCGCGTCGGCGGCCAACGCCTCCCCGTAGCCGGCCCCCTGTTCGCGCAGCAACTGCTCGACCTGCTCCAGCCGGGTCGGCAGCCAACGGCTCGAAGCGTCGAGGACCGCCGTGACCGGCGGCGGTACCGCCGAGTGCCGGGTCACTCCCCAGCGCCGGCGACGCCGCTGTGGATCGCCAAGATCCCGCCGGCCGTCAGCAGCCAGCGGATCTGCTCGAAGCCGGCGGCGTCCATCTTGGCGGCCAGGCCCTGGGGATCCGGGAAGCTGTGAACCGACTCGGCGAGGTAGGAGTAGGCATCCGGGTTGGGCGTGAGGCGGCCGAGGACCGGCACGATGCGATCGAACCAGAGCGAGTAGAAGGTCGAGAACGGAGGGCGCCTCGGCTCCGTGAACTCGAGGATGACCAGCCTTCCTCCGGGCTTCAGAACGCGCGCCATCTCACGCAGGCCACGATCGCGATCGGCGAAGTTGCGGACCCCGAAGCCGACGGTGACCGCATCGAATCGGCCCCCGTCATAGGGCAGCTCCAGCGCATCGGCCCACTCGAAGCGCACCGGGCTCCCTCGGTGTGCGGCCTTCTCCCGCGCCAAGTCGAGCATCGGCTCGGAGAAGTCGCAGCCGACGACATGGCCGCTCGGCGAAACCCGCTCGGCGAGCTCGAAGCTCAGGTCGCCGGTTCCGCAGCAGACATCGAGGACGGAATCCCCCGAGGAGACTTCAGCCCGCTCGACCGCCCGTTCTCTCCAGGAGTGGTGAAGACCGGCCGTCATCAGCGAGTTCAGCAGGTCGTAGCGACCGGCGATCCGGTCGAACATCCCCTGAACCTGCTCGGAGAACTGGGCCGACTCCCGCGAGGGCTGCGTGGTGTCCTTCATCGGACCCAGTGTGGCACTCAGTCGAGCGAGGAGAGGAAGTCGGCGAGCTCGTTGAGCTTCTTCGGCGGCAGGTCGCGGAAGGACGGCATGATGCCCGGGCCGATCTCAACCGAGCGGACGATCGCGGCGCGCGGGATGCGCTGGGCGATATGGGTCAGTTCGGGCCCTGGCCCGTTATTGCCGTTCTCGCCCAGCTTGTGGCAGGCGAGGCAGCCGGATCCGGCGACGACCTCCTTGCCGGCTTCGTATTGGGGCGCGACCTTCATGTCGATCTCGGTGGGAGAACCGCCGGTCGCGCCGAGGAAGGTGAGGTAGGCCATCGCGGCGATCGTCAGCGCACCCGCGGTGGTCGCGATCGGTCGCCGCACCGGGTTGCGCTCGGGGCTACGGTCGTAAAAGGGCAGGAGAAGGAGCAGGACCATGCATATGGTCGGGATCCCGATCGTCGCGATCGGGACCAGCTCCGGTGGTTTGATCACACGCAGGAGCTCGAAGAGGAAGAAGAAGTACCACTCGGGCCGCGGTACGTAGCTGGTCGTCGTCGGGTCGGCCTTCGGCCCCTGCTCGGCGCCGAGCACGATCGACATCGCGATGACTACGCCGACGACGATCAGCATCATCGCCGAGTCCTTCAGCACCGCGTAAGGGAAGAAGGGCTTGCCCTTCTTCTTCAGCAGCTCGTACTCCTCGAGATACGCCTGCTTGTCGGCGGGCTTCATCGATGACCCCCGTGACCGGCGCATATCGGCGTCCTCGGTCGCTCGCGTGCAGAGCACGCCACGCTCCCTGCGTCCTTGATCTGCTTGGTCACGTGGATCATCCGCCGGCTCCGTTCGAGCCCGAACCAGCATCCAACCGAGCAACCGGCTCAGCCACCTTGGGCTTCTCGGCGCGCAGCCACGGCGGCGCGGTGGTGCCCAGCTTGACGACGAGGTAGAGGTGGGCGCCGATCAGGGCGATGATCGCGCCGGGGACGAGCAGCATGTGGATCGCGTAGAAGCGCGACAGCGTGGTCGCGCCCAGCTCGGGGCCGGCACGCAGGAAGTCGCTCAGGTAGGGGCCGACGACCGGACCGGTGCCGTTGATGTTGATCCCGACCACCGAAGCCCAGAAGGAGCGCTGGTCGAAGGGCAGCAGGTAGCCGGTGAAGGCCATCGTCATCGTCAAGATCAGGAGGACGACGCCGATCACCCAGTTGAGCTCGCGCGGGTACTTGTAGGCGCCAAAGAAGAAGGTCCGGCCCATGTGGAGGAAGACGAGGATGACCATCACGCTCGACCCCCACTTGTGCATCCCGTGCACGAACTGGCCGAGGAAGACGTCGTTGTTGATGTGCGAGATCGAGGCGTAGGCCTGGGTGGTCGACGGCGTGTAGAACATCGCCAGGAAGACGCCGGTCGTCGCCTGCACGACGAAGGCAATCAGCGTGGCTGAGCCGAGCGTGTAGAACCAGTTGGTCCCCTTCGGCACCTTGCGGTAGAGCATCCCGGTGAGGAAGCCGGAGGCGGCGGTGCGCTGGTCGACCCAGGCGAGCACGTCCGCGGGTGCGTCTTTGGCCTGGCCACCGAGGCGCTGCGCGTCGGAAGGGCGCTCGGGAGGCGCCGTCTTCAGATCAGCCGGGGCGGCCCCCTTGGAGCCATTGCCCTGACCCGGCTTGGCCGGCTTGCGCAGCGGGGCGGGAATCAGCGAGTCGAGTTTCATGGCGGCGGGAAGGTCGAGGGGCGCGGCGGATACAGATATTCCCAGACGCCGCCGGTGAACTCGCCGGGGTCGCGGGCGCGTACCGGTTCGAGCTGCGAGGTGACGCTGTAGCGGGGGCCGAGCTCGACCTGGCCATTGCGGATCCGCGTCTGAAACTGGTCGAGCGGTCGCACCGGCGGACCGCCGATCCGTTTGCCCTGGAAGTCGTAGACGCCGCCGTGACAGGGGCAGATGAAGTTGCCGGCGGCCTCAACGAAGCGGACCGGGCAGCCGAGGTGGGCGCAGCGGTTGGAGACCGCGACGATCGAGTTCGGGTCCTCGCCGAGCTGCTTCGACCCCTTGCGCACGTAGGCGGTCGTCTTGCCGGCGTCGCCGATCCCCACGGTTTCGGTGAAGACGACCTGGCGGTAGGTGTCTTCGACGAAGTCTCCGACCGGGCCGACCGCCTCCCAGCGCTCCTTGCCGCGGTGGAAGATCGGCGCGACCGCGAAGCCGACCGCGGGCAGAACGACCGCGGCGCCGGCGATGCCGCCGAGGCCTTGCGCGGCAATCGTGAAGGCACGGCGGCGCGTCATCGACTCGCCCTCGAAGTAGCCGGGAGGGTCGGGCTTCGCCCGCTCCGCCGGGCTCGCGCCCTCGGCCCCGTTTCGCTTGTTTGCCTCGTCAGCCAATCATCGCCACCTGCAAGGGCCAGGCAGTTTATTGGCTCGGCGGCGAGACCGAAGTCGCGGTGGTCCTAGCCCGGTCATTTGTGTACAAGGGATTAACGCCCATAACCATGGATAGGCGCCGAATGGTATAAGCGCCAGGCGTGTTTACTCGCCGCCGGGAGGAGAGGCGGATGCCGCTTTCTCTGCGGCGTCCATGGGTCGTGCTCGTCGCGGCTCTAGTTGTGATTGCCGTTCTTGCCGTGCTCGGGCAGGGCGTCGAGGGCAAGTTGCGACCGACGTCGCTCAGTGTCCCGGGGACCGATTCGGGTAAGGCCAGGGAGCTCGTGCACCGCTATTTCGGCGACACCGCCTCCTTCGCGGTCTTGCTTCAAGGGCCCCCCGCCGAGCTCAATCGTCAAGGACCGGCCCTGATCCGCAAGCTGCGCACCGATCCCGCTGCCTTGACCGTCTCCCCCTGGGACAAAGGGAGCGTCGCGGATCTGCGCCCCAGCCCGCGCAAAGCACTGATCCTGGTCAACTTCCACGTCAGCCCCGAGGAGGCAGTTAAGAACACCGTCCCCTATCTCGACCGCACGCTCGAAGAGCAGATCAAACCCCCGGTGACGGCGGTCGAGAGCGGCTACCCCAGCCTCTCGCGCGCGCTGATCGACGAGGCGGTGCACTCGACCGACCGGGCCGAGTTGATCGCAATCCCATTCCTCCTGCTGGTCCTGCTGCTCGTCTTCCGCTCGCCGGTCGCCGCGGCGATTCCCCTTGCCTTCGGCGCAATCGCCGTGACCGCCTCGCGTGGCGTGCTTGCGATCGCCGCCCACTGGATCGCGATCGACGGCTTCGCCCTGACCGTCTGCTCGATGATGGGCCTGGCCCTGGGGGTCGACTACGCCCTCTTGATGGTCTCGCGCTTTCGGGAGGAGTTGGAGACCGGCACTGCACCACTTGAGGCGGCGAGGATGACCCGGCGGACCGCCGGGCGCACGACCGCTTTTGCCGGCTCCACTCTTTTCCTGGCGATGTTGGTGACGCTCTTCGTGATGCCGGGCACGCTGCTTCTCTCGCTGGCGGGAACGGCAATCATCGTCACGGCGATCAGCGTCCTCGTCGCCGCCCTGGTCGGGCCGGCGTTGCTCGTCGTCACCGGCCGCAACGTCAACCGCTGGCGAATTGGCGGCGATGGCAGCGGCGAAGGGGTGATGGTGCTCGTGCGGGGCGCCCTCAGCCGCCCACTGTTGGCCGCGATCCTGATCGGCGTGGTCGTGATGCTGCTGGCGGCGCCGGCGCTGGCGTTGAAAACGGGGCCGCCTAGCGCCCAACAGCTGCCGGCCTCCAACCCCGCTCGCCAAGAAGCGGAACTGCTCGCCGATGCAATCGGCCCCGGCTGGGAAGCTCCCTCCGTGATCGTCGCGGTCTCCGACAAGGGACCGATCACCGAAGCCGGCACTCTCGCCGCGCTGTCTCGCTGGCAGCGGCGAATCGCCGCAGATCCCGGCGTGCAGGTGGTGATCGGGCCGGCACAGATCAGGAAGCAGGTCAAGCCCCTGCAGAAGGCGGGCAACGACCTGCTCGCCGGTCGCGGCGAAGCAAACCCCGAAAAGCTGACGACGCTCGGCAAGAACCTGGGCACGGCGGCCACGGGCGTCGGGCGGCTTCGTTCCGGACTCTCCAAGGCGAGCTACGGAGCCGGGCTGCTCGCCAACGGAACCGGGCGGGCGGGAGAAGGAGCCGAACAACTGGAAGGGGGCATCTCGAAGCTCGCCTCGGGGGCCGCGAAGGCCGCCAGCGCGATCGATCGTCTCGCGACCGGATCGGGCAAGCTGGCCGAAGGGCAACGGACCGCGCAGCTCGGGGCCTCCTCGGTCGAAAGCGCCTCGGCGGACCTCCTCAGCGGCATCGAAGGAAACGGGCTCGAGCGAGCCCGGGGGCTGCGAGCCGAACTGAAGCAACGGGCGAGTGCCGATCCGACGCTTGCGCCACAGGTGCGCGAAGCCGAACATCTGGTCGAATCACTGGCGATCGCGCGCAACGAAGCGCGGCGGCTCAGTGGCCAGGCAACCCGGCTGCACGACGGTCAGGTGAAGCTCGCCGATGGCGGAGTCAAGTTGCACAAAGGCGCCGCCAAGCTCGCCGGCGCCACCGGCCAGCTGCCCGGAGCGTTGGGCAAACTCGAAGGCGGTGCGTCACAACTGGTGGGCGGCCTGGGCCAGCTGCGCGGCGGTGCCGATTCGCTCGAAGAACATCTGGCGGAAGGCTTCCATCGCTCCCGGCCGCTGCAGAGCAAACTGCAGGAAGGCCACGTCGAAGTCTCGGTCAGCGCCCGCAAGGTCAATCGCAAAGTCGACCGCCTGCGGCGCAGCTCGCCGGGGATCTTCAATTCCGGCTACTTCGTCCTCTCGAGCCTGGCCGGAGCGCCCGAGAAGGAACACAAGCGCGTATCCAGCGTCGTCGACATCGAAAGCGGCGGCCAGGCCGCGCAGATCGTCGTGATCCCCCGCTACACCTTCAACACCGCCGGCTCGACAGCGCTGAACGAAAGGCTCAAGAGGGACGCCGGCGGGCTAGCGGCGGCCACCGGAGCCACCACCGGCGTCACCGGTGCGGCGGCCGAACTGATCGACTACACCGACGTGATCTCGGAACGAATCCCGATCATGATCGGCGTGATCACGCTCGCCACCTTCCTGATCCTCGTCGTCATCCTGCGGGCGCTTCTGCTGGCGGCGATCGCGGTGGCGCTCAACCTGGTCACGGTCGCCGTCGCCTTCGGCGTCCTCACGCTCCTCTTCAACGTGCCCGAGGGGTGGCCGCTGGGCGGCCATACCTACGTCGACGCGATCGGCGCGGCGGGAATCTTCGGGATCATCTTCGGGCTCTCGATCGACTACGCCGTATTCCTGCTGATGCGCATGCGCGAGCACTACGAGAACAACTCCTCCAACAAGGAGGCGATCGTCTTCGGCCTCGACAAGACCGCGCGGGTGATCACCGGCGCGGCGGCGATCATGATGGCCGTCTTCGTCGCCTTCGCCGGGGCCGACATCGCGACGGTCAGCCAGCTGGGCACCGGCTTGGCGGTGGCGGTGCTGCTCGACGCCACCGTGGTCAGGATCGTCCTGCTGCCGGCACTGATGCTGCTGCTCGGCGATCGGGTCTGGTGGCTACCCCGGCCGCTGCAGAAAATTCTCCCCGAGATCGATCTTCATGGCTCGCGGGCGGGTTAGAACACGTGCACGAGATAAGAACTCGTGTATTTTTGATACAGGGTTTGAGAACAGGGGATCGGCTGGAGGCCTTGCGTCGTCGGCGGACCGGGTCGAATAAATAGGAGGATTGATCTAGTGGGAAGCGGAAGGTTGTCGTCTGTGCCCAATCTCGCTCTGGCCGTCGCCATGGCGCTGCTGGTGATAGTTCCGGCCGCCATCGCCGCCGAAGGAGAACTCACCCGCGACGAATACGTCGCCCAGGTCGAGCCGATCTGCAAGTCCAACGCGCAGGCCAACTCGCGCATCCTCAAGGGCGTCAAAGGACAGGTCAAGCATGACAAGCTCGTGCCCGCCGGGAAGCGCTTCATCCGCGCTTCATCCGCGCTCGGCAAGGCCGTCGGCAAGATCGACGCGGTGCCACAGCCGGGAGCGGACACGGCGAGGCTGACCAAATGGATCGGCTATCTGGAAAAGGAGCAGACCTTCCTGCTGAAGATCGGCAAGAAGCTGAAGAGCAAGGACAAGTACCACGCGGAGAAGCTTGCCGGGGAACTCAACCGGAACAACAACAAGGCCAACAACACCGTGATCAGCTTCAACTTCCACGAATGCCGGATCGACTCCTCGAGGTTCCTCTAAGTGCGCCGGGTCGGGCTGGTCGGGCTCGCCCTGCTGGTGGTCCTGGCCGTGGCCAGCGTCGCAAGAGGCGAGTTCAAAAGAGAGGGCAACATCCTCGTCCATATCGAGGGCGGCATATCGCCGGCATCGCTGCCGAGGACCGGCATGGCGCCGGTGGCCGTCTCGCTCGACAGCACCTTCAAGACTGCCGACGGGTCCGACCCGCCCCCGCAGCTGCGCACAATCGCTGTCGGGATCAACCACGGCGGCAAGATATTCGACCGTGGCCTGCCGACCTGCCGGGTACGGCGGATCCAGCCCACTACGATCAAGGCGGCGCGGCGAATCTGCGGCAACGCGATCGTCGGCAGCGGCCACGTCCAGGTGCAGGTCCACCTGGCGAACCAGCCGACCTTCACGTTCAAGGGGCCGCTGCTCGTCTTCCATGCGAGACCCGCCAACGGGCACCGACGGCTGCTCGCGCAGGTCTACGGGCGCAAGCCGCCGTCGGCCTTCGTGCTCAATTTCAACGTCCTCGAAAAACAGGGCACCTTCGGCACGGTGATCAAGACGACCCTGCCGAAGCCCGCCCGCCAGTGGGCCTACGTCACCCACTTCGACATGAAGCTACGTCGCGTCTACACCTATGAAGGTCAGAAGCACAGCTTCATCAGCGCCGGCTGTCCCGCGCCGGAGGGTTTTCCTGGCGCCGTCTACCCGTTCGCCAGGGCGAACTTCGGTTTCGCGGAGAACAAACACGTGGTGGAAACCCTGATCCGCGAATGCACCGTTAGCTAAAGAGGCGACCTGACACTGCGCATTTCGGCGTCCTCGGTCGGGCGGCGGCGGGTCACGCACTTAAGTGCGCTCCCCTTGCCTTCCTCTCTGCGTCCTTGAACTGCTTGGTCAGGTCGCCTCTTTGATGCGCTGAATCGTCTTTTCCCAGACCGCTGGGACGTCGTCCGCGCGGCCTTCGGTGTGGAGCTGGGCGCAGGTGCTGATCAGATCGGCCAGACGATGGACGGCTTCGGTGTCCCCCAGCGCCGCGAGGCGTTCAATGCCGAGCGCGTAGAGGTAGTCGCCGGCGAGCAGGGCGAGGTCGGGGTCGTGGCCGGCGAGGATGCGCGGCTCGCCGTAGTGGAGGAGATACCCCTCGCGCACAGCCTCGATGACGAACGCGTATTCGCCCGGCGGCGCGAACGTCGAAGCCTCGTCCGGGTCGATCACATGCGGCGAGATCGGCGTGTCCTCCTCGCGGAGCTGCACGGCGAGCTGTTGAAGGGCGGCACTCATCGCATCGCCGCCGCGATTGACTCCGCCGTCGCTTCCAGCGTACGGTCGATCGCCGCGTCGTCATGAGCGAGCGAGACGAACCAGGCCTCGAACTGCGACGGGGGCGGGTAGATACCGCGGTCGAGCATCGCCCGGCAAAAGCGGGCGTGGGCATCGAGGTCGCAGGCCGCCGCGCCCGCGAAGTCGGACACGGGCTCGGCACTGAAGAAGAGGGTGAGCAGGCCGGGGGCCGAGGCCACCTGCACTGGCCGGTCGGCAGCCAGTTCGCTCAACCCCCCGGCGAGCCGGTCGGTGAGCTCCCCGAGTCGGGAGTAGGCCGCGGCATCCAACCGTTGCAGCGTCGCGAGGCCGGCCGCAACCGCCAGAGGGTTGCCCGACAGGGTCCCCGCCTGGTAGACGTCGCCGGCGGGCGCAACGCGTTCCATCGTCGCCGCGGGGCCGGCGAAGGCGGCGGCGGGAAGGCCGCCGCCCAGCACCTTGCCCAGAATCGTCAGGTCGGGGTCGACGGCGTAGAGCTGCTGCGCGCCGCCGGGGGCGACTCTGAAGCCGCTGATCACCTCGTCGAAGACGAGCAGCGCGCCTGCCGCCCGGGTGGCGTCGCGGAGAAACTCCAGGAAGCCGTCTTCGGCTGGGACCACGCCCATGTTGGCCGGCAGCGGCTCGGCGAGCAGGGCGGCAACCGGATGCTCCGCGAGGGCACGGCGGACCGCGTCGCGATCGTTCCACGGCACCACCACGGTGCCGGCCGTCTGCGCAGCGGTCACCCCCGGGCTGGCGGGAATGGCGAGCGTCGCCAGCCCCGAGCCGGCTTCGGCGAGCAGGCCGTCCGAGTGGCCGTGGTAGGCGCCGGCGAACTTGACCACCACCTCGCGCCCGGTCACGGCGCGGGCCAGGCGCACCGCACCCATCGCCGCCTCGGTGCCGGAGCTGGTCAGTCGCAGCATCTCCACCGAGGGCACCCGCGCCGCCACCTCTTCGGCCAGCTCGATCTCAGCCTCAGTGGCGGCCCCGTAGCTGGTCCCACGGGCGGCAGCCTCGCTGACCGCCGCAACCACGTCGGGGGGAGCGTGGCCGTGGATCAGCGGGCCCCAGGAGCAGACCCAGTCGACGTAGCGGTTGCCGTCGACGTCGACCAGCTCGCAGCCCTCGCCGCGCTCGATGAAGATCGGGTCGCAGCCGATCTGCCGCATCGCCCGCACCGGAGAGTTGACCCCGCCCGGCATCACCCTGAGCGCCCGGCGGTACAGCTCCGCCGAGCGATCGTGACTACGAATGTTCAGCGTCCCACCGCGCGTAGTCGTCAGTGAAGTAGCGCAGCCGGATCTTCTTGTACTCGGTCGAGGAGTAGAGCGTGGCCCGGTCCTCGGGACCCATCCCGCACTCCTCGGCGATCGAGTCGAGAATCGCGTCGCACTCCTCCTTCGAGCGGCCGTGGGCCATCGTGAAAACGCTGTAGGGCCAGTCCTCGTAGGTCGGCCGCTGGTAGCAGTGGGAGATGCCGCGGAAGGAGGCCATGCGGCCGCCCGTCTCCATGATCTCCGCCTCGGGAACCTTCCAGACGCCCATGCCGTTGGCCGAGAAGCCGGCACGACGGTGGTAGAGGATCGCGGCGACCCGGCGCAAGATCTTGCGATCGACCATGTTCCGCAGCTGCTCCAGCAACTCGTCAGTCGAGATCCCCAACTCTTCCGCGGCGGCGTCGTAGGGCCGCTCGACCGCCTCCATCGGCCCCTGCATGGCCTGGATCGTGGCGACGTCGCGCTCGTCGTAGGGCTGGCGCTCCAGCTCCCGCGGCGGCGCCGCTTCGACGGCCGCGGCGAGCGCGTCGGTGCCCTTCTCCATCTCGAGGTTCATATTGATCTTGAACAGGGTCAGGGTGGGCAGCTGGCGCATCGACTCGGCGCCGGTCTGGCGCATCAGCGCTTCCAGGCTCCCCTCCATGCCGAGCGCGGAGTCCGGCGGCACGGCGATCGTGAACCAGAGGTTGAAGTCGTGGGTGCGCAGGTAGTTGTGGGAGACGCCGGGATGGGCGTTGACCGCGGCGGCGGCCCGCTGGGGGTTCTCGGCGTCGACTTTGGCGGCGACCAGCATCGACTCGTAGCCGAGCGCGCGGGTGTCGAAGATCGGCGTGATCTCGCGGATGATCCGCTCGTCCAGCAACCGCCGGGTGCGGGCGAGGACGTCTTCCAGCTCGAGCTCTGCCTCGGAGGCGACCAGGGCAAAGGGCTCGGGGGCAAGCGGGAAGCTCGACTGCAGCAGGTTCATCAGCCGCTTGTCGGTCTCATCCAGCGGAATCGCCGCGCCGCCCTTGCGGGAGCGCGCCTTCGACTGGGGAACTTTCACCGGAGCCAAGCCGCGGCCTCCTTCGCGTAGTAGGTGACGATCGCGTCGGCGCCGGCGCGGCGGATCGAGGTCAAGGTCTCCACCACGGCGGCGCGCTCGTCGATCCAGCCGTTGGCGGCTGCCGCCTTCAGCATCGAGTACTCGCCGGAGACATGGTAGGCGGCGAGCGGCGCGCCGGTCTCCTCCTTGACCCGCCGCACGACGTCGAGGTACGGAGTCGCCGGCTTGACCATCAGCATGTCCGCGCCCTCGTCGAGGTCGAGCTGGGCCTCCCGGACCGCCTCGGCGGCGTTGGCCGGATCGAGCTGGTAGCCGCGCCGGTCGCCGAACTCGGGTGTCGACTCGGCTGCGTCGCGGAAGGGGCCGTAGAAGGCCGAGGCGTACTTGGCGCTGTAGGCGACGATCGGCGTTGCCGCGTGGCCCTCCTCGTCGAGCTGGTGGCGGATCGTGCCGACCCTGCCGTCCATCATGTCGCTGGGCGCCACCGCGTCGGCGCCGGCCTCGGCGTGGGAGATCGCGGTTTTGGCCAGTAGCTCAATGGTCACGTCGTTGTCGACCTCGCCGTCGCGGACGAAGCCGCAGTGGCCGTGGGTGGTGTACTCGCAGAGGCAGACATCGGTGATCACGGTCAGCTCGGGGTGGGCCTCCTTCAACGCCCGCACCGCCATCTGCACGATGCCCTCGTCGTCGTAGGCGCCCGAGCCGGTCTCGTCCTTGTCCGCCGGCACGCCGAAGAGCAGGACCGCGCCGATTCCGGCGCTGGCGATCTCCGTCGCCTCGGCGACCAGCTCGGAGATCGAGAAGCGTTCGATGCCGGGCATCGACTCGACCTCCTCGCGGACGCCCTCGCCGGCGACGACGAAGGCTGGCTGGATCAGGTGCGCCGACGACAGCTCGGTCTCGCGGACCAGGCCACGCAGGGTCTCGTTGCGGCGTAGGCGGCGCATGCGGGTGCTTGGGAACTGCATTGGAGCGATTCTAGGGGGACGAGGGTGCCTCCCGGCTGTGCCCATGTTCGCTTCGCTCACGGATTTGGAGCGGCTTCGCCGCCAAGAGGCACTCTGCGGAGCCGCTTCGCGAGGCACATCCGGGAGGCACCCTCGTCCCCCAGTTACCACCTCTACCGGGACCTAACAACGCTTACTCATCGGATCAGTAGCTTTTCCCGCTGTGGAGGCGCGGGGGCTGGTCAAGAGGTATGGGGAGCGCGAAGCTTTGCGCGGGGTCAGCCTCACCGCTGAGCCGGGGGAGCTTGTGGCGGTGATTGGCCCTAACGGGGCTGGGAAGACGACGCTGCTTTCGATTCTGGCTGGGACCGTCAAGCCGGATGGGGGTTCGGTCAGCTCACCCAATGGGGATGTCGGGTGGGTGCCGCAGCAGGCTGCGCTCTATCGGCGATTGACGGTGGAGGAGAACCTGCTGCTTTTTGCCCGGCTCGAGAAGCAGGAGGAGCCGCGGGCGGCGGTTGAGGAGATGTTGGAGCTGACCGGGCTCGCGGAGCGGCGGACTGAGCTCGTCGCCAGGCTCTCCGGCGGCAATCAGCAGCGGATCAACATCGCGATCGGTTTGCTTGCCCGTCCCGTCGTGCTCTTGTTGGACGAGCCCAGCGTCGGACTCGACCCGCGGCAGCGGGCGCGGTTGTGGGAGTTCGTCTCGGGCCTCGCCGAGCGGGGCACGACGGTGATCTTCTCCACCCACGACATCCAGGAGGCCGAGCGCTACGGACAGCGGCTGCTCGTCCTCGCCGACGGCGAGAGCCTCTTCGACGGATCCTCGGATGCTCTGCGCGAAGCGGTTCGCGGCGAGACCCCCGAGGCCGCCGGTCGCGACTTCGAGACCGCCTTCGTCGCCTTCCTCCAGCACCGGGGGCACTGACTCGTGCGCTGGCTGCTGCTCAAGGACCTGCAGATCCTACGGCGCTCGCCGCTGCAGGCTGCTCTGCTGATCGCCTACCCGATCCTGATCGCGCTGCTGATCGGCTTCGCGATCTCACGCGAACCCGGCAAGCCTCGAGTTGCGTTTCTCAACGAAATCCCGGCGGGGGCGCGGGTCGCCGGGGGCAACGGCAAGCTGCCGGCAGTAGGGGTTGACGACCGGATCTGCAAGCAGGTCGAGTGCGTCGACGTCGCCGACCGAGCCCAGGCCGAAGCGAAAGTGCGGGAAGGGGACGTACTCGCGGCGCTGATCCTGCCCGGCGACCTGATCGACCGGCTCAACTCCCTCTCCACCCTGGCCCCGGAAACCCCCGAAGTCGACGTGATCGTCAACGAGGAGGATCCGCTCAAGGCGCGGGTGGTCGACGACCGCATCACGGCCCTACTGGCGCAGGCCAACCTCTTCATCGCCAAGCAGATCGCCAAGGAAGGCGGGCGCTACCTCAACCTGGTCGTCGACGGCGGCAACTTCGACGTGCTCGGTCAGCCGGTCGAAATCCTCGGCCTGCGCGCCGTCGCTTCGATCCTGCAGGCGCTGCGGCCGGCCGTGCCCGCCTCGCAACGTGGCGAGCTCGACCGGGTGATCCGCTTCGCGACCCTCGCCCGCGACAACCTCGACGTCACGGCGCCGCTGATCGATCGGCTGGCCCAGCCGATCGTCGTACACAAACAGTCGGTCAGCGCCCCCACTCCGCCGCTGGAAATCTTCGCGATCGCCGTCGCGGCGACGCTGACGCTCACCTTCGTCACCCTGCTCCTCGTCGCCGGCTCCTTGGCCCTGGAGCGTGAGGAAAACACCTTCCCCCGCCTCACCGGCGGCCTGCTCTCGCGCACGGGGCTGCTCGTCGAGAAGATCGGCCTCGGCGTCGTCATCGGACTGGTGGTGACGCTGCTGATGCTGGGGGGAGTGCAGCTCTTCATCGGACTCGAGTGGAGCCGCATCGGCCTCTGGCTGCTCGCAATCCTCATCGGCGGCGCAGCGCTCGCGGCGGCAGGCGCGGCGTTGGGAGCAGCTGCGCGCGACGTACGGGCCGTCTCCCTGCTCGCCTTCATGATCTCCCTGCCGGTCGCGTTGCTCTCGCTCGTCCCCTCGGGAGCGGTCGGCTCGGGCCTCTACGACGTCATCAAGGTGGTGACCGCGCTGTTTCCCTTCAAGCCGACGCTGCAGGCGATGACCGCCGCGCTCGACTCGGCTGGCGCGGGGATCGGCATGCCGCTGCTTCATCTGGCGATCCTGGTAGTCGCCTACGGCGCACTCGCGCGCTTCGCCCTGCGCCGCTTCGCCTCGGCCTGACCGTGCGGGGTAGGGTCAGCGCATGCGGGTGCTCTTCATCGGCGACGTCGTAGGCGGGCCTGGCAGGCGTGGCCTAAAGGCCGCCATGCCGGAATTGCGCGAGCGATACCGGCCTGACCTGACCGTCGTCAACGGTGAGAACTCGGCCGGTGGCATGGGCATCACCGAGAAGACCGCCAACTTCCTCTTCGGCGTCGGCTGCGACGTGATCACGACTGGCAACCACGTCTACCGGCACCGCGAGGCATACAAGTTCCTCGACAACGCCGAGCGGGTCATCCGGCCCGCCAACTACCCCCACGCCAACCCGGGCAAGGGGCACGTCGTGGTCGAGGCCGGCGACAAGCGGGTCGGTGTGATCAACCTCAGCGGCGCGGTTGGCCTCGACGTCGCCCGCCTGCCGTTCCACGAGGTCGACAGCATTCTCGAGCGGATCGAGGCGGACCTCGTCATCGTCGACTTCCATGCCGAAGTCAGCAGCGAGAAGGTCGCGATCGGCTGGCATCTCGACGGTCGCGTCGCCGCCGTCTTCGGCACCCACACCCACGTCCCCACTGCCGACGCCCGGGTCCTCCCCGGCGGCACCGCCCACATCTCCGACGTCGGCATGACCGGCTCACGGGCCAGCGTCCTCGGTGTCAAGCCGGAGCAGATACTGAAGCGGATGACCACCCAGATGCCGGTCAAGTTCGAGACGGCCGAGGAGGACGTTTGGGTCATGGGGGCTGTGGTCGAGGTGAACGAGTCGGGACTGGCTGACTCGATCGAGCAGGTCATGGTGCCCGCTCCTGCCGCCCCCTAGTCCCTCGTTTCCCACCGAGGAGCGTCCGGGTGCTGTCGGGGTCGTTCCCGGAGGCGCCTATGTTCGCTTCGCTCACGGATTTGGGGTCGCTTCGCGACGGGAATCACTCTGCGGAGCCGCTTCGCGAGGCGCTCCGGGAACGACCCCGACAGCACTTACAACCCGTCCCTGGGACGACATTGCTACTAGGAGCAGGGGGTAGAACCAGACTATGTAGAGGTAGAACCAGTGGTGTGCGGTTAGCTGGAGGGAGATTAGGAGGGCTGCTGATAGAGCGGCTACCTGGGCGAGGGTCTTGTGCTTTGGGATGAAGGCGAAGGTGAGGGACATGAGGCCCGTTGCGACGAGGATCGCTACGCGGAGGGGTTCGAGGCCACTCACTTGGCCCCAGATGCTGAATGGGGAGTTGCGGTCTGCTTGGTAGGCGATCGTTCTTTTGTAGAACGTGTGGAGGCCCGGGTCTATGGCCGGCCAGAGCATCAGCAAGGCGGCCGTCAGGAGGAAGCTCGCGGAGAAGATGGCAACCGTTCGGGGGCGGGCCCGGTAGCCGGCGAGCATCGGGGTCAGGAGCAGGGGCGCGAACTTGGTCAGGGTTGCCAGCGCCGCGACGACGCCTCGCGCGGCGGGGCGAGCCAGGGTGAGGAGGACGGCTACGAGGAGCGCGGCGACCAGGGTGTCGTTCGAGTTGGACTCCAGGGCGTAGGCGGTGTAGGGGTAGGCAGCCCAGCCGAAGGCGAGGGTGGCCGCTAGCTTGCGACCGGATGGCCCGGGGCGGATGCGGAGGCCTAGCCAGATCAGCAGCGCGAAGGTGAGCAGGTCGAATGCGACCGCGGCGCCGTGCGCTGCGGGGAGATCGTCCCAGGTGCCGTGCCAGGGCCAGATCGCCTCGAAGGGGACGTAGGCGACGTAGTTGACCGGTCCATAGGTATCGCCCTGGGAGACATCTGACGGGAAGTTTTCGTAGAGGGGTTCGCCGTGCGTTATCCGGTCGGCCCCGACGACGCCCGCATAGCCAACGTCGATCGCGCCCGAGTCGGCCATGTTGAGCCCGACTCGAAAGCCGATCAGGAACAGTGCCGCGACCAACAGCCAGCTCGCCCGCCAGACCGGCCGGATGCCCTCGCCCCTCCCCCGAAACCCGATCCAAAGCGCCCGTCCCAGCAGATACAGCAGCACCGGGTACTGCAACGGCACCGACACCCCGATTTCGGCCCGGTTGAAGAAGTAGTTGGACACCCCGAAGCCCAACAGCACCAACAGGTCCAGCGTCGCCACCCGCCAAGGTCGCCGCCAGTCGAGCAGCCCGACCAGAAACAGCGCACACAGCGGCAGGAACACGTACGGCGCATTCAGCTTGTGACCAAACGCCCCGGAGTAGCCCCGCGCCATCTTCCATGGCACCTGGTACCCGGTCCAAGACTCGGTGACCTTGCCGCCGCGCGGATCGACGAGAACCAGCGCGACCTCCGTATCGCCGGCGAAGTAAGCAACCTCCCAGTGCCCTTCGACCTTCGAAGCACTATGAGTCAGCTCCCCGTTCTCACGCCGCTCCTTGACCACATTCGCATCCCGGCCCGCAACCCGAACCACCTGCCCCTCACTCACCTCCGCCGCCCGAGCCGCGGCGGGCCACAGCGCGAGGATCAGGGCAACCGCGAGAACCACTCTTCTCATAGACCGAAGTGCTCCAGGACGACGCCCGCCACGTCACGCAGCACCCACTGCTCGCGCTCACCTGGATCGTCCGGCCCGCAGCCGACGAAGAGAAGTGGGCCGAGCGAGTCACCGGCATGCAGGGAGCCGTGACTGCCGCCGCCGGCGTGGCTTATGCCGCCCCAGTCGACCGCCTCGTAGCCGGGGGACAGCGAGACGACGAAGTCGCCCGCGTGCGGCGCCGTCACCGCCGCGAAGACCCGGCCGAGCGCGTCCGGGTATTCGGCGCTGCGAATCCTGCCGTCCTCGATCCCCGCAGCGAGCACCTCAGGGGCGCCCTTCAGATCCCAGCCGACCCCGCGAAGATCGACGGCCTGCTCACCCGGCTGGAACCGCAACTGCCCACCCCCACGTTCGACGACCGCCGTCCTTCCCTCGCGCCAGCAGACGATGTCGATCCCTTCGGTCTCCGCCAGGCGGAGCCTCACTTCGTCGGGCTCAGCCCTCTCCCCCTCTCCAGGCAACAGGTAGACGTGAGCGGCGCGACCGGTCGGGCTGACCGCGAGCTGCGCCAGCTCGGGCCGGTCGTCGGAGGGCGCCAGCACCGTCCACTCACGTCCAAGCAGGTCGGCCAGGGGCAGGCCGCGGCTGACCGGGGTCTGCGCGTGGTCGGCCAGCAGGATCACGGCGTGGTCGGCGAGGAACGCATCGAGCCCACCCCCTGCCTCGACCAGCTTGGCGAAGCAGTGGTCGGCCTTGGCGATCGACTCGACGCTCGCCTCCGGCCCGTGGCGATGCGAGTAGTTGTCGTTGTCGGCAAGCGAGAAGAGCAGGAAGTCGTAGGCGTCTTCGCGCTCCAGCTCGGCGGCGCAGCAGGCCGAGTAGCCGTCGCGGCTGCCCGGGATCGAGGTTGACTTGCAGGGCACCTCACGGCTGGCGTAGAGGTCTCCGTAGAAGAGCTCGGCCGGACCCCAGGTGTGATGGCGAAACTTGAGCCGGGTCGTCTCGACCGCGCGGCGCAGCAGGCCCTCGAGCGAGACCTGGTGGCGATGACGGCCTCGATAGATCAGGAAGGGCGTGCAGGCGGTGCGCACGTCGGCGTCGTCGAGGCGCTCGAAGAGAGTCTCGACTTCGGGGCTGAGGTGGGCGAGGTTCATGTTGTAAACGAGGTCGTAGAGAGCTCGGAAGACCCCCACGGCCCGCGTCGCCTCCAGCGATGAGCCGTACTCGACATAGCGCTGCTCGAGCCGGTGAAACCAGTTCATGCCGCTGATCCAGTGCTGGTCGGCCGACACCCCGGTGACCATCTCGGCGCAGGCGACCGGGGTCACCGATGGGAAGCTGGAGACGCAATCGCCGATCAGGACGCCACGCTCCAGCAGCGCGCCGAAGGTGGGCGCGCGCCCCTCCTCGACTGCCCGTTCGAGCATGTCGGTGCGCAGCGAGTCGACGTAGGTCAGAACCAATTTCTTCGCAGGCATCGAACCGCGAATGATGAAGGGCGGGCGGTGGCGGCTCAGCGCAACACGCGCAGGCCGGCGTGCTTGCGCTGCGCGCGGCGGTGGCGAGCCACCCCCAGCCAGACCAGCGCAACGATCACGAGCAGCGTCAGCACCGGCAGCAGCAGGGCCATCGCAACGACGATCAGCGCCGCCAGCGAGACAAGGAAGCCGAGTGCACCGCCGCCGCCATTCTCACGGCGACTGGCGCCGCTGACCACGTCGCTGATCACGACGCAACCGAGAGCGGCGCCGACGAGGCAGAAAACAGCCCCGAGGGGGGCGCTCAAATCGGCGGAGCCGGAGAGCAGGAAACCGACGATCAGCCCGATCGCAGCGGCCAACAGGGTCATGCGTCCGCGTGCGGATCCACGCGTGCCGGTGGTTCCGGCGAGCATCCCGATCGCGATGCCGATGCCGAGCTCGAGCCCGGTGCCTTCAAGGAAGCTCACGACGAAAACCTACACTTCGGGGATGGAAGAGACGCCACACCGGCGACGAGCCCACACCAGGAGCCGCGATCTGGCCCGCTATGCTGGCCTCTTCGCCGCCCGCACCGGCGTGATGCGCTCCTCGGCGATGCGCGACCTGATGGCGGTCACGGTGCGGCCCGAGGTGATCTCTCTCGCCGGAGGCCTGCCCGATACGTCGACCTTCCCGGCGGGGACCTTCGCGGCGCAGATGACGCGGATCGCGCAGAAATCGACGGCGGAGGCGCTCCAGTACGGACCGACCGAGGGCTTTGCCGAGACCGTCGACTGCATCCTCGAGGTGATGGGCGCGGAGGGCATGCTGCCCGATCCCGACGACGTGATCGTCACCAGCGGCGGACAGCAGGCAATCGACCTGATCTGCAAGACGCTGGTCGACCCCGGCGACATCGTCATCTGTGAGGCGCCGACCTATCCCGGTGCAGTGCCGGTCTTCTGCAGCTACCAGGCCGAGACGATCCAGATCGACTGCGACGAGGACGGGATGCGCATCGAGGAACTGGAAGCGGTCCTGGGCCGGCTCGACCGCGAAGGCAGGCGACCCAAATTCGTCTACTCGGTGCCGAGCTTTCAGAACCCTGCCGGAGTGACGATGTCGCTCGAGCGGCGCCGGCGCCTCGTTGAGCTGGCGCGACAGCGGGAGCTGCTCATCGTCGAGGACAGCCCCTACGGTCTGCTGCGCTTCAGCGGCGAGCCACTGCCGCCGCTCTACCAGCTCGACGGCGGCGATTTCGTCATCTACGTCGGCACCTTTTCCAAGATCCTCTCGCCGGGCATCCGGCTGGGCTGGGCGGTCGCGCCGCCGCCCGTGTTGGAGAAGATCGTCCTCGGCAAGCAGGCCTCCGATCTCTGCAGCTCGACCCTGACCCAGCACTTCGTCCGCGAGTACTTCGGCGAAGGGCGCTGGCGCGAGTACATCGCCGACCTGGTGGAGATCTACCGCGGTCGGCGCGACACGATGGTCGAGGCGCTGCACGAGCACTTCCCCGCACAGGCGACCTGGACCGAGCCCGAGGGAGGCCTCTTCATCTGGGCAACGCTGCCCGAGTACATCGACACCAGCGACCTTCTCGCCAAGGCGCTGCGCGAGGACGTCGCCTTTGTTCCCGGCCAGGCGGCCTACGTCGACGAGAGCCGGGGCCGTAGCTCGATGCGGCTCAATTTCTCCGGCGTCGGCGACGAGGAGATCCGCGAGGGCGTGCGGCGAATCGGTAAGACGGTCGCCGAGCAGGTCGAGCTGTACGGGGCATTGACAGGCGAACGGGAGGGCGGGGCGCCGGAGGCGGAGGGCGGGGCGGCAAAGGAGGACGCGTCGGCCGACGTGCTTCCCTTCCGCAAAGAGAGCTCTGCGTGAAGGTCGCGGTGCTCAAAGGCGGGCGGTCGCTGGAGCGCGGCGTCTCCTTGCGTTCGGGGGCCCGGGTCGAGGACGCGCTCGAGCGGCTCGGACACGAAGTGTTGGCGATCGACGCGGGGGCCGACCTGGTCGAGCGCCTGAGCGCCGGACGGCCCGATGTCGCCTTCGTCGCCATGCATGGCGTCGGCGGTGAGGACGGCACTGTGCAGGAGCTGCTGGAGATCCTCGGCATCCCCTTCACGGGGCCCGGTGTCGCAGCCTGCGCTCGCTGCATCGACAAGGTTCTCGCCAAGGGGGAGCTGCGCGGCGGCGGCGTTCCCACCCCGGACTGGTTCGCCTTCAACGAGACGGCCTTCCGCGAGCTCGGCGCCGCCGATGCGCTGAGCAAGCTGGAGGAGCGGCTCGGCTTCCCCCTGGTCGTGAAGCCGAGCCGCGGCGGGTCGGCTCTGGGCGTGAAGTTCGCGGCGAGCTGGTTCGAGGTGCCCGAGGCCCTGATCTCAGCCTTCAGCTACGACAGCCGGGTGCTGCTCGAGCGCTTCGTCGACGGCCGTGAGCTGGCGGTGAGCGTCGTCGGGGGCGAGCCGCTCCCGGTGGTCGAGGCTATCCCCAGCGATGGCGACCGCTACGACTTCGAAGCGCGCTACGAGATCGGCCGAACCGATTTCGTCTGCCCGGCCGAGCTGGGCGAGAGCGACTCCACGGCGGTTACAGCGGCGGCGCTGGGCGCCTACGAGGCGCTTGGCTGTTCGGGGTTCTGCCGCGTCGACCTGATCCTCGACGCGGATGGGCCCCAGGTGCTCGAGGTCAACGCGATCCCCGGCCTCACCGACACCAGCCTCCTCCCCCAGGCCGCCGAGGCCGGCGGGATGAGCTTCGAGGAACTGATCGAGCGGATCCTCGAGCTGGCCTTGAAGCCGGCTGCGGCCTAAGAGGTTCCCTCGGCGAAATCGTCTGGGGTGACCTCGTCGAGGAACTCTTTGAATTTGTCGACGACCTCCTCGGTGTCCTCGACCTCGTGCTCGAACTCGATCGCCGACTCCTCGATCACGTCCTCGGCCGCGAAGATCGGCGCCGAGACCCGCACGGCAAGCGCCAGGGCATCGGAGGGACGCGAGTCGATCTCCAGCTCCGAACCGGCGATGGAGACGGTGATCGAGGCATAGAAGGTGTTGTCGCGTAGCTCCGTGACGGAGACCCGCTCGCACTTGGCGTCGAACTGCTCGAGCATGTCGGAGAGCAGATCGTGCGTCATCGGCCGCGGCGTCGAGGCGCCCTGCAGCTTCATCAGGATCGCCGCCGCCTCCGGGTGACCGATCCAGATCGGCAGGAACCGGTTGCCGTCAACCGTCTTCAACAAAACGATCGGCTGCTTGCCGACCATGTCGAAGCTGACCCCGTAGATCTGCATCTGCTGCAAAATTCGCTCCGCGCCGAGGTGGATCGCCCATTATAGGTACGGCTCTGGGCCGTCCACCGGGCGAATCGAGCGGTGGCGCGGCAGTGGGCGATCCTGGATTCGAACCAGGGACCTCGTCCTTATCAGAGACGCGCTCTAACCAACTGAGCTAATCGCCCGGGGCGAGGCGATGATAGCGACCCGGCGACGGGTCCCGCGCGGCGTGCTCAGGCCCGTTTGCGGCCCAGCTTGCGCGCCAGGGCAAGCGCCTCGCCGAGGTCGGCAAGGCGGATCTCGACCGCAACCTCTCCCCCGCGCGGCCGGACCTTCACCTCGTGGCCGAGCGCGGTCTCGAGCTTGTCGGCGGCGTCGCGCATTGCCGCCGCCTCTTCGGCATCGACTGGCCGCCGGGTGCTCTTCGCCTGCTTTGGCTGGCTAGCCAGCTTAACCCTGTTCTCGGTCTCGCGGACGGACCAGCCGCCCTTCGCCGCGTCGCGGGCGAGCCGTCGGCGCACGTCGTTGCCGGAGGCGCCGAGCAGCGCGCGGCCGTGGCCCTCGCTGAGTTCGCCGGACTCGAGCATGGCGATCGCCTCGTCGGGCAGGTCGAGCAGGCGGATCAGGTTGGACACGGCGGGCCGGCTGCGGCCGATACGGCGCGCCAGATCCTCTTTGGAGAGGCCGAGGTCCTCGACCAGGGCCGCGCAGGCGCGAGCCTCCTCGACCGGGTTGAGATCCTCGCGGACCATGTTCTCGATCAACGCGACCTGCAACCGCTCCGCATGCTCGGAGTCGCGCACGATCGCCGGCACCTTCTCCAGGCCGGCCTGCTGGGAGGCGCGCCAGCGGCGCTCGCCGGCGATCAGCTCGTAGCTACCGTCGTGGAGGGGGCGGACCAGGAGCGGCTGCACAACGCCGCTCGTCTCGATCGAAGCGGCGAGGCCTGCCAGCGCATCGGCGTCGAAGTTGGTGCGGGGCTGCTTCGGGTTCGGCTTGATCAGGCCGACCGGAAGCTCGCGCAGCTCGCCGACCTCCTCGCCGGCGACGCTCTCGGGCAGGATCGCCGCCAGGCCACGGCCCATGCCCCGTTTTGCCTTGCCACTAGCCACGCCCGACCAGCTCCTCCGCGAGCGCCTGGTAGGCAGTGGCGCCGCGCGAGGCGGGGGCGTGCTCGGTTACAGGGATGCCGTAGCTCGGCGCCTCGGCGACCCTGACGCTACGCGGTATGACCGTGTCGAAGACCATCTCGGGGAAATGCTCGCGCAGCTCCCGCTCCACGTCCTGGGCGAGGCGCGTGCGCTCGTCATGCATGGTGATCAACAGCCCCGACACGTTCAGCGCCGGGTTGAGCTCACGCCGAATCATCCCCAGCGTGTCGAGGAACTGAACCAGCCCCTCAAGCGCCAGGTACTCGGCCTGCACCGGCACGATCACGCGATCGGAGGCGACGAGCGCGTTGACGCTGACCGGGCCCAGCGAGGGGGGGCAGTCGAGCACCGTGAAGGCGAAGCGCTCGCGCAGCGGGCCGAGCCGCTCGCGCAAGCGGGTCTCCGAGCCGTCGAGACGGGGAAGCTCGACCGCCGCGCCGGCCAGGTCGCGGTTGGCCGGGACGAGCCAGAGGTTGTCCGGCCCGGCCGGGCGAGCCGCCTCGGCGACCGAGACATCGCCGATCAGGCAGTCATAGGACGAGGGGTGAGCCTCGCGGTCGCCGCCGAGGGCCACGGTCGCGTTGCACTGGGGATCGAGGTCGACCAGCAGGGTCTGGGATCCGGCCGCGGCGACGCAGGCGGTCAGGTTGACCGCGGTCGTCGTCTTGCCGACGCCGCCCTTCTGGTTTGCCACTGCGTAGACCAAGCCCATTTGGCGCAGACTATTGGCCCTCCGGTATCGGGGTCCGGAGTCGCTGTGGGAGGTGCCTATGTTCGCTTCGCTCACGATGTTGGACCGCTTCGCGGTCGGAATAACTCTGCGGAGCCGCTTCGCGAGGCACTCCCACAGCGACTCCGGACCCCTACTTCAGTTGCGTCAGTTCAGCCTGGCGGACGCTTCTTGGCCATTCCGGGACGGCGCGGCAACCCCTCGGGAGTGGCGCGGAGCTTGCGGATTACGTGTAAATGGCGGTGCCTGCTACCGGCGCGGTCGCCTACGTCGAGGATCCGCTCCGGGTGCATCGCGAGCTGCTCGGCGGCTCGTTCGAGTTGCCGCTCCTCGTCGGCGTCGCGTTTGCCCTTCCAGGCGACCAGGACGCCGTTCTCCTTGAGGAGTGGGGAGGCCAGCTCGGCGAGGGTCGAGAGGCGGCCCACGGCTCGCGCCGTCACGGCGTCGTAGGAATCGCGCCGCTCTCCGGTGGCGATCTCCTCGGAGCGGGCATTTATGACTGTGGCGTTGGCAATCCCGGCCGCATCGATCGCACGCTGGATGAACTCGCACTTGCGCCCCACAGACTCGATCAGATCGACCTGGGAGTCGGGCAGCGCAACCGCCAGCACAAGACCCGGAAACCCAGCCCCAGAGCCAATATCCGCGATTCTCCCTGCTTTCGCCAGCTCAGAAACCTCAAGCCCGGTGAGGCTGTCTTCCACATGCACTCGCCAAGCGCGGCCGGGATCGGTAACCGAGCTAACGGAAGCTCTCTCCCCCTCCAACAGCTCGAGCACCCTGCCCGTAGCCTCCACCTGCGCCTCGTTGAGAAGGCCCCCGGTGGGACTGAAACGTCTTGTACTTTTTCGCTGAGTGCTCACGGGCGACCGCCTGAGATGGTCCCACCGAAAAAGTTAAGTGGAAGCCCCACCGGGGGCCCTCTCACTCAGAAACAAGCGGAGCAACAACGACGCAGCGCCGAGGCTCATCCCCTTCGCTGTAGGTCTCAACCCCCGAGCGCTCTTTGAGGTGTTCGTGGACGACGCGCCGTTCCTGGGCACTCATCGGGTCCATCTCAACCGTGACGTTGCGCTCCAGCGCCTGCTCCGCAGCCCGATCGGCCCGCGCAGTCAGAACCTCCCGGCGACGCTCTCGGTAGCCGGAAACGTCGAGCACAACCCGTTTTCGGTCCCGGAGGCCCCGAAACGCCGCCTGGAAAGCAAGCAGCTGCAGGGCGTCGATGGTCTGACCTCGTTTGCCGATCAGCAGCCCGTAATCATCGTCGCCCGAGATGACGGCCTCGATCCGCTCATCGTCCTCGGTGATCTCAACCTCACCATCAAGGTCGAGCTCGTCGAGAACCCCCTCGACAAGCTCCTGAACCCGCGCAGCGGGCTCCTCAGGCCATTTACTCTCATCACTCACGCCCCGCACCCTATTCCAGTAAGCGAGGTCGGGTGCTCTTCAGCTCAACAGAGACGCCCAACTCCCGTCCCTCCAGCTCAACAAGAGACGGGATGGTCACGGACGCCAGGGGGGAGACCCCGAAAGTGCCTCGCAAAGCGGCTCCGCAGAGTTATTCCCGTCGCGGAGCGACACCAACATCGTGAGCGCAGCGCCAGCGGAGCGAACCTCGGCAGCTTTCGGGGTCTCCCCCCTGGCGCCTGGCGGAGCTTCCGTCAGCGCCGCCGCTTCTTCTTTTTGGGAGGCGGCGGAGGGGGCTTAGCCGCCGCGATCGCCGCCGGCGAGGGAACCGCCGGAGCCGGGATGAAGCGTTTTAGCGCGTACTGCTGCCCGATCGTCCAGAAGTTGGTCGTGATCCAGTAGAGCACGAGGCCCGCGGGGAAGCTGATCACGAAGGGGACGAAGACAAAGGGGAGGACGAACATCATCGTGCGCTGGCTTTTATCGGCGCTGACCGCCATCACCATGCCGGAGATCAGCTGCGTGCCGATGTAGAGGATCAGCAGGGCGATCAGTTCGCCGCCGGTCGCCTTCGCGGTCAGGTCGTGGATGAAGAGGAAGGACGCTTCGCTGCCGCAGTGCCCGGCTTCGCAGCCGATGTCGGCGGGAAGCTCGTTGCGAAGGACGTGAAAGAGGGTGATGAAGACCGGCAGCTGGGCGATCAGCGGGATGCAGGAGGCAAAGGGGTTGACTTTGTTCTCTTTGTAGAACGCCATCATCTCCTGCTGCATGCGCTGCTGATCGTTCTTGTACTTCTCTTTGAGCTCCTTCAGCTGCGGCTGCAGGGCCTGCAGGGCGCGCATCCCCTTCAGCGATTTGTAGGTGAGCGGGATCAGCAACGCCCGGGTGCAGATCGTCAGGGCGATGATCGCCCCGCCCCAGCTGAGCCCGGCGTCGTCGTGGAAGAACTTGAGGACACCGTTGGCGATGTCGACCAGCGGCTGCAGGATGTCGGCCGTCGGCATCAAGAGTGGGCCTCACGGTGATAGTCGGAGGGATCGACAGGGCCCACCCGCAGCGTGAAGCGGTCCGGGACGGGGTCGAAACCGCCGTGGCTGAAGGGATTGCAACGCAGCAGGCGCCAGCAGGCGAGCAGCAGGCCCCTGATCGGGCCGAAGCGGCGGATCGATTGCGTTGCGTAAGCCGAGCAGGTCGGCTCGTAGCGACAGCGGCGCGGAAGCGCCGGGGAGACCAGGCGCTGGTAGGCGGCGATCGGGGCCAGCAAAAACCGTTTCACGTGGAACGCCCTCCCGCCCCGGATTGCTCGAGCGCGTCTTCGAGGCTCGCCTTGGCGCCCTCGGTCCCGTCGCGCTCGATCATCGCTGCGATCTCGGAGCGCGCGACCAGAACGAAGTCATGTCGCGGTGGAAGCTTGTCGGAAAGGCTCCAGAAGGCCTCCCGCAGGGTCCGCTTGACCCGATTGCGATCAACTGCGCCGCCGACCTTGCGGCTGACCGAGACACCGAGCCTGACGTCGCGCGCCTCCTCGTCCTTGCGGGGAAAGCTGTAGAGCACGAGATAGCGGGTGGCGTGGGAGGAGCCGTCGCGGTAGACGCGGTCGAACTCGGCACTCCTCGAGAGGCGCCGTCGCTTCGCCGCCATCACTCGAACCCGGCTGGGCTGGCCGTCATCCCGGCGTGAGGCGTTTCCGGCCTTTGGCGCGACGCCGCTTCAGGATCGCGCGACCCCCGCGCGTCCGCATCCTCGCCCGGAACCCGTGGGTCTTGGCCCGCTTGCGCTTCTTCGGCTGATAGGTGCGCTTCATTGGGCGTCGCAGTATACGGAGGAGTCCGAGAATCATTTCTTCGGCATTTGCGAACCGCCCAGATTCGAGCCGAGGGGTCGCCGCTATGGTCGCTCGCTGGTGCCCGACGACACGCCCGCACAGGACCTCGACACCCTCTGGGAGGACGTTCAACGACGCCTGCGACTGGCCGTTCCGGAGTCGACCTTCAAGATCTGGCTCGAGCCACTCAGGGCCGTTGGCGCCCAGGGGACGACGCTCTACCTCGCGGCGCCGGACGGGATCCAGACCTGGGTCGAGCGCCGCTACGCGCCCCTACTCCGTGAAGCACTTGCCGATATCGCCGGCCCGCTGAGCGAGATCGCCTTCTCCAGCGGCGAGGATGGCCGGGAGGCTGGAGAAACGGGGGGCTCCGCGATGGAGCTCAACCCCAACTACACGTTCGAGCGTTTCGTGATCGGCGAGGGGAACCGCTTCGGGCACGCCGCGGCGCTCGCCGTCGCGGAGACGCCCTCGGAGGCCTACAACCCGCTCTTCCTGCACGGGCCCCCAGGGCTCGGCAAGACCCATCTGCTCGGCGCAATCGCCAACTACCTGCAAGCCAACGCGCCCGGTCTCAGCGTGCGCTACACCACCGCCGAGGGCTTCACCAACGAGTTCGTCGCGGCGCTGCGGGCGAGCGGAGCCGAGAAGTTCAAGAGCCGCTACCGCGATCTCGACGTCCTCCTCGTCGACGACGTCCAGTTCCTGCAGGGCAAGCAGCACACCGAAGAGGAGTTCTTCCACACCTTCAATGCTCTCTATGAGGGAGGGAGCCAGCTCGTACTCTCGGCCGACCGACTCCCCAGCGAGCTCTCAACCCTCGAGTCGAGACTGCGCGATCGCTTTGAGTGGGGCCTCACGGTCCCGGTCGGGCCTCCCGACCTCGCCACCCGCCTCACCGTTCTGCAGCGCCTTGCCCGTGAGGCAGGCCTTGAGACGGACGGCGACGACGCGCTCTCCGAGCTCGCACGCCGGATCGACGCCAACGTACGCCGTCTCCACGGCGGCCTGACCAAGGTGATCGCACACGCCTCGCTCACCGCAAAGCCGCTCAGTGCCGAGTTGATCGCCGAACTGATTCCCCATCGCCAGCAGGCGAGCGAGCCGACAACGGTGGAGGAAATCCAGCAGCGCGTCGCGACTGCCTTCGGCATCTCCCGCGCAGAGCTCGTCGGCAGCAGCCGCGCCGCTACCCCGCTGCGCGCCCGGCAGATCGCAATCCTGCTCACCCGCGAGGCGACCGACCTCTCCTTACCCCAGATCGGACGCCTCTACGGCGGTCGCGATCACTCGACCGTGCTCAACTCGGTGCGGCGCGCGGAAGCGACACTGGGCAGCGACGCCGGCCTTGCTCGTCAGGTTGCCGAGCTGCGCTCTTCTATCCACAGCCCCCCGGCCAAACCGGCCTGACCGCCGACGGCACTGTAAGAATCAATGCTTTCCACAGCTACCCCCACAGCCCGAAAATCCCATAACCATGCCGATTTTCGCCGGTTTCGGCCGTTTCCACAGGTACTAACTCAACTGAAGAGGACATCAGTCATTTGAAGCTGACCACCAAACGCGACCAACTCGTCTCAAAGCTCTCGGTTGTTTCGCGAGCTGTTTCCACGCGCGCCGCGACCCAAGCTCTCTCCGGCATCCTCCTCAACGCTTCCGAGGGCAGCGTGGCGTTGGCGGCCACCGACGGAGAGATGGGATTGCGCACCGAGTTGGAGGCCGAGGTCGAGGGAACCGGCACCGTCCTGCTTCCCGGTCGCCTTCTCTCCGAGCTCGCTCGCTCGCTTGGCGACGAGAGCGTCGAGATCGAGCTGCGCGAGTCCGAGCACGATGTCGAGATCCGGAGCGGCGGCTCCAGCTTCCACCTCCGAGTCCTCCCCAGCGAGGACTTTCCCAGCCTGCCCGACGAGGGAGACGAACCGCTGAAGATTCCGGCGCCGGCGCTGGCCGAGACGGTCGACCTGGTCGCTCCCGCCGCTTCGCGCGATGACATGCGACCCGTTCTCACCGGGGTGCTCGTTACCGCGGCGGGCGAAGAGATGACGATGGTCGCTACGGACTCTTACCGCCTCGCCGTCAAGCGCACCGAGCTGGAGGGCGCGATCGGCGGCGAGCTCGAGGCCAACATCCCGGCCAAGGCGCTGCGCGAGTTGGGCCGTCTCGTCGCGGGCGGTGAGATCGAGGAGGTGGCGGTAAGCCTGCTTCCGAATCAAGCCGTCTTCAAGGCAGGGTCGATCCTCCTCAATACGAGGTTGATCGACGGCCAATTCCCCAACTTTCGACAACTTCTGCCGGAGTCCTACGACCACGACGTCCGGTTGCCCCGACCCGAATTCCTCGAGGTCGTCCGTCGGGTGAGCCAGCTCGCGCAGCGCAACGCGCCGCTGCGGCTCTCGTTTTCGGCGGGGGAGTTGAAGGTGTCGGCTTCGACGCCGGACGTCGGCGACGCGGAGGAGACGATGCCCGCCGCCTTCGACGGGGAGCCGCTGGAGATCGGCTTCAACCCTGAGTTCCTGCGCGACGGGATCGAAAGCGTC
The DNA here is from genome assembly GCA_963837695.1 of uncultured Solirubrobacterales bacterium. Taxonomy (GTDB): domain Bacteria; phylum Actinomycetota; class Thermoleophilia; order Solirubrobacterales; family 70-9; genus VRUE01. Next base: position 630,442 of record CAWINZ010000005.1, on the reverse strand, counting down.
GAGGGCGACGAGGTGGTGCTGCGGCTGATCTCGCCGCTGCGACCTGGCTTGCTGCAGCCGATCGACAACGAAGACTTCCGCTATCTGGTGATGCCGATCCGCCTCAACGTATAGGGCGTGCGCCGGTGCTGGTCACCGCCGTCGAAGCGAGGCCGCTGCGCAGCCTGAGCGGCGTGCGGATCGAGCTGGGGGAGGGGATCGTCAGCCTGATCGGCCCCAACGGCGCCGGCAAGACCAATCTGCTCGAGGCGCTCTACTTTGCCCTCACCGGCCGCTCGTTCCGGACCTCGGACAGGCGTGAGCTGATCCCCTTCGGCGAGCGGCTCGCCCGCGCCGAGGCTGTGGTCCGCGATGAGGACGGAGTCGAGCACCGCTTCCTCGCCTCGATCAGCCGGACCGAAGGCCGGCGTCATCTGCTCGACGGCAGCCCCGCCGAGCCCGCCGAGCTCGCTCGCCATCGCCCCCCGGTGGCGGTTTTCTCGCCCGACCGCCTGGCGCTGGTCAAGGGGCCACCGGCCGAGCGCCGCGCCCACCTCGACCGTTACCTGGCCGCTCGCTGGCCCTCTCGCGCGGGGCTGCGTCAGCGCTACGGTCAGGCTCTGGCCCAGCGCAACGCGCTGCTGGCACGGCTTGCCGGCGGCGGATCCGGGGGGGACCTCGACGTCTGGGATGCGGCATTGGCCGAGACCGCCGAGGCCTTGATCGCCGCCCGCGCCGAGGCCGTCGCGGAGTTGGCCCCATTTTTCGCCGAGGCCGCGGACGATCTTGGGCTGGCGGGAGGCGGCACGCTCGAGTACGCGCCGCGGGCTTCCGGCACGGCCGTGGAGATCCGCGCCGGTCTGGCGGAGCGCCGCGATGCCGACCTCCGCCTCGGCCGAACGTCGTGGGGGCCGCACCTGGATGAGCTGAAGGCCGCCGCCGCCGATCGATCCCTACGCCGCTACGGCTCCCAAGGCCAACAGCGCGCCGCTCTCCTGGCGCTGCTCTTCGCCGAGCGCGAAGCACTGCTCGCAGCCCACCGGGTCGTGCCCCTCCTCCTCCTTGACGACGTGATGAGCGAGCTGGACCCGCCCCGCCGCGAGCGCCTTGTCAAACGCCTGGTTCGAGGCGGCCAGACCCTGATCACCGCCGCGGCCGAGGAGTCGGTGCCGGCCGCTGCCCGCGAGCGAAGGGTGCGGATGCCCTTCGACGTTGCCCGCTCGGCCGCGGCATGAGCCGCCGCCGTGTCCCCCGCCCCGCGTCTGAGGCGTTCCGCTCGGCACTCCGCCATGCCGCCCCGAAAACGCGCCTTGCGGCCGTGCAGTCGGTTTGGGAGAGCGTCGTCGGGGAGCGGGTGGCGGCGGCGGCGCAGCCGGTATCCGAACGGCAGGGGGAGGTGACGATCGCCTGCACGGACCCGGTTTGGGCGCAGGAGCTCGACCTGATGCAGGAGCAGCTTCAGCGGGGTCTTCGCGAGCAACTCGGCGACGCTGCGCCGAGCACTTTGCGCTTCCGTGTGAAAGACTCCCGCAACTAGTCACAGTTTACCGTGATTTGCAGGGCTTTTTTTAGCTGGGCGCGGTCGTTCCAGGGGCCCGAACTGGTATCCTTATGTCAACTCGAATTTCGCCCCGACCAGGCGCGCAGAGAGCGCCAGGCGGTCGGGGTTTTCTGTGAGACGCGGAAAGGACCAGTTGCCCGATAAGAAGCAGAGCGCCAGCGGCGCCGCAGCGGAAAAAAACGACTCCTACGGCGCCAAGGACATCACCGTCCTCGAGGGCCTGGAAGCGGTTCGCAAGCGGCCCGGCATGTACATCGGCTCAACCGGACCGCGCGGGCTCCACCATCTCGTCTATGAGGTGGTGGACAACTCGGTCGACGAGGCGCTTGCAGGCCACTGCAGCGCCGTCCGCGTCGTTCTCCACCCCGACGACAGCTGCACCGTCTCCGACGACGGGCGCGGAATCCCCGTTGAAGAACTGAAGAAAGAGAAGCGACCGGCGGCCGAGGTCGTGCTGACGACGCTCCACGCCGGCGGCAAGTTCGGCGACGGTGGCGGCTACAAAGTCTCCGGTGGCCTGCACGGCGTCGGCGTCTCCGTCGTCAACGCCCTCTCGTCACGGCTCCACCTGGAGATCAGCCGCGGTGGCAGCGTCTGGAGCCAGGATTACGAGCGCGGCAAGCCTCAGAACCCGTTGACCGCAGGCGCAACGGCAAGCGAGACCGGCACGACCCTGACCTTCCAGCCCGACCCGGAGATCTTCGAAGAAGTCGAGTTCGACTTCCAGACCCTGGCTGACCGCCTTCGCGAGACCGCCTTCCTCACTCGCGGCCTGAAGATCGAGCTGGTCGACGAGCGCGGCCAGACCAACAGCATCACCTTCCAGTACGAGGGGGGAATCGAGGACTTCGTCCTCCACCTCAACGAGAACAAGGACGAGGTGCACCGCAAGGTGATCTTCTTCGAAGGTGACAAAGAGGAGGGTCAGGTCGAGGTGGCGATGCAGTGGAACAGCTCCTACCAGGAGTCGATCTTCAGCTTCGCCAACAACATCAACACCCACGAGGGCGGCTCTCACCTCTCCGGCTTCCGGGCGGCGCTGACCCGCACCCTGAATGCCTACGCGCGCAACAAAGGCCTGCTGAAAGAGAAGGACGACAACCTCGCCGGCGAGGACGTGCGCGAGGGCCTGACCGCGGTGATCTCGGTCAAGTTGCACGACCCGCAGTTCGAGGGCCAGACCAAGACCAAACTGGGCAACCCGCCGATCCGGGGCCTGGTCGAGGAGACGGTCAACCGCAAACTTGGCGAGTATTTCGAGGAGAACCCCGCCGACGCGCGGCGGGTGATCGGCAAGTCGATCGACGCATCGAGGGCACGTGCCGCGGCCCGCAAGGCACGCGACCTGACCCGCAAGTCGGCACTGGAGAACTCGACCCTGCCAGGCAAGCTCGCTGACTGCACGGTCAAGGACCCGAGCCTGGCCGAGATCTTCGTTGTCGAGGGTGACTCCGCCGGCGGCTCGGCAAAGCAGGCTCGGGACCGCAATACCCAGGCGGTGCTGCCGCTGCGAGGCAAGATCATCAACGTCGAGAAGAGCCGCATCGACAAGGTCCTGGCCAACAACGAGATCCAGGCCCTGATCACGGCGATCGGCACCGGCGTGCACGATGAGTTCGACATCGAGCAAGCGAGGTACCACAAGATCGTGATGGCAACCGACGCCGACGTCGACGGCGCCCACATCCGCACCCTGGTTCTCACCTTCCTCTACCGGCAGATGCCTGAGCTGATCGACGCCGGCTACGTATACATCGCCAAACCGCCTCTCTACCGGGTCAAGCAGGGCAACCAGGAGACCTACCTCGAGCGCGAGTCCGAACTGGAGGAGCTCCTGCTGCGCGACAAACTCGAGGACTTCCAGCTGATCGACGCGAGCGGCAACGCGAAAAAGCTGACCTCGAGTCGCTGGCAGGCTTACGTCCGACGCTCGAAGGAGTACGAGGGCTGGGGTTCGTCCCTGCAGGCGGAGTTCGGCCATGAAACGGTCCGCTTCCTCGAGGAGTCGAACCTGCTCGACGAGGGTGTCGCCAGCGTTACCGCAGCAGCCAAGCTGCTCGGTGAGAAGACGCTGGAGGGAGCGCCTTTCGACACCGAGGTGGTCGAGGTCTCCGACGAGTTCGTGGTCGTCAAGGCGATCGAACGCAAGAGCGGGCTGGCGCGGACCCATCGCCTCCCGGCCGAGCTCTTCTCGCACTTCGACTACCGCAAATTCGTCGAGGTTCACGAGGCGCTGCTCAAGCAGGTCGGCCGACCGCCCTTCGAGGTTCAACTGGGCGAGCGCCGCAACATCGCGCTCTCTTTTCAGGCGCTGCGCGGAGCGGTGTTGGAGCTCGCCCGCCATGGCGTCCAGCTGACCCGCTTCAAGGGACTCGGCGAGATGAACGCCGACCAGCTGCGCGAGACGACGATGGATCCCGCCAGCCGCACCCTTGCCCGGGTGACGCTCGAAGACGCCACCACCGCCGACCTGATCTTCTCGATGCTGATGGGGGATCAGGTCGCGCCCCGCCGCGAGTTCATCGAGGCGCACGCGAAGGAGGTTCGCTTCCTTGACGTCTAGAACCAATTACCCGTCCAGCGGGGCGGTCGGCTGATGGCCCTCGAGGCACTGACCGGGCGCATCGAGGAGCGCGAGCTCGAGAAGGAGATGCGCTCGTCCTACCTCGATTACGCGATGAGCGTGATCGTGGGGCGGGCGCTGCCCGATGCCCGCGACGGCCTCAAGCCGGTCCACCGGCGGGTGCTCTACGCGATGCACGACGTCGGCCTGCAGCCGACCCGGGCGTACCGTAAGTGCGCCTTCATCGTCGGCGAGGTGATGGGTAAGTACCACCCGCACGGCGACTCGGCTATCTACGACACGCTTGTACGGATGGCGCAGGACTTCTCCCTGCGCTACCAGCTCGTCGACGGCCAGGGCAACTTCGGCTCGATCGACGACGACCCGGCAGCTGCGATGAGGTACTGCGTCGGCGGCGACACGCGGGTGGCGACGCCGAGCGGCACGGTCCGAATCGACTCGCTCGCTCCCGAAGTCGAGCCCAACTCCGACAACGACGTCGATCTCGAAGTCCTCGATCGCCTCGGGCGCCCGGTCAAGGCCTCGAAGCTCTTCCACTCCGGCGAGCATCCGACGCTTCGCCTGCGCACCAGGCACGGCCACGAGCTGACTGGAACCCACAACCACCCGGTCCTCTGCCTGGTCGACATGGAGGGCGTCCCGCTCCTTCTCTGGAAGCTCCTTGAGGAGATCAGCCCAGGCGACCGCGTCCTCATTTCGCGTACGCCACAGGGACTGGAAGAGAGCTCACTGCCGCTTTCGAGCAGTGACGAGCAGCTGGCGTTGCTTGCTGGCGCGTTCGTCTCGGAGGGGTGGATCAGCTCGAAGCGGGCGGGTTTCAACAATGTCGACAAAGATTTCTTCGACTCGGTTCTCGACGCGTATGACTCCGTGGTTGGCGGCGCCCGCTATGTGTCCGCTCGCCGCATCGCCTCGGGAAGCCTCTTGCACGAGCTCGACATCCAGAACCTCGACGCGCTGCGCGAGAGCCCACTGGCCGCGATCGTGGGCAAGGCGAGCGCGAAGCGCGTTCCGGAGTTCGTCTGGCGTTCCGGCCCCGCTTTCAAGCGAGCCTTTCTGAGGGCTCTGTTCACCGGCGACGGTTCGTCCTCGCTGCTTCCCCGCAACTCGATTCAAGTCTCGTATTCCACGTACAGCGAGCAACTCGCCAGGGACGTGCAACTCCTTCTTCTTGAGAGCGGCGTCGTCTCGCGCATCCGCCGCTATGAGAAGGGTGAGTTCAAGGTTGTGATCAGCAACCGACGGGATGCCCGCCTCTTTTTGCGCAACGTCGGGTTCCTCGGCGCAAAGCAGGCCAAGCTCGCGGATGCGCTTGCGACCATCCCTGAGGCGAGCCGAGCGCTCAGTCATGACCATGTGCCGTACGTCGCCGATTACATTCGGGCTGAAGGCGGGTCGCGGCGGACCGAGCGCGACTGGCTACGTCGCCACAACGTCGACCGAATCGAGCGTTGGGAGCAGGGCGGCTCCGCGATCATGGAGCGGATCGAGTCGTTTGAGGTCCGGGATGTGGTCGAGCCGCTCGTCACCGGCGACTACTTCTACGCGGAGGTCGAGTCGGTTGAGGACGCAGGTGTGCAGCCGGTCTTCTCGATCCGGGTTGAGAGTGAAGACCACTCGTTCCTGACGAACGGCTTCGTCAGCCACAACACCGAGGCCCGGCTGACCCGGCTCGCGACCGAGTTGCTGCGCGACATCGACGCCGACACCGTCGACTTCGGCCCCAACTACGACGAATCGACCCAGGAGCCGCTGGTCCTGCCCGCGCGCTTCCCGAACCTGCTGGTCAACGGTACCTCGGGGATCGCGGTCGGGATGGCGACCAACATCCCGCCGCACAACCTGCGCGAGATAGCCGGCGCCGTCGCCGCTTACATCGACGACCCGGAGGTCGACCTCGCCGGCCTGATGGAGCACGTCAAGGGCCCCGACTTCCCCGGCGGCGGGATCATGAGCCGCGAGGGCATCCGCGACGCCTACGCCTCCGGCCGCGGCAGCATCAAGGTCCGCGCTCGCGCTCACGTCGAGCCGCTCAAGGGGGGCAAGGAGGCGATCGTCGTCACCGAGCTTCCCTTCACGGTCAAGAAGCTCGGTGACGGTGGCCTGGTCACCAAGATCGCCGACCTCGTCCGCGACAAGAAACTCGAGGGGATCTCCGACCTCCGCGACGAGTCCGACGGCTCCGGAATGCGGCTGGTGATCGAGCTCAAGCGCGGCGGTCCGCCGGCCAAGGTGGTGCTGAACAACCTCTACAAGAAAACCGCGATGCAGACGACTTTCGGCGCCAACATGGTGGCGCTGGTCGACGGTGTCCCGAAGACGCTGAGCCTGCGCGAGCTGATCCACCATTACGTGGACCACCAGCGCGAGGTCGTCACCCGGCGCACCCAGTACGAACTGCGCCGCGCCGAGGCCCGTGCCCACATCCTCGAGGGGCTGTTGGTCGCGCTCGACAACCTCGACGCGGTGATCGCGCTGATTCGCGGTTCGTCGGACCCCGACGCGGCGCGCGAGGGCCTGATCGCCAAATTCGAGCTCTCGCGTGAGCAGGCCCAGGCGATCCTCGACATGCGCCTGCAGCGGCTCACGGCGCTGGAGGCCGACAAGGTCCGCGCCGAGCACGCCGACCTGATGGAGCGGATCGGCGAACTGCGGGCGATCCTGGGCGACGAGGCGAAGGTGATGGCGCTGGTCAAGGAAGAGCTGGTCGAGATCGTCGAGTCCTACGGCGACGAGCGGCGCACCGAACTCGCCCACTTCGAGGGCGATGTCGGGATCGAGGACATGATCGCCGACCAGCAGATGGTCATCTCCCTGACCGCCTCCGGCTACGTCAAGCGCTTGCCGCTGGCCACCTACCGCCAGCAGCACCGCGGCGGCGTCGGGGTGATGGGGATGAACATGAAGGAGGACGATTACATCGCCCACCTCCACATCTGCTCGACGCATGACTACCTGCTCTTCTTCACCAATAAGGGCAAGGTCTACCGGCTCAAGGTCTACGAGCTCCCGGAGGGTTCGCGGACGGCGAAAGGAAGCGCGCTGGTCAACCTGCTGCCGCTGCGCGAGGGCGAGAAGGTGATGGCGGTGATCCCGACCCGGGACTTCAAAGAGAACAAGTACCTGGCCTTCGCCACCGCCAAGGGCCAGTTCAAGAAAACCGAGTTCCTCGCCTACAACACGCCGATCCGCGCCGACGGCATCATCGCGATCAAGGTGCGCGATGACGACGAGCTGGTGCAGGTGCGGCTGACCTCAGGTGAGGACGACATCCTGATGGTCTCCAAGTCGGCCCACGCGGTGCGCTTCTCGGAGGGTGAGGCGCGGCCGATGGGGCGCGACACCTCCGGCGTCAAAGGGATGAACGTGAGCGCCAAGGTCGGCGGCGCGGCGAACCGGGTGCTGGCGATGGACGTCGCCCGCGACGACACCGAGCTCTTCGTCGTCACCGAGAACGGCTACGGCAAGCGGACCTCGATCGCCGAATACCCGCGCAAGGGCCGCGGCACGAAAGGCGTTCAGACCGCCAAGCTGACCGAGAAGAAGGGCGGCCTGGCCGGCGCCCTGATCGTGCGCGAGCACCAGGAGCTGCTCTTCATCTCCCAGCACGGCATGGTGCAGCGGACCTCGGCCAGCGGGATCTCGCTGATGGGTCGCCCCACCCAGGGAGTGAAGGTGATGAACATCAAGGACGACGACCGGGTCAGCGCCGTCGCCCTCGTGGTCGAGTCCAGCGAGACGCCGGCGCCCAACGGCGACGCGCCGCAGGACGAGCTACCGCCCGCAGAGACCGATTAGGCGGCGACCGGTAAGTACTGCTGCCAGGCAGGCGGGATATTGGGGCTTGCCACCTGGATGAAGATGCTCGGGCCTGGGGCCTTTGGCGACTTCTTCGGGTGCATCTGGATCTCGTGGGGTAGGCGGTTGCCCTTGCGCCGGTTGCAGCTTGCGCAGGCGGCGACGATGTTTCCCCAGACCGATTTGCCGCCGCGACTGCGGGGGATGACGTGATCGACCGTCAGCCCCGATTTGGTCGAGCCGCAGTACTGGCAGGTCCAGGCGTCGCGAGCAAGCACGGCGCGCCTGGTGATCTTGCGCCGGTGCGCCTCCCGCGGTACCCGCACGTAGCTGACCAACCGGATCACGTCGGGTCTCTCCATCGTCATGTGCTCGGAGTGGATCGCCCCCTCGCGCCGCTCCAGCAGCTCGGCTTTCTCCTTCAAGAGCAGGACAGCAGCGCGTCTCAACGTGCAGACGTTGATCGGCTCATACGTCGCATTCAAGACAAGGACGCGTGCCATCTTGCCCCGGAATTCTACGCAGGCGATCTAACCGATCGGGTAGGAGCCCAGAATCCGGACCGACTCAGCCTTCTCGCGCAGCGCCTCGAGCGCCGCGGCGACGGGCCGGTCGTCCACCGCACCTTCTAGATCGCAGAAGAACATGTAGCGGCCTAGGCCCTGACCTGCCGGTCGCGACTCGATGCGGCTGAGGTTGACGGCGCGGCTGGAGAACTCCTGTAGGGCCTCGACCAAGGCGCCCGGGTGGTCCGCTCCGAGCTCGGAGAAGACAAGCGAGGTTCGCCAGGGACCGTCACCGGCAGGCTCCGTTCCGGCGGGGGCAATCCAGACGAAGCGGGTGACATTGTCGTCCTCGTCCTCGATCCCCTCGCGCAGCACCGTGCAGCCGTAGAGCTCGGCGGCGGCACGAGCGCCGATCGCCGCCCAGGGCCGGACCGACTCGCCGACCATCCGCACGGCCTCGGCGGTGCTGCTGACGCTGCGACGTTCGATCCCGGGCAGGTGCTCGCGCAGGAAGCCCGCGCACTGTGCGAGCGGCTGGGGGTGTGAGAGGACGGCTGCGACCTGCCCCAGCTCGACCCCCCCACGGGCGATCAGGTGGGCATGGACCCGGAAGTCGTACTCACCGACGATCGCAACCGCCTCGGTGTCGAACGCCAGCGTGTCCAACGTGCTCCGCACCGACCCCTCGATCGAGTTCTCGAACGGCACCAGAGCCCGCTCCGCCTCACCCCGCTCAACCGCCAAGATCGCATCGTGGACCGTGTCAGTCCGAATTACCTCCACCTCTACACCCGCGGGCGTAGCCTCCCGCAAAGCATCTTCCGTGAACGTCCCAGCCGGGCCGAGGAAGGCGACCTTCATCGAGCTATTCGAAGACGACGGTGTACGAGGCTTTGTTGTTTTCCGCCACTTCCTCGCCAGGCACCGGTTCCGCTTCGACTTCCAGCGCCACTTCGCCTTTAGGCGTGGGGGTGAGCGGGATCGTCACCGTTTCTTCGGCCCCCGCTTCGATGCTGCTGATGGTCCCAGTCAGGGCGCTGCCATTGACGGTGACCGAGACGGTGATGCCGTTCTCGGTCGATTCGCCCTGGTTTTGCACCGTCACTTCGACTTCCGGCGTTTCTTCCGCGCTCACCGCGGTGCTCCCTTCCGGCGTCAGTTCGGTCCCGTTGATGCTGACCCCGATCAGGCCGAGGCCGTGGACGCCGCCCGTTTCGCCAGTCGCGGCGCCGCTGACCGAGGCGAGCGCCGCGCTCACGGCGCTTTCATCGAGCCAGGCCGAGCCTTCGGGGACGAATTCGCTCTTCGGCACGTCGTCGCCCTCGATCCCGTTGTCGGCCAGCACCCCGTCGATTTCCGGGCGGGCGACGGACGCGTAGACGACGTCGCTCGCCGCCAGCACATTCATCTGCTTGGCGATGATTTCGGTCGCCTTCTTCGACCCCGCTTCGCCCAGCGCGGTGCTGATCTTGTCGGCGATTTCGGTCATCGCTGCGCCGCGCAGCTCGTAGACGAGCTTCAGAGAGTCCTGGGCGCTGCCCATGTCGCCTGGGGTGTCGAGGCCGTCGACCCGCGCCACGTAGTTGTCCATCGCGCTGCGGTCGGCGTTGACCTCGGCGACGAACTCGGTCACCGAGAGGCTGCCGGGGTCCGAGAGGCTGCCGAAGAAGTGCTTGCTGGTCTGTTCGGTCTCGTCGACGATCTGGGTGACGTTACGGGCGTAGTCGCTCAGCGCCCGGTGCTTGCGGGCGTTGAGGCAGCCCCGCACGCCGAGCACGATCAGGATCAGGATCAGCAGGCCGGCGCCGAGCGCCAGCCCCCGCCGCAGCAGGATCTGCTGCCGTTCGGGACGACGTGGCGGGCGCGATCGGCGCCCCGGCCGAGATGGGAGCGAATCCTCCAAGAAGCAGGGAGTATGTCGCAGGAGGAAGCGGAATCGTGGCGAAGTCGGAAGAGCGATGGTCGGCTCCCTCGTTCTCAACCGCTTCCTGATCGAGCGCCGCATCGGCAGCGGCGGCTTCGGCGTCGTCTACGAGGCCTGGGACGGACGCCTCGAGCGGACCGTCGCGGTCAAGGCGATCGAATCCCGTGGTGAGGCGGGCCAGAGGGTGCTGCGCGAGGCGCAGGCGGCCGCCCGGCTCAACCACCCGGGCATCGTCACGCTCTATGAGATGGGCGAGGAGGACGGCAACGCGCTGCTCGTCACCGAGTTGGTCGAGGGCAGCACGCTGGCCGGGCTGAGCCGCGAAGGAGCGCTCAGCGACCGCGAGATCGCAGAGATCGGCGCCGATCTCTGCGAGGCGCTCGACCATGCCCACTCGCGCGGCGTCGTCCACCGCGACATCAAGCCGCAGAACGTCCTCGTCGCCCCCGAGGGGGAATTTCGCGCCAAGCTGATGGACTTCGGTATCGCCCGGCTGGCTGACGGCGCGGCGCTGACCGCACCCGGCGACGTCGTCGGCACCCTTGCCTACATGTCCCCCGAGCAGGCGGAGGGCCAGACCGCCGGCCCCGCGACGGACGTCTACTCGTTGGCGCTGACTCTGTATGAGTGCTGGGGTGGCGAGAACCCCAATCGCCGCGCCACGCCCGCCGCGACGGCGCGGGCTATCGGTGGGCGTTCACGCCCGCTGCGAAGGCTTCGTCCCGACCTGCCGCGTGAGCTCAGCGACACGATCGACGCCGCCCTGCAGCCCCGACCCTCGCGGCGACCGGCCCTGGACGAGCTCGGAGCCGCCATCGAGGACTCGCTCGAGCACCTCGCCGACGACCTCCCCCCGGTCAACGCGCCGTTCGGCCTTCGCGTAGGCGCTGTGGCGGCAGCCGCGACGCTCGGGGCCTGGCTCGCATTCGGCCACCTGGCCGTCCTACCCTAGGATTTCCCGATCAGCGTTCTACGCAGCCTCGAGAGTCGGATCGAAGGCCTCGTCGAGGGGGTCTTCAGCCGCGCCTTCAGCTCGGAGGTCCAGCCGGTCGAGCTGGCCCGCAAACTGGCCAAGGAGATGGACTCCCACAAGACCGCCGGGGTGGCGCGGGTCTACGTCCCCAACGAGTACACGGTCTACCTCTCGGGTAAGGACCGTACCCGCCTCGAGGGCTATGAGCGCTCGCTCGAGCAGGAGCTCTCGGGCTACCTCCTGGAGCACGCGCGGCGGCGCAGCTACGACCTACTGACCCGACCCACCGTCGCCTTCGAGACCGACGAGCGGTTGCGACTGGGCGAGTTCGGGATCCAGACGCGGCTGGTCAAGCCGCCGGCCCAAGAGGGCGAGGCGCCGGTCCAGGGTGAGGAGGGCCACACGATGGTCTACTCCGCGGTGCGCGACGCCCCGCCTCCAGCCGAGGGGCCCTCGCACCGCGCCGAAGTGACGACCCGGGCCGTGGTCACCGTCGATGACCGGCGCTACGTCCTCGACGGCGAGCGTTCGACCGTCGGCCGCTCGCGCGATGCCGACTGCGTCCTGCGCGACCCAAACGTCTCCCGCCACCACGCCGAGCTGCGCCGCTCGCCCGGCGGCGAGTGGACGATCGCCGACCTGGGCTCGACCAACGGGGTCAAGGTCAACGGCCGCCGCGTCGGCTCGACCAGGCTCAAATCAGGCGACCAGGTCACGCTCGGCACGACGACCTTCAGGTTCGACATCGAGCAGTAGACGTAGTCTGCTGAACGCGTGGCCTACGACCCCATATCCGTCGCCCTCAAGTTCGGCTTCCTCGCCGTCCTCTACCTGTTCCTGCTCTGGATTGCGCGCAGCGCGCTGAAGGACCTACGCCGCACGGTCGCGCCGGCGCCCGACGCGACCGGGTTCCACCCGCTGCCCGCGTTCGAGGGCTCCGCGGCGGGCGGCGACGCTTGGCTGGTGGCGCTGCGCGGCGGCGGCCTGCGCGAGGGTGAGCGCTTCGACCTGATCGGCGGGCTCTCGATCGGGCGTTCGCAGGAAGCCGACCTGCAAATCGACGATCGCTACGCCTCCGGCCTGCACGCGAGGATCTTCTCGCGCGAGGGGCGCGCCTACGTCGAAGACATGAGCTCCACCAACGGCACCCTGCTCAACGACGCCGCGCTGCATGGCGAAGCGGAGCTGCTCGACGGCGACGTGGTGCGAATCGGGGACACCGAGCTCCGCTTCGAGGCCGGGGGAGCCTAGGTGCTGCGCGTCGACGACCAGGCCTTCCGCACCGACACCGGTCGCCAACGCAGCGAGAACGAGGACTCGCTCTTCGTCCGCGCGCCGATCTTCGTCGTCGCCGACGGGATGGGCGGCGCCCAGGCGGGCGAGGTCGCCTCGAAAACCGCCGCCGACGCCTTCGATCGCGACCTGCCCGAGGGCCCGCCCGGGCGCTTCCTGCGCGAGACGATCGAGGAGGCCAACCGACGCATCAACGATCTGGCCCGTGCCGATCCCTCCAAAGCCGGGATGGGCACGACGATCACCGCCGCGGTCGTCGACGCGCAAGCCGAAGAGGTCGGCATCGGCCACGTCGGCGACAGCCGGGCCTACCGCCTGCGCCGCGGCAAGCTCGAACGGCTCACCCGCGATCACTCGCTGGTCGAGGAGATGCGGCGCAAAGGGCAGATCACCGACGCGCAGGCCGAGGACCACCCGCAGCGCTCGATCATCACCCGCGCGCTCGGCCCCGAGCCGGACGTCGAGGTCGATCTTCAGACGGTTCCCGCCGCCCCCGGAGACCTCTTCCTGCTCTGCTCCGACGGGCTTACGACGATGGTCTCTGAGGATCGCATCGCCGCGGTCCTCGCCGCTGCCGGCTCGATGCGGGAGGCGGTGCGGACGCTGGTCGACGAGGCCAACGGGGCCGGCGGGCGGGACAACATCACGGCATTGGCCTTCCGCCTCGGCGACGCCGCCGCGCCGCTCGGCGAGGCGCCCGAGGACGCGACCCTGGTCGGCGCCGCTGCCGAGGAAGCCGGCCTGACCGCGACCGAGGTGCGCCGCCGCGCCGCCGCCGCCGCGGCTCAGGGGCGCCGCGAGCAACTCGCCGCGAAGCCCCGGCGGCGGCGCCTGCGCACGGCGGCGAAGCTGCTCGCCGGCCTCGCGATCGTCGCCCTGCTCGCTTTCGGCGCCTGGTACGGCAACCGCCAGGCCTGGTTCCTCGGCACCGACGACGGCGGCCGCGTCGCTCTCTACCGCGGCCTGCCCTACGAACTTCCCTTCGGCTTGAAGCTCTACGAAGAGCACTACGCGAGCCCGGTCCGGACCGGGGGGCTGCCCGGCAGGCGCCGCGACGCGGTCACCGGCCATGACATCCGCTCCCGCGAAGACGCCGTCTCGCTGATCGAAGAAATAGAACGCAGCCAGGGGATTCCTTGAGGAGCGCAGCCCGAAACCGGGAGCTCGTCGCCCTGATCCCGGTCGCCCTGCTGCTCAGCGCCGGTTTCGCGGCGGTCTTCGCCCAGGAGAACGCCCACCTCGGCAACCTCAGCCTCGTCTACGGCGCCTACTTCCTCGCCGTCTGCCTCGCGACCCACGTCTTCCTGCGGATGCGACTCCCCAACGCCGACCCCTACCTCTTCCCGCTGGTCGCATTGCTGACCGCGTTCGGCCTGGTGATGGTCTACCGGATCGACGAGGGGCTGGCCCGCGACCAGGCCAACTGGTTCGTCCTCGGCCTGGTCCTCTTCGCTCTGACGATCCAACTGCTGCGCGATTACCACGTGCTCGAGCGCTACCGCTACACGATCGCCGCGGTCGGCCTGCTGCTCCTGCTGGCGCCGCGATTGCCCGGCATCGGCGAACAGGTCAACGGCGCCTACCTCGGCGTCAAGCTCGGCCCGCTCGCCTTCCAGCCGGCCGAGTTCTCGAAGATCTGCATCGTCATCTTCCTCGCCAGCTACCTGCGCGAGAACCGTGAGGTGCTGATCGTCGGCGCGCGGCGGGTGCTGGGGGTGACGCTGCCGCCGCTCAAGCACCTCGGGCCGCTGCTGGTCGTCTGGGGGGCGTCGATGTTCATGCTCGTCTTCATCCGCGACCTGGGCAGTTCGCTGATGTTCTTCGCCGCCTTCCTCGCGCTGCTCTACGTGGCGACCGGGCGCTTCTCCTTCGTCGTCATCGGCATGGCCCTCTTCCTCGCCGGCGCCTGGTTCTTCGCCTCGACTGTCCCGCACGTCCACGAGCGGGTCGACATCTGGCTCAACCCCTACAACGACCCGACCGAAAGCGGCTACCAGATCCTCCAGTCGATCTTCGCCCAGGCCGACGGGGGCCTCTTCGGCAAAGGCTTCGGGCAGGCGCTGATCACGATCCCCGGAACCCACAATGCTCTGCTGCCCGCCGCGCAGACCGACACGATCTACTCGTTGATCGTCAACGAGCTCGGCCTCTTCGGCGCCTGCGCAGTGGTGCTGACCTACCTGCTGATCACGGCGCGCGGTTTCAAGATCGCCCTGCTCGCCGACGACGGCTTCTCGAAGCTGCTCGCGACCGGCCTCACCGCGGTCTTCGCGATCCAGGCCTTCGTGATCATCGGCGGGGTGACGCGGGTGATCCCGCTGACCGGCGTCACCCTGCCCTTCATCAGTTACGGCGGCAGCTCGATCGTCGCCAACTTCGTCCTCCTGGCGCTGCTCCTCTTGATCTCCGATCGTGCCCGCCGCAAGCCGAGCGCCCCGCCCGGCGGCTTCGCCTTGCAAGGGGGCGCGTGAGGCGATGAACCGCCAGATCGTCAAGCTCTTCGGCCTGATCGTCGTCCTCTTCGCGGTGCTGATCGGCTTCACGTCCTGGTGGGCGGTCTTCGACGCGAAGGCGCTGAAGGACAAGGAAGCCAACAAGCGCCCGCTGCTCGAGCAGCAGCAGATCAAGCGCGGCCGGATACTCGCCGCCGACGGAACCGTGCTCGCCCGCTCGGTGGCCAAGGGCCACGGCGACGGCCTGCGCTACGTGCGCCGTTACCCGGAAGGGTCGCTGTACGGGCACCCGATCGGCTACAGCTACGTGCGCCAGGGCGACAGCGAGTTCGAGAAATACCACAACGACGAACTGATCGGCGAAGAATCCGAATTCGGCTCGATTCTCGACCAGCTCCTCGGCCGCAACCAGGAAGGCAACGACATCGTCACCAACATCGACCCCGAAGCGCAGCGCGTCGCGATGGCCGATCTGCAGGAACAGGGCTTTGGCGCGGTGGTCGCGATCGAACCGAGCAGCGGCCGGATCAAGGCGCTCGTCTCGAACCCCCCCTACGATCCCAACCGGGTTCCCCTCGAACTCTCGAAGTTGAACGAAAACGAAGCCGAATCGCCGCTGCTCGATCGCGCCACCCAGGGCCAGCGCCCGCCCGGGTCGACCTTCAAGGTCGTGACCGCCGCCGCCGGCCTCGACAGCGGCACGATTACGCCGGAAACGACGATCGACGCGCCGGGCGAACTGGACGTCCAGGGCCAGCCTCTGCAGAACGACTTCACCGAGAACTTCGGCCCGATCGCCCTCGACACGGCGCTGACCAACTCGGTCAACACCTGGTTCGCCCAGCTCGGCGAACAGATCGGCGAGGAAACGCTGCTCGAGTACATGGAACGCTTCGGCTTCAACTCGATCCCGGCGATCGACCTGCCCGAAGACCAGGTCTACGCGAGCGGCATCTACGAAGGCGGGAGGCTGCTCGGCCGCAACGACGCGATCGACATCGCCCGCGTCGCGATCGGTCAGGAGCGCCTCCTGGCGACGCCGCTGCAGATGGCCGAGGTCGCCGCAGCCGTCGCCAACGGCGGCAGCCTGATGAAGCCGCAGATCTGGAGCCGCGTCGTCGACCCCGACGGGCGCGTCGTCAAGCGCCTCGACCCGTCGCAGTACAGCCACCCGATCGATTCCCAGACCGCGTCTGAGCTGACCACCGCCATGGAAGGCGTCGTCAGCGAAGGAACCGGCACCAACGCTGCGATCTCCGGCGTGCCGGTGGCCGGCAAGACCGGCACGGCGGAAACGCCCTACAACGAAAGCTGCGGCGGCGGCACCGAAGAGAACCAGGCATGGTTCATGGGCTTTGCGCCGGCCGACAACCCCAAGATCGCGATCGCGGCGACGGTCGAGTGCACGACCGCCTTCGGCAACGACGCGGCCGCCCCGATCTTCCGCGACGTAGCCGAAACGATTCTCAATGGAGGGAGCTGACAGTGCCGCCTGAAGTTGGCGAGGGAAGCACAATCGACGGCCGCTACCGGTTGCTGCGCCGGATCGGTTCCGGGGGCATGGCCGACGTCTGGCTAGCCGAGGACCCGCACCTGCAGCGTCGTGTCGCGCTCAAGATCCTGCACCGCCGCTTCGCCCAGGATCGTGAGTTCGTCGAGCGATTCCGCCGCGAGGCGGAGGCAGCCGCCGGCCTCTCGCATCCCAATATCGTCGCCGTCTTCGACCGCGGCGACATCGAAGGCACCTACTACATCGCGATGCAGCTGCTCGAGGGGCGCTCGCTGAAAGAGCTGATCGATGCGGGGCTGACGCCGGAACAGTCGGTCGGGCTGATCCGCCAGGTGCTCGAGGCGGCCGGCTTCGCTCACCGCAACGGGGTCGTGCATCGCGATCTGAAGCCACAGAACGTCATCGTGGATGACGAGGGAAAGGCCACCGTCACCGACTTCGGCATCGCCCGCGCCGGTGCCTCGGAGATCACCCAGGCGGGCTCGGTGATGGGCACCCCGCACTACCTCTCCCCCGAGCAGGCCCAGGGGCAGGCCGTGACCGCCGTCTCCGACCTCTACTCGATCGGCGTGATCCTCTACGAGGCCCTCGCCGGCCGCGTTCCCTTCGAGGCCGACTCGGCGATCGCGATCGCGATGAAACAGGTCTCGCACACGCCGCAGCGGCCGAGTTCGATCAACCCCGCCGTCTCGCCCGCCCTCGACGCGGTGGTGATGCGCGCCCTCGAGAAGGACCCGGGTCGCCGCTTCCAGAGCGCCGACGCCTTCATCGCGGCGCTGGACGCGGCACTGCGCAACCCAGGCGCCGAAGGAGGCGGCACGGCCGCCTTCGCGCCATTGCCGCCGGTCGTCGTCGCCGATGAGGGTCCCGTCGACCCGGAGGACGAGGACCGCGGTGCCAGGAAGTGGATCTGGCTCGCCCTCGCCGCGGTGCTGATCGGCGCCCTGCTCGGCTTTGCTTTGACCCGCGACACGACGACCGACGTCCCCGCCGTGACCAGCAATCCGCTGAATGTGGCCATCGCGGTGCTCGAACAGAACGGCTTCAAGGTCGGCGCGATCACCCGCGTGCAACGCGAAGTGGCGGTAAACACCGTGCTGGAGCAGGACCCGCCGGCGGGCAAGGCCTCGCTCGACTGCGCCTTCCTCAGCTTCTTCTGCGCGAAGCCCAAGGTGGCGCTGACGGTCAGCGCCGGCCCCGGCAGCGCCAAGGTTCCGGGAGGCCTGGCGGGCCTGAGCCAGGAAGAAGCGGAAGAAAAGCTCGAAGGCGCCGGCTTCGACGTGCGGGCCGAAAAGGTCAACTCCGACCAGGCGGAAGCCGGGCAGGTGATCCGCTCCGAACCGGGCGGAGGGACGACGGCGACCCGCGGCTCGACCGTCGTCCTCACGGTCTCCAAGGGGCAGAAGCTGGCCAAGGTGCCCGTGCTGGTCGGCACGCAGCGCTCCGTCGCCGTGCAACAGATCCGCGGTCGCGGCCTCACCCCCGGCGTCGAAGAAGAAGAAAGCGCCAAGCCTGCCGGCGAGGTGATCCGCCAGGCGCCGAGTGCCGGCTCCGAGCTGCCGCGCGGCTCGTCGGTCGCGATCGTCGTCTCAAAGGGCGAAAAGAAGACGAAGGTGCCGAACGTGATCGGCAAGGAAAGGCGGGAAGCGGTGGAAGCGTTGCGCGGCGCCGGCCTGGCGCCGATCGTCGAAGAAGAAGAAACCGCAGTCGCCCAGCAGGTGGGCCGTGTCACCGATCAGTTCCCCACGCCCGGCTCTGAAGTCGAACCCGGCTCCGAAGTGACCGTCGCGGTCGGCAAGCAGGCCAAACAAAGCGAAGCGGGCGCCGAATGAAGGTCGCGGTCCTCTGCGGCGGCCGCTCCTCCGAGCACGATGTCTCGCTGCGCTCGGGCGCGGCGGTCGCGGGCGGGCTCGAGCAGGCCGGCCACGAGGCGCTGCTGGTGACGATCGCGCGCGACGGCGCCTGGAGCTTCCACGGAGCCCCGGTCGAGTTGATGCCGGCAGCGGGGCTGTTCGACGCCGACGCCGCCTTCCCGGCGCTGCACGGCCCCTTCGGCGAGGACGGCAGCGTCCAGGGCGTGCTCGAGTGGCTCGACGTCCCCTACGTCGGCTCCGACGTGCTCGCCTCGGCGATCTGCATGGACAAGCTGACGCTGAAGCGCCTCTTCGCCCAGGCCGGCCTGCCGCAGGTCGAGTTCGTCGGGGTGGGCGAGCCGGGCTGGCGCGAGCGCTGCGAGGCGATGGGCCTGCCGCTCTGGGTCAAGCCCTCGCGGCTCGGCTCGAGCGTCGGCATCAGCCGGGTCGAGAGCCTCGGAGACGAGCTTGACGCGGCGGTCGACCTCGCCCGGCGCCACGATCCGCGTGTGATCGTCGAGGCGCACGCCGGCGGCCGTGAGGTCGAGTGCTCGCTGCTCGGCAACGAGCAGCCCGAGGTCTCGCTGCCAGGCGAGGTCCTCGCCCACGGCGATTGGTACGACTACGAGACCAAGTACAGCGAGGGCGGCATGGAGCTGATCGTCCCGGCGGCGTTGGAGGCGAAGCAGGCGGACCACCTACGCGAGCTCGCCATCGAGGCCTTCCAGCTCGGCGGCTGCTCCGGCCTCGCCCGCTGTGACTTCTTCGTCGAGCCCGACGGAGAGATCCTCGTCAACGAGCTCAACACCATGCCCGGCTTCACCGAGACAAGCGTCTACGCCAAGCTCTGGGAGGCAAGCGGCCTGGCCTACCCGGCCCTATGCGACCGCCTGCTCGAGCTGGCGATCGAGCGCCACACCAAGGCCCGCTCGCACGAGTTCTAGGGCCGAGGTCGGAGTGCCTCAGGGTTCAACTGGACACTCACTGGCCGCGTCGGGAGCGATTCAAGGGTGGTTGGGCCTCACGACGTCTCGTGTCGCCCGCCGACGACATAGAGTTCCTTCCCATGAGTGGCTGGAGGCAGATGCGGGCTATCGCCTTGCTTCCCGGCAATGTGACGATTGTGGTGCCGGCAGTGATTCTGGCCCTCACCGCCGGACCCGATCTCGGTTGGGGTCTCGGTGGAGCGCCTGCGGCGTTCGTCGGAGCCGCTGGAATCGGCCTGATCGCCGCCGGGTTCTCGCTCTGGCTCTGGACCGTCCGGCTCTTCAGCAGGGTCGGCAGGGGGACCCTGGCCGCCTGGGACCAGACCAGCGTGCTGGTTGTCGAGGGCCCCTACAGGCACGTGCGCAACCCGATGATCACGGCGGTCGCCTTGTTGCTCGCGGGCGAGGCGCTGCTCCTCGGCTCAATCTGGATCTTGGCCTGGGCCGCGGCCTTTCTCGCGATCAACTTCACCTACTTCCTGCGCTCCGAGGAGCCGGGGCTCGAACGCCGCTTCGGCGAGGACTTCCGTGCCTACAAGCGCAATGTCCCGCGCTGGATCCCGCGCCGCGATCCCTGGCGGCCGGACTGATCGGTGGGGCATAGCCCTCGCTACCATTTTGCTACCGTTATGGGATGAGCAAGCAGATCGCCGTTCGGCTTCCGGAGGAGCTTGTCGACTTCGTCGACGAAGTCGTCGACTCCGGCGCGGAGCGCAGCCGGGCCGCTGTCGTGACCCGGGCGCTTGAGCGCCAGCGCCGGCGTGACCTCGCGGAACGCGATGCCCGGATCCTCGCCCGCACCGGCCCGGACCCAGACCTCGCGGGGCTGGCCGAGCATGCGGCAGGCCTGCCGCATGACCTGGCCTGATGCGGGCCATCCACGTCGCACAGCTCGACAAGGCGCGGCCCGTGTTGATCCTCACGCGTGAGCTCGTGCGGCCGCATCTGAGGACGGTCACCGTCGCGCCGATCACCACAACCATCCGCGGGCTCTCCAGCGAGGTGGGCGTCGATGCGATGAACGGCCTCGCGGAGCCCTCGGTCGTCAGTTGCGACAACATCACCACCATTCCCACCGACGCCGTGGGTGAGCAGATCGGCGTCCTGCTCGACAGTCAAGAGCCGGCTCTCGGCAAAGCGATCGCGGCCACCTTCGATCTCGACTGATCGCCCGCGCCTGACCACACGTGTTTTAAGCGACTTATTTTGTCTGTGGGCGTGCAAATCGATAGGCGTGTAACGGACACACAAGAGCGCTAGACTGACGGAATGGGAGATATTCAGCAACTCGCGACCGAGCTCGGCGCCGAGGAGCGTACGCTGCGTCGCGCGGTGGCACAGGGCACGATCCACTGCCGCCGCCAGGGACCCAGGAGGACCAGGCTGCCGCCGGGCGAGGAGGATTACCTGCGGCGGCACTGGGCCCTTCTGCTCGAACTCCGCAAGGCGCTTCGCACCGAGCGCAAGGTCCGCCTGGCGGTGCTCTACGGCTCCGTGGCGCGGGGGCAGGAGGATGCGGGCTCTGACCTCGATCTTCTTGTTGCCTTGTCGAACGGCGAGCCGATGGTTGCTATCGGGTTGGGGGTTCGCCTCGGTCGTGTTGCCGGCCGGGACATCGATGTAGCGCGGCTCGACAAGATCGATCGAGCCGCGCCGCTTCTTCTCCACCGCGTGTTGGAAGAGGGGCGAGTCCTCGTCGATCGGGACGGCATCTGGGATGAACTCACGCGTCGACGCCGGTCGATAGCCGCCCGCGCCAAGCGCTCATATCGGCGGCAGATGAGCGAAGCGGCGACCGCGGTCGAGAAGTTGACGGCATGAGCCGCGAACTCGCCGCCCGTCTCAGTCCCGCAGGGCTGAAGGTTGAGGAAGTCCGCTTGGCGCGGTTTTTCAAGTCGATCGACAAACATCGCTCGGCACTCGACTTCGCGATCGAACAGAGCTTTGGCGGCGAACTGGACCCCCCCGGCTGGCGCCGGGCCTTCGACTCCACGGACCCCAGCGACACGATCCGGACCGTCGTCGTCACCGGCAGCTACTCGGCGCTTGTCAACGCCTACGTCGAGATCCTCAAAACCGCCGCCGGGTCGCGCCTGATCGGCCTCCTCCCACACCGCCGACCCCACGCGGAGCAGGTCTTCGATGCCGTACAGAGGGACGGCGGGCTGAGCCCACTACAGGTCGCCCTGCTGAACGAAAGCTACGTACTGGAGGGCCGCCTCGAGCACGCGTCACCCGATGTCGATGCCGAGGAAGTCCGCGAACATGTAGAGCGATTCCGCGAAGAGCTGCCCCGACTGATCGAAAGCATCCACACCTGGCTCAAGTTGTACGGCCTTACTTTTTGTCAAAGTTCCACCTCGCACTGAGCCGAAGTTACGCGGGTGGTACCGAGGGCAAAGATTTGCGCTCTCGCTTTTCAAGTCAAGTCGCAGGTAGTGGTGTAACTCCTCGCCCTTAGGTGCGAGATGCCGCAGTGCTACCACCACAAGGGGCGCGGCGCTTTCGATCCGGTCGGGACCCCGGGCAACAAGTGGACGCCCTCGCGCGACCACTACCCGAGGCTCAAATCGGATGGCGGTAGGTTCGTCGCCGAGAACGTTCGACTCTCCCACTCTTGGTGCAACAAGCGGGACTGGGGCTGGCGAGCGCAAGTACGGACGCAGCTCGCGAAGGGAAAGTCCCTCGCCGACATCGCCGAGTTCCTGAACCGCAAGGGTGTTCCCCCCGCACACGGCGCGAACCAATGGACGGCCGTCATGGTGCGCAAGGCCTACGTGTCCTAGTCCCGGTTTGGCGCTGGGTGCCGCTTCGCGCGAAAGTGGGCACGGGGTCGCCAGGATGCGCGGTTTGGACGACTGGGAACCCCGTGTCTGGGATATCCGTGTGTATACTGGCGACATGAAGGTGGTCAAGGTTCGGCGGGTCGGCAATAGCAACGTGGTTTCGATACCTCGCGAGTTTGAGGCACGCGGCTACGCCGCCGGGACGTCGGTGCTTGTCGAGGAGCTCGAGGGCGGTGAGCTGCGGATCATGCCGACCGAGCAGGTGCGCGACCGGATTCGCGGCATCGGGCAGCGCGTGGTTGACGAGCACGCCGAGGCGCTGCAGATCCTTGCTGAGCACGATCCCGACGACGAGAGCATCAAGCGGTAGACAGGCCTCCAGTGGAGGAGAACGAGCCGGTCTACATCGCCCGGAACCGGGGCAGGCGGTGGGCCGGAAAAGCGCCCGGCCCGCGCAGCGAACCGGCCGCGTCCTTTGAGGTCGCAACTTGCGACCTCAAAGCTGGATAGACCTCCCTTGTCAACTCGGACAAGGAGAGACCCATGGATGCCATCGCAAACTCGGAAGTCCGACCACGACGAGCCGGTCGGACGGGGGTAGTTGTAATCGCCATCTGCCGGAGCGCTATTCGCCATTTGCCTCGGTTCATCGCTGCCGCCGACCGCCGACATGTTTTCCCGCAGCTTCACCCCAACAGCTTGATGTCGCTGATCTCGATTTGGTAGCGGCCTTCTTGGTCGCGGGCCGACGAGGCCTTGGTGAACCAGAGCAGGAAGTAGGTCGAGGGCCGGCGGACGTCGAGGTCTATCTCCTGGACTTCTTCCGCTTCGCTCACTTCGCCGACTGGTTCGTCCCAGCCGGTGATGTCGGAGGGGGGGCCGGCCGGGGCGGCGAAGACCTGGGCGTTCCAGCCAGGGGTGGGAGTACGGACGATCATCTTCTTCGGCGTCGCCGGGGAGCTCGTCGTGATGTAGACGCCGACCCCGGGGTCGGGCCCCGTCTTGGTCCCTTCGAAGGTTTCGGAGTCGTAGTGCTCGGTTTCCCAGGCGGTCCCGGTCGGGTCGCCGTCGCGGACGAGTTCGACCTTGCTGCCGACCTCTTCGCCGTCGCCCTCGGGGTCGTAGTCGGTCGCCCCGGAGATCGCGACGTTGCCGCCCTTCCCCTTGTTCGCCCCACCCCCGCCGATCCCGCTGGAGATCAGCTGCACTGCCAACAGAGCTCCGCCACCGACCACGAGCAGGAGCGCGATCGCCGCCCAGGACCAGCGGGCGCGCCCCGACAGCTTGCGCTCCGGCGGCGGCACCGCGTCGAGCACGCTGGTCGCCTCGCCGGTGGTCGAGCCCGCCCGCGCCGCCTCGACCTCGAGCGCGGTCTCGAGGTCGTCGATCATCTCGTCGATCGTCTGGTAGCGCTCGGCCGGGTCCTTGGCCGTCGCCCGCTCGACCACCAGCGCCACCGCCGCCGAGGCCTCGGGTCGGCGTCGCTGCACGTCGGGAAGTTCCTCGTTGACGTGTTTCATCGCCACGCCGACCTGGCTCTCGGCGTGGAAGGGGACCTGGCCGATCAGCATCTCGTAGAGGACGACGCCGAGCGAGTAGATGTCCGAGCGCGGGTCGGCCGCCTTGCCCATCGCCTGCTCGGGGGCGACGTAGTCGGTCGTGCCGAGCACGCGGCCGGTGGCGGTGACGCCGTCCTGTTCGAGCTGGCGTGAGATGCCGAAGTCGGTCAGCTTCGCCCGCCCCTCCTCGTCGATCAGGACGTTCTGCGGCTTGATGTCGCGGTGGACCATGTTGCGGCCATGGGCGACGCCGAGGCCCCGCGCGACCTCGATCGCGTAAGCGATCGCCTCCTGCGTGTCGAGCGCGCCGACGCGACCGATCCGCTGCTTCAGCGTCTCCCCTTTGACGTACTCGAAGACGATGTAGGGGTGGCCGCCGTCCTCGCCGGCGTCGATCACCGAGACGACGTTGGGGTGGGTCAGCTTGGCGACCGCCCGCGCCTCCTGGCGGAAGCGCTGCAGCTGGTCCTCCTGCTCGGACATCTCCCGGTGCATCACCTTCACCGCGACCGGCCGGTCGAGCGTGTCGTCACTTGCCAGGTAGACGGTCGACATGCCGCCGCTGCCCAGTTTCGCCTCCAGCCGGTAGCGGCCGGAGAGAACGGTTCCGATCATCGAGCTGGAGGGGCGGGAGCTCATCTAGGTGCGGGCATTGTCGAACACGGCGCCGATGGCAGCGCCCTACCAGGCCGCCAGGAGCTCATCCGGGCCAAAGCTTGCATCCACGTCGAGCCCGTCCTCGAAGCCGCTGCGGCTGACGGCGACGAGCTTGGCGCCCTCGGCGCCGGGGACGTGAGCGCGGCTTGCCTCCAGATCCTCGAAGTCGGCTGTTGAAAAGCGCCCTCGCTCGCGCCACTTGACTGAGCCGACGAAACCGACGCGGGTGGGCTTGACGCGGTCGCCGCCGACCAGATCGACCTCGATCGAGTGGTCGCGCCGCCACCAGGAGCCGACATGGCGCGAGCCCCCGACGTGCCCGGCGATGGCGGGGTCGATAATCAGGCGCTCGAGCGCGCTGCGCACCAAAGGCTCGACGGCCCGGCCGCGGTAGCTGGCCCAGTCTCGCTCGATTCGCGCGACGACCAGGTCGGACATACCGCGCGAGAGCTCGTCGAGATGTGGACCGACGAAGCGCAGCCAGAAGCGCAGGTACGGGTCGGCGACGGTGTACTTGGCGGCCTTTCTGCCGGGCGGCACGGCGTAGGGGAGCTCCTTGGCCACCAAGCCCTTCTTCTCGATCAGCACACCGAGCGCGTCGGTGAGCGTGTTGCCCTTCACTCCGCTGCGCGTCTCGATCCGGCTGTAGGCGGTCTCGCCATGCCCGATCGCCTCGATGACGCGCTCCGCCTGTAGGGCGCGCTCGAACTCAGAGGCCAAGATCCGCAGCGCGGTGGTCACGAACGGAGTCTGGTCGTCTGCGAGCGCCTTGCGGAGGAAGGCAGTGAGCCCGGCGCTTGCCGGCCACATGGGCGCGAGCAATGGGAAGCCACCGAGGACCAGGTACCGATCGACGGCGGCACTGGCGTCGGGTGCGGAATTTATCTCCGCCACCTCAGCCGGGGTGAGTGGAGCCACGCGCATCTCCCTGGTCGGCCGGCCAAAGAGCGGCGAGCGCTCCTCGATCATGCTTTCCATCATCCGCACGTCGGAGCCGACGCATACAAGCAGGACCGGCGCTCGCTCCAGCGTTTGGTCCCAAGCCATCTGGAGGTCTGCCGTGAAGCCGGGGTCGAGCTCGGCCAGATAGGGAAGCTCGTCGATCACGAGGATCGCCGGCTGGGTCGGGTCGATCTCGCGAACCGCTGCCCTGATAGCGCTTGGCCAGGATGGATAGGAGACACCCTCGAAGGCATCGGCGCCGGGCAGGCTCGACGCGGCTACCGCTTTTATGAAGGCGGAGAGCGCCTCTGCGTGCTCTCTGCGTGGCGCCTGGTAGAAGGCGTATGGCGCATTCGCGTGGCTGCAGAGCTCCTGCACGAGGCGGGACTTGCCTACGCGGCGCCTTCCCCGCAGCCAGACGAAGCGTCCTTCACCGCTCTCCTTGACGGCATTCAGCTCGCTGAGAAGAGTTCCCAGCTCGGGCTGTCTGCCAATGAATGCCACGGAAGCAAGACTATACAGAACTAGACTCTAGTCAACTAGACTCTAGTCAACTAGAGTTAGCTGTTAGCGGTAGCCCGTCCGATCCGCTGCGCGGCCGGATAGTGCCCTTGCAGCAGCTCCACCACCGCCCTCTCGTCGCCCGCCGCGACCACGCAGCAGAAGCCACAGCCCATGTTGAAGACCTCGTGCATCTCCTCGTCGGGAACCCCGGCGCGCTCCTGGATCAGCTCGAAGATCGGCGGGACCGGGAGCGGTTCGTCGATCTCGTAGGCGACATCGGCGGCGAGGCGGCTCAGGTTCTTGAGGCCGCCGGAGGTGATGTGGGCGAGGCCGCGGACGTCGACCTCGGAGCGCAGCAACTCGAGCACCGGCTTGACGTAGATCTCGGTCGGCTCGAGCAGCGCGTCGCCCAGGGGGCACCCGAGCCGGCCTTCGGGGTCCTCGTCGAGGGGGAGCCCGTCGAGGGCCGAGCGCGCCAGCGTGTAGCCGTTCGAGTGGATCCCCGAGGAGGGCAGGCCGACGATCGCGTCGCCCGGCTCGACCGCCGAGCCGTCGACGATCGCGTCGAGCGCGACGGTCCCGAAGCAGGCGCCGGCGATGTCGAATCCGCGCACCATGTCGCCCAGCTGGGCGAGCTCGCCGCCGGGGATCTCGATCCCGGCCAGTTCGGCGCCGCGCGCCAGGCCGACGCCGATCTGCGCGCAGACCTCCGGGTCGGCGCGCTCGATCGCGATGTAGTCGAGCATCGCCAGCGGCTCGGCGCCGACGCAGATCACGTCGTTGACGTTCATCGCGACGCAGTCGATCCCAACCGTGTCGAAGCGGCCAAGCTGCTCGGCGACGAGCAGCTTGGTCCCGACGCCGTCGGTCGAGAGCGCGATCCCGGTCCGCTCGTCGAGCTTGATCACGCTGGCGTAGTGGCCGGGCAGGGGGACCTGTCGCGACGGCCGCCCGAGCTGGATCGCACCCAGGGCTCGAACCAGCCCGGCGACGGCGGAGTCCGCCGCCCCCTGGTCGACTCCAGACTTCGCGTAGGCGTCCGCGTCGCTCACGCGGGCGATTCTTTCAGGCGGGTCGGTAGGTCGGGGGCGGGCTCGAAGATGAACTTGTGGCCTTTGCGCCGCCGCGTCAGCAGACCACGCTCGGCGAGTCCGCGCAGATCGGAGCGCGCGGTCTCGTGGGACACCCGGTGGCTCATCGCGTGGCTGTCGAAGGAGTAGGACGCGTCGGGCTCGCGGGTCGCGTTGATGAGCAGTGCCAGTTGCCTCCCGTTCAGGTCGTCGTCGGCCCGCGGCATTCGCTCGACGTCCTGCACTTCGGAGATCTTGCGCTGCAGATAGACGTGCAGATCCTCGATCGCCCGCTCGATCACGCTCAGCTGGTGAATCAGGAAGTAGGTGGTGTCGCCCTGGTCGGTCTCCGTCTCGATGAACGCCCGCGCGTACTGCGCCGGTGCTTTGCGGATCAGCCGCGAGATCGGTAGGTACTCGGCGAGCCAGTAGCCGTGCGTGTGCATCGCCCAGAAGAAGAGGATCCGCGCCGTGCGGCCGTTGCCGTCGGCAAAGGGGTGGTCGTAGGCGAGCCAGAAATGAAGCAGCACGGCGCGCATGACCGGATGGATGAACTGCCCGTCCGCGCTGCTTTCGTTGGCGAATTTGCAGAGCCGCCGCATTCGCTCCGGCAGTTGCTCGGCCGGCGGCGGAACGTGGATCGGTTGTGCGTCGTCGCGGTCGAAGACCGCAACCCGCGGTTCTCCCGGGCGCTGCAGGCGCCCGGCGGCTGTTGGATCGTCGAGGGTGCCTTCGGTGACGATCCGGTGCAGCTCGAAGATCGACTCAGGGTTCAGTGCCCCGTTCATCTCCTCGCGCATGAACCGCAGCGCCCGGTAGTTGTTGACGATCATCCGCTCGCTGCGGTCGCTCGGCTCCCGGCCGCTCCGCAGCAACTCCTTGGCGACCACACGAGAGGTGGTTGCGCCCTCCAGCTGGCTGGACCGGATCGCCTCCTCCATCAGTGAGTTGACGAGGAAGCGCCGTCCCGCCCTCTGCTCGGATGTCACCACCTCGTCCATCGCGACCTCTCCCCCACAGCGCTGGTCGATGTGGTGCAGGCTGCGCAGCATGCTGTCCGGCAGGCCGACGCGGAACTGGTTCCCGCCCGAGTCGGTCAGGGGAATCTCGCGCAGGCCGAACTCCCTGGCGGTCTTGACCTGCAGCCACCATTGCTCGCTGCTCAGCCCGTCCGGGGGGTCGAGGTGGCGAAGCTTGTCCCAGTGGAGATAGCGCTCTCTCGTCCTCGGATCCACCGGTGCGCTGATCGTGGCGACCAGCGCACCGGCATCGAGCTTGCCTCCCAGCTCATCTATGGATGGGGCCTCGGCTACATACATCGCAACTCCCAGTCAACTCCAAGTTTCTCCAAGACTTGGAATTGTAGCCGAACTCCCAGTCAACTCCAAGTTTCTCCAAATTTGGGAGTTCGCTCCTATCGGCGCAGTTTGACCAGCACGACAGCCGCCAACCCCGCCCTATAGGCCGCATACGGCCACAGCGCCCGGTCACGCTCGACCAGGCCGATCAGGCGCTGGGAGGCGAGGGTGGAGGCGAAGGAGGCGGCGACGCCGATCGCCATCGAGCGGCGCAGCGAGGGGGAGGCGCCGCGCCGTCGCAGCCGCTCGCCCTTGAGAATCGTCGCGCCGACGATGATCGGCAGGGCGATCGTGCGCGAGAGCAGGTTCGCCTGGTCCCGTGAGAAGCGCCGCCAGCGCGCCGCTGCCAGGGTGACGCCGTTGCGCGACACGCCGGGGGCAAGCGCGGCGGCTTGGGCGACGCCGAGGACCAGGCCGTCGGCCGGGGTCGCCTCACCTCGCCCCCGTTGCTGCGGTCGTGTGTCGGCGACGAGCATCGCCGCCGCACCGGCCAGCAGTCCGATCGCGGTCGCCTTCGGCCCGCCCAACCGCCGCTCGATCGGCCGCTCAAAGAAGTAACCGACCGCCGCCGCGGGCAGGAAGGAGAGGCCGAGGACCAGTGCCCGCGACCGGTCAAAGGCGCGCAGCTCCTCGAGAATCGTCTGCCGCTGGCCGATCAGCAGCGCCAGCGCCGCGCCGCCGTGCAACGCCACCTCGAAGCTCTTGCGCACCTCCGGGTCGATCCGCTCCCAGTCCCAGCCGGCCAGCCAGGGGACAAGGACGATGTGGGCCGAGGAGGAGACCGGCAGCAGCTCTGCCGGACCCTGGACGATCCCCAGCGCCAGCGCGCGGGCGACCGGGATCCTGCCGTCGGCCGCTTCGCTCAGGGGGACTCCGCGGTCCCCGCCGGCTCGGTGCTCGCCGCCGGCTGCCCGTCGTCGGGCTCGTTCTCTCCGCCGCCACGTCGCCGCCGGATCAGCAGGTAGCCGATGCCGCCGACGATGGCGGCCAGGACGACGTAGTCGAGGTAGCCGAGTTGGTGGCGCCAGTGTTCCCAGTTGTCGCCGACGCTGCGCCCGACCAGCGCCAGCATCAGCACCCAGGGGATCGAGCCGAGCAGGGTGAAGGCGGAGAAACGCCAGAACGGCATTTTTGCCACCCCAGCCGGCAGCGAGATGAAGGTGCGGATGATCGGCAGCATGCGGGTGAAGAAGACGGTGGCGGAGCCGTAGCGCGCAAACCAGTCATCGGCCCACTTCAGGTGTTTCGGGCTGATGTGGATCAGCTTGTTTTTCTCCAGCAGGTCGAGCCGCCCGTAGTAGCCGACCGCGTAGGCGATCCAGGAGCCGGTGAGGTTGCCGAGCACGCCCGCGGCGACGATCCCGAACAGCGTCAGTTCGCCTTTTGAGACGCTGAAGCCGGCGAACAGCATGATCGCCTCGCTCGGTATGGGGATGCAGGCCGACTCGAGGGTCATCAGCAAGAAGACGGCGACGACCCCCGCCGACCCGATGAAGTCGGTGGCGACGTTGACGATCGGTTCGACGATCTTGTCGGAGAAGCTGGCGAGGACGATCAGCATGCGCGAAGGCGGGATTGTAGGGAGCGAGCCGAACAGCATCTAAACTCGGGTCGCCTCATGGGCCGGCTCAACCATCCTGTTTACCGTACGCGGCTCCTCCAGGCGGCGGCCGACGCGCTCCTCGTTGCCCTTGCCTACTACCTGGCGTTCCGGCTGCGCTTCCTCGACAGGACCGATCTGCCGCACCGCTACTGGGTCCTGTTCGTCCAGTCGGTTGGCTTCGTCGCCCTGATCGAGGTCGCTGTCTTCGCCGCCTTCGGGCTCTACCAGAAGTGGTGGCGCTACGTCAGCGGCCGCGACTTCCTCACGATCGTCCGCGCCGTCGCCGTCGGCAGCGCGGTCGTCGTCGTCCTCTTCACCGTGGTGAAGCCCTTCCAACACACGCTGCCGCGCTCGGTCGCGGTGATGGACTTCCTGCTGACGCTGTTCCTGGTTGCCGGCGCGCGGCTCGCCGTGCGGCTGATCGTCGAGCGACCGAGCCACGGCCAGCGCCTGCCCAGGCACGAGGTGCTGGTCGTCGGCGCCGGCTCGGGCGGCCAGATGGTCGTCCGCGAGATGCACCTCAACCCGAACCTCGGCGCGACGGCGATCGGCTTCGTCGACGACGACGCGCGCAAACAGGGGATGCGGATGCTCGGCCTCAAGGTTCTGGGGACGACCGCACAGATCGAGTCGATCCTCGACGAGACCGAGCCCGACGAGGTGGTGATCGCGATCCCCTCGGCGCCGGGGACCTTGCGCGCCAAGGTCGTCGCCGCCTGCCGCGAGCGTGAGGTCCGCGTCCGCACCCTGCCGACCGTGTTCGAGCTGCTGCGCGGCGGCGTCCAGCTCAGCAAGCAGCTGCGCGAGGTCCAGGTCGAGGACGTGCTCGGCCGCGACCCGATCGTCGTCGAGCTGGACCGGGTCGGCGCCTACCTGCGCGACCGCATCGTCCTCGTCACCGGCGCCGGCGGCTCGATCGGTTCCGAGCTCTGCCGCCAGATCGCCCGGGTCGGCCCGCGGCTGCTGGTGATGCTCGACCACGCGGAGGACAATCTCTTTGAGATCGAGCGCGAGATGGTCGACGAGCGCCACTTCTCGAACGTCGAGTCGGTACTCGCCGATTGCCGGGAGCCGCACCGGATGCTGGAGACGATGCAGCGCTTCAAGCCGCATGTCGTCTTCCACGCCGCCGCCTACAAGCACGTGCCGTTGATGGAGGCCAACCCACTGGAGGCGGTGCGCAACAACGCGATCGCGACGCGGATCGCCGCCGAGACCGCCGCCGCCTCGGAAGTCGAGCGCTTCGTCCTCATCTCCACCGACAAGGCGGTCAACCCGCAGACGGTGATGGGCGCCTCCAAGGCGATGGCCGAGTGGATCGTCGAGGCCGCCGGCGACAGGCACCCCGGCACCCGCTTCGCCAGCGTCCGCTTCGGCAACGTGCTCGCCTCCTCGGGCAGCGTCGTACCGATCTTTCGCGGCCAGATCGAGCGGGGCGGGCCGGTCACCGTCACGCACCCCGAGATGACCCGCTTCTTCATGACGATCCCCGAGGCGGTGCAGTTGGTGATCCGTGCCGGGGACATCGGTGCCGGCCGCGGCGAGGTCTTCGTCCTCGACATGGGTGAGCCGGTGAAGATCGTTGACCTCGCCAACAACATGATCCGCCTCGCCGGCTACGAGCCCGGGGCCGAGATCGCGGTCGAGTTCACCCAGCCCCGCCCCGGTGAGAAGCTGCACGAGGAGCTCTTCGGCCAGGGCGAGGAGCTGCGGCCGACGGCGGCGAAGCGGATCCACCGCGCGGTTCGCGCGGCGCCGCTCGACACGGACTGGATCGAGTCAACCCTGAACTCGCTGGAGCACCTGGTCATGGCCGGCGACGAGGCTAATCTCGCGGAAAGGGTCGTCGAGCTGATTACCGCACGAGGCGGGGACGCGGCGGCAGTCTCCCTCGACGGATAGCCTCTCGCAGCCAACCTTGGAGCTGATCAAGGAAATAGGCGCTTTCGCGGGTCTACTCGCCTTTCTCGGCCTGGCCCTGCTCGCCATGCTCTCGTTTGCGCAGGGGCGCGACCTCCGCCGTTTGCGCGAGTGGGCCGGCTCGGCGCCGGAGCGCGATGCCGAGCGCAAGGACTCGACCTCAGCCGCCGCGGCGGAGCGGGCCGAGGAGATGCGCAAGCTCGAAGAGGCCCGCGACGCCGAGCGCAGCGCGGCCGACCTGCGCGAGCACCGCCGCGAGCGTCGCGAGGCCGGGCTGCCCGAACTGACCCGCAGCGAGCGCCTGCGCGAGCGCTTCTCGCGCCACGGCGGGGGCGGGAGCGCCGCCGCCGGTGGGCTGAGAGCCCGGCTGGGCGACCCGCGCTACCTGGTCGGTCTCTTCGTCGTCCTCGTCGTGATTGTGGGCGGCGCCGCCTACGTGCTGACGCAGGGCGGCGATGAAGCGTCGGGCGGCAAGGCGGGTAAGGGCGGCAAGCATGCCTCGCACGCGCTCAAGCCGAGCGAAATCGAGGTGACGGTGCTCAATGGCACGGCGGTCGAAGGACTGGCGGGCACCTACGGCAACATGGTCGAGCGCCGTGGCTACCAGCTCGGCGCGGTCACCAACAGTCGCTCGAGCTTTGCCGAAAGCGTTGTCATGTTCCAGCAGGGCGAGGCCGCGGCCGCCCACCGGGTGGCCGACTCGCTGGAAATCTCGCGGGTGCAGTCGATGACCTCGGAGATCGCCTCGCTCTCGGCCGGGGCCCCCGTCGCGGTTGTCGTCGGCGAAGACAATGCCTCGACGACGGGTTAGCGTTCCGGCAGTCGTCTTCGCCCTGCTCGTCGTCGCAACTGTTGCCGCCTTCGCCTGGTCGCAGCGCCTCAAGCGCGATCCTCTCGTGCTCGACCGGGTGAGTTTCCGCCCCGTCCCCTATCTCAAGGGAACGTCCTCCGCGAAGGCCTTCACCCCGGGCGCCAACTGCCGCTTCGACCGTATGCGGATCCGCTTCCGCACGACCGTCTCCGATACGGGCGATGTCCAGGTGGTCAAGCCCGGCGGCAGGCTGATCGTCACGCTCGCACGCGGCGCTTTTCTCAAGCGCTACAGCTTCCACACCTACTACTGGGACGGCCGAACCCGCAACGACGGCACCGCGCCGCCCGGCCGCTACAAGCTGCGGGTGAAACTGCTGGGCCAGGACCGTACGCTGGTTCCCGGCGGCGTGATGCGCCTGCATCGCTCGCCCCGCAGGCCGACGAAGAGCTGCGCGAAGGGGCGGAGGGGTTGAGCGGCTTCCTCGCCGCGGCGGGCGTCCTGATTGCGGCGGGCGCAGCCGCCGCGTCACTCGTCCTGCCGTCGAGCCGGTTGCGCTCGGCAGCGATGCTGCTGGCGCTCGCCCTCTTCCCGGCCCTGATCCTCGGCGACCAGTGGCACTCGGCCCAGATCGTCGACCTGCGCGACAGCTCGGCCCGTCTCGCAGCGCTGGGGCTCGCCGGGCTGACTGCGGTCATAGCGTTTGCCTTTGCGTTCTGGCGCTGGCCGATCGCTCTCCCCCTCGCAATCGTTTTTACGCTTCCCTTCCGCGTTCCATTGCATGCTGGCGGCGACACCGCAAATCTGCTCGTTCCGCTCTACCTGGTCATCGCCGCTGGTGTCCTGTCAACCGCGCTGCGGGAGTGGGGAGGTGGGGGTGTCCCTCTCGCGCAGCGGCGTCCTGTTTTTCGCACCGCAGGGTCGGCGAGAGAGACAGACTCCAAGGCGAAAAACCCAGCCAGCGAGAGGGGCACCCCCACCTCCCCACGTCTACTGCCATACGTTCTTGCCGGCGTCGTGCTCCTATATGCGCTACAGACGCTGTACTCGCCCGACTTCTCGAAATCGCTGCAGAACGTGTGCTTTTTCTTCGTGCCTTTCTCGCTGGTTTACGCGCTGCTACGGGATGTCGAGTGGGACAAGAAGCTGCTGAAGCTTGTCTTGTGGGTGGTAGCTGTTGAGGCGGTGGCATTCGTCGCTGTCGGCTCCGTGGAGTACCTGAGTCGGGAGCTCTTCTGGAACGACCAGGTGATCAGGTCGAATGAATTCCACACCTACTTCCGGGTCAACTCGGTCTTCTGGGACCCGAACATCTACGGGCGCTACCTGGCACTGGTGATCGTTGTGGCGATGTCGGCTCTTCTCTGGGTGAAAGAGCGACGAACGCTGGCGCTGCTGACTGCGTTGGTAGCTGTGCTGTGGCTGGGGCTCGCGATGACCTTCTCCCAGTCTAGCTTCGCTGCGCTGCTGGCGGGCCTCGCTGTGCTTGCAGCTTTGAGGTGGAGCTGGCGTTGGACTCTTGCTGCGGTGGGCGCCGGCGCGATCTTCGCGGTGGTCGTCGTCCTCTTCGCCGGAGGCGTCTCGAAGCTGAGCCCCGACCGCCTCAACTCCGACACCGGCGGCCGCGGCAACCTGGTGTCTGGAGGAGCAAAGCTGTTCGCCCAAAGACCCATCTGGGGCTACGGCGCCGGCAGTTTCCCCCGCGCCTACCGAGAGCACGCAGCAACCAAGAAAGCCCCCGTAGTCGTCTCCCACACCGAGCCCGTAACCGTCGCAGCCGAGCAGGGGCTAGTAGGTCTTTTCGCTTACGGCTCCCTGATCGTCGTGGCCTTGTGGACGATGGGCTCGGGTCTGTTCGCTTCAAGCTTGGCTCTCGATCGGAAGGGTGGGGGTGTCCCTCTCGCGCAGCGGCGTCCTGTTTTTCGCCCCCCAGGGTCCCCGAGAGCTGACCGCCATCCGGCGAAAAACCCAGCAAGCGAGGGGGACACCCCCACCCTTCCCCCCCCACAAACGCTGGGCCGAATAGCAGTCCTAGCCGCCTTCGTCGCCCTGCTCGTCCACACGATGGCCTACGCCGGCTTCTACGAGGACCCGATCGCCTGGGTCCTGCTCGCGGTCGGCGCCTCGCTCGCCGCGCTCCCGGTCCGCGCCGAGACGTAGCCTCCCAGCGTGTCGGGCTACCTCCGCCGCCTCGCGACGACCGGCGCCGCCTACACCGCGGCGAGCGTCTTCTCGAAGCTGATCGCGGTCGCGCTGCTGCCGCTCTACACGCGCTACCTGAGCCTCGACGACTACGGCGCCGCCGAGGTGATGTTCGCCGCCGTGGTCACGGCCAGCATCGTCATCCGCTTCGGCACGATCGAGGCGCTGCTGCGCTTTTACTACAAGGACGCCGAGGATCCGGCAAAGGTCGTCTCGACCTCCTTCGCCGCGCTGTTCTGGGTATCCACGGCGGCGGCATTGATCGCGCTGCCCTTCGCCGGATCGATCTCAGAAGCGCTGCTCAGCGAAGAAGCCGCGATGGTGGCATCGCCCGCCGAACTCGGCCGGATTGCGATCGGCGGGCTCTGGGTGCTGACCATGTTCGAGTACCTGCTCACCCTGTTCCGGCTCGAGGAGCGCGCCCGCGCCTTCTTCACCGTGACGATCCTCAACGTGCTGGCGACGATCGGCCTGACCGTGATCCTCGTCGTCGGTCAGGGCGAGGGCGCCCGCGGCCTGCTGCTTGGCAGCTACGCCAGCGGCGCCGCTTTCGTCCTCGGCCTGATCGTCGTCCACCGTCGGCGCCTCTCGCTCTGGATCGACGGCCCGCTGTTGCGCCGGATGACCCGATTCGGCCTGCCGACGATGCCGGCCGAGCTCTCGCTCTACCTGCTCAACTTCGTCGACCGGATCGTCATCGTTCACTACGCCGGCCTGCCCGAGGCCGGCCTCTACTCGCTGGCCGTGAAGTTCGCCCAGGGGGTCAACGTGCTGGTGCGCGGCTTCCAGCTCGCCTGGCCGCCCCTTGCCTACTCGATCCGTGACGACGGTGAGGCCCGCCGTGCCTACGCGGCAGTCGTCACCTGGTTCGTCGCCGGTTGCGCCTTCGTCGTCGCCGGCATGTGGCTGTTCTCGCGCTGGATCGTCCGCGCCCTGGCGGCACCGCAGTTCTTCGACTCCTACGAAGCGATCGGCCTGATCGCCACCGGCGTCACCCTCTACGCGCTCTACATGGTCCTGGTCGTGATCCTCGGCCGCACCGGCCGCACCGAGTTCAACTTCCCGGCGACGATCGCGGCGCTCGTCGCCAACCTCGCGCTCAACCTGGCGCTGGTGCCCTCGCTCGGCATCGTCGGCGCCGGCCTCGCCCTGGTCGCCTCCTACATCGTCGTAGTCGCCCTGATGTACGTATTCACCCAGCGCCTCTTCCCGGTCCCCTACCAGTGGGGTCGCCTCGCGCGGGTGCTGTTCGTCTCCGCCGCTTTGGTCGGCCTCGGCGAACTGCTGTTGCCGACCGAGGGCTTCATCGGGCTCTTGGCCAGGATCGTCCTCTGGCTCGCCTACCCGGCCGTGCTCTTGCTCAGCGGCTTCTTCACCGACCAGGAGCGCGGCTGGCTGGCCCGCCTCCGTCATCCCAGCGAGCTGTTCGCGAGCCTGCGGATCCTCCGCGCCGAACCGGCCGCAGTCGACGGTCAGATCCCAGAGGTCTACGAGGCCGAGCGCATCGACGAAGACTCCCGCATGTAGGCGCGGTCGTGCAGGCTCTCGCCACGGCTGGGGCCTAGCGCCTGTCGAGCGTGCGCCCAGTAGACCCGGGCCGGCTGGTTGGGGAGGACCGTGGCGGCGAGGGCGCGCAGGGCGTACGACCAGGCGGTGAGGACGCGGACCGCCAGCGCCGCGGCTCGCCCGTGGTGCTTTCGCATGTACCTATCTCGATTGCGGTGGAATTCGACTATGCGGGGCAGGCCGGCGGCGAGGTCGGTGGAGAGCTGGTCGTGGTGGACCGCCTCCGCTGTGGGCACGTAGAGGGTGCGCCAGCCGGCGCCGCTGAGCCGCTTGCAGAAGTCGCACTCGTCGTAGTAGACGAAGAAGGCCGGGTCGAGGTAGCCGACCTCCGCGGCTGCCTCGCGCCGCACCATCAGCGCGCTCGATTGCGCCCAGTCAACGGCGCGGGTGTCCGAGCCCTTGCTCTGCACAGTGAGCAGCCGGTGGAGGAAGAGGGCGCCGGCGAGCGCGGGGCCAACTCCGGGAAAGCGCCAGGCGCAGGCGACGGGAGCCCCGGCGGGGTCGAGCAGTTGGGCGCCTGCAGCGCCGGCGTGGGTGTCTGCATCCAGCGCCGCCATCAGGCCCTCCGTCGCCCCCGGCCGCAGCTCCGTGTCCTCGTTGAGCAGCAGGCAGTAGCGGCCCTTTGCCTCGCGCAGCAAGGTCGAGTCGTTCTCGGCCTTGCCGGCGCGATTGTCGAGGGCGATCAGGCGGATGCCGTCCCCCAGCGCCCGCACCGCCTCGGCCGAGCCGTCCTCGGAGGCGTTGTCGAGGACGAGGATCTCGTGCTCGACTCCCGCCGGGTGGGTGCGCTCGATCGCGCTCAGGCAGGCGAGCAGGAGCTCGCGGCCGTTCGTGTTCACGACGCAGTAGGAGAGCGCTGGTGGCACGGCGGTCACCATAATCGCCCCGATGCAGGACCCGATCCGCGTGCAGCTGGTCGACCCCTCGGCCTTCACGCCTCCCTACGACCGCGCTCTCGCCGCGGCGCTCGCCCGTGGGGGCGCCGAGGTCGAGCTCTTGACCAGCAGGTTTCTCTACGGACCGGTCCCCGCACCCGAGGGCTACCGGGTGCGCGAGTGCTTCTACCGCCGCAGCCCCGAGCGCGGCCTGGATGCGCCCGCCCGCCGCGTCTTCAAGCTCGCCGAGCACGTTCCCGACATGCTGCGCTTCCGCCGCCAGGCCGACGCCGACGTCACCCACTACCAGTGGCTCACCACACCGGCGCTCGACACGATGCTGTTGCCCGCGCGGCGGCCCAGGCTGATGACCGCCCACTACGTGTTGCCACCGCAGCCGAGCCGTCGCCAGCTGTCGGTCGCCCGCCGTACCTTTGCCGCGATGGACGCGGTGATCGCCCACTCCGAGCACAGCGCTGCGCGCCTGCGCGACCGGGTCGGCCTCGACCCCGGGCGGGTACACGTGATCCACCACGGCGCCTTCGACTACCTGACGCGGTTGCCGGAAGAGAAGCCGCTGCCGCCCGAGCTGGATGGAGCGGAGGGCCCGGTGATTCTCTTCTTCGGCCTGCTCCGCCCCTACAAGGGCATCGACACCCTGCTCGAAGCCTTCGCCAAGATCGAGGCTGCCGAGCTATGGATTGTCGGCAACCCGCGCATGGACGTCGAGCCGCTTCGCCGCCTCGCCGCCGAAGCCCCGGGCCGCGTCCGTTTCCTCACCCGCTTCATAGAAGACGCCGAGATCCCAGCGATCATGCGCCGCGCCGACATCGTCACCCTTCCCTACCGCGACGCCGAGCACTCCGGCGTCCTCTACGCCGCCCTGGCCTTCGGCAAGCCCCTGGTCCTGAGCGCGGTAGGCGGCTTCCCCGAGGTGGCAGAGCAGGGCGCCGCCCATCTCGTCCCCCCCGAGGACCCCACATCTCTCGCCTCTGCGCTCAGCGAACTTGTCAGCGACGAGACGGCGCGCATCGAGTTGGCCAGCGCTGCGGCCAGCGCAGCTACCAGCGCTTACTCCTGGGACGAGGCCGCAGGCCGGACCCTCTCGCTCTACCGTCAGCTTCTCGACCAAAGGGGGTAGGGGTGTTCCACTCGGGCGCGGCGTCTCGTTTTTCGCAACACACACTTGGCAAGAGAGCCGAACTCCAAGGCGAAAAACCCAGCGCCCGAGGGGAACACCCCTACCCCCTTCCGCAAGGCGCGCGAAAAACCCAGCAACCGGGAGGGACACCCCTATCCCCTCCCAACCGAGGCCAATGATCCTTGTCGCCGCCATCTTCTGGCTCAGCGCAGCCTTGATCCTCTACACCCACGGCGGCTATCCGCTCGTCCTCTACGCGCTCGTCTCCCGTCGCCGCAAGCCGACGCTGAACCCAAGCACCTGGGACGAGCCCCCACGCGTCTCCCTGATCGTCGCCGCCTTCGATGAGGAGGAGTCGATCGTGGCCAAGGTCGCCAACGCCCTTGCCCTCGACTATCCGCGCGACCGACTCGAGTTGATCGTCGCCTCCGACGGCTCCGCCGACGCCACGGTCGAGCGCGCCCAGGCCGCCGGCGCCGACCTCGTCCTCGATCTGCCTCGGGGCGGCAAGGTTGCCGCGCAGAACGCCGCCGTCGAGCGGGCCGGCGGAGATGTCCTCGCCTTCTCCGACGCCAACAGCATCTGGTCGCGGGACGCCCTCCGTCACCTGATCGAGCCCTTCGCGGACCCAGCGGTGGGCTACGTATGCGGCCAGGTGCGCTTCCTCGACTCCGGTGGCGACAACGTCGAGGGCTCCTACTGGCGCTACGAGATGGCGCTGCGCGAGTTCGAGTCGGCCTTGGCGGGGGTGACCGCGGGCAACGGCGCGATCTACGCCGTGCGCCGCGACGCTTACATCCGGCTGCCTGCCGCCGGCAGCCACGACCTCTCGCTCCCCTTCCTGCTCGCCAAGCGCGGTCGCCGATCGCTCTACGTTCCCTGGGCCGGCGCCGAGGAGAAGATGGTGCCGACGCTGGAGGGCGAGCTCGCCCGCAAGCGGCGGATGATGGTCGGGATCTGGGACATCGTCGTCGGCGAAGGGATGCTCCGCCCCGGCGGCTACCCACCGCTCTACGCTTTCGAGATCGTCTCGCACCGGCTGCTGCGCTACGCGACGCCGTTCCTGCACGTCGCGGCGCTGGTGGCGAACCTGGCGCTGCTCGGACAGGGCTGGGTCTACGCCGTGGCGCTGATCGCTCAGGTCGCCCTTCTCGCCGCCGCGCTGCTCGGCAAGGTGCTGCCCCTGGCTCCGTTGCGGATCGCCCGCTACTACGTGCAGACCACGGCCTCGATCGCCCTCGGTCTCTGGGACCGCATGCGCCACGGCGCGCCGGGCGCCTGGGACAAGGCCGAAGGCACCAGGTGACGATGTGACCGGCGCATCTCGGCGTCCTCGGTCGTTTGCGTGCGGAGCACGCCACACTCCCTGCGTCCTTGACCTGCTTGGTCACATCGCCCCCTGGTGAGCTATGCCAAGAATTCTCGACATCCTCGTTGCGGTCCTTGCTCTCGTCGTCCTTTCGCCTGTGCTGCTTTTCGCCGCGATCTGGATCAAGCTCGGCAGCCCCGGGCCGGTGATCTACCGGCAGCGCCGGGTCGGCAGGGGCGGCGCCGAGTTCGAGCTGCTCAAGCTGCGCACGATGGAGCAGGGCTCCGATCCGGTCGGCGTCGGCACGGTCGTCGCCCGCGACGACCCCCGGGTCACCGGCGCCGGGCGCTTCCTCCGCCGCACCTCGCTCGACGAGATCCCCAACCTGGTCAATGTGTTGCGCGGCGAGATGGCGATCGTCGGCCCGCGCCCGACCATCCCCGCCCAGGTGGTGGACTACACGCCGCGCCAGCGCCGCCGCCACGAGGTGCGCCCCGGGCTGACCGGTTGGGCCCAGGTCCAGGGCCGCGCCAGGATCCCTTGGGAGCAGCGGATCGAGCTAGACGTCGAGTACGTCGACCGCCGCAGCCTCGACCTCGACCTGCGCATCCTCGCCAAGACCACGTGGCTGCTCGTAACCGGCCACGGCCTCGCCCCGGACTGAGGCAGATGAAGGATTGTGCCCCCCGCGGGGGGCACAATCCTTCATCGAAGCCGTAGGGTTTTGGCGTGGCCGAGCGACCAGAAGTCAGCCTGCGTCCCTTCGAGCCCGGCGATGCCGGAGCCGTGCACCGCTGGTTCAACAACCCGGAGGCGACCAAGACGCTCATGGAGCAACGTGACGGATTCTCGGTGGAGCAAGCCGAAGGCTGGGTGGGGCGTGCGATCGACGGCCCCGACGAGGACCGCAAGTACGCGATCGTCGTCGAGGGCTACGAGGAGCCGGTCGGCTTCACCGCGCTCTACGGCCTCTTCCGCCAGACGGCGCCCGAGCTGGGGGCGTTGATCGGCGACGACGTGCGGGGCAAGGGCGTCGGTCGCCGCGCCGAGGCGCTGACCATCGCAAAGGCCTTCGACGAGTTTGGCGCCCACCGCGTCTACGGGCGCATACCGGCCCGCAATGAGATCGCCAAGAAGACGGTTACAGGACTTGGCTGGAAGCACGAGGGGACGCTGCGCGGCCACCTGCGCGGCCCGGACGGCGTCGACGACTGCGAGGTCTGGGGCGTGCTGCCCGACGAGTTCCGCGCCGCTGCCGCCGACCTCCTGCCGTGAGCGCCGCTCGCGCAAGCGCCGAGCTGATCGCCGACCGCGGCGCGGCGGCGCAGAGCGACGAGTTCTTCCGCTCGCCCCCCTTCCTCGACGCCGAGGGCGTCACCCACACGCTGCGGATCAAGTCGGACGCGGGGGACCTTCTCGCCCCGCTGATCATCCGCGCGATTACCGGCACGGACCTGCTCGATGCGATCTCCCCGTACGGATATCCGGGACTGGCTGAGGGGAGTCGGGGGGGCACCCGACGGAGCCTCCCCGCTGTTGCTCCGGCGGGTGCCCCCCCGACTCCCCTCCTCGACCCGGCCGAAATTGACTGGTCGGCGACCGGCCTCGTCTCGCTCTTCATTCGCCACACGCTCGGCCGGCCCCCGCTCGCCGGCGCGACGGAGCGCAACATCGTCCAGATCGCCGACCCTGGGCTGCCGCCGAAGAGCCGCTCCAGCGACCGCAACCAGATCAACAAGAACCGCCGCGCGGGATACGCGGTCGAACTGGTTCCCGGCCCCGAGACGACCGCCGAGCAGCGCGCCGGCTTCCTCGCCGCCTACGAGCAGACGATGCGCCGCACCGGTGCCGCCGAGCGCTATTTCTTCGCAGCCACCTACTTCGACCGCCTGCTCGAGTCGCGCCGCTCCTGGCTGGCCGTCGCGACCGCCCCCTCCGGCGAGGTCGCCGCCGCCTCGCTGACCGTGCGCAGCGACGGCTTCCTCCACTACTACCTGAGCGGCAGCGCCGACGCTTATCTGCGCGACTCGCCGATGAAGAACGTCCTCGCCGCCCTGGTCGAGCTCGCCGCCGAACTGGCCTTACCGCTCAACCTCGGCGGCGGCCTCTCCGCCGGCGACCGGCTGGAGGAGTTCAAGCGCGGCTTCGCCAACCGCGAGCAGCCCTGGCACACCTCCGAGATCGTCTGCGACCGCGCGGCCTACGACCGTCTATCGGCCGACCGCGAAGCCAGCGGTTTTTTCCCCCTCTATCGATCCAGCGGCTCCTGACCAAAGCAGTTCAAGGACGCAGGGAGGAAGGCAAGGGGAGCGCACTCTGGCGCGTGACCCGCAGCCGCCCGACCGAGGACGCAGAAATGCTTTGGTCAGGAGCCGCTGGGTTCTACGGGCGTCGGGCCTTTGAGCGCAAAGGCGCTCACGGGCTCTCCGCCGTAACGGCCCCAGGTTGCCTTGCCGAAGTCGCGGATCGCGTCGAGCGTGATCGCACCCTTGTACTTGGGACAGCCGATCAGGTTGGTCCAGGTCGTCGCCGCCACTTCGTAGTCCATGTTCTCGTTGGGGAAGAGCAGCGTCCCCCCGTACATCGTTTCGTAGAGCCCCTTGAGCTCGAGCTGGTCTTCTTCGGGCAGTTCGGGGCTGTACTGGATCTCCATCCGACCGTGCTCAAGCGAGTGGACCATGAAGATTTCCCCCGGCATTTCGCTGTAGGCGCCGTCGGCCTCCTGGTAGGGCGGTTCGACGTGGTTGCCGGACGTCGGCGGGTTGGTCTTGTAGTCCGGGGTGGGCGCGGTGGGCGAGATATGGGTGTGGCCCTCGTCCTTGAGGTGAAGGCGCAGGTCGCAGCCGGCCTTCTTCGCCGCCAGTTTCAGGTTTGCCACCTTGACTTCCGGCGGCGTCGTTCCGCTGCGTTCGTCCGGCTTCACGCCGTTGGTCGAACCGCTGCCCTGGTTGATGTGCGATTTGCCGCTGTCGCCACCCCCCGAGCCGGCGATCAGCGCGACGATCCCGGCGACGACGAGGATGCCGATCAGCCCGGCGACGCCGTAGACCGCGTACAGCCGTCGCCTGTCCGCCTTGTGCTGACCGGACTCGCGTTCCTGCCGCGCTTGGCGGAGCCGCTCTCTCTCTTCCTCCCTGCGATTGGCCATCGTGCTGGTCTTATCCTGCCACAGGAGCGGCTGTCTGCCCGTTGCCATTTGCCGCCGGGCCGCCGTCGATGGCGCTCCAGACCTCGTCGAGGAACCGCGCCAGCTCGGCGTTGAGGCGGCCGGGGCGGGTCCGCCACTCGAGGATCGAGTTGGCTTCGACCAGCTGCGCCCGCGGCAGCTCCTCGAGCAGCATCCCCGAGTCGCTGAAGGGATGCAGGGGATCGCGCTGGTGACCGACGACGAGCGCCGGACGATCGATCAGGCGGCGCTGCTCGCGCGGCGGCGCCGTCTCGCCGAGCAGCAGTCCCTCGAGCACGGCGATCGAGGGACTGGGTCGGCGCCGTGCCCAGTCGAGGCCGATGTCGAGGATGAAGTTGGTGCGCGGAATCAACGAGGCGAGGCGTGAGCTGAGCTCCACCGCCGGCCTGCCCAGCCGCAGGCCGAGCAGGATCGGAGCGAAGATCGCGGCGACTCCCGCCAGCGCGTTGTCGAGCACCGGCATCTCGATGAAGAGCGCCTCGACCCGCTCGGGATGGCGAACGGCCAGCTCGAGCGCGACGTTGGCGCCGAGCGAGGTGCCGCCGACCACCGCCCGCTCCAGCCCGAGGTGATCGAGCAGCGCGAGAACCTGCTCGGCGAAAAGCGGCATCGAGTAGAGCCGCAGGTCGTCGGGCTGGTCGGAGCGACCGTGGCCGAGCAGGTCGACGCAGATCACCCGGTTGCCCCGCTTGGCCAGCGCCGGCCCCAACTGGTCGAACATGTGG
Organism: uncultured Solirubrobacterales bacterium; assembly: GCA_963837695.1. Taxonomy (GTDB): domain Bacteria; phylum Actinomycetota; class Thermoleophilia; order Solirubrobacterales; family 70-9; genus VRUE01. Next base: position 586,807 of record CAWINZ010000005.1, on the reverse strand, counting down.
CGGTTCATCAGCAGGCCGTGGGCGAGGACGATCGGCCGCTCCCCCTCGCCGTACTCGTCGAAGTCGATCCGGTGTCCCTGATAGGTCAGCGATCCCATGGTCTACCGGTTTTTAGCGCACCGAGCACGGCGCGCGTCGCCGGGGCGCGGTTGAGCGCGTAGAAGTGGATGCCGGGCGCCCCCGCGATCAGCAGCTCGGCGCACTGCTGTGCCGCGTAAGCGACGCCAAGCTCGAACTCGGCCTCCTCGTCGCCGTCGGCCGCCGCGAACGCCGCTTGCAGGCGGGGCGGGATCGAGGCGTCGCAGAGCTCGCAGATCCGCTTCGTCTGGGCGAAGCTCGCGACCGGGATCACGCCGGCAAGGATCGGCACGTCGATCCCCACCTGCCGCGCGGATTTGACGAAGTCGAAGTAGACCTGGTTGTCGAAGAAGAGCTGGGTGATCAGGAAGGAGGCACCGGCCTCGACCTTCGTCTTCAGGTAGTCGAGGTCGGTTTCCAGGTCGGGCGCCTCTGGGTGCACCTCGGGGAAGCAGGCGCCGCCGACGGTGAAGTCCCAGCCGGCGTCGATGAAGGCGGTCAGCTCGGCGGCGCTGCTCAGGCCGCCCTCCGGCTGTACGAAATCCGCCGTCCCGCGCGGCGGGTCGCCACGCAACGCGAAGACGTTCTCGATCCCGGCCGCGGCGATCCGGTCGAGCGTCGCGCCGATCCCCTCGGCGCTCTCGCCGACGCAGCTCAGGTGCGCCATCGTCTCCATGCCGAGCTCGTCCTTCAGCGCCCGGGTGATCTCGACCGTGCCGTCGCGGGTCGAACCCCCCGCGCCGTAGGTGACCGAGACGAAGTCGGGCTCCAGCTCGCCCAGCGAGCGCGCCGTCGCGTATAGCTGTTCGGTCGCCTCCTCGCTCTTCGGCGGGAAGAACTCGACCGAGAAAACCGGCCGCTTGCTCGCAAGAATCTCATCGATCCGCATCCGCGGAGAGTACCGGCGGGTCTGGGATAGCCCCGACCCGCGCCTGAAAAATCGCCTGGTTGTCCTCCAACCCGTCGCTCATCCCAGGCGCGCCGGTGTCGATTTCTGCGGACTTTGCGGGATCGCTTCCCACCACCCCCTAGACGCGGGGCAGAGGCCGAGCTAGGTTGATCCTGCGACTGGGAAAGACAGGCCCCGCGGAAGCCAGCGGGACACCGTCTTGAAGGTGGCGCAAAGAGCTTCTAGCGCGAAGGCTACGCGCGGGCAGGCTTTGGGCGCCGTCCCCGGTCGTTTTTTTGTTCCCGGGGCGTTCCCGGGGGCCTTTCGCGTCCGGTTGCGCGTCTAGCTTGGGCGGCGGTCATCGGGAGCCTGCCTCCGTTGACCCGCGTACCGGGGCGCACCTGGGAGTCGGCGTTGCTTGGCTATCCCGTGATTTGCCCAGCAACTAGCCCGCCTACTCCCATACTCTCTGCACCGTGACTGACGAGCTGCGCTACGAGCGGATCGGGGCGGTCGCCGTGCTGACGATCGACCGCCCGGCACGGCGCAACGCGATCGACGCCGCCGCCGCGGAGGCTTTCCGCCAGGGGCTGGTCGAGTTCGAGGCCGACGACGGTGCCCGCGTCCTCGTCCTCACCGGAGCCGGAGGCGAGGCCTTCTGCGCCGGCGCCGACCTGAAGGCAATGGACCTCGACGTCGACCACCCGGACGGACCGATGGGCCCCACCCGCCTCACTCCGGCCAAGCCGGCGATCGCCGCGGTCGACGGCTGGTGCCTCGCCGGTGGGGTCGAGCTGGCGCTCTGGTGTGACCTGCGCATCGCCACGCCCCAATCCACCTTCGGCCTCTTCGAGCGCCGCTGGGGAGTTCCCCTGGTCGACGGCGGCACCCAACGCCTCCCCCGCGTCGTCGGCATGGGCCGAGCCCTGGAGCTGATCCTCACCGGCCGTGCGGTGGAGGCGAAGGAGGCGAAGCAGATCGGCCTCGTCAACGAGATCGCCGACCCAGGCAAGCACCTGGACCGCGCCCTCGAGCTGGCCGAGCGAATCGCAAGCTTCCCCCAAGAGACGATGCTCGCCGACCGCCAAGCCGCCATAGAAGGCTTCGGCCTCCCCCTCAAGGACGGCATAGCCCTGGAGCACAAGCTGGGCCGCGAGACCCTCCACATAGCGGTTCAAGGCGCCAGCCGCTTCGCTTCCGGCCAAGGCCGTCACGGCGAGGGCGTATGAGTCAAGACGACTCGGGTGGAGGCCGAAACGTCTTGTACTTTTTCGCCGACGCGAAAACGGAAGACCCTCAGCGCTACACCGAAAAAGTTAAGTGAAGGCCTCCACCCGAGTCGTCTTGAAACCGAGGCCTACCCCTCGCGCGTGACCCGCCGCATCTCGTCTTCGGCCGCTTCCGGCCCGAGATAGGGCATCAGCACAGCGAAGACCAGGTCCGGCAGGATCCGCTTCAGCTCCGGCCCGCGGCCGGCCCGCACCTCGTCGAAGATCATCGAGGTGGCGCCGCCGATCGCGAAACGCGCCGTGTCGAGGGGCAGCTCCTCGCCCTGCCCCGAGTAGCTGCGCCCCTTCTCCAGAAAAGGGGTGAAGCGGGTCAGCATCGCGCGGTAGCGCTCGCGGGCGTCGTCGCCCGCCGCCGTCACCTCGACCATCGCCATCCGGGCGATGTCGGCCTCCATCGCGAGCAGCTCGACCAGGGCGCCGAGCCCGGCGGCGATCTGCTCCGGCCAGGGCTCGCCGGCGGCCGCCTCGAAGGCCGCCGTGACGTGCGCCACGAGGACGTCGAAGACCGCGTCGTAGGCCTCGAGGAAGCATGCCTCCTTGCCCTCGAACATCTCGTCGAAGGCGTCCTGGGAGACGCCGGCGAACTCGATCACGTCAGCCACCGTCGTCGCCTCATAACCCTTCGCCGCGGCCATCTTCACCATCGCCTCGAGCAGCCGCTCGCGCTCGGATCGAACGGAGTAAGCACGCGGCAACTGGGGCGTTTCCATCGCCTATCCAATGTAGGGCAGGATCTCTCAGCTGTCCAACGTCCGGCTGCAGACAGAAGACTCAGGCGCGTGCGGACTGCATCTCGGCACTCGCGGCCTCGGCGCCGAAGTAGGGCAGCACGGCGAAGTACATGAACTCGGGCAGCAGATCGCGGAAACCGTCAGTAGCCCCGGTGGAGAGCCGTGAATGGACGATCGCGTGGATGCCGGCGACGATCCCCTCCGGAGCGATCTGAGGCGGCTCCTCGGACTCCCCCGAATCGTCTCGGGCCAAATCGATGAAATCGGCCGCCCTTTTCATCGCTTCGGCACGTTTTGCCAGGGCCTCGGGGCCCGCTGCGTGAACCGCGACGATCACGCCACGGCCGAAATCGGGCTCGGCGTCGAGCTCGTCGAGCAGGGCGCCGAGGCCGGCACGCAACCTGCCGCGCCACGATTCCTCGCTCGCCGCGGCTCGCACCACCAGCTCTTCGAGCCGCGTGATTCCCATCCCGAGCGCGTCCAGATAGCAGCCGTCCTTGTCGGCGAAGTTGTCGTAGAACGCCTGCCGGTAGAGCCCGGTTCTGTCCAGAACCGTGCGTACCGAGGTCGAGTCATAGCCCTCAGAGCCAACCGCCTCGAGCATTCCCTCGAGAATCTTTTCGCGCTTGGGAGAATTCACAAGCTCGAGCTTGGGGGAGTGGGGAAGTGATTCCACTGCTCTGATGCTGCCGGTCCCCTCAGCCCCTGCCTGGACGTTGGTTACGGCCTGCTTCCCCATGGTTTACCCCTTCCTAACGATCTAGGGAACAGGTTGTCTGGACTCCGGTACTGTAGCGGTATTTCGCCAATCCGTCCAGCTTGAATCTCGATGGCCCCGGAGTAGCCTGGCTGGCGTGGCTGAACGTGTACCCCAGGCAACCAGGATGCGCCCCGGAAGGCATCCGCTGCCGCGTGAGTTCATCACCCAGCACCAGCGCGCCCGCATCATCGCGGCCCTCGCCGAGGAGACGGTGGAGAAGGGTTACCGGGCGGTAACTGTTGCCGATATCGTGCGGCGCGCGGGCATCGCCCGCAACACTTTCTACGAGAATTTCTCCTCCAAGGAAGACTGTTTCCTCGCCGCCTCGGAGTTCGCCGTCAAAGAGGCGCTGCGCCGCGTCGTCGACGCCGCCAGCAGGGTCGACAGCTGGCCCGCCCGGGTCAACTCCGGCCTCTCAGCCTTCCTCCACTACGTGGCGACCGAGCCGGCGCTGGCGCGGACCTGCATCGTCGAGGCCCTCTCCGCCGGGCCCGCCGCGGTCGAGCGCTACGAACGCTCGATCCAGGCGTTCGTGCCGCTCTTCCGGATGGGCCGCAAGGTCGCGCCGAAGGGCGAGGACCTGCCGGGGACACTCGAGGAGACGATCGTCGGCGGAGTCTTCTGGATCATCTACCAGCGGATCGTGATGGGGCAGGTGGAGGAGATCGAGCAGCTCCTCCCCGAGTTGGTCGAGTTCTCGCTCACCCCGTACGTCGGCGCCGAGGTCGCGAAGCGCACGGCAGCCGAACAGCCGTCCAAAGCGACCGGCTGAGCCAGGGCAGGGATCGGGGGTCCCATGCGCTAGTGCCCGCCACCGAGATCCGCGGAGAGACCGGCAGCTCCGAGCGTGCCGAGATCGTCGCGGCACTGATCGAAGTCGCCGCCGAGCGAGGCTACGGCGAAACGACGATCGAGTCGATCCTCGAGCGCGCCGGGCTCGACCGCCCTGCTTTCGACCGCCACTTCCGCGGCAAGTACGACTGCTTCCTCTCCGCCTGGCAGGACCAGAACGAGGAGTGCCTGGGGACGATGGTGAGGGCGTACGAAAGCTGCGAGGAGTGGCCCGACCGCCTGCGCGCGGTCGCCTACGAGGTGATCGCGGGCCTCAGCGACAACCCGGGCCGCGCCTCCTTCGGCGTCGAGGTGCTGGCCGCCGGCGACGCCGCCCGCGCTCGCCGCGACATGACGATGCGGGTGATCGCCTCGCTGATCGACGCCGGCCGCCAGGAGATGGACGACCCCGACTCCGTCCCCCACACAACGGCCGAGGCGCTGGCCGGCTCGGCCTACGGTCAGATCTACTCGCGGGTGGTTCGCGGGGCGGTGGACGAGTTGCCCGCGCTGGTGCCGCAGTTGATGTCGGCCGCGGTGATGCCGTATTTGGGTATCGAGGCGGCTATGTCCGAGTTGAGCCACGAATCCGCCGCGCCGGAGGGATATGCTCGCGAGGTGGCAAAGAAACGTGGCGACAAATCGGAGCAGGCGCCGGACGACGGCGCGGAGGACTATCCGCCCGAGTTGGCGCGCCTGCCGCCGGGCCGCCATGGCCTGCCCCGCGAGTTCGTCACTCATAACCAGCGGGAGCGTCTGATCGCCGGAATCGCCGAGGCGATCGCCGAGCAGGGCTACTCGGGAACCACGATCGCCCACATCACCCGCGCCGCCGCGGTCTCCCGCCGCACCTTCTACGAGCACTTCTCGAGCAAGGACGAGTGCTTCGTCGCGGCCTACGACACGGTGATGAAAGAGCTGCGCGAGCGGGTCTCGACGGCGTTCGAGGAGACCGAGGACTGGCCTCACGCGATCAAGGCCGGGATCGACGCGATGCTGCGCTTCCTCGCCGCCGAGCCCAACCTCGCCCGCCTCTGCATGGTCGAGGCGCTGGTCGCCGGCCCGGCCGTGGTCGAGCGCTACGACGCGGCGATCCAGAGCTTCGTCCCCTACTTTCAGGAGGGCCGCGAGGGTCGCCCGAAGGAGGTCCTCGACCGACTCTCGGCGACCACCGAGGAAGCGCTCGTCGGCGGCATGGTCTCGCTGATCTCGCGGCGCATAATCGCCGGCAAGACCGAGGAGCTGGAGGACCTGCTCCCCGACCTGGTCGAGTTCACGCTGACTCCGTACCTCGGCAGCGCCGAGGCAGCGGAGATCGCCAAGAGCGACTGAGGCCTACAGCTCCATCTCGGCGATGCCGACCAGGCGCAATCGAGGGTCGTCTGCCGCGGCTTCCTCGAGTGGCCCCTCGAAGCCCGACCGTGAGAAGAGGAAGAGCGAGGGGCGCTCCCCCTCTGGCCGCAGGTGCGCGGCCAACGAGTCGAGCTTGTCCCTCTCGCTCAGCGGCATCTTGCCGTCCGTCCACTTGCAGGCGCCGACGGCGATCACCTCTCCGTTGTCGTCGACGGCGACAGCATCGAGCTCTCTGTCGACGTCGCGAAGGGTCGTGTCGCCTCTCTCCCGGACTTTTCCCCACCACCAACCGACCCCCGCCGCATCCGCCTCCTGACGCAGCCACGCTTGGCACACCTCCTCGAACGCGGGCGCCGAGACGAACTCGTCGAGCTGGGGGAGGACGCGGCCCTCGAGGTGTCGTCTGGCGCCGGCCACGTCGGCGAGTCGTCCCTGCGCGGGCAGGACGAAGCGAAACCAGAAGCGCAGGTATGGATCGGTGATCCGGTAGAAGCTCTTCCGTGATCGCTCCGGGTTGCGGACCGTCACCGGAAGCTCCTTGCGAACGAGCCAGAGTCGCTGCAGGCGGTCGAGCATCTGACTGATTCGAGACGTGTCGCCGATGCCGGTCCGCTGGTCGATCTGATTGACGCGAGTCTGCCCCGCGGCGATTGCCCGCAGCACCGAGAAGTAGGCATTCGCGTCGGGAAGCTCGACGTCGAGAAGCAGCCGTGCCTCCTCGTGGAGCAGCCCGTCGCGCATCAGGATCAGGTCGAGGATGTTCTGCGCGAGATCGTCCTCGCCGCGGATATGGGCGAGGTAGTACGGCATGTTGCCGAAGACGCCATAGGCGCGAATCCGATTCTCGGCGGACCACCCCGGGAGGAAAAGACCGACATCGTGGGCCTTGAACGGCTCGAGCCGCAGCTGTCCCGCCCGCCGCCCGTAGGTGCTTGCCGAGTAGTTGACGACCTGGCGCTCGAAGAAGCCGACCTCGCTGCCGGAGAGGACGAGGAATACAGGGGCGGTACGCCCCCGCTCGCGCCACCAGACGTTGATCGTGGTGCCGACCTCGGGACTCTCGCGGGCGATGTGCTGGAACTCGTCGAGGACGAGAAGCACCGGCCCGTCGGTCGTGGCCCAGTCGGCGACTGCATCGAGCGCGGCGCCCCAGTCCGGCGCGGTCAGGCCAGCCCGCCCGGTGACCTCCGCCAGCCGTTCTGAGAAGTCGCGCAGGTGATCGGCCCGGGTGCCGCTCGTCGCCTCGAAGAAAAGACTCGACTTGCCCCGCCCGAACTCGAGCAGCAACTCCGTCTTGCCGACTCGCCGCCGGCCCCAGAGGAGAAAGATCTGACTCTCGCCGCTCTCCCACCTTCGCTGGAGCATTTCCAGCTCTTCGCTGCGGTTGAGAAAGCCTCGCTGCATTTCGAGTAACTTACCACAAAATAAGTTAATTCTCTATAAGTTATTTCGCCAGGTTTTCTCGTGGGACTTCAGCTCGCCGCTGCGCGGATCTCGGTGTCAAGCGATTTGGCCTCGGTGCGAGCCGCCCCGGCAAAGTCCTCGCCGGAGGAGGCGTAGACGATCGAGCGTGAGGCGGCGATCAGGAAGGCGTCGCTGCCGGCCTCGCGGTTGGCGGCCACGACCGCGGCTACGTCGCCGCCCTGGGCACCGACGCCGGGGATCAGGATCGGCATCTCGGCCGGGATGTCCTCGCGGATCGCCTGCATCTCGTCCGGGTAGGTGGCGCCGACGACGAGCCCGCAGTTGCCCGCCGCATTCCACCCGCCCGCGACGGCGCGGGCGACGTGGCGGTAGAGCGGCACTCCGTCCGAAACCAGGTCCTGGAACTCGCCGGCGCCGGGGTTGGAGGTGCGGGCGAGGACGAAGATCAGCTTGTCGGTGCGCTCGAGGAAGGGCACGAGCGCCTCGCCGCCGAGATACGGGTGCACGGTGACCGCGTCGGCGCCGAGCTGGTCGAAGGCGGCGGTGACGTAGCCGGCGTTGGTCGAGCCGATGTCGGCGCGCTTGGCGTCGAGGATCACGGCGGCGTCGGGGGCGCGGTCGCGGACTGTCGCGATCGTCTCCTCGAGCACGTGGAAGCCGTCCTCACCCAGCGCCTCATAAAAGGCGGCGTTCGGCTTGTAGGCGCAGGCAAGGTCGGCGGTCCCCGCGACGATCCGCCGGTTGAACTCGACGACTCGCTCGGCGGGTGAAGCGCCGGGCGCGAGCGACTCCGGCAGGCGCGCGGGGTCGGTGTCGAGCCCGACGACGAGGTGCCTTCCGGCGGCGAAATGGGCTCGCAGCAGCTCGGCGCAGGAGTCAGGCTGGTCCATGAGCCCAGCCTATAGTCGCCGCGGTTACTCCTCGCCGAAGAGCTGCAGGAAGGCGAGGCGGGTCAGGTCGTTGAGGAGGAGCTGGGCGCCCTCGGCGCGGCCGGCGGCGATCTCCAGGCTGAGCGCTTCCTCGATCGCCCCGATCACGAAGCCGGCGGTCATCGGGTTGGCGTCGGGGCGGGCGCCGGGCTCCTCGCGGACCGAGTCGAAGGCGGCGGTGAGCCGCTCGACCTGGCGCTGGTGGGCGACCCAGGCATCGCCCCGCGCCGCCCGCACCTCGATCAGCAGGGCTTTCGCCGTCAGCGGCTGCTCGGCGACGGTGCGCAGCAGCTCGGTCAGACCGGCGCGGAAGCCCTCGCGCCAGCCGGGGGCGGCGCGGCAGGCGGCGAGCAGCTCGGCGGCGAGGCGCTCGGCCGCCTCCTCGTAGGCGCGCGCGAAGCAGGCCTCCTTGCTGCCGAATCGCCGGTGGAAGCGGTCCTGGGTGATCCGGGCCCGCTCGGCTACCTCGCGCACCGTCGTCTTCGCATAGCCCTTTTCGCCGACGGTCAAAAGCATTGCCTCCCGTACGGCGGCATCGGCGCTACGGTCCGGTTCGGCCGCTTCCCACGAGCGGACCTCTCGCAATGGTCCCGGGGCTTCCATTCGGGACACCATAGCTTATGTTTGGGAACTTTCTCAACTCCATGTACCTGTTTCGTACCAATGGGAACTAGCGCTATCCTGGGGCCTGTGCGAGCCCTGCCCGGAAAGGAGAACCGGCAGCCTCCCGGCCCCGAGCCGGTCAGCCGCGACGCGGCCGCCGCCGACCAGCGTCGCCGCATCCTCGCGGCGACCGCCGATCTGATCGGCGAGCAGGGCTACCAGGAGACGACGATGGAGGAGATCGTCCGCCGCGCCAAGGTCGGCTACGCGACCTTCTACAAGCACTACCCCGACAAGGAGGCGGCCTTCCTGGCGCTGCTCGACGCGGCGACCGAGCGCACCGTGGGCCGGGTCGAAGACGCCTACAAGCGCGAAGAAGGCCCCTGGACCGACCGCGTCGGCGCCGCCCTCGGCGTGCTCTTCGAGGACGTCGCCGCCCATCCCGCCGCGGCCCGCGCCGCCCTGGTCGAGGCGGTCGCCGCCGGCCCCGAGGCGGCGGCCAAGCACGAGGCGGCGCTGAAGCGCCTGGCGCCGCTGCTGCGCCCGGGCCGTGAGCTCAACCCGCGCCAGGCGGAGCTGCCCGAGAGCCTCGAGGAGACGCTGGCGGGGGGAATCGTCTGGGTGCTCGGTCAGCGGCTGATCGGCGGCGAAGCGGACAAGTTGCGCGGCCTCCTGCCCGAGACCCTCGAGTTCGTCCTGCGCCCCTACGTGGGCGAGGACGAGGCGGCGCGGGAGGCCGGTGAGGTCGCCGACGCGATCTCGGCCTGACCGCGGCGCACATACTAACGTTTACTAGTCAATACTAGCGCTATTTCCCTAGTATCCGCTAGCATCAACTAGCTTATGGATCCGCTCCTCAATCCCTATCGGCCTGGTGCGGGCGTTCCACCCCCGATTCTCTCGGGGCGCGAGAGCGAGCTCGCGGCGATCTCGCTCCTGATCGGCAGGCTCGCCCTGGGACGCGGGGAGCGCAGCATTGTCCTGACCGGTCTTCGAGGCGTCGGCAAGACCGCTCTACTTTGGGCGGGCGAGGAGATGGCGAGAGATCGGGGTTGGATCGTGCAGAGTCTCGAGTCCCGCCCCGATGTCGGGTTCAGGTCTGCCCTTGTCGAGCGGGCGTGGGCGGCTCTACACCAACTGGAGCAAAGGGGCGCGGTTCGTGAGGCGGTGTCGCGGCTGGCGGCGATGATCCGGCGTATCGGCGTGCGCGAGCCTGAAACCGGGCTCGAGGTCAGCCTTGACATTGGCGCTAGGGAGGCGGCGAGCTTGGAGGTGGATCTCGTCGATCTCTTTCGCGTGCTTGGAGAAGCCGCCCGTGACACCGAAACCGGCGTGCTGTTCTTGCTCGACGAGTTGCAGCAAGCAGAGCCCGCGGCGCTCGAGGCGCTGTGTGCCGCCGCACACGAACTTTCCAAGCGGGAGTTGCCCCTTGCCTTGCTGATGGCCGGCCTCCCCCCGCTCCATGACCAGCTTCTGTCGGCCAAGACTTACGCAGAGCGCCTCTTCCGCTATCGGCAGATCAGCCCTCTCTCCGCGAGCGTGGCTGAAGCCGCATTGCTCGATCCCGCACGGGCTGTCGTGTCCGACTTCGAGGTCGAGCGTTCCGCGCTCGACATGCTGCTGGCGACGTGCGACGGATACCCGTACTTCATCCAGCTGTACGGGCATGCGCTCTGGCAGGTGGCGATCACCCCGCATGTCGGCGCAGAGCAGGTGGAGGCCGCGCTTTCGCTTGGCCGAGAGGAGCTCGAGGCAGAGCTCTACCTAGGGCGCTGGAAGCGTGGAAGCGCGAAATCGAAGGCGTACATGGTCGCGATGGCCGCTCTGGGTGATGGCCCGGTCGGCAGCGGTGCGGTGGCCGCGGAGTTCGGCGGGCATCGGGCCGCTGCGACGATTCGCGACGGCTTGATCGACGAGGGCCTCGTCTACAGCCCCAGGCGGGGCGAGGTCGCCTTCACCGTGCCCGGCTTCGCCGACTTCATTCGCCGCATGCAAGACCCCGCCCGACCCACATCTGCTGACGTGTCCTGATGCCCGCCGAAGAGCTAGGACCCCTCCCCGCCGGCCGCCACGGCTTCAGCCGCGAGCAGGTCGCCCACCACCAGCGCGAGCGGCTGATCGCCGGCCTTGCCGAAGCGGTCGCCGAAAAGGGCTACTCGGCTGTGACGCTCGCCGACATCGTCAGGCACGCCAAGGTCAGCCGCCGCGTCTTCTACGCCAACTTCGAGGGCAAGGAGCAGTGCTTCGTCGCCGCCTTCGAGGTGGTCGTCGGACACCTGCGCGAGCTGGTCGCCGAAGCGGTCGCGCCGGTCGACGGTTGGCCCCAGCAGGCGATTGCGGCGACCCGCGCGACCCTCGCCTTCCTCGCCGCCGAGCCCGACCTTGCCCGCCTCTGCCTGGTCGAGTCGCGTGCTGCCGGGCCGGCGGTGACGGCGCGCTTCAACGAGGCGGTGGGGGAGATGGCGCCCCTCCTGGCCCTCGGGCGCGGCGAGCGACCCGAGGGCGAGCGGCTGCCCGGCTCGACCGAGGACTCGACGATCGGCGCCCTCGTCTCGCTCGTCTCGCGCAAGGTCGCCGCCGGCGAAGCGGAGCAGTTGGGGCAGCTCCTCCCCGACTGCGCCGAGCTCGTCCTCCTGCCTTACCTCGGTCCCGCCGAGGCGGGGCGTCTCGCCCGCCGAACGGCGTAGTCGACCTTCCTCAGGTTCAAGACGTCGAGCCCGCCGAAATCGGTATCGGCGGTGACGTTGCCGCCTCGGCGAATTACCCCCGCGTCTGAGGCGGGCTCGAAGCGCCGGCCCTTTGCGGTGGGAAGGGTTGACTTCAACTCATCCAAGATGGCCGTGACTCGTTTCAGGTTTTCCGGGTCTGGGTCTGGGACCAGGTCGAGATCCGCCGTTCCGCGAACGTAGCCATGGGCGGCCACGGCGACGCCGCCGATCACGACGAAACGGACCTCTCTCCGGTGCAGCAGTTCGAGCAGGGAACGCAGGTCGAGCGCGCTCAACGGCCCGTCGCGGCGCCTTTGATGGCACCCAGTTGCTTGCAAAGCGCGTGGAGCCGCGCAAGACGGTCGCTCATCGACGTGCGGCGGTCGGCGTCCAGCCGGGCTGCCCTTGCGTTCTTCAGGTCGCCGATGTCCATCGGAGGCTCGTGCATGGCAGAAGTTTAGCCTCGGCTGAACGGTACTCCTGCGTCCTTTCGGGGAACGCATCTAGGAACGCTCTTTCTCTTTTGGGAACTTTCCTTGACAACTCCGTCACGGGGTGCTTTCCTAGCGCTGTCAGCGGTACAGCCAGCACCTTCTAGGAACTGTCTGCAACCGTCTGGCGAAACAGGGAACAGATCAAAAGAGCCACAGGACCGCCAAGGGAAAGCGGCCGGCAGAGGGCTCGAGGGACAAGGAGAGAGATACGTGAAACGCCACGCGAAGGCATCGACCGCGGGATCGACCATGCGCCAGGCCACCGGCCTCGGCCGCTTCTTCCGTGGAGTTGTCGCGACCCGTGGAGCCTCGCCCGACGCCAAAGGGAGTGGTGCGCCCTCACAGCGTCAACCGCTCGCCGTCCAGCGTCAACCGCTCGCCGTCTTTGCGGTCCTGGCCTCGACCGCCCTCCTGGTTGCCTTTGCAGGATCGGCGTCGGCCGCCGAACCTCCCGAATACCTGGGCAGCTTTGGCCCCGACGGGACTGAAGCAACGGGCTTCGAAAAGGCGGGATCGGTGGCTGTGGACCAGCAGACGCACGATCTTTATGTGCTCGATGCCGATGCTGGAACGCTGGCGAAGTTCGATCTTCTCGGCAACCCCGTCGCCTTCGGCGGTTCGGAACCATACATCTCGGGCAACGAAATCACGGGGCTCGAAATCGCGCTTGGCGGAGGCAATCGCCAGATCGCGGTGGACTCCGCGAGCCATACGATCTATGTCACCGGCAAGAACAGAACGGCGCTGCAGGCCTTCGGACCCGATGGAGAACCCCACCTCTTCAGTGCCGGGCCGGGCGCGGGAACCAATGAGGTGCCTGGTTTCGAATCCTTACTGGGGGTGGCGGTGGATGGCGAAGGCAGGGTGTATGCGAGCGATGCCAGTAGCGGGATTGTCGCCATATACGCCACCAGCGGTGAAGCGGTGTCCCAATTCGAAACGTTCGAACCGGCCAACCTCGCTGTGGCGGGAGACGGTAGTGTGTATGTCAATCAGCGAGGGAGCACCGTGACCAAGTTCACGCCTTCGCAGTACCCAGTTACCCCCCTCACCACCTACACCGCCGGGTCATCTCCGCTCGATCCCAATAGTTCGCTCAGCGTCGCCGTCGCACCGGCAACCGAAAATGTTCTGATCGGGTTCACCGGTACGGGATCGCACATCAACGAGTATGACAGTGGCGGAGGGTTTCGCAGCAGCTTTGGAGGTGACGGCGAAGAGGGCGAGCTCGAATTTCCCGGCGGGATAGCTGTCGACGGCGCGAGCGGTCGAATTTACGTGGCGAATGCGCCTCTGGAAGGTCTCTCCCAGGTCAGGGTATTTGCCCCGGTTCCCATCGTCGAAGGTCCGCCGACGATCGAGGTCGCGACCGCGGGCGGCGTGACCGCTGACTCCGCCGTGCTTCACGCGCGGATCAACCCCAACACCGCCGAAACGAGTTATAGCTTCGAGTACGGCCTCGGCGATTGCGAAAGCAGCGAATGCACGTCGGGGCCTTTGGGCGGCGGGCTGATCGAAGCCGGCCACGACGTCGTCGCCGTGTCGCAGTCGATCGCTGGGCTGTTGCGGAATACCACCTACCACTACCGGGTGGTCGCCGAAAACTCGTTCGGGCCGAGCCCCGACAGCGAAGACAGGACCTTCACGACCCAAACCGGTGGGCTTGCCTTCGAGCTGCCTGATTCCCGCGTCTGGGAGATGGTCTCGCCGACGAACAAGTACGGCGGCCTTTTGCTCAACTCCTACAACGGAGTGATCCAGGCGGCGGCTGACGGCAACGGCCTCGCCTACCAGAGCTACGGCGCGATCGAAGCCGACCCCGAAAGCAGCCGCGCGCCGGAACGCTCGACCGTGCTCGCGCGCCGAGCCGGCGATGCGTGGCACTCGAAGGACATAACCCCCCCGCACACCGAAGCGGCTGGCCTCGGGACCGGGACCGAGTATCAGCTCCTCGATCCAGATCTGTCGACGGCGATTTTCGAGCAGCGGGACTCGACCCCGCTCTCGCCGGCGGCATCCGCGCAGGCTCCCTACAGGCGGGACAACTCCGAACCGGCCGCATATACGCCGCTGGTCACCGCCAAGGAAGGATTCGCGAACGTGCCGTCGGAAGCGATCTTCGGCGGCCCCCAGAGCGAAGTGAGCATCAGCGGCGCCAGTCGGGATCTCACCCACGTTGTCCTCCGCGCGCAGAAGGCGCTGTTTGCCGGTGCTGAAAATGAAAGCCTCTACATGTGGAGCGAAGGGCAGCAGCTGGCCGGGGTCAGCATCCTGCCCGGAGGCGAAGACCCCGTCAAGGGGTTGCTCGGCTCGGGGCTGGGCTCTCTCCGCAACGCCGTCTCCGATGACGGGTCCCGGGTGTTCTGGAGCCAGGGTGGCTACGAAGCCACCGGGGTCGCAACGACCGCTCTGTATCTCCGCGACCTCGAGCAAGCCGAGACGGCCCGGCTGGACACGGTCACATCGGGCACCGGTGGGGGCGCCGTGCTGCCCGCCTACCAGGGCGCCAGTGTCGACGGGACGAAGGTGTTCTTCACCGACTCCCAGCAGCTGACCGACGATGCCAGCCCAGAAGGTCGGGATCTCTACATCTGTGAGATCCCGACCGGGGCCGGCGCATCCGATTGCTCCACCCTCACCGATCTCAGCGTCGCGGTGGGAGCGGTGGGCGAAAGCGCTGAAGTCCTCGACCAGGTCTCCGCCATCAGCGAGGACGGCGGCACCGTTTACTTCGTCGCCAAAGGCGTCCTCGATGCTGGCCAGAACGAAGCCGGCGACGTCGCCCTCGCCGGTCAGCCCAACCTCTACGTCTGGCACCAGGGAGAGGGGACGCGGTTTGTCGTCACTCTCTCCGAAGCAGACGCGAAAGATTGGGGCGTCGATTCCACCAACCCCGGCTACGCGGTGCGGCTGAGCTCCGCGGGGTCGCCGAGTGGGCGCTACTTCTCCTTCATGTCGGCGCTGCCGCTTACTGGGATCGACAACCACGATTCCGCCAGCGGCCAGCGCGACCTGCAGGTGTTCCGCTACGACAGGCTCTCCGAAGGGCTGGTCTGCGTCTCCTGCAACCCCACCGGGGCCAGCCCGGCGGGGCAGCTGCTGCCGCCATTCGTCGGGCAATTCAAGGGAGTCGATCCGCAAGCGCTCTGGTCGGAGCGGTGGGCTGCGGCGATCCTGCCGGAGGCGGTCGGCCTGAATGGCGTGGTCGGCGGCGCCGCCACGCTCTACCGCCCGCGTGCGGTCTTCGACAGCGGCCGTGTCTTCTTTCATTCCTACGACCCCTTGGTGCCAGCCGATTCCAACGGGAACTGGGATCTCTATCAGTACGAGCCGACCGGCGTCGGCGACTGCGGCGTCGCTTCGGGTGGGGCCGCGGTCGCGCGTTCCGGTGAGGGCTGCGTGGGCCTGGTCTCCTCGGGCAGCGCGGAAGGCGAATCCGTGTTCCTCGACGCCGGCGCGAGCGGGAACGACGTCTTCTTCCTCACCTCGGGCCGGCTCTCGGTCACCGACACCGACTCGGCGGTCGACGTCTATAACGCCCGTGTTGACGGCGTCCCGGCGGCGCTTGAGCCAAACGCCGAATGCCTGGGCGAAAGTTGTCAGCCCGCGGCCCAGGCGCCCAACGACCCGACTCCGGCCAGCGCCGGCTTCAAGGGTGCTGGCAACGTGAGGCCACAAAGCGACTGCGGAGCGACCTCGCGTCGGGTAGCCGGGCTCAGCCGACACGCCAGGGCGCTTCGTCGCCACGCAAGGAGTGCCAACGGGAAGCGTGCGGTGCGCATGCGGAGCAGAGCAAGGCGCCTCTCGGACAAGGCGAACAACCTCGGCAAGCGGGCAAAGCGCTGTAGGCGCGCCAACCGGAGGGCGGCGCGATGAGCACCCCCGGGATTCACCCCGCCGCCGGCAAGCGACTCAGCAAGGAGAACCGTCAGATGCCCAAGCGCCTAGCGACCATAGCCGCCACCCTCGGCGCCGTCTTCGCCATGCTCGCCCTGTTGCCGATCGCCTCCGCCTCGGCGACGTCGCCCTGGTGGCAGGTGCTGGACGGCAGTCGTCCGTCCAACCTCTGGGAAGCAACCGACAACGTGCAGGAAATCGAAGTGACGCTTGGCGAACTGGGCCCCTTCGTGGGGGCGGCGGCGAGGATCGACGTCGGCGGCGAACCCGTCGGCTGCCTCGCCACCAATGGATTCCCAGGTGAACTCTTCTGCCCTGTCTCCTTCGGCTTCCCTGTCTCCGAAACCGCGAGCCAGTTCGAAGCGGTGCTGGAAGGGCCCTTGGGCCCCTCGGTGGAAGTCACCGGCGGCCCGGTCGGCGTCGCGCCGTTCAAAGTCACCGTTCCCGCAAGCGGCGCCCCCGCGATCACCTTCTACCAGGAACCGGGAAATGAGTTCGGGACGTTCAACGCGAAAGTGCTGAGCCAGGGCGGCAGCGGGCTCTTGGTGGCCACGCTGACCAACCTCGGCGATGCGCCGCTGGATGCGACCGCGAACCCGGTGACGATCGTCGACGAGCTTCCGCCCGGCGTCGCAGCCTTCGGCGCAGACGCGGTCGCCGGCGCGCAAGACAAATTCGGGCCGGTCGAATGCTCGCTGGAAGCCGCGGACAAAGTGGTGTGCACCTACGAAGGCACTCTCCCCTCCTACGAAGGGATCGAAGTCGAAATTCCGGTTGGGCTGACCGAAAGCCCGCCGAGCGCGGTCGCGCCGGGCAAAATCACCGTCTCCGGCGGCAACGCGCCCAAAGCGAGCTCCGCGCAGAAGATCGCGGTCAGCCCGGATCCGACTCCCTTCGGCATCGAGCGCTTCGCCGCACAGGCCGAAGAAGAGGGCGGCGCGCCCGCCACCCAGGCGGGTGCCCATCCCTTCCAGACGAGCACCACGATCCAGCTCAACTCGGGGCGGCAGATCAACAGGGAAAAGGGGGTCGAACAGCCGGCCCTGCCGCGCGATCTGAGCTTCCCGCTGCCGGTCGGCTTCGTCGGCAACGCCACCGCGGTCGAAAAGTGCCCGATGGCGGTCTTCCTGGCCCGAGACGAATTCGTCAACCACTGTCCGGCCGAGAGCGCAGTCGGGGTTACGTCGGCGACCGTGGTGGAAGTACAGCTGCTCGGGCTGCTGCGCGAGGCCGTGCCGGTGTTCAACCTGCCGCCCCGTCCCGGCGAGCCGGCCCGCTTCGGCATGATGCTGGTCGGCAACCCGATCGTGATCGATACCGCCGTTGACCCCGACGACAAATACCGGGTGACCGCGACCGTCAGCAACGCCACCCAGCTGGCCCAAGTGCTTTCGAGCACGGTGACCCTGTGGGGCGTCCCGGGCGATCCCCGACACGACAGCTCGAGGGGCTGGAACTGCGCCTATAAGGTCGGCGAAGAACTGGGCCCGTGCGAGCGCTCGGCCAGCCTCGGCGAAAACGCCTTTCTGCGCCAGCCGGTGTCCTGTGTGACGGCACTCGATTACGGGGCCCGAATCGAGCCGTGGAATACCCCGCCGGGCAGCGTCGTCTCGGAAGCGGCTTTCGGGGGCGGCAAGCTGAGCGGCTGCAACAAGCTCCCCTTCGCCCCCTCGATCAGCGCCGCCCCGACCAGCAAGCTGGCGGAGAACGGCACCGGGCTCGATTTCAGCCTGGCGATGCCCAACACGGGCCTGCTGAGCAAGGACGGCATAGCCGAAGCCCAGCCGAAGAAGGTCGAAGTCACCCTGCCCGACGGGATGACGCTGAACCCCTCCGCGGCAGAGGGCCTTGCGACCTGCTCCCCGGTCGACTACGCGAGGGAGAGGTATGACTCGATCCCGGGCGAGGGCTGCCCCGATGCAGCGAAGATCGGCAACGTGCAGATTCAGACGCCGCTGATCGACGAGCAGGTCAAGGGCGCCTTGTATCTGGCCAAGCCGTACGACAACCCCTTCGACAGCCTCCTTGCCCTGTACATTGTCGCCCGCTCGCCGGACCGGGGGGTGCTGGTGAAACTGGCCGGCAAGGTGGAGCCGGACCCGAATACCGGGCAGCTCGTCACCACCTTCGACGACGCGCCCCAGCTGCCCTTCGACTCCTTTGACCTGCACTTCAGAGAAGGCGGGAGAGCGCCGCTGGTGACCCCGCCGGCCTGTGGGGATTACGACATCGTGGCCAAGTTCACGCCGTGGTCCGCGCAGGACCCAGACAACCCCAAGCTCGATGAAGTCATCACTCGCAAGAGCACCTTCACGGTGCAGCGCGGTGTCGACGGAGGCGCCTGCCCCAAAGGGGGAGTGCCGCCCTTCCACCCCGAGTTCCAGGCGGGCTCGATCAACAATGACGCCGGCTCCCACACCGAGTTCGACATGCGCCTGACGCGCAACGACGGCGAACAGGGAATGACCCGCTTCTCGACCGTGCTGCCCCCGGGCGTGCTCGGCAAGCTGGCCGGCCTCGACAAATGCCCGACCTCGGCGATCGCGGCGGCGAAGGCGAAGAGCGCGACAGAGGAGCTGGCCAACCCGAGCTGTCCGGCCAACTCTGAGATCGGCCGCAGCCTCGCCGGAGCTGGAGTCGGCTCGGTGCTCACCTACGTCGGCGGCAAGGTCTACCTGGGAGGGCCGCTGAACGGAGACCCGCTCTCGGCGATCGCGATCACCCCGGCAAAGGCAGGGCCCTTCGACGTCGGCACCGTCGTCGTCCAGGAGGCTCTGACCCTGAACCCGAAGACCGCCGAAGTCGAAGTCGACGGCTCGGCCTCTGACCCGATCCCCCACATTCTCGCCGGGATCCCGTTGAGGCTCAGGGACCTGCGCGTCTACGTCGATCGTCCCGACTTCATCCTCAACCCGACCAACTGCGCGGACAGCTCGGCCAGGGCGACCCTGTTCGGCAGCTATCTGAACGTGCTTGACGCAGGCGACGACGTCCCCGTCGACCTTGCGACTCGCTTCCAGGCGGCCAACTGCGCAAACCTCGGCTTCAAGCCACACCTCGCCCTGAAGCTGAAGGGCGGCACCCGCCGCGGCGCACACCCGGGCCTGAAGGCGATCTACACCCCCAAGAAGGGCAACGCGAACCTCAAAGGCCTGACCGTGCGCCTGCCGAGCTCTGCATTCCTCGACCAGGCCCACATCAGAACGATCTGCACCCGGGTCCAGTTCGCCGCCAAGAACTGCCCCAAAGCAGCCCGCTACGGCTACATCAGAGCCTGGACCCCGCTGCTCGATGAACCGCTGCAGGGCCCGGTCTACCTGCGCTCCTCTAACCACAAGCTCCCCGACCTCGTCTTTGACCTGCACGGCTTGGTCGACGTAGAGGTCGCGACCAGGATCGACTCCGTGCACGGAGGGATCAGGGCGAGCGTCGAAGACGCACCCGATGCGCCGATCTCAAAGGTGCTGCTGAGGATGCAGGGAGCAAAGAAGGGCCTGATCGTCAACAGCAGAAACCTCTGCGGGAGGGTCAACAGGGCCAATGTCCGCTTCGCCGGCCAAAACGGCAAGACGGCGAGCGCCAAGCCCGTGATGCAGCCCGGTTGTCGTGGCAAGCGCAAGCACAAGAGGCATCACCGGTAGGCGCCTGCCGCCGGGGTCCCACGGGATCCCGGCGGACGTCGTCGAGCGCAACCAGCGCGAACGGCTGGTTGCGGCGATCGCCGAGGTCTGCGCCGAGCGGGGGTACGCGCAGGCATCGGTCGCCGAGGTGGCGAAGCGGGCCGGCGTCTCCTCGCTCACCTTCTACAAGCAGTTCGCCGGCAAGCAGGACTGCATGCTCGCCGCCCACCGGCAGCTTTTGGGTCGGCTGTTGGAGGCAATCGATCGGGCGCGTGAGGAGGAGAGTGATCCTGGCGCGAGGCCTCGGGTCACCGTACGGACCGCCCTCGCCCTATTTGCCGCCGACCCTCCCTCGGCGCGGCTGCTGACCGTCGAGATCCTCGCCGCCGGCCCCGAGGGGGTTGAGCGGCACGACGCGATGGCCGCGGCGTTCGCCGAGCGGTTGGGGACGGACTGGGTCCGCGCCGCGGGCATCCTCGCCCTGGTCGGCAAACGCGTCGTCGCCGGCGAAGCGGACCGATTGCCGGAGCTTGCGGACGAATTCAGCGCTTTGAGGGGAGAGGTAGGGGAGCCACAGACTTAAGCGGGGTATGCGCCTCTCCCCACGTATAAATGACCATGGTACGGTGACCATGGTCATGTCTCAGGTTCCAAGGGAAATCAGCGCCACTCAGTTCAAGGCCCGCTGCCTACGCCTCCTCGACGAGGTCGCCGAAACCGGCGAGACCCTGGTCGTCACCAAGCACGGTAAGCCGGTGGCCAGGGTTGAGCCGCCGCTGCGCGCAGATGACCTGCGCGGCAGCGTCAAGATCAACATGACCGACGAGGAGTTGATCTATTTTTCGATGGGGCCATGGGACATGGAGCAGGATTGATCCTGCTCGACACGCATGTCCTCGTCTGGCTGGCCGCCGCTCGCGAGCGGCTCAGCGCGGCCGCGCTCGAGGCGGTCGACTCCGAGCCCGAGCGCGCAATCTGCCTGGCGTCGGTCCAGGAGTTGGCCTACCTCGCCGTCCGTGGTCGGCTCGCTATGGATCGGCCGGTCGACAAGTGGGTCGGCGACGCGCTCGGCATTCTCGACGCGCGGGCTCTTCCCCCGACCGTCGCCACCTCGATCCGAGCGGGGTCGCTCGATCCGCAGGAGTTCCACGGCGACCCGATCGACCGCCTCATCTACGCCACCGCGGTCGAGCACGACACCCGACTCGTCACCGCCGACGAACGCCTGCGCCAGTTCGACCCCGAGCGGACGGTCTGGTAGGTCCGAGCCGTCCGTTTGGGGAGAAGCTAGATTATGCTACGCTAATTTAGCGAATGTCATTCGACCTCTATAACTGGCCGGTCCGGGACGAGTTCCTCAACCGGGATGAGGATCTGGCGCGCCTGGAGGATTGGTGGGAGGGAGGAGATCGCAACGCTCTGGCGCTGTTTGGCCGCCGCCGGGTCGGCAAGTCGTGGCTGCTTCGTGCATTTGCCCACGGCAAGCCCGCCCTGGTCCTGGTCGCCGACCAGGGCGCTGCGGGAAAGCAGCTGTCCCGCTTCGCGGCCGCGTTGGAGCCGCACCTCGGCGTGCTCCCCGACATCCCCGACCTGCCGACCCTTTTCCGGGTGCTCTACCGCCTGGCTGCCCAAGAGCGGGCGCTCGTGGTCCTCGACGAGTTCCCGTATCTGCTTCCCGGCACCGAGAGGGCACGGCGGGAGGTTCTCTCGGGGGTGCAGGCGGCGATGGAGGAGGAGCGCGATGCCTCGCGGCTGAAGCTCGTGCTCTGTGGCTCGCACATCGCGCAGATGCGGACCCTGCTCGGCGAGGAAAGCCCGCTTCGCGGCCGCCTCACGCCTCTGTCGACCGCGCCCCTCTCATTCGACGAGGCCCGACCCTTCCTTGCCGGGGCCGGGGAACCGGAGCGGCGCCTCGAGAGGTTTGCGGTCGCCGGGGGCATGGCGATGTACCTGGTCGAGCTGGGGCAGCAGACTTCCCTGCGTGCCGCGGTCTGCCGATCGATCCTCGATCGTCGCGGGCCCCTGTTCAACGATCCGCGCGAGATCCTCGAGGAGGAGTTCCGCCGGCCGGGCATCTATTTCTCCCTTCTGGAGGAGCTGGCGGTGAGGGAACGTGGCATGGACGACCTGACGAGCGCCCTGCGAACGTCCCATTCCTCCCTCGGTCCCTACCTGACCGAGCTGACCAGGATGCAACTGGTAGGCAAGCTGACTTCGCTGACCGCCCAGCGAGATTTCCGCTACCGGCTGAACGACAATTTCCTCCGCTTCTGGTTCCGTTTCGTCTTCCCCTACCAGGAGAGCCTGCGGTCGGGCCTGCGACCCGCCGATCATTTCGACGCGGAGGTCGCGCCAGCCCTCCCCGAACACGTTGCGCCGGTGTTCGAGAGCCTCTGCCGCCGCTGGGTGCGGCGCAACATGGGCGCCCGCGCCACCCTGGTGGGTCCCTGGTGGGGCCGCGCCCTCGACCGCCTTCGCGCCACGGGCGAGCGCGGCAGCGAGGAGATCGACATCGTCGGCACGGCGCGATCGCGGGTGGCGGTGGTCGGCGAGTGCAAGTGGACAAGCGGGCGGATGACCGCCAAGGTCCTCGACGACTTGGAACGGTTCAAGCTTCCGGCCCTGCGTCAGGCCGGCGCCCGCTTCGCCGGCGGAGGCCCGAAAATCCTCCTCTTCTCCAAGAGCGGTTTCAAGTCCGGTCTGGTGGACATGGCGGCCGAGCGCGATGACTTGCGCCTGGTCGACTTGGACGAGCTGGTCGCCATACAGGCTTAAATCCCGAACTCGACCCAGAGCGGGTAGTGGTCGGAGATGTGCCAGGAGGCTTTCTGGGGGTCCCAGTCGGTGAGCAGGTGCTTGGTCCACTCGAAGCGGCCGGCGTGGCCGGCGTTCTCTTCGAACTTGAGGGTCAGCGCGGCGTGCTTGCCCTCGTTGAACCAGGCGATCTGGTCGTAGTAGTGGGGTTTGTCCGCGTTGTCGGAGACGCTGCGGGTCAGCCCCTCCAGCTCCGCCGGCGGTTCGAGGCCGGTCGAGGTCAGCGCTTTGAAGTTGGGGTCGTCCTTGCGGTCGATTGCCCGCCGGAGAGGAAGCTGACCGCGTAGGGCGTGCGGACGAACTGTTCCTTCAGCGCGCCCTCGCCGGCTTTCAGGCGGTCTTCGGGAATGACCAGCTCGGCCGCCAGGCCCGAGGGACGCACCCGCTGCGTGTCGAAGACGAAGGCGAGCCGCTCGTCGTTGCCGGCTGGGGGAGGGTTGACGTCGGTGAGGATCAGACCCCAGTCGGGCCCCAGCGCCTTGAGCACGTGGCGCAGCGCCCGCAGGTTCGAGCGCGCCTCCTGGACTGCGACCACGTCGAAGCGCGAGAGGATCGCGGCGATCGCCAGGGCGTCGGCCATGTTGCGTTTCGGGCTGTCCTTGGCTCCCCGCTCCCAGGTGTCGGCCATGCCGCCGAAGTCGCGCACGTTCCAGGTGGCGACGAGCAGGTTGCGGTCGAGCCGCCGCGCCGGCACCTCGGCGTCGAGGCCGGCTTCGAGCTTCGCCAGCTCGTCCCGGGTCGCCTTGGGCGGTTCGAGGATCGCCGCGTTGTCACCGATTGCGAGCGCGGACATCGGGTCAGGCGTAGGTGAGTAGCCGCAGCTGCGAGAAGGAGAGGGTTTTGAGCGGCTCGCCCTCCGGTCCGTGGACGAAGACGTCGACTGCGGCCTTGGCTTTGCCCGCCTCGACCAGTCGCTCCACTGCTGCGGTCACGGTGAGGAGCTGGACGCCCGGCTCCAGGTGGTGGGGGAGGCGGAAGTCGAACGGGTCGCGTTCCTCCGGCACGTCGCAGTGCCCCTCCTCGCCGCTGCAGGTTCCATGTCCGAAGACGAAGAGCGAGCCGGCGTAGGCGGGGTGGTCGGTCCCCGCGTCGCGTTTCAGCCCGCGCCCGGCGCCGATGAAGACCCGTGCCTCGAACGTGGCGCCCGAATGGTCGAGGTCGTAGAAGGCGAGGTCGACACGGTCGATCCGGTGCTTGGCGCTCGGCAGCTCAAGCGGTTTGCTGCGGAAGCGGTCAACCACGGCGAGTCCCCGGGACGGCCGCGGTGGCGGCGGCGTAGTCATAGCCGAGCGCGGTGATGTCGAGCGTCTGGCGCACCGTCATCGGAAACGGCGGCAGGGCGACGTCGAGGTAGGCGGCCGGCAGCCGCGCCCCCGGATGGTCGAGCTGCCAGAGGTACCAGACGCGGTCGATCATGCAGTGGTGGGCCCAGAAGAGCGGGTCGTAGGCCGACGTTTCGATGTATCCCATCGTGCCCCCGACCGAGCCGTGGACGCCGTTGTGGATGTTCTCCAGCTGGTTCTGGAAGGTGAAGTAGTCGCGGTTGGCGCGCGCCGCTTCGACTTCGGCGGATTGCGGCAGCCAGCTCTGCGGGCCGAACTGGCGCCAGGTTTTGTTCTCTTTTGGATTGCGTCTTCCGGCGGGCTGGATCGGCGACGAGGCCAGGGGGTTACCTTTGCCGTCGATGCGGGCGCGCGCGTAGGCCGGGGGGAGGCCCTGCTGGTGGCCCTGGGTCCAGTCCCACCAGGGCAGCGTCACCCCGGGGACCCTGTCCTGCAGCGCCTTCTCGAAGAAGTAGAGGTAGGCGCGGTGCCAGGGAAGGAAGAGCGGACTGCGGTGCTGGCAGTATTCGGGCAGGGGCAGGCCGTGGATCCCGGCCCAGTACTGGTAGCCGCGATCGTCCCCGATTTTCTGCGCCAGCGTCACTGCCTTGCGCAGGTCCGCCTGCTGGCCCGCGCTGAGACGCCGGGCGCTGCGCCGGTGGCGCAGGTGGACCGGGGCACGGGTCGCGCTGGGGGAGGCGACGGTCATGGTCGCCTCGCGAGCTCCGCACGCCGGTCACCGCGCCGCTGCCGTCTCGGGCGTCGCTCGGCGGTGAGCCGGCGCAGCCGGGCGCTGGTCAGGCCAGCGGCGACGAAGGCAACCGGCGCCAGGCTGAGCGCCGTCTCCTCGACCGGTATGCCCGCGATGTGGGCCAGCATCGGCCGCACCCTTTCACAGTGCGACGATTAGCGCAAGTCTTCTTAAGTAAACATCGCGGTTCGTGTTTCCCGCATCCGATCGCCGCCGGGCGGAACTTTTCGTAAGTTGAGTTCGGCCTCCAGATATACGAACATATGTTCGTATGACGGCTTTCGTATCCGAGCTTCCGGTTGCCGCCCTGGCGGACCGGCTCAACCTGCCGGAGCGCGAGGCGGGCAACCTTGTCGAGGCGCTGGGGCGGCTTGGGATCGGCACGCTTGGGGAGCTGGCGCGGCTCTCGCCAGGCCACGTCGCCGACCGCTTCGGCCTCCCCGGCCTGCGCGCTCTGCGGCTCGCCCGCGGTGAGGACGAGTTGCTCGTCGCCAGCGTCCACGGCGCCTGGGAGGAGCTGGTCGAGGAGATCGAGCTACCGGAGGGAACTGCCGGCAGCCAGCTGGAGCGGGCGCTGGAGCTGCTGGTCGACCGACTGCTCGCCGCACCGCGGCGCAGGGGGCGGACGTTGCTGGGGCTCCGTCTCGGCGCCACGCTCAGTGACGGTGGCAGCTGGAGCGCCGCGCAGGGCCTCGGCCGGCCGACCGCGTCGAGACGGGCCCTGCGCGGCGTGCTCCTGCCCCGCCTGGAGGAACTGCCGGCGCCGGCAGTCTCGCTGCGGCTGCGCGCGGTCGGCCTCGGTCCGCGCGCGGTCGAGCAGCTCGAGCTTGCGGTGCGGGGCGACGAGCACCGTCGGCGCCGTCTCGGCGCCGCGCTGCGCGAGGTCCGCGCCGCCCAGGGCGCCGACTCCTTGCTCAAGATCCTCCCGGTCGACGCCGCCTCCCGCATTCCCGAGCGCCGCACTATGCTGACGCCGTATCCGGTTCCCGGGCGATGACGCCGGGGATTCGACGGCTCTACGCGCCGCGGCGGGTGGCGGTCGAGGCCGACTCCGCGGGGGTGCCGCTGGGGGTGGAGGGGGTCGAGGTGGCGGCGATCCGCGAGGAGTGGGTGGTCGAGGATCGCTGGTGGACTTTGCGGCGCCTGTGGCGGCACTACTTCGAGCTCGTCCTCGCCGACGGGCGGGACCTGGTCGTCTTCCGCGGCGGCAGCGGGCGCTGGTTCCGACAGCGCGCCTGATGGGCGATGGTGCCCCATACGTAGAGCTGCACGCCCACTCGGCCTTCTCCTTCCTCGACGGGGCCTCGACGCCGACCGAGCTCGCCGCCGCCGCGGCCCGGCTGGGCTACCCCGCCTTCGCCCTCACCGACCACGACGGGCTCTGGGGCTCGATGGAGTTCGCCCAAGCGTGCAAGGGGTTTGGGGTGCGGCCGATCAGCGGAGCTGAGGTGACCGTGGGAGAGGCCCATCTCACCCTCCTGGTCGAGGATGCCGCCGGGTATCGCAATCTCTGCCGATTGCTGACCACGGCCCACTCGCACACCCGCGACAACGCGACTCGCAGCGCTGGCCAGCCCTCGGCGACGCTGGAGCAGATCGAGGAATACGCGGAGGGCCTGGTCTGCCTCTCCGGCTGCGCCCGAGACGGGGCGCTGGCAGGCGCCTGGGCGCGGAACGAGCCCGTGGAGGGCGCAGCGTTGGCGCGACGGCTGCTCGCCGCCTTCGGCCGCGACCGCTTCCGGGTCGAGCTGCAGCGCCCCTACTGGCGCCACGACCGGGCGCGCAACCGCTGGCTCGTCGGCCTCGCCGAACGCCTCGGCGTGGCTTGCGTCGCGACCGGCAACGTCCACTGCCACGCCCGCGGTCGCGCTCACCTGCAGGACGCCCTCGTCGCGGTGCGATCGGGGACGACGCTGGAGGCCTCCGAGCCACTGCGGCGCGGCAACTTGTCCTCCGCCCTGGCCACGTCGCGGGGAATGGCCAAGCGCTTCGCCGAGCACCCCGAGGCCGTCGCCGAGACCCTGCGCCTCGCCGAGCGGCTCCGCTTCGACCTGACCGCGGACCTCGGCTATGCCTACCCCGGCTCCGAGAACCCCGACGCCGACCGCGACCTCGCGGCGATCTGCCGGCAACTGCTGGAGGAGCGCTACGCGAGCTCGACCCTGGCGGCAAAGGCCCAAGCCCGGCTCGAGGACGAGCTGCAGACGATCCGCATCCGCGGCCTCTCCGGCTTCTTCCTGCTCCACCGCGACCTGCTCGAGCTGGCCCGCGAGGTGGCTCTGGAGGTGCGCGGCCCCGCGTCGGCGCGCTCGATCATGCCGCCCGGCCGCGGCCGCGGCTCCAGCGTCAGCTCGATCGTCTGCTTCCTGACCGGCCTCTCCCACATCGACCCGGTCGAAAGGGACCTCTTCTCCGGCCGCTTCCTCAACGCCGAAGTCAACGAGGAGACCGTCGCCCCCGACATCGACCTCGACTTTCCCCGCGACATCCGCGAGGCGCTGATCCCGCGGGTCCACGATCGCTACGGAGCCGACCGCTCCGCCCTGGTTGCCGCCTTCCCCACCTACCGCCCGCGCGGCGCGGTGCGCGACCTCGGCAAGGCGCTGGCGCTGCCCCCGGCGGAGATCGACCGGGTGGCGAAGACGGTCGGCTTCCACGAGCGCAGCGGCGAGATCGAGCGCGACGTCGTCGCCGCGATCGGCGCCGAGCGCGCCGGCTCGCGGGGCTGGCGGGTCCTGGTCGAGCTCACAGGCGAGGCGATGGGTCTGCCCCGCCATGCCTCCCAGCACTCCGGCGGCATGGTCATCTCCACCCAGCCGTTGATCGACGTCTGCCCGGTCGTGCCGGCGGCGATGGAGGGGCGGCAGATCGTCCAGTGGGACAAGGACTCCTGCGCCGACGCCGGCTTCCTCAAGATCGACCTGCTGGGGCTGGGGATGCTCTCTGCGGTCGAGCGCTGCGTCGAAGAAGTCGACCGCACGCGGGGGGAACGGCTTGACCTCTCGCGGATCGACTTCGAGGACCGCGAGACCTTCGAATCGATCCGCGCGGCGGAGACGACCGGTGTCTTCCAGATCGAGAGCCGCGCCCAGATGCAGATGCTGCCCCGCACCCGCCCGGAGAACCTCAACGACCTGACCGTGCAGGTTGCGTTGGTCCGCCCGGGCCCGATCCAGGGCGGCGCCGTCCATCCTTATATAGAGCGGCGCAAGCGGCGGCGCGAGGACCGCGGCTACGAGGTCCCCTACGAGCATGAGCTGCTGAAGCCGGCGCTGGAGGAGACCTATGGCGCGATCGTCTACCAGGAGCAGGTGCTGGAGGTGGCGATCGCCCTCGCCGGCTTCACTCATTCCGAGGCCGATGGGTTGCGCCGGGCGATGAGCCGCAAGCGCTCCCAGGCCGCAATCGACAAGTTCCACGAACGTTTCCTCGCCGGCGCCGCCGAGCGGGGGGTCTGCGAGCGGATCGCCGAGCGGGTCTGGCAGCAGATCCAGGGCTTCTCCGGCTTCGGCTTCCCGAAGGCGCACTCGGCCGCCTTCGGCCTGCTCGCCTACCAGTCGGCCTGGCTGCGGATCCACTACGCGCCGGAGTTCCTCTGCGCGCTGCTCAACGAGCAGCCGATGGGCTTCTATCCACCCGACGCGCTGGCCCACGAGGCCCAGCGCCGCGGCATCCGCCTGGCCCCGCCCGACATAAACCGCAGCCAAGTCCCCTGCCACGTAGAAACCCCCCGCCGACGGGCCGAAAACCGGCCTATATCACCGGGAATCGGCCCGTCGGCGGGGTTTGGGGAGGTGCGTGGGGGGCTGGTGGTTCGGATTGGGCTCGGCTATGTGAAGGGGGTGCGGGCGGAGGAGATGGAGGCGCTTGTGCGCGAGCGCGAGCGCGGCGGGCCCTGGCGCGACCTCGCCGACCTCGCTTCACGCTCGGGGGCGAGCCGCGATGGGCTCGAGCGCCTCGCCTGGGCTGGCGCCCTCGACGAGCTGATCGGGGGGAGCGACAGGCGGGAGGCTCTGTGGGAGGCGGGGATTGTCCGGACTGGGGTGCGGCACGCCAAGGGGACGCAGATGGCGCTGCCGCTGGAGACGCCGGGGGCGCCGTCACTTAAGCCGCTGGGGGATTGGGAGGAGACGATCGCCGACTACCGCTCGACCGGGATGACGCTGGGCGAGCACCCGATGGCGCTGATGCGCGCCGACCTCCCGGAGCTGGTCCGCAGCACCGATTTAGAGAGCGTCGATGACGGGGCGATCGTCGAGGTGGGAGGGATGGTGGTCGCCCGCCAGCGGCCCGAGACCGCCAAGGGGATCGTCTTCATGTTGATCGAAGACGAGCGCGGCACCGTCAACCTGATCGTGCCGCCGCCCGTCTACGATCGCCACCGGGCCGAGGTCCGTACCGCGTCGCTCGTCCGCGCCAAGGGCCGGCTCGAGCGGCGCGAAGGCACGACCAACGTCCTCGTCGCCGAGGTTCGGGAGCTCGAGGGCCCCCAGCTGCGCGAGGTCGTCCCTCCCGGTCACAGCTGGGGACGCCGCGACCGCGAATCGCAAAAACGTCCAGCCCAGAGTGCGCACTCGACTGATCGGGATTAACTCAGGGAAAAACGGGAGGGGTCGGGCTCGCCGGGCACGGCTCGGGCATCGGGAAGAGCTTGAGGAAGCGGCGGCCGTCTCGCACGCTCCCTTCGATGCTCGCCGCGCCTGAGCTGAGCGCGTCGTCGAGCGCGAGTTGCCCGGCCAGGAGGGCCGCCAACGTGCCGGGGTCGGTCTCGATTGTCGTGGATGGTTTCTCGGTGTCGCCCCGGCCGAGCTCGAGCTCGCCGGCGGCGATGCCGACGTGGAAGCTCTCCTCGCCGAGCCGCAGCTCGTAGCTCGCCTCCAGGTCGCCCGCTGCCTCCGGGTCGAAGAGCGAGCGCAAGGCCAGCACGATCGAGCTGGCGCCGATCTCGCGGCTCGCCGGCGGGACCGGCGAGCGGGCGCCCCAGGCGCCCAGCTGGGTCACGACCGGCTCCAGCTCCTTGCCCCACTCGGTCAGCTCGTAGACCCGCGACGCTGCCGGTGGCGGCAGTTTGCGACGATGGACGACACCGGCCTGCTCCAGCTCACGCAGCCGCTCCGAGAGGATGTTGGGGCTGGCGTGGGGAAGACCCACGCGGAGGTCGGTGAAGCGCTTCGGGCCGAGCAGCAGCTCCCGTACGACGAGCAGGGCCCAGCGCTCGCCGACCAGGTCGAGGGCGTAGGCGAACCGGCACGCCTCCCCGTATGAGCGTTTCGTTGCCATCGCGACCAGTTTAGCCTTTTAGTATAAATTTGCAACCAAGTAGTCCTGTTTCAGAACCATTTGCTAGGGTAGCCCGATGGACGTGACCGACGAGCCTCAGAACCGCTGGCTGGCGCTCTACGTGCTCTGCGCGGGCATGCTGATGATCGTCCTCGACATCACGATCGTCAACGTCGCGCTGCCCTCGATCCAGGACGATCTCGGCTTCTCGCAGAGCAACCTCGCCTGGGTCGTCAACGCCTACCTGGTCCCCTTCGGCGGCCTGCTCTTGCTTGCCGGCCGGCTCGGCGACCTGCTCGGCCAGCGCCGCGTCTTCCTCGTCGGGCTGGTCGTCTTCACCTCGGCCTCGCTGCTCTGCGGCGTCTCGCAGAGCGAGGGGATGCTGATCGGCGCCCGCTTCGTCCAGGGCATCGGCGGCGCGCTGACCTCGGCGGTGATCCTGGGCATGATCGTGACGATGTTCCCGGAGCCTCGCGAGCAGGCTAAAGCGATCGGCGTCTACGGCTTCGTCGCCTCTGCCGGGGGCACGATCGGTCTCCTGGTCGGCGGCGTCCTTACGCAGGCGATCGCCTGGCACTGGATCTTCTTCATCAACCTGCCGATCGGGATCGCGACCGCGATCATGACCCGGCGGCTGATCGCCGACCGGCCCGGGCTCGGCTTCGGCCAGGGCGCCGACCTGCTCGGCGCGGCGCTGATCACCGGCGGCCTGATGCTCGGCGTCTACACGATCCTCGAGATCTCCGAAAACGGCTGGGGATCGACCACGACCCTGGTGCTCGGCGCGATCTCGCTCGGCCTGGAGGCGGCATTCGTTGTGCGCCAGGCGCGCATCGCCAACCCGCTGATGCCGCTGCGCCTGTTCCGCTCGCGCAACGTCTCCGGCGCCAACGCGCTGCAGATGCTGCTCGTCGCGGGCATGTTCGGCATGTTCTTCCTCGGCGCTCTCTACATGCAGCAGGTGCTCGGCTATGACCCGCTGCAGGTCGGGCTTGCCTTCCTGCCGGCGACGCTGGTGATGGGGACGCTCTCGCTCGGCTACTCGGAAAAATTGATCATGCGCTTCGGCCCGCGACGAATGCTGATTCCCGGCATGGTGCTGGTCGCGCTCGCCCTGTTGGCCCTGGCGCGCACGCCGGTGGACGGCGACTACCTTGCGGACCTGCTGGCGCCGATGCTGCTGATCGGCGTCGGGATCGGGATCTCCTTCCCGTCGCTGATGACCCTGGCGATGTCGGGCGCGACGCCGGAGGACGCCGGTCTCGCCTCGGGCGTGGTCAACACCAGCGCCCAGGTCGGCGGCGCTATCGGCCTCGCGGTGCTGGCCACGCTGGCGTCAGAGCGCACGAGCACGCTGCTCGACGGGGGAACGTCCCACGCCGCGGCGCTCAACTCCGGCTTCCACCTCGCCTACCTGGTCGGCGCCGGGATGGTCGCCGCCGCTCTGGCGATCGCCGTCTTCGTGTTGCGCTCCGAACCGCTGCCCGATCCGGCGGCGATGGCCGCAGGCATGGCGGGCGAGGAAGAGCACGGCAGCGCCCGCGAGCCGGCTTACTCGGAGGCAAGTTAGAGCTTTGAAACCAGACGAGTGAACCCTTTGCCCCCCCATCCGGGGGTCAACTGACCACTCGTCCCTCCAAGGAGAGATATGGGACAGCCGGTCGTGCATTTTGAGGTCATCGGTAAGGACGGGGAGAAGCTGCAGAGCTACTACTCGGAGCTGTTCGGGTGGGGTGTCGACGCCGACAACGCGATGAAGTACGGGATCGTCAAAGGCGAGGACAACCCATCGAGCATGGGCAGCATTGGCGGCGGCATCGCCGGCGGCCCTGACGGCTACGAGGGCCATGTCACCTTCTACGTCGCCGTGCCCGACGTCGAGGAGGCGCTGCAGAAGGCCGAGAGCCTCGGCGGCACCCGGATCATGGGCCCGGAGACGATCATGGGCGAAATGGTGCTGGGTCAGCTCAAGGACCCGGAGGGCAACCTGATCGGCCTCGTCCAGGGCTCCTCCTAGGACAGCCGAGCGGGGGGTCAGCCGGCGGCTTCGGCTCGCTTGAGGCCGCCGCGCGCCCAGAGGCCAAAGAGGAACGGCAGGGCGATGGCTACCGCGAAGGCGAGTGCGACCACGGTCGGGTCGCCGGAGATAAAGCCGCGCCCTGCCTCGAGCAGGGCGGTGACCGGGTTGAGCGAGGCGACGGTGTGGATCCAGCCGCTGAGCAGGCTGAGCGGCACGTAGACGGGGGCGAGGAAGAGGACGAGGAAGGTCGGGAACTGCATCAGCGGCCCGCCCTGGATCGAACGCACCCGCATCGCCACTCCCGCCGCCCACAGCGTCGCCGCCAGGTTGACCAGGACCGCGAGGCCGTAGAGGCCGAAGATTTCCGCCGCGCTGCCGCCGACCTCCATCCCGGCGACCAGCGCGACCGTGGTCAGGATCGTCCAGGTGATCAGCGCCCGCACGAGCGCCGCCATCATGTAGCCGATGACGATCCCGCGCCGGTCGGTCGCCGCCAGGAGGTAGCGGCGGGCGAAGCCGGTCTCGAAGTCGCGGGCGATCCCGAAGCCGGTGAAGACGCCGCCGAAGGCAGCGGACTGGAGCAGGACGAAGACGAACTGGAAGGCGGTGTAGCCGCCTTCGAAGTCGAAGCCGGGGGCGCTGGAGATCGCCGAGAGGCCACCGGCGAAGGCGGTGAAAAAGAAGAGCGGGAAGACGATCCCGGGCACCAGGAAGGCCGGGTTGGTGAGGAAGTTGTGGATGCTGCGCCAGGCGACGGCGCGGGCGATCTTGGCGGTCACGTCCTCACCAGCCTCGTCTTCAGGGCGGCCGAGGCGGCGAACATACCGACGGCGAGGATCGCCGCCGCGATCCCGAAGCCGAGCGCCAGGTCGCCGACGTTCCAGCCTTCGATCAACAGCGAGCGGAACGCCTGCAGCAGGTAGGAGACCGGGTTGACGCTGGCGACGGTGTGGAACCACTCGGTCTGCAACAGGTTGAGCGGCAGCGCCATCGTCGAGAGGAAGAGAAAGACGAAGAAGACCGGGAAGAGGCCTTGGACCGCCTCGCCCGAGCCGCTGCGCAGCGCGGCGAAGAGGCCGATCGAGCCGAAGGCGACGGTGATCGAGACCGAGAGGGCGACGATCATCAGCGCCCCGCCGAAGCCCGCGGCGAGTTCGGCCCCGGCGATCAACCCGACCGAGAGGTAGACACCGGCCTGGACTACGCCGAGGACGACGGCGCCGGCGAGCAGCCCGCTGAGCAACGCCGCACCGCGCAGGGGAGTCAGCGCCAGGCGGTTGAGGAATCCCGTCTCGATGTCGCGGGCGAGGTCGGTGCCGGCGTTCATCACCGAGAACAGCGCCCCCTGCATGAACGGCACGGCGAGGGCGAAGGTGAGGTAGGAGTCGGTCGGGAAGCCCGGCAGGTTGGTCGCGTCTTTGAGCCCGCCCGAGTTGACCGCGAGCAGGAAGAGGGGAAAGATCAGCGACGGCACGATCTGCGCCGGCTGGCGCAGCGTGCGCAGCACCGAGCGGCGGGCGAGCTGGCCGACCTGGGTGCGCAGGCCGCTGTTCACGTTTGCACCGCCTCCATTTCCTCGCTGCCCGGCTCGCTCTCCTCCTCGCCGGCGCCCTCCAGCGAGCGCCCCGTCTTGGCGAGGAAGACGTCGTCGAGCGAGGGCGCGTGCAGCTGCAGCTGCTCGATCGCGATCCCCTCGGCGTCGAGGGCGCGGACGACATCGGCGAGCTGCGACTCGCCGCCCGCGAGCAGCACCGAGGCGCCGCCACGGTGCGTGGCGCCGCAGCGCTCGCCGAACGGCTGCAGTGCCCGCTCCACCCGCCCCTGATCCCCCGGGTCGCGCGGCACCGCCTCGACGGTGGGCCGGCCGATCTCGGCCTTGAGCTCGGCCGGCGTGCCCTCGGCGACGATCTGGCCATGGTCGATGATCCCGACCCGGTTGGCGAGCGCGTCGGCCTCCTCGAGGTACTGCGTCGTGAGGAAGACGGTGACGCCGTCCTTGGCGGCGAGCCGCGCCACCTCGTCCCAGAGCGCGGTGCGGCTCTGGATGTCGAGGCCGGTGGTCGGCTCGTCGAGGAAGAGGATGCGCGGCCGGTGGACCAGCGCCAGCGCCAGGTCGAGCCGCCTTTTCATCCCGCCCGAGTAGCCGCCTACCTTGCGGTCGGCCGCCTCGGAGAGGCCGACCCGGGCGAGCAGCTCGCGTCCCCGCTCGACCCGCTCGGCCTTGCCCAGGCCGTGCAGAGCGGTCTGCAGGCGCATGTGCTCGCTGCCGGTCAGCAGCGGGTCGAGTGCCGCCTCCTGCAGGGCGGCGCCGATCGCGCCGCGGACCCTCGGTCCTTCGCGGGCGATGTCGAAGCCAGCGACGCGCGCAGTTCCCGCCGTCGGCGGCAGCAGCGTCGTCAGCATCAGCACCGTGGTCGACTTGCCGGCCCCGTTGGGCCCGAGGAAGCCGTAGATCTCGCCCGGCGCGACGCGCAGGTCGATCCCGTCGACGGCGCGCGGCCCGTTCTTGAACTCGCGGACCAGCCCTTCGACTTCGATTCCGGCTCGCTCTCGGTTGTCGTCCGCCATCGCCACTCCAGGTTCGAGGATTGAACGCTGAAGCTACCGAGGTACTGTGAGCGGCGGGATGCCACCGGAAACCCGATACGCGCGCAGCGGGGAGGTCGGCATCGCCTACCAGGTGTTCGGCGAGGGCGAGCTCGACCTGGTCCTCGCCTTCCC
Organism: uncultured Solirubrobacterales bacterium; assembly: GCA_963837695.1. GTDB lineage: Bacteria > Actinomycetota > Thermoleophilia > Solirubrobacterales > 70-9 > VRUE01. The sequence continues at coordinate 552,292 of CAWINZ010000005.1, read as the reverse complement.
CTTCCTCTCCCACCTCGACCTGATGTGGGAAAGCCCGCTGCTGTCCCGCTTCCTCAGCCGCCTCGGCTCCTTCGCCCGGGTGCTGGTCTTCGATCGCCGCGGGGTCGGGCTCTCCGATCCGGTGGCCCGCCCGGCGACGCTCGAGCAGCGGATGGACGACGTCCGCGCCGTGATGGACGCCGCCGGCTCAGAGCGCGCGGCGCTGCTCGGCATGTCGGAGGGGGCGACGATGTGCATGCTCTTCGCCGCCACCTACCCCGAGCGCACCTCGGCGCTGGTGCTGTGGGGGGCAATGGCGCGCTCGACCGCCGCGCCCGACTACCCCTGGGCGCCGGAGCGGGAGGCCGTGCTGGAGGCGCAGGCCGAGCTGGTCGCGCCGCTCTGGGGCCAGGGCGCGACGATCGACATCTTCTCGCCGAGCCTGGCTGCCGACCCCCGCGCGCGTGAGTTCCAGGCCCGCCTTGAGCGCCAGGCGGCGAGCCCGATGCGGGTCGGGCAGCTGGTCGAGATGTTCCTCGACACCGACGTGCGCGAGACGCTGCCGCTGATCCAGGCGCCCACCCTGGTTCTGCACCGCCGCCAGGACCGCGCCGTCAACTACCGCGCCGCCCACTGGCTCGCCGAGCGGATTGAGGGCAGCCGCTACGCTGAGCTCGAGGGCGAGGACCACTTCCCCTGGGTCGGCGACAGCGACGCCGCGCTCGCGGCGATCGAGGAGTTCCTCACCGGCGTCCGCCCCGGGCCGGCCCCCGAGCGGGTGCTCGCCACGGTTCTCTTCACCGACATCGTCGACTCGACCCGGCTCGCCGCCGAGATCGGCGACCGCCGCTGGCGCGACCTGCTCGGGGAGCACCAGAACCTGGTCCGCGACAGCCTCGGGCGCTTCGGCGGCCGCGAGGTGAAGACGACGGGGGACGGCTTCCTCGCCGTCTTCGACGGGCCCACCCGGGCCGCCCAGTGCGCCCGGGAGATCGCGGATGAGATGCCCGGGCTGGGGATCGAGGTGCGGGCGGGCCTGCACACCGGCGAGGTCGAGCTGATCGGCGACGACATCGGCGGGATCGCGGTACACGTCGCCGCCCGGATCGCGGCCCTGGCCGGAGGGCGGCAGGTGCTCGCCTCGCGCACGGTGCGCGACCTCGCCGCCGGCTCCGGCGTCGAGTTCGCGCCCGCCGGTCGCCACACCCTCAAGGGCGTCCCCGACGAGTGGGATCTCTACAGCGTCGCCTGACGCGCCGGCCCGACCGCCCAGATCGCCAGCGCGGCGGGGACCAGGAGGAAGGCGAGCGAGGCGAGCTCGGCGATCGCGTCGCCGGTGTCGAAGTTGTCGAGGTGGGTGGCGTGGAAGCCGAGGTGGAGGGTGGCGGCGAGCAGCCAGGCCGTGCAGGCGGCGCGGACGAGGGTCGGTTGCAGCGTCCAGGCCGCCCAGGCGAAGAGCACGGTGAAGCCGAGGTAGAGGCCGCCGACGTCGGTGACCAGGTGCTCGTTGTAGGGGGGGAGCAGGTCGACCCAGTGGCGCAGAAAGGGGAAGTCGTCGTAGAAGGCGTGCGGCGCCAGCGTCGCGACGAGGCCGATCGAGGCCGCCGAGAGCAGCAGGATCGCCAGCGCGCCCCTGGCGGCGTTCGGCGATCTCACCGGGCGGGCAGCTGCACGTGGCGCAGCTTGTCGGGGTTGCGGACGACGTCGAGGGCGACGATGCGGCCGTTGTCGATCGTGAACGAGAGCACGTTGAGATTCTCTCCTTCGTAGTAGACGAATCCGAGCTGGCCGTTGACCATCCCGGGCGCCCCCCTCATCTCGTGGCCGGCGCGCTGCCGCTTGCGTTCGAGCGACAGCAGGGCGCGCGCCACGCGGTCGGCGCCTTCGAGCGGAAAGCGGGCAGAGGGGACATGGCCGCCGCCGTCCGAGCGGAAGACGACGTCCGAGTCGAGCACCTCCATCAGCCGCTTGAGGTCGCCCATCCCGCAGGCTTCGACGAAGGCGACGACGATCCGCTGGTGCTCCTCGGGGGAGGCGGGGAAGCGCGGCCGCTCCGCCTCGACATGGCGCCGCGCCCGCACGGCGAGCTGGCGAACGGCGGCGGGCGAACGGCCGACGGCCTCGGCGACCTGGTCGAAGGGCATGGCGAAGATGTCGTGGAGGAGAAAGGCGACGCGTTCGGCCGGCGAGAGCCGCTCGAGCACGACCAGCAGCGCCGTCGCCACCGACTCGTCGAGGCTGACCCGCTCGGCGGGCGGCTCGGCGCCGAGATCCTCGACCAGCGGCTCGGGCAGCCACTGCCCGACGTAGTCCTCGCGCTGGCGCCGGGCGGCCTGCAGCGCGTCGAGCGAGAGGCGGGCGACTACCGTGGTCAGCCAGGCGCGCAGGTTCTCTATCTCGCCTGCGTCGGCCCGCTCGAGGCGCAGCCAGGCCTCCTGCACGATTTCCTCGGCTTCGGAGAGACTGCCGAGCGTTCCGTAGGAAACCCGCAGCAGCTGCGGTCGCAGCCGCTCGAACGACGCCGCGAGCTCATCCATCCGCGAGCCACTCCTCGAAGTCAGGGCCGCCGACGGCGGCCCTGGGATCGCAGAGCGCGCCTTCCTGGAGCGGCCGGCCGATGCGGCCGAGCATCGGGATCCGCACGGGGAGCGCGCGGTGCCCCGCCCGCCGCCAGGCCGCGGCCAGCTCGCTCAGGGTCCGCACCCGCGGTCCGGCGACGTCATCGACGCGGCCGGCCGGGTTGTCGAGGGCCACCTCCGCCAGTCGCGTCGCGACGATCGCCGGGTCGACCGGCTGCAGGCGCGCGCTGCCGCTCGGGACGACGCCGAAACGACCGGCCTGTCCGAAGGCCCAGGCGATCAGGGTGTGGAACTGCGTCGCCCGCAGCAGGCTCCAGGGCACCTCGCCGGCGGCGATCGCCTCCTCCTGTTCGACCTTGACCCCGTAGTAGGCCGTCGGCACGCGGTCGCAGCCGACGATCGACACGCCGACGTGGTGGCGGACGCCGGCGGCCGCGCCGGCGCGCAGCAGGCGCTCCGTTCCCTCGACCAGCACGGCCCCCGCCCCGCGCGGGCTCTCGTTCGAGCAGTCGACCACGACGTCGACGCCGGCGAGCGCCTCGCCGAGCCCGTCGCCGCCGGTCAGGTCAACGCTTCGGTGCGCGACCCCCGCCGGCATGGGCCCGCCGGCGTTACGGCTCAGCGCCAGCACCTCGTGCCCTCGGCGGGCAAGCTCGGCGACGAGCCTGGCGCCGAGCGTTCCCGTGCCACCAACCACAGCGATCTTCACCGCGCGACCACCTCCGTCGAGAGCTTGCCGTCAAGTCTTCATCAAGGAGACGATCGAGGGGCCCCTCGTGTGACATCGGCAAGCGCGCCTCCCCGCTCAGGCGGGCTGTGGCTGGCGGAAGAGCTCCGCCGAGGGGATGCCGATCACCTCGCCCCGGAAGCGCTTCTGCTTGCCGTAGACGACCCAGGTGGTGTCGATTTCGCCGATGTCGAGGTCGAGCCGCAGCTCGTCCGCGTGCTCGGTGACGTGCTCCATGTGGGTCAGGCCGGAGTCGTAGCGACCGGCGAGCAGCTCCTCGGCGACGATCGGCTTTGAGGCGACGTCGATCACCTCCTCCCACTGTGACAGGTCGACGTAGCCCTTGGTCGCCGGCACGATCCCCAGCGAGCGCGGTTTCTCGACCTCCTTGCGGCTGAGCAGAACGAGGTGCTTGGTCGGGAAGATGAAGGTGTCGACGACCCAGACCTCGGTCCAGTACTTCTCGGTGATCTCGTGGACTTTGGGGTGGGCGCTGCACTGGACGAGGAAGGCGCCGGGGGTCTCTCGCAGCATCTCCAGGCCGACGAAGAAGTCCGTGATCAGCTCGATCCCGTAGTCCTCGATTCCCTGGAACTCCGCGTAGCGCCGCACCGCCCGCTCGTGGCAGGTGCCGGTCGGCCCCAGGGTGATGAAGGTGGTTCGTGCCACTAGGCGCTAAGGATACTCAGGTAAAGCTGATTATCTAGGCGAAGCGTTTGGCGAACTCCAGGGCGCGGTCGGCGACCTCGCGCCAGCCGTTGTCGATCGTCAGCGAGTGGCCGCGGTTGGGCATCTCGGCGAGCTCGGTCACCCCGGCGTTGCGCCGCTGCTTCTTGTAAGCGGCGTTGCTCATCGCGGGCGGCACCGCGTGGTCCTTTTCGCCCGTGAAGATCAGCAGCGGGCCTCGCTCGGGGTTGCCCGTGTCGACCTTGGTCGCGGCGCCGGGGTTGAAGTTCGCCAGCGCCGCCTGGAAGATCGGCAGCCCGGGCGCGGCGACGTGAAACTGGTCGTAGAGCTGCCTTGCCTCCGCCTCATCGACCGCGTTGGCCCAGCCGTAGCGGAACTGGTTGAGGTTCAGAGTCACGGCGCGGCCGCGGTTGAGCGGATTCTTCGTCACCGGCAGGGTCGCGCGGATCGCGGCGAGCGGCAGCGGCAGCACGCCGCGAAACGGCGCCGGGTCGATCGCCACGGATGCGGCGGCGAGGCCGCGCCCGGCGACGTTCTGCGCGATCAGCCCGCCGAAGGAGTGGCCGATCACAGCGGGCTTCTTATTCAGAGCCGCGATCACCTCGGCCATGTGGTCGGCGACCTGGCCGACCGACTTGCCGGCGAAGGCCTGGGGATTCGCCCGCGCCTGCTCGACCGTCGCCGGGTCGTCGGGCCAGTCGGCTGCGACCGGCGCGTAGCCCGCCTGCTCGAAGAGGGCCGCCCAGCGCTCCCAGCTGCTTGCCAGCAGCCAGAGCCCGTGGATGAACACGACCGGGGTACGGCCACCCGCGTTCGCCGCCTCGATCTGACCTGCCTCGCGCTCGGTGATCGTCGCCATCGTCTCGCCTTTCTGGGGATCTGTCTGGAGAACAGAGATCGGTTGAGGATTCTGACCTAATTGGGCGCGTCAGGCCACCGGCGGAGGGGTGCCCTCGGCACTGGCGGCGAGCGCCTCGTCCCAGCCGCAGACCAGGCAGGCGTGGCGAAAGGCCGAGCGGGCGAATTCCAGCGCGTAGGCGTGGGGGTCGGGCGCGGCACGCACGTCGTCCCAGTCGAGCACGTACTCGCCGAGGTTGTCGTCCCAACGGGCGTCCTCGGGGTCGAGCGCGGCGCCCTTGAACCCGTCCGGCGCGGGGTGCGCGTAGGCGTAGAAGGCGGCCTTGCCGTAGCGCTCGTCGCCCGGCCACCAGCCGAGCGCGACCTCCTGGGAGTCCATCGAGTTGCGCATGATGAAGTCGTTCGAGGGTGGCTCGGCGGGGAGGCCGGAGAAGAGACCGACGGCGAGGTCGAAGGAGCCCCACCAGGCGTTGACCGGCGTCGAGCGGCCGCGGTAGGGGGCGCGGAAGGCAGCGAGAACCTGGGCCGCTTGGGTGGCGGCGGCGAAGTAGGCGCCGACCTGCGCGGGCTCGTAGGTGGCGTGTTCGGTGTCCTGGTCGAGTGCGACCGTCCAGGCGACCTCCTGCGGGGTCGGGTCGATTGCGACAGGGCCGGCGAGCTCGGCGACGGCGGCGAGCAGCCCCCGGGTCACCTCGCCCACCGCTCGGTGCGGCGTGAGCGGGATGCGCCGCGCGCGCCCGTCGCTGTGCTCGATTCGCGCCTCGTGGCTGTGCAGGTCGAGCGCCACGACCAGCGCCCCGGAGCCGTCCGGCGCCGGCAACGGCGCCGTCTCCCACCCCCGCGCGGTCAGGCGCAGCGCCGCGTGCTGCAACTGCGGCTCGGCCGGCGCCAGTTCGGCCGCGAGCTTGCCAAGCACCTGGGTGTGGGCGTGAAGCGTGTCGCAGGTCGCCGTCCAGTCCTCGTAGGAGACGGCTGGCCATGAGGAAGACGGCATCGGACGAAGATAGCGCCCCGTGGTTTCTCGCCTATCGATGGAAAACCACGATCTCGACCGCCCAGCCGCCCCGGCCTCTTCGTGTCAGCGCCTGCCACGCGGGTTCGGCGAAATTCAGGCCACTGCCAGCCGGCGGCCCGCGCGCGAGGGCAGCAGCAGGGCGGAGGCGCAGACCATCGCGAAGGCGGTCGTCTGTAAGGCAATGCCGAGGGGGTTGGCGGAGAGGGGGTCGCCGAAGACGAGTACGCCGCCGGCGATCTGGCTCGCGTTGGCGACCAGGCCGATGAGGCCGATAGCCTCGATCGCCTGACCTCTCTGCAGGGCGGCGATCGTCGTGTACTGAGCCAGGATGCCGCAGACGACGATCAGCGCGACCCAGGGTGCGATCAGGGCGATCGAGACCCCACCGACGCCGAGCAGCCCCTTGACGGCAATCCCGGCGAAGGCGATCAGCGTCCCCGCCAGGGCGGCGAGGAGGACCCCGTGGCGTTGGGCGAGGCGTTGGGAGCGATGGCCGAGGGCCAGGCCGCTGGCGAGCAGTGCCAGCCCACCCTCGAAGCCAAGGATCGCCCCGACCGAAAATTCAGAGTGGCTGCCGTGCAGTTGCGGCACGGTGACGGCGAGCAGGGCGAGCCCGCCGCCGCCGAGGATCAGGGCCAGCCATTGCCGCCGCTCGACCGGGTCGCCGAAGAGTCGCTGCGACATCACCGCCAGCAGCACCGCGCCGCCGGCGAGCACCGCCTGCACGAGGGAGATCGGCGCCATCGAGAGCGCCGCGACGTGGATCAACCAGGCGATCCCGGCGAGGCCCCAGCCGGCCGCGAACCAGCGCGAGCCGGCCAGCGCGCGGATGCTCTGAAGCGGCCGCCGCAAGCGAACCGGCGTGGTGTGGTGACAGCCTCGGTGCTTGAGCAGCGAGGCGAGGTTGGTCATCAGCGCGGCGACAAGTGCGAGTGCGATGCCGGCCTGCATGAGGTCTCCGACCTACCGCTGCCCGACGGCGTCGCGCGCCCGCGCAACCGCGGACGCTGAGGTATGGCACGCTTTGGCGATCGCGTTGTCGGCCCGATCGGGAGCGCGACGCACCTCGAACTCGAGCAGGCCGGCCCGGCGCACCTTGACGCGCGTGTCGTTGTTGCAGTCAGCCGGCGCCGCATCGAGCGCCGCCTCTCCGGCCCGCTCCCGCCTGCAGCTGAGGCAGAAGTTGCCGTCGGAGGCTGTGGTCCAGGTTGCGGGCAGTGGCACCACTGCCCCGTCGAGCTGGCTGACGGAGACGCCGCAGCGGTCGCAGGTCCACTTGGCGGCAGTGGGGGCGGCAGCGGTCATCGCGCCGCCTTCGCCTTGGGGCGACGACGGCGGCGGCGCGGGCGCCCCGAAGGACGTTGCCCTTGCCGCTGACCCGCTTGCGATGCGGGCCGTGGGACGTGTCCGTGTCCCTGGTCGAACTCCTGGACGAGGCCGAGTGCGACGGCCATCTGTCGCACCTCGGCTGCCTGGTCGGCGAGGACGAAGCTGATCCCGGTGCCGCGCGCGCCGGCGCGGCCGGTGCGGCCGACCCGGTGCGTGTAGGAGTCGCGGTCACCGGGGGCGTCGAAGTTGACGACCTGTGTGATCCCGTCGACGTCGATCCCGCGCGCGGCGACATCGGTCGCGATCAGCGCGTCGACGTCGCCCCTCTCGAAGCGGGCGAGGGCGCGTTCGCGCTGGCCCTGGCTTTTGTCGCCGTGCATCGCGGCCGCCTCCACCTGGTGTTTGCGCAGGCGCTTGACGAGCCGGTCGGCGCCGCGCTTGGTGCGGACGAAGACGAGCGTGCGCCCGCCCTCCTCGCCGCGCAGGTGCTCGACCAACCGGTCGAGCTTGGCGCTTTGGGAGTCGACGGCGAGGAAGCGGTGCTCGATGTCGGCCTTGTCAGCCTTGCTGGCGGCCTTGGTGTGACGCCGCGGGTCGCGCGTGTAGGCGGCGGCGATCTTGCCGGTTGCGCCCTCGAGCGTCGCCGAGAAGAAGAGCGTCTGGCGCTCCTTCGGCGTCTGGCCGACGATCCGGTCGACGGCGGGCTTGAAGCCCATGTCGAGCATCCGGTCGGCCTCGTCGAGGACGAGGACGCGGACCTGGCGCAGCGAGAGCGTGCCGCGCTGGATCAGGTCCTCGAGCCGGCCGGGCGTGGCGACGACGATGTCGGCGCGCTTCGCCGCGGCGCTCTGCGGGCCGAAGCCGACGCCGCCGTAGACGGCGGCGATGCGCAGTTGGCGCGCCTTGGCGACCGAGGACAGCTCGTCGACGATCTGGCTCGCCAGCTCGCGGGTCGGGGCAAGGACGAGCGCCGAGAGGTGCTTCGCTCCGGGCTCGACGCTGTCGACCAGCGGGACGCCGAAGGCGAGGGTCTTGCCGGACCCGGTTGGGGATTGGACCAGCAGGTCATGACCGGCGAGCGCGTCGCGGATGACCATCTGCTGGACGGGGAAGGGTTGGTCGATGCCGCGCTGCGAAAGCGCGCGCACGACGTTCTTAGATACGCCGAGATCGGCGAACGACATGATTTTGTGAGCTCCTTTTTGAGCGAATAGGGGAGATCCAGCAACCCCTAAACGCAAAGACAGCGCACGGAGGGAACGGAACCTCTCGGGTGGCAGTGGGCCAGACCCGACATATAAGACCGTAGCAGCACTTCTCTTATCGGCACGATGCGTGTCGATTATGAGCTTGCTCGTTCGTCGTAGAGGCAGAGGGCCAAGCGAGCCGCGCGAGATCGACGACGTGATCCTCGCCGCCGGCATCGCCCACAAGCTAAACCCGGCCGACGGGCCTAAAACCGGCCGTATAGGCCGGTTTTAGGCCCGTCGGCGGCTATTTGTGCGTGCTCTGGCCTACCTGCGTCGTCAGGGTCGCTTTCGGCGCGCCGGAGGCGACCTTGGCGGCCTTGACCTTGAAGCGCAGCGTCCCTTTGCGCAGGCCGGAGATTTTGACGATGGCGAAGGTCGAGCTCGCCGTCTTCGTCACCTTCAGTTTCCCCGGTTTGCGGGAGGCGACCGCGAGCAGTCCCCGTTTGCCGATCAGGGCCAGGCCGTTGAGCTTGAACCTGTCGAGCGGGCTCGCCCAGGTCAGGGTGATCTGGAGCGTCTTGGTCGCCGCGCCGACGGTGATCTTGTGAACTTTGCTCTGACCCTGCTTGAGCAGGTCGGTGAACTGGCGCGGAGGGGTCTGGCAGGTGAGCGCCGCGCCGATGCTGTTCATCGCCGCCTGCAGTTCGTTGGTGTCTGCCACCGGGAAGTACTTGCCGTGGGTGTCCTTGGCGATTTTTTTCAGCCGCGCCTGGTCCGGTCCAGGCGCGATCCCCGCGCCGAAGCCGATCACGTAGGTCGGCACCTTGTGGGTCAGGTGCCCTTCGTTGTAGGTGCCGATGTCGTGTCCGCCGTCGGTGAGGAAGACCCGCGCGTCGGCGCCCGGGTTGTCGGCGTCGGACTTGGCGAAGGCGCCGTTGTAGTCGGTGGCGCCGTTGTCGGCTTTGATCGCGGCGTCGAGGGCGCTCCGCATCGCGCTGGCGTTGGGCCCGACCGCCTCGGGTGGGAAAACGGTGCTGGCGGCGGGAATCGTGATGATCGGGGGCGCGTCGATCCCGGACCCGAACTCGACCGCACCGAGCTGCGTGCTCGGCGCGAGATCGTCGATCAGCAGGCTCATCCCCTGCACGCGGAGCTTGTTCGGGTCGGTGATGTCCATCGAGCCCGAGTCATCGATGATCGCCTCGATATTGCTCGCGCTCTTGCAGTTCGACTTGCCGGCGCTTGCCGCACCGGCTCCCGGTACGACGATCAGTCCGACCACGAGGAGCGCGATGACTCCCGGTCCCAACAACAGCTTTGCGACTCGTCTCATCTGGTTCTCCCCGATCGAAGGTGTCGAACAGCCAGCGTAGCGCGGTTTGCGCCGAGTTCCGATCGGTCGCGGACGTGTTATCGAGCTGAGTGAAGGATTGTGGCCGTCATAGGGGCCACAATTCTTCATTCTCCGCTCAGAAGGCGATGATCAGCGAGTAGATCACGCCGGCGACGATGCAGTAGATGCCGAACGGCGTCAGGCGGTTGGTCTCGAAGAAGCGCAGCAGGAACTTGACCGCGATGTAGGTGGTCAGCGCTGCCGCCAGGGCGCCGACCAGCGCCGGGCCGCGCACACCGTCGCCGGCGTGGCCCATCAGCTCGGGCAGCTTCAACACGCCGGCGGCGCCGATGATCGGCGTCGCGAGCAGGAAGGCGTAGCGGGCCGCGTCCTCGTTGGAGAGGCCGAACAGCAGCCCGCCGCCCATCGTGATCCCCGAGCGCGAGATGCCGGGGACAAGAGCCGCCGCCTGCGCGGTGCCGATCCCGAACGCCTGCTTCCAGGTCAGCTTGGCGATGCGGCTGTCGGAGTCGCCTTTGTAGTCGTCTGGCGCCGGCGGGCGGCGGCGGAAGCGCTCGAAGACGAGCAGCAGGACGCCGTTGAGGATCAGGAAGGCCGCCGCGGTGGAGGCGGAGGCGAAGAGGGTGCGCAATGGATGCTCGAGCGCCAGGCCGACGATCCCGGCCGGAATCGTTCCGGCGACGAGCAGCCAACCCAGCCGGGCGTCATTGTCTCCCGTCCCGATCTGGCGGTCGCGCAGCGAACGGCCTATCCCGCGGAAGATCCGCTTCCAGTCGTCGAGGAAGAGGAAGAAGAGGACGATCGCGGTGGCGCAGTGCGTGGCGACGAGGAAGGCGAGGAAGAAGTCGTCGTTCTGGTGGATGTTCCAGCCGAAGATGCTGGGCGCGATCACGCCGTGGCCGAGGCTGGAGATCGGGAAGGGCTCGGCGATGCCCTGGAGCAGACCGAGTACCAGTGCCTGGAAGTAGGAGATCGGGTGCATCGGCGCCGGCGCTCATCCTATGCCAGTCCTTAAAGCGAAAATGAGAATGTCGGACGCTTTTGCCCCCCACAGGGGCTACAAGCGTCCATGCGTGGGGAGGAACCCGGTCGCCGCGGTTGAAGCGGCCCCAATGATCGAGGCAGCCAGGACGCTGATGAAGTCCGAGCCGGAGTTGGCCGAGCTGGTCGCCGAGGTGGAGGGCGTCGAGGTGACGATGGCCGAGAAGGGCTTCGGCACGCGGGTCGCGCTGCGGGCCGAGGACGGGACCCGCCTCGAAGAGGCGGACCTGGAGCGCTTCCTCGATCGCCTCGCCGAGCCGCGGAAGAAGCCCTTCTCATAGACTCTCGCGCCCGATGCGCGAGAGAAATCCGGTCACCCACGAGGAGAAGCTCTCCTACCTGCGCGAGCTGCGCGAGGCGGCGGTCAACTCCGCCTCTGAAGAGGCGGTGGAGAAGCAGCACTCGAAGGGCAAGCTGACCGCCCGCGAGCGGATCGAGAAGCTGCTCGATCCCGGCTCCTTCGAGGAGCTCGACACCTTCGTCCGCCACCGCACCTACGACTTCGAGATGCAGAAACGGCGTCCCTGGGGCGATGCCGTGGTCACCGGCCACGGCACGATCGACGGTCGCACCGTCTTCGTCTTCTCCCAGGACTTCACGGTATTCGGGGGCAGCCTCGGCGAGGTGATGGCGGAGAAGATGTGCAAGGTGATGGACCTTGCCGCCCAGGTCGGCGCGCCGGTGGTCGGCATCAACGATTCCGGCGGCGCGCGGATCCAGGAGGGCGTCGTCAGCCTCGGCGCCTACGGCGACGTCTTCGTCCGCAACGTCCAGTGCTCGGGGGTGATCCCGCAGATCAGCGTGATCATGGGTCCCTGCGCCGGCGGCGCCGTCTACTCGCCGGCGATGACCGACTTCATCTTCATGGTCAAAGAGACCTCGCACATGTTCATCACCGGCCCGGAAGTGATCAAGACGGTGACCGGCGAGGAAGTCGAGTTCGAGGAGCTCGGCGGTGCGATGAGCCACAACTCCAAGTCGGGCGTCGCCCACTTCGCGGCCGAGGACGAGGAGAGCTGCCTCGAGGACGTGCGCTACCTGCTCGGCTTCCTGCCCTCGAACAACCTCGAGGCGCCGCCGCGCTTCGCTCCCTCCGACGACCCGGAGCGCGAAGACGAGGAGCTCGACACGCTCGTCCCCGACGATTCCTCCAAGCCCTACGACATGCGCGAGGTGATCTCCCGCATCGTCGACGATGAGGAATTCTTCGAGGTCCACGAGCACTTCGCCAAGAACATCGTCTGCGGCTTCTCGCGGCTCGACGGCTTCCCGATCGGCATCGTCGGCAACCAGCCCGCCTTCCTGGCCGGCGTGCTCGACATCGAGGCCTCCGAGAAGGCGGCCCGCTTCGTCCGCACCTGCGACGCCTATAACGTCCCGATTGTCACCTTCACCGATGTTCCCGGCTTCCTGCCCGGCACCGACCAGGAGTGGAACGGGATCATCCGCCACGGCGCCAAGCTGCTCTACGCCTTCACCGAGGCGACCGTGCCGAAGCTCACCGTCGTCACCCGCAAGGCCTACGGCGGCGCCTACGACGTGATGAACTCGAAGCACATGCTGGCCGACTACAACGTCGCCTGGCCGACCGCCGAGGTCGCGGTGATGGGCCCGGAGGGCGCGGTCAACATCATCTACCGCAAAGACATCGCCTCCTCGCCGACCCCCGACGAGCGCCGCCAGAAGCTGATCGACGACTACAAAGCCCACTTCGCCAACCCCTACTCGGCGGCGGAGCGCGGCTACATCGACGATGTGATCGAGCCGCGCCAGACGCGCCCCAAGCTGATCAAGGCGCTGCGCATGCTGCAGTCCAAGCGGGTCGAGCAGCCGAAGCGCAAGCACGGCAACATCCCGCTCTGAGAGCGGGAAGGCGCTATCGCTCCGGCGATCCCTGCGCCGCCGCTTCGCGGCGGGCCTGCCACGTGGCCAGCGGGGCGGCGGTCATCTCTTCCCAGGCGGCGCTCTCGCCGAGGAACTGCATGACGACGAAATGGAGCAGGCCTGGCAGCATCTCCGGCGCCCGCGCCGCATCGCCGTCGAGCAATTTGGCCGCCAAGAGCGTGTCGATAGCCCCTACAATGAAGTCAGACGTAATAGGAGGTGGAGCATGGCGAGAGGGATTCTCGCGGCGCGCGCTGTCCAGTGCGCGGGAGAGGCGCTCCATCAAATCGCGCCGCTGGGCGAGCGAGCGCTCGCCCGCCGCGTGCACCTCGACCACCAGCGCCTTGGCGATCGCCGGCTGGTTGGCGCAGAACTCGAGCAGCTCGGCCAGCGCCGCGCGCAGGCCCTCGCGCCAGGAGGGCTGGCGCTTGGCGGCGCCGATCATGCGCCGGTAGACCCACTCGCCGGTGTCGCCGTAGGCCTGCGCGAAGCAGTCCTCGCGATCGATGAAGTGCTTGTAGAAGGTCGCGCGGCTGGTCTGCGCGCGTTCGATCACGTGCCGGACGGCGACCCGCTCGAAGTCCAACTCGCCGCTGACGACGAGCATCGCGGTCAGGATCCGCTCCCTGGGGGGCCGCCGCCCGCGCGAGCCCGGGAAGGCGATTATCGAGCCGCTGTCGATATCCGAAAACATAAGCCTTTTGTCTAGGTATAGCAGCTTTTAGAAACAAGGTTGCCTAGAACGCAATGTTTTCTGTAGAAAAGGGAAGTAGACATCAGATATATGTTTTGGTACCGTCTTGGAATGGCCGACTCGCGGTCGCTCTCGGAACGCCTCTCGAAGCTTCCTCCGGGGAGACACCTGATCCCACGCGATTTCGTCTCTCAGAATCAGCGCGAGCGGATGCTGCTCGCGACCGCCGAGCTGGTCGCCGAGCGCGGCTATCAGAAGACGACGATCGAGCTGATCGCGAAAACGGCGAGAGTGGCCCTGGTCACCTTCTACGAGCACTTCGCCAACAAGGAAGAGTGCTTCCTGGCGGCCTTCGACGAGAGCGTCGCCGCGGCGGCGGAGGTCTTTGCCGAGTTGGTCGACCCCGAACAGTCCTGGATCGACCAGGTCTCGACCGGCCTCGAGGTCTTCCTCGAGATGGTCGTCGCCGAGGAAGCGCGGGCGAAGCTCTGCATCGTCGAGAGCCAGGCCGCCGGTGGGGCGGCGCTGGCCCGCTACCAGGGGATGCTGGAGAGCGTCGCGCCAAAGCTGCGCGAGGGTCGCGAGCACAACCCGCGCGTGAGCCGGCTGCCGGAGGGACTCGAGGTCGCGATCGTCGGCGGTCTGATGTGGCTGGTCCACCAGCGTCTCATTGCCGGCCAGGTCGACGATCTCAAGGCTCTGTTGCCCGAGATGCTGCAGGTGACCTTGACGCCCTACGTCGGGGAGGTCGAGGCGGCGCGCGCCGCGGAGGCGGCCCAGGCCCGGGCGGCGGCTTAGTGCACGTACCAGTGACTTGCCGGAGAGGCGAAGCGAATTGGACACCAGGGCGGGGAGCAGGGCCAGGATGAGGTGAGCGGTCCGCGCAGAGGACGCGATCCAGCCCGCGAGAGGATCGTCGCGGCGATGGTGGAGATGGTCGCCGGGTATGGCTTCGCCGAGGTCGACATAAAGGCGGTCTGCGCCCGAGCCGAGGTCAGCCGGGCCCACTTCGATCGCTGTTTCGCCGACCTCGAGGACTGCTTCCTCGCCCTCCACGACGAGGCGATGGAGGACCTCTGCAGCCGGGTCGACGCCGCTTGCAACGGGCGTGAGGCCTGGCACGACCGGATCTGGGCCGCGGGGACGGCGGCGATGCGTTACCTGCAGGAGGACTCTGCCCGGGCCCGTTTCCTCGTCGTCTCCGTCAACGGCGTCGGCGGCGGTGCCCAGTCGCGCCGAGACCGGATCATGCGGCGGATCGCCGACTTCCTCGACGGCGGTCGCGGCGAGGTCGAGGGGCGGCCGATGTCGCGCTGCACGGCGGAAATCGCCGCCGGCGCCGTTTACGGCACGATCCTCAGCAAAGTCGAATCGGGCTCGATCGAACGAGGCGAGGAGTTCCTGCCCGAGCTGATCTACCTGGCGACGATGCCTTACCTCGGCGCCCGCGCCGCCGAGGACGAGCTGCTCGTCCAGCCGCTGCGGTAGGCACACCTCAGCCGCCCGCCTCTGGGGTATCGTCGGTCCGTGGCAAAGGGGAAGGCGAAAGACGCGGACGGGGCAGAGGCCGCAGCCCTTTCGCCGCGCCTGCCCGCCGGGCGCCATGGACTGCCGCGCGAGTTCATCGTCCAGAACCAGCGCGAGCGGATCGTCACCGCGCTGGTCGACACCGTCGCCGAGCGTGGATACAACGCGACCACCGTCGCCAACATCACCAAAGCCGCGTCGGTCTCCCGCCGCACCTTCTACGAGCACTTCGACGACAAGGAAGCCTGCTTCCTCGCCGCCTATGAGATGGTCGCCGACCACATCGCCGCCTCGATGCGCGCCGCCGCGGAGGCCTTCGAGGAGTGGCCGCAGAAGGTCCGCGCGGCGCTGGCGACGATGTTGCGCTTCCTCGCCGGCGAGCCCGAGCTGGCGCGCCTCTGCATGATCGAGCCGGTCGCGGCGGGCGGCAAGATCGCCGCTCGTCACCGCGACTCGATGCAGGGGCTGATGGAAATCCTCAAGGCGGGACGGCCCGAGCACGGCGGCGAGCACCCGCTCCCCGAGGCGACCGAGGAGACGTTGGTCGGCGGAATCGTCTCGCTGGTCGTGCGCGAGATCAGCGCCGGCCGCACCGAGCAGCTCGAGTCGCTGCTCCCCGACCTGGTCGAGCTGACCCTGTCGCCCTATGTCGGTGCCGAAGAGGCCGAGCGCCTGGCTCGCCAGTGATCGTGAAGGCTGTGATACTGTGTAACTGTGTCTCGCATGAAAAATATTACGGTCTCGGTTCCGGAGGATGTCTACCGCTCTGCGCGGGTTCGCGCCGCTGAAGACGGCAGTTCGGTCAGTGCGCTGGTGACGCACTACCTGCGTTCGCTCGAGGAGTGCGAGTCCGAGTTCTCTCGTCTAGAGACCTTGCAAGCCCAGGTCTTTGCTGAAATCGAGCAGTTCCGGGGGGCTGACCGGCTCGGCCGCGACGAGCTCCACGATCGTGCGATTCGTTGACACCAACATCCTCCTCTACGCGGTGTCGCGCGACCCGGGGGAGGCCCATAAGGCGGAGCGAGCGCGCGGCATTTTGGCCGAGCACGACCTGGCGCTCTCGGTGCAGGTTCTGCAGGAGTTCTATGTCCAGGCAACCAGGGCGAGCCGCCCAGACCCACTTGGCCATGAGCAGACGGCAAAGCTGGTCGAATCGTTTTTACGCTTCCCCGTTGCGGACATCACGACCAAGGTGCTGCTTGCTGCGCTGGAGACCCGTCACCGTTTCCGAATCTCCTACTGGGATGCCGCGATCCTCGAGGCAGCTCGCGCTCTGGGCTGCGAGACCGTCCTCTCCGAGGACTTGAGCGACGGTCAGGACTACGCTGGGGTGAGTGTGCAGAACCCGTTCCGCACGGCCTGAGCGGCTCGCTACGGAACAGCCGTCGCCTCGGCCTCTACCTTGCCGCCGCCGCGGGCGGTCGCTGCGCCGCCTTCCTCGCGGGTGAGGCGGTGGGCCAGGTAGACCGGGACGATCGAGATCAGCACGACGATGACCGCGACCGCGTTGACGATCGGCAGTTGGTTGGGGCGGAAGAGGTTGCGGAAGATCCAGATCGGCAGCGTTTCTTCGCCGGCGCCGATCGTGAACGTGGTGACGATGATCTCATCGAAGGAGAGGCCGAAGGCGAGCAGGGCGCCGGCGCCGAGCGCGCTCCTCAGGTTGGGGAAGGTGATGAAGCGAAAGGTCTGCCAGCTGTGCGCGCCGAGGTCGGCTGATGCCTCCTCGAAGGAGGTCGAGACGCGGCGCAGGCGGGCGACGACGTTGTTGTAGATGACGACGATGCAGAAGGTGGCGTGGCCGACGATCACGGTGAAGAGGCTGAGGTCGACGCCGAGCACCTGGGTGAAGGTGTTACTGAGGGCGACACCGGTGACGATCCCCGGCAGCGCGATCGGCAAGATGACGAGGAAGGAGATCGTCTCGCGGCCGAAGAAGCGGTGCCGGGCGACCGCCAGCGAGGCGAGCGTGCCGAGCACGATCGCGATCGCGGTCGCCGCCACGCCTGCCTTGAGCGAGGTGACGAAGGCTTCGCGGGCGAATTCGTTTTCGATTGCCTTCGGGAACCAGTCGAGGGTCAGGCCCGGGGGCGGCCATTCGAGGATGGTGCTCGAGTTGAAGGCGTAGATCGCGAGCACGATCAGCGGCACGTAGATGAAGGCGAGCCCGATGCCGACCCCCGTACGGAGGAGGAGCGCCGATCTTCGCGAGAGTCTCATCTGCTCACCGTCCTAGATGTGCTCGAAGGCGCCCAGCTTGCGGGCAACCATCAGGTAGGCGACCATCACCACGATCGGGACGAGCGCGAGGGCCGAGGCGAGGGGCAGGTTGTTGGAGATGTTGTTGAAGATCACGTTGCCGATGAACTGGTTGTTGGAGACCAGGCGCGGCGTGATGTAGTCGCCGAGAGTCAGGGCGAAGGTGAAGATCGAGCCGGCGATCACCGCCGGGAAGGCGAGCGGCAGGATCACCCGCCGAAAGGTCGTTAAGGGCGCCGCGCCGAGGTCCTCGGAGGCGCTGATCAGCGAGTTTGGGATCCGCTCCAGACCGGCGTATATCGGCAGGATCATGTACGGCAGCCAGAGGTAGCTCATCACCAGCCAGACCGCGGTATTGCCGTAACCGGGCCCACTCAGCCCGAGCGGTTCGAGCACCCAGTCGATCACGCCGCCGCTGGAGAGCATCGTCCGCCAGGAGAGCACCTTGACCAGGTAGCTGGACCAGAGCGGTACCAGCACGGCGACGACGAGGATCGCCTTGCCGCGACGGCTCGCCAGCTTCGCCATGTAGAAGGCGATCGGGAAGGCGAGGACGGCGTCGGTGACGGTGACGAGCGCCGCGATCAGCACCGTCCGCCCGACGATGTCGCGGTAGACCGGTTCGTTGAGGAGCGTTTCGAAGTTTTCGAGGCTGAAGCTCTGGACGACTTCGCCGCTGAGCGGGTCGACCGTCCAGAACCCCGCGATCAGCAGGACGGCGAGCGAGCCCAGGTAGCCGATCACCAGCCAGCCGACCGGGCCGGCGAGGAGCGCCCCCACCTGGAGGCGGGGGCGCCCGTTGAAGAAGGTTGAGAGCCGCCTGCTCAACCCTTTATCGAGGTCCAGGCCTGGACCCAGTCGTTGTAGTTCTTGCAGTCTTCTTCGCCGTTGCCGCAGTCGGCCAGCGGCGTTTCCCAGTAGTAGACGCGCTTCCAGAAGGCCGGGTTTTCGGCGTGGTATTTGGCGCAGAAATCCTTTTCCGCGGTGTGTTCGCAGGCCAGGCTCTGGGCCGGCGCCTCGCCGAAGAATTCGGCCACTTCGGCGTTCGCCTGCGGCGAGACGATCCAGTCCATCCACATGTACATGCAATTCGGGTGCTTGGCTTCGGAGCTGATCATCCAGGTGTCCGACCACCCGGTCGCGCCCTCGGAGGGCAGGAAGCCCTGGCTCGCCGGGCTTGCCGCGACGGGCTTGCCGGCGCCTTCCAGTTCGAAGTACTGGTACTGCCAGGTGGTGCCGACCTGGCTGTCGCCGCTGGCGAAGGCCTGGATCTGCTTGGCGGCTTCGCCCCAGTATTCGCCGACGTAGGGGCGCTGTTCCTTGAGTAGGTTGACCGCCGCTTCGAACTGTTCTTCGTTCAGCTCGTAGGGGTTTTCGATCCCCAGTTCCGGCTGGTGCGCCTTGAGATACACGGCGGCGTCGGCGATGTAGATCGGGTCGTCGTAGACGCTGATCTTGCCCTTGTACTTGGCCGCCTTCTTGGGATCGAGGATGACGTCCCAGGAGGTCGGGGCGGGCTTGACGTCTTCGGAGTTCCACATCAGCAGGTTCGCCCCGCGGCCGTGCGGGATGCCGTAGGGGGTGCCGTCGAACGTGTTGTAGGGCTGGTTCTTCAGGTCGCTGAAGATCGTCTTGTAGTTGGGCACGAGGCTGACGTTGACCGGGGCGACGTCGCCGCCATCGACCAGGCGGGCGGAGGCGTTGCCGGAGGCCGAGACGCCGTCGTACTGCCCGGTGCGCATCAGCTGGACCATTTCGTCAGAGGTGCCGGCGGTCTTGTCGTTGACCTTGCAGCCGGTCTTCTGTTCGAACTGCTTGGTCCATTCCGGTTCGACGTAGCCGGCCCAGGAGATCAGGTTCACCTGCCCCTCTCCCTTGCCTAGCTTGGATAGTTCTTCACCGCCCGAGCTGCTGTTGCTGCTGCTGCCGCAGCCGGCGATCAGCAGCATGAAGGCAAGCAAGCCGGCGACGACGAGCCACGCGGCTCGTACAGGGTGTGCGTCCTGGTTCCTCACGGGGATTCCTCCTCTATTGGTTTTCCTCGGACCGCGACCGTGTGCTCCGGGCGCCAGCCCACAAGCACCTCCCTGCCCTGCTCGGCGGACGTCCCGGTCGAGGCGCCCTCCACGTTTTGCCGTACGAGTTGAAGTTCTCCGCCGGCCTCGAGGGCGACGGTGTAGCGAGTCACCATTCCCGCGTAGGCGACCTCGGCGACCCGGCCGCGCTCGGTCCGCAGGCCGTTCGGCGCGCTCGCCGGGTCGAGTAACTGGATCTTCTCCGGGCGGATCGTGAAGCGCGAGCCGTCGCGCTCGATCAGGTTGGAGACGCCGACAAAGCCGGCGACGAACTCGGTTTCGGGCTGCTCGTAGAGCTCGATCGGCGAGCTGACCTGCTCGATCCGGCCCTCGTTGAAGACGGCGATCCGGTTGCTCATCGTCAGCGCCTCGTCCTGGTCGTGGGTGACGTAGACGAAGGTGATGCCGACGTCGCCCTGGATCGCCTTCAGCTCGGTCTGCATCTGCTCGCGCAGCTTCAGGTCGAGCGCGCCGAGCGGCTCGTCGAGCAGCAGGACCCGGGGCCGGTTGACGATTGCGCGGGCCAGGGCGACGCGCTGGCGCTGTCCGCCGGAGAGCTCGGCCGGCTTGCGCTCGCCGTAGCCGGGCAGGCGGACCATCTCCAGCGCCTCGTCCCGCCGGCGTGCGCGCTCGGCCTTGGCGACGCCGGCGATGCGCAGGCCGTAGGCGACGTTCTCGCCGACCGTCATATGGGGAAACAGCGCGTAGTCCTGGAAGACCGTGTTGACCGCTCGGTCGTATGGGGGGACCCCGGTCATGTCCCGTCCGGCCAACTCGATCGTGCCGCCGCTCTGGTCCTCGAAGCCGGCGATCATGCGCAGCGTCGTCGTCTTGCCCGAGCCAGACGGGCCGAGCAGGGTGAAGAACTCGCCGGCCTCGATCTCCAGGTCGATACCCGCAACCGCCCGAACCTCGCCGTAGTACTTGGTGAGGCTAACCAAACGGATGTCAGGTGGAGTAGCTACACCCTGACGTTATCCGAGTAGTTCAGGAGGTCAAGGACAAAGCCGCCCCGGCCAGTTGGCCGAGGCGGCGTACGGGACACCCCTGCCCCGAAGTGTCTCCAGGTCTTTAGAAGCCCGCTGGGTGACGGGCGACGTAGCTGGCGTTGCTGCGAAGTTCTTCGTGCCAGCGTGGGCCGGTGCCCTGGGAATCGCCGGAGGTGTCCCAGCGGTAGCCGGCGATCACCGCGTAGGCGTGGCCGGGGTTGGCGTAGACCGTGATCCAGCGCCCTTCGCCTCCCAGGCCCCAGCGCTCCATCGGGCCCGAGGGAAGCGGGCTTTCGAGGAATGCTCCGCCGTGCAGGGCGTAGCTGACCGAGCCCGAGCAGTCATAGCCCCGGTCCCACCAGCGGCCGTGACCGCCGCCCCAGACGTAGGGCTTGGTGCGGATCCGGTTGGCGGCCGAGATAACGGCCTTGACCCGGGCGGGAGCCGCCTTGGGCGGGATCAGCATGCCGTTCGGCAGCAGTCGCGCTTTCGGCGTCGGAGTGCAGATATCTACTTCGGCAGGCGTCAAACCGCCGCCACCGCAGTTGGCGCTGGCCCCTGCGGGTACGAGGGCGAGGACCGTCAGCGCCGCAATTGCGACCAACCCCGCCTTGAGCTTTGAACTGTTCTTAGGCAAACCGATCTCCTTCGTCGGCCTACGGGGTTAGCTGTCGGGCTGGCGCTGATAGGAGCCTGCGCCCCCGCCCTATGTCGGGCGGGTTAGCCCCGAAAACGTGGTTCCCCCGCTCCCGCGTCGCCAGGTGGCTTGCGGGACTCGGCGTTTCGGTTGTTCGGAACGGCGGGCAGTGTAGCCGATCGCCCGGGCGGATGCTCACAGAAAACAAACATTTTGTGGCCCTTCGCACATTCATCCCGGAATCCTCTCGACCGGCCGGCTGTTAGCTTGCAGCCCTGGGATGGAACTTTCAGGTCGCACAGCACTGCTCACCGGCGCCACCGGCGGCCTCGGCCGCGCGATCGCAGCCGCGATGGCGGCGAAGGGCGTAAAGCTGATCCTCAGCGGCCGCAAGGCCGAGGCGCTGGAAGCGCTCGCCGCCGAGCTGCCCGGGGAGGGACACCGGGTGCTACCAGCCGACTTGGCCGAGCCCGGCGCCGCCGAGCAGCTCGCCGAGGAAGCCGGCGATGTCGACATCCTCGTGGCCAACGCGGGCCTTCCCGGGTCCGGCCGGCTGACCGAGTTTCCGCCCGAGCAGCTGACGCGGCGCCTGCGGGTCAACCTCGAGGCCCCGATGTTGATGGCGCGCACCCTCTCCCCGGCGATGCTCGAGCGAGGCTCGGGACACCTCGTTTTCATCTCCTCGCTCTCTGGCAAGGTTGCCAGTCCGCTTAGCTCGGTCTACTGCGCGACCAAGTTCGGCCTGCGCGGTTTTGCCTTCGGCTTGCGAGCCGACCTCGCCCCGCGGGGGGTAGGCGTATCCGTCGTCTCGCCGGGCTTTATCCGTGATGCGGGGATTTTTTCCGACTCCGGCGCGAAGCCGCCACCTGGGATGGGCACCGCCTCTCCCGCGCAGGTCGGCGCCGGCGTCGTCAAGGCGATCGAGCGCGACAAGGTCGAGGTGGCGGTGGCGCCACCCCAGGTGCGCCTGATGTCCCACTTTGCCCTTGCGGCGCCTTCGATCGGCATTCGCGCGCAGAGCGGCTCAGCTGGCCAAAAAGCTGCCAAGGCCGTCGCCGACGGCCATCCCCCGGACAAGCGCTGACGAGCGACGGGTGGGGGGTGCCCGGTCGGCAGCGGCGTCCTCTTTTTCGCCCCGCCGACGATCTCGGACGGCAGGAATCCTCCCTGGCGAAAAACCCAGCAACGACCGGGCACCCCCCACCCGTCGCCCACCGTCCACCTTGCCTAGGATGAGGTTGTGAGCAGTTTCGACTCCTTCAGCGCCCGCTCCACTCTCGAGGTGGGGGGTCGCTCTTATGAGGTGTTCAGGCTCGACTCGCTGCAGGAGAAGTTCGACGTCGCCCGACTGCCCTACTCGATCAAGGTCCTGCTGGAGAACGTGCTGCGGTTGGAGGATGGAGTCTCGGCGACCGCCGAGGACGTCGAGGCGATTGCGAGCTGGGACGCGGCCGCCGAGCCCAGCGCCGAGATTCCCTACCAGCCGGCACGGGTTTTGATGCAGGACTTCACCGGCGTGCCGGCCGTGGTCGATCTGGCGGCGATGCGCGACGCGATGGCCGAGATCGGCGGCGACCCGGAGAAGATCAACCCGCTGGTCGACGTCGACCTGGTGATCGACCACTCGGTCCAGGTCGACGCCTTCGGCAACGCGGGCGCCTTCGCGCTCAACGCCGAGCGCGAGTTCGAACGCAACCGCGAGCGCTACTCCTTCCTCAAGTGGGGCCGTGAGGCCTTCGACAACTTCAGCGTCGTGCCGCCGGCGACCGGGATCTGCCACCAGGTCAACCTCGAGCACATCTCCCAGGTCGTCTACAGCTCCGAGCGGAGCGGGACGCTGCAGGCCTATCCCGACACGCTGGTCGGCACCGATTCGCACACGACGATGGTCAACGGCCTCGGCGTGCTCGGCTGGGGGGTCGGCGGGATCGAGGCCGAGGCGGCGATGCTCGGTCAGCCGGTCTCGATGCTGCTGCCGCAGGTGGTCGGCTTCAAGCTCGGCGGCGAGCTGCCACAGGGGGCGACCGCCACCGATCTGGTCCTGACCGTGACCGAGATGCTGCGCGAGCACGGCGTCGTCTCCAAGTTCGTCGAGTTCTTCGGTCCCGGCCTGGCCACGCTTGGGCTGGCCGACCGGGCGACGATCGGCAACATGTCGCCGGAGTTCGGCTCGACCTGCGCGATCTTCCCGATCGACGCCGAGACGATCCGCTATCTGGAGTTGACCGGACGCCCGACCGAGACGCTCGAGTTGGTCGACGCCTACGCCCGCGCGCAGGGGATGTTCGTCGACGCGGATTCCGACGCCCCGGTCTTCTCGGCGACGCTGGAGCTGGACCTCGGCGAGGTCATGCCGAGCATCGCCGGGCCGAAACGCCCCCAGGATCGCGTTCCTCTGGTCGAGGCGAAGGAGGCCTTCCTCGAGGCGATGCAGGAGTTCGACCCTGAGGCGGCCGAGCAGATGGGCAACGGCATCGACGAGGCCGGCGAAGAGTCCTTCCCCGCCTCCGACCCGCCCGCCGAGGAGCATGACGACGAGCGCGGCCGGCCGCGGCCGGCGCTCAGCGGCGCACCCGCGGCGATGCTCGACGGCGGCAGCGAGGACGCGATCGAGGTGCGGCTGGAGGACGGTACGGCGTTTGAGCTCGACCATGGCCGCGTCGTGATCGCGGCGATCACGAGCTGCACCAACACCTCCAACCCCTTGGTGATGATCGGCGCCGGGCTGCTTGCCCGCAACGCGGTGCAGCGCGGCCTCAAGCGCAGACCCTGGGTGAAGACGTCGCTTGCGCCGGGCTCGACCGTGGTCACCGACTACCTCGACAAAGCCGGGCTGACCGAGTACCTGAACCAGCTCGAGTTCAACCTGGTCGGCTACGGCTGCACGACCTGCATCGGCAACTCGGGCCCGCTGCCGGCGGAGATATCGGCCGCGGTCGAGAAAAACGACCTGGCGGTCTGCGCGGTGCTGTCGGGGAATCGCAACTTCGAGGGCCGGATCAACCAGGACGTCAAGGCGAACTACCTGGCGAGCCCTCCCCTGGTCGTCGCCTATGCGCTGGCAGGCCGCATGGACCTCGACCTGACCAGCGAGGCTCTCGGTGAGGACGACCAGGGCGAGCCTGTCTACCTGCGTGATATCTGGCCCGACCCGGTCGAGATCAAGGAGCTGGTCGGCCGCTCGATCGCCTCGGAGATGTTCACCCGCAACTACGGCGGCGTGTTGGAGGGGGACGAGACCTGGAAGGCGGTCGAGGTGCCGGAGGGCGACCGCTACACCTGGCCCGACTCGACCTATGTGCGCAAACCGTCGTTCTTCGAGGGGATGCCGCCCGAGCCACCCCCGATCGAGCCGATCGCCG
Source organism: uncultured Solirubrobacterales bacterium (assembly GCA_963837695.1). GTDB lineage: Bacteria > Actinomycetota > Thermoleophilia > Solirubrobacterales > 70-9 > VRUE01. Next base: position 528,106 of record CAWINZ010000005.1, on the reverse strand, counting down.
GCGCCCGGGTCCTGGCCCTGCTCGGCGACTCGATCACGACCGATCACATCTCACCCGCGGGTGCGATCAAAAAAGCGAGCCCGGCGGGGCAGTGGTTGATCGAGCAGGGAGTGGAGCCGCGCGACTTCAACTCCTACGGTTCGCGGCGGGGCAACCACGAGGTGATGATCCGCGGCACCTTCGCCAACATCCGCTTGCGCAACCTCCTGGTCGAGCGGGCCGGCGGCTTCACCCGCCGCTTCCCGGGCGGCGAGGAGACGACGATCTTCGCGGCGGCGACGGCCTACGCGGCGGAAGGCGTGCCGCTGGTCGTGCTCGCCGGCAAGGAGTACGGCTCGGGCTCCTCACGCGACTGGGCGGCGAAGGGGACGAAGCTGCTCGGCGTGCGCGCGGTGATCGCCGAGTCCTTCGAGCGCATCCACCGCTCGAACCTGATCGGGATGGGAGTCCTGCCCCTGCAGTTCCCCGCCGGTGAGTCGATCGAGTCCCTCGGCCTCACGGGCGAGGAGACGATCGACGTCGGCGACTTGGAAAACGGTAAGACAAAAACAGTCACGGTGAAAGCCGGCGATGTGGAGTTCGAGGCAACGGTGAGACTCGACACCCCCAACGAGGTCGAGTATTTCCGCAACGGCGGCATCCTCCAAACCGTTCTCAGGAACCTCAAAAAAAATCCGTAATCGCGCAGTGTTCGCCGCCGCCAGGCGTACGCCCAGACTTCCGAGACGCCTGCCGACCGCAAGAACGGTGCAGCGGGGCCGCGGGAGGCAGGGGGTCCGCGCGACCCTCACTGCACCTATGCGTCGGTAGCCAGGGAGGGATGCCGACGCGCGCCTGCCTCCTCGGACGGGACTGTCCGATGGAAACAGTCAACTGTTACCTATAGCGCTTGCAAGCCGCTAGGTCAAGGCATCTTGAGCGAATCTACGGGGTTTTCCGCGACATTTTGCGGAGAACTCCCGACGCCCCACCCACGCCGTTCGATCAACTCGATCCCGATCACACTGCCCACCGGGCCGACCGGCGTGAGCGTCGCGGCGAGCAGCGTGTAAGGCGCCTCACGCCTGACACAGGCGATCCAGATGACGATGCAAAGAGCCACAAACCCCAGCCCATGCGCCCAGCCAAAGATCATCGTCTCCGTGTCGAACCCCGGCACGAGCCAAAAAACGATCAAGCCCGCAAAGATCGCCAGCTCCACATAAGAGAGCACCTTGACGCGAGCAAACAGCTTCCCCGGAACGGGCTTTCTCATGAGGAAGGAGGGGGCGGGGGTGTCCCGCAGCGCGCGGCGTCCTCTTTTTCGCCCCAGGAGCAATCTCGGACGGCCGTCGGCGCCCCAGGCGAAAAACCCAGCAAGCGAAGGGACACCCCCGCCCCCTCCTTCAAGCCCCAGGAGTAAGCGCAGTAAGCACGATCCGCTCCTGCTCGCGCGCATGCGCGATCGAGTAGCCCTCACCCGGGCTGGCCCGGGTCGGGCGGCCGACGTAGCCGAGCTCGATGCCCTCGGGCATCAGGTCGGGGAGGCGCCGCGACATCACCTTCCAGCAGCCCATGTTGCGCGGCTCCTCCTGTGCCCAGACGATCTCCTTCAGGTTGGGGTAGGAGGCGATCAGCTCGCTGAGCTGTTCCTTGGCGAACGGGTAGAGCAGCTCGACCCGGGCGATCGCCACGTTCTCGGCCGTCTCACGCCGCTCGCTGGCGTCGATGTCCCAGTACACCTTGCCGGTGCAGAGCACGAGCCGCTCGACCTTCTCGCGACGCTCGGTCGCGGCCGGGTCGTCGAGGATGAAGTGGAAATGGCCGCTGGTCAACTCGGCGGCGGTAGCTGACGCACGGTCGAGTCGCAGCAGCCCCTTCGGCGTGAAGACGATCAGCGGGCGCGGCTTGCGGATCAGCGCCTGGCGGCGTAGCAGGTGGAAGTACTGGGCGGCGCTGCTGGGATTGGCGATGCGGATGTTGCCCTCGGCCGCGAGCGCCATGAAGCGCTCGATGCGGGCGCTCGAGTGCTCGGGACCCGAGCCCTCGTAGCCGTGCGGCAGCAGCAGCGTGAGGCGGCTCGTCTGCCCCCACTTCGCCTCGCCCGAGACGATGAAGCTGTCGATGATCACCTGGCCGGCATTTCCGAAGTCGCCGAATTGGGCCTCCCAGAGGACCAGGGCGTCCGGCGTCGCCGCCGAGTAGCCGTACTCGAAGCCGAGGCAGGCGATCTCCGAGAGTGGGCTGTTGTAGAGCTCGAAGGGGGCTTTGGCGTCGTCGAGGTTCTGCATCGGGCAGTAGGGCAGGCCGGTCTTCTCGTCGTGGAGGACGAGGTGGCGATGCGAGAAGGTGCCGCGCTCGGTGTCCTGGCCGGTGAGGCGGATGTGGACGCCCTCGGTCAGCAGCGAGGAGAAGGCAAGCGCCTCGGCGTGGCCGAACTCGATCCCGCCCTCGGCGAGTGCTTGGCCCCGGTTGCCGAGCGGTTTGCGCAGCTTGCGGTGGATCGTGAAGCTCTCCGGCACCTCGAGCAGGGCCTCGTTCAGCTCGGCGAGCTTCTCGGCCGGGACTGTCGTTTCGACCGGCGGGCTGGCGCTGCGGTCGAGTTCGCCGGTGCTCGAGGTGGTCACGGTCGGGTCTTCGTACTCGCCCAGCTCCATCTTCCTGCGCAGGTCCTTCAGCGAGGCCGACATCTCCTCATGGCGCTCTTGGCGCGCCCGCTCGACGTCCTCGCGGGCGATCGTCCCGTCCTCGATCAGCTTCTCGGCGTAGATCTCGGAGACCGGTGGGTGGGCCTTGATCTTGGCGGCGATCGCCGGCTGGGTGTAGGCGGGCTCGTCGGTCTCGTTGTGGCCGAAGCGGCGGTAGCCGATCACGTCGATGACGATGTCGCGGCCCCAGCGCTCGCGGTAGGCCATCGCCAGCCGGATCGCCGCGGAGCAGGCCTCGACGTCGTCGGCGTTGACGTGGACGATCGGGACGTTGAATCCCTTCGCCATGTCGGCGGCGTAGGGCGTGGAGCGGGCGTCCTCGGGGTCGGTCGTGAAGCCCACCTGGTTGTCCTGGATGATGTGGATCGTGCCGCCGGTCGTGTAGCCGCGCAATGCCTGCAGGTTGAGCGTCTCGGCGACGACTCCCTGGCCCGGGAAGGCGGCGTCGCCGTGGAGCAGCACCGGCACCGCGTACTTCGGCTTGTGCTCGAGCTTCGCGCCGTCGATCTCCGACTGGAGGAAGCGGGTCGCGCCCTCGACCACCGGGTCGACGAACTCGAGGTGGCTCGGGTTGGGGAAGAGCCGCACGGCTACCTTCTCACCCTCGTGGGTCTCGTAGATCCCCTGGTGGCCGTAGTGGTACTTGACGTCGCCGGTGCCGCCGTGGGGAATTGCTGCGACGGCCTTGACCATCTCGATCTGCTTGGCGCCCTCGAACTCGGCCAGGATCGACTCGACCGAGCGGCCCAGGTTGTGGGCGAGGACGGCGAGGCGGCCACGGTGGGCCATGCCGAAGGCGACCTCCTCGGCGCCGGCGCGGCCGGCGAGGGTGACCAGCTCGTCGAGCATCGGCACGATCGCGTCGAGGCCCTCGATCGTGAAGATCTTCTGTCCCAAATACGCTTTCTCGACGAAGCGCTCGAACTCGAATACGTCGATCAGCCGGCCCAACAGGCGGCGTTTCTCGTTGTCGTCGAGCGGCTGGCGGTGGGCTCCGGTCTCGACCATCTCGCGCAGCCAGGTCCGCTGCTGGTGCGAGGAGAGGTGCTCGAACTGGTAGGCGATCGAGCCGCAGTAGGCCTCGCGCATTCGCGGCAGGACGTCGAGCAGGGTCTCGCCGGGGACGCCGATGCGCAGGATCGAGGCCGGCACCCGGGCCATCAGCTCCGGCGTCAGGTTGAGGCTCTCGGGCTGGATCGCGGGGTCGCCCTTGGGCTCTTTCCCGAGCGGGTCGAGGCGGGCGGCGAGGTGGCCGTGGGTGCGATAGCCCTTGAGCAGCGAGGTCGCCGCCTGGACCGCGCCGAGCAGCTCTTCGTCCGGCGCGCCGGGGGCCGACGGCGGCTGTGCGGCACCCAGCGGCGGCGCCGAGGCGGAGGCCGGGTGGGCCGCGGCGAGCGGCGCCGCGTCGATGCCGAGGTCGCCGGCGACCGACTCGTAGAAGTCGTCCTCGCCTTCGAGCAGCGCTTCGATCCGGCGCAGGAAGGCACCGGACTCGGCGCCCTGGATCACCCGGTGGTCGTAGGTTGAGGTCAGCGTCATCGTCTTCGAGACGCCGAGCTGCCGCAGCCGCTCTGGTGAGGCGTGCGCCCACTCGGGCGGGTAGGCGATCGCGCCGGCGGCGATGATCGCGCTCTGTCCCTTCATCAGGCGGGGGACCGAGGCAGCGGTGCCGATCCCGCCCGGGTTGGTCAGCGAGATATTGGTGCCGAGGAAGTCGTCGGCGGTGAGCTTCGACTCCCGCGTCTTCGTGATCAGCTCCTCGTAGTAGCTGTGGAAGCCGGCGAAGTCGAGCCCGTCGGCGCCCTTGATCGCCGGCACCATCAGGCTGCGCGAGCCGTCCTTGCGTTCGATGTCGACGGCGATGCCGAGGTTGACCGGGCCGTTCTCGATCGCGAAGGGCTTGCCCTCGCGTTCCTCGAAGCGGCGCACCATCACCGGCCATTCCTTGGCCGCCTGCACGATCGCCCAGGCGATCAGGTGCGTGAAGGAGACCTTCAGCCCGCGCTCCTTGAGCTGCCCGTTGAGCGCCTTGCGCTTTGCATCGAGCGTGTCGACCGCCACCGTCCGGAACGAGGTAGCGGTAGGAACCTCCCGACTCTCGCCCATAGCCTGAGCCAACATCGCAGCCGGCCCCCGCAAAGCTTTCGCCTCACCGGCGAGAGCGGCGGCCGTCGCGCCATTCCCCCCATCGGCAGCAGCAAGCACATCGTCCTTAGTCACCTTGCTCCCGGGACCGCTACCAGCTACCGAAGCAAGATCAACGCCGTTCTCAGCAGCTACCCGCCGAGCAACGGGGGTGGCTCGGACTCCATTGCCGGCGTTGGTCCCGCCGCCGTTCTGGCCGTCTTCCGTGGGTGGTGCGGGGGTGGGGGGGGTCGAGGACGGACCGTGGCCCGCCCGCAGCGCCCCCCCCTCCCCCGCGACAGGACCCGCGGCTGAAGCCTCAGAACCCTGGGCCGTCCCGTTCCCGCCATCGGAACCCTCGCCAGGTTCCATCTCTGCCAGCGGCGCCCCAACCGGCACCTCCTCGTCAACCGACGCGATCAGCTTCGTAATGACGCCATCGGCCGGCGCAGGCACCTCCGCGTCGACCTTGTCGGTCGAGACCTCGACCACCGTGTCGCCCTCTTTGACGAAGTCGCCCTCGGCGACATGCCATTCGAGAACGATGCCCTCGGTGACCGACTCGCCCATCTCGGGCATCTGGATCTGGACGGTCGCCGTTTGCGCCATTCGTAGATTGAGTGTATGAAAGAGCGATGAACTACTTCGTCACCGGCGCCACCGGCTTCATCGGCCGCAACCTCGTAGCCCGACTTTTGCAGCGCGAGGGGACGATCTACGCGCTGGTTCGGGCGGGCTCGCGCGGGCGCCTAGAGGAGCTGCGGACCGCTTGGGGAGCCGATGGAGCGCGGGTCGTGCCGGTCGCCGGCGACCTCGCTCAGCCGAGCCTTGGCGTCTCCGAGGAGGACCTGCTGACGCTGCGCGGCGACGTCGACCACTTCTTCCACCTGGCCGCGATCTACGACATGGCCGCGGGCGCCGAGGCCCAGGAGGTCGCCAATGTCGAGGGAACCAGGCATGCGGTTGAACTGGCCGGCGCGATCGAGGCGGGCTGTTTCCACCAGGTCAGCTCGATCGCCGCCGCCGGCCTCTACAAGGGCACCTGGACCGAGGACATGTTCGAGGAGGCCGAAGACCTCGACACCCACCCCTATTTCCGCACCAAGCACGAGTCCGAGCGGGTCGTGCGCGAGCACTGCGGCCGACCCTGGCGGGTCTACCGGCCGGGGATCGTCGTCGGCGACTCGCGCACGGGCGAGATCGACAAGATCGACGGGCCCTACTACATGTTCAAGCTGCTGCAGCAGGCCCGGCGGGTGCTGCCGTCGTGGCTGCCGACCCTTGGCGTCGAGGGGGGGAGATCAACATCGTCCCGGTCGACTACGTCGCCGCGGCGATCGACCACATCGCCCACAAGCCGGGGCTCGACGGGAAGGCCTTCAGCCTCACCGATCCGAGGCCGAAGACGGCCGGCGAGGTCCTCAACCTCTTTGCCCGCGTGGCCGACGCGCCGCAGGCGGCGCTGCAGCTTGATTCCGGCATCACCGACCCGGCGACCAGCCTGGTCCGCACGGGCCTGAAGTTCTTCCCGCCGGCAAAGCGGGCGGCGAAAGCGGCGCTGGATCAGGTCGGCATCCCGGCCGGCGTGCTCAGCTACGTCAGCTACCCGACCCACTTCGACTCGACCGAGGCGGAGGCCGCGCTCGCCGGCTCGGGGATCGAGGTGCCGCCGCTGGAGAGCTACGCCGACCGCGTCTGGGACTACTGGGAGCGCAACCTCGACCCCGACCTGTTCCAGGACCGCTCGCTCTCGGCGGCGGTGCGCGGCAAGGTGGTGCTGATCACCGGCGCGTCCTCGGGAATCGGCAAGGCGGCCGCGGTCAAGGCCGCCGACGCCGGCGCGACGGTGCTGCTCGTCGCCCGCTCGGTCGACAAGCTCGAGGAGGCGAAGCGGGAGATCGAGGCGGCCGGCGGGGTGGCCCACATCCATCGCTGCGACATGTCCGACGTCGAGGACGTCGAGCGGATGGCCGAGGAGGTGCTCGCCTACCACGGGCAGGTCGACATCCTCGTCAATAACGCGGGCCGCTCGATCCGGCGCTCGGTCAAGCTCTCCTACGACCGCTTCCATGACTACGAGCGGACGATGCAGATCAACTACTTCGGCGCGCTGCGGCTGATCCTGGCGCTGCTGCCCTCGATGCAGGCGCGCAAGTCGGGCCACATCATCAACATCAGCTCGATCGGCGCCCAGACCAACCCGCCGCGCTTCTCCGCCTACGTCGCCTCGAAGTCGGCGCTCGACGCCTTCAGCCGGGTGATCGCCTCCGAGGTGTTCGACGACGGCGTCGACATCACGACGATCTACATGCCGCTGGTGCGGACGCCGATGATCGCGCCGACGCGGATGTACGACATGTTCCCGGCGATCACCCCTGAGGAGGCGGCGGAGATGATCGCCGGGGCGATGATCGCCAAGCCGAAGAAGGTGGCGACCCGGATGGGGACCTTCGGCGAGCTGCTCTACGCGGTCGCGCCGACCGTCAGCGACAAAATCCTCAACACGGCCTTCAAGCTCTTTCCGGAGTCGCAGGCGGCCAAGGGGAAGGGCGACGAGGCGCCGGATCGGGCGCCTACCACCGAGGCGGTTGCGTTTGCGCACTTGATGAAAGGCGTGCACTGGTAGGTCCGGCGGTGGGGAGGGCAGGGGGCCTCCCCGCGTTGCTGGGTTTTTCGCAGGGGAGCTTTTCGCTGTCGCCCCAGGGTCGGCGGGCGAAAAAGAGGACGCCGCTGCCGCGGGGATGCCCCCTGCCCTCCCCACCGGCCCTCGTCGGCACCCGCGCTGCTTCCGTCGATTGCAGCCTTTCCCCACTATGGGGTGGAAAAAGCTGCAATTGAGCGCGGGGGACTTACGATTGCCGTGGATGACTGAGCGGAGGCTGAAGCACTGGGGGTGGGGGTATGAGGATCAAGCTCCTTCTGAGAAGGAGCTTGAGGAGGCTGCTGCTGGGATCAGGGCTCGATTCGGCTTTGGTGGCGAGGTAGAACAGCCTGTTCCGCTTGAGGAGGTCGAGGTTCGGGCGCCGCGGTTGAAGGTGCCCTCTGGATTCGGCGACCTGTTTACCGACGAGGAGTACGAGCGTGTGAGTCGGGCTTTGGGGAAGGCTTACCGGGACGTTGTGCGGGGGTTTCGGGGAGAATTCGCGAATCCACCCGATCTTGTCGCTCTGCCCAAGGACGAGTCGGAGATCGAGGTTGTGCTGAGCTGGGCCGAGTCCGAGGGGGCTGCGGTCATTCCCTTTGGCGGCGGGACGAGCGTGGTTGGTGGGGTCGAGGGACGGCTTGGGGATCGGCCCTTTGTCTCGCTCGATCTGCGGCGGCTCGATCGGGTGCTGGAGGTGGACGCGGAGTCGATGGCGGCTCGGGTCCAAGCCGGGGCCACGGGACCGAGACTGGAAGAGCAGCTGCGCGAGCACGGGTTGACTCTGCGCCACTTCCCGCAGTCGTTCGAGTACGCGACGCTCGGCGGCTGGATCGCGACCCGGGCGGGCGGGCACTTCGCCACCCTCTACACGCATATCGACGACCTGGTCGAGTCGGCGCGGGCGATCACGCCGCGCGGGACCTGGGAGAGCCGGCGGCTGCCGGGTTCGGGAGCGGGACCATCGCCCGACCGGGCGCTGATCGGCTCCGAGGGCATCCTCGGCGTGATCGGCGAGGCCTGGATGCGGGTGCGACCGCGGCCCGAGTTCAAGAGCTCCTGTGGGGTCGAGTTCGACGACTTCCTGAAGGCGGCGGGCGCTGTGCGCGAGATCTCGCAATCGGGCCTCTACCCGAGCAACTGCCGCCTGCTCGACGCGACCGAGGCGGGGATGACGGGCGCCGGCGGCGGCGAGAAGAGCCTGCTGGTGCTCGGTTTCGAGTCTGCCCACCACCCGGTGGACGCCGCGATGAACCTGGCGCTAGACGTGGCCCAAGCCCACGGCGGCACCCCAAATCCCCCGCCGACGGGCCGAAAACCGGCCCATATGACCGGAAATCGGCCCACCGACGGGGAGGGCGGGGATTCGGTGGGGGCTTGGCGCTCGGCCTTCCTGTTGGCGCCCTACCTGCGCGACACCTTCGTCGCCTGCGGTGTTCTCTCGGAGACCTTCGAGACGGCGATCACCTGGGACCGCTTCGAGGACTTCCACGCGACGGCGATCGAGGCGGTGCGCACCAAGGTCGCCGACGTTTGCGACGCGCCCGGTGAGGGCCACGGCGCCCCCCGCGTCAGCTGTCGCTTCACTCACGTCTACCCCGATGGGCCGGCTCCCTACTTCACGGTGATGGCCCCCGCGGTGCGCGGTGGCGAGGTCGAGCAGTGGGACGAGATCAAGGCGGCCGCGGCCGAGGCGGTGATCGAGGGCGGCGGCACGATCACCCACCACCACGCCGTCGGCCGCGATCACCGCCCCTGGTATGACCGCCAGCGCCCCGCTCCCTTCGCCGCCGCCCTACGCGCCGCCAAGGCCGAGCTCGATCCCACCGGCATGTTGAATCCAGGCGTGCTGATCGACCCCTGACGGGAGCGGCGGCTTACAGACCTCTTACACGGGCCTGATCGCCGCCGAACGGCCTGCTTCGAGGATCGACCTGTCCGAATCACTCGACAGGAGGTCAAGAGATGTTCAAGTCACTACACAGCAGGGCGCGAGCCGTCGCCACGACGGGTCTGATCGCGGCTCTGGTCGTGGCCGGACTCGCCGTCGCCCAGGACAGCGGAAACAGCGGCAAGTCCCATCACCGTACGCCGCTCAGCGGAAAACGGATGCTGCCGCCCCCGGGCGGACCGATCGGCCAGTTCGGCAAAGACCTGACCTACGCTCAGCTGCACGTGCAGCACAACGGCGAAGCCGAGGTGGTCAGGCTCGACAGCGGCGAAGTCGTCAGCGCGAGCGAAAGCTCGATCACGCTGAAGGAGAACGACGGCAACGAAGTGACGGTCGCGGTCGACTCCGACACCAAGGTCTTGGCCGGCCCCGGCAAGACGACGACGGTCGGCGACCTCGAAGCGGGTCAGCAGGTCGTCGTCTGCGGTCCCGAAGGCGGCACCGCGAAGACGGTCATGCTGCCGCCCAAGCCCGGTCAGGGTCCGCCGCAGGGCGCACCGCAGGGTGGACCGCCACAGATGCAAGGCTAGCCGTGTGAACGGAGCCATCCTCGTAGTAGAGGACGAGCAGGCGATCGCCGACCTCGTTCGCGCCTACCTCAAGCGCGACGGGTTCGGCGTCGTCTGGGCTCGCAGCGGCGAGCAGGCGCTGGAGGAGCTGGGCCGCCACCCGGTGCGGCTGGTCGTCCTCGACATCGGCCTGCCGGGAATCGACGGCTTCGAGGTCTGCCGACGGCTGCGCGGCCGCACCGGCGTGCCGATCCTGATCCTCAGCGCCCGTGACGACGAGGTCGACCGCGTGGCCGGCCTCGAAGCCGGCGCAGACGACTACGTCACCAAGCCGTTCTCGCCGCGCGAGCTGGTCGCCCGGGTGAAGGCGATCCTGCGCCGCGCCGGCGGTGGGGACGAGACCGGCAACGGCGGCGGCCCGTTGGTCCTCAGCGATGTCGTGCTCGACCGCGCCGCGCGCGCCGTGACGGTCGGCGGCGAGCCGGTCGAGCTGACCGGGCGGGAGTTCGACCTGCTCGCGGCGCTGCTTTCGCATCCGGGCGTCGTGCTCAGCCGCGATCGCCTTCTGGAGCTGGTCTGGGGCGGCGAGTTCGCCGGCGGGACGCGCACGGTCGACGTGCACGTCGCCCAGTTGCGCGCCAAGCTCGGCCGGCCCGACTTGGTCCAGACCGTGCGCGGCGCCGGCTACAAGGCCGTGCCCTGATGCGCTCGCTACGCGCGCGGCTCTTCGTCGCGATCCTCGGAGTGGTGCTGCTTGCGGTCGGCGCTTCGCTGGCGCTGGGCATCGTGCTCACCCGGGAAGCGGTGCACGAAACCCTCCGTCGCAATGCCGAACAGCGCATCCACGCGCCGCCCGCCGGGGTCCGCGGCCTGCGCCCGCCTCCCCCGCCACCGCCCCCTCCGGTGGACGTTCTCGGCGGCGACTTCAGTCGCTATCTCTCGGCGCTGCTGATCGCCAGCGGGGCGGCGGCGCTGCTCGCCGCGGCGGTCGCTGCGTTGCTGGCGCGTCGGCTGACCCGACCGCTGCGCCGGCTGGGGGCCGCCGCCGGCGAGCTGGCCGAGGGGCGACATCCCGAGCCGGTCCCGGCGGTCGGCACCGAGGAGCTCGACGACCTCGCCGAGTCGTTCAACCGGATGGCGGCGCAGCTCGCCCTCGCCCGGGACGCGGAGCGCGCTGTGCTGCTCTCCGTCTCCCACGACCTGCGCACCCCGCTGACCTCGATCCGGGGTTACGCGGAGGGGATCGAGGACGGCACGGTCGAGCCGCGCGAGGCCGCCGTCGTGGTCGGCCGCGAGGCGGAGCGCCTGGAGCGGCTGGTGGGGGACCTGCTGGCCCTGGCGCGCCTGCGCCAGGGGGTGCTCGAGGTGCGCAGCGAGCCCGTCGACCTGGCCGCCGTCGCCCGCGAGGCCGAGGAACGGCTGCGACCGCGCGCCGCCGCGGCGGGGGTGACGGTCACTGTGGAGGGAGCCGACGCCCCCGCGACGGCCGACCACGGCCGCACCCTGCAGGTGGTCTCCAACCTGCTCGAGAACGCGATCAGGGTCAGCCCCGAGGGAGGGACGGTGGGCGTCGAGGCGCGGCCCGGCGAGGTCCGCGTCGGCGACCAGGGCCCCGGCATCCCCGAGGAGGAGATCCCCCGGGCCTTCGAGCGCTTCCATCTGCGCGCCCGCGCCGGGCACGGCTCGCCGGCCGGCGCCGGCCTCGGCCTGGCGATCGTCCGCGAGCTGACCGAGGCGATGGGGGGCAGCGTGGCCGTGGAGAATCTCCCCGCCCGCGGGGCCCGATTCACGGTGCGGCTACCGGGCTGAGCGCTACCCTCCCGCGACCAGCATGATGGAAACGATCACCTCAGAGCACCCGACGATCCCGGCTGAAGCCCCGGCGGAGGAACCCGTCGTGCCGCGGCGCTCGCCGCTGCGGGCGGCGATCAAGACCGGCCGGCCGCAGGAGTGGATCAAGAACACCTTCGTCTTCGCGGGCCTGCTCTTCTCGGGCAAGTTCAACCAGCCGCACGACGTGCTCGAGGCGTTCCTCACCTTCGTCGCCTTCTGCGGGATCTCCAGCGCCGGCTACTACGTCAACGACCTGGTCGACGTCGAGCTCGACCGCAAGCACCCGAAGAAGCGCTTCCGGCCGTTGGCGGCGGGGGAGCTCTCGGAGCGGGCGGCGATGACGATCGCGCCGCTGCTGGCGCTCGCCGCGATCGCGCTCGCCTTCGGCACCGTCAACTGGCAGGTCGGGCTGATGGTCGTCGGCTATGGAATCGCCCAGGTGGCCTACAGCCTCGGCCTCAAGCAGATCGTGATCGTCGACGTGATGACGCTTGCCGGGCTGTTCATCCTGCGGGTGGCTGCCGGCGCCGTCGCCGTCGACGCCCACGCCTCGGAATGGCTCCTCCTCTGCACCGGCATGGTCGCCCTCTTCCTCGGCGTGACCAAGCGCCGCCAGGAGGCCGTCTCCGAGCTGCACCAGGGCACCAACAGTCGCCCGGTGCTGGAGCACTACTCGCTGCCCTTCCTCGACCAGATGGTCGCCATGGTCACCACCGGAACCGTGATCAGCTACTCGATCTACGCCGTCAACTCGCCGATCATCGGCAACAAGATGATGTGGACGATCCCCCCGGTCCTCTACGGCATCTTCCGCTACCTCTACCTGATCTACGACCGCGCCGACGACCGCTCCACCGCCTCGATGGTCGCCGAGGACAAGGGAATGATCGTCGCGGGAGCGATCTGGATCGTCACTGCCTTCGCCCTGCTCTACATCTTCAAGTGATTCGCATCAGGTGCCCGGGCGCCCCTGCTTGACCCACGCTGCGAGCAGTGGGTCGACGAGTCGGTAGCCGGGCTCGGTAGCCGGATCGGCAACGAACTCACCCCGATCGAGCAGAGCCTCGATTGCGCGCCCAGGCGCAGCACCACGCGAACCTCCGTGACGGCGACTCGCTGCGTAGATACGTTCGTTGCCGTCGGCGACTGCGGCCAGAACCCGGCGTTGGTAGGTGGGCAGTGAGGACCATAGTGCGCGTAGCTCGTCGTGAACTTGAAGCATCGCCTGGTCATATGCGTCGAACCAGGTCGTCTCCGTTGCCTCCTCTTCTGGTGGAGTGAGATCCCAAAGGAGGTGTGCCAAAAGCATGGTCCGCTGGGGATGTCCTTGGGCTGTGACGAGGAGGGGGTCGAGCGCCGCTCCAATCGAGCGGCCGGTCGACTCGAAGCGGTCGGCGACGTACTCCCCGATGTCGTCATAGCGGAGCGGAAGCAAGTTCAGCGGGCTTGCTTGTCCATAGAAAGCTCGGCGCTTGTCAACGAAGAGATCGCGCATCATTCCAACGTGGGAGCCGGCGAAGATGTAACTCGCGGCATCGCCGTGGTGCTGGATCTCCGAGCGAATGACTGCGTCGACCCGATCCCTCGTCGCGAGGATGTCCTGGAACTCATCGAAGATCACCAACGTTTTCGTACCGTGTTTCTCATACAGGCGTGCCGGTAGCGCAAGACGCTCGAGTAGAGGGGTCTCAGCTTGTGGATCAGTGCTTACCTCCACGCCCACCGGTAGCGGGCCTCCGCCAAGTTGGACGGTGGGTCGGAGCATGCGGCGGACGTTGGTGAACCATTTCGCCAGCCGGCCGCGGAGCTCGTCAACGTAGGCACGCTCGATTCGCCTGGCAATGTCATCCAACGTCAGCACGCCGAAGAAGTCGACGTAGATCGCGGCCCACCCCGCTGCTCGTGCTTCCTCCGCGACCCGCGTCAGGAGAGAGGTCTTGCCGTAGCGACGCGGCGCGACCAGGCGACTGTTGTGGCCACCGAACGCATTGTCGAGCAGAGTCAGCGCCTCCTGGTCGCGATCGAGGAGCTCTGCCGGGGGCACGGGCTCGCCGTAGCGGAACGGGTTGCTCACGTTTTTGGTGTTCATTTGCTCACAAGTATAGAGCAAACAAACACCAATATTGGTGTCAAGACGAGACCGGCAGGTCCGAGAGCAGCTCGGTCTTGCCGTCGCGCTGGAACTGCAGGTCGATCGTCTCGTTCTTGCGGTAGGTACCGAAGAGGCCGAGGTACATCGCCAGCCAGCGGCCGGCGCCGACCTTCTCCTTGACGATCTCGCGGCTGAAGACGATCTCGCCGGCGCGGAGGTTGTAGTCGGCCTCCTCGCGCTGCTCGACGCCGTTGATGAAGACGACATAGGGGGCTTCGGCGCCGGCCGGCAACTTCACGCGTCGCCCGGCGGCGTAGCTTCCCTTGGGGATCTCGCTCTCGCTCATCCTTCGAGAGTCTCGCGGACCAGGTCGAACGGCGTCTCGTGGCCCGACGGGTCGAGCTCCTCGCGGGTCACCCCGCCCCGATACGGCATAAAGGTTCCGTCCCCGCGCACGTCGATACCCGCAACCGGCTTGCGCAACAGCCCCTTCCCGGTCAGCTGCAACCGAGCGTGAACCTGCTGCTCCGGCCCAAAGTCCCGCAACGAGGAGACCCCCTTCACCGGCCCCTCGGCCCGGATAGCCAGAGCCCGCTCCCGCATCGCCGCAACAGCGTCACCCAGATCGTCGAACGACTCGTGGGAGACGTCGGATCCGTGCCGAACGGTCAGCTTCCAGCTAAGCCCCACGACGTGGGCGTTTTGGGCGACGCGCGGGCGGGCCGACGATTTTCTCCGGCCCCTCGCGGTCATCGACAGCCACGTAGTCGCGCTCGCGATGCCCGGTATAGATCTGCCGCGGCCGGGCGATCTTCTGCTCGGGGTCGTCCTTCATCTCCATCCACTGGGCGACCCAGCCGGCCGTGCGGGGGATCGCGAAGATCACGGTGAACATCTCGGCCGGGATCTCGAGCGCCTCGTAGATGATCCCCGAGTAGTAGTCGACGTTGGGGTAGAGCTTGCGCGAGGTGAAGTACTCGTCGGCGAGCGCCTGCTTCTCCAGCTCGCGGGCGATCTCGACGACCGCGTTGTACTCGGTCGCCTCGAAGACCTCCTCCATGTGTTGCTGGATGATCCGCGCCCGCGGGTCGTAGTTCTTGTAGACGCGGTGGCCGAAGCCCATCAGTTTCTCTTCGCGGTTCTTGACCCGCTCGAGGAAGCCGGGGATGTTGTCGACCGAGCCGATCCGCCGCAGCATCCGCAGCACCGCCTCGTTGGCGCCGCCGTGCAGCGGTCCGTAGAGCGCCGCGACCCCGGCCGCGACCGCCGAGTAGGGGTCGACGTCGGAGGAGCCGACGCCGCGCACGGCGTTGGTCGAGCAGTTCTGTTCGTGGTCGGCGTGGAGGATGAAGAGCACGTCGAGCGCCTTCGAGAGGGCCGGCTTGGGCACGTGCTTGGTTTCGGTCTTCTTGAACATCATCGAGAGGAAGTTCTCGGCGAAGTTGAGGTCGTTGTCCGGGTAGACGTAGGGCAGCCCCATGTTGTGGCGGTAGGAGAAGGCGGCCAGGGTCGGCACCTTGGCGATCAGTCGCACCGCCGCCATGTAGCGCTCTTCGGGGTCTTCGGTGTGCTTGGCATCCGGGTAGAAGGTCGAGAGCGCGCCGACCCCCGCCAGCAGCATCCCCATCGGGTGGGCGTCGTAGCGGAATCCCTCGAAGAACTGCTTGAGGTCCTCGTGGACGAAGGTGTGGTGGACGATGTCGTAGGTCCAGCGGTCGAGCTGTGGCCCGGTCGGCAACTCGCCGAAGATCAGCAGGTAGGCGACCTCGAGGAAGCTGGAGCGCTCGCAGAGCTGCTCGATCGAGTAACCGCGGTGTTCGAGGATCCCGGCCTCGCCGTCGATGTAGGTGATCGCCGAGCGGCAGGAGGCGGTGTTCGTGAAGGCCGGGTCGTAGGCCAGCATGCCGAATTCGTCCTCGTCGACTTTGATCTGGCGCAGGTCCATGGCCCGGACCGTGCCGTCGGTGATCGGCAGCTCATAGCTCTTGCCGGTGCGGTTGTCAGTGACGCTGAGGGAGTCGCCTGCCATCGAGGCGACTATTTTCGCAGTTCGGACGTCTCGACTCGTTAACGCACGGGCAAGGGCTCGAACTGGGTCATCTCGTGCAGCGTCGCGAAGCGCTCGTCGATCTCCTCGCGGGTCAGCCGCGAGACCCTCTCGGTGCCGAAGTCCTCGACGTTGAAGGAGGCGAGAACAGTGCCGTAGCCCATCGCCCGCCGCAGGCCGGCTTCGTCGAGGTCGCCGTCGTGGCTGTCGAGGTAGCCGAGGAAGCCGCCGGCGAAGCTGTCGCCGGCGCCGGTCGGGTCGCGCACGTCGTCGAGCGGGATGCCGGGAAGGGCGAAGAAGCGTTCGCGGGTGAAGAGGGCCGCGCCGTACTCGCCCTGCTTGGCGACGACGGCGCTCGGCCCGAGCTCCATCGCGGCGTGGGCGGCGCGGGCCAGGTTCGACTCGCCGGTCAGCTGGCGGATCTCGGCGTCGTTGACGATCAGGCAGTCGACCTCCGCGATCGCCGCCAGCAGCGAGTCCTTGGCGGTGTCGATCCAGAGGTTCATCGAGTCGAGGGCACAGAAGCGGGCGCCGTCGCACTGGGCGCGGACCTGGCGCTGCAGGTCGGGCTGGATGTTGGCTAGGAAGAGGGTGTCGGCGGCCTTCGACTCGGGCGAGAGCTTCGGCTCGAACTCGCCGAAGACGCCAAGTTGGGTGTCCTCGGTGTGGGCGACGTTGAGGTCGTACTCGTAGCGACCGCGCCAGAAGAAGGACTGGCCGCCCTCGACCCGCTCGATGTCATCGGTCTGCACGCCGCGCCCTTCCAGGACCTCGAACTCGGCGGGGCCGAAGTCGTCGCCGACCGGCCCGACCGGGCGCACCTCGGTGAAGAAGCTCGCGGCGAGCGAGAAATGGACGGCGGCGCCGCCCAGCATGCGGTCGCGCTCCCCGAAGGGGGTCTTTACTGAGTCGAAGGCGATTGAGCCGACCACGGTGAGCGACATTGGGGCGGAGCGTATCGGGGGTCAGGGGTCTCTCGGAGGGTGCCTATGTTCGCTTCGCCTTCGGCTCCGCTCACGATGTCTGTGCGGCTTCGCCGCATGAACCACTCGCCGGTGCGCCGCTTCGCGAGGCACCTCCGAGAGACCCCTGACCCCCGATTCCCGGCGCCGACTATGGTTCCCGGCCGTGAAAGCGATTCAAATCCAAGAGTTCGGTGGGCCGGAGAAGCTGGAATTAGTTGAGCTGCCTGAGCCTGAAGCCGGCGAGGGGCAGGTTGTGGTTGAGGTTGCGCGGTCGGGGATCAACTTTGCCGATACGCATGCGACCCGGAACGACTACCTGGCTGAGCAGTCGCTGCCGCTGGTCCCCGGCGGGGAGGTGAGTGGACGCACCGCTGACGGAAAGCGGGTCGCGGCTCTGCTTGGCGGTGGGGGCTACGCGGAGAAGGTCGCGATCCCCGAGCAGATGCTCGTTCCGATCCCCGACGGCGTCGACGACGACCAGGCCGCGGCGCTGCTCCTGCAGGGCATCACCGCGATGGCGCTGGTGCGCCGCTGCGCTCGGATTGAGCCGGGCGAGACGCTTTTGATCGAGGCGGCCGCCGGGGGAACCGGCTCGCTGGCGGTGCAGCTCGGCAAGCAGGCTGGAGCGAAGGTGATCGGCCTCGCCTCCAGCGCGGAGAAGCGCGAGATGGTCGAACGCCTCGGCGCCGACGCCACCGTCGATTCGCGCAGCGAGGATCTGAAGGAGGCGATCCTTGCCGCCAACGACGGCGAGCGAGTCGATGCGGTTCTCCACATGAGCGGCGGCGACGCCTTCGACGCCGAGTTCTCGGCACTCGCTCCACTTGGCCGCATGGTCGTCTTCGGCATCGCCTCCCGCGAACAGCGCGACGTGTCAACCGCGGCGTTGCTGCGTGGATCCAAGTCCGTGATCGGCTTCTGGCTCATCCACCTGATGATGCGGCCCAAGGAGTTCGGCCCGATGATCGCCGAGCTGCTCGCCGCCGTCGCCGCCGGCGAGCTCGAGGTCAGCGTCGGCGAGGTCTACCCGCTCTCCGAAGCCGCGCGCGCCCATGAAGACCTGATCGCCCGCCGCACCACCGGCAAGCTCCTCTTGGACCCGTCGAAGTGATCCCCTTTAAAGATCTGGGACTGGCGCCGGAGATCCAGCAGGCGCTGGACGAGCTCGGCTACGAGGAGCCCAGCCCGATCCAGGAGAAAGCGATCCCCGAGCTGCTCGCCGGCCATGACGTGATCGGCCAGGCGCAGACCGGGACCGGCAAGACCGCCGCCTTCGGCCTGCCGCTGCTCCAGTACATCGACCCCGCGGACGACGAGGTGCAGGCCGTCGTCCTCACCCCGACCCGCGAGCTCTGCATCCAGGTGACCCAGGCGCTGCGTGCCTACGCCGAGCACCTCGATGTCGAGATCGTCGCCGTCTTCGGCGGCGCGCCGATCAAATCGCAGCAGGCGCAGCTGCGCGCCGGCGCCCACGTCGTCGTCGCCACCGTCGGCCGCATGATGGACCTGATGGGGCGCCGCTCGCTGGTCCTCACCGCCGCCCGCTACGTCGTCCTCGACGAGGCCGATGAGATGCTCGACCTCGGCTTCATCGAGGACGTCGAGAAGATCCTGCGGATGTGCCCGAGCGGGCGCCAGACGGCGCTCTTCTCGGCGACGATGCCGCCGCCGGTCAAACGGCTCGCCGAGAGCTACATGTACGACCCGACGACGATCAAAATCACGCCCAAACAGCTGACCGTGGACGCGATCGCCCAGGCGTTCGTCGAGGTCCCGGCGAACGAGAAGGCGGCGCGCCTGGTGGCACTGTTGAAGACCGAGGAGCCGGAGCAGGCGATCATCTTCTGCCGGACCAAAATCGGCGCCTCGAAGCTGGAAAAGACGCTGAAGGACAAAGGCCTCGACGTCAAGGCGCTGCACGGCGACATGAGCCAGGGCTCGCGCGACGGGGTGATGATCGCCTTCAAGGACCACCGCGTGCGGCTGCTGGTCGCCACCGACATCGCCGCCCGCGGGCTCGATATCGAGCACGTCACCCACGTGATCAACTACGACGTCCCCGCCTCCTCGGAGGTCTACGTGCACCGCATCGGCCGCACCGGCCGGGTCGGGCGGACCGGCCGCGCGATCACCTTCGTCACGCCCGCCCAGCGCGACGAGATCGGGCGGATCGAGCGCGACGTGAAAACCACGATCGGCGAGTGGGAGAGCCCGGAGGAGCGGATTGAGCACGCGCCCCGTCCCCGGCGGCGCGAGCGGGCGAAAAAGACGGTGCCCGCCGACCCCGGCAAAGCCGAGGCGGTCGACGAGGGGACCAGCGAGGACGCCAAGCCCGAGGCGCCCGTCGAGAAGACGGACAGCGGCAAGTCGGTCAAGCTCTTCGTAAACCGCGGCGAGCGCAGCGGTATCGAGGAGGAGGACCTGCGCTGGGCATTGCGCGAGGGCGCCGTCCTGCCGGAGGAGGCGATCCACGACATCCGCGTCCTGCACCGCTTCTCCTTCGTCGAGGTCGACCCCGACCAGGCCGACCGCACGGTCGAGTTCCTCGACGGGACGAAGCTGAAAGGCAAAGAGATCCGCCTGGAGATCGCCAAGTCGTAGCGGGGCGGTCAGGGGCGTCACGGAAGTGCCCATGTTCGCTTCGCTCACTATGTTGGATCGCTTCGCGGAAGAACCACTCTGCGGAGCCGCTTCGCGAGGCACTTCCGTGACGCCCCTGACCGCTTTAGCTGCTGTTGCCCGGAGCCGTTTCGCGAGGCACTCGCGTGACGACCCCCGGCCCTTTAGGGCTCTATTGACGTTTCCGTGGGTGAAGTAAGCAGGTGAAGATGAGGCGCACGCCGCTCCGCGCCTAGGTTTCCGGCTTCTCGAAGGCTGGAAATCGAAAGGAGCGGCAACGACGTGCGCAAGGAAAGGGTATGGGCACGCCTGCTCGGCTTGGAGCGGGCGGTCGTCGAGAGCGTCGAGAGTGACGAGGAAGGGCAGGTAGTGGTGGCGGTCAGGCCGCACCACCGGGAGCGGGATCGCTGCGGCGTCTGCGGGCGCCGCGCGCCCGGCTTCGATCTCGGCGAGGGACGCCGGCGCTGGCGGGCGCTTGACCTCGGCACGACCATCGCCTACCTGGAGGCCGACGCCCCAAGGGTCGCCTGCCCCGAGCACGGCGTCGTCGTCTGCGCCGTGCCCTGGGCGCGGCACGATTCGCGCTTCACTCGCGCCTTCGAGCAGCAGGTCGCCTGGCTGGCGGTGAACACCTCGGGCAGCGCCGTCGCAGAGTTGATGCGGATCGCCTGGCGCAGCGTCGGGGCGATCTGCGAGCGGGTCGCCGCCGAGGCCGGGCGCGATGCCGACCTGCTTGCCGGCCTTGAGCGGATCGGCATCGACGAGATCTCCCACCGCAAGGCCACCGCTACCTGACCGTGGTGGTCGACCACGACACCGGCAGGCTGATCTGGGCGGCGCCGGGACGAGACAAGGCGACCGTGGAGGCATTCTTCGAGGCGCTGGGCGAGAAGCGCACCAAGCGCTTGAAGCTTGTCTCCTGCGACATGGCGGGCTGGATCGAGGCGGTGCTGGTGAAGCGCTGCCCGAAGGCCAAGCGCTGCGTCGATCCCTTTCATGTCGTGCAGCTCGCCACCGAAGCGCTCGACAAGGTCCGCCGCGAGGTCTGGAACGAGGCGCGCCGCCAGGGGCAGGGCAACGTGGCGGCGGAGCTCAAGGGCGCCCGCTACGCCCTGTGGAAGAACCCCGAGAACCTGACAGCGCGCCAGCAGTCAAAGCTCGCCGACCTCGAGCGGCTCAACCGGCCGCTCTATCGCGCCTACCTGCTGAAGGAGCAGCTGCGCCAGATCTACCGACTCGGACATCGGGCGGCGATCCGCCTGCTGGATGAGTGGTTGGTCTGGGCGCGGCGCTGCCGCCTGAAGCCGTTCGTCAAGCTCGCCCGCACGATCACTGCGCAACGGGAGGGCATCGTCGCGGCGATCCGCCACGGGCTCTCCAACGCGCGAGTGGAGGCGATCAACACCCAGATCCGGCTGATCGCCCGTCGCGCATTCGGCTTTCACTCACCTCAGGCGCTGATCTCCCTGGCGATGCTGAAGCTCGGCGGTCTGTGTCCGCCGCTGCCCGGTCGAGTCACCGTCACGTGACCCACGGAAACGTCAATAGAGCCCCCTTTAGCTGGTCAGGTCCGCGATCATCTTGAAGAGCTGGTCGAAGTCGATCGGCTTGGCGATGTAGCCGCTGATCGCCAGGTCCGCGTGGTTCTCGCCGTCGCGGCCGTCGGTGTGGGCGCTGACTATGAGGACGGGGGTCTCGATTCCGGAGGCGCGGAGCTCTCGCAGAGCGTCGATGCCCGATTTGCCGGGCATCATCGCGTCGAGCAGGAGGATGTCGGGTGGGTTGGCGATCTCGACCTTGTCGACGACCTCCTGCCCGTCGATTGCCGTAGAAACCTCGTGGCCCTCCATCTCCAGGCGCGTGCGCAGGAGCAGCAGGATGGTCTCGGAGTCGTCGGCTATGAGGATCCTTGCCATCAGGTCGCCTCCACCCGGTCGGGGGCGATCATCGGCAGGCGGATGCGGAAGGTGGATCCCCGGCCGGGAGCCGATTCGGCGTCGATCGTCCCCCCGTGCAACTCGATCAGCGATTTCGAGATCGCCAGGCCGAGGCCGGTGCCACCGACCCGCTGGGTCTCGCCGGCGTCGCCGCGCGAGAAGCGTTCGAAGATGTGCTCCAGCTGTTCCGCCGGTATGCCGGGTCCGTCGTCGATCACGTCGATCTCCACTTCGGCACCGGCGCGACGGGCCTTCACCCCGATATTCGCACCTTCCGGGCAATACTCATTCGCATTCGTAAGCAGATTCACCAGTACTTGGCGAATTCGGTCTCGATCGGCCTCGATCTGAGGTAGGTCGGGCTCGATCTCCAGGGCCAGCTTCTGCCCGCGAGCGTCCAGCTGTGCCCGCATCGTTCGCACCGCGTCCTCGATCAGCCCCGTCGCGCCGGTCTGCTCGGGCCGGATCGTCAACCTGCCGGCGTCGCTGCGGGCGAGGTCGAGCAGGTCGTTGAGCAGGCGCACCAGGTGCCGGGTGTTGTCGAGAATCACCTCGACCGTCTCGGCCTGCTTGGGACTGAGCTTCTCGCGCTCCAGCAGCAGCAGCTCGGCAAACCCCTGCACCGAGGTGAGCGGGCTGCGCAGCTCGTGCGACGCGGTGAGGACGAACTCGTCTTTCATCCGGTCGAGCTGGTCGCGTTCTCCGGCGCGGCGTTGCAGCTCGTCGGCCATCTCGTTAAAGGCGCTGCCCAGCGTGGCGGTCTCCGAGAGGCCGCCGACCTGGACGCGGGCGTCGAGGTCTCCACCGGCCAGCCGCCCCGACGCGTCGACGAGGTCCTCGAGCGGGCGGCGCATCGACGAGATCAGCCCGGTGAAGAGCAGCGCCGCCCCGGTCAGGCCGGCGATCAGGCCCGCTCCGACCAGCAGCGCCGTGTCGCGCGTCTCGCTGGAGATTTCATCGCGGAGCGCCTGCCTCTGATGCTGCTGGGAGATCACCGTCGCCCGGGCCGCGGCGGGTTGCGTCCCCTGCGCCAGGCGGTTGCGGGCGACGATCTCGCGCTGGTAGGAGCGCGCGGTGGCGTTCTCGAAGTCCTGGCGCTGCTGCAGGAAGCGGGCGACCCCGATCACGGCCAGGCCGGTCAGCACAGCAAAGGCGATCGCGAACCCGATCGTCAGCCGGTTGGCGAGCGATGGGCTGAGCCGGAATCGTCGACGGGAATATGGTCGCGGGCTGGCGATGGTCGCTCTCAGCTCTGCGCCCCGAGCAGGTCGGCCGCGCTGTCGCCACGAAGGAACTCGGCGAACCGGGGCACCGTGAAGTCAACCCTGCCACGTCCGACGCTGTAGAGAACGCCCTTGTCGATCAGCGACGCGCGAAGTGAGGATCCGGCTCGCACGTTCGTATAGCCCAAGGATCGCGCTATGGCGCCGCTCTCCTGAACTCCGTCGCCGAGGCTGGCCATCGCGGCACAGTAACGACGCTCCGCAGGCGTCGTGCGAGCGAGCCGGATGGCAAAGAAGTCCTCGTTCAGCTTCCGTTCGACTTCGGGAATTGCTGCATCGACGTCCTCGACGGAGATCGGATTGGCCGCTGCGACGTCCCAGACGCCGCGTCCCCACTCTTGGAGGAAGTACGGATATCCACCGGCTCGGTCGAGCAGCTTCGCCAGGGCTTCGTCTTCATATCTGACACCCTCGCCGCGCGCCGGCAGGACAAGTGCATCCCGTGCATCTTTCTCCGCCAGCGCCCCAAGTCGGGGGAAGGAGAACAGCCGCTCTGCGTACGTCTTCGCCTCGGCCAGAGCAGCGGGAAGCGTCGGAAGGCCCGCCACCACGACCGCTATCGGCAGCGCCTTCTGAGTCGCGCGGTGCACGGCGGCGACGAACGCTTCGAGGTCGTCCCGGTTCGCCAACTGCAGCTCGTCGAGCAAGATTGCGCTTCCGGCCTGCCCCTTTTCCGCGGCGTGCCCGAGCTCTTGCAGCATCTCCACGAGGTCGGTCTCGAGATCCCCACTGTCAGCGGTCCCACGAGCCGGTGCGACCTCGAAGCCGAACCTGACCGTGCCGTCTGTCGTGAGAGTTGCCGAGAAGGACGCAAATGCCGCCTTGAGCCGGGTAATGACGTTGCGGCCGACTCGATGCGCGTCAAGCTGTCGGATGGCGTTGAAGAGGGCGCGTGCCATGACAAGACGAAAGTCGTCGCCTCTGCGGAGCTCGGAGAATGCGGTTACCCAACCGGCTTCAGATGCCACCTCCTCCAGCTTGTTGAGCAGCACCGTCTTGCCGACTCCGCGAAGGCCGTGAATCACGATGCCCTGCTCGGTTGCCCCGCGAGCGAGCCGTCCAATCGCTATCTGGAAGCGCTCGATCTCCTCATCTCGCCCGGTGAGCGCTGCCGGCCGTGAGCCTGCGCCCGGCGTATAGGGGTTTCGATAGACATCCACGGCGCCGAGTCTAGGGGTTTCTCCGGAAGTATCCTATTTTCAAGATACATCAAGATACTTATCGATACAGGGCTCGGAATATGCTTTCGAGCCGAATGGGTGACCAGGCCACAGACAACACTGCGGCCCCCGACGGGATCGATCGAGCGGGGGTCGAGGACTGGTTCGAGCAGCATGTCGCGGGAGTCGAGCTGCCGCTCTCCTTCGAGCGGATCTCCGGCGGTCACTCCAACCTCACCTATGGCGTCAGTGACCGCGCCGGCCGCCGCTGGGCGCTGCGCCGGCCGCCGCTCGGCAAGCGGCTCGGCTCCGCGCACGACATGGGGCGCGAGCACAAGGTCGTCTCGGCACTGGGGCCGACGGCCGTGCCCGTCGCGCCGGTAGTCGGGCTTTGCGAGGACGAGAGCGTCAACGGCGCGCCCTTTTACGTAATGGAGTTCGTCGAGGGGCCGATCCTGCGCGGCCTCGCCGAGGCGGAGGCGTTCCCGGACGAGGTCGACCGGCGGGCGATCGGCGAGCGCGTCGCCGACACCCTGGTCGACATCCACGCCGTCGACCCCGACGCGGTCGGGCTCGGCGAGCTCGGCCGCAAGGAGGACTACGTCGCCCGCCAACTGCGCCGCTGGCAGGGCCAGTGGGAGAAATCGAAGACGCGCGAACTGCCGGCGATCGACGCCGTCCACGAGCGGCTCGCCGCTCGCATCCCCGAGCAGGGCCCGGCGACGATCGTCCACGGCGACTACCGGCTCGACAACATGATCCTCACCCCAGGGGGAGAGGTGGCAGCGGTCGTCGACTGGGAGCTCTGCACGCTCGGCGACCCACTCGCCGACGTCGGCCTGCTGATGGTCTACTGGCCCGACCGCGGCGAGGACGGCGAGGAGCCGATCGCTCTCGGCCAACCTGCAAATCTCGCCTCCGGCTTCCCCACCCGCGCGGAGCTGCGCGACCGCTACGCCGAGCGCTCCGGCCGCGACCTCTCCCAACTCGACTTCTTCGTCGCCCTCGGCTACTGGAAGCTGGCGATCATCCTCGAGGGCGTCTACGCCCGCTACGCCGCCGGCCAGTACGGCAAGGTCGACCCCGGCATAGAACACTTCGCCCGCCTGGTCGAGCGCCTCGCGGGGGCGGCTGAGGTGGCCGAGCGGCGAAGTTGAGACACTTGGCTCTATGAAGATGCGCATCAAGTTGACCCTACGGCTGGTTGGCGGGTCGTCTGCGATTGCCGCTTCGCTTTTCTGCTTAGCGGCATGTGGGGAAGGGAGCGACAATTCGACCATGGGGGAGACCCGGCGCACAGGTCTCGAGCTTCCAACGGCACCTTCAGGTTCGCCGGGAGCTTCCCCGACCACGCCATCACCCACTGTCAGGAAAAGCGAATCGAATCACAAGAGCGGCGGGCAGCGCCATGAATCGCACTCTGGAAGCACCCGGGTTCGGCCGAGTCGATTGCCGGCACCTGAGCATGCTGACGGCAAGTCGGCGAACGCGGGGTCGACCATTCAGAAGCCAAGCAGCGACGCCGGGTCTGCGGCCGATCCGAACAGCGCGCCCCCTAGAGGCGACCCCTCATCGCCCACGGACGCTGGCGCTGGTAACGGAGGCGCGCAGTCGGTACCGAGCGGGCCGGGTTCGTCATCTGGCACCGACGGACAGTAGACAAGACGATGCGCCCCGCAAATTCGTGCCCGGGGCGCATCGCCTGGACGGCATCTAACCCAGGTTCGCCACCTGCGTGGCGGTCAGCACCCGGTTGAGCCAGTTGCCTTCGGTTGATGAGGTCTTGCATTTGATGACGAGGGCCCCCCCGGCTGGGAGAGCGGCAACGCCGCCGAGAGGGGCGTACGCCCGGTCGCCATCGGCTTCAGGACCCATCCTGAAGCTGTCGAAGCCGCTGTCGATGATGGTGCCGCCGGCTTCCAGCTGGCAGCTCGCAAGCACCGAGGAAGCGCTGTTGTTGTTGCCGAGAACCTTCCCCCAAATCAGGTAGTTGCCAGCGGGGACACTCAAACTCGCGACGACCGTCTGCGCATTCGCCGACGCGTTAAACGACAGGATGTTGCTGCCGGAGTTCTGGCTAAATACCGTGCCCGCGACCGTCGCGCTGTCTGCGCTCGTGGCCTTGTCTGCGCTCGTGGCCTTGTCGGCCTCTTTGGCCTTGTCGGCCTCTTTGGCCTTGTCGGCCGAAACCGCGTGAGTGGCCTCATCGGCCGTGGTCGCGTGATTCACCGACAGATTCGGAGCGCGAGCGGTGATCCGCTTGTTGGCGGTCTTGTTCGCGATCTTCCTGGTCTGCTTCTTCTCTTTCTTGCTCAGACTGATCCCAGCTATGGGGGCAGCTATGGCCGTACCGACAATCGCGGCGCAAAGCGCCAGGATCGAGACGACAAGCGCGGGTGATGGCTTGCGCCCGCTAAAGAATCTCATGGAGTTCCCTTCTGACGAGTAGATGCAAGGCCGAGAACACTTCGCTCCCCGAGCCTCGGACCAGGCAAGTCTGCCTACGCAAACACGGTGTGTCAAATGGATCTGCTGGCAATAGACGTTTTGGCCGTAGGCATTGTCAGAGAACGTCCACTCCGCAGCGACTCATTTATCGCCTTCGCCACGCCATGAGATCTGGCGCGGGTCATGCGGTGACGAGTGTGGGACGTCGGCCATCGATTCCGCAGTTGATCGCGACGGCGGCATAGCCAGCAGTTCACGCGCGGAGCTGTTCACGCCCGGCGCGTTCGCGCTCGGCGTCGTGGCCGCTGCCGGGGAACTCGTGGTCGATCGCGCGGC
Source organism: uncultured Solirubrobacterales bacterium (assembly GCA_963837695.1). Taxonomy (GTDB): domain Bacteria; phylum Actinomycetota; class Thermoleophilia; order Solirubrobacterales; family 70-9; genus VRUE01. The sequence continues at coordinate 501,474 of CAWINZ010000005.1, read as the reverse complement.
GGACGAGCTCGCCTGACGGGCGCGCCGATCCGCTCAGGAATACCCGGCAGGAGCGCGGGTAGGTGTCGGGAAGGACAGATCAACAAACGGAAATCGAGATCGGGCCGTCCGGCCCGCAACCGAAGGGAGCGCACTTTTGAAGCAGATACGCAGGCGGCTCACGTACGCGAACGTGATGTCGTCCATTGCCGTATTCCTCGTCCTCGGCGGCGGCGCCGCGTTTGCGGCGACCAGCCTGCCGGCCAACAGCGTCGGCCCGCGGCAGCTGCAGCCGCGCGCGGTCGGGACCGGCTTCATCGATCGCAACGCGGTCAGGGTCGGCAAAATCGGCCTGGAAGCGGTCAAGGCCGGCAAATTGGCGAAGAACGCCGTGCCGACCGACCGGCTGCGCAACAACGCCGTGGCGACGGCGAAGATCGCCAACTCCGCGGTCACGTCCGACAAGCTGCGCAACTCCAACGTGACGACGGAAAAGATCAGGGGCATCGCCGTGACCGGCGAAAAGATCGCCCCCGGCGCGGTCGACACCGGCAAGCTCGCCGATGGCGCCGTGACCAACTCCACGCTGGGGAACCTCGCGGTGCGGGCGCCGAAGCTCGGCCCGATCGCGATCCGCACGAAAACCGAGGCGATCGAAGCCAAAACCGCAGGGTCCGTCGAAAACTCGTGCGAAAGCGGCGAGCGGATGCTGGGCGGCGGTGGCGGCTTCGACGTCGAGCCCGCCGCACCGGAACTGCACCTTGTCGCCTCGATCAGCGAGGGCGACAACACCTGGCGCGTGCGCGCCTACAACGACTCGGCAGCCGCCGAGGACCTGACGGTGCGCGTCATCTGCCTCGAGGACTGAGGGTTCAGTTCGCGGCGGGCGAGGATCATCTTGTGGACCTCGTCGGGGCCGTCGAAACGGGCGCCTTTGCCTATAGGACTCCCTGCTCCACCAGCCAGTCGGCGAGCTTGACCTTGTAGGGGTCGAGCTCGCCGAGAAGAGTCTCGACGGCCTGGTGCAGAGCCCGCCACGACACAGGCGGATAAGCGTGGGCGAGCTCGTTGCGCATGTCTTTGACGTTTTGAAGGCGGGTGGCGACTGGCTTCGAGATCACGCGAAGCTCCGCCAGGCGCTCCCAGGTGGAGCCCGTGCTTCGCACGCTCGGGTCGAGGCGCTGAGCCTCCGCGAGCCCTCGCGATGCGAGTTCCTCCATGTAGGCGATCAAGATGTCGAGCTCGCGCTCGATCACGGCGACCTTGTTGCGCTCGCGCGGGTCGGACGACTGCGCGGCCGCCTGTATCGCGGCGACGTCGAAGTCTGGAGCCAGATCCTCGATTGCGGCGAGCAGCTGCTCGCGAGCAAAGGGGATCCGCTCGAGAATGTGGTTGAGTCGTTTCTGGCCCTTGGTGGATTCGCCGGGCTCCATCAGGTGGCAAGCCTGGCACGCGCTTCCGCAACGGCAAGTTGAGCGGCGGCACGGTTGGCCTCCTCCTCCATGGCCGCCTGGCGCAGCATCCACCCCCGTTCTTCACCCAGCCGTTGCCAGGTGCCGTCCCGATCGACGATCACCCTCCCCTCATACAGGACGTCCGCGAGCAGCATGGGGGACTGCCTGGCGTCTTCGAGGGAGACGATGTGAATTGGCTGTCCGGTGTCGGCTCGGAGGCGCCGCCGCAGCTCGACGATCTTTTCCAGGTCCCCGGTCGAGTGCTCGATCAGCAGATCCACATCCGAGTCGGGACGATCCTCGCCGGTCGCGGCGGAACCGAAGAGCACGGCGAGGCGGACGCTGGGCTGGGTACGCAGAGTCCCTCGCAGGCCATGCAGAAGCCCCCAGTGCCGGCGCAGGTAGGCCTCCTCGCTGTAAGGGAGCCGCAGTTCTTGCCGCTTTCCCTGTTTCGCTCGGAGAAGCCCCAGGCCGCGTCGGGCGGCAGCGGCAGCGTGGCTGCTACCCGCGCGCAACCCGAGCAAAACGGCACGAGTCCCCTGGCCGAGCCCGAGAAGGCCGCCGAAGAAGCGGCACGTTAGGCCTCCGAGTCGGGCTCTTGCCCCTCGCCCGGAGGCATCGCCAGATCCCGTCCGGCCCGCTCGCTCCGAGCAATTTTCGCCATCCGCAGCAACAGCGATGCGGACGGGGTCACCTTGCCGTTGACGTAGGTTGAGAGGCGCGAGGCGGAGGTACCGATCCGGGAGGCGAACTGGGAGCGGGTGAGGCCGGATTGATCCACCAGCTGGGCGATCTCAGCGGCGACGGCTTGCCGCTCGCCTGCCTCCGCCGCTTCGCGGGCCCTGGCGAGGATTCGCTCCATCGCCGTCGCCACGCCATAGGGACGGCTGTAGGTGAGCACCTCCTCGACCCGGCGGGCGACCGGACCCCAGGGTTCAGCTTGGATCTCAGCCGCCAGTCGCCGCCAATGTGAGAGGCTGCCGCGCTCGAGCGCTGCCTGGATCGCCTCCTGCGGCCACTGGGCGACTGGGTCGTCCGGCGATGCGCTGACGTTGCGGAAGGCCAGCGCCGTCATTGCTCGGCCATCCCCGCCGCGACATCCCCGAGGACGTCGGTCACCGCGCTCCAGTTACTCCAGCGTTTGCGCAGCCGGCGGTAGGACGTAAGTTGCTCGATGACCGATCGATCGGTCGGGCGCGGCTCCGCGAGCTGGCGCACGAGCTGAGAGGCGACGCCGTCGCCGTCGCCGTTCTGGTCCGCGTAGTAGGCGTCGATGTCCGCTAGGACCTCGGCCGCGCGGTCGACGCCGATTTGGTCAGAGAGAGCGGCGAGGTCGAGGTAGTCGCGAGTCTGGTTGCGGCGCACGATCAGGAAGGCCTTGATTCGCAGCGTCTCCTCGACCGTCGGTACGGTCACCTCGCCTCCCGACGGGACAGTGACGGCGGTGACCTCCAAGGGAGTCTTGCGGAGCATCTGCCGCACCCCGGCTTCGATCCCGTCGAGGTTTCCGAGGATCACCTTCCCGGGCGCTACGCGGTTGGTCGCCCAGCCGTCGTCTTGCTCGACCGCTTCCAGCACCATCTCGAAGCGATCGGCGAGATCGGCGAGGACGTGATCGTGGTCGCGCGATTCGCGGTGATCCGCGTAGAGAATCGCCGCCGTGCCGCCGACCAGCACCGCGCCCGGGACGAGCCGTTGGAGATGAGCGGCCGACTCCAGCAGAGCGACGAATTGCGGATCCCTCTCATCCAATTTGGCCATCTGTTTATCATATCCGATAATTCACATACAACTGGATTCGCTGCCTCGGGGGGCGTGCTTGGGCTCCAGGGAGCCCTCCGGCGTCATTCGATCAATTACCAGAGGACTCCCTGCTCCACCAGCCAGTCGGCGAGCTTGACCTTGTAGGGGTCGAGCTCGCCGAGAAGAGTCTCGACGGCCTGGTGCAGAGCCCGCCACGACACAGGCGGATAAGCGTGGGCGAGCTCGTTGCGCATGTCTTTGACGTTTTGAAGGCGGGTGGCGACTGGCTTCGAGATCACGCGAAGCTCCGCCAGGCGCTCCCAGGTGGAGCCCGTGCTTCGCACGCTCGGGTCGAGGCGCTGAGCCTCCGCGAGCCCTCGCGATGCGAGTTCCTCCATGTAGGCGATCAAGATGTCGAGCTCGCGCTCGATCACGGCGACCTTGTTGCGCTCGCGCGGGTCGGAGGACTGCGCGGCCGCCTGTATCGCGGCGACGTCGAAGTCTGGAGCCAGATCCTCGATTGCGGCGAGCAGCTGCTCGCGAGCAAAGGGGATCCGCTCGAGAATGTGGTTGAGTCGTTTCTGGCCCTTGGTGGATTCGCCGGGCTCCATCAGGTGGCAAGCCTGGCACGCGCTTCCGCAACGGCAAGTTGAGCGGCGGCACGGTTGGCCTCCTCCTCCATGGCCGCCTGGCGCAGCATCCACCCCCGTTCTTCACCCAGCCGTTGCCAGGTGCCGTCCCGATCGACGATCACCCTCCCCTCATACAGGACGTCCGCGAGCAGCATGGGGGACTGCCTGGCGTCTTCGAGGGAGACGATGTGAATTGGCTGTCCGGTGTCGGCTCGGAGGCGCCGCCGCAGCTCGACGATCTTTTCCAGGTCCCCGGTCGAGTGCTCGATCAGCAGATCCACATCCGAGTCGGGACGATCCTCGCCGGTCGCGGCGGAACCGAAGAGCACGGCGAGGCGGACGCTGGGCTGGGTACGCAGAGTCCCTCGCAGGCCATGCAGAAGCCCCCAGTGCCGGCGCAGGTAGGCCTCCTCGCTGTAAGGGAGCCGCAGTTCTTGCCGCTTTCCCTGTTTCGCTCGGAGAAGCCCCAGGCCGGCGTAGCGCCGGAGCGTTCGCTCGTCGCAATCAAGCGCGGCGGCAATCTCCGTGAGGGCCAGGCTCATGTGTCCAGATTAGTGTCGCCATGTGTCCAGGTCAACTGTTTAACAGGGACAATCCGTGAATCAAGGCCTGACAAGTTGGGATTAGAGGCTCGGCAATCTGGGATTTCGGGCTCAGATCGGCCGCGGGGCGTGCTTGGGCTCGGGTTGCTCGCCCGCCGCCTCGGCTTCGGCGCGCTTTGACCAGCGGTTGAGCTCGCGGCGGGCGAGGACCATTTTGTGGACCTCGTCGGGGCCGTCGGCGAGGCGCAGCATGCGGCTGAAGCGCCAAAGGGCGGCGAGGGGAGTGTCGTCGGTCATCCCCAGCGAGCCGTGGATCTGGATCGCCCGGTCGAGCACCTCCATGACCATGTTGGCGGCGACGATCTTGATCGCCGAGATCGACTGACGGGCGGCGCGCTTGCCCTCGGTGTCCATCTTCCAGGCCGCGTACATGGTCAGCAGGCGGGCCTGGTCGATTTCCATCCGCGAGGTGGCGATCGACTCTTGAACGAACTGCTTGTCGGCGAGCGGGCCGCCGAAGGCCTGGCGCTCGTTGGCGCGGCGGCACATCATCTCGTGCGCCCGCTCCGCCGTCCCGATAGCCCGCATGCAGTGGTGGATGCGGCCCGGGCCGAGCCGGTCCTGGGCGATCGCGAAGCCCTTGCCCTCCTCGCCGAGCAGGTTGGCGACCGGCACCCGGCAACCTTCGTAGCGGATCTCGCAGTGGCCGGGGCCCTTGTCGTGGCCCATCACGGGGATCGGCCGCACGAGGTTGAAGCCGGGGTTGTCGGTGGGCACGCAGATCATCGAGGCGCGGGCGTAGGGCGGCGCCTCGGGGTCGGTGACGACCATCGCGATCGCCAGCTCGGCGCCGACGGCGCCGGAGGTGAACCACTTGTGGCCGTCGATCACCCACTCGTCACCGTCGCGCACCGCGCGCGCCTGCAGCAGGGTCGGGTCCGAGCCGGAGACCTCGGGCTCGGTCATCGAGAAGCAGGAGCGGATGCGTCCCTCCAGAAGCGGCTCGAGCCATTCCTCTCTTTGTTGATCTGTCCCATGCTCGGCGAGGATCTCCATGTTGCCGGTGTCCGGCGCCGAGCAGTTGAAGGCCATCGGCGCCGCCGCCGGGCTGCGGCCCATCTCCTCGCAGAGCAGCCCGTACTCCCAGTTGGAGAGCCCGGGGCCGAAGCGCTCGTCGGGCATGAAGAGGTTCCAGAGCCCCGCCGACTTGGCCCGCTCGCGGATCTCGACCAGGACCTCTGGGTAGGGGACGCCGTCCGCCACCTCGGCGTCGAGCCCCTCCATGATCTGACGCTCCTGGGGGTAGACCTGCTCGTCCATGAAGTCGAGGATCCGCTCGCGCAGCGTCTCGACCTGGGGGCTGGGCTTGAAGTCCATGGCTTGGCTTTCTCTCCTCGGTTCGGGTCCAGGGAACCGTACCGGGGCGGTTGCAGTCGGTGCTCTCTAACGAGTAAGGAGAGGGCCGGGCAAAGCCCGGCCCTCTCGATCGCACTGACTACTGCTGCTTAGCCTGAATCAGCCAACGAGCGCCGATCCAGCGAAGTGACATTCGGTTGAGAACGGGTATTCGTCTTCGGGTTCCGGAGATTCGATGTCGTTGATGTCGGCTTGCTCGTTCGCCCAGCTTGCCGCAGCCAGGAAATGGCCATCGGTCGCCATCGCCTCGCCGCCATCGCCGTTGTCGTCGTAGTTGAAGACAACTCCCTGGTCCAAGCTGAGATTGTCATCTTCATCGTCTTCGGTATCCGCGAAAGCAGGCACCGAGCTACGGTTGTAGATGACGAAGGCCGTGCCGATGTCTTCGGACTGAACGCCAGGCGGATCGAAGTCTTCGTTCGGATCGCAGATGCCCATCAGCTCGAAGTTCGCGGTTTTGACCAAGCTGACCAGTTGGTTGTCGTTAGCGCCGGCTGAGAACGTCTTGACGGTGTTGACGTTTGCGGCGTTGCTTGCGTTGTCGGCGTTGCTTGCGTTGTCGGCATTGCTCGCGTGGTTGGCGTTGGGAACCGTGCCGAGGCTCGACAGGTTGATGTCGGCGCCGGTCAGCGAGCTGTCCTTGACTTTAGAGCCGGTGACGGCGTTGGCCTTGATCTTCTTGCCGGTTACCGCGTTCTTCTTGATCTTCGCCGTGGTCACGGCGTTGCCCTTCAGCTGCTTGGTGCCGACGGTCTTCTTGCCTAAATGCTGTGCGGCGACGGCGGTAGCGCCACCGAGGATGAGAAAGACGGCGAGTGACGACATCACATTCGCATAGGTGAGTCGCGTACGAAGAAACTTCAAGTTGGACTCCTTTTTCGTTGATGAAATGGATCCGGGACGAGTAGCGGTATCCCACCTCAAATCCGCCCAGACATTCGCAGGTTTGGCAGCTTTGTCAACCGTTCACGGCCTTATTGGCAGCGCATCTCCGCAAAACGTCGAGTGCGCTTCAGGTGGGGCAGGCTCGGGCCATGTTACGCGCGGTGCGATGGCCGACTCGGCGACGAACGCGCGGGAGGGTGAATCGCCACCGTTGCGCTCAGCGGCGGGCATACCGCGCGAAGAGCTCGCCGTCCTCCTCGAGCAGCCAGGCCAGCTCCAGCGGCTCCATACCCGGCAGGTCGCCCTCGAGGATGCGCGGCGCGATGCCGCCGACCAGCTTCGGCGCGATCGTCAGGAAGAGCTCGTCGACGAGGCCGGCGGCCTGCAGCGCGCCGTGAAGCGTCGGGCCTCCCTCGCACAGCAGCGCCTTCACGCCGTCCTCGTGCAGGGAGCGCAGCAGGGCCGGCAGGTCCGCCGGCCCTTCCGGCCCGCTCTCGACCACGACGAGCCGCCTGCCGATGTCGCCGCCGTAGCGCTCGGCCCGCTTCGTCCCGGCGCCGATCATCACCGCGTCGAAGCGGGTTCGCAGCCCGACCAGCATCGCGGTGTCGGCGGCCGAGCCGATCGGCCCCGAGACCCCCCCGATCGCCGCCCGCCCGTCGACCGTGGCGGCGAAGTTCATCGCCACGTAGGGGCGATCGGCGTGCGAGTGCTCCCGGGGCAGGTAGGAGTCGAGCTGTGCCTCGATGGTGGTCGGGCCGGGGTCTGGAAGCAGGCGCCGCACAGGCGCAGCGTACTCAGCGGTTCAGGAGTAGTCGTGCCAGCCGGCGAACTCGCGGCCGGCGAACTCCTGCAGCCCGGCGACGTCGGCGCCGAAGCGGCCGCGAATCGTCTCGAAGAGGTCGTCGGGGAGCTTCGGCTTCGGCGCCGGCGGCTTCTCGGGGTCGTGGACGACCTTCTCGACGATCCAGCGCAGCGACTCGGGCAGGCGGTCGAAGTTGCGATCGAAGGAGCGCAGGCCGGGCAGTTTCACCAGCTTCTCCATCACCTGGTATTTGTCGCCCTGCTTGGCGCTCGACTTCTCCCACTCGCGGTCGAACTGCTCGGAGGTGAAGGTCTCGTCGACCCCGGCGAAGCGGAATGCCTTGCGCATCGTCTCTTCGCGTTCGGACTGCAGCTCCTCCTGGGTGATCACCTCGATCTGCTCGCGCTCGAACAGCTCCAGGTAGGGCTGCAACTGCAGCCAGTACATCGAGCGCTGGATGTAGGAGGAGTCGGGCTCCGAGAGGGTCGGGACGAGCTCGCGGGTCTCATAGCCGGCGCCGGTCGCGTGCACCCAGTGGGAGAGGATGCGCTTGATCGGGTCGCGGACCATGTAGAGCAGGCGGGCGTCGGGGCAGTGCTCCTTGATCCGCGCCGGCACCCCCTGAAAGCGAGGCAGGTTGGTGTAGTGGGGCGAGGACTCGCCGCGCACCTTGAAGCGATCGTCGAAGCGGCTGGCGTACCAGTCGAGGCCGAGGTCCCAGTTGAGCTCCTCGACGAAGAAGTTGAGCTCCTTCGGCTTCGACATGTGGATCTGCGGGTGCAGGCCGAGGTAGTGGTGGATGCTCGTCGTGCCGCACTTCAAGCCGCCGATGATGATCAGGTTGGGCAGCTCGGCGTGGCGCTTGCGGCGGCGTCGAAAGCGGCTGCCGCGGTCGCCGGTGAAGCGCTCGCGGGCACGCGCGCACATCGCCTCGTCGGCGGGGTCGCGGGGGGCTGCGGGCATGGTCTGAGTCGGGTCGGAGGCTGACACGAGCGGGCTAGTCTAGCTGCGATGCCACTTGCCGACTTCGCGTCCAGCGCCGAATCCTTCGCCCGCGCGGCGACGGCGTTCTTCGAGCACCTCTCGGATATCCACTGGACGCCTTTCGCGCTCGCGCTGGGCTGCCTGGCGGGGATGCAGTTGGCCCGGGCCTGGGCCTGGCGCAACGTCCTGCATGCCGCCTACCCGGGGGCGCGGATCTCCTTCCTGGAGCTCGCCGCCGCCTACCTGGCCGGGGCGGGGATCAACGCGATCCTCCCCGCCCACGCCGGCGACGTGACCAAAGTCTTCCTCGTCAAACGCCAGATCCCCGGATCCTCCTACCCCGCGGTCACGTCCTCCTTCCTCGTCCAGACCGTCTTCGACACGACCGTCGGCCTGCTGGTGCTGCTCTACGCGGTCTCGCAGGGCCTGCTGCCGAAGCCGCCGCAGCTACCCGACCTGCCCGCTTTCGAGATCTCCTTCTGGGCCGGACACCCGCAGGTCTTCCTGATCGTGCTGGGCGCGACGCTGCTGGCGATCGCGATCGCGATCTACCTGCTGGCCCACCGCGTGCGCCGCTTCTGGGACCGGGTCAAACAGGGTGTCGTCATCCTCACCAAGCCGCGCCGCTACCTGCGCGAGGTGGCGGCCTGGCAGGGGTTCGGCTGGCTGCTCCGCTTCGCCGCCTTCTGGTTCTTCCTCGAGGCCTTCGGCATCGGCGGCTCGGTCGGCAAGGTGATGTTGGTGATGAGCGTGCAGGCGATCGCCAACATCGTCCCCTTCACGCCCGGTGGCGCCGGCGCCCAGCAGGCGCTCCTCGTCGCGACCCTGAACGGGCCCTCGCGCGCAGCCGTCCTCTCCTTCTCGGTCGGGACGCAGATAGCGATGGCGGCCTGGTCGGTGGTGCTCGGCTTCGCCGCGATTCTGCTGGTGTTCAGGACGACCGACTGGCGGGGCTTGATCCGTCAGGCGGAAGCCGACCAGGCCGCCGCCGATCCCGGCTCAGCTTGACCGGCCTGAGATTCGTTCGTTCTGTATTCGTACTTAGAACGTTTCTAGTTCAAGATTTCGGCGTTCTTCATACCTACTTCTTCAGAGGAAAAATCTCCACCAATTGCGCTGGTCTCTCCTTGCGGATAGGGATTCCCCCGAGCCCAAGCGGACAGCCTTTGTCCGAGAGCAGGGAACCAGTCATCGGCCAGGGTGCCGCAAAAGGGGGAAGACGTGGAATCGAATGGACGCAGGCCGGCGACGGGATCGCGATTCTGGCCCCTTCTGATCGGTGCTCTCTCCATCGCAATTGCTCTAGTCGCGACTGAGCCGCCCGGGGCGCTCGCCGGCACCACCGCCGAACGCCTCGAAGGCCTGGCAGTCACCGAGCCGTTCGACGGCAGCTCCGAATCCCTCGCAAACTTCGAATCCAAATGGTCGACCCTCGGCTGGGCCGGCGGCAGCAGCCCGAAGGGAGCGGACACGACTTCCGGTTGGCGCCCCGTCAACGCCTACTCGACCGTCAATGGCGCCTATTACAACTCCGCCCTGAACGGCGCCGGAGGCGAAATCGCCGCGATCGCGACGATGGCTGCGAATCCAGGGATTGCCAACCGCTACTTCTCCCTCTGGCTCGACATGCCGTCGCCAGGCGGTACTCGGGCCGGATACGAGCTCAGGTTCACCTTCGTCTCCTCCAACACCTACGAAGTGAAGCTCTCCAAGTGGACGAGCGGCTCGCAGACGGTCCTCGCCTCCAAATCGAGCTACTCCTTCGCCAACGGCAACTCCTTCGCGATCGTCGACCAGGGCAGCTCGGTGAGCGCCTGGGCCGACACCGGCTCAGGCTTCAGCCAGGTGCTCAGCGCAAACGACTCGACCTTCGAATCGGGTAACTCTGGGGTGGAGGGCGCGGGCAACATCACCCGGCTGACGAACTTCAAGGCGGCGACCTTCTCGCCGACCGCCGAACGCCTCGAAGGCCTGGCAGTCACCGAGCCGTTCGACGGCAGCTCCGAATCCCTCGCAAACTTCGAATCCAAATGGTCGACCCTCGGCTGGGCCGGCGGCAGCAGCCCGAAGGGAGCGGACACGACTTCCGGTTGGCGCCCCGTCAACGCCTACTCGACCGTCAATGGCGCCTATTACAACTCCGCCCTGAACGGCGCCGGAGGCGAAATCGCCGCGATCGCGACGATGGCTGCGAATCCAGGGATTGCCAACCGCTACTTCTCCCTCTGGCTCGACATGCCGTCGCCAGGCGGTACTCGGGCCGGATACGAGCTCAGGTTCACCTTCGTCTCCTCCAACACCTACGAAGTGAAGCTCTCCAAGTGGACGAGCGGCTCGCAGACGGTCCTCGCCTCCAAATCGAGCTACTCCTTCGCCAACGGCAACTCCTTCGCGATCGTCGACCAGGGCAGCTCGGTGAGCGCCTGGGCCGACACCGGCTCAGGCTTCAGCCAGGTGCTCAGCGCAAACGACTCGACCTTCGAATCGGGTAACTCTGGGGTGGAGGGCGCGGGCAACATCACCCGGCTGACGAACTTCAAGGTGCTGACGCCACCAGATCCGCCCGAGACGACGATTACCTCGCCCACCCCGAGCTACACGAGCCACGAAACCTGGCCGATTGAATTCACGTCGAGCGCGCCTGGTTCGACCTTCAGTTGTCGCTTTGATAACGGCTCATGGAGTGCCTGCGCGAGCCCCGTCGGCTCCTTTGTCCCTGAGGGACCTGTCACCGATTGGCGCGTCTTCGAAGTCGTCGCGACGGATGAAGACGGCATTGTGGATCCAACCCCCGCAAAGTGGATCTTCAGTACGAGCATCTATCCCCCTGCGCCGTCATCCAGCAAGCTCGTATCCCCGGAAGACGGCAAGAGGACTGCCAGCTACTACACCTTGAAGGCTGAATGGGGCGGCCTGGCGGAAAGCGGCAACGTCAGCGCTGTCACCTTCCAGATGCAGCTGCCGAGCTGGGACAGATTCAAAACGATCCCCGAGGAATGCGTGATCGACGGTGAGGGTAGCCAAGTCTCCTGGCCGCTGCCGGCAAACACCGGTCCCGCGCACACCGAACCGGTCTTCCTCGATGCGAAAGGCTGCCCTCCATTCCAGGAACTCGGCTATGTGGAGAAGGAAATCAAGTTCCGCGCTGTGCTCGACGGGGGGAGCGGCGCCGCCGGAGCGACCGAGCCCGTCTCGACCGAATTCGTCCACAAGTACAACGAGAGCCGCGTCTCCACCGACGCAACCGAATCGATCGGTCCTGTGTCGGTCGATCTACTCACCGGCGCCTTCACGATGAGCCGCACCGACGTCTCGATCCCCGTGCCGGGCACGGAAGCGAATCTTGAATTCACTCGCGTCTACGACTCGACGATCGAGAACAACAAACCCGGCTACTCCTTCGTCCTGGGCGGCTGGTGGCAGCCCTCGACGCCCGTCGAAGCCGAATACGAAGGCGAAGCCTGGACGAGCGTCAAGGAAGAAGTGATCCCCGCAAGGCCTCCGGTCTTCGAAAAGGAATGCTGGAACGAAGAAGGCGAAATCGTCAACTGCGGCTCGACCTGCCCACCTGAATCCTGCGAAGAATGGGAAGCCGAAGAAGCCCAGCCCGAAGAACGCTGGATGGAACTGCTCGACAACGAAGGGGCCGGTATCCCCTTCGAAATCAGCGGCTCGAGCTATATCGCTCCCGACTACGCCAAGGAACTGAAGCTGACGCGCGAAGACTCAGAACACATCGTGCTGAGCGACCCCAACGGCACGCACACCCTCTTCACGCTGAGCAACTATCGGGAATACTTGCCGAAAGAAATCTCATTCCAGGCCACGCCGAAATCGGTTCGGATGGTCTACGAAAACGTCGGTCACTTCGAAGGCCTGCGGCTGATGCGGGAGATCGCCCCAGCCCCCGAAGGCGTCACCTGCGGCGACCGGACCTCGATCGAAACTGCGGGCTGCCGCACGCTCAAGTTCGAATACCTGTCGACCAACGAATGGGCAAGGGCGATCTTCCCGTCCTGGTACGTGAATCTCGCCTCGATCCGCTACTACAACTCCTCCGGTAACCCGGCAACCTCCCAGAAGGTGGCCGAATACGACTACAACGACGAAGTCGATCTGACGGAAGAGTGGGACCCCCGCCTGTCGAATTTGAAGGAGACCTACACCTACCACGAACCGGGCTGGAACAACAAGATCACCTCGTTGACGCCGCCCGGGCAGGAACCGTGGGAATTCGACTACGACTTCCGCCAAAACGAAAGCGGCGAATGGGAAGCGCCGTTGAAGACCGTCAGCCGTGCCAGCTTGCTCGAAAACGAACCGACAGCTACGACCACGATCGCCTACAACGTCCCTTTGGGTGGCGAAGACGCCCCCTACGACATGAGCGCCGCATCCGTGGCTGGATGGGGTCAGACCGACTTCCCGGTGGATGCCACCGCGATCTTCCCGTCCAATCACGCACCTGGTAGCTATCCGCCTAGCGACTACTCGGGCGCAGCGATCCACTACATGGACCCGGATGGATACGAGGTCAACACCGCTTCGCCCTCGCCGCCCGGCGCGGAAGGCGATTCGATCACGACTGCCGAGACCGACATCCACGGCAACGTCGTGCGCGAACTGAGCGCCCAGAACCGCCTGGAAGCCCTCATGGCGGAAGACCCAGCGTCACGATCGCACGAACTCGACTCCCACTCGGTCTACAACGAAGACGGCACTCGGATGCTCGAATCCTGGGGCCCACTGCACAAAGTGCGCCTTCAATCTTCAGGTGAAACCGTTGAAGCGCGCCAGCACACGACGGTTGAATACGACAAAGGCGCACCGACGCCGAAAGAAGATGAAGCTTGGCCGAACTCACCGACCAAGGAAACGATCGCCGCAGTCGTGCCGGGCCAGCAGGGCGAACTCGAACCGCGAGTCAGCGAAACCCGCTACAACTGGGAATTCAGGAAGCCGACCGAAGAAGACGTCGATCCAGAAGGACTCAATGTCGTCACTAAGACCGTCTACAACGAAGCGGGCCAGATGATCGAAGAACGCCAGCCGTCCAATCCCGGAGGCGGCAGCGCTGGTACCACTAAGACCGTCTACTACACCGATGCCGCTAACACTGATTACCTCTTGTGCGGAGGCAAAGAAAAGGACGTGTGGGCAGGCCTCCCCTGCCTGACTCGCCCCGTGGCCGACCCCAGCCCGGCCGAAGGCAACCCCAAGCGGCCCTGGACCTGGTACACGAACTACTCCTCACTCGACCAGCCCGAAGAAATCCAGGAGAAGACCAATGGCACGCTGAAGCGCACGACGACGATCGAATACGACTCCGCCGGTCGGCAGGTATGGTCGAAGCAGATCGGCGAAGGCAGTGCGATCCCGAAAGTCAAAACTGCGTATAGCGCGACTACCGGAGCGCCGGTAAGTCAGCAGTTCGTTTGTGAAGAAGCTTGTGAAGGGTTTGACTCTCGGCAGGTCTCGACCACGTACGATGCCCTCGGTCGACCCGTTGAATACGAAGACGCTGACGGCAACATTTCCGGGGTTGCCTACGATCTCCTAGGACGGCCCGCGGCCGCGTCGGACGGCAAGGGCACCCAGGAAATCGCCTATGACGAAAAATCGGGTGTGGCGACCGAAATGACCGACTCCGCCGCCGGCCCCTTCAAAGCAAGCTACAACGCCGACGGCCAGATGACCGAACAGCTACTGCCCGACGGCCTCGCCCAGAAGATCTCCTATGACCCGGAAGGCAATGCAATCTCACTGACCTACGAAAAGCAGACCTTCTGCTCCAGCGCCTGTACCTGGCTGTCCTTCAACCGCGAAGACTCGATCGGTGGCCAGGTGTTGCGCGAAGAAGGCACGCTCGGAGACCACGAATACAGCTATGACAAGGCGGGACGGCTGACGGTTGCCGGGGAATACGGCCTCGGTGGCAGCTGCACGACCCGCGCGTACGCTTTTGACAAGAACTCGAACCGCCTGTCCAAGACGACGCGGCAACCGAAAGAAAACGGCGCCTGCGACACCGAATCGGCAGGCGAAAAACAGACCTACGAATACGACACCGCCGATCGCCTGATCGGCGAAGGGGTCGAATACGACAACCTGGGCCGGATCACCAGCCTGCCGGCGAAATACTCCGGCGGGGGCACGCTGAGCACGAGCTACTACGTCAACGACCTGACGCAGAGCCAGACGCAGGACGGGATCACCAACACCTACAACCTGGACGCCGCGCTCAGGCAGCGGGAGCGGATTCGGGAAGGCGGTTCCGAAGAAGGGACGGCGATCTACCACTACGCGGGCGGCTCGGACGCTCCGGCCTGGACGGAAGAACTGGGCGAAGGTGAACCGACTTGGACCCGCAGTATCGGTGCCCTGGGCGGCAGCCTTGGTGCGCTTCAGACGAGCAGCGGCGAAATCACGCTACAGCTTGCCAATATGCATGGCGATGCGATCGCCACGGCCGCGATCGACCCGGAAGCCACGGAACTGCTCGACACCCAGCGCTTCGACGAGTTCGGCAACCCGTTGCAGTCGGGATTCCTCTCTGGGGGAAATGCCGAATACGGCTGGCTGGGCGCAGTCCGCAGGCGCACCCAGCTACCCTCAGGCGTGATCCAGATGGGCAGACGCAGCTACGTCCCGGCTCTCGGACGCTTCCTTTCGCCCGATCCGGTCAAGGGCGGTTCGGCCAACGCCTATGACTATGTCGACCAGGATCCGGTCAACAACGTCGACCTAAACGGCGAATGTCATCCGACGCGTAACCGCCATTGTTCCGGCCCGCCAAGTCCGCGCGAACGCCACCAGCGCCGCCGCGAACGCCGCACTGCGCGAAGGTTGGCTAGAAAGACCCCCCACCGAACGTCAATTATTATTCGGTGTAGAGGGTGTGGGGGGGCCTCCAGTTCGAGCATAGGTGATGTGTTCCATTCCGTTGTGGACAAGGTCTCCGGGGCCGTGAAGGGCGCGGCGACTAACTTTTACAGCTCTGGAGGCGATACCTATGCAAAGATCACGGGCTCACCGGGGGCATTCAAGGCAGCGGGAGATGCCTTCAAGCTGGCTGGAAACTGGAGCCCGGATCGACTAATTCAGGCTTGGAAGTGCGGAACGTGGCTCGGTGGCGGCTCCGGGACTGTGGGTGACTGCGACCCCGTGGCGATAATGTGGGGTCAACCGGAAAGCGCTCGATGAGTGGGGAGCAATGACTGAACGCCTGCTTGTGCTGGGCATCCTGATTGTTGTGGTCGGCATTCCAGCCGGAATCACTTGGAGCAAGGGACAGCGGCTGGCGTTTTTTCTCGGATTCTTTCTTTTGGGCATGGTTTGGGTGGTTGCTGCCTGCAGGCTTGCTCGTCCATCGTCATGGTGGGCACGCCGTTTCTATGGCCCAGAGAAGATGCAGCGTGCGTTGAATCGATTCGATTCCGGAACATCGACAGCAATCTGAACCGGAGTCGAGAAGTCCAGTAGATGAGGACACGAGAGGCAGTTGCGGCAATCCTGATGGTCGCGGTGCTGGCCTCTTGGGGGGCGTTAGCCGATGCAGTTGCTCTTGGTGCACAGTCTCCTCGTCATGGGCGAGCGCTCCGGGGCGCCGTACCCTGGTTTCCAGATCACCTCGATCCCCAGCTCGTTGACAGCCGGGAAGGCTGGATGGCGATGTACAACAGCTACATCCCTCTGCTGACCTATCGGCACGCTGCCGGCAAGGAGGGGAGCAAGGTCATGCCGGGACTCGCCAGGGGCCGGCCGAAGCTCGGCGACCACGGCAAGACCTACACGCTGTATCTGCGCCGTGGACTCACCTATTCGAACGGTAGGGGGGTTAAGGCGTCGGACTTCAAGGCCACGATCAAGCGCCTGCTCAAACTGAATTCTGAAGGAGCTTTCTACTACGACGAGATCGTCGGTGCCGAAGAATTCGAAAGCAGGGGCCGTGGCGACATCTCGGGGATCACGACCAACGACAAGACCGGGAAGATCGTAATCCGCCTTATCGAACCGCGGAACGAATTCACCAGTCTGCTTGCCCTTCCATTCGCTGCGCCGGTACCCAGCGGCACGAAGGCGAAAGACCTTACGAGCCATCCTCCCCCCGCGACCGGTCCTTACATGATCGCTCATTTGAGTCGCGGTCGCCGCTGGAGCTACGTCCGCAATCCGGCGTGGTCGAGAAACGGGAGGTTGATGCCCCAGCTGCCGGGCGGGCACGTCGGCCGCATCTCCATGCGCGTGATCCACAAACCCTTGGATCGCGTCAGGGCTGTCGAAGAAGGCAGGGTGGATTGGGTCAGTGGCTGGCTGGCACACGGGCAATACGCGGAACTAGGGAGCCGGTATGGCGGCAGTCGGCTCCGAGGCGAGCCGACGCTGGGCACCGACTACTTCTGGATGAACACCCGCAAGGCTCCGTTCAACGACCTCAGGGTGCGCGTGGCCGTCAACCTCGCGGTCGACCGCTCGGTCCTCGGGAGGATCTACGGAGATGAACTCCTCCCGACCACCCAGATCCTGCCTCCGGGGATGCCCGGCTACAAGAGGTTTGTGCTCTATCCGCACGACATGGCAGATGCCCGGCGGTTGATTGAAGAGGCCCATCCGTCTGACCGCAAGGTCACTGTCTGGGTTCCCAAGTTCCCCGAAGCGCGTAGGGTGGCCACCTACTACGGCAAGGTGCTGAAGGAGCTCGGATTCACGGTTCATCTGAAGGTGGTCAAGTCCAGCCACTACTTCACGGCGATCGGAAAGCCCTCGACGCCCAACCTCGACACCGGCTTGGGCAACTGGCTTGCGGACTATCCGCATCCGAACGACTTCTTTGAATCGCTCCTGGCAAGCTGGAGCATCTTTCCGACCTTCAACGAAAACCTGGCGCAAATCGACAGCCCGGCGCTTGACGACGCGATCATCGTCCTTGGGGAAAAGCGTGGGGTGGTTCCGGAACACGGATATGCGCTCCTCGATCGGGCCTATACTGCCTTGGCCCCTTGGGTTCCCTACGGCAACCCGACGATTCCGCTCTTTGTCTCCAGGGCGGTGTCGCTTCGCCAGGTGATCTGGAATCCGAGCTTTGGCGCCGATCTGACCAGCTTTCGGTTCAAGTAGTGTCTTGTCGACCGGGCGGGGGCGAAAGCGCGTGAGAGGTTCTGCTGGTACTTATGATCTGCCAATGGGCCTGCTCGCTGTATCGACTGGTATCCAGGTCGCGTATGTCGTCGGCCTGGTGGTCGTGCCCTTCCTTGGTCCGGTGACCGTCGCCGAAATGAAGGGCCATACGACGTTGGTGACCGCCGGTTGGTACACGCTGGGTATTGCTTGGTGGATCGCGGCGTTCAGGCTTGCCTTGCCCGATTCCTGGTGGGCCCGCCACTTTTATGGCCCACACAAACTTGCCCGGGCAGAGGCTCGCTGGGGGAAAACGAATTGGGCTGACTAAGGTGCCCGCCGAGGTTGTCCATGCGCTTCCGGTTGCGCGTCGAGCGTCGGCTATACAACCGACTGGAGCGAGTCCTCGACCGCCTCGAACTCGTCGCGCTGCTCGGCATCATCGGGGAAGACGGCAATGCGGAAGACGCGCCGTCCTTCGCCTGCCAGGGGACCTCGATCCTCGAGGACGAGTGCAGGCATGCATCCTTGGTAGATGACCTCATCTCCTCTGCGCAGACCCGATTGCCGCTGTCGCGAAGCGGAGCCTTTGACGGTCGTGTTCTGCGCCTGAGTCATGTCTCGAAAGTA
This sequence comes from uncultured Solirubrobacterales bacterium, assembly GCA_963837695.1. GTDB lineage: Bacteria > Actinomycetota > Thermoleophilia > Solirubrobacterales > 70-9 > VRUE01. Next base: position 483,287 of record CAWINZ010000005.1, on the reverse strand, counting down.
TCACCAAGGCCGGGCGCCGGTCAGCGCCTCCGTCTGATCGGCAACCACCTTATCGGTTGTCCTGACCAGTCCGTTCAGCGCGCTTTGCCAATCCCGACACACGTCAAGGGTAATGCGGGACGGGTTGAGTTCGTCTCGCCTGTTGGCGATCTCGTGATGGGCAATCGCGTTGCGCCACTCGCATAGGCGCTCGAGCTTTGCCTGCCGGTTCGCATTTCGCTTGTCGGCTGCTCTCATTGCGTCCCAGAACCGAAAGTCGAGCCGATTGAAGTCGCCGCCGATGTTGCCCGGAGTGGGGTTGCCGCGGTCCAAGGCCCGGTTGCGTGTGGCAGCGCTGTAGACGATCGGGCGAAGCGGGGCCGGGACACCGCGGCGGATGTGCGCGAACACCTCTGTGTGAAGGTCTCGGCAATACGCCTGAAATCGAGCCGAGAGCAGCAGCACGTAGGCGTAGTTCAGCTGCTGTGTTCCGGTCCGCCTGCCCGCTCCTGGGCCACCGATCGCCCGGTGCGCTTCCCGCAGCTCCTTGAAGGCATCCCAAGCGTCCGTGTTCCACGCCGCCAATGCGAGGCTCTGGCGCGGCATGGCTCAGCTCGACCAGCCGGGGTAGCGGCCCTTGATCCGCCACCGCCAAGGTGGCTGCTCGCTCGGCGGGAACTCGTAGTGGTCGCGGCCGGGCAGGGTCTCCAGCGGCACCAGCGCAGGGTCGTCCTTGAGCAGGACCGGGACGTGGCCCGCCGCGTCGATTTGGGCCTGCGTTGCGCGGCGGACGACGCGTTCCCAGCCGAGGCTCGGCCGGTAGAGCCAGTAGGTCAGCTCGACCCAGCCGAGCGTGCGGCGCCGGTCCTCGATCTGGGTAAAGGCGGTGACGCGGCGCCCGGATGTGGTGACGTGGGGCCCCGCGGCCACGGCGCAGCTCTGGCGTCGGCAGCGACGGAAGTCGACCGGGACCAACGGCAGGCCCTCCGGTCCTGGCACGGCGGCCGGGGACGGCGCCAGAGCGCGGGCGAGGCGGGCCAGCGGCCAGCCGTAAGCGGGAACCAGCGGGTGATGGTGGCAGGCGTCGGGGAGCCTGGGTGCGCAGACGATCCGCCTCGCGATCGTCCCGCCGAGCGCATTTCGGGGGTCGATCTCACCACCCGAGGCCAGCGCCGCGATCGTCGCCAGCAGGAGCAGCGCGATCAGCGCCGTCAGGCCGACCTGCTCGACGCTCGCCGATCCCCTCTCGCTCCACATGGGTGCGACGCTAGGCCGTGTGGGCGCGCGCGTGGTGCGCTAATCGGAAGGACTCTGTGCCGAGACTGAGCCAGTCTGCTTACATTCCCCTCGTGGAGGGCTTCAACCTCTTTGGCGACCCCGACGAGTTCCGTTCTCGGATGGAGGAGCTCAGCGAGCAGATGCAGTCTTCGCAGCGCGTCGCCTGGGCCGACAACGCGATCCGCCTCGCGGCCGACCTGACCGTTGCCTCGATCGAGCGGATCGAGCTGACCGGCTCGAGCGACGAGCAGGCGATGCAGGTTCGTGATGCGATCCGGGTGCTCTTCCCGGAGGCGGTCACCCTGGTCCGCGAGGCTCGCGAAGGGTTGTCTTAAGAGGCGTCCCGGTAGGGGTTCCGCTTAACTTTTTCGGTGGGTTGCCTCTGGTCGTCCGCCAGCCCGACAGCGAAAAAGTACAAGACGCTCCACCCCTACCGGGACGCCTCTTTCTCGTCGAGCTAGAGAAGTTCGAAGCGCAGCGTCAATGCGCTGCCGCGGCGGGTGGCTGCGCCGGCCAGCTCGAAGGGGAGCGCCACGGCAAAAGCCGGGATCGCCAGGACCACGACCACCGTCCAGTCGACTCTTCGCTGCCAGGGCTTGGCCGCGTTGACGGAGGCCCCGACGACGACGTTGCGCCCGAAGGTTGCGCTGTTGACGAGCGTCTGCCACATCGTCGCTACGCCGGCGCCGGGGCGCCAGCGGGTGGACTTGACCACCTGGTCGCGGTTGGCGACGAGGCGGCGCACTGCCTCGACCGTGAAGAGGTAACGGCTGCCCCGCTCCAGCCCGGCCCAGCCGGCGCCGCCGATCCAGGCGGAGAAGCTCTCCCGGTTGACGATCGTCACGCTCTCCGCGGTCCCGAGCCGGTCGAGCCCGCGCAGCGCCTCCGCGGCGCTTCCCGGTCCGCCGACGACGCCCAGTCCGCAGCTCTCGCAACGGCTCACCGGTCCTCCCAGTCCGGGGCGGATGTCGATCCAGCCGAAGAGCGGCTCTCCACAGGCAGGGCAGGGAGGGTTGTCGGGTCCGGCACCCGCCTCCAACGGGACGACCGAGATCGGATGCGACTGGCTCATGCCCGGTAGCGTACGCGGCGTGAAGCTGAGCGAGATCATGACCGCCGGAGTGGTGACCGCGACGCCGCAGGCGAGCGCCGTGTCGGTTGCCCGGCAGATGCGCGACAGCCGCGTCGGCTCTGTGGTGATCGTCGACCCCGCCGGCTCGCCGGTGGCGATGATCACCGATCGCGACTTCGCGGTGAGGATCTTTGCCGACGGGGTCGATCCCGAGACGCCGGTCGGCGAGCACGCCTCGCGGCCGTTGATCTGCGGCGAGCCGGAGATGCAGCTGGACGAGGCGGCGGCGCTGATGGTCCAGCATCGGGTGCGGCGGCTGCCGGTGGTCGATGGCGATAGCCTCGCGGGCATCGTCACCCTCGACGACATCGCGGTGCGGACCGGCAATCTCGAGGTCGCGCAAAAGATGACCGCCGAGGTGATCGAGGGCGCGCTGCCCCAGTTCTATTTCCACGAGCGGGGCTGAGCAAGCTTGCGGCCCGACAAGGCGGCGATCTTGGCCTGGGAGGAGCGCTGGTCGCGACCGGTGGCGCTGGCCACCTTTGCCTCGATCCTGCTGATCATCGCTGCGATCGGCGTCGCCAGCCAGGGAGTCGGCGGCGGCAGCGGAGAATCGGAGCTGCTGCGCAACGTCGAGGCTCACCGCGGCGCCCAACTTCTCTCCAGCATTCTGCAGGCGTTCGGCGTAGGCCTCCTGGCTGCCCCGCTCTACTACCTCTTCCGCGCCGCCAAGGCGCGCAGCGAGAAGATGCGCGGCCAGCTCGTCGGCGTCGTCATCGCGGCGCCGCTGTTCCTCGCCGCCCTGGCGATTCTCGGCGGTATATCCACCCTGCACGCCGCCTCGGACTTCGTCGCCAACGAAGTGCCGCGACTGACCGCAAAGGGCGTCGCGCTGAGCAGCGACCACGCCAACGAAGCCGCCAACGACACGATCGCCGAAGCGCCCCTGCGGCCGCTCGCCGCCGGCTTCGGCCTCGGCGGCCAGCTCGGCTTCGTCGTCGCCATGGTCTACACGGCGCTCTACGCGATGCGGACCGGCCTGCTCCCCCGTTTCTGGGGCTCGGCCGGGATCGCCCTCGGTGCCGTCTCGTTCATCTTCTTCCAGTTCACGCTGCTCTGGTTCATCTACCTGGGTGCGTTTTTGATCGGCTGGATCCCGGGCGGAAAACCGCCGGCTTGGCAGAGCGGCGAAGCCGAGCCCTGGCTGTCGCCAGGCGAGAAGCTCGCCGGCGAGGATGAGTCCGGACCCGAAGAGTGAGCCGGTTGTCGTCCTGCGCGGGGTCCGCAAGACCTACGGCACGGGCGAGGTCGCGGTGCACGCGCTGCGCGGCGTCGACCTCGAGATCCGGCCGGAGGAATTCGTCGTCGTGCTCGGCCCCAGCGGGTCCGGCAAGACGACCCTGCTCAACCTGATCGGCGGCATCGAGCCGGCGAGCGAGGGTGAGATCGAGGTCGACGGCGACGACGTCACCGAACTCGACGAGGAAGGCAGGACGCGGTTCCGTCGCGAGACCGTCGGTTTCATTTTCCAGTTCTTCAACCTGATCCCGACCCTGACCGCGCTGGAGAACGTCGAGCTGGTGGCGGAGTTGGGCGACGCCGCCGAGCGCGCCCCCGAGATGCTGGAGCGGGTCGGCCTGGGCGATCGCATGGACCACTTCCCGGCGCAGCTGTCCGGCGGGGAGCAGCAGCGTGTCGCCGTCGCTCGCGCCCTCGCAGGGGGCCCGCGGGTGCTGCTCGGCGACGAGCCGACCGGCGCGCTGGACCTGGATACGGGCCGCACCGTGCTGGCCCTGCTGCACGAGCTCAGCCACGAGCTGCACCAGACGGTGCTGCTGGTCACCCACAACGCATCGATCGGCCGCATGGCCGACCGGGTGCTGCGCATGCGCGACGGCCGCATCGTCGGCGACGAGCGCAACGAGACGCCGGCCGCGGCCGAGCGGCTCGAGTGGTGAGGGGGCCGTGAAGACGCTGCGCACGAAGGCGCGCCGCGACATGCGGCGCCAGCGCGGCTCCTTCCTGGCGATCGCCGTGACGATCTTCCTCGGGGTCGCCCTCTTCGGCGCGAGCCACGACGCCTACCGCAACCTCGATTCCTCCTACCGGCGCTCCTTCGTCGAGTACCGCTTCGCCGACCTGACGGTGAGCGGCGGCGACATCGGCCGCCTCGCGCGCGAGGCCCATGAGACCCCGGGGGTGGCCGCCGTGCAGCCCCGGGTGCAGGCCGACCTGCCGCTGCACGTCGGCCGAGACAAGTTCCTCGGCCGGGTGGTCGGCCTGCCCACCGGCGGCCAGCCGGCGGTAGACCGGGTCGAGGTCGAAAGCGGCACCTACCTGCAGCCGGGGCGGCCCGACGGCGTTCTGGTCGAGAAGCACATGGCCGACGCCTTCGGCCTGGAGGTGGGCGACGCCGTGACCGCCGTCGGTGCCGGCGGGCCGGTGCGCCTACGGGTCCTCGGCACCGCGTCCTCGCCGGAGTACTTCTGGCCGGCGCGCAGCCGCCAGGACATCCTGCCGGCGCCGAAGGACTTCGGCGTGCTCTTCGTGCCGGAGCCGCTGGCGCGCCGCCTGGCCGGCTCGCCCGGGCCCAACCAGGCGGCGATCTACTACGCCGGGGGCGGCGAGGACCCCGGCCTGACCGCGAGGCTGAGCGGCGTCGCCGCCAAGCTCGGCGCCGCCGATGTCCTGACCCGTGCCGACCAGCCCTCCAACAGCGCCCTGCAGCAGGACGTAAAGAGCTTTCGCGAGCTTGCCGTGCTCTTCCCGCTGCTCTTCCTCACCGCGGCGGCGCTCGCCACCGGCGTGCTGATGCGCCGCATCGTCACCGCCCAGCGGCCGACGATCGGCATGCTGCGCGCCTGCGGCTACTCGCGCCGTCAGCTCGTCGCGCACTACCTCACCTTCGGCGTCGTCGCCGGCCTGGCCGGCGGGCTGCTCGGCGCCGCGGCGGGCATCGGCCTGGCCGGCGCCGCCACCCAGGCCTACACCACGGAGCTCTCGATCCCGATCACGCTCACCTCGATCTCCCCGCTGACGGCGCTCATCGGCGTCCTCTTCGGGCTGTTCACCGGGGCGATCGCGGCGGCGCTGCCGGCGGCCGCGGCGGCGCGGGTGCCGCCGGCGGAGGCGATGCGCCGCTTCGCCCCGGCCCGGACCGGCGGCATCAGCCTGGCCGAGCGTCTGCTGGTGCCGCTGCGAAGGCTGCCGGTGCGCTGGCGGATGACCCTCCGCGCCATCGGCCGCAACCCGCGCCGCTCGCTCTCGACGATCCTCGGCGTAGTCCTCGCCCTCACCCTGATCCTCGTCTCCTGGGGGATGATCGACACCACCCAGATCCTGGTCGACCGCCAGTACAACGAGATCGACCGCCAGGACGCCGAGCTCTACTTCCGCGGTGCCCTGGGGCCGGGCGAGCTGCGGCGGCTGCGGCAGACGAAGGGCGTGGCCGAAGCCGAGGCGGGGGTCGACCTGCCGGTCTCGCTGCGAGCGAACGGCCGCGGCTACCAGACGGCGCTGAAAGGCCTTCAGCGCGACACGACCATGCACGGCTTCCGGGCCGAGGGGGGCGGGGCGACGGAGCTTCCCGCCGACGGCCTTTTGGCCGGCGAGGCGCTGGGCTCAAAGCTCGGCGTCGGGGTTGGCGAGCGGATCGAGGTCGCCGCGCCGGGGACCGGCGTCTCCGTGCGGGTGCCGCTGGAGGGCTTCCTCGAAGAGCCGCTCGGCACCTACGTCTACGCGCCGCTGGGGCGGATCCGCAAGCTCGCGGGACCGCGGCTCGGGCTTGGCAACGTCGCCTACGTCCACTACGCACCGGGGGTCGACGGCGAAGCGATGCGGCGGCGGCTCAGCACGTTGCCCGGCGTGGTCGCCTTCGGCGACTCCAACGCCCTGCTCGACACGCTCAACGAATACCTCGGCCTCTTCTACGCGTTCGTCGGGATCATGTTGCTCTTCGGCGCGGCGATGGCCTTCGCCCTGCTCTACAACTCGATCCAGGCCAACCTCGCCGAACGCGCGGTCGAGGTGGCGACGCTGCGCGCCGCCGGCATCCGCTTCCGCGACCTCTCGCGGATGATCACCGCCGAGACCTTCCTCGTCACCGCGATCGGGATCGTCCCCGGCCTGATCGTCGGAGTCGAGGTCTCACGCCTCTTCCTCGCCTCCTTCGGCAACGACGCCTTCAGCTTCGACCTGCAGATCAGGGCCTCGACCCTGATCTTCTCGTCACTGGCGATCCTCGCCGTCTCGCTGCTCTCGGAGCGCCCAGGGCTACGCGCGGTGAGGAAGCTCGACATCGCCCAGGTCGTCCGCGAGCGCGCCGCCTGAAGGTCCCGGACGCGGCGCGGCCCGTCAGGTAAGGCTTGCCGGCCGCAGTGGATTGCTCTCGCCGGCGATCGTCTTGCGGTATTGGCGCCAACCGTGGAAGTTGCCGCACCATTCCTCATCCGCCGGCTGGGCCGGGTGCTCGAGCGGCGACATGTGGCCGCTCTCGAGCAGCCGATCGTGGAGCTCGATGTCGGCGGCGAGGTCGCGCTTGCCGGAGTGGGTGAGATAGCTGACCCGGGCGCAGCGGCCCGCTGAGATCTTGATCAGATCGCCGATCACGGCCTGCTCCCGGTCCTCGGGGTGGATCAGAGGCAGGTGCCAATCGGCCCAATCGAGCTCGGCGGGCTCGGAGGCCTCAACCGCGGTGCGCATGCTTTCCGCCACCAGCCTGATCTCCGGCTGGGCGTCCGGGTGGCAGCGCAGGTTGAAGAAGTTGTCCCACTCGGTCGCGGTGACGATCACCGTGTGCCACATGAAGGGCTCCAGCAGCCGGTTGGCGACCTGCTTGTGGACGTTCAGCCAACCCGACGGCTGCGTCTTGTCGCGGATCGCCTCCTCGACCTCATCCAGCGCCTCGCTCAGATCGTCGTCCGCCGAGATCGCGCCTGGCTCGGTGACGAGGCCGATTACCCGGCGCACCGCGTCGTCGCGGGCGTGCAGCCACTCCCGCTCCGCAGCATCCAGCTTCCCGCCGGAGAGCGCTGCCCCGGCCTGCATGCCCGGTTGGTTCGAGCCAAACTCGATCGGGACGTAGGGGTCCCCGAGCACCCGGCGCAGCTGTTTGGCGATCGGGATCGCGCGCGAGCTGGCCGAGTTGCGCGAGAAGACGCGATGGGTGTTGAACTCGGCGAGCACGAAGCGGGGGAAGGTCGCCTCGAGCGTCGTCAGCCGATAACCGGCAGGCGATTGCGAATCGGCGAGGACTTTTGCTTCGAAGCTCACGGGGCTTTCCAAACTCTCAATCTGCGCGGACAGAAAAGCAAGGCTCAAACGCACGTTTTCTAGCACATTGAACTCGACCGCTTTTCTCAGAAAGGCACACATCTCATCTAAACTATCTACTATTAACACACATTACATCATCATAAATAACTCTACCTAAAAATTTACATTTTCTCACTACCGGTCTTGCGGAGTCGGCGGGGCGAGGCTAGACCCATTTCGCTTCCATATCCTATCTCTTCTTCTTTACCTTAATCCATCTCCTTTTCTTCTAGCACTTCGACGAGTAACCTTCATCTTTCAAATTTCTTCTTATTGCGCCTTCCTATCTCTGCCTCCATCTCTCTCTCTCTTCTCTCTTTTATTATCTCTACTATCTCCTTCTCTTTTATCAAATCTCATATATCTACCATATCTATTATCTTCTCTAACTCCTTAAATAAAATCTTTTCTTATTAATATCTCCCTTCTTCATATAAATCAATCTATCTCTCTATTTAGCACCTATGTCTGCCAGGCACATCGAACTCATATTTACTCACATCTAAGACATTTAAAAGTTCTTGCGCGAATCCTATCTAGTCTACTTCATAATTACTCATATTTATTCTTCTATCTCCCTTCTTTCTCTCTCTTTATTTGCTGCTCGAGGGCATCAAGGACCGCCATTTTAACATTCACGCCAACTACTCGAAGTGCAGCTCGTCTCTGATCACTCATTTCCTTCTTTTTTCCTTTCTCTTTACCTTTATCTCTTATTCTTCTTTTATATATCTCATTGTCTCTCTCGCCCTGCCGGTTTTGGCTCTCTTCCTCTGGGGGTTGCTCTCTTTTTCCTTCTTCTTCTCTTTCTTCTCCCTGCTGCGCGCTGTGTTTCCCTACTAGCCACTTCTCTGGCCGGTCTTCTCGGTCACGCACTAGTCACCCGGCCTCTTCTTCCCAGTTGACATTCCCCTCTGACTCCCAATTCCATACGGCGAGGAACTCGGTCAGCCGCCGCTGCGCACCGTCGCGGCCTCGGAGAGTCGCAGGTATTCTCGGCTATTTGCGGAGTCGGTCTATCTCGCCGCCATTCGGGACCTCGGCGAATACGCCCGCACCGGATATGGGCGCTGATCGTCGAGGTGCTCCTGGCCATCTCCATCTCGGTGTCGTCGCCGCCATCACGCTGAGCACCTCGACGTGAGCGGTTCGATGACCGAGGCTGACCAGTCGCCCAACGGGCCCCGAGTCGTGCCGGATTCGCCTATGCCATATCACGCCTCACTCGGCTACAGTCACTTCTCTGAACGGCCTGTGCTGGTGCTACGCGCAGCGCCACCATTCGTGGATTTCTTCGTTCTCTCGGCCTAGTCTCCGCGCTCCTTCTCTTACTTCGCTACAGCTTCCAACACCTTCTCCCTCTCTCAAGCCCATTCACACAACACACACACTCCCCCCTACACCCTTACACCCCCCCTCACCCCCCCCCCCCCCCGGCCTTCAGGGGCCGCCATCAGCTCGACCAGATGCCCGCCCGGGGCAATTGCCTTGGCGCGCGGCGCGCCCCAGTGCTCGCCGCCGGGAGCCGTCTCGAAGCCGGCCTCGCGCAGGCGGGCGACCGTCCGCTCGAAGTCGGCGACGACCACGGCGGTGTGGCCATGTGGAGGGACGACGGGCGACTCGTTGCGTTCGAGGTGGATCTGGGTGCCCTCGCGTTCCACCCAGGCGAACGTCTCGGCCAGCGCGGCGGGCGGCTCGACCCGGCGGAACCCGAGCAGCTCCCAGAACTCGAGCGAGCGCTCGATGTCCTCCGAAGCCACCTCAAGGGTCACGTGCTGGAGCATGGCATCAGGCTTGCAAGGGCAGCGAAATTGTCAAGTGCTCGCCGGAGAGGACTTGAGAGTTTACGTCTGCATAAGAGAGTACAAATTAAGCCATCGACTATGCTAAAACAGCATTTGAGGCTGAGGAGCAAAATGAGCAAAACCACCGATCAAGAGTTGGGCGAGCAGATCAAGTCGTTGCGGGAGCAACGTCAATTGACGCAAGCTGCCTTCGGCAAGGCGCTCGAAGTTGACCAGAGCACGGTGAGCCGTATTGAGGATGGCTCGCGTCCGTTGACCGCTCGAGAGCTTGCTGCCGCGAGCTCTTTTCTGGGCGTGACGATTGGCGCGCTCTTAGGCGAGCAAGAGCCAGTGCCCGCCTTGCTCCGGGCTGGCGAGTCCGATGATGAGGCTGTCAGCGCTTCACTTCGGATCTTCAGTGAATGCATAGACGAGTATCGGGGCGTCGAAGCCCTGGCGGGATGAACGGCGAACGCGCCGCCGACATCGCCCGCCGGGATCTCGGCGTCGGGCTGGAGGGCCCCGTTCCCGATCTTCTCCGATCGCTTGAAGATGAAGCCGGGATGCACGTATTCATCGTGTCGCTTCCCGAGAACGGAATCGACGGTGCTTACCAGATCGATAATGGCCAGCCTTTCGTATTGATCAACCAGGAGAAGCACCCTGTCCGAAAGCGCTTCACGTTGGCGCACGAGTTCGGCCACCACCGATTGGAGCACGGTGCGCAGCTGGATAGCAAGATCGACCTGCGAGACAGGAGGCTTACCGAGATCGAAGCCAACCGCTTTGCCGGTGCCTTTCTGATGCCTCGCCCCGCGATCGACGATTGGTTCGCGCGCCACGATGACCCCAAGCTTTCCCTCGACACCTTGGTAAGGCTTGCAGTCGCCTTCAACGTGAGTGCCTTCGTTGCCCGGTACCGATTGCAGGCGGTCAAGCGCCTGCGATCGCCGTCGACTATGCGTCAGTTGGACGAGGCATTGAACGCTGGGGCTCACTATGAGGTCACGAACCGGCTTGGGCTGTTGAGATCGAAGGACTCGATCGAGGCTGAGGGTGCGCGCGGGGCCTATGTGCCAGCTCTGATGCAGGCGAAGATCGCAGACCTCGTTCGGCGCGGTCTCCTCAGTGAAGAGGCCGCAAAGGCGCGATTGCGGCTTCCCGAGCCGGCAGCGACTGAACGCGTTCGGGAACTCGTCGCCCCCTCACTACTCCTCGACTGAGCTGGGCCCCCCCTTGACCTCACTGCTGCTGACCGATTCGACGATGCCAGTGAGCTTCTGCAAGGCCGGCGTTGGCTGTGCACGCGCGATGTCAGGGCATCTCGGCGAGCGCGTGCACATTGTCGCGGATGTCTACGCCGAGCTTCAGCGGCTCTCGCCGGAGCTGCCCGCGCTGGAAACCCTGCTTGAAATCTGGCCTCTGAATCCCGTGAGAGAACTTGACCTTCGGCTCAAAGCCGAGGTGGCCGCCGCAATCAAGGCCAGACACGTCCCTGGGCAGCATGTCGACGAGGATCGCGGAGAGATAGCGACTGTTCTTTACGCCACCAGTCGCCGCGAGGCGGGGGAGGTCTTCGAGATTCTCACCGATGACAGCTACGGGAAGACGTTGGCTCGCGACCGTAGCTTTAAGTTACTCACCACAGCCGCTTTGACCATCGAGATGGTCCACGCTGGAGCACTTTCCGAAGGTGATGGGAAACGGGTCTGGCGACACAGCGTCGGCAGGAGTCGATGGAAGGATTTCGACGTTGCGCTGGCGCGAGAGAGAGCGTCTGCTTAGAACAGCAACGAGACGAGGGCGGCCAGGACGACGATCGCGGTCGACCAGGTGACCGCCTCGGCGGTGATCTCCATGTCGAGGCCGTAGGCGTGGGCGACGACCATCGAGTTGACGCCGGAGGGCATCGCCGCCATCAACCGGTAGGCGGCCGGGAGATCGATAAGCGGTGCCGCCAGCAGCATCAGCAGCGCCGGCACGAGGGCGAGGCGCGAACCGAGCGCCAGCATCACCGGCTTGGTCAGCGGTGGGGGGATCGGCAGGTCGCCGTGCTCGGCGTTCTCGGCCAGGGTCGCGCCGACGGCGAAGAAGCCGATCGGCAGGATCGCCACCAGGAGCACCTGCGAGAGGTCGACCAGGAACTGTGGGGCGAGCGCGCCGGGGGCGAGCAGGCCGGCAATGGCGGCGTAGAGAGGCGGGTTGCGGGTGAAGAAGGCGCGAACCCTGTCGCGCGGGCCTTCGCCGGCTTTCGTCCCCAGCGCGGCGCCAACCGCGAAGGCGCCGAGCAGTAGGCAGGGCCCGGTGACGAGGACGTCGTAGAGGACCGCGGTCGAGAGCTGGTCGCGGCCGAGCAGCGCCACGGTCAGCGGGTAGCCGAGGTAGCCCGTGTTGACGCTGAGCACCGTGCAGACGACCGCCCCGGTGCGGGCTCGTGAGAGGTGCAGGACGCGGCTCGCCAGCAGGTATGCGGTCAGCGCCCCGAGCGAGGAGGCGACGAGCCCCAGCAGCAGTCCGACGCCGTGGCTGACGTCGATGTGGCTGGAGGCGATGTTGAAGAAGATCACCGGCGGCAGCAGCACGTAGAGCATCAGCGTCAGCGAGCGCCGCGCAGCGTTGGCCGCCGCCTGTGGCTTGCGCCGCTCCGCGACGACACCGACCGCGACTGCGGCCGCGATGGTCGCGGCGGTGAGAAGGACGATCACGCGGGCAGTCTGACTGTGGGGGCGATGCCCGGCTTAGAAGAGCGAGGCGCCCGCGTGTTGCGCGAATTCGACCAACGGCTGCGGGACGATGCCGAAGAAGACGGCCCCGGCCGCGGCAAGCAGCGCCGGGGCGACGAGGTAGGGACGGCGACCCGCCTCGGGGTCGATCGGATCGGCCTCGGGAGAGGCGCCCGCGATCGCCGGCGTCGCGCTTGCTGCCGTCCCGCCCCCCGGCTGCATCCACATCGCCGCCACGACCCGCAGGTAGTAGGCGAGTGAGATCATCGTGCCGACGGCGATGAAGACCGCAAGCCAGGTGTAGTCGCCTTCGACCAGCGCCTCGATCAGGTAGAGCTTGCCGATGAAGCCGACCGTCGCCGGCAGGCCCGCCAGGGCCAGCATCGAGATCGTCAGCGGCCAGGCGAGCAGCGGCCGCTCGCTGCCCAGCCCGCGCACGGCGCGGATGTCGTCGCCGAAGGCGGTTTCGCGCTCGCGGGCGACGACCACGCTGAAGGCGGCGAGATTCATGAACAGGTAACCGGCCAGGTAGAAGACGATCGCGTTGACGCCGGCCTCGCTGGCGACAACGAGGCCGCCGAGGATGTAGCCGGCCTGGGCGACGCCGGAGTAGCCGAGCAGGCGCTTGAGCGAGTCCTGGCCGAGCGCGCCGACGTTGCCGACGACGATCGAAGCTGCCGCCAGCACGGCGAGGGCCGGCTGCCAGTCGCCCGCCTCACCGATCAGGGCGACGTCGAAGAAGCGGACGAAGACGGCGAACGCGGCCGCCTTCGTCGCCACCGCCATGAACGAGGTGATCGGCGTCGGCGCCCCCTCGTAGACGTCCGGCGTCCACTGGTGGAAGGGGGCGATCGAGGTCTTGAAGGCGAGCCCGACGGCGACCAGGCCGATGCCGACGAGGACGAGCGGGTCGCCGAGCAGCCCGGCGTGGCCGATCCCGGCGGAGATGCCGAGGAAGTCGGTCGAGCCCGAGCCGCCGTAGAGGAAGGCCATCCCGTAGAGCAGCGTCGCCGAGCCGAGCGAGCCGACGATCAGGTACTTGAGCCCGGACTCGAGCGAGCGCTCGCGGATCATGTTGGTCGCGCAGAGGATGTAGAGGGGGATCGAGAGGGTCTCGATCGCGACGAAGAAGCTGACCAGGTTCTGCGCCTGGGCGAGCAGGACCATGCCGAGCACCGAGCCGAGCAGCAGCGCGTGGTACTCGCCCGAGCCCGCCTGCTCGGCGGCCGGCTCGCGGATCGAGAGCAGCACCGCGAAGGCCGCCGCGGCGACCGCGATCAGCGAGATCGAGATCGCCAGGTCGTCGAGGCGGAGCGCGCCGGAGACGAGGTTCGTCGGGTCGTTCCACTGCCCGATCAGCAAGCCTGCGGTGGCGGCGAGCACGGACATGGTCATTACCGGGGCGCTGCGCCGCAGCGGCCGGATCACGGCGCTGAGCAGGACCAGGCAGAGCCCGACGGTCAGCGCGATGACCGGCGAGAGCGCCGCGTAGTCGATGTCAGGTGCGTGAAAGTTCATCGCCCCTCCCCGCCGACGGGCCGATTCCCGGCCATATGGGCCGGTTTTAGGCCCGTCGACGCCAGCTGGGCTTGTGGTGCGGGATCGCGGGTCGCTGCTGCGACCGATTCCTGAACCGAGGCGTCGGTGCGCTTGAGGATCAGCTGCGGGTAGAGGGCGAGGCCGATGATGCAGAGCACCAGCGGCACCAGGACGAGGCCGTCGCGGAGGCCGATCTCCCGCGACGGGACCGTGTCCGGCCTACGGTTGTGCATCGTGCGCTGGTAGAGCCGCAGGGCGTAGTAGGCCGACATCGCGACGCCGCTGATCGCGACGAAGGCGAAGACGATCTTCGCCTGGAAGAGGCCGTTGAGGATGTAGAACTCGCCGATGAAGTTGGCCGAGCCCGGCATCGCCAGGGTCGCCAGGGTGACGATCAAAAACAGCGCTGCCAGGACAGGGGCACGCGTCGCCATGCCGCCCATCTCGCGCAGGTCCTCGCTGCCGCTGCGCTCGGCGAGGATCGCGACGATGATGAAGAGCGGCGCGACGACGAGGCCGTGGTTGACCATCTGCAGCACCGCCCCGTCAGCCCCGTCGGCGCGCAGGGCGAAGATGCCGGCGGTGATGAAGCCGAGCTGGGCGACCGAGGAGTAGCCGCCGATCAGGCGCACGTTGGTCTGCGTGAAGGCCATCACCGAGCCGTAGAGGATCGAGGCCAGGGCGATGACCAGCACGACCTCCTGGAACTGGACGGTCGCGGCAGGGAAGAGCGGCAGGACGACGCGCAGGAAGCCGTAGGCGCCGACCTTGGCCAGCACCCCGGAGAAGACCGCCAGGACCGGCAGCGGCGCCGCCCGGTAGGCGTCGGGCATCCAGCCGTGCAGGAGGAAGGCGGGCATCTTGACCAGGAAGGCCGCGGCGAAGAACCAGAAGATCCATTGCTGGCTGCCGTCGCCAATCGGGTGCTTGGCCAGCTCGGCGATCGAGAAGGTGATCTGCCCACCGTCGGCGGCGATGATCGCGGTGGCGATCGCCCCGACCAGCATCAGCAGCGAGCCGATCAGCGTGTAGACGATCATCTTCAGCGTCGCCGCCGCGGCGGTCGGGCCGCCCTCGCGGTCGGTCCCCCAGGCGCCGAAGAGGAAGTAGAACGGGACCAGCATCAGGTCGAAGAAGAGGACGAAGAGGAGCAGGTCCTGGGCGATGAAGGCGCCCAGGGTGGCGGTCTCGCCGAGCAGCATCATCAGGAAGAAGAGGTGGGGCCGCTGCTGCTCGCGGAAGGCGGCGAAGGCCGTCCCGCCCAGCCAGATCACTGCGGTCAGCAGGACCAGGAAGACGTTGAGCCCGTCGATGCCGAGGCTGTAGTCGACGCCGAGGCCGGGGATCCAGTTGACATCGACGCTGTCCTGCAGGCCGGCGGCGCCGGAGTCGAAGCCGGCGAGCAGGGCGATCGCGATCCCCACCGTCACCGCGGCCCCCGCCGTCGCCCACCAGCCGGTGAGCCGCTTGGGCAGGAAGAGGCCAATGAGGCCGAATGCGAGCGGGGTCCAGAGCAGCGAGTTGATCATGAGCTGCTCAGCAGGAAGTAGAGGGCGAGCCCGGCAAAGCCGGCGATCAGCAGCAGCGCGTAGCTGCGCACGAAGCCGCTCTGCACGACGCGGACGATGGCGCCCGCCTCGCCGACGGTCTCCCTGGTCCCGGTCACCAGGCCGTCGACGACGAAGCGCTCGAAGGTCGAGTTGGCGAAGCGGCCGATCGCCAGCGCCGGCCGCACGATGAGGAGGTCGATCGCCTCGTCGAAATACCACTTGTTGAGGCAGAGCAGGTAGACCGGGCGGAGGCGCTCACGAAAGAGCGCGGGCAGCTCCGGGCGCGCCACCCAGAGGACCCAGGCCAGCCCGATTCCGACCACCGAGATCAGCCCGCCGATCGCCAGGCCGCGCCACTCGGCGCCGACTGCCGGGTGGATCGCGCTGAGCGGCGAGTCGGCGAAGGCCGGGTCGAGGAAGCCGAAGAGGACGTTGTCGACGCCCGGCACCTGGATCAGCCCGGCGAAGAGCGCGCCGACGGCGAGCGCGCCCATCGCCACCGCCATCGGCCACGATTGCTCGGCGATGTGGTGGTGGGCGCCGGGGAAGCCGACGTCGGTGTCCTCCTCCTCTTCGGTCGCCGGGTTGATCGGCGGGCCGTGGTACAGCTCGCCGGTGTCGATCAGGTGCTGCGCCTCATCGCAGGGCTTGCCCGGCAGGACCCGGAAGATCAGGCGGAAGGTGTAGAGCGCGGTGAGCAAGGCGCCGACGTAACCGCCGATCGCCATCCACGTGTACATCCCGCCGCGCGCCTCGGCGTAGGCGAGGATCGAGTCCTTGGAGAAGAAGCCGGAGGTGAGCGGGAAGGCGGCCAGCGCCAGGCCGCCGATCACGAACATCAGCGAGGTGAAGCGCATCGCCTTC
This sequence comes from uncultured Solirubrobacterales bacterium, assembly GCA_963837695.1. Classification (GTDB taxonomy): domain Bacteria; phylum Actinomycetota; class Thermoleophilia; order Solirubrobacterales; family 70-9; genus VRUE01. The sequence continues at coordinate 467,185 of CAWINZ010000005.1, read as the reverse complement.
CAGAAGCCGCTCATCCGGTCGATGTCCTGGCGGTTCGCCATCGCCGAGATGACCGAGCCGGCGGTCATGAAGAGCAGCGCCTTGAAGAAGGCGTGGGTCATCAGATGGAAGAGGCCCTGCGCGTAGGCGCCGATCGAGACGCCCATGATCATGTAGCCGATCTGGCTCATCGTCGAGTAGGCGATCGCCCGCTTCAGGTCGGTCTGGGCGATCGCGATCGTGCCGGCGATGAGCAGCGTCGCCAGGCCGACGAAGGCGCCGATGTCGGCGGCGGTGGGGGCGAGGTAGAAGAGCACGTGGGTGCGGGCGATCAGGTAGACGCCGGCGGTGACCATCGTCGCCGCGTGGATCAGCGAGGAGACCGGCGTCGGTCCCTCCATCGCGTCGGGCAGCCAGGTGTGGAAGGGGATCTGCGCCGACTTGGCGAAGGCGCCGACGAGCAGCAGCAGGCAGATCGCGGTCACCGTCCACTCGCCGCGAGCGAAGACGTGGGGCGCCTGGGCGAAGACCTCGCCGTATTCGAAGCTGCCGAGTTCGCGGAAGATGAGGAGCGCGGCGAGGACGAGGCCGATGTCGCCGACGACGTTGATCACGAAGGCCTTCATCCCGGCCTTGGTCGCCGTCGCGCGGCGGTACCAGAAGCTGATCAGCGCGTAGGAGGCGAAGCCGACGAAGGCCCAGCCGACGATCAAGAGGACGAAGTTGCCGGCGAGGACCAGCAAGAGCATCGAGAAGACGAAGAAGTTGAGGTAGCTGAAGAAGCGGTGGTAGCCCTCGTCGGAGCGCATGTAGCCGAACGAGTAGAGGTGGATCAGCGTCGAGACCCCGGTGACGACCAGGATCATGAACGCGGAGAGCTGGTCGACGTAGATGCCGAGCTTGATGTCGAGTCCGGCCGCGCCGGCGTAGGTCCACAGCGAGGACGCGTGGTGGCGGGCGTCGGTGTCCTCGCCCAGCAGGTTGAAGAGGACGGCGAGCGCGCAGAGGAAGGCGAGGCCGACAGCGGCAGTTCCGACGATGCCGGCGACCCGGGCCGGGATCGCCCGGAAGCCGAGCGAGACGACGAGCGAGCCGAGCAGCGGCAGCAGCAGGACCAGCCAGGCCCAGGTGGTGGCGCTCATCAGCCCCTCAACTCCCGAAGCTCATCTACGTCGAGCGGCAGCTTGCGGCGGAAGATCGCGACGATCAGGCCGAGGCCGACGACGACCTCGCAGGCGGCTACGACCATCACGACGATCGCGAAGACCTGCCCCTGCTGGTTGCCGACCATCCTGCTGAAGGCGACCAGGGCCAGGTTGCCGGCGTTGAGCATCAGCTCGAGGCAGAGCAGGATCACGACCGGGCTGCGTCGGATGAGGATTCCCATTGCTCCTACTGCGAAGAGCAGGGACGAGAGGACGATGTACCACTCGATGCTCATCGGACGGGGGCTCCTGTGGTGGGGGCGCCAGGGGCGGCCTCAGCGGGGTGGGCGCCGGGCACAGGGTCCCCAGGCTCGCTGTCGCGAGGAGTTCCTGGGGACCCTGTACCCGGCGCCCACCCAGGGACGTCCCGGCGACCAGCGAGGACGATCGCGCCGACCGCTGCCAGCAGAAGCAAGATGGACGAGGCCTCGAAGGGCAGCAGGAACTTTTCGAGGAGGAGGTGGCCGATAGCTGCTGGGTCTCCGAAGCCTGACTTGACGTCCGGGCCCTTTTGGCCGAGGGCTATTAGGGAAGAGGAGAGGACGGCTACCGCGAGCTCTATGAAGATTGCGATGCCGAGCAGGGGGGCGATGAACTGTTGGCCGGGGATCGGCTCCCAGGCCGACTCCTCGCCGCCGCCGACGTAGGCGACGACGAAGACGTAGAGGACCATCACCGCGCCGGCGTAGACGACCACCTGGGCGGCGGCCACGAAGGCTGAGCTGAGCAGCAGGAAGAGTACGGCGAGCGAGAAGAGGTGGATGATCAGCGCCAGCACGCTGTAGAAGGGGTTGCGCATCGCGACGACGCCGATCGCGCCGCCGAGGGCGCCGATCGCGGCGACAAAGAACAGCACCGCTTCCATTACTCGCCCTCGGCTTTCAGCGGCGTGCGCTCGAGCGACTCGGCGAGCAGCATCTCCTTGGTGAAGATCAGGTTTTCGCGGTCGTAGTCGGCCATCTCGTAGTCGTGGCCCATCGTGATCGCGTCGAAGGGGCAGGCGATCTCGCAGTAGCCGCAGAAGATGCAGCGCGAGAGGTTGATCTCATACACGGCGGCGTAGCGCTCGCCGGCCGAGACGCGCTCGCCCGGGATGTTCTCGGCGGCGACGACGCGGATGCAGTCGGCCGGGCAGGCGGCGGCGCAGAGCGAGCAGCCGACGCACTTCTCCAGGCCGGTGTCCTCGAACTTGTGCAGTTTGTGGCGCCCCCGGAAGCGCGGGTAGACCGGCGTTTTCTCCTCCGGGTACTCGATCGTCATCGGGCCCTCGATCAGCCGCGCCATCGTCGTCTTCAACCCGCGCAGCGTCTCGCCGAAGGCGCGGTAGGCGCCGCCGACGCCGCCCGGCTCGGGCCCGCGCTGGACCTCGACCACGCTGTCGTCCTTCAGGTAGGGGAAGCGCTCGCTCACGTGACCACCACCAGCACCGCGGTGACGAGGACGTTGAGCGTCGCCAGCGGCAGCAGCACCTTCCAGCCGAAGCTCATCAGCTGGTCGTAGCGAAGTCGCGGCAGCGTCGCCCGCACCCAGATGAAGAAGAAGACGAGGCAGAAGATCTTCGCCAGCATCCAGATCGGGTCGAGCCAAGCCGGCCCCGGGCCCATCCAGCCGCCGAGGAACATCGCGGCCGCAACCCCGCAGACGACGATGATCTCGATGTACTCGACCATCAGGAAGCTGCCGAAGCGCATCCCGCCGTACTCGGTCATGAAGCCCTGCACGAGTTCGGCGTCGGCCTCGGGCATGTCGAACGGGGTGCGGTTGGTCTCGGCGAATCCGGCCAGCATGAAGATCAGGAAGCCGACGAATTGGGGAATGACGAACCAGATCGTCCCCTGCGCCTCGACGATGTCGACCAGTGAGAGCGAGCCGCCCATCATGATCACGCCGAGCAGCGCCAGGCCCATCGAGACCTCGTAGGAGATCAGCTGGGCGGCGCCCCGCATCGCCCCCAGCAGGCTGTACTTCGAGCCCGAGGACCAGCCGCCGAGGAGCAGGCCGTAGAAGCTGATCGAGCCGACGGCGAAGAAGTAGAGGATCCCGATCGGGACGTCGATCCCGTAGAGGCCGACCCCATCCTGCACGTTGCCCCAGGGGATGATCGCCAGTGCCATCACGCCGGAGAGGACCGGCAGCAACGGCCCGAGCACGTAGAGCATCGGGATAGCGTTGGCCGGCCGGAAGCCCTGCTTGCTGATCAGTTTGAAGAGGTCCGCGAGCGGCTGCAGCAGGCCGAAGGGGCCGACCCGGTTGGGCCCGTACCGATGCTGGAAGCGGCCGATCAGCTTGCGCTCGACGACGGTCATGATCGGCACGATCCCGAAGATCACGGCGAAGATGACCAGCGACTTGAGGACCATGATCCAGGTCGCTTCGACGAACTGGGTGTCGGCGAGCGGGATCACGCGCCGACCTTCTCGATCGTCACGCTGACCGGCAAGCCGTTGAGCAGGCCGTTGGCGTTGTCCTCGGCGGTGCCCTCGATCAAGAAGCAGACGCCCTGCTCGATCCGCTCGCGAAGCTGCACCGAAGCCTCCACCGCCGAGCCGTTCTGACTGACGCGAACGGTGTCGCCGTTGCTCAGGCCCAGCCGCTCCGCATCTGCCAACGAAAGCTCGACGCGCTGCCGGGGCTGCAAGAACTTCAGCGGAGGGTTCAGCTCCGTTATGGGTCCGGCCCACAGGTCGCGATAAGTCCCGAGGGCGAGCGATCCGGGGTCGCTCGGAGCGGGGTGGGCGCCGGGCACAGGGTCCCCAGGCTCGCTATCGCGAGGAGTTCCTGGGGACCCTGCACCCGGCACCCTCTCCGGGACGGCTGAGTCGGAAGCTGGTAGGGAGGCCGCAGCTTCGCGGTCTTGCCAACGCACACCTCTACCTGCAATCTCCGAATCGTCGATGCCCGCGTAGAACGGGACCGCGTCGGTGAGAGCTGCGAAAGCTGAGGGTTGGGAGGTGATGCCGGTGTCGTGGCCGAGAGCTTGGGATAGCTCGGCGAGGACGCCCCAGTTGGGACGGATGTCGCCTGGGCGACCAGCACTTGGCCTCACCCGCTGCAGTCGTCCGTCGGGATGCGTGACCGTGCCGTCTTTCTCGGCGTGGGTCTCGAGCGGGAAGACGACGTCGGCCATCTTCGTGGTGGCGTTCTCGAAGGTGGAGAAGACGATCAGGTGGTCAGCGCCGGCGAGAGCGCGCTTCCAGGCCTCGGTGTCCGGGAAGTCGCGCAGCGGGTCGGCGCCGAAGAGCACGAGCGTCTTCAGCTCCCCGGCCACGAGCGCAGTGCGGATCTCCTCCGTCCCCAACCCCATCCGACCTGCATCGGACCCCAAATAGGGGCTCGATGCAGGTCGGGTCAGGCCCGGGCCGGCGTCCGGCAGGCAGCCGGCCTCGCGCAGGCCGCGGGCGTTGCTCAGCTCTGGGATCTCGAGCAGGCCGCTGCCCTCCTTGCCCGCAAGGTTCAGTGCCTCGGCTACTCCGAGGAGGGCGGTGGTTGCTCCCCCGCCCTCGCGCCCTATCCGCTCTCCCCAGACCACGACGACCCTCTCCGCATTGCTGAGCACCTCGGCCGATGTCGGTACCCCCTCCGAACGTTTTGCGGAGTTGGCCTGACCAGCGTCCGCGGAGGACTGCTCGCGATCCTGCCAAGCCCCGAGTGAGGAGGCGGTGCCGGCAGCGGCCACCAGCTCCAACAGGAACGCGCCAGCGTTGCCGGGGGCATAGCGAACGACCGCTGCCGCGCCGCCGTCGAGCGTCGTCGGGCGGTCGGTCGCGACGACCAGCTTGGCGCCGTTGCGGCGCATCGCCTTGCGGATCCGCAGGTCGAGGATCGGCGAGCTGTGCAGCGGGTCGGAGCCGACGAGCAGGATCGCGTCGGCGTCGTCGATGTCGCGGACCTTGGCCGAGAGCTCGGGCTGGGCTAGACGCAGCAGGGTGTCGCGGGACGGGCCGCGCGAGGTCCGCGACTCGACGTGAGGCGAGCCGAGCGCCTCGCGCAGGATGCGCTGGACCAGGTAGCCCTCCTCGTTGGAGGCGTCGCCGACGATCGCCGCGACGCGCGCATCCGACTTTGACGTCGCTCCAGCGTCACCAAAGTCGGATGCGCTGGAAAGCGCCTCGGCGGATTTCGCGATTGCCTCGTCCCACGTGGTGGGACCGCCGCGCAGGCGCGGTCCCGTCACCCGCTCCTCGGCGGCGAACATCTCGAAGCCGTAGCGGCCGCGGTCGCAGAGCCAGCCGTCGTCGACGTCGGGGTTGTCGCGGGCGATCACCCGCTTCACCTGCTCGTCGCGGACGGTGAAGCTGACGTTGCACTGGCTGGGGCAGAGCGTGCAGACCGAGCCGGCCTGCTCGATGTCCCAGGGCCGGGCGCGGAAGCGGTAGGTGTAGCTGGTCAGCGCGCCGACCGGGCAGAGGTCGGTGATGTTGCCGTGGAAGGGGTCGACGTAGGGGCGGTCGTCGAAGGTGCCGACGAAGGTGCGGTCGCCGCGCTCCAACAGCTGCAGCTGCGAGTCCTCGGAGACCTCCTGGCTGAAACGCACGCAGCGGTAGCAGAGGATGCAGCGCTCGCGGTCGATCGCGACCAGCGGCGAGAGCTCGATCGGCTTCTCGAAGTGGCGCTTTTCGTCGGTCATGCGACTCTTGCCGGGGCCCCAGCCCTGCGTGATGTCCTGCAGCGGGCACTCGCCGCCTTTGTCGCAGACGGGGCAGTCGAGCGGGTGGTTGACGAGCAGGAACTCGACCACGGCGCTCTGCGCGTGTTTGACCTGCTCGGTTCGGGTGTGGACGACCATGCCGTCGCGCACTGGCGTCGAGCAGGAGGTCTGCAGTTTCGGGATCCCCTCGATCTCGACCAGGCACATGCGGCAGGCGCCGACCGGGTCGCCGAGCTTGGGCTCATAACAGAAGACCGGGATCTCGACGTCGCCGCGCTTGGCGGCGTCGTGCAGCATCTCGCCCTCGGTCGCGGCGACCTCCCGGCCGTCGATGACGATCGTCACCGCGCGGCTCACGTCGCCGCCCCCAGGGTCTCGGCCGGAGCCTGGACGGCGGCGATCCGTTCGCCGGCTTCGTCCATCACCCGCTCGAACTCCGGGCGGAACTTCTTCACCATCGCGCTGACCGGCATCGCCATCGAGTCGCCGAGTACGCAGAGGCAGTGGCCCATGATGTTCGCCTGGACCGAGCTGATGATGTCGAGGTCCATCGGGGTCGCCTCGCCGCGTACGACCCGTTCGAGCATCTTCACCGTCCAGTTGGTGCCCTCGCGGCAAGGGGTGCACTTGCCGCAGGACTCGTGGTGGTAGAAGCGCGCCGTGCGCAGCGCCATGTGCGGGATCGAGACCGTGTCGTCGGCGACGATGATCGAGCCCGAGCCGAGCATCGAGCCCGCCTCGGCCATCGCCTCGAAGGAGTACGGCAGGTCGATTCCCTCCTCCGCCGTCAGGACCGGCGAGGAGGAGCCGCCCGGATAGATGGCCTTGACCGCGCGACCCTCAAGCGGGCCGCCCGCCAGGTCGTAGATCAGCTCGCGCGTCGGGATCCCCAGCTCGACCTCGTAGTTGCCCGGCCGCCGCACGCCGCCCGAGACGGAGACGACCTTGGTCCCGGGCGACTGCTCGGTGCCGAAGCCTTTGAACCACTTGGCGCCGTGGGCGACGATGCGCGGCACGTTGGAGAGCGTCTCGACGTTGTTGATCAGCGTCGGCCCGCCGTAGAGGCCCTGCACGGCGGGGAAGGGCGGCTTCAGGCGCGGGTTGCCGCGCTTGCCCTCGAGCGCGTCGAGCAGCGCCGTCTCCTCGCCGCAGATGTAGGCGCCGGCGCCGCGGTGGACGATCAGCTCGAGGTCGCGTCGCGAGCCGAGGATGTCCTTGCCGAGGTAGCCGGCCTCATACGCTTCGGCGACGGCGGCGTCGAGGATGTCGGCCTGCGCGTCGTACTCGCCACGGATGAAGATGAAGGCGTGACCGGCGTCGGCGGCGATCGCGGCGATCGCGATCCCCTCGATCAGCTGGTGCGGGTTGCGCTGCATCAGCTCGCGGTCCTTGAACGCCCCCGGCTCGGACTCGTCGGCGTTGCAGCAGAGGTACTTGGCCATCTCGCCGCGGGGCAGGAAGGAGGCCTTTTTGCCCATCGAGAAGCCGGCGCCGCCGCGGCCCCGCAGGCCGGAGTCTTCGAGCTCCTTGAGGATCTCGTTTGCCTCTAGCTCGCGGTAGGCCTTCTCCAGGGTCGCGTAGCCGCCGTAGCCCTTATAGCCGGCGAGGGTGCGCAGCGCCGGGTCTTCGGCGTGCTCGAGCAGGACGCGCGTCTCAGGCACCGGCGTCACCCGCCAGGGGCCGCTTCTCCAGGGCCTTCTCGGGCAGGACGTCCTCGCCGGCGAGGAGCTGGTCGATCGCCGTCCGCGCCTCCGTCGTCTCCAGCGGCCCGAAGTAGCGCTCGTCGAGCGAGGCCATCGGGGCGATGTCGCAGGCGCCGAGGCACTCGAACCCGGTGACGAACAACTCGTCCTCCCGTCCCGCGGCGGCGGCGCGGAAGGCCTCCAGTAGCTCGTCCCCGCCGCGCATCCAGCAGCTGATGTTGGTGCAGACGGCGACTTTGTGGTTGCCGACCGGCTCGGTGTGGAGCAGGTCGTAGAAGCTCGCCACTGACTCCAGATAGGCGGGCGTGACCCGCATCACCGCGGCCGCCTGGCGGATTCCCGCCGGTGTGCACCAGCCATAGCGCCGCTGCACCGCCCAGAGCGCCGGGATCGAGACCGAGTGCTTGTCTGGGTAGCGCCCGATCATCACCTCGATCTGCTCGCGCAGCTCGGCCGGGCAGTCGACTTCGTGCAGCTCGGGGATCGCCTCGGGCGAACGCTCGGGGACGCGCCCCTCGCTGACCGCGCGGTCGACCGGGAACTCGCTCACCGGTCAACCCCGCCGAGGATCGGGTCGAGCATCCCGAGGCTGCAGATCATGTCGGCGACGTAGCTGTCGAGCGACATGTCCTTGAAGGCCTGCAGGTTGACGAAAGAGGGGTCGCGGAAATGGACCCGGGCCGGCTTCGAGGAGCCGTCGGCGAGGACGAAGCAGCCGAGCTCGCCACGCGGCGACTCGATCGCGTAGTAGACCTCGCCGGCGTCCACCCGGTAGCCCTCGGTGACCAGCTTGAAGTGGTGGATCAGCGACTCCATCGAGGTCGAGAGCTCCGAGCGCGGCGGCAGCACGTACTTGCGGTCCTCAGCGATGAAGGGGCCCTCGGGCAGCGCGTCGAGAGCCTGCTCGACGATGCGCGTCGACTCGACCATCTCCGCGACTCGCACGCGGTAGCGGTCGTAGTTGTCGCCGACGGTGCCGACCGGGACCTTGAAGTCCATCTCCGGGTAGGCGAGGTAGTCGAAGGCCTTGCGCAGGTCCCAGGGCTCGCCGGCGGCGCGCAGCAGCGGCCCGGTCACGCCCAGCTCCAGCAGCCGCTCGCGGGGGACGATTCCGGTCCCCTTGGTGCGCGAGAGGAAGACCTCGTTGCGGTCGAGCAACGCCTGGTACTGGCCCACCCGGACCGGCATGTCGGCGACGAACTGGCGCAGCTTCGCCTCGAAGCCGACGGGGATGTCCTCGATCACGCCGCCGACCTGGAAGTAGCGGGTGTGCATCCGCTGCCCGGTCGCCATCTCAAACAGGTCGAGGATCCGGTCGCGCTCGCGGAAGCAGTACCAGAGCATCGAGACCGCGCCGAGGTCGAGCGCCGTCGTCCCCAGCCAGACCAGGTGGGAGTGGATCCGGTTGAGCTCGAGGAAGATCGTCCGCAGGTACTTGGCGCGGGGCGGGATCTCGAGCCCGACCAACCGCTCGACCGCACCGCAGAAGGCCTCCATCTGGAAGAAGTAGGAGACGTAATCCATCCGCTCGACGAAGGGGATGACCTTCCAGTAGCTCTTGTCCTCACAGGACTTTTCGATCCCGGTGTGGACGTAGCCGATCACCGGCTTGAGGTCCCGCACGACCTCGCCTTCGAGGTCGACGACGAGCCGCAGCACGCCGTGCGTGGCGGGGTGATGCGGGCCGATGTTGATCGTCATGACCTCGGTGTCGAGGCCCGGCACCTGCGCGACCTCAGCCATAAGCCCGCTCGTTGTAGGTGAACGTCACGGGCTCCCCGCCAATCGGGAAGTCGCGTCGCTGCGGCCAGCCGACGTAGTCCTCCGGAAGCAAAATCCGCGTCATATCCGGATGCCCTTTGAACACAATCCCAAAGAAGTCATAGACCTCCCGCTCCTGAAACTCGGCCGTAGGAAACAGCTCTACGCAGGAATCGATCTCCGGCAGCTCCCCTTCCGTGGGTGAGGGCTCCCGAAGCATCGCTTTAACCCGCAGCCGCTCGACGCGATCGCGGTTGAGCAGCTCGTAGTGGACCGCGAAGCGCGGCTCGGCGGGCAGGTAGTCCGCCGCATGCAGGCTGGAGAGGAAGCGGTAGCCCTGGCCCGGCGCGTCGCGCAGCCAGCCGAGCACGGCGAGGATCTGGGATGGGTCGACGAGCAGCGCCGCCTGGTCGCGATCGAAGCTGGTGTCGAGCACCGCGCCGGGGTGGTCCTGCTCGATCTCGCCCCGGATCAACTCCAGTCCGGGGGCGTCAGGCACGGATCAGCTCCCGTGCTTGCTCGTAGGCGGCTGCCGCCTCCGGGCTTGGTTCGCTGCGAGGCCCGCCGCGCGCCCACTCCTCGGTGCCGGCGGCCTCGTAGCGCCGGCGCCAGCCCTGATCGGGGTTGCCCATGATCTTGCGCTGCAGCTTGGTGAAGCCGTAGAGGACCGCCTCGGGCCGCGGCGGGCAGCCAGGGATGTGGAGGTCGATCGGCATGAACTTGTCGGCGCCTTGGACGACGGCGTAGTTGGAGAACATGCCGCCCGAGGAGGAGCAGGCGCCCATCGAGATCGCCCATTTCGGCTCCAGCATCTGGTCGTAGAGGCGGCGGACGACCGGTGCCATCTTGATCGAGACCCGGCCCGAGAGGATGATCAGATCCGCCTGGCGGGGAGAGGCGCGCAACGCCTCGGCGCCGAAGCGGGCGAGGTCGTAGCGGGGGCTGCCGACCAGCGCGATCGGCGCCTCGATCGCGCAACAGGCGAGCCCGAAGGTGAGCGGGAAGCACGAGTTCGCCCGCCCCCAGTTGAGCAGCTTCTCGAAGTTGGTCATCACGACTTTTTCCTCGACGAAGCGCTCCAGCTCCTCGCCCTCGAGGTCGCCCCGCAGCATGTCGCGAGCCCGCAGCTGCCGGTCGCGCATCGTCTGGCGCTCTACTTCCAATTCAGCGCACCCTTTCGCCAGACGTAGACGAAGGCGACCATCAACAGAGCGATGAAGGTGATCAGCTCGCCGAGGACGAAGACGCTGTCGGCGCCCTTGAGGATGACGCCGACGGGATAGAGGAAGACGACCTCTATGTCGAAGAGGATGAACAGCATCGCGACGAGGTAGAAGCTGACCCCGAAGCGCAAATTGTGGGCGGGCTCGACCGGGATGCCGGACTCATATGGCTCCCCCTGTCGGCGCGCTGCTTCCGTCTGGTCGTGCGAGGGCTTCGGCCCGATCACGTGGTTGAGCATCACCAGGGCGCCGCCGACGCCGAGGCCGAGAAAGGCGAAGACGAGTATCGGCAGGTAGCTCTTCAGCACGGGCGCGAACCGTTATACAACCACATTGTGACAACTTGCTACATAGTGATTTTCCGCATCAGCAAGCCGAATCCCGACCCTTTCAGGCGGAAATAGGCCGATGCCGGAGGTCCACCTCGTCGTCGGTTGTGCGCTGACCGTGCTCAACCTCGCCGCCTTCGCCGTCGGCGGGGTCGCCTGGCTGCGGTCCCGCCCCTCGATCCCCTTCTGGTACCTGCTGCGGGCCGCCCAGGTCTCCGTCTTCATCCAGGCCATGCTCGGCGGCCTGCTCGTCCTCACCAACCACAAGCCCGACAGCAACCTGCACTACCTCTACGGGATCCTGCCCCTCGTCGTCTCCTTCCTCGCCGAGGGCGCTCGCGCCGGCGCCGCCCAGCGCGAGCTCGGCGAGACCGACTTCGAAGCGCTCCCCGCCGAGCACCAGCAGTCCCTGGCCCTGGCGATCGTCCGCCGCGAGATGGGCATCATGGCGGTCAGCTGCGGCGTGATCTTTTTCCTGGCGCTGAGAGCCGCCGGCACCAGCGGCGCGTTTTAGGCTCAGGAGATGCGGAAGGCCGGATGGTCCGGGCCGATGCGGCGCAGCTCCTCGGCGGGGGCGTCGGGGCCGACGCCGTCGAAGAAGGCGCCGACCTCCCACTTCCACTTCTCCAGGTAGGCGCGCAGCAGGGCGGGCTTCTCGTCCTCGCCGACCTCGGTTGCACTGAACTCCTCCGTGCGCTTGCCGAGCAGCAGGCGGCCGCCGCCGGCGACGCGCATGTTGCGCACCCACTGCGTATTGCCGCGCGGCGCGACGAGATAGCGCTCGCCCTCGTGGACGAGCAGGTTGACCGGGGTGCGGCGCCACTCGCCGCTCTTGCGCCCCTTCACTTCGAGCACCCGCGAGCCTGCGACGCTCAGGCCCAACCTGGTCAGCAGCGCGACCAACCGGTTGAAGACGTTCTTGGTGAACCAGCCGGGCTCCTGGAAGCGTTGCTCCATCGCTCCGATGTTGGCACAGAGAATTGACATCTGACGCGCCACGCGTGCGTGGAGGCTCGGAACGATTGGCGGGTGCTCGCCTCAACTCTCGATCAAGTGGGCGGCATTCGTGGGCGCCTTCATCGGGGCGGGCGTTGGTCTCTTCGTCTACGTAACCGGCGTGGTGACAGGGCTATTGCCGGCGGTCGTAGTTTCTTGCCTGGTCATCGTGGTCAACCTGGCGTTTTGGTTGATCGAGGAGGATCTGATCGACCGGATCGCCCCCCGGTTCGGCGTCACTCAGCTCAACGGCCGGTAGTCGCCCTCGTGGAAGACGAGCGGGGCGCCTTCGCTCGTCTCCAGAGCGGTCACCGCGCCGGTGACGATCACGTGGTCGCCGCCGGCGATCACGTCACGCAGGTCGCAGGCGACGAAGGCGAGCGCGTCGTCGATCGCCGGGATCCCGTCGCGCTCGGTCCACTCGACGCCCTCCCACTTGGCCGCCACAGGGGCCTTGGTGGCGAAGGCGCGGGCGACCGTCTCTTGGCCGGCGTGCAGGACGCTGATCCCGAAGCGGTTGGCCGCCTGCACGGCCAGCAGCGTGCGTGAGCCGCGGTCGAGGCAGGCCAGCATCAGCATCGGCTCGATCGAGAGCGAGCTGACCGCATTGGCCGTCGCGCCCGCGGGACCGCTGGGCCCAGAGGCCGTCACAACGGTCACTCCGGTGGGCAACATCCCCATCGCTGCACGGAAGCTGGCGGGGTCGGGCGGACTCACGGCTGCACAGGACAATATGATGCGCGCCGCGTGCGACCTGTACTAGCCATAGCCACTGCCGTCGTGGCCGCGCTCGCCCTCGCCGCCTGCGGCTTCGGCGAAGAGGGCATCTCGGTCTCGAAGAACGACCCCGACTACAACGGGGCCGTGATCTTCGCAACGCACTGCAGCGGCTGCCATACGCTGAGCGCCGCCGGCACGCAGGGAACCGGGAATCGCAGCGTGCGCACGCAGGGGCCGAACCTCGATCAGCGAACCGAGACCTATGACGACGCTCTCTTCGCGATCCAGAACGGCGGCTTCTCCGGGGCGATCATGCCCCAGAACATCGTGGTCGGCTCCGATGCGGAAGCCCTGGCCCGCTTCGTCGCCAAGTACGCCGGCGACGAAGCCGAAGAATCGCCGCGTCCCGGCCAGCCCTCTCCGTAGCGCGATCTCCGATGCTTGACCTGAAGCTGATCCGCTCCGACCCCGAGCGGGTCAAGCGAGCGCTTGCCCGCCGCGGCGCCGCCGAGCAAGTCGACGCGCTGTTGGCGCTCGACGCGCGACGGCGTGAGCTGCTGCCCGAGATCGAGGGAGCCCAGGCGGAGCGCAAGACCCTCTCCAAGCAGATCGGCGAGGCGAAACAGCGCGGCGAGGACGGGGCCGAGCAGATGCAGGCCGTGCAGGGGCTGAAGCAGCGGATCGAGACCGGCAAGGCCGAGCTGGAGGGAGTCGAGGCCGAGCTGGAGCGGGTCGCCGCCGCGCTGCCGAACCTTCCCGACCCCGACGCACCCGACGGGATGACCGAGGAGGACGCGGTCGTCCTGCGCGAAGTCGGCGAGCGGCCCAGCTTCGACTTCGAGCCGCGCGACCACCTCGAGATCGGCACCGGGCTCGGTCTGATCGACATGGAGTCGGCGGCGCGGCTCTCGGGCTCGCGCTTCGCCTACCTGAAGGGCGACCTGGTGCTGCTCGAGCTGGCGCTGGTCCGCTTCGCGATCGATCTGGTTCGCGGCGAGGGCCACGAACCGGTCGTGCCGCCGGTGCTGGTCCGCGAGGAGGCCCTCTACGGGACCGGCTTCCTGCCCGGGGACCGCGACCAGATCTACGAAGTGCCGAAGGACGAGCTCTTCCTGGTCGGCACCTCCGAGGTCGCCCTGGCCGGATTGCACGCCGACGAGATTCTCGACGCCGGGCGGCTGCCGCTCCGCTACGCCGGCTTCTCACCCTGCTTTCGCCGCGAGGCCGGCGCCGCCGGCCGCGACACGCGCGGCATCTTCCGCGTCCACCAGTTCGACAAGGTCGAGATGTTCTCGTTCGTCGAGCCCGCCGAGTCGGCGGCCGAGCACGAGCGCCTGCTGGCGATCGAGGAGCGCATCCTGAGCGAGCTGGAGCTCCCCTACCGGGTCGTCAACGTCGCCGCCGGCGATCTCGGCGCTCCGGCGGCGAAGAAGTACGACTGCGAGGCCTGGATCCCGAGCCAGGAGCGCTACCGCGAGCTGACCTCGTGCTCGAATACCACCGATTACCAAGCACGCCGCCTCAATTGTCGGTATCGGCCTGCCGATAACGAAGCGATTCAGGCAGTCCACACCCTCAACGGGACGGCAGTTGCCGTAGGAAGAACGATGATTGCGCTGATTGAGAACCGGCAGGATCGGGAAGGCGGATTCACGCTACCTAATATTTTGCATGCGTATGGCTGTCCTGAGAGGATCGCACCGGCATGAACGCGAGTGTGAGAGACGCCAAAAGAGTCGTCCTCTGCGATGACCACGAGATCGTCCGCGATGCGATCAAATCGCGGATGGCCAACTCCGACGCGCTGCAGATAGTCGGCGAGGCGTCGAACGGTCGCGATGTCGTCGATGTGGTCAAAGAGCTCGAACCCGACGTCCTGATCATCGACGTCGAGCTGCCCAAACGCGACGGGATCGAGGCGACCAAGGAGGTGCTCAAGGTCCGGCCGCGGACCAAGGTGATCATCTTCACGGCGCACGCCCAGCCGGACCTGCTGGCCCTGGCCCTTCGGGCCGGCGCCTCTGGCTACGTGCTCAAGTCGGCGCCGGCCGAAGACATCGCCCGCGCCGTCAAAGCGGTGACCGGCGGCGGCACCTTCCTCGGCGGCGATTTCGCCGGCGGCAAGCCCTCGGAGGTGGAGAAACTTCTCCACCTCTCGCCCCGCGAGCGCCAGATCCTCGAGCTGCTCGCCGAGGGGCTGCGGGTCAAAGAGATCGCCGAACGCCTCGGCCTCAGCCCGGCGACCGTGCATACCCACGTGCGCAACGCGATCGCCAAGCTGGAGGTCGACACCCGCACCGAGGCGGTGGCGCTCGCAGTGCGCTTCAGTTATCTGGGTGCGGGGGGCGGCGTCAAATAGGAGGGCGTGGGGTGCTCCTTCCGAGCGCTATCCGGCTTCGCCGGTAGCGCCGCGCTCGGAACGACCACCCCACGCCCTCCTCAGGCGCTCCGCTGAGGGATGAAGGCGCCTACTCGCTGTCGAAGCTGAGCGCGCAGCCGTTGATGCAATAGCGCTGGCCGTTCGGTCCCGGTCCGTCGTCGAAGACGTGGCCGAGGTGGGCGTCGCAGTGCTTGCAGACGACCTCGGTGCGGCGCATCAGCAGGCTGTTGTCGGGCCGCAGCTCGACCTGCTCGAGGTTGGCCGGCTCGGTAAAGCTGGGCCAGCCGGTGCCCGAGTCGAACTTGGTGTCCGAGGAGAACAGCTCGGTGCCGCAGCAGACGCAGCGGTACATGCCCTGGCCCTTCTCGTCTACGTACGGGCCGGTGAAGGCGCGCTCGGTGCCGGCCTTGCGGGTCACCTCGTACTGCTCCGGCGTCAGCTCCTGGCGCCATTGCTCGTCGGTTTTCTCAACCCTCTTGGTGGTCTCCGTCATCTCGCTCCTTTCGCTCTACATTCAGCTTACGCCGCTTGTCTAACGTTTCTGTGACGGCGTCGTGGGTCGTCTCGCAAGTGCCCAAATCCCGCCTGCGGCGGGATTGATTTCGTGCCGCTTCGCGGCCTCGAATTACTCTGCGGAGCCGCTTCGCGAGGCACTTGCGAGACGACCCACGACGCCGCTTCGCCGAGCGGTTCATAGGATGCGGCGCCGGTGACCGTGACTGAGGCTTTCTACGAGCGAGATGACGTCGGGGGGTTCATTGCTTCTGAGTTGACCCGGGGCCCGTGGGACCCAGGTGCCCAACATGCCGGGCCCCCGTCAGCTTTGCTTGGGCGTGAGATTGAGCGGGTCGAGGGTGGTGAGGGATTTCAGGTTGCTCGGGTGACCTTTGAGATTTTGCGGCCGGTGCCTATCGGGCCGGTTCGGGTCGAGGCTGAGCTGGTGCGGCCGGGGCGTAGCGTGCAGATGATCGAGGCAACGCTCTCCGGCGAGGCGGGGGAGCTGGTCAAGGCTCGGGCCTGGCGGATTCGGACCAGTGAGCTGGAGATCCCCGACGGGGTGGCGCCGACGCCCGCGCCGCCGCCGGGGCCGGAGGAGGGGGACGTGCCCGAGTTCTTCGAAACCGGGCAGTCGGTCGGCTACCACACGGCGATGGAGTGGCGGTCGGTTGGCGGTGGCTTTTTGGAGCCGGGGCCGGCGACGGTCTGGATGCGGATGGGCTGCCAGTTGGTCGCCGGTGAGGAGCCCTCGCCGCTGCAGCGGACGCTGGTCGCCGCCGACGTCGGCAACGGGATCAGCGCCGTGCTCGACTGGCGTCGCTTCCTCTTCATCAACGTCGACCTCAGCGTCCACCTCGAGCGGATGCCCGAGGGCGAGTGGGTCTGCGTCGACGCCGTCACGATCCCGCAATCGCAGGGAATCGGCACCGCCGAGTCGGTCCTCTCCGACGAACGCGGGCGCATCGGCCGCGCCGCCCAGGCGCTACTGATCGCCGAACGCCCCTGATCGGCGCGATCTTGGTCGTTTGTACCCCCTATAAGGGGGTCAAGTGACCAAACGTGCAAGGCGACTGGGGCCGGAGACCGCGAAGGCGATCGTCGCCATCGAGACGAGCGCGATCACGGCCGAGAAGAGGAAGGCGCCCTCGTAGTCGGTGAGCGCAGCCGCCACTCCGGCAAGGGGTGCACCGAAGCCGATGCCGGCGTCGAAGAAGGCGGTGAAGGTGCCGAGGGCCGCGCCGCGCCGGGTCTCCGGCACGCGGTCGACGACGATCAGCGACAAGGAGGGATAGAGCAGGGAGAAGGCTGCCCCCATCGCCATCGCGCCGACGATCGCGATGGCGAGGCTGTGGGCAATGCCTATCGTCACCAGTCCGATCGCCTCGACGAAGGCTGCCGCCATCGCCACCCGCAGTGGGCCGATGCGATCCGGAAGGTCGCCGCCGACCAGGCGGGTGAGGACGACCATCGTCGCGAACACGCCGAAGACGACCGCCCCGTGGCCGACGCCTCGCTGGTCGAGGTGGAGGACGACGAAGGAGGCGACGGTCGCGTAGCCGAGCGAGCCGAGGGCCAGCGCGGTCCCCGGCCTTACCGCCTCGCGGGCGATCAGCGGGTGGTGTTCGTCCTCGGCCGGCTTGGGGTGGAAGGGGTCCGGCAGTCGTAGCGCGATCAGCGCGCCGACCAGAGGTGCGGCCCCGGCGAAGAGCCAGACCGCGCTGTAGCCGGAGGCATGGAGGAGCAGCTCGCCCACGAGCGGTCCGATGCTGAGGCCCGACCAGACCGCGAGGCCGTAGAGGCCGATCACCCGGCCACGGCGCTCGGGCGGGGCGATATCGACGATCCAGGCTGAGCCGGCGGTGAAGACCGTGCCCTCGCCGGCGCCCAGGATCAGGCGGGTCCCGATCAGGCCGGCCACTCCAAGCGGGAGGAGATAGAGGAAGCCGGCGATGGCGACGAGAACCGAGCCGAGCAGCACCGCGGGCTTGCGACCCCGCCGGTCCGCGAGCCGGCCGGCGAGCGGGCGCAGGAGGAGGCCGGTGATCGCGTATGAGCCGATCACCACGCCAACGGCGATGTTGCCGCCGTCGAGCGGGCCGTGCACGTAGCGGGGCAGGACAGGCAGCACGGCGCCCACCGCGACCAGCCCGGAGAAGGTGACGGCGAAGACGCCGGCGAACGCGGTGCCCGGTCGCGCGACCGGCGAGCCCGTGCTCACCCTCATCTGAGTAACGCGGGTAAGTCGTCGATCACGTGGTCGGGCGGCGGCGCTGCGGCTTCGGCCTCGGCACGCGTATCGGCGCCGGTGAGGACGAGCACGGTTATCAGCCCGGCCCGCCGGCCCCCCTCGATATCGGACGCGATCCGGTCGCCGACGATCGCCACCCGATCGGCCTTCGGAATCAGCGCTCGGGCTTGGTCGAAGAGATAGGGCTCGGGCTTGCCGGCGGTCTCGGCACGTTTCCCAGAGGCGGTCTCGACCGCCGCGAGGGTCGCCCCCGTGCCCGGCCAGTCGCCGTCCGGCATCGGCAGGGTTGGATCGCGGCTGGTCCCGAACAGCGCCGCGCCGGCCTGCAGGGCCCGGGTTGCGGTAAGCAGTTCGGCGTAGTCGAACTCGCGGTGGGCGGAGACCACAACCGCGTCGGCGGATCGGCCGGCTTCGCCGTCGAGCAGTTTCAGCCCGGCCGCCGCGACCGTCTCCTTGAAGCCCGGCGCGCCGATCACAAAGGCGGTTCCGCCGAGCCCAACCCGCTCGGCGGCCAGCCGCGCGGTCGCCGCACCTCCGGTCAGGACCCGATCGTCGGGGATGTCGATGCCGGCGTCGCGCAGCCGAGCTGCGTAGGCGGCGGGCTGCTTCACGGAGTTGTTGGTGACGAAGACGATCTCCTTGCCGCGCTCGAGCAGCGCAGCCAGCGCCTCGACAGCTCCAGGCACCATCTCGCGCCCGACCCAGACGACTCCATCGAGATCTACCAGCAAGCCGTCGAATTCGTCCGCCAGTGCCATCCGGCGCCCAGGCTATTGGGCTCCCAACGACGAGGGTCGATACGGTGCGCGCTGTGAGTCAGAACGGGCAAGTGGTGACGGCGACGGACATCTCGCGCCGCTACGGCTCAGGCGAGGCTGCCGTGGACGCGCTGGTCGGCGTCTCGACCGGCTTCGAGCGGGGCCGCTTCACCGCGATCATGGGCCCGTCGGGCTCGGGCAAGTCGACCCTGATGCACATCCTCGCCGGCCTAGATACCCCCAGCTCGGGCATGGTCACGCTCGACGGCGAGCAGATCACCGGCCTCGACGACGCGGCGCTGACCAAGCTGCGCCGCGACAAGCTCGGCTTCGTCTTCCAGTTCTTCAACCTGCTGCCGGTCCTCACCGCCGAGGAGAACCTGGTGCTGCCTCTCTCGATCGCCGGACGCAAGCCGGACGCCGAGTGGCTCGAGCGACTGATCGGCACCGTCGGCCTCGGGGACCGCCGCACCCACCGGCCCTCCGAGCTCTCGGGCGGGCAGCAACAGCGGGTCGCCGTCGCCCGTGCGCTGGTCTCCAAACCGGCCGTCGTCTTCGCCGACGAGCCGACCGGAAACCTCGATTCGAAAGCGAGCGCGGAGGTGCTGGGGCTGCTGCGCCAGGCGGTCGACGAGTTTGGGCAGACGGTGATCATGGTCACCCACGATCCCGCCGCGGCAGCGCACGCCGATCGTCTGATCACGCTGCGCGACGGCCGCATCGTCCACGACGATGCCCCCGGCTCCGCCGACGATGTGATCGAGCTGATGAAGACGATCGATTAGCGGGCGCCTGTGACCGGGCTCGCCGTCAAGAGTCTCTGGGCGCGCAGGGTGCGAGCGCTTGGAACGACCTTCGCCGTCGTGATCGGCGTCGCCTTCGTAGCCGGCTCCTACATCCTCACGGACACGATCTTCGCCGCCTTCGACGAAATCTTCAACGAGTCGCTGAAGGGGACCAGCGTCGTCGTCACGGCGAAGAACCCGGTCAAACAGGAAAACAACGAAGTGCCGACGATCAGCGCCTCGCTGCTGCCGAAGGTGCAGCGGACGGCGGGCGTGAAGCTCGCGGCGGGGTCGATCTTCACCCCCGGCGGCTTCTTCGACGCCAAGGGAGACGCGATCGGGACGAAATTCGCCCCCAAGTTCATCTCCTCGAATTTGCCCAACGGGCTGGAGTCGCTGACCTATGTCGAAGGGCACGCGCCACGTGGGCCGACGGAAACGTCGATCGACGCGGCCGCCGCTGAAAGCTCCGGCCTGAAGCTGGGCGAACAGATGCGCATCGTCGGCCAGGCCAGCGCCAAGTCCTACCGCCTGGTCGGCATCACCAAGCTCGGCGGCAACGCCTCCTTCGGCGGCGCCAGCATTGCCAAGCTCACCCTGCCCGAGGCGCAGCTGGTCACCCACAAGCGCGGCCGCTTCGATCAGATCTCCGTTGCGGCCAAGGACGGCGTCTCGGCGGCGGCTCTCAAGCGGCGGATCGAGCGGGTCATGCCCGGTTCGGCGCGGGTCGAGACGGCGAAGGAAAGCGCCGACCGCGGCTCGGAAGAAATCCAGGAAAGCCTCGGCTTTTTGCGCACGATCCTGCTGGTCTTCGGCTTCGTCGCGGTCTTCGTCGGCGCCTTCCTGATCTTCAACACCTTCTCGATCACGGTGGCCCAGCGCGTGACCGAGTTCGGCCTCCTGCGGACCCTGGGTGCGTCCCGGCCCCAAATCCTCATCTCGGTCCTGATCGAGGCGCTCGCGATCGGGCTGCTGGGGGCGTTGATCGGGATCGGCGGCGGTTATGTCATGGCGCTGCTGTTGAACGCGCTCCTCCAGGCATTCGGAATCGACCTGCCGACGACGAGCCTGGTGATGGAGTCGCGGACCGTCGTCGTCGCCCTGCTCGTCGGCGTCGTGGTTACGGCCGTCTCCTCGATGGTGCCGGCGCTGCGCTCGACCCGGGTGCCTCCGATCGCGGCCCTGCGGGCCTATGCTCCGCCCAGCAGCCGCAGGCGCCGGCTCGTCTACCTGGCAGTCGCCCTGCTGCTCGGCCTCGCCGGCCTGGTGATGGTGCTCGCCGGCCTGTTCGGCAGTGGCGGCGCCGGTGCCCGCGCCGGCCTGATGGGCGCCGGCGCAGTCGTCATCGTGCTTGCGGTCTCGCTCTTCAGCCCACGCCTCGTGCCGCCGCTGGCCGCGGTCGCCGGCTGGCCGCTGGAGCGCATCCGGCGGCTGACGGGACGGCTGGCGCGCGAGAACTCCCAACGCAATCCGAGCCGTACCGCCGTCACCGCGGCGGCGCTGATGATCGGCCTCGCTCTGGTCACCTTCGTCACCGTCTTCGCCGCCGGCCTGAAGAGCTCCGTCGCCCAGGTCATCGACGAAAACTTCGAGGGCGGTCTGGTGGTGCAGAACACGGATGGGTTCTCGTCGATCCCGGCTGGCGCCGCGACGCTGGCGCGGAAGGTTCCGGGAGTGAGCCACGTGGCCACGATCCGGGCGACCGAAGCGAAGCTGCTCGGAGCGGGATCCAAGGCGAAAATCACCGCTGCCAGTCCGGACATCGGCGACGCGGTCTCGATCGATTGGAAGAAGGGCGGGCCCGCGACGGTGCGCAACCTGGGCGCCGGCGAAGCGGTGGTCTTGGACTCGTTCGCCTCCGATCACGGTCTCGAAGTCGGCGACAGCTTTCGCCTGCTGAGTCAGACCGGTGCGAAGCCGGCCTTCCGCGTCGCGGGAGTGTTCGACTCGAAGGCCGGAGTCTTCGGCAGCGTCGTCATCACCCAGGCGGTGATGACCCGCGCCTTCGACCAAACTCAGGACACGGTTGATTTCGTCATCGTGGAACCGGGCGCGAGCGCCGCTGAAGTCCAGGCGGCTCTCACCTCCGGAGCCGAACACGCCTTCCCGACCGCCGAAGTGTTGAACCAGCAGGAACTGAAGGAAACCCGCGAAGAACAGGTCGATCAGCTCGTCAACCTGTTCTACGCGCTGCTGCTGCTGGCGGTCGTCATCTCCCTGTTCGGGATCGCCAACACCCTGGCGCTCTCGATCCACGAACGGACCCGCGAGCTGGGCATGCTGCGGGCGATCGGCATGTCGCGGCGCCAGGTGCGGACGATGATTCGCTACGAGGCCGTGATCACGGCGCTGATCGGGGCGATCCTCGGGATGGTGCTCGGCGTGATCTTCGCGGCGCTGATCTCTCAGCCCTTGAAAGACGAAGGCTTCACGCTCTCCTACCCGATCGGGTCGCTGATCGTGCTGCTCGTTCTTGCCGCCCTCGCCGGTGTGCTCGCCGCAATCGCGCCCGCCCGCCGCGCCTCGCGGTTGGACGTGTTGGATTCGCTCCAATACGAGTAGGCGTCAGGCCAGACCCGTGCGAATCGCCCCTGCCAGCTCGAGCATCGCGGCGTTGGCGGTGCGGCTGATCGCCGTCATGTTGGCGAAGCCGTGGATCAGCCCCGGGTGGCGGCGAAGGGTGACCTCGACCCCGGCCTCCTGCATCCGCGCCGCGTAGGCCTCGCCCTCGTCTCGCAGGGGGTCGAAGCCGGCGGTGGCGACGTAGGCAGGCGGTAGGCCGGAGAGATCGGCGGCGCGGAGCACCGAGACGCGGGGGTCGGCGCGATCGACGTCGGGGGGCAGGTAGTGGCGCTCAAACCAGTCCATGTCCGCCCGTGCCAGCAGGAAGCCTTTGGCAAATGTCTCGCGCGATTTGTGGCCGCCAACCGCGTCGGTGACCGGGTAGATCAGCGCCTGCATCGCCGGGTTTGTGTCCTCCTCGCGGCCGAGCAGGCTGACCGCCGCGGCGAGGTTGCCGCCGGCGCTGTCGCCGGCGACAGCGATCCGGGTGGGATCGACCCCCAGCCGCGCATTGCTTGCCACCGCCCAGCGGTAGGCGGCCCGGGCATCGTCGACCGCTGCCGGGAAGGGGTGCTCGGGAGCGAGCCGGTAACCCACCGAGAGCACCACGGCCGGCGTGTTGAGGGCGAGGAAGCGACAGACGCTGTCGCAGGTGTCGAGGTCGCCGATTGTCCAGCCGCCGCCGTGGAAGTAGACGATCAGCGGCCGGTTCTCCAGCCCGATCCCGTGTGGTTCGTAGAACCGCGCGGGGATCGTTCCCTGCGGCCCAGGGATCGTCATGTCGAACGCGGTCGGCTCTGCTTGCCGCGGCGCCGCGACGGCCGCGGCGCCCGCTCGTGTCCTCGCCCGGCCCTGCTGGGGGGAGAGCTTGCCGTAAGCCGATGCCGACTCGTCTCGGACCAGGTTCGCCAGCCGTCGCAGCGCCTGCATCTCCGCTGCCAGCTGTTGCCCGTCGATCCGTGGTGGCGCGCCGAAGATCGCCCGGTTCAGGCCACCGGGCAGCCCGCAGGCGATCCGCAGGATGTGGTGCTCGATGCGCGGCGGCAGCCGTGGAGGTGCCAAGACGGGCGGCAGACTATGCGAAATCTCCGGCCTTGGGCAATGTCGAGTTCCGATTAAGTAATGACGGATCTCACACGGTGGGCATAGCGGCGGGTATACCGTCGGCCCAGAGGCGCGATGGAGGCAGCGACGACAACGGCTCCCCAGGCTGTCACCCGGCCGGCGGAGCGACGCCTTCCACCCGGTCCACCGCTGCCGCGCCCGGTCCAGACGGCGATCTGGTCGCGGCAGGCGCGGCGGATGCTGTTCTCCTGCCAGGACCGCTATGGCGACATCTTCAGGTTGAAGATCGCCTACGAGGGGACCTGGGTGATGCTGGCCGACCCCGACGCGGTCAAGCAGGTCTTCACCGGCGATCCGCGCGTCTTCCACGCCGGCGAGGGCAACCAGATCCTCGCTCCGGTCCTCGGCCGCAACTCGATCCTCGTCCTCGACGAGAAGCCTCACATCAGTCAGCGCCGCCTATTGCTGCCGCCCTTCCACGGCGAGCGCATGCAGGCCTACGGCGAGACGATGGCCGAGATCGCCTCCGCCGAGATCGCGACCTGGCCCACCGGCACCCCGTACGAGTTGCGGCCGCGGATGCAGGCGATCACCCTCGACATCATCCTGCGCACCGTTTTCGGGGTCAGGGAGGGAGAGAGAATGGCCGAGCTGCGCGAAGCCCTGCGCGACTTCCTCGACCTCACCACCAACCCGCGTCTTCTCCTGCCCCTCCTTCTGGTCGGCCCGGACCGGGTCCGCAGCCTGCGCGCTTTTCGGCGGCGGATCGAGCGGGTCGATCGCCTCATCCACCGCGAGATCGGCGAACGTCGCCGTGCCGGCGACCTCGAGCAGCGCGAGGACATCCTCTCGCTGCTTGTCGGCGCTCGCCACGAGGACGGCAGCCCGATGCGCGACGAGGAGATGCGCGACGAGCTGCTCACCCTGCTCGTCGCCGGGCACGAGACGACGGCGACCTCACTCGCCTGGGCGGTGGAGCGCTTGAGCCGCCACCCGGAGAAGCTCGAGCGCCTGCGCGGCGAGGTCGAGGCGGGGTCGGAGGACTACTTGACGGCGACGATCCAGGAGACGCTGCGCCTGCGCCCGGTGATCTCGATCGTCATCCGCCGCCTCACCGAGCCGGTCGAGATCGGTGGCTACGAGCTGCCGGCCGGCGTCTCGGTCACCCCGTCCGTCTACCTCGTCCACCGCAATCCCGAGATCTATCCCGAGCCGGACGCCTTCAGGCCGGAGCGCTTTCTCGACAACCCACCCGGCACCTACACCTGGATCCCCTTCGGCGGCGGCGTCCGCCGCTGCCTAGGCGCCTCCTTCGCCCAGTTCGAGATGGCGGTTGTCCTCAAGGAGCTGGTCAAACGCCACCAGATCCGCCCCGCCGACCCGAAGCCCGAACGAATCTTCAGGCGCGCAATCACCGAGACCCCACGCCACAACACGCGCGTCGTGCTCAGCTAGCGGCCAGACTCGCTTTCCGAGCGTCCTTGTACCGTAATGAGGGTGAAGGTCAGGAAGCGAACCGGAAATTGGACGCCGGATGGGGCGGTGGAGCGCGCCATCCTGCGCCGCGAATACGTTGAGCTCACGCCGGCCGAGAGAATGGAACAGGTCTTTGAGCTCTCGCGGGTCATAGCCCAGCTAGCCGAAACCGGGCGTCGTCAGCGCAGTGCCTGACCTCGATATTCGAGGGATCCTCGAGGTTCTTGCTCGCGAAGGTGTCGAGTTTCTGATCATCGGTGGGGTAGCGGTCGGTGTCCACGGCTATGTCAGAGCGACGAAGGATGTCGACATTGTTCCCGCGCCCGATTCCCGAAACCTCGAGAAGCTCGCTCGGGTGCTCGAAATGCTCGATGCTCAAATTGAGGGTGCGGAGGAGTTCAAGGACGAGGAGCTTCCAGACCCGGTGGATCCGGAAGCGCTCGCGCTCGGAGGCAACTGGGTTTTGCGGACGCGTCTTGGGCGCTTCGACATCATGCAGTGGATCGGCGAGGATGCCCTGTGGGAGAAGCTGTCTCCGGCCGCGATAGAGGTTGAGATCGAGACCCTCAAGGTAAGAGTGGTCAGCTACGATGGACTTGTCGCTCTCAAGGAGCACGCCGGACGACCTGAGGATCTACTCGACCTACAGCGGCTGCGGGAGGCGCGCGGCGAGGAGTAGGGCAAACCCGCTGCGGCGACGCCCCGACGCAGGCTCAGCCGCAGCCGGTGTTGTTCCCGCAAGAGGAACAGGTGTAACACGAGCCGGTGCGCTGCATCATGCCGCCGCACTGCTCGCAGGCGGGGCCTAGATCCAGGCCGGACATCTTTGCCGGGACGACCGGCGGGGTGTCGGTCAAAGCCGCGGCGGCGGGAACGGCTTTGCCGCTCGTCGCCTTTGCCTTCGTTGCGCCGTTGGCGGGGCCGGGCTTGGCGTGGCCGTTGCCGCCGTTGGCGGGGCCGGCCGTGTCGGTGGCGATCCCGAGCCCGAGCTGCGAGGTCTCGGCGTCCTTCTTGGCCCGCACCTCCTGGGTCATGATCCCGAGTTCCTCGAGCGTCTCGGTGTCCTCGATGAAGCGGCTCGCCACCCAGCGCATGATGTAGTCGGGCAGCGATTTGGCGAAGGGGATCTCCGGGTTGCCGGTGATGCCCTCCGGCTCGAAGCGCATGTAGCTGAACTTGCGCACGAAGTCTTCGAGCGGGACGCCGTACTGGAGCCCGAGTGAGATCGCCGTCGCGAAGGCGTTCATCAGCCCCCGCATCGTCGAGCCCTCCTTGCCGATGTCGGTGAGGAAGATCTCGCCGACCGAGCCATCGTCGTACTTGCCGGCGGTGATGTAGCCCTCGTGGCCGGCGATCGAGAACTTGTGGGTGATCGATTCGCGCTCGCGCGGCATCCGCTTGCGCTCCGGGGGCGCCGCTACGACCTCCGCCTCGGCCCCCTTCTCCTCCTGTGCGTCGGTGCGCAGCGCCTGTGCGGTCTTGGAGCCGTCGCGGTAGATCGCCAGCGCCTTGAGGCCGCCCTTCCAACCGCGCGTGTAGGCGTCGGCGATGTCCTCGACCGTCGCGCTCTGCGGCAGGTTGACCGTCTTGGAGATCGCCCCCGAGATGAACGGCTGCGTCGCCGCCATCATGTCGATGTGGCCGGTGTGGGAGATAGCCCGCTCGCCGACCGCGACGTCGAAGATCGGCAGGTGCTCGTCCTTGAGGCCGGGGGCGCCGACGATCGTCGCGTTCTCGGCGATGTGGGCGTTGATCTGGTCGACCTCGGCATCGCTGTAGCCGAGCGTGCCCAGCGCCAGCGGCACCGATTTGTTGACGATCGTCATCTGGCCGCCGCCGACCAGCTCCTTGAACTTGACCAGTGAGAAGTCGGGCTCGATCCCGGTCGTGTCGCAGTCCATCAGGAAGCTGATCGTCCCGGTCGGCGCCAGCACCGTCGCCTGCGCGTTGCGATAGCCGTGCTCCTCGCCGAGCTCGACCGCCTCGTCCCAGGACCGCTGCGCGGCCTCGAGCAGCTCGCCCTTGATCCCGGTCGGGTCGACGTCATAGGAGGCGTCACGGTGCATCCGCATCACCCCGTTGTGGGCGTCGCGATTCTTCTCGTACTCGTCGTAGGGACCGGTCGCCTCAGCGGCGATCTCCGCCGATTTGCGGTAGGCGCGGCCGGTCATCAGCGCGGTGATCG
Source organism: uncultured Solirubrobacterales bacterium (assembly GCA_963837695.1). Lineage (GTDB taxonomy): Bacteria > Actinomycetota > Thermoleophilia > Solirubrobacterales > 70-9 > VRUE01. The sequence goes on along the minus strand of CAWINZ010000005.1, from coordinate 440,664 downwards.
CGGCGGCGACGTTGCGGCCCTCGACCGAGTCGTAGGGCAGGCCGTCAGACATCAGCAGCGCGCCGAGGTTGGCGTAGCCGAGGCCGAGCTGGCGGAAGGCGTTGGCGTTCGCGCCGATCTCCTCGGTCGGGTAGCTGGAGAAGCCGACGACGATCTCCTGGGCGAGGAAGACGACGTCGACCGCGTGCTCGAAGTCCTCGACGTCGAAGCTGCCGTCCTCGCGGCGGAACGTCATCAGGTTGAGCGAGGCCAGGTTGCAGGCCGAGTCGTCGACGTGCATGTACTCGCTGCACGGGTTCGAGGCGTTGATCCGCCCCGACTCCGGGCAGGTGTGCCAGCGGTTGATGATCGTGTCGTACTGGACCCCCGGATCGGCGCATTCCCAGGCTGCCTTGGCGATCAGGTTCATCAGGTCACGGGCGGGCAGGGTCTTGGTCGTCTCGCCGCCGGTGCGGGCGAGCAGGTCCCAGTCCTCGCCCGCCTCGAACGCCTCCATGAACTCGTCCGTGACCCGCACCGAGTTGTTGGCGTTCTGGTACTGGATCGAGGTGAAGCCCTCGCCGTCGATCGACATGTCGAAGCCGGCGTCGCGCAGAGCGCCCGCCTTCTTCTCCTCGTCGGCCTTGCAGGTGACGAAGTGCTCGATGTCGGGGTGGTCGACGTTGAGGACGACCATCTTCGCCGCGCGCCGCGTCTTGCCGCCCGACTTGATCGTCCCCGCCCAGGCGTCGGCGCCGCGCATGAAGCTGACCGGGCCGCTCGCCGTGCCGCCCTTCTTCAGCTGCTCCATCGAGCCGCGGATGTTGGAGAGGTTGATCCCCGAGCCCGAGCCGCCGCGGAAGATCCGACCCTCTTTGGTGTTCCAGTCGAGGATCGACTCCATATTATCTTGAACACTCAAGATAAAGCAAGCACTGCATTGCGGACGCTCCTCGAAGCCGACGTTGAACCAGACCGGTGAGTTGAAGGCCGCCTTCTGGTTGAGCAGGATTGAGGTCAGCTCGGCTTCGAAGGCCTCGGCGTCCTCATCGCTGGCGAAGTAGCCGCCCTCGCGCCCCCAGCCGGAGATCGTCCCCGCGACCCGGCCGATCATCTGTTTGACCGAGTTCTCGCGCTCGGCGCTGCCCATCTGCCCGCGGAAGTACTTCTGGGCGACGATGTTGGTCGCGTTTTGGGACCAGCTCTTGGGGAACTCGACCCCGCGCTGCTCAAAGGCAGGCTTGGCGGGATCGCCGATCACCGCGTCGCGGATCTCCCACTCGATCTCGTCGAAGGGATGCGTCCCTGGGGAGGAGAAACGGCGCTCGATCGCTAGCCCCTCGAGACCGTTTTTTGGAGCACTGGTGGCGGTCTTGGACATCGAACTTCTCCTCTCGGGGCGGCTTTTAGGGGGAGCTGCCCAGGATCGTCAACGAGTCGGACAGACTTTGTGACGTCTGACTCCGCAAACGCCGCGAATTTCCTGAAATCGCGCCTTTCTCCCTCTATGGTGACAAGGAGATGGTGCGGGCGAGGGCCGCTGAGAAGGCGGAAAATGCAAAGGAAGTTGCGAGCGAGGCGATTGCCGCGGTCAAGCCGCGACTGCGCGGTGTCTCGCACGAGTGGGCCTTCTTCGTCTCGCTGGTCCTCGGCGCCGCGCTGATCGTCGCCGCGAAGACGCCGAAGGCGACCCTGGCCGTCGCGATCTACGCGGTCAGCCTCTCGGCCCTGCTCGGCACCAGCGCGCTCTACCACCGGGTCAACTGGACACGGCCCGAAGTGCGCCGCTGGATGCGCCGCCTCGATCACTCGATGATCTTCTTCCTCATCGCCGGCACCTACACCCCGTTCGCCCTGCTCGTCCTCAACGGCCCCCTCGCCGACGCGATCCTCGTCGTCGTCTGGGCCGGCGCGATCGCCGGCGCCATCGTCGAGACGATCTGGATCGACCACCCGAAATGGGTCGCGGCGCTGATCTACGTCTCGCTCGGCTCCGTGGCCGCGGTCGCCTTCCCGCAGCTATGGCTCGACATGGGCGTCACCGGCACCCTGCTCGTCGCCGGGGGAGGGGTTCTCTACATGGCGGGCGCGATCGTCTACGCAACCCAGCGCCCCGACCCGAACCCCCGCGTCTTCGGCTACCACGAGATCTTCCACGCCCTGGTGATCGCCGCCGCAGCCGCCCACTTCGCCGCGATCGCCTTCTTCGCCCTGCCGTCCGCTTAGCGCCACCCGACCTGCATCGAGCCCCTATTTGGGGCTCGATGCAGGTCGGGTCATGCCGCCGCCGCTACCGGCTCGCGCTCGGCTGCCGCGACCAGCTCGGCGAGGATCTCGTCCAGCTGCTCAGCTTGCTCAGGCGCAAGCTCGAGGCGGTCGCCATGACGCAGTTCGTTCGCACGGGCCACCGGCAGTTCGGCCTCGAGCACACGGCCGCCCATCGCGCCGAGCACCTTGCGCAGCTCTGCCTGTGCCCAGACGGCGCCGAACATTCCGGTCGAGGCTCCGATGACCGCCGCCGGGGTTCCGTTTAGGGAGCTTTCGCCCGCAGGCCGCGAGGCCCAGTCGAGCGCGTTCTTGAGCTGACCGGGGATCGAGTGGTTGTACTCGGGGGTGGCGATCAGCACCGTGTCCGCGTTGCGGATCGCCTCGCGCAGGTCGCGCACGACCTCCGGCACGTCCTCCGCTTCGACGTCCTCGTCGTAGGGCGGGATCTCGGCCAGGCGGTCGAACGGGATCAGCTCCGCCCCGGCGGGCAGCCGCTCGGCGGCCGCCCGCAACAGGGCATTGTTGTGCGAGTCGTGGCGCAGGCTGCCGGAGATGCCGAGCACGCGCATCGCTACTCGGCCTCCGCGACCAGCTCCAGCTCGACCGCGATGCTGATCGCGTAGTCGAGCGCGTCGCCGCCGCTCGGCAGCTCGGCCTGCCAGTCGAGGCCGAAGTTGCGCCGGTCGACCGTCGCGGCGAGTGAGAGGCCGACGCGCGGGGCGCCTTCGAGGCCGGCGTCGATCTGGCCGAACCTGCCGCTCGCCTCGACCTCGCGCTTCTCGCCCCTGATCTCGAGCTCGCCGAGCAGCCGCAGCGTGCCGTCCTCGCCGACGCTCAGCTCGGTTGAGCGGAAGCCGATCCGCGGGTGCCGCTCGGCGTCGAAGAAGTCGGGGGAGAGCAGGTGGCCCTTGAGCTGCTGCTCGTCGATCTCGACGCTGGCCACCTCGACCGCCCCCTCGATGGCCGGGCTCTCACCGCCGGTCAGCCGCGCCTCGTAGGACTCGAAGCCGCTGCGGAAGGTGGCGACGCCGTTATGGGTGACCGCGAAGGTCACCGAGGAGTGAACCGGGTCCACCGTCCAGGCGCCTACCGGAACCTGCTGTTCGATCGTCTGCGTGCTCATTGAGTTCTCCTCTGAAATTCGATTGCCTAAGAAATGATTGACGCAGAAACAATCGTAGCAGAAGTAGTTAGCCTGTCAACTATTGACCCGACAATATTTATCTGGGACAATCGGCTCATGTCCGATCAGGCCACCGCAACGCCGCCGGCGGATGCCAAGTCCGCACCCCGCACCGCGCACGGAGAGGCATGGGGTGCGCTGACCCGCACCCATGCGGCGATCTCCCAGCGCCTCCAGGACGCCCTCGCCGCCGCCGACTTCCCGCCGCTGCCCTGGTATGAGGTTCTCGCCACCGTCGCCGAGGCGCCGGAGCAGCGAATGAGAATGGGGGACCTGGCTGAGGCGATGGTGATCACCCGCGGCGGGTTGACCAAGCTCGTCGATCGCCTGATCAAGGCGGGCCTGATGGAGCGCACCTTCTGCGAGACGGACCGCCGCGTCAGCTACGCGACTCTGCTCCCCGCGGGCCGCGACCTCCTCGACGAGATGCGCCCGGTAGTCGTCGCCGAGCTGAAGATCGCCTTCGCCGCCAACCTCAGTGACGCCCAGGCGCGCGACCTGCGCGAGGCACTCGACCAGGTGCGCTCCTCAGCCTGCGGCGCAAGCTGAAGCCCCGAAGGTCTACGCCAGGGTTGCGGCGGCGCGCTCTTTCGCCGCCTCGATCAGCGCCAACACCTGCGTCTCCTGGCCGTCGCGCAACAGCTCGACCGGGTCGGGGTTGCCGTTGACGATCCCCTCGAAGAACTCCTTGCGGTCCTGATAGGTCGGCAGCGTCCCCTTGGCCCAGCCGCGGGCGTCGTTGAGGATCACGGCCAGGCGCGCGTACTCCTCGCCGAACAGCTCGGCGACCTCGCGCTTCATCCGCTTCGCCAGCGCCGGAGAGGCGCCGGCGGTCGAGATCGCGATCGCCAGCGGGCCGGTGCGCACGATCGCCGGCAGGATGAAGTTGCAGAGCGGTGGCACGTCGACGATGTTGACCAGCATCGCCCGCTTCTCGGCGTCGTCGAAGACGCCGATGTTGACCTCGCTGTCGTCGGTCGCGGCGATCGCCATGAAGGCCCCCTCCAGGTCGGCGGGCCCGGCGTAGGCGCGCTTCTCCCACTCGATCGAGCCCTCCGCCGCCAGCGACTCCAGCTCGGGGTGGGCGACCGGCGCGATCAGGGTCACGTCGGCGTCGCAGGCGAGCAGGCCCTCGACCTTCTCGAGGCCGATGTCGCCGCCGCCGATCACCAGGCAGCGCCGCCCCTTCAGTTTCAGACAGGCGACGTAGAAGGGGGTCTCGAGCATGTCGCGCACGCACGACTGATCGCAGATCCCCTTGCGGAGCTGGCAGACGCACTCCTTACCGGCATAGGCCTGGGCGGGCATGGCCCAAAGACTAGTGACCCCCCGCCGACGGGCCTAAAACCGGTCTATATCACCGGAAATCGGCCCATCGGCGGGGGTTAGAGTGAGGCCAGGGTCAGGCGGAGGCCTTCGGCGACGCTGGTCGTCGCCCGCCAGCCCAGCTCGCGCTCGGCGCGGCTTGCGTCGAGCGCGATCCGCTGCACCTCGCCGGCTCGCGGCGGGGCGAACTCGGGCTCGAAGCTCTCATTGCCGTCGATCTCGGCGAGCTGCCTGGCCAGCATCAGCACGTCGGTCTCGATCCCGCTGCCGAGGTTGATCGGCCCGCTGGCGTCCGACTCCGCCGCGGCAAGCGCCGCCGCGACCACGTCGCCCACATATATGTAGTCGCGGGTCTGGCTGCCATCGCCGAACACGGTCGGACGCTCGCCGGCGCGCAGTTTGCCGCAGAAGATCGCGATCACGCCGGCCTCGCCGAGCGGGTCCTGGCGTGGCCCGTAGACATTGCCCAGCCGCAGGCTGACGCCGCTGAGGTCGTAGAGCCTTTCGTAGAGCGCCAGGTAGCCCTCGGCGGCGAACTTGCTCTGACCGTAGGCGGAGAAGGGTTCGATCGGCGCGCTCTCGTCGAGCGGCAACTGCTTCCCGGCGCCCTCGCCGTAGATCGCGCCGCCGGTGGAGACGAAGACGAGTCGTGGCGAACCGGCGGCGCGCATCGCCTCCAGCAGGTTGGCGGTGCCGCCGACGTTGATCGAGGCGTCGAAGGCAGGGTCTTCCAGCGAGCGCCGCACGTCGATCTGGGCGGCGAGGTGAAAGACGATCTCAGGCCTTACTTCGCCGACCGCCGTGCTGAGCGCCGCAGCGTCGCGGATGTTCAACTCGACCAGCTCGGCCCCGGCCGCCAGCGCCCCATCGAGGTTGGAGCGGCGGCCGGTCGAGAGGTCATCGACCACGGTCACCGAGTCGCCACGCGCGATCAGCGCGTCGACCAGGTTCGAGCCGATGAAGCCGGCGCCGCCGGTGACAAGTGCCTTCATGGGCGGCCGATCCTAAGCCCAAAACCCCGCCGATGGGCCTAAAAGAACAGTCGGACTGGACTTATCGGCCCGTCGGCGGCTTGTGGGGGTCGGCGAACGCCCCTGCTACCCTCGCCGCCCCATGAGACTGATAGTCACCGAGAAGAACAACAGCGCCAAGAAGATCGCCGACATCCTCGGCCGCAACGAGGCGAAGGCGGACAAAACCTTCAAAGTCCCGTTCTACACCTGGACCGACTCCGACGGGGTCGAGCAGAGGACGATCGGGCTCAAGGGCCACGTGCTCGGTCCGGCCTTCCCCGAGGGCTACTCGAACTGGCAGAAGACCGACCTGCACGACTTGATCGACGCCGAGTTGATCAAGGAACCGACCGACAAAAACGTCGTCAAAGCGATCAAGAAAGTCGCCAAAGAGGCCGACGAGCTGGTGATCGCGACCGACTTTGACCGCGAGGGCGAGCTGATCGGGCTGGAGGCGCTGCAGGAGATGCTCGACGCCAACCCGGAGCTCGGCACCCGCGAGGAAGCCGACGCCGGCACCCTGCAGATCAAGCGCGCCCGCTACTCGGCGCTGACCAAGGAAGAGATCGAGCGCGCCTTCAACGAGCTCGACGAGCTCTCCTACCCGCTGGCCAACGCCGGCGCCGCCCGCCAGGACATCGACCTGCTCTGGGGCGCGACCCTGACCCGCGCGGTCTCGCTCGCCAGCCGCCGCTTCGGTTCCAACTTCCTCTCGGTCGGCCGCGTGCAGAGCCCGACCCTGGGCCTGATCGTCGAGCGCGAGATGGAGCGCCGCGCCCACGTCGCCAAACCGTTCTGGGAGTTGTTCGCCAAGTTCGAGCACCCCGAGGGGAGCTTCGAGACGCACCACAGCGTCGACAAGTTCTGGGACAAAGCGGAGGCCGATGCCGCCTTCGCCGGCACCTCCAGCCCCGGCGTCGTCAAAGCGGTCACCGCCCGCAAGAACACGCGCAAGCCGCCGACGCCCTACAACACCACCGCCTTCAGCACCGATGCCTCCAGCCGCCTCGGCATCACCCCCGCCAGCGCGATGCGGATCGCCGAGGACCTCTACATGGACGGCTTCATCTCCTACCCGCGCACCGACAACACGGTCTACCCGGCCTCGTTGCCGCTGCGCGAGTTGGTCACCTCGCTGGTCAGGGTCAAGGAGTTCTCGGCCGCGTCGGGCCTGCTCGACGGCGAGCTGAAACCGACCCGGGGCAAAAAAGAGACGACCGACCACCCGCCGATCTACCCGACCCAGGCGATCCATCCCGGTGCCCTCGACGGGTCCAAGAAACGCGTCTACGAACTGGTCGTGCGCCGCTTCCTCGCCACCTTCAGCCCGCCGATGATCACCGAGTCGACCCGGGCTGACATCGAGGCCGGCTCGGAGACCTACTTCGTCCGCGGCTCGGTCGTCGTCGACCCCGGCTACGCCGGCATCTACACCTACGCCCGCTCCTCCGACGAGGAGATCCCGGCGTTGAAGGAGGGCCAGAGCCTCGCCCTCGAGGGCCAGCCGTGGATCGTCGACAAGGAGACCCAGCCGCCCTCGCGGATCTCGCAGGCCAAACTGATCGAGCTGATGGAGGAGCGCGGCCTCGGCACCAAGGCGACGCGGGCCGACATCATCCAGAAGCTCTTCGACCGCGGCTACGTCTTCGGCAACCCGCCGGTTCCCTCGGAGACGGGGATCGCCCTCTATGAGGCTTTCAAGAACTACGTGCCGGCGATGGCTACGCCGGAGATGACCGCCCAGCTGGAGGCGGAGATGGATCGCATCGCCGGCGGCGAGATGACCAAGGGCGCCGTCGTCGGCGAGAGCCGCGACCTGCTGCACAAGACCTGGACCGAGATCGACGGCAGTCGCGAGGACCTCGCCAAAGTCATCTGGAAAGGGATGGACGAGGACCGCATCCTCGGTCCCTGCAAAGTCTGCGAGGAAGCGGGCCGCAAGAAGGAGGACGGCTCGCCCCACATGCTGCGCATCATCCGGGCGAAAAAATCAGGGAAAAGGTTTGTGGGATGTAGTGGGTGGACACTCGACGACCCCGAGTCCTGCGACCAGACCTTCCCGCTGCCGCAGCGCGGCGACGTCTTCAAGCTCGAAGACCGCTGCTCGGTCTGCGGCGAGACGCCGCGGCTCAAAGTCGTCCCCTTCCGCGGCCGCTCCTGGAACCTCTGCCTCAACGACGACTGCGAGTCGATGCAGGAGATGAAGAAACGCCGCGCCGAGCGCGAAGCGGCCAAAGCGGCGAAAAAAGCGATGGACAAGAAACCGCCGGTCAAAGGCGACGAGGACGCTCCCGCGAAGACGAAAAAAGCGAAAGTCAAAGCGTCCAAAGCAGACACCGCCACGCGGGGCCGCAAACGCGCCAAAGCCGCGGCCAAAGGCTGAGGGGTCCCGGCGTTGTTCATCTCCCTGGAGGGGGTGGATGGCTCAGGGAAGAGCACGCAGGCCGGCCTGCTCGCCGCGGAGCTCGGGCCGGACACGGTGGAGATCCGCGAGCCCGGCGGGACCGACGCCGCGGAGCGGATCCGCGAGATGCTTGCCGACCCGGCGCTTGAGCTCGACCCCTTCGCCGAGCTGCTGCTCTTCTCCGCGGCGCGGGCCGACCTGCTCAGCCGCGTCGTGCGGCCGGCCCTGGAGGGCGGGGGCACCGTCGTCGCCGACCGCTTCGCCGATTCCAGCGTCGCCTACCAGGGCGGCGCCCGCGGGCTCGGCACCAGCTACGTGCTCTCGCTCGTCGACACGACGATCGACGGCCTCTGGCCCGACTTGACGCTTTATTTGCGGCTCGATCCCGAGGTGGGGTTGGGCCGTGCCGCCGGTGAGGATCGGTTTGAGGCCGCGGGGTTGGAGCTGCAGCGGGCCGTCGCCGAGGCATATGACGAGATCGCTCAGATTGCCTCGGATCGGGTGGTCGTGGTCGATGCCGAAGGGTCGGTCGAGGAGGTTCATAAGCGCGTGATGGACGTGGTCAGGGACCGGGGCTAGTGGCTGCGGGTCCTGTCGCGGAGGGTGGGGGTGTTAGCGGACTCACCCGTCCGAACACCCCCACCCTCCACGCCACCCGCAGAGGTCACCAACCAAGGGCCGAACTGGCGTTATCCGCGGCGCTGAAGAGTGGGCCGTCGCATGCTTACCTGTTCAGGGGACCGCGAGGAGCTGGGAAGCGGGAGATGGCGCGGGCTTTTGCTGCTGAGATTCTGGCTGGTGCTGCTGAGGACGCTGAGGACGCTCGGCGGCGGGCTTTGCTTGATCCTTCTCCGCACCCTGACCTCGTCTGGCTGGCGCCGAAGGGGGCGCAGCACATGGTTGAGGAGGTGCGGGAGCAGGTGATCCGGGCCTCTGCTTACCGGCCTTATGAAGGCGGCAAGCGGGTCTTCGTGATCGAGGCGGCGGAGGCGATGCGGGACGAGAGTCAGAACGCGATGCTGAAGACGCTCGAGGAGCCGCCCGAGTTCGTCCACCTGATCCTGCTGACCGCCGAGCCGGCGGCTCTGCTGGAGACGATCGCCTCGCGCTGCCAGCCGGTCGACTTCGCGCCCCTTCCTCCCGAGGCGCTGGAAGCGGTGCTGCGCGAGGACGCCGCAGCCGGCGCGGATGAGGAAGAGATCGCCGCTGCGGCTCGCCTCGCCGCCGGGGACCTCGAGCTTGCCCGCCTGCTCCTCGGCGAGCGGGGGCGCAAGCTCCGCGAGCAGGCGGTCGCGATGGACTGGGGCGCGATGCTGAAGAGCGCCGCGCGGGCCGGAGAGGAAGCCGAGTCGGCGGTGCGCGATGCCCTCGAGGAGGAAAAGGAGGCTGGGATGAAACGCTCGGCCCGCGACATCGCCGATGCCTCCAAACGCGCCGGCCGCCGCCGCCGCACTGAACTGCTCGACCTCGGCCTGAACCTCGTCGCCGCCTGGTTCCGCGACCTGGCAGCGGCCGCCTCGGGAGCCGCCGACGTCGTCTACAACCGCGACCGCCTTGCCGAGCTCCAATCCCAAGCCGCGGGCCTCGACCCCAACAGCGCTCGCCGCGCCGTCGAGCAAGTCCAAGAGACCCGTCGCCGCCTCGACCTCAACGTCTCCGAGGAGCTGGCCTTAGAGGCGCTCTCTTTCCGGCTCGCCGCCGTTCTCGACTGACTTCGCCTGCTCGCGGGCCTGCTCCAACGCCCGCTCCTGTGCCAGGCGCGTTATCTGGGCGGCCTGGCGGGACATGATCACGCTGAAGTTGAGCGCCAGGCCGAGCAGCAGCAGGAGGATGATCGAGAAGAGGGCGACGTTGGTGTCGCGGACGCCCATCAGGTCGGCGACGCCCGTCAGCAGGCCCGGGAAGATGGCGCCGGCCAGCATCCCCAGCCCGGCGACGAACCAGACGACGCTGAAGCGCTCCTGCAGGCGGTCGCGGCGGATCAGCTCGAGGATCATCAGCATGAAGGCGAGCGCGATCAGCGCGGCGAGGATCCGCGTCTGCGAGGTCAGGTGGACCTTCGGGTTCTGGGTCGCGATCAGCAGCGCTGCGCTCATCGCTCCGTGCCTACCTTGCGCGGCCGGAACTGGCCGACGAGCAGCACGATCATTCCCTTGAAGATGAAGAAGGCCGAGCGCACCGGCGTCAAGAACGAGGAGCCCCCGGCGCGCTCCAGCATCCGCACCGGCACCTCCTCGACCCGCAGTCCCTGGCGCACCGCCAGTTGCAACGACTCGATCTCGGCGAAGTCGGGCGAGTAGTTCTCGCTGAACAGCTCCATCACCCGCCGGTTCGCCGCACGCATGCCGCTGGTCGTGTCGGTGAAGCGCTGCCGGGTCGCCAGAGTGAGGAAGAAACGGAAGACGCTGGTCCCGATTCGCCGCGAGATCGTCGGCTTGTAGTCGTCCCCGCCAACCCCGTCTCCGCTCTCGTCATCCGCTACCGGCTCGCGGTAGCGCGAGCCGATCACCAGGTCGGCACGATCGGCACGGACGTCCTTCAACAGCCGCGCGACCTCAGCTGGCGGATGCTGTCCGTCGGCGTCGAGGTGGGCGCAGAAGTCGTAGCCCTCGCGCAGCGCGTAGAGATAGCCGGTTTGCAGCGCCGCCCCCAGGCCCTGGTTGAAGGGCAGCGAGGCGACGGTGGCACCGGCCTCGGCGGCTCGCGCCGCGGTCTCGTCGGTGGAACCGTCGTCGATGACGAGCACGTCGGCGCCAGGCAGGCGCCTGTGCACGTCGGCAATCACCGGCGCGACCGAGTCGGCCTCGTTCCAGGCGGGTATGAAGACCAGCGTCCTCATGCGGCGATTCTCCCACGCGGCGCCGCCGTCATTGTGTTAGTAAACCTTCATGGAAAGGAAACGCCCGCGGTGAGGCGGATCGGGCTGAGGCTCTGGCTGGTCGGCGCCTTCGCCGCGGTGACGTTGCTGACCGCCGGCGTCGTCTACCTCTTCGGCGACCGGCCGCGCGCCGTGCTGGGGGCGATCGCACTGGGCATTCTCGCCGGTTTTCTGATCGCGGTCGGCACTGCCCACCGGGTGACGCGCCTCTCCCGCGCCGCGGGTGAGCTTGCGGCGGGTTCCTTCGACACGCCGCTGGACACCGGAGGTCGCGATGAGATTGGCGATCTCGCCCGGGCCCTCGACTCGATGCGCACCTCGCTCAAGGAGAGCTTCGGTGTGCTCACCGCCGATCGCAACAAGCTGAAAGCGATCTTCGACGGCCTCACCGACGCCGTGATCGTGGTCGACGAGACCGGCGACGTGCGCTTCTCCAACAGCGCCGCGGCGCAGCTGCTGCTGCCGCTCGGAGAGCCGCCCGTTTCGATGCGGGCGCCGCTGAGTCGCGCCATCGACGTCGGCTTCGCTGCCCACCCGGCATTGCGGATCGGCGACCGCGCCTACTCGATGACCGCCCGCGCGCTGCCCAAGGAGCGCGCCGTGCTCGTCGTCGCCCGCGACCGCACCGACGAGATGCGCCGCGAGCTCGCCGAAGCGGACTTCATCTCCAACGCCGCGCATGAGCTGCGCAACCCGCTGGCCGGCATCTCCAGCGCGATCGAGGTGCTGCAGGAGGGCGCCAAGGACGACCCGCAGGCGCTCGAGCACTTCCTCGGCCGGCTTGCCGAGGACGCTGAGCGGATGAACCGGCTGACGCGCTCGCTGCTCACCCTGGCGCGGGTCGAGTCGATCGGCGCCGGGGAGACCGAGGTGGTCGACGTCGAAGCCGCGATCGCCGACACCGTCGCCGCGGTCGAGCCCCCGTCGCACATCGAGCTGGCGACCGATGTCGAGCCCGACCTGACGGCCAAAGGCGACCCGACTCTGCTCCGCCAGGTGATGGTCGGGCTGCTCACCAACGCCTTCAAGCACACGCCGCTGCCGGGGCGCGTTACCGTTCGCGGCCGCCGCGACGGCGAGAAAGAGGTGGTTCTGGAGGTGATCGATACGGGTCCAGGCATTCCCGAGGTGGAGATCGAGCGCGTGTTCGAGCGCTTCTACCGGCGTGACGAGTCGCGCAAGCAGGAGGGCTTCGGCCTCGGCTTGGCGATCGCCCGCCGGATGGTCAGCGTGATGGGCGGGGAGATCGGCGCCCACTCCGTCGAGGGTGAGGGCAGCACCTTCTGGGTCCGTCTCCCCATCGCCCAACCCAGCCCGACGCCGGTCGCATGAGACGTCCTGTGTCAACCCCCCGCCGCTTGAAGGCGGCTGAAGTTCCGATGTCGCGTGTCGTCATATGGCACCCGGTCCTGCCAGCAGCGCCAGAGAACTCGGATCCAGGCGCGCCCCAGAGTGCGGATCGCATGCGGGTGATCCTGGCCTCTGGCTCGGGCTCGCCGATAGACCTCCTTCGCCCAGGGATGCCAGTGACGGGTGGAGTCCGCGAGGGTCGCGACAGCGACCCGCAGTCGCTTGTCGCAGGCGCGCCTGAAGGTGGCGATGCGCAGCTTTCCGGACTCCAGGGCGACCGGGCTCATGCCGGCGTCGGCGGCCATGGCGGCCTCGGTCGGGTAACGCCCTCGGCAGTCGCCGAGCTCGGCGATCAGGGTCGCCGGGCAGATCGTCGTCTTGGGGTCGCGAAACAGCGGCGCGAAGATCGCCGCGTCGGGATGGGCGGCGAGGCGATCGCGAATCTGGGTGTCAAGCGCTGCGATCTCGGAGACGATCGGCTCGAGGGAACTGACCAGGCCGAGAACGACCGCCCGGCGGGCCTCGCACTCGACCTTCCCCGCGGTCCCCTTGGGCGCCGCGTTCAGCCGCTCCACCAGCTCGGCGGGATCGGTTCTGCCGCTATAGGAGTTGCGAGTCAGAAATGCCGCCATGCGCCCGGCGCCGAGCCCTCTGGTGTCCGCCGGGCTCGGATAGCGCTTGAGGAAGGCCAGCGAGATCGGGCTATCGAGGGCGGCGAACAGAAGGGCGCCCGGCCAAAAGGCCTGCAGCTGGGCACGCAGCTGGTTGGCCAGCTCGACCCTCACCCCGACCAGGTCCTCGCGGGCCCGGGTCAGCGTCTTCAGCGCCTTGGTCTTCTCGGTGTCCGGGACAAGCACCCGGAAGCGATGGGCATCGGTGCGGGCCAGCTCGGCCAGGACGTAGGCGTCGAAGCGATCGGACTTGCCGTGGGCGACCGCGAAGCGGGCGCGGGCGGCCTTGACCTGGTTGGGGTGGATCGCCATCACCTCCAGGCCGGCGGCGAGCAGGCGCTCGACCAGGATGCCGTCGGGCCGCTCGATCGCCACCCGGTCGACCCCGAGCTTGGTGAGGCGCCGAGCCAGCCCGGCGATCCCGCGCTCGTCGTGGGCCACAGAGAAGCGCTCGAGCACTTCTCCCTCTTCGCTGATGCAGACCTCGTGGGCCTCGCTTGCCCAGTCGATCCCCGCGGTCATTCCTGCCATGCTTCCTCCTCGGTCGACTCATCTCGGCTGAGAACCGGCCACGAGGAGCCGTTGCGCGTGCTCATAGGGTGGCGCTCTCGGGCACCACGTCCTGTTGGCGCTTCTGGCGCCTCGCACCGCCGGGAGGCGCTGGTCTCATGCGGGCCGTCTAAGCGGCAAGCGAGCGTGGCGCTCTCCCGGCGGGGGTCGGCTTCTCTCTTCGTTCCCCGGGGATCTTCGACGGCCTCGCTTCGCTTGGCCTCTCAATCTCAAGAGAACAAGGGGAAGGTTCTCCTATGAGCAGCGGACGAATTCTGATCGCCGACGACGAGCCGTCGGTGCGCGACTCGGTCGGCTACGCGCTCGCCCAAGAGGGCTTCGAGGTGACCCCGGTGGCCGATGGCGACGAGGCGACCGAGCGGGTCGGCGACGGCATCCCCTACGACCTGCTGATCCTCGACATCATGATGCCGGGGCCGAGCGGGCTCGACATCTGCCGCGACGTGCGCTCGCGCAGCGCTGTGCCGATCATCCTGCTCACCGCCAAGGACGCCGAGGTCGACAAGGTCGTCGGGCTCGAGGTCGGCGCCGACGACTACGTCACCAAGCCCTTCTCGGTGCGCGAGCTGCTCGGGCGGGTCCGCGCCCAGCTGCGCCGCCGCGAGCTCGACCGCGCGCCGCTCTCCCAGGCGGTCAAGGTCGAGGCCGGCCCGGTCGCGATCGACCTCGTCCGCCACGTCGCCACTGTGCGCGACGTGCCGGTCAACCTGACCCGCTCCGAGTTCCAGCTGCTGCGCCTCCTCGTCGGCCGCGCCGGTGAGGTGTTCCCCCGGCGCCAGATCATGGAGGAGCTCTGGCAGACCGAGTTCGACGGCGACGAGCGCGCCTGCGACGTGCACATCTCCAACCTGCGCCAGAAGGTCGAGCGCGACCCCCAGAACCCGGAGCTCGTCCTCACCGTGCGCGGAGTCGGCTACAAGTTCGACGCCAATGGCCCCTGAAGGAACGGCTGATACCTCGCTCTGAATAGGCTCTTGGTATGGACCGGAGCCCGAGTGCGGAGGAGGCGGCGGCGATCGCGGCTGCCGTTGAGCGATTTCAGGCCGAGACGGCTCCGGCGGAGGCGGTTGAGGAGGCGGTCAGCCCGTGGCAGCGGGCTGCGCTGGTCGAGGGGGTCGGCGCGAAGGGCACTGTCCAGAGGCATCTAGAAGGAGGGTTCGAATGGCTGTCGTGAAAATCATCGAGCTGGTCGGTAGCTCGAAGACGTCGACCGACGACGCAGCGAAACAGGCGCTTGCCCAGGCGCAGGGCACGCTACGCAACATCCGCGCCGTCGACATCGTCTCGACCGGTATCCGCGGTGAGAACCTCGACGAGTACCGGGCGCACGTGCGGGTCGCCTTCCTGGTCGAGGGCACCGAGGTCGACTGAGGCTCAGGCAGCGGCCCGCATCTGTGCGAGCCGCTGCTCGATCGTCTCGACCAGCTCGTCGGGCACTCCGTCCGTTTCCTCGCGGGCGACAGCGATAGCCCCCGGGGCTCGGTCGAGAATGTCGCCGACGATCTCGGTTGCGAGGACTGGCGACATTCCCCAGCGCACGATCTCGTTGACGATTCTCTGCGCGGTCAACCGGTCCGTGCGCTGGATGCTGTCGACGTACATAGCCAGCCGGTCGTCCCCGTAATGCAGCGTGCACATCAGGTCGTAGAGCGGAGTCAGCGTCAGCCCACCCGACGCAAGATGGAGCAGGGAGAGGTTCTTCGCGTGCGCGTCGCCGTTGCCGAGCACGACGTTCAGGGCGATTGCCTGCGCCAGCCTCTCCAGGGAGCCGGGGGTGGCCACCGACTGAACGATCCCTGCGACGCGCCGCAGGGATGGCCCGCCGTCCTCCTCGTACTTCGTGTCGGGCGGGGTGCCCGTCGCCTGGCAGAAGTCCTCCTGGTGGATCCGCTCAACCGAGCCATCGGTGCCCACCGCTCGGTCGTAGCGCTCGACCATGATCAGCTTGCGGCCTGCGATTTCGATCGTCTCGACGGCGGCGACATCCAGATCGAGGTGCTTCGCGATCCGCATGCAGAGGGCCTCGTTCTCCACGGTATGCGGGTAGGCGGCGATCTCGGGCTTGAGGATGTGGGTCGAGGGCGTTCCGTCCACCGGTCGTCCCCAGGCGCCGTCCGGCATTCGGGTGAGCAGAAGCTTCTCTTGGACGCCCGCGAGCGAGACGCGAACCCTTCCACCGGCGCCAAGTGGTGCGCTGCGCAGATCCTTGACCAGCTCCTCTAGCTCCGCGGAGGAGAGTCGCTCGGCGGTGGTCGTCGTCGGAACGGGAGGAGGGTCGTCGTCGAGCGGCTGAATGACCACGGCCCCGGCGCAGTCCCGCCCGAGCGCCTCGATCAGGCTGTACGTGTCATCCGCTCGCAGGCCCAGGTCCCTGGCGATCGATTTCCGCGGCTCGCCCTCGGGGAGGAGGCCGTCGAGGAACGGTCGGGCGACGCCCTGCGTGTAGCGCTCGACGCCGACCGGCAGCGACAGCGACAGCAGCGGCGTGCCGAGGTCGTAACGACCAAGCGCCTCCTCGGTGTAGGCGAGCCGGGGCCGGCCCCGCTTGCGATCGACGATCGCCACACGTTCGCCGTAGAGCCAGACGGCCAGCTCGTCCGCCATTACCAGTCGGCCTTGTCGAGCGTCATCCGCACGCCGAGTTGCCGCAGCAGCCGAAACACGCGCCTCAGCTGCTCGGTTTCCTTTCCGTTCTCCAGCTCGGAGAGGTAGCTGCGCTGCAACCCGGCGGTCTCGGCCAGTTGCGCCTGGGTCAGGCCGGCCTCCGTGCGGTAGTGGCGGATCGCGGTCCCCAGCGACGCGGGGGTGTAGATGCGGAAGCGGTTGCTCGGAGGGTGCTCTGGGTCTGTCGGCATAAGCAGACACTGTAGTGATGTCGTGATATTCAGTCAAGTCGCAATGTCGGAATATCAAGACGGGATTGTCCCCACGCCGGCCGTTGGTAGGGTCTGCGCCGATGGCAGACGAGACGCGAGAGGTCTCCCGCGGGGAGGCCCAGAAGTTGATCGAGGACGGCGCGCAGCTGGTCGACGTGCGTGCCGATCACGAGTGGGGCGCCGGCCATATAGCCGGCGCCAAGCACCTGCCGCTCGACGAGCTTGCCGGGCGGACGGGTGAGATCGACATGGACCGCCCGGTCGTCCTCTACTGCCGCGGCGGCACCCGCTCGACGATGGCGACCGACGCGCTCGCCGAGGCCGGCTTCGACGCGGCGAAGCTGAGCGAGGGGATCGTCGGCTGGGACGAGGCAGGCCTGCCGCTCGCGCCGGAGGGCGGACGGGTGGCCGAGTCCGGCGAAGCGGCCGAGGTCCTGCACGCCGCCGGGCGCTTGCCCCCCGGCAAGCCTGCCTGAGGCGCCTCGCGAGTTAAATACCCTAATCCCTGTCAGGTTTTGCTATTTTCCTGACATGGAGGTAGTCGTAGACCAGGACAAGCCGCAGCGCGGCAAGGGCCGCGCCGGGACGCTCGAGAACCCGGAGACCTACGAGAACGTCCCCGGACACATCATCCCGATCATCGAGCGCGAGTTCGACGACTTCGACAACGAAGCCGAGCAGTTCCTCTCCGGCGCGCTCGCCGAGGAGCAGTTCATCGGCTTCCGGCTCAAACAGGGCGTCTACGGGCAGCGCCAGGCCGACGTGCAGATGGTCCGCGTCAAGCTCCCCTTCGGCGGCGTCACCCCTGAGCAGATGGAGGCCTTCGGCAGCGTGGTCGAGAAGTACGCGCCGCTCAACAAGGGCCACATCACGACCCGCCAGAACATCCAGATCCACCACGTGCCGCTGCGCGACATGGAGGCGCTGATCCGCGAGATCTCCCCGACCGGCCTCTCCTCGCGCGAGGGCTGCGGCAACACGATGCGCAACGTCACCGGCGACCCCTGGGCCGGCATCGCCGCCGACGAGGTCTTCGACCCGACGCCCTACGCGGGCGCCTACGTCCGCTACTTCGTCCGCCACCCGACCACGCAGCTGATGCCGCGCAAGATCAAGACCTCGTTCACCGGTTCCGACGAGGACCGCGCGATCAGCGGCATCCACGACATCGCCTTCCTCGCCCGCGAGCGGGACGGGGTCAAGGGCTTCGAGATCCGCGTCGGCGGCGGCACCTCGATCATGGCCCGCGTCGCCCCGACCCTCTATGAGTTCGTCGAGGCCGACAACGGCGATTACATGAAGGTCGCCGAGGCGGCATTGCGGATCTTCGACCGCCAGGAGTGGCTGCGCGTCAATCGGGCCCGCGCCCGGATCAAGGTTCTGGTCGACAAGATCGGCATCGACGCCTTTCGCGAGCAGGTCGACGCGGAGCTCGAGGGCGAGTGGGTCGACGAGCGCGACTTCGACGTCGAGCGGCTGCGCTTCGACGACGACGAGGAGGAGCAGGCCCCCGAGGCTCCGGCGGCGCCGGTCTCGCCCAACGGCGATCGCTCCGAATTCGACCGCTTCCTGCAGGGCAACGTGCAGCCACAGCGCCAGGAGGGCTTCGCCTCGGTCGAGGTCAAGATCGAGCGCGGCGACCTGACGCCGGAGCAGTTCCGCGGCCTCGCCGCGATCATGCGCGAGTTCACCGGCGGCTACGCGCGCAGCACCGTGCAGCAGAACCTGGTCCTGCGCTGGGTCCGCGATGAGGCCCTGTACGAGGTCTGGCAGCGGCTCGGCGAGCTCGGCCTCGACGAGGCGGGCGCCCGCGAGATCACCGACGTCGTCAGCTGCCCCGGCACCGACAGCTGCAAACTCGGCATCACCAGCTCGATGGGCCTCAACCGGGCGATCAAGCAGCGGGTCGAGGAGATGGAGATCTCCGACAAGCTGACCCGCAAGATCCACATCAAGATGAGCGGCTGCCCCAACGGCTGCAGCCAGCACCACATCGCCAACATCGGCTTCTACGGCGCCTCGCTCAAAGTCGGCGGTCGCCAGATGCCCGCCTACATCCCTCACATCGGCGGCAACTACGAGGGCGGCGAGGTCATCTTCGGCACGCGCCTGAAATCTCGCCTGCCCGCCAAACGAGTCCCGGAGGCGGTCGAGCGCTGGATCAAGCTGTACGAGGCCGAGCGCAGCGACGGCGAGGAGTTCAATGCCTTCGCCGAGCGGATCGGCGCCGCGCGCTTCGAAGCCGAGGTCAAGGAGCTGACGCTGCCGGCCGAGTTCAGCCTCGAGACGATGCAGCAGTTCATCGACTGGAACCGCTCCAGCCCCTACAAGGTGGAGCGCGGCGAGGGCGAGTGCGCGATATGAACCCGGTTGCCGTCAACACCATCCCGGAGATCGATGCCGAGGAGGTCGCCGCGCGCCTCGAGGAGGGCCGCGCCACCGACGCGATCGAGTGGATGTTCGAGACCTTCGGCCAGAACCACTACATCGCCTGCTCGTTCCAGAAGACCAGCGCGGTGACGGCGCACCTGGCCAGTCAGATCAACTCCGATGCGCGCTTCTTCTATCTCGACACCGACGTGCTCTTCCCAGAGACCTACGAGACCCGGGACAAGCTCGCCGGGCACCTCGGCGTCGAGTTCGATCGCTTCCACAACCTGACGCTGGCGGAGCAGGCCGAGCAGCACGGCGACGAGCTCTGGAAGAGCGATCCGGACGCCTGCTGCGGGTTGCGCAAGGTCGAGCCGATGCGCCGCGCGCTCTCTTCCGTAGACTGCTGGCTCGCCGGTGTCCGCCGCGAGGACTCCACGAGTCGCGCCAAGACCCCCAAGTTCGCCTGGGACAAGCGATTCGAGCTATGGAAGCTGAACCCGATCGCGGACTGGTCCGAGCGCGACGTCTGGAACTACATCCGTGAGCACCACCTCCCGTACAACCCACTGCACGATCAGGGCTACCCCTCGATCGGCTGCACCCATTGCACCAAGCCGGTCGGGCCTGGCGGCTCGCCGCGCGCCGGGCGCTGGGCGGGCCTCGAGAAGACCGAGTGCGGGATCAACTAGCGGCCGCTCGGCGCGCCGCCACATTCCACTTCCCCGAACGATTGGTGAGATACCCGCATGAGCGAGACGATGACTGAGCTTTCCCTGACCCTTGACGAGCGCCACACGGCCGACTTCGAGATGATCGGTAACGGCGGCTTCGCGCCGCTGACCGGCTTCCAGGGCTCCGCCGATTGGGAGCGCGTCTGTGCCGAGATGCGCACGACGGGCGGCGAGTACTGGCCGATCCCGATCACCCTGGCGACCGAGCTCGAGTGCGAGGTCGGCGACACGGTCGCGCTCTCCAGTGACGAAGGCAAGCCACTGGGCCGGATCAGGGTCGAGGAGATTTGGGAGCGCGACGCGAAGAGCGAGGCGGAGCGGGTCTACGGCACCACGGACGAGGCCCACCCGGGCGTCGCCGCGATCTACGCCGAGGGCAGCCGCTGCATCGCCGGCCCGATCGAGGTCGACGCGCTTCCCGACCACGAGGAGGCCTTCATGCGGCGCTACAAGACGCCCGCCGAGCACAAGGCCGACTTCGAGGCGCGCGGCTGGAAGAAGATCGTCGCCTTCCAGACCCGCAACCCGATCCACCGCGCCCACGAGTACCTGACCAAGGCCGCGCTGGAGACCTGCGACGGGCTCTTCATCCACCCGCTGATCGGCAAGACCAAGGCCGGTGACATTCCCGCCGACGTGCGGATGCGCTGTTACGAGGTCCTGATGGAGAACTACTACCCCGAGGATCGCGTGGTGCTGGGCGTGAAGCCGGCGAAGATGCACTACGCCGGCCCGCGCGAGGCGGTTCTGCACGCGATCGTCCGCCGCAACTACGGGGCGACGCACTTCATCGTCGGTCGCGACCACGCCGGCGCCGGCGACTACTACGGCACCTACGACGCGCAGAAGATCTTCGAGACGATCGACATCGACGAGCTCGGGATCGAGCCGCTGATGTTCGAGCACACCTTCTGGTGCAACGAGTGCGAGGGGCTGGCCTCGAACAAGACCTGCCCTCACGACCAAGAGGCGCGCCTCTTCCTCTCCGGGACGAAGGTCCGCGAGATGCTCGGCAAGGGCGAAAGGCCCCCGCACGAGTTCTCGCGCGACGAGGTCGCCGACATCCTTATCGACGCTTACAAGGAGGACTGATTTAACGATGGCTGACGAGAAGGGCTTCACCCTCTGGTTCACCGGGCTCTCAGGGGCCGGCAAGACGACGATCTCCAGGCTGCTGGAGGGTCACCTGCTCGAGCGCGGCTGCAAGCTTGAGATCCTCGACGGCGACGTCGTGCGCGAAAACCTCTCGAAGGGGCTCGGCTTCTCGAAGGAGGATCGCGACATCAACATCCGCCGCATCGCCTTCGTCGCCGACCTGCTCAGCCGCAACGGCGTGCCGGTTATCACCGCGGCGATCTCCCCCTACGCGGAGATCCGCGACGAGGCGCATGAGCTGATGGGCGACCGCTTCATCGAGGTCTACGTCAAGGCCTCGGTCGACACCTGCGCCGAGCGCGACGTCAAGGGGCTCTACGCGAAAGCGTTCTCCGGTGAGATCAAGGAATTCACCGGCGTCTCCGATCCCTACGAGATTCCCGAGAATCCGGCCTGGGTCTGCGACACGGAGAACGAGTCGCCCGAGGAGTCGGCGCAGAAGCTGCTCGATTACCTCGAGTCGCGGGGCCTGGTTCCCGCGGCTGCGGTTACTGCTTAGGGACAGAGCGCCACGGCCCGCGGGTCCTGTCACGGCGGCCCTCCCCCATGTGCTCGGACGCGCTTCGCGCGCCCTCCGCTATGGGGGACCCCCGCCGCCGTGCCACCCGCGGGAGGTGGCCTGTCACATGGCCACCGCAGAGCCGGAATTGCCCGCGCAGCTGGGACGCCGCTGCGCAGGAGGGGCACCCCGCCCCCTCCCTGATCTTGGGTCCATTTCCGCTTGACGGATCCTCTCGATTCCCTATGGTGCGAGGCGTGAGGTGGGGACTTCGATTCGTGCTGCTCTCGGTGGCTTTGGTGCTGGCGCTGCCGGGGAATGCTGCTGCTTTCGGGCCGCTTTCTAGCTTTGGGGAAGCTGGCGGTGGCGCGGGGCAGCTGAACCAGCCGTGGGGGATTGCGGTTGGGGAGGACGGGACCACCTATGTGGCCGAATTAGGCGGTCAACGGGTCTCGGCTTTCGCCTCCGACGGAGCCTTTCTGCGCACGATCGGCGTCGGCGATCTGCACGAGCCCGCCGGGGTGGCGTTGGGGCCGGAAGGGAACGTCTTCGTCTCCGATTTCGAAGATGACCGCGTCGTCGTCTACTCGACCGGGGGCGCGTTCGTCCGCGCCTTCGGCGAAGCCGGCGAAGAGGCCGGTCAGCTCGATCAGCCGAACGGGATCGAGTTCGACCGCTCGGGGCTGCTCCACGTCGCCGACTCGTCCGACGGGCGGATCGACGTCTTCACGCCGGAGGGCGAGTTCCTGCGCGCCTTCGGCAAGGAAGTCGATCCCGGCGGCGGCGACGAATGCACGGTCGAAACCGAATGCAAATACGGAGCCGCGGACGGCACGGCCGGGGCGATGGACAGCCCGACCGACGTGGCCTTCGGCCCGGCGGGCGAGATCGTCGTCGCCGATGGGTCCAATAACCGAATCGACATCTTCTCGGCCGGCGGGGAATTCCTGCGCGCCTTCGGCAAGGAAGTCAATCCCGGCGCCGGCGATCAGGACGTCTGCGAAACCGAATGCCAGAGTGCATCGCCGTCCGCCGCCGCCGGCGCGTTCGGGTTCCCGAGCGCGGTTGTCGTGGATGCGGACGGGACTGCTTACGTCGCCGATCGTGACCACAACCGGGTTGGGGTGTCGAGTATCGACGGGATGTTCGCCCGCGCCTTTGGCGAACGGGTGATCGACGAAGAAGAGCCGCTCTTCCAGATCTGCGCCACGGGGACCGGCTGCAAAGCGGGCGGCACCGGAACCATCGCGGGGGCAATTCCCGCCCCGCGCGGCATCGCGCTCGACTGCCGGGGGGCTGTCTACGTCAGCGAGCAGGGCGCCGGTTTCGCCCGCGTCGAGCGCTTCGGCGAGCCGGGGACGGCGGTGCCACCCTGTGTAGAGGAGCCTGAACCCCCGGCCACGACCTCCGGGCCGTTCGTCCCGCTGGCGAAGCCGATCTCGAACAGGATTCGCTTTAACGGGCTGCGGCGGAACCGGCACGGCGGCACGGCTGTGATCTTCGTCAAGGTAACCGGGCCCGGGCGCGTGATCCTGCACGGGCGGGGGATTCGGCGGCTGGCGCGGGTCGCGCGCGGGGCGAAGCGGCTGCGCCTCCCGGTCAAGCCGAAGGTGCGGCTGAAGCGCTTCCTCAAGCGGCACGGCAAGGCGCGGATCCGCGTCAGGGTGACCTTCAAGCCCGACGGCGGCACGGCGAAGACGATCGAAAAGGTCGTCGTCCTGAAGCGCAAGCGCCACCAGCGCCATTAGGCGAAGTTCCTCTCCCATGCAAATCCGAAGTGGCATTTCGTATTTGCAAGGATCCGAGACTGAAGTTGTTCGGAACAATTAGTTAGCCGCCAGCCGAACAAATCTGAATTTGTTCGGCACAATTAGGTTGTGCCTCAACCGAACAAATCTAGGTCAAGGAGAGGGCGGCCACCGCGAGAGGCGGTCTATGAGCGCCTCCGCGTCCAGATCGGCGAGCTACGCGAGAAGCTCGGTGGTCCGCCTTGGCTATCCGCCGGCGATCATCTACAAGGGCGCCCGCTCGCGTTACCTGGCGGCGCTGCGCCGGGCCGACGGCGGCGACCCCGGTCCCCTGGGCGAGTTTCTTGCGCGCGCGATTTTGGACAACCTCCACAAGTTTGTCGTGCCCGCGGTTGCGGGCCCGGCCCGGCTCGTCCCCTTACCGGCGCTGGCGACCGACGAGCTGTCCGCGAACGCCCTGCGGGTAGCGGCCGTGCGCGGCAGGCTGAAGGCGGCGAAGGGGGCGGACGGCGCCTGGCGCAGCTCGACCGCCTGGGTTGAGGAGTACGTGGCGAGCCGCTACAAGCGCAACTGAGTGTCAGGCAGCGAGCTCCGCGCACAGCTCGGCCAGGCCGATCGCTTCGATCTGCTCCGCGAGGCGGAAACGCTCCGCGCCGGCGTAGACGACGAAGCTGCGCTGGGGTTTCAGGTCGTCGAGGGCGGAGCGCAGGCCGCGTTCGAGCTTGGGCACCGAGGTGCGCTTGATCTCGATCGCCCACACCCGACCGTCCGGCCAGTCGAGGACGAGGTCGACCTCGGCGCCGCGAGCGGTGCGGTAGAAGCTGGGCAAGGCTTTGTCTGCCAAGACCAAGAGCAGATTCTCGATCGCCATCCCCTCCCAGCTGGCGCCGACGACGGGGTGTCCCAGTAGAGCCTCCTTGTCCTCGATGCCCAGAAGGGCGTGCACCAGGCCGCTGTCCCGGATGTAGACCTTCGGCGAGCGGACCAGGCGCTTGCCGACGTTGGCATGACGCGGCGAGAGCCGCCGCAAAGTCTCGGCCGGGACGCGCCGCCCGAATTGCGGGATGTCGCGCTCAAGGTAGGTGCGGATGAAGTCAGTCCGCCAGGCCAAGCTGATTTCGTCTTCGGGCGCGAGGAGACTGTCGGGAAATCCCCCTCTCACCCAGAGATCGTCGAGGCGGTTGGCGCCGACCTCCGTCAGGTCGAAAGGTCCCAGCTCGACGATCGAGATCCGACCGGCAAGCGTCTCGCCCGACTGAGCGAGCAGGTCCAGTCCGGCGGAGCCCAGAAGAAGGAAGCGTCCCGCCGCTTTGCCTTCCCTGCGGCCGGCGTCAATCACTTCGCGCAGCGTCCCGAACAGGCCCGGCAGCCGGTGTATCTCATCCAAGACCACCAGCTCGTCGGCGTGATCGTCCAGGTATGGGAGCGGGCTTTCCACCCGTGCCACGTCTTCCGCGGATTCGAGGTCCAGGTAGACCGACGGGCTCCTTTCGGCGACCTCGATCGCCAGGGTGGTCTTGCCGACCTGGCGCGGCCCGAACGGGCGGATACTCAGAGCGGGCGAAGCCCGCGAGTCCGGGCGGGCGACTACCGTCCCGGATGCTCTGGGACCCGCGGCTCGGCGAGGCCGTAGGTGTCGTAGGCGCCGAACTCGGCGAAGGTCTTGTGGGTCGGGCCGTGGTAGTCGGAGGAGGCGGTCGGGATCAGGTCGAGCTCCTCGCAGAGCCCCAGCAGGTGTTCGGTCTGCTCCTTGCTGTGGGTCGGGTAGAAGGTCTCGACCCCGTCGATGCCGAGGGCGCGGATCAGCTCCTCGACCTCGGCCGGCTCTGAGATGTCCCAGTAGGGGTGGGCGACGACGGCGATGCCGCCAGCCCGCTTGATCGTCTCCACGGCCTGCTCGGCGGTCGGCCAGCGGCGCGGCACGAAGGCCTTGGCGCCGGGCACCAGGTACTCCTCGAAGAATGGCCCGAGGTCGCCGGTTGCGCCGGCCGCGCGGGCGATGTGCGGGCGGCCGATCGAGAGCGCGTCGCCGGCCTCCTTGACCGCGTCCTCCAGATGAAGGTCGAACCCCTCCCCGCGCAGCTTCTCGACGATCTCCCCGGCCCGGGCGACCCGTTCGTGCTGCGCCCGCTCGCAAGCCGGCGCAATCGCGCCGAGGTCCACCCAGTACCCGCACACATGCAGATCTTCCGCGTACTCATGCACGCAGGACATCTCGATGGCGGGCACCAGCTCGATCCCCACCCGCTCAGCAGCTTCCGCAGCCTCGGGAACCCCCGCAATCGCATCATGGTCCGTCAGCGCCAACGTAGTAACGCCAGCCTTCGCAGCTTCAGCGACAACGGCGGAAGGAGCCAGCTGCCCGTCGGAAACCGTCGAATGCGATTGAAGCTCGATCAGCACGACGCAGCACCCTAAGCGACCGGGCTTCTGCGCGGGGTGTCGGGGTCGCCTCGCCCTAGCCTCGCGAAGCGGCTCCGCAGAGTGCTTCTCAGCCGCGAAGCGGCACCAGATTTCACCGGCCGAACGGCCGGTGATGGGCGTAGGCGAGGTGACGCCGACGCCCCGCGCGCTCCGTCCGCTGTCTGAATAGACTGCGCCGCCGTGTTCCAGAAGGTGCTGATAGCCAACCGCGGCGAGATCGCCATCCGCGTCGCCCGCACCCTGAAGGAGATGGGCATCGGGTCCGTCGCCGTTTATTCGGAGATCGACCGCGACGCGCCCCACGTGCGCGAGGCAGACGAGGCGTTTCTGATCGGCCCGGCGGTTCCGGCCGAGAGCTACCTGAACATCGCCAAGATCATCGAGACGGCCAAGCAGGCCGGCGCCGAGGCGATCCATCCCGGCTACGGCTTTCTCGCCGAGAACGCCGACTTCGCCAAGGCCTGCGCCGAGGCGGACATCGTCTTCATCGGTCCGCCGCCGGAGGCGATCGAATCGATGGGCTCGAAGACGCGGGCGCGGGAGATCATGGCGGAGGCTGGCGTGCCGATCGTCCCAGGCGCGACCGAGCCGGCCGTGGACGTCGCCGCCGCCAGGGCCCAGGCCGAGGAAGCCGGCTATCCGGTCGCCTGCAAGGCGGCGGGCGGTGGCGGCGGCAAGGGCTTCCGGGTTGCGTTGACGCCCGACGATCTCGAGGAGGCCTTCGAGGGCGCCGCCCGCGAAGGCGAGAAGTTCTTCTCCGACGACCGTGTCTACGTCGAGCGCTACCTCGAGGATCCGCGCCACGTCGAGGTCCAGGTCTTGGCCGACTCGCACGGCAACGTGATCCACCTCGGCGAGCGCGACTGCTCGATCCAGCGCCGTCACCAGAAGGTGATCGAGGAGGCACCGGGCCCCCAGGTCGACGAGGAGATGCGCGAGCGGATCGGCAAGATCGCCACCGATGCGGCTGCCGCGGTCGGCTACCGCGGCGCCGGCACGGTCGAGGGCATGCAGGTTGGTGACGAGTACTTCTTCCTCGAGATGAACACGCGGGTGCAGGTCGAGCACTGCGTGACCGAGATGGTCACCGGCGTCGACATCGTCCGCGAGCAGGTGCTCGTCGCCGCCGGCGAGCCGCTGACGATCGCCCAGGAGGATGTCGAGTTGCGCGGCCACGCGATCGAGTGCCGGATCAACGCCGAGGCGGCGCACAAGAAATTTGCCCCGGCGCCGGGCGCGATCACCTCCTATCGCGAGCCCGCGGGACCCGGCGTGCGGGTCGACTCCGGGGTCGAGGCCGGCTCCGAGGTGACGCCGATGTATGACCCGATGGTCGCCAAGCTGATCGTCTGGGACGTCGACCGCGAGCACGCGACGCGACGCATGCTGCGCGCGCTTGGCGAGTACGAGGTCGGCGGCCTGACCACGCTGATCCCCTTCCACAGCGCGATCCTGGCCACCGAGCAGTGGGCCAGGGGGGAGACCTGCCGCGACCTGATGGAGGACCGCGACTGGCTGAAGACGACGGCGCCCGCTGAGGCCGAGGCGCCGGAGGTGCCCGAGGGCGCTGAGATCGTCGCCCGCGACTACAAGGTCGAGGTCTCCGGCAAGCTCTTCGACGTCAAGGTGATCGGCGAGGCGACGGCCGGTGGCGCGGCGCCGGCCGCGGGCGGCAAAAAACCGCCGAAACGCGAGCGCAAGTTTGGCGGGGCCGCCAGCGCCTCCAGCGAGGCGCTGCCCTCGCCGCTGCAGGGCACCGTGCTCAAAGTCGCCGTCCAGCAGGGCGCCGAGGTTTCCGAGGGAGACCTGATCTGCGTGATCGAGGCGATGAAGATGGAGAACGAGATAGCCGCCCACCGCGCGGGCAAAGTCACTTCGCTGAATGTCAGCGAAGGCGCAGCAGTCTCCAGCGGCGACGTGCTCGCTGTAATCGAGTAGCGCCGGTGTCTCCTCGCCTACCCCCCTCACCGGCCTTCGGCCGGTGAAATCTGGTGCCGCTTCGCGGCTGGAACTACTCTGCGGAGCCGCTTCGCGAGGCTAGGGCGAGGAGACACCGGCGCTACTCGGTGGCACTTCAGGTCCCGCGAAGCAAGCACGCTGCCGTGATTGGGACGGGGTGTCCCTCCAGCGCAGCGGCGTCCTGTTTTTCGCCCCGGCGAGGCTCTCGGACGGCCGCGAGGTCAGAGGCGAAAAACCCAGCAAGCAGGAGGGACACCCCGTCCCAACCCCTTAGGGGTGCTTCTTTTCGCGTTCGCGGCGTTCCTTTTCGCGTTCGCGTTCGTGTTCGAGCACTTCCTTTTGCCGCTTCGCCCGCAGCCGGTCGAATTCGATTCGGGTCAGCGGCAGCGGTGGGGTCACTTCGCGGCATTCCCGGCCGACGCAGTTCTCGAAGCGACGCAGCTGCCGGTGGAGGAAGTTTCGGATCGGGTAGAAGTTCGGCTCTTTGACGATGTTGTTGAGCTCGTTCGGGTCTTTGTTGATGTCGTAGAGCTCCTTCTCCCCGTCCGGCCAGGCGATGTACTTGTACGGGCCGAGGCGGATTCCCTCGTAGTTCAAGGGTGGTGCCAGCAGGGAGGCGTGTGCGCTGCCGCCGGCGCTCGAGATGCCGGCCTCGGGCTCCTTGGGGTTGGTGCTGCCATTGCCGCCCGGCACCCCGCCGTCGCCTTCGCCGGTGGTCGAGATCGCCCCGTTCGCTTCCACGTCGCTGGTCTGCACGAAGGACTCGAAGAGGATCGGTCGGCGGCTGCGCAGCTCGGGGTCGCGCAGGTAGGGGACCATCGAGCGCCCGTCGACGCTCTTGTCCGCTTGGACGCCGGCCAGGTCGAGGACGGTCGGCGCGATGTCGATGTTGGCCGCGAGCTCACCGGTCGAGCTACCGGGCTTGATCCCCGGCCCTCGGATCAGGAAGGGCATGTGCGTGGCCGGCTCGTAGGAGAGGAACTTGCCACCGATCAAGCGGTGCTCGCCGAAGAAGAAGCCGTTGTCGGAGGTGAAGAGGATGTAGGTGTTCTGCAGTCGGCCCTGTTCGGCGAGCGTGCCGACGATCTCCTTCACCCCGTCGTCGATCGAGCGCAGCGACTCGAGCTGCTTCTCGTAGTAGACCTTGTAGGTGTGCTTGATGCTCGGCGTCAGGTGTTCGGCTTCGCGGATGAACGCCGGCTTGTCGCTGACGTTGCCCTCGTCGAGGCCTTCGGAGCGGTCGTGCGGCAGCTTCGCCCCCTTGAACCAGTTGTAGTGGCGCGGCGCCGGCTCGGGACCCGCCGGGCGGCGGAAGTCGCCGTGGGGGGCGGTGTAGTCGAGCTGCATGTAGAAGGGCTGTTCGGCCGGGGTGGCCAGCATCTCTTCCCGGGCCTGCCAGTTGAACACGTCGGTCGCGTAGACGCAGGGCCGTTCTTCTTCGGGTTCGAAGGGGCAGCCGGCGGGATCCCGCTGCGTGTATTCGCGCGGTTCCCAGGTTCCCGGGTCGCCGTAGGGTTCGCTGATCGTGCCGTCGTTGTTGAGCGTGTAGCCGTAGAAGTAGTGGTGGGTGTCGGCGTTGAGCACGGAGTGCCAGGCGTCCCAGCCGGGCGGCACGTTTTTGCCGTCGCTGTACGGCTCGTCGCCGTAGCCGTTGAGGAACTTGCCGATGTGGATCGTGCGGTAGCCGGCGCCTTGCAGCCAGGTGGCGATGTTATGGCTGTAGGCGCCGCGGAAGGTGAAGCCGTAGTAGCCGCCGTTGGGCTGGACGTTGCCCTTGACGCCGGTGTTGTGGGCATAGCGGCCGGTCATCAGGCTGACCCGTGAGGGGCAGCAGAGGGGATAGGAGACGTAGTAGCGATTGAAGGTCTCGCCGCGTTTGGCGAGCAGGTCGAGGGTGTTCGGCATCGCCCTGATCGCCGCCGCGCCGGGAAACGGCGTGAACGACGCGTAGAGCTCGTCGAGGGTCTGGTCGTCGGTCTGGATGACGACGAAGCTCGGCGGTTCGGCATTGGGGTCGAGCGGCGGTTCTTCTTCGGCTTCCAGCGCGTGGGCACGGGCGACGCTGAGCACGAGCGCGCAGAACAGCGCCAGCAGCGCCGCCGCGATGAGCGGGCGGGCACGCGAGGGCATTCGGCTGTGGCTGAGTCGGTCCATCTAAAGCGGGGACGCCTCCCGGGCGCCTACGGTCGTAACCGCCACCCTGCGGCGAAGTTGCGAAAGCGGAACGCTAGAAGACGGCTAGGACGGGCCTTAACCGGCGCCGAGCTTTTTCGCCGCTTCGCGGAAGTTCTTGACGGTCGCGCTGGGCGCTTTGCGGCCGTCGAGCTTCTCTCCGTGGCGGTTGACCCAGATGACCGGGACCTTCATTTTCAGCAGCGGTGCGACGTCGGTCGTGTAGTCGCAGCAGATGTGGAGCCAGCCTTTTTTGCCGCCGATCCGGCGCGCGCACTCTTTGAAGTGGACCGGGTCCGGCTTGTAGCTGCGCACCTGCTGCGCGGTCACGACCAGGTCGAGTTCGGTGCGCAGGTGGCGGCGCGAGATGCCGAGCAGTTTGTCGTCGATATTGGAGATGATCCCGATCTCGTAGCGTTTGCCGAGCCGGTCCATTGCCGCGTTGGCCTCGCGGAAAGGCAGCCAGTAGGCGACGCTGTCGGGAAGGAACTGGGCCCTCGAGGGCTCGATCTCCCAGCCGACCTCGCGGGCGACTTTGACGATCGTGCGGCGCAGAACCTCGGCGTACAGTTCGTAGGAGCCGGCCATGATTTCGGCCTGGACTTCCATGAAGCGGGCCAGGAACGGGCCCTCTTCGAAGCTGAAGCCATCCTTGGCGGCCTCTTTCTTACAGGCCTCGATGATCCCCTTCTCCCAATCGATCAGGGTGCCGTAGCAGTCGGTGGTCACCCAGGTGACCGATTTCAAGGCGGGGAGAGGCATGGGGCGCGGCATCTTATAGGCTGCCGCTCGCGCTCGGCAGGGGCGCCTCTTCCAATGGACCTTCTCGAGTATCAGGGCAAGCAGCTTTTCGCCGCGCACGGCGTCGCCGTGCCGAGCGGCGAGGTCGCTGCCACGGTCGAGGATGCCGTCGCCGCCGCGGACCGGATCGGCTACCCCTGTGCGATCAAGGCGCAGGTGTTGATCGGGGGCCGCGGCAAGGCCGGCGGGATCAAGATCGCCGCCGACCGCGCCGAGGCCGAGCAGCACGCCGGCGCGATCCTCGGCATGGACATCGTCGGCCCCCATGGCGAGGGGCCGTTCCGGGTCGAGCAGGTATGGATCGAGGGCGGCTCGGCGATCGCCGCCGAGTACTACGCCTCGGTCATCCTCGACCGCGGTGAGAAGAAGCTGCTGGCGATGGTCTCCGCCAAGGGCGGAATGGACATCGAGGCTGTCGCCGCGGAGGATCCGCAGGCGCTGGTCAAGGAGCACGTCGACCCGACGCGGCCCTTCACGGGAGTCGAGGCACGGCCGATTGTCGAGCGTGCCGGGCTCGCCGAGGACGCGCTCGACGCGGCCGCGGAGGTGCTGGCAAAGCTCGCCGAGACCGCGCAGGCCGAGGACGCGACGCTGATCGAGGTCAACCCGCTGATCGTCACCGAGGACCGCCAGGTCGTCGCGCTCGACGCCAAGGTCACGATCGACGGCAACGCGCTTTATCGCCACGAGGGCCTGGCCGAGCTCGACGCCGAGTCGATCGACGATCCGCAGGAGGCGATGGCGCGGGAGAAGGGCCTCACCTACGTCAAGCTCGACGGCAACGTCGGCATCCTCGCCAACGGCGCCGGGCTCTGTATGTCGACGCTCGATGTCGTCGCCCAGGCCGGCGGCGCGCCGGCCAACTTCCTCGACGCAGGCGGCGGCTCCAAGGCCGAGGCGATCGTCGACGCGCTGACCGTGATCACCTCCGACGCGAAGGTTACGGCGATCCTCTTCAACATCTTCGGCGGCATCACCCGCTGCGACGAGATCGCCAAGGGGATCGTCGAAGCCTCGGCGCAGCTCAACCTCGGCCTGCCGCTGGTCGTCCGCCTCGATGGCACCAACTCCGAGCAGGGGTTGGCGATCCTCGCCGAGGCGGGCTTGGCCAACCTCCACCAGGAGACGACGATGCTCGGCGCCGCGCAAAAGGTCGTTGAGCTGGCGGGAGGTCCCTCATGAGCATCATCGTCAACGAGGACACGAAGCTGGTCGTCTCTGGCCTGACCGGACGCGAGGGCTCCTTCCACGGTCTGCGCAACCAGGCCTACGGGACGGACCTGGTCGCCGGGGTCACGCCGGGCAAGGGCGGCCAGGACGTCGAGGGCGTGCCGATCTTCGACTCGATCCGCGAGGCGGTCGAGCAGCGGGGCGCCAACACCTCGATGATCTTCGTCCCCGCCCGCTTTGCCGCGCCGGCGATCGACGAGGCGATCGAGTCCGGCGTCGAGACCGTGATCGCGATCACCGAGGGAATCCCGGTGCTCGACATGCTGAAGACCTACTGGAAGGCGAGGCAGGCAGGGGTGCGGCTGATCGGCCCGAACTGCCCCGGCGTGCTCTCGCCAGGGAAGGCGAACGTCGGCATCATTCCCGCCCAGTTCTTCGACCCGGGCAAGATCGGCGTCGTCTCCAAGTCGGGCACGCTGACCTACCAGATCGGCAACGAGCTGAAGCAGGCGGGCGAGGGCAATTCCTCGATCGTCGGCATCGGCGGCGACCCGATCATCGGCTCGGATTTCATCGACATCCTCAAGCTGTATGAGGCCGATCCGGAGACCGAGATGATCGTGATGGTCGGCGAGATCGGCGGCGACGCGGAGGAGCGGGCCGCCGAGTTCATCGCCTCCGACATCTCCAAGCCCGTCGTCGCCTACATCGCCGGCTTCACCGCGCCTCCCGGCAAGCAGATGGGCCACGCCGGAGCGATCATCTCCGGCTCCTCGGGGACCGCGCAGGCAAAGAAGGAAGCGTTGGAGGCCAAGGGTGTGCGGGTCGGCGAAAGCCCGACCGAGACGGCGCAGATCGCCGTCGAAGTGCTGCGCGGTTAGGCCTCAGTCGGGCAGGGATAGGGGGTGGCCCCGGCTTGCTGGGTTTTTCGCCTGGCGCCCGGCGTCTCTCGCTGACCCCGTAGTGCGAAAAACAGGACGCCGCTGCGCCGGGGCCACCCCCTATCCCTGCCACGCGGTCGCCTGTTGCGGGGCGTTGCTAGTGTCGAGGGGGATGGCTCAAGACACGATTTCGTTTGCTCGTGGAGCTCCCTCCGCCGACATCCTGCCTCGGGAAGCTGTGCGGGATGCTGCCTCGATTGCGCTCGCTGAGGATTGGGAAAAGGCGCTTTCCTATGGGACGGGGATCGGGCATCCTGGGCTCTGCCAGTGGGTGGCCGAGCGGCATGGGGGACTCGATGCCGGGCAGGTGATGATTGCCAACGGGTCGCTGGAGGCGGGCTGGATGCTGTTCGAGCATCTGCTTGAGGCCGGTGACCGGGTTGTGGTCGAGCAGCCGACCTACGACCGCACGCTGCTGATGCTGCAGCGGCTCGGCGTCGAGCTGGTGCCGGTGGCGCTGGAGGACGACGGTCTCGACCTGGAGGCGTTCGAAGCCGCGCTCGGGGAGGGCCCGATCAAGCTCGCCCACGTAATCCCCAACTTCCACAACCCGGCCGGCTGCACGCTCTCGGCGGCGAAGCGCACCCGCCTGGTCGAGCTGGCCGGCGAGCACGGTTTCTGGATCTTCGAGGACGACCCCTACCGCGAGCTGCCCTTTGAGGGCGAGGCGCTGGCGTCGATGCTCGAGATCGACTCAGCCGACCGGGTTATCCACGCTTCGTCCTTCTCGAAGACCGTCAGCCCAGGCGTCAGGGTCGGCTACCTGGCCGGGCCGGCTGCGGAGATCGCCCAGCTGGCCAAGCGCGCCAACGAGACCTACATCTCACCCAACATGTTGGCCGAGTCCGTAGTGCTTGAGCTCTGCCGGTCGGGCGCCCTGGACGCCAACATCGAGTTCGTCAAGGGCGCTCTGCGCGACCGCTGCGACGCCCTGGTCGGGGCCCTGCGCGAGCAGCTTCCCGAGGCCGAGTTCGTCGTCCCGGCTGGTGGCTACTTCCTCTGGCTCGACCTCGCCGAGGGCACCGACACCTCCGCGCTGCTCGCCGAGGCCAAGGGCGAAGGGGTCGCCTTCGTCGCCGGCCCCGACTTCATGATCGAGGGCGGCGAGAACAGCCTCCGCCTCTCCTTCGCCAGCGTGCCTCCGGAGCGGATTCCGGAGGGCGTCGCCCGCATCGCCCGCGCCCTGGAGCGGGTTCGCGCGGCGTCGCCGGCTTAGGGCACGTCCCGGCAGGGGTTCCACTTAACTTTTTCGGTGTGACGGAGTTGGGCTGTCGCCCCCGGCCGTCAGCGAAAAAGTACAAGACGTTCCACCCCTACCGGGACGTGCCCTGATCCAACGGCCGCCTTGGTCCGTAGTTGGGAAAGAAGCCAACCCGCGACCAGGAGGCAGCATGGCCGTTCCCAAAGAACCGAATGCCTTAGCTCGAATCGCAAAGGACCCAGTCTCGCGCCGCAAGTTCATCGCGCTGGGCGGAGGTTCTGCCGCCGCCGCATTTCTAGTTGCTTGCGGCAGCGACAGCAGCTCGACCACGACCACCACGACCAGCGCCGCCGGTGGCGACGCCGTGATCGCGGAAAAGTTTGGCAAGGGAGACGTCGGCATCCTCAACTACGCCCTCACCCTCGAGTACCTCGAGACCGCCTTCTACGCCGACGTGGTCAAGAGCGGCCTCTTCAAGGGCTCCGACCTCGCAACGATCCGCAAGTTCGGCAGCGAGGAGGCCGAACACGTCGCCGCGCTCACCGGCTTCGTCAAAAAACTCGGCGGCAAGCCCGCGCCGAAGCCGAAGACCGAATTCCCACTGAAGAGCGCCAAGTCGGTGCTCGAACTGGCGGGGACGGTCGAGAACCTCGGCGCCGCCGCCTACCTGGGCCAGGCGGCGAACATCAAGGCCGCGGAAGTCCTCGCGGCGGCGCTCTCGATCCACAGCGTCGAGGGCCGCCATGCGGCGACCCTGAACACGCTGCTGGGCGAATCGATCACGCCCGACGGCGCCTTTGCGGTGCCAGCCGGTGCGCCTGAAGTGCTCAAGTCCGTCGAACCCTTCATCGTCAGCTGAACCGGCGAGCGAAGCGAAAGGAGAACGAGATGAACGACCAAGAACTGGCACAGCCCGAGCTCGCCGGCGTCCAAATCGACGCCGCCGACGATGGCGATTTTTCCCGCAGCGAGGTGATCCTCAAGGGAGCCCTGGCCGCGGGCGCCGTCTACGGCGCCCTGTCGGTCGCCCCCTTCGTCAGCCGAGCGCTGGCGATGTCCGAAGGCGGCGATGTCGGCATCCTCAACTTCGCCCTTACCCTGGAGTACCTGGAGTCGACCTTCTACAAGGAAGCGAAGCGACGGGCTGGAGCGAGTGGCGAACTGAAGAGCCTGATCGACTTGGTCGCCCGCGACGAGGACGAACATGTCGGAGCGTTGACCGAAACGATCAAGAAGCTGGGTGGCAAGCCTGTCGCGGAGCCGAAGTTCGACTTCCCCTACAGCGGCACCGCCGGCTTCCTCAAGCTCGCCCAGACCTTCGAGGACACGGGGGTCAGCGCCTACAACGGCGCCGCCCCGCAGATCAAATCCAAAGAAGTGCTCGGCGCGGCCGGCTCGATCGTCCAGGTCGAGGCGCGCCACGCGGCGGCGATCCGCCTGCAGAACAAGCAGGAACCGTCACCGGAAGCGTTCGACCCCTCGCTCGAAGAAGCCGAAGTCCTCAAGGCGGTGGAACCCTTCATCGCATGAAGCCCGAGCGCCTCGCAGACGAGGAGCTGATGCCGCGGATCGGTGAGAAGGACCCTGCGGCTTTCGAGGTGTTCTACGACCGCCACGGCGGCGCCGCCTACTCGCTGGCCTACAGGATCGTCGGCGAGCGGGCGGCTGCCGAGGACGTCACCCAGGAGGCCTTCGTCTCGATCTGGCGCAGCGGCGCCCGCTATGACCGGGCGCGCGGCAGCGTCCGCTCCTGGATGCTGGGGATCGTCCGCAACCGGGCGATCGACCTGCTGCGCAGCCGCTCCAGCCGGGCGCCGAAGCTCGGCTTCGATGACGAGGCGGTGCTCGATCAGCGGCCCGCGGACGAGTTCACCGACACGGAGGCATTGCGTCGTGAGACCGCGCGGGAGCTGCGCGGCGCGCTCGACGACCTGC
Organism: uncultured Solirubrobacterales bacterium; assembly: GCA_963837695.1. Taxonomy (GTDB): domain Bacteria; phylum Actinomycetota; class Thermoleophilia; order Solirubrobacterales; family 70-9; genus VRUE01. Next base: position 405,037 of record CAWINZ010000005.1, on the reverse strand, counting down.
CGGGCGAGCAGTCGAAGGTGATCGAGCTCGCCTACTTCGGCGGCTTCAGTCAGTCTGAGATCGCCACGATGGTCGGGGTGCCGCTGGGCACCGTCAAGGGCCGCATGCGGCTCGGTTTGGAGAAGATCAGGGGACGACTTGCGGAGGGCTTGGCATGAACGAGAGAGAGCACGAGACGCGGCGCGACGATATTGCTGCCTACCTGCTTGGCTCGCTGGAGCCGGGCGAGGCCGCGGAGATGGAGCAGCACCTGGCAGCTTGCGAGGAATGTCGCAGCGAGCTCGAGTGGCTGCGGCCCGCCGCGCAGGTGCTGCCCGAGTCGGTCGAGAGGGTCGAGCCACCGGCGCAGCTGCGCTCCCGGATCATGGGCGAAGTCGAGGCCGACGCGGCCCCGAAGCGGTCGGGGATCCGCCTCGGCGGCAGGATGCGCGCCCTCAGCCTGCGTCCGGCGGTCGGCCTCGCGGCGCTGGCGCTCCTCGTCGCTGGGGTGGCCGGCTACGCGATCCGTGACTCCGGCTCGGGCGGCGGCACGACGACGGTCGCCGCGGGGCACGCTCCCGGGGTGACCGCGAAGGTGGTCCGCGACGGCGACTCCGGGACGTTGCGACTGGCCAATGTCCACCAGCTCCCCTCGAGCGAGGTCCTCCAGGCCTGGGTTCAGCGCGGCAAGCGGATCGAATCGGCGAAGACGCTGTTCGTCCCCAACCGCGACGGCACGGCAACCGCGGCGATCGACGATATGCAGGGCGTCAGCGCGGTGATGGTGACCGCGGAGCCGCGCGGCGGTAGCGACTACCCGACCTCGGAACCGATCGTCTCGGTGCCGATCCCCCAGTAGGGGTTGAGCTCAGCGGCCGTAGCGGTCGCTGGAGAGGACCAGTTGCTCGGGGATCGCGGCGCGCGGCGGCGGCGCGGGGTCGGCGCGAACCGAGACCGTCTCGGCGACGCTGTGCGAGACCTGGTGCGATCCGTCGGCGGAGGCGATCGTCACGCCGTCCTCGGTCGAGCTCTCGACGGTTCCCTCCAGGCCCGGCTCCAGCCCGGCCGCTTTGAGGTAGTGCAGCAGCTCCTCGGCCTCGTTCTCGAAGCGCAGCACATGGACCTTGGCGCCGACCGCGACGTCGGCCAGGAGCGCGCCGGTCTCGCGCACGCCCTCGACGATCGGGTGGCCGTGCGGGCAGGTCGTCGCGTCGCCGATCGCCGCCCGCATCCGCTCCTCCAGCACCGGCGACATCGCGTGCTCGATCCGCTCCGCCTCCTCGTGCACCTCGTCCCAGGGGATGCCGAGCACGTCGGTGAGGAAGCGCTCGATCATGCGGTGGCGGCGGACGATGTGGCTGGCGTGCTCCCGCCCCGACTCGGTGAAGGCAAGCGATTTGTCGGCGTTGCGCTCGACGTAGCCGTCGTCGACGAGGCGGCCGACCATTTCGTGCACGGTGGGGGGCGAGAGCTGCATCGCGCGGGCGATGTTTGCGCCCGTCATCGGCAGCCCCGCCTCCTCCAACCAGAAGATGATCTCCAGGTACTCCTGCTCGGCGACGGTCGCGGTCTCCATCAGCTCGATACTACTGCCCGCCGACGGGCCTATTTCCGGTGATATAGGCCGGGTTTCGGCCCATCGGCGGGGTCAGCTGCGCTCCATCAGGGTCGAGACGACCGCCTCGTAGAAGCCGTCGCCCATCGCTCCCTCGGTCACCGTGGCGTTGTCCCAGGCGGCGAGCGCGGCGCGCAGGCCGGGGTCGCGGTCGGGCCCGTTGGCGACGACGAAGAAGCGGCCGACCGCGGCGGCGACCTCGAGGTCCTCGACCGAGTCGCCGACGGCGATGCACTCAGCCGGGTCAAAGCCGCGGGCGCGGGCGTGGGCGGCGACCGCGTTTGCCTTGCTGACGATCTTCGGAACAAGGTGGTAGGCGTGGGAGGGACCGTCGATCGCGGCCATCTCGCGGCCGATCGCGCCGTTGTCGAGCAGGCGCAGATTCTCGTGGCCCTGGGAGGCGAGCAGCTCGTTGGCCTCCTCGACGTCGACCTTGCCGCGGAAGAGGTGGGAGAGGACGCGGCCGTGGTGCCAGGGCGAGTGGTACTCGAGCCGCCCTTCGAAGTGGTCAAAAAGCAGCTTGGGAATGCCCTGCCGCTCGAGCCTCTCGTAGACGGTGCCGTCCTCGTCGGGGACGAGGTCGCCGGTCAAAAGCGTCGTCTCGCCGTCGAGCGCGAAGGCGCAGCCGGCCTCGTAGATGTAGGAGGTCTGGCCCATCAGGCGAGCCGCCTCGTGGACCTGGGGCTCGCGACGGCCGGACATGATCACGACCTCGACCCCGGCACGGTGGCAGGCCTCCAAGCCGCGCGACTGGGCCAGCGAGAAGCCGCCCTCGGCGTCGCGGTAGAGGGATGCGCCCCGCCCGAGCAGGGTCCCGTCGAGGTCGGTGTAGACGCAACTCAGTGCCATGGTGCGGTCGCTACGGTAGCGGCGTGCCCTGGAAGCTCGCCGACCGGACCCTCGACCTCACCCGTCCGGTCGCGGCCGGGATCGTCAATGTCACCGCCGACTCGATGTTCGAGGGAGCGCGCAGCGGGACGCCGGAGCAGGCCGTCGCCGACGGGCTGGCGCTGGTCGAGGCGGGCTTCGAGATGCTCGACGTGGGCGCGGTCGCGGCGCGCAGTGGGCCGCCAGTCGGCGCCGAGCAGGAGGCCGCGGCGCTGGTGCCCGCGATCGAAGGACTGGCCGACGCTGGCGTGCCGATCTCCGCCGACACCTTCTCGGTCGAGGTGGCGCGGCGGGCGCTGGCGGCGGGTGCGGTTGCGATCAATGACATCTCCGGCGGCTCGGAGGAGATGTTCGAGCTGGTCGCCGAAACGGGCTGCGGTTACGTGCTGATGCACATCGAGGGGCCGCCGCGGGTCGACCGGCCGCCGCGCGCCTATGACGATGTCGTCGAGCACCTGAAGTCGTGGCTGGGGGGGAGAGTCGAGCTGGCCTCGCGACTTGGAGTGAGCATGGAGCAGATCGCGATCGACCCCGGACTCGACTTCGACCTCACCACCGAGCAGGACCTGGAAATCCTGCGGCGGCTCACCGAGCTGCGCACGCTCGGACCGGCGCTCTACGTCTCGCTCTCGCGCAAGGACTTCATCGGCGCGGTCCTCGGCGGGGGCTGGGAGGGGCGCCTGCCGGCCGGCGAGCGTGAGTGGGGCACGGTCGCGGCAGCGACGCTGGCCGTGCGCGAGGGCGCGGACATCCTCCGCATCCACGACCGCAGCACCCTGCAGGCTGTGCGCGTAGCCGGCCGCATCGCCTCCCGGGCCGACGGGCCGATTTCCGGTGATATGGGCGTGTTTTCGGCCCGTCGGCGGGCGGTCTGATGGCGCACTCGCTCTTGGAGACGCCGTGGGCGGTAGTGATAGACCCAGCGCGTCGCGACGGGCGCATCGTCGCCGAGAGCAGTGAGCCGGAGCGCAAGGCGAAGCCGGTGGCGATGCCCCGCTCGCTCGACCCCGGCCTGGTCGAGGCACTGGGCAGGACCGGGATCGAGCGCCTCTACTCGCACCAGCGCGAGGCGCTGAAAGCGGCGGCCGCCTCGAACCTGGTGATCACCAGCGGCACCGCGTCGGGCAAGAGCCTCGCCTTCAATCTGCCGGTGCTCGACGGGATCGCCCGCGACCCCAAGCGCCGTGCCCTCTACCTCTACCCGACGAAGGCGCTCGCGCAGGACCAGGCGCGCAAGCTGGCTGCGCTGCGGCCGCCAAACCTGCGCGAGGCGATCTACGACGGCGACACGCCGCGCGAGGAGCGCCCGGCGATCCGCCGCCGCAACAACCTCGTCCTCACCAACCCCGACATGCTCCACGTCGGCCTGCTGCCCAACCACAAGAGCTGGGGGGACTTCATCGCCAACCTCGGCTGGGTCGTCGTCGACGAGGCGCACACCTACCGCGGCGTCTTCGGCTCGCACGTGGCCAACGTGCTGCGGCGGCTGCGGCGGATTGCACGGGCCTACGGCGCCGAGCCGCGCTTCCTGCTCACCTCGGCGACGATCGCCAACCCGCTGGAGCTGGCGGAGCGGCTGGTCGGCGAGCCGTTCGAGCTGATCGACGACGACGGCGCGCCCGGCAGCGGGCGCGAGATCGCGATGTGGAACCCGCCGTTGATCGACAAGGCGAGTGGGACGCGGCGCTCCGCCCTCTCCGAGGCGGCGGACCTGCTGGCCGAGCTGGTCTCCCAAGGGGTGCGGACGATCTGCTTCCTCAAAAGCCGGCGCGGGATCGAGCTGATCCAGCGCTTCGCCGGGGAAGCCCTGCAGCGGCGCGGCAAGCCGGAGCTGGCCGCGCGGATCGCCCCCTACCGCGGCGGCTACACGCCGCAGCAGCGGCGCGACATCGAGGCCCGGCTGGCGGCGGGGGAGCTGCTCGCCGTGGTCGCCACCGATGCGCTCGAGCTGGGGATCGACGTCGGCGAGCTCGACGCGGCGATCTGCGTCACCTTCCCCGGCACCGTCGCCAGCCTGCGCCAGATGTGGGGGCGGGCGGGACGCCGGCGGCGCGGCCTGGCGATCTACGTCGCCGGCGCTGACGCGCTCGACCAGTTCTTCTGCCGCCACCCCGACGAGTTCATCGGCCGGCCGGTCGAGGCGGCGATCCTCGACCACGAGAGCGAGCAGATCGCCTCGCGGCACATGGTCGCCGCGGCCTACGAGCTGCCGCTGAGCAGCGCGGACGACGAGGTCTTCGGGCCGGGCTGGCGCGAGCGGGCCGAGCGGCTGACCGCGGCGGGTGAGCTGCGCCGCGCCGGCGGGCGGCTGCTGCCGGCCGACAGCGGGTTTGTCGCCGCGAAGATCCCGCTGCGCTCCGCCTCGGCTGACTCGGTCGCCGTGATCGAGCGCGACTCGGGCGAGATGCTCGGCCTGGTCGAGGCCGAGCGCGCCTTCACCACGATCCACCCCGGCGCGATCTACCTCCACCTCGGCCGCTCCTACGAGGTCGAGCAGCTCGACGTCGAGGGCCGGCGGGCGATCGTCTCCCGTTTCGACGGCGACTGGTACACGCGGCCGAAAAAGGAGACCGAGATCTACATCGAGCGGGTGCGGGAGCAGCGCTCGACCTCGGGTGTCGAGCTGCACTTCGGCGAAGTCTCGGTGAGCGAGCGGGTGATCGCCTTCCAGCGCGTCTCGATCTCCGAGCAGGAGCCGATCGACATCGTCGCCCTCGAGTTGCCCGAGCAGCACTTCGTCACCCAGGCGCTCTGGTACGTGCTGCCCGACCAGCTCAGCGCCGCGCTGCCGACCGAGGTGCTGCTCGGCTCCCTGCACGCGACCGAGCACGGTCAGATCGCGGTGCTGCCGCTGATCGCGATGTGCGACCGCTGGGACATCGGCGGGCTCTCGACCAACGTCCACTTCCAGACCGGCCGGGCGACGATCTTCATCTACGACGGCCACCCCGGCGGGGTCGGGATCACGCTGCGCGGCTACGAGCAGTTCGAGCGCCTGCTCGGCGACGCCGAGCGCCTGATCGGCGAGTGCCCCTGCGAGTCCGGCTGCCCCTCCTGCGTGCAGAGCCCCAAGTGCGGCAACCTCAACGAACCGCTGCACAAGGGTGGCGCCTTGGAGTTGATGCGGACGATGAGCGGCGCGATAGATCGCTGATTCCGGAGGACAGCCAAAAGATTTACACTTCTGGCACACACATGTGACATATTGTCTGCGACAATGGCGGCATGGACTCAATGAGAGAAAGCTGGACCGACAAACGACTGGACGACTTCTCGGCGCACGTCGACCACCGCTTCGATGCCGTCGATCAGCGCTTCGATGCGATCGAAAAGCAGAGCGACCACCGCTTCGATGCGGTGGACCAACGCTTCGAGAGTCTCGAACGCCGCACCGAGGACGGCTTTGCCCGAATCGATTCGCGATTCGACTCGCTGCAGCACACGCTGATGGGTCTCGGGGGCGCGATGATCGTCGCCCTGCTCGGCATCATCGCCACCCAGCTGTAGCCGCCTGGCTCAGAGGGCCAGGCCATAGCTCGCGGATAGCGAGGATCGCGAAGGCGTGCGACCAGGCGAGGGGCGTGGTCGAGCTGGGCAGGCCGGTGCGCGCGTCGACGCGCTCGGGGAGGAGGTCGAGGGGAGTGGCTGCGCGGCGCAGATCGGCCATCAGCGCCAGCGCGGCGCGGCGGTCGACGCGAGCGGCGTGCGGGCGTCCGGCCCGTCGGTCGATCCTCCAGAGAGCCGCGAGCGACCAGGCGCACCAGGCGGTCGGCGCCGTCCACGGATCGTCTCCGCCGCGCCAGTCCACGGACGGGATCAGGCCAAAACGACTGCGTTTTTCGGCGACGAGGTGGAGGAGGGTGCGTCGGGCGGCCGGATAGAGAGCGGGCTGCGCGAAGGGTCGGACCGCCCAGGCCGCCGCGGAATCGAGTCCCGAGGCCGGATCGCCGGCGTCGCGTACCAGCCCGCCGCGGGTCTCGAAGTTCCGCCTGATCTCCGCCGCGGGCTCACCGCCCCCTCGGCCTTGCTGCCTCTTGACCGACGCTGTTGCCAGCGCATTGCCGAGATAGTCGCCCCCATCACCCTCCTGGTAGTCGGCCAAGTGGCGCCAGACACCTGCATCGAGCCCCAAATAGGGGTTCGATGCAGGTGTCGTCCTGAGGACGGTGTCCGCTGCCGAGGGAATGCCGGCGGCTCGCGCGGCTGCCGCCACCCAGCCGGCGGCGTCCCCCTGTGCGCCGCGCCCCTCGACCGGCCCGCCGTCCCGATTGAACCGGGCCGCGGCGCCGAGGTCGAGCCCGAGCAGGAAATGTGCGATGTGGCGCGCCTCGGCCCGGTAGCCGGCCGAGGCCAGAGCAACGGTCACGGCGCCCGCGTCGCGCGGCCAGACGTAGGCCCAACCGGCCCGTGCCCCGGCGACCGCGGCGCCACGCCGGTCGACGAGCGCCCGGAGCACCAACAGCGAGCGTCGGTACAACCGGCGCCCCCACCGCGGCGCCCTCCGGCCGAGCGGTCGAGCCCGCGCCAGCCAGCGCTGGTCCCGGCGGGCCGCCACTCTCAGGTCGTGCCTGCGATGCGGCGCGGCCTGGTCGACACCCGACATGAACGCGGGAACGACGCCCGGGAACCCGTGCGGGACCGGCGGGTCGGCGCTCGTCCCACCGGAGAGCGCCACGAGCAGTAGTGCGACGAGTCCCACGGCCGGTATGGCGAGTCTCTTGTTTAGAAAAGTACCCAAATTTCCTCAACATCTACTACAGTTCAAGGTCCATGCCCAGCATTGTCGAGACGACCAATCTCATCGAGAGCATTCTCCGCTTGCGCCGAGCGGAGCGGGTGCAGCGGGTGGCGGCGGACGTCGGCCCCGTGCGACGACAGCTCGAAGCCGAGTTGGGACCGACCCTTTCGCGTTCCCGCGCCGGCCGCGTCCTCGGCGTCAGCCAGACTGCGCTCGATCGCTGGGTCGGCAATGGCCAGATCCCGGTTGTGGTCACCCCCGGGGGTCGCCGTGAGGTCCCACGCCAGGTCGTGATCGAGCTCCGGGAATCGATCGACCGGCTGAAGGGCAAGGGCATCACGCGGCACCCGCTCAGCGCGGCGCTGGCCGAGCGTCGCGAAGCGGCGGGGATCCAGTCGCCGGCAGACGGGGGCGGGGGTGACGGCCGGCCTCCTTTGGGCCACGACACCGCCACCCGTCGCGGCCTCGCCTATCACCAGGCGATCGCCGAGCGTCTCGACGAGCGGCTGATCGCCGACGCCCGTGACCGCCTCGACCGCCTTATCGCCAATGGGCATATCGACCGCCGGCACGCCGATCGCTGGCGCGAGATCCTCGCCCTGCCGGCTTCAGAGCTTGCGACCGCGATCACGGCCTCGACTGAGGACGGAGGCGACCTGCGCCAGAACACCCCGTTTGCGGGCGTGCTCAACGAGCACGAGCGCCGGCGCATCATTGAGCGGGTTCGGTAGCCGGTGCGGAGGGTCGAGCTCGAACACATCATCAGGGCAGCCGCCGAGGTGGCCGGCGACAGGGAGCTGATCATCGTGGGAAGCCAGGCAATTCACGGCCAGTTCCCCGACGCGCCCGAGGCCCTGCTCTTGTCTCGAGAGGCGGACATCTATCCCAAAAATCACCCCGAACGAGCCGACGAGATAGACGGCAGCCTTGGCGACGGCTCGTATTTCGACGCGACTTTCGGGTACTACGCTCACGGCGTCGGACCGGAGAAGGCAAAGGCTCCCGCTGGCTGGGCAGATCGCCTCATTGGGGTGCAGAGTGAGAACACCGGCAACGCAACTGGCTGGTGCCTCGAGGTACATGATCTGGTCCTCGCCAAGTGCGCGGCGGGTCGCGAGCGCGATTGGGAGTTTGCCAAAGAAGCGCTGCGCCATCGCCTCGTCGATCCGATCGAGCTCCGGCACCGTGCCGGCGAACTCCCGCTGCCTCCGGCTGACATCGAAGGGATCCAGCGAATGCTCGCAGGGATCATCTAGCCTTCCCGCAGAGCCGCCCCGGCGGCGCAGTCCAGGCGAGGTAGCTCAGTTGGTAGAGCACACGACTGAAAATCGTGGTGTCGTGGGTTCGATTCCCACCCTCGCCATCGCATCGCAGAGCCAAGAGCGCCGCCCTCAGAGACGGCGCTTTTGGTCTCGGATCAACGCCAGGTCAACACCCGGCGAGCTTCAGGGTCTCCGGCCGCCCCCGTTGAGTAGCCAGGCGTCCAGCTCCGAGCGCCGCGCGATCAGCGCCGAGCCGTCGTGATGGACCGGGATGCGTCGCGCCGAAACGAGCCCGTAGACGCGCGACCGGGGCGCGTCGATGTAGGCGGCGATCTTGCCTGCGCCGCGTAGCGAACAAACCTCTCGAACACGGATACAGTCATCGCGAAGCAGTCCAGGGAGCGCGAGAAACCGAAGGTGCGCTCGAAGGAAGGTGACGACGGATGGGCGTCATGAATCTACCGTCGCGCGCGCCGATCCAGAATAAAGCGATTCCTAACGGTATCCGCCTTTGAATTCCTCGGACAGCTGGGTCACCTCGTCGAGCTTCTCTCGACGGGTCTGCTTGGAGGGGCGCTGGAGACCTGATTGAGCACAGGTCTTCAGCAGATCGTCGACGTAGCCGTGGGCATCGGCGGCGATGGCGTCCGAGTCCTTTCCGGTCTCCCCTTCGAACTCGGCGACCCGTCGGGGGCCGATGGTCTCCGGGTCGGCGAAGTCTCGGGCGAGGCGATCGAGGGCGTGTTCGACAACTTTGCTGTTGCTCTCGGCATGTTGCTCCAGACGCCTGGCTATGTCTGTGACGCCTCCGGGCCATCGCCTCAGCACGTAGATGAGGTCGAAGGCGTCCTTCGGCTCGGCGCGGTCGCCGAAAGCGAGCGCCTTGAGGACGACGAAGGTGGCCGGTCCGCAGACCGGCACCGTGCGCTCCACCTTCTCGCCCTTCAAGGTGTGGCCTGCGATGTCGATCTCCTGGCGTTCGTTTGAGGCAAGCTCCAGGCCAGGCGCGATCAGCGCGGCGAAGTCGCCCTCCAGGGGCTGGATGCTGCCGCCGCGTTCGGCTCCCGGGATCGGCGGCAGTAGGAAGTCGATCGTGACCTTGAGGTCGTCGAGCTTCCAGCGCTGGGGCGTTTGATTCCCCTGCTCGTTGCGGTCCGGCCCGAAGCCCTCCCGCCGCAGTCGCTCGCCGATCTCCGTGTACTGCTTGTCGTCGAGCAGGGCGATCGCCAGGCCGATGTCGAGATCGTTCGTACCGGGGTGGCCGGTGCCCGTCTCGGGGTCGGGGCCGAGCTCGCGGTCGATCAGGAGGCTCGGCACCAGTCCGCCGACGATGCAAAGGCGATCCATCAGGGCGCCGAGCGTCACGGCGACGGTGAGGCATGCCGCCTCGACCTGTTCGGTCTCCTCCCGGCTGTAGCCGCTGAGGTGTCTGGGCTTATCGGGTGCGGCCATGCCAATCCAGGTGGTGATCTCGGAGATGTTGCGCGGCCTCCGCGGCCCGCTCGGGGAGGTGGAGGAGGTCAAGGTACGCCTGCACGGTCGAGACGCAGCGCAGCTCATCGCAATCCTGCTCGCCGGCGAAGACTCCGGCGTCGTCCGGGCCGAGGATCTGCACGCTGGCTCCTTTGGAGCCTTGGCGGATGTCGAGTCGCTCGACGATCTCCCGCGGATCTCCGTCGACGTAGACCGAGGTCAGCCTGAAGCGCGCGAAGCGATCTATCGCCCAAGCGGCGGACAGGCCGGTGAAGGCATGTGCGATCTGTCGCTTGGTCAGGTTCGCGGAGAGGCTGCGGGCGACCTCGATCCCGCTGCCGCTGATGTGGCCCTGGATGGCGTCGTGGCGATCGAAGCGGTACTCCTGCGCCCAGGCATCGAGGAGAAGGTCGGGATCGCGGGGCCGAAGCTCCTTGTCGCGACGCTCGAGCAGGGCTGCCTCGTCAAGCCGACCGACGATGCGCGAAACGTTGCCGTCGTCCAGGTGCGTCGCGGCCACGAGGTCTCGCTGGCGCCACCAACGCTTCGGTTCAAGCAGGAGCGCCCGGGAGATCCGCGCGCTTTTCGGCGCGAAGGGGGAGGAAGGCCGCCCCGCGGTGCGCAGCTCGTTCGGTCTGCCCCGCACCCATACACGCAGGCCCTCGTCTCGGATGCTGGCGTTGCCCGAGAGGTCGATCCAGTTCACGGCCGCCCGCTCCGCAGTCTCGCCGCCCGCCTCCGACATGTAGGGGACGACGAGGATCGGGATCGCGTCCGGGTCAGCGTCAGCGAAAGCCCGTAGCTGCCTTGCCGCCCTATCCACCTGGCCGGGACCACTCGATCCCTTGATCTCGAACAGCCATCTCCGGCCCTTCGTGTCTTGGGCCAAGAAGTCGACACCTGAGTCTGCCGGGGAGGCCTCGGTTGCCAGCTCTAGATCGGGCTCGTCGAGAAGCTCCGCGAGGAGGGTGGGAATCCGGCGAACGGCGTCTCGTTCAAGCGATTTCGCGCTAGCTTGCATAGGTCGGGTCCCGGCTCCTTGTGCCGGCAGTTTCCTGCGTAAATACAGGAACCTGCGCAATGTAGCAGGAAGCTGAATTTACGCAGGAAATGCAAGTGGCAGAAGCAAGACGGCCTGAGCCGCCAGCCTCCCCCCATTTTGGACTCCAACGGCCCGCGGAGTCCAGAACCGCCCTGATCTGCCCGAATCCGGGGGCAGGGGTGGATCGCCGATTGGGCTGCAAACCGCATGACCAAGCCATTTGCTGCCCCTCCGGCCACCCGTCTCGCGTCGCTGAAAATCGTGGTGTCGTGGGTTCGATTCCCACCCTCGCCATTAGTTGTCTCCCCTGCATGTGGGCGGGTGTTCGGCTGGTTTTCCGAGTCCTTGAAGCGGCCCTGAGAGGGCGATTTTCGGGCCTCGTCGCCCAATCGTCGCCCATTGGGGGCCGATTCATGGATGACGTTGTCGTGCCAGCGGCTGACGAAGCTACTGGATGAAATCCTGCACATGTAGCTTCTAGGTGTGTAGACTTTCATCCATGAGACCGAGCGAGGTGATCGACATCGCGCGCCGTGCTGGCGGAATCTCATCGGCCGCGGAGCTGATCGAGGGCGGGGCTCGCTGGGAGGATCTGTACCAGCTGCGGGACAGCGGGGATCTGGTCGAGCTGTCGCGCGGGGTCTACCGTGTCGCTGATGCTCCGGCGACCGCTCACCTTGATCTGGTGGCCGTGTGTCGCCGGGCGCCGGAGGGGATGATCTGCCTCAACTCCGCTGCCAGCTTCTGGGACCTGAGCGACGAGATGCCGGATGCGGTCCACCTGGCGATCGCTCGCGGGAGGCATCGTCCGAGGATCGTCTACCCGCCGACGCGGGTTCATGTCTTCTCGGCCGCGACGTTCTCGCTCGGGCGCACAGTGGAGAAGATCGAATCGGGCGAGGCGATCGCGATCAGCTCTAAGGAGCGGACGGTCGTTGACCTCATGCGCCTCCGCTCGCGCGTGGGCCGCGATCTGGCGCTCGGAGCGCTGCGCAGGTACCTGCAGGGCGGTGATGCCAAGCCAGGCGAGCTGCTGGCGCTGGCACGCCGTCTGCGTGTCGGATCGGTCATGGCCGAGGCAATGGAGCCCCTGCTGGCGTGACCGAGCGCACGCCCCAACGGGTCTATCTCGATCTTCAGAAGCTCGCCCGCGATCAGGGGCGCAATACGCAGCAGCTTTTTGAGCTGTACATCCATGAGCGGTTCCTCGCCCGGCTGGCCGAGTCGCGGTTTGCCGACAAGCTCGTCCTCAAGGGTGGGATGCTGCTCGCCGTGCTGGACGTGCGGCGCGGGACGCGAGACGCTGACATGCTCGCGCGCGGCCTGGCCAACGACGAGCGCAGCCTCCGGGACGCGATCAAGGAGGTCGCCTCGATCCCGATGGCCGATGGAGTCGAGTTCGACACCGCGGCAATCTCGTTCGCCACGATCCGCGAAGGAGCTGACTACGAGGGCATCCGTCTCAGCCTGCCGGCGAGCCTCGGACGCGCTGAGCTCAAGCTCAGGCTCGATCTGTCCTTCGGCGATCCAGTCGAGCCACAGCCGATCGACTACCCGACGCTGCTCGGCGATCCAGGCATTCCGCTTCTCGGCTATCCGCTGGAGAGCGTGATTGCCGAGAAGGCCGACACGATGATGTTCCTTGGCGACGCCAACACCCGCGACCGCGATTACGGCGACGTGTATCTGCTCTCGCAGATTCATTCCATCGAGGCCGAGCCCCTTCGCGACGCGCTGCGCAGCGTCGCCGATCATCGCGGCCACGAGGTGCGTCCCCTTGGACTGCTCCTCGAAACCCTCCGCGAGAGCCGCCAGGAGCCTTGGGAGGCGTTCCGTACTCGCGCCGGCCTCCTGGTCCTGCCAGAGCGCTTCGCCGATGTAGTCGATGCGGTGGTCTACTTCATCGACGGGTTGCAGGACGGGCGAAGCTCGACCTGGAATCCGTCGACACGACAGTGGGGGTAGGGCAGGCCGCTCAGGTCAACACCAGGTCAACGCGCCGCCCGAAAACAGCCGAAAGTCGCGGATCGGCGAAATATCGGAAACCGCGATTTAGCGGGGAAAAGTGCAACAGCCGCAAACGCTCGAAAACGGCTGAAAAAGCTGAAAATCGTGGTGTCGTGGGTTCGATTCCCACCCTCGCCATCATTTTATCCCTGCAAATCAAGCCTTTTTCTCTTCTGTTTTGCGAAGGCGAGGATTATCGTTTGGGCCACGGCGGCCCATTCGTGGCCCAATCAAGCAGCTCGAGGAACCGCCGACTGATGACATGAGGAAATCGGTCGGCGTCAGATTTCCCTCTAGCAAGCGAAAAGGTGCCCCTCCTGAAGGAGTGAGAGCACCGTCGAACTTAAGAGCACACGATTCGGAGTCGTGTGCTCCTTCAGCTAATCATTTAGACACCACTAGGTGTATAATGGTGCTATGGGTCGAACCCAGATCTACCTTGGCGAAGACGAGCTCGACCTCCTCGAGCGGGCGTCGCAAGAGACTGGGGCATCGCGCTCAGAGCTTGTCCGCCGCGCGGTAAGAGCTTCCTTCGGCCGCCAAGGGAAGGACGAGAGGCTTGATGCTCTTCGTGCAAGCGCTGGGTCATGGCGGGGACGCCGGCGCAGCGGAGCCGTGTACGTCGACGCCATGCGCGGCGGCGACCTGAACGAGCGCTTGGCCCGTCTCGGCGTCAAGTGAAGCTGCTCGACACGAGCGTCGCGATCGATCATCTCCACGGCCTGCGGCCCGCGGTCGATCTGCTCAACGACTTGATCGAAGCCGAGGAGGTTCTTCTCGCAAGCGAGGTCGTGCGCTTCGAGCTACTGGCCGGTGTCCGCAAGGGCGAGGTCGAGGCGCTCGAGCAGTTCTTCTCGGCACTGTCCTGGGTGCCCGTCGGGGAGGAGGTGTCACGTGCTGCCGGCGTACTCGCCCAGAGTCACCGTCGTGCCCACAGCGGCATAGACGACGCCGATTACCTGATCGCCGCCACCGCACTCCTGCTCGAGGCCGACCTGCTCACCACGAACGTGCGCCACTTCCCGATGCTTGCAGGGCTCGAGTCGGCTTACTGAAGTCCTCGCTGTCCACGGACGGCTTTCGGAAAGGCTCGGGCAGCGCGGCCCGATAGAAGCCGCCAGATAGGCGAGATCGAACCGACGACCCGGTGTCAACGCCGGTAAGACCCTGGACTGAACTGCGCATCAAGTTGATGCGCTAACGTGTCCCCGTGGCAACCCAGCAGAAAAGCCGATCGGCTAGGAAGAGCGGCACTCGCGGTGAGGATCGTCGAACGACGCTGCGCGTCCCCGCGTCCCTCGGGGCTGAGCTGTCGCGAACCGCCCGCAGCCTCGGGGTGAGCGAGAACGAGGCGCTCGTCTATCTGGCCCAGCTCGGCGCCGAGGCGGCGGATCGCTACCGCGCCCGCCAGCGAGTAATAGCTCGTCACCGCAAGGCAATCTCGGGGTTGAACGGCTCCACCGCTGGAACTTTCCCCTCGCCGCAAGAGGCGCGCGAGGCGATCCTCGCCGACCGCGGTTAGGCCCCAGCGCGATGGCGGTCTGGGACACCTCGGTCGCCTCCGATCTGCACCCGGACGGTCCGCTCTTCGAGCTGGCAAGCGAGGCGGCACTCGCAAATGAGCCCTTCCTCCTGGCTGCGCCCACGGTCCAGGAGATTGCCTTTGGCTTGGAGCGCCAAGCCGATGTCAGGTTCGCCGCCCTGCTTGCCTGGTTCAGGGAGCTATTTGCGGTCGGGGTGCTGGAGGTGCTGCCGCTGAGTTGGGAGGCTGCACTGCTCGCCGGACAGCTGCGGGCGATGCTGCCAGCACCACCAACCGGCCGCCGTTCGCAGCGGGACCGGGGTGCCAAGCCAGAGCGCAGGGTCGCCTGGATCACAGACATCCAGATCGCTGCAACGGCGTGGCTGGCCGGCGAGCCCGTTTGCACTGCGGATCAAAAGCACTTCGAGACCCTCGCTGGGGCCATCGCCAGGCTCTTCCCGAAAGAGCAGAAGCTCGGGGTAATCCCGCCGCTGCCAGTCAGCCACTGAGCGGGGGCCTCGATCTGTCGCTGCTCAGACCGTTGTAGCGATTCCGGGTGGACTTGGGGTGGCTCGGGGTAGCGTGTCGCGATGGCCGGTGTTCTGCCCGACGTGCTGCGACCAGGGTTGCGAGTCGTTTTCTGCGGGACGGCGGCTGGAACGGCGTCCGCTCGGGCCGGTGCTTACTACTCGGGTCCCGGCAATGCCTTTTGGGCGACGCTTCACTCGACGGGGCTGACGCCGGCGCGGCTCTCGCCGACGGAATTCGAACGGCTGCCAGGTTTCGGGATCGGCCTCACCGACATCTGCAAGGTGCTTCACGGTTCCGACCGGGAGGTTGGGACGGGCGAGTTCGACGTGGCGGGCCTGGAAGCCCGTATCGCCGAGGTCGAACCCGCCAACCTCGCCTTCAACGGAAAGAACGCCGCTCGCGGCGCGCTCGGTCGTAGCGTCGACTATGGGCTTCAACCGGAGCGAATTGGCGGCGCGGCGGTCTGGGTTCTGCCGTCGACGTCTGGTGCGGCACGGAGGTATTGGGGTGTCGGGCCTTGGCGCGAGCTGGCGCGAGCATGCGCTGCCTGATCTACCGCCAGTCGGCCATGACCCGCCCGACTTCGCCTCGGACGTGGGCGCGCGCTTCCAGCCTGTCCATGCCGCCCATCAGCAGCTCGTCGTAGGGCGCACGACGTCGTCCACGGGGAGAACGTGCGCGCCTACGTGACCCTTCGGGCTGGCGCCGCGCGGCCCTCGGCCGCCGACCTGATCGTCCACTGCCGCGAGCGGATCGGCTACAAGGCGCCCGAGGAGGTCATCGTGCTCGAGGAGATGCCGCTCAACCCGACCGGCAAGATTGACCGCGTCGGGCTCAAGCAGATGGCCGAAGACCACCTGCGCCCGCACGGCCTCGGCTGATTTGACCGCGATCGAGGTTTGAGTCGTACTGAGGGCTGAATCTCGACCGCGTGCCTACCGCTCGTGCGATAGCGCCGTGTCCAGCGCCGCTGAGATCAGCTCGGGCTGTTCGATCTGCGGGTAGTGGCCGGCGTCGGGCAGCTCGATCGTCTCGACCCCGGGGCGCAGCTCGCGCAGGCCGTCGAGAACCGCCGTCCGCGCGACCGGGTCGTGCATCCCCCAGGCCAGGCTGAGCGGGCCGGGCCAGTCGCGCAGGGCGCCGTGCCAGCGCTCGGTGAAGCGTTCGCGCTCGGCCATGTAGTTGATCGTCAGGTGGGCGATGCGCTGGCCGCCGCCGTGGACGAGCAGCGACCACTGGTCGGCGGCCTCCTCGGCGGTCAGCGGGTGCGCCGGGGAAAAGATGCGTGCGAACTGGGCGCGGAAGCTGCGCTCGCTGGTCAGCCGGGCGAAGACCGGCCCGAGGCGACTGCGCAGCAGTTTCTGTCCCGGCGTCGGCTTGGCGAGGTGCAGCAGCATGCTGCCGTTGAAGAGCAGCGCGCCGCTCATCGCGAAGCCGAGCTCGCCGCGCAGGTCCCGGGCCATCAGCTCGGTGGCGACCGAGGTGCCCATGTCGTGGCCGACGACGAAGACACGCTCCGCGCCGGAGCGCCGCACCAGCTCCTCCGCCGCCTCGGCCTGCCAGGCGAGCGTGTACTGGTGGTCGCGCGGCTTCTCGGAGAGGCCGAAGCCGAGGAAGTCGAAGCACAGCGTCGCCTCGCCGGGCGGGCGCAGCTCGAACAGCGGCCGCCAGTCATACGAGCTGGAGGGGAAGCCGTGCAGGAAGAGCAGCAGGGTCCCCTCGCCACCGCCGCGCCGGCGCACGAAGAGCTTGCGGCCGAGCACCTCCTCGATCGCCCCCTCGCGGCGCCAGTTCTCGACCCGGTCGGTGAGCACGACCGGAAGCCTCTCACGCGGAGTCTCAGACGGGCTCGACCACCGGTGAGGCGGCGCCCTTGCGGTGCTGGTCCAGCGTGCGGGAGGCGACGACGCCGATCGCGATCACGGCGATCCCGACCGGGGTTGAGCAGGCGTCGAGGACGAGGCCGATCACGCCGACCGGGATCAGCAGGGCGGTCGCGCCGAGCAGCAGCTCGCTCAGCGCCGGCGCCGGGTCGGTCGCCCCGGGGGCTCGTGCTTTGACGACCTTCGGGTACCACTCGGTGAACTGGATCGCGATGAGGATCGACAGGGTCTGGATCACCCAGCCGGTCCATAGGTTGTTCGAGTTGTCGAGGATCAGGTCACCGTAGGCGCCGGCCAGCGCGGTGACGAGGAAGGCGCCGCCCCAGAAGGCGGTGAGCACGTAGTTGGTGCGGACGAAGGCGGGGTTGTCCCAGAGCTCGCGCGGCGCCTCTTCGCGGGCGTACTGGAGCGTGAACGGCATGCGGACGAGGATCGAGCCGAAGGCGATCAGGGTCAGCGCCACGTTCGACATCTCGCCCGACCAGTTGTCGAGCGCGTCGAGAGTCGACTGGCTGACCACGAGGCCGAGGATCCCGACCAGGGTGAAGAAGGTGATGTCGGAGAGCTCGAGGATCTTCCAAGAGCCGCCGCCGGCGCGGCCGACGACGACGACGACGAGGCTGATCGCGAAGGCGACGCCGACGGCGAGCTCGAAGCGGCCCGGGCCGGCGAGCAGTGACATCGCGATCCACGGGGCAAGCCCGCCGATCGGTCCGTTGATGATGTCGCGAGCCTTCTTCACAGCGCCCCTATCGACGGCGCGAGCGCCTCGCTTTAGCGTGCGAGGAACCCGTCGGGCTCCTCGACCACGGTGTTGGCCAGCTCGCCGATGCCCTCGATCTCGACCCGCACCGTCTCGCCGACGTGGAGCAGGTTGTCGCGGACCGGCTGGCGGCCGAGCCCGACGCCGGACGGCGTGCCGGTGGCGATCACGTCGCCCGGCTCGAGGGTGAACGCTTCAGACAGGTGGGAGACCTGCTGGAAGCAGTCGAAGACCATCTCGCTGGTGCGCGCGTCCTGGCGCGGCTCATCGTTGACGAAACAGCGGATCGCGAGGTCGTTGGGGTCGCCCAGCTCGTCGCCGGTAACGAGCCATGGCCCCAGCGGTCCGTGGGTGTCGAAGGACTTGCCGATCTGCATCGTCTGTGCTTTGCCCTGCCAGTCGCGCACGCTGAGGTCGTTGGCGCAGGTGTAGCCGGCGATGACCTCGTGCGCCCGTTCGACCGGCACGTGGCGGCAGCGCTCGCCGATCACGATCGCCAGCTCGGCCTCGTAGTCGAGGAAGGTCGAGACCTTCGGCATGTGGACGTCGGCGTCGGGCCCGACCACGCAGGTGACCTGCTTGTTGAAGAAGACCGGCACCTCGGGCGCCTCCATGCCCATCTCGGCGATGTGATCGCGGTAGTTGAGCGCGATCGCCAGGTACTTGCGGGGCGTCGCCGGCGCCAGCAGCCGCACGTCGGCGAGCGCCGTGCGGGGCGCACTCCCGGCTAGCTTCGCCAGACCCTCCTGTCCCGCCTCGTCCAGGGCGCGAGCCGGTTCGGCGGGCACATCCGCCGCCGAGAGGTCGACGACCTCGTCGCCTTCGACGAGCCCCAGCGCGGCGGGGCCACCGTCCTTCGCGAACCGGCAGAGCTTCATGACGCCGATCCTATTCGGCACGTGGGGACGGGGGCCCGCCAACCGGCGAGGGAGCCACTCCGGACTGACGAACCACACTGTTTTTACTCGATTGATCGTCGCGCATAGGATGCGCGCATGGAGTCCCAGGCTGGGGAGACGGCGACTGCCGACTCGGAGACGCGAAAGAGCCCAGACCAGCTCGCGCGTGGCTGGGTGTGGACCGAGGGAGAGTGGCCGCAGGAGTGCGAGGCGCCCTACGCCGTGCCACCGGGCGGGATCCTCTGGTTCGACGTCGAGGACCTGGCGACCCCCCAGGAGGTGTTGGATCTGCTGGGCCCGGTATGCCCCGGTCTAGAGCGGGCGATGGTGGAGGACCTGCTCTGCCGAGATGACATTCCCGAGGGGCGCAGCTGGGATAACGGTGGCGTGCGGCTCGCATCGAGCTTTGCGGTCTATGCGCCGGCAGCGCGAGAGAACGGTGGGTTGAAGCCGATCTTCACCCCCTCCGCCGAGGCGGTCTACGAGGCGGTGGAGTTGCTGGCGGGGAAGAACTGGCTGATCACCCGCTGGCACCACGCATGCCTGTTCCGAGGAGCGAAGCTGATCGAGGACGGACTGCGCCCGGTTTCCCGGGACGACCTGTTGTCGGCGGTATCGAAGCGCTGGATCGCGGGCAATGGCGGGAGTGCGGGGGCCCTGGGAGTGTTGGCGATGCATGAGCTAGCTCTCACGTATGCCCCCACCCATCGCCGCTTTTGCGCTGCTCTGGAGGAGTGGGAGTTGGCTCTCTACGGAGGCGAGGGCGAGCCACGGAAGGTCAGCGACGAGGACGAGCGGCGCCTGCGGGATCTCTGGGGCGCCCGCGCCAGACTGCGGGACTGGCTCAACCCGCTGAACGTCCCTGGGTTGCGCGGGGATCCGAACAAGGCGTGGCTGCCCACGAGCGACCACAAAGAGGTGGTTGCGGTCGATGAGCGAATCGACGACTCGCTCCGTGAGCTGTCAAAGCTGGGCGACACTCTGCGGAGCTCGTTCCAGCTGCTCTTCATCCAAAAATCCGAAGCTCAGCGCGAGCATAACGAGAGGTCGCAACGGCGCCTCGAGATCATCGCGACGATCTTTCTCGTCCCGACCATCGTCGTCGGCTTCTTCGGAGCGAACACCTGGGTCCCAGGTGAGCATCGCCATTGGGGGCTCACCCTCATGTTCGGGGCGATGGCCGTCCTCACGTGCATCGTCATGGTCTTTCTCTGGTTGACGTTCCGCCGCGGCAGAGCGAAGCCATCGGCGTGGGGGGCCGACCGGCGCGCGCCCTGACCCAAGTCTGGGCGGGGGCCGGCCAAGCGCGGCCGGCAGCGGCCCTCGCTCGATCGCCGGAGCCGCTACCGTCGAATGGAGAAGCTACGAGAGGAGCAGCGCATGGACATCGATCTCGATTCCTACCGGGAGCAGAGTCTCCAGACCTGGGGTCGGATGGCCGCCGGCTGGGAGGATCGCAGCGCCTGGATGGCCGACGTCAGCGGACGGGTCAATGAGTGGATCGTCGCCGAGGCCGATCCGCAGCCTGGGCAGACCGTGCTCGAGGTCGCTGCCGGACCGGGCGATCTCGGGTTCCGCGTCGCCGCGCGGGTCGGCGACGGGGGCCGCCTGCTATCGACCGATTTCTCGCCGGAGATGGTCGCGGCGGCGCAGCGGCTCGGCGGCGGACGGGGGCTGACCAACGTCGATTACAAGGTGCTCGACGCCGAGCGTATGGACCTCGACGACGACAGCGTCGACGCCGTCGTCTGCCGCTGGGGCTACATGCTGATGGCCGACCCCGCGGCGGCGCTGGCCGAGACGCGGCGCGTGCTGCGCGACGGCGGTCGGCTTGCTTTTGCCGTCTGGGCGTCGCCCGAGCGCAACCCGTGGGCGGCTCTGCCGGCGATGACCCTGGTCCGGCGCGGCCACGTGCCGCCGCCGCAGCCCGGCGCGCCGGGGATCTTCGCGCTGGCCGACCCCGGCCGCATCGGCGAGCTGGTCGGCGGCGCCGGGTTCCCCGCGCCTGAGCTGGAGGAGATCGCCTTCGATTTCCGCTATGCGGATTTCGACGATTTCTGGGACGTGCTGATTCGCCTCGCCGGCCCTCTCGCCGCGGTGATCGAGGCACTGCCCGAGGCCGAGCGCGAAGCGACCCGCGAGGCGATCGAGCAGAGCATCGCCCCCTTCCGCAGCGTGGACGGCTCCTACTCCGTGCCGGCCCTCTGCTGGGGCGCGCGCGCCGGCTGAGCCGTTTCCCGGCCCGCCGACGGTGGTCGGCCGGGTGCCGCGGAATCACATTCATCGAAATTCATCGCTGAAATCTCGGTTACAATTCGCGGCGAGCGATGGGGCTCGCTCCTTCGTAAAGCGCGGTTCGATCCGCTGACGGTCCCTACCACGTCCATCGACGCTGATAGGAGACTGCGCAAATGCGAGCACCGCGATTCGACCTTCGCCGTCTGGCCGCGATCTACGTCGGCGGGATGCTCGGGGCGCTGGCCCGGGTCGGCCTGTCCGTGGCGACGCCGCACGGCCCCGATGGGTGGCCGTGGGCGACCTTCGCCGTCAACATGGCCGGCGCGATGCTGCTCGGCTACTTCGTCGCCCGCCTTCGCGACCATCCCGAGGACAGTCTCACCCACCCCTTTCTCACCACCGGGATCTGCGGCACGCTGACGACCTTCTCGGCCCTGCAACTGGAGCTGTTCGAAATGATCGACGCTGGCCATCTCGGGCTGGCGGCGGGTTACGTCGGCGCCACCCTCGCTGCGGGCTACGCCTTCGTGCGCCTGGGGATCGCGCTGGAGCGTCGGCCGGAGGTCGTCAATGAAGGGCCTGGGCGGTGAGCGCGCCGGGCTGGATCGCCGTCGGCCTGCTCGGCGGCGCCGCCGCCGCCGCGCGCTACCTGATCGACACCGCGCTCACCGCGCGCACCGACCACCCCTTCCCGCATGGCATCCTCGCGATCAACATCGGCGGCGCGCTGGCCCTGGGACTGGTCGCCGGCGTGGCCCTGGAAGGCCAGGCGCTGATCATCGTCGCCGGCGGCGGCATCGGCTCCTTCACGACCTTCTCCACCTGGATCCTCGATTCGCACCGGCTCGCCGAGGCCGGCCACACCCATCTCGTCTGGCTCAACCTCGGCCTCTCGCTGGTCGCCGGCTTCGCCGCCGTCGCCCTCGGCCACTGGCTCGGCAGCGTGCTCTGAGAGCGCGGTCGTCGTTTGTGTCGCATAGCGGTAGAAGGGGAACCGCACTCGGCGCAACGAAGCGTCCGCGCTCCGCTCTAACTTGGAAATAGATGGAGCAGCTCGATCCACAGATGTTCCAAGAGGCCCTGATCGACACCTCGGGCGGTGCGCCTGCCCCGGCTGCCAAGCCTGCCGCGCCGCCGGCCAGGGTGTCCCTTCGGGAGCTCGAGGACGGCCAGCAGGTCAAGGGCGTCTACGCGGTGCGCCAGCGCGAGCTGCGCCGCAAGCGGAACGGCGAGCCGTGGCTGCGCCTGACCCTCGGCGACGCCAGCGGGAGCGCCGAGGCGGTCGCCTGGGAGGACGCTGAGGCGCTCTATGCGCTCGCGGCGCCGGGAACCCCGGTAGAGGTCGCCGGCGTCTTCGAGATGAGCGATCGCTGGGGGCCGAAGATCAAGCTCTCCGGCCTGCGCGAGGCCTCCCCGGAGGAATACGACCCCGCTGACCTCGCCGCCGAGTCGGACGTCTCCTTCGAGGAGCTGGAGGGCAAACTGCGCCAGCTGCTGGAGACCGTGCAGGAGCCGCAGCTGCGCGACCTGCTCAGCCGCTTCTTCGGCGAGAGCGCGGAGATCTGGGCGCGCTTCCGCGACGCGCCGGCGGCGAAGGTCTACCACCAGGCCTATCGCCACGGCCTGCTCGAGCACACCGTCTCCGTCGCCCAGGCGGTCAGCGCCGCCGCCAACTTCTTCCCCGGCATCGATCGCGAGGTAGCCGTCGCCGGCGCGCTCCTCCACGACATCGGCAAGACCGTCGCCTACAACGATGACCCGCTGGCGATCGACCTAACCGACGCCGGCCGGCTGCAGGGCGAGATCCCGCTCGGCTACTACACCGTGCGCCGCGAGATCGAGGAGATTCCCGGCTTCGACCCGGGGCTGGCCCAGGCGGTCCTGCACATCATCCTCAGCCACCACGGCTCGCTCGAACACGGCTCCCCGGTCGTCCCCGCCACCCGCGAGGCCGTGCTCGTCCACATGATCGACAACCTCGGTGGCCGCCTTGGCAGCTTCGACCGCCTCGAGCGCGAGCTGCCCGCCGGCGAGTCCTGGTCGAGCTTCGACCGCGCCCTCTCCGGCTCCGCCTACTTCGGTCAGCGCCAGGCCGCCTGACGTTTCACCGCTAGAAGCGTCTGGTACACCGCTTGATCTTCCCCACGTCCTGGTGGGCGTGCTTGATGCACTTGATCAGCTTCTGGGGGCTGCCGCCGTGGGCTTTGGTCAGCTTGAACGAGTGGCGGATCTGCCGCTGGACCTGGACGTCGACGGTGTTCAGCGTCTTGCCGATCTGGTCGAGGCCGGATGAGTGGAAGGCCTCCTCGGTCGTGTTGAGGACCGGCTTGACGATGAACAGGTAGGCGCAGAAGAGGATGCCCGCAGCGACGGCCAATCGGATGATCCCGTTGGTGACGTTGCCGAAGAGGTTGCGAAGGATGTCCATGTGGGGGGCACTCTATCCGGCTCGAATGGGCCAAAATGCGGGTTTCCGGCGGTCGGGGCGGGGGGTTCGCCAGGTCGCTCTCACTATCCTGGGCTCGTGGCAAAGGACACCGAGAAGCTGATCCGCCAGCTCTCGCTGATCTCCTTTCTGATGGCGCAGGGCAGACCCGTCTCGGCGCTGGAGATCAAGCGCGAGGTGGAGGGCTACAGCGACATGAACGACGACGCCTTCGCGCGGCGCTTCTACGCCGATCGCGCCGAGCTGGAGAGCCTCGGCATCCAGCTCGGGGTGGAGAAACCCGGCGAGGGCTTCTTCGAGGCCGAGCTCTACTCGCTGCCGCCGGAGAACTTCTACCTCGACCCGATCAAGTTCGAGGACGAGGAGCTGGCCTCGTTGAGCACGGCACTCTCGCTGCTCACCGACGGCGGCTTCGCTTACGCCGAGCCACTGCGCCTCGCCCTGCAGCAGGTCGCCTGGGGCCACCCGAACCCGGTCAGCGAGGGCGACCGCGCGCCGGTCGAGATGGCGATGACGGCCTCGGCCGGGGGCCGCGACCTCTCCCAGCGGCTCTCCAAGATCGAGACCGCGATCTCGCGGCGCAAGACGATCGAGTTCACCTACTACACGATGGAGCGCGACGAGACCGAGAAGCGCAAGGTCGACCCCTACCACCTCGTCTTCCGCTCCGGCCAGTTCTATTTGATCGGCCACTCGCACGAGCGCGACGCCGTCCGGGTCTTCCGCCTCTCCCGCATCCAGGGCAAGGTCGGCTACGCCTCCAAGGCCGAGCACGACTTCTCCCCGCCCGAGGACTTCGATCGCCGCGACTACGGCCAGCGTGCGGATTGGCAGCTGGGGGAGATCCGCGGCACCGCGAAGATCTTCGTCCGCGACCGGATCTCCTGGCTGATCGAGCGTGACTTCGGTGGCTACGGCGAGCTGCGCCCGGCCCGCAAGGCCGACGAGGCCCCGGGCAAGGGCTCGGTCCTGGAGACGGACTACGCATCGCCTCGCGAGCTGATCGCCTGGGTGCTGCGCTGGCGCCAGAACGCTGAGGTGCTGGAGCCCGAGGAGCTGCGCGACGAAGCCCGCGAGCGGCTCGACCTTCTTCACGACCGCCACCGCAGCGACTTCGAACCGGCCGAGACCGTCGAACACCCGCTGCGCGAGGCGCCACCCCGCTCGCGCAGCAACGGGCGCGGCGAGGCGGCGATCCGCCCGGAGCGTTTTGCCCGCCTCGTGACCCTCGCCGGGATGCTGATCGACTCGGCGAAGAAAGGCGAGCGCCTCAGCGTCACCGATCTGCGCCGGCGCCTCGAACTGACCGGGGAGGAGCTGCAGGAGGACATCGATCTGCTCAACGTCGTCAACTTCGGCGGCGGCACCTACGTGCTCTACGCCGAAGTGCGCGGCGACGAGATCGAGGTCGACTCTGAGCCCTACGGCGACAACTTCGCCCGCCCGGCGCGGCTCTTGCCCCTGGAGGCGAAGGCGCTGGTCGCGGCGATCGACCTCTTCGGCGACCACCTGCCGCAGGGCGGCCTGCAGAGCGCCCGCGAGAAGATCGTCAAAGCGCTCGGCCACGACCCCTCCGAGGAGGGCCTCGAGATCGCCTCCGGCAGCGGCGGCGACACCGAGGTCGCGCGCGTCGTCAACGAGGCGATCGCCGGTCGTCGCGTGCTGGAGATCCAGTACTACAAGGAGAACGAGGACCAGTTCACCAAGCGCCGCGTCGAGCCCTACCGGCTGGAGAACGGGCGCGAGGGCTGGTACGTCGAGTGCTTCGACCTGACCAAAGGGGGAATTCGCCACTTCAAGCTCGACCGCGTCAAGGAGGCGGTGGCGAGCAGCGAGACCTACGAGCCGCGCCAGGAGGTCGAAGAGCTCGCCGGGGTCGAGGGCTGGATGACCGACGGCGAGGTGCCGACCGCCCAGGTCGCCCGCGTCTGGGTCTCGCCCGAGCGGGCCCGCTGGCTGCGCGAGGAGCGCACCGTGGTCGAGGAGCTGGCCGACGGCGCGGTCGTCGTCGAGCTGCCCTACGCGGGGACCTCGTGGCTGGTGCGGGAGATCCTTCGCGGCGCCGGCGACCTGGTTGTGCTCGAGCCGGACGAGGCGCGCGAGGCGATCGCGGCGGAAGTCGCGGCTAGCGTGGCGTGAGAGCACATCCGGTAGGCCTTCCACTTAACTTTTTCGGTGGGTTGCGGTTGGGCTGTCGCCCGATGCTCTCGGCGAAAAAGTACAAGACGTTCCAGGCCTACCGGATGTGCTCTCAGTGGAGCCCGGTTACGTGACTTCCGCGCCGGGGCACGCGGAGGTTCTGAGGATTGTGGCGCCTAATCCGGGGCCGATGACGCTGGCTGGGACCAACACCTACCTGTACGGGTCGGATCCTTGTGTGGTGATCGATCCGGGGCCCGATGACCTGAGTCACCTAGAGGAGATCTTTGCGGCAGCGAAAGAGCGCGGAGGAATCGGTCAGATCCTGCTCACCCACAGCCATGGGGATCACGCCGCGGGCGCGGCAGCGCTGGCGATCGCTGCGGAATGGGAGGGAGACGCCCCAGCGGCGATCCTGCCAGCTGGGGGGGAGGAGTACGGCGGCTTGCGCACTCTTGCCACGCCGGGCCACGCCGCCGATCATGTCTGTTTCCTGACTGTGGACGGGGTCTGCTTCAGCGGCGATCTGGTCCTGGGCGAAGGATCGACCTTCGTCCCGCCCGACGGCGGCTCGCTCGCCGCCTACATGGAATCGCTGCGGTTGCTGCAGGCCGAGCCGATCGAGCTGATCTGTCCCGGCCACGGCCCCTGGGTAACCGACCCGACGGCGAAGCTGGCCGAGTACGTCGAGCACCGCGAGATGCGCGAGCGCCGCCTGCTCGCCGCCCTGGAGCGCGGCGAGCGCTCGAAGGCGGCGCTCCTGGTCGAGGCCTGGTCCGACGTCCCGTCCAACCTCCGTCCGGCGGCCGCGATGGTGATGGAGGCCCACCTGCAGAAGCTCAAGGCCGAAGGTCGGCTACCCGCGGACCTCTGGGAGTGACCCGACCCGCTTCCGGTGTGCCTTTTGCCCCTCCAGCGGGCAAAAGGCACACCGGAAGCAAAACTGGCCAGGCAGCCAGTAAGGTGAGCGGATGAACGGCGGGAAGGCTATGAGGACGGGCTTGGTGGCTGGGGCCGCGGGTACTGCTTTGGCCGCCGCCGCGACGGCTGCCGCCTGGCACTGGCTGGCCCGACGGCCGCTGCCGAAGCAGAAGGGGACGATCTCGCTGCCGGGCTTGGAGGGGTCGGTACGGGTGCGGCGCGACCGCTGGGGGGTTCCCCACGTCGAGGCGGGGGGCGCCGCTGACCTCTGGTTCGCCGAGGGCTTCTGCCATGGCCAGGACCGGCTCTGGCAGATGGACTTCTACCGCCGTGCTCTGTCCGGCCGCGTCTCCGAGTTCGCCGGCGAGGAGGGGCTGCCGGTCGACCGGCTGATGCGCACCCTCGGGATGCGGCGCACCGCGGAGCGCGAGGCGGCGAGCCTCGACCCGGATCTGCTCGCGCTGCTCGAGCGCTTCTGTGAGGGCGTCAACGCGGCGGCGGCGAGCGCCAAGGCGCTGCCCTTCGAGATGCAGCTGCTGCGGCTCGAGTTCGAGCCCTGGCGCCCGGCCGACATCCTCGGCCTCGGCAAGCTGCTCGCCTTCGGGCTCTCGACCAACTGGGAGAAGGAGCTGCTGCGCGCCGATATGACCCGCGAGCTGGGACCCGAGCTGGCGGCGAAGCTCGACCCCGCTTACCCGGCGGGCAACCCGGTCGTCACTCAGGAACCGTGGTCGGGCGACGGCCTCGGCCTCGCCGAGCAGATCGACGCGGTGCGTCGATCGATCGGCATGGCCGCCGAGGCGAGCGGCTCCAACAACTGGGCGGTGAGCGGCGCGCTGAGCGCGACCGGGTCGCCGCTGATCGCCGGCGATCCCCACCTGCCGCAGAGCATGCCGGGCATCTGGTACCAGGTCGGCCTGACGCTCGGTGATCGCACCGTCCGCGGCGCCTCGCTGCCGGGCATGCCCGGCGTCTACATGGGCCAGAACAACGACGTCTGCTGGACCTTCACCAACGTGATGGCCGACGTTCAGGACCTCTTCGTCGAGCGGGTCGAGGGCGACAGCTACCTGTTCGAAGACGAGTGGCGGCCGCTCGAAGTCGTCCGCGAGGAGATCGTCGTCAAGGGCCGCGATGCGCCTGAGGTGCTCGACGTCCGCATCACCCACCACGGCCCGCTCGTCAACGCGGCGCTCGGCGCCGACGAAGCCGAGCCGCTCGCCCTGCGCTGGATCACGCTCGACCAGCCGACCGCCTTCAAGGGGATGTTCGATCTGCACGGGATCCGCTCCGGCGCCGACCTGGTCGCCACCCTGGAGGGCCACACCTCGCCCGCATCCAACCTGATCTGGGCCGACCGCGACGGCTCGATCGGCTACAAGCTGATCGGCCGCCTGCCGCTGCGCAGGGGCGGCTGCCCGGACCTGCCGAAGCCGGGCTGGGAGGGCGGGTTCGAGTGGGAGGGCGCTGTCCCATACGACGAGCTGCCCGAGGTCGTCGACCCCGAGAGCGGTTTCCTCGTCACCGCCAACAACCGCATCGTCGGCGACGACTACCCGCACCACATCACCAGCGACTGGCTCGACGGTTTCCGCGCGCGGCGGATCGAGGAACTGCTGCGGGCAAGCGATGAGCACGACATCGAGAGCTTCGAGGCGATGCAGTCCGACAACCTCTCGCTCCCCGGGCTGGAGGCAGCGAGGCGGCTGGGCCGGCTGAGCCCGAGCGGGCAGCGAGAGATGAGCGCGCTCGAGCGGCTGCGCAGCTGGGACGGGCGGCTCGACCCCGACACGATCGCCGGCACGATCTACCAGGCCTTTCTGCTGCGGCTGGCGCGCGAAGTCGCCCGCGCCGCGATCGGCGACCGCGACCTCTGCGAGCGCTGGCTCGACCGCGCCGACAACGGCTTCACCCCGCACGTCACCTCGCCATGGCGCTGGCACTCCCACCTGATGAATCTCTGGGAGGAGGGCGACGAGGAGCTGATCGGGCGCTCCTGGGATGGCCTCGTGCTGGAGGCGCTGGCCGGCGCCCTCGATGACCTCGGCGAGCGCTTCGGGCCCGACCCCGAGGGCTGGCGCTGGGGCCACGTCCACGAGATGGAGTTCCCTCATCCGCTGGGCGAGGCCAATCCGCTGCTGCGCAAGCTGCTCAATCGCAGCCTGCGTGCCGGCGGCGCCCAGGAGACCGTGAGCCAGATCGCCTACGACCCCAACGACCCCTACAAAGCCGTCTGGGCGCCGAGCTGGCGCATGGTCGGCGACCCGACGGACCCCGGCCGCTCGCGCTGGCAGATGTTCACCGGCCAGTCGGGCCATCCCGCCAGCCCTCACTACGACGACCTCCAGGCCGACTGGCTGGAGGGCCGCACCCAGCCGATGGCCGGCGAGGGCCCCTGGCGCGAGCTCGACCTCGTGCCGGCCTGAGCGTTCTCTTGCGGCTCGCGTCGTAATCGGCCGAAACGTTCGGGGGATGGAATTGTTGGGAGGTAGATGCGGCGTGTTGCTCTATGCCTGCTCGCGCTCGCGGCGCTTCTGCCTGCGAGCGCCGGCGCCAGGACGATCCACTTCCGTGGTGAGAAGGTCGCCGTGCCCGCGGGCTGGCCGGTCTACCGGCTGGCCGAGCACCCGCGTACGTGCGTGCGTCTTGACCGCAAGGCCGTCTATCTGGGCAGGCCGGGGGCGATGCAGCACTGTCCGGCTAGCGCGATGGGACGGCGGCGGGCGATTCTCGTCGATCCCGGCGCCCGCGCTCGCGCCGGCGCCGAGGCGAGCCGGGTTCGGCCCGCCCACCTCTCTGCCGCTTCGCAGTACACCGGCCTCGGCTTCGACGCCTGCACGGCGCCCTCGCGGCGCTCGATGTCGGCCTGGGCCGGCTCGCCCTACCGGGCGATCGGCGTCTACATCGGCGGCGCCAACCGCGGCTGTTCGCAGCCGAACCTGACCGCGAGCTGGGTCGCCGAACAGACGGTGGCCGGGTGGGTCCTGATCCCGACCTACGTCGGCCTGCAGGCGCCGACCTCGAGCTGCAGCTCCTGCGCCAAGCTGAGCAGCTCGACCTTCACCGCCACGACTCAGGGGACCGAAGCAGCGACCGACGCGGTCGCACAGGCGCGGATCGCCGGGATCGGCGAAGGCAGCCCGATCTATTTCGACATGGAGAGTTACTCGCGAACGTCGAGCGCAAGCAACGCGACGTTGAGCTTCCTCGCCGCCTGGACCGCGCGCCTGCACGTGCTCGGCTACGTCTCCGGTGTCTACAGCAGCGGCGCTTCGGGCATCGCCGACCTCGCCGCCAAGTACGGCAGCACCTACCTCGAGCCGGACGAGCTCTGGTTCGCCAACTGGAACGGGCGCGCCTCGGCCGCCTCGGATCCCTACGTCCCGGCCGGAGCCTGGGTGGGCCACCGGATCCACCAGTACAACGGCGGCCACAACGAGACCTATGGCGGGGTGACGATCAACATCGACAACAACTACGTCGAAGGCGCGACGGCGGGGGGCGGTACGTCGTCCAGCGACAGCCCGCGAGGCAGCTTCGACGTCGCCGGCTCTCCGGCCCCCGGCCAGGTGCAGATATCCGGCTGGGCCTTCGACCCGAACGCGCCGAAGACGCCACTCTCGATCAGCGCCTACCTGGGCGGCAAGGTCGACGAAGGGGGCGCCTCGGGGTACGAACTCGGCCCGATCGCGAGCCAGGAACGCTCCGACCTGCTCGCGCTCTTCCCGCGCGCCGGCGCCTCGCACGGCTTCGACTCGAGCTTCCCCGTCGTCGGCAGCGGCAGGCAGCGGCTCTGCGTCTACGCGCTCAACATCGGGCCGGGGGCGGACAAGCTGCTCGGCTGCCGCACGATCGGCGTCCCGGTGCCGATCTCCGTGCTGCGCACGAGGTCTGCCGGCAACAGGGTGCGGATCAGCGTGCGCTGCGAATGGCCGGTGGGCATCGCCTGTCCGGGGCAGCTGCTCGTCCGTGCCCGGCTCCCGCAGCGCTACGTGGTGCGCCGCGGGCGCCGCCGGGTGGCAAGGACGCGGATGGTCAAGCGGCTGCTCGCCCGCCGCGCCTTCCGGCTCAACGGCGGCGGGGCTCACACCTTCACCCTCGGCCTCGGTCCGCGCGGCCGCGCGCTCACCGCCGTACGCAAGCGCCCACAGGCGCACCTGCTCGTCGCGATCCCCGGTGGCCGGGTCGGACGCCGACTCCGACTCAGATAGCCGACGCGCTCGTCAGTCCCAGACTGCCAGGGGGAGGTGCTCCCGGATGGTCTCGTCCGCGGTGACGAGAGGAGCGTTCGCGACGATCGCGTGGGCGGAGATCAGCCGGTCGAAGGGATCGCGAGTCCAGGATAGATCCGCTGCCGCCTGCCCCAGCTCCGCGATCGAGCCATCGCTGACCTCCATGCCAATCTCCTGTCGTAGCGCCCCCAGCATGACCGGTACGGAATCCCGGGCCCTCCCGACTTCGTGCAGGTACCTCAGCTCGAGAGCCGCGACTGGCGAGAGGACGGGCGCTCGCTCCTCGATCAGCGCGCGAGCCCTGGCGGGGAGCTTTCCCGCCAGGCCCGTGTAGAGCCACAGCGCGATATGGGTGTCAATATGGATCAGGGTTCCACTCCGAGGACCAGTCCATGTGGATCAACTCGTCGGGGTCGCCGACGATTGCGCCCTCGCGTCGAGGCAGGTTGTCCAATTTCGACCCCTTCTTCTTCTCTTCCCTGGGCGCGATCACGAGGATCTCGCCGTTGCGCTCGATCTCCAGCGGCGTGCCGGTCTCCAGGACCTCGTCGAGCAGTCGGTAGACATTGGCGCGTAGTTTCGACGCGGTGAGCGCCATCGGATCCTCCAATCGGTGCAGCGTACGTACGTTAGGTGGACTATACGTACGTACGATAGCACCGACCGGCGGTGGCGTTGCCTGGGGTGAGTCGAGCGTCTGGAGTTCCATGCGGCCAGGCTAGGTGGCCCGGACGCGCGTGTGGCGCGCAGAATCAAAAAGTTGTGTGACGACTCGACGCCAACTCTGGGGCGCGGGCCGGTTTCAGGTAGCCGCGCGGCTGAACGAGGTGACCAGCTCGACGATCTCGGCCGGAGCCTTCTCCGGGGAGCCGGAGTCGAAGGGCGGGTCGGGGTCGTACTCGATGCCGAGCTGGACGGCCTGGGCCACCTCGGGCCCGGCCTCGCGGCCGACCAGGTGCAGGGCCATGTCGATGCCGGCGGTGACGCCGGCGGCGGTGATCGTCTTGCCGTCCTCGACCCAGCGACCGCCGACCGGGTCGGCGCCGTACTTGGCCAGATCGTCGAGGGCGAGCCAGTTGGAGGTCGCCCGCTTGCCCTCCAGCAGGCCGGCCGCGCCGAGCAGCAGCGCGCCGGTGCAGACGGAGGTCGTCCACTTCGTCACCGCGTCGATCTCACGCAGCCAGGAGAGCACGGCCTCGTCCTCGAGCAGCGCATCGCTGCCACGCCCGCCGGGGACAAGCACGAGGTCCGCCTCGGTGATCTGGTCGAGGGTCTGGTCGACGCTCAGGCCGAGCCCGCCTTCGGAGCGGACCTCGCCGGTGCGCAGGCCGACGAACTGGATGTCCCACCCGGGGACGCAGCGGAACACCTCGTAGGGGCCGACGGCGTCCTGGGCGGCGAGCTTCTCGAAGAGGAGGATTGCGATCTTCATGGCACCGATCCTGCCGCTCGAAGCGGCCCATGTCGAGTGGCAGGATTGCCAATGTTCGATAGATTTCTGCCATGAGCAATTCGCACCGGGTCGCCGCGCTCTGCCTCGACGGCCTCGTCGCCTTTGACCTCACGGCCGCCACGCAGGTCTTCATCGCCGCCTCGGCCACCGACGGGACCCCGTTCTACGAGGTCGCCTGCTGCTCGCCGGACGGCGCGCCGATCGCCACCACCAGCGGCTTCGAGCTCGTCCCGCGGCACGGCCTCGAGGCGCTGGTCGGCGCCGGCACGGTCGTGGTGCCCGGCTACTTCGCCCTGCTCGACCGCCCGCCGGAGGCGGTGCTCGAGGCGCTGCGCGAGGCAGCGGTGGGCGGTGCCCGCATGCTCTCGGTCTGCACCGGCGCCTTCGCCCTCGGCTACGCCGGCCTGCTCGACGGCCACCGGGCGACGACCCACTGGGCCCACGCGCGGCAGCTCGCCGAGCTGTTCCCCGCCGTCGAGGTCGACCCCGCGGCGCTCTACGTCGACGAGGACGCGGTGCTGACCTCGGCCGGGCTCAGCGCCGGCATCGACCTCGCCCTGCACGTCGTCCGCCGCGACTTCGGCGCCGCCGCCGGCGAGCGCGTCGCCCGCCGCATGGTCGCCGCCCCGCACCGCGAGGGTGGCCAGGCGCAGTTCATCAAGCGCCCCCCGGCGCAGGAGTCGGGTTCGCTCGAGCCGACCCGCCGCTGGGCGTCCGAGCGCCTCGTCGAGCCACTCGACGTCGCCGCGATGGCCCGCCACGCCGCAGTCAGTCCGCGCACCTTCGCCCGCCGCTTTCGCGAGGAGACCGGCACGACGCCGCTGCGCTGGCTGCTCGCCCAGCGGGTGCTGGAGGCACGGCGCCTGCTCGAGGAGACCGACCTGCCGATCGACGACGTCGCCTGGCGTGCCGGCTTCGGCACCGCCGCCTCGCTGCGCGAGCACTTCCGCCGCGCGACCGCGACCACCCCCACCGCCTACCGGCGCTCGTTCCGCCCCACCCCGGTCGCCACATAGAGTCAGGCCGGGATGAGCCGCCGCGACCAGATCAAGCTGAGCGACGGGGAGCTGCTCGAGCTGCTCGACGCAGAGCGCGTCGCGGTCGTCTCCTCGAACGGCCCGCGCGGCTTCCCTCACTCGATGCCGCTCTGGTTCGTCCCGCGCCAGGGCGAGATCTGGATCTGGACCTATGCCAAGTCGCAGAAGGTGCGCAACCTCGAACGCGACCCGCGGGCGACGCTGCTGGTCGAGACCGGGCACGAGTACGGCGAGCTGCGCGGCGCGATGATCGAGGCTGAGGCCGAGCTCCACCACGACTTCGAGACCGTGGTCGGCTTCGCCGAGGAGCTGACCGTGCGCTACGCCGAGGGGATCGACTCGGTGCAGGGCGACGCCAAGGCGGCGCTCGAAGCGCAGGCGCCGAAGCGCGTCGCGATCCACTTCAAGCCGCTGCGCACGGCGACCTGGGACCACCGCAAGCTCGGCGGCACCTACTGAGGCCTCAGCCGGGCTCGGCGACGAAGTGCCGTAGCGGCGGTACGTCCGCGCCAAGGACCGCGACCGCTGCCGCGAAGCCGGCCCCGGCGTCGAGGGGCGCGACGGCAACCGGCGAGTCCGGCAGCGGCGCCCAGAGGCCGGCGCCGTGGCACTTGGCGATCGCCTCCCGCCGCGTCCACTCGGCATAGAACTCGGCCGGTCTGGCGCCGACCAGCTGCACGTCGACGCCGACCTCACGTTCGCGGGCGACCGCGATCAGGGCCAGCTCACCCGAGTGGCTGAGGTTGAAGCGAAGCGGCGCATCCGGGTCGGCCAGCATCGGCTTGCCGCGCTCGCCGAAACCCAGCTCGATCTCCGCCGGTTCCCGGTCGAGGTAGCGGCTGAGGACGCTGCGCAGCGCCCAGCGCGAGGCGACCCAGCGCTCGCGCGCCCCCGGACGAGCGATCTGCGCGGCACGCTCCCGCTCCGTCGCCGGAAGTGCCTCGGCCGAGGGCCACTCGCCAGTGTCGAGTCGCGCGTGCCACAGGTCCAACGACTCCATCGTTCGAGCGTAGTCGTCCTCAGGCCACAGGGCTCTGCGTGGCGGTGGGCTGCACAGTTTCGCCGTGCCCAACCGCCCGTCGCTGCCGCACCAGCGCCACCATCGCGATGCAGGCGTCGATGGTTGCAAAGAGGAGTGCGAAGTTGCGGATCAGCATGATGAAGGGCGAGCCGTAGACGTTGTAATAGCTCACGTAGGCCCCCAGCGGTCCGTAGGCGCTGGTCGTCAGGACGGCGGCGGCGACCACCGTCCACGCCGGCCGTTTGAGCCTGCCGGCCTTGGTGGAGAGAACGACGGCTGCGAGGCCGAGCAGCCAGATCATGTACTGGGGGCTCAACACGCGGCTCGTCACGACGAAGAGCAGGACGACGGTGAAGACGAAATCCCGGCTGACCGCGGGATCGGCAAGATCCTCGCGCCCCCGACGGATCCCCCGCGCCCGCGCCCACCACCAGGTTCCGGCGGCGAGGAGGGCAGCCAACGTGAGCCACTTGAGCGATTCGGCCGTCGTGTCGGCGGCCCCGCCTTCGATCTCCCAGGCTCGGTAACGCAGAACGGTGTGCGGTTCCTCGCCGGTCACGTACTGAACCGCGTGCCAGGGGAGGCTGGCGACGGCTTCCACCTGCAGGCCACGGCCGTTCTGCTCGGAGAGGAAGTCAAGCTGGTTGCCGTCGAAGGCGACCGCTGAGACCGCGAAGACGACAGCGATTGCGCCGAGCGCGCCGAGCCCCGCGCGTAAGAGCCGTCGCCGGTCCCACTCGCCGAAGAGCAGCGCGATCGGCCAGGCCTTGACCATCGCGCCGAGCCCCGCCAGGGCCCCGAACCAGGTGGGGCGGCGGTGGATGACGACGAGCGCGCCGATCACGATCACCGTGGGCACGAGGTCGAAGCGGAGCACCGGCAGGGCGCGGAGCATGGGCATCGCCAGCAGCCAGACCCAGACGCCGGCGTCGCTGTCTTCGCGACGGCTGAGGATCGCGAGCAGCACGAATCCGATCAGGTCGAAGGCGAGCATCGTCACCACGAAGGAGTCGCCGAAGCTGCCCCAGCCGAGGCGCGGCAAAAGCATCAGGAAGGCCGCCCCGGGCGGGTACTGCCAGGCTTCTTCGCCGGGAAAGACGTGGTGGTGGCTCAGCAGGCCGGACCAGTCTTCGTAGATCCCGACGTCTTCGAGTTGAACGCCGGTCGAGTGGTTCCAGAAGCCGACGTGGATGACGATCAGTGCGCGCGTGAGCAACCACAGGGCGGCCCAGATCCAGATCTTTCGGCTGCTCAGAACTGCCCGCATCGGCCGCCGATCCTAGGCCTTAAAGTTCCGCCGCGACTTCCGTCCGTGACCAGGGTTGATCCGAGGAGATGAGCAAGAGGATGAAGAGAGCATCGATCGCCATCGCTTTTGCCGGCCTCGCGATCGGGTCTGGTCTTGCGGTCGGCCTGCTTTCGTCCCCCAGCGTTGCCCAGGCGGCGCCGCGCAGCTTCTTCGGGATCGTCCCGCAGGCGTCCCTCTCCGAAGAAGACGTCACCTACATGCGGGTGGCGAGGATCGGCAGCGTCCGCCTGCCGATCGGCTGGGAAAGCGTGCAGCCGACCAAGCGTGGCGGCTACAACTGGGAAGGCACCGATCGCGAAGTCTCGACGATCGCCAACCAGGGCCTGGAAGTGCTGCCCTTCCTCTCCGGCGTGCCGAGCTGGGTCTCGCACAGGACGACGAAGCTGCCGATCGACAACGCCCGCGCCCGGCGGGGATGGACGGCCTTCGTCAAGGCGGCGGTGAAGCGCTATGGGCCCGGCGGGGAATTCTGGACCGAGCACACTCCGGCGGCCGCCAACCCGGACGGGATCGTCGTTCGGCGCCCCAGGCCGTTCCACGTCTGGCAGATCTGGAATGAGGCCAACTTCTTCTACTTCGCCTACCCGGTCTCGCCGACCCGCTACGCCCGCCTGCTGAAGCTCAGCTACGGCGCGGTCAAGTCGGCCGACCCACGGGCGAAGGTCCTACTTTCGGGACTCTTCGGCGAACCCGACCAGGGCGGCAAGCAGGGCATGTCCGCGGCTGATTTCCTCTCCGCCCTCTACCGGGTGCGGGGCATCAAGCATTACTTCGACGCCGTCGCCCTGCATCCGTATGCCTTTCACGTCAGGGACCTGGAACGGATGGTCGAGCAGGTTCGGGCGGTGATCGTCGACAACCATGACTCCCACGCCGGCCTCTACCTCACCGAGATGGGTTGGGGCTCCCAGAACGACCCCGACGTGGTCGCCTTCGAGCAGGGCATCCGGGGGCAGGCCCGTGAACTGCGGGGCGCCTACCGCTACATGTTGCGCAACCGCCACCGCCTCAACCTCAAAGCCGCCTACTGGTTCACCTGGAAAGACTCCCGCTACTACTGCAGCTTCTGCGACTCCGTCGGCTTCTTCCGCGAAGGCGAACGCTTCCATCCCAAGCCGGCCTGGCACGCGCTCGTCGGCATCACGGGCGGTCGCGCCCGGCCGTAGGCCTGTGCGCCTGAGCAGCAAATAGCATCCCGCCGATGCTGAAGACTGAGGCACCGGGTCCCGCCTGGCTCGTACTGCCCACCTACAACGAGGCCGACAACATCGAGGCCTTCGCCGAGGCGGTTCTCTCGAAGCTTCCCCCCACAGCCCGGGTCATGATCGTCGACGACAACTCGCCCGACGGGACCGGCGAGATCGCCGACCGCCTGGCGGCGCAGCACGATGCGATCACGGTTCTGCACCGGCCGCGCAAGGAAGGTCTCGGTCCGGCCTACATCGCCGGCTTCCGGCGTGCGCTCGCGGAGGGCGCCGGGCTGGTGCTGGAGATGGACTCGGACTTCTCCCACGACCCGGCCTACCTGCCCCGCCTGCTCGAGGCCGGCGCGCGAGCCGACCTGGCGATCGGCTCGCGCTACGTCCCGGGCGGCGGCGTCGGCGACTGGAGCGCGCTGCGACGGGCGATCAGCCGCGGCGGCAGCGCCTACGCGCGGCTCGTCTTGGGCCTGCGCGTTCACGATCTCACCGGCGGTTTCAAGTGTTTCCGCCGTGAGGTTCTGGAGGCGATCGACCTCGACTCGGTCCAGTCGCGTGGCTACGCCTTTCAGGTTGAGATGACCTACCGCGCGATCCAGCGCGGCTTCGAGGTCGTCGAGGTGCCGATCGTCTTCCGCGAGCGCCGCGCCGGCAAGTCGAAGATGGACCGCTCGATCGTCGCCGAGGCCGCCTGGCGGGTGCCCTTGCTGCGTTTCGAGGGCAAACCGCGATGAGCGCCCCGGCGCCGGCGCGGAAGACGATCTGGCGGGAAACCGCCGACGACCCGACCGTGCGCGCGATCGCGCTCTACGCGCTGATCGCGGTCGGCGCCGTGTTTGCCGCCTACATGGCGATCTTCACGACCTTCGTCGACTACGACGATGAGGGGACCCTGCTCGTATCGCTGAATGCGTTCGCGCATGGCGACGCGCTCTACAGGGACGTCTTCTCGCCCTACGGCCCGTTCTTCTTCGAGTTCTTCGGCGGCATCTTCTCGCTTCCCGGCATCGACGTCACCAATGACACCAGCCGCCTGATCGTGATCGTCATCTGGGTCGCGACGAGCTTCCTGATCGGCCTCGCCTGCCAGCGCCTCACCGGTCGCCTGGCGCTCGGTGGGGCCGGGATGATCGTCGCCTTCGCGGCGCTCTACGCGCTCTACCCCGAGCCGATGCACCCGCACGGCCTGCTCGTCCTTCTCCTTGCCGGCTTCGTGCTCGCGGTAGTGCGCGGGCCGGGGAGGCGCGTGGCGCTCGGGGGCGCGGTCGCGGGCGCCTTGCTGGGGGCTGCTCTGATGACCAAGATCAACTTCGGCGCCTACGCGGTCGCCGGGGTGGTCCTGGCGGCGGCGCTGACCTGGGAGCCGCTGAGCCGCCGGCCCTGGTTGCGCTGGCCGGTGATCGTCGCCTTTCTGGCGATGCCCGTCGCGATCATGTTCTCGGACCTGCGCGAAGGTTGGGTGCGCTCCTTCATCACCATGGAGGCGCTCGGCTCCGCGGCGATCGTCGCCGCCGCCTGGCCGCTGCTCCCGGTTCGGGGAGAGCGACAGGTGGACCTCGGCCGCTGGCTGATCGCGGCGGCCGCCGGTTGCCTCGCCGCGATCGTGGCCGTTCTCGGCACGATCATGCTGCTCGGGACCAGCCCGAGTGACCTCTACAACGGCATGATCGTCCAGGCGATCAACGTGCGCAACGTCGCCAAGGGGGCCTTCCCGACGCCGGATCAAGCTGTCTACTGGGGGGTCTCGGCCCTCGCGGCGGCCGTGATCACGGTGAAGCTGCGTACGGCCGGCGTCGGCAAGCCCGCGCTGTGGCCCGGTCTTCTGCGCGGGTTGGCCGGGCTGACGATGTGGCTGACGATCTCCCACACCGCGCCGTTCGGGCTCAACCCGGGCACCAATCCGGACATCCTGCCGCTGCTCCTC
Organism: uncultured Solirubrobacterales bacterium; assembly: GCA_963837695.1. GTDB lineage: Bacteria > Actinomycetota > Thermoleophilia > Solirubrobacterales > 70-9 > VRUE01. The sequence goes on along the minus strand of CAWINZ010000005.1, from coordinate 366,516 downwards.
GCCTGGGTCGCCGTCGTTCCCCCCGCCGGACCGCTGGAGCCGCCCTACAAGCGCTTCCTGCGCGTGGCGCTGGCGTCCATGGCGGTCGCCGGGGTGCTCGGCGCCTACCCCGTCCCCGGCGCGCAGATCGGCGTCGCCTCGCTGATGTTCGCCCCGGTCGGGGCGCTCTGCATTGCCGACGCCCTGGCCTCGTTGCGGGCATGGAGCGCGGCCCGCGGTGAGCTCGACCTGCGGCGCTACGGCTCGATCGTCGCCGTCGCCGGGGCGGCCCTGGTCGCGATGCTGGCCTGGGGACAGATCGTCCTGCCGGCGACGAGCGACACGATCACCTACGACGAATGGCCGGCACTGCCTTTCGCCGGCGCCGGCGACATCCACCTCGCACCCGAACAGGTCGAAGAATATGAACGGGTGGTCGCCTTCATCGACCGCAACTGCTCCAACTTCATCGGCTACCCCAACGTCGACAGCCTCTACCTCTGGTCCGGGATCACCCCACCCAAGCCATCCGCACCGGGCGCCTGGGTTGCCGCCCTCGACGAGAAGGGGCAGGCGCGCATCCTCGCCCAACTGCGCCGCACCCCCCGACCCTGCGTCCTGCGCAACGAAAAGGTCGCCGGAATGTGGCTTGCCGGTAAGGAACCGCCCGACACCCCACTTGCCCACTACATCGGCGAAGACTTCGAAACCGTCGAAGAAGCGGGCCAGTTCCAGCTCGAGCTGCCGAAGCGAGGCTCCTGATGCAGCAGCGGGTCCGGGCGATCGGCGAGGACCGGCTCGCCCTGCTGCTGCTCGGCGCGGCGATCTGCGTCTCAGCGACCTGGATGATGGTCGCCGGCGACGGCCTCACCTTCGTCAACGACGACATCTTCTATTACGCCCAGTACCTGGTCCACGGCACGGGAGACATTCAGCCCTCGCACGGCCTCGAATACTTCATCGCGCCGAGCAACGGCCACCTGCAGGTGCTCGGCAAGCTGATCTACCGGGCGATCTTCGAAGTCTTCGGAGCCAACTACGCGGTCTTCCGCGCCTTCGACGTTGCCGGGGTGATGGTCTGTGTGGTGCTCTTCTTCCTCTTTGCGCGCCGCCGCGTCGGGCCGCTCGTCGCGCTCGTTCCCTGCCTCTCGCTGCTCTTCCTCGGCTTCGCCTGGGAGTCGTTCCTCTGGGCCTTCGACCTGCACACGATCTACGCGCTGGCCCTGGGCCTGGGCGCGATCCTCGCGCTGGAAAAGCAGACGCGCCGGGGCGACATGGCGGCCTGCATCCTGCTCGTCCTCTCGATCGCGATGATCGAGCTCGGCCTCGCGTTCGCCGTGGGAATAGCGATTGCTGTCCTGATCCGCCCCGATCGGTGGAAGCGGGTCTGGATCTTCCTCATCCCGGTCGCCCTCTACGGCTGCTGGTGGCTGTGGGCGCGGCATTTCGACCAGCCCGCGATCGTGCTTTCAAACGTCAAGCTGATCCCGATCACCGTCACCAACGCGATCGCCGCCATCGCCGGCTCGGTGACCGGGATCAACCCGACCGGCCCCGGGGTCTTTCAGCCGACCACCGGGATCACCGGCTGGGCCTCGGCCCTCGCCGCCCTCGCGGTGGTCGCGCTGGTCTGGCGGATATCGCGCGGCCGTGTGCCGCGGAGCCTCTGGGTCTTCCTCGCCGTGGCGCTCGGCTACTGGGTGCTGATCGCACTGGGCAACCGCGCCCCGGACTCATCGCGCTACATCTTCGTCGGCACGCTGCTGGTCTTCCTCGTCGCGGCCGACGCCCTTGCCGGCGGGCGTCTCCCGCGCGCGGCGGTGCTCGGCGCGCTCGGCGTCGTCGCCTTCGCGATCCCCCCGAACGTGGCCAAGCTCTACGACGGCCGCGGGCCGCAGCTGAACGACGCGACGACCAGCCGGGTCGAGTACGCGATGCTCGATCTGGTCAGCGGGCCGATCCCGCCCGAATACGCCCCGGGCAAGGACGAACGCGTGACCGACCTCGGCGGCAGCGTCTTCACCCCGATGGGGGCCGGCGACTACCTCGAAGCGGCGGACCGCTTCGGTCATCTCGGCATGCCGCTCGGCGAACTGAGGGACCAGAACCTCGAACGGCGCGAAATCGCCGACGCGAGCCTGGTCGGCGCGCTCGGGCTGAAGTTGCGCCCCGCGTCGGATCCGGCCGAACCTCCCGCGTGCCCGAGCTCGCTCGACGGTCGCCCAGGGAACGGCGTCTTCTTCGATTCGCCGCCCTCTGGGGCTCTGCTCGGCTCGCGCTCGGGGCGAGCCATCCATGTCTCGCTCGGTCGCTTCGGTCAGGGTGGACCGGGCGTGAAGTTGGGCACTCTGCCGCCGCACAGTTGGGCGACCCTGGCGCTGCCGAGGGACTCCGCGCCCGACCGCTGGTGGATCGTGGTCGACGGCCCGACCTACGTCTGCTCGCTCGCGGCCACGAGCGCCGGCGCGGGTTGATCTCCGCTAGGGCGTGAAGCAGACCCGCGTCGGCGCATCGACAACGGCGCGCCAGGGCTCGGCAGCGGCGTCCGTTGGCATTTCGAGGCTTCTCCAGGCTCCCGGGGGCAGTTCTTCGAGCACGCCGCTCTGAGTGTCGGCGAAACGCCTCAAGCCGACGGTCACGGACCGTTTGCCAGCCGACCCGAACAGGGTCCGGCCGGGCCGCAGCGCGAAGGAAGCGGTGTCCGAGCCGGCTGCCGGGGCAAAGACCGGGCAGTGGCCGGCGCCGGCGGGCTTCCCGATCGTTTGGGGTTCGAGCCCGATCGCGTCGGCCAGGGTGATGTCGGCGATCTTGCGCAGCTCCTCCGGCTGCCCGCGCAGTTCCGCCAGGTCGAAAGCAGGCGAGCCGTTGCGTTGCACCGAGCGCAGGTAGGCGCCGGCCGGGATCGGGATGAAGAGACCGCCGCCGACGGCGCTCACGTTCGGGTCGGCGGAGGCGATGTATTCGGGGTCGACCCTGTTCGCGGCCAACTCGAGCATCGCGAACTCGGTCCTGCTCACCCCCGCGTCGTGATGGAGCACGTCGGTCTCGTGCCCGCTGCGCAGCTGGGCGATGTTGGCGGGCAGCGCCAGCGCCGCGACGACGACGATGCCCAGGGTGAGTCGCTTCCCGACCCGGCCCTGCAGGGCCATGGCGGCGACCAGGACGACGCCGACGGCGCCGAAGAAGACGTAGCGCATGCCTTCGGCGGGTCTGCCGGCGGCGCCCATCGTCACCCAGTAGAAGAGGATCACGGCGAGCCAGGCCCAGAGGGCGTCGGAGACCTTCCCGCGCCTGAGGCGTACCGTCACGGCCAACGCGGCGAGCACCGCCAGCGCTTTGCCGAACCAGGTGACCGCGGTGATGTAGGTGGCGGGGATCACCGGGTTCGTGCCGGTCAGCGAGCCGAGCACCGCGGCTGCCGAGTAGAAGACGGTCTTCGGGATCAGGTCGATGTTGTCGAGCGAGAGCGCGCTCTGGTCCTGGTGGAACTTGCGCGCCCAGATCCACCAGGCGGCGTAGAGGGCGGCGGGGAGGGCGAAGATCCAGGCACGGCGCAGGCGGTCGGGGCGCAGCGCCACCAGGACCGCGATGCCGACCAGCAGGGCGATGCCTACCTCGATCGTCGCGATCGAGGCGACGAGCAGGGCGCAGGCGAGCACGTCGCCGCGCCGGTCCTCGCGTTCGAGCGCGAGGAAGGCGCCGAGGCCGAACGCGATCGCGGCCAGCGTGTGTACGTCGAAGGGCCAGAGCAGGACCTCGCGGGCGAAGCCGAGGAAGAGCAAAAGGATGCAGGGGGCAAGCGCGGCCAGCGGTCCGACCCGGCGGCGGGCGAGCTCGAAGACCAGCCCGACCGAGGCGCAGAGCGCGGCGACGTTGACCAGGATGAAGGCGGTGTAATCGGCGCCGAATATGGCGAAGGTCGCTTCGTAGATCAGCTTGCCGCCGAGCTGCAGGTGGCCGTTGTAAGGGCCGAGCAGGTAGCCGAGGTCGAGCGAGTGGTGCTGGACGATCCGGCCGGAGTCTTCGACCATCCGGCCGAGGTAGAACATCTCGTCGATGCCGAAGCTCTCGCCGTGGGCGGTGGCGAGGATCAGCGCCGCGGAGAGCGCCATCGCGATCGCCAGGACGATCCAGGCGCCGCGCGTCGTTCGGAGGAAGGCGATCAAGGTTCGGCGCGGCGGTAGTCGCCGCGGCTCAGGTGGTGCTCGAGGAAGACGTAGAGGACGATGAAGAGGTAGCGGCTGCCCATCTCGTTCAGCCGCAGCTTCGAGACCCCCGCTTTGCGGTTGGCCCAGGAGATCGGCACGATGCCGTAGCTGTAGCCGCGCACGACCGCCTTCAGCGGCAGCTCGACCGTCAGGTTGAAGTGATGGGAGAGGAAGGGCTGGACGTTTTCGATCACCTCGCGGCGGTAGGCCTTGAAGGCGTTGGTCGTGTCGTTGTAGCCGTGGCGGAAGAGCAGGCGGATCCCCCAGTTGACGATGCGGTTCATGATCAGCTTTGAGCGCGGGTAGTCGATCACCTTCGACCCGGGCATAAAGCGCGAGCCGAAGGCGCACTCGTAGCCTTCTTCGAGCAGGCGCTGGTAGGCGACCAGGTCGCGCGGGCTGTCGGATCCGTCCGCCATCACGATCGCCACCGCGTCGCCCTTGAAGTCCTCCAGCCCGGCGCGCACGGCGAAGCCGAAGCCGTTCTTGTAGGGGGAGGGCAGGCAGCGGACCTGGGGATGCTCGGCGGCGAAGCCCTCCACCACCGCGGCGGTGCTGTCGGTGCTCGAATCGTCGACGACGATCACTTCATGCTCGATCTTCTCCGCCTCCAGGGTGGAGACGATCGAGGTCAGCGTCTCGACGACCGTGCCCTCCTCGTTATAGGCGGGGATGACTACGGAGAGTTTCACCGTGCGGCCTTCTCGAAGCCGAGCGCCTCGGCGACGGCGTCCTCGTGGGCGACGGTCCACTCGAGTAAGTCGGCAAGGACGTCGCGGGCGCTACGGCGCGGGCGCCACGAGGTGCGGGCGAAGAGCCGCGAGCAGTCGGAGAGGTAGATCGGCACGTCGCCGGGGCGGGTCTCGGGGTCGGCGCCGATCTCGACCTCATTGCCGGTCAGCTCGCGGCAGAGCGCCGTCGTCTCGAGCAGCGAGAGGCTGCACTCACGCCCGCCGCCGACGTTGGCGACCGAGCCGCTCCAGCCGTCCGGGTCGCCGAGCTGCTCGTCGACCAGGTCGACGAGGTCGTCGATGTGGAGCAGGTCGCGGACCTGCTTGCCCGAGCCGCCGTAGCCGATGTAGGAGAGGGGCCGGCCGAAGTGATGGCTGAGCAGCCACCACGAGAAGACGCCCTGGTCGACCTTGCCCATCTGCCAGGGCCCGGCGATGACGCCGCAGCGGTTGACGACGGCGCCCAGGCCGAAGGCGTCGGCGTACTCCTCGATCAGCAGCTCGGCCGAGAGCTTGGTCGCGCCGTAGAGGGTGCGGGCGCCAGGCAGCGGGAAGTCCTCGGAGATGCCCTGCGGACCGGCGCCGGGGACCGGCTGTTCGGCGGCGAGCTCGAAGCGCGTCTCGGCCTCCTCCAGCGCCAACTCGAGCTGCGGCGCCACCGGGTAGACGCGGCTGGTCGAGAGGAAGACGACGAAGGCGTTCTCCTCGCGGGCCCGCTCGAGGCAGTTGAAGGCGCCGACCAGGTTCGTCTGCACCGAGTAGGAGGTGTCGGCGAAGCCGGCCAGCACCGACGGCTCGGCGGAGCACTCGACCATCGCGTCGAAGGCACCGGCGGCCGCCAGGTCATCCCGCTCGCGCACGTCGCCGTGGACGAACTCGACGCCTGCGTCGCGCAGCCGGGCCAGGTTCAGCTCGGAGCCGCGGCGCATCAGGTTGTCGAGCGCGACGACCTCCCAGCCGGGGTGGCGCGCCGCCAGCGAGACGCCGAGGTTTGCGCCGACGAATCCGGCTCCGCCGGTGATCAGGACCCTCATAAGTCGGCACTCTAGTGAGGCTCCCCCTGCCATTCGCGACTCGGGGCGGGCTGGAGCCTGCGACGGCGCCGATCGCTAATCTGCCCGCCCATGCCTACCGCAATCGTCACCGGCTCCGGCGGCCTGATCGGCTCCGAGTCAGTTCGCCGCTTCATCGAGGCGGGCTGGGACATCGTCGGGATCGAGAACGACATGCGCGCCCGCTTCTTCGGCGAGGAAGCCTCGACCGCGCACGTGACCGAGGAGCTGCGCCAGGGCTACCCCCAGTTTCGCTCGCTCGATCTCGACATTCGCGACGCCGAGGGAGTCAACCGCGCCTTCGCCGACCTGGCGGGCTCGATCGATGCGGTGATCCACACCGCCGCGCAGCCCTCGCACGACTGGGCAGCCCGCGAGCCGCAGACCGACTTCGGCGTCAACGCGCTCGGCACGCTCAACCTGCTCGAGGCGGCGCGCGAGCACGCCGCCGACGCGCCCTTCGTCTTCTGCTCGACCAACAAGGTCTACGGCGACACGCCCAACCACCTGCCGCTGGAAGAGCTCGAGAAGCGCCTCGAGCTGCCCGAGTCGCACCCCTTTCACAAGGGCATCGACACCTCGATGTCGATCGATCGCTCGACCCACTCGCTGTTCGGCGTATCCAAGGCCGCCGCTGATCTGCTCGTCCAGGAGTACGGCCGCTACTTCGACATGCCGACGGTCTGCTTCCGCGGCGGCTGCCTGACCGGGCCCCAGCATGCCGGTGCGCAGTTGCACGGCTTCCTCGCCTACCTGATGAAGTGCACCGTCACCGGCACCCCCTACACCGTCTTCGGCTATGGCGGCAAGCAGGTCCGCGACAACATCCACAGCGCCGACCTTGTCGCCTGCTTCCAGTCTTTCCAGAAGGCGCCCCGAGCAGGCGCCGTCTACAACATGGGCGGCGGCCGGCGCAGCAACTGCTCGATGCTCGAGGCGATCGACGTCTGCGAGCGGATCAGCGGCCGCGAGCTGCAGTGGGAGCTGAGCGAGGAGAACCGCATCGGCGACCACCGCTGGTGGGTCTCCGACGTCTCCGACTTCGAAGCCGACTACCCCGACTGGCAGCCGCGCTTCGGCATCGACGAGATCCTCCAGGAGATGTACGAGCAGAACGTCGAGCGTTGGATGGCGACCGCCGGCTGAGCCTGACCCGACCTGCATCGAACCCCAAATAGGGGTTCGATGCAGGTCGGGTCAGCGTTCGGGGCCGCAGACGGTCGCCGCGCCGCCTTCGAGCTGCATCTTCCAGGGCACGGTCGAGAGGTCGGGCGGTATCGGCACCGCGACCGCTTCACCGGGGGCGATGCCGATCTGGAAGTCGACCGGGAAATTCTCCGGCGAGGTCGCGAAGCGCCTCATCTTGATGTCGCTGACCGGTCGGGCCCCGGCGCTGACCACGGCCCCGCCCAGGGGCAGGCCAAGCAGTGGGGCTTCGTCTCCGCCGCGGACCGCGACGCAGCCGCTGGCGGGCACCGCGACGACACCTTCTGAGTTCGGCGTGGCCGACTTGGTCCCGGCGGCTGCCGCCGGGAGGGGCGCGTCGGTTTCCACCCCCACGCGCAGTGCGTTGAGCAAGACCTTGTCGGCGGCGAAGCGCGCGGCCTCGGGGCTTTCCTGCAGTTCGGCGATCGTGTAGGCGGGGGAGCCGAAGGCGTCGACGGCGGAGAAGTAGGAGCCGGCGTCGATGTGGTCGAGGCCGGTGTCGGCGAATTCTTCTTCGAGGTAGAAGCTGGGGTCGACGGTGTTTCGGGCGATCTCCATCGCGGTCAGGTTGGCGCGGACGAGCTCGGTGCCGCCCAGGTAGCTCTTGTAGGACTGGTGCAGGAAGAGCAGGTTGCTGGTCACCGCGGCGAGGACGACCACGGCGGCCGGCAGCAGCAGGCGCCGGTTCAGCTTCACGCCGCGCAGGAGCTCGGTGGCGACGAGTAGGACGAATACCGTGCCCGGCAGCTGGTACCGGCTGGCCCAGGGAACGCGACCGGGCTTGACGTCGAACCCGCCGAGCACCCAGAAGGAGAGGCCGATCGCGAGCACGACCCAGAGCGAGCGCGGGATCCGCTCGATCCGGTACGCGCGCCAGACCGCCAGCCCGCCGAGCAGCACGGCGAGCGGCCGACCCCAGTCCATGCCGCCTGGGGCCGCCATCCCTTCCGCCGGGGTGGCGAGCCCGAACAGGGCCGCGAGGGCGGAGGCGAAGGAATCGACGACGAAGATCGGCGTCGCACCGATGTTGCTCAGGGTGATCGAGCTTTCGGCGTCGTGGCCCCAGCCCAGCCACCACGCCCCATAGAGCACGACGGGAACGAGGACGACGTAGGCGCGGCGGCGCCAGTCGCGCTCGCCGCGGCGCAGGACGATGTCGAGCGCGGCTCCGGCGGCGAACGGAACCCAGAGGCTCGAGAACAGCATCGAGCCGATCAGCCAGGCGCAGGCGAGCCGATCGCCGAGCCGATCGCGGCGGTCGAGCGCGACGAGCATGCCCAGTCCGCAGGTCAGCGCGCCGAGGAAGGTGATCGAGGAGAACCAGAGCAGGTCTTCGAAGGCCGCGCCGAGGAAGATCACGGGCAGCGCCGCGATCAGCGCCGGCCAGGGGCCGAGGCGGCGCCTGATCCAGACGAAGAGGAACCAGTCGCCGAGCAGGAACATCGCCGTCGAGACGATGCGGAAGGGGACCAGCGAGCCCATGCCGAAGCCCGAGAGCAGCAGCTTCCAGACCACGACCGCGCCCGCGACCAGGTGTTCGTTGTCGGGCGCGAGGAAGGCGTCGGCGCTGAAGTCGCGCTTGTAGAGGATGAACACCCAGTCGTCGAGGATGAAGGTCAGCCTCGAGCCGAGCACGACGATGAGCACCCCGGCCACGGCCATTGCCACCGCGAGCAGCAGCGTGGCTGGGTTCTTCGCTCGGATCGCCCCGCTCACGCCGGTAACCTATCCGTCCCTCTTGACGACCCACGCCCCTCCCCAAGTCGCGATCGAGGTCAGCGGCGTCGAGAAGACCTTCCGCATCCCCACCCAGCGGGTCGACTCGCTGAAGGAGCGGCTGACCACCTTCTCCCAGTCCGATTACCGCGAGCTGCACGCTCTGCGCGACGTCTCCTTCGAGGTCGAGCGCGGCGAGTTCTTCGGCATCGTCGGCCGCAACGGCTCCGGCAAGAGCACGCTGCTGAAGATCCTCGCCAGCATCTACGCCGCCGACGCGGGCCGGGTGCGGATGGCCGGGCGCCTCGCCCCGTTCATCGAGCTCGGCGTCGGCTTCAACAACGAGCTGACCGCGCGTGAGAACGTCGAGCTGAACGGCGTGATGATGGGGCTGACGAGGCAGGACGCGCGCAGCCGCCTCGGCGCCGTGCTCGAGTTCGCCGAGCTGGAGGAGTTCGTCGACCTCAAACTGAAGAACTACTCCTCGGGGATGCTGGTCCGGCTCGCCTTCTCGGTGATGATCCAGTCCGACGCCGAGATCCTCCTGATCGACGAGGTGCTCGCGGTCGGCGACGCCTCCTTCCAGCAGAAGTGCGCCGACGTCTTCTACGAGATCCGCGACTCCGATCGCACCGTCGTCTTCGTCACCCACGACATGCGCGCGGTCGAGCAGTACTGCCACCGGGCGATGCTGCTCCACGATGGGCTGATCACGGCGATCGGCGACGCCGACGAGGTCGCGCGCAGCTACCTGCGGCTCAATTTCGAGCAGGCGCCGACGGAGGGCGACGCCGACATGGGCGGGACGGCCGACATCACCCTCAGCGACGTCTGGCTCGAGGACAGCGCCGGCGAGCGGATCGTCAACGCCGAGAAGGGCGCCGAGCTGCGCTTCGGCGCGATCTTCGAAGCGCACCGGGAGGTTGAGGGGCCGAGCTTCGGCTTCGCCTTCAGCAACGCCGACGGGGTCGAGGTGACCGGCTTCGGTGTCGTTCTCGCCGACGACGTTCCGGACCGCCTCGAACCGGGCCAGCGGGTGCGGCTCAGCGGCGAGATCGAGAACCGGCTCGCCCCCGGCCGCTACGTGACCAAGTGCTGGGTCCACCGCGACCACAACTACGCCAATCTCGTCCTGCACTCGCCGCACGTACTCGACTTCGTCGTCTACGGCGACAGCGGCGCCGGTGTGGTCGCGCTCGACCACCGCATCGGCGCCACGGTGGAGGGCGCATCGCCGGTCGAGGGTGGGGCGAGGGTGGAGGGACAGTGAACGTCGAGCCGGCGAACCTGGAGCTGCGCGATGTCAGAGGCCCATCGGCCGTCGGCGGCGGCCGCCACCGCTTCTTCGAGCTGCTCTGGCTGATGTCGGTGACCGAGTTCAAGAAGACCTTCTTCGGCACCGTGCTCGGCTACGTCTGGTCGCTGGTCCGGCCGCTGATGCTGTTTGCGGTCCTGCTGCTGGTCTTCACCCAGATCTTCAAAATCGGTAGTCAGGTTCCTCACTATCCGGTGTTGCTGCTCCTCAACATCGTCCTCTTCGGCCTCTTCCAGGAAGGCACCGGCGGTGCGGTCAGCTCGGTATTGGCCCAGGAGGGGATCGTCCGCAAGACCCAGTTCCCGCGCCTGGTCATTCCTCTCGCGGTTGTTCTCACCGCGGCTTTTACCTTCGGCCTCAACATGGTCGTCGTCTTTGCCTTCATGCTTGGCTTCGGGGTCACGCCGATGTGGACCTGGCTGCTCTTCCCGGTGATCCTGTTGCCGCTGCTCGTCTTCATCTGCGCGCTGGCGATGCTGCTCTCGGCGCTCAACGTCCGCTTCCGCGACGTGGCAATCATCTGGACTGTCATCGCCCTGGCGCTCAACTACGCGACCCCGGTCATCTATCCGCTGAAGATCGTTCCCGAAAGCCTCAAACACGTGCTGATGGCCAATCCGCTGACGCCGCTCTTCCAGCAGGCGCACATCTGGATGATCGGGCCGGAAAAAACCGAAAGCGTCTGGGCCGCGGCCGGCGGACCGCTGCCGCTGATCGTCGCCGCTCTGATCTACGTCAGCGTCTGCGTCCTCGGCGTCTGGGTCTTCAATCGCGAGGCGCCGCGAATCGCCGAGCAGCTCTGAGAAGCCGCTACTTTGCCCCTGCGGGGCGTTTCAGGTGATGCTTTGATCCGAAAGTCGATATTGCTTGTCGTGGCTGTGGCCGCGCTGCTCGGTGCGCCCGCGACGGCCGTCGCGGGGCCGCCCGCCCCTCGCGGTTTCACGGTCGGGATCTCCCCCCAGACGCCGGCCGGCGCAGCGGACTACTCGCTGATGGCCGAGGCGGGCATCACCAGCCTGCGGCTGCCCCTGGGCTGGGGAAGCGTCGAGCCTCAGAGCCCCTACTGGTCCCCGCCCGACTGGTCGGACTTCGACCGCTCGGTGGGTCTCGCGGCGGAATACGGCATGCGGGTCCTCCCCTTCATCTGGGGATCCCCGTCCTGGGTCGCCGGCCGGCCGGGGATCGAACCGGTCCGCAGCGGCTGGGCGGGCCGCGCCTGGGCCTCCTTCCTGCGCCAGGCCGTCGATCGCTACGGCCCCTACGGCAGCTTCTGGCGCGAAAACCCCGAACTGCCCTTCCTGCCGATCCACGCTTGGGAGATCTGGAACGAGGAGAACATCATCACCTTCTCGCCCCACCCCGACCCTGCGCGCTACGCCCGGCTTCTGCGGATCGCCGGCCGCGCGATCCACGGCACTGACCCCGGCGCCAGGGTGATCCTCGGGGGCCTCTTCGGCCGGCCGCTGCAGATTCCGCCCAACATCGCCTCCGGCGCCTTTCTCGACGGTGTCTATCGAGCTCGCCACGTGAAGCCGTTCTTCGACGGAGTCGCCCTGCACCCGTATGTCGCGGACGCGAGCGCGATGAAGCCCCAGATCCGCAACCTGCGCCGCATCATGCGTCGCCACCACGACGGCGGGACTCGGATCTACGTCACCGAGCTGGGCTGGGGCTCCGACAGCTACCAATCCCGCTGGGAGCGCGGCATCTGGGGGCAGGCGCGCGAGCTCGACCAGGCTCTCTCGATGCTCACGCACCACCGCCGCAGCTGGCGCGTCGCCGGCGCCTGGTGGTTCTCCTGGGCCGACGCCGGCCACCTCTGCCAGTTCTGCGACTCGGCCGGCCTGCTGACCGACAACCGCGAAGCCAAGCCCTCCTGGTACCGCTTCACCGAATGGACCGGCGGCGACGCCGAAATCGTCCCCCGGGCGAGCTTCGGTAACTGAAAGACGTTCCGGTGTGCCTTTCCACGCCAGACGTGGCGAAAGGCACACCGGAAACGCGAGGCGCGCTCAGCCGGCCGGGCGGAACAGGTTGACCGAGCCGATGCGGCGCATCGTGTACTGGTCGTAGGGGAGGTCGCCGCGCCAGCGGTTGTGCGCCTCGGCGGAGACGAAGTAGGTCTCGGGGTCGCGCTCCATCGCCTCGATCTGCGCTGCCAGATCCTCCGCGGAGAGGCCGAGGGCGGCGACGATCGCGTCGAGTTTCTCGCGGTGCTCCTCGGCGCCCCAGCCGGCCAGCACGTGGTCGACGGCGTGGATCGAGCAGCCGGCGCGCTTGCGGACCAGCTCGTGGCCCGCCTCGACCACGTGCTGCACGTGCTCCAGCGGCACGTGCTCGAGCACCGAGATCGAGAAGACCGCGCCGAAGTCGTCGCCGACGTCCTCGGTGGGAGGGAAGAGCTCGCGGACGAAGCGCACGTCGGGATAGGCGGCCTGGAAGCGCTTGAACTCGCGCGGCCCGTTGCCGCCGCCCATGTAGTCGTCGACGACGGTGACGTCGTAGCCGAGCCGCGAGAGCATCCCCGCGACGAGCGGCTCGCCGGCGCCGATCTCGAGGATGCGCGAGCCGCGCTCGACGTTGCCGAGGATCGCCTTGATCGCCCAGCAGCGCTGCAGGTCCTTCATGTCGAAGCTCGCCCCGGCGAGGCCGGTGAGGTGGTCGGCGCTGTCGGCGAAGTCGCCCACCGTGCCGTAGGAGATCGGCGGCAGCGGGAAGGAGCCCGCGTAGCGCTCGGCGATCGGCCAGAGCGCCCCATCGCCGATCGTCCAGGCCGACGCGTTGGCCCCAGGGGTCGCTCCCGGCGGCGTGTAGAGAGCGGCCTTGCCGGCGAGTTTGCGCAGCAGCGGCGAGCGTGCGGCGGCCGCCCGCACCCGCTGGGCCTGGGAGGACGGGCTCACGCCGAGGTACCAACCGAGCGGTCGGCGGCCGAGCAGCCGCGCAGGAAATCGGCCACGCCTTCGGCGTTGCGACGCCAGCTCAACTGCTCGACGGCAAAGCGGCGCGCGCCGGCGCCGAGGCGCGCGGCGAGCTCGCGGTCGGCGAGCAGCTCTTCGATGCGGACGACGATCTCCATTGCGTTTCCCTGCTCCAAGAGGAGAGCATTCTCTCCGTGGGTGAGGTCATTGCCGATGTTGCAGTGGGGCAAGATAACCGGCCGCCCCATCGCCAGGAACTCCGGCAGCTTGGACGGCAGGCGGTAGCGGTTGAAGTCGTCCGGCGGGCCGGGCTGGACGTAGGCGTCGGCCATCGCCAGGTAGGCGGGCATCTCGCGCCACGCCGTCGGCCCCAACTCGATCACGCCGTCGCCGAGGGCGCGGAAGGCACGCGGGTCGGGGCCGCCGAACTCGGAGTGGCCGAGGCGGACGAGGCGGACCCGGTGACCGCGCCGCTGCAGCAGCTTGACCGCCAGGTAGAGGCTGAGCATCTCGTGTTGGTTGGCGTAGTGGATCGTGCCGTGGTAGACGAGGACGAAGTCCTCGGGGCCGAGGCCGAGTTGCTCCCTGGGATGTGGCTCGAGGTCGGGGCGGAAGCGCTCCAGGTCGATTCCGGGACGGGCCAGCGCGTGCGGCCGTCCGGCCAGGTTGAACTCGTTGAGCGCCTCGGTGATCACCGTGATCCCGGCGGCGCCGTCGAGGAACTCGCGGTGGTGGGTGGGGTGGATCAGGTCGGGTGGGGCGAGGCTGTCCTGCTGGCGCGGCGGCAGCCGCTGCAGTTCGGCCAGCGAGCGCCCCGTGGCCGATTCGATCAGCAGCTCCTCGTTGTCCTCGAGGTGGATGACGTAGGGGGCGCTGAGCCGGCGCACCGCCTCCATCGTCATCCGCCGCACCGGCTCGCGCGGCGTCCAGCCGACGACGATCGTCTCCTTGGGCTCACGGCACATCTCGTCCAGCTTGCGCCCGAGGTCGTCGTGGGAGATGCACTCGAAGCGTGGCTCGCCGACGGCTTTGGCGCGGGCGGGGTCGCCGCGGCCGGCGACGGTCACCTCCCAGCCGAGGTCGGTCAGCTCGTTGCCGAAGTGGTAGGCCTGGATCCCGCTGTTGACGTCGAACGGGCCGAAGTAGACGTAGAGGACCCTCATCGCCCGCGTCAACGCCGGCCCAGCGGCGCCGTCGCCCGGTAGACCCGTTCGCGCCAGCTCACCGGCACGTAATCGGCGAGCTGCTGGGCGAAGCCGGGGTTGAAGTAGGGGTCGCCCCGCATCAACTCGTCATACCAGCAATCGACGAAGAGGGCGCGATCCACGGCGTCGGTCGCGGCACGGCGCCCGGCCGGCGTGCGGTGGTTGACGAGGTGCGGGCGCGGCGCGTAGACGGACTTGAGGCCGCGCTTCGCCAGCCGCTGGCAGAGGTCGAAGTCCTCGTACTGGCAGCCGTAGAACTCGTTGAAGCCGCCCTCGGCCTCGAAGTCGGCTTTGCGCACCAGCAGGCACTCGGCGCCCAGTGCGGAGACCTCGCGGGCGCAGGGCAGCGAGCCGTAGTAGCCGTCGCCTTCGGCGGGGAAGCCGCTCAGCATCGGGCTGGCCGGGTCGCGCAGGCCGATCGCGACGCCCGCCTGGTCGACCAGGCCGTCGGGCCGGGCCAGCAGCGGCCCGACGGCGCCGACGCCCGGCAGGCCGGCGTGGAGGACGAGCCGCTCGATCCAGTCCGGCTCGGCGATCTCGATGTCTTCGTCGAGGAAGAGCAGGTACTCGCCGCTCGCCGCCGCCGCGCCGAGGTTGTTGGCATGCCCGCGGCGGAAGGCGCCAGGGGCGCCGGTCAGCCAGGTGGCGCCGTCGGGGAGCCAGGCCGGCGCGTCCTCGCCGCGACCGACGACAAGCGTCTCGAAGTCGGGGTAGGAGGTCAGATCGAAGAGCGAGGTCAGCAGCCTGCGCAGGCCGCCCTCGCCGCCGCCCGCCGCGACCACGACGCTGACCTTCGCCCCCGGCGCGGCGCCGTTGCGCGGCGCCAGCACGGCGCGATGGGGGATCGCCGGGTGCGGAACCGCTCTGGCGTCGATGCCGCGCCGCTCCAGGTGGTCGCTCACGGCTTTGGCCTGCAGCTCGGCGACGTCGTCCTTCTGGTCGGTCCCGGCGGCGATGCTGCCGGGAATCGCCCGCCAGTGGTAGAGCGTCTGGGCGATGTGGTGGATGCGGTCGGTGCGCTCGCTGACGCGGAGGAAGAACTCGAAGTCCTGGATCGTGTCGAAGGCCGAGTCGAAGCCGCCGGCGGCCTCGGCGAGCGCGCGGCGCACCACCAGCAGGTGGCCGATGTACATCGCGCCGAGCAGGTAGACCGGCGAGAAGTCGGGCTTGAGGAAGGGGTCTGCCCTGACGCCGTGCGCGGTCAGCTTGTCCGAGTCGGAGTAGACGACGTCGAGCTCGGGGTCGGCGCTCAGCGCCTGGGCGACCCGCAGCAGCGCGTCCGGGGTGAGGGTGTCGTCGTGGTCGAGAAAACCGACGAACTCGCCGCTGCACAGCTCCAGGGCCGCGTTGGTGGCGGCGGAGATGCCGCCGTTCTCCGCGGCCGGCTGAAACTTGATCCGTGGATCGGAGTCGGCGTAGCGCTGGATCGCCGCATTCAGCTTCGCTTGTCCGGAGCCGTCGTCGACGATGCACAGCTCCCACTCGCGGTAGTGCTGGCCGATAACCGAGTCGATCGCCTTGGCGAGGTAGCCGAGGTCGGACCTGTAGGTCGGCATCACCAGGGAGATCGTCGGGCGGGCCGGGAGGGCCTCGACTTCCTGCAGGGCGGCTTCGCGTCGTGCCCGCGGCCGGTTGATGTGGGCGGTGTGTCGCGCTCGCCGGCCGAGCTCCCGCAATCGCCGCAGCAGGGCGAAGAGGCGCGGGGGCAGCAGCGCTTTGAGCGAGCGGGCGTCTCTCGGCATCGACTCAGCCCCGCAGCTTCGCCAGCAGGGTCCTGGCGGCCCGCACCGGCCGCGTCAGCCGCCAGCTGAGCGAGCCCTCGTAGGTCTGCGCGACTTCGATCATCTCCTGTTCGAGCTCGCCGATCCGGAAGGCCCGGCGGCTGAGCTCGCGGTGGAACTCCTCGCGCTGAGTGTCCAGCTCCGCCCGGTGTCTGGCCTCGACCTCGCCTCGCTCGTCGCTCGTCTGCGGCCCAGCGCTCATCAGCGGCCTATCGTAGAGACAGGCGTCATGGCCGGGGTTGGAAGGGAGCATGTGAGCGACGAGATGTAAAGTAGAATGCCGACGAACTGTAAACTAGATTCCCGCCGAAATGTAAATTAGAATTCCGCAAAACTGTAAGGTAGAACGATGGAAGCCCCCCCCGATCCCGATCAAACCGCAGGCGCCGCATACCGTCCGCGGATCATCGATGAAGAGCTCGACGAACTTCTTCCGGGCCTGCCGGCCATCGCGATAGCGGGTCCGAAGGCGGTCGGAAAGACGGTCACGGCCGCGCGGCGAGCCGCCACCGTCTATCGCCTCGATCAGGAGTCACAACGCTCGATCATCGAAGGCGATACGTCCCAGGTGGTCGAAGGGGAGCCGCCGATTCTCATCGACGAGTGGCAGCGGGTGCCCCCAGTCTTCGATCGGGTCCGGCGGGCGGTTGACGCCGGTGCGGCGGGAGGGACGTTCTTGCTGACCGGCTCGGCGACTCCGACCAACCAGCCGGTTCACTCTGGGGCCGGGCGAATCGTACGGATGCGCATGCGTCCGATGGCCCTCGCCGAGCGAGGTATCGCCATGCCGACCGTGGCTCTCTCGACCCTCCTCGAGGGCGAACGACCGCCGGTCGAGGGGCGGGCGGAGATAGATCTCAAGGGCTACGTCGAGGAGATACTGCGCTCGGGATTCCCCGGAATCCGCGATCAGCCCATGCGGTCCGTGCGCGCGCAGCTCGATGGCTATGTGGATCACATCGTCGATCGGGAGTTCGAGGAACTCGGCCGGAAAGTCCGCCGTCCCGACACCCTCAAGCGATGGATGGCCGCGTATGCCGCGGCGACTGCCACGACGACCAGCTTCGAGAAGATCAGGGATGCCGCGACAGGCGACGAGGCCGACAAGCCCTCTCGCCCTACGGCACTTGCCTATCGCGACATCCTCGAGCAACTGTGGATCCTCGATCCCGTTCATGCATGGGGTCCCACCTTCAACCGGCTTGCGCGCCTGTCGCTCCCGTTCAAGCACCACCTCGCTGACCCGGCGCTCGCCGCCCGCCTGCTCGGGGTCGATGCCGACGTGTTGTTGAAAGGCGGTCCGTCAAGTCCATGGATCCCTCGCGACGGCACCTTGCTCGGGGCGTTGTTCGAGTCGCTCGTGACCCTCTCCGTGCGCGTCTACGCACAGCGGATCGAGGCGCGCACCTACCATCTCCGCACTCGAGGCGGCGAACACGAGGTCGACCTGATCGTCGAGCGCGGGCAGTCGGTCGTCGCGATCGAGGTGAAGCTCGGTGTGGCTCCCACCGACGCCGACGTGCGCCACCTGCTCTGGCTGAAGGAGCAGATCGGCGACGACCTTGCCGACATGGTCATCGTCACCACCGGTAGCGCGGCCTACCGCCGCCGCGACGGCGTCGCGGTCGTTCCCGCCGCCCTGCTGGGCCCCTGACCAGGTAGCGCAGTAGGGTTGCAGCCTCCCATGGAGCCCCTTAAGGGACTGATTCTCTCCGGTGGGGCGGGCACTCGCCTGCGGCCCATCACCCACACCTCGGCGAAGCAGCTCGTGCCCGTCGCCAACAAACCCGTGCTCTTCTACGGGATCGAGGCGCTGGTCGACGCCGGTGTCGAGCAGATCGGGATCATCATCGCCCCGGAGACCGGCGAGGAGATCCGCGAGGCGGCCGGCGACGGCTCCCGGTTCGGCGCCGAGATCACCTACATCGTCCAGGACAAGCCAGCCGGGCTGGCCCACGCCGTGCTCACGGCCGAGGAGTTCATCGGCGGCTCGCCCTTTGTCATGTACCTCGGCGACAACCTGCTCGCCGACGGCCTGCGCGGCCTCGTCGCGACCTTCCGCGAGTCCGAGCCCGACGCGCTGATCCTGCTTACTCCCGTCGAGGAGCCCGAGCACTACGGGGTCGCCGAGCTCGACGGCGACCACGTCGTCCGTCTGGTCGAGAAGCCGAAAGACCCGCCCTCCAACCTCGCTCTGGTGGGCGTTTACCTCTTCCAGCAGGCGATCTTCGAGGCCGCTCGCGCGCTGGAGCCTTCCTGGCGCGGCGAGCTCGAGATCACCGAGGCGATCCAGAGCCTGATCGAGGACGGCCACAAGGTCCAGTCGGAGGTGGTCAGCGGCTGGTGGAAGGACACCGGCCAGCTCGCCGACATGCTCGAGGCCAACCGCCTCGTCCTCGAGGAGATCGAGACGCGCCTCGAAGGCGAGATCGACGCCGACTCACGGGTCGAGGGGCGGGTCGTGGTCGAGGCGGGCGCGAGCGT
Organism: uncultured Solirubrobacterales bacterium; assembly: GCA_963837695.1. GTDB lineage: Bacteria > Actinomycetota > Thermoleophilia > Solirubrobacterales > 70-9 > VRUE01. Next base: position 347,921 of record CAWINZ010000005.1, on the reverse strand, counting down.
GAGCGGCTCCGTCGTGCGCGGCCCGGCCGTGATTGGCGCCGGTGCCAGGATCGAGGGCGCCTACGTCGGCCCCTACACTTCGATCGGCGAGGACGTGAAGATCTGCCGCTCTGAAATCGAGCACTCCATAGTCCTCGCCGGCTCTGTCGTCGAAGACCTCGGCACCCGCATGGAGGCAAGTCTGCTCGGCCGCGAAGTGAAGCTGACCCGCAGCGACGGGATGCCGAAGACGCTGCGCATGCTGGTCGGGGACAAGTCAGAGATCAAGATCATCTGATCCGGGCCGTTTCGGCCCGGGATCTAGTCCAGCAGCCGCCCCGGCTTCACCTCGACCGCCTTGGCGAGCCGTTCAACGGTCGAGACTTTCGGGTCGCGCTTGCCGCCCTCGATCCGGCTGACCTCGGTGGAGTGGACCCCACTCCGCTGGGCGACCTGTTCCTGCGTCAACCCGAGCTTTTTGCGCGCCTCGCGGAGGTTGGTGCCGAGGACGCCCATGCCGCAATCCTCTTGCCTGCGGCATTGAACCGCCATAGGAAACTTCACAGGTTCTTGCGTAAACTCTCACGCCTATGGCGCTTGTAAACGGAAGAAGGGGCCGATCCCAACCCCTCACGCAACCGGGTCAAGACCGGCCCTCACGTGCACCCGACTAGGAGTGCTTGGCGACCAGCACGCTCTGGAAAACGTGCGCCGTCTCGGCGATCTTCATAACTGTCTCACCTCCCTCCGTGGTCAGCCCCAGCGAGACTCGCTTGGGGGGGACTGATCAAGGTAGAGAAAGCCTGAGCGACGGGGATTGCCTGACCGGCGGGAAAATCCGGGGCGTGAGAGCTTTATGCTCGACGACCACTGACTACCGGCAAGCGACATGAGCGGAGAAACGACTACGAATGACGACGGATATAGCGATAGCAGCAATTCGCCGCTTGGGGCAAGGGGCGCGGTGCGTCGAGGACGCGGTGAGCTATTCGCTGGGGCACCGCGTCCGAATCGAAATCCGGGCGGCACTGCACGAAGGTCCAGCGACCGCCGCCCAGCTCGCCAAGATCGTCGACGAGCCTCGCAGCAACCTTGATTACCACATCAAGGAAATGCTTAGAGACGGAAGCATCGCCATCGCCAAAACCGTAAAGGTCGGCAACATGGAGCAGCACTACTACTGCGTGGTTGAGTTGCCGTACTTCTCAGACGACGACGTGGCGGAAATGGGTCTAGAAGACCGGCAGGCCCTTTACGCGATGATCGTGCAGGCATCGACAGCGGAGGCCCTGGCAGCACTGTGGGCGGGCAAAATGGTCCGCGATCCCCGCGTAATGGTTGCCTGGAATCGCATCAATTTGGATCGGCGGGGCCGCAATGACCTGGCAGACGAGGAAATGGCATCGTGGCAACGGAAGCACGAGATCGAGGTCGAGTCGGCAAACCGCCGGGCGAAGACGGGCGAGCGGGGTGTCACCTACGTCATTACGGCGCTTGCCTATGAGCGAAGCCGCACGTCACCGCCGGAGCCCTTGTCAGCCCTCGAACCGCCCACTAAAGAGGGACGGATCAAGGGTTTAGCTGCGCTTCAGCATCTGGGTAAAGCGGAGCGGTGCGTCGAGGACGCGGTGAGCTATTCGCTGGGGCACCGTCTCCGAATCGAAATCCGAGCAGCGCTGCACGAAGGTTTGGCCACCGCCTCCCAGCTTTCTAAGATCGTCCGCAAGCCACTCAACAACGTCGATTACCACCTCAAGGAAATGCTTAAAGACGGAAGCATCGACATCGCCAAAACCGAAAAGGTGGGAAACATCGAGCAGCACTACTACTCGGTGGTCAGTTTGCCGTATTTTTCCGACGAGGAAGTGGCAGCTATGAGCGTGGAGGAGCGCCAGGCCCTTTACGCGATGATTGTGCAGGCGGCTTCGGCTGAGGCATTGGCTTCTCTCTGGGCGGGGAAGATGGTTAACGACCCTCGCGCCTTTCTCTCATGGAATCGAATCAATCTTGACAAACAAGGCCGCAATGACCTGGCAGACGAGGAAGTGGCATCGTGGCAACGGAAGCACGAGATCGAGGCGAGATCGGCTGACCGTCGTGCTGAGACGGGCGAGCCTGGCATCACGTACATCATCACCTCGTTTGGTTACGAGCGAAGCCGGACCTCTGCGCCCAGTCCGCTACAACGAAATCACTCTGCGCCCAACAAAGCCTGAGCGAAAGGTATCCGTCCGTCGTCGGTGCAAACCAGTTCGAGGATTTGGTAGAGACTCCCCCGTTCCTATCTGCAACTGTTCACTACTCAGAACAGAACTGACTGCTTGAACCAACGTGCGGTCGGGTCCGGGGTTGTCCCGTGGGTGGTGCGCCATCGCTCCCCCGCGTCCCCGGTGAACGGGAAGGCAAGAATGTCTAGAGCTAAGTCAAGTAAAGCCGACAGGAGTAAAGGCGGGGAGCATCTGCCGCCCCTGGTGGATCCGCGGTGGGTCAAGGCGCTGGACCACGTCCTCCGCCAGCACATCCTGCTCGCTGCGGTCCAGGGCGAGGTCAGCCCCAAAGAGCTTGCGGCGGCGCTGAACGAAGGACTGAGCCAGGTCAGCTACCACGTCAAAGTGCTGCGCGACGACTGCGACGGGATGATCGAAGAGACGCGCTTGGTGCCCCGCCGAGGCGCAATGGAGCATTACTATCGCGCCAGCGCGAAAACGCTGTTCCCGGCGAAGGCATGGCGGCAGCTGAAGAAGGGTTTGCGCGCCGTCGTCGGCGCGGGCCAGGCGAGCGACTTGTTCAACGACCTGGCGGGAGCCTTGAAAGCGGGCAAGCTGCAAGGCACCCACGATCACATCACCCGCGCCCCGCTCGTCCTCGATCCAGAGGGAAGGCGCAACGTATCGGCAATCGCGCAGTGGGCGAGCAAGGAAGTCGAAGCCGAGCAGGGGGCTGTGGCAAAGCGGATGGCAAAGGCCAACGGCGACGGCGGCGAGGCGATCGGCTACACCTTCGCGCTCTTGGCCTTCGAGGCCGCCTGGGAGCCTGCCGACCTCCACGCCCTGGCCACTCAGGACGCGGCAGTGGCGGGCCGGCCATCATGACCGAGACCGACCCCTTGCCCAAGTACAACGTGGCGATAGTCGAAGCCGTGATCCTTGAAGTGGCCGCCGAACTGCATCCCCAAAAGCTGACGGCCAACGAACTTGCCCTGAAGATCGTCAACGACGCTGATGATTCCAGGGAGGTCGAGACCGCGGCGCAGGCGATCCGTGGACTCTGTGAGTTCGGCCTTTTTTGCGCAGGGGAGGGTGAGATCGTGATGCCGACGCAGGCGGGGCTCCGGGCTGTCGCGCTCCTCACATAGGCGAGAAGGAGCTCACGTTCAAACCCCTTTTGGCCCAACCACCCGCTGGAGGCCGTAAAGTTTGTCGGTAGGCCGGGTTAGCGTGATTAAACCCCTCGGGGGTCGCCTCCCAGCTCCCACCTGAGGTCCGCGCCCGGCCTCTTCATGAGTTAGGGGGCGGGTGGGTCCGGACTGGAGCCCGCCCGCCCCCTACTCAACGGCTTCAGCCGTTCTTGACGGGGACTGGATATCGGCCGTCTCGCTGGCCGGTTTGTGGAGCGAATAGCCTGTTCGCCTCTTGAAGATCGAGACGCAGATATCGAGGACGCCGTGAAGCTGCTCGTCACCGGCGCCGCCGGGATGCTCGGCCGCGACGTGATGCTCGCCGCCGACAACGCCGGCCACCAGGTGGTCGGGTACGGCCACGCCGAGCTCGACATCGCCGACGAGGGCGCCGTGAGCGCGAAGATCGAGGGCGAGCGTCCCGACGTCGTCATCAACTGCGCCGCCTGGACCGACGTCGACGGGGCGGAGGAGCACGAGGAGGAGGCGACCGCGATCAACGGCGCGGGTGCCGGAAACGTTGCCGCGGCGGCCGCGGCGGTCGGGGCCTCGGTCGTCTACGTGGGCAGCGACTACGTCTTCGACGGCAGCAAGGGCGCGCCCTACGTCGAGACCGACCAGACCGCGCCGCTGTCCGCCTACGGTCGCGGCAAGCTGGCCGGTGAGGAGGCGACCCGCGCCGCCAACAAGCGCCACTTCGTCGTCCGCTCCGCCTGGCTCTTCGGCACCGGTGGGCCCAACTTCGTCGAGACGATGCTGCGCCTCGCCACTGATCACGGCGAGGTCCTCGTCGTCCGCGACCAGGTCGGCTCGCCCACCTACACCTGGCACCTCGCCTACGGAATCGTCCGCCTGATCGAGGGGGTCGAGTTCGGCATCCACCACATGGCCGCCGCCGGCAGCTGCTCCTGGTATGAGTTCGCCCGTGAGATCTTCGAGCAGGCCAACGTGGAGTGCAAAGTGATGTCGGCGACCACCGAGATGCTCGGCCGCCCGGCCCCCCGCCCCGCCTACTCGGCTTTGGCAAGCCAGCGCGAGCACGCGATCGAGCTGCCCGCATGGCAGGACGGACTGGCGGCGTACCTCTCGCAGCGCGGCGCCGAGAGCGAGGCGGCAGGGTGAAGATCCTCGTCACCGGCGCCGCCGGCTTCATCGGCTCCACCTACGTCCGCCTGATCGCAGGCGAGCACGAGGTGCGGGTGCTCGACAAGCTCACCTACGCGGGGCGTCGCGAGAACCTTCCCGACGGCACCGAGTTGATGGTCGGGGGGATCGAGGACCCGGTGATCGTGCGCGAGGCGATGTCCGGCTGCGACGCGGTCGTCAACTTCGCCGCCGAGTCCCACGTCGACCGCTCGATCGAGGACCAGGACGCCTTCGCCCGCACCCACGTGATCGGCACCGGCACGCTGCTCGACGCGGCCCGCGAGCTGGGGGTCGCGCGCTACCTGCAGGTCTCGACCGACGAGGTCTACGGCTCGATCGACTCCGGCTCGTTCACCGAGACTTCCCCGCTCGACCCCTCCTCGCCCTACTCGGCGACCAAGGCCGCCGGCGACCTGCTCGTCACCGCCCACGTCCACACCTACGGCATCGAGGCCTCGATCGTGCGCGGCTCGAACAATTACGGCCCGCGCCAGTACCCCGAGAAGCTGATCCCCCTGATGGTCCTCAATGCGATCCACGGGGACTCGCTGCCGGTGTACGGCGACGGGCGGCAGGTGCGCAACTGGCTCTTCGTCGAGGACTTCTGCTCCGGCATCCACACCGTGCTGATGAAGGGACGCGCCGGCGAGGCCTACAACGTCGGCGGCCCCGACGAGTGCGAGAACATCGAGGTGGTCAAACGGGTGATCGAGCTGACCGGCGCGAGCGAGGCGCAGATCGAGTACGTCACCGATCGCCCCGGCCACGACCGCCGCTACTCGTTGGCCTCGGAGAAGCTCAAGTCCGAGCTCGGCTGGGAGGCGCGGGTGCACTTTGCTGAGGGCCTCGAGCGCACCGTCGAGTGGTACCGCGGGAACGAGGAGTGGTGGGGCCCGATCCGCTCGGGCGAGTACCGCGAGTACTACGAGAAGCAGTACGGCAAAGCGCTGGGTTGATGCCGAGGGTCCTGGAGACGAAGCTGGGCGGCGTCGTCCTGCTCGAGCCCGAGGTGCACGGCGACTCGCGCGGTTTCATGGTCGAGACCTACCGCCGCGACGGTTGGGCCGAGCTGGGCATCGACGTCGAGTTCGTCCAGCACAACCACTCGCGCTCTTCCAAGGGGACGCTGCGCGGCCTTCACTTCCAGACCGAGCCGGGCCAGGCGAAGCTGGTCCGTTGCCCGCGCGGCAAGATCTTCGACGTCGCTGTCGACCTGCGCCGCGACTCGCCCACCTACGGGAAGTGGGAGGGGCACGAGCTCGACGACGAGGCCCACCGCCAGCTCTACGTCCCAGTCGGCTTCGGTCACGGCTTCGCCGTGCTCAGCGAGGAAGCCGACGTCACCTACCTCCTCTCCAGCATCTATGACCCGGCGACCGAGTCCGGCATCGCCTGGGACGACCCGGACGTGGGCGTCGAGTGGCGGGTGGACGATCCGCTGCTCAGCGAGCGCGACAAGCAGGCCCCGAGGCTCGTTGAAGTTGCCAATTCACTTCCGTTCTGACACCAAACTCAAACGGAAGTGAAAATTTAGTGTGCCAATTTCTGTTTTCGGGTTTATAGGGTGAATTCACTTTTAGGGTCGCCGGCAGGAGGGTGATGGACATGGGTATGTCCGGACAGTTGACATCTGTTACGTCCGACTAACCCTCGGATCCGGTTCGAGTCCGGCGCCCTCCGCATAGATCGCCGGAGCGGGTCGAGAATGGTGCAGGCCGTGGTAGCCTAGGACGCGGGTGTCAACTGTCTGCGGGGTGGTCCCCCGCTTCACCAGACTCGACCCGCTTCGGCGGGTCTTGTCATTTCTGGGTGCCCATCAGTGGCCCAATCGATGTCGCGCCACGGCGATGGTGCACATTGCGCGAATTGTCGGCGGCGAGGGGGGGAGAGATTCGCTCGCCGGCGCCTTGGTGGGGCGAGATGCAGACACGCGATCGATCAGCCGTCCGCGGTTCCTCTGCCGCCGAAATGTTTAAGGTGCAACAATGCCTGTGATGCTCGAGCGCTGGAACGACGACAAGATGGACGCCCTCGAGGCGAAGGTCGATGACGTAGACGTCAGGCTGGCTCGCGTGGAGGTCCGGGTCGATGGGGGCTTCAAGCGGACCGATTCCGAGCTGCTGGAGCAGCGGCGGGAAATGAGGGCTGGCTTCCAGAAGATCGACGACCGCTTCGAGAAGCTCGACGACCGCTTTGAGCGGATGCAGTGGTACCTGCTGGGCGCGGCCGTGACGATCATCGTCGCCCTGATAGGCCTGATCGCAACTCAGCTATAGGCAACTTCGCCAATGTGATCAATCGTCGATGGTCAGCCGGCGCGGAGCTCCCCATCCTGGCAATTGGCGGAGAGGTAGTTGTGCCGCTGGCCCGACGCCGTCGAGTCCGGCGGGTCTTGTCATTTCTGGGTGCCCATCAGTGGCCCAATCGATGTCGCGCCACGGCGATGGTGCACATTGCGCGAATTGTCGGCGGCGAAGGGGGAGAGATTCGCTCGCCGGCGCCTTGGTGGGGCGAGATGCGGACACGCGATCGATCAGCCGTCCGCAGTTCCTCTGCCGCCGAAATGTTTACGGTGCAACAATGCCTGTGATGCTCGAGCGCTGGAACGACGACAAGATGGACGCCCTCGAGGCGAAGGTCGATGACGTAGACGTCAGGCTCGCGCGCGTGGAGGTCAGGCTCACGCGCGTGGAGGTCCGGGTCGATGAGGGGTTCAAGCGGACTGATTCCGAGCTGCTGGAGCAGCGGCGGGAAATGAAAGCAGGCTTCGAGAAGCTGAACGATCGCTTGACGCACATGCTGATGGCCGTGATGGGGGCAGGCGCCACGATCGTCGCGGCAGTTCTCACCGCTTCACTCGTGTAATCGATTGTCCCACCGGGCGCGGTCGTTATGGGCAGGTGTGCTCCGGGCGGTTGATACCCGCCACGTCCGACTTGACCAGTCGGATCCGCTTCGAGTCCGGCGTCCTCCGCATAGAATCCGTCAGAGCGGGTCGAGAGATGGTGCGGAGCCGTGTAGCCTAGGACCCGGGTATCAACCGCTCGTGGGGGTGGTTCCCCACTTCACGAGACTCGACCCGCTTCGGCGGGTCTTGTCATTTGTAGGGCTATGGCATCGGCGAGCAGGGGATTGCGAAGCGGCCTTTGAGCGATACCGCGTTTTCCATGCCGGGGACCCGGGCGTCGTTTCGGAAGAGGGCGGTTGCAGCGTTCATCCGGAGGACTTCGTCGGGGCATTTGGCGGAGAGGTAGCTGTGCTCGGTGCCTTTGCTGACGAAGCGCCGTTTGACCTTGAACTTGAAGTCGCGCAATGAACCATCTCCCCCGAGGATCCGCGGGATCCTCCAGATCGAAAGCAGGCCGGAGTACTTACGCTGGATCTTCACGTTGCTGACGATAGGTACCGGGTTGGGCGCACCGATCGCACTATGGACGAAGAGCCTTATCTCGCCCTTGGAGGTGCCGCCGTTGAAGAGGGTGAGGGGAGCCTTGAGGACTGTTTCCGAGGATGCAAGCCCGACATGGGCCGTTCCGCTGCCGACGATCGCCGCTCGGCAGAGGCGCCGTGCCGCCGCTACGCCGCGGCTTTCGAGCAGCTGCCGGCGGCAGGTGGGCAGCCCATTCGCATCGACCGCCACATCCTTATCCACGTCGACGGCCACTTCACGCAGAGCGAGCGGATGGCCACCCCCTTCCATGGCAATCGTGCCGTGGATTTGTAGGCCGACGGGCGCGAACTCGTGAGTCGGCAGCTTTTTCGGTACGACAGCCCAGCCGGGCTTGAATTCAACCCGATTGGAGCAACCTGGTCCGAGAGGCGACTGAAGGCAGATTGCTAGGTGTCGCTGTGGGCTATTCCCTGCGGCCAGCGAGGCAATCGCCAGGAAAAGTGCGGCAGCTATTCCGATCAGCCATTTTCGGTGCATTAGCCCCCCAGCTCGCAAACGGTATCGCTCGATTCCTATATCCTACTCAAAGTGTATTCAGACGGAGAGTTGCGAGGATCCGTGGGAGCTTTCTTCGGTCCACTCCTTCTGCCAGTAGTGCCACTTGACCGGGGCGGAGCGATCGAAATCACGGGACGACCAGCGCACCAGGCGTCGGAGGCTGGGGGTCTCGCGAATGACGAAATCTTCGGCACGCAGCCCAATGCGGTTGCTATGCCAGTTTCTGCGGACCTCCTCCTCTGGGAAGACACGATCGAGGTACTTGATGCCCTTTCCATCCGTACTGAGCACGGGATAGTGGCGAAGTATCCCCGCTTCCCCGAAGAGATGGATGTCGGAGCCCGATAGGACGTGACCGGCGCCGGGGATTCCCGAAAGACCAGCGCCTTGGCGCCACATCCGCATGAGGCGAGGGCTAAAGGGCGCAAAGTGGTAGTAGGTCGTGAAGACCTCACGCGGGTCCGTGCCCGCCAGCAGCTCGATATCGGGCACGAACGTAAACTCATCGAAGTTGACGACGTTGGCACCGCTTGCGTCCGCCCGCTGGATCAGGTCAATCAACCGCTCCCCGTCTCGCGGCGATTGCAGCCACTCATCGGCGTCGACATGTACGAGCCACTCGTGATCGAGCTTGGCGTATGCCTCGTCCTTCCACTGCAGCACCTCCTCGAGGCGGAAGACTCCGTCAAAGGGGCGCTGTTCGACCCACAGAACGCCATGCCCCTGCCAGCGCTTGGCGATCTCTCCTGAGCCGTCCGTTGAGGCGTGGTCGATGACGACGACGTCGAGGCCGTCGCCAATGAGGCGTCGCAGCAATCCGTCGACGTGACGACGCTCGTTGCGGACGGCGACGACAGCGGCTGCGCCAATCTCGCTGCGCGCTGAAGAAATAGCGGGGGCAGCCCCCACGGTCGAAAGCTCGTTGGGATCCCGCCAGGAGGCAAGCAACTCGGTGCGAGTGAGCGCCACCTCGGCGGCAATCCGGCTCGCAACCTCCTGGGCAAAGTCACCGTCGATCATCTCGGTTAGATGAGCCAGCCGCCGTTCAAGGCGTAACGGATTCGTCCACTCCTCGGGCCGGAGAACGAACTCGAGTGCGCCGTAGTGCGATGCGGCGATCTCCCTCTTGTCGCGCCATGAATTGAGCCGCCCGCCGTCAACCGATGACGGCGTCGCCTCCTCGGAGATCCCCGTGATGGTGACGGCGGGGATTCCCCAGCCCCAGGCAATCAGCGCGACGTGGTACGAATCGGTGACGACCGCCCGCGCATTCGAGAGCTGTCGGAGCGCTTCGTGCGCGTCCAGTCCCCTCGGCAGTTCCCCGAGCCGTCGCAGCAGGGCGTCATCCGGCAATGCCGGGAAGGCGCGGTGGCATCCCCAGTCGAGCCATCGCGGCTCGAGGCCGACGTGTTGCGCGAGGCGTCCCGCGACGTGCAGAAGGGGTGCATGCGCCTGCGCGGTTCGGCCAAGGAAGACCGCCAAAGCCGCATCATCCGTATCGACGGGCGGCCGCTCAGCCAAGAGCGCCGCATCGACGCCGAGACGGACCGTTGCGGCACCGTCGGCACTGCGCCGTGCCATCGCCGCTGAGATCGGGTCACGAAGCCAGGCGCCCGCACAACGTCGGAGCAGACGTTCCAGCGCTCCGCGGTATGGGGCATCACGGAGGTCCGCGGCGCCGTTGAAGAGCAGCGTCGTGCCAAACGACTGCGCGTTGGCCACGACTTCGTCATCGGCGCCGTCGGCCATGAGCAGCCTGCGGGTTCGCAGGCCGTCGCCGCCATCGGCTTGGGCCACCGCGGCGATGTACTGCCGCATGTGATGGAAGTCGGCCCAATAGAGAAGGCGTCCCTCACTCACTTCGGGCAGGCGGTCGAGGGGATCGGTTTGGCCGGCACCGACATCCATGCGCCGGTCGACTTCCGCCGCGTCAGGAAGGGCCCCCCGCCGCGCTAGAAGGGCCGGATGGCGACGGGGAACGATGGTGACTTCCGCCTCGCGCACGACGGAGAGAAGTCCCAACTCCGTCGCTGCCATACCGATGTTGACGCCGGGCGGCGCTGCGAGGACAGCATGGATTGGGGACGTCTGCGGCATGAACGCTCTCACGGGGAGGTTTACCGACCGCGTACGGCGGTGACCGCCAAGCTGGTGAGCAGTTTCGCGCCGATCCCAAGGTAGACCGCGGCGTTAACCAGGAAGTTATGCTCCGGCGCGTCGAAGCGGCGATAGAAACGTGCCATGCCGCGATGGAAAGCGATCTCCTGGCGGAAGGCGCGCCGCGTACCGCTGGAACCTCCCTTGACGTGCAGCGCGAGCCCGGCGGGTTCGTAGAACACCTTCCAGCCCGCGTCCCAGAAGCGGTGGCACCAATCAAGGTCCTCCATGTAGAGCCAGTAGCCCTCGTCGAGCAGTCCGACGTCGCGCACTGCCTCCATCCGGCAGAGCATGAAGGCGCCGTTGACGGCGTCAACCTCGCCAGCCTCGTCATCCCCGAGGTCGGTCGCGCGATACTGGCTCAAGGTGCTGGAGGCATCGGCCTTCCGGCCGATGCCGGTGAAATGAGCGAGCGCCGCGAGCGGCGTTGGGAACGACCGCTTGCACGCATGGTCCAGCTCTCCCGACTCAGTGACGAGCTTGACCCCGACCATGCCGATCGGCTCCTCGCTCCAGAGTCGCTGCAGCGCGGCGTCGAGCGTGCCCTCATATATCTCGGTGTCCGGGTTGAGCAGAAGGATGGTTTTGGCCTTGCTTTCACGCAGGACCACGTTGTTTGCGGCTGAGAAGCCAATATTGGATTTCCGGATGAGTCGTACGTCCGGAAACTCGCGTTCGACCATGTCCGGGGTCGAGTCGGGACTGCCGCTGTCGACCACCGTGACCAGCGTGCCTCCGGACGCCGGGTGATCCATCACAGAGCGCAGACAATTGCGCAGCAACTTTTCGGCTCCATGGCTCACTACGATGGCCTCGGTCTCCACGCGCTGACTGTAGCCGCTGCTCCGCTGGATGGGGTGCCCTGCGAACCTGGTGACCGTGCAAAAATCCCGAGCCCATGAAGCAGCCGGCCGTGAAATCCCCGACCGAGCGCAGTCCTTCCAGCGCCGTCGACCCAAGTGGAGTGGTGATTCTCGGGACGAGTCGGAGTGGAACCAGCGCCATAGCCCGGGCCTTCGTGCTGGCGGGGTTCTTTGCCGGCGCCTACGAGCAGTTGCTCGGCCCCATGCCGTCCAATGTCATGGGACATTTTGAGGCACTTTCAGTCCTCGAGTTGAACGAAGAAGTACTTCGACGCTTCGACAGTTCCTGGTGGGCTCAGGGTCCGTCGGCAGCGGTGCAACTCCAGCACAGTGCCGACTACCTGCCGAGAATTCGCTCCATTCTCGAATCCCTGCAATCACAAGCCGAGGGTCACCCGATTGTGATCAAGGAGCCCAGGATCAGTGCATTGCTGCCAATTTGGCGGTCGGCGATCGACAGGCACCTCCATGTTGTCCTTGCGGTTAGGAGCCCTATCGAGGTCGCTCTGTCGCTCTTCGAACGCGACGGCACTCCTCTTCAATGCGGACTCGCCGCATGGGAGGTTCATATGACCGGCCTTCTCGACTATCTCAATGGCACCGATGTGACTGTTGCTCCATTTGCACAGATCGCCAACCGGCCGGAGAGCATGGTTGAGGTGGTGGAAAGCGCTGCCACCCATATCGACTCCGTATGTGCCGAACACGTCAAACCGTCGCTTGCTCGCGAAGGTATTGACCGAGAGCTCCCCAACCAGCAGGACGATGGGCTCCAAGAAGAGCTTCTTTCGGCCCGCCAGAAACGTGTCTGGGCTTTTCTTAACTCGCTTCCCGCTGGTGGGTGTCACTTGAAAGTTCCCGCCGAACTCCGCGAATCTCCCATCCTGGCTCAGGACCTAGTCAGGCAGGAGGGAGAGCGGTTGCGAGCCCAGGCTGGTCTCAGCTACATCGCGACCACCCTCGACGGGATTGTAGGTCGCATCGACCTTCTCGAGCGTCAGATGCGAGGGTCAGCCGATGTGGCGAATGACCTCACCCGAGCAATGAACGACGCACGAGCCAGGGCAGAGGAGGCCGAAACCAGCCTTAGGACTATGCAGGGCTCTCGTAGTTGGCGCGTGACGGCTCCACTTCGCCGATTTGGGGCTGCTTGGCGAGATAGCTGACAATCCCGGTGGTCAACTCGCGTGTGCGCTGCAATCCATATATTGGCGACGTGAGTGACGGGCGGGCACCGATCCTCTATATCGCCCCGTGGGTGGACCTCGGCGGCTCGGACAGCGCGACGGTCGATTGGTTCAAGCACGTCGACCGTACCCGCTGGGCCCCATCGCTGATCACGACGACGCCTTCGCCGAATCGTCTGCTCCACGAAGTTGAGCCCTACGCGGAGGAGATCTGGAACCTGCCGGACCTGATGCCGGGCGGCGCCTTTCCCGAGTTCGTCCTCGGGTTCATCGAGAGCCGGACAGTTCGAGTCGTCCACATCATGAGCTCACGGCTGGCGTTCGATCTGCTTCCGGACATGACCTGCTTGCCGGAACCGCCTGCTGTCGTCGCCGAGCTGCGCACGGCGGACTCCGGCGAGACGGACTATGTCCGCTACGTGACGCGGCGCTACGGGAACTTGATCGACGCCTTCTCAGTCGCCGGCGACGATCTCGCGAAGGCCATCGCCGAGTACGAGATCCCGGTCAGCCGGGTCGATTGCGTTCCCGAGCGATCCTCGCCGGCGGAGGTGGGGCGGCGGCGCGATGACCTGTACGAGCGGCTGCTCTCTGAACGCGTCGCGAGCAGCCGCTGGCGCAACGAAGAGCTCTTCGGCGAGGAGGCAGCGACGCGCGAAGATTCGTTGGACGCGCCTCCGCCGCCCCTGCGGCTCGGGCGCGACCCCCTGCCGGAGCGCACGGTCGGGGTCGTTGTCCCCTGCTACCGGCACGGCATCTTCCTCGACTCCTGCATCGCCTCGATCAAGGCGCAGACGCTCAGACCGGCTGCGATCGTCGTGGTCGACGACGGGTCGAACGACCCGGAGACGATCGCGGCGCTCACCCGTCTCGACGACGACCCTGAGGTCACGGTCCTGCGTCAACCGGAGAACGCGGGTCCCAGCGCCGCTCGCAACCGGGCGATCGAGCAGCTCGACACCAGCTACTTCCTGCCGATCGACGCCGACGACGAGCTGCTCCCGGATGCCCTGGAGCGCATGCTCGCCCAGCTCGAGGCGGCTCCCGAGGAGGTCGGATTCGTCTACCCCAGCTGGCGTCACATTGGGAATCAGTCGGAGGAGGTCCAGGCGCCGGCCCACAACCTCTGGCTGCTGATGCAGCAGAACTACTGCGCGGCACCGGCGCTCTTCGACCGGCGGCCGTTCGCGGAGGGCAAGCTTCGCTACGCCGAGGAGATCGTGGTCGGCCACGAGGACTGGGATCTGATCCTCCAGATGGCGGAAAGGGGCGTGCAAGGCATTCCTGCGGAAGGACCGACGTTTCTATATCGCCGGCAGGGCTTCAGTCGGGTTAACGCCGTGGATTACGGGCCGGATGCGTTCGAAAGGACGATCGAGCGCCGTCACCCCCATCTGTACCTGAACCGCGACGCGATCAAGGCCCGCTGGTCCCCGGCGCTCAGCATCGCGCTGCTCGACGACTCCGCTGGCGCATGGCGGTCGGACGATCTCCCGGGGTTCGACCGGCAGACCTGCACGGATTTCGAGGCGTTGACCCGAACCGAGCTTCGCGAGGGGGTCCGGGCGGTCGACGGAATGGCCGATTCGAATTCGCCAGGCGCCTCGCTGCAAGCCGCAATCGACGCGGCGCTCGGCCGGTGGGTGCTCCTACTGCCGCGCTCCGCCGCTGCGGTTCTGGACGCGCCGTCGTTCGTCGAGCAGGTAATCCACTCCTTTGCGGCAAACACGGACGCTTTCGCGCTGGTGCTCGCCGATGCCCCCGGCCTGTCGCGGGCCTTCTTCGGCCAACTCGACAACACCGAGCGCCTCTCGGCTAAACCCGGCGCTATCGCCTTCGAACGGCCGTTGTGGGGCCGCGCTGCCGAGATTCCGCTCGGGGTCGAGGGCTCGCCGTTCGCCGACCTCGCGGTCGGTCTGAGGACGATCGGGCCGGTGCAGTGGAGGGTCGCTCCGGTGGGAACGGAGGGCACGCCCTGGTTGGCCGATCCGCCCGAGCGGCGGGACGACCCGGACCAGATCGACATCAATCTGCCCCGCTGTGCGGACAGGTCGGAGGCGGCGATGCGCCACATGGTTGTCCACCAGACCCCGCGGCTGCCGGAGCTGACGCCCGGAACTGTGCGGCGCTGGAAGCAGTCGGAGCCCTGGACGCCGCCGCAGACGCAACTGCTCTACCGCTTCATCGATCCGAGAACTCAGTTCCGTACGGTTCTACCCGATAAGAAGCCGCCCCCCGGGTACATGCTCGAGCGCGTCCTCGGCAGCACGCACCTCGTATCCCTCCCTGACACCAAACGGGTGGTGCATGCGAACCACAGCTTCAAGGTCACCGATCGACACGGAGAGCTGGTCGAGGGCGAATATCACATGGGATATGTCGAGCAAGAACAGCTCGTGCTGATGGATCCCCTGGAGCTGCGTCGCGTCCCCGAGACCGGACAGGAGACTCTCGTCGCCGGGCGGGGCGATCCGCTTTTTCACAGCTCCGAGCCGCTCGGGACTCTCGGTTGGATCGAGGCCTGCCCGATCTTGCCCCGCGCCAGTGAGGTCCTTCACACCGGACCATGGGCCGTTGTCTCATTGCGGCGCCAGGCCGATGCTCGCGGTTGGAGGCACAGCTACTCGGTCGGTGCCGTCGATGAGCGCCCCGGGGAGGGCGATATAGGCTCCCTGCGCCGCTATCCAGGGCCGGAGATGATCGCCCTGCGGCTTCGCCCCGACGGGCGGCTTGACAGCGAGCTCTGCCTGCCCGGCCGCGCCAGCCGCGATCCGCGCAAGATCGCCCGCTGGATCGTCGAACCGCTTCGCGCCGGTAGCAGCCCGGACGGGATTAAGGGCGTGGCCTCGCGTGCGCGGCACCTGACGCTCCATCACCGCGCCCGCCGCCTCGCCGGAAACGACGGCGAGACCCTCGGGTACCTGTGTCGCGAGAACATCTCCGGCTGCAGCACTCTCTTCAGCACCATCCACCCCGTGACTGGAGATCAGCTGGTGACGCGGTACCCGCAGGAGGCGACCGACAACGGCTACCTCATGGACGGCATTCTCGGAGCCATCTTCGACCCGCCAAGCGGCGATGCCGCGAGCGGGGCACCGGGCCCGTGACTGCCGGCGACCGACGGCAAGCAGCCGCGAGGGACGATCGGGCCCAGATTCTCTACCTCAGACCGAGTGTGGACGACGGCGCCCTTGACAGGGCGACCATCGATTCCTTCGCCCGTCTCGATAGGGCCCGGTGGGCGGCCCACCTGATCGTCGCGGAGCCCTCGCCCAACCGCCGTTTGAATCAACTTGAGTCGCTAGCCGAGGAGATATTGAACCTGCCCGAGCAGACGACCGGTGCGGCCTTTCCGGAGCTCATCCTGAGCTTCATCGAGAGCCACCGCATAGGTCTGTTGAGCGTCGCCGGCTCGCGGCTTGGCTTCGACCTCCTTCCCGAAATCGCGGGCCTACCCGACCCCCCGGCTGTGCTCGTGCATTTCGCCGACGGCGAACCCGGTCCGGCAGGCTACGTGGGCTACGTGACTCAGCGGTACGGGGATCTGGTCGACGCCTTTCTCGTTCCCGATGAGCGGACGAAGCAGGCAGTGGCCGGGAACGTGATTCCGCAGAGCCGGATCGAGGTTGTGCCCTCTGACCCCGGGGATGCGGTCCTCCGCCAGGGCGAGCTCTTCGAGCGCCTGGTGGCCGGCCGACAGGTGGGCGCTGCCCGACGGGCCGCGAGGTCCGATGAGAAAGCCGCTGCTGGACCGACCGGAGCGCCGCTGAGGTTGCCGCGCAACCCGCTGCCCGAGCGCACCGTCAGCGTCGGCGTGCCCTGCTTTCGGCACGGCATCTACCTCGACGAGTGCATCCACTCGATCAAGCTTCAATTCCTGCGTCCGAAGCACATCGTCATCGTCGACGACGGCTCCGACGATCCGGAGACGCTTGAGGCGCTTGAGCGATGGGAGGCCGATCCGTCCATCACTGTTCTGCGCCAGCCGGCCAACCTCGGTCCGAGTGCCGCCCGCAACCGAGCCCTCGAGGTCTTCGATACGAACTACGCGCTGTGGATCGATGCAGACGACCAGTTGCTGCCTGGGGCGCTGGACAGCATGATCGCAAAGCTCGAGGAGGCACCCGAGGATGTCGGCTTCGTCTATCCCCACGCAAAGCACACCGGTAGCCGCTCGGACTATGTGCAGACGCCCCCCTACAACCTCTGGCTGCTGATGCAGAACGACATCTGCCCGTCCCCATCCATGTATGACACGCGCGTGTTCGACGGAACGGGAGTCTCGTTTTCAGAGGACATGGTCGCTGGTCACGAGAGTTGGGACCTGATCCTGCAACTTGCAGTTCGAGGCGTCTGCGGCCAGCCCGCCGATGGCCCGACGTTTCTCTACCGGAAGCGCGGATTCAGCCGCTTCCAGGCGCTCGACTGCGGACCGCGCGATCCCCACCGGGACGCCGAAGCTCGACACCCGAGCCTCTATCTCAACGAGGCGGAGATCAAGGCTCGCTGGGCGCCGTCCCTTCCTGGCGGGTCTCGATACCTCGAGAAGCTGACGCCCAGTGCGGGGCGGAGACGGGACGACGTGGCAGGGTGGATGCCACCCGACACCCGGCCGCTGTGTCGTCACATGCACCTTCACCAACCGACGAGAGTGGTCACGAACGACCGCAATCCCCCTCCCGGATTCCGCTTGGAGTTCGATCTGGGCGTGACGCGCGCCTTCTCCCTGCCGGGCACGAAGAGACTGGTCGCGAGGGCGGGGACCTTCGAGTTGAGCGACGAGCAGAACGAGTTGACCGAAGGGCAGGCGTTGGGTTACATCGAAGATCGGCCGTTTCCCCTATGCGAGTCCCTGGAACTGTGTGAGATGCCGGAGAGCGGCGAGCGGGTATTGGTGGCGGGTCCCGAAGATCCTCTGTACGGGGTTGCCAGGCCGATTGCCCTCCTCGGCTGGGTGCAGGCGTTCCCGCTCCAGCCCCGCGGGGATCGCACGGAGCCGGCGGCGAGGGTCGTCGCGCTTTACCGGCGGCTCGACGGCAAGTCTGGGCAACACCTCTATTCGGTCGATCCCTCCGATGGCGAATCACCGATGGCCACCGTGGGCTCGCTGTTCACCTCTCCGGGTACCGATCGGATCGCGTTGCGGCTGCGTAAGGACGGCCGGTTGACCACCGACCTTGCGCGCCCGGGGCGCGCGACGCGAGATCCGCGCGAGCTGGCGCGTTGGGTGGCCAGGTCCCCGGCTTCGGACACGGGCCCGTATCGGTCTCCGCGGGCGAGGGCGAGGAACCTGGTCCGGCATCGGCTCGGGCGCCGGGCGAGCGACGACCCAGGGGTCACGCTCGGGTGGCTGAATAGAGAAGGCTCACCGGGAGCCCGTCCCCTGTTCAGCACCACTCATCCCGTAACCGGCGATCAGTTGGTCACCTGCAATTCGCAGGAAGCCGTCGCCTTCGGCTACCTATTTGACGGGATTCTGGGCTTCATCCTCGCTACAGGCGAGGGCGAGTAGCCAGCGGCGTCCGCACTCACGTACACGGTGCCGTGGGCTGATGCCTAATCCCGATCCGCCCCGGTCAAAAAGCGTCGCTCGCATGGTGGCGGGACCGGCCGGGAAGCCGTACGCCGGCTTGCAAGCGGCATTCGACAAGTTTGCGCAGGACGCGGAAGCCATCGAGGGCAGTGAGTTTCTTTCCTTCCGCTCGTCCCCTGGCCTGATAACGGATCGGCACCTCGTAGATCTGGTGACCGCTGGCAAGCAGCTTCCCGGCGATCTCGGGCTCGATATCGAATCCACGCGATTGCAGGCCAAGCGACCTGAAGATGTCGGTTCGCATCACCTTATGACAGGTCATGATGTCGCCGAGATAGCTGTTGAAAAGGAGGTTCGCGGCGAGCGTGACCCCTTTGTTGCCCATCACGTACCAGAAGCTGAACGCAGAGTGGGATTCAAATCCGCGAGTTCCAAAGACCACGTCCGCTTCCTCGGCGAGGATGGGCGTCAAGAGTTTGGATATATCAGCAGGATCGTACTCGAGATCAGCATCCATGATGGCGGCGAAGGTGCCGTTGGCATGCTCGAGCGCGGTCTGCACCGCGACGCCCTTGCCTGCATTCTGTGTGTGTGAGACGACCTTGACACGTGGATCGCACGGCCGAGCTGCGAGCAACTCGGCCGTGCCGTCCGTTGAGCCGTCGTCTACGACCACGACCTCGAGCTCCTGCACGGGGTAGCTCGTCCTTAGCACCTGGTCGAGGGCGGTGTCAACCGTCCTTTTCTCGTTGAAGACGGGCATGATGATCGATAGGTCAGCCATGAGGCCGCGTAGCCTAGCTGCAGATAGCATGCGCTTCCATGCGGCTGGCGATTCAGGTTACGGGGGCGCTGGCCGCTGGGAGCTTGGTGCTCATCTTCGTGCGGCAAGCAGGCCTTAAGGGCAGGCGGGCCGTTGGTGCCGTCGCTGTCGTCCCGGTGGTCGCCGCCTGTCTGCTCGCCTTGCCGATCTACCGGGACCAAATCAGCGAACTGCTGGACGCGCATGAGGCAAATGCGAAATTGACTGCCCGGGATGTGAGGCTGGGAAACGGCATCGGCATCAACGCGGATGTTGACTTCCTGGCATGGGCTGGGCGACACCTGGCTGATGAAGAAACGTTTGGCTTCGTGATCAACGACTCCGAAGACGCTGGCTCGCTGCAACAGTGGGCGCTCTTCCAGTTGGCACCGCATGTAGCGGTCGAACCGGCGGGGGCGGGCGATTGGGTCGTCTTCTACGAAGTCAATCCAAAGGAGTACGCCGGATTAGCTGAACTCGACGTCTATAGACCCGGTTTCGCGATCGCGAGGAGCCGCCATGCAAGCTGACGTCGCGTCCTTCGGTGTCGACGCGTTGCTTGCAGTCGCCGGCCTGTGGATCCTCGTCGGGATTGGTCTCGTTCCGCTGCGGGGGTTTTCGATGCTCGCCGCACTGGGACTGGCCTATATGACCGGTGCTGCCCTCGTTCCAGTCGTGCTTGTCGCCTTACTGGTGATTGGCGTCCCCGTCACCCTGGTCACCTTTTTTATGGTTGTGTTGGCATGCGTAGTAACTGGGGGATTTGCCGGACGTCATTCTCGTATCGCGGCGCCACAGACGTCGGCTGCGTGGCGGTGGTTAAGATCTTGGCGAACCTGGCCGGCGGAAACCTGGGTGATAGTCGTTTTCGTCGCCCTCTTCGGGGTTTACTCAGTGATCGGCATGCTCGGCGTGTTCGAAAGCTCGCTCGTCGCTTGGGACTCGTGGGCTATATGGGCCCGCAAGGCGCAGGTCCTGACTCTTCATGACTCTCTATTCAACGGCTTCTTTACGAATCAAAGCTATTCGTCTTCCCATCTTGACTACCCGCTGGCGTACCCGGTTTGGGAGTCACTCCACTTTCGAGCGGCTGGAGTCTTCGATATTCAGGCCATTCTCAGGCACATCTGGCTCCTGCTCGTCGCGTCTATCTGGGGGTTGGCCTACCTACTTCGCGAGCGCGTGCGTCCCGTGATCTGGGCGCCGATTCTCCTTTTGGCCCTGACGGCCCCAGGCATATCCGCTCAGCTGCGCGACGGCTACGCGGATGTGCCGATGGCTCTTTTTGCCTGCGTCGGCGTCATGGCCCTGGGGTTGTGGATCGCCAAGCAGGAAACGGGCCTTTTACCGCTGGCTGCGATCATGCTGGCTGCAACCGCCAACATGAAGAACGAGGGGCTGGCCGCGACCCTAGCGGTGCTGCTCGTAGGCGGTGTGATCGTTCTGGCGCGTGGGCTGAACGTGAGGGCCTACGCTGGTGCTGCGGGCGCGGTCATCGTTGCATTCCTCCCGTGGCGCATCTGGCTGGCGGCGCACGGAATCGAAGGCGACATGCCGGTGGCGAAGGGATTGAATCCCGGCTACCTGCTTGATCGCATAGACCGCGTAGGACCGGCGATTGCGGCGATCAACGGTCAGTTCGCCGATCAGGAACGCTGGCTCTATCTCTTACCGCTTGCGGCGCTTGTGGTTATTGCGTCTCTTGTATCCGGGGTGGGCAGACGGGTTGCCGCCTTCTATCTGGGGTGCTTTCTTCTGACCTGGGCCTTATTTGTCTGGAGTTACTGGATTAGCCCCCACGATCTGGAATGGCACCTTGCTTCATCCGTGGACCGGGTCGTGTCGATTCCCATGCTGGTGTGCCTTGCTGCGGTACTGCATCTGTCCGGTTTGTTGTTGAGGGCATTCAGTTGGCGGGCCGGTTCGCATCAAGAGGCCCAATGAACTAAGCGTCAGTGTGGACGCGAATGGAGGGATGCTTCAGCTCGAAAGCCTTCCGATCCCCTTCGATCGCGCTGTCGACCCAGGCGCGCAGCTCCGGGTCGTCGCTCTCCACCGTCTTCGAGAGGCCGTGGCGGACCCGCGAATCCCGGACGAGCCGCGGTGGGCGGCTGATGGCGCGAAGGCGGGTGAGGAGGTCGGTGTCCTGGTACCAGACGCGGAATGCGGGGTCGAAGAACTCGCCGGGGGCGTGCGACATCTCGTCCAGGGTGGCCCGGCTGAGGGCGAAGCACCACGCCGAGAAGTCGGTGCGGAACCAGGTTCCCTCGGTCAGGGGAAAAGTGACGGCGGCGCCATGGTCGAGAGCCTCCTTCAGCGGTGGCCACCATCCGGATTGCGGCTCCACGTCGTCGTTCATCACGACCGCGTAGGGGGTTTCGACGGCCCTCAGCCCCGCATTGACCGGAGCGGTGAATCCCTGCGGTGGCGCTCCGTTGTCGACCAGGACGATCTGGTGCGGCACCTCGGTTCGGGTCTGCACTGCGCGTACGCATCTGCCTACGCGCTCGGACGCGGCGTCAAGGGTGGGGATCACTACCGTTACCTCCGGCGAGGCTCCAAGGGCAGCCCGGGTCAGGGAGTCTCTCGGTCGCGCCGGGCGAGCGACGCTGCCCGCGACAGTCACTACCTTGCGGCCGTTCGAGGCGAGCTCCATGCAGATCGCTGCCAGCTCGGACCCAGGCTCTGCGCCGGTCGTCCCGAGGGCCAACGCCTCCTTTTGCCTCAAGGCCAGCGCGTGCGTGCAGATCGGGTGGCTGTCGGGTCGTAGCGGCAGGCTCGCCGCGGCCGCCGCGATTCCCGGATCGTCGAGAGCGGCGACGAGTGGGCCGAGCGCCGCCGGATCGAGCTCCGCCGCGCCACTGAGCAGCACAACGATCTCCCCTTTTACCTGGGCGGCCGCTCCCCTCGCGCAGCTCACGAGCCCCGCGCGGCTTTCGTTGCGGATCAGGCTGGTGTCGCCCGGGAGGTCTTCGAGCAACTCATCGAGGCCCACCGTCGCGTCGTCGACGACGATCGTCTCGTGCTTCGGCGTCGGGATAAGGGCCGCGACGGATCGCAGGCAGCTGGCGGCCTCCCCTGGGCTGCCTGCGAGGTGGACGACGACCGTGGGAGGGGCAGCCATGGATGGCAAGGGTAGCGGTCGGAGTAGGCGCGGGCGGCGCACGGATCAGGCCGGCGGTAGGGGCGGTGAGAGGGGAAAGCGGTGACTCAAATTGCGACACTGCGTCCGATTGCGAATCAGCCTGGCTCGGCCGTCGGTCGTGTCGACGAAATAGGTTTGGCCGTACTTTGAGGAGTACGTAGGGTCCGGCTTTCCTTCGACTGCGTAGACACCGCCGGGGACGATGCCCGTTCGGGTGCATTGGAAAGTCGTGCCTTCGTCGGCAACGAGACTGGTCAGAGTGGGGTCGTCATACGTAAGCTGAACGCTGCCGGTCATGTCCCAGGTGTTGCCAAAGACAGGAACGCCCGTACGGATCTCCACTGGCTGCCCGAAGGTCCAGATCGTGCTGCCATGCAGCGGTGTCGGAATGGTCTCCCTGACCACACTTAGAACACGCACATCTTCATCATAGGCGCGGACAAAGGCATCCGAGTAACCATTCACTACTCTGACCCAGCCAATGGCGATGAGGGCACAGGCGAGGGCTGCTCCCGCGGAACTCAGCATGCGGCCCTTTGGAAGCCCACGAAAAGCCACGGTTGCGGAGAGCGCTGCCAGCGAGTAGACGATGAGCACCCACCCTATGCTGGCCACGGCGTTGATTCTGTCGCCCACGCCCGGCGCCACCGGGTTGTAGTAGTCGGTTCCCGGTACGTACATCGCGTACCCCAGGGCGACGACGAGAAGGCCTCCCGCGAGGACGACCAGCCAGCGCGTCAGGACGCGCCGGGTCGGATCAAAAGCCGGAAGTCGTATATGAACCAGCAATGCCGTTGCCGGTATGAGTGCGAGCAGTCCGACGACGTACCAGCTGTCGGTTCCGAAAGGCAGCACCATCGTGGTGAAGAGCAGCCGAGCGGAGGTGAAGATCACCGAGGCGTGCGCATACAGGCCCGCTTCCGTTTCCTGGTGGCCCGCAGAGGAGGCGAGCGTTACGGTCAACACCAGCGAGATCAGGATTATGCAGTCCACCGCCCATCGTAGGGCGGCCGTCCGCCACGGGACTCTCAGCCGATAAAGCAGGACCGACGCGAGCATAATCAGCAGCGTCACCTCGTAGAGCAGGAGGCTTGCGACGAACAGAAGCAACGAGGTCGCGTGAAGGAGGAGCTGGGCGCGCCTGTTCTTAGCGTCGAAGGCGGCAAGAGCCAGGATGAATCCAAGTAGAGCCATCCCAATCGAGAGGGGTGCCCAGATCATCGCCGTCCAAAAGTGCAATGAGTTGACCGCGGGGAAGACGAGCAGCAGGACCGCAATGGAGGCTGCATCGAACGCTCCCACCGAAAGTCTGCGCAGTAGGAGGAAGAGCATCAGCGCCATGCCGACAAAGGTTGCGTTTTGCCAGGTCAGCCAAAGGCCGACGTGAACCCCGAAGACTTCGGACAGAATGAGGAGATAGGCGCCCTGGAGCGGTCGAGGCGCGATGTTCGGCTGTTCGAGAAAGTAGGAAAGGACATGTCCAAAGCCATGCACGGGAGCGAACTCGTAGAGAGCGAGGTTGCTCCAAGCGTCGCTGAGAAAGCCGCCGTGGATGGCGTTTGGCGCATACAGGAGCGCGGCGATCACAGCGAGTACGACTGCCAGTAAGGCGAACTCGCGTGGGTTGCCCTGTAGGTGTGTGCGTATACCCGCCGCCACGGAGGACGCTATGCGGTTGACGCTTGTGGTGGCTCTGGCCATGCGAGAGGGTCGCGGATCGGCGGGGGAGGTTAACTAGTCGCGCCGGACGGCTGTCTCTCGTGCGCAGTAGATAGGCTGGCGCGGTGGTTGAGCGTCCAATGCTCAGAGTTCCCGCAAACGACTTCGCGCGCCAGTGGGAGGAGGTCCGCGAGGACGCCCTCGCCGCAGCGGATCGGGTCGGGAGAAGCGGATGGCTGGTCCTCGGAGAGGAGGTCGAGACCTTTGAGTGTGAGCTGGCGGCATGGTGGGGCGTTCCCCACGCGGTGGGCGTCGCCAGTGGCTTGGACGCGCTCGAGATCGCGATTCGTTGTGCCGACATCGGCCCCGGTGCGCGGATCCTCACGACCCCGTTGACCGCCTTCGCCACCAGCCTGGCGATCGTCCGCGCCGGATGCGAACCGGTCTGGTCAGATGTCGACGAGTCCGGCGGCCTCGACCTCGATCGGGCAGAGTGCGTGCTGCGCGCCGATCCCTCGATCGCCGCCATCCTGCCGGTCCATCTGTACGGCCATCCGTTGGATCTCACCCGCCTTGAGCGCCTCGCCGCCGGGCACGGGGTGGCCCTGATCGAGGACTGCGCGCAGTCGGCAGGGGCGGAGCGCGACGGACGTGCAACCGGGACCGCGGGGATCGCCGCCAGCACGAGCTTCTATCCGACCAAGAACCTCGGAGCCATGGGCGACGGGGGGGCGCTGCTGACCCCTGACGCGGCAGTCGCAGAGCGCGCTCGCACACTGCGAAACTATGGCCAGCGGAGTCGCTACGAGCACGCTGAGTTTGGGCTCAACAGCCGCCTCGACGAGCTGCAAGCGGCGCTGCTTCGATCGGCGTTCCTGCCTAGGTTGGATCGGGCGCTTTCGCGACGCCGGGAAATCGCCTCGCGCTATAGCGACGGGCTCGGCGTGGGACCGCTGCGGCCGATCGGCCCGCGGGCCGGCCTCTCTGCTCACCATCTCTTCCCCGTTGAGGTCGTCGAGGGTGAGCCGGCGACGGTTGCCGCCGCGCTCGAGCAACGGGGCATCTCATTGGGACGGCATTACCCGTTCGTCTGCCCCGACCAACCCGCAGCGGCCGGTATCGGAACTGCAGCGGACGGGCTTCCGGTCGCCCGGCGTCTCGCCGCTCGTGAGCTGTCTCTGCCGATCCATCCATATCTCAGCGACGACGAGGTCGAGGCGGTCGTCGAGGCATGCCGGGAGGTTTGCGCTTGAGCGGCCCGTCGAACTCACTGGTTGTGCCGGTTTTTCGCAACGGCGAAGAAATTCCGGCGCTCCTCGACGCGATCGAGGAAATCGAGCGACAGGTGGATGGGGCCCTTGAGGCGATTTTCGTCGTCGACGGCAGTCCGGACGACTCCCATGACCGCCTGGTCGCCGGCCTGGACGACCGGCGCCTCGCGGCTCGGGTGGTGGAGCACTCACGCAACTTCGGGTCGTTTGCGGCGATCCGAACCGGCCTGAGCCTGGCCCAGGGCAATTGCATCGCGGTGATGGCCGCCGACGGCCAGGAGCCGCCCTCGCTGGTGGTCGAGTTTCTGCGCCGGCTTCAACACGAGGATGTTGACGTGGTCGCCGGTGAGCGCTCGAGTCGCGACGATCGCGGCGACGCGTTCTCTGGTCTCTACTGGCGTCTTTATAGGCGCTTCGTCATGAGTGAGATCCCGGCAGGGGGGGCCGACGTGTTCGCCTGCACTGCCGAGGTCCGAGACGTCATCTGCTCGCTCGAGCCTGTCCATACGTCCCTTGTCGCCCAGCTCTTTTGGGTCGGCTTTCGCCGTCGGCTCGTCTCGTATGACCGCCTGCCGAGCGCCAGTCCGAGCGGCTGGACGCTGCGGCGCAAGTTGCGCTATCTGAGCGACAGCGTCTTTGCGTTCACCGACCTTCCCGTGCGCATCCTTTGGCTGGCGGGGCTATTGGGACTCGCGCTGGGCGCGGCGGTCGCCGCCCTGGCGCTGATTGCCCGCGTTCTCGGTACCGTTCCCGTGCCTGGCTATACCGCGACGATCCTCGTCATCGTCTTCTTCGGCAGTCTCAATATGGTCGGGCTCGGCATCGTCGGCTCATATGTGTGGCGCGCCTATGACACTGCCAAGGGCCGCCCCGGCGCGATTGTTCGCGGAGTGACTGAGTTCTCTCAAAGGATTGGCGATGGCTGACGTCTTCGTACACGACGAGGCTCTCTGCGAGAGCACCGAGGTTGGTTCGCGAACTCGCATATGGGCGTTTGCGCATGTGTTGAGTGGCGCGAAGGTCGGCACGGATTGCAATATCTGTGACGGCGTCTTTGTCGAGGGCGGGGCGGTGGTCGGCGACCGAGTTACGGTCAAGTGCGGCGTGCAGCTCTGGACGGGCGTGGAATTAGAGGATGACGTCTTCGTGGGACCCAACGCGACCTTCACCAACGATCCGTTGCCGCGCAGCCGTCAATACCTGGATGAGTACCCGCGTACGATCGTTCGCCTTGGCGCGTCGATCGGCGCCAATGCGACGATTCTGCCCGGACTAGAGATCGGCGCCGGAGCGATGGTCGGCGCGGGCGCGGTTGTGACCCGCTCGGTGCCCGCACATGCGGTGGTCGTCGGCAATCCGGCTCGCATCAAGGGCTACACGGAGTCTTCGACCGCCGGGGCGGCGGAGGCCGAGCGCCCTCCGGTGGAGGCGCAGTCCACGCCCCTCGCCGTCGGCGGTGTCCACCTACAGAGGTTCTCCGCATTCTCGGATCTGCGTGGCCGCCTGACGGCCGGCGAAATGCCCAGTGATGCGATCCCGTTTACGCCGAAGCGGTGGTTCCTGGTCTTCGACGTGCCCAGCCGCGAGGTCAGGGGGGAGCACGCTCACCGCGTCTGCCACCAGTTCCTTGTCTGCGTACATGGTCGCGTCAACGTCGCCGTCGACGATGGCAAGCGGCGCGCCGAAGCGGTGCTAGACGATCCGACCGCGGGGATTTACGTGCCTCCCCGTATATGGGGCAGTCAGTTCCGGTATGAGGAGGACGCCGTTCTCCTGGTCCTCGCGTCGCACCCGTACGATCCCGACGACTACATCCGCGACTACGACACGTTCCTCCAAGAGGTGTCGTGATACTCAGCTGAACCCTGCGCGCGGACGGGCACTAACTGAGGGGAGCGTGCGTCGTTGGCTCGGACGCATGAGGCGACCGAGGCCGGCTACGTCATGGATGGATGGCATCCTCGGCGCGATCTTTGACCCGCCCTGATGGCGCCGCCGCGACCCGCCCGAGGAGATGCTCTGGGCGCGGGTCTTGCGTAGCTGTGCCACCCGCATTCCGCGTTGGCACGAGATACAACGGCGTGCTTACGGTGGGTCCGAGAGCGGGATTGTTTCCCCTCGCCGCGCGATCGCCGCGGGGCGTGGAGCAGGATCGCCAGGTCGCCGGCGAAAAACGCGGACGTTGCGGTCGGTTCCTCGGGCTTTTCGTCCCGGAGGGGGGAGAGTTTGGCGTGTCGCAGCCTTGGGTTCTGCGATGCCTGTGAGCAACCTGACCACCGCGACGCACGGCCCAGCCGCCGCCGAAACCTTTACGGTGCAATCATGCCCGTGATGCTTGAGAACAGGAGCGACGACAGACTGGGCGCCCTGAGCGCCAAGGTCGACGACCTGGGCGCTCAGATGGAGAGGGGCTTCAAGCGCGTCGATGCCGAGTTGCGCGAGCAGCGACGGGAGACGAGAGCCGGTTTCGATCGCGTCGATGACCGCTTCGAACGTATCGACGAGCGCTTCGAACGCGTCGACGAGCGCTTCGAACGCATTCATCGGCTGATGGTTCAGTTCTGCGGGATGATGCTCGCCGCGCTGATAGGCCTGATCGCGACTCAGCTTTAACCTCAGTCACCGATCTCGCAATCGCAATGGGAATGGCCGTCGTCAGCCCAGCGCTACAGAGGAACAGGTGGGCCGGGAACAGGTCCGCGTCGGCGCGCTGCTCGAGGCTGTCGATGGTCACCAGGGCAGGCGGAATCCGCATATGCCGCAGTCAAAATCCGCATATGCCGCTACAGTGTTCCGCATATGCCGCAGGCCAATTCCGCATCTACCAGGCCCATGCTGATCGAGCGAAGCGCCCGCCCGCTCATAGTCGATGCGCTTGCCTATAGCCGAGTCGTGTTCGTGCAGGGGGCTCGGCAAGTGGGCAAGAGCACCCTCGCTCGACAGGTTGTGGGCAGTGATTACCCTGCGACGGTCGTCACGCTGGACGATCAGGTGAGCCGGGAGGCGGCTACCGTCGATCCCCATGGCTTCATTGCCGGATTGCGCGGTCCGGCGATGATCGATGAGGTCCAGCTGGTTCCTGAGCTCTTGCCTGCGATCAAGCGGGCTGTGGACGACGATCCGACACCCGGCAAGTTCCTGCTGACGGGCTCGGCGAACATCCTCACGGCTCCGAAGATCTCGGAGTCGCTTGCGGGTCGGATGCGCCGGATTGAGCTCTGGCCTCTCGCCCAGTCCGAGATTCACGGGAGCACCGGCAATTTCGTCGATCGCCTGTTTGCCGGCAGTCCGCCCCACGTGACCGGCGCCCCCGTGGGCCGCGAAGCCTTTACCGAGCTCGCGGCGCGAGGCGGCTATCCCGCTGTCCATCGCTTGCCCGAGCGACAGCGGCGTGCCTGGTATCGCGACTATGTCCAGAGCATCGTCGAGCGAGATTTACGGGACATCGGGTCGGCTCAGAAGCTCTCCGAGATGCCCAGACTGTTGCGTCTGCTCGCTTCGCACTCGGCGAAGATCCTCGACTTCCGGAAGCTGGCCGGCGACTTGCAGATCTCCGACAAGACGGTCCGGTCCTACGTCGAGTTGCTCCGCACCGTCTTCTTGATCCACGTGGTTCCCGCGTGGCGGCCCGGCCTACGCTCCCGCGAGCTGCATGCGCCAAAGCTGTACCTGGCTGACACGGGCCTTCTTACCCAGCAGCTCGGGGTGGACGAGAAGCGGCTTGCCAAGGACGATCAGGTGACCGGCTATGCGTTGGAGACCTTCTGCGGAACCGAGATCCTCAAGCACCAGAGTTGGGCCGAGGAGGGTTCCACCCTGCGGCACTATCGCGCGCGCGATGAGGAGATCGACATCGTCCTCGAAGCACAGTCGGGCGACTTGGCGGCCGTGGAGGTCAAAGCCAGGGCCTCGATCAGGGAGCGCGACTGGCGGGTGATCGGGGCCATGCGCGAAAAGCACGGCGACCGCTTCAAGGCGGGGGTCATCCTCTATACCGGCCGGCAGACGATTCCGCTGAGCGACCGCATCTGGGCCGTCCCGATCAGCGGGCTGTGGGCCTAGCCGAGTCTCAGTGCGAGCCCTCGCCGCGCAGGATCGTCAGCCCAGCGCCCAGAGGAACAGGTGAGCTGGGATCAGGTCCGCGTCGGCGCGCTGCTCGAGGCTGTCGATGGTCACCAGGGCAGCCGGCCGGCCCGGGAACGCGCGCGCGATTCCGGCCGCCGTCCGCCGATTTGGATTCGCCTGGTACTTGACCTCGACGGCGGCCAGACTGTCGTGCGTGCCGCAGACGAAGTCGATCTCCCCGATCTGCGCGTGCGCCAGACGTGCAACATGCTTTGGAAAAAGGCTACCTATTTCAAAAATTGCTTTTGGATTTAGGGGGCCTAATGCGAGCCCCCGCCGCGCATGATCGTGGCGGGGGTGCGGAGCAGGATCGCCAGGTCGCCGGCGAAAAACGCGGACGTTGCGGTCGGTTCCTCGGGCTTTTCGTCCCGGAGGGGGGAGAGTTTGGCGTGTCGCAGCCTTGGGTTCTGCGATGCCTGTGAGCAACCTGACCACCGCGACGCACGGCCCAGCCGCCGCCGAAACCTTTACGGTGCAATCATGCCCGTGATGCTCGAGAACCGGAGCGACGACAGACTGGGCGCCCTGAGCGCCAAGGTCGACGACCTGGGCGCTCAGATGGAGAGGGGCTTCAAGCGCGTCGATGCCGAGTTGCGCGAGCAGCGACGGGAGACGAGAGCCGGTTTCGATCGCGTCGATGACCGCTTCGAACGTATCGACGAGCGCTTCGAACGCGTCGACGAGCGCTTCGAACGCATTCATCGGCTGATGGTTCAGTTCTGCGGGATGATGCTCGCCGCGCTGATAGGCCTGATCGCGACTCAGCTTTAACCTCAGTCACCGATCTCGCGGCTCACGCTCGCCGCCAGCTCGCTCAGCGCGAAGGTGTGGATCGGAATCTCGCCAGCCGGCCTCAGTGAGACCCCTCGCCGCGCACGATCGCGGCGGGGGTGCGCAAGAGGATCGCCAGGTCGCCGGCGACCGAGATGTTGTCGAGGTAGTCGCGCTCCATCGCCAGCCGCTCCTCGAAGGTCAGATCGGCGCGGCCGTAGACCTGCATCGGCCCCGTCATGCCCGGCTTGACCGCGAGGCGGATCCGCTGGCGCTCGTCATAGAGGGCGACCACGGCTTCCTCCTCGGGCCGCGGCCCGACCAGCGACATGTCGCCGCGCAGGACGTTGACGAACTGCGGCAGCTCGTCGAGGCTGAAGCGGCGCAGCATGCGGCCGGCGCGCGTCACGCGCGGGTCGTCGGCAATCTTGAAGGCGGGCTCCTTGAGCTTCTCGAGGTCGACCAGTTCGCCGAGCTGCTCCTCGGCCCCCGGCACCATCGTGCGGAACTTGAGGACGGTGAAGGGCTTGCCGTCCTTGCCCGCCCGCCGCTGGCGAAAGAGGACCGGGCGGCCGGAGTCGAGCAGGATCAGCAGGGCGCTGACTAGCAGCACGGGGGAGAGGAGCACCAGCATGAAGCCGCTGATCGTCACGTCCATGATCCGCTTCAGCGCTTCGGTCGAGCGCGGCGGGTCGGAGAAGCGGAAGTCGAGCACGGGCAGCTCGGCGAGCCGGTTCAGCTCGATCCCGGGGCCGAGCAGGCCGAAGTGCTGGGGCAGGAAGGTGAGCGCCAGGCCGGCCGCCTTGCACTGCTCGATCAGCCGCTCCGCCGCGGCCTCGCTCATCTCCTGCTCGGTCACGATCACCCGCTCGACCTCGTGATCGCTGGCGACGCGGGAGATGTCGACCGTCGAGCCGAGGCGGGGCAGCCCGCCCATCGCCGCCGCGTCGTCTCCGCGTGGCGCCAGGTAGCCGACCAGGTGCAGGCGGGTCTCGGGGTGGGTGGCGACCCGCCGCGCGACCACCGCGACCGCCGCCGCCGGCCCGATCACGATCCCGGTCGCGGCCCCGGCCAGGCGGTGCCAGAAGAAGCGCAGGATGGCGCGCGAGGCGAAGGCGCCGGCGAGGGCCCCGAGCCCGACGGCGATCGCGCTGGGGGCCGGCAGCGGCCCGACCGGGCTCAGCGCCAGCAGCCCGTCCAGCGCCAGCGTGCCCAGCGCGGCGGCCGAGATCAGGCTGGAGATCTCGTCGAGGGTGCTGTGGCGGATGCGGCGGTGGTCGTTGTCGTAGAGGCCGTGCAACTTCAGCACGAGGATCCAGACCGGGCTGAACATCGTCGCCCAGAAGAGCGTGCCGACATCAGTCTGCGGGCTGACCGCGGTGACGATGCAGAGCGTCGCCACCATCGTCAGCCAGTCCCCCGTCGCCAGCATCCGCCTCAGCAGCGAGCCGCGTCGCCGCGCCCCGCTGGGCCCGGTCAACCCCAGTCGCGTCGCCCGCTCGGTCCTGCCGCCGCGCGGCTGCGATCCCGACGGCTGCGCCGGCGAGGCCATGCGCGATGCGGTCTCCTGCGCTTTGGTCGTCATCGTGGGATCACCCACAGCTCGGTCTTCCGCGGAGGCACTTTTCCAGCGGATTCAGGCGGCGGGCGTGGTCGAGATCGGCTCTGGCCGCCGCCCGGTCGCCCGCCTCTTCCTCGACTCTAGAGCGTAGGTAGTAGAGCTGCCAGTTGCGGTCTTCGCGGTCGATCGCTTGCGTCAGCCGTTCGGCCGCGGTCGCGTAGTCGCCCTGGCTCTCGGCCAGGAGCCCGAGCTGGACGTATGGCGAGGCGGCGAACGGCTCGATCGAGCGGGCCGTCTTGGCGTGGCCTATGGCGCTGGTCAGGTCGCCGTCCGCGGCGGCGCTCTGGCTGGCGTTTATCTCGCGGTCGACCAGCAGGGGGCCGATCAGGGCGACCGCGGCGATCCAGGCGATCGCCAGGCCGGCGACGGCGAGCCCGAAGCGGCGGTCTTCGCCACGGGCGAGGAGGCCGGGATCCGGCGCCGCGGACAGCTGCGCGCAGCGCGCCGCCACGAGCACCCCCGAGGCGAGGAAGAAGACGCCGCCGAGCCCCGGCAGTTCCCAGAACCAGTCGAGCCCGGCGCTGACCGCGAAGGCGAGGGTCGCGGCGAAGAGCGCCGCGTAGCGCTCTCGCTGCGGGTGCGGCGCATCGCGCCAGGCGGCGAACCCGGTCCAGAGCAGCACGCCGACGAGCGCCAGGACGAGCAGGCCGCCGACCACGCCGAGCTCGGCGAAGGACTCCAGATAGAGAGAGTGGGCGTTGTGCACGGGCTGGGCGATCGAACGCTTCTCGTTCCAGACGAACTGGTAGGTGCCGGCACCGCTTCCGAGCAGGGGCTTTTCCCCGAAGGTGTCGATCGCGACGCGGTAGAAGTCGTGGCGACCGGCGCCGCTGAACTGGGAGAAGTGCTGCTCGGGCTGGTTCGGGAACTGGACGTCGGAGCTCGAGAACTGGTCCCAGGCGCGGCCACCGATCGCGATCGCCAGGCCGATCGCGATCACCGCGGCGGCCGCGGCGACGCCGCGCAGCAGGGCCGGATTGCGGGAGAGCTCCACGGCGCGGCCGGTCAGCCGCCCATCGCGCCGCTCGGCCCAGCGCAGCGCCGCGAACAGGGCCAGGGCGACGGCGGTGCCCGCCAGGAGGATCACGAGGACGGTCAGCCCCTGGTCCACGGCCGCCTGGTTGGCGATGTTGTCGGCGAGGCTGCGGCGCGCCTGCACGGCGAGGATGGCGGGCAATGCCCCGATCGCGCCGACCGCCAGGGTGCCGAAGAGCCAGAGGCGGTCCCGGGACAGCGCCAGCGTGCAGACGACGGCGATCGCGAGCGTCAGCAGCCCGCCGCGCGAGTAGGTGAGGTAGAGAGCCAGGAGTACGGCCGGCAGCAGCGCCGCCGAGAGCCGGCGCAGGCCGGTCCAGGCCGCGTGGCGGCTGCTCCAGAGCAGCAGCACCGCCGCGATGCCAAAGGCGGCGCCGTCGGCGTTCCAGTAGCCGAGCGGATAGGCCAGGCGCGCGGTGGTGTTGAACGAGGCGTCGACCGTCAGCACGTGCGGCAGCAGGCGGCTGACCAGGGCGAGCAGAGCGACGAGCGCGAGCGAAATTGCCAGGCCTTCAGCGAAACGTTGGCGCCTTTGGTCGGTTTGGGCGATTAGGAAGGCGGCTAGGAAGAAGCCCAGGTAGACCAGGCCACGGTCCGCCTCGATCACGCTCAACTCCACTGAACCCGACCAGAGGGATGACATTGCAGACAGCAGGGAAAAGCCGAGGATCAGCCCCGTCGCCCAGTAGAACGGCCGGGCCAGCGCCGCGCGCGAGGCGAAGCCGAGCAGGATCAGGGCGACCACTACCAACCACGCGGCGAGGCCGGCGAGATGCCGATCGCCGACATCGAAGCCACCTCCGGCAAGCGCCAGACCAACGATCAGGGCGACCGGAGCAAGTAGCGCCGCGCTTTGCTCTAACCTACCGCGCCATGTTTGGGACGCGCCAAGTTTCGGCTCCCGCCCGGGGCCGCTCGATACTCGCTCTGTCAATGCTTGCTCTGCTTGCATTTTGCTGCCTGCCGGTGCTCGCGCAGGCTTCCTCTGCAGG
Source organism: uncultured Solirubrobacterales bacterium (assembly GCA_963837695.1). GTDB lineage: Bacteria > Actinomycetota > Thermoleophilia > Solirubrobacterales > 70-9 > VRUE01. Next base: position 314,289 of record CAWINZ010000005.1, on the reverse strand, counting down.
CTACGAATATTCCAGCGCCCCGCCGACGCCGACCGGAGGCAGCACTCCTACCAAGTCGAACTTGCACGGCAGCTCTTCGTCGACCAAGGGCATCGGCTCGCCCGCCAAGTCGGGCGGCAAGGGCTCGGGGAAGGGGTCTGGTGGGCAGAATGGCTCATCGGCAAAGTCGGGCGCCTCGAACGCCACCGGCAACGGCCAGGGTAGCCAAGGCAACGGCCAGGAAGGCTCCGCCGGCTCCGGCAATGGCGTGGGAAGCAGCGCCGAACCGGGCTCCGAGAGCGGCGGCTCCTCGCCGCTGGTACCTATCTTGATCGCAATCGTCCTGCTCGCCGGGGGCTCGATCGCCTACGTGATGATCAAGCGGCGCCGCGCTGCCGCCGGCGATACCTCGGATACGGGTGGGCCTGCCGGCGCCTCCGACTCCTCAGTAACGTCCGAGGCGGGCTAGGCAGATGCCCCAGCTACGGATCGGCCCTCCTCGGCGGGCTCGCCTTTGGCTCGCCTCTTTTGCGATCGCCATGCTCGGCGCACTCGCGTTCTCCGCTGTCGCCTCGGCGCTGCCGGCGAACTTCTGGGGCGTCGTGCCGCAGGTCGCGCCGGACGTCGAACAGCTGCAGCGGCTGAAACGGGGGGGCGTCGACAGCGTCCGGGTCCCGGTCTCCTGGGGCTCGATCCAACCCACCAGGCGCGGCGGCTACGACTGGTCCAGCACCGACTCGTTCATCGCATCCGCCGTCAAAGCCCGGATCGAAGTCTTCCCGTTCCTCTCCACCGCCCCCAGCTGGGCCGTGCCGGTCGACCGGCGCTTCGGCAGTCCGAGGACCTTGCCGGTCCGCAACGGCAGGCAGCGCTCGGGCTGGAAGCAGTTCGTCACGCAGGCGATCCTGCGCTACGGGCCGCGGGGCACCTTCTGGACCGAAAACCCCGAACTGCCCCGGCGCCCACTGCGCACCTGGCAGGTCTGGAACGAGCCCAACTTCAAGTACTTCGTCGCGCGCCCCGACCCGGCGGACTACGGCAAGCTCGTCGAGCTCACCTACGCCGCGGCCAAGAAGGCCGATCCCGGAGCCAAGCTCGTCCTCGCCGGGCTCTTCGCCCGGCCGATCGAGGCGACCTTCCACGTGCGGCCGAGGCAGGCCTACTTTGCCTCCGAATTCCTCGAACAGATGTACAAGAGCACCCCGGGGATCAAGTCGAAGTTCGTCGGCTACGCGCTGCACCCGTACACCGGCAGCTTCAAGAACCTGCCCGGGCGGATCGAAGAAGTGCGCCGGGCGCTGGCACGCAGCCATGACGCGGGCAAGGCCCTCTACATCACCGAGATGGGCTGGAGCTCTGAACCTCCGCAGCCGCACAACAGCTTCGCCAAAGGCGTCGCCGGCCAGGCGCGGGAATTGAGGGGGGCCTTCCGGATCCTGACCGCGAACCAGCGCAAATGGCATCTGCAGCGCGTCTTCTGGTTCTCGGTCAGCGATTACGCGGGTCTGTGCAATTTCTGCGGTGGCTCCGGCCTCTTCCACGAAGGCAAGCCAAAGCCGGCCTGGAACGCCTACGTGCGGTTCGCCGGCGGCCGTCCGTAACCTCACCGGCGTAAGATCGGTGGGTTGAGCACCCGCCCGAAAGCAAGCGTGAAGACTGACCCGCTGACGCCGTTCAGCACCCCGGTCAGGCGCTGGTTCGAGTCCTCCTTCGAGGGGCCGACGCCTGCCCAGGCGGGTGGCTGGAAGGCGATCGCCGGCGGCGCCAACACGCTGATCTGCGCCCCGACCGGCTCCGGCAAGACGCTCGCCGCCTTCCTCTGGGGCATAGACAAGCTCTCCCGAACCGCCGCCGACGGGCCGATTTCCGGTGATATAGGCGTGAAATCGGCCCATCGGCCCCTTGGGAGTGGGGTGCGGATCGTTTATGTGTCGCCTTTGAAGGCGCTCTCCTACGACATCGAGCGCAACCTGCGGGCGCCGCTGCGCGGGATCGGGGCCGACATCTCGGTCGGCCTGCGCACCGGCGACACCAGCCAGAAAGAGCGGCGGGCGATGCGCAAAACGCCGCCCGACATCCTCATCACCACCCCCGAGTCGCTCTACCTGATCCTCTCCTCAGGCGCGCGCGAGATCCTCACCGGAGTCGAGGCCGTGATCGTCGACGAGATTCACGCGGTCGCCCAGAGCAAGCGTGGGTCGCATCTGGCGCTTACGTTGGAGCGGTTGGACCATTTGGTGAAGGACCATGCGGCCTCAGCCGCGGGTCCTGGCGAGGAGGAGGGGGTGTCCGGCTCCGCGCTGGGTTCCTCGCCGGACGGCGATGCAGCTCTCTTGGAGCAGGAAGGGCGAGGAACAGGACGCCGCGCTGCGCCGGACACCCCCTCCTCCTCGCCACCCGCGGGAGGGGCGCTGGGGATCCAGCGGATCGGTCTCTCGGCGACCCAGCGGCCTTTGGAGCGGATTGCGCGTTTCCTGGTCGGTCCTAAAAGAGATTGCGAGATTGTGGATGCGGGGGTGGCTAAGGAGCTGGATCTCGAGATCGTCGTCCCTGTGGAGGACATGAGCGAACCGGGAGCTCCCAGCTTTCCCAACGCCGACGGCAATCCCACGGAGGGGGAGCCGCTAGCTCACGTCCGCTCGATCTGGCCCGCGATCTACCCCGAGCTGCTGAAGCTCGTCCGCGAACACAACTCGACGATCATCTTCGTCAACGCGAGGAGAGCTGCCGAGCGTTTGGCGAAGCGCTTGAACGAGCTTGCGGCGGAAGAACCCGAGCTTGAGCTGCCAGCAACCGAGCAGGGGGGAGTGGGGTCGGGTCCGTCAGGAACTCCTCGCGAACGCGAGCCTGACGGACCCGACCCCACTCCCCCCCAAGTCGCGGAGATCGCCCGCGCTCACCACGGATCGCTGTCCCACGAAGAGCGCCTCGTAGTCGAGGAGATGCTCAAGTCCGGGCAGCTTCCCTGCCTCGTCGCCACGTCGTCCCTGGAGCTGGGAATAGACATGGGCGCCGTCGACCTGGTGATCCAGGTCGAGTCGCCGAAGTCGGTCAGCCGCGGCCTGCAGCGGGTCGGCCGGGCAGGGCACTCGTTGGGCGAGGTCAGCCGCGGCCGGATCTTTCCCAAGTTCCGCGCCGACCTGCTCGAGTGCGCCGTGGTCGCCCGCCGGATGCGCGAAGGCGCGATCGAGGAGACGGTGATCCCGCAGAACCCCCTCGACGTCCTCGCCCAGCACCTGGTCTCGATGGCGGCGCTGGACGAGTGGGAGATCGACGAGGTCGAGCGCGTCGTCACCGCGACCGAGCCCTTCGGCGAACTCTCGCGCGAACAGCTCGAGAACGTGCTCGACATGCTCGACGGCCGCTACCCCTCCGACCGCTTCGCCGAGCTGCGCCCGCGGATCGTCTGGGACCGCACGCGCGGCACGATGCACGGGCGCAAAGGCGCTCGTCAGCTCGTCGTCACCAACGCCGGCACGATCCCCGATCGCGGCCTCTACGGCGTCCACCTGCCCGACGGCCGGCGCGTCGGCGAGCTCGACGAGGAGATGGTCTACGAGGCGCGGGCCGGCCAGACCTTCCTGCTCGGCGCGACGACCTGGCGGATCGAGGAGATCACCCGCGACCGCGTCATCGTCACCCCAGCGCCCGGGCTGCCCGGCGCGGTGCCGTTCTGGAAGGGCGACGGGATCGGCCGCCCGGCCGAGCTGGGCAGGGCGATCGGGGCCTTCTCGCGCGAGGCGGTCTCACGCGACCCGAAGGAACTGGCGAAGGAGTACGACCTCGACCGCCGCGCCGCCGAGAACCTCGTCGCCTACCTGCGCGAGCAGCAGACGGCGACCCGGGTCGTGCCCTCCGATGAGACGATCGTGGTCGAGCGCTTCCGCGACGAGATCGGCGACTGGCGGCTCTGCGTCCTCTCGCCCTTCGGCGGCCGCGTCCACTCCGCCTGGGGCCTCGCCCTCGGCCAGAAGATCCGCGCGGAGCACCAGCTCGAGGCCGACGCGATCTGGTCCGACGACGGCATCGTCATCCACCTGCCCGACGCCGACGAGCCGCCCTCCGCCGACTTGATCATGGTCGAGCCCGACGAGCTCGAGGACCTGGTCGTGCGCGAGCTCTCCGGCTCGGCCCTGTTCGGCGCCCGCTTCCGCGAGAACGCCTCGCGCTCGCTCTTGATCCCGCGCGCCTACCCGGGCAAGCGCACGCCGCTCTGGCAGCAGCGCCTCAAGTCGCAGAGCCTGCTCGAGGTCGCCCGCGACTTCCCCCGCTTCCCGGTCATCCTCGAGACCTACCGCGAGTGCCTGCGCGACGTGCTCGACCTCCCCTCGCTGCGCCAGATTCTCACCGACCTGCAGTCGCGCAAGCTCAGCCTGGTCGAGGTCGAGACCCCGACCGCCTCGCCCTTCGCTTCCTCGCTGCTCTTCGACTACGTCGCCACCTACATGTATGAGGGGGACACGCCGAACGCCGAGCGCCGTGCCGCCGCCCTCTCGCTCGACCGCGATCTGCTGCGCGAGCTGCTCGGCCAGGAGGAGCTGCGCGAGCTGATCGACCCCGAGGCGCTGGTCGAGGTCGAGGCGCAGCTGCAGCACCGCACCGAGGCCGGCCGCGCCGGCGACCGCGACGCGCTGCAGCAGCTGCTGCGCAACCTCGGCGACCTGACCCGGGAGGAGTGCGCCGAGCGGGTCGCGGAGGGCTACTCGGCCGCCTCGATGCTGGAGAAGCTGGTCGCCGAGCGCCGCGTCGCCATGGTCCGGATCGGCGGCGAGGAGCGCTACATCGCCGGTGAGGACGCCGGCCTCTACCGCGACGCGCTCGGCGTGCCGCCGCCGCCCGGGCTGCCCGAGACCTTCCTCGAGGACCACCCCGACGCGATGCGCGCCCTGGTGCGCCGTTATGCCCGTACCCACGGCCCCTTCCCGACCGCCCAGCTCGCCGAGCGCTACGGCGTCGATCCGGCGCCCGCCCTGCGCGAGCTGGAGCGCGAAGGGGCTCTGATCCGCGGCGAGCTGCTGCCGGGCGGCAGCGAGCGCGAGTGGTGCGACTCCGACGTGCTACGCCGCGTCCGGCGGGCCAGCCTCGCCCACCTGCGTCGCGAAGTCGAGCCCGCCGCCCGCGATCGCTTCGCCCGCTTCCTGCCGAGCTGGCAGAACGTCGACTCACACCGCGCCGCCGGCGCCGGCCCCGACCGGCTGCGCGACGCCCTGGTGCCGCTGCAGGGAGTCGCGCTGACGCCGAAGATCTGGGAGGGGGACGTGCTGCCGCGCCGCCTGGGCGCCTACTCGCCGGCCTGGCTCGACGAGCTCTGCACCAGCGGCGAGGTGGTCTGGATCGGAGCGGGAGCGCGCGGGCGCGGCGACGGCCGCATCGCCCTCTACTTCCGTGACGACGTGCGCCTCGCCGGCCCGCCCGCAGCCAATTCAAAGCTGGAGCGTGCCGAGGGCGCGGCGCAGGAGGCGATCCGCGAGCGGCTGCTCGCCGGGCCGTCGTTCTGGCTCGACCTGCTCGCCGACCTCGACGTCCCCGCCGAGGAGCTGCACAACGCCCTCTGGGACCTGGCCTGGTCCGGCGAGGTGACCAACGACGCCTTCGCGCCATTGCGGGCGCCGCGGCTGCGCTCCGTGCCCGCGCACGAGCGCCAGGGGCGGCGCTTCGCCCGCCGCCGCTCGGGGGCCGGCGCCGCCGTGCAGGGGCGCTGGTCGCTGACCGCGCCGCTTTTCGCCGACGCTCCCGGGCCGGGCGCGAGGCTGCGCGCGCAGGCGGAGCTGATGCTGGAGCGCTACGGGATCGTCACCCGGGAGACGGTGCTGGCCGAGGGGGTGCCCGGTGGCTTCTCGACCCTCTACGCCGAGCTCGGCAACCTCGAGCTGCTCGGCACCGCCCGCCGCGGCTACTTCGTCGAGGGTCTCGGCGGCGCCCAGTTCGCCCTCGCCGGAGCGGTCGAGCGACTGCGCTCGCTGCCCGAAACCGACGGCTCCTTCCAGGTCCTGGCCGCGACCGACCCCGCCAATCCCTTCGGCGCGGCGCTGCCCTGGCCGAAACCCCCCTCGGGGAGGCGACCCGCCCGCGCCCCCGGCGCCCATGTCCTGCTCCGCGACGGCGAGCCGCTCGTCTACGTCGAGCGCGGCGGGCGCAGCATCCTCCGCCTCGGCGAGCTGAGCGATGCTGAGCTGGCCACCGCCGCCCAGGCCCTCGCCGACGCGGTCTCGGCCGGCCGCCTGCCGAAGCTCGGGATCGAGAAGCTCGACGGCGAGGCGGTGATCGGCTCCGGCCACGAGGAGGCCCTGCTCAGCGCCGGCTTCAGCCGCGGCCCCCGCAAGCTGACTGCATCAGCACCGTAGATCCAATGCTTTATGTGGCATAATTAAGCCTATAAAGGCATCGGAATTGATAAGAAAGGTGCGACGGCAGCGGGGCCTGAGTCAACGCGGCCTGGCCTTGCGTGCGGGCACCGACCAGGCAGCGATCAGCCGCATCGAGCGCGGCGAGATCTCGCCCACCGTCGAGACGGTCGAGCGCCTGCTTGCCGCGATGGGCGAGACGCTGACACTGGAATCGGTGCCGCTCGAAGGGCACCACGACCCGCTCCATCTGGCCGCGATGAGGCAGCGGACCCCGGCCGAGCGGCTCGAGCTGGCGAGTTCCTGGAACCGGTTGGCAGGGCGTCTGTCGGATGCCGGAAGGCACGCTCGTGCCGGCTGATCCCAGTGTGGGCCCGCTTGACGCCGAGCGGATCCTCGAGGAGCTCGCCCGGCACCGGGTCGATTTCGTGGTCGTCGGCGGGATGGCGACGCAGGCGCATGGCAATACCCGCATGACGAACGACGTCGACCTGATTCCAGAGCCCGATCCTCGCAACCTGACTCGATTGGCCGACGCGCTGCGTGCGCTCCAGGCGCGGGTGCTCAACCCAGGTCACGAGGACATCGAGATCGATGCGGCGATGCTGCCCCGCGCGACGATCTGGCAACTTGCGACTCCCCACGGAGGCATCGACGTGCTGCACGATGCGCCCGGCGCCGCCCCCTACGACCAGTTGCGGGAGCGCGCCTTGGTGATTGCGCTCGACGATTTGCGGATCCAGATCGCCGGCCTCGACGACCTGATCCGAATGAAGCTTGCCCGCGGACGCCCGGTCGATCGTGCCGACGTCGCGGCCCTCGCCGCTCCCGAAGCAGACGCTGAAGTCTGAGAAAGAGGGTCCGATGGGGCCCCTCGGCCGGATGAAAGTTCTCATCCGGTCCTTGCCAAACGTTCGGTCGGAGTCGATCAGCCGTCCATGCCCTCTCTAAGTCACTCGTCCAAGTCCGCAAGAACCCCGATCGTCCTTCTCGCCATGGTCTTCACGATCCTGGCCGTGATGGCGGTCCGTCCGCTCGCCGGCCTGGCCGCGCCGATCGGACCGCCGGCAGAACCGGAAGCGCCCCAGCTCGTTATCGAACCGGGCAGCTACGACTTCGGCCTGCTGCCGCTCAACTGGGGCTCGCGGGAAACGAACTTCACGCTGCGCAACGCCGGCAGCGAAGCGTTCCAGCTCGGCTGGCCCGAAATCTCCGGGCCCGGCCAGGAAGCCTTCTGGACCAACTACAGCCCCTGCTACGGCTCCTACCTGCAGCCCGGCGACTCCTGCTCGGTGCAGGTCTACTTCGGCCCGCGCGACGCGGTCGAATACAGCGCCCAGTTCAAGGTGGGCGTCGGCTCGTACTCGTTCGCGGCGGACCTGACCGGTATCGGCGGCCGGGCGGCGTTTGAGCCCGCCTCGAACCCGACTGACTTCGGCGTCGTCAAGGTCGGCTCGGCGGGTGTCACGCGCGAGATCGAGATCAGCAACACCGGCAACATGCCCGGCGGCGCCTTCATCGCCGTGGTCGCCGGCGGCGCGATCGGCAGCTTCCAGATCCTCGACGAGAACTGCACCGGGGTCGAACTGGTGCCGGCGGCGACCTGCACGCTCCAGGTCCGCTTCCAGCCGGTCAGCGAAGGCGTCAAGAAAGCGATGCTGGGACTCTTCGGAGAAGGCGATGGTCCGACCCCGATCGTCCTCACCGGCGTCGGCGCCGCCCCCGATCCGGTCCAGCCGCAGTCACCGGCGAGTAGCGCCGCGAGCGCGGACTCCGGCCTCCCGGCCGCGGCTCACGCGAAACCCCGCAAGCACAAGCGCAAGCGCGGGCGGATGACCCGGCTGCGACATCGCCGCTTCGATCTGCGCAGCGCCCGCCCGGTTGCTGGGGGGCGCTGAGAGGCGGCCGATGGGCCGTTAGCGACTGCGACCGAGGCCGATCAGGATCCCGACTCGCTTGGCGATGGCCTCGACCGAGTCTGCCGAAGCGCGGCCCAGCCTTCGCTTCAGCCGGTTCGTCGACAGCACCCGGACCATCTCGGGCATCGCGAAGCTGATGCGGCCCAGACCGCCTTCAGGCGGGTCGAGTCGGAGATGCAGGCCGCTTCCCCGATCGGTCGTCGTCAGCGGCACCGCGAGAACGAGTTCGCCCGCCGAGCGGTTCATCGGATCGATCGAGATCACCATGAAGGGGCGCCGGCCTTCCTGCTCGTGGCCCACCACTGGATCCGGGTCGGCCATATAAACCTCGCCGCGCCTGGCGGGATGGCTACCGGTCTGCGTCGGGCCAACCATCGGGCATCTCCAGCCAGTCCTTCATCTCCGCGTGGATCTCGTCCCCGTACTTCGCATAGGACTCGTCCATCGAGGCCAGAAGCCGTTGCTCCTCCACCAGGGGCATGTTTCTCCCCCCTGGGTGGATAATCAGCCGAATGGGGGATGCCGAGGAGACCCAGAGCCCGGTCGAATTGCTGCGCAGTGTGCCGCTCTTCGCCGATCTCGAGCCGGGCGAGCTGGAGAGCTTCTCGCACGTCGCCGTGCCGCGCTCCTTTCCCGCCGCGACGCGGGTCTTCCACGAGGGCGACCACTCCGACGCCTGCTACATCGTCCGCTCCGGCAGCTTCCGGGTCACCCGCGAGCACTCCGACGGGCGCGCGATCACGCTTGCGACGCTCGGTCCCGGCGACATCTTCGGCGAGCTTGCGATGCTCGACGGCGAGGTCCGCTCGGCCAGCGTCGAAGCGCTCAGCGACGGTGAGCTGCTGGCGCTGCCGGCGGGCGAGGTGCGGGGCCTGCTCGCCCGCCATCCGGAGATCACGGTCAAGCTGGTCGGCGCCCTGGTGCGGCGTCTGCGCGCCGCCAACGAGCGCATCTCGCGCCAGTCCTTTCAGACCGTCCCCAGCCGCGTCGCCGGCGTGCTCTCCCAGCTCGTCGCCGAAGAGGCGCCGCGCACTGCCGAGGGCGGCGAGATCACGATCCGCATGAACCAGTCCGACCTCGCCCAGCTCGCCGGCACCTCGCGTGAGAGCGTCAGCCGCTTCCTCGCCGACCTCGAGCGAGCCGGCGTCGTCCGCCCGGGCCGCGGCCGGGTCACGGTCTTGAATCCGGGAAAGCTTCGCAATTACATCTTCTAGGTGACGGATTTCGCCAAGCTGCGCGCGCGGATGGTCGAGCGGCAACTGCGGCGCCGCGGGATCGGCGACGAGCGGGTCCTGGCGGCGATGGGGGAGGTGCCGCGGGAGGAGTTCGTCCCCGCGCGCCAGCGCGGCCGCGCCTACGCCGACTCGGCGTTGCCGATCGGCGAGGGGCAGACGATCTCCCAACCCTGGATTGTCGCCGCGATCTGTCAGGCGCTGCAGCTGGAGGGGACCGAGCGGGTGCTCGAGGTCGGCTCGGGCTCGGGGTACTCGGCAGCCGTCCTCGCGCGGCTCGCCGCCGAGGTGATCGGCATCGAGCGACACGAGTCGCTCGCCGCGCAGGCCCGCCGCGCCCTCGCAGAGGTCGGCGTCGAGAACGTCGAGTTGCTCGTCGGCGACGGCAGTCTCGGTGTGCCCGGGCGGCCCCCCTTCGAGGCGATCGCCGTCCACGCCGCCACGCCGCCGCCGCCGCGGACGCTGCTCGGGCAGCTCGCCGACGGCGGCCGCCTGGTCGTCCCGATCGCAGCCGAGGGCACCGACCTGCTCACCGTCTTCGAGTGCCGCGGCACCGAGTTGCGGCGGGAGGAGATCGCACCCTGCCGCTTCGTCCCCCTGATCGGCGAGGAGGGCTTCAGCCCGCCCCCGCCCTGAAGCGGCGATCGCTTCAACCGCGCAGCAAGGGCGCTCAGCAGCCGACCGGGTGCGGATCGGCCTTGTCCTTCATCACTTCGCCGCTGCCGCCGCAGTCGATCTTCTTGTCCCGCCTGCCGTCGACCGCGTCGATGAAGTCGTTGCCGCCCTTGCCGATGAAGGTGTCGGCGCCGAGGTGGCCGAGGAAGCTGTTGGGGCCGTTGTCGCCGATCAACACGTCGGGGCCGTCGGATCCCTCGAGGCCCTCGTTGCTGGCGCTGACATGGTCGGGGTTGCCGCAGCCGGCCGGCCCGCCGGTGCCGCCGAGTTCCACCTTCAGGGCGGCGTCGGAGCGACCGTAGGAGACCGTGTCTTCGCCGGGGCCGCCGTCGTAGCTGTGGCCCTGGCAGACCGCGACGGAGGAGACGAGCAGGTCGTCGCCGGGGCCGCCGGAGAGCTGGTCGGCGCCAGGGTCGGCGTAGAGCACGTCGCTGCCGCCGTTGCCGATCAGCGTGTCGTTGCCGTTGTCGGGGTTGTTGTAGTTCTCGCCCGCTTCGAGCACGTCGTCGCCGCGACCGCCGCTCAGGGTGTCCGAGCCGGCGTTGCCGTTGGCGCGGACGTGGACGCCGGTCGGGACGCTGTCGGCGATCGAGATGTCGTCATCGCCCCCGCCGCCGGTGATCACGACCAGCCCGGTGGCCACCGAGGTGCCGCAGTTGACCGCGATGCCGCTCGCCAGCGCGCAGCCTTCGCCGGCGAAGACGCCGCTGTCGTCGGAGACCGTCCAGCCGCTGCCGCCGAAGGCGACCTGGATGTGATTCGCGGCGTCGGTGCCCTGCACGATCAGACTCGAGCCGTCGAGGCCCTGGTTGAGGATCACGGAGGTGTCGTTGGACGGGGGCGTCGGTTCCATGCCGCAGGAGTGCTCGGTGGAGAAGCCATCGCAGTGGTCGTTGCCGGCGCCACCAAACGCTTCGTCGGGCCCGGGGCCGCCGTCGAGGGTGTCGTCGCCGACGCCGCCGTCAAGTCGGTTCACTGCGCTGTCGCCGATCAGATCGTCGCCCTGCGGCGAGCCGACCACGTCCTCGAAGCCCTGCAGCGTGTCGTGCCCGTCGCCTTTTGACTTGCCGGATTCGAGGTCGACGATGACGCTGCCGCGGGTGGCGCTCGCGTAGGAGACGATGTCCTGGCTCCCGCCGCCGCCGTTGAGCGTGTCTTCGCCGCTGTCGCCGCGGACGACGTCTTCGTTGCCTTCGCCGCCGTCGGCGTTGTCGCTGCCGGCGCCGCCCATGACCAGGTCGGTCCCCGGCCCGCCTTCGAGTTTGGGATCGTCGCCGGGACCGCCTTCGATCTTGTCCTCGCCTTCGCCGCCGTCGAGTCGGTCGTTGCCCTTTTCTCCGTAGAGCCAGTCGTTGCCGCCGTCGCCGGCCTCTTCGTCTGAGCCTTTCCCGCCGAGCAGAACGTCGCCTTCGGCGCCGCCGAGCATCCGGTCGGGGCCTTTGCCGCCGCGGATTTCGTCGCTGCCGGCGCCGCCGAGGAGGCTGTCGCGGCCCTCGTCGCCCTCGAGGGCGTCGTTGCCGCCTCCGCCCTCGATGTGATCGGAGCCGCTGTCGCCTATGAGTCGGTCGTTGCCGCCTTCGCCGTAGATCTTGTCGAAGCCGCGCCCGCCGTGGATCGTGTCGTTGCCCGGCCCGCCGCAGATCGTGTCGTTGCCGTTGGGACCGCCGGAGATCTTGTCGTTGCCGCCGCCGCCGTAGATCACGTCGCTGGCCTTCTTGCCGACGATCACGTCGTTGCCGGGGGTGCCGACGATCGTCGCGTGCTTGCCGTGGCAGGTGGCGGCTGAGGCCTGGCTTGCGACAGCCAGGGCGAGGGCCAGGCCCGCGCAGGCGCAGAGCGCGGCAAGGAGCCTGGTCGGGTACGTCGGAGCGAACAGCATCGCTCCCCCATCGACGCTTCAGGCTCGGCCTACACCCCGCCTCGTACACACGTCCAGATGTCTGAACGGGTCGTTGCAACGCCCTTCAGATACGCTCGCAGCGTCATGCGCGGCGGGATCTACGTACTCAACTTCTACTCAACGGTTTTCGTCGACCAGCTCAAGCGTGGTCGTAAGACGGCGACGATCCGGCTCGGCGACAAGACGAGCAAGTACGAGCGCGGCCAGGTGGTCTGGATCACGGTCGGCTTCCGCCACAGCCCGCGCGAGAAAATCTTCGCCGCCTGCATCGACGATGTCGAGGTGAAGAAGGTGGGGGACCTCTCACCGCGTGACATCGAGCACGACAACCCCGAGTTCCGCCGGCTCGAGGACGAGGTCAAGTTCCTCGAACAGATCTACGGCCGCACGGTCGGCCCCGACGACATCGTCACCGTGATCCGCTTCTCGCAGATCGTCGAGCCCCCGGGGGCTCACTTCGGCAATGGGGAGACGCCGCACCACAACTGAGCGAATCGCGGCTCGGTTACGTATCTCGCTCGATGGCCGACTACGCATTCCTCACCACCTGGCTGCTCGACTCGCCGCGCGAGGCCGTCTGGGAGGCGATCTACGACCAGGAGCGCTGGCCGGAGTGGTGGCGGGGGGTCGAGGAGGTCGAAGAACTCAACGGCGGCGATGGCGGCCGTATCGGCGCCGTCTCGCGGATGGTCTGGAAGAGCCTGCTCCCCTACCGGGTCGAGTTCGAGGTGACGACGACGCACATCGAGCGGCCCTACCTGCTGCAGGCCGACGCGGTCGGCGAGCTCGCCGGGATCGGCCGTTGGCGGCTCTATGAGCACGATGGCGTCACCGCGGTCCTCTATGAGTGGAACGTCTCGACGACCAAGCCGTGGATGAACCTGGTCGCGCCGGTCGCGCGCCCGGTCTTCGAGTGGAACCACGACTGGGTGATGTCCCACGGCGCCACCGGCATCGCCGAGCTGCTCGGCTGCAAGCTGTTGGCCGGCGGCTGAGCCGTCTCGCTATCTTTACATGCTGTTGGCACTCACCTGTATAGAGTGCCAACGCCCGGAGATCGCTGAAACGGCTCTGAGGCGCGGAATTCACGACTTTGACCAGTAAAACACCCATAACGGAGGTTCACGGATGAAGCTGAAGCCCCTCGGGGACCGGCTGATCGTCAAGCCGATCGAGGAGGAGGAGACGACCGCTAGCGGCATCGTCCTCCCCGACACGGCCAAAGAGAAGCCGCAGAAGGGCAAGGTCATCGCCGTCGGCGATGGCGCAATTCAGGAGGACGGCTCGCGCCGCCCGCTCGACCTGAGCGATGGCGACGAAGTCCTCTACTCCAAATACGGCGGCACCGAGGTCACCGTCGAGGGCGACGACCTGCTCGTGCTGCGCGAGTCGGACGTCCTCGCCAAGCTCGGCTAGACCCCGCCAACCAGGACTTAGAGACACCAAGGAGGAAGGAAACCAATGGCTCACAAGGAGCTGAAGTACAAGGAGGAGGCACGCGGGGCCCTGCAGGCCGGCGTCGATGCAGTCGCCGATGCCGTCAAGGTCACCCTCGGCCCGAAAGGCCGTTACGTCGTGCTCGACAAAAAGTTCGGCGCACCGACGATCACCAATGACGGCGTCACCATCGCCCGCGAGGTCGAGGTAGAGGACGTCTTCGAGAACCAGGGCGCCCAGCTGGTCCGCGAGGTCGCCACGGCGACCAACGACGTTGCCGGCGACGGCACCACGACGGCGACCCTGCTGGCCCAGACGATCGTTCGTCACGGCCTCAAGAACGTCGCCGCCGGCGCCAACCCGCTGGCCCTGCGCCGCGGCATCGAGAAGGCTGTCGACGACGTCGTCGACAACCTCCGCAACAAGCAGTCCAAGGAGGTTGCCGGCAAGGAGCAGATCGCCCGCGTCGCCGCCATCTCCGCCGCCGACGATGAGATCGGCAACGTGATCGCCGACGCGATCGAGAAAGTCGGCAAAGACGGCGTAGTCAACGTCGAGGAGGGCCAGACCTTCGGCATGGAGCTGGAGTTCACCGAGGGGATGCAGTTCGACAAGGGCTACATCTCCCCGTACATGGTCACCGACCAGGACCGCATGGAGGCGGTGCTGGAGGACCCCTACATCCTCATCGCCAACCAGAAAATCGGCTCCGTGCGGGACATCCTGCCGGTGCTCGAGCAGGTGATGCAGGGTGGCAAGCCGCTGCTGATCGTCGCCGAGGACGTCGAGGGCGAGTGCCTCGCGACCCTGGTCGTCAACAAGCTGCGCGGCACCTTCACCGGCGTCTCGGTCAAGGCTCCGGGCTTCGGCGACCGCCGCAAGCGGATGCTCGAGGACATCGGCATCCTCACCGGTGGCGAGGTGATCACCGAGGAGATGGGCCTCAAACTGGAGAACACCCAGCTGGCCCAGCTCGGCAAGGCGCGTCGCGTCGTCGTCTCCAAGGACACGACGACGATCATCGACGGCGCCGGCGATGCCGAGGACATCAAAGGCCGGATCAACCAGATCAAGCAGGAGATCGAGAACACCGACTCCGACTTCGATCGCGAGAAGCTCCAGGAGCGCCTCGCCAAGCTGGCCGGCGGTGTCGCCGTGGTCAAGGTCGGCGCCGCCACCGAGACCGAGATGAAGGAGAAAAAGCACCGCGTCGAGGACGCCCTGCAGGCGACCCGTGCGGCGCTCGAGGAGGGAGTCGTGCCGGGTGGTGGCGTCGCGCTGCTGAACGCGCAGTCAGACCTCGATCCCGACAAGCTCGACGACCCGGATGAGGTGACCGGCGCGCGCATCGTGCACCGCTCGCTCGAGGAGCCGGTCCGTCAGATCGCCGAGAACTCCGGTCTGGAGGGCTCGGTCGTCGTCAACAAGGTCCGTGACCTGAAGGCCGGCGAAGGCCTCAACGCGGCCAACGGCGAGTACGGCGACCTGATCAAGGCCGGCGTCATCGACCCGACGATGGTGACGCGCTCGGCGCTGCAGAACGCAGCCTCGATCGCCAAGAACATCCTCGTAACCGAGGCGATCATCGCCGAGCCGCCGGAGAAGGACGGCGCCGGCGGCGGCATGCCCGGCGGTGGCATGCCAGACATGGGCGGGATGATGTAGCCAAACCCCCGCCGACGGGCCGATTCCCGGTGATATAGACCGGTTTTAGGCCCATCGACGTGTTTAGGCCCGGAGGGGTTGTTCCCTCCGGGCCTTTTTTTGTGGGTGATGCGCAGATCTTGGCGCTGAATTGGCACAGAGTGCGCACCACGCGCGCGCTCCGACCTGCCAGCGTCAGCCCATGCCTCCACCGACCCGCCAACCCGCCGCCGACGGGCCGATTCCCGGCGATATAGACCGGTTTTCGGCCCATCGACCGGAAAGCGTGGATGGGGCGATTGCTGAGGTCGCTGTTTCCCAGTACGGCCTTGTGTCGCTGGATCAGCTTGCGTCAATGGGCCTCTCCGAAACAGCGGTGCACAAACGTGTTGCGACAGGTCGGCTTTACCGGGTTCACCAAGGGGTCTACTCGGTCGGGCACGGCTTGATGACGGGACGGAAGCGTCCGATGGCGGCAGTTCTCGCTTGCGGGCCCGACGCAGTGTTGTCGCATCGATCGGCGGCGGCGTTGTGGGGGCTGCGGGAGAACGACCGGCCGTCGATCGATGTGACTGCGCCGAACCGGCGGGGACGGATCCCGAATGAGATCGAAGCGCACCGAGACAGCTCGCTGACTCAGGTCGACCGCACCGAGTTGCACGGTATTCCCTGCACCACCGTGGCTCGCACTCTTCTGGACTTTGCGGCAGTTGCTCCGGTCTGGGAATTGAGGAAGGCCGTCTCCGAGGCTGAGGTGCTTCGGATCCTCGACCACGGGGCGGTCCGGCGGTTGATCAAGCGGGGCCGCGGGCGGCGAGGAGTGGCGCGGCTGCGGATGCTGATGGACGAAATACACCCCTTGACGAAGCGGACGCGGAGCGACTTGGAGGTCCTTTTCCTCCGCGTGTGCGAGCACGCTGGATTGCCGCAGCCTGAGGTCAACGTGACGCTCTATCCCGGCGGTCGCCGCACGATGCCCGACTTCCTCTGGCGAGATGCCGGGCTGATCGTTGAAACCGATAGTCGTCGCTTTCACGACACCGACTCCGCATTTCAGAACGATCGGGAGCGAGAGCAACGCCTGCAGCTGGCGGGCTGGAGGGTTTCCCATTGGACGTGGGAGCAGGTCGAACGCGAACCCCGACGCCTCGTCAAAACCATCCGCGGCCTCCTTGAGTCGGAATCGGGTCGACGGGCCTAAACCCGGTCTATGTCACCGGAAATCGGCCCGTCGGCGGGCTAGGGGGTTGGGGCTGGCGCTGGCGCGGCGGTGGGCTTCTTGGGCTTGGGGGGCAGCGGGGGGAGGAGGCCGGCGTTGTATTCGGCTTCGGTGAGGAAGGTGGCGCGGCGGACCTTTAGGCGCAGGGTGTTGGTCGTGCGCGGGTATTGCTTCAGGTCGTAGGGGTTGTAGCCCGGTCCGAAGCCCATGTAATAGACGAACATCCGCACCCGTTGGCGCTTGGTCAGCCAGGCGACGAGCTGTTTGGCGAAGCGTGGTTCGTCCTTGCCGTAGACCGCCCACTCGGCGATCGCGATCGGCTTGCGCTTCCACTGCCTCCCCGCGTAGAAGCGGTTGAGGTCTTTCCAGACGGGATACTGGGAGTAGAAGTCGGTCCCCACCCAGTCGACCCAGCGGGAGCCGGGCCAGTAGTTGCCCGGGAAGTTGCCTTTGACCCGCGGCGAGCCGCCCGGCAGGGGGCTCCAGATGATGCTCACCGGCGCCCCCGGCAGTTCGGTCGGCGGCGGGCCTTTGGTGCGGTTGACGGGCGGCAGGCCGATTTCCGCCAGGGTCGCGTTGATCCCTTCCATGCTGTCGCCGCCGCGCACGATCAGCGAGATGCGGCGGAACGCCTGCTTGTACCAGCCGGTCGTGTGTTCGCCGCCTTTCTGGCTGCCGTCGCAGTTGACCGCCGACCAGACGTTGAGGCAGCGGTTCGGCTCTCCGAGCGGCCTGACGTAGGCGGGCAGCCCGTGTTTGAAGAAGAAGTCGTTGAGCTGCAGCAGGTAGTCGTCACCGGTACCGAGCGCGATCTGCTCCGGGGTGATGGTCTCCTGCAGGGTCTGGTCGTCGGCGGTGGAGATGTGCAGGATCGGGCGCGTGCCGGTTTCGCGCCAGCGTTCGTAGGACTTGTTGAGGCTGTTGCCCCAGGGGTGGAAGGTCTCCAGCAGCGCCGGGTGCTTGCCGCCGAGCAGTTCGGTGAATTCGTTGAACTTCTGCGTCGTCCCTTGGTCGCTGACGCCGAAGAAGGCGTTCGGCTTGGGCGGGACCAGGCTGGTCGCCGAAGCGGGCGCCGCGCCGATCGCCGAGAGGGCGACGGCGGCAATGAGACAGGCGCTAAGCCTCCGCCAGGACATCGCCCATCCTTCTCGGCACTATTCCGAGTTCCTCCGCATCCGCGGTGCCGCGCTCGCTCATCATCGATACCTCCATCAGCTCTGCCTCCTCCCAGGTAGCGAACACGGCCTCGCCGAAGACGTTGCGGAGCCCGATCAAGCTGGCGCGGATCAGGGGCAGGGGAACGTGGACGAGCGGGCGGGGGCGTCCGGCGACGCGGCTGACCAGATCGGACATCTCGTCGTAGCAGAGCGTCTCGGGCCCGGCCAGCTCGTAGCGGTCGCGGGAGTCAGGGGCATCGCGGTCGAGCGCCCCGACCACGCAGCGGGCGGCGTCGTCGGCCCAGATCGGTTGGAAGCGCGCCCGGCCGTCGCCCGAGACGGGCAGCACCGGCAGGAAGGAGAAACGGCGCAGCAGGGTTATCCAGGGGTCGCTGTGGTCATAGACGATCGAGGGGGCGAAGATCGTCGTCTGCAGCGGCGAGGAGGCGATCGCCTGCTCGGCCAGCCACTTGGCGCGGAAGAAGCGGGTGCGCTGGGCCGCGGCGGCATCGAGAGCGCTGAAGAAGTCGAAGCGCTGCACGCCGCTGCGCTCGGCGGCGCGCAGCAGCCGCACGCTCGCCAGCCCGTTCAGCTCCTCGATCCGGTGCGGTGGCTGGTCGCGGATCGTCGCCGCCAGGTGGATCACCGTGTCGACCCCGCGCAGCGCCTGGCGCAGCAGGTAGGGGTCGGACATCTCGCCGAGGTCGCCGAGGGCGATCTGAACGTCGACCCGGTGCGCGCCGAGTCGCCGCGGCTCCCGCACCAGGCAGCGCACGTCCTCGCCCCGCTCGAGCAGCAGCGGCAGCAGGCGCGATCCGATACTTCCGGTTGCCCCGGTCAGCAAGAGCATCGCGAAGCGATGCTAGTGATGATGCTTTTTCGGCTTCGGCTTGGGGCCGAGGGTGAGGTTGACCTTGCCGCTCGCGGGCTTGGCGCCCGCCCTCGGCGCCGAGGTCTTGACGACCAGCGCCGGCAGTTTGCGCCCGCGTTTTGCTTTTGGCTTCGTGACTTTGCCGAGCGTGCAGCTGGCTGCGGCCAGCTTTGCCTTCGCCTGCCCGAGCGTCTTACCGGCGAGCTTGGGCACCGTGCAGATTCGCGTAGGCCCGAGCGGCGGCTTGGCGGGACGGTTGGCTTCTTCGATTTTCCGTAGCGCTTCTTCAACCGTTCCGGGCGGAAGTTCTTCAGTGATGATTTCGCCTTCCGGCGAGTTCTCGAGGTAAGAGGTCGGCAACGAGCAGGCCGATTTGTTGCGCGCGGCATCGGTCGCAATGGCAGAGAAGAACGAGAGCGAGTTATCGGGAACCGTGACCGCGATCCCGGCGCCCGCGAGTTCGGCGGCGGTGCCAGTGGCGGCGATCCCCCCGTTGCACGCCGCGCCCTTGAACACCGTCACCGTCGAGCCGGCCTCCGCCGTCCCCTTGATCCGCGGGTGGTTCTCGTTGGAGCCCGAGCCGGGCACGGGGTCGGGCAGGACGGGTTTGGCCGGCGCGCTCACATCGATCGCGTTGCCTTCGAGGCTGTCCATCGCCTTGGCGATGTCGAGGCGCCCGCCGCTGGTCGTCTTGCCGGTCAGCGAGGGGACCTTGTCAACCCCGGCAAGGAGCGCGTCCCTCACTTCGGTGACGGTCGCGGCGGGTTCGAGCGAGAACAGCAGTCCCGCCGCGCCGGTGACGTGCGGCGCGGCCATCGAGGTGCCCTGCAGGAACTCATATGCGAGCGGGGCCGAGGTGGGCTCATAGCATTCGATTTCGAGGTCATCGAGCCAGATCCCGTTCGCCAAGGTCGGCGCGGAGCCCGCGGTAAAGCCGAACCGCAGCTTCACCGAGTGCCCGCCGAGCCCGAGGATCGGCACCGTGTTGAAGGGGACCATCGCCGATCCGCTCGTTGCCGTCGAAGTGGAGTTGGTGAAGATCGGGGAGCCGTCGCTCA
The DNA here is from genome assembly GCA_963837695.1 of uncultured Solirubrobacterales bacterium. Classification (GTDB taxonomy): domain Bacteria; phylum Actinomycetota; class Thermoleophilia; order Solirubrobacterales; family 70-9; genus VRUE01. Next base: position 294,854 of record CAWINZ010000005.1, on the reverse strand, counting down.
ACACCTGGTAGTAGAAGGTCCCGCCCGAGCCGCCATTTCTGTAGCGCATCCCGCGCAGCTTGCAGGCGCCCGATCCGGCGGGGATCGCCACGCCGGTCGTCAGCGTCGTGTCGTACTGGGTGTTCGGCGCCGGCGCCGCTCCCGGCGAATCGGTCATTCCAAACGACGTCAGCGGCCCATCGCCCGCCACGGCGCGGCCGAAGTTGTTCGTGCCCGATTTGGACCAGTTGGCCGCGAAGTTGTTTGCCTCGAAATCGTCGCGGAAGCTTTCTTCGATCGCCAGGTAGGTGCTCAGGGTCTGGGTGCCGGGTGCGCCCAGGTCGACCGAGGCCGCGCCCCAATCCGAGAAGCTCGCCAGCCCGTCGGCCTGGTCGGTCGCGGCTACGCAGATCACGTTGTCGACGGCGCTTTTGCCTTCCCCCAAGGGGTTGTAGTTACAGGGATAGTGCGGCACGGAGTCGTTGTTCTGGGTGTCGTTGCCGGCGGAAATCACATAGAGCGTTTCGGGGTTGGCGGCGATCGCGTCCCGCACCGTCGTGTTGGACGACGTGCTACCGAGCGACATATTCGCCGCCCTGGCGCCGTTTGCTCCCGCGTAGTTGATCGCCGCCAGCTGGGAGGAGAACGGACAGCGAGCTTCGTTTTCGGCGCTGGGTGCGTTCGCGCAGACTCGCAGCGGCATGATGCTGACGTTCTGCGAAACCCCGGAAATGCCCTCGCCGTTGTTCCCGGCGGCGCCCATGGTGCCCGCGGTGTGAATCCCGTGGCCACCGGAGATGAGGTTGTCGTCTGACGGATCCGGGTCGCTCGTCGGCGCATCCGCACTGGCTCCGACGAAGTCGTAGCCATGAACGTCGTCGACGAACCCGTTGACATCGTCGTCCAAGCTGTTCCCGGGGATCTCGCCCGTATTCGTCCACGCGACCGCGCCGAGCTCCGAATCGCCGAAGCGGTAGCCGGAGTCGATGTCGGCGATCACCGTCGTGGGTTCGCCTTTCGTCCGGTCCCACGCCAACGGGGCGTTGACGTCGGCCCCGGCGAGCGCGTCAGAGAATCCATTGATTCCGGCGCCAGTGTTGCGCAGGCCCCAGAGCTGTCCGAATTTAGGATCGTTGGGGATCGAGTTGGGGGCGCTGTAGCCATCCCGTTCGGCGACCGCCACGGCCGGGTCGGCTTCCAATTCGCGCACCGCGCCCGCCGCCGTCTGCCCCGGCTCGACTTCGACCAGCTGGAACTTGCGGTTGCCGAGGTCGCCCTCGAACGCGACTTCGGCGTCGTCGCGCGCGCCGACTTTGTCGACGTGGTCTGCGTCGGCGGTCCACTCGACGATCACGCGACTGTCGGAGTAGACGGTCGGGGGAGTCGGCGGGGCCGACCCCGGCGCGGGCTGCTCCAGCCCGGCGCGGGCCGCGGGGGCGAGGGCCAGCACTCCCAGGGTCATGCTGAGGACGGCGATGCGTGGACGGAGCACGCCGCGAATCCTAGACCCGGCGAGGCCATCTGCATAGCCGCATTCCGGCGGGTTCTCGCCGCGAGCAGGCGGGCCGGGCCCGACAATCCCTAAAATGTCCGCTCGCGCCTGGCAGGGACGAGTACCCGCCCGGCACCGCAAAGACGACCTCAGGAGAATCTTCGAATGACCTACGTCATCGCCGAGCCGTGCATTGGCCAGAAGGACAACTCGTGCGTCGAGGTATGTCCGGTGGACTGCATCCACCCGACGCCGGACGAGCCCGACTACGACTCGGTCGAGATGCTCTATATCGACCCCGACGAGTGCATCGACTGCGACGCCTGCGTCGAGGCCTGCCCGGTCGACGCCTGCTTCGCCGAGGACCAGCTCCCGGCCGAGTGGGCCAAATACGCCGAGATCAACGCCGAGTACTACAAGAGCAAATCGGCCGCCTGAAGGCCGCAGGCTGTGTCGCCGGTGCGCGCCGGCACTTCGGATCACTGCCCACTGACGGCGAGGGATAGGTCGTTCGTGAGCGCGGGCGCGGATCCGCGCTTTGAAGTTCGGGTGGTCGATGAGGTGCTTGCAGAGGATCTTGCCCGCTGCACACCGGCCGCGCGAGCAGCAATCGAGCCGATGGTGGCGACGCTACGCAAGGAAGGTATTCCACGGGAGTGGCTTCGACGCTGCGAAGAGGAGGGCCAAGACGGAACACGCCTCAAGGGTTGCGTGAAGCTCTACATCAATGCCGCAGCCCATCCGGATCGGGCCGAACAATTGATACAAGAGCAAGAGCGCGGCCTGAGACTTACGCCCGCCGGGTCGTGCTTGGAGATCAGGTCGGCAGATCGACCAGCTTCACCTGTGCTGGCCTGAAGTCACGCTGGTTCAGCGTGGCGAGCGCCAGATCGTGGGTGAGGGCGCTGGCAGCGATCAGGCTGTCTTTGATCGACATCGGCCGGCCGCGGCGGCGCAGGTCGGCCAGGAGTTGCGCCCAGCGCAGCCCGACGGCTGAGTCCCAGGGAAGGCACTGGATGCGGCCGACTCCCTGCTCAAACCATTGCTCCAGCTCGGTGCGGCGCGCGCCACGTGCAAGGAGCATGATGCCGAAGCGGACCTCGCCGAGGACGATCGGATCGACGACGATCGAGCGCTCGTTGCGGCGTAGCCACTCGACTACCCGCGGTTTGGGATCTGGCTTGGTGGCCTCGGAGAGGACGTTGGCGTCGACGAGGTACTTCACAGCGTGTCGGTCGACTCGGAGTCGATTGCGACGAAGTAACCCTTTCTGGGGCAGGCCAGCAGCCAGTCCACCAAGCCTTCGTTGGGTGACGGCGCGACCCGACGCAGTCGGTACTCATCTGCATCAAGTCGCTCGACCTCGAACTCCTGCCCCGGCGCAATGCCGTCGCGCTGGCGAAGCTCGGCGGGGAGCACGATCTGGCCCTTGGTGGATACGGTAGTTCTCATCGAAGTAAGATAGCATCTTACAATCCGGCGACTGCGATCAGGTCAGGGGCATTCGAAGATTGCGGCGGCCCGCAGCGTGGCGTACGTCGGTTCGACGACCTCGCCGTTGAGCCGAACCAGGCCGGAGCGTTTGAGTGCCTGAAAAGAGTCAAGGATCGCAATGCGGCCTGTGTTGCTCGGGCCGTCTTCCATCTTCAAGACCAGCTCCTCGAATGTCAGGTGGTCCGGGTGCAAAAAGATGATCTCCGAGAGAAGCGCCTGTTCAAGCCACAGGTCTCTGTCCTCCGGCGACTTGCTACTCGGCTGAGGCATCGCCTAGGCTCCGGAACTCGAACTCGTGTGGGGCGCGACCCGTCGGCTTCCACTCGATTCCACCGATGAGTTCATGAAGAGGGACTTCGAGGGCGCCGGCGAGCTTGATGATCGTGTTGAGCCGAGGCTCGCGCTCTCCTCGCTCAAGCATCCCGATCTCGGTGCGGTGAAGCGCAGTCATTTCGCCGAGCGCCTCTTGTGAGATCTCAGCTCGGTTGCGGCAGGCACGGAGGCGGTTGCCGAAATGCACCGGAACCGGCCTTCGATCAGTGATCATCGGCGGGCAGATCCAGTACGAGCTGGTAGCGGACATCGAGCCGGTTGCGAGGCTGCTCACCATCGGCGTAGTCGATGGCGCCAAGCCTGCGCAGGCGCCGCAGATGATGCTGGGCGAGGCGGGCTGCGCTCGTGTTCTTCACAAGCTCGGCGATCTCGGGCGCCGACAGTGGACGGCCACTTTGTCTTAGTGCCTTGATCACTTCCACCTGAACGGGATGGAGGAGACGGTGCGCCAAAGAGGCCCACCAGGCATCAGCGATGGGCGGGATCTCATCGCTCATGGGTCGCGGTCGACCGACGGTGGCTCTGACCAAAGCGTGCCTCTATGCCGGACCCCAGGCGGTGACGACCATTCGCCGCCCGGGGTCCGGCCGCCACTCGGCCTCGCTCTTGGGAGGTGCAACGAGACCAAGCAGTTTTAGCGTCCTGAGCGATGGGCTAATCGTTAAGCATTCAGAGCCAGTTCGCCATACGCACTTTTTGGGACTTTTTCGCGCAGCTTTCGCCGTTCACTGGCGAGGTGCGCAACAAAGCTCTGCCGTCGCCGGCGGCTGACTCTCGACGCACCCAAGGCAGCCAGCTGGTTCGTGCAGCGGGAGAGGCATGGTTGCCGCTCCCGCTGCTCTCCTTGCGCTACCCGCCCTTGTGGACGGACAGGACTGGAGCCATAGCACCGTATGGGCTGATCTTCATTTCCTCACCCCCTTCCAATCAAACGGGCCTCAAGGGCCGAGAATAATTTGCTTAAGAAAAATTGAATATATTTTTAAACACGACGTTTAAACCGCCGGACGCGAGCAAGCGGAGTTAGGGAGTCACAACCGGTGTGCCCGGCGGAAGCAGTTCTGGGCCGTCCCACCGGGCACGCATTGGCTATCCGGCCTTGTGGATCGAGACGACCGGGACTGCACAATCGGACAAGCTGATCTTCATCCTCCCTCACCTCCCATCGACTAGCGGCTTGCTAGGCAGCCAAAAAAGTCTACACTAGAAAAACTGAATAATATAGGTTCTCAGAACAACGTGTGATAGCGCAGAAAACCCCTGCACTGACCACGAGTAGTCAGACCAGATGGAATAGAGTTCCACCTCGTACCCAAATAAGATCGAGGAGGAGCCCAATGGCGTCAAAGGACAATCAGACTAGGAAGCGGCTGAAGAGGACTACCGACGCAAGGCCCAAGAAGACCGTAGTTACGGGTATGCAGACCGAGCTTCGGGTTCAGATCATTGTGCTTCTGAATGAACGGGTGGCCAGCCGACCAGAAATCTGCAAGGAACTTGGAGCACCCGTAAACAAGGTCCGGTATGAGATGGACGTGTTGAAAAAACTCGACCCGCCTCTCATTGAGCTTGTCTGCGAAAAACCCGTTCGTGGAACGGTAGAGAAATTCTACCGAGCGACTGAGCAGGCGCGCATTGACGAGGTGGAATGGGCAGGGGTCCCGGATGTCATCAAAGGGAAGATGCGAGGGGATTTGCTTGACATGGTGGTGAGAGACGCAGTTGCCGCAGTCGAATCCGATGCCTTTGACTCGGTTAGGGACGCGCACATGAGCTGGAGCCCCATGATCCTCGATGAGCAGGGTTGGGAGGAAGCGGTCGCGGTTCTTAGCCGTGCGCTAGAGGAAGTGGAAGGGATCAAGTATGGCAGTGCGGAGCGCCTGACTGAGAACGACGCTAAGGGCACTTCTTTCACTGTTTCAATTCTTGCCTATGGCTCGGCGAACGAGGACAGGAAGGTCGGCCCATCTATTGAGGTTGATGAGGACGGGGGTCCCGCCGAGAAGTCGCGCAAAGGCGAGAGGGCGAAAGCGTCTTCGAGGGGAGGGCCTGCGTCGGAAAAGGCAAAGCCGAGCGCGAAGGGTTCGACCAGGAAGGCAGCTGCTAAGCCGAAACGACGTAAAAGCCCGAGTAAATAGTGCGAGAGCAAAAGCGCTGCCTGGGTTAGGCTCTTTGCTCGGTGGAGGTTCGCCTCGCAACCGAGCGTGATGTCGATCGGGTTACCGCGACGCTTGTCGCCGCCTTCGAGGCCGATCCGCTGTGGAGCTGGGCTTTTCCCGGCGAAGGTCTCGGCGACCTCTGGGGCCTGCTCGTCTCCAGCGCGATGCGCTACCCATCGGTCCGGTTTGCCGACGAGTACGCGGCGGCGTCGGTCTGGATCCCGCCCGGAGGGACGGAGCTGACCGAGGACGAGGAGGCATCGCTTGGGCCGCTGCTGGAGGGACAAGTCGGCTCGCGCGCCGCTGAGGTCCTGACTCTCTTCGAGCGCATGGAGCGCGCCCACCCCGACGGCCCGCCGCACTACTACCTGAGCCTGCTCGGGACCCATCCAGACCATCGCGGCAAGGGTCTCGGGATGGCCCTGCTCGCCGACAACCTCGCCAAGATCGACTCCGAGGGCATGCCCGCCTACCTGGAGTCGAGCAATCCGGAGAACGATCGCCGCTACGAACGGCTCGGCTTCATGCCGATCGGCGAGTTCGAGCGGCCCGACGGGCGGCTGACCTGCTCGACCATGTGGCGGGAGCCGCGCTGAGTCGAGCTACTGAACGACCGGCAGCGGGGTGCCGCTGACCGGGGGGGCTTCGGCCGGGGCCGGGGTGGCCTGTAGGACGGGCAGCTCCTGCGGCGTGGCGGCGACGATGCCGCGGGCGGCTTGGCGGATTGCCTGGGAGGCCGGTGAGTCGGGCTCGTCGGTGACCAAGGGGGAACCGTTGTCGGCGTGCTCGCGCAGCGGCTCTGACAGCGGGACCTTGCCGAGCAGCGGCACGTCGAGCTCGTCGGCGAGGAGCTGGCCGCCGCCCTCGCCGAAGATCGTGAAGCGCTCGCCGTCGGGGGTGGTGAAGCCGGACATGTTCTCGATCACCCCGAGCAGCTCGAGGTCGAACTTGACGGCCATGTCGGCGGCCCGTTTGGCCACGGTCTGCGCGGCGGGCTGGGGCGTGGTGACGATCGCGAACTTGGCCTGCGGGAGGAGTTGGGAGAGGGTCATCGAGACATCGCCGGTCCCCGGTGGCAGATCGAGCAGCAGGTACTCCAGCTCGCCCCAGGCGACGTCCTCGAGGAACTGCTGGATCGCCTTGTGCAGCATCGGGCCGCGCCAGACGACGGCCGAGTTCTCCTCGACGAAGAACCCGATCGACATCACCTTGACCCCGGCGGCCCCCTCCAGGGGGAGGATCTTGCGCTCGGCGTTGACCTCGGGTTTGCGGTTGACGCCGAGCATGCGCGGCATCGAGTAGCCGTAGACGTCGCAGTCGAGCGCGCCCGCCGGGTGGCCTTCGGCACTCAGCGCCGCCGCCAGGTTGGCGGTCATCGTCGACTTGCCGACGCCGCCCTTGCCGGAGGCGACGCAGATCACGTTCTTGACCTGGGCCAGCGCGCCCTCCGGCAGCTTGTTGCGGCCGAGGGTCTGCTGCAGGTCGCCTTTCTCCTCGTCGGAGAGGACGTCGAAGCCGACCGCCACCGCGGTCACCCCGTCGAGCTGGGAGACCTGCTGGGCGACGGCCTGTTCGAAGTGGGAGCGGATCGGGCAGCCGGCCGTGGTCAGCGAGACGATGACCTCGACCCGGCCGTCGTCTTTGACCTCGATCGAGCGGACCATGCCCAGCTCGACGATCGAGCGGCGCAGCTCGGGGTCGATGACGGCGCGCAGCTTCTCGGTGATCTGATCTTCGCTCGGTAGGGGCATCGCGGCCATTCTCGCAAAGCGCGGGTCCCGACACGCCGCGACGCGCGCGACGGCCCCCCCGGACATCCGTCCGCGGGGGGGAGAGAACGCGCCGCTCAGCCCTTGGTCCCGCGTCCGCAAATCGAACCAAGGAGAGCTGATGTCGGGAACGCGTGGGGGATTGGGACGGATCGTCGCGATGGGGATCGGGCTGGCGCTGGCGTTACTGCTGCTGGCGGCGCGCGAGGCGACGGCGGGGAACTACACGGTCGCGCAGTGCGGCTGGTACGTCGACGCCGACGCGGATTGGGCCGACACGACCGGCGGCGCCAAGTTCCGCTCCGACGCCTGGTGTGTGCCGTCGGGTGGGGACCCCTTCGACGGCGTCCACATGAAGAGCTTCACCAAGGGCGGATCGACGATCTCCGGCACGCGCTACGCGCGCTGGCGCTGGGTGGCGCCGGCCGGCACCGGGATCAGCCGCGTCACCGGCACCTGGTGGCACACGTTGCACGACGGGATGGAGCAGCGGATCGGCGCCGGGAACTGGAACGGCGGGTTCGATCCGATGGCCAGCGCGAGCGGGACCGATACGACCCCGCGTAACTTCGCCTTTGATCTCTCGATCCCACAGCCCGCGCTCGAGGACCGCCTGCTCTGCGCCAGGGGGGCGGACAAGTGGTGCTCGATCGAACCGGACTCCTGGTCGGCCGTGCGGGCGCTGGCGATCACGGTCTACGACGGCTACACGCCGGTGCCGGGAGAGGCCGGGGCGGACCTGGCGGCCGGCGGCTGGCGCCGCGGCGCGCAGCGCGTCAACTACTGGGACACCGACGTCGGGGGCGGCGTCCGCTACAGCGAAACGTTGCTCGACGGCGCCCGCGTGGGGTTGACCGAGTACCCGTGCGCGAAGGCGATGATCGACGGCGAGTGGAGGGCGACCCGGATGCAGCCCTGTCCGACCGGCGCCGCCGACGAGGTGACGGTGCAGACGACGAGCTTCAGCGACGGCCCGCACGCTCTGCAGCGCTGCGCGACCGATTTCGCCGGCAACAGCGCCTGCCTGTTCGCCACGTCGGTCCTGATCGACAACCATCCGCCGGCTTCCCCTCGCAACCTCGTCTTGGCCGGCGGCGAGGGCTGGCGCCGCGTCGACAACTTCGACTTCTCCTGGCAGAACCCCGACCAGGGCGCCGCCAGCCCGATCGGCGGCGCCTACTGGCGCATCACCGGCCCCTCCGGCTACGACACCGGGGTCAAGCTGGCGTCGGCGCGCAACGTCTCCTCGCTCGCCGACCGCACGCTGCCCCGACCGGGCGTCTACGCCCTCCATGTCTGGCTGCGCGACGAGGCCGGCAACGCCGACTCCAGCTCGGCGATCGACATTCCGATGAGGCTCGACGACGTGCCTCCCGGCGTGGCTTTCGAACCGGTGTCCGATCCGACCGCGCCCGAGCTGCCCGAAACCGTAAGCGCCGCGGTGAGCGATGAGCACTCGGGGCCCGCCGGGGGCGCGATCGAGTACCGGCGGCTCAACGCCGAGCGCTGGATCGAGTTGCCGACCAGGCTCCAAGCCGGCGGCGGGGCGGGCACCGCCAGCCTCACCGCCGCGGTGCCGGACAGCCTTGGGCCCGGCACCTATGTGTTCCGCGCCAGTGCCGCCGACGGAGCCGGCAACACAGCAGCGACGACGCGACGCGCCGACGGCACCGAGATGGCGCTGCGCAAGACGCCGCCACCGGTGGGTCCGAGCCGGCCCGCGGCGGGAGGAGGGGGAGGCGGAGGCGGAGGAAACGGGGCAACTCGTCCGACTCCCGGAGCGAAGACCAGACTCTTCGCCAAGCTGCGCTGGCGCCGCCGCCAGGGCCCGAGGGTGACGGTGCCCTTCGGCGCCGGCGCCGCACTCTCGGGGCGTCTGCTCAGTGCCGACGGCGCCGGGCTGGCCAGCCGGCGGCTGCGGGTCGTCTCGAGGCCCTCGCACGGCGCGCTGTCGGGGACTCATGTCGTGACGGTCCGGACCGGCGCCCACGGCGGCTTCAAGCTCGCGCTGCCGCCGGGCCCCTCACGCCGCATCACGGTGGCCTTTCCGGGCGGCGCCGGGCTGGACGCCGCCCGCCGCCCCGCCCTGGCTCTGCGTGTGCGCGGCGCGGCCACGCTCAGCGCCTCCCCGCACAGGCTCCACACCGGCCAGTCGGTGCGGCTCTGGGGCCGCGTCCGCGCCCACGGCGCGCCCTTGCCGCGCAGGGGCAAGCTGGTCGCGATCCAGTACTACGAGAACGAGGCGCGGGTCTGGCGGCCCGTCCTGGTCACGCGCAGCGACCACAGCGGTCGCTTCCGGGCCCGCTACCGCTTCCGCTACGTCACCGGCACGGCGAAGATCCGCCTGCGCGCCGTCGCCCTCGCCGAGGAGCGCTGGCCCTACGCCCCCGGCGCGTCCCGCCCGGTCACGGTCCGGGTCAGCGGGTGACCCGCCGCCGCTGTGGACTTTGTACGGGTCATAGGGCGACCAAAGTCCACAGCGGCGCATCGGTAGGGTGCGCGCCATGTCACAGGCGACGTTTCACACCAATGCCGGGGAGATCGTGCTCGAACTGCACGACTCCGACGCCCCGAAGACGGTCGAGAACTTTCGCAAGCTCGCCGCCGACGGCTTCTACGACGACCTGATCTTCCACCGGGTCATCAAGGACTTCATGATCCAGGGCGGCTGCCCGGAGGGCACCGGCACCGGCGGCCCCGGCTACACCTTCGAGGACGAGATCAACGAGCACAAGATCGTCCGCGGGGCGCTGGCGATGGCCAACGCCGGGCCGAACACCAACGGCTCGCAGTTCTTCATCGTCACCACCGAGGCGGCGCCCTGGCTGGACGGCAAGCACACGGTCTTCGGCAAGGTCACCGCCGGGATGGAGACGGTCGACGCGATCGAGGCGACCGAGACGGGCGCCGGCGACCGCCCGGTCGAGGACCGGAAGATCGAAAGGGTCGAGCTCTCCGACTAGGGGCCGTGGCCGAAGTGGACACGGGGCAGGATCCGGTCGAGCCAGGCCGGTAGGTACCAGGCCGCCCGCCCGGTCAACCGCAGGAAGACCGGCAGCAGGGTCAGGCGCACGAGGAAGGCGTCGAGCAGGACGGCGACGCCGAGGATCACGCCCATCTCCTTCGGCGGCAGCGGCCCGGAGAGGGCGAAGGTGAAGAAGACGGCGACCATCACCGCGCCGGCGGCGAGGATCACTCGGCCGGAGTGGGCGAGACCGCCGATCATCGCCTGGCGGGCGTCGCCCGTCTCTTCCCAGTGCTCGCGCGCCGAGGAGAGCAGGAAGACCGTGTAGTCCATCGCGATCGCGAAGATCATCGCGAAGAAGAAGATCGGCCCCCAGGCGTCGAGGAAGCCCTGCGATTCGAAGCCGAGCAGGCCGGAGAGGTGGCCGTCCTGGAAGATCAGCGTGGCGACGCCGAAGGCCGCCGCGGTCGCGAGCAAGTTGGTCAGCACTCCGATCGCCGCGATCAGCGGCGCCTGGAAGGCGACCAGCAGCAGCAGGAAGCCGAGGGCGAGGACGACGCCGATCGCCAGCGGCGTCTTCGCGCTCAGCGCCGCTTCGAGGTCGTGGTTTTCGGCCGCCCCTCCGCCGACGAGGGCGCCCGCCGGCAGCGTCGTGCGCAGGCGGTCGACGGTGGCGCCCAGTCCGGGCGCCGACGGGTCGCTGGCCGGAATCGCCTCGATCAGGGCGACGTCTTGCCGCCGGTTCGCCTGCGCCGGCAGCGTGGCGGCGATGCCCGGGTCGGATCTCAGCACCGCGGCCACCCGGCGCGACTCGCCCGCCGGCGAGACGACCTGGAGCCCGCCGGGCGCACCCGGCCCGAACCCGTTCACCACCTCTTCGTAGCCGAGTCGTGAGTGATCCCCCTTGGGGACGACCTTGATCGACGGCATGCCGGTCTTCAGGCCCAGCACCGGCAGCGCCAGCAGGACGAGGGCCAGCGCCGCGCCGCCGCCGTAGAGGTAGGGACGACGCCAGAGCCGCTCGCCCCAGCCGGCAAAGCGGGCCGAGCGGTGGTCGCCGCCGTGCGCCCACGGCAGGCTGAGCTTGTCGACGCGCGGGCCGAGCTTTGCCAGCACCGCGGGCAGCAGGGTCAGCGTCGCCGCCAGCACGAAGAGGACGGCGATCATGATTCCCAGCGAGACCGAGCGGAAGGCGGGACTCGGCACGAGCATCACCGCCGAGAGTGAGATCAGCACGGTCAGCGCCGAGAAGACGACCGCCTTCCCGGCCGTGTCCATCGTCGCCGCGACCGCCTCGACCGGGTCGAGGCGCTGACCGAAGTGCGCGTTGCGAAAGCGCATGACGATGAAGAGGGCGTAGTCGATGCCCAGCGCCAGGGCGAACATCAGCGCGAAGTTCATCGCCCAGATCGAGACCGGGGCGATCAGGGTCGCCAGGAAGAGGACGCCGGCCGAGGCGACCAGCCCGGTGATCGTCAGCATCAGCGGCAGGCCGGCGGCGACCAGCGAGCCGAAGGCGAGGAGGAGGATCGCCAGGGTGACGGGCCAGGAGATGACCTCCGATTTCAGCATCGCGTTTTTGTTCGCTTCGTTGAAGTCCGACCACATGCCGGCGGCGCCGGTCAAGTTGGTCTCGACGCCGGCCGCGGCGCTCCCGCCGAGCGGGCCCTTGAGGCCGGTGGCGGCGGCGACCATTTCATTGGGATCCTTGGCGGCGCCCGCGCGGATCACCGCGGTGTGTCCGCCGGCCGAGATCGAGAGCCCGGGGCGCGGCGGGATCACCCGGCTCACCGCCGGGTCGGCGGCGAGCAGGCGCTCCGCGCGCCGCAGGCTGCGGCGGAAGGCCGGGTCGGCGACGGTCAGGTCCTCGGAGTGGACGGCTACCTGAAGTGCGTAGGCGCCGCCGCCGGCGAAGGCGCGGTCGACCGCTTCGCGCGCGGCGACGGACTGCGAGCCGTTTGCCTGCCAACCGGCGCCCGAGAGGGCCGTCTCGACCCGGGGCGCAAGCGCACCCAGCCCGACCGCTATCGCCACCCAGGCGACGAAGACCCAGCGGGGCTGGGAAGCGGCGAAGCGGCCGAGGCGGCCGATCGGGCCGAGCTTCATCGGGGCTCGCCCATCTGGGGCCTTGCGCTGGGCGGGGCGGGCCGGGGCAACCGTGGGCATCGCTATCCTTTTCTTACGTTGTACACGTTAACAACTTTACAGTTGTGGATTGGACCATAACACAATGACGATGAAAAGCCCACTCGACGTCGACGCTGCCGAGCTGATCGCGCGCCGCTTCCACGCCCTCTCTGACCCGACGCGCCTGCGCATCCTCGACATCCTGCGCCACCGCGACGAGGCCTCCGTGGGCGAGCTCACCGAGGTGCTTGGCACCTCGCAGCAGAACGTCTCCAAGCATCTCTCGGCCCTGCAGGCGGAGGGATTCCTCAGCCGCCGCAAGCAGGGGACCAGCTCGCTCTACCGGATCGCCGACCCGGCTGTGCTGGAGCTCTGCGACCGACTCTGCGCGGCGATGGAAGAGCAGCTCGCCGAGCTCGGATCGGTGCTCAGCGGCTGACTTCCGGCTCTTCGCCGGTCCGCTTGGCCCGCCGGTGCAGCAGCCCTTCGCCCGGCTTCCAGAGGCTGACCAGGCCGGCGACGAGGGTGACGAGGAAGATCTGGCCGAGCATCATCTCCAGCCCGGAGACCATGCGGCCCACCTGCCCGACGGGGACCAGGTCCCCGTAGCCGGTGGTGGTCAGGGTGGTGTAGCTGAAGAAGAGGAAGTCGCTGCCCTTGGTGGTGACGTCGGCGCCGAAGAAGCCGCCGCCTTCGATCCGGTCGATCAGGCCATAGGCCCAGGTGAAGAGGATGCCGAGCGAGGTGTAGACGCTGATCGCGCCGAGGATCGTGCGGGAGGAGACGTTGTCGGCGGTGATCACACGCTGCAGGACGGCCGCCATCGCCACCGCCAGCAGGCCGATCGAGATGAAGTTGGCGGCGTTGAGGCCGAGCCGGCCTCCGAATGCCGCCGAGACGAAGGCCAGCAGGGTCGCGACTGCGGTCAGGATCAGCGCCCGGCGGACGAAGACCGGGCGGGCGTGGGAGCTGGTCAGGGCGACCACCGAGGTGGCGCCGGTGACGATCGTCAGCAGCACAGCCGACCAGCCGCGGTTGGAGAGCACCGAGGCGAGCACGTAGGTCGTCAGGACCAGCAGGAGCACCAGCCCGAAGGCGTCCCTGGCCCGCTGTGCACGCCGGCGCCACCGCTCACGGTTCATCTCAGCAGGTTCGGCCGTGCCGGCGCCATTCCTGCGTTCGGGCCGGCTCTCGTTTTGACGAGAGCCCCCGGCGCGGGCTCTCCCTCGGGGCAACGGCGGACGCCCGAGCGTCTCCATGCGCCGATGCGACCCGGATTGGGGCGCGACCCGGTGGCCGAGCGGCTTGCCGGAGACAACCGGATTCAGATGCGGCCTCACGGACGCCCCGCACCCCTCTGTAGATCCAGATTCGCTCTATGAGCGGAGGGGGTGGGACCCGAACCCACGAGACGCCTTGCGACGCCTAACGGCTTTCAAGGCGCAGGCGGAACGGGCGCAAACGGCTTGCGGAAGCGGTTTCCAGCATTCGTGCCACCCACTGTGCCACCGTCGCCGACCTACCCAAGGTCTGCCGCTGCGATGACTGCTGGTGCTTGCTCGCGGTACAGCTTCTCCCATTGCTCAAGGTAGCGACGTTCGCCCCGACGCATCCATTCAGCCAACTCCTTAGACCGCTGCCACATGATGACTGCCACGAAGACCAGGGGTTCGGCTGCTGTGCGATCCAGGAATCCCGCGTTGTACTCGGTGGCTATCTCCTCATAGAAATTGAGAAAGGTCTGGACTGAAATTCTTTCTGACTCAGACAGCCTTGCCCAGATTGCCTTGTGGGCGGTCTTTTCTTCTTTGAACAGCCGAAGAACCTGCGCCGCTGCTGAACTCGTTTCAGTAAAGTCACGGCTGTTAAAGACGGCTAGGTGGTCGTACGCCCGGCGGCGCATTTCGATTCTGCGTTGCTCGGCGATCTGGGCTTGGGCAATAAATCCGGCCCAGATGGCCGCGAATAGCAGCAAGACAGTGGCGCTTGCGGCTACTGCGGTCGCTATGTTGCCGAGATCATCTAGATGGATGAATAAGACTGGGATGTCCATTTGAGTTCGGGTAGCGTTAGATGTATCGTTATGAAACTTATGGCTCCGTTCCCAACTCCAGAGCAACCAGAGCCTCAGCTACCAGTCTGATTCAGTTTGGCCATTTTGGATGGCCCGGTACGCGCTGGTTATTTAAGGCTACGAGTTTTGCCCGTGTCGGCGATGAGAATACTCGGTTTTCTCTTCGCGAGGTAGGCGTCGAGTTGCGCTCCTCCCTCTGCCTCGCTGCCGGGCATCAGATGCCCGTAGAGGTCGAACGTCACCGTGATCGAGGAATGGCCCTTGAAGGACGACAGGGCCTTGGGGTTGACGCCCGCCGCGATCATGAAGCTATAGGCCCGCTCGGAAAAGGCTGGCGAGACTGGTCGAGGTGGGCCGCTGTGCCACCCTCGTGTCACCCAACAACCGGAATCAGCCGGAGACCGTCGGATTCACGCGGTGCCTTATGGAGGCTCCGTAACTGGCTCTAACAAGCCGAATCCGGCTCAAAAAAACGGAGGGGGTGGGATTCGAACCCACGAGACGCCTTGCGACGCCTAACGGCTTTCAAGGCCGCCGCATTCAACCGCTCTGCCACCCCTCCGGGTGCTCAGACGATGTGTCGATGCTAGCTGCAAATGTATGGACATAAAGGCATGGAGTAAAAGGGCCTTGCGGTGATTGGATACAGGTATGCGCCGGCTGCTCATCCTCGCCTCGACGATGGTCTTCTTCGACGTCGCCTTCTACGCGGCGATCGCTCCGCTGCTCCCGGACTACGCCAAGGAGTTCGACCTGAACAAGGCGGAAGCCGGGATCCTCGCCGCCTCCTATGCCGCCGGAACGCTGCTCGCATCGCTGCCCGCGGGGCTGGTGGCGACCTGGGCGGGGCCGCGCCGCACGGTGATCGGCGGGCTGCTGTTGCTCGGCTGTTCCAGTCTCGTCTTCGGCCTTGCGCACGAGATCGTCCTGCTCGACTCGGCGCGCTTCGCCCAGGGGATATCCGGGGCATTGATCTGGTCCGGGGCGCTGACCTGGCTGATCACGACTGCTCCCCCCGAGCGGCGTGGCTCGGTCATCGGAACGGCTCTGGGCACGGCGGTGGCAGGTGCGCTGGTCGGGCCGGTCCTCGGCGCGGTCGCGGCTGAAATCGGGACCGCCGCCGTCTTCGGCGCGGTGCTCGTCATCGCCGTGGTGCTCGCTGCTTTCGCCGCGCGACTGCCGGAAGCCGGCCCGCCCGCGCGCCAACCGCTGCGCGAGGTGGGGGCGACGATCCTCACCCGCCCGATTCTCACGGCGACGGCGTTCGTCGCGGTCCCCTCAATGATGTTCGGCGCGGCGGAGGTATTGGTGCCGCTGCGGATCGACGAACTCGGCGGCGGGCACGTGGCGATCGCCGGCGGCTTCATCGTCGGCGCCGCGCTCGAGGCCGGGCTGGCCCCGCTCGTCGGCCGCTACTCGGATCGGGTCGGTCGCCGCATCCCGTACGTGATCGGGATCGGCGTCTGCGCTTGCGCAATGGTGGGCATAGCGGCGGCCCAGGCGCTCGGTCCGGTGCTCGGCGCGCTGATCCTCGGCTCGCTCGGCGCCGGCATCTGCTTCGCCCCGGCGCTGACGACACTCTCGGAGACCGCCGACCTGAGCGGTCTCCATCAGGGCTTCGCGGCGGGCCTCTCCAACATGGCCTGGGCCGCGGGTCAGATGACGGGGGCGCTGGCGGGAGGGGCAGTGGCAAGCGCGGCCGGGTACGCCGTGCCGAGCCTGGCGATCGCCGCGCTATTGCTCGTCACCTCCGCCTATGCCTACCGCTCCCTGGCGCCGCCGATGGTCCAGCCGGCGGCGAGTTAGGCCCCGGACGGGCTAGCTTTAAGCGGTGGCCGCGACCTGGCGCAACTGGACGGGGGATCAGCAGTGCAGCCCGGCGGAGGCCGTCCGGCCGCGTAGCCGCGACGAGTTGGCGGCTGCCGTCGTGGCCGCCGCCGGCGCCGGGCGAAAGGTCAGCGTGGCCGGCGCGGGCCATTCCTTCACCGGGGCAGCGTTGACCGAGGGCACGATGGTCGACATCGCCGCGCTCAGCGGCACGATCGACGCCGACCCCGCAACGGGCCTGGTCAAGGTCCGGGCGGGCACCGTGCTTGCCGACCTCAACGAGGAACTGCACGGGCTCGGCCTGGCGATGGAGAACCTCGGCGACATCGACCGCCAGACGATCGCCGGGGCGATCTCCACCGGCACCCATGGCACCGGCGCGAAGCTGCGCAACATTTCCGCTCAGGTCGAGGCGGTGGAGCTGGTCGGCGCCGATGGCGGCGTGCGCGAGTTGGACGGCTCTGAGCCCGATCTCCTCCGCGCCGCTCGCGTCGGCGTCGGCGCCCTCGGGGCGATCTCGGCGGTGACGTTGCGCTGCGTGCCGGCCTTCGTGCTCGAGCGGGTCGACTCGCCGCAACCGCGCGAGCAGGTGCTCGACGACTTCGACCGACGCGCCGAGGCGAACGACCACTTCGAGCTCTTCACCTTCCCCTACGCCGACTCGGCGCTGGTGCTGGAGCGCAATCGGGTCGACGGCGGGCCACGACCGCGCGGGCGCGCCGCCTCCTACCTCAACGACATCGTGCTCGAGAACTGGGCGCTGGAGGCGCTGTCGGCGGCCGGCCGGGTGCTGCCCAGGGCGATTCCCGCTCTCTCCCGCCTCGCCGCGGCCCTCGCCTCGGGCGGCAAGACGACCGACCGCAGCGACCGCGTCTTTGCCAGCGAGCGCCGCGTCCGTTTCACCGAGATGGAGTACGGCGTGCCGCGCGAGCACGGGCCGGAGGCGGCGCGGCGGGTGGTCGAGTGGGTTCGCGTCAACCGCTACCCGGTCTTCTTCCCGATTGAGATGCGCGTCGCGGCCGGGGACGATGCCCTGCTCAGTCCCTCGCACGAGCGCGACACCGCCTACATCGCGGTGCACCAGTACCGCGGCATGGAGTGGCGCCCCTACTTCGAGGCGGTCGAGGAGATCATGCGCGACTACGGTGGCCGTCCCCACTGGGGCAAGCGCCACTTCCAGACGGCCGAGACCCTGGCGCCTCTCTATCCGCAGTGGGGGAAGTTCCAGTCCGCGCGCGACGAGCTCGATCCGGAGCGGGTCTTCACCAACGAGTACGCCGCGCGCGTGCTCGGCAGCTAACCCGTCCTGCATCGAACCCCAAATAGGGGTTCGATGCAGGACGGGTTCAGAGGAATGCTTTGCCCTCGCCTCTATAGGTGGGGACTACGTCGACGATCTCGTCGCCCTCGACGAGGTGGAGGACGTCGAAGCGCTCGCACAGCTCGCCGGCCTTGGCGTGGCGCAGGTAGGCGCGGTCGCCGATCGAGAGCTGCGTCGCCGGGGTGCCGAGCAGCGGGGTCTGGACCTCGCCGGCGCCCTCCTCGGGATCGAGGCGCAGGCCGGCCGGCAACCAGGGCGCGGGCAGCCGGGCCGGATCGCCGCTGCCGGAGGCGAGGTAGCCGCCGCCGAGCGCCGTCGCCACGTCTGGCGCCGGCTTGCGGACGATCGGCAGCGCGAAGCCGGCCGCGGGGGTAAGCGAGAAGCGGCTGTAGTGATCGAAGAGGGCGGGGGCGTAGAAGCCCGAGCCGGCGGTTACCTCGGTGACGGGCTCCTCGGCGGCGGTCAGCTCAAGGCTGCCGGTGCCGCCGCCGTTGACGATCGGCAGGGCGGCGAACTCGCGGATCGCGGCGACGATTGCGCCGCGTCGCTCGGCCAGCTCGGCGGCGGAGCGACGCTGCATGAAGCCGATCGCACGGCCGCGCAGGCGCCGCCCGGGGGGCTGGTCGCCGACGCCGGCGATCTGACCCTCGTAGGACATCAGCGCTGCAAGCTCGATCTGCGCGCGGCTGTCGATCTCCTGGGCCAGGGCGACCGCCTGCTCGACCGTGTGTACGGGCGAGCGCTTGGGGCCGACCTTGATCCTGCCGCCCAGCGCCCACCAGCTCGCGTCGACGTCGATGCAGACCCGGACCGGGGCGGCGCCGGCCCCGAGCACCGACTCGATCGCGTCGAGGTGCTCGCTGCAGTCGACCATCACGATCGGCGCCCCCGCCGGGTTGGCGACCGAGCGCAGCGCCAGTTCGCCGAGCGCCCCGGTGTCGGTGGTCGGGTAGGCCAGCAGCAGGTCCTCGAACCCCTGCTCGGCCAGCCAGAGCGTCTCCGGCAGGGTGAAGGTCATCAGTCCCGCAAAGCCGGGGTCGCTGCGCAGGACGCGCTCGGTCAGCGCCCGGCAGCGCAGCGACTTGCTCGCCACCCGGATCGGCTTGCCCCCCGCCCGACCGAGCATCTCCGCCGCGTTGGCCGCCATCGCGTCGAGGTCGACGAAGGCAAACGGCGCCTCGACCTCGGCGAAGATCTGCTCGTAGTCCTCGTAAGCGCGGCTGGGACGGGAAGACACCCGTCGAGACTAACCGCGCTGAAAGCGGAGAGGGAGGGATTCGAACCCTCGAGAGAGCTTGCGCCCCCTACTCGCTTAGCAGGCGAGTGCCTTCAGCCACTCGGCCACCTCTCCGGGCCCGAAAACCATAGCGCCGCCCTGGGGGTGTGGCTCCGTCGCTCAGGAATGCCGTGAGCGGATGACGACGCGGGCGCCGCCCGAGGGGATCATCGTCACGTTGCGGTGCACGGCCCGCTCGGGAGCGGGATCGTCGGCCTCGAGGTCGAGGCGGCGGGCCATCGTCGTCAGGACGACGCGCTGCTCGGCCATTGCCAGCGCGGCGCCGAGGCAGCGGCGGATACCGCCGCCGAAGGGGATCCACTCGTAGGTACCGGGTTTGCGGCCGAGCCAACGCTCGGGGCGGAACTCGAACGGCTCGGGATAGAGATCCTCGCGGTGGTGGACGAGCAGGATGCTCATCGTCACCGGGGTATCGGCGGAGACCGCGTAGGGCCCGAGGCGCCAGGGAACCTTCACCCGGCGGCCGATAATCGGGATCACCGGCCGCGAGCGCATCGCCTCGACGATCGTCGCCTCGACCTGCTCGGCTGCATCGTCCTCACTGCGGACGGCGTCGAGCAGGGCGTTGTGCGCGGGCGGGTTACGGACCAGCCGCTCCCACGTCCAAGCCAGCTGATTGGCGGTCGTCTCGTGCCCGGCGAGGACCAGGGTCAGCAGCTCGTCGCGTAGTTCTTTGTCGCTCAGCGCCTCGCCGTCCTCAGTGCGAGCCTGCAGCAGCAGCGAGAGGATGTCGCGCCGCTCGTCCAGGTCGTCGGCGCCGCGGCGCTTCTCGATCACCGCGTAGGTGGGGCGGTCGAGCAGCTCGAGGCCGATCCTGGTCAGGCCGACGGGCTCGTCGCGGTTCAGGTTCATCAGCTCCCCGACTTGGGCCAGCGGCCAGGTCGAGGCGGCGACGAGGCGCTTGGTGGCGTAGCGCAGCCAGTGCTCGGGCGTGCCGCGTTCGGGCCTGCCTTCGATGCCGAAAATCCCCGCCATGATCACGTCGAGCGTGATCGCCTGCATGCTCGGCGCCAGGGCAAACGGCTTGCCGAGCGGCCAGCGGTCGATCTCGCGTTCGGCGGCGTCGGCAATCATCTGCGTGTACTGCTCGATCGCCTCGCCGTGGAAGGGCGGCAGCAGCAGTTTGCGCTGGCGGAGGTGACGGGGGCCGACCGCGGTGAGCACCGAGTTGGGCCCGACGATCGGCCGCAGCGGCGATTCGCCGGTGAGCGACGGGGCCTGCTCTGGCTTGGCGGTGAAGAGCGAGCGCACATGGTCGGGGTGGCTGGTTATCACCGGGCCGGGGCCGGGGATCGTGCCTCGCATGCGGAAGACCTCACCCAGCTCGCGCCGGGCGCGGAAGACGAACTCGATCTGGCGCTGGTTGAAGCGGAGGGTCTGGAGCAGCCGCGGCTGCATAACCGCGGGCGGCTCCGGCAGGCCGGCAGCCTCGCCGCCATCGAGTGGGCCGGCGGGGGAGGGCGCCGCCTCGCCGACGAGTTCGTTCGCGGCTGGGGCCTCGGGCGCCACCGGATCGGCCAGCTGGGTCATCGCGATCAGTGTTACATAAATCGATGTCGTATTAACCAATCTCTACAGTCATGTGACGTATGTACGGCAGGCGCACGAAGATCATCGCCACCGTCGGTCCGGCCAGCTGGGACGGCGACACCCTGGTGGGTCTGGTCGAGGCCGGCGCGGACGTCTTCCGCCTCAACTTCTCCCACGCCGATCGCGAGCGGCACGCCCACACGATCGAGGCGATCCGGGCCGCGGCGGAGCGAGCCGGGCGCGAGGTCGCCGTGCTCGGTGACCTACCCGGGCCGAAGCTGCGGATCGGCGAGATGCGCGACGACGTCGCAGAGTTGGAGACGGGGATGCACGTGAAGCTGACGCCGCAGGAGGTCAAGGGGGATGCGGAGACGATCCCGGTCGACTGGCCGGGCGTGGGCTCGTTGCGTGAGGACGAACTCGTCTACCTGGCGGATGGGTCGATCCGCCTGCGTGTGCGCGAACCCGAAGACGGCGGGGTCGACGCCGAGGTCGAGGTGGGCGGCACGCTCTCCTCTCATAAGGGGATGAACATCCCCGGAGTCACCGCCCGCGCCGCCACCGACGGCGACCTCGGCTGGGTCGAGTTTGCCGTCGAGCACGGGATCGACCTGCTGGCGATGTCCTTCGTCTCCTTCGCCGCCGACCTCGAGCCGATCGTGGAGAAGCTGCACTCGCTCGGCTCGGACATTCCGCTGATCGCCAAGATCGAGAAGCAGCAGGCGGCCGAGAACGCCGAGGAGATCATCGAGGCGGCGAGCGGCGGGATCATGGTCGCGCGCGGCGACCTCGGCATCGAGTTGCCGCTCGAGCAGCTGCCGGTCGTGCAAAAGCGGCTGATCCGCGAGGCCGGTCGGCGTTCCAAGCCGGCGATAACCGCGACGCAGATGCTCGCCTCGATGGTGACGGCGCGCCGCCCAACCCGGGCCGAGGTGACCGATGTCGCCAACGCGATCTTCGACGGCACCGACGCCGTGATGCTCTCCGAGGAGACGGCGGTCGGCCGCCACCCGGTCGAGGCGGTGCGGACCATGGACCGGATCGCGCGCGCGACCGAGCCCGACCTTCCTTATGGGGAGTGGCTGTTCGCCCGCACCGACCAAGCGACCCAGGACGTCGCCGACTCGGTCGCGCAGAGCGCCGTCGGCGCGGTCTACCGGCTCGGCCTGGCGGCGATGGTGGTGCCGACGACGAGCGGCCGCAGCGCCCGGCTCGTCTCCGCCCACCGCCCGAACGTGCCGGTCCTGGCGATCTCGCCGCGGGCCGAGACCGTGCGGCGGCTCAACCTGCTCTTCGGCGTCACCGCGATCCACAGCGAGCACGAGACCGAGGTCCGCGGCCTGCTCGACGACTGCGCTTCGCTGGCGGTGCGGCATGGCATCGCACGGTCGGGAGACCTGATCGCGATCGTCGCCGGCATGCCGGATCAGGAGTTGGGAACGAATCTGTTCGAGGTCCACCGCGTGCCGTGAGACGCCCCGGATACCGGCGCGCTACGGCGTCATCGGTCGCCGAAAGGCGATTGCCTTCCGGCTCCCTCTTCCTTGTATCGCTTGGTCCCGGAACGTCTCACGACACGCGGTAGGGTCTTCGATCGATGACCGACTTCGACGCGATCGCGCAGGGGATGACGCAGGCGGTGCCCTTCGCCGCGTTCCTCGGGCTGGAGATAACCAACGTCGCCGAGGGCGAGGCGGTTGTGGTGCTGCCCGAGCGTCCCGAGTTGACCAACCACGTCGGCTCCCAGCATGCCGGTGCGCTCTTCACCGTCGCCGAGGCGGCGTCCGGGGCGGCCTTCGTCGGCGCCTTCGCCGAGCGCCTGGGCGAGATCACGCCGCTCGCCCGCAGCGCCGAGGTCTCCTACAAGAAGATCGCCAAGGGGCCGATCGAGGCAACCGCGAAGCTGGGAGTGCCGGCCGCCGACGCGCTTGCCACCCTCGATGCCGAGGGCAAGGTCGAGTTTCCCTGCGAGGTCGGGCTTGCGGACGGCTCCGGCACCCAGGTCGCTACGGCGACGGTGCACTGGCACGTGCGGCTGAACAAGCCGGCCGCTGCCGAGACATGAGCCTCGTCCGGCTCGACCGCGACGAGGCGGGCCTCGCGGTTGCCAGCTTCGACAGCCCGCCGCTCAACCTCTTCAACCGGCAGCTGATGGAAGACCTGCGGGCAGCGATCGGGCAGGTCGAGGCCGACCCGCCGCGGGCGCTGCTCTTCCGCGCCGAGGGACGCGCGGTCTCGGGCGGCGTCGACGTGCATGAGTTCGACGGGCTGACGCCGGAGCAGGGGAGCGCCCTGTGGGACGAGCTGATCGGGACGGTCGAGCGGGTCGAAGCGCTGCCGCTGCCCGTCGTCTTCGCCGCCCACGCGCTGACCCTGACCGCCGCCTTCGAGCTGGCGCTCGGCTGCGACCTGATCGTCGCGGCCCGCTCGGCCCAGTTCGGCCTGGTCGAGAAGGTCGTCGGCCTGACCCCGTCGATGGGCGGCACCCAGCGCCTCGCCGAGCGCGCCGGCAGCGGTCGAGCCCGCCACTTCGTAATGAGCGGCGAACTCTTCGGCGCCGAGGAGATGGAGCGCTGGGGCGTCGTCAATCTGCTCTGGGACGACGAGGGCTTCGACCAGCGCGCCCGCGCCTACGCCGCCGAGCTCGCCGCCGGCCCGACCAAGGCGCACGCGATGACCAAGCACATCCTCCGCCGCTTCCGCGAAGGCGGCATCCCCGCTGCCGACCAGGCCGTCCGCGACGAAGCCGCCGACCTCTTCGCCACCGAGGATCTTCAGAACGCCGTCAAGACCTTCCTGGAGCAGGGCCCCGGCCACGCGAAGTTCCAAGGCCGCTAACCCCATAGAATCTCCGCAATAGAGGCCAAGGCCTCAACCCGCGCCCGTAGCTCAGTTGGATAGAGCGTCGGTCTACGAAACCGAAGGTCACAGGTTCGAATCCTGTCGGGCGCGCTCCGGCAATCCCGCTTGTGAAGCGGGATTGCGGCTTTTCGAGGGTCACTCGAACAGTGCGAGATTGCCGCTGGGGCAACGCCTGGGGCAACATGAGAAGCGAGCGAGGGTCGGCGGCGGGCCTTGAGACGGCGCTCCCGTCCACCTACGTTCGGCCGCGACAACTGAAGAAAAGCGCCCCGGCAGCGCGCAAACGCCCCGGGGCCGGCACCGAAGGGATCACCTTCGATGCGGGAGAGACGGTACCGCCGTAGCCCTATGGGGGCGGCATCCGCGGCGGCTCTTTCGGTGCCCGACCGGAAGGAGAACGCCATGACCGAGGTGGTCGCAGTGATCACCGGCAAGAAACGAGATGCCGTCCACGAGCTCCTGATTGAGCATTTGGGCGGCCTCGGAGACGTGCGGATAGCAATCGACCGCGGGGACGTCGAAACCGCCAGGCGGCTTGCCAGGGAGTTCGCCGAGGACTTCCGCCTGCTCGATGACATCGGCTGGGGACCGGACGAGCGCATAGCGGTCCCGCTGACGATTCCGCCCGGCGAGTTGACGGCGATCATGAACCGGCTGCGCGGCGACGCCCAGGGCGCCCTGGGCGAGTCGGCGGACGAGCATGAGGCCCGCGAGGTCGACGAGGCCAATCGTCAGCGCTACGAGTTGGTCCTCGACGCGGGCGCCGAAGTGCTGCTCGAGATCCGCAGGCGCGAGGAAGCGGAGTGATCGCGGGCAGCGCTCCGCTCCCCACGGGAGGGCCGCCCGAGATCAACCACGCCGTCCTCACCGGCAGGCTGAGCGCCGACCCTCAGGAGGGCCGCAGCCCCGTGGGCGAGCGCGTGACGCTTCTGCGGATCGAGTTCCCAGTGACCGACCCCGACTGCCCGCGCTCGCTGTGGCGCTGCGCGAGCTGCCTGGTCGAAGTCCCGGCGGGTCGGCGGGAGGTCGAGAAGCTGCGCGGCGGCATGCCGGTCCTCACGGCGGGCCAGATCAGCGACCGCTGGACGGTCGAGGGCGGGCACACGAGCCGCAGCGGCGTGATCGTCGCCACGCTGGTCAAGGGCGGGCCAGCCGAAGTGCCCGAGGGCCTTCTCCTTTGAAGCGTTCAGCCGAGGTCGCCGCCCAGTTCGGCCGCAACCTCGCCCGCTGCCGCGAGCAGGCTGGGCTTCTCAGGAAGAGCTCGGCTACCGGGCCGGGCTCCATCGCACGGCGATCGGGCTGCTGGAGCGGGGAGCGCGGACGCCGAGGATCGACACGATCGTCAGGCTCGCGGGCGCTGTCTCGGTCCCCGTGGGCGACCTCCTCGCCGGCTTCAAGTGGACGCCCGGACACGTCGAGGTCGTGGAGGGCCGCTTCGAGGTGGACGATCCGCAGCAGGCGCCGTGAGCTTCCAGGCCCGTTTCGCCGAGAACCTGATCGGCCTCCGCAAGCGTGCGGGTCTCACCCAGGAAGGGCTGGCGCTCCGCGCCTCGCTCAGCCGCGACGCCGTCCGGAAATACGAGCGGCAGATCAACGTCCCCACCCTGGATGTCGTCGTCAGACTCGCAGGCGCGCTCTCGGTCTCGCCCGCCGAGCTGCTCGACGGCATCTCCTACAGGCCGAGCTTCGTCGGAACGGGGGACGGGCGCTACGAGATCGACAGCCCGCCGTCGAGCGACGCACAGACCCGCGGCGAGTGACAACGAGCCGCGCCGGGGGGACCGGCAGGCGAAGATCAGCAGAGCCACGGCGAGGCTGACGGACGCGGACGGTCCGCGAGCCTGAGGCAACCGACAGCGAATCTGGAAAGAAGCTAGTTCCACAGATAGATGTCAGCGAAGCGGCACGGCCGCAATGCCAGATGGCAAGCGACTTTGCGCCGCCACCGACTCCGGTTCGTGCGAGCCACGAAACGAGCTACGAAACGAGCTACGAAACGAGCTACGAAACGAGCCACGAAACGAGCCGCAAGACGAGCATGCAACGAAGCGCTCTGACTGCCGCTGGCAGGCCTCCCGCTTGATCGGTTCGACAAATAGATGTCAGCGAACGGGAGTCGTCGCAACGCCGCGCCACAGGCGGCTTCGCACGTCCCCGGTCGATCGGCTGTGTCAACCGCACGGGCAACCCCGGTGTCAACGTCTGGGTAAACCCCAGCGGAAACCGCGTCGGAGCCGGATGGGGGCGACGCGCGGCGAGTGACGACGAGCCGCGCCGGGGGGGACCGGCAGGCGAAGATCAGCAGAGCCACGGCGAGGCTGACGGATGCGGACGGACCGCGAGCCCGAGGGCAACCGACAGCGAATCTGGAAAGAAGCTAGTTCGACATATAGAAGTCAGCAAAGCGTGGTCGCCGCAAAGCCTCTTCCAATGCGGCTTTGCCTCGGTTTCGGCATCGGCTCATGCGAAGTGCAGTGCGAACCGCAGTGCGAACTACAGTGCGAACCGCAGTGCGAACCCCATAGCGAACCCATCTCTCCATCGTTGGAGCAGGCTGACAGGCCGCATCTTCCTGTTAACGTCTTGTCCGACAACGCAAAACGGGGCGGCGCCGCGCTAACGGCCCGCCCCCGGCTCACGAGGTGATGCTCATGAGCGTTTCCCAGGATACGTCGGCCCTTGCGGCCGGTCCAGGCTGCGGTGACAAGCGGCGGCTCCAGAAGACCAAGACGCCAGGCGTCTTCAAGCGGCTCGGCGCCGGCGGCGACGTGATCGGCTACGTCTGCGTCTTCCGCAGCGCCGGCAGGCAGCGCAAGCGCAGCGCCCGCACCTACGAGGAGGCAAAGCGGATCAAGCGCGAGAGCGAGACCGACCGCGACCGCGGCGAGCTGCAGGAGCGCACGACGATCTCCTTCCTGCGCTACCTGGAGGAGTGGGTCGAGCGCTATCGGGGCCAGGGCCGCCGGGGCTTCCGCGAGAACACCCGCGACGAATACCGGCGCCTGATCCGCATCTACGCCCGCCGCTATTTCTCCGGCAGGCTGAAGCTCACCGAGCTGAGCGCCTACCAGCTCGCCCGCTTCCTCGACTGGCTCGCCGACGAGCAGGAGCAGGGCAAGCGCCTCAGCGACCGCACGATCGCCAACGTCGCGATACCGATCCGCGCCGCCCTGGCGACCGCCAAGCGCGAGGGCCTGATCCGCCACAACCCCGCTCAGGGCCTCGCGCTGCCCCAGCGCGAGCGGCTCGAGGACGAGGGCGAGGAGATCAAGGTCTTCAGCCGCGAGCAGCTCTCAGCGCTCCTGGCGACAGCCCCCGAGCGCCACCGCCCGCTCTTCGAGCTCCTGGCGAGCTGCGGCCTGCGGATCAGCGAGGCGCTCGCCCTCCAGCGCCTGCACCTTCAGCTTGACGGCCCCGAGCCCGAGGTCTGCATCCGCCGCGCCATCGTCCGCGATCGGATCGAGCCGCCCAAGAGCAGGCACGGCCGACGCGAGGTCCGCCTACCGGCATCGGTGGCGGCGAGCTTGCGCGACCATCTCGCCGCCCAGCCCGATCAGGACTCGACCGCCCTCGCCTTCCCCAATGAGGCCGGAGGCCCGCTCCACCCGGGCAACCTCCGTCGCCGCGTCCTCAAGCCCCTCGCAGAGGAGGCAGGCGCCCCATGGGCGGGCTTCCACACGTTCCGCCACACCTTCGCCTCGCTCCATCTGGCCCAGGGCACCAACCTCCTCCAACTGAGCCGAGCCCTCGGCCACCACTCGCCCGCCTTCACGCTGACCCGCTACACGCATCTGCTGCCCGGCGACGAGGCGCCGGCGCTCGATCTGTCGCACCGACGCCGTGGCGAAGAGCCTTGACTGCGTTTGGCGTCGCAGAGCGTCGGGACCGGATCAATTAAGTACCGGAAATTGCAGGTACGAGAACGCTCGAAGTCCTGATGCCGCGTAGCCTGGCTGCCTGGGAAAAATGACATTCGGGGAGGGTCTGTGCCTTGAAGGCGGGAAGGGGTCGTGTGAGCTTTAGCGAGCGCATCGTCGCGGCAAGAGGGCGCGCGTTATGAGTGCGCCCGCCGTGCTTCCAGTGGATCTTCTCAAGGCGATTTCGGCCTTGGCCGTGATCAAGGTCAACTGGGATGAGGACAAGGACTACATAGCCAACTTCGTCCCGATTGTCGCTGACTGCATTCGCCGCGGGGAGCACGAGAAGATTTCGTTGCCCGACACCAAGGCTTTGGTTGCCAGCGACTTCGGCCTTCACATCCCGCAGGGTGCCCTGCAGACGATCCTTGGCCGCATGTCCCGCGATGGGTTGCTTCGTCGTCGCCACGGTGCCTATGAACGCATTCCGGAGGCTTTGCGCGAGTTCGACCTCGGCTCCGAGCGGGAAGATGTTGTCCGCCAGCACAACCATCTGGTTGGCCTCCTGGTCGATTTCGCTGCTGGCGTGGGGCGCGAGTGGAGCGAGGAGCAGGCTGAGCGGGCCCTACTCGGCTACGTCGAGGTTCTCGCTGAGCCGGTACTTGGCGCGGTGGTGGACGGCGAACCGGTCGTCGAGCTGCCTAAGATCGAGTCCGAGGGCGCGGTTGTCACCAGTCGGTTCGTCCTCGATCTTTGTCACAAGGAGCCGCAGGCCTTCGAGTACTTGGCGACGATTGTCAAGGGATCCATGTTGGCCAACGTTCTTTTTCTGCCGGAGACGTTCTCGGGTGGCCGTGCTCGCTTGTCCGATGTTGAGGTCTACCTCGATACGCCAGTCGTTCTGCGCGCACTGGGATACGCCGAGGAGCAGTACAGGGAGCCGGTCGAAGAACTGGTTGACTTGCTGGCGGGAGAGGACGCCAAGCTGCGCATCTTCGAGCACACCCTGCATGAGGTCGAGGGAGTCCTCGATGGCGCG
Source organism: uncultured Solirubrobacterales bacterium (assembly GCA_963837695.1). Classification (GTDB taxonomy): domain Bacteria; phylum Actinomycetota; class Thermoleophilia; order Solirubrobacterales; family 70-9; genus VRUE01. The sequence goes on along the minus strand of CAWINZ010000005.1, from coordinate 266,729 downwards.
GCTGCTACCTACCGCACCGGACGAAAGAAGGACCATGTCCCTGGCGATGTGGTCGACTACTTCGCGTCGAAGAGCCTAAGCCGCAGCGATGTCGAGATGGACATCGCGGCGCTCAGCGAACGGCTCGACGCTCGTGCGATCGAAGTTGTCGGCACGCCCGAGCGCACGGAAGAGATTGAACTTTCGGAGAAGGAGTTGGGAAGGGCGTTGAAAGATGGCGTCCACTACCGTCTTCACGGCACCATGGTCAAGGATCTCGACTCCCTGGCTGCGATCTATCGGCTTCGCAGCGGTGAGGTTCGCCGCCACATCGAGAGCGCCGACGCGCTGCTTGTTACGACCAACACCACGCTAGCTCACGTCTCTCGCGCCTTCTTCGCCGAGATTTTCGGGCACCGTTCAGTGCCGGTCTGCATGTCTGACTACAGCCTTGCCGCAATCGTCTGGCTGATGAACCCATCGCAAGCCTCTGATCTTCCTCGTCGGCAGATCATCGCAATCAGCTATGCGGCCCTGAATCCGCCTGAGGATGTCTGGCGCAAATACCTGACCGAGATCCGCCGTCTACAAGAGCGCGGCGAGCTTAGCGAGGAGCAGGTCGGTCTCCTGCTGTTCTCGCCTGATGCCCGCCTCGAGTTGATGAATGCCACCGACGGCGACGTTGAGGCTGTCGCTGCTGGCACCATCACTGAGGTTCTTCGTCGTGCCGAGCAGGCAGCGCGGGCGGAGGTGGAGGACGAGCTTAAGCGGGAGCGAGCGCTTCGCAAGCGTTCCGACGCCGCCGTAGCGGCCGAAAAGGATCGCGCGAGCGCCGAGGCTGCGCGGGCCGAGCGCGTCGCCACCCGCCACGCCGACCGTCTCGACGCTCGTGCCGACCAGTTGGCTTCCGCGATCTCGTGGACGGCCTTTGGATTCGCCCTCTTGCTGCTTATCGCCGCCTGTGCCGCAGCCGCCCAGGGCCTCTTTCCCTCATCGTGGTCAAAGCTAGTTCCCCTCGGCTCGGGACTTGTGTTCCTCCTTACCCTCAGCGGCGTCGTCAGCCTTGTGACCGGTTGGAATTTCTTGGTTGCTCGCGCCTGGCTTGCCGCCAATCTAACCCCGCGTGTGAGGCGGACCCTGCGGCACTGGTTTGCCCCGGCAACCAGCGAGGATAAAAATTGATCTTCCGAGGGATCAGCCGCAACTTGTGGCCTTGGCTAAGTGTTAAGCAGACCGCGTCCATCCTTGCCGCGCCAAGCTGAGTGATGCGCTGGCTTAGATAGGCCTGAGGCCATTCGCAGACGTGTGGTCGTCGGCTTCATGCGTTAGATTGCCGCAACTCCGCCAGTTTGGTAAACGAACTTCTGTGTTTTATGTCTGACTCTCGACGAGACAAAGAATCTTCCTCCAAACTGGAGCTCCGGTTCATTGAACTGTTGTCGAAGCTCGGCATCGAGATTCCCAATGGGCGACGGCGTCCCATCGCCCATGACCAGCGAGTCGCAGAGGAGATCATGGAGGCGTTCCTCGATAACTCAGGGCAGCAGCTCGTCGACCTGCTCAGAGGGAAAGGCGACGCCATCCCTGCACAGCAGGAGATCCGGATTCCGCTCCACCAGATGGAGGCCGTCGTCTCGCTGTTCTACAGCACCATCCAAGACATCTACATCGGGGTGGACTCGCACCCACCGAGTCGCTTTCTCCAGGTCCACCCCTTTCTGCTTGGCAACCTCGCAGAGGGCGATCCCGAGGACCACGACGATCTCTCTTCAACTGTTGCGCATCATGAGTGCCACGCTCCCAGGTCCGTGAGAATCATCCCCCAATCCGTAAAGGCGCTGCAGGCGGATTTCGACAGTAATCCGGACCTTGCCAGGCGATATTTTCAAGAGCACAAACGGCACCACATCACCCCTCTGTGCATCGAGCCCCAGAAGCACGCGCTGATTCACGATGCTGTCCTGAACGAAGAGTGGACCGGTGATCTCGGCCTGTGGGTGAACACCTGCGCACTGCTTTTTGAGGAAAACGTCAAGCCGAACAACAACAGATTGCGTTTGGAGCTTGTCTACCCCTTCGATGACAGGTTCCGGGCATATCTGCGATACGTGGCCCGCCTCGTCGAACAAGCGGAACTGGTCAGCCTCAACAATGACACGATTGTTACCGACGACGTGCCAACGGATCTGCAGGAGCACATCCTCTGGAGCCTCGACAGCATGTTCGAGCCGCTACTCGCAGACGTCTGGGACGAGTTTGTTGCGCCTGAAAGAAGGGTAACCAAACTGGGCCCGTTCGTGGAGGCCAGGATCGAGGAAATTGGCCTCGCTCAGGCGACAGTCCTCGACGCCGCCACCGGGGTCGGCTGCGATTCGGCGTACCTGCTTTCCAAAGGGCACCGGGTTGTCTCGAACGAGATCGATGCGAGGCTGATCGCACATGCGACCGAGCTTTCGGAGCGGGAAGGCGGGTCGCCCCTCAGCCTGACCCGCTTTGATTGGCGCCACTTTGAGCATCTGGCCGAGCCAGAGACTTTCGACATACTTTTAGCCTTGGGCAACTCGTTGAGCTGCCTGCGCACGGTCAGCGACGTGCGAGCGGTTCTGACGCGCTTTGCCTACCTACTGCGACCGGAAGGGTTGTTGATCGTCGATGAGCGCAATTACCCGACGATGTTCGACGAGCGTCGGCAGATGGCGAAGCCGGACTTTCGCTTTCCGGGACGCGTGGTCTACTGCAGCAACACGATTCGGGCGCGACCGAAGAGCATGCCAGAGTTGCCCGGTATCGACAACGACGTCCTAACGCTTGAGTACATCCGCTCAAGCAGCGGAAAGCCAGTCGGGACGTTCGACGTGCTGCCGTTCAAACGCAAACAGCTTGTCGGCTTGCTTGAAGAGTCGGGGTTTCGCAGTGTGAAGTCCTTCCACAACCTGTCGGCGAAAGGAAGGGCGGACAAATCGCAGTTCATCACCTATGTAGCCTCGCGGTCCTACGACGCTTCAGATCTTGCATCCACTGAAGAGGTGGAGACGGTGATCGCGTTCACCGATCTCACCGGTGCAACGGATGCGAAGGGACGGCTTGGTGAGAAAGCCTATGCCCTGGAGTGGAACGCACACGAGAAGCGCATGCGCAGCCTCCTCAAGAAATACAAGGGCATGCGCATCAACGACACGGGAGACGGCTTTCTTCTTGCATTTGAGGAGCCGATGGCTGCGATCAAGTGCCTTAGGGACTTGGTCATTGATCCGGGCAGCGACAAGCTCGTGGCGCGGGCCGGCCTCACCAAAGGTGTGGCGAGAAAGGATCAATTCGGAAATCTCCGCGGCCGCGATGTGGACGTCGCGGCTCGCATTTGCGATCAGGCGCGGCCGAACCTGGTGGTAACGGATGATCGGGTCAGGATCAACGCCCACGATTTCGACTGGGCCAAAATGGGCAAGCTAGAGTTGAAGGGGGCCGGAGATTGGAATCTCTGGTCCCTGGCGGCTTAGCTGGCCAGTCGACGCGCTTGCCGGCGCCGGCCGCCACTACATTGATCTCGTGCCTTGCATCCGAGCCCTGTCTTGACCTCACACGCTGATTTCCTGACTGGGGCGGACCTATCCGTGTGGCTCGAAGGGCAGCAGAGCCAAAGCTCGGCCGAGCACGCACTGGGCAACATGCCCCACGTAGCCCAACCGATCCCAGCGGGACTCGATCGACCGAAAACCGATTGAAGTCGCGCCCCACGTAGCCCAACCGATCCCCCGGCTCGGGCTACGAATCGGACCGTCCAAGTGCGAAACCGAAGGTCACAGGTCGGGACTGCTGCCGGTCGCATCCGAAGCTCTTTGGAAGGCTCAGGCGCTGCGTAGGAGCCGGGAGACGACCTCGCCGGGTTGCTGGCCGCGCTCGGTGGCGATTCGCTCTAGGCGCTTGGCGTCGTCGCCCTCGACGCTGACGAGGATCGAGAGCTTTGCGTCGGGGTTGCCCTTGTGGATCTCAATCTGATCGGGGCGGGGGTGGTCAAGTTCGGCGTCGAAGTCACCAGGCTGGGGATCGTGGGTCGGTCCAAGGGTCTTTTCCCGGTTAGCCGATTTTCGCGAGCGGGTGTCGGTCACCGGATCAGCTTGACGGCGACTCCGACTTTCGGCAGGTCGGCCCAGTCTCCATCCGCTGTGACCGCCGGCACCTCGAAGCGGGCGGCCAGGGCGAGGCACGCCCGGTCGCCGAAGGACAGGCCTTGGCTCTTTGAGCGTGGTCGGAGGTCTGCGGCCTCGATGCCGTCCTCTTCCGTGAAGGGCTCGATCCGAAGCCCGCCGTCGGCCTGGTCGACGGCTTGCCCGATCGTGGCCATAGTCGACCGCACATGCTCTCCTCGCTCGGCCAGCTTGGCCAGCACCTCAGAGAGGTTGACGGTGCTGATGGCGGCGCCAGCTTCGATTGCCTCGACCACCGCGGCGGCTCCTGGCTCATCTTGGAGCAGGGCGAGCAGTGCTGAGGCGTCGAGAATCGACGCCGGGGTCTCAGCCGTTGGCACGTCGCCGCTCGGCCTCTGCCCGCTCTTCTGAGCGGACCTCGGCTCGACGGTCGGCGATTAGCTCGTCTGCCAAGCTCACCCCGGGAGCGACATGGGCAAACATGCCGCGCATCTCCTCAGCCGCCGCGCGGCGGCGCTTGGCGACGGATTCATCTGCCTTGGTGGCATGAGCCATGTCCTCATGGTATCGGCCAGGGACGAAGCTAACTCCGTTCGGTCCCTGGGGCAAGAAATGGGGCAAGCAGCCCCACGGATTCCAGCCGATCTCCACGTAGCTCGATTCGCCGGAAACCGCTTGAATCCGGGCTCCACGTAGCCCAGCGGGTCTGCGGGGTCAGGCTACGAAACCGAAGGTCACAGGTTCGAATCCTGTCGGGCGCGCTCCGGCAATCCCGCTTGTGAAGCGGGATTGCGGCTTTTCGAGGGTCACTCGAACAGTGCGAGATTGCCGCTGGGGCAACGCCTGGGGCAACATGAGGTCGGAGTGAGGTTCGATCCCAGGCCTTGCGCTGGGTTCCCGGTCCACCTACGTTCGCCGCGCAAACGCGAATAAGAAGCGCCCCGGCAGCGCGCTAACGCCCCGGGGCCGGCACCGAAGTACGAGCCTTCGATGCGAGAGAGACGGTACCGCCGTGGCGTTCTGACGGCGGCATCCCTGGCGGCTCTTTCGGTGCCCGACCGGAAGGAGACGCCATGCACCACCCGACCGCCACTCTCACGGGCGAGAAGCGAGACGCCGTCTACGGGTTCCTTGTTGAACACCTGGGCGCCCTCGGAGACGTCCGGATAGCGATCGACCGCGGGGATTTCGACACCGCCGGGCGGCTCGCCAGGGAGTTCGCCGAGGACTTCCGTCTGCTCAACGACCTCGGCTGGGGTCCCGATGACCGCTCCGAGATCCCGCTGACGATCCCGTCCGGGGAGCTGGCCGCGATCTTCGAGCGCTTGCGAGCCGACGCCAGGGGCGCGCTGACCGAGCGACCGGACGAGCGCGAATCCCGCGAAGACGAGGAAGTTAGCCGCCGTCGCTATCACCTCACTCTCGACACGGGCACGGAGCTGCTGCTCGAGCTCCGCACCCGCCAGGGCTCGGCATGAGTCCCGCAGAGCACCGGGCGCCGGGGCCCGCATCGACCCCTCCGGCGATCAACCACGCCGTCCTCACCGGCAGGCTGAGCGCCGACCCCCAGGAGGGCCGCAATCCGGCCGGGGAGCGCACGACCCTCCTGCGGGTCGAGTTCCCGGTGGTCGACCCCGACCGGCCGCAGTCGCTTTGGAGATGCGCCACCTGCCTCATCGAAGTGCCCGCGGGTCGCTCTGGGCGGGACGTCGAGGAGCTGCGCGGCGGCATGCCGGTCCTCACGGCGGGCCAGATCAGCGACCGCTGGACGGTCGAGGGCGGGCACACGAGCCGCAGCGGCGTGATCGTCGCCACGCTGGTCAAGGGCGGGCCAGCCGAAGTGCCCGAGGGCCTTCTCCTTTGAAGCGTTCAGCCGAGGTCGCCGCCCAGTTCGGCCGCAACCTCGCCCGCTGCCGCGAGCAGGCTGGGCTTCTCAGGAAGAGCTCGGCTACCGGGCCGGGCTCCATCGCACGGCGATCGGGCTGCTGGAGCGGGGAGCGCGGACGCCGAGGATCGACACGATCGTCAGGCTCGCGGGCGCTGTCTCGGTCCCCGTGGGCGACCTCCTCGCCGGCTTCAAGTGGACGCCCGGACACGTCGAGGTCGTGGAGGGCCGCTTCGAGGTGGACGATCCGCAGCAGGCGCCGTGAGCTTCCAGGCCCGTTTCGCCGAGAACCTGATCGGCCTCCGCAAGCGTGCGGGTCTCACCCAGGAAGGGCTGGCGCTCCGCGCCTCGCTCAGCCGCGACGCCGTCCGGAAATACGAGCGGCAGATCAACGTCCCCACCCTGGATGTCGTCGTCAGACTCGCAGGCGCGCTCTCGGTCTCGCCCGCCGAGCTGCTCGACGGCATCTCCTACAGGCCGAGCTTCGTCGGAACGGGGGACGGGCGCTACGAGATCGACAGCCCGCCGTCGAGCGACGCACAGACCCGCGGCGAGTGACAACGAGCCGCGCCGGGGGGACCGGCAGGCGAAGATCAGCAGAGCCACGGCGAGGCTGACGGACGCGGACGGACCGCGAGCCCGAGGGCAACCGACAGCGAATCTGGAAAGAAGCTAGTTCGACATATAGAAGTCAGCAAAGCGTGGTCGCCGCAAAGCCTCTTCCAATGCGGCTTTGCCTCGGTTTCGGCATCGGCTCATGCGAAGTGCAGTGCGAACCGCAGTGCGAACTACAGTGCGAACCGCAGTGCGAACCCCATAGCGAACCCATCTCTCCATCGTTGGAGCAGGCTGACAGGCCGCATCTTCCTGTTAACGTCTTGTCCGACAACGCAAAACGGGGCGGCGCCGCGCTAACGGCCCGCCCCCGGCTCACGAGGTGATGCTCATGAGCGTTTCCCAGGATACGTCGGCCCTTGCGGCCGGTCCAGGCTGCGGTGACAAGCGGCGGCTCCAGAAGACCAAGACGCCAGGCGTCTTCAAGCGGCTCGGCGCCGGCGGCGACGTGATCGGCTACGTCTGCGTCTTCCGCAGCGCCGGCAGGCAGCGCAAGCGCAGCGCCCGCACCTACGAGGAGGCAAAGCGGATCAAGCGCGAGAGCGAGACCGACCGCGACCGCGGCGAGCTGCAGGAGCGCACGACGATCTCCTTCCTGCGCTACCTGGAGGAGTGGGTCGAGCGCTATCGGGGCCAGGGCCGCCGGGGCTTCCGCGAGAACACCCGCGACGAATACCGGCGCCTGATCCGCATCTACGCCCGCCGCTATTTCTCCGGCAGGCTGAAGCTCACCGAGCTGAGCGCCTACCAGCTCGCCCGCTTCCTCGACTGGCTCGCCGACGAGCAGGAGCAGGGCAAGCGCCTCAGCGACCGCACGATCGCCAACGTCGCGATACCGATCCGCGCCGCCCTGGCGACCGCCAAGCGCGAGGGCCTGATCCGCCACAACCCCGCTCAGGGCCTCGCGCTGCCCCAGCGCGAGCGGCTCGAGGACGAGGGCGAGGAGATCAAGGTCTTCAGCCGCGAGCAGCTCTCAGCGCTCCTGGCGACAGCCCCCGAGCGCCACCGCCCGCTCTTCGAGCTCCTGGCGAGCTGCGGCCTGCGGATCAGCGAGGCGATCGCCCTCCAACGCCTGCACCTTCAACTTGACGGCCCAGAGCCCGAGGTCTGCATCCGCCGAGCGATCGTCCGCGAGCGGATCGAGCCGCCCAAGAGCAGGCACGGCCGACGCGAGGTCCGCCTACCGGCATCAGTGGCGGCGAGCCTGCGCGACCATCTCGCCGCCCAGCCCGACCGGGACTCGACCGCCCTCGCCTTCCCCAACGAAGCCGGAGGCCCGCTCGACCCGGGCAACCTCCGTCGCCGCGTCCTGAAGCCCCTCGCAGAGGAGGCAGGCACCCCCTGGGCGGGCTTCCACACGTTCCGCCACACCTTCGCCTCGCTCCACCTCAGCCAAGGCACCAACCTCCTCCAACTGAGCCGAGCCCTCGGCCACCACTCGCCCGCCTTCACGCTGACCCGCTACACGCATCTGCTGCCGGGCGACGAGGCGCCGCCGTTGGAAATGGTCTCGCAATGCGCCATTGCGAGAGGTTCGTTTTGGTCTTGAACGCTCGCGGTAAAGCTGTGGTGTGCGACCGGGAACAATCCAGTGAAAGGTCCAGGGGTATCCAGAACCGATTAAGCTGCCGTCTATGGTGGAGTTGCAGGGAGTGGCTATCGACGTCGACCCGGCCGATGTTTTGGCTATCACCTCCGATGTGCTCGTACTCAAGCACGCCCAGGTTTCACTTGGCGTGGATGCGGCGGCAAAGGAACGGCTTGGACTGGATTTAGAGATGGACCTTCGGCCTGGAGGTCAGCTAGTGGTGCGCAGTCCCGAAAAGGTAGGGCCATCTAATGTGGTTTTCTTGGGTGTGCCGCCCCTTTCGGATTTCGGCTACACGGAGATTCGCCTGTTCGGGCGCCGGGCGGTATCCCTTGCGGTGGCAGAGTTTCCAGACTGTCAAGACCTGGCCCTGACCCTGCACGGAGTCGGCTATGGATTGGATGAGGCCGCTTGTTTTGAAGCGGAGCTTGCGGGGATTGTCGAAGGGATTGAGGGGCGGACCGCGGGCAGTCTCAAACGAGTTTCTATCGTTGAGTTGGACGAGCAGCGCGCCGAGCGGCTTCGCATCCGCCTTGAGGAAGCGATTCCCACGTCGCGCCTGACGGGGTCACTGACTTCCACTTCCACGGGCGAGATTTCAAAGGGGCTACGCCGGTCAACGGAAGCGACCGCCGCCACTCGGGACCATGCGTTCGTGGCGATGCCCTTCTCACAAGAATTCGAAGACATCTTCCACTATGCCATCGAACCTGCGGTGCACAAGAGCGGCTTGCTCTGCGAGCGGATTGACGAGCAGGCGTTCACCGGCAGCATTCCAGAACGCATCAAGGAGAGAATCCGCTCGGCGACGCTGGTTGTCGCGGATCTCACGGACGCCAACCCCAATGTCTACTTGGAGGTTGGATTCGCCTGGGGAGCCGAGGTTCCCACCGTGCTGCTGCGTCATGACGGTTCCGATCTGAAGTTCGATGTCCAAAGTGAGAGATGCATCAGTTACTCCACTATCAGGCACCTTGAGCAGCGGCTTACCGACGAGTTGCGGCGACTGGTCGAGTAGGGCTGGCGCAGTCGGATTAAGGGTGTTTTTGGCGACGCTGATGGCTTCGTCGCTCGTGAGGACGAGAGCTGGGCGTAGCTTTTTGTCTGGCGGCTCGTGACACCAGACCCAGCCGCGTGTCACCGCGGCTGGAACTCCTCCCAGGAGAGTCCCGCCGCTTCTTCGTCTTCGGCCATGTGGCGGAGAACGCCGCGTGAGGCGCGGGCGCTGAACTGTTCAAGATTGGCCCGGTTATCGGCAGGGCGTTTTCCTGCGACGACTTCCCGCAGTCGCGCGTACTCCGCCGACAGCTCGTCCTCGGAGAACCGGTCGAGCAGCTTTTCCAGCTTCTCGCGAGTGGTCATGCTGAGAAGGTATCGGCCAGTCTTGCTGGGAGCGCTGAAGTAGCGGACTCGCGCGCTATTCTGGCTCTGTGAGCCATCCGATCCCGAGCACGACTCCCACTGCGGAGAAGCCGGCGCTGAGCGAGGAGAAGCGCGCCGAGCGGCTGCGCATGCTGGCCAAGCGTTTGCAAAGCCCGGACGGGTTGGACCGCGGCGTGCTCAAGCGGATTGAGCAGCTGACCGACCACGAGCAGTAGCGGCGCGGTGAACGCCTTGGAGTTGTTGCGCAGCGATGCGCCCTTCGTCGCCGACACCTCGGCGTGGTGGCGTATCGCCTCGCTTCCCGATGAACTTCGCTCGCTCGTGGACGACGCAATCCTTGCCGATCGCCTCTGGATCACACCAATTGTGCGGATGGAGATTCTTTACTCGGCCCGCAGTAGCTCCGAGTATCTCGAACTCGAGAGCGAGCTCGATTCGCTGCGAATCCTTCGCAACGATCGCGCCGTGACCGACGCGGCGATGGCCGCTGTCGGCGAGTTGGCCGAGCGCGGCGACGGATACCACCGGGTGCCCATCACGGATGCACTCGTTGCCGCCGCGGCGGCCGAGCACGGCGGGGTGGCGGTTCTGCACCGCGACACGCACTTCGACAAGCTCGCAGAGGTCCTCGCCTTCGAGTGCGTCCAACTCCCCGGATCGTGACCCGAATCAGCCTCCTGGGGCAACAATTGGGGCAACATGCCCCACAGATTCCAGCCGATCCCAGCGGGACTCGATTCGCCGGAAACCGCTTGAAACTGGGCTCCACGTAGCCCAGCCGATCCACGGGCTCGGGCTACGAAACCGAAGGTCACAGGTTCGAATCCTGTCGGGCGCGTTGGCGGAATCCCGCTTGTGGAGCGGAATTCCGGCCTTTCGAGGGTCACTCGAACAGTGCGAGATTGCCGCTGGGGCAACGCCTGGGGCTGGCCCGACCCCTTGAAATCGGACCGCTGAACGGGGTCCGGTCAGCGGGTTGTAGCCCGTTCTTAGCCCCAGCGTGCTCGGTCTTGACCCGCTTGTAGCCCACAGCTTCTAGGATACATGTTGTCTGTGCGACCGACGACGAGGAAAACCTACGGCAGGACGGCCAGCGGCAAGCAAATAACCGATGCCCTGGTCGGATGTCCTTGCCAGGAAAGCGGAGGCGGGATACGAGATCGAGGAGACGAACGACCGCGCGGAGCGACTACGCCAGTTGGCCAAGCGCTTGCGCCGCGCCGGCGGGCTCGACCGCGACGAGCTCGAGCGCATCGAGGAGCTGACGGAGATTCGGAAGGATGTGCGCCGCATTGCTACCGCCCACGGGGCGGGCAACGTTCGCTTTGTTCGGTTCGACCGGACGTGGGGAACATGGTGCCTCCAGCGATCTCGATCTTCTCGTTGACATGGCGGAGGGCCGGACCTTGTTTGACCTGATCGCACTGTCTAACGACCTGGAGGAACGCCTTGGGGTCCAGGTGGATGTCGTCACCGAGGCCAGCCTGTCGCCCTACATGCGCGACCGCGTTCTCGATGAGGCGGTCGAGCTCTGACGGGGGCTGGACCGATGGACATCGCAGAGGCGAAGGCAAGGCTCGATGCGGTCCTTGACGAACTCGCGGCGGCTGGTTTCTCGGTTTGGGGTTGGGACGACGAGTCGATCCAGATCGGGCAGCTAAACGGGCCGGGCACCGAGTGTGCGCCCCGCCACGTGGCGGACGATCAGGGGTTCGAATAGCCATCCGCTCCGCATTCGATTGTATCGTGTATTGATACTCGATACCCTTCGCCATCGTGATCAAGAATTCCGACATCTATGTCCTCGGCGGATTGCTCGCCCACGATGAGGCTTGGAGCTACAGGTCGCTTGCGGAGCGTCTCCGTGTTCCGCACCCGGTCGTACAGCGTGCGCTGGAGCGAGCGAAGGGCGTGGATCTGTATTCAGTAGACGGTCGCGAAGTCCATCTCCCTCACTTCGAGGAGTTCGCGCTTCATGCACTTCGCTTTGCTGCTCCTGCTCGGCTCGGTGCACTGACGCCGGGCGTGCCTGCGGCATGGGCGGCGGAGCCGATGGCGGGCGCGATCCGCTCCTCAGGCGACGAGCCGCCTCCGGTCTGGCCCTACGCCCATGGGGAGGTCCGGGGGCAGGCAATCGAGCCGTTGCATACTGCGGCGCCGGAGGCGGTCGAGGGATGGCCCCAACTCGGTGAAATCCTGGCAGTCCTCGACTGCCTCAGAGCTGGAGATCTACGCATTCGCAAGTCCGCTGAGGACTTTCTCTCAAAGATGCTTCCCGAGCTAACCGTGGGCGATGCGTGAGCGCACTCCAGCCAGGGGTCGTAACGGCGGCAGCGACGTTCCCCGGTGTGGGAGGCGACTCCCTTCGCCGCCAGGCGATATAAGTCTGCCGAGCAATCGAAGGCTTGGGGGGTGAGACCATGCGTGCCGAAGGATTTCCGTCCGATGGGTTGAAGAGCATGAATGCGATGCGAAGTGGGTACGCTTCCGCTATGGGACCTACGGACGCCGTCCTTGTTCGTCCCCTGTCGCTTCCTCGCTACCAGGCCGAGCTTCGCTTCTTCCCATGAGGAGCGGGAGGGCTCTCCTTCGATGACTTCTTCGCGCGACGACACGTTCTTTCATTCCTGGGCATCGACTCGCCTGGGGATCTCGGCTGAGGAAGTCTCGCTTACTGCACTGGAGGATCTTCCGGAGTTGATCGATCTGCCCGAGGGTCCCGGCTCTGAGATGGGCGGCGAGGTGGGTTCGGTGCTCGACTCCTACACGGAGAGCGAGCTGCTTGAGCTCGCGGCACTTGGGGACGAACTGCTCAAGGAGCTGCCGCCTCTACCCGAGGGCTACCGTCCGCCCGCCAAACCGCCGATCCCAACTCGCTGCTAGCCAGTTCTCGGCAGGCTTAGGCGGTTAGCGGTGCAGAACCCCTCTACCCCGACGAGCGCCGACGAGCGGATCGCCGGTGTCTACCGCGAGCAGGTCGAGCGCATGTTCGAGGTTCTCTCCACGCGCATCCTCACGGTGATGGAGGCACATCGCTATGCCGAGGAGCATGCCCGCATCTACAACCGGATCGGCCGCAACAACCTCACCGAGGCTCTCTCGCATCTCGCGCGCCTTGCCGAGAGCGCTCCGGATCTCTCTAACGAGGAGCAGCGCGACCAGCTCACCAATTTCGAGGATCATCTGCGTCGAACGATGATGGAGTCCTTCGAGGTCGTTGCCAAGGCACGCCTCGGCAAGCTGAAGAAGGACGGCATCTGGGATCGCTACTACGCAAACGCCGCCCGCCTCGTTGACCACGGCAAGTTGCCCTCCGTTGCCAGCGCCGAGGAGATCCAGGAACTTGAGCGTGAGGTGCGCTTCTGGATGGAGGAAGGTCGGACGCGAAAGACGGCTCATAAGTGGAGCGATTGGATCTATGGCGCCGAATGTCTGCGAACCGCCTCTGACAAAGCCGACGAGCTGAGTCGCAAGCTTCGCGAGGCAGTTGGCGCCGCCGAGGACTACCGACGCAACCGCCTGGGCATCATCATCGGAGCAATTGGTGGCCTCGTCGGAATCGCCGGCATAGTGATTGCCCTCGTTGCTTGAGTCTCCATCCCTGGGGCAACAAATGGGGCAACATGCCCCACAGATTCCAGCCGATCCCAGCGGGACTCGATTCGCCGGAAACCGCTTGAAACCGGGCTCCACGTAGCCCAGCCGATCCACCGTCTCGGGTTACGAAACCGAAGGTCACAGGTTCGAATCCTGTCGGGCGCGTTGGGTCTTTGAGAAGTGCCTAACGACTCAGCCAGATGGGTGGCTGATCGGAATGCTTGTAGCGCTCCTCCTCGTCCAGCTGCTGGACCAGGGCTTGGAGGTGGGACTGCACTCGTTTCAGGCGTTTGCTGCCTGCCGCGGCGCCGGCTTTTTCCAATTCGACCTGGAAGCGCTCGAACCATTTGCGCTCGCGCCGGTCGAATTCGTTGACGAAGGTCGCGAAGCCGATGCAGCGGACGAGCCCTTCTTTGTCTCGATCGAGGGTCGCCTCGCCGATTGCTCGCTGCTCCTCCCGCCAGAGCATGAACCCGTCAAGTTTGTCGGACGTCAACGCGCCCTCGATCTTGACTATCTGGGCTGCCACCTTCTTGGTCTCGCTGGCGCTCTCAAACTCCAGGAAGGTCAGCTGGGACCGCAGGATCTCGAGGGTCGCGAAGTAGCGGGCGAAGCGGTAGAGGGTGCTTTTGACGGCTATCTCACGGCGGTCGTCTGGTTGGAAGTAGGAGTCGAAGTTGTTGTGCTGGATGTTGTCGATCCGCGCGCCGAGGTCGGCGGCCGCCTCGAGCAGCGGCTTCCGGTAGCGGGCCAGCTCGCCCTTGGCTTTGATTCGGCGCTCCTGGTTCCTTTGCTTCCACGACCAGTAGATGTTCACGCCGGCGAGCCCGAGGCTCGTCAGAGCCGTGATCAGCGCAACGATCACCCCTGCATCCATGTCTTCTCGCCTCTCAGGCCTCGAGCCAGGTGCCGCCCGGGCCCAGGTTGCGGACGGGAGTCGCGCCGATCTTGCTCTGGCAGCCCCAGGACTCGTGGATGTGGCCGCAGACGGCGAGGCGGGGACGCTTCGCTTCGATTGCCGCGAGCAGGGCGGGGCTGCCGAAGTGGTTGCCCCCGCCGGCCTCGTCGCAGTGGCCTTGGGGTGGGGAGTGGAGGACGAGGACCGCGCCCTGCGGGCAGGGGGCGAGCATCTCGGCGGCGGCTTCGTCGTCGAGGTCGAAGCTCCAGTCCCAGGGCGTTACCGGGATGCCGGCGCCGAGGCCATAGAACTCGATCCCGTCGATCGTCGTCGCGCCGCCGTGCAGCACGGTCGCGGAGCTCCATCCGGAGGCCGCCTCGCGCAGCGCCTCCTCGGTCTCGTTGTTACCGGGGACGAGCACGGTCGGCGTCTCGATCGCCGCCAGGGCGTCGATCGTCTCGGCCAGACCCTCGTGCACCGAGGCGAAGTCGCCGGCCCCGATCACGACATCGGCCTCGGCCGACATCTCGACCAGCGTCGCTGCCTGGCCGAGGTCGCGGTGCAGGTCGCTGAAGGCGAGCAGCTTCACGCTTGCGAAAGCTACCGCGCGGGCTCTGGCGCCGCCGCGCCTCCCGGCCTGCGGCGCGGCAGCCGTTCGCGCCAGCGCTTCGCCGGCGCCTCTTCGGCCTCGGCCTCGAGGTCGAAATAGAGCAGGGTGCGGCCGATCGCGATGTAGGGGACGAGCAGGGCGAAGACGAGGGCGCCGATCGCGTTGATCAGGATCAGCGAGATGTCGGCGAAGATCAGCGCGAAGCCGAGCATCGGCCCGGTGACGATGCCGATCAGCCAGAAGACGGCGGCGACGCGCAGCGTGTACCACCAGCGCCCGCGGACCAGCTCCGAGCTGCCGCGGAAGGCCCCTCGCACCGTCTTGTCCTCGAAGAGGATCTGCTGCTGGAGGAAGAGCCAGCCGACGTACTTCCAGGCGGCGAAGGGCAGGCCGACGATCGTGATCGCCATCGCGATCACCCCCAGGGTCGCCAGCAGTTGGGCGCCGACGACGCGCCGGAAGCGCTGCCACATACCGCGGAAGGAGGCGACGAAGCTGGCCTCGCCCGTCTCCGCGATCTGTCGCACGGCGGCGATCACCACGGCCGCGATGATCGCCGAGGCGATCGGGCCGCCGACCCCACTGAGGATGTCACCGAGGGCGCTGTGCAGACCGGAGTGCCCGACCTTGTCGTCGAGCCGCCGGCCGGCGTCGCCGGTGAGCAGCCTGGTCAAGAGGTCGAAGCCGCCGATGATCGGGATCGCGGTCAGTCCGATCGGCGCGAAGACGCGCCAGTGGCGCCAGTAGAGGCCGGCCGAGGCGAGCAGCAGCTGGCCGAAGGCGCGGCTGCGGCGCAGCTCGCCGAGGTGGAGCGGCCACCAGCGCGTGCGCCAGGCGATCAGCCCGATCAGCAGCAGCGCCACGATCGGCACGAGCGCCAGCACCCAGGGCGAGTCCTGGGTGTGGTTGAGGAAGGAGGTGACCGAGGCGACGGCGCCGCAGAAGGACTTGGTCACCGTCGGACCGAGCACGGCGCCGGCCGGTAGGTGCGGGCTGGTCGAGCGGATTTCTTCCATCCAGGTCATCGGGGCCAGCCAGCGCGTCTTCGTCTGCGCCCCGGTCGGCCCGTTGTTGAAGCTCTTCTCCCACTGGCCCCAGCGGCCTCCGTAGGTAAGCCAGGCGAAGCGGCCATGCCGGCTGGGATGGGTCGGCACCTGGATCGGGTGGACGACTAGGCGGTGCAGCGGCGCGCTGGTGTCGTCGCAGCCGACACCGGACCCCTTGCGGCCGTTCTGGATGTAGACCGCCGGTTCGTAGAAGGTCGCGTGCGAGCCCGCCGCCGGGTAGACGACCGGGTGGGTGCCTTCCTTCTCGACCTTGCCGTCGCCCCAGTCGGCCCGCTCGCCGCCGCCGTGTTGGAAGAGGCCGACTTCGCTGGGGCCTTCGCGCAGCGCCTGGGCCGGGTCGGACGCTTCGAAGACGACCTGCATCCCCTCCCAGTCGCCCTCGTGCAGGTCGTTGAACTGGTTGAAGTACCAGAAGAACCAGTACTGGACGGCGAGCCCCGGGCGTCCCTTCTGCCGGGCGATGTGGGCGTAGGTGACCGCGGGGGCCTTGCCTTCCCGTTTCAGCTTGGCGAAGTCCCTGGCGTACTCGCAGGTGTCGCCGAGCGGGTCCCCCGGCAGGTTGAGGTGGAACCCTTCGCCGAGCCCGGCGATGTCGGCGGCCGTCGGCGCGCGCTTGACCAGCGTTTCGGCGCCGCTGGAGTCGGCTTCGGTCAGCGTCACCCGCGGGTTGCCGAGAACCGTGTCGACCGTGGTCGGCTCGTACTGCTCGCCGCTGGTGTCACAGATTTCGGCGCGGTCGCGCAGCATCAGGCGCGGCACGTAGGCCTCGATCAGGCGCTGGGCGGCCGATTGACCCCCGCTCGCCTCGGCCACGGCGACGCCGGGTGGCATCAGGCAAAGCAGCGTGATCGTCGCGCATGCAAGTGCCGTCCGGCGACCCATTGCCGCTCAAAGTACCACCGGCGCGGTCGACGTTTGAGTCGCTATGCGGTCCAAATGTCGACCGCGCCGGTGAACCGCCGGATAGGATGGGCTCGTGCTCGTCCGCAACCCGCCGCACCCGCGGTGGCCGCGTCTCGCGGCTGTCGTCTCGATTTGCGCGACGGCTGCCCTGCTCGTCGCGATGGCCTCGCCCGGCCGCGCCGACGCCGCCCGGATGCGCTGCGCCGGCACTTTCCGGGTCCTCCACGACGACCACGTCGGCCGCCTCTCGCTGCCGCGCGGCAACTACCGGCTGACGATCCTCGCCTCGGGCCGACCAGGCTGCGCACAGGCCGCGGCCCTCTTCACGCGCTTCCTCGAGGACTACGACGGGATCCTGCCGGGCGGCTGGCGGGTCGGCGCCGCCAACTCGACTTTCTTGCGTGCCCCCGGAGTCGGCTTCCACGTCGCCCGGGTGAGTGCCGGCGGGGGAGGCGGCAATGAAGAAGAAGAAAGCGGTGGCGGCGGCCGGCACCCGC
Organism: uncultured Solirubrobacterales bacterium; assembly: GCA_963837695.1. GTDB lineage: Bacteria > Actinomycetota > Thermoleophilia > Solirubrobacterales > 70-9 > VRUE01. The sequence goes on along the minus strand of CAWINZ010000005.1, from coordinate 249,562 downwards.
TCGGCGGCAACTTCTGCCCGGCTCCGTTCCGCGTCCTGCACAACGACCGCATCGGGCCGCTGCCGGTGGCCAAGGGCGACTACTGGATCGTCCTCCTGCAGCGCAACGGGCTCACCTGCGCCCAGGCTGAGGCCCTGCTCGTCCGCTTCCTCGAAAGCCCCGGCGACCGCCTGCCGCCGCCGTGGCTGCTGGAGCCGCAGACCGCGAGCTTCCTGCGCAGCGCGAGCGGCCCCGGTTTTCGCATCAAGCCGCTCGGCTGATCAGCGCGGGTCGCCGAGCTCGCCCGCGCCGTCCTCGTCCAGATCGGGCGCCTTGCCCGACGGCATCCACTTCAGCGCGACCAGGAAGGCGACCGCCATGACGCCGGCCATCGCGTAGAAGACAGTGCGCGAGGCGAGGGCGAAGTCGTGCTGGACCGCGGCGAGGATCGTCTGCGCGTGTGCGCCGGCGTGTTCGGCCAGGGTGGCTTCGCTGCCGCCACCGCCCTGGGTCACCGAGTCGGCGATCTGGTCCGCCTGCGCCTTGGGTATGCCCTGGGAGCTCAGGGTCGACTCCAGGTTCGCCTTGTTCTCGAGGATCAGCACCGTGCCGAGCACCGCGAGGCCGAGGCTGGAACCGAAGTTGCGGACCGTCTGCGTGATCCCGGTCGCCTCGCCGTAGCGGTCGCGCGCCACCCGGTTGAGCGCGTCGGTGTTGGTCGGGCTGAGGACCAGGCCGACGCCGATGCCGGCGATGACGATGAAGGGCCATTGCGCGCTGACCGAGAGGTCGGGCAGCGAGTGCGCCCAGAGGGCGAAGCCGCCGGCGGCGACGAAGCAGCCAGAGACGACCGTCGCCCGCGCGCCTCGCTCGTCGAGGATCTTGCCGCCCCGTTGGGTGGCGACGAAGAAGCCGGCGAAGAAGATCAGCAGGTAGAGGCCGGTTTCCGAGGCGCTTTCGCCGAGCGAGATCTGCGCGTACATGCTGGCGAAGAAGAACAAGGGGACGAAGGGGATCATCAAGAGGAAGAGGATCGCGTTGTCCACGGCGAAGGCGCGGTTGGCGAAGATGCGGATCTGCATCAGCGGGAACTTCTGCCGCAGCTCGTAGAGAACGAAGCCGACCAGCAGGGCGGCCCCGGCGGCGATGCACAGCCAGGTGGCGGCGCTGCCCCAGCCCCAGACGCTCGACTGCTGCAGGCCGAGCACGGCAAGCCCCATCCCGGCCGAGATCAGCACCGCGCCGCGGTAGTCGAGCGGCGCCGGGTGGCGCTCGTTGTCGGGCTTGGAGATCGCGATCAGCACCAACGAGGCGATCGCGACCGGCACGTTGATCCAGAAGATCGCCCGCCAGGTCCACTCGGTCAGGTAGCCGCCGGCGATCGGGCCGATCGAGGTGAAGGCGCCGGCGAGGCCGAAGAAGATCGCCAGCGCCCGGCCGCGCTCGCGCAGCGGGAAGGCGGCAAGGACGATCGCCAGCGCCGCCGGGAACATCAGCGCCGCGCCGGCTCCCTGGATGATCCGGAAGACGATGATCCACGGCTCCGCCGCGCCGGTCTCCGGCGTCGCGCCGCACATCGCCGAGGCAGCGGCAAAGATGACGACGCCGATCACGACCATGTGGCGGTGCCCGGCGATGTCGGCGAGTCGGCCGCCGAAGGCGAACAGCGCCGAGAGCGCGAGCAGGTAGCCGTTGATGATCCACTGCACACCGGTCGAGGAGAGCGAGAGGTCGCCCTGCAGTTGGGGGATCGCGATCGCGACGATCGTCTGGTCGATGAAGGTCATCGAGACCGCCAGGATCATCGCCGCGAGAATCAGCTTCTGGTTGGCCCCGCCGGTCTTCTCCATACGGCTGCGTTTTGCTGTAGTCGCCCAGATTCCTGCGTCGATGGGCCTAAAACCGGCCATATAGGCCGGTTTTAGGCCCATCGACGGCGAGTTCCGATAGGCTGCCGCGGCTTATGCCTGACGTCTTCTGGATCGGCCTCGGTATCTCGGCCTTCTGCCTGCTGGTCGGCTTTATTGCCGGCGCCAGGTCGAGCACCACACGGACGCTCACCGGCGTCGCGATCGGCGGCTACCTCGGCCTGATGGCCGGATTCCCGCTACTGGCGATCGGCCTCGCGACCAGCTAGCGGTGTGGCGACGCCGAGGAGTAATCGTTCTCCCGGTCGGGTAGCTGCCCCCTGCGGTTTCCCGGTCAAGCGACAGGAACGGAGGCACGTATGACCCAGGCGACGTCGGTCCCCGCGGTGACGCTGCACGACGGGGTCGAGATTCCCCAGCTTGGCTTCGGCGTCTTCCAGGTGCCGCCGGAGAAGACCCAGGACGCGGTCGAGGAGGCGCTCGAGACCGGCTATCGCCACATCGACACCGCCGCTGCCTACCGCAACGAGCGCGGCGTGGGAGCGGCGATCGCCGCTTCGGGCATTCCCCGCGAGGAGATCTTCGTCACCACCAAGCTGTGGAACTCGGCGCAGGGCTACGAGTCGACCCTGGGCGCCTTTGAAAAGAGCATCGAAAGGCTCGACACGGACCACGTCGACCTCTACCTGATCCACTGGCCGGTGCCGACCGAGGGCCGCGCCCTCGATACCTGGCGCGCCTTCGAAAAGATCCATGAGGAGGGAGGCGCGCGCACGATCGGCGTCTCCAACTTCCGCGTCGAGGACCTCGAGATGCTCGAGCGCGAGGCGGAGATTCTGCCGACCGTCAACCAGATCGAGCTCCACCCGCACTTCCCCCAGGCTGAGCTGCGCGCCTGGCAAGGCGAGCACGGCATCGCGACCGAGTCCTGGAGCCCGCTCGCCCAGGGGGAGCTGCTCGCCAACGAGACGATCGCCGCCGTGGCCAGCCGCCACGAGCGCACGCCGGCGCAGGCGATCCTGCGCTGGCACCTGCAGCTCGGCAACGTCGTCATCCCCAAATCGGTCACCCCGAATCGGATCCGCGAGAACTTCGAGCTCTTCGAGTTCGAGCTGACCGACGAGGACATGACCGAGATCGCCGCCCTCGACGTCGGTCAGCGGATCGGCCCCGATCCGGCAAGCTTCGTAGCCCCCTAAAAGCCGCCGACGGGCCTAATTCCGGCCATATAGGCGTCTTTTAGGCCCATCGGCGGTTAGGGCGAGGCGGCTTCGGGGCGGCGGACGCGCTGGCGGCCCTCGCCGTAGCTGTGCGTCTCGTAGGCGATCAGCGCCCAGATCACCAGGTTGACCATGGCGAGCGCGACGAGCGCCGGGATCTCGGTTGCCACCGGCACGAGGATGAGCAGGGCGGTCGCCGTCAGCAGGCGGCGGCGGCTGACCGTGTGGATGTGCCGGTAGCGGAAGGCGACGTGGCCGAGCAGATAGATCGCCAGGCCGCCGAGCAGGGCGAAGGCGGGCACCGTGTGCAGGTGGTCGCCGAAATGGCCGATCGTCTTCTTCAGGCCGAGGGCGACGAGGACGATCCCGGCGACCATCGCCAGGTGCACATAGGAGTAGGAGTCACGCGCCATCTCGTTCTGCACCCGGCCGGGCTCGGCGTTGGCCAGGCGGCGGGCGGCGACGATCGCGACGATGTCGAAGTAGGTCCACCACATCGCCGCGGTCAGGGCGACGCCGAGCACCGCCGCGGCGCCGATCCCGAGGCTGAGGGTGTGGGAGGCGCCGACGCCGATCGCGACGATCGACTCGCCGAGGGCGATGATCACGATCAAGCCGTGGCGCTCGGCGAAGTGCGTCGGCATCAGTTTCCAGCCCTCGGATCCGAAGAGGTACGGACCGCCCATGTCGAGGAGCAGCGCCAGCGCCCATAGCGCCCCCTGGGCGAGGCCGTCGAAGAGCGAGGCCAGGGCCAACAGCGAGACCGCGACCGCCGTACTGGCGGCGAGGCCGAGCACCGAGTGGCGCAGGCCGTCGTCGTCGGGGCTGGCGAGCATGAAGAGGGCGATGTGGGCGCTGCGCACGACGCCGTAGATCAGCGCGAAGGCGAGCGCCAGGCTGCCAAACGCCTCCGGCACGTAGAGCGAGACGAGCAGCAGTGCCGCCATCGCGCCGAACATGACCAGCCGCACCGCCCCCTCCTCGGGGTCGATCACGCTGGTCAGCCAGGCGTAGCCGACCCACGACCACCAGAGGATGCCGAGCACGAGCAGCCCCTGGGCGATTCCCGACCAGGTCGGGTGGTGGGACATCAGCGCCGTGCACTGGGTGATCGCGAGGACGAAGACGAGGTCGAAGAAGAGCTCCAGCGGCGTCACCCGCTCGCCTTCGCGCAGCGTCGCGCCGAGGCGCGACTGCCCTTCCTCAGGCATCCTCGGCAGCGTATTGCGCGAGCAGCGCCTCTTCCTCGCCCTTCTTCGGGAAGAGGAAGAAGACGAGCGCGGCGCCGAGCACGACGGCGACGATGCCGGCGGCGTAGGCCAGCTCGTCGCCCTTCAGGAAGGAAGCCTTGGCGGCGGCGACGATCTGGTTGGAGTACTGCGGGTACTGTTCGGCGAGGTCCGCGGCGCTTGAGAACGACTTGGTCAGCTCGCCTTCGACGTTCTCGGTGACCTTGCTCGCTTCCGGCGAGGAGGCGACCGCGGCGCCCGCGGCGGCGGCGTAGCCGGCGGTCAGCAGGGCGCCGAAGATCGACTGCATGATCGCTCCGCCAAGGTCGCGCTGCAGGTCCGCCGTGCCGGAGGCCATGCCGGCGCGCTTGACCGGCACCGAGCCGGTCAGCGAGTGCGAGGCCGGCGTCCCCGCGAAGCCGACGCCGATCCCGATCAGCGCGTAACCGAGCCCGACCTTCCAGTAGGGGATCCCCTGCTTCCAGAGCAGCAGCATCGTCAGGAAGCCGAGCAAACAGAAGACGTAGCCGACCAGCAGGGTGAAGCGGGCGCCGCGCGCCTCGACCAGCTTGGCCGAGCGCGGCGCGACGACGACCATCAGCGCCGCCGCGGGCAGGATTGCCAGGCCGGAGTCGACGGTCGAGTAGTCGAGCACGTTCTGGAGGAACTGCTGGCCGATGAACATCGCCCCCATCAGCGAGCCGAAGACGATGATGCCGGCGCAGGCGGCGACCCAGAAGATCCGCCGCGATGCGACCTGGAGGTCATAGAGCGGCGAGCGCGCCCGCCGCTGGCGGATCACGAAGGCCGTCGCGGTCGCGATCGCGACGAGGCCGAGCCCGATCGCCAGCGTCCCCTTGCCGGGGACCGGGGCGAGGTTGATCCCCATCACAAGCGCCGCGATCAGCAGGATCGAGAGGACGCCGCCGGGATTGTCGACCGGCTCGGTCGTCTCGTTGACGTGGGCGGGTACGTAGCGCCAGGCCATGAAGAAGGCGAGGGCGGCGAGCGGCAGGGTGACGAGGAAGACCGAGCCCCAGTCGAAGTGCTCGAGTAGGGCGCCGGAGAGCAGCGGCCCGAGCGACGCGATCGCGCCGCCGATCGCCGACCACAGCGCGATCGAGCGGGTCCGCGAGTTGCCCGACCACAGCGCGGTGATCAGCGCCAGCGTGGTCGGGAAGGCCATCCCGGCGGCGATGCCGCCGAAGACGCGGGCGACAAACAGGACGCCGTCGGAGGGCGCCAGACCGGCCAGCAGCGAGGCCGGTACCGAGAGCCCCATACCGAGCAGCAGCATCATCTTGCGCCCGTAGCGGTCGCCGAGCGCGCCGAGGTAGAGGACCGAGGTCGCCAGGCCGAGCGAGTAGCCGACGGCGATCAGGTTGAGCGTCGTCTGGCCGGAGCCGAACGCCTTGCCGATGTCCGGCAGGGCGACGTTGGCGACCGCCAGGTTGAGGTTGGCGACGGCGGCGACGAGGATCAGCGTGGCGAGGACGAGACCGGCGCGTTTGGGGCTGCTCTCCACCATCTGGACGCCCAACCTATCCCAGCTTGACGGCGCTCACGCAGAAGCGGTCCGGCGCCTGAGAGGATGCCGTCGATGGCGGACGAGCGCAAGAGGCCCGAGACGCCCCGCGCGGAGAAGGTGATCCCGGGCGTCTGGAGGCTGCGACTGCCGCTGCCCTGGCCGGGCGTTCCGCACGGCAATGTCTGGGCGGTCGCCGCCGACGGCGGCATCGTCCTCTTCGACACCGGGATCGGTGGCAGGGGCGGCTTGCGGCGCTTCGACGTCGCTCTCGCCCAGGCGGGCTTCGGCCTCGAGGACGTGCGCCTGCTCGTCTGCACCCACTCCCACACCGACCACTACGGCCTCGCCGCGCCGATCGTCGCGGGGGCGGGCTGCGAGCTCTGGATGCACCCGGCCTGGGGCCACGTGCGCCTGATGGCCGACGACCCGCGGGCGGCGATGGAGCAGCGGATCGAGGTCGGGCGGCAGAGCGGCGTGCCGATGGCCGCGCTGGAACGCTTCCGCGAGCGGCGCGAAGAGGACGACGACAACGGCATCGACGCGATCGTCGAGCCCGACCGCGACCTGTTGCCCGGCGTGGAGGTCGAGACCGACCTCGGCAACTGGCAGGTCCACGAGACGCCGGGCCACGCGCCGTCCCACGTCGTCCTGCACCAGCCGGAGCGCAAGCTGATGATCTCCGGCGACCACCTGCTCGGCCGCACGGTGCTCTTCTTCGACCACGGCCACAGCCCCGACCCGGTCGGCGAATTTCTGCGCAGCCTCGACGCGGTCGAGCCGCTCGACGTCGATCTCGTCCTGCCCGGCCACGGCCGAACCTTTCGCGACCCGGAGGCGAAGATCGCCGAGGCCCGTCGCCAGGTCGGCGAGCTGCTCGGCAAAGTGCGCGCCTCGCTCGGCGAAGGGGAGAAGACTGCCTTCGAGGTAGTCGGCGACCTGATCGGGCCGGAGGGCGCCAAGAGCATCGCCAGTGTCTGGGCCCTGCAGATCGTCCTTTCCTCGCTCGACCACCTGGCGGTCCTGGGAGAGGCCACGCCGGTCGAGGGAAGCGATCCACGGCGTTGGGTGTTGGCGGGATGAGCGGGTGTCCCTCTCGCTTGCTGGGTTTCTCGCCAGGGGCGTTGTCGGCCGTCCGAGGTAGCGGTCGGGGCGAGAAACAGGACGCCGCTGCGCGAGAGGGACACCCGCTCATCCCGCTAGGCTGCTGGCGTGGCTAGCTTCACTCTTGTGCGCGAGGTAGATGCGCCGCCCGACGTGGTCTTCGACGTTCTGACCGATCATCGGCGCTACGCGGAGATCACGCGGCTGCGCAAGTCCGAACTGGAGTGCGAGGGGGATCCCCCCCCTAACGGGGTCGGGGCGATCCGCGTGCTTGCCGCCGTCGGGCCGCCGATTCGCGAGGAGGTGGTCGTCTACGAGCGGCCGAGCCGCTTCTCCTACAAGGTTCTTTCCGGCCTGCCCGTTCGCGATCACCTCGGCACGGTCTTGCTGGAACCGAGCGACGCGGGCACCAAGGTCACCTACGCGCTGAAGGCGACCCCGACTGTTCCCTTCGCCGGGAGAGTGGTGATGTTCGGGGTCAAACGCGCGATCACCGAACTGCTGAACGGCGTCGTCTCCGAGTCCGAGCGGCGCGCTGTGGCCGAGGCCTAGCCGGCCCGGATGGGCGGGGGAATCGACGAGAGCGAGTTGCGGCGGCGGGCGATCGCCGGCCTCCGCGCCGAGGTCGAGGCATTTGGCGCCGGCGCAGTGGACTCGGAGACGATCCGGCGCGAGGGTCTGCTCGCCGCGATTGTTCCGGCCGCGCCGCAGCGCTCGATCTTCAACTCCGTCGTCTACGCCGACCGTGGGGTCCTCGTCCGCGAGCTCGATGCCTTGGCGGAGGCCTACGACGCCCACGGAGTGCGCGCCTGGACGGTCTGGGTACCGGATGAGGACCGTGAGACGGCCCGGCTGTTGGCCGCTCGCGGCCACCGGCTCGATGCCGCGCCGCGGGCGATGGCGATGGATCTGGGTGGGCTGGCGGCGCCACCCGACCCTCCCGCCGGGATCGAGCCGGGCCCGTGCGAGCCGGCGACCGCGGCCGACCTCAACGATCGCGCCTACGGCTACGGCGCGGACGGCTTTCGTGCCGGCCTGGCGGGTGAGACGGCGATCCGCTGGCACGGCGCGCTGGCGGACGGCGAGCCGGTCGGCTGCGTCGGCACGATCGCCGTCGGCGAGGACTGCTGCGTCACCGGCGTGGCGACGCCGCCCGAGTTCCAGCGCCGCGGAATCGCGACCTGGCTGCTCTGGCGGGCGCTCGCCGACGCGCGCGAGGAGGGCATGCTGAGCGCCTCGCTGCAGGCGAGCAAGGCCGGGGCGCCGGCCTACGAACGGCTCGGCTTCGCCGACCTCGGCTACGTCGAGATGTGGGAGCTGCGCCGTTGAGCGACGGTTCGCGAGGGCGGCGCGCCTGGCGCGAGACGAAAAGGGCGGTGCGCCACCCGCGCTGGTTCTGGCGCGAGCACCGGCAGCTCGTGCTTGCGGCGGGCGGCATCGCACTGGTGCTGCTGGTGGGCGGCGGCATCCTCGCTTACCAGCTGCTGAAGCGCCCGCCCGACGTCCACAACGCGAACGCGACCTTCAGGCCGCAGAAGCCCCCAAAGCCGAAGGCGCGAACCGTCAACTGGCCGATGTTCGGCCTCAACCCCGCCCGCACCCGCTACCTGCCGGCCAAGGGAGTGAAGCCGCCGTACAAGCTGATCTGGCACTACACCGGGCGGCCGCTGCTCGAGTTCCCGCCGATCTACGTCGGCGGCAGGCTCTACGCGGTCGACAACAACGGCAACGCCTTCGCCCTCGACGCCGACACCGGCAAGGTGCTGTGGGAGCGGCGCATCGGTCGCCTCAACGCCTCCTCGCCGGCCTACTACAAACACCGTCTCTACATCGTCAACCTCGTCCCCGGCCACATCGTCAAGCTCGACGCGAGGACCGGCAGAGTGCTGTGGAAACACCTGCTGCCGGGCCGGGCCGAGTCCTCGCCCCTGGTCATCGACGGCACCGTCTACTTCGGCTGCGAAAACGACCAGCTTTTCGCGCTCAGCACCCGCAACGGGCACGTGCGCTGGGCGACGACCCTGGGTGGCCCGATCAAGTCCGCCCCCGCCTATCGCCGCGGAGTCCTCTACGTCGGCGACTACGGCGGCTACATGAACGCGGTCGACGCCGGGACCGGCGCGATCAGGTGGCAGAGCGGCTCGCTCGGCCAGGGCTTCGGCACCTCCGGTGCGTTCTACTCGACGCCCGCGCTCGCCTATGGCCGCGTCTACGCCGGCAACAACGACGATCGCGTCTACAGCTTCGACCAGAAGGACGGCGCGCTCGCCTGGAGCTACTCGACTGGCGGCTACGTCTACTCGGGGCCGGTCGTCGCCAACACCCGCCACACCGGCCCGACCGTCTACATCGGCTCCTTCGACGGCAACGTCTACGCGCTCAACGCGAAGAGCGGTGAGCCGCGCTGGATCCGCTCGGCCGGCGGCTCGGTGATCGGCTCGCTCTCGGCGGTCGGCAACATCGTCTACGCCGCCGAGTTCAGCAACGGCTCGACCGAGGGCTTCGCGATGAAGACCGGCCGGCACGTCTTCCATTACAAGACCGGTACTTACACGCCGGTCGTATCGGACGGGCGCCGCATCTACCTGGTCGGCTACTCGAGTATCAATGCGTTGCAGCCGTACAGGTGGAAGGCGGCGGTGGCGGGGAACGTCAAGGCTCGGTAATGGCCCGGAGCCAATCCCGGTAGGGCCTCCACTTAACTTTTTCGGTGTATTGCGGTTGGGCTGTCGCCCGAGGCCGACACCGAAAAAGTACAAGACGTTCCGGTCCTATTGGGATTGGCTCTGACGCAACCCGGCGATCAGGACCGACGCCCTTGCGCCCCCGCCTACCAATGCGCCGGCTTCAAGGGTCTTCAGCTGTATGTGGACTGGGTGGGAGCTGGTGTAGCGGGTCAGGGTGAAGTTGTAGGAGACGGGCTTGGATTCGACCTGGTGGAAGGCGGGGGGGAGCAGGCGACCGGCGCTCTTGCGCGCGGCGATGCCGGAGCCGACCAGGTCGATCTCATTGAGCGGCGGCAGCGAACCCGTCGCGAAGCGGCCGCCGAGGTAGTAGAGCAGCGGCTGGTTGCCCGCGTGGCGGATCGTGACGACGGCCTTGCCGGGGCGCAGCGGGCCGACCTGTGCGGCTGCGTTGCGCAGATCCTCGCGCTGCAGCCGGGGCAGGTGGTCGATCTCGATCGCGAAGACGAGCGAGCAGAGGCAGAAAGCAGCGGCCAGGCCGAGGCCCGTCCAGCCGGCGCGGCGCACGCCGAAACCGGCGCCGAGCAGTACGACGAGCGGCACGAAGACCGGCAGCAGGTTGCGCCCGTCGAGGTAGTCGGCGCCGAAGGCGCCGAGCAGCAGCGGCACGCCGACTCCGGCGAGGCCGACCGCGGCGGCGATCCCGGCGCCGCGCCGCTCCTCGCCCGCGCCGCGCCAGAGCAGCAGCGCCAGCGCCGCCAGGGCCAGCGCCGCCGGGACGCCGAGCGGGATCGGGCCCGGCGAGCGGGCGCCGTGCTCGTTGCCGTTGTCGTCGCCGACCAGCTTCGCGCCGGCCCGCTCCAGGCGCTGGGAGAGCGGCTGTTCGGCGATCCAGGACGCGTGGGCGTTGCCGGCCTGGCGCAGCGCGATCGGAGCCAGCAGCGCCGCCACCGCGACCACCGCCGCGATCGCGATGCCGACCCGGCGTCGATCCCCGCCCGCGAGCAGCAGCAACGCGGCCTCCGGCAATACGACGAAGCCGGCGAAGTAGTGGGTGGCGATCGCCAGCGCCGAGAAGCCCGCCCACCAGGCGAGGTCGCGCCGTGCGCCGCTGCGCCGCGCCCGGGCGAAGAAGAGGAAGGAGAGGCCGGTGAGCAGGAAGGCGAGCGCGTAGGCGCGGGCGTCCTGGGAGAACCAGATCGCCACCGGGCTGACGGCGACGATCGCCGCCGCGATCAGGCCCGCCCGCCGCGGCAGCGGCAGCGCCACGGCGCCGAGATAGACGACGGCGATCGAGGCGGTTCCCGCCAGGGCCGAGAGCGAGCGCAGCCCGACCTCGCCGGTGCCGAACGGCCGCGACCACAGCCACGCCGCCAGGTAGTAGAGCGGCGGGGTCGACTCGCTCCTGGGGACGGCGCCGAGGGTGTCGAAGAGGCTCGGGTGGAGGATGCGGACCACCGTGACCGCCTCGTCGTAGCGGTAGCTCTGCAGGTCGAGCGTGGCGAAGCGCAGCGCGGCACCGAAGGCGACGATCGCGGCGAGGGCGATCAGGTGCGGCGAGCGCGCCGCTTGCCGCCATGCCCGCTCCAACGGCGTGGCTACGGGCTCACCCCACCTGGTGGCGGTGGCGGCGCCTTCGGCGGGAAGGGGGCGTAGGAGGGGAAGCGGCCATTGTGGATCTGGTTGCGCAGGACGCCGAGGCTGGCCGGCGAGCTCTGCAGCCGGTAGGAGCTGGCCGAGCCGAAGTCCTGGTAATAGACGAGCATCTTGGTGCGGCGGTGGTGGTCGACCCAGGTCATCAGCTTGCGCACGTAGGCGGAGTCGTCGCCTGTGTCGACGCTCCACTCGGTGATCGCGAAGGGCTTGTCGGAGTAGCGTCGGTAGAGGCCGTAGAGGGCCTTCCAGTCCTGGTTATCGGCGTAGAAGTCGGTCCCCGCCCAGTCGACCCATTTTGAGCCGGGGTAGAAGTTGCGCGGCCGGTTTCGCGGCGTGGTGGGCGAGCCGGCCGGCAGCGGGCTCCAGATCACTTCGACCGGCGCCCTGGGCAGGCCCGGGACGTCGCTCTGCAGCGGTGCCAACCCCGCTTCGTGCAGGCGGGCGTCGATTCTCGCGCGCTTGCCGCCGCCGTGGACGATCAGGTAGATGCGGCGGAAGGCGAGTCTGTACCAGCGGGTGCTGTGCGCGGCGTCGCGGGGCTTGCCCGCGCAGTCGTAGGCGGCGTAGGCGTTGAGGCAGCGGTTGGGCTCGCCCAGCGGCCGGATGTAGGCGCGCATCTGCTTCGCCCAGAAGAGCTTGTTGAGGCGGATCAGGTAGTCGTCGCCGGCGCCGGTGGCGATTCCGCGGGGGGTGATGATCTCGTGGCCGTCGCCGTTATCGGTGGTGGTGACGTGGAGCACCGGCCGTGCCCGTGCCGCCTGCCAGCGTTCGATCGAGTCGGGGAAGTCCGAGCCCCAGGTGCGGAAGGACTCGATCAGCGCCGGGTGCTTGTGCAGGGCGTTGGAGAACTGGCCGAAGTCGGCGGGGTTGCCGGTGTCGCTGAGCCCGAAGAAGACGTTTTTGCCGCGCGGCACCAGCGAGCCGGCGCCCGCCGGCGCGGCGCAGAGCAGGCAGAGCACCGCGGCGGCGCAGAGCGCAGCTGCCTTCGTCGCCTTGTTGCCGAAGCGGTTCATCGAACGAACCGGACATAGTGGCAAGCGGCCCTCGCGGGCAGGTGACGGTAGGGGGCACTGCAATCCGCCTGCCGTCCTTCTCGCCATATAGGCGGGAAAGACGGCATCGCATGGCAGACTGGGACCGACACGACTACGGGAAGGGAAAGACCAGATGCCGCTTGACCAGAGCAAAGTGGGGCAGCACATCGCCTCGCAGATGGAAGCGATCGAAGCCGACTACGGGGACGACTGCGAGATCGGCGACATCTGCACGATCGTCGAGATCAGGGGTCCGCACGGCTCCCACGTGCGAATGCGCAGCACCGCCTCCTCGCCGCACTCGACCTTGGGCCTGCTCAAGCTCGCCGAACAGGTGGCGCTGGCGAACTTCGGCCGGGACGACGTTTAGCCGGAGCCCGGCTTAAATCCAGGGGGTTCATCAGGATGCTACGCGGCGACCCGATGGCGAGCGAGAGCCGTGCGCAAAGCGAGGGCCTCGATTGCAACCTCCGCATTCTCAGGCGTGTCCTCGATCTCCCCGCTGCGCCAAGCGTCGACGAACGAGCCCGGATCTCTCCCGTTCTCCTTGCGAAACGCCTCGACTCGCTTGCCCAGGGCGGCCGCGTCAGGCTCTATCGTCGGCTCACGCTCGAGGTAGCGCTCCAGCTCGCTTGAGGGGATGCGGAGCGTCTTCTTGCCGATGCGGATGGCCTTGATCTCTCCCCGGTCGATCATCTTGTAGACGGTCGACTCGTCGAGAGAGAACTTACGGGCATAGTCCCGCACACGCATGTAGTGATCGGAGAGTTCGGTCATCTGCCACCCCCTTTGGCTTTCAGACATTGTTGCAGTTGTATCGGCAGATTCCAAATAATCCTCTAAATCCAGGAATTCGGCATACGCGGCCCCAGGCGTGCTCAGGCACGGGATATCCGAGGGCGCCTGTAGAAACTCTCGGCATGCGTGAGCGAGCGATCCTGATCGCCTACCGGCGCTTCGAGCACCTCCAGGAGATGCTCTTCGTGCGTGGCTATTTGATCGACCCCGGGGGCCGCGATCCGAACGAGTGGCGTGAGGATCCGCCGCTGGGCCTGGTGAGGCTGAAGGGCGTCGCTCTCCGAGGCGAGGGCGACAGGGCCGAGCCGGATCCTCGTGTCACCTTCAACATCGTCGAGTTCTGGTCAAGCGATCACGTCGAGAACGCCCACGGGGAGCAGGGCTACTGGTTGATCGGCTACGCCTACCACGGCCAGGTGGGCAACGCATCGCTCCGCTACTGCTTCGATCCTCAGCGCCATCCGGAGATGTCCTATCACCGCCATCCTCCGCACGGCGAGGGTCGCGAGCCGTGGCGACTTGTCAGCCCCGAGGAGGCGCTTGACGACGTCGAAGCCTTGGTGGCAGAAGAGGAAAGCACCGGACGGTTGTAGACCAACGAGTCTGGATCAGGTCAGGCGGGGCGGTGGTGCCAGCCGGTTCGATCAGACCCTCCAGCAGAGGTAGGGCATGGCCCGCGGACCTGGCTCTATATTGCGTCGCAACCCCTGTTGTTTCGTCGACAGGGCGCGAGGCCGCCCGAGAGGCGGCCTCGGCATTTCACGGGGCGAAGTCGGCGTCATCTGCACCACCATCGAGATCAGGGGACCGCACGGCTCCCACGTCCGCATGCGCAGCACCGCCTCCTCGCCGCACTCGACCCTCGGCCTGCTAAAGCTCGTCGAACAGGTGGCGCTCGCCAACTTCGGCCGCGACGACGTCTGAGGCCTCCGAGGGGGCCGCTAGCTGTCGTTTAGGCCTCCCACACGAAGCTCGCGCTTGAAGGCCTTGATCAGGTCGTCCTCCATCTTCGGTTTCAGGCTGCCGGGATCGCGAAGCGCCTTGGCCTTGGCTTGGACCTCGGTCCCGCCGATGAGTTGAATTCGGTGCCAGTCGGCGACGTACTTCTCCGCTCGTTCTTGGCGCTTGTCTTTGCTGAGGCTTTTGTCTCGAAGCCAGTAGGCGTGATCGAGAAAGTTTCGATAGACGTTGCGCCGATAGGACTTGAGGCTGTCTTTGCGCTTGATCCATTCGCCGACAGGGGTCAGCCCGGCCACCACGATCGTGGCTACCGCGCCGACCACGGCTCCAACCAAAACCAACACCCCGTCGCTTGAGGTTGCCGCTGCAATGGGGATAGCGTCGATGATCATTCAGGTATTTAGTCTATAAATCGTCGCAGACCGTCGTGCTGCGCTCCACGACGATCCTCAGCACCTCTGGCGCGTACTTGGAGACGAAGCTGGGGCCGATGCCTTTGATTGCCAACAGGGCGTCGTCCGTAGCCGGCTTGGTCGCGGCGATTGCTTCCAGGGTCGAGTTGTGGGCGACGGTGAAGGCCGGGTTGCCGTCGGCGGCGCGTAGGCGCCACGCCTTCAGTTGTTCGAACAGGGCCGCGTCGTCCGGCGACAGCTCGGCGGGGGGCGCCGCGGCCTTCTTGGCCCTCGGCTTGCGGCGGATCGCGATCGTCTCTGGGTCGGGCAGCCAGCCGTGCGGGTCGCAGACGTCACAGCAGCGCTCCAGTGGCGCGCCGGCCTGGCTGTCGCCGAAGTGGTCGAGGACGCTGCGCCGCCGGCAGCGCTCGGAGTAGATGAAGGATTTGATCGTCTGGTAGTCGCGCCAGCCGCGCTCGTGGGCGATCGCCAGGTCGGGATTGCCGGCGCGCTGCTGGTTGAAGCGGACCAGCCGGCCGAGGTCGGCTTTCATCGCCAGCAGCACGGCTTTCGCCGGCAGCCCGTCGCGCCCGCCGCGCCCGGCCTCCTGGTAGTAGGCCTCGAGGCTGGTCGGGATCGCCATGTGCCAGACCGAGCGCACGTCGGCCTTATCCACACCCATGCCGAAGGCGTTGGTGGCGACGATCACCTCGACCTCGCCGCTCATGAAGCGGGCCTGGGTGTCGCTGCGGTCCTCGGCCTCCATGCCGGCGTGGTAGCGCAGCGCCCGCAGCCCGGCTTCGCGCAGCGCTTCCGCCACCTCGTCGGTGTCGCGGCGGGTGCCGCAGTAGACGATCGCCGGGCGGTTGGCGGGGTCGGCCAAACCGGCTTCGAGTAGCGCCATCCGCCGTGCCTTGGAGCCGGTGCCTTCGAGGCGGACGACGTCGAAGGAGAGATTGGGACGGTCGAAGCCCGAGCGGACCTTGAGCGGCTCGCGCATCTCGAAGCGCGCGGCGATCTCGCGCGCCACCGCCTCGGTCGCCGTCGCCGTGCAGGCCATCACGGTCGGCCGCCCGAGCCGCTGCGCGATCTCTGGCAACCGCAGGTAGTCGGGGCGGAAGTCGTGCCCCCACTCCGACACGCAGTGCGCCTCGTCGACCGCGAGCAGGTCGATGCGGCGCTGTTCGATCGCGCCCAGGAAGACGTTCGAGCCGAAGCGCTCCGGCGAGCAGTAGACGATCCGCGCCTCGCCCCCGCGCACCTGGGCCAGGGCCTCGCGGGCTCGCTCGTCGCTCATTCCCGAGGAGATCATCGCCACCGGGTGCCCGGCCGCGGTGAGGCGCTTCCACTGGTCGTTCATCAGCGCGATCAGCGGACTGACCACGATCGTCAGATCCTCCGTCGCCAGGCCGGGCAGCTGGTAGCAGAGGCTCTTGCCACCGCCGGTCGGCATCACGATCAACGAGTCGCGCCCCTCAAGCGCCGCCTCAACCGCCTCCTTCTGCCCGGGCCGCCAGTGCTGGAAGCCCAGCTTCCCGAGCAGCGCATCGGCGCGATTTTCGACCTGTAGCTCCGTCTGGACCGTCATGAGCCCAGCCTACGGCTACTGCTGGACGATCAGGGCCGGCACCTGGGAGAGCAGCTCGGCAAGTGCGTCGATTTCCTGCGCCAGCTTGCGGGTATCGGCCTGGGTCAGCCCGGTGTAGGGGACGAAGCCCTCACCGCGCCGGTAGGGCTCGAGCGCCGCGTGGACCGCGTCGAACTGCGCTTCGATTTCCTTGGCCGGCTTGGGGTCCTGGTTCGAGAGCAGCGGCTCGACCGCTTCGAAGGCCGCCTCGGCCCCTTCGACGTTGGCCTCGAAGTCGACCAGGTCGGTGTGCGCGTAGCGCTCCTCCTCGCCGGTGATCTTCGAGGCCGAGACCTCGCCGAGCAGCTCGTTGGCGCCGTTGGCGATCTGCACCGCCTGCAGATCGACCGTCTTCACCTTGCTCCGCAACTCTTCGACGTCGGCGAGCAGCTGCTTCGCGACCGGGCCCGTCCCGTCCGCCGTGCCTTCTTCCCAGAGCGCCTTCTCGATCACGTGGAAGCCGCTCCATTTCTTCGCGGGCACGTCGTTCTCGCGGGCGTCGATGCGGGGGTCGAGGTCGCCGAAGGACTCGGCGACCGGCTCGATCCGCTCGTAGGGGATGCGGGCAGCCGGGTAGAGCGCTTTTGCCTGCTCGACTTCGCCCGCTTCGACCGCGGCGACGAACGGCGCCGTGGCGGCGACCAGCTCAGCGGTGTTCTTCTCCAGGTAGTCGCGGTACCGCGCGACGGCCGCCGCTTCGCCGGGGCTGTCGCTTGCGGTCCTCGCGCCGCTGACCGTCAAGGTGCCGCGCTCGTCCTCCCCGCCCGGGCAGTAGAGGGTGTACTCGCCCGGATCGAGGGTCAGCGAGAAGCTGCCGGAGAGCCCGTCGGCCAGGTTCTCCTTCTCACCCAGGATCGTCTCCCCGTCCAGGACCTCGAACTCGCTCACCTTGCCGGCGCCGGCGTTTTCCACCTCGAAGACGACCGGCCCGGCCGGGGCCTTCGCCGAGTTCGGCACGCAACCGGCGTCGGTCAGCTGGAAGGCCATCGTCTTCGCTCCCGCGGGCGGGTCGTCGCCGGACCCGCAGGCGCTCGCGGAGAGGGCGAGAAGGGCGGCGCCGGCGATGAGCAGCGCTGCGCGGACGGGAAGTCGGTTCATCGGGGATGCTCCTTGGTGGGTGTCAAATGACGAGAGTTAGGGCACCCTAACAAATACCGACAGATGTAGTCGGAATATGCGCTGGTCAGCCGAGCAGGGCTTCACCTACGTAGCCGCCCTGACGAGCGCCTGGGGGGACGGCGAAGACGGCGCTGCCGACGTGCTTGATGTACTCGTTGAGGGCGTCGTTGGAGCCGAGCCGGCGCTGGATCGGCACGAACTGGCGCCGCGGGTCGCGCTGGAAGCAGATGAAGAAGAGACCGGCTTCGAGCTCGCCGAGGCTCTCGTCGACGCCGTCGGTGAAGGAGTAGCCGCGGCGCAGGATCCGCTCGCCGCTGTTCATCGAGGCCGAGGCGAGGCGCACGTGGGCGTCGACCGGGATCGTCGGCTTGCCGCCGCTCTGCGCCTCGAGGTCGAGCGGATCGGACTCGCTGCTCTCACCCAGCGGCGCCCCCTCGTACTTGTCGCGGCCGATCGTCTGCTCCTGGTCTTCCAGCCCCGAGCGGTCCCAGACCTCCAGCAGCATGCGGATGCGGCGGCTGACCAGGTAACTGCCGCCGCGCATCCAGGCGGGGCCCTCGTCGCCGACCCAGACGAAGCGGCGCATCGCCTCGGTGTCCTCGGCGCGGATGTTCGCGGTGCCGTCCTTGAAGCCCATCAGGTTGCGCGGCGTGCTCTGGCCGCGGCTGGTGCTCGCGGTACGGCCGAAGCCGAGCTGAGACCAGCGCATGACCACGGTCCCGCGGCCTATCCGGGCCAGATTGCGAACGGCGTGGAAGGCGACCTGCGGGTCGTCGCTGCACGCCTGCACGCAGAGGTCGCCGCCGCTTTCTTCCGCGTTCAACTCGTCACCCGGCAGGGCTGGGATCGTCCGCAGCGCGGCGGGTCGCCTGCCGCGCAGACCAAGGCGGCGCCGCTCGAACAGGCCCGGTCCGAAGCCGAAGGTGACGGTGAGGCGGGAGGGGAGCAGGCCGATCGTCTCGCCGGTGTCTTCGGGAGGCGCGAGCGGAACGTCGTCGGCATCGCCGATCGGTTCCCCCGCGGTCATTTCCGCCGCCGCCCGCGACCACTCGCGCAGCAGCTCGCGCAAATCGGCGCGGCTTTCGGTGACCAGGTCGAAGGCGGCGAAGTGGAGTCGGTCTTGCGCCGGGGTGTCGATCCCGGCCTGGTGCTCGCCGTAGAAGGCGACCGAGCCGGTCCCCTCGGCGCTCGCCTCCGCGGTCTCCTGGCCGATCAGGAAGCCACCCGCGCCACCGAGTGCGAGGCCGGCGCCTCCGGCTCCTGCCGAGGCCAGCAGCCGGCGACGGGTTATCGGGGGCATCGAGTCGAGGTCGCCGTTGGGCTCAGGCCGGGCTCTGCGCCGCCGCCGGGCGACCCTCGGCGGTGGCGCGTTGCTTGCTCGCCG
This sequence comes from uncultured Solirubrobacterales bacterium, assembly GCA_963837695.1. Lineage (GTDB taxonomy): Bacteria > Actinomycetota > Thermoleophilia > Solirubrobacterales > 70-9 > VRUE01. The sequence goes on along the minus strand of CAWINZ010000005.1, from coordinate 230,983 downwards.
GGGCGGTGCGACGGCGCAGGCGCAGCCGGTCGGGCCAGAGCACGTACAGCGCCATCGGCACCGCGTAGAGCAGGTAGACGAGCGCCTCGCCGACGGTCGGCTGCGGCTGCAGCCCCAGCATCCCGGTCAGTAGCGAGCCGGAGATCGTCCCCGGCTGGACCAGCCAGGTGAGGTCTATGGCCTGCCCCTGCAGGTCGTTGAACCAGCCCGCCCCGTGGGCGGTGTGCAGCGAGGTCGAGAGCAGGCCGGCGGCGACGAAGACGAGGATCAGGCCGGTGATGCGGAAGAAGCGGGTCAGGTTGATCCGCACGCCGCCGCGGTAGATACCGAGGCCGATCGCGATCGCCGCGACCAGCCCGATTACCGCGCCCGCGCCGGCGGCCGTGGTGTCGCCGGCGTCCTGAAAGGCGGCGAGCAGGAACACCGAGGTCTCAAAGCCCTCGCGCAGGACGGCGAGGAAGGCCATCGCGACCAGTGCCATCGCCGAGCCCTGGGCCAGCGCGCTTGCCGCGCTCCCTTCCAGCGCCTTTTTGATGCCGCGTGCGTTGCGCCGCATCCAGACGATCATGTAGGTGACGGCGGTGACCGCGATCAGGCCGATCACCGTCTCCAGGCCCTCCTGCTCGCGCTGGGGAAGCTGTTCGCCGACGACCTTGAGCAGCACCGCGACGCCGACGCAGAGGGCGACCGCGACGCCGACGCCGAGCCACATCTGCCTGATCGCGTCCCGTCGCCCCTCCTTGACCAGGAAGGCGGCGATGATGCCGACGATCAGCGCCGCCTCGACGCCCTCGCGCAGTGCTATTACAAGAGTTGGGATCATCGGTTAGGTCGCCCTAATGAGGGCGACCGAAAACCTAGCACAGGAGTTGGATTTAGATCTGAGAAGGTCGATGACCAAGCGGGACGGTCACGACACGACTCCCGCGTAGCAGCGCTACGCGGGACGTCGGGGAGGGGCCGTATCCGCGCAGGTCACTCGGCCTTCTCAGGCAGCCAGGGCTCGTACCACTGGGCAAGGCCGCGGGTCAGATCGTCGGCCTCCTTCGGCCCCCAGGTGCCGGGCTCGTAAGGGTGAACCGGGCCCGGTTCCTCCAGCAGCGGCTCGACGATCCGCCAGGTCTCCTCGACCGTATCCTGGCGGGTGAAGAGTTGGTGGCGGCCGGCGAGCGCGTCACCGAGCAGACGCTCGTAGGGCTCGGGCTCCTCCCCGGGGACCTTTTCGAACAGCACCTCGAGGTCGGCCGGTTCGAAGGCCTCCTCGCCGGCCCGCTTGGCGAAGAGGCGGATGCGCGCGCCGGGGGTGGGCTCGATCCGCACGGTCAGCTGGTTCGGGTCGGGTTTCCCCCCGCCGACCCCGAGCGGCGGTGGGCGCTTGAAGGTGACCGTTACCTCGCTCGCCTTCGCCGGCATGCACTTGCCGGCGCGGATGAAGAAGGGGACGCCGCTCCAACGCCAGTTGTCGACCTCCAGCTCGACCGCGGCGAAGGTCTCGGTGGTCGAGTCGGGGGCGACGTCCTTGACGTCGCGGAAGCCCTCGTACTGGCCGCGCACGTAGCGCTTCGGGTCGGCGGTCCGCGTCGCTTTGAAGAATTCCAGCTTCTTGTCGCGGATCGAGTCGTGGTGGTTGCCGGTCGGCGGCCCCATCCCGACCAGCGCCAGGACCTGCAGGGCGTGGTTCTGGATCACGTCGCGCATCGCCCCGACCGCGTCATAGAAGCGGCCGCGGTCGTCGACGCCGAAGTTCTCGGCGATCGTCATCTGCACGTGCGCGACGTGCTCGCGGTTCCAGACCGGCTCCAGCACCGAGTTGGCGAAGCGCAGGTAGGTGATGTCCATCACCGGCTCCTTGCCGAGGTAATGGTCGATGCGCAGGATCTGCTCCTCCTCCAGGACCTCGCCCAGTTCGGCGTTGAGCGCCCGCGCCGAGGAGAGGTCGTGGCCGAAGGGCTTCTCGATCACGACCCGCGCGTTCTCGGTCAGCCCGGCCTCACCCAGGCCGTGAACGACCGTGGCGAAGAGCGACGGTGGGATCTCGAGGTAGAAGACGGGGCGCTTGGCCTTGCCGATCGCCTTGCCGACCCGCTCGAAGGTGGCCGCGTCGGCGTAGTCGCCCTGGATGTAGGTGAGGCGGTCGGCGAGGCGCTTGAAGACGTCTTCGTCGGGGCTGCCGACCGTGGCGCCGATCGCGTCGTGGGCGTGCCGGCGCAGCTTCTCGTCGTCCCAGTCGTCGATCGCGACGCCGACGATCGGGCAGTCGAGCTTGCCGCGGGCCTCCAGCCGGTAGAGCGCCCGGAAGGTCATTTTCTTCGCCAGGTCGCCGCTGATCCCGAAGATCGTCAGCACGTCGGCCGCGGTGCCGTCGTTGCGCTTCGTCATCGCTCGCCAGGCTATCCAAGTCGATAGTCGAGGGGCACCGCTTGAGTCGCATAGGGTAGGCCGACGAGCAAGCGCTGAGCGAAGATGGGAGGAGCTGCTGATGGAGTTGGGAATCGTCGGACTCGGCCGGATGGGGGCGAACATGGCCCGCCGCCTGATGCGCGACGGTCATCGGATCGTCGCCTACGACGTCAACGCCGACGCGGTCTCCGCGCTGGCCGGCGAGGGCGCCGACGGCGCCGCCTCGCTGCAGGAACTGGCCGCGAAGCTGAGCGCGCCGCGGGCCGTCTGGGTGATGGTCCCCTCGGGCGAGATCACCGAGAAGACGGTCGAGGACGCCGCCGCCGTGCTCGAGCCGGGCGATGCGATCGTCGACGGCGGCAACTCCTACTACCGCGACGACATCCGCCGCGCCGAGATGCTGCGCGAAAAAGGGCTCGACTTCGTCGATTGCGGCACCAGCGGCGGCGTCTTCGGCCTCGAGCGCGGCTACTGCCTGATGATCGGCGGGCCCGATGGAGCGGTCGAGCGGCTCGACCCGATCTTCGCCAGCCTCGCCCCGGGCGTGGAGTCGGCGGAGCGCACTCCGGGGCGCAGCGGCGACGTCTCACCCGCCGAGAACGGTTACCTGCACTGCGGCCCGAACGGCGCCGGGCACTTCGTGAAGATGGTCCACAACGGGATCGAGTACGGGATCATGGCCGCCTACGCCGAGGGGCTCAACATCCTCAAAAACGCCAACGCCGGCAAGGTGCAGCGTGAGGCCGACGCGGAGACGGCGCCGATGGAGCAGCCCGAGTACTACCAGTACGACCTCGACCTGCCCGAGGTCTCCGAGGTCTGGCGCCGCGGCAGCGTGATCGGCTCCTGGCTGCTCGACCTGACCGCGGCATCGATGCAGGAATCCCCCGACCTCTCCGACTTCGCCGGCCGCGTCTCCGATTCCGGCGAGGGCCGCTGGACCTCGATCGCGGCGATCGACGAGGGCGTGCCGGCACCGGTGCTGACCGCGGCGCTCTACGAGCGTTTCTTCTCGCGCGGGCTCGACGACTTCGGCGACAAAGTGCTCTCCGCGATGCGCAAACAGTTCGGCGGCCACGACGAGAAGGCTTCCTAGTGCACTAGCTCCTTCGATCGGGTAGACATGGCTATCGAGATAAAAATCCTTCCGGATGCCGACGCCGCCTCGCGCTGCGCGGCCGAAGCCGTTGCCGCCGCGGGGCAGGACGCGGTTGAGGCGCGCGGCCAGTTCGAGTTGGCTCTGAGCGGCGGCAAGACGCCCTGGGCGATGATCGGGCTGCTCGGCGAAATGGCGGAGATGCCCTGGGGGGAGACCCACATCTTCCAGGTCGACGAGCGCGTCGCGCCGCCCGGCGACGATACGCGCAACCTCACCCACCTGGTGCAGATGCTCTCAATCGACCACCAGGCGGCGCTGCGGCCGATGCCGGTGACCAGCCGCGACCTCGAACTCTCGGCCGCCGAGTACGAAGTGCATGTCCCGGAGCGGCTCGACCTCGTCCACCTCGGCCTTGGCCCCGACGGGCACACCGCCTCGCTCGTCCCCGGCGATTCGGTGCTCGAAGTCGACGACCGCCGCGTCGCGATGACCGGCGCCCCCTACCAGGGCCACCTTCGTATGACGCTGACCCACCCGGCGCTCACCGCGGCCCGCCGGATCCTCTGGCTCGTCCTCGGCGAGGCAGCACGCGAACCGCTCGCCAAGCTGCTCGCCGGCGACACCTCGATCCCCGCCGGCCGGGTCGAGAACGACAAGATGCTGCTCGTCTGCGACGAGGCCGCCGCCGGGAGACCGGCGGGATGAGCGCGGGCCCGGCCGCGGATGCGGGCCCGGGCGATTTCGAGACCCTCCTGTACGGCGTGGCCGGTGGCGTCGCCACGATCACTTCGGCGACCACAGCCAGGTCAGCCCGGAGGACAAGCCCGACCCGAACAACGTGATCGAGCCCTGAGTCAGGCCCGGGCCTTGAGCTCAGCGAGGGGCTGCATTCGCGGGTCCTGCTTGCCCACCATGCGCTCGAGCCACCCTTCCACGACATCCACATCGAGTTCCTCATCGGCGATCAGCATCTGCTCGATGTCCAGCCAGTCCTTGCGACGGTCGAACATCGCCTTGCAGACCGCGAGATGCTCGGGGGCGAGGATCGGAATCGTGACCCCGCCAAAGGGCACTCGTCGCGCTTCCTTGCGCATCTCTGCGTGGATCGGGTCATAGGCGAAGAAGAGGTCGATGGGGTTGTCCCCCCACCAGAGGCGACACTGACCGTCGCGCTCCAAGGCGGCCGAGTCGAGATCCTCGGTCATTACGCCCAACGGGCCGAGGGCGTCGATGACATCCCGCCAGACCTTGGCCGGGACGAACACGTTGACGTCGATGTCGATCGTTGCGCGGGGGGTCGCGTAGTAGGCGAGTGCGAGCGCTCCGCCGATCGCGTGCGGGACCTTCGACCCCCGCAGCGCCTCGTGGATCGCGATCACCTTGTCGGGCAGCGGCGGCTCTTCGCTGTTTGCGGTTCTTGGCTTCGAGTCACTCATCGTCGTCTCGAATTCAGCCGGGGAAAGTGCAGTGGTTTGCCTCTGCGCCCGCCATGCGGGAGGGCATCCGCAAGCAGAAGAAGATCCACAAGCGCCTTGCCGCGCTCCTCCAGCGAGGCCGCCACCCATTCGGCGACCCCATGCTCAGCCTCCTGCGTGGGCGATTGCCGGGCGTCGTCCCGCCCACCATCCCGTAGGAGGTCGAGCAGCATGCGGCGCAATGTCGGGCTCGGAGTGCGACCTTTGCCCAGCTCGGCAATCAACTCGCGGGCGGCCCGATCGACCGGCGGTCGAGCCACCGGTGCGCCCGCCCGCCGCGCGGCCTTGCGCAGCTCGGCGGCGTCGATCGCCTTGGCGGCCTTCGCCCGCGCCGCCTCGATTACGCCGCTGTCGAGTTCGCGGAACGAGGCGAGCGTGCGGCTGCGGGGCCCTTTGGGCGTTTGCGCCGATTCCCGGATCTCATAACGACCCGGCTTGGTTGGCACGACAAAAGCCATAGTGGGTAAATGGTACCACTATCAGCCGAATGATCGACCCGGATTCAGACCTCGCCCAGGGAGACGGCGTGGTTGGCGACCACTCGTCCCTCGGGGTCCCACTTGCGCTTGACCTCGCCGAGGCGGGTGCAGACGTCGGGGGGCAGGATCGCGTCGACGTCGCAGGGGCTTTCGGTGAAGTTGAAGTAGCCACCGTCGGCCCGCCAGGGGCGCATCGTCTCCCCGATTCTGGCCAGGTGGGCCGGGATCGCCTCGCCCAGCTCGGGCGTCATCGGCATGCCGACGCTGTACACGGCAAAGCCGGCGTCGAGGTGCGAGAGGGCGCCGCCGTTCTCGTCCGCGCGGCCCAGCGCGCCGCCGAGGTGGCGCAGCTCGGTGAGTAGCAGCGGCGAGCCCGAGCCCGGCCCGGCGACCGAGACGAAGGCGTCGATCGCCTCGTCCGGCAGGTCGCGAATCGTCCCTCCTTCGCCGATCCCCGGCACCGGGTTCTCCGGGTCCATGTGGATCCGGCACAGCCCGGCGGCGGGCATCCAGGCGAAGGTGTCCATGATCGCCTCGCCGATCTCGCGCAGCGGCGCGAACCTGGCTTCGCCTTCGGCCTGGGTGCCGATGCAGGCCCCGTCGATCGTCAACAGCGGCCTGCCCCGGATCGGCTCCGGCACGTCGGGGATCGGCGGCGGGGTTATGAAGCGGATGACCGAGGTGACCTCGTCGGGAACGCCGGCCGCCCAGTCGCGGTAGGCGCGCACGGCCTCGGCGCCGACCTCGGCGGGGAAGATCAGCGCGCCCGCGTAGATCTCGTCGATCGGCAGCAGGTTGACGCGCAGGGCGGTGACGACGGCGTAACCGCCCCCGCCGCCGCGCATCGCCCAGAAGAGGTCCGGGTCGTTGTCGGCGTCGACGGTGCGGGGCTCGCCCTCGACGGTGACCAGCTCGATCGCGGCGACGCGATTGCAGGCGAAGCCGTAGCGCCGGCCGAGCCAGCTCAGGCCGCCGCCGAGCGTGTAGCCGGTGACGCCGACGTCCGGCGAGGAGCCGGGCAGCGAGCACATCCCGTGCTCGCCCGCCGCCTCGGCGAGCTCCAGGGAGAGCACGCCCGCTTCGACCCGCGCCGTGCCGGCGTCGGGGTCGACCGCGATCCCGCGCATCCGCTCGGTCTTGAGCAGGATCGTGTCGTCGAGCGGCGCCAGCGGCGCGGCGCCGTGGCCGGTGCCTTGGGCGGCGACCTTGAGGTCGTTCGCGGCGGCGAAGCCGACGGTGGCGGCGACGTCGTCGGCGTTCTCGGCGAAGACGACGGCAGCCGGTTGTTGGTCGGCGACCAGGTTCCAGGCAAGCCGCGCCTGGTCCCAGTCGGAGTCCTCGGGGGTGGCGATCCGGCCGGCTACGGCCAGCCCGGTGAAGTCGGTCATGTGGGGTCTCCTTGAAAAGTCAGCGAAGGATCAATTCAACGTCAAGCGGTTCACGGCATCGCCTGCCCCCACCAGAACCTCGCTCACCATATCGGGGGGGAAGAGGCCGTGCGAGGAGATTCCCGGGTCGGCGTCGAGGCGGGCGGCGAGGGCCGCCGGGTCGCCGATCTCACCGCGGTAGTCGGCGATGACGCCGCCATCGGGGCTGCGCGGAACGTCGCGCAGCTCGACCTCGGGGCCGAGCCGGGCGAGGGTCGAGCGCAGGCCGAAAGCCAGCAGCTCGAGCGGCACCGGGGCGCTGAGCGAGTCGACCGGCTTGCTCGAGTCGGCGATGACGACGAAGCGCTCGGCCGCCGCGGCGACGATCTTCTCGCGCTGGTGGGCGGCGCCGCCGCCCTTGATCAGCCAGCCGTCGGGGGTGACCTGGTCGGTGCCGTCGATCGCGATGTCGAGCCGCTCCAGCTCGCTGAACTCCTCGACCGGGACGCCCAGCGAGCGTGCCTGCTGTTCGGTGGCGACCGAAGTGGCGACGCAGCGGATCCCGCTCAGCCCGCGGCGCGCGAGCGCCGGCAGCAGGTGGGCGACGGTCGAGCCGGTGCCGAGGCCGATCGTCATCCCGTCCTCGACCAGCAAAGCCGCGGCCTCGGCGGCGATCCGCTTCTCGTCGTCAGCTCCCACGGACCGGGACTTTATGCTCGCGCGCATGGACGCGCGGATCTGGTTGACGGGAAAGGGCGCGGAGCCACGTTCGGTCGCGTTGGGGGAGAGGACGACGGTCGGGCGCGATCCCGAGGCTGACGTCTGCATCGACGACGAGGCCGTCTCCTGGCATCACCTCGAGATCGAGAGCCGTGGCGGCGTCCTGATGGCCACCGATATCGACAGCCGTAACGGCACGGCGCTGAACGGCCAGCCACTCGATCGCCCCCGTCGCCTGCGCGACGGCGACGTTCTGACCGTGGGCGATTACCGACTGGAGGTCTCGGATCCGGTCCCCGGCAGGGCCGGGGCGACCGTCGCCGCGAGTGAGCCCTCGGTGGCGCTCAATGAGGAGGAGCGGGCGACCGCGTCGGCGCTCGTCGCCCCCTACCGCAGCGAGGGGGCCTTCGCCGGCCGTCCCGCCACCCGGGCCGAGCTCGCCGAGGCGCTCCACGTCAGCGAGCGCACCGCCCAGCGGCGCCTCGACGCGCTCGCCGCCAAGCTCGACGTGCCCGGCGACGCCGGCCGCGAGCGCCCCCGGCTGATAGCGGCGCGCGTCATAGAGCTCGGCCTCGACCGCCCCCGCTGAGCCATCCGACCTGCATCGAGCCCCAAATAGGGGTTCGATGCAGGTCGGATGGCCCGCACCGGGCCAGACGTGGCCCGGTGCGCGTCGCGGTTGTCGTTGGCGGGCTCGCTTCGCTCGCCCAGCATCGATGGCGCAGGTTCCATCAACGAAAGGAATTGCCATGCGCCACCGATCAATGCTCATCTCAGCCCTCGCCCTGCTCAGCCTCGCCATCCCGGCGAGCGCGAGCGCGGCGCCAAGGACCGGAGCCGTCGTCTTCTCCAAATCGTCGACCGTCGAAGGCGTTGCCAAGGGCGGCCTCTACGCGGTCCGCGACGGACACCTCAACCAGCTGACCGAAGGTCCCACCGACGCCGAACCAGACTTCTCCTCGGATGGGCGAACCATCGCCTTCGTCCGTGGCGGTGACATCTGGGCGACGCGGGCCGACGGCTCGGGCCAGCACCTCCTGACCAGCGGCCCCGAGATCGACGGGCGCCCGCGCGTCTCGCCCAACGGGCGCTACGTCGTCTTCGAGCGACGGGCGACTGCTGGTGCGCCGCGCGACCTCTACACGGTCCGCGTCGGGGGCGGCGAAGCGCACGCGCTGGTCTCCTCTGGGGCGGACGAGCACGAAGCGACGTTCTCGCCCGACGGCTGCATGATCGCCTTTGTGCGCAGCGTCGCCGCCGCGGGCGGAGGTGCTGCCGACGATCTCTTCTCGGTTCGCCCGACCGGGATCAAGCTGAGGCGCCTCACTCATACGCCCGGCATCGACGAGTTCGCGCCGCGCTATTTCGCTGACGACGAGGGCATCGTCTTCAGCCGCGGGCTGAGTGGCACCGGGCCTGGCGCATACGCCGACGTCTACACGATGCTCGCCAACGGCAACAGGGTGCGGCCGCTGATCCGCGGCGCCGGCTCTGCCTTCGTCGAAGATGTGACGCCGAACGGGAAGCTGCTGCTCTTCCGCCGCGACCAGGGACTCTGGTCGAAGCGGATCGGCCGGGGCAGGGCCCGCAAGCTCGCCCAGCTGCCGGACGGCTCGAAGACCAACGGCGTCTTCTCCTCCGACGGGCGCAAGGTTGCCGCCTTCGTCGGGGTCGAAGACCAGCAGTCGCTGGTCGCGGTCGACGTCGCCGGCCGCCGTCAGACCCAGCTCGCGGAAGGCTTCGAGGCCTCCGAAAAAGACGGCACTGTCATCGGTCCGGTGATCGCATGGCAGCCGGTCCGCTAGGACGGCGCCGATAGGGGACGCCACCCGGCGGGGTATAACCGCCGGGTGGCAGAACCTGTCCTCGGCTCGACCCTCGCCGGTTACCGCCTCGACGCGCTGATCGCTCGGGGCGGGATGGGGGTCGTCTACCGGGCGACCCACCTGGCACTGGACCGCCCGGTCGCGCTGAAGGTGATCGCGCGGCAGTACTCGGACAGTGCAGCATTCCGGCGGCGCTTCATCCGCGAGTCCCAGCTCGCCGCGCAGCTCGATCACCCGAACGTCGTGCCGGTCTACGACGCGCGCGAGGAGGAAGGGGAGCTGCTGGTCGCGATGCGGCTCGTCAAAGGGGGCGACCTTCGCCGGCGGATCGACCGCGACGGGCCACTGCCGTCCGCCGAGGCGATCGAGCTGCTCGGCCAGGTCGCCGACGCGCTCGATGCCGCCCACGCGGCCGGGATCGTCCATCGCGACGTCAAGCCGCACAACATCCTGCTCGAAGGCGAGCATGCTTACCTGAGCGACTTCGGTCTCGCCAAGGCGCTCGGCGAGAGCGGCGCGGCGAGCAGCGCCTCGGTCGTCGGTACGGCCCATTACATGTCGCCCGAGCAATGGCGCGCCGAGCGCGTCGGGCCAGCCGCCGACATCTACTCGCTCGGCTGTGTGCTCTACGAGGCCGTCACCGGGATCGCTCCCTTCGCCCGCCGCGACGGCGAGGCCGAGCCGCGGATGCCGCGCGGCCTCGACGCGGTGATCGAACGCGCCGTCGCGCCCGACCCGTCCGACCGCTTCGCCACTGCCGGTGAGCTGATCGACGCCGCCCGAGAGTGCCAGGATGCGACCCCCGCCACAACCGCCGTGCTCTCAGAAGGCTCCGACCTGAAAACGCTGCAACTCGGTGCCGCGGAGGACGACGGCGAGCTGGGTGGCTGGCGCCGGGGTCGGCGCTGGTACGGCGGCCTCTTCGCGGCCTGGTTTGTCGTGCCGGCCATCGTCGGCTCGCTCGCCCTGCTCCTCGCGGGCATCTATCTCCTCTTCTTTGGGAGCTCGCTCTCGGTCTCGCCGCCGGTCGAAGTCGCTCACCCGCCGCTGCGCCTCGCGGTCGGCAAGGACTCAGTCTGGGTGACGAGCGCCAGGGACGGTTACCTCAAGCAGCTCGATCCCGACACTCTGGATTTGGTGAGGCCGTCGATACGCATGCCCACGGGGGTCTCTGGCGTTGCCGTCGGCGGCGGCTCGGTCTGGGTCTCGAGCCCGCGGACGGGCGAGGTGCTCCGTGTCGACCCCGACGCCCGCCGGGTGGCCGCCAGGGTCAAGGTCGGCGGCCGCCCCGGCGCGATCGTTGCCGGCGGCAACCGGGTCTGGGTCGCCGACGACGCGGGCGGTGGGGTGACGGCGATCAACGGCGCCGGGGGGCGGATCTTCAAACGCGGCATCGCCCCGCATGTGGCCCCCCTGCGCCTCGCGGCCGGCGCCGGCGCCGTCTGGGTCAGCAGCGCCTCCACCGGCGCCGTGCGGCGCATCGACCTGGGCACCGCGACGGCCGGCGCGCCGATACCGGCGGGCCGCGGCCCAGCCGGCATAACCGTCGGCGGCGGCCTGGTCTGGGTCGCGAACAGCCGCGCCGACCGCGTGACCAGGGTCGATCCTGCCACGCACGCCCTCTTCGGCACGCCGATCTCAGTCGGCGAACGCCCAGGCGGGATCGACGCCGGCACCGAAAGCGTCTGGGTGGCCAACTCAGCCGAAAACACCGTCACCCGCATAGGAATCGAAAGCGGCGAAACCGAAGGCGACCCGATCTCTGTCGGCCCCAACCCTGGTGCCCTCGCCATAGGCACCGAATCCATCTGGGTAGCCAACAACGGCAACGGAACGATCACCCGAATTCGACCCTGACCGCCGATGGGCCGATTTCCCGCCGTATAGGCGTGTTTTCGGCCCGTCGGCGGAGCGAATAGGATCGGTGTCCCGCATGACGCGCGACATCGACCAGCTCTGCATCGACACGATCCGCACGCTGTCGATTGACGCGATCGAGAAGGCCAACTCCGGCCACCCGGGGACGCCGATGGCGATGGCCCCGGTGGCGTACACGCTCTGGCAGCGCTTCCTCCGCTTCGACCCGGCCGACCCGATCTGGCCCAACCGCGACCGTTTCGTTCTCTCGGCGGGGCACGCCTCGATGCTGCTCTACGCGCTGCTCTATCTGACCGACGTGGGGGCGGTCGAAGCCGACTACGAGGTCGTCGGTCGTCCCTCGGTCTCGCTGGACGACATAAAGAGCTTCCGCCAGCTCGACTCGCGCGCCCCCGGGCATCCCGAGTACCGCTGGACCTCCGGCGTGGAGACGACCACCGGCCCGCTCGGGCAGGGGATCGCGACCAGCGTCGGCATGGCGATCGCCTCGAAGTGGCAGGGCGCCCGCTACGGCGCCGAGCTCTTTGACTTCGATACCTACGCGATCGCCGGCGACGGCTGCCTGATGGAGGGCGTCTCCAACGAAGCCGCCTCGATCGCCGGCCACCTGAAGCTCGACAACCTCTGCTGGATCTACGACAACAACCACATCACGATCGACGGCAAGACCCGGTTGGCCTACGACGACGATGTGCCGCTGCGCTTCGAGGGCTACGGCTGGAACATCGTCCGGGTCGAAGACGCGAACGACCTCCATCGGATTGATTCTGCATTTCGGCAGTTCAAGGCCGAGGAGGGAAGACCGACGCTGGTAGTCGTCGATAGCCACATCGGCTGGGGCTCGCCTCACAAGCAGGACACCGCCGCTGCCCACGGCGAACCGCTCGGCGATGAGGAGGTGCGTGAGACCAAGCGCGCTTACGGCTGGCCCGAGGACGCCCAGTTCCTCGTCCCCGACGGGGTCAGGGAGCACTTCGCCGCCGGCGTCGGCAGGCGCGGCGCCGAGGCGCGCGCCGATTGGGAGGCCAAGCTCGCCGCCTACGCCGGCGGCAACGCCGACCTCGCCGCCGAGATCGAGGCGACGCAGAAGCGGGCGCTCCCCGAGGGGTGGGACGCCGGCATCCCCAGCTTCGAACCCGACGCGAAGGGCCTCGCCACGCGCAAGGCTTCGAGCAAGGTCGAGAACGCGATCGCCGAACGGGTGCCATGGCTGCTCGCCGGCTCGGCCGACCTGACCGACTCGACCTCGGTCCGGCTCGACTTCGACGGCGCGGTCGACTTCGAGCCCGCCGCCTACGACGGTCGCCAGCTCCACTTCGGCATCCGCGAGCACGAGTCGGCGGCGATCTGCAACGGCCTCTCGCTCGCCAAGCTGCGGCCGCTCTGGTCGACCTACCTGACCTTCTCCGACTACGCCCGCCCGGCGATCCGCCTCTCGGCGCTGATGGAGCTGCCGGTGGTCCACCTCTTCACCCACGACTCGATCGGCCTCGGCGAGGACGGGCCGACCCACCAGCCGGTCGAGCAGCTCGCCTCGCTGCGCGCGATCCCCGGCCTCGACGTGATCCGGCCCGCCGACGCCAACGAGGTCGCCGAGGCCTGGCGGGTGGCGATCGACCGCACCCACCAGCCGGTCGCGCTCGTCCTCACCCGCCAGAACGTGCCGATCTTCGACCGCGAGAAGTACGGGTCCGCCGAGGGACTGCGGCGCGGGGGGTACGTGCTCGCCGAGGCCGACGGCGGCGATCCCGAGCTCATCTTCATCGCCACCGGCAGCGAGGTCGCGCTGGCGCTCGCGGCGCACGAGGAGCTCGCTGCCGACGGCGTACGCTCACGCGTCGTCAGCCTGCCCTGCTGGGAGCTCTTCGACCGCCAGGATCAGGCCTACCGCGACGAGGTGCTGCCGCCGGCCGTGACCGCCCGTGTCTCGGTCGAGGAGGCCTCGACGCTGGGCTGGGATCACTACGTCGGTCCGGCCGGCGTCAAGATAGGGATGCACACGTTCGGTACCTCGGCCCCGCTGAAGGACGTCCAAGACAAGTTCGGCTTCACCCCTGACCGGGTGGCCGAAGCCGCAAAGGAGCTGCTCTCATGAAGCCGACCGCGAAACTGCACGAGCTGGGCCAGAGCCTCTGGCTCGACAACATCACCCGCACGATGCTGGGCGACGGCACGCTCGCCCGCTACATCGACGAGCTCTCCGTCACCGGGCTGACCTCGAACCCGACGATCTTCGACAAGGCGATCTCCGGCGGCGACGCCTACGACGAGCAGATCGCCGAGCTCGGCTCCGACCTCGACGACGCCGAGGAGATTTTCTTCCAGCTGGCCCTCGCCGATCTGCGCGACGCGACGGACCTCTTCAAAGGGGTTCACGAGCGCACCGCCGGCGTGGACGGCTTCTGTTCGCTGGAGGTCTCGCCAAAGCTCGCCGACGACACCGAGGGGACGATCGAGCAGGCCACCCGCCTGCACGCCGAAGGCGACCGCGAGAACCTCTTCATCAAGATCCCCGGCACGCCCGCCGGTCTGCCGGCGATCGAGGAGTCGATCCTCGACGGCATCCCGATCAACGTCACGCTGCTCTTCGACCGCGAGCAGTACCTCGCCGCCGCCGACGCCTACCTGCGCGGGATCGAGCGGCGGATCGAGGCGGGGCTCGACCCCGACGTCGCCTCGGTTGCCTCGATCTTCATGAGCCGCTGGGACGTCGCGGTATCCGAAGAGGCGCCCGAGGAGCTGCGCAACCGGCTAGGCCTGGCGGTCGGCTTCCGCGCCTACGAGGCCTATCGCGAGCTGCTCGACTCGCCGCGCATGCAGCGACTGATGAACGAGGGCGCTCGCCCACAGCGCTTGCTTTGGGCGAGCACCGGCACCAAGGACCCCGACGCCTCTGACACCCTCTACATCGAGGGCTTCGCCTCGCCCTTCACTGTCAACACGATGCCCGAGCCGACCCTGCATGCATTCGCCGACCACGGCGAGGTCGGCGACCCTGTGCCCGCCGACGGCGGCGACGCCGAGCAGGTGCTGGCGCAGTTCGAGAGCGCCGGGATCGATGTCGCGGCGCTGGCTCAGCGCCTGCAGGACGAGGGCAAAGGGGCCTTCGTCGACTCCTGGACCGAGCTGATGAAGACGATCTCCTCACAGCTCGGGGCGCGGGCGTGAACGACGCCGCCCCGACCCTGCGCCAGGGCGAGGCGTGGCCGGCGCTGGAGCGCCTCCACGCCCAGGTCGCCGACACCCGCCTGCGCGAGCTCTTCGCCTCCGACCCCGACCGCGGCGAGCGCCTGGTCGCCGACGGCGCCGGTCTGCACCTCGACTTCTCCAAGAATCTCGTCACCGACGAGGTGCTGATCATGCTCGGTCAGCTGGCCCGCGAGCGCGGCGTCGAGGCGCGCCGCGAAGCGATGTTCGCCGGCGAGCACATCAACGTCTCCGAGGACCGCGCCGTGCTGCACGTGGCGCTGCGGATGCCGCGCGAGCGCTCGCTGATCGTCGACGGCGTCGACGTCGTCAAGGAGGTGCACGAGACGCTCGACCGGATGGGCGACTTCGCCGAGCGGGTCCGCTCGGGCGCCTGGACCGGCCACACCGGCAAGCTGATCCGCAACGTCGTCAACGTCGGCATCGGCGGCTCGGACCTCGGGCCGGTGATGGCTTACGAGGCACTGCGCCACTTCAGCCACCGCGACCTGACCTTCCGCTTCGTCTCCAACGTCGACGGCACCGACTTCGCCGAGTGCACCCGCGATCTCGACCCGGCCGAGACGCTCTTCGTGATCTCCTCGAAGACGTTCACCACGCTGGAGACGATGACCAACGCCCGCACGGCGCGCGAGTGGTTGCTCGCCGGGCTGCGCGGCGAGGAGGAGGCGATCGCCAAGCATTTCGTCGCCGTCTCGACCAACGCCGAGGAGGTCGCGAAGTTCGGCATCGACACCGAGAACATGTTCGGCTTCTGGGACTGGGTCGGTGGCCGCTACTCGATGGACTCGGCGATCGGCCTCTCGACCATGCTGGCGATCGGGCCCGCCCAGTTCGCCGAGATGCTCTCCGGCTTCCACGCGATGGACGAGCACTTCCGCGAGAGCCCGCCGGCGGGCAACCTGCCGATGTTGATGGGTCTGCTCTCGGTCTGGTACGGCGGCTTCTTCGGCGCCCAGACCTGCGGCGTCTTCCCCTACGACCAGTACCTGCACCGCTTCCCCGCCTACCTGCAGCAGCTGACGATGGAGTCCAACGGCAAGCACGTCACGCTCGAGGGCGCCCGCGTCGACTACGACACCGGGGCGATCTTCTGGGGCGAGCCGGGGACCAACGGCCAGCACTCCTTCTACCAGCTGATCCACCAGGGGACGCGGCTGATCCCCTGCGACTTCATCGGCTTCATGCACTCCAACAACCCGCTCGGCGACCACCACGACCTGTTGATGTCGAACGTCTTCGCGCAGAGCGAGGCGCTCGCCTTCGGCAAAACGCCCGAGCAGGTGCGGGCGGAGGGGACGCCGGAGGAGGTCGTGCCGCACCGGGTGATGGAGGGCAACCGCCCCTCCAACACGATCCTCGCCGAACGCCTCGATCCCTTCACGCTCGGCACCCTGGTCGCCCTGTATGAGCACAGCGTCTTCACCCAGGGGGCCGTGTGGGGGATCGACTCCTTCGACCAGTGGGGGGTCGAGCTGGGCAAGGCGCTCGCCGTCGCGATCATCCCCGAGCTGCAGTCCGGTCACGAGCCAAAGCTCCACCACGACAGCTCGACCAACGCGCTGATCCGCCGCTACCGCCAGGCGAGGGAGAAAAGGTAGGGAGTGCTCGACCTCGGCGCGCTACCGATAGCCGCGTCGGAGTCCAACCTGC
This sequence comes from uncultured Solirubrobacterales bacterium, assembly GCA_963837695.1. GTDB lineage: Bacteria > Actinomycetota > Thermoleophilia > Solirubrobacterales > 70-9 > VRUE01. The sequence continues at coordinate 214,879 of CAWINZ010000005.1, read as the reverse complement.
TCGCCGCGCGCGAGCTGATGGCGTTCACGCTCGCCTTCCACATCGTCCTCTCCTGCCTCGGCGTCGCCCTGCCGGCGATGATCCTCACCGCCAACTGGCTGGGGCTGAGGCGCGACGATCCAGACGCGATGCGCCTGGCGCGGCGCTGGTCGAAGGCGATGGGCGCGACCTTCGCCGTCGGCGCCGTCACCGGCACTGTGCTCAGCTTCGAGTTCGGCCTGCTCTGGCCGAACTTCATGTCGCGCTTCGGCGACGCCTTCGGGATCGCCTTCGCGGTCGAGGGCCTCTTCTTCTTCACCGAGGCGATCTTCCTCGCGATCTACATCTACGGCTGGAAGCGGCTCAGCGGCTGGGCGCACTTCTGGTCCGGGGTGCCGATGGTGATCACCGGCATCGGCGGCGCCTTCTCGGTGGTCACCGCCAACTCCTGGATGAACGCGCCGCAGGGCTTCAGCCTCGACGCCGCCGGCAAGGTGGTCGAAACCGAGCCCTTCAAGGTCCTCTTCAACCCGGCCTGGAGCTACGAGGTCCCGCACATGATCCTCGCCGCCTACATGGTCGTCGGCTTCCTCGTCGCCTCGATCTACGCGGTCGGGATGCTGCGCGGCCGGCGCGACCGCCTGCACCGGCTCGGCCTGCTGATCCCGCTGACGATCGCCTGCATCGTCACTCCGATCCAGCTCTTCGTCGGTGACACCGCGGCGCGCGAAGTCGCCGACCACCAGCCGGCCAAGTTCGCCGGCATGGAGTGCATCCAGAAGACCGGCGACGACCAGACCGAGTACATCGGCGGCATCTGCACGAGCGATGGGGTGAAGGGGGCGATCCCGATCCCCGGCCTCGACTCCTACCTGGTCGGCTTCAGCAAGAGCACCGAAGTCACCGGGCTCAATGACATCCCCGCCGACGAACGGCCGCCGGCCAACACGATGCTCCACCTCGCCTTCGACGCGATGGTCGGGATCGGCAGCGCGCTCCTCCTGCTCGGCCTCTGGCTCGCCTGGTCCTGGTGGCGGCGGCGCGACATCCCGGGCACGCTCTGGTTCCTGCGCGCGGTCGCCGTCTCCGGGGCGGGCGCGATCCTCGCCCTCTGGTTCGGCTGGATCGTCACCGAGGTCGGTCGCCAACCCTGGATCGTGCAGGGCTATATGCGCACCTCCGAAGCGGTCACCGAGGCGCACGGGATCTGGTTCGCCTTCGCCGGCGTGCTGATCCTCTACGCCGGCCTCGGCACGGGCGCGATCCTCGTCCTGCGGTCGATGTCGCGGCGCTGGCGCACCGAGGACGACGGCGCCACCGAGGACGAAGTCCCCTACGGCCCCCAAGAGGCCACCGCCCCATGACGCCGATGGGCCGAAAACAGGCCTATATCACCGGTTTTAGGCCCGTCGGCGGGGGGTTGGGGGGGTGACGCGCGCCGATCTGGCCGCGGCGATTCTCTGGACGGGCGCGACGCTCTATGCGCTCTTCGGCGGCGCCGATTTCGGCGCCGGGCTTTGGGACCTGATCGCCGGCGATGCCGAGGCGGGCGAGCGGCCGCGGGCGCTGATCCAGCGCTCGTTGACGCCCGTCTGGGAGGCCAACCACGTCTGGCTGATCTTCATCCTGGTCGTCCTCTGGACCGCCTTCCCGGAGGCCTTCGGCGCGGTGATGTCGACGCTTTACGTGCCGATCTCACTGGCGGCGGTGGGGATCGTGCTGCGCGGCGCCGGCTTTGCCTTTCGCAAATCGATCCGCCGGCTCGAGTACCGGCGCGCGATGGGGGCCGCCTTCGCCATCTCCTCGGTGCTGACGCCGTTCTTCATGGGGACGGTGGTGGGGGCGATCGCCGCCGGCAACGTCCCGGCCGACGGCAATGGCGACGCTTTCTCGAGCTGGCTGGCGCCGCTGCCGCTGCTGACCGGCGCGCTCTTCGTCGCCAGCGGCGCCTATCTTGCGGCGATCTACCTGCTCGCCGACGCTCACCGGGCCGAAGACGAACCGCTGGAAAGCTACTTCGCCAGCCGTGCGCTGATGGCGGGCCTCCTCGCCGGCGCCGTCGCCCTCTTCGGGCTGATCGCCTTGCACTCCGAAGCGCGCTACGTCTACGACCGGCTGATCGTCGAGGGCTTGCCGCTGGTGATCGTCTCGATCCTCTGCGGCTTCGGCGTCCTCGGCATGCTGCTCGGCCGCTATCGGCGCGGATTGCGCCCGCTCGCCGCCGGCGCCGTGATCGCCGTGATCTGGGGCTGGGGAGTCGCCCAGTTCCCCTACCTGCTGCCGACCTCGCTGCGGATCGATCAGGCCGCGGCGCCAGGGCCGACCCTCGATGCCGTCCTGATCGTCTTCGCCATCGCCGCGGTCGTCGTCCTTCCTGCCCTCGGCCTGCTCTACTGGCTGAGCCAGCAAGAACTGCTTGGTGAGTGAGGCTGCCGACATCCGCGCCGTGCTCTTCGACATCGACGGAACCTTGCTGGTAACCGGCGGAGCCGGCGGCATCGCCTGGCAGCGCGGCTTCGAGGAGCTGCACGGGGTCGAGGCCGACGTCGCCGAGCACACCGACGCCGGCATGACCGATCCCGAGATCGCCGCGATCATCTTCAGGGAGGTGATCGGCCGGGAAGGGACGTCCGAGGAGCGCTCCAGGGCGATCGGTTGCTACCTCAAACACCTCCCCGACGCGGTCGCCGAGTCCGACGGCTACCGGGTGATGCCGGGAGTCGAGCAGCTGCTCGACCGCCTGATCGAGGCCGGCGTCCTGCTCGGCCTGGTCACCGGCAACATCGAGGCCGCCGCCCACATCAAGCTCGCCCGTGGCCATCTCAACCGCTTCTTCTCCTTCGGCGGCTACGGCTCCGACTCCGCCGACCGCACCGAGGTGACTGAAGCCGCCTTGAAGCGAGGCAAGCTCGTCTCCGGCGACACGCTCCACACCAGCTCCTGCATCTCGATCGGCGACACGCCCCGCGACATCACCGCCGGCCACGGCGCGGGAATCAAAGTCGTCGGCGTGGCAACGGGCAGCTACTCGGTCGATCAGCTCAGCCAAGCTGAAGCCGACTGGTCCCTTGCCGATGTGACTGAGGGCTTCCCGGTGGGATAGAGAGCCGAGGGTCGCCTCCCGGGTGCCCACCACCGCCTTCGGCGGTGGAACTTCATGCCGCTTCGCGGCGAGGATCACTCTGCGGAGCCGCTTCGCGAGGCACCCGGGAGGCGACCCTCGGCTCTCTACGCAAGCGAGCAGCGGGCCTGGTAGATCGACAGAAAGCCGTTCTCGAAGCCGTTGCGGGCAGCGCGTAGGTAGAGGCGCCAGACGCGGACCCGTTCGGGGCCGGCTAGCTTGATCGCTTCATCCAGGTTTTCGTCAAGTCGCGTCGCCCAATGGCGCAGGGTCTCGGCGTAGTCGGCGCCGTGCTCGGAGGCGTGGCGGGTGACGAAGCCGGCCCGTTCCAGGGCGAGCAGGACGCGCGAGAGGTGCAGCGGTTCGCCGTCGGGGAAGACGTAGCGCTCGGAGAAGGCGGCGGCGTCGGGGTCGGTGTGACGCAACCGGGCGATGCCGTGGTTGAGCAACCGCCCGCCCGGCTCCAGCAGCCCTGCCAGGGTGCGCGCGTAGACGTCGATCTGCTCTTTGCCGACGTGCTCGACCATGCCGATTGAGGCGATCGCGTCAAAGCGCTCGCCGGCCAGGTCGCGGTAGTCCATGACGCGGATCTCGACCCGGTCGGCGACGCCGGCCTCCTCGGCCCGCTGCCGCGCCCGCTCGGCCTGGGGCGGCGAGAGGGTGATGCCCACCACACTCGCCCCATGCTTCGTCGCCGCCCAGAGCGGGAAGCTGCCCCAGCCACAGCCGACGTCGAGCACCCGGTCGCCCTCCTTCAGCGCCAGCTTGCGGGCGACCGTCTCGAGCTTCTCTTCCTGCGCCTCCTCGAGCGTCTTCGCGCCCTCGGCGAAGAAGGCGCAGCTGTAGGTCATCGATTTGTCGAGGAAGAGCGCGAAGAAGTCGTTGGAGACGTCGTAGTGGTGGCGAACGGCCTGGGCGTCGCGCTCCTTGGTGTGGCGCCGGCCGCTGAGCACGAGCTCGGCGGCGGGGCGGCGGGGTGGCCGCTGGACCCCAGCCGCGCGAACCGCGCCGAGCGCCAGCCGGGCAATGTCGCCGCGGTCGAGTGACGGCGGCTGCCAGGTGTCGAGCAGCTCGATCACGGCGTCCATGTCGTCGACCTCGATCTCGCCGCTGACGTAGGCGCGGCCGAGGCCGAGCTGGCCCGGCGCGCGCAGCGCGTGCGCGGCGGCGCGGGGCGAGCGGATGAAGAAGGTGGGACCGCCGCCGTTGCTGGCGGGCAGCCGCGTGCCGTCCCAGAACTCGACCGTGAATGGGCGCTCGGGAATGCGACCTTCGATCTCCCGGCGCAGAGTCGCGGTGCTGGCGAACGGCATCGCCAAACTCTATAGCGCCGATGGGCCTAAAACCCGCCTATATGGCGGGAAATCGACCCGTCGACCTTGGATTGCCTCCTTCGGCGTCGCTGCGCCGTATGATCGACGGGCGTGGCGGGACCGCTTCCATCCGACATACAGCCAGTCGCCAACGAGACGCGCGACCGGATCATCACCGGCCTCGTCACGCTGGTGCCGTTCGTCGCGCTTGGCTTAGCCGGCTGGCAGGTCTGGGGCAAGGCGCTGCACTGGAGTGACGTCTTCCTCTTCGTCGGCATGTACGTGCTGACTGGGCTTGGCATCACCGTCGGCTTCCACCGTCACCTCACCCACCGCAGCTTCAAGGCGAAGACCTGGCTGCACGGCCTGCTGGCGATCCTCGGCTCGGCGGCGATCGAGGGCCCGGTCATCTCCTGGGTCGCCGACCACCGCAAGCACCACGCCTTCTCCGACGAAGTGGGGGATCCGCACAGCCCGCACGTCGACCACGGCCACGGCTGGAGCGGCGCCATGCGCGGCCTTTTCCACGCACACATGGGATGGCTCTTCATCCACACCCAGCGCGGCAACAAGGAGCGCTTCGCGCCCGACCTGATCAAAGACCCGACGATCAACTGGGTCGATCGCACCTTCATCTACTGGGCGATCCTCGGCTTGCTGGTCCCCTTCGCGCTCGGCTGGCTGATCGGCGGCACCCTCTTCGCCGCGCTCACCGGTCTGCTCTGGGGCGGCCTCGTCCGCGTCTTTGTCCTGCACCACTTCACCTACAGCATCAACTCGCTCTGCCACGTCTTCGGCAACCGCGATTTCGAGACGACCGACGAGTCGCGCAACCTCGCCCTGATCGCGATCCCGACCCTGGGCGAGGCCTGGCACAACAACCATCACGCCTTCCCGACTTCGGCCACCCACGGGCTTGGCCGCTACCAGGTCGATCTCTCGGCGGTCACCATCGACCTGATGGAGAAGGCCGGCTGGGTATGGGACGTAGTGAGAGTTTCACCGGATCGACTTGCTTCAAAAGCAGTCTGAGAGCCCATCCGGTGGGGCTTCCACTTAACTTTTTCGATGTGTTGTGGATGGGCTGACGCCCGGGTCCCGACACCGAAAAAGTACAAGACGTTCCAGCCCTACCGGATGGGCTCTGCTCTAGGGCGCGGCACTGGATTCGTACCAGTCGATCCAGCCGTTGCAGGCTGAGCTGAGCGGCACTATGCGGCGCTTGCCGGCGCGGACCGCGACGAGGTTGCCTACGTAGGCGATGGCGTTGTAGCCGCTGAGGCGCTGGAGGAAGCTCGGCTCCGCGGCGCTGAGCGTGAAGCGCACCGCCCCGCCGTGGCTGACGATGTCGCCGGCGGGCCAGAACTGGCCGTCGTTGGCGAGACTGATCGTGTTGGGGCGCTGCCCATCGAGCGCGGGCACTAGCTTACGCGCGAAGCCGGGGGCCGAGAGGGTCAGCCCGAAGGGCGAGAAGTACTGCAGCGAGAGGCGCCAGCGACCGCGGGGGAGCGCGATCGTCTGCGCCGTGCTTTCGCCGGTGTGCAGCCGGTCGCCGGCGTCCCAGCGCCCTTTGCCGCCGATTGCCACGCCAGGGAAGAGCACGGCGTGGCCGCGGTTGGCCAGCAGGATGCGGATCTCCGGCGAGACGCAGCCCGCGTGGGCACCGGCGTTGGTTCCCTCCAACAGGACGTGACGGTTTTCAGGCACGTCGTGCCGCCGTTCCCAGAGCAGGAAGGAGGGCGTCGCGGCGATCCGCTTGAAGCCGGGCGGAGCCTGGCTGTTCCAGGCGGCGCGCCCGGTGATCACGTAGGGAAAGCCATCGAGCGTGCCGCGTGAGAAGGAGTCGAAGTCGATCGGGCTGTAGGCGTCGCCGGTGTCGAACGGCTTCTCCGGGTTCTCGGCGACGCCGGGATCGGGGAACTCGACCAGCGGGACGTGGGTGTCGGCGCCGAGCAGCTCGTAGGCCGCGTAGCGGTCCTGGCCGGCGTAGAGGACGGGCTTGCCGCGCAGGATCGGCAAGAAGGCCCGCAGCTCGGCTCCGTGCCCGGGTGGCCCGACCGGCGCGTTGCGCAGGGCCAGGAAGCTCGAGTAGACGGCGCCGCCGATGAACACAACGGCGAGCAGCCCCCACCCAACCCGCACCATTCGTGCCGATGGGCCGATTTCCCCCGATATAGGCGGGTTTTCGGCCCGTCGGCGGTCGAACGTCGGAAGCTCGGCGAGCAGCGGGCGGATCGCCACGAGCATCGCCAGCGGCGCGCCGATCATCAGCGCCTTGGCGTGCGAGTAGTCGCCACTGGTCGGCAGCGCGGCCAGGTAGAGGGCGATGCAGGCGCCGAGTCCGAGCGGCACCGCGAGTTCGCGCCGGCGTACCCACCAAGTCGTGCCGGCGATCAGGGCGAGGATCCCTATCGCTCCGGCGAGGGCGGTCAGGTGGGCGCCCCCCGGCGCTTCGAGCCGGTAGTTCGTCGTCGGCCAGACTCCGAGCGCCTCGACCGGCGAGACCGGCCCGTAGGTATTCGTCCCCGCGACTTTGTTGAAGCTGTGGACGAAGCCGAACGGCCCGACCAGCGTCGCCGCGGCGGCAAGCGCCACCAGGGCGAGGATCGTCAGCAGCGTCGTCGGTCGCAGGAGGAAACGCAGCAGCGCACGCGGCGCCAGCGCCCGCCGCACCTCGGGCCTGGTGAGGCTCCACAGGACGACCATCAGAACCGGCCAGGCAAGGCCGGCGAAGCTGTAGGAGAAGAAGATGCCCCCGGCCAGCGCCAGCCAGGGCAACGCAAGCCGAATCAAGCCCGAGGGGCCGTCGCTCGAATACACGTAGTGGTTGCTTTCCGACGGCGCGTCTGGGTTTCGCCGGGAGTCGATGTCCCCCAGCCACACCGCGACGGCGAGGACGAAGAGGGCCTCGGCCAGCTCCTTGAAGGCGCCCTGGGCGAAATAGGAGGCTCCCAGGTAGGAGGCCGCGACCATCGTCGCCGCGAGCAGCCGCCGCGCCGCGCCGAAGCCCGGCAGGGCGGCCAGTGCGGTCAGCCCGGTGAGGATGCCGATCGCGAAGATCTCGCCGACGAAGGCTTGTCCCAGGCCGATCCCCGGCACCGCAGCCCCGGCGACGGCGAGGCCGTGTGGGCCGAGCGGGTAGCCGGCGTCGGGAACCGGACCGGCGCCGCTGCGCAGCCACTCCGCCCAGGCGAGATGGAGGCCCAGGTCGTTGTTGAAGCCAACGCCCAGCAGTCCCCAGCGCCCGCTCACCGCGAACGGGATCGAGAGCACAAGGGCGATCGCAATCGCCACCGGCAACCCCTGGCGCAGCGCCTCCCACCGCCGACGGGCCGATTCCCGGCCCATACGGCCGGAAATCGGCCCGTCGGCGGTGGAGCGGTGCAGGGCGACCACGATTGCGGCGGCGAGGAGGAGCAGGATCAGGCCTACCGTCGCCGAGGTGCCATGGCCCGGGGCGCGGGCGAGGACGCCGGTGACGGTCAGCACGGCGGCCAGGCCGACCGCCGGCTCCAGCCACGACCACGACCTGCGCCCCGAGATGAGGAGCAGGGCGCGCCCGACGAGTAGCGAGGCGACGCAGATCAGCGCCGCCGAGACGTAGGTCCCGATCATCAGAGAGGGCAACCTATGGCAGCCGCCCCCGGTGACGCGGCGAGGTCAGTACTTCTCGGCCGCTCTTTCGAGGGTCTCGCGCAGGTTCTCGCCGCGCAGCGGCACGGCATGGCCGGCCCCGACCACCGCGGGTTCCAGCGCCGCCAACTTGCGCACCGACTCCTTCGCCATCGCATGGTCCCAGGCCCAGGCGGGGTGGGGGACGGTTGCCTCGCCGGAAGGGAGCGGTTTCAGTCGGGCGGAGTCGACGAAGTAGACGACGTCGCTGACCAATGCCACGCGGTCGCTCTCGCGCCACAGCCCGATCAGCCCCGGGGCGTGGCCGGGGAAGTGGAGGACCTTGAATCCGGCAACCTCATCTCCCTCGGAGACGGTGCCGTCGATCTTCACCGCGCCGCCGTCCCAGCGGCGCAGCAGGAACGGGTAGATCCAGCGCACGGGTGCCACCGGCAGCTGCGAGAGATCCATATAAGGGGCGATCGAGGCGTCGCTTTCGGCGTCCGCAACGTCGTCGGGGTGGCAGAACACCGGCGCGTCAAGTCCGGGCGCCGTGCCGCGATGGTCGGCGTGGGCGTGGCCGAGCACGATCCGCTTCACTCCGCCGAGCTGTTCCGCCGCCGCTCGCGCCTTCTTCGTCATCCCCTTGCTTCCGGCGTCGAACTGGACCACGCCGTCGCCGTCCTCGATGAAGTAGATGTTCATCCCGTTGCGCAAGTCGCCCCGCAGCAGCCAGACCCCGTCGGCGACTCTCTCCATGGCTCCAGCGTACCCCGGCTAGGCTCCCGGCCAATGCCGATTCACTGGAAGATCGGGATGTTCGTGCTGGTTGCCTGTCTGGTGGCGGCGATGGCGATCGCGATTGTCCGCCTGACGACCACTCCGACGGAAATCCTCGGCGATGGCTTCCGTGGGCTCCCCGCGCGTCATGCCGGCGTAACGGGGCGCTAACGGTCCGCGCGTTAGTATCGGCGCGTGTTCACTCGCATCGTCGTTGGAACCGATGGATCGGAGACCGCCGCCGAGGCCGTGCGGCAGGCCGTCGACCTGGCCAAGCTCGCCGGTGCCCAGCTCAGCATCGTCAGCGCCTTCGAACCGGTCTCGAAACGCCGCCTCGAGGGCGAGCAGCAGGACGCTCCGCCCGACGTCCAGTATGAGATCGGCCCGCGGGAGGACGTCAACCTCGTCCTCGACGCCGCCGCAGCCGCGGCCAAAAAAGAGGGGGTGGAGGTGCAGACCCATCCTGTCGAGGGCGCTCCTTCGGAGGCGATCCTCAGCGTTGCCGAGGAGACCGACGCCGATCTGATCGTCGTCGGCAACAAAGGGATGACCGGGGCACGGCGCTTCCTGCTCGGCAGCGTCCCCAACAACGTCTCCCATCACGCTCCATGCAGCGTCATCATCGTCCGCACCACCTGACGCCGTCTGACCGGCGCATCTCGGCAGCCTCAGTCGCTCGGATCGGGTCACGCACTAGAAGTGCGCTCCCCTCACCGCGCTCCCTGCGGCCACCGACCTGCTTGGTCAGACGACCTCAGGAGGCGCGTCCGCGTGCGTTTATTCCGTCGCCCTCCCCGCGTCGATCAGGCCGGCGCCCTGGCGCTCTGGTGGTAGGCCGAGGTCGCGGGCGGTGCTGCGCAGGCGGCGGAACACGGCGTTGACCGTGCCCTCCGGGGAGAGGTTCTTGTCGAGGGCGCGGCTGGCGAGGACCATTGCGGCGACGCCGGAGACGTGCGCGGCCGCCATCGAGGTGCCGATGTAGCTGTCCGGCTCGCCGAACCGGCGTGGATTGCCGCTCTTCAGCGTCACCTGGTAGATCGACCGGCTCGAGACGGAGGGGCAGCCGGGCACCGGAGCTCCCCCGCCGGGCGCGAGCAGGTCGACCCCCGGGCCGGGCAGTTGCGAGTAGCTGCCGAGGCAACCGCCCTCCGTGGTCCCGCCGACGCCGATCACGCGCGGTCCCGTGGCCGGCGGCGAGACGCAGGACTCCGAGCCGAGGTTGCCGATCGAGGCCACAGCGACAACCCCGTGCCGGTAGGCGTTGCGCAGTTCTTCGTCGATACCGGGGACGTTCTTGCCGCAGCCGAAGTTGAAGCTCATGTTGATCACGTCGGCGCCGTGGGCGACGGCGAAGTGGATGCCCTTCGCGATGTCGCCGGCCTGCCCGCTGCCGTTGCGGTCGAGGACGCGAACCGGCATCAGCTTGGCCCGGTAGGCAAGTCCGACCAGTCCGATGCCGTTGTTGGTTTTCTCCGCGATCGTGCCGGCGACGTGGGTGCCGTGGCCGTTTTCGTCGGAGGGGACGCTGTCGCGGCCGACGAAGTCATAACCCTTGACGAACTGGTCCGCGGCGAAGTCGGGGCTGCGGCGAAAACGAGCGCCGTCGTTGCGGTAGGCGATGCCGGTATCGAGGACGGCGACGGTGATGCCACGCGCGCCGGGTCGCCCGGCGGAGATCAGGCGTTGCCAGGCGCCGACCGCGTCGATTCCCCCCGGCGATACAGGCAGCAGCGCGGTGGCGGTCCCTTCCCAGGGCAGGAAGTTCCACTGCAGCGAAGCCCAGCCTCCCGGCGGGCCCGCGGGCGTGGCGAGCGGCCCCGGGTCGTCGGGGAGTCCGGCGGCGAGGAGGGGGGTCCGCGGGCTTGAGGCGGTGGCGATGTAGTTCGGCGCCGCGTAGGTAACCCGCGAGCTGCGCCTCAAGGCTTTGGCCGCCTGCCGCACACCGACGCCGGCGGGGAGTTCGACGATCCGCCCACGCCGCTGTCCGCGCAGCTTGAGCACGACCTGCCGGGGTGCGAATTCGTGCGCCTGGGAGATGCCGGTCGCGGCTCCGGCCGGGGCGGCGGCAATGGCGGTCGCGAGCAGCGCGACGGCGGCGTGTATCGGGGCTCTTCGGATCATCTGTGTCGTCGCCGGCGGCGGAAGCCCGGTCCTGAGCGAGCTACCGCTTCAACACTGGCGCAGCGCTGAAGTTGTCGGTGGCACATACTTTCGGATCGATGCCGGACGGGTTCGCGAGCCACGCGCAGCAGCGCCTCATGGGCCTGGCGATCGAGCGGGCGCGCGAAGCCGAGGCGCACGGCGACGTGCCGATCGGTGCGGTCGTCGCCCGCGACGGAGAGCCCCTCGCTGCCGCCGGCAACGAGCGCGAACTGCGCCGCGACCCCACCGCCCACGCCGAGATCCTCGCGATCCGCGCTGCCGCCGAGGCGCTCGGTGGCTGGCGTCTGCCCGGCGCGACCCTCTACGTGACGCTCGAGCCCTGCGCGATGTGCGCCGGCGCAATCGTCCTCGCCCGCATCCCCGAGGTCGTCTTCGGCGCCCCTGATCCCAAGGCCGGAGCCGCCGGCAGCGTCCTCGACGTCCTCGCCGAGCCCGCCCTCAACCACCGCCCACAGGTCACCGGCGGCGTGATGGAGGACGAGTGCGCGGCGCTGCTACGCGAGTTCTTCGCGGCCCGCAGATAGAGAAGCCAATACCCTTCGAGCAGGACCCGGAGAGGTGTCCGAGTGGCTTAAGGAGCGCGACTGGAAATCGCGTGGGCGGGGTTAACCCGCCTCGTGGGTTCGAATCCCACCCTCTCCGTTCAGCTCGGCACGGCGTAGATCTGACCGTTCTGTTCGAGCACTTCCTTCGGTGCCAGCGGAGCCGGGGGCGGGCCGCCCGTCACTTCGCCGGTTTCGGCGCTGTAGGTGCCACCGTGGCAGGGGCAGTAGATCTCGCTGCCGTCGTAGCCGACGGTGCAGCCGGCGTGGGTGCAGATTGCGCTGAACGCCTTCAGGCCACCGTCGGTCTCGCGGATCAGGATGTCGGGCGAACCGTCGGCGGGGTCGCTGTAGGTCGCAGCCTGGCCCTTCGGCAGGCGGCCGGCGGGGCCCAGCTTGACCGCCCCCTTGGGCAGGCTCGGCGCCGCGCCCGCCCCCGATGCGCCCGCGGCGGTCGGATCCGAGCCCGAGGCGGCGCTGTCGGCGGTGGCACCCGAGCCACCGGCCTTCGTGCCGCTGCCCCTGCCGCCCTTCAGCGATCGCGCCGTCGCGGTCGCGCCGGTAAAGGGCCCCTTGAGCAGGGCCGAGATACCGGCGATCGCCAACCCGGCGCCGGCAATCTCGGCGACCAGTACGCGGCGGGTCATCGCCGCTTCGGATGCCGGTGGAGCCTCGCCCGGCACGGGTGGGTGCAGCCGGGTGCGGCGCGTCAGCGACTCGGGCGGGCGCTCGAGCATGTTGTCGAGCGCCGGCTGACCCTCGGCGCCGCAGAGGACGAAGGGCAGCCAGGCGAAGACGAAGACGATGTCGGGGCCGAGGAAGTACGGCGTCGTGTGCCAACTCGCGGTCAGGAAGAGGACCAGGTTGAGGCCGAGGCCGGCGAGCGCTGCGGCGCGCGTCAGCAGTCCGGCGGCGGCCAACAGGCCGATCACGATCTCGGCGATCGCCACGCCGACCCCGGCCAGCTGGGCGTGCGGGATGGCGAGGGTGCGGAGCAGGAAGCCCCCCGGCGTGCCGGCGGCGAAAGCGTGAAGCTGGGTGCCGATGTAGGTGGCCGCGCCCGGGTGCAGGAAACCGGGATCGGTCAGCTTCTGCACCCCCGCGTAGACGAAGGTGAGGCCGAGGAAGAGGCGAAGCGGAAAGAGGGCGACACCGGGCCGCATGGCGCTCATCGGCGCCAGTCTCAGCGTGCCGGATTAACCGTGGCTAAGCGGCTTCTGAGACCTTCCTCAGACTTGGGGTCGGGGCGGCGCCGAGCGGCATCACGATCGGCTCCCGCGCGGCCGGGGCCGCCGGACGGCGCCCGCGCAGGCGCTCGTGGCTGCAGACGACATAGCACCACTCCATCAGCTGCATCCGCGAGGCGGGGTCGATCTCCTCGATCGTCGCGCCGACCAGGTAGCGGCCATCGACCTCGCGGCAGGAGCGGACCTCGACCTGGGCGGCGACCTCGTGCGCCTCTCCGGTCGCCTCCTCGAGTTCGAGTAGGACGGCAGGTCGCTCGCCGACGCTCACCGGCGCGTCGAGGACGAGGCCCACCCCGGCGGCACTGGCGTCGATCAGGTGGCCGCCGATGTGGCCCCCGGCGGCGAAACAGTGCGCCGGCGCTTCACCCTCGAAGCGGTAGACCTGGCGCCGTTGGTGACGGCGGCCGACGGCGAGCAGGGTACGCAGGACGCGACGCAGCTCGACCAGGCCGAGCAGCGGCACGATCACCGCGGCGATCCCCGGCAGATCGGGCAGCGGCCCCACGCCGGCGAGGTCGAGCAGGCGTAGCGCCGTGCCGGAAGCGAGGACGACGCCGGCCACGATCACCAGGCGCAGCTTGCGCACCGCGGCGATCCCGCCGCCGTCCACTCCCTGCTTAGGGGTCACCTTGAAGGCGGTGCGGCCGGGACGGAAGGCGCAGCGCAGCGCCCGCGTGTAGATCTCCATCGTCATCAACTCGTAGTGGGCCGTCTCGCCGATCTTCATATAGCCGCGGGTCAGGGCCGAGCCGGCGAGCAGGTTGAGGCTGAGCGAGGGCAGCCAGAGCAACGCAAGCGCCACCACGCTGATCTTCATCGGCAGCTCGCCGGTCCACATCACCAGGCCCAGCGTCGCCAGCAGCAGCAGGCGCATCGGCGGCGCCAGGTAGGCGGCGAGGCTGGCGAAGTAGGAGAGCCGCTGCAGCGGGCGCAGCTCGCGGGCGCGCAGGGGGGACTCGGGCAGGGTGAAGACGGCGAGGTTGCCGCGCGCCCAGCGGTCGCGCTGCAGCAGGTAGCCGTCGAGGTCGTGCGGGGCCAGGCCCTGGACCAGGACCTCGTCGTGGTAGCGGCTGGTCCAGCCGTGGCGCAGCAGGCGGATCGTCGTGTGGAAGTCCTCGGCGATCGTCTCGGTGGCGACGCCGCCGATCTCGAGCAGCGCCTCGCGTCGCAGCACGGCGGCCGAGCCGCACCAGTACGCGGCGCCGTGGCGGTCCTTGCCGGGGCAGACGACGCGGTAGAAGAGCGACTGCTCATGGCGGCCGACGACGTAGTGCTGGACCGAGTCGTGGTTGAAGAAGTCGTGTGGGCTCTGCACCAGGGCTACCCGCTCGTCGTCGAAGTAGCCGACCATCGCGTCGAGCGCGTCCGGCATCGGCACGTGGTCGGCGTCGAGCATCAGCACCAGCTCGCCACCGGTGCGGGGGAGGGCGGCGTTGATGTTGCCCGCCTTGGCATGGGAGTTGTCGGGGCGGGTCAGGTACTCGGCACCGGCGATCTTCGCCAACCTCTCCATCTCGGGCCGCCGCCCGTCATCGAGCAGGTAGGTCGCGTGCGGATAGGTGAGTGCACGGCAGCCGGCCAGCGTCGCCGCCACGACCTCAAAGGACTCGTCGTAGGTGCATACGTAGACGTCGATCTTGCGTCCGGGCGTGGCCGGTGGGCGTACCGCGGGAGGCTGCGACCACGAGTACCAGGCCAGGGTGCCGAGCGCCCAGAGGCCGTAGATCTCGGTCACGATCAGCATTACGAAGGCAACCGGGCTGGCCCCCTGCCAGCTCCAGCCGATCCTCCAGGTCAGGTAGCCGACGCCCCAGATCAACGCGCAGAGCGCAAACGCGCGCAGCGGCCCTGGGTGGCGGTCGAACCACCGTCCGATCTGGGTCTGCTCGTTGCCCTGCACGCCTTTTCATCGGCGACACCGATCGACCCCTTTAGCGCCGCAACCCCGACGGTGGGCCGAAAACGGGAACTATGGGCGCGGTTTCGGCCCACCGGCGGAACGGGGCACCGTCTCCGTAGAATCAACCGCCGCACCGAGTTCCCCGGAGGGGTGCCGGAGTGGTTGAACGGGACGGTCTCGAAAACCGTTGGCGTCGCAAGGCGTTCGTGGGTTCGAATCCCACCCCCTCCGTTTTGTTTCACCCGCCGGAAGTCTTCTTCTTTCTCTACTTCGGCCTGCGGGAGATCGCGCCGGGTGCGCAGCCCGCCGTCCCCGCTCCGCCATCCGACCCGCCGCCGCCTCCGGCAGCGCCCGGCCCGACCGTCTAGCTGAGCTCAGCGGTCACCAGGCGTAGGCCTACGTCCAGCTCCGGCCGCTCGCGTAGGTCGCCGTTGCGCTCGTCCCAACGGCCGCTCTCCAGGTCGGCCTCCAGGTCCGCCAGGCCGCGCTCGACTTCGTCGGGCGGCATCTGGTGCCAGGTCGAGCTGGCGCGGCGGACGTCGGGATCGAGGTGCATCTCCGGTCGGTCCCAGATCGCCAGCCAGAAGCCGTCCGCGCAGCCGTTGGGAATCGGCACCGGCTCGACCGAGGCAGCGGGGAGCAGCGCCGCCAGCTCCTCGATCGGCAGCATCACGCGGGTGTGGAAGTCGAGTATCCCTGGGAAGTAGTCGCGCCTCATCCAGAGCTCCTCGGGCGGCACCGGCGTGAAGGTGAGGACGACCACCCGCTGCCTGGCCACTCGCACCATCTCGGCCAGCCCGGCTTCCAGGTCGGTCCAGTGGTGCACGGTGATCAGTGCCATCGCGGCGTCGAAGCTGTTGCCCTCGAACGGCAGCTCCTCGGCGATGCCCTCGATCACCGGCGCTGAGCCCGGCGGGCGCTGGGCGATCATCTCCCGCGAGGGCTCGAGCGCGGTCACGTCGCGGCCCGCGGGCTCGTAGGAGCCCGTGCCGGCGCCGACGTTGAGAATGCTGCGTGCGTCACCCAGCGCCGCCTCGATGCGCGCCGCGATCCGCGGCTCCGGCCGGCGCACGGCGCTGTAGCCGATCCCCATCCGGTCGTAGGCGGCCTCGGTCACGGGACCCGATCAGCGCCTGGGGCCGGTCTCGCATTCGTGTGAGCGCCCCCAGCCGGGCAGGCCGTCGCAGGCGTCATAGCCGCCGCCGCCATAGAGCTGGTCGGCGCCGGAGCCGCCGTAGAGTTGGTCATGGCCGCCTTCCCCGTGGCAGCCGTCCTGGCCCGGTCCCATCCGGCAGACGTCGTCACCGGGGCCACCCCAGCAGCCGTCGCTACCGGCGCCGGTCTGGCAGTAGTCGTCGCCGGCCTCGCCGACGCAGTCGCTGTTCTGGTTGCCGGTGATGCAGATGTCGTTGCCGCCGCCGCCGACGCAGCGGTTACGCCGCGCGCCTTCGGGGTAGCAGGTGTCCGGCTCGCCGTTGCCGATGAATTTGTCGGAGCCGTCGCCGAGGTGGACGGTCAGGGGGAGGGGCAGCCGGTCCTGCACTTCGACGAAGTCGCCTGCCGGGCCCATGTCGAGTTCGATCCCGCCGGCACCGGCAAGCCGGCAGACGGCGAGGGTGCGGTTGCGCGCGAGGCGGCAGCCGGAACCGGCCTTCGCGCCCATCCACCCATGCACGATCAGGTTGTTACCGCGCAGGCTCAACTCCAGGTGCGAGCCGGAGGCCGCTCCGCGCACGACGACCTGGCCCTGCGGCGACGCGGACGCGCAGCCGAGAGTCAGCACCAGCGCAGCAGCCAGCGCGAGGGTCGCTGTTCCCCTGACAAAGATCGCGTAGACCTTAGAACACTGCGCCGATCCATTCATCGTCGCCCAGGAAGCCACCGCTTTTTTCTCGTCCGTTGCGGCAATTTCTCGGGCCGAGAGCTTTGCCCCGGCAGCAGCAGCGGCGGCTCAGGTCTCGATGAGCCCTCGGGAGAGCGCGCTCTGGACTAGCTCGGCGCGGCTGCTGATGCCGAGCTTCTGCTGGATGTGGGCGCGGTGGGTCTCCACGGTGCGCACGCTGATGTAGAGCTTCTCGGCGATCTCGGCATTGGTGTGGCCGAGGGCGATCAGGCGCAGGACGTCGGTCTCGCGCTCGCTGAGGTCGCCGGCTGCAGCTTCCGGTTCGGCTGCCAGCTTCGCCCCCAGGGCAGGTTGCAGATAGGTCTCGCCCGCGGCGGCGCTGCGCACCGCCTGCACCAGTTCGTTGGCGGCCGCCTCCTTGAGCACGTAGCCGAGCACGCCGAGTTGCAGCGCCTGGCGCGCGAATGCGGGCTCTTTCTGCATAGTCAAGACGACGATCTTGGTTTGCGGTGAGACCTCGCGCATCTCTCCGATCGCCTCCAGGCTCGGCTGTCCGGGCATGTTCAGATCAAGGATCAGGACATCGGGTTTGTGGCCGCGCAGGTAGCGAATCGCCCCTTCGGCGTCCTGCGCCTCCGCCACGACCTCGAAATCCGATTCCTCTTCCAGCAGCACCCGCAGCGCCCGCCGCACGACCGCGTGGTCGTCGGCCAGGACAATCGAGATCCCCTCTGCCATTGGTGCCGATCCTAGCCGGAATCGCCGCGATTCCCAGGGGTCATACCAGCCTCGTTTCCCTGGCAACCACATACTCGTATGTTTGCCTTGGCGACGTTTCTTGGGCGGGTAGTTCTGCGGGCGCGTGCCGTTCCCTAGAATGCTGAGCCGTGAGGGGGGGGACGAAAACGCTGCTTGTGGCGCTTGCCGCGATGCTGATCGCCGTGGGTCTGGTTGCCTGCGGGGGCAGCAACAGCTCGAGCTCGACGAGCACCGAAGCGAATCAGGGGCAGACGGAAAGCAAGTCGGGCGGGGATGCCTCGAAGCAGGACAGCGCCAAGAGCGACGAAAGCAAGTCCGGCTCCGGCGACGAAGGTCAGGCCGGTAGCCCCGGCGCAAACGGCTTCACCCCCAAGCACCACAGCGATTCCGGCGGCGGCTCAGCCCGGTACAAGGTCAAGGGAGCCGACAACAGCGTCCAGGAATTCGGCGAAGAGGCCGACACATCCGAATTCGACGCCGCGGCGGCCGCGCTTCACGGCTTCCTCGACGCCCGCGCCGAAGGCAACTGGGAGGCGACCTGCAATTACGTGGCGAAGACGACCACCGAATCGTTCGAAAAACTCGCCGCGCAGGCCAAACAGTTCAAGCACAAAAGCTGCGCCGCGCTTCTCGAGGCACTGACGAACCCCGCCGCCAAGTCGGAGCTGAAGGTCGAAGCCGAACAGGCCAACGCCCGCTCGCTGCGCACCGAAGGCGAACGTGCCTTCATCCTCTACAGCGGCCCCCACGGCGCCATCCTGGCGATGGCGATGGTGAACGAAGACGGCGACTGGAAGGTCTCGAGCCTCGCCGGCACCCCGCTCAACTAGGGCATTGCGAAGAGTCGACACTCGGACTTGAACCGGGGACCCCTTCAGGTGGACCGATGAACGGGGTCCGGTCAACGCGAGCATCGGCATGTGACAGCAGTTCGCGGCGCGGCGCTTGGGCCGGTCGCCGGGGCTCGCTGGGCTTGGTCTACGAGCCAGCGTGGGATGCAGAATCGACAGCGTTCTGAATCTGTGCCGATTGCGTGGGGTCGATCGTGCCAGCTTGCATTGCAGCACCGACAAAAGCGGTGGCGCCAGCAGGATCGTCTAGCGGAAGCATCTTCTTTCCGTTAGCCACAAGGAGCCCAGTTGGGCCGCTGTAATCAGAGAAATGAAGTTTCATCGTGATCTCGACGTGCTAGCTACTGAGAACTTAATCGACACGCAGGAAGACAAAGCTTAAGCCATTCGTTAACGACAGCGCTAATGGCAGCCGTGAAGACAACGCTAATGGTAATCGTTCCGTGAACGAACGATGCCGATATCGCTCAGAATAGGAACTCTAGGAGAGATCGATTCTCAAGCTGAATCTCTGATTGCGTTGACGACTAGCCCAGTCAGTGGCTCGTAGCTTTGAGAGCCGCCGTGCCTCAGAGCCTGGCCTAGCGCCCAGCGCGTCGTATCGGATGGAGGAATCGCAAGCTCAACGAGGCCGCACCGCTGGAGGGCATAGCTGACGATTGCCCAAGCCGTCCGTCCATTGCCGTCTATGAAGGGATGGATGCCGATGACCTTGGCATAGAGCTTGACGGCAACGAGTGCGGCGTCTGCGAGAGCGGGTTCTTTTCTGGCCCCGAGGGCGGCGGCTTCTCGTTCGAAGCTCGCAACCGCTTTCCCGAGGTTCTGCCTGAGCTGCTTCACGCCCGAACCTCGACGTTGGCGAATGACGGGAACCGATTCCTTCCCAACGACGATTGGGAACTCGACCTTGTCCCTCGACCGAGAGCGAAAGCCCAGGGTCTTCTCACCGAAGACAGGCTCGAAGATCCCTCTGTGGATCAACTCGACGTCGTCCAAGGCCAGGGGAATGTCTCGGAAGCCTTGAAGCGCAGCCAGGGCAGATACACGACCAAGCTCCTCTGCGACCCTCGCCCAGGTTTCTTCAGGATTGAGTCCTGGGGCGCGGTGATACTCGGCTTTCGGGCGCTCCTTGAACCCGGCAAAAGATCGGCGAGCAGCCGCTATGGCTGGCTTGACCAGCTCCTGCTCTTCGGCATCGAGTTCGTCTAGCTGTCGAGCGAATCGGTTATCGGCCACTGGTCCCAACCTTGGCCTCCTCGACCCGGAACGCTTCGGCGACGAGTGCGGCGTCGCCCTCACGAGGGGCGTAGTGGAGGTACTTCATGGTCGTCTGGATGTCGGCGTGGCCCATCCACTCCTGGACTCGGCGGATGTCGGCCTTGGCGATCATGCGGGTGCCGAAGGTGTGGCGCAGGTCGTGGAAGCGGAGCTTGCGGAGGCTGGCTCGCTTGAGGGTGGCGTCGTAGCGGCGGCGTAGGGCGCGGCCGTCGAGGTAGTCGCCGGCTCGGCCGACGAAGACGAGATCGTCGTCGCCGGTCCAGTGCTCGCGTTGGCCGAGCTTCGCCAGGGCTTGGGCCACGTCGGGCGCCATCGGGACCGAGCGGACCTTGCCGGACTTGGGGGTGGTCAGCGCGCCATCCGCGTAGCTCGCCCGCACGCGGATGACCTGGCCCTCGAAATCCACGTCGCGCCAGCGCAGCGCGAGCAGCTCGCCGCGGCGCAGGCCGGTGAACGCAGCCGTCAGGTAGATCGCGGCGTCTTGCTCGGAGGAGGCGGCGCGGACCAGCGCCATGATCTCCTCCACCGAGAAGACCTCGATGTCGCCGCTCTGCGCGGTCGGCGGCTTCTCGACTTCGGCCACTGGATTCAGCGGCAGCCCGTAGACCTTTTTCGCGCGCTTGAAGATGCCGTGCATGAGAACGAGCGCCTTGGTCCGCGTCGCAGGCGAGCGGTCGATGCCGCCGACCCACGCCTCGATCTCCGGCGTCGTGATCGACTCGATTGGCTTCTCGCCGAATACGGGGAGCAGCTGGGAGTTGAGTAGCGCTCGGTACCCCGCGACCGTCGAGGGCTTGCGGCCACGGTCGTGCTCGACGTGGCGCAGCCACTCGTCTGCCACCTCGGCGAACGTCACATCGGTCTTGACCAGGCCGGGCAGCGTCCCGCGCCGCGCCTCCTCCAGCACGTCGCGCAGCCAGGCTTCCGCCGTGTGCTTGGTGAAGTAGCCCGCGCCGGGTCGGCCGCGCTCAGTCCAGGCAGCCCCGAGCTTGCGCTGGATCTGGCGACCGTCAGGCAGCCTGTACTTGGCGTACCACTGCGGGCCGCTCTTACGATCGACCCGGAAAACGTGTCCCGAAGGGGGCCGCGGAGGGGCTTTGCGAGCGGGCGCCATGCAGACAGTCTAGCGCCCTCTCGGGACATATTAGGGACATATTTTCGTCTAGCCCAAAAGCGTCAGCGGCTAAATATGGCTTTTTGCTGGGCTTTTAAGAGCCGACGCCCGGACTTGAACCGGGGACCCCTTCATTACGAATGAAGTGCTCTACCAACTGAGCTACGCCGGCGCTCGGGTCATTCTAGGTATCGCAGTTCCGTCGCGCGATAGGCCCTAAATTTGTCGGCCGCGTTGCGGGAGCGGTCTACTTCCGCCCCGCTTTCGTCTCGCCCTCGCCCCGCTGCATCGCCGTCGGCAGATGGCCGCAGACCGGGCAGTCGGGCTCCGGCACCACCGGCTCGCGCTCTACCTCCATCGTGCGTAGGTCGTAGATGTGGCTGACGCCCTGGGTCGAGGGCTCGGCCAGTCCGGTCAGGTAGTGCACGACGTCGAGCCCCACCTGGCCGCCGATCAGGTTGCAGGCCGGCCCCATCGTCGCCACCGGGGAACGTTTGGCGCGGCGCTGCTCGATCGCCACGTCGAACATCGGGTAGTTGCGTCGGTAGGCCGCCACCTGGCAGGCGAAGCAGCCGGTCACGCCGGGCACGAATAGGGGCCCGACGCGGGCCACGGGCGGAAAGTGGCTCATCGTTATGAACGGAATCTCCGCGGCGAAGCAAGCCTCGTTGACCCATTCCTCGATGTCGTGGGCAGGCCAGTCGGCGGCGTCGACGACCAGGTCGAAGCCCTGGATGACCTCCGCGATCGCATCCTTGCTGTCCATCCGCTCGGCGATCGTCTCGAGGCGAACCCGCGAGTTGAAGGCGCCCAGGCGGTCGACGGCCGCCTCGACCTTTGCCCGGCCGATGTCGTCCTCGCTGTAGAGGATCTGACGGTTGAGGTTCGTCTCCTCGACCAGGTCGCCGTCGATCAGCAGCATCTCACCGACCCCGCAGCAGGCCAGTGAAAGGGCCGAGCCACCGCCGAGGCCACCCACCCCGAGGATGACGACTCGAGCGCTTTCGAGCCGGGCCTGGCACTGGGACGGGGGTGGCCCGGTGGTGATGTCACTGAAGTAGCGAAGCTGACGGTCGTAGCGGCGGCCGACCGCCGCCGGGATCAGGTCGTCGTCCGCGGCGTCCTCGACCAGGCCCAGCTCCTCGAGTTGCGCGAGCAGGTCGCTGACGGCTTCCTCGCCGAAGCGCCCCTCCAGCTCGTCGCGGTTGAGGCTCCCGTCGAGGGCGGCGAGCAGGGCTCGCCCCTCTGCGTCGGGATTCTCGATCTGGACGTCGGCTCCGGCGCTGGGCCGCAGCAGATAGAGATCGCCGTTCGGCGTTTCGATCTGCTCGGTCGTGCGCTTAATCCTCGGTCTTGTCATCGGTCCACCTTCCGGTCGAAGTCCCGCTTGGGACCGCATGATTGCTTTAATGAGTTTCAGCAAAACAGTGGTGTCAGCCCGCCCGCCGGTGACACTTGCGCGCGAGGTTAAGGATCGGTTGAAGTCCGCCATCGGTACTAGGGTGACAGCACCACTGGAAACCGCACGGCAACAGGGACGGGAGGGCTGTTATGGCCAGCTTGCATGGGAAAAAACTCAAACAGGTCATCGATCCGACAGTGGCCAAAGCCTTTACGCATCCTCTGCGCGGTCATGTGTGGGTGACAGTCTGCGAAAGGGGCATCGCCAGCCCGACCGAGATCGCCGACGAACTCGATCTCGAAGTTTCCGAAGTCAGCTACCACTTCCGGGAACTCAAGCGGCGAAATCTGATCCGGTTGGTGCGGACGGTGCCGCGCCGTGGCTTCGATGAGCATTTCTACGAGCCCTGCGTGCCGGCCTTCCATTTCGACGACTTCGACTGGATGAAGATCCCGGCGCCGATCCGGTCCACCTTCAGCGGCGACATGCTCCGGCAGATCATCGAGGAACTCCTCGCCGCGCTTGACGTCGGTTCCTTCGATGCGCGCAGTAGGCATCTGAGCCGGACCTGGCTATCGGTTGATGAGCGGGGTTGGAAGGAACTGATGCGGGCCGTAAAGGCTGCCCTCGACCGGATCCAAGCGATCCAGGAGCGTTCCACGAAGCGCCGCGAGACATCTTCGGAGCCGGGAATCCCGGTGTCGGTCGTGCTGGCTTCCTTCGAGACGATCGCCAGCATCTCCCGACGTGGGGCCAGCGGAACCGACGCGCTGTAGCGGCCCTCAGCCGCTCAACTCGCGGGCCCGGACGAGGATCTCGTCCAGCATCGACTCGGTGAGGCGGCCGGTGAAGGTGTTCTGCTGGCTGGGGTGGTAACAGCCGACGAGCTTCCAGCCGCCCACGTCGGCTTCGGCCCCGTGCCCAAATCGGGGCTTGGGCCGGGGCGCCGGATGGCCAAGATCTCTCAGAGCCCGCAGCACTCCGTCCCAGGCAAAGCCGCCCAGCGAGACGATCGTCCGGCAATTGCCGAGTAGCTCGAGCTCCCGCGCCAGATAGGGAAGGCAGCTGTCGCGCTCGGCCGGCGCCGGCCGGTTGGCGGGGGGCGCGCAGCGAACGACCGCGGTGACGTAGGCATCCAGCAATCGCAGGCCGTCCTCGCGACCGGTCGACGTGGGCTGGTTCGCGTAGCCGGCGCGACACAGCGCGGCGTAGAGCCAGTCGCCGGAGCGGTCACCGGTGAACATCCGGCCGGTGCGGTTGGCGCCGTGCGCGGCGGGGGCGAGGCCGACGAGAGCAAGCCTGGCGCCAGGGTCGCCGAAGCCGGCAACGGGCCGCGCCCAGTACTCCTCGCCCTGAAAGCGCCGCGGCGGGGCGGCTGCACTTGCCTCACGCCACTCGACCAGGCGTGGGCAACGGCGGCAGTCGTGGATCTCCGTCGCGAGCCGCTCGATCGAGTCCACCCGAGGCAGCGGATTCTTCGGCTTGGCCATCGACTGAACTGAATCACGCGGGGCCCACCCGTGACCCTGGGCAAGCCCCGCAAAGCTAGTTGCTCTGCCTGAGCACTTAGCCGAACTTGTGAAGCGAGAGCATCGGTATGCGTGCTTCTGATGCGGAGATCTTCATCTACTTCACCCCCTCCTTGGACGGACTTCCTGTGGACTCTCCCTACGCTGTGAGCGCATTCGGCGGACCGGCTGATTACTGGAGAAAGTTCCACTATTTCGCGAAGAGGAAGCGAATAGTCTTCATTTGGGCTGGAAAACCGCCTTTGTGATCAATACGATGGAGTGGTTAAGCCCCCAGCAACGATTCGGAGGAGTCCCTATGCCTGCAAAGACGAAAAACACCAAAGGCAGCAAAAGAGGTAAAGGAAGAGCTAAAAACAAAAGAGGCGTGAATCAGGATTTGGTCAAATCGCTCGCGCACGAACTTCGCGCGGAGATCTTGGCGATCCTCAACGAACGGATGGCCAGCCCGAACGAATTGGCGAAGGAGCTGGGCGAAGGCCTGAGCCAGGTCAGCTACCACGTCAAAGTCCTCAAGGACTACAAAGTCATCACCCTGGTCAAAACCGAGCCCCGGCGCGGCGCGGTCGAGCACTACTACCGTGCTACGTCGCGTGCTTTCCTGACCGACCGGGACTGGCATGAGCTCCCCGATTCGGTCCGGGTGGGGATGAGTGCAGACCTGTTCCAGGCTGTCGTCGACGATGTTGTCGCCTCGATGGAGGGCGAGACGTTCGACGACCGCGAGGACCGGCATTTGAGTTGGACGCCCCTGATGCTCGACGAGGCGGCGTGGACGTCTCTGCAGAAGCTGCTCAGAGATACGCTCAAACAGGCGATGAAGCTCAACGCGGAAGCGGCTAAACGCCTGGCCAAATCGAAAGAGCCGGGGATCTCCTCCTCGATCGCGATGCTCGCCTACGAGGTTCCCGATACGGCGGCGAAGAAGCTGCCGAAGCGGAAAGCCAAGGCCTCGGGCAAGACGAAAGCCAAAAGCAAGTCGAAGGCCAAAGCCCGCAAGTAAGAGGGCTCGCCCCGCGCAGCGGGCAATCGACAGCCCATAGGCTTGCCGGCCCGTGGGCACCGATTCCTCAGCAGGCGGCTATGGCAGGCGGCGCGGCTTCGGTCGCGTCGCCTGCCTTTTGGCTTTTGTCCTGGCGGCGCTGGCGCTGGTCGCCAATGGTTGCGGCGATAGCGGCCACGGCGCCGAGACCAATCCCGAAAAGGGCAGCGACGCCACCATCCTGAACGAAGGCCTCTCGCGTGAGTTGACGGCGCTCGACGCCTACACCCGCGGCAACGGCCTGCTGCGCGGCCGCGAGCGTGTGCTTGGACGGCAGCTGCGCGCTGAGGAGCAGGAATACGTCGACGCGCTGACCAAGGCGATCCGCGGCCTGGGCGGTGACGCCGAAGCTGCGGCGGAAGAACTCGACTTCACCCAGGTCAAGGACCAGGCCGCCCTCCTCGCCCTCGCCTACGAGCTCGAAAGTGCCGCCCGCGATTTCTACGTGGACCGGGCTGCCGATCTCTACACGGCCGCGCCACGCACGCTCGACGCCTGGCTTGCCGCCGGGCACGGTGGGCACGTTGCAGTGCTGCCGGACGGTGGGGGATGATCCCCGCGTGACCGCGCCTCTTTACGCGATCGGCCGCTTCTGCTCGCGCCATCACTGGCCGACGATCGCCGTCTGGGTGATCGTCGCGGTCGTGCTCGTGATCGCCGGCCAGGCCTCCGGCGACAAGACCAACGACAACCTGACCCTGCCCGGCACCGGCTCGACCAGCGCGACCGAACTGCTCGAAGACAACCTGCCCGAACAGGCCTACGGCAGCAACCCGCTGGCCTTCGAATCGAAGGCCGGTCCGCTGACCGAACCGAAGTACGCGAAGGCGATCGAAGAATCGGTCAAGCGCCTGAACGCGATGCATGAGGTCAACTCCGCGATCAGCCCGTTGAGCAAGGAGGGTGTCGAAGCCGGCCTGCTGAGCAACGACAAGACGGTCGCCTACACGCCTGTGATCCTCGGCGTCGGCCCCGGCGAACTGACCGAAGAGCAGGCCAAGGCGGTGCTGAACGCAGCCGACCCCGCCGTGCAGGCGGGTCTCGATACCTCCGTCGGCGCCTACGTCGGCCAGCAGCTCTCCAAGCCCGACACCGGGATCAGCGACGCGATCGGGATCGCCGCCGCGATCGTCATCCTGCTCTTCGCCTTCGGCACGGCGACGGCGATGGTGATGCCGATCGGCTCGGCGATCGTCGGCCTGGCGATCTCACTCTCGGTCATCCGCCTGCTCGAGAACGCGATCGAAGTGCCGAGCGTCGCCGCGACCCTGGCGACGATGATCGGCCTCGGGGTCGGGATCGACTACGCGCTGTTCATCGTCACCCGCCACAAACTGCAGCTCGCCGAAGGGATGGATCTGCGCGAGTCGATCGCCCGCGCCACCGCAACCGCCGGCGGCGCAGTCGTCTTCGCCGGCTTCACGGTCGTGATTGCGCTCTGCTCCCTCTCGTTCGCCGGCATCCCCCTGGTCAGCACCCTCGGCTTCACCGCGGGGATCGCGGTCGTCGTCGCCGTCTGTGCCGCGGCGACCCTGCTGCCGGCGATGTTGGGCGCGCTCGGCCCGCGCATCAACTCGATGCGCGTGCCCGGGACGAGCTCCGACCCGGACGGCAGCGAGCCGCACGGGTGGCGCAAATGGGCGCGCGGCGTCGCCCGGCGGCCCTGGCGTTCGGCCCTCGCGGCGCTGGCCGTCCTGATTGCCCTGGCGCTGCCGATCTTCCAGCTCGAGCTCGGCCAGAACGACCTCAGCGCTCTGCCCAAGTCGACCACCGCCCGCCAGAACTACGACCAGCTGACCAAGGGCTTCGGCCCCGGCCTCAGCGGGCCGCTGCTCGTCACGGCGGAATTCAAGACGCCGGGAGAAGGCCAGAGGGTCCTGCCCGTTCTGGAGAAACAGGTCGGCGCCGCGGCCGACGTCGCCGCGGTAGCCGAGCCGAGCTTCGACGAAACGGGGACGGTGGCGGTCTTCACGGTGATCTCCAAATCGGCGCCGTGGGCCGATCAGACCGTCAGCCTGGTCGAAGGGCTGCGCGACACGACGATCCCCGAAGCGCTGCACGGCACCGGCACCGTCGCCTACGTCGGCGGCCAGACCGCCGGCTACATCGATCTCGCCACCCAGATCGGCGACAAGCTGCCGCTGATGATCGCGATCGTCGTCGGGCTCAGCTTCATCGTCTTGCTGCTCGCCTTCCGCTCGCTGCTGGTCCCGGTCAAGGCGGCGGCGATGAACCTGCTCTCGGTCGCCGCTGCCTACGGCGTGGTGACCGCGGTCTTCCAGCTCGGCTGGGGCGCCTCGCTGATCGGGCTCGACCACTCGATCCCGATCGTCAGCTTCGTGCCGCTGCTGATGTTCGCGATCCTCTTCGGGCTCTCGATGGACTACGAGGTCTTCCTGCTGACCCAGATGCGCGAGCACTACCGCCAGAACGAAGACGAGAAGGAGGCGGTGATCGAAGGGCTGGCCAACACCGGGCGGGTGATCACCTCGGCGGCGGCGATCATGGTCTGTGTCTTCACCAGCTTCGTTCTCAACGGCAACCCGATCGTCAAGGAGTTCGGGGTCGGCCTCGCGGTGGCTATCGCGATCGACTCGACCCTGGTCCGCTGCCTGTTGGTCCCCGCCGTGATGGTTTTGCTCGGCCGCTGGGCCTGGTGGATGCCGCGCTGGCTCGACCGGTTCGTCCCCCACATCAGCATCGAGGGCGAGGACTTCTTCGCCAAGCGCGACCCCGCCCAAGCCCTCGCCGCCGACGGGCCGAAATCCGGTGATATAGGCCGGGTTTAGGCCCGTCGGCCCCGATGTTCCCGCTCAACCTTGCCAACGCGCTGACCCTGCTCCGCATCCTCGCCGTGCCGGTCGTGGTGGTCGCCCTGCTCGGCGAGACGCCGAACGGGGACGAGCTGGCCGCCGCCGTCTTTGCCCTCGCGGCTCTCACCGACGGCCTCGACGGCTATTTCGCCCGCTCGCGCGACGCGGTCACCACCTTCGGCAAACTGATGGACCCGCTCGCCGACAAGCTCCTGATCACCGCCGCGCTTGTCTCACTCGTCTCGCTGGGCCGCCTGCAGGCGTGGGTCGCGATGGTGATCATCGCCCGTGAGATCGCCGTCACCGGGCTGCGCGCGATCGCCGCCGAGCGCGGCGTAGTGATCGCCGCAAGTTGGATGGGCAAGCTGAAGACGGTCCTGCAGATCGCCGCCATATTCGCCCTGATCGCCGCCAATCCGGCCCCGACCTGGGTCAACGTGCTGCTCTACGTCGCCGTCGCCGTGACCTTGGTCAGCGGCGCCGACTACTTCTTGGGCATACGCAAGCGCCTGGCCGAAGCCCATTCCGGGGCCGACGGGCCGAAAACCGGTGATACAGGCCGGTTTTAGGCCCGTCGGCGGCTCAGGACGCCGGAGCCTCTAGCCACTCGCGCATTGTCGTGTGGCGGCGCTGGTGCTCGCCGCCGGCGAGCTCGGCGCGCAGGTCGTCGAGCCTGCCGTAGCGCTCGGCGACGACATTGTGGCGGTGGATCGTCTCGAGATTCTCCTGGCGGGCCATCACGAACGCGTCGCCCGGGAGGTCCGGATAGTCGCTGGTGACACGGCGCACCATCTCCCGCACGCAGTCCTCGACGAAGCGCGGCTGCGAGTGCGCCTTGGCGACGACCGCGAGCTCGTCGGGACGCTTCATCAACTCGTAAATCTCCGAGCTCATCGACTGCTCGACGATTCGCAGCAGCTCGGGTGCGTCGATCCACGCCGGTCCGCCCTCCGGGCAGCCGATGTGAAGGGTGCCGATGCCGCGCTGGTTGTGGGTGGCGATCGGCACCGCCTCGATCGCCGCCTCGATCTGCTCGGTATCGAAGCCGCGCTCGGCGAGTCGTTCGCGGGCGAGCCCGCCGACCATCTCCTGCGCGCAGGGGCAGGCGGTCATCCCCTGGGCCTGGACGCCGGTCAGGGTTCGCGTGCCGCGCAGCGAGTCGACCGCGGTGCCGAGCAGTACGTAGATCTCCTGGGTGCTGATGCCGCTGACCGGGGTCGTGACCGTCTCCGGGTAGCGCGCCGTGACCGAGACCTCGGCTCGCAGCCCGCCCTGGCGCTCGCGAACCCGCTGGGCGATGTGGGCGGCGAGGACCTCGGCGCGGAACGCCTCGCCGAGGACGACCTCGTCGATCGCCTCGCCGACGATTTCCTCGAAGCGCGACATGTGGACGCCCGCCTGGCGCGGATTGAGGTCGACAAAGCACTCGAAATCCGCGTGATAGAGGTTCTCGGTGCCGTCCGCCTCGACCCGGATCACCTTTTCGACTCCGGTCACGCCGACCCGCGAGAGGCTCACTTGGGTGTCGGGGGTTCCTGACTGCACATCGGGAGTTGTGGCCGCGAGCGGGGTGGTGGAGTGGGTTGCCATGGGTATGAAGCGTAGGCGATTCGCTCTGCCGACAGTCACCTATACTTCGCGAGGTCGGAGCGATGGGGCCGGCCCCCGGGAGGGGAACAGGGTTGCGGTGGAGGCAGTGATATCGAGCCGTTGGAGACGGTCCCTCAGGGCCTGAATCAGGATTCGAGTGAACAGCGGGCGGGGCCACAGGAGCTCCAGTCGCTGGTTGCGCTCGGCCGCGATCGCGGGTATCTCACCTTCGAGCAGATCGCCTCCACCCTCGAGGAAGTGGAGGTGACCAAGGAGCAGGTCGCGGGCCTGCATACCCATCTGGTCGAACACGGGGTCGAAGTGATCGCCGAGGACGGCGTCAGCGCGTACAAAGAGCAGCGCGCCGAGTCCACAAACGGCGCCGGGCGCAAACAAGAGCTTGACCTGACGATCGAACCCAGCCTCGATTCGCTGCGCCTTTACCTGCGCTCGATCGGCCGGGTCGATTTGCTCACCGCCGCTCAGGAGGTCGAACTCGCAAAGCGGATCGAGCGCGGCGACATGATCGCCAAGCGGCAGATGGTCGAGGCCAACCTGCGGCTTGTCGTCTCGATCGCAAAAGGCTATCTGGGTCGCGGGCTCAGCTTCCTCGACCTGATTCAGGACGGTTCGCTGGGCTTGATCCGGGCCGTGGAGAAGTTCGACTACCGGCGCGGCTACAAGTTCTCCACCTACGCGACCTGGTGGATCCGCCAGGCGGTGACCCGGGCGATTGCCGACAAGGCGCGGACGATCCGCATCCCGGTGCACATGGTCGAGAAGCTGAACCGTGTCGCCCACGTTGAGCGCCAGCTGGTGCAGCGCTTCGGCCGCGAGCCCGAGCCGGCCGAGATCGCCGAGGAGCTGCGCTGGCCGCTGGCCGAAGTGCGCGAGATCCTCCGGGTCGCGCAATTACCGGTCTCCCTGGAGAAACCGGTGGGCGACGAGGACGACTCCGAGCTCGGCGATTTCGTCGCCGACGACACCGTCGCCGAGCCCTTCGAAGAGGCGAGCGAACACATGCAGAAGGAGGGCGTGCGCAAAGCGCTCTCGGCCCTGCCCGAGCGGGAGCGGCAGGTGATCGAGCTTCGCTACGGCCTCACCGGGCTGGAGCCGCTGACGCTCGAGGAGGTGGGTAACACGTTCGGCGTCACCCGCGAGCGGATCCGCCAGATCGAGAACAACACGCTGAAGAAACTCCAGCATCTCCCCGAGGCCCAGATGCTTAGAGAAGCCAGCTGACGGTCATACTTCCGCTCGTGCCTTCCGGAGATAAGTTCTATTCGCGCATGTCGCAGCTGATGGGGGCGACCGGCCTGCGCTGGACCGGCAAGCTCAACATCCCGCTCTACCGGCTCTCGGGGGGGCGCGTCGGAGGCAAGATCAATGAGGCGCCGGTGCTGTTGCTGACGACCACGGGGCGCAAATCGGGCCAGAAGCGCACCGCGCCGGTCGTCTACCTCGCTGACGGCGAGAATCTCGTTGTGATCGGCTCCAACGCCGGCCACAACCGCACCCCCGCCTGGTCGCTCAACCTGAAGGCCAACCCGGAGGCCGACGTCGAGGTCGGCCGCGAGCGGCGGCCGGTCAGGGCCAGGGTGGCCGAGGGCGAGGAGCGGGCCGACCTGTGGCGCAAGCACAACGTGCAGTACTCCGGCTTCGACGAATACGAGGCCCGCACCGACCGCGACATCGCCCTCTTCGTCCTCGAGCCCCGTTGACGTAGAGTTTGGCCCGATGGCCGCGCCGCATCCATTCCGCCTCGCCGCCGAGGCCAAGGACTTGGAGGCGGCCAAGGCGACGCTGCGCGAGGACGTCGTCCTGCACAGTCCAATCCTCTTTCGCGGCTTCGAGGGTCGCGAGATCGTGACCCAGGTGCTGACCCACGTCGTCGCCACCCTGGAGGACTTCCGCTACGTCGACGAGCTGGTCGGCGAGGGCACCGTCGTCCTGCGCTTCAAGGCTCGCGTCGGCGACCGCGAGCTGGAGGGCATCGACTTCCTCGAGCTCGACGAGCAGGGCCTGGTCAAGGAGCTGACCGTCTTCATGCGTCCGATGTCGGCCCTCACCGCCTTCAACGAGCAGATGGCCGCCCGCCTGGGCGTCGAGACCTGACGCTCCCCCGGTAAACTCGCACCGCCTCGGGGGAGTGTCCGAGTGGTTAAAGGAGACTGGCTGTAAACCAGTTGGCTATGCCTACGCAGGTTCGAATCCTGCCTCCCCCATATGAGCAACCTCGACGGTCGTGTCTACGCCATCGCCGGCATCGGCGGTGGCCTGGGGCCGGTCGTGGCCGAGCGCTTGGCGGCCGCGGGGGCGACTGTCGCTGCCGCCGATCGCTCCCAGGACCGCGTCGAGGAGATCGGGGCCGAGCTGGGGCTGTCCACCGGGCGCTGGGACGGGCGCGCCGTCGATCTGCTCGACGAGGGAGCGGCGCGGGACTGGTGCACGGCGCTCCGCGAGCGCTTCGGCCGGGTCGACGGGCTGTTGCACCTCGTCGGCGGTTGGCGTGGGGGGCAGGCGCTGCACGAGGTGCCGCTCTCGGACTGGGATCTGCTCCACGACCTCCTGATCCGCACCGTCCAGCACACCACCCGTGCCTTCCACGAGGCGCTCCTCGACTCTGAACACGGCCGTTTCGTCCTCGTCTCCGCCAAGCAGGCCCAGGCCCCGTCCAACTCCAACGCCGCCTACGCCGCGGCCAAGGCCGCCGCCGAGGCCTGGACGCTAGCCCTCGCCGACGGGTTTGCAGGCGCCGCCGCGACGGCCAACATCGTCGTCGTCGATGCGATCCTCACCGAGCAGATGCGCGAGGAAAACCCCGATGGCGACTTCTGGTCCTTCACCTCCACCGAGCACATCGCCGCGGCGATCGGCTTCCTCTGCTCCGATGCCGCAGGGGAGATGAACGGCCAACGTCTGCAGCTCACCGGCTAGGTGGTGTAACCACCAGCCACCTACCATGCAGTGCGATGAGCAGTAACGGTTCCAAGGGTGCTAAGTCCGCCGAGGGCGAGATGACGATCCGCCAGTTGGCGGAGCGAACCGGGATGACCGTCCGCAACATCCGCGCCCACCAGACGCGCGGGCTGTTGCCGCCCCCCACCGTTCGCGGGCGGACCGGTTATTACGGTGAGGAGCACGTCGCGCGGATCGAGCTGACCCGTGAGATGCAGGCGGACGGCCTCAACCTGGAGGCGATACGTCGAGTTCTCGACAGCGGCGAAGGCTCGGCCTCGGCGATGTTCGATTTCACCCGCGCCCTCCGCGCCCCCTTCGAAGACGAGGCGCCGGAGATCGTCGATGCCGATGAGCTGGCTGCGATTTGGAGCGAGGCAGCCGACCCCAAGCTGATCCGGCAGGCTGAAAAGCTGGGCATCTTCCGCGCCCTGCCCGACGGTCGTGTTGAGGTGATCAGTCCCCAGCTGCTCCGCGCCGCCGCCGAGCTGGCCGCGCTCGGCGTCGGCGCCGAAGGCGCCCTCGTCACCGCACAGAAATTGCGCCGCCATGCCGATGGCGCCGCGCGCGCCTTCGTCGACCTCTTCGTCAAGGAGGTGTGGCAGCCGTTCGATCGCGCCGGCCGGCCCGAGCGCGACTGGCCGCGGATGAGCGAGGCGCTCGAACGGATGCGGCCACTCGCTGCCGGTGCTCTGCTGGCGACCTTCCAGATCGCGATGGGGGAGGCGGTCGAGAAGGAGAGCGAGCGCACCCTGCGGCTCGCCGCCCACTCGAGCAAGCGCTCCGGCAGGCGGCGTAAGCGCTAGGGCGTGTCGGCAAGAGCCGCACCGTCGATCTCCTCGCTGGCCGCCTCGCGGCCGGCGTAGGAGAGGACGGCGAAATACATCAGCGAGGGGAGTAGCGCGTCGAGATCCTCCGTCTCGTCTTTCTGCAGGCGTGCGTAAAGCACTGATTCGATCCCACCGACGACCCCGGCGGCGGCGATTGCCGAGGGGGGTTCGTCCAGGTCCTCCCTGACCAAAGCGTCGACACAGCCTGCGAAGCGGTCGAGTAGCTCGTCGCGGCGTTGCAGCCCCGCCGGGCTCGATGCCCGCGCCTCGACGATCACGATGCGAGCCTCTTCGGGCTCGTCCACGATGAAACGCAGCAGCTCGGCGATGCCGCTGCGCAGCTGGTCGCGCCAGGTGGGCCCGGCGTCGAGGCCGGCCGCCTCGATCCGCACTTGCATCCGGCCCGCCGCGGCGTCAAAGGCGGCGAGGAAGCAGTCCTCCTTGTCCTCGAACTGCTCGTAGAACGTCGGCCGCGAGATGCCGGCACGGGTGAGCACGTTCTGGACCGTGAGGTTGTTGTAGCCGATCTCGGTCGCGGCGCCGATCATCGCCGCCAGCAGGCGCTCCCGTTGGACCGCCTTGACCAGATCCGCCGGCAGCGTCCTCACCCCGGCCGGGAAACGACCGTCGGCGCGAGTCAGCAAGGCAAGTGCCTCGCTGAGTTCTGAGTCTGACCAGCGGTCCCCGACCGCATCTGCCAGCTTCTCCCGACTGAGCATTACCCTCTCTAGTGCCATAAGGAACCTACGCGTTTCTTTTAGAAAATGTGCAGGCCCTCCAAGGGTACCAGAAAAGTTACCGACGTGCGTAGGAAATTCGGCGACCCTGGGTATCCTTGTTCTATGGCGCCACGGGGAAAAGGGGGAATGCAGGAGAGGCAGACGCAAAACCGGCCCTCCCCATCCACCCGCCCGGCGCTTCCCCGCGAGTTCATCGCATTGCACAAGCAGCGGCGCATAATGGATGCGCTGGCGGAGTTGACCGCCGAACAGGGCTATGAGGCAACCAAGATTTCCGACATCGTCAAGCGAGCCGGTGTCGCCCGCAAAACGCTTTACGACAACTTCGAGGGCAAGGAGGAGGTCTTCCTCGCCGCTTTCGACGGCGCCCGGGACGAGGTTCTTCGCCGCGTCGAGGAAGCGGACGCCGGCCGCGACGAGGACTGGCGGGACCGGATCGAGGCCGGGCTTGCTGCCTTTCTCGGTTTCGTCGCCGAGCAGCCCACGCTGGCGCGGATGTGCATGATCGAGGCGCTCTCGGCCACACCGGCGACAACCAGGCGCTACGAGGATTCGCTCGAGACCTTCGTCGGGCTGACAAGGAAGACGCTGCCGCGGGACGAGCGGCTGCCCGACACGATCGCCGAGACGTTGGTCGGCGGAGTCGCCTGGATCGTCTACCAACAGATTCGCCGTGGCGAGGCCGAGCGGGCCGAGGACCTCCTGCCCGAGCTCACCGAGTTCATGATGGCGCCCTATCTGGGCGCCGGCTTTGGCGAGTAACCGGCCCCGGCGGCCGGGTCGGCAGACAAAAAGCGCTTAGCACTGGCAGACTTTAGTACTGCATGAAGCCGCTTCCACGTGGGCGTCACGGCCTCTCCCGGGAGTTCATCGCGGAGCACCAGCGGGAGCGTCTGCTGGCCGCGATTGCCGCGTCGCTCGACGAGCACGGTTACGACGGCACGACGGTTTCCGCGATTTCCGGGCGGGCCGGCGTCTCCAAGAGCGACTTTTACCGTCACTTCGACAGCAAGGACGAGTGCTTCTTCGCGGCCTACGAGGAGGCCGTCGAGCGCCTGCGCAGCGGTGTCGTGAGCGCTTGTGCGGGCGAGCAAGAGTGGGCCCCGAGGGTTTGCGCCGGCCTCGCGGCGGCGCTCGCCGGCCTAGGCGCCGAACCGGGGCTGGCGAATCTGCTGCTGGTCGAGGGTCTGCGCGCCGGGCCCGGGATGTACGGGCGTTTCCAGGTCGCGGTCGAGAGCTTCGTCCCGTATCTGCGCGACCGCGCCCCCGGGGGAACCAGCGCCGGCCGGCCGCCGGAGGCAGCCGACGAGGCGGTGGTGGGTGGCATCGCCTCGCTGCTCGGCCGCCGCGTACTGGCCGGCGAAGCGGCTCAGCTCGAGCGATTCTTCCCGGAACTTGCCGAGTTTGCGCTGACCCCGTACCTGGGTGTCGCCGAGGCACGCCGCATAATCTCGTCCAGATGACGAGCGACGCGAGCGCGGCCAGCGGGGGTGCGGCAACGGAGCAACGCAGTGGGGCGACCGCTGGGGTGCTGCCCTCGCAGGCCCTGAGCGAGGCGATCGTCGCCGAGTGGATTTCCTCCGGCGATTACCGGATCCGCCCCGAGGCGATCCAGCCGGCCAGCATCGACCTGCGCCTGGGGGACTTCGCCTGGGCCCTGCGCTGCAGCTTCCTGCCGGACGTCGACTCGACCGTCGAGGAGAAGATCGAGGGGCTTGCCTTCCAGAAAGTCGATCTGCGCGACGGCGCGGTGCTGGAGCGCGATCGCCCCTACCTCGTGCCGCTGATCGAGGAGTTGGCGCTCCCCGACGACGTGCGGGCGAAGGCGAACCCGAAGAGCTCGACCGGTCGCCTCGATGTCTTCACCCGGGTGCTCACCGACCGCCACCACCGCTTCGACGAGATCCGCCCCGGGTACCACGGCCGCCTCTATCTGGAGGTCGTGCCGCGCTCCTTCGCGATCCAGGTGAAGAGCGGGCTTTCGCTGAATCAGCTGCGGCTGGCCCGCGGGGACGTGCGGCTCGCGGACGCGGAGATCCGTGCCCTGCAGGACGAGTTCCCGCTGCTCTACCTCGACTCCCACGCGCTGCGCGAGTCGGAGCTGGCGCTCGCCGAGGGACTCTTCCTCAGCGTCGACCTCTCCGGCCCCAGCGACCGGATCGTCGGCTACCGGGCAAAGAAGAACAGCCTGCCGATCGACCTCTCGCGAATCCGCGCCTACCGCTGGACCGACTACTGGGACCCGGTCTACCCCGAGCCGGGCGGGCGGATCGTGCTCGAGCCGGAGATCTTCTATCTGCTGCTTTCGGCCGAGGGCGTCTGCATCCCGCCTCAGATCGCCGCCGAGATGATGGCCTACGACCCGACGGCGGGCGAGCTGCGCACCCATTACGCCGGTTTCTTCGATCCCGGCTTCGGCTACGACCCGGTCGGCGGCCGCCACGGCAGCCGCGCCGCGCTCGAGGTCCGCGCCCGCGACGTCTCCTTCATGGTCGAGCACCGCCAGCCGGTCTGCAAGCTGGCCCTGGAGCGCACCAGCGCCCCCGCGGAGCGCCTCTACGGCGCCGAGCTGGGCTCCAACTACCAGGGCCAGGTGACGATGCTCAGCAAGCACTTCGAGGAGCAGGCGGTGGGTTGAGCGGCTAGCGCCGGTGAGCCTTGCGGGCGGCCAGCAGCGCCGCTTCGAGGGCATCGATCTCGGCCCGCCGAGAGCGGACGAGCTTGAGCTGCGCGGCGATGTCGAGTCGCTTCAGCCCGTCCAGCGACAAGGCGACCAGCATCCCCAGCGCCATCGGCGCCAGCTTGATCCCGGCGGTGATCGGATCGTCGCCCTGGGCGCCCTGGAAGTAGAAGACGAAGGCGAAGAGCAGGGCGAAGCCTGGGGAAGGCGTCGGTGACCAGGGCCGGGCCGTTGGCGAAGATGAAGGCGCCGCCGACGCCCTGGACGATTCGCCAGAGGATCAGCTGCGTGCCGTCCGCCGAGAAGCCGGCGCCGAGCGAGGCCACGGCGCCAGTGCCCGCTCGAGGTCGGGCAGGGCGATGACGAGCGTCCCCGAGTTGGTGGCGACGAGGAGCATGCCGAGGCTGGTGCAGGAGAGCGCCCACTGCGGGCTAGGATTCGGTCGTGGCCGAGCGAACCTGGAGCGTCTACCTCTCCGGCGAGATCCATTCCGACTGGCGCGAGCGGATCGAGGCCGGGGTGCGCGAGGCCGGGCTGCCTGTGGAGTTCTCTGCGCCGGTCACCGACCATGCCGCGTCAGACGACGCGGGAATCGGCACGCTCGGCGAGGAGGGCGAGCCGTTCTGGCGCGATCACATGGGGGCCGGGGTCAACGCGATCCGCACCCAGACGCTGATCCGGGACGCCGACGTGGTCGTCGTCCGCTTCGGCGACAAATACCGCCAGTGGAATGCCGCCTTCGACGCCGGCTATGCCGCCGCGCTGGGCACGCCCTACGTCACCCTGCACGACGCCGCCCTCGACCATGCGCTGAAGGAGGTCGACCGGGCCGCCCAGGGCACGGCGCGCACGGCCGAGCAGGTGGTCGACGTGTTGCGCTACGCGATCGCGGGCAAGCTGCCCTGACAGCAGTTAGGGTGGGCGCGTGGGGGCTGACGCGAACCGCGAGACGATCGAGCGCTTCTACGCGGCGTTCGGGCAGTGCAACGGCGCGGCGATGACCGCCGAGTACGCGCGCGATGCGCATTTCCGCGACCCCGCCTTTGGCGATCTCCACGGCGCCGACATCGGCGCGATGTGGCGGATGCTGACCAACCGCGCAACCGATCTGGAGATCGAGCTGCACGAGCACGAGGCCGACGGGGACACGGGCTCGGCGCACTGGATCGCCCGCTACACGTTCTCCACCGGCCGCCCCGTCGTCAACGACATCCAGGCGACGCTCCGCTTCGACGAGAACGGCAAGATCGCCGACCACATCGACGAGTTCGACTTCCGCCGCTGGGCCAAGCAGGCGCTCGGCCCGAGCGGCGCCCTGGTCGCCCTGCTGCCCCCGCTGCGCTCGAAAGCACGCGCCAAAGCGCTCGACCAGCTCGAGACCTTCAAGCGCGACGAGACCGGCTCCAGTATCTAGACCCTATGGCCGGCCCACCTGAGCGCCGGCTCGATCCGAACCACGCGTAAAGGTCGGCACCCGCGCATGAGATGCGCGGGTTTATCGCCGAGGGTTGGCCTCGGCGAGGACCGCAATCATGGGGGTGCCGACATGGCGCAGGTTAGGACGTGGGTGGGTCTCGATGTTCACGCGGCGAAGGTCGTCGCGGCGATCGCCGACCAGGAGTCCGGCGAGTTGGTCGTGCAGCGGATGGGGGGTGCCACCGAGCAGGTGGCGGAGTTCTGCGCCGCCTTGCCGGCGCCGGTGCGGGTCGCCTATGAGGCCGGCCCGACCGGGTTCGGCCTGGCCCGGGCCCTGGCGGCGAAGGGAATCGAGTGCACCGTGGCCGCGCCGGGCAAGATCGAGCGCCCGGCGACCGACCGGGTCAAGACCGACCGCCGCGACGCCGAACGGCTGGTGCGGCTGCTGATGATCGGCGGGCTTCACGCAGTGCGGGTGCCGACGCCGGCCGAAGAGGCGATGCGTGACTTGGTCCGCGCCCGCGAGGACATCCGCGGCGACCTGATGCGGGCCCGCCACCGGGTCGGCAAGCTCTTGCTGCGCCACGACCTGCGCTTCGAGGGCAACAACTGGACCCAACGTCATCTCGACTGGCTGGGCAGGGTCGAGCTTCCCGAGCCGGTGGCGCAGTCGGTCCTGCTCGACGGGATCGGGTCGATCGAGGCCCTGCTGGTGCGTCGCGGCGATCTCGAGTCCCAGATGGCCGCCCTCATCGAGGGCTCCCCCTGGGAGCAGGGCGTCGCCCGCCTGCGCTGCCTACGCGGCATCGACACCCTCTCTGCGCTTGGCCTCTGCGCCGAGGTAGGTGACTTCGAGCGCTTCGCTCGACCCGCCCAGCTGATGAGCTATCTCGGCCTGGTGCCTTCGGAGAACACGACGGGAGAAAAGCGCCGGCAGGGCGCGATCACCAAGTCGGGCTCCCGCCACGCTCGTCGACTTCTGGTCGAGGCGGCCTGGCACTACCGGCGGGTGCCGCGCAAAGGTCGGGAGCTGCGCCGCCGCCAGGAGGGCCAGCCCCAGGCGGTCTGCGCGATCTCCTGGAAGGCCCAGCAGCGCCTGCACCGCAGCTGGGTCCGGCTTGACTCAGAGCGCGGCAAACGCCGCACCCTCTGCGCGGTTGCGGTGGCGCGTGAGCTGAGCGGCTTCTGCTGGGCGGTCACGACCGCCGACTGAGACCACCAAGCACTGCTTGGTCCAGGAGGCGGCGGGCTCGGCCCCTCGCGCAGCGCATCCGCGATCCAGCTATGAGCAGCCGCCTCGGCGGTCACGCTCGATCCTAGACAGCGGGCGCTATGACGAAATCCGGTCCTGCGGTAGCCAACCCGCGCATATCAGCCTGACCGCGAGTCGCGCTCCAGGCCGACCGCCGCCTCCTGGACCAAGAGAAAGGCCCGCTTTCAGCGGGCCTTTGGTGGTTGGCGACTTGACAAACGGGCGTCCATATCAGCTGGCCCGCCCGCGGGCGTGAGGCACCCTGGTCCGGGGGGGTCAGGTTCACGGCTATACTGCCTCTCGATCAGTGCTACTTCGGCCATCTGCCGAAAAGGCCCGGCTAAGCCGGGCCTTTTTTTATGGGCGAGCCTGTCGCGCGCAAGACCGGGCGGAGCCAAACGGCCCCGCCCGGCGTCTCCTGCTCCTACATCACCCGCAGGATCAGCAGAAGCAGGAGCATGATCAGTGCCACTTCGTCCATGTCCACCTCCTTTCTCCAGGCCGCTGCTTGATGCTGGGCCTGAAGGAGACGGTTATGGCCGAGCATTGATCACGCTTCTATTCTATGCGAACATACGTTCGCATGCGTTGGGACGAGCAGCGAATTGAGAACGACATGCGGTTGCCGGGGGTGGGCGATGGCACGGTCGTGCGCACCTTCGATGCCCCGGAGGCGATGGGGATCAACTTCCACGAGGTGCGCGCCCGTTCGGCCCTGAACCACGTGCCCGGTGGCCGCTACGGCTTCAACTACACGGTCAACCCCTTCAGGGGATGCACCCATGCCTGCGTCTTCTGCTTCGCGAGGAGCTCGCACACCTATCTCGACTTCGATGCCGGGCGGGACTTCGAGCGCGAGATCGTCGTCAAGGTCAACGTGCCGGAGGTATTGCGAGCTGAGCTGGCCAGGCCGAGCTGGAAGCGCGACCTGGTCGCGCTGGGGACCAACACCGACCCCTACCAGTGGGTCGAGAGTCGCTACCGCTTCATGCCCGAGATCCTGGCGGCGCTGGAGGAGGCCGGAACCCCGGTCTCCGTCCTCACCAAGTCGCCGCTGGCACTGCGCGACATCGACCTCTACGAGCGCATGGCGAAGCGCCTCCCCGTCTCGGTCAACCTCTCCGTCCCGACCCTCGACGAGGACGCCTGGCGAGCAACCGAGCCCCACACGCCAAGCCCATCCGCCCGTCTCGACGCCGTAGCCGAGCTGCGCAGCCGCGGCATCGACTCCGGAGTCCTGATCGCCCCCTTGATGCCGGGCATCAACGACAGCCCAGAGCAGGTCCAGCCAATCGTCGACCGAGCAAAACAAGCAAACGCCACTTTCCTCGGCGGCGTATCCCTTCACCTACGCGGAGAGGTCCGCGATGTCTTCTTCGCCTGGCTGGAGACCAAACGCCCCGATCTTCTCCCTCGTTACGAGCAGCTATACGCCAACGGCCGAGCCAACATGCGCCCGGATCAATGCAAGCAAGCTACCCGCGGCGTTCGCGGTTGGGGGAGAAGCCGCCCGGCCCACCGAGAGTCGCGTCCGGCTACTACTGGGTCCTCGCAGGACAGATTGTTCTGAGTAGGAGGGGACGGGGGTGCCCTGCCGCGAGCGGCGTCCTCTTTTTCGCCCACCGCTTGGCGAGAGATGACCCCTCCTCACGCGAAAAACCCAGCCGCGGCAGGGCACCCCCGTCCTCTCCTCCCCGTCAGCCTTCATCCAACAGGTCGAAGGTGCACTCCTTGGGGTCTTTGTCGTCTCGGAACCTGCGGAACCGTGCCCCGTGCCGAATCCGCCCTGCCGCCGCGTGGTCGTAGCCCACTTCGATGACGAGCTCGGGCCGCAAGGCGACCCACTCGAGATCGCGCCCGCCGGTCCAGCGACTGGGCTCGGCGGTGCCGCTGTCGCCCGTCTCCAGCGGCGCCAGCATCTTCGGCATCGCCCGTTTTGCTTCGGCGCTGAAGCCGGAGATGTGGCCGACCGAGCGCAGCTCGTCGCCGTCGTAGAGCCCCAGGATCAGCGAGCCGACCGTGCCTGCCTCTTTGCCTGGTCGCCAGCCCATCACGACGCAGTCGATCTCACGCTCGCGCTTGATCTTCGCCATCCCCTTGCGCTTGCCGGGGATGTAGAGAGCGTCGAGCTGCTTGGCCATCGTGCCCTCGGTCCTGCGCAGCCACTGCTTGGCCTGCTCCGGATCGGGGCTCAGCACGCTCAGCTCGGCCCCGGTCTGTTGCGCCAGCGCCTCGAGTCGGGACCGTCGTTCGCCAAACGGCGTCTCGAGCAGCGCCTCGTCCCCCTCGGCCAGAAGGTCGAAGGCTACGTAGCCGGCCGGGATCTCCTTCGACAGGAGGTTTATCCGTGACTCGGCCGGGTGGATGCGTTGTTGCAGGGCGTCGAATTCGAGCTTGCCCTCGGCGTCGCGGATGACCAGCTCGCCGTCGAGCGCGTAGCGGCCCGGGGCGAAGCTCAGCTCGGGGAAGTAGCGGGTCAGATCTTTGCCGCCGCGCGACTGGACGTAGGCGTCCTCGCCGTCGA
The DNA here is from genome assembly GCA_963837695.1 of uncultured Solirubrobacterales bacterium. Classification (GTDB taxonomy): domain Bacteria; phylum Actinomycetota; class Thermoleophilia; order Solirubrobacterales; family 70-9; genus VRUE01. The sequence continues at coordinate 173,601 of CAWINZ010000005.1, read as the reverse complement.
CGAAGACGATCGCGCGGAAGCCGTCGAGCTTCTGCTCGTAGGCCCACTCCTCGCCCAGCGGCAACTCTTTGCGGGTCAGCGCCAGCTGCGGCTTGATCGGCGGCGAGAGGGGGAGCTTCACGCTCTGAAGTCTGCCCGACGGGCGCGGCTCTCGCGCGGGTCGGGAACGGGCACCGCCGCGAGCAGGGTCTTCGTGTAGGCGTCGGTCGGCCGCTCGCAGACCTGGTCGGCCGGTCCCTGCTCGACGATCTTGCCGTCGTGCATGACGGCGATCCGGTCGGAGACGTGGCGGACGACGCCGATGTCGTGGGCGACGAAGACGTAGGTCAGGCCGAACTCCTCCTGGAGGTCGGCGAGCAGGGTGAGGATCTGGGCGCGGATCGAGACGTCGAGGGCCGAGACGGGCTCGTCGGCGACGATCAGCTTGGGCCGCAGCGCCAGGGCGCGGGCGATGCCGACCCGCTGCCGCTGCCCGCCGGAGAACTCGTGCGGGTAGCGGTCGTAGTGCTCGGGGGAGAGGCCGACCCGCCCCAGCAGCTCTTGGACCTGCCGGCGCAGATCGGCCCCCGAGGCGCGGGCCTGGACACGCAGCGGCTCGCCGACGATCTGGCCGATCCGCTTGCGCGGGTTGAGCGAGGCGTAGGGGTCCTGGAAGACCATCTGCATCTCGGGGCGCAGCGGCCGCATCTGGCGGCGCGAGAGGCCGGCGATCTCGCGGCCGTCGAAGCGGACCGAGCCGGAGGTCGGCTTCAACAGCTGCAGCACCGCTCGCGAGAGGGTCGACTTGCCGCTGCCCGACTCTCCCACCAGGCCGAGGGTCTCGCCGCGAGCGACGCTGAAACTGACCCCGTCGACTGCGCGCACCCGGTCGACCTCGCGGTCGAACAGCAGGCCGCGCTTGACCGGGAAGTGCTTGACCAGGTCGGTGACCTCGAGCAGCGACCCCTCGCTCCTGGCCGGGCGCAGCGGCGGAGCCTGGTCGAGCCGCACGACGGCGCCGAGCAGCTTGCGCGTGTAGGGGGCCTTGGTCGCGTAGAAGACGTCGTCGAGGTCGCCCCGCTCGACGATCTTGCCCTCGTGCATGACCAGCACCCGGTCGGCCATCTCGGCGACGACGCCGAAGTCGTGGGTGATCAGGATCGTCGCCAGGCCGCGCTCGCGGTTCAGCCGCCTCAGCAGCTCGAGGATCTGCGCCTGGATCGTCACGTCGAGCGCCGTCGTCGGCTCGTCGGCGATCAGCACTTCCGGCTCCAGGGTCAACGCCATCGCGATCATCGCCCGCTGCCGCATCCCGCCGGAGAGCTCGTGCGGATAGCGGTCGACGCGCCGCTCGGGGTCTGGCAGGCCTACCGAGCCCAGCAGCTCGACCGACCGCTCGCGCGCAGCGCCCCGACTCACCTCCGGGCGGTGTGCCCGGATCGCCTCGATCAGCTGGTCGCCGACCCTGTAGACCGGGTTGAACGAGGTCATCGGGTCCTGAAAGACCATCGCGATCCGCTCGCCGCGGACAGCGCGCAGAGCCTCGTCCCCGGCGCCGATCAGCTCACTGCCGCCGAGCCGCACGGAGCCCTCGATATGCGCGTTTGGCGAGCGGGTGAGCCCGATGATCGTCTGCGCGGTGACGCTCTTGCCCGAGCCCGACTCGCCGACGATCGCCAGCACCTCGCCGGGGGCGAGCTCGAAGGAGACTCCGTCGACCGCCTGCACCCGCCCGGCTTCGGTGGCGAAGCCGACGCGCAGGTCGCTGACGCTGAGCAGCGCCTCGCTCATTGCGCCGAGGCTCCCAATTTGACCCGTGGGTCGAGGTAGGCGTAGGCGATGTCGACCAGGGTGTTGAAGAGGACGACGAAGAAGGCGCCGAAGAGGACCACGGCCATCACCGGCGGCAGGTCGAAGTTGATCAGCGATTCGTAGGTGTAGAGGCCGATGCCTTCGAGGTTGAAGACCGCTTCGACCAGGATCGCGCCGCCGAGCAGGGCGCCGAAGTCGAGCCCGAAGAGGGTGATGATCGGGACCAGCGAGTTGCGCAGGACGTGGCGGGTCATCACCCGGCGCTCGCTCAGCCCCTTGGCCCGCGCCGTCCGCACGTAGTCCTCGTCCATCGCGTCGAGCATGTTGGAGCGCAGCACGCGGCTGTAGAGGCCGACGTAGACGATCGCCAGCGTCACCCAGGGCAGGATCAGGTGGTTGGCCCAATCGAGCGGGTCTTCGCTCAGGGGGACGTAAGTGCCGGAGGGGAACAGTTCGAGCTGGTAGGTGAGGTAGTTGAGGAAGATCGCGGCGAGCCAGAAGACCGGCATCGAGATGCCGGCCACGGCGACGATCGTCAGCGCCCGGTCGAGCAGGCCACCCGCCCGCACCGCCGAGAGGTAGCCGAAGAGGATCCCGAAGAACATCCAGATAATCGCGGCGCCGATGCAGAGCGAGAAGGTCGCCGGGATCCCTTCGACGATCCGTTCGTCGACGCTTTCCCGCCCTTCGTAGGAGATCAGGTCGCCGCTGAAGATCTTCTTCATCGTCGTCAGGTACTGCTGGGGCAGCGGGTCTTCGAAGCCCCATTCCTCGTTGATGCTCGCGATCAGCTGGGGCGTGGCGTTCTTGCCTGCCATCCGCTGGGCGGGATCCGAGCTGGGGATCACGTTGAAGATCAGGAAGACGATCACCGAGATCGCGAACAGCACCAGCGCCATCCCGACCAGACGGCGGACGACGAAGCGACCCATCAGACCGCGGTCCCCTCGGGCTCGGCGATGCCGGCGTGCGCCTCGAGGCGCAGCTTCGATTTGGGGTCGAGCGCGTCGCGCAGGCCGTCGCCGACGACGTTGATCGAGAGCACGGTGAGTAGCAGCATCGCGCCCGGGATAACGGTCAGCAGCGGCGCGCTGCTGATCAGCTCGAAGCCGCCGCCGATCATCGTCCCCCATGAGGTGTTCGGCGGCTGCACACCGACGCCGAGGAAGGAGAGGGTCGCCTCGAGCAGCATGGTCTGGGCGACGCCGAGGGTGAAGAAGACGATCAGCGTCGAGCCCAGGTTGGGCAGCAGCTCACCGAACATCACCCGCAGCGGTCCTGCGCCCTGCGAGACGGCGGCCTCGACGAACTCCTTCTCGCGCAGCGAGAGCACCTCGCCGCGGATCGGCCGCGCCATGTAGGGCGTGTAGACGAAGGCGATGATCAGGATCGGGATCCAGATCGAGCTGCCCGAGAGGTGCAGTGGCCCGATCTTCAGGCCGCCGGTTGCCAGCGAGAGCCCGAGCGCGATCGCCAGCAGCGTCACCGGGAAGGCCCAGATCACATCCATCGTCCGCGAGATCACCGCGTCGGCCCAGCCGCGGTAGTAGCCGGCGAGCAGGCCGAGGGTCGTCGCCAGCAGCGTCGCGATCAGGGTTGAGAGGAAGCCGATGAAGAGCGAGATGCGACCGCCGTACATCAGCCGCACCATCTCGTCGCGGCCGAGCCGGCCGTCGGCGCCGAGGAAGAACTTGCCACCCGCGCCGAGCCAGAGTGGCCCGACCGGCTTGCCTTCGCGGTTGACGACTTCGCGCTTTTCGCCGTCGACCTCGACCTTCTCCAGCGTGTGCGTCGCGTTCGGCGTCGTGTGGGCGACGTCATTGGCCCACAGGGGGGCGGTACAGACGAAGACGACGATCGCGACGAAGAGAGCGCCGAAGGCAAGCGCGACCCGGTTACGCCGCAGCCGCCGGTAGGCCAGATACCAGGGGCTGCGCCCCGCCATTACTTGAACTGGAAGCTGGTCAGGTCCTGGCCGAAGGTCGGGTTGAAGACCACCTTGTCGAGGTCGATCTGGCTGTCGACGAAGGTGGAGGTGGTGTTGCTGCCGTAGGGGACCCAGGGAGCCTGTTCCATGTATTCCTTGTCCATCGCGGCGTATTCGGCTTCCTGCTTGGGCCCGAGCTGTTCGGTGCTGAGCTTGGCGATCTTCGCGTTCAGCTTCGGGTCGTCCATGCGGGCGAGGTTGTAGTTGTTGGTCGGGGAGATGCTTTCGCCCGCCAGCTGCGGCTGGAAGAACGCGTTCGGGTGCGGGTAATCGACGAACCAGTCGAACCAGCCGGTGTCGAGGTCGGGCGTCGTTTCGTTGCCGATCACCTGGCTGAAGCTGTCGGCGTTGATCGTCTTCAGCTTGGCGTTGAAGCCGAGCTTCGTGAGCACGTCCTGGTAGTAGGCGCCGGCTTCGTTGTTGGGGCTTTCGTTGTCGGTCCAGACGGTGATCTCGCGGTCGGAGGGGTTGGCTTCCTTGAGCAGCGCCTTGGCCTTGGCCATGCTGTGGGGGTAGAGGTCGAACGCCTCATGGCCGGGCATCCCGTCGGGCAGGATCTGGTGCGCCGCGATGAGCGAGCCGGCGTAGATCCGTTCCAGCGCGGCCGGGTCGACGGCGTAGTTGACCGCCTGGCGCACCTTGACGTCGTCGAAGGGCGCCTTCTCGGTGTTCATCCAGAAGTAGTAGAGGTTGATCTGGTGCTCGACCCGGAACTGGGTGCCCTCGAAGCGGTCCTTGACTTTGTTGTAGAGGTCGGCCGGGACGAGGGTCTGCATCCAGTTCGCCTTGTCGCGTTCGATTTCGTTGACCTGGGTCGCGCCGTTGCGGACCACCTTGATGTCGACCGTGTCGACGTGGCCGCTCGGCACCTCGGGGATCAGCTTGCCATTGGTCTTCCCCCACTGCGGGTTGCGGGCGTAGGACCAGCCGCGACCCGGTTCGGACTTGACGATCTCGTACGGGCCGGTGGCCGGAGGCGGATTTGCGCTCTGGGGCTTGGCCGGAGTGTTAGGCGGCACCAGTGCGACGAAGAGCAGCGCCAGCTCGTTGGTGAAGGTGCCGCGCGGCTGGGTCAGCTCGATCGTGATCTTGCCCGTCTTGTCGTCGGTCTTGATGCCCGAGATGCCGCCGGTCTTGGTCTTGGCGAACTGTTCCGCGCCGACGATGCCTTCGTAGTAAGGCGAGCCGGGCGAGTTGAGCTTGAAGACGCGTTCGACCGTGGCGGCGAAGTCGGAGGCCTTGACCGGAGTCCCGTCGGAGTATTTGAGCCCCTTGCGCAGGGTCAGCGTGTAGGTCTTGCCGCCGTTGCTGACCTTGGGCAGGCTCTCGGCGAGCGCCGGGACCACCTTGCTGCCCGCGTTGCCGCTGGCGTGAGCGAGGGTGAGCAACGGCAGGTACGTGTCGTACATCGCCGTCCACCCTTCCTGGGTGTAGGAGATGCTCGGGTCGAGATAATCGGGGAAGGAGGCATAGCTGCCGGTCAACGTGCCGCCCTCCTTGCCGCCGGAGCCACCGCCGCACGACGCGAGTCCAAGGGCGATTACCGCCAGTCCGACAACAGCAAGTGCTGCATGCAGCTTCCTCACGTCACGACCTCCGTTCTGGACTGGGCAGGGCCTCTGCGGGAATTAGCTCCACCATAATCTCGTCCGCGGCGGCGTCAAAATCCCCTCGACGTCCTTTTGCGCTGTCCAGCGGCCAATTCCTGCCCAGCACCACGGCCGAGGCAATGACGATGACCAGCACGCCGGCCCCGGCGACGAAGAATGCCGCGCGGGGGCTCCACTGCGTGGTTATCAGCCCGCCGAGCAGGTAGCCGAGGCCGGGCGTCGCCGAGGCGGACGATTCGAGCGTGCCGAGCACCCGTGCCTGCATCGCCGGAGCGGTCAGCTCCTGGACGGCACTGATCACCGCAACCCACTGGATGCCGTTTCCCAGGCCACCGATGGCCGAGGCCCCGCAGGCGATCGCGAGCACCGGCGCGGCAGCCATGCCGAGGTAGCCGGCGCCGATCGCGACCGTGCTGAAGAAAAGGAGGACCGGTAGCGAGGCGCGGCGCAACCTTGCGAAGACGATGCTGCCGGCCACCATCCCGATCCCCCAACTGGCGAGCAGGATTCCGTATCCCGTCGCGCCGACTCCGAGCGTTTCCTTCGCGTAGATCACCTCTACCGGGACGACGATCGAGAAAAAGATGAGCGCCCCAGCCTCGGCGGCGAGCAGGCGCCGCAGGGTCGGGTTGCGGCGGATGTAGCCGAGGCCGGCGCGCACCCGTTCAGCCAGGCCGGCCTCCGGGTCCGGCTCCGGCTGTGGCAGCGGCTTGGCCGTCAGCAGGATCCAGCCGATCGCGTAAAAGGAGGCAGCGTCCAGCAGCAGCGCCGACTGGACACCGAAGGCCGCGACCACCGCGCCCGCGACCGCGGGGCCGATGGCGACGCCGGCCGTGAAGGCGATGTTGAGCACCGCGTTGCCGGCGCGCAGCTCACCCTCCGGCTCGAGCATCGCCGCCGTGACAGCGCGGGTCAGCGTCTTCGCGGTGAGCGCCAGGGCGCCGTCGATCGCGGCGACGGCCACGACCGCGGCCAGCGAGAAGTGATCGACAAGCAGGGCGAGGACGCCGAATGCGGCCGCCTCGGCGGCGTAGATCGCCGGCAGAACAAAGCGGGGCGGCGGCCGCTCGAGGCGGGCGACGAAGAAAGGCGTCATCAGCGCCGGCAGGAAGCCGGTCCCGATGAAGAGCAGCGCCGTCGCCATGGCGCTGTCGGTGATCTCGAAGACGAGCACCGAGAGGGCGACGATGCCGAGCCAGTCGCCCATCTCGTTGACCCCGTAGGAGATCGCCAGCCGCCGGAACGCCGGTCGTCGCAGGGGGTCGCGCAGGCGTGGAGTACCCATTTCTAAGGCGAAGTCCTACACCGTTTATGCACAAGTTTCATTGCAGATGCACAGGTTTTCGCGAAGTTGTGCTACAAACTTGCCAGCAGATCGAAAACATTCCTCGCGGCAACTTGTGCGGGGGCAAGTAAACCGGGCTTCGACGAAGGGATATGGACATGGTCTTCAAACGATAGAAATTTTCCCAGTTGACGCGGCACTCACTTCGGTGCTGCGCGAGCTTTACAAAGGGCGCCATTAGGCGTCCTTTGTCTTTTTGGGCTTCCTAAGCCTGCAATTTGCGAGCATGCAAGGTCTTGGCCAGTTGACCCATCCCGCTTGCCCGGGGCATGGCGAGCGATTACCTTGGTAGTGCAGGTTGCCGTCGTCGCGGGCTTGCCGCCAGTCGCAGGAATCGCCCGTCGGGCGCGAAACTTCATTGGCTAGTCGTACACGACGGAAGACCCAGGCGCGATCCATGCAGACAGAGCGACCCACCAGGTTGAGCACCGTGGTCCTGGCGATTGCCTTCGTCCTGGTGCTCGCCGCGGCCGTCCTGCGGGCACCGGAGGGAAACTGGGATTGGCAGCTCTTTGCGACGCTGCTGGCGTTCTCGGCCTTCAGCGACATCATGTCGATCGAAACCGAATCTCGGCTGAAGATCTCGGCCAACTTCCTCGCGCTGATCACCGCCATCGTCTTCCTCGGGGGCAGCCCGGCGGCGCTGATCGGGATCGTCTCGATCCTGATCGGCTGGGTCCGCTTCCGCGAAGGGTTCGACGACCTGCTGGTCAACCTGGTGACCTTCACCGCCTTCCCGTTGATCGTCGGCGTCGGCTTCCACGAACTGCTGGAAGCGACCGGGACGACGTCGGCCGATCTGGCCTTCTACGTCTTCGTCTTCGGCGCCTTCGCCTGCGGGATCCTGATGAATTTCGTGATGATCGGCGCCTACACGAGCTACGTCGAACGCAGCCCGTTCGTCCCGAAGATCCGCACCGTGATGATCCCGCTGCTCCCCTCGGAGCTCGCGGCGGCCCTGATGGCCTGTGGCGTCGCCTTCATCTACGTCCAGATCGGGCTCGCCGGGGTCGCCTTCTTCGGCATCGTGCTCGTCACCTTCCAGTACCTGCTCGGGGCATTGCTGAAGTCCCAGGAACGCGCCCGCGAGCTCGAGGTGCGGACCAACCAGTTGGCCAGCTTCCAGGTCGGCATGTTGAGCGCGCTGCTGCGCACGCTCGACCTGCGGGACCAGATGACCGCCCGCCACAGCGCCGCCGTCGCCCGCTACTCGCGGGCGATCGCCCAACGCGCCGGCTTCTCCAAGCGCGAGGAGGAGCTCGTCCACATCGCCGCGCTGCTGCACGACATCGGCAAGTTCATCCTCCCCGACCGGATCTTGAAGGCCAATGTGCCGCTGACCGACGAAGACTGGATGCTGATCCGCCGTCACCCCCAGCAGGGCGCCCGCGTCGTCTCCTCGCTCGACGGCTACGGCCCTGTCGCCGACATCATCCTCGCCCACCACGAGCGGATCGACGGCAAAGGCTACCCACGTGGCCTCGAGGGCGACGACATTCCCGAGCTGGCGCGGATCATCTCCGTCGCCGACACCTATGACGTGATGACCGCGCGCGACTCCTACCGCACCCCGACCTCCAGCTACGAGGCGATCCAGGAGCTGCGCCGCGTCGCCGGCAAGCAGCTCGACGCCCGCTTCGTCGAGGTCTTCATCGAGCTGATCGAGGACCAGGACGTCTCCTTCCGCCACGGCGAGGAGGCCGACTTCGAGAAGGAGCTGTCGCTGGAAGCGCGGATCGCCGAGACCGCGAACCCCGGGGTCGACTCCGGGCGCTTCCAGGTAGCCGGCGTTCCGGTCGGCTGAGGGCCTGTCCCGGCAGGGGTTCCGCTTAACTTTTTCGGTGGTTTGTGGTTGGGCTGGCGCCCGATCCTCTCAGCGAAAAAGTACAAGACGCTCCACCCCTACCGGGACAGGCCTGAACGAGCGTCAGGTACGGTTCGGATCCATGCGAGCCGTCACTTTTCAAGCGCCTGGGGAGGTTCGGATCGAGGAGAAGGCCGATCCGGAGCTGGGTGCTCCAGATGATGTTGTCGTGCGGGTCGAGGCGAGCGGGATCTGTGGCTCCGATCTGCACATCTTCCATGGCCGGGTCCCGGTCGAGCCCGGCTTCACGATCGGCCACGAGTTCGTCGGCACGGTGCTCGCCGCCGGACCCGCCGTCGAGCGCGTCGCCGTCGGCGACCGTGTGCTCGGCTGCTTTCACACCGCCTGCGCCACTTGCGTCGCCTGCCTGCGTGGCGACTACCACCGCTGCGATCACGGCCGGACCTTCGGTCACGGCTCGCACCTGGGCGACCTGCAGGGCGCCCAGGCCGAGCAGCTTCTGGTCCCGCGCGCCAACCTCACGCTGCGGCGGGTCCCGGAGGGGATGTCCGACGAGGTGGCGCTCTTCGCCGGCGATGTGATGGGGACCGGCTACCACGCGATCGCCCACGCCGGCACCCGGGCTGGCGACACCGTCGCCGTGCTCGGCCTCGGACCGGTCGGGCTCTGCGCGGTACAGGCGGCCCTGGCGGCTGGGGCGACCAGGGTTTTCGCGGTCGACTCGGTCGAGGAGCGGCTCTCGATGGCCGAGCGCTTCGGCGCCATCCCGCTTCAGCTCGGCGAGGACGAGCCGAAGCGGGCCGTGCGGGGAGCCACCGAGGGCCGCGGCGTCGATGTCGTCGTCGACGCCGTCGGCGACCCTGGCCCGCTGGCGATGGCGGTCAGCCTCGCCCGTGACGCCGGCACCGTGTCGGGGATCGGAGCCTACGCCGGCAAGGGCGAGGTGCCGCTCGGCCTCGCCTGGCTCAAGGGCCTGACTCTGCGGCTCGGCCTGGCCAACGTAATCGCCCACGTCGACCGCGTGCTCGGCCTGCTCGAGGCCGGCAAGCTCGACCCCGCGCCGCTGGTGACGCACCACATGAAGCTCGACGAGGCGGCGGAGGCCTACAAGCTCTACGACCAGCGGGAAGCGCTGAAGATCGTCCTTACGCCGTGAGCGAAGGCCATCCGGGTAGGGGTTCCACTTAACTTCGTTCGGTGGATCGCCTATGGGCTGTCGCCCGCAGCCGACACCGAAAAAGTACAAGACGTTCCACCCCTACCCGGATGGCCTTCGGTCGCACGGTTTGTGAATCTCGGCGTTTCTCTCTACAGTTGGGAGAGTGCGGTTGAGGCGCCTTGCACCTGCGGCAGTTGTCGTCCTGGGCGCCCTGGTCTTTACCGGGAGCGCTCAGGCGTGCTCGTGCGCGCGGATGACGCGTGGCGAGGCGATGAGGGCGGCGGACGCGGCGATCTCGGGGCGCCTGCTGAAGGTGCTGCCGCGGGGCCGCCAGCGGGCGGTCTTCCGCTACCGGGTGCAACGGGTCTATAAAAGCGCCGGCGGAATCCGCGTAGGCAGGGTCGTCTCCGTCAGCAGCGCCCGGGACTCGGCCGCCTGCGGCTTGCCCGCCCAGACCGGACGCCGCTATGGGCTGCTGTTGTCGTGGTCGGAAGAAGGTTGGACCAGCGGGGCCTGCGGTCTTTTGCGTGGCTGTACTAATTGACTGACACACTTGTGGCGTATATTGTGCCCTTGTGGTGGCACAGCAGGCCCAGGACCCCAACCCATTCTCGATCGATCCCGACGACGAGCTGCCGGTCGGCCTGCAGCTGACCTGGCGCCTGCGGGCGCTGATCGCCACCGGCCACCTCGCTTCCGGCGAGCGGCTGCCCAGCTTCCGCCGCCTCTCCGAGTGGGCCGGGGTCAACGTGAACACCGTGCGGGCCGTCTATGCCGGGCTCGAGCGGGAGGGCCTCGTGGTCAGCCGCCAGGGTCAGGGCACGTTCGTCGCTGATGGCATCGAGCCCGCCGCGCAGCTGGAGGAGATCGTGACTGACGCGCTGCGCCGCGCCCATGACGCAGGCCTCAGCCCTCGCCAGCTGGCGGTCGTCGCCTCGGCCTGCGCGAGCATGCCGGGCGGGTTGGATGACGCTCCCAGCACGGTGCCGAGCGAGCTGCCCGACCTGGAGGCGGGGGAGGCGATCGAGGTGCGGCACGAGCTGCGCCGTCAGATCGCCCGGCTCGAGGCCGAGCTGGCGACCTATCCGCGCGACCTGCCGCGCGACCTGCCGACGGCGCCGCGCCGCGCCAGCGCCCACGTCGCCAAAGTGGAGGAGCTCGAGCAGACCCGCGACACGCTGATCGCGCAGCTCTCCGAAGCCCAGCGGGCCGCCGAGCAACGGGCACGGCAGGCGGGGCGCGAAAGAGCGCGGGACGCGAGTCCGCTCGAGCGGGCGACGAGCTGGTGGCGGCACAAGCTGTGACGCGAGCCCTGCTGCCGGCCAAGTCCTTCTTCGAGCAGGTCGGGGAGATGATGATCCTGACCGCGCGGACGATCGTCTCCGCGATCAGGCCGCCGTACCCCTACGGCGAGGAGCTGGTCGGCCAATTCCTCTTCGTGCTCAAGCTGTCCTGGTTCCCGATGACGATCTCGACCTTTGCGCTCTGCCTGGGCGCGCCCGGCCTGCAGGCGGCAGGCATCCTCAACCTCTTCGGCGCCCTCGACCGGCTCGGCGGCTTCTTCGTCGTGATCGCGGTGCGCCAGATCGGCCCGATCGTCACCGCGATCGTCGTCGGCGGGGTCGCCGGCACCGCGATCACGGCCGACCTCGGCGCCCGCAAGATCCGCGAGGAGCTCGACGCCCTGCAGGTGCTCGGCGTCGACCCGATCAAGAACCTGGTCGTGCCGCGCTTCCTGGCGCTGATCATCATCACCGGGCTGCTCGACGTCTTCGCGATCGTCTTCGGCCTCAGCGCCGGGATCGCCGCCGAGCTGATCTACGGCCAGTCGCTGGGCGGTTTCTTCGCGACGCTGTTCACCAATGCTCTCGTCACCGACGTCTGGGGCTCGGTGCTGATGTGCTCGATGTTCGGCGGGATCGTCGCGGTCGTCTGCTGCTACAAGGGGATGACCGCGACCGGCGGAGCGGCAGGCGTCGGCCGGGCCGTCAACCAGGCGGTCGTGATCGCCTTCATGGGTGTCTTCTTCTTCCTCTACGTCTTCACCGCCGTGCTGCTCGCCACCAACCCCGAACTGCAGTCGATCCGGTGAGGGGCGCTCGGCGGTGATCGGCTGGCTCGACGTTCCCCGCAACTGGCTCGACTCCTTCGGCGAGGTCGCGCGCTTCGGCTCGCGGGTCGCCGGCCTGGTCTACTCGGGGCGCGTCGGGCGCTACTTCGGCGAGAGCATGCGGCAGGCCGGCATCCTGATCCTCGGCTCGGCGCTGGTCATCTGGGCCTTCGTCTTCATTCTCGGTCTGCAGTGCGGCGTTATCGGCGCCTACTTCGTCCGCTCCCAGGGGGCGCCCGCCTACGCCGGCCTCTTCTCGGCCTATTGCGATCTGCGCGAGGCCCTGCCCTACGCCTTCGGCTACATCCTCGCGGCCAAGGTCGGCACCGGGATCGTCGCCGAGATCGGCGCGATGCGGATCTCCGACGAGATCGATGCGCTCGAGGTGATGGGCATCCAACCGGTCACCTTCCTTGCCGCGACCCGCCTGCTCGGCGCCTGGGTCGCCCTGCCGTTCATCTACCTGGCCGCGATCGGGATCATGTACTTCGCCAGCTACCTCGCTGTCGTCGAACAGATCGGCGACGTCTCCTCGGGCGGCTACCTGCTGATCTTCTGGATGTTTCAGGACCCCTTGGACGTGCTTTTCAGCCTGACCAAGGGAATGGTGATGGCGACCGCGATCGTCGTCGTCGGCTGCTACTACGGCTACACGGCGTCGGGTGGGCCGGTCGGCGTCGGTACCGCCACCGCGCAGTCGATGGTCGTCAACATCATCCTCGTCCACATCATCGGGATGCTGGGGACGGTGGTCTTCTGGGGGCCGAGCCCGCGGGCCCCGATCGGCGGTTGATGCTTCCGGTGTGCCTTACGCCTCTCTGAGGGGCAAAAGGCACACCGGAACGCGATTCACATGGCGACGGGCACCTTCGCCGGCTTGCGGTGGCGGCGGAACATCTCTTTGACCCACCTGACTCCGCGGCGCTGCTCGAGCGGCGCACGGAATTCCTCGAAGCCCGTAGCCGAGGGCGAGTCGGCGTTGAGCGGGCCCTCCTCGGGGAGGGCGAGCGGGTAGAAGAGCGAGGCGGCGGTGAGGTCGGCGACGCTGAAGCTCTCGCCGACCAGGTACTCGCCATCGCCGAGCTCGGCCTCGAGCCGGTCGAGCGCGGCGAGGACCTTGGCGCGCGCCCGCTCTGCTTCGGCGGCGTCGCCGGCGCGGAAGCGCAGGGCGGTGTAGGCGCGGGCGTATGCCGCGGTGGGGCGGCCGAACCTGGCAATCGGCTTGGGCGCGGTCTGTTCCATCAACCTGGCGAAGCTCTCCGGGTCGTTGCCGAACTCATACCAGGCGAGCTGTCGGACATGGGGGCCGAGCTCCTCGTCGAAGAACTCCTCCAGCTCGAGCGCGCGACGCCGCTCGGCGACGTCCGCGGGGTAGAGCGGCGGCTCGGGGCAGCGCTCCTCCAGCGCGGCGACGATCGCGGTCGAGTCGCCGATTCGCCGCCCGTCGATGCTGAGCACGGGGAAGGTGTAGTGGGCGCCGCGGGTGAGCCAGAGGGCGACGGCCATATGGGCGCCGGGCACCGGCGAGTGGCGGCGATGCTCGATTCCCTTCCAGGCCAGCGCCCAGCGCGCCTTCTCGCTGTAGTGCGAGACGTCGATCTGCCAGAGGGTGGGGAGGGCGTCGCTCATCGGCTCGGGTTCTGCGTTGTGCCAGCATAGGACCGATGACGCCTCTGAACGATTCGGAAGTGGACGCGAGGCTGGCCGAGCATCCGGGCTGGGAGCGCAGCGGCGCCGCGATACGTAAGAGCTTCACCCGCAGCGACTTCGTCGGCTCGGTCAACTTCGTCCAGCGCCTGGTCGCACCGGCCGAGGCGATGAACCACCACCCCGATCTGGAGATCTCCTGGGACACGGTCACCGTCTCCCTCTCCACCCACTCAGACGGCGGCGTCACCACCGCCGACTTCGAGCTTGCAGCAAAGATCGACGCGTTGGCCTGAGGTAACCGTCGTCGCTACCGTTGCGGGGTGGCCGACGAGCTGAGAATCGACGAGCGCCTCTCGATCCCGCTGGCGGAGATCGAGCTGCGTGCCAGCCGCTCCTCCGGGCCGGGTGGGCAGCACGCGAACGTCACCGCTTCGCGGGTGGAAGCCGTGTTTGACGTGTGGGCTTCCGGGGCGCTCGACGAGGCTCAGCGGGGTCGCCTCGTCGCGCGCGCCGGCCCGGTCGTCACGGCGGTCGCCCAGGAGTCGCGCGGCCAGGCGCGCAACCGTGAGCTGGCGCTGCAGCGGCTGGCGGAGAAGATCGCGGCGGGCCTCGTCGTGCCGCGCAGTCGCCGGCCGACCAAGCCGAGTCGAGCAGCGCGGCGGCGGCGCGTCGAGAGCAAGCGCCAGGTCGGCGAACGCAAGCGCGCCCGTCGCCGCCCCGCAGCGGAAGACTGATTGGCAGACTGAAGAGATGGCGAAGCGCAGGCAGCGAAAGACGCGGCAAAAGGCTCCGACGGTCGACTACAGCGATCCCGAGGGCAACGTCCTGACCCTGCGGCAGTCGCTCAGCGCGGGCACGATCGCCAAGCTCGGCGATGGCCCGGCGACCGCGGCGACGACGCAGGAGGACGCTTGGCACCGGCGCTCCGAGATGCTCTTCGAGCGCCTCGCCGTGCGCTGGGAGATCGCCGGCCTGCCGCTCGACGACCAGAAGATGCTGCTCGGTCGCTACCGGATGGCCGACACCGCGACGCAGGACTGGGTGCGTGGCACGATTGCCGAGCACGTCGAGCGATTCATTCCCGAGTTGTCCGGGTAGAGTGAATCCGATGCTTGCCGACGCCAAAGCAACCAGCGGCTTCGCGGTCCCCGATACGGACGAGGCGAAGCGCTTCTACGGCGAGACCCTGGGCCTAGAGGTCGCCGTGTTCGACGAGGAGCACGGCGTCATGGCCCTGAAACTCAAGGGCGGCGATGTCTTCCTCTATCGCAAACCGGACTTCGTCCCGGCCACCTTCACGATCCTCAACTTCGAGGTTGACGACATCGATGCGGCGGTCGACGACCTCGCCTCGCGCGGCGTCAGCTTCGAACGCTACGACGGCTTCGAGCAGGACGACAAGGGCATAGCCCGCGGCCCCGGCCCGATGATCGCCTGGTTCAAGGACCCGGCGGGCAACACCCTCTCGGTGCTGCAGCAGCCTTAGCCTTCGACTCGCACGGGTTGGATGGCTCGGAGCGAGAGGTCCTGCGCGCCCAAAGTCCGACCCCGATCGGAACGACTACTGCGCCGAGCACCGAGAGCCAGCCGACCAAGGAGAAGAAGTCCGACCTCCCGACATGGACGAGCGCGCCGATGCTCACCAAGATGAGAATCGCCATTGCCGGAAAGTTGATGAAGAGGGCCACGGGGGCCGCCTTCAACGATCGCTGGCGAGTCGCGGTCCTCGCCTCCCACGAGGGAAGCGCGGGGTCGCCGACCCGTTCTGCGATGTAGGGCCAAAGATCCTTCTGGATGTATCTCCCGATCAGGTTCAGCCGGTAGCTGCTCCCAATATGCAGCAGGACCAGGAACAGGGTCAGTGGTGGAATCGCCAAGAGCAGCCGCTCGCTCGCCCCTTTCTTGGCCGTGAGCCCGACGATCACGCCGACTGCGGTCAAGGCGAGGCCTGCGAGGGCGGCCTGGGAGTTCAGGTTGCTGATGATCTCGGCACGAAGCGCCTGGAACTCGGCGAGCGCGGCATCCACCGCACGATCCGGGCTGGGTCCTTTCAGCCGCCTCCTGGGAACGCTCACCGGCGCGAGAGTAGAGCGAGCGCCGGTCGCAGACCAGCAGGACGATGGGCGCGGCTGGGTTCGAACCAGCGACCTCTCGCGTGTGAGGCGAGCGCTCTCCCGCTGAGCTACGCGCCCGGGAGGGTTCGGATATTAGGCGGTGGTCGGCTCTGCGGTGGGGAGCGCGCCGCCGGGTGGGTCGGTCTCTCCAGCTGCGCCGGCACGCTCCAGGAACCCCCGGCCGACGAAGGGGAAGATCAGGGTCGAGAGCATCGCGGCGCCGACCAGGCCGGCGGCGGTGGCGCTGGTCATGTGGCCCGCGTCGATGGCGATCGTCGTTATGGCTACGACAAGGGGGAGTTGGGTGGCTGAGTAGAAGGCGAGCGCCGCGCGCTGGCGCGGACCCAGCACTCTGCGGTAGAGGAGCAACGCCGGCGCTCCGCGGATCACCAGGAAGAGGACCGTAAACAGCCCCAGCTTGAGCAGGGCTTCGGCTGAGCCCAACGCCTCCACGTCGAAGTTCATGCCGCTGGTGACGAAGAAGAAGGGGACGAAGAAGCCGAAGCCGACCGCGGTCAGCTTCGACTCGAAGATCTGCAGCTCGTGGCCTTTCAGGGCCAGGCGGACGATCATCCCGGCGACGAAGCCGCCGAGCAGCACGTCGAGGCCGAGCTTGCCCGCGAGTAGGACGAGGCCGAAGATCAGCACCACGGTGACGCGCACGGCGAGCTGGCTGCTCGCCTCGAAGGTGCGTTCGAGCGCATCCCAGCCGCGCCAGGCGAGCCGGATCGAGACCAGCGCGAGCGCGACGGCGAGCGTGACGAAGGCGATCAGGATGCCCGCCTCATGCAGTGGTTTCTCGGTCGAGAGGAAGAGGGTGATCAGCAGGATCGGCCCGAACTCGCCGATCCCGCCCGCCGCCAGCAGGTAGGTGCCGAACTTCGTCTTCAGCTCGCCGTTGTCGCGCAGGATCGGGATCAGCGTGCCGATCGCGGTCGTCGTCATCGCCGTGCTCGTGTAGAGGGCGGAGAGGACCAGGCCGGTGGCCTCCAGTACCGCTCCAAAGATGTGGGCGATGACGATCGAGAGCCCCCAGCCAATGGCCCCCAGCTTCAGGGGCTTGCCTTTGATCCGCTCGAAGTCGATCTCGTAGCCGGCGAAGAAGAAGAGCATCCCGAGGCCGAGGTTTGCGAAGAATTCGATGAATTCGTCTTCGCTGGCGATGTCGAGCACGTGCGGGCCGATCAGGATGCCCAGGCCGAGCTCGATCACGACCACCGGCGGCACGAAACGGCCGGGCACGAAGGCGACCGTGGCGGCCGCAACCGCCGCGACCAGGACGATGACGAAGAAGGACTCGGTGTCGACGTGGATCAAGGCGGAGACGATCCTACGGGCGCGGCCGGGTAGGATCACGAGTGGACCGTGCTAGGCGGGGAATCAGCGGTGCCTTGTAACCCGCAATCCGCTCTAGCGGGGCCGAATACCGTTCTGAGGGGCCGGCCTTCGGGGTCAGTGCGCCGCGGGCGGCGTTGACGGCCGGGTCCTGCGCGACGTGGGCACGTGAATCAGGTCAGGTCCGGAAGGAAGCAGCCTTAAGCGGATGCCGCGGGTGCCGCAGGTCAGCCCGGCTCGAGCCAAATGCGACGGACACGCCTGGAGACCTCGCTTCGAAGGCGGCCGCACGGTCCATTTTCAAGCTCTCGCGAGTCGCTCGGCGAGCCAGAGGTCGCTCAACCAGTCGGCCTGGCCGCCACCCTTGCGGACCACCTCGATGCCATCGGGCCCGGCCTCGACGGCCACTTTCTTCCAGCGGGTCGAGTTGGGGACGCCGCGCAGCGCCGCGACCACGTTTTCCGGCGCGCCCTCCGCCGGCCGCACCTTGCCGTCGCGCGATTTCGCCTTGAACTCGGGCACCGGGCCCGCGATCATGACCTCGCTGCGATTGCCGGTCTCGGTGCTGTCGACCCGGACCGTGACGCGTCGCCCGTGGCGCTCGCCCTCGAGCACGAGGGCGCCGTGGATCCTCGGCCCGACTCGCCCGCTGGTCGCTTCGCGCGTCTCGATGCTCACCTGTGGACGCTCGGTCACCGCAAGCCCCAGCGGCGCCATCGCCTTGCCGACGTTGTCGTAGCCGCGGTCCATCTCGCCGCCCGGCATCAGCGCGCGGATGCTGCCCCAGAGCGCGACGACGATGATGATCGGCCCCCCGATCAGCAAGGGAACGAAGCTTTCGAGCAGATAGATCGACGGCACGGCGAGGAAGATCAGCAGCGTCACCAGCATCGCCAGGTTCTGACTGCGCCGGCCCGTCTCCCAGGCGGCCGCCCGCGCCTTCACCGCCTCGGCGTCGATCGGCCCTACGGCCATCGCGGCCCATAGGTCGGGCTCGCTCATCGTCATCGGGTTCTCGATCTGGCGACCGCCTTCGGCCGCCGCCCGCGCCGTCTCATGCCGATCGGCGCCCGACACCCGGTTGAGGTCGGACCGCTGCAGCGCGAAGAGGACGAGGCAGAAGACGGCGAGCACGCCGAAGATCAGCGCCATCGTCGTCTTCGGGTTCGCTTGCCCCTGTCCGGTCGTGGTGGCGATGACGACGACGATCGCGGCGACGACGAAGACGCCGATCAGCCCGAACAACCCCGAACGCTTGAACCCGCCGGCCATGGTGCGCGCTAGCCTACCCACCCCAACCCCGCCGACGGGCCGATTTCCGGTGATATCGACTGGTTTTCGGCCCGTCGGCGGTCAGTCGATCAGGCGGGACTCCATGCGGCTGATTGCGATCCGCCACATCACGAAGGCGAAGGCGACGAGGCCGGCGAAGCGGACGAGGTCGATCGCTTCGTAGCCGAAGGCGCCGCCGCGGACCAGTTCGACCAGCTGATGGAGCGGGTTGAGCTGGGCGACGATCTGGACGCCCTGGGGCAGTTCGTCGATCGGGAAGAAGGCGCCGGAGACGAGGAAGAGCGGCGTGACGAAGAGCGCCGTGACGTAGTTGAACTGGTCGATCTTGGCGACGGTCGCCGCCATCGCGATGCCGAAGCCGGCGAAGCCGAGCGCGGTGGCAAGGCAGAAGAGCGGCGTCAGCAGCATCCCCCAGGCCGGGTCGAGCCCGAAGAGCATCGTGACCAGCAGCGGCACGCAGCCGTAGACGCTGGCGCGCAGGCCGATCCAGAGCATCTCGGCGCTGACCAGCTCCTCGACGTCGACCGGGGCGGCGAGGATCGCTTCGTAGGTGTTCTGGAAGCGGTGCTTGACGAAGGTGCCGAACATCGCCGGCAGGGCGCTGGAGAAGATCACCGCGGTGGCGACCATGCCGGTGCCGACGAACTGCACGTAGGGGACGCCCTGGACTTCGTCGATCAGCGTCGCGCTGAGGCCGAGCCCGAAGGCGAGCAGGTAGACGATCGGTTCGAGGATGCTGGAGAAGGTCGTGCCGCGCCAGTAGGTGCGGAAGTTGGCCAGCTCGCGGCTCATCACGCCGCTGATCGCCGCTGGTTCCAAGCGCCTCATGTGATTCCTGGCCTTCCCAGGGCGCGAAAACCAAGCAGGTCGGGGGACGCAGGGAGTGAGGGGAAGGGAGCGCACTTTGGTGCGTGACCCGATCCCGAACGACTGAGGACCCCGAGATGCGCAGGTTTGCAGCGTCCTGGGCTCATTCTGCACCCTCGCCGGTGAGCATCACGAAGACGTCCTCGAGGGTGGCCGCGCGGACGACGGCGTCATCGGGGATCGCCCCGTTCTCGGCGCGCTCGGAGCCGACGATGGCGATCGCGGGGCCGGCTGGGCGCACCGAGAGCCCGCTGGCCTCGGCTTCGGCCCGTACGGCGGCGAGGCGATCCGGCGGGCCGTAGACCTCGGCGGTCTCACGGCCGACGTGCTCGACGATCAGCTCGGCGGGCTTGCCGCGGCTGATCACCTTGCCGTGCGTCATCACCGCGACTTCGTCGGCAAGCCGCTCGGCCTCCTCGATGTAGTGGGTCGACATCAGGATCGTCGTGCCGCCCGCGCGCAGGTTGTCGATCAGCGTCCAGAGCTCCGTGCGGATCTGCGGGTCGAGGCCGACGGTCGGCTCGTCGAGCAGGATCAGCCGCGGTTCGTGGACGAGGCCGCGGGCGAGCAGCAGGCGACGGCGCATGCCGCCGGAGAGCTCGTCGACGGCGTCGCGGCGGCGGTCGCCCAGGCGGGCGAGGTCGAGCGCCCGGTCGACGGCGGCGCCGACGTCGGGGACCCGGTAGAGGCGCGCGTAGACGGCCAGGTTGTCTTCGACGGTGACGTCGACGTCGAGGTTGTCGAGCTGCGGCACGACGCCCATCTCGGCGCGCGCCGCCTTCGAGTCGCCGGGCAGCTCGTGGCCGAGCGCGCGCAGTTCGCCCGCGTCGGGCAGAGCCTGCCCGGTGATCAACCGCATCGTCGTCGACTTGCCGGCGCCGTTGGGGCCGAGCAGGCCGAGGCAGATGCCCTCCGGCACGTCGAGGTCGAGACCGTCGACGGCCGTGATCGAGCCGAACCTCTTGACCACGCCGCGTAGTTCGATCGCCGCCATGGCGGCCATGCTTGCATGGGAGACTGCCCGCCATGCTGGACGAGCGCTGGATCAGGGCACTGCACGTGGAGACGATGCGCGAGGAGGAACTGCACGCCGAGCGCGAGCACCACGTGCTCTTCCAGGCCTCGACGATCGGCGCCCTGCTCGACGGCGCCTACGACGGCGACCTCAGCTTCGCCGAGCTGGCCGAGCACGGCGACCTCGGCCTCGGCACTCTGAACGGGCTCGACGGCGAGATGATCGCCCTCGACGAAGGCTTCTACCGGGCCGACGCCGACGGCAGGGTCGCTGAGGTCGGGAAGGACGAGCGGACGCCGTTCGCCGTGGTGACGCGCTTCGAGCCGACGCTCGATCGCACACTCGGCGGGCCGCTCGACCACGGGGCGCTGCTGGCGCAACTCGACGAGCTGATCCCGGCGAAGGCGGCCTCGTGCGCGATTCGCCTCGACGGCCGCTTCGAGTCGGTCCGCGCCCGGTCGGTCCCCCGCCAGACCCCGCCCTACCGCCCGCTGACCGAGGTCGTCCTCGAACAGCACGTCTTCGAGCTGTCAGATGTCGAAGGGACGATGCTCGGCTTCCGCTTCCCCGATTACGTCGAGGGCATCGAGGTGAGCGGCTACCACCTCCACTTCATCGACGCCGAGCGGCGCCGGGGTGGCCACGTCCTCGGATCGCGCTCGAACGGCCTGCGGGCGAGGCTCGACCCGTCGAGCGAGCTGCACATCGAGCTGCCGCCGGCGATCGACCTGGCCGATCCCGACTTGGCGAGTGCCACCCACGCGGCGGTCGAGGCGGTCGAGCGAGAGCACTGAGGGCGTTCTCGGCCCGGCTCTGCGCGGGGATGGACGATTGTGCCCCCTATAGGGGTACCAAGTGTCCATCGTTCGTTCAGCAGTGGCGGTAGAGGAGCCAGGAGTCGTTGCGGGCCACGCGGTGGAAGCCGGGGGGGACCTGGCTGGTGAAGCGGGAGGGGTCGTTCGGGTCGAGGATGAAGTTGTGGATGACGAAGGGGCTGGCCGGCTTGAGGAAGTAGCCGCGGCGGGGCTGGTGCGCCTGCTCTGAGGAGCTGACGATGTGCGAGGGCCTCACTCCGAGGTCGAAGGCGAGGCGGGGCACGGCGCGGTGGTTGGGAACCGAGATCGGCAGGCAGAGCGGTTCGAACGCATCGGATTCGGCGAGGTCGCCGAGGTCGGACTCGACTTCGCCCTGGTTGGTCAGGTCGGTGTCGACCTGGGAGAGCAGGTCGTACTGGTTCGGCGCCCAGACGACGAACATCAGCGCGACGACCGCGGCGAAGGCCTGCCAGGCGCGGCGCCAGGGATGACCGCGGCCCAACAGTCGCCAGCCGAGTAGGGCAACGGCGACGAAGATCGCCAGGATCGCCCCGGCGAGCATCGTGTAGCGGGCGATGATCGCCAGGCCGGCGCAGGCGAGGATCGCGAAGGCGCCGAGGGCGAGCAGGGCGGCGACGAGGCCGATTGCAATCTTTTCCCCGTCATAGTGGGGAAAAAGCTGCAATCGGCGGCGGCGGGAATAGAGGATCGCGACGGCAACGAGGACGCCCCCCAGCGCACCGATCATCCCTGGCCACTGCATCACTTCGCCGAGGGCGCGCGGTCCGTACAGGACGAGGTCGATCGGGCCGGTGTGGCGGCCCAGCGTTTCCACCGTTTCTCGGGTGCCGGTGAACGAGTAGGTGGGGCTGCCGGTCGTGATCCAGTCGTAGAGGGCCCACAACAGGGGGGCGGCGATGGTTAGGGCCACTAATGCCGCGATGGAGCGACCCGGGGTGCCTCTCACTCCGACAAAACGCGGCCTAATTAGGCCGCGTTTTTGAGTATCCGCCGGTTCGAGAGGCACCCCGGGTCGCTCCCCGGAAGCCTCGCCTCTCTCCGTTGGACCTTGGTGGGGCTTAGCTGAAGCTGGATCGGCCGGCCTGAAGTCGAGCTGCAGGTAGATGAGATAGGCGAGCGAGAAGAGCCACGCCTCTGGTCGCAGGAGTCCTGCTGGGATGAGGAGAGCTAGTACGGGCCAGCCTGCGCGGGGGCGTTTGGTCTCTATTAGGAGAGCTCCCAGGACTAGGGCTATGTAGGGGAGGTCTACGTAGGCGCGTAGGCCGTTGGAGAGGAAGGGGGCTCGGGTGAGGACGAAGAGGGCGGCGAGGGCGCCGATCGGGCGGTCGAACCAGAGGGCGCCGAGGCGGTAGACGAGGTAGCCGACGAGGCCGAGCGAGACGTAGGCGACGACCATCGTCAGGTCGATCGCGCCGCCGTTCAGCGGCGAGGCGAGGAGGCCGAACAGTTCGGCCAGCGGGTGTGGCGTGGGGGGGAGCGCGGCGCCACGGTCGGGGTCGAGGCCTTCGCCGAGTTCGCGACCCCAGAGGAGCGCGTAGATCGTGTCGTAGTTTGGAAAGCCGACGGGGAAGACCGCCAGCAGCAGCGCCGCGACAGCGGCGACCCAGGCGGCAGGCGTTAGCCACTCGCGGCGCACCGGGGCAAGGTATAGGCGTGGATACACTGGCCGCAGTGTCATCCGCCAGCGACTCGACCTCCCTCTATCGCCGCCACCGCCCCGGTTCCTTCGACGAGGTGGTCGGCCAGCAGCACGTCGTCCGCACGCTGCGCAACGCCGTCGAGCAGGGCAAGGTCCACCACGCCTACCTCTTCGTCGGCTCGCGCGGTACGGGCAAGACCTCGATGGCGAAGATCCTCGCCCGCTCGCTCAACTGCGAGCGCGGCGGCCCGACCGTCGCCCCCTGCGGGGAGTGCGAGTCCTGCCTGACGATCGCCGCCGGCACCTCGCTCGACGTGATCGAGATGGACGCCGCCTCCAACCGCTCGGTCGACGACATCCGCGACCTGCGTGAGCGCGTTGCCTATGCCCCGACCGGCGGTCGCTGGAAGGTCTACATCCTCGACGAGGCGCACATGCTGACCAAGGAGGCCTGGAACGCCTTCCTGAAGACGCTCGAGGAGCCACCGCCGAACACCGTCTTCGTACTCGCGACCACCGAGTCGCACAAGGTCATGGCGACGATCGCCGACCGTTGCCAGCGCTTCGACTTCCAGCGCCCCTCGCTGGAGCAGATCTCCGCGGTGCTGAACCGGGTTGCGGCAGCCGAGTCGATCGAGGTCGATGAGGGCGCCGTGGCGACGATCGCCCGCTCCGCCTCCGGCAGCTTCCGCGACGCGCTTGGCACGCTCGACCAGCTCGTCGCCTACGGCGGCGACAAAGTCGGACTGGAAGACGTCCTGCAACTGCTTGGCGCCGTCGACGCCGAGCTCCTCTTTGGCGCCGTCGACGCCGTGATCGCCGAGGACCCCAAGGCGGTCCTGCTCGGGGTTGAGGAGATGGCCCGCTCCGGGCGCGACCCGTCCCAGTTCGCCCGCGACCTGCTCGCCCACCTGCGCCACCTGTTGGTCACCCAGACGGTCGGCGAGGTGCCCAACACCTTCGTAGTAACCGCAACGGACGAAGGTCGTCTGTCAGCTCAAGCTGAAGCAATCGGCGCAGCAACCCTCGTCCGCACGATCGACGAGCTCTCAGCAGCTCTAACCGCTGTCCGCGAGGGCGACGACGCCCGCATGGCAGTGGAGATCGCCCTGCTCAAAGCAGCGCGCCCCGACCTCGACCCCTCCACCGAGGGACTTCTTAGACGCATCGAGAGACTTGAGCAAGGAGGGACGCAAGCTCCGCGGCCGCGGGTCCTGTCACGGGAGGAGGGGGGGTTAGTGGACTCACCCGTCCAAACCCCCCCTCCCCCCGCGCCACCCGCGGAAGAAGAGTCTCCGCCCGAGCCCTCGGAGTCCATCGCCGACGATCCTCCCGCGGGTGGCGCCGAGTCGGGGTCAGGACCCGCGGGCCACGAGTTGGACATGGAGCAGGTAGTTCGAGTCTGGCCCGCTGTGCTCGATCAGCTGATGCAGACGGCTCCGGCACTCGCAGCAACCTTCGAGGGTGCGCGGCCGGTTGCGTTTGATGCTGGAGAGCAGACCGTGACCGTTGGCTTTCCGGCCGACCACACCTTCAACAAGCGCAAGGCCGAAGCGCCGGACAAGCGGGAACAGCTCGCCGCGGCGCTGGGGACCGTCCTGGGGCAGAAGGTGCGCCCGGCCTATGCCGTCTTCGACGGTGAGCAAGCTCCTGCGGAGGTTGAGGATGAGAAGGACAGCGGCGTCGATCATGAGGCGCTGGTGGAGAAGATCAAGAGCGAATTCGACGCTGAGGAGGTCGGTTGATGGCACGGGGCGGCCCAGGAGGTTTCGACGTAAGTGCGCTGATGAAACAGGCGCAGCAGATGCAGCAGCAGATGCTCGAGGCGCAGGAGTCGCTCAAAGACGAGGTGGTCGAGGCCAGCGCCGGGGGCGGCATGGTCAAGGTGAAGATGGGCGGCGACCTTTCCCTGCGCGAGATCGTCATCGACCCCGAGGCGATCGACCCCGAGGAGGCCGAGATCCTCGCCGACATGGTTCAGGCAGCGGTCAACGAGGGGCTGCGCGCCGCCCAGGAGCTGCAGAACTCGAAGATGGGCGGGATCACCGGGGGTATGGGAGGCATGCCGGGCCTCCCAGGAATGTGAGTAGCAAGAGTCCATCCGGAGACCCGCGTGTGCGGCTGGCGAGCGCCGGACCAAGCGGGGCAAGGACGCAGGGAGGCCGAATAGCAGCGCTATTTGGCCGACTGAGGACGCCGCACCGCGCAGTGTCCGCCGCCGCCAGACGTGCGCGGGGGTCTTCGGATGGACTCTAAGGGTCCGGCGCCGCTCTCCCGCCTCGTCGCCGAGCTCTCGCGACTGCCGGGGATCGGCCAGCGCACCGCGCAGCGCCTTGCCTTCCACATCCTCCGCGCCCCCGACGAAGAGGCTGCGGCCCTGGCCGCGGCGATCCGCGAGGTGAAGGAGAAGGTTGGGCTCTGCGAGCGCTGCTTCAACCTCTCCGAGGGTCCCCTCTGCCGGATCTGCACCGACTCCGGTCGCGACCAGGAGACGATCTGCGTGGTCGAGGAGCCCGCCGACGTGATCCCGATCGAGCGCACCCACGAGTACCGCGGCCTCTACCACGTGCTCGGCGGCGCTCTCTCACCGATCGACGGGATTGACGCCGGCGACCTCAAGATCGCCGAGCTGCTCCGCCGGGTCGCCGACGGCGAGGTGCGCGAGGTGGTCCTCGCGACCAACCCGACCACCACCGGCGAGGCCACCGCTCTCCACATCGCCGAGCAGTTGCGCGGTCAGGTCACCGTCACCCGTCTGGCCAGCGGCCTGCCGATCGGCGCCGACCTCGAGCACGCCGACGAGGTCACCCTCGGCAACGCCTTCACCGGCCGCCGCACGCTCGAGTAGCCATTTTTTCTAGACGGGTGTCAGTCCGCAATTTGCGAGTTTCCGACGGTCTGGCGTCCGCTCGAATCGCCAAGGTCTCGGCGTGGCGCCGGACGCTCCGACACGAACCGATTCGCCGGGCTCTGGTGCGGGTCAGCTCGCCCGGGAGGTCTCGACCCTGCAGGCCTCGCTGCTCGGCAGGCTGCACGAGGAGATGGCGGGCCGCGACGACGAGCTGTTCGCGGCCGCCGCGCAGAAGCTGGCCGAGGAGTTCGGCTCGGTCACCGCGACCGCGGTCGGCACGCTCTGGGAGCGCGACGGGGTTACGGCGACCGCGGAGGACGAGCACCCGAGTCTCTACCGCGCCGGCCAGATGCGCCGCCGGCTCGACCAGCTGCTCGAGTGCCACAGGCGCTACGAGCAGCCCTTCGCGCTGGTCGTCTTTGACGTCGAAGGGCCGGGGGCGCGCGAGGAGGACGCCGGCGGGGGTCGCCAGACGGCGCTTGCCGTCGTCGGCGCGGCGTTGGGCGAGAGCGTTCGCCTCGTCGACGAGACCTTCAGGCTGGAGGAGGACGCTTTATGTGTTCTGGCGCCAGGCCAGGACACCGTCGGCGGAGTGCAGATGGCCGAGCGGCTGCTCAGCCAGCTCGACGACCTCGAGCGGGCCGGCGGTCTGCGGATCGGCATCTCCGCCGGCGTCGTCGCCTGCCCGGAGCACGGCAACGACGCCGATCGGCTCCTGCACAAGGCCGACGAGGCGATGTGGCGCGCCCGCGCCGTCAGCCAACCGGTCGGCGTCGGCGCGCTCGACGCAGAAGGAATCTCCGTCAGCAGCTGACGGAGCTTGCATCGCGAGCGCCCTTCAACCAGCCACTGCCAACCCGCCCTCGGGCCGGGTCGGGCTCGGCGTCTTGCTCGGCAGGAGGATCGACAGCACGGCTGCGGCGAGCACACAGGCCACCGACGCCCACAGGCAGGCAACCAATCCGTCCCACTGGTAGAGCAGCCCCGACAGGACCGTGCCGGCCAACCGCCCACCGGCATTGGCCATGTAATAGAAGCCGACGTTCATCGCCGCCTTGTCGTTTTCGGCGTAGGCGAGGATCAGATAGGAGTGGACGGCGGAGTTCATCGCGAACACCACTCCGAAGGCGATCAGCCCGACGACGATGACGGCGGTCGGGTCGAGGCCGGCCGTCAGGCCCAAGGCGATCGCGGCGGGGAAGGCCGCCAGCGCGAAGGCGAGCCAGGTCGCCGTCCTGCCGTCGGGCTCCGCCCCGCCTGCCTTGCCCCGCCGGCGGACGAAGCCCGGCGCCGCCGCCTGCACGATCCCGTAGCCGATCACCCAGACCGCCAGGAAGCCACCGGTCTGCCAGAAGCTCCAGCCGAGCACGGTCTCGAGGTAGACCGGCAGGCCGACCACGAACCAGACGTCGCGCGAGGCGAAGAGGAAGATGCGGGCGGCGGCAAGGATGTTGACCGCGCGGTTGTTGGAGAACATGTGCTTGAACCTGGCCGTTGCGTCGGGGCGGCCGAGGTGCCCGTGCATCAGCCGCGCGGTGAGGAGCAGGACGGTGAAGACCACCGCGGCCAGGATCAGCATCGAGGTCTGGAACCCGGCCAGCGTCAGCATCAGCCCGCCGAGGAAGAAGCCGACTCCCTTCAGCGCGTTCTTGGAGCCGGTCAGGATCGCGACCCAGCGGTAGAGCGAGGACTCGTCGCCGGCGGGCACGACGAGCTTGACCGCGCTCTTGGAGCTCATCTTGGTCAGGTCCTTGGCGATCCCCGAGATCGCCTGGGAGGCCATCACGTAGGGAACGACCAGCCACGCCTGCGGCGCGAAGCCGAGCATGGCGAGCGCGAGGACCTGGGTGCCGAGGCCCATGAAGAGCGTCGTCCTCAACCCGAACCGGGCGGCGAGCCAGCCGCCGACGAGGTTGGTGACGATGCCGAAGACCTCGTAGAAGATGAACAGCGAGGCGATCGTGAACGGCGAGTAGCCCAGTTCGTAGAAGTAGAAGAGGACGAGCATCCGGGTCGCCCCGTCGGCGAGCGTCTCGGTCCAGTAGGCGCCGGTGACCAGGGCGTAGTTGCGCAGGTCGGCCTTCCGTTCCAACGGGGTCGGCTCGGCGGCGCTCACGGACCCCCCCCAGCCCGGTCGAGGCCGGCGGCAACCGTCCGCGCCAGCTCGACCAGCCGGTTGGCGTAGCCCCACTCGTTGTCGTACCAGGCGAGGACCTTGACCTGGGTTCCATCGATCACCATCGTCGAGAGGGCGTCGACGACGCCGGAGCGCGGGTCGTCGCGGTAGTCGACCGAGACAAGCGGGCGGGTCTCGTAGCCGAGGATGCCGGCCAGCGGGCCGGCGGCCGCGGCCTCGAGCAGGCCGTTGACCTCCTCGACGTCGGTCGGCCGCTCGACCTCGAAGACGCAGTCGGTCAGCGAGGCGTTCAGCAGCGGGACGCGCACGGCGAGGCCGTTCAGCCGCCCCTTCAGCTCGGGAAAGATCAGCCCGATCGCCGTCGCCGAGCCGGTCGTCGTCGGGATCAGCGAGAGGCTTGCGGCCCGGGCGCGCCGCAGATCCTTGTGGGGGGCGTCGACGACGGTCTGCGTGTTGGTCAGGTCATGCAGGGTCGTGATTGCCCCGTGGCGGATGCCGATCCCCTCCTGGAGCACCTTCACCACCGGCGCGAGGCAGTTCGTCGTGCAGGAGGCGGCGGTGAGGATGTCGTGGTGAGCGATCTCGGCGGGATCGTCGTTGACCCCAACCACCACGTTGAGGGCGGTCTCGTCCTTGACCGGCGCCGCGACGATGACCTTGCGGACGCCCTGCTCGAAGTAGGGCTGCAGCGACTCGGCCGTGCGGAACCTGCCCGAGCACTCGAGCACGACGTCGACCCCAGCCCCGCCCCAGGGCGCCTCACCGGGGTCCGCCGCGGCGGAGTAGCCGATGCTCTTGCCGCCGACGGTGAGGGTGTCTCCGTCTCCCTCCGCGTTCTCGGACCACCTGCCGTGGACCGAGTCGAAGATCAGCAGATGGGCGGCGCTCGCCGCATCCCCGCTCGGCTCGTTCACGTGGGCGAAAGGCAGCTCCGGCCACCCCCAGGCTGCGCGCAGCGCGAGCCGGCCCATGCGGCCGAAGCCGTTGATGCCTACGTTGGTCACGGCGCCATGCTAAGCATTGACAAACGCGATTTCAATAGATATATGTAAATAGATGCCTGTCGATATGGAGCTCACCAGCAAGACGAAGAGGCCCGCCGGGGAGCCGTGCTGCGAGCCGGTGGTCTACCCCGACGTGCAGCGCGAGCAGGCAGAGCGGATGAGCAAGATCGCCAAGGCCCTCGGCGACCGGGTCCGCCTGCAGCTCGTCGATGTGCTGCGAAAGCACGCCGGCAAAGTCTGCGTCTGCGAGCTTGTGCCGCTTTTCGATCTCTCCCAGCCCACCGTCTCCCACCACCTCAAGGTGCTGCGCGACGCCGGCATCGTCGGCTCCGAGCGCCCCGGCCTGTGGGCCTACTACTACGTAAAAGCCGACGCACTGGAGGAGTTTTCCGCATGGCTGACCAGGTGAACGAGACCGACGAGATCCGTGAGGCCGTGCGCCGTCGTTACGCGGCTGCCGCACAGGGGGTCGACTCGGGCGGCGACCGGGGTGGCTCGTGTTGCGGCCCTTCGAGCGCCGTGCTCTCCGACGAGGAAGCTCAGGCATTCGGAGCATCGCTCTACGACGAGGCTTCCCAGGGCGAGCTTCCCGACACCGCGACGATGGCCTCGCTCGGCTGCGGTAACCCGACCGCGGTGGCGGAGCTGGGCGCGGGGGAGACGGTCCTCGACCTCGGTTCTGGCGGGGGAATCGACGTGCTGCTCTCCGCCAAGCGTGTCGGTCCGACCGGCAGGGCCTACGGCCTCGATATGACCGACGAGATGCTGGCCCTGGCCCGGCAGAACCAACTCAAGGCGGGCGTGGAGAACGTCGAGTGGTTGCGCGGGGAGATCGAGTCGATCCCGCTTCCCGCCGCGACCGTCGACGTGGTGATCTCAAACTGCGTGATCAACCTCTCCGGCGACAAGTCGGCCGTGCTGGCCGAGGCGGCGCGAGTCCTCAAGCCCGGTGGGCGCTTTGCGGTTTCAGACGTGATCGCCGACGAGGACATGGACGACGCGACGCGCGCGGACATCGCCGAGTGGACCGGCTGCATCGCCGGAGCGCTGACCCGGCGGGAGTTCGAGCAGGCGTTGAGCGCCGCCGGCCTCGAGGACGTCGAGATCGCCGCGACCCACCGGGTTCACGACAAAGCCGCCTCCGCGATTATCCGCGCCCGCAAGCCCGCATAGGCACCGACGCCTTGCAAGATCGCTGACAGATTCCTGAAATCTGTCCATAACTGGTGTAAACCCGCGATTCGGGTGCCAGAATGCTGCGCATGCCGGGAATCCGTACCAACGCCGCCGCCGAAGTGCTGGGCGTCAGCCCCAACACGCTGCGCAGCTGGGAGCGTCGCTACGGCTACCCGGAGCCGAAGCGCACCGTCGGCAACCACCGCAACTACGAGCTGGTCGAGCTGCAGACGCTGCGCGACGCGCTCGCCACCACCGGCAACATCTCTTCGGCGATCGAGCTTGCGCGCCAGCGCCAGGAGGCGCCGGCCAGCGGTGACAGCCTGCGGGTCGCGCTTGAGAGCTTCGACGAGGACGCCGCCAACCGCGCGGTCGAGGAGAGCCTCGCGGTGCGGCCGCTGGAGCGGACCGTGGAGGAGATGCTGCTTCCCGCCGTCGACCAACTTGCCGCCGATCCCGAGCGCGAGGCCGAGCTGGAGTTCGCGGCGCGTTGGGCGACCGGCTGGCTGCACGGCGCCCGCCGCCTCGCCTCCGCCGCTTCGCGGCCGGCCGGCATCCTGCTGCTCGACTCGAGCCGCGGCTCCGAGTTGGAGGCGGTCCATGCTCAGGCGCTCGACCTCGCCCTGCGCCGCGCCGGCTTCCGCGTGCTGATGCTTTCCGACGAGCTCGGCGAGGAGCGGATGGAGCGCGCCCTCGGCGCCCTCGACCCGACCGCGATCGTCCTCTGCGGCCCCGGCGCCGACACGCCCTCCGCGGTGCAGCTCGTCCGCAAGATCCGCACCGCGGGCTTCGACGCGCCGCTCTACGGCTTCCGCGCCAGCGGCCTGATCGGGGACGCGATCCCCGCTGCCGGCGAGAGCCCCAGTCAGGTGACCGGGATGCTCAACGCCGACCTGCGCCGCCGCGCCAGCCAGGCTTTCGCCTGACCGGCGCGGGGCCGGGCGCGATCGACTACAGGGAGCCGATCGACTTCAGCGCGGCCTGCTTGACCACGTTCGGCAGCGGCGCGAAGTCCAGCGCGGCGCCGTATTTCTGCCCGATGGTCACTGCGTACTTGGCGAACTGCTGCAGGAAGCCCTTCTGGCCTGCGTCATGGGGAACGATCCCGTAGGTGAAGGTCGAGATCGGGTAGGCGGTCTTCGCCTTCTTGGGCGGGTTGGTGATGCTGAGTTTGTTGCTGGCCGGAACCTTCTTGACGATGGAAGCCGCCGCCTCGATGTTGCTCAGGTTCGGAAACTCGAAGTTGCCGGCTTTGTTCTGGATGGCGGCGGCTCCCAGGCCGGCCGCGAGCAGATATGACGCCGAGATGTAGCCGATCGAGCCGTTGGTCGAAGTGACGGTCGAGGTGACGCCGGAGTTGCCTTTGGCGCCGACGCCGCCGGGGGGGAACTGAACGCTGGTGGCGGAGCCGACTTCGTTCTTCCACGCCTTGCTGACCTTAGAGAGGTAGTCGGTGAAGGCGTAGGTGTCGCCCGAGCCGTCGCTGCGGAAGACCGGCGTGATCGTCATCCCAGGCAGGTGGGTTTTGGGGTTCAGCTTCTTGATCTTCGGGTCGTTCCACTTGGTGATCTTGCCGAAGTAGATGCCGGCCAGTACCGAACCGGACAGGTTCAGCTTCTTGACCCCTGGAATGTGGAAGCCGATCCCGACTCCGGTCAGCGCCCAGGGGATCTGAACGCAGCTGTTGCAGGCCCCCGCCTGTTCGGGCGTCAGCGGCGCGTCGGAAGCGCCGAAGTCAACGGTGCGGGCGGTGATCTGGGCGATGCCTGCCCCGGAGCCCACGGAGGCATATTTGACGGGAATGCCTTCTTTGATTTCGAAGCCGCTGATCCAGTTGGCCATGAGAGGAGCGACCAGTGAGGATCCGGCCCCGTTGAGTCCCGCGGCGGAGGCGTTGGCCGCTCCCGTCGCCATGACCAGGACGGCCGCGATGGCTACCCCAAGCAACCTAATGCGATTCAAGAGAATTCCTTTCGACTCGTTTCGATGTCATCTGGCGGGCGCAGGGTGCAGCCCGGGCGCGGCATAGCATTGGGCCCAGGAGTCACAAACATGTGTCAATCTCGTGAAGGATGTGGTTACAAAAAGGTAACGGTGCTTTTCGTACCTGTTACTGACCTGTGAACAGTTGTTTCACTTTTGTGAAAATCGGGATAAGTCCTGTTTCGAGTCGGCGATCTCCTCTACGCTGCGCGCCGATGAGCGGCACCACGGTGAATCCGGCCTACCTGCCGGCGGGAAACGACGGACGGGACGCACGCGCCGCGAGCAGGCTCCGTCGGATCGACCGCATTGGCGACGGCCTTCTCTTCGGCCTCTGCGCCTTCGCCTCCCTGCTCGGCGCGGTGGTCCTGGTCATGGTCGCCTACCAGATGGTGCACGGCGCCAGCCCCTCGATCGCCAAGTTCGGGCTCGGCTTTCTCACCGACACCACCTGGCAGCCCAACTTCAACGTCTACGGTGCCGGCACGCTGATCTTCGGCACCGTCGTCAGCTCCTTCGTCGCGCTGGCGATCGGCGCGCCGATCTCGATCTCGATCGGCCTCTTCCTCAGCCTGCTGGCGCCGAGCGGCGTGCGCGGCGTGATCTCGCCGCTGGTCGAGATGCTGGCGGCGATCCCAAGCGTGATCCTCGGCTTCTGGGGGATCCTGATCCTCGCTCCCTTCGTCCAGTCCGACGTCGAGCCCTGGCTGCACGACTGGTTCGGCTTCATCCCCCTCTTCGGGCCGCCGCAGACGACCGGCGCCAGCGTCTTCACCGCCAGCCTGATCCTGACGATCATGATCATCCCGATCATCGCCTCGATCTCGCGCGACCTCTTCCTTGCCGTTCCGCCCGAGATGCAGGACGGCGCCAGCGCCCTCGGCGCGACGCGCTGGGAGGTTGTGCGCGGCATCGTCCTGCCGACCACCGCGTCAGGCGTCACCGCCGCCTCCCTGCTCGGCCTCGGCCGAGCTCTCGGTGAGGCGATCGCGGTGACCCAGGTGATCGGCGCCGGCTCGAAGATCAACGCCAACCTGTTCGAAACGGGCGACACGCTCGCCGCTCGGATCGCCAACCAGTTCCCCGGGGCGATCACCCAGATGCACATCGCGTCGCTCTACTACCTCGGCGTGATCCTGCTCGTGATCGGGCTGCTCTCCAACTTCCTCGCCCAGTGGATCGGCCGTCGTTTCGACTACTCGCGGAGCGTGGTGAAGTGAGCGAGTCGGGAATCGACCCCACCGCCCCGCTGACCGCCTCGGGCAACCTGCGCCGCCGCCGCGTCGTCAGCCGGGTCGCCGAAGCCGGCGCGACCGTCGCCGCGGTCGCCGCGGTCGCCGTGCTCGGCATCGTCACCTACACGGTCGTCGCCCGCGGCGCCAAGGCGATCAGCCTCGACTTCCTCTTCACCGGCGAACCGACCGGGATCGGGCCGGCGATCCTCGGCACGGGCCTGATCGTCCTCGTCGCGACCGCGATCGCGATGCCGATCGGCGTCCTCACCGCGATCTACCTGACCGAGTTCTCCGGTTCGCGGGTCTCGGGATTCGTGCGTTCGACGCTCGACCTGATGAACGGTCTGCCCTCGATCGTCGTCGGCCTCTTCCTCTTTGTGCTGCTGGTCAAACCGACGCAGACCCTGTCCGGTTTCGCCGGGGCGCTTGCGCTTGCGATCATCGAGCTGCCGCTGATCGCCCGCGGCAGCCAGGAGGTGCTGCTGCTGGTGCCGAACAGCCTGCGTGAAGCCTCCGATGCGCTCGGCGTCAGCCGCTGGCGCTCGGTGCTGACCGTGATCCTGCCGACCGCGCTCGGCGGCATCGTCACCTCGACCGTGCTCGCCGTCGCCCGCGCCGCCGGTGAGACGGCGCCGCTGATCCTCCTCACTCCATCCAGCATCGGGACCAAGTTCAACTTCAACATCTTCGAAGCGGTTCCCAGCATCCCGGTGACGATCTTCGGCCTCTCCGAGGAAGCGAACCCGGAAGGCTTCACCCGCGCCTGGGGCAGCTCGCTGGTCCTGCTCTCGGCGATCCTCTTCGCCAGCCTCGGCGCGCGGGCGCTGCTCGCCCGTAGCCGCGCGAGGATGACTCGATGAGGGGCGGCTTCGACAGCTTCGAGGGGGGCGGCTCGCCGGTGCCTGGCCGCGTCCGGATCCAGAGCGGGCAGATCGCCGGCCCGGCCGGCACCGGCGCGGCGACGCGGGAGGCCGGCCTCGAATCTGTCTTCGAAGCCCGCGAGGTCTCGGTCTACTACGGGCGCAAGCGGGCGCTGGCGGCGGTCAACCTGCGCATCCCGCGCAACCGGATCACCGCCCTGATCGGGCCCTCGGGGTGTGGCAAGACCACCTTCCTGCGCAGCCTCAACCGGATGAACGACTCGGTGCCGAGCTTCAGGATCGAGGGACAGATCCTCTACCACGGCCACGACATGTACGCCGGCGACGTCGACCGGGTCGAGGTGCGCCGCCGGATCGGCATGGTCTTCCAGAAACCGAACCCGTTCGCGAAGTCGATCTACGACAACATCGCCTGGGCGCCGCGCAACCTGGGCAAGAAGCGTGGGCTCGACGAGCGGGTCGAGGAGGCGCTGCGCGGGGCGGCGCTCTGGGACGAGGTCAAGGACCGGCTCAAGGACAGCGCCCTCGGCCTCTCCGGCGGCCAGCAGCAGCGGCTCTGCATCGCGCGCGCGATCGCGATCGAACCCGACGTCCTCCTCCTCGACGAGCCGGCCTCGGCGCTCGACCCGATCGCGACCGCCTCGATCGAGGACCTGATGCACAGCCTCAAAGGCCGCTTCACGATCGTCATCGTCACCCACAACATGCAGCAGGCGGCCCGCGTCGCCGACCGGACCGCGTTCTTCAGCCTCGACTCGAGCCACGGCGAGCCGTCAGGGACGCTGATCGAGTTCGCCGATACCGAGAAGATCTTCAGCCGGCCCGACGACCCAAGAACCAGGGATTACGTCAGTGGCCGTTTCGGCTGAGGCCGTCTGACCAAGCAGGTCGGTGCCGCAGGGAGCGAGGTGAGGGGAGCGCACTTCTAGTGCGTGACCCGATCCGAGCGACTGAGGCCGCCGAGATGCGCCGGTCAGACGGCCTCAGCTAGCGGCGCAGGATCGAGTCGCTCGATACCTGGGCCAGCAGCGGTTGGCCGCACTGCCAGCAGAAGGTCGCGCCGCTCGAGTGCGGGGCGCTGCAGCTGGAGCAGGTTCCGGCGGTGCCGGTCTCCTCGGTGCGGACGATCCGTTCGACCTCGCTCAGCTCGGCGTCGGCGTCCTGGAGGGCGACCGCGCGCTTGACCAGAACCTCGACCTTGATCTGGTTGCGGATCGCCATCTCGTAGACGAGCCCGCCGAGGTCCCACTGCAGCTCGGCGACACGGGCGACCAGCTGGTCGCGCCTCCGTTCGAGGTCGACGAGCAGCTCCTGGCCGACAGCCGGGCTGGCCGCTCCCCGCGGTGCAGCGGGTTTCTGCGCTGGCGTCGGCGCGTGACCGTTGGTCGCGGCAGCGGGCGAGGCCCCGTTGGATGATGCGGCCTTGGCGGCACGACGCGGGTTGCGCAGGGATTTGGGTAGCCGGCTCATCTATTCGCCGAAGAAGTTGCCGGTGAATTCGCCGTTTTCGCAGCCGGCGGCGCCCGCTTCGCACTTGTCGCCGGGCTTGACCGTCGGCGGCGCCAGCTTCACCCCGGGCTTGGTATGGAGCACTTCTTCGGCCGCGGGATGTGCTTCCGCCGCCTTTGCCGCGGCTTCTTTCTGCTTCTTGGTCTTCGCGCTTGCCGCGCCACCGCCGGTCGTGGTTTTGCCCTTCGAGGCGGTCGCTTCCGTTTCGCCGCTGCCGCCGCCGACTTTGATGATCTGAGGCGCCGCCGCCGTCTGGGCGACTTCCTGGTGGCCCGAGCGCCCGATCAGGACGCCGATGCCGAGTGCCAGCAGCAGCGTGCCGACCCCGGCGATCAGCGCGGCGTTGGGCGAGATGCCCGTCCGCTTCTTCTTCGGCGGCGGGGGTGGCGTCTGCCGCGGCTGTTTCACGGCGTCCATCAGGACGACCGCATCCATGAAGGGAAGTCGCGGATCGCCGCGCCGCTGCCCGCACTCGAGGCAGTAGCGCTGGTCGGCCGCAAGAGGCCCTCCGCAGGACGGGCACCGGTCCCCACCCTGAACCGCCGAGGGCGGGATCGGCGCCGTCATTTCCGACTCGTGCGGTGCCGACGGCGTCGCGGACCGCGACGGCGTGAGATCGGGCTGCGGAACCGGAGGAAGCGAGACGTCGGTCAAGGCAGATCCGATTGTCACGATCCCCTGAAATGAGGTGTTGTCGACCTGTAAATGGTTGGTAACCAGAGTGTTAAAACAGGTACTCAGGATCTTCACAAGTTGCCTCAGGCGTGTCACGAGACTGCACATCAGTGACCGACTCCAACGGCGATGCGGGCTCCGTGAGGCAGGGGGTCGGAACCTGTGCGGACT
Source organism: uncultured Solirubrobacterales bacterium (assembly GCA_963837695.1). GTDB lineage: Bacteria > Actinomycetota > Thermoleophilia > Solirubrobacterales > 70-9 > VRUE01. The sequence continues at coordinate 137,403 of CAWINZ010000005.1, read as the reverse complement.
GCAGTGCGGCGCTCGAGGTGGGTCAGCGCTACTGCCTGCGGTGCGGGGCAAGAAGTGGGCCGTTGCCGGCGATGGTCGCCGATCGCGTCGGGGCGCTGAAGGAGCGAGGACGGCCCGGCGCGGCGAGCGGGAACGGTAAGCAGCCCGCGCCCGCGGACACCCCCGACACGGCAGAAGGCGACGATTCCGAGAAGGGCGGGCCATGGAGCTTCATGCCCTCGCCGCAGGTCGCCGCGATCGCGGTGATGGCGCTGCTGGCGGCCGGTGTCGTGCTCGGCTCGGTCACCAACCCGCTCGCCCAGGGGGCGGGAGCGGCGTCGATCATCCTCGAAGAAATGGGCGGGGCGGAAGCCCCCGAAGTCGAAGAACCGCCGGCGGAAGCCTCGGAATCGCCTGCCGAAGCGCCGAGCTTCGCCGCCGTCCCCGAAGCGCCCTTGGCGGCACCGCTCGAAGAAGAATCGCCCGGAGCGGAACCCGCTCCCACCCCCAATCCGGTGCCCTTCGACCCCGAAGAAGGCGAAGAATCGCTGCCGGAAATCAAACATGTCTTCCTGATCGTGCTCGAAGGCCACGGCTACGAAGAAGCGTTCGGCAAGGAATCCCCGGCGCCGTACCTCGCGGAAACGCTGACCGCGGAAGGCAAGCTGCTTGCCAACTACTACGCCGTCGCCCAGGGCGGCCTTGCCAACGAGATCGCGCTGCTCAGCGGCCAGGGGCCGACGCCCCAGACGGCGCTGAACTGTCCCGAAAGCACGCCCGTCTCACCTGGCACGGTGAGCGTCGCAGGGCAGGTGGAAGGCGAAGGCTGCGTTTATCCGCCCGAGACCAAAACGCTCCCCGGGCAGCTGGTCGAAGCGAAACTGACCTGGAAGGCCTACGTCGAACCCGAACCGGTGGCCGCCTGGCGCAAGCCGTTCGCCTATTTCGCCGCGCTCGGCGAAGACCCCGAAGCCGGGCAGCACGAAGCCGGCCTCGACCAGCTCGCCACCGACCTGAAGGACCCGAAGGACACGCCCTCCTTCTCCTACATCGTGCCCAACGCCTGCCACGACGGCAGCGAAGCGCCCTGCGCTCCCGAACAGCCCGCCGGCCTCGCCGCTTCCCAGGGCTTCCTCGAAACCGTTGTGCCCGAGATCACCGCCTCGCCTGCCTACCAGAGCGAAGGCGGCCTGATCGCGATCACCTTCGACCAGGCGCCCCAGACGAGCCCCGAACCGGACACCAGCTCCTGCTGCGCCGCGCCCGAATACCCGAACCTGCCGCCACCTCCGGCGCCGGCGAGCGCCGAACCGCCCGCGACCGGCCCGGTCAAATCGACCGGTGGCGGCGGTCAGGTCGGGATGCTGCTGCTCTCGCCCTACCTCGCCCCGGGCACGGTCGAAGAAGACGCCTACTACAACCACTTCTCCTTCCTGCGCGGCGTCGAGGAACTGTTTGGCCTCGAACCGCTCGGCTACGCCGCGGAACCGGCGTTGACGGGCTTCGAACCGTCGCTGTTCGACGCTTCGCCGGAAGAATCGACCGCGGCCCCGCCGCCGGCCGGAGCGCCTAGTCCAAAAGGATGAGGATCGCGGTCAGCGTGCCCAGCGCGATCCCGCCCCAGGCGAGCGCCGGTCGCATCCACTCCTCCGAATCGGGGAATCTGCCGCTGGTCAGGACCCGCTCCACCCGCGCCCCGCGGCGGCTGCCGTAGCCGATCGCGAGGATGCCCCAGACGGCGAAGCCGACGCCGGCGAGCACGTAGGGCCAACGCACCGCGGTGTTGTTCAGCTCCGGCACGACGCGGCCGACTCCGAGCGCGACCGCAAGCGCGGTCAGGCCGGTGCGCCACCAGGCCAGCTCGGTGCGCTCGTTGGCCAGTCGCGTGCGGTGGGTTGCGTCGGCGACCTTGGCCGCCGCGTCGGAATCCGGCTCTTGCGCCAAGATGCCCCGAGCTTACTGCGCCCCCTCGGGCGTCGCCGACTCGCTGATCCCATAGCGTTCGTGCAGGCGTCGCAGCGGCGCCGGCGCCCACCAGTTCCACTTGCCGAGCAGCTCCATCAGCGAGGGGACGAGCAGGGCTCGGATGATGCTGGCGTCGATCAGTACGGCCAGCGCCGTACCGACCCCGTTCTCCTTGATGAAGATGATCTGCGAGGTCGCGAAGGCGCCCATCGCGACGGCGAACAGCAGCGCCGCCGCGGTGACGATCCGCCCCGTCCGCTCCAGCCCGATCGCGACGCACTCGGAGTCTGAGGCGCCGTTGTCGCGCGCCTCCTTGATCCGCGAGAGCAGGAAGACCGCGTAGTCGGTGGAGAGGCCGAAGGCGACGGCGAAGAGCAGGATCGGCATCGTCTGCTCGATCGCGCCCGAGCTCGAGTAGCCGAGGAAGCCTTCCAGCCGGCCGTCCTGGAAGATCAGCACCAGCAGGCCGAAGACGGCGCTGAGGTTGAGGAAGTTCATGATCAATGACTTGATCGGCAAGATCACCGACCCGGTCATCAGGAAGAGGATCGCCAGGGTGGAGACGATGACGATCGCGAGCACGATCGGCAGGTGGCTGAGCAGGCTGCTCTGCAGGTCGACGAAGTCGGCCGTCGCGCCGCCGACAAGCGCCGTCGCTCCGGGTGGAGGTTGCAGGGTGCGCAGGCGCTTCACGGCTGCCTGGCTCGTGTCGGAGACGAACGGGGTCGTGGAGACGATTTGAATTGCCGTCACGCCACCCCGCAAACGTCGGGGCGGATTGACTTCGGCGACGCCATCGACGTGCCGCACCCGGGCGGCGAATAGCGCCGCGGCCTTCGGGCCGGCGCCTTCGAGGTCGATCCAGATCGGCGTCTCCCGGTAGGGCGGGAATTCTTCGCTGACCGTGTCGTAGGCCTGGCGGGCGCTCGCCGACTCGGGCAGCACGGCGGGGTCGACGGTGTTGAACTTGATCCCGAAGAAGGGCAGGCCGAGGACGATCAGGAAGAGCGCGCTGAGCGTCGCCACCGGCAGCGGCCGGCGCATCACGAAGCGCGAGAGCCGGTACCAGAAGCCGTTCTCATCGGGACGCGTGTCGGCCTCCGCGCGTTGGCGCAGGAAGCGCGGCGCCAGCGAGTTGACGCGGCTGCCGAGCAGGGTCAGCACGGCGGGCAGCACGGTCAGCGAGATCAGCGCCGCGAACAGCGCGACCAGCGCCCCGCCGAGGCCCATCGAGTAGAGGAAGCGCTGAGGGAAGACGAGCAGCGAGGCGAGTGCGGCGGCGACCGTCAGCGAGGAGAAGAAGACCGTGCGGCCGGCGGTCGCGAGCACGCGTCGCATCGCCGCCAACCCGGGGCCGTCCTTGGCGATCTCCTCGCGGTAGCGGGAGACGACGAAGAGGCTGTAGTCGATCGCCAGCCCGAGGCCGAGCGCCGTGGTCAGGTTGAGGGCGAAGATCGAGATCGAGCCGACCTCGCTGGCCAGGCGCAGGATGAAGAAGGTGCCGACGATCGCCAGGCCGCCGATCATCAGCGGCAGCACCGAGGCGACGAGGCTGCGGAAGAAGAGCAGCGAGAGCAGGAAGAGCAGCGGAAAGGCGAGCAGCTCGGCCATCCGCAGGTCCTTCTCGACCTGCTTGTTGACCTGCTCCTGGGCCACCGCGGCGCCGCCGACGACGACGCCCGGTTCGGTCGAGAGGCGGTCGGCGATGTCGGCTCCGGCCTGCTGCCAGGCCTTGTCGTCGGTCTGCTTCAGGGCGATGGCGAAGTAGGTCGAACGGCCGTCGCGGGAAACGAAGACGGGTGAGTGCGTGTCGTAGTAGCCCGTCACCGAGGCGACGTCGCCGCGGTGACGGACGACGTTCTCGAGCCGCTCGACCCGGCGGCGGGTCGCCGGAGCGGCGACCGGAGCGTCTTCGACGATGGCGAGCACCGCGGGGATGCGCAGGCCGGCGGCGTCGAGCCGCTCGCGCGCCTTGACCGCCTCGGTCGACGGATCGTCGGCGCCGTAGGGATCGAGCCGCGACGCGACCGAGCCGCCGAGTGCGCCGGCGAGCAGGAAGAAGGCAAGGGCGAAGATCCCGATCCGGCGGGCATTGCCGTCTGCAAAGCGTGCGAGCGAGTCGAACATCAGTTGCTCCCTTTCTTTAGTGCCGGCTCGAGCAGCTGGGCCTCCATCCGCTCACACCAGTCGGCAAACCACTCGTTGAACTCGATCCCCGCCCGCAGCACCATCGGCGGGTAGGGGTCCTCAATGGGTTCCTTCTCGCGCTCCATCGCGCGCAGTCGCTCGACCAGGTCGAGGCGCATGCGGCGCATCGAGCGCAGCGTCTCCACCGCCTCGGCCGGTTTCAGCACCCCGGCGAAGAAGAGTTTGAGCAGCCCTTCTTCGCGCATCTCCAGAGTCTCCGGCGGCTTGCGCAGCCAGTCCTTCAGCTCCGCCTCGCCGTCGGCGGTGATCGCGTACCGCGTCCGTTTGCGATCGCCGGTCGACGCGTCGACCCCCTCGACCAGCCCGGCCTCCGAAAGCCGTTTCAGCTCCGGATAGATCTGCCCGTAGCTCGCCGCCCAGAAGAACCGGGTCGAGTTGTCGACCGCCGTCTTGATCTCATACCCCGACCGCGGTTCGCGGCTGACCATGCCGAGGATCACGTAGGCGGTCGCGCTCAGGTCCATTGCAGCTAGATATATCGCTCAGATATATCTAGAAGTGTGACCTAGCGCACTTAAGGCCTGGCGGCGTCCGCCTCAGCGAACCCGTTCGGGCATGAAGCGGTAGCCGATGCCGAAGTGGGTGTGGACGTAGCGCCAGTCCGGCGCTGTCACTTCCAGCTTGGCTCGCACCTTGCGCACCAGCACGTCGACGGAGCGGTTGCGGCGCGGCATCTCGCCGCCCCACATCGCGGTGTAGATCTCGGGGCGCTGGACGACGCTGTCGATTCGCCGCGAGAGCAGAAAGAAGAGCTCGAACTCGCGCACCGTGAACCCGGCGCGGCGATCGTCGACCAGGACCTGCAGCTCGGCGGGCCTCACCTCGAGATTTGCGATCCGGAACGCCGCCTCGGGCGATTCCGGCGCCGGCGGTTCTACCAGCATGCGGGGACTGTCGCCCAACGCCGCCCCGAAACGGTGAATTCTCTGTGTCGAAGTTGAGAAGATTTGGATAACAACCGAGGCGCGGCTCAACCCAGCTCAGCGATCAGCGCCGCGACGACCTCGGGGTCGAACTGGGCGTCGGCGCCACCGACGCGACTATCCTCAGACGTTCCATGAACGGAGCGAATTCGGACATAGTGGTGATGAAGTTCGGCGGCACCTCCGTCGCCGGCGCCGAGCAGATCAAGCGCGCGGCGCGGCGGATCGTCGCCGCCCGCGAGGCCGGCAACCGGGTCGTCGCGGTGCTCTCGGCGCGGGGCAAGACGACCGACGAGCTGGTCGCGCAGGCGCTGGAGATCTCGGCGCGGCCGGTGGCGCGTGAGATGGACATGCTGCTCTCGACCGGCGAGCGGATCTCCTGCGCGCTCTGCGCGATGGCGATCCACGACATGGGCCACGAGGCGATCTCGCTGACCGGCTCCCAGGCCGGCATCGTCACCGATTCCTCCCATACCCGGGCGAAGATCATCGACGTGCGCGCCGAGCGCATCCGCGAGACGCTCGAGGGGGATCGGATCGTCCTCGTCGCCGGCTTCCAGGGCGTCTCCACCGACAGCCAGGACGTGACGACGCTTGGCAGGGGTGGATCGGACACGACCGCCGTCGCCCTCGCGGCGGCGCTCGACGCGAGCGTCTGCGAGATCTACACCGACGTCGCCGGCGTCTTCAGCGCCGACCCGCGCATAGTCCCCGACGCGCGCAAGCTGCCGTTCGCCTCATATGAGGAGATGCTCGAGATGTCGGCCTCGGGCGCCAAGGTGCTGCAACTGCGCTCGGTCGAGTACGCGCGCAACAACGGCGTGCGCATCCACTGCCGCAGCAGCTTCGAGGACGGCCCCGGTACCCTCGTGGTCAGCGAAGAGGAAAGTGAGCAGCAGAGCGTGGAGCAACCTTTCGTAACCGCAGTGACCCACTCCGACGGCGAGGCGCGGGTGACGCTGACCGGCGTCCGCGACGAACCGGGAGTGGCCGGTCGGATCTTCAGCTCGCTGGCCGAGGCCGGGATAAACGTCGACGTGATCATCCAGAACGAGCCGGCCGGCGACGACGCGCTCGCCGACCTCTCCTTCACCGTCGACCGCTCCGACCTGACCGCGGCGACCGACACCGTGGCTGGCCTCGAGGTCAGCCAGGGCGTGCGCAGCGAAGAGCGCATCGGCAAGGTCTCGATCGTCGGCGCAGGCATGCGCTCCCATCCCGGCGTCGCCGCCAAGGTCTTCGCGGTGCTCGGCGGCGAGGGGATCAACATCGAGATGATCTCCACCTCGCCGATCAAGATCTCCTGCGTCATCTCCGCCGACCGCGTCCCCGATGCGGTCCGGGCGCTGCACCAGGCCTTCGAGCTCGGCGCGGATGCGGTCAAAGCCGAGGATCCGATGGGGGCCGACCACCGCCCGACTGTCGCATGAGGGTCGGCGTAGTCGGGGCCACCGGCCTGGTCGGGACGACGATTCTCGGCCTGCTTGCCGATCGCGAATTCCCGGCGACCGAGGTGGTCCCCTTCGCGTCGGAGCGCTCGGCCGGCAAGGCGATCGAGTGGGGGGAGGGGAGCTCGAGGTTCGCGTGCTCAGCGAGGATTCGATCCAGGGGCTCGACGTCGTCCTCTCCTCAGCCGGCGGCGCGGTCAGCGCCGAGTGGACGCCGAAGCTGGTCGAGGCCGGCGCCGTGGTCGTCGACAACACGAGCTACTGGCGCATGCACGACGACGTGCCGCTGGTCGTCGCCGAGGTCAACCCCGACGACCTCTCCGCCCACAAGGGGATCGTCGCCAACCCGAACTGCTCGACGATGCAGATGGTCGTCGCGCTGAAGCCGCTCTACGACGCTGCCGGTATCGAGCGGCTTGTGATCTCGACCTACCAGGCGGTGTCCGGCACCGGCAAGGCGGCGATCGACGAGCTGCGCGGGCAGTCCCGCGCGGTGCTCGACGGCGGCGACCCGGTCGCCTCCGTGTACCCGCACCAGATCGCCTTCAACGCCCTGCCCCAGGCCGGCAGCTTCGCCGAGGGGGACGATCACACCGACGAGGAGCGCAAGCTGATCAACGAGACGCGCAAGATCCTCGGCGACGCCGCTATCCGCGTCAGCGCGACCTGCGTGCGCGTGCCTGTCGTCACCGGCCACTCCGAGGCGGTCAACGTCGAGACCCGCGAGCCGCTCGAGCCCGAGCGCGCCCGCGAGCTGCTCGCCGCCGCGCCCGGCGTGACCGTCCTCGACGAACCCGCCGCGGGGCGCTACCCGATGGCCACCGAGGCGGCGGGCCACGACGACGTCTTCGTCGGCCGCATCCGCCGCGACCCGGGCAACGAGCGCGCCCTCGACCTCTGGGTCGTCTCCGACAACCTGCGCAAGGGCGCCGCCACGAACACCGTCCAGCTGGCTGAGTTGTTGGTTGAACGTGGTCTTTGCTGACGGCCCCAGAGGCCGCCAGGCAAGGACGCAGGGAACGTGGCGTGCTCTGCACGCGAGTGACCGAGGACGCCGCATGGCGGCCTCTGGGGCCGTCAGTCGCCTAGATCCTCCGCCAGGACACCGAAGCGGTTGACCAGCTCGCAGAAGAAGTCGTGGCGGGTGACGATCGCGTGCACCCTGCCGCCGGTTGCGATCGGGACGATCAGGACGCGGTGGTGGAGGAAGAGCTCGGCCAGCTGGGTGTCGGAGTAGTCGTCCTCGACCAGTACGTGGTCGGTGGTCAGCCAGCGGCGGATCGGCTGCTCGGCGCAGTTGGAGCGGCGCTCGATCGTCTCGTCGACCGAGCGTGAGACCATCGCCGCCGAGGCCAGCTCACCGACGTAGCCGGGGAAGAGCGCCGCCATGAACTCGCGCTCGCCGAAGATCCCGGCGAAGCTGCCGTCCTTCTCGACCGCGGGCAGCGCCGGCAGGCCGTGGTCGATCACCCGCCGCGCCGCCGGGCCGATCAGCTCGTCGGCGTCGAGCGGCTCTATCTCCCGCAGGGTCTGCTTGACGATCGAGTCGGACATGGTTCCTCCTCAGTCTCCCAAGTCCATCAGAGGGCGACGTAGCGGATTGCGATGTAGGCCGTGGCGATCGCGATCGAGAGCACCGTGGCGGGCAGGCCGACCTTGATGAAGGCGACGAAGCCGATCGGGGTGCCGGCCCGCTCGGCCATCCCGGCGGCGGCGACGTTGGCGGCGGCGGCGATCATCGTCGCGTTGCCGCCGAAGCAGGCGCCGAGCGCCAGCGCCCACCAGTAGGCGTCGTCGCCCTGCGTCCCGGCGGCGCTCTGCAGATCCTTGACCACCGGAATCATCGCCGTCGTGAAGGGGATGTTGTCGACCACGGCCGAGCCGAGCGCGGCGACCCAGGTGATCCCGATCAGCTCGGCGGTGCGCTCGCCACCGGTCACGTCCTTGACCGCGTCGGCGATGTGCCCGATCGCCCCGGTCGCCTCCAGCGCCCCGACCATCACGAACAGCGCGATGAAGAAGAAGAGCGTCGTCCACTCGATGTGCGAGAGCGCCTCCTCGAGGTCGATCCGCGTCACCAGCAGCCCCACGGCCGCGCCCGCCAGCGCCACCGTCGCCGGCTCGATGTGCAGCGCCTGGTGGGCGAAGAAGGCGAGCACGGTGAGCAGCAGCACCGGCCCGGTGCGGCGCAGCTCGGCGGCGTCGCGGATCGAGGCGCGCGCGTTCAGCTCCATCACCGCCTGGCGGTTGCGCTCCTCGACCTGGAGTCGTTTGCGGAAGAAGAGGTAGAGCAGCGGGATCACCGCGGCGAAGGTGACGATCACGACCGGGGCGAGGTTGACGATGAAGGCGTTGAAGCTGAGCCCGGTGGCGCCGGCGATGATGATGTTCGGCGGGTCGCCGATCAGGGTCGCGGTGCCGCCGATGTTGGAGGCGATCACCTCGATGATCAGCAGCGGCACCGCCTCGATGTCGAGCGCGTCGGCGAGCAGGAAGGTGATCGGCGCGATCAGGAGGATCGTCGTCAGGTTGTCGAGGAAGGCGGAGAGCACTGCCGTCGTTGCCGCCAGGCTCATCGTCACCGCGAACGAGCGCCCGCCCGAGATCTGCCCGGCGCGGATCGCGACGAAGTCATAGACGCCGGTCTGCTGGGTCAGGTAGACGAGGATCATCATCCCGACGAGCAGCCCGATCGTGTTGAAGTCGACCGCCTCGATCGCCTGCTCCTGGGAGAAGTCGCCGACGAAGAGGACGACCACCGCCGCCCCCAGCAGGGCGATGTTGGTGCGGTGCATCTTCTCGCTGGCGATGATTGCCAGGACGATCAGGAAGGTGGCTACCGCGATTGCCATTCAGGCCTTTCGGGATCGACGACGAGTGTTGCCGACCAGGCTTCCCGGCTCACCGCGACGAACACTAACGCAGCCTGAGTCGGTGGGTGGCGCCGATCTCGGCCGCCCTCTCCTCATCCACGCCCGCCTCCGCCGCCAGCTCCGGCCAGGCTCTGACGGCGTCGACAACCTCACCGAGGATGCGCTCCGCCTGGCCGCGCTTGAGCCGCGCCGGCTCGGCGGCGGCGCGCAGATCGGCAACCGTGAAGCGGTCGAGCCTGCCGTTGATCGACATCTGGTGCTGCGCGGTCCAGCGACCCGCCGGGTTGTAGGAGTAGACGAGGTCGAAGGCGGGGGAGAGTGACCATTCGCCCGCCCGGTCCATCAGAAACGCGATGTTCTTGACGTGGTCGTCCTGGTTGCGGGCGACGACGTTGAAGGCCATGCGGCGGAACTGCTGCGCGGTCGCGTCGTGGCTCAGGCCCAGGCGGTGGATTACCTGAAAGGCCTGCTCGTAGGAGCTCGCGCCGGGCTGGTTGAGGTCGAGGTGGGCGAGCGCGGCCAGCGACTGCATGTGGAGCTTGTCGCCGTCCGCGGTGCGGTCGAAGCGCCGCGTCATGAAGTGGCGCCGGTCGCCCTCCTCGAGCAGCCTGCACTCGCTCATCTCGATCCCCGCCCGCCTCGCCATCCACGAGTAGGCCAGCTCGATCGCGCCGTAGCCGCGGGTCGCGCCGAGGTCGCGGCTCTTGTCGTCGACGCCGTCGAACTTGAGGATCCAGTGCTCGAAGCCAGGCTCGGCGTCGAGCTGGCCGGAGCGCACTTCGCCGCTCTCGGGGTCGAGCGCGATCAGTGCCTTCGGCCGGGCGCCGCCGGCTGAGCTGCCGACACGGAGGATCTCGCGCAGCGCTTCGCGCTTGCCGGGTCGGGCGAGTGAGACCGCCAGATCCTCTCGCCGGGCCATCACCTCCGCGGCTAGTTCGACCAGGGCTTCGACGTCGACGACATGGCTCTTCGCTGGTCGCGGGCCGCGCGCCGGCTTGAACTCGAGCGCGCCCATGCCCCGCCTGCCGATGTAACAGAGACGCTCGACCGAGTTGAAGCTCTCCGGCGTGCGGCCGCGGGTCGCCAGCCAGGCGTCGATCAGGGCGTTTCCGTAGCGGTCCGGAAGCGAGTCGGCGAGCAGCCCCGGCAGGCCGCCGAAGCTTTCGATCGCGAGACCCGGGAAGCGGTAGGCGCGCGAGGCGGCGAGCGGCATCAGCAGCGGCGCGACCTCGATCCCGCTCGCGGCGAACGCCTCGTCGTATTCGAAGCCGGCGGCGCGCTCGCCGTCGGCCAGCGAGAGCGCGCCGATCCGGCTGCCCCAGAGGCGCACCTCGGCGAGTGTGCTCAAGCGCCACCCGCGGGCGGTTCGTCGCCCCAGCGCCAGGCGCCCCGCGACTCCACGCGCCCGGCCCGCGTGGAGCGGGCCCGCTGTCGCTGCCGTCCTTCGCGCTCCAAGGCGTCGATCGGGGTCGGGGCGGGGGCGGGGATCAACTGCTCGAGCCCCTCGGTCGCTCCGAGCGCGCGCAGCAGGCGGATCACGCTGGTCAGCGAGGCCGAGCCGCCCTGCTCCAGCCGCTGCACCGTCATTCGCCCGACGCTGGCCTCGTCGGCGAGTTCCTGTTGGCTGACGTTGCGACGCAGTCGCAGCGCCCGCAGGCGACCGCCGAGCTCCGCCAGGATCGCTTCGTCACCATCTTGCTCTGAAATCGGCACGATGCACCGATTTTAGAGCATTAGCCCCCTAATTCAAGTTAATGCACCTATTGTGGTGCGAAACGAGGAGATTCAGGCGGGCACGCCGGTGAGCCGCTCCTCGACCCAGCCGGTCGAGGCGATGTGCTTGCTCATGCCGAGCTGCTTGGGCTCGCCGCCGAGGGCGAGGCCGACGAGCTGGGGCAGGTGCAGGACGGCGAGGCCGAGGTCGCGGTTGACGACCTTGGCCGCGTCGGGCTGCTGCATGTCGAGGTTGAGGTGGCAGAGCGGGCAGGGCGTGACCAGGCAGTCGGCGCTGGCGTCGATCGCGTCGCCGACGTGGGTGCCGGCCTGGCGCAGCGAGGTCTCTTTGTTCATCGTGATCACCGGGAAGCCGCAGCATTTGCGGGCGCCGTCGTACTCGACGACCTCGCCCCCCAGCGCCTCGATCACCTTCTCCAGGTAGATGTCGCGGTCGGGGAACTCGTCGTAGCCGAGCCGCTCCTTGGGGCGGACGACGTAGCAACCGTAGAAGGGGCCGACGCGCAGCCCGGAGAGCGGCCGCGCGACCTTCTCGGCGAGCTTGTCGAGCCCGTAGTCCTCGACCAGCAGCCAGAGGAAGTTTTTGTTGGTGAAGCCGTCCTTGCCCTTCTCGTAGGCGAGCCCCTGGCCGCTCAGCACCTCGTTGATGTGGGCGCGGTAGGAGGAATCGGCGTCGAGTCGTTGTTGGCACTCCGACTGCGCCCCCTGGCAGGTCGAGCAGATGTTCATCATCGCCAGGCCGGTCTGTTGGGCGAGCGCGAAGGTGCGCGCGTTGAGCGTGTCGGCGAGCTCCTGGTTGTGCTCGGCGATCACGCCGGCGCCGCAGCAGTTGGCGCGGTCGAGTTCGACCAGCTCGATCCCGAGCTTCTCCGCCGTGAACGCCATCGAGCCGTGCAGCTCGGAGGTGAAGCCGCGCGAGACGCAGCCTGGCCAGTAGGCGAGCTTCATACCTTCTCCTCCGTCTCGGTCTCGTCGGGCTCGGGCTCGACGTCCTCCTCGCCCGTGATGTAGATGTTGAATTCCTCGCGATGCTCCTCGGCGTGCTTGTAGATCGCCTTGACGTCGTCCTGGGCGCCGCCGGGCAGCTTCGGGTGGACGCCGGGGATCAGCTTCGACAGCGAGCGGGCCTTGCCGCTTTTGATCGCGCGCAGCACCGTGGGCAGCGACTTGCCCAGGCCTTCGATTGCTCCCTTGCTGGGTTTCAGCTTGCCCTTTACCCCGGGAGCGTAGGACTCCTGCTGGAGCAGCGCCTCGTCGAGCGTGCCCTTCTTCTCGATGATCTTCGTGAAGGCGATCTCGTGGTTGTGGCCGTTGTGGGGGTCGTCGATTCCCTCCTCGCCGGCCTTGCGGCGCAGGCGCATGATCTGGTCCATCGGCGCGACGCCCTTCGGACAGGCGTCGATGCAGCTGAAGCAGTGGGTGCAGTCGTAGATCCCGTGGGGGTCCTCGGCCAGGTCGTGGAGGCGCTCCTTGGTCTCGGCGTCACGTGGGTCGCCGACGAAGCGGTAGGCCTTGGCCAGGGCGGCGGGGCCGATGAAGTCGGGGTCGGCTTCCATCGAGAGGCAGGAGGAGACGCAGGCGCCGCACTGGATGCAGGCCATCGACTGGGTGATGTCGATCATCGACTCGGGCTCGACCACGTACTCGCGCTCGGGCGCCTCGCCGTGGGGAAGGAGCCACGGGGTGACCCGGCGGATCTTCTCCCAGTGAGTCGACTCCATGTCGGTGATCAGATCCTTGACCACCGGCATGTTCCCCATCGGCTCGACGACGATCGCCGGCGTGCCCTCGCCGTTGCCGCTGACGCTCGCCTTCTTATCGGCGAGCTCCTGGGCCTCGCCGATCTGCGTCTTGCAGCCGAGGCCGGACTGGCCGTTGATCTTCATCCCGCAGGAGCCGCAGATCGCCGCCCGGCAGGAACAGCGGACCGAGAGCGAGCCGTCGTCGCGATCCTTTGCCTGGAGGATGCCGTCGAGGACCGAGAGCGAGGGGTCGAGGTCGACCTTGAACTCCTCCCAGAAGGCCCCCTCGCCGCTCTCCGGTAGGTAGCGGCGGACTTTCAAGGTGTACTCGGCCATGGTCCTAGTACTTCCTCTCTTCGGGTTCCCACTGGGTGATCGTTACCTCTGAGTATGAGATCTCCGGCTCCTCATCGCCCTGCTGCAGGTCGATGTGTTTGAGCCACTCGGCGTCGTTGCGCTCGGGGAAGTCGGTTCTGTACTGGGCGCCGCGGCTCTCCTTACGCTCGAGCGCGGCGACGCAGGTGCATTCGGCGTTGTCGAGCATGTAGCCGAGCTCGATCGCCCCCAGCAGGTCCTGGTTGAAGACGCTGCCCTTGTCGTCGATGTAGGCGGACTCGGCCTCCTCCTTGAGTTGGCGGACCTTCTCCAGCGCCCCCTGGATGCCGGCCTCGTCGCGGAAGACGGCGACCTGCTTGTCCATCACCGTGCCGAGGTCGAGCTTGATCTCCGAGACGCGGCGGCCGGAGCCTTTCTCACGGGCGGAGATCGCGTCGATCGTCGCCTGCTCGGTCTCCAGCGTCCCCCCCGACGGCCGCGACCCCTCGATCCGCTTGGCGCGGGCGGCGGCGTCGACGCCGGAGCGGCGGCCGAAGATCAGCGTGTCGAGCAGCGAGTTGGCGCCGAGCCGGTTGCCCCCGTGGACCGAGACGCAGGCGGTCTCGCCGGCGGCGTAGAGGCCGGGGACCTCGGTGCGGCCGTCGACGTCGGTCTTGACGCCGCCCATCGTGTAGTGGTTGCCGGGCTTGATCCGGATCGGTTCCTTGGTGATGTCGACGCCGGCGAAGTCGCGGCCGACGAGGACGATCTCGCGCAGCGCCTCGTGGATGCGCTTCTTCGGCACCACGGTGATGTCGAGCGCGACGGTCCCGTCGGGGAAGCCACGGCCCTCGTCGATCTCGGTCTGCTCGGCGCGGGAGACGACGTCGCGCGAGGCGAGTTCCATCTTGTTCGGCGCGTAGCGCTCCATGAAGCGCTCGCCCTTGGCGTTGAGCAGGTGCGCGCCCTCGCCGCGGGCGCCCTCGGTGATCAGGAAGCCCTTGCCGGCCAGCGTCGTCGGGTGGTACTGGATCATCTCCATGTCCATCAGCTTGGCCCCCGCCCGGTAGGCCATCGCGATCCCGTCGCCGGTACAGATCAGCGCGTTGGTGGTCGGCTTCCAGGCCTGGCCGTTGCCGCCGCAGGCGAGGATCACCGACTTCGCCGTGAACAGCTGCATCGAGCCGTCGGCGACGTTGCGGGTGACGACGCCGCAGCACTCGCCCTGCTCGTCCATCGCCAGGGCGGTGCAGAACCACTCCTCGTAGCGGGCGACCGCGTCGGAGTACTTCATCAGCTGCTCGTAGAGCACGTGCATGATCGCCTGGCCGGTGATGTCGGCGACGTAGTAGGTGCGGGCGGCCGAGGCGCCGCCGAAGGCGCGGGTGCCGAGCTTGCCCTCCTCGTTGCGGTGGAAGGTGACGCCGAGGTGCTCGAGGTGGAGGATCTCCTCCGGCGCCTCTTCGCACATGATCGAGATTGCGTCCTGGTCGCCCAGGTAGTCGGAGCCCTTGACCGTGTCGAAGGCGTGCGACTCCCAGGAGTCGCCGGGGTTGAGCGCGGCGTTGATCCCGCCCTGAGCGGCGTTGGAGTGCGAGCGGACCGGGTGGACCTTGCTGAGGATCCCGACCGAGACTCCCTGCTCGGCGGCGGCCAATGCGGCCCTCTGTCCGGCAAGTCCGGCGCCGATCACCAATACGTCATGAGTGGGCACGAGCGCGGACTCTATAGAGCGTAAATCCGACCCCGCAGTCGGGATTCAAACAACCCGCCGACGGGCCGATTTCCGGTGATATAGACCGGATTTAGGCCCGTCGGCCTCAGAGCCAGCGCTGGTCGAGGCGGCGGATGGCCGCTTCGCTGAGGCGGATGCCTTCGGCGACGGTGTCGAAGTTGACGTTCTCGGCGAGGTCGTGCCACCAGTGGTAGTTGGCAGGCTGCTTGAGGTCGGTGCAGCTGCAGAGGACCGCGGTCTCATAGCCGGCCGCGAGCGGCTCGAGCCCGTCGGTGCCGCTGCGCAGGCGCAGGTTGGGGAAGAGGTCGATGTCGAGCTGCTCGGCCAGGCCGTCCATCAGGGCCAACGAACGAGCGGGGTACTCGCGCATCTTGAGGAAGCCCTCGCCGCGCAGGACCAGCAGATGCGGGGAGCCGACCGACTCGAGACAGAGGAAGAAGGTGCTCTCGCGGGGGAGCTGGGGGAAGTGGCGCTCGCCGAAGGCCTTGATGCCCTCGCTGAAGGACTCCTCCGAGCCGACCGAGAGCAGGATCACCCGCAGGTTCTCCGGCGGGCGCTCGCTCAGCTGCTCGGCCAGGGCGAGCAGCGAGACGACCGCGGTGCCGTTGTCGTTGGCGCCGGGGACGACCTTGCGGGAGCCGATCTCGGCCATCGCCGCGGCAGAGCCGAGGCCGAGGAAGATGCCCAGCTTGGCGAGCAGCCGCCTGCCGGTGAGCGCGCCGAGCGCGGCTAACACCGGGCCGCCGACCACGGGAGCCATCAGCGCCGGGCTGGTGTCGGTGCGCTCGATCAGGCCCAGGCGATCGGCGATGTCGGGCAGCTCGGGGTGGAAGACGAGGCCGGAGTGGGCGGCATCGTGGTGGGCGATGACGACGACGGTCCGCTCCGCGTCGGCGGGGCCCAGCTCGCAGAGGACGTTGTACGTGGTGCGGCGGGGGAGCAGGCGACGCAACAGCCGTTTGCCGGGCGGGAAGTCGGACGCCATGCCGGCCGCGGCAGCCCCGGCCAGGGCGCCGCCAAGCAGCCGCCTCCCGCGCAGGCCAAGCATCCCCCCGAGCGCCCCAAGCACCGCCCCGATCCCCAGCGGCCACCAGTAGGTCCCATGGGCAGGCTCAGCCTCGATCCGCGCCCCCACCCCAAGCTCCCCAAACCGCCCCACCAACCACTCAGCAGCCCGCCGCTCCCCCTCCGAAGCAGAGGGCCGATCGATCTTCTCCAGCTCCTCCAACCAGCTCCTCAACCTGTCTTTGTCCACCGACATCGCCCGAACCTATACGGGGAGGCCCGGGTGGGGGTGAAACGTCTTGTACTTTTTCGGTGCCGGCGTCCGGGCGATAGCCCATCGGCGATCCACCGAAAAAGTTAAGTGGAACCCCCACCCGGGCCTCCCCGTACCATTGAAAGCCAAATGTTCGGCGGCAAACCAATAACGCTGTTCCACGTCCGCGGCATCCGCATAGCGGTCGACTGGTCCTGGTTCTTCGTCCTCTTCCTCGTCATCTTCTGGCTCTCGCAGTTCTACGGCGACGTGCTCGGTGAGAGCAGCTCCGCCTCGACGCCCTTCCTGCTGGCCCTGCTCAGCGCCGTCGGCTTCTTCGGCTCGATCGTCCTGCACGAGCTCGGCCACGCGATGGTCGCGCTGCGCAGGGGAATCGGCATCTCCAGCATCCAGCTATGGATCTTCGGCGGGATGGCGCGGATGAATCGCGAATCGGACTCGCCGCGGACCGAGTTTGAGGTGGCGATCGCCGGTCCGCTGGTGACGCTCGCGCTGGTCATCGTTCTCACCGCGATCGGCCTCGGCACCGCCGGCTGGGACGAGTTCCGCAAAGCCGCCCTTGTGGAGAGCAACAGCGGCACCTCGGGCGTCCTCGCGATG
The DNA here is from genome assembly GCA_963837695.1 of uncultured Solirubrobacterales bacterium. Lineage (GTDB taxonomy): Bacteria > Actinomycetota > Thermoleophilia > Solirubrobacterales > 70-9 > VRUE01. The sequence goes on along the minus strand of CAWINZ010000005.1, from coordinate 120,602 downwards.
GTCGCCTGGCTGGCCTCGATCAACCTTCTCGTACTCGTCTTCAACCTGCTGCCGGCCTTCCCCATGGACGGCGGTCGGATTGTCCGGGCGATCGCCTGGTGGAAGACGGGAAACCGCGCCTCGGCGACCCGCTTCGCCGCCAACCTCGGCCGTGTCTTCGGCTATCTCTTTGTCGGCGCCGGCCTGCTCTTGGTCTTCGACGGCTACGTCTTCGGCGGTGTCTGGCTCGCCCTGATCGGCTTCGTCGTCAACGGCTCGGCCCGGGCGGCCACCGCCCAGACCGCGATCACCAGCGGGATCAGCAAGCTTGTCGTCTCCGACATCATGGACCGCGAGCCGGTGACGATCTCCGACCAGCTCACGGTCGAGCAGGCCCTCGACGAGTACTTCCTCCGCTACCGCTGGCCCTGGTTCCCGGTGATCGACCCGGCCCACCGCTTCCTCGGCCTCGTCGTCCGCGACAAAGCCGACGAGGTTCCGGAGACCTCCCGCACCACATCGCTCGTCGCCGACGTCCTGGAGCGCGATGACGGCACCTTCCAGGTCCGCGACGACGCCCCCCTGGACACCCTTCTCGCCAACCGTTCCCTGCGCCGCTTCGGCGCCGTCTTCGCGGTCGACGCCGATGGCAAGCTCTCCGGTGTCATCACCGCCGAGCAGGTAGGCCGTGCCTTGAGAGACGCCGCGAGTTAGAGAGGTCGGGTAGGGCCGGAACGTCTTGTACTTTTTCGGTGTGGGGTGACGGGCGTCAGCCCAACCACGCCCACCGAAAAAGTTAAGTGGAGGCCCTACCCGACCTCTCTAAGACACGGGCTGATGTCGCTCAATAATGCGACCGAAATCGGTTCCCGCAGGCAGCGTGCCGAACGCATTCCCCCAGTCGCCTGACAGCCGTGACGCGCAGAAGGCATCGGCCACAGCTGGGTCGCCGTAGCGCACCAGCAGTGAGGCCTGCAGGGCAAGCGCCATCTTTTCGACGATCCGCCGCGCCCGCGACTCGATCGTCTCGATGTCGCCGGGGATCTCGGACCGCAGCGAGGAGGCGTAGGCGTCGAGCTTCGGTTCTGCGCCGGCGCCCTCCAACACCTCCGCGAAGAAGGCCTCGACCGAGGTCGGGTCCTTGACCATCGCCCGCAGCACGTCGAGGCACTGCACGTTGCCCGAGCCCTCCCAGATCGAGGCGAGCGGCGCCTCGCGGTAGAGGCGGGGCAGGCCGGACTCCTCGACGTAGCCGTTGCCACCGAGGCACTCGAGGCACTCGACCGCGTGCCATGGCGCCCGCTTGCACATCCAGTACTTGAGCACCGGGTTGGCGAGGCGGCGGAACTCGGCGGCATTCTCGTCGCCCGCGGAGACCTCGTCGTAGGAGCGGGCGAGGCGCATCGCCGCGATCGTCGCCGCCTCGGACTCGACGCAGAGGTCGGCGAGGACATTGCGCATCAGCGGCTGCTCGATCAGCTCCTTGCCGAAGGCGGAGCGCTGGGATACGTGGTTGAGCGCCTGCGCGACTCCGGCCCGCATGCCGGTCGCGGCGCCGATCGCGCAGTCGAGCCGGGTGTGGTTGACCATCTCGATGATCGTCGGCACGCCGCGGCCCTCTTCGCCGACCATGCGCGCCCAGGCGCCGCGGAACTCGAGCTCCGAGGAGGCGTTGGAGCGGTTGCCGAGCTTGTCCTTGAGCCGCTGGATCTGGAAGCCGTTGCGCTCGCCGTCCGGCGTCCAGCGCGGCATCAGGAAGCAGGAGATGCCCGAGTCGGTCTGGGCGAGGACGAGGAAGGCGTCGCACATCGGCGCCGAGCAGAACCACTTGTGGCCGACCAACTCGTACTCGGCTCCAGGTCCGCCTCCGTTCAGCGGGGTTGCAGTCGTGGTGTTGGCGCGCACGTCGGAGCCGCCCTGCTTCTCGGTCATCGCCATCCCGCAGAGGGAGCCGCGCTTGCGCTCGGCGGGCAGCGAGCGCTCGTCGTAGTCGAGCGAGAGGAAGCGCGACTCCCACTCATCGGCCAGCTCGGGCTGCTTGCGCAGCGCCGGGATCGCCGAGTAGGTCATCGAGATCGGGCAGCCGACGCCGCTCTCCGCCTGCATCAAGAGGGTGAACATCGCCGCGCGGGCGACGTGGGCGCCGGGGCCCGGCTCGCGCCAGGGGGCCGCGTGCAGGCCCTGGTCGACCCCGATCCGCATCAGTTCATGCCAGGAGCTGTCGAACTCGACCTCGTCGACACGGTGGCCGTAGCGGTCGTGGGTGCGCAGCTCGGGCTTGCGCTCGTTTGCCTCGAAGCCCCAGCGGATCGTCTGTGCCGAGCCGCAGATCGCCCCCAGCTCGCGCGCCTTCTCCTCGGCCCAGCCGCCTCCCTCGCGCCGCAGCGCCTCGCCGAGCACGGTGTCGGCGTCGAAGGAGTTGTAGTCCTCCAGCGGGGTCGCCTGGTTGAAGACCTCGTGCGTCTGGGCAGTCCTGCGCTCGGTGGTGGCCACGCACCTATTCTCGCAGGAGAGCCGCCTGCTGTCAGGCCGACGCGGCCTGCGGCTCCGGATCGGGGCGGATGATCACCGTGTCGGCGACCTCGAGGATCTCGTCGGCCGGCATGTCGACCCGCGCGGCGTGCTCGCGAACGGCCTCGACGCTGCTCGCCTGGTAGATGCAGACGGTGCCCAGGGTGCCGCCGGGCTCGGCGATCACGTAACTGCGGATCCAGCTGATGTCATCGGGGAAGTCGCTCTCGGCGACGTCTTTGGAGCGGCCGGCGGTGGCCTCCAGCTCTTCGGCGTTCTGCCAGGCCTTCTCCCTGCGGATCACGTACGTCTTCATTCCTGACTCCTCCTCGCGTTTGGGCGATGGTTACAGACTAAGAGTTGGTATCTATAATGGCCGACATCGAGGCGGAGGTCAAGAGAGCGCCCGGCCGGCCCAGCGAGGGGGCCCGGGAGGCCCTGGTCGAGGCGGCCCACGACCTGTTCATGGAGCGGGATTACGACGAAGTCTCGACCGGGGAGATCCTCCGACGCTCGGGCGTGAGCCGCGGGGCGCTCTATCACCATTTTCCTTCGAAGCTGGATCTGTTCCGGGCTGTCTTCGACGCGAGCGAGCGCCGGCTCATGGAGCGGATCGCGAGTGAGATGCCGGACGGGGTGGGGCCCCTCGAAGCGCTCGAGTTCACGACGTCGGCATATCTGCGCCGCTGCGAGACCGACGAAGAGCTGCGCCGCATCGGCTTGACCCAGAGCCGCGCGGTGCTCGGCTGGGAGGGTTGGCGCGAGGCGGCGAAGGGCCTCGGGATCGGGCTTGCGGTAGCTCTGGTGGGCGCCGCGATAGAGGCCGGCGAACTGCCCCCCCGCGACCCGGAGACGACCGCCCATGCGCTGCTCGGCGCCCTGATCGAGGCGGCGATGCTGATCGTCGTCGCCGAGGACCGGAGTGCGGCCCGCGAGCGCTCCGAGGCCGTGATCGTCGACCTGCTCGAAGGCCTGCGTCGATAGCATCGCCGCGCGGATGGCGGCGAAGATCAAAGTCAAGAACCCGGTCGTCGAGCTCGACGGCGACGAGATGACCCGGATCATCTGGTCGTTCATCAAAGAGCAACTGGTCCTTCCCTATCTCGACCTCGAGCTCGACTATTTCGACCTCGGGATCGAGAGCCGCGACGCGAGCGAAGACCGGGTCACCGTCGAAGCGGCCGAGGCGATCAAGCTGCACGGGGTCGGCGTCAAGTGCGCGACGATCACGCCGGACGAGGCGCGGGTCGATGAGTTCGACCTCAAGGAGATGTACCGCTCGCCGAACGGCACGATCCGTAACATCCTCGGCGGGGTCATCTTCCGCGAGCCGATCGTGATCTCCAACATCCCCCGCCTGGTCCCGGGTTGGACCAAGCCGATCGTGATCGGCCGCCATGCCTTCGGCGACCAGTACCGCGCCACCGACATGGTCGTCCCCGGCGAGGGGACGCTGACCCTGACCTACACCCCCAAGGACGGCTCCGAGCCCGTTGAGCTGGATGTGTACGACTTCCCGGGCGGGGGGATAGCGATGGCGATGTACAACCTCGACGCCTCGATCCGGGACTTCGCCCGCGCATCGATGCGCTACGGGCTCGATCGCGGCTACCCGGTCTACCTCTCGACCAAGAACACGATCCTCAAGAAATACGATGGCCGCTTCAAGGACCTCTTCGCCGAGGTGTACGAGAACGAGTTCAGGGCCGAGTTCGAGGCGAAGGGGATCTCCTACGAACACCGCCTGATCGATGACATGGTCGCCGCCGCGCTGAAGTGGGAAGGCGGCTACGTCTGGGCCTGCAAGAACTACGACGGCGACGTCCAGTCCGACACCGTCGCGCAGGGGTTCGGTTCGCTGGGGCTGATGACCAGCGTCCTGATGAGCCCCGACGGCAGGACGGTCGAGGCCGAGGCGGCGCACGGGACCGTCACCCGACACTACCGCCGGCACCAACAGGGCGAACCGACCTCCACCAACCCGATCGCTTCGATCTTTGCCTGGACGCGCGGCCTCGCCGCCCGCGGCCGTCTCGACCAGACCCCGGAGGTCTCGCGCTTCGCTGCGACGCTGGAGCAGGTTTGCATCGAGACGGTCGAGAGCGGCAAGATGACCAAAGACCTGGCGCTCCTCGTCGGTCCCGACCAGCAGTTCCTCACCACGCAGGAGTTCCTCGCCGCCATCGACGAGCGCCTGCAGAGCGCGATGTCTTAGCTTCCAGTGCCGATGGGCCGAAAACAGGACGTATAGGCCGGTTTTCGGCCCATCGGCGGAAAAACCCACGACTTCAGGAGACGATTACGTGAGCACCCCCGTCAAAGTCACCGTTACCGGCGCCGCCGGCCAGATCGGCTACGCCCTGCTCTTCCGCATCGCCAGCGGCCAGATGCTCGGACCCGACACCCCGGTCGAGTTGAGCTTGCTCGAGATCCCAGATGCGGTCACCGCCGCCGAGGGCACCGCGATGGAGCTCGACGACTGCGCCTTCCCGCTGCTGCGCAGGATCGACATCTTCGACGACGCCAAGGCGGCGTTCGAGGGCTGCAACGTCGGCCTGCTGGTCGGCGCCCGCCCGCGTGGGCCGGGAATGGAGCGCGCCGACCTGCTCGAGGCTAACGGCGGCATCTTCAAGCCGCAGGGCGAAGCGATCGCCGCCGGGGCCGCCGATGACGTGCGCGTGCTGGTGGTCGGCAACCCGGCCAACACCAACTGCCTGATCGCGATGTCGAACGCCGACGGGGTGCCGCGGGAGCGTTTCACCGCGATGATGCGCCTCGATCACAACCGGGCGATCGCGCAGCTCGCCAACAAGCTCGGCAAGCCGGTCTCCAGCGTCAGCAACATGACGGTCTGGGGCAATCACTCGACCACGCAGTACCCGGACCTGGTCAACGCCAAGGTCGACGGCGCCAGTGCTTGGGATGCGGTCGACGATGAGGCCTGGATCGGCGGCGAGTTCATCCCGCGGGTCGCCAAGCGCGGCGCCGAGATCATCGACGCCCGCGGCGCCTCCAGCGCCGCCTCCGCGGCCAACGCCGCGATCGACCACGTCCACGACTGGGTCCTCGGTACCGCCGAGGGCGACTGGGTCTCGATGGGCGTCCCCTCCGACGGCTCCTACGGGATCGAGGAGGGCGTGGTGGCAGGCCACCCCTGCAGCTGCTCGAACGGAGAGTGGAAGATCGTCGAGGGACTCGACATCCCAGACTTCTCCCGCCCCCGAATCGACGCCACCATCAACGAGCTAAAAGAAGAGCGCCAGGCAGTCAGCAACCTGGGCCTGGTCTAACCGCACCTACAGCGGCGACGAAAGTGCGCCAGGCGGTCGTCCAGTCGGCGCTTAAATCAGGCCGGATCCGGTAGGGCTGAAACGTCTTGTACTTTTTCGGTGTCGGCTTCGGGCGACAGCCCAAACCGCGTTCCACCGAAAGAAGTTAAGTGAAAGCCCTGCCGGATCCGGCCCGTCCAGCAACCCCTATTTAGAGGGGAAGTACTGGCGCCCTTTCTTCTTGACGCGACCTTCTTTCTCGAGGTCACCCAAGACCCGGTACAGGTAGTTCGGCTTGATTTTCATCTGTTTGGCGATATCCGACGCGCTGATGCCCGGGCTACCCTCGACCAAGGCGACCGCCTGATCGGCACGGGTGCCACTGCGACGACGCCGTTTTTTCGGACGACCGGGCGAACGGCCGGCAGCTTTTTTCGTCCCCGAGCCCGGCGGACGGCCCGGGCGGCGACCGACGCGGCTGGTCACTTTCCCGCCCAGCTCGGCGAGGGCGCGCTCGAGGCGCTTGCGCTCGTCATCCAACTCGGCAAGGCGCTTCATAACCAGATCGCGGGCTTCGTCGAGTACGTGAGTGGTGCTTGGCATCTCGTTCCTTTCGTCCGGTCGCACTTTGCGCACCGAATACTGGTAAGCAAGTTATTGCGAACCGCAGTGTTGCACAGTCCAAAACGGCAGTCTCGCAGACGCACTGTCACTACGAGCAGCGGTATGGCCGAATTGGCCTATTGCACACTGACTATTTAGACAGACTTCGAAAGTCTGGGAGTGTCAGGCGGCGCGTTCGGCTTGTCGCTCGGGTGAGATTCGCACCACGTTCCGGGCAAGTCCGACCTTCTCCAATGCGGCAATGATCAACGCGGAAGGATCCATCTCCCAGCGCTTCAGTCCGTGTACGGCTGAGCGGGGGAACGCGTGGTGGTTGTGGTGCCAGGACTCGCCCAGAGATGGCAGGGCAAGCCAGAACACGTTGGTGGAGCGATCGTCGGTGTCGAAGCGCCTGCTGCCAAGGAAATGACACACGGAATTGACGCTCCAGGTGACGTGATGGACGAAGAAGATCCGCACCAGACCGCCCCAGAGCAGGCCTGTCGCGGCGCCCGCGACGGTACCGCTGACCAGATAGCCGGCGAGCGCGGGCAGCGCAAGCCCGGCGAGTAGAAGTGGAACGAAGCGACGGCTGATCGTTCGCATCCCCGGGTCCTCGTAGAGGTCCGGCGCGTATCGCTTCCAATCGGCCCGCCCCTGGGTGGACATCAGCCAGCCGGTGTGAGCGTGCCATAGGCCTGCCAGTACGCCGCCCACGCCACCGTCGTGTCCGACATGCGGACTGTGTGGATCGCCGTCCCTGTCGGTGTGGGCGTGGTGCTTGCGATGGTCCGCGACCCAGGAGATGACGGGGCCCTGTACCGCCATCGATCCCAGAACGGCAAACAGGTACTCCACGGGTTTCGCGGTCTGAAAGGAACGGTGGGTGAGTAAACGGTGATAGCCGACCGTGATCCCTATGGCGGTGAAGAGATACATCGTCGCGGCGATGAGCAGGTCGAGCGGGCTGACAAGGCGGTTCCAGAAGAGCACGGCCGCGGTCACCGTCGCGACGAACGGGAACACCACGGCGCCCAGATTGGCGATCTTCTCGGCTCTGCCCATCTCTGAGTGCATGGGCGGCAATCTACGCTGCCTTTAGTGAGATCTTTTAGGCACTAGGCAACTTATTTCTGCCAATATTTGTCAGCCAGATGACAAAATCGCTCGAAACCGAGGCCTGGCGTGCTCTTCCCCTCCGGGTCGCCGACGTGGTCGAGCCCGAGCTGGACGTCGCGACCGCCGAGATCCTCGCCGCGATCGCCCGCGAGGTACCCGGTTACGCCCGGCCGCTCGAGGGAAACTTCGGACGCGGGGTGCGAAGGGGGGTGAGCGAGGCGTTGCGCCAGTTCGTCGCTCTGATTCGCGATCCGGCGGCCGGTCGGGGTGGTCGCGAGGTCTATGTCGAGCTCGGTCGGGGCGAGCTGCGCCAGGGTCGCAGTCTGGATTCGCTGCAGGCCGCCTACCGGGTCGGCGCCCGGGTGGCCTGGCGGCGACTCTCGCTTGCCGGCCGGGAAGCGGATCTCGACGCCGAGGTCCTCGGTCTGCTCGCCGAGGCGATCTTCGCCTATATCGACGAACTCTCCGCCGACTCGGTCGAGGGCTACGCCGAGGCGCAGGCGGAGCTGGACGACGAGCGGCGGCGACGCACCGCCGAGCTGGCGGCGCTGCTCGTGCGCGTGCCACCGGCCGAGCAGGCGGACATTCGCACCGCGGCACAGCTCGCCGGCTGGGCCCTGCCGCGCCGCGCCGCGGCTCTTGCTCTTCCCGAGGCGGCCCTGGGGTCGGTTGCAAGGCGGTTGCCGGCGGATTCGCTGGTGACGGTCCTCGACGACGGCGGTTGCATCCTCTTCCCCGACCCCGACGGGCCCGGACGCGCCGCGTCGCTGGAGCAGGCGGCCACCGGCTTCCCCGTCGCGATCGGTCCCGCCGGAACGCTCGGCGAGCTGTCTGCCTCCTGGGCCCTGGCAAAGGCGACGCTGCGCGCGGTGCAGGCGGGTGCCCTGCCCGTTCCCGGCCTCGCTTCCGCCGAGGATAACCTCGCCGATCTGCTCCTCTTCGAGGGAAGCGCGCTTGCCGCCCGGATCGCGGCTCGCCGCCTTGCGCCGCTCGAGTCGCTCACCGAGAAGGCCCGCGAGCGGATGGGGGAGACCGCCCTCGCCTACGTCCGCCACGAGGGCAACGCCGTGGCGATGGCCGAGGCGCTCCACGTGCATCCGCAGACCGCCCGCTACCGCACCGCCCGCCTGCGCGAGCTGCTCGGCGACCAGTTGGAGGACCCTGACGCCCGCTTCGAGCTGGAGATCGCTTTGCGGCATCGGCGACGGGCTGTCGCCCCCGATTACGGCCGCTGATGCATCTCACTTGGCGCCGAGCGCAGCCTCCAGCAGGCTGTCGGCGATACCTGGGGCAGAGCGGAGGTGCAAATGGACGTAGCTGGCAAGAACGCCACCCTGGAGATAGCCGTCGCGACGCGTCTCTCCCTCGCTCGTAGTCAGCTCGAAGAGCCCAGGCTCCAAATCGGTTCTGATGACTCGGGACTGATGGAACTCCTGGCCGCGGGCGATGGTGCCGACCTCGCCAAGGGGCGAGGCGATACGGGTCGTGGCCTCGACGTAGGAGATCGCGAGGTACCTGCTGTCCATCGCCACGTCCAGCGGCAGGACTCCGCTCATCTCGTGGCTGACGCCGTCGAAGTCGGTGAGCGAGCGCGACAGGTAGACGAGGCCGCCGCACTCGGCGTAGATCGGCGCTCCGCCGCCGGCATGCTCGCGCAGCTCGGCGGCCAGGGAGGCATTGGCCGCGAGGTCCGCGCCGAAGCTCTCCGGGTAGCCGCCGCCGATGTAGACGGCGTCCACGTCCGCGGGGAGCCGCGGATCGAGGGTCGGCCGGAACGGCACGAGCTCAAAGCCGGCCTCGGCCAACAGGCGCAGGTTGTCCTCGTAGTAGAAGCAGAAAGCGCTGTCCCGCGCGATCGCCAAGCGCGCTCGGGCTTGCACCGGTGCAGAAGGCGGCTTTACGTTTTCTCTGGGCGCCACATGTGGGGCGCCTGCGATTGAGCTGAGCCGGTCGAGGTTGAGCAGCTGCCCGGCGCGCTGCTGGGCGGCACCGCGTGCTCGCTTCGCGCCCTCGTTCTCCTCCGCCGTGAGCAGGCCGAGGTGGCGCTCCGGGATCTCCAGATCGGCGTCGTGTGGAATCGCCCCCAGGACGAGCCGGCGCAGATCGTCGGGAAGCGCGGTTTCGACCATCTGCCGGTGCCGATCGCTGCCGACCCGGTTGAGTATGCAGCCGGCGAGCCGCAGACCGGGATCGAACTGCCGCATGCCCTCCAGGATCGCGGCGGCGGTTCGGGTCATGCCCCAGACGTCGAGGACGAGAACAACCGGCAGGTCGAGGAGCTTTGCAAGCTCGGCGGCGCTGCCGGCCCCCGTCCCATCGGCGCCGTCGTATAGGGCGCCCATTGCCTCGATCACGGCAATGTCGGCGTCGCTTGACCAGCGTTTAAAGGCATCTCGGATCCCGTCCTCGCCCATCATCCAGAGATCGAGATTCACGGTCGGCCGCCCCGCCGCCTCGGCGTGGTAGGCGCCGTCGATGAAGTCCGGCCCGAGCTTGAACGGCTGCACGGTTAGCCCCCGGGCACGCAGTGCGCTGATCAAGCTGGCCGCCGCGGTGGTCTTTCCGGCGCCGCTGTGGGTCGCCGCGATGAGAATCGTCAGCGGCGCTTTTTGGGCAGCGTCCGGAAGACGACATCCCAGAGGGGAGAGGAGACGCCGTAGCCGTAGCGGTGGTCCTGGAAGTGGTGGCGCATGTGCTGCTCGCGCAGGCGCTTGCCGAGGTCGCTCTTGGGCACGAAGTGGTGCACGTAGTAGTGCGTGTAGTCGTAGAAGAGGTAGCCGGCGAGGAAGCCGGCGAAGAGCGGGTAGGCGGCCGGCGTGCCGAAGATCAGCGTGAAGGCGAAGAAGAAGAGCGCCGCCAGTGGGATCGAGACCGCCGGGGGCATCACCAGCCGCATCTTGTCGTTGGGATGGTCGTGGTGGATGCCGTGGATGATGAAGTGCATGCGGTGGCCGAAGGCGTTGTCGGGCTCCCAGTGGAAAAAGAGCCGGTGCAGCCAGTACTCGGTCAGCGTCCAGATCCCGACCCCGCCGAGGCTGAGCAGGATCAGCTGCCAGGGGCTCTGACCGCGATCGACGCCGAGCCACTCCATGGCCACGATCACGGGCACGAAGACGATCGCCGGGATCGCCGGGTGGACTCGCGAGAAGAAGTTGAGGAATTCGCTCTCGAACAGCTGCGGCGAGGCCGCGAGCTTGTTGGTGCGGTCGTGTGCCTCCATTCGGCCCCAATGGTAGCGACGGCTGAAGCCGACCCCCGCAAGACGCGGGGAAGATGTGACGACTCTGTGTCAAGAACGTTGCGCTTTGCGGAATCAGGCGTCACGGAAGTGCAACGGCCTTGCCAAGATGCCCGCCGTGCCGCGCAAGCCCAAAGCCCCGACCTGCGACGACTGCTACTTCCGCCGCAACCAGCTCTGCGCCCTGCAGCTCGACGAGCCCTGCACGACCTTCCGGCCGAACCGCCCCGAGGGTCTCGTTCCGCCGCGCCAGCCGGTCCTCCTGATGCGCCCGCCCCGCTGGGCCAATCAGGCGCAGCCTGCGTAAGCGGGGGCGATCGGGGTCGCCTTGCCAGCTGCCCACCACCGCCTTCGGCGGTGGAATTTGCTGCCGCTTCGCGGCTGAGAATCTCCCGCCAGGGCCGCGTTCGCGAGGCACTGTCAAGGCGACCCCGATCGCCCGGTGCATCAGCCGATTCGGAATCTCGCGAAGGACCCGCGCGCCGCTATGTTTTGCGTCTATGCCAGAACGTGACGTCTTTGCGAACTTTGCCCGGATGCGCAGGGAGATGGATCAGATGCTTGGTGGTGCTTGGGGGCGCACCACGTATGTGAGCCGTCGGAGTACGGGCTTCTCTCCCAATGTGGACGTCTACTACTGCGGCGAACCGCAGCGCGCTGTTGTGAAGGTGGATCTTGCCGGGGTGGATTTGGAGCAGGTTGGGATTGAGGTCAGTGGGCGTCAGCTGGCGATCGTCGGGGAACGGCCGGTGCAGGAGACCGAGGGGCGGGTGTACCAGCAGGTGGAGATCCCTTCGGGGCCGTTCCGTCGTGTCGTCGAGCTGCAGGTCGACGTCGACGCCGATCGGGCGAAGGCGACGTATGAGGACGGCGTGCTGAGGATCGATCTGCCGTTGAAAGATCCGGCCGAATCCACCCGGCGCGTGCCGATCGGGCGCGAGTAGTGCCGACTCCCGCTCACGAGAGGCGGCACTGATGGAGAGCTCGCCGGTCCTCGAAGTGGTCGAGTCCGAGCTCGACGCCGAGGACGCGATCCGCGCCAGCCAACCCCTTCCCGACGCGTTGCCGGTGCTGCCGCTGCGCGAGACGGTCACTTTCCCCGAGACCCTCACCCCGCTCGCGGTCGGCCAGGAGCGCTCGATCACGCTGGTCGACGACGTGCTCGGCGCCAACCGCATGCTGGCGATGGTCGCGGCGCGCGATCCCGAGGACGAGGAGCCGGCTCCGGACGGGCTCTACGAAGTCGGCGTCGTCGGCATCGTCGCCCGCATGCTCAAAGTCCCCGACGGGACGCTGCGCATCCTCGTCCAGGGCACCCAACGCGTCCGCCTCGGTCCCTACGTCGCCGAGGAGCCCTACTTGGTCGCGCGGATCGCCGAGCTGCCCGACGTGATCGACGAGGGCCCCGAGCTGGAGGCACTGACCCGCAACGTGCAACGCACCTTCACGGAGATCGTCGAGCACATCCCCTATCTGCCCGAGGAGTTGCAGATGGCGGTGGCCAACATCGAGGACCCAGCCGCCCTCGGTCACCTGATCGCCGGCGCGCTGCGGATCGCCACCGAGGAAAAGCAGCAACTCCTGGAGGAGGTCGACGTCGCCGTGCGCCTGCGCCAGCTCTCGCAGATCCTCGCCCGCGAGCTCGAGGTGGTCCAGCTCGGCAGCCAGATCCAGTCCCAGGTCCAGTCAGAAGTCGACAAAGGTCAGCGCGAGTTCTTCCTGCGCCAGCAGCTCAAAGCGATCCAGGACGAGTTGGGGGAGGGCGACGAGCAGCAGGCCGAGGTCAACGAGCTGCGCGAGAAAGTCGAGCAGGCCGAATTGCCCGAGCACGCCCTGAAAGCCGCCGAGCGCGAGCTCTCGCGCCTCGAGAAACTGCCGCCGGCGGCGGCCGAGCACGGCGTCATCCGCGGCTACCTCGAGTGGCTGGTCGAGTTGCCCTGGTCGAAATGGACCGAGGACAACCTCGACATCGGCCACGCGCGCGAGGTGCTCGACGCCGACCACTACGACCTGGAGAAAGTCAAGGACCGCATCCTCGAGTACCTGGCGGTGCGCAAGCTGAAGCCGGACTCGCCGGGGCCGATCCTCTGCTTCGTCGGCCCTCCGGGCGTCGGCAAGACCAGCCTCGGGCGCTCGATCGCCAAGGCTCTGGGCCGCGAGTTCGAGCGCATCTCGGTCGGCGGCGTCCGCGACGAGGCCGAGATCCGCGGTCACCGCCGCACCTACATCGGCGCCCTGCCGGGCACGATCGTCCGCGCCCTGCGCGACGCCGGCTCGCGCAACCCCGTCTTCATGATCGACGAGATCGACAAGATGGGCGCCGACTTCCGCGGCGACCCCTCCTCGGCGATGCTCGAGGTGCTCGACCCGGCTCAGAACGACAGCTTCCGCGACCACTACCTCGACCTCGAGTTCGATCTCTCCGAGGTTCTCTTCATCGCCACCGCGAACGTCCTCGACACGGTCCCCGGCCCGCTCCAGGACCGCATGGAGACGATCGAGCTGGCCGGCTACACGCTGGAGGAGAAGCGCCACATCGCCCGCCGCTACCTCGTCCCCCGCCAGATCGAGGCCAACGGATTGAAGCCCTCCCAGATCGAGTTCTCCGACCCGGCCCTGACCGCGATCGTCGAGGAGTACACGCGCGAGGCCGGCGTCCGCAACCTCGAGCGCCAGGTCGGCACGATCTGTCGCAAAGTCGCCCGCGACGTCGCCGAGGGCAAGAACAAGGGCAAGCTGAAGGTCTCGGCGAAACGGGCGCGCGAGATGCTCGGCCGCCGTCGCGTCTTCGCCGAGCAGCGGCGGCGCACGAAGGACCCCGGCGTCGCCACCGGACTCGCCTGGACGCCGGCCGGCGGCGACGTGCTCTTCATCGAGGCGACGGCGATGCCTGGAGCGGGCAAGCTGACGATCACCGGCCAGCTCGGCGACGTGATGAAGGAGTCGGCGCAGGCGGCGCTCTCCTACGTGCGCGGCAACTGGGGCGAGATTGCGCCCGGCCTCGATGAGAGCTGGTTCGCCGAGCACGACATCCACATCCACGTCCCGGCCGGCGCGGTTCCCAAGGACGGGCCCTCGGCGGGCGTGGCGATGACGGTGGCGCTGGCCTCGCTCGTCTCCGGCCGACCGGTGCGCAACGATGTCGCGATGACCGGCGAGGTGACCCTGACCGGCCAGGTGCTGCCGATCGGCGGGCTCAAGGAGAAGTCGCTCGCGGCCCAGCGGGCCGGGATCAAGCGGGTGATCGTGCCGCAGCGAAATGAAGGGGACGTCGCGGAGATTCCCGCGCGCGAGCGCAGCGCCCTGGAGTTCGTCTACGTCGACGAGGTCTCGAAGGCGATCGACGCCGCCCTCAAGCGATAGCGACCATGGAGGCGGCCGAAGCCCTGGGCAGGGGCAACCTGTCGACGTTGTATGAGGCGCTTCGCGAGGCGGTGCGGGCGCGCTCGCGGACCTTCTGGATCGTCGCCGGGCTGACCGTCCTCGCCGCGACGCTGCGCTTCGCCACGCTGGGGGTGCAGGCCTACCACCACGACGAGATCGTCACCGCCAGCCGCGTGCTGCGCGACGGCTTCTGGCACGCGATGGAAGCGGTCGGCTTCAGCGAGTCGGCGCCGCCGCTCTACTACGCGCTTGCCTGGGCCTGGACACAGCTGACCGGGACCGGCGAGGTCGGCCTGCGCTCGGTCTCGGCGCTGGTCGGGGTGGCGACGGTGCCGGTCGCCTACCTGCTCGGCGCCGAGCTGCGCGGCCGCCGGGCCGGGATCGTCGCCGCGGCCCTGGTCGCCGTCAACCCGATGCTGCTCTGGTACTCGCAGGAGGCCCGCAGCTACGCCCTGCTCGCCCTGCTGACCGCAGTCGCGGCGCTCTACTTCGTCCGCGCCCTCGATTCCAGGGGGCGGAGGGACCTGGCGCTTTGGGGCGTGTTCTCCGCGCTCGCGCTCGCGACCCACTACTTCGCGATCTTCCCGATCGCGCTCGAGGCCGGCTGGCTCTTGTGGCGCCGGCGGCGCGAGGCGGTGGCCGGGCTCTGGATCGTCCTCCTCGCCGGCTTGGCGCTCGCCCCGCTGGCGATCCACCAGATGTCGCTCGGCCACGCGGAGTGGATCGGCGACCGCAGTCTCGGCCACCGGGTTTGGGATGCGGGTGTGACCTTCGTCGTCGGCGAGACCGGCGACGTCGTTTCCCGGCCTGAGACCGTACTGCCCGCGGTCCTGCCACTGCTCGCCGTCCTCGCCGGGCTGCTGCTTCTCGCGCTGCGCGCCGATCGACGCGAGCGACGAGCCGGAGGGCTGATGGTGGCCCTGGCCGCGGTGACCGTCCTCGGGCCGCTGGCTCTTGCGCTTGTCGCGCCCGGCAAGGACTACGTCCTCGCGCGCAATCTGCTGCCTGCCCTGGTTCCGCTGCTCGTCGCGGTGGCGATCGGCTTGACCGCGCGCCGCGCCCGGCGCAGCGGCATGGTCATCGCCTCCGTCCTCGTCGCCTACTCGCTCGGCTTCTGCGCCTGGGTCAGCCTCTCGCCGGCCTGGCAGCGGCCCGCCTGGGACACGGTGGCGGCACGCCTGGGGAAGCCGACGGCGCCGCGGGCGATCGTCCTCTGGACGCTCGGAGCGGCCTCGCTGCGCTACTACCTCTCGACCGGCTCCTTCCAGGCGCAGCCGTCCGAAGGCTTTGCCTGGAGCGTGCACGAAGTCGACTTCGTCTCCGACGGCCCGGCCCCGCCCGTTCCGGTCGGCCTACTGGGCCCCCGCTTCCGCCAGGTCGGCTACGAACAGGTCGGCCGCCTTTACGTGCGGCGCTACGCGCTGCCCGGCCCCGACCTCGCCCACCTGCGCCTGCGGCGGATCCGCGAGGCCGACCTCAACTTCCGCAGCAACGGCGTGCTCCTGGATGGCATAGGCCCACCATGACGCTGTCGCACGCCACGGGCAGGTTTGGGGTTATCCTCAGCGGGAACTTGAAAGTCCCCAGCGAGGAGATGGCATGACCAAGACGAAGGCGAACCAGGCCGCGGACCTCTATTCGACTGCCCGTGAGAACCCCTATGTGCAGCGCCTGATCGAGGACGAAGAGCTGCGCGACAGCCTCCGCGACGCCTTCGAGGCCGCCCGCGGTGCTTACGGTCGAGCGACCGACAACAGCAAGGGCCCGGTCAAGGCAGTCAGCAGCGACAGGAAGGTGCAGAAGGACCTGCGCACGGCCGCAGAGAGCCTGCGCGAGGCCTCGGAGCGCCTCAAAGCGCCGAGGAAGCGCAAGAAGAGCCGCCTCGGACGCCTCATCCTCCTCGCTCTGATCGGCGGAGCGATCGCTCTGGCGGTCAGCGAGGACGCTCGCAAGACGGTACTCGACGCCCTCTTCGGCGCCGAGGAGGAGTTCGAGTACACCTCGACGACCAGTATTAACGGGGCTTAGTTCGGTAGTCCGGCGCGGGGCGCCCGCCCTGCGCCGTAGACTGAACTGATGGAGGCTGCGACCAAAGAGCGCGAGCTGAGCGGGGAAAAGGCGCAGCGGATCATCGATGCGATGCGCGTGAGCGTCGCCAAGCGCGGCGCCGCCGGTTCGACTTTCGAGCACGTGGCTCGCGAGGCCGGGGTCAGTCGTGGGCTCCTCCACTACTACTTCGGCACCAAGGAGCGGCTGTTGGTCGAGGTCGTCCGCCGCGATTCCGAGATCCGCGTCGCCCGCCTCGACGAACCGCTGGCGAATGCCGGGACGGCCGACGACGTGATCGACATCCTGCTCGCCAGCCTCAACGACCTGATCGAGAACGAACCCGCCTTCTTCCTGCTCCTCTACGAGCTGTTCAGCGCCGGCCGGCGCAATCCTGAGATCCAGCGCGAGGTCGGTCAGCTGTTCGATCGCACCCGCTCCCACGTCGCCGAGATCCTCGAGGCCAAGGAGCGCGAGGGCGTGCTCAGCCTGCGCTACGAGGCCGATGCGATCGTCGCCTACCTGTTCGCCGTGGCCGACGGTTTCGCGCTGCAGGCCCTCTCCGACACCGAACGCGACATCGGCCCCGCCCTCGCCGCCGGCGCAGCCTCCGCCCGCTTCCTGCTCGCAGGCGAGTGATCCTTCGCACAGGCCTGACAATGGGCAGGCTAGCTCGCTAGCCTGCCCATACCCCCTCGGGCCGCTTAATCGTGGCTCGAGATGCAGAGTCGCCCTCGGGCGGCTCTTGCTATTTCTTGGGGGCAACCAACCGTCGGGGCATCGACACGCTGGTCAAGCTGGCTATTGCGCTCGACATCGACCCCGCCGATTTGATGGACGGGATCGACTGGAAGCCCGGCGAGACCGTGCCCGGGCACTTCGACGGGCCGGGGAAGCGGATTTGCGTCCGTAGCAGACCTCTACAATGGGTGTCAAGGGGCCTCCCCGAGGCTCTTGAAGAGACCGAGGAAGCACTAGAGGCAAAAGGTCTTGCCGTTCTGGCACGCGATGGCGAGGGTGAATATGACGAGAAGCGGATCATTCCGACCAAAGGTGCTCCCGACCTAAGGAGTCTTTTCGAGGAATGGCAGGTCTTGGTCGTCAACGATTGGATTGACCGAGTGGCGGCCGCAACTGCAACGCAGATTTTCGAGATGTCCCACCACCACCCAGGGTGGCTGCTCGCCAAAAAGAACGGGGAGACGATTCCCTACGAGACTGCGATTCTGCCTCAGTCTCGGCCGACTGCCCTAGAGGCGTCACGCGCAAAGGAGGTGGCGCGTGGTCGCGGATGGCAGTCCAGTGATGGGAAATGGCTCTGGGAACGGAGCGTCAACTAAAACCAACAAGGTCAAACACAGCACCCTGTACGAGGAGTGCTGTACGGAGATGAGGCAAAGCATCCCAGGGTCGGAAGGGAGCGGTTCTTCGAGCGGCTTGACGCTTTTATGGTGATCTGCGACGTAGAGGCCGACGCCTTTCATGTTGGGGGCGCAACCTTCCACTTGCAGACGCCCGAAGACTTTTCCCCTGTGTTGATGATCTATTTCACTTATGCCTCCGACCAGATTGTGATGCAAGCGGTTCACGCGGATTACTGAAGCTGCATAGTCGGATCGGGTACTACCGGAGCACACTGAGCTTCTAAGGAAGGGGTAGACGTGACCCTCCTCACAGACTCGTAGGTCTTGCTGCGTAAGGCTGGCTGACCAGCCAATGCGTGAGACGATGACCAAGCTCGCTGGATTCCTCGGCCGTAGGCGGCGTTTTGTGTTGGTCGCCTGGATCGCCACGCTGATCGTCGCGTTGCCGATCGCCTCGCACCAGACCGATCACCTCACCGGCGGCGGCTTCGACGTTCCCGGCAGCCAGTCGAAGGCGGTCAGCGACTCGCTCGAACGGGACTTTGGCGCACATGCCGATGGCATCGGCGTGTTGCTCAAGGCCGAGCCCGGCGCATCGCCGGCGCAGCTCAGGGCGGCCGTCCTGCGCGTGCGCCGCGCCGTCGTCGGGCTCGACCGGGTGACGCTCTCGCCCGCTGCCGCGCGCCGCGCCGAGGTGCAGTTGCGGCGCACCGGGGTCGCGATGCTGCCGCTGCGCAGCGACCGCTCCTCCGACCTGCTGATCGACTCCGCGACGACCCTGCGCGCCGACCTCGATCCCGGTGCCGTCGATGGCGGCGTGACGACGTACCTCGCCGGCCAGCCGACGATCTGGGCGGGCATGCAGGAGCTCTCCAAGAAGGACCTCTCGAAGGCCGAGGCGGGCGGCTTCCCGATCGTCGCGCTGATCCTGCTCGTCGTTTTCGGGTCGCTCGCTGCCGCCGCGCTGCCACTGGCCCTCGGCTTCATCAGTGTGATCGTCACCGGCGCCCTCATCTACTTCATCTCGCTGAACATGGAGACCTCGGTCTTCGTCACCAACATGGCCTCGATGATCGGCATCGGGGTCGCGATCGACTACTCGCTGTTCATCCTCGCTCGCTACCGCGAGGAGCGCGGGGCGGGACGCAGCGAGGAGGAGGCGCGCGCGGAGGCCCTCGCGACCTCGGGCCTCGCGGTCACCTTCTCGGGTCTGGCCGTGATCGTCTCCCTCGCCGGGCTCTGGATGGTCGACAACCAGGCGCTGCGCTCGATGGCGCTGGGGGCGATGACCGTCGTCGCCGTCTCGATTCTCACCGCGGTCACCCTGCTCCCCGCGCTGATCGCGATGCTCGGCGACCGCGTGCTGCCTGGCGGCGTCGTCGCCAAGGTGCTCTCCTTCTTCAAGCACCGCGTGTTCCGCCGGCCGGACCGGCCGGCCGCCGAGTCGACCTTCTGGCAGCGCTGGACGGCGAGCGTCATGGCCCGCCCTTGGACGGCTGTGATCGGGGTCAGCGCGGTTCTGCTCTTCCTCGCGATCCCGGTGCTTTCGCTGACCACCGGCACGCAGGCGCTCAGCCAGTTCCCCAAGAACAGCGACGTACGGGTCGGCAACGAACTCGCTTCCAAGCAGGTTGGCGGCGGCACCGACCCGGTGCAGATCGTCGCCTCATTCAACGGCCGGGTCGATCGCGCCGCGATCCCCGGCTTCATCCACACCGTCGAAGCGACGCCTGGCGTCAGCTCGGTGGCGCCACCTGCCTTCGCCGGCGGCAGCGTCCTGATCCAGGCGACGCCGAGCGCTCCGAGCGAGTCCGACGCGGCGGCGGCGCTGGTCGACCGGCTGCGCGACACGGTCGTGCCCTCGACCCGGCTGGCGAGTGTGGCAAGCGTCGACGTCGGCGGTGAGACGGCGCGCAGTCACGACGTGCGCCGGCTGATCAGCGGCTCGATGTGGAAGATCATCCTCTTCGTCCTCGCCCTCAGCTTCCTCGTCCTGATGGCGATGCTGCGCTCGCTGCTCCTGCCGCTGAAGGCCGTGCTGATGAACCTGCTCTCGATTGGCGCCGCGTTCGGTGTCCTCGTCGCGATCTTCCAGTGGGGCTGGTTCGACAGCCTGCTCGGCCTCGAAAGCCAGGGGGCGCTCGACACGATCAACGTGCCGCTGATCTTCGCCGTCGTCTTCGGCCTCTCGATGGACTATGAGGTCTTCCTGATGTCGCGGATCCGCGAGCGCTACATGGAGCACGGCGACAACGAACGCGCGGTCGCCGAGGGCCTCTCCTCCAGCGCCCGCACGATCTCCTCGGCGGCGCTGATCATGACCTGCGTCTTCGCCGTCTTCTTCCTCACCGGCGTCCCCTCGATCAAAGAGCTGGGGCTCGGCTGTGCGGTCGCGATCGCCCTCGACGCGACCCTGGTGCGGCTGATCCTCGTGCCGGCGGCGATGAAGCTGCTCGGCAACTGGAACTGGTGGATGCCGTCCTGGCTCGACCGCCTGCTGCCCGATTTCTCCTTCGAGTCCGGCAGCGCCGAGCCCGAACCGTCCAACGCCTAATACCCTCCCGGCGATGAGCGAGGAGATCGCCTTCGCGGGAGCGGCAAGGCAGGCCGAGATGGTGCGGTCCGGGGAGGTCACGCCGCGGGAGCTGGTGGAGCTTTGTCTGGGCCGGATTTCACGCCTGGACCCGCAACTGAACTCGTTTCGCACGGTGTTTGCCGAGAAAGCCCGGCTCGAAGCCGAACAGGCTGAAGCGCGGCTGAAGGCGGGGGAGACGCGGCCGCTGCTGGGCGTGCCGGTCGCGATCAAGGACTGCGTGGACGTCGCCGGCGACGTCACGACCTACGGCACCGACGGCTTTGACGAGCCCGCCAAGGCCGACAGCGAGATCGTGCGGCGCCTGCGGGAGGCGGGGGCGATTCTGCTTGGCAAGACCACGCTGCCCGAGCTGGCGATCTGCGGCTTCACCGAGACGGCGACCTGGGGGGTGACGCGCAACCCCTGGGACCCGCAGCGCACTCCGGGTGGCTCGAGCGGGGGCAGCGCCGCGGCTGTCGCGGCCGGCCTGGTTCCGATCGCGCTCGCCACCGACGGGGCCGGCTCGATCCGCATCCCCGCCGCGTCCTGCGGCCTGGTCGGCCTCAAACCGCAGCGCGGCCGCGTCTCGCTCGCCCCCGATCTGGAGCACTGGAACGGCCTCTCCGCCTACAACTGCGTCAGCCGCACGGTGCTCGACACCGCCCTCTGGCTCGACCTGGTCAACGGGGGCTCGCAAGAGCCGGGCGCGCCTGCGCCGCCCGAGCGGCCCTTTGTCGAGGCGGCGCGCACCGCTCCCGGCAAGCTGCGGGTCGCCTGGTCGACGGCCGCGCCGCGCGCCGCCGCGCCGCCGAAGGTCGATGACGTCGCCAAGGGCGCCGTCGCCGACACGGCCGAGCTGTTGGGCTCGCTCGGCCATGCGGTCGAGCAGCGCGACCCCGATTGGGGCGGGATCGGCAACAACATCACCCCCCGCTACCTGCACGGCATCGCCGGAGACTTCGCCAAGGTGCCCCACCCCGAGCGGCTGGAAAGCCGCACCCGCGGCTTCGCCCGGCTGGGCAGGCTGATCACCGACGGGCTGTTTGAGCGGGCGCGCCGGGCCGAGGTCGTCGACCGCGCCCGCGTCAACGCGATCTTCGCCGACCACGACGTCCTGATGACTCCGGTGATGGGTGGCACGGCGCTGCCGGTGCGACGCTGGGAGGGACAGGGCGCGATCCGCACCGTGCTCGGCATGAGTCGCTTCTATCCCTACTGCGTGCCCTGGAACCACCTCGGCAACCCGGCGGTGTCGGTGCCGGCCGGCTTCGCCGCCGACGGCATGCCGCTGGCAGTCCAAATCATCGGCCGCCCCGGCGACGAGGCAACGCTCCTCTCCCTAGCCGCCCAATTAGAGGCCGAGCGTCCCTGGGCAGACAAACGCCCCCCCATCAGCTGAGCAAGAAGGAGGGACCCCGACCCTCCTCAACCAAACACCTTTCGCATCCGGGCGATCTCGCGGATCGGGCCACGGGGGCGGAGGCGGCGCTGCAGGATCATCTTCAGCGGCTTGGCTTCCGGCTTGCCCATCGCGACGAAGTCGGCCCAGTTCGCCTCGATCGTCAGGGTCGGGTTGGGAGCCTCGCCCGGCTCAGCCCTGGTCGAGCCGTTGTCGATCGTCATGTGCCAGGGGGCCGCGTCGCTGAAGCGGTACTGGTAGACGAGCGGCGAGCCGTTGGCGGCGGCCGGGTTGGCGACGCGCTCGACCACGTCGAAGTAGAGGCGCTGCGTCTCCGGCGAGGCGTCGGGGACCGGGCCGTCGGGCGGGCCGAGCACGCCGGCCTCCATCAGTTGCACCTGGCGCGCAGCGACTTCCTCGGCCGAGGCCTCGGGGTCGAACGGGAAGACGCCGGGGGGCATCTCCTCGGTCGGGTAGCCGATCGTGCGCCAGCGCTGGCGGATCAGTTTGAGGCCGAAGGAGAAGATGTCCTCGAGCGAGAAGCCGTAGCACTCGGTGTATTCGCGGTCCATGTTGGGCGGGTAGAACACGGCCGGCCCGTAGGGCAGCGTTTCGCGCAGCAGCTCGGTGACGGCGGCGCGGTTCTCCTCCCAGCCCGGGTTGCCTTCCCCGAGCAGCTCGGAGAGCACCTTGACGCCGAAGCCGATGTGGCGCTGCTCGTCCTTGGAGACGTTGCCCATCCCGTCGCTGAACCCGGGCATCGTTTCTTTCGAGGCGAAGAAGTCCTCGATGAAGTGCTGGCCGGGCTGGGCGAGGCTGCCCTCGACGATCAGGTGGTAGAGCGTGATCGCCTGCGCGTACTTGGGCAGCGAGCGGTCCTTGCGCAGTTCCTCGGCCATCACGTCGAGCCGGTCGAAGATGCCCCGGTAGCCCCAGTTGAGCTGCGGCATCGTCGAGGAGAGGGTCTGCTGGATCGAGTCGCCGCCGACCCCGATGACCTCCTTGAAGAAGCGGTGGAAGAAGATCGAGTGGCGGACCTCGTCGACCTGCTGGGTGGCGAGGAAGTAGGACTGCTCCTCGGTCGGCGCGGCGTTGATGTAGGGGGCGAGGGTGTCGGCGACACGGTCCTCGCCGTAATAGAACATCGAGTAGATCCACATCGCCGAGCGCCGCTGGATGTCGCTGAGCGCCTCCCAGCCGTTGCGGTCCTCAGAGAAGTCGATGTCATAGGCGCTCCAGTTGCCCTGCTCCCAGCGCTTATAGAGGTCGACGTAGGTGACGTTGTCCATCAGGCTCTGGGATGCGACGCTCATCTCTCTCCTTGGGTCGGGGCGGCTCGGGGCGGTCCGGGGAGGTTACCGCGATCCTGGCTAACCAGCCAGTTTGAAGACGCGGGATGCATCGAACCCCTATTTGGGGTTCGATGCATCCCGGATGGCGTCAACTCTGCGCAGGCGCCGGAGTCTCGATCTCGCGCTTGAGGATCTTGCCGGTCGGGCCTTTGGGGAGCTCGTCGAGGAACCAGACGAGGCGGGGGTACTTGTAGGCGGCGATGCGGTCCTTGACGTAGGCGCTGACCTCCTCGGGCGGGAGATGCTCGCCGTCGTGGAGGACGACCGCGGCGCCGATCTCCTCGCCCCACTCGTCGTGGGGGACGCCGACGACGGCCGCTTCGCGGATCTTCGGATGCTCGTAGAGGACCTCCTCGACCTCGCGCGGGTAGACGTTGTAGCCGCCGCGGATGATCAGGTCCTTCTTGCGGTCGACGATGTAGAAGTATCCGTCCTCATCGACGCGGGCCATGTCGCCGCTGTGGAACCAGCCGCCGCGCATCGCCTCCTCGGTCGCCTCGGGGCGCTGCCAGTAGCCCTTCATGATGTTGTGGCCGCGGATCACGATCTCCCCGACCTCGCCCTGGGCGACCGGCTCGTCGTTCTCGTCGACGACCCGCATCTCGACGCCCTCGATCGGGGTCCCGATCGAGCCCGCCTTGCGCTCTTTGTCGGGATGGTTGGAGCAGGCGACCGGCGAGGTCTCCGAGAGGCCGTATCCCTCCATCACCTTCGCCCCGAAAGCGTCTTCGAAGCCGCGCAGCACCTCGACCGGCATCGAGGCGCCGCCGGTGATGCAGATGCGCAGCGAGGAGGTGTCGAAGCTCTCGCGCTCGGGGTGGTGCAGCAGCGCCCCGTACATCGTCGGCACGCCGTAGAAGTGGGTGACGCCGTCGCGCTGCATCGTCGCCAGTGCCTCGCCGGGGTCGAATTTGGGCACCAGGGTGAGGCAGGCGCCGACGCCGAGCGAGGCGTTCATCGCGACCGTCTGGCCGAAGGAGTGGAAGAGCGGGAGGGCGCCGAGGACGACATCGCCGGCGCTGATCTCGGAGGTCGTGCGCGAGGAGACGTCGGCGTTGCGAGCCAGGTTGGCGTGGGTCAACTCGGCGCCCTTCGGCTTGCCGGTCGTGCCCGAGGTGTAGAGGATCACCGCCGTGTCGTCCTCGTCGGTCTCGGCCAGGCCCGGCGCCGGTTCGTGTCGGGCCAGCGCCTCGGCGAAACCGGCGGGGTCGACTTCGACCAGCTCCGCCCCGGCGTCCTCGGCGCCGTCGCACGCCTCCGCGCAGAAGTCGTGCCAGGCGAGCAGCAGCTTTGCGCCCGAGTCCTCGAGGTAGAAGGCGATCTCCCGCCGCTTCAGCAAGACGTTCATCGGCACGACGATCGCCCCCGCGCGCAGCACGCCGTAGTAGGCGATCGGGAACTCGGGGACGTTGGGCAGCATCACCCCGACCCGGTCCCCCGGCCGTACCCCCTTCTCAGCCAACAGGTTCGCCAGGCGGGCGCTGCCGTCGTCCAGCGCGCCGTAGCTCAGCTCGGCCTCGCCGAGGCGGATCGCCGGCGCATCCGGCGTCCGCCCAGCGCTCTCGGTGAGCAGCGATGCGAGGTTGAGCGACATCGACCGCTCGCTACGGCTTGGTGAAGTGGTGTACCGGGAACTCCTTGATGTCCGGAGGGCCCTGCGGCGCCCGATCGCCCAGTTCTCCGATCGCGGGCAAGAGGCGGCTCTGCTGGAAACGGTCGAAGTGCTCGCGCGACTCCCAGAAATCGATGATGCCCCAGCCCTCCTCGATCGGACCGGCCGAGTGGAAGATCAGACCGTCGGGTGGGTTGTCGTCGATTCCCATGTGGTTTTGGACGGCGTCGTATTGGTCCTGGGTGGTGCCGGTGAACTTGAGTCTCAATCCAATGGCCATCGTCTCTCCTCTGGTTTGAAGAACCGACCGAGCATAGCCCGCGGTATGTGGCGGGAGCAAGCGATCCCGGCGCCGCCCGCCACCGCGTCTCGCTAGGCTCGGCTGCGCAATGCCCGAACTCGGCGCGCCCACCTCCTTCCTCACCCTGCCCAAGGGCGTGCCCGTGCTTTCGAGCGACGGCGAGGAGATCGGCAAGGTCGAGTACGTGCTCTCCGCGCCGAACATCGACATCTTCGACGGGATCGTCCTCGACACCAGCGTCCTGCCCGGGGGCCACCGCTTCGTCGATGCCCCCGAGGTCGCCGAGATCTACGAGGGCGGGGTGGTGCTGACGATCGATGCGGCGGCCGCCCGGAACCTGCCCCAGCCCAGCGCCAACCCCGGCTCGATCGACGTCGACCCCGGCGATCTCGGCAAGGGTGGGCGGCAGAGCAAGCTCAGCCGTGCCTGGGACCTGATCTCGGGCAAGGGCTAGCCTGAATCCACCGATCTCGCCGGCCTCTCCACTCCGCATCCCTTCGCCGGGAGCCAATTCCCTCCACCCAGGTAGAACCACTACCTGGGTGAGCGGAAATCGGCCCCCGACTCGGCCTGCGAAGCGGAGAGACTCGCCGATCTCTGTGGATTCAGGCTGGGCCGGAGGCATCGTGCTGCGAGGTTCTCTAGCATTGCCCGTCGTGAAGCTGCCGATCGCCCTGATTGCGCTGTGCGCCGTGCTGGTATTCGCCGGCTGCGGCAGCAGCAGCAGCGACTCCTCGAGCGAATCGAGCGAATCGACCTCCGCCGAAACGGCCGGCGGCGAAAAGACCAAGCCGAAGGTCACGGTGCCGACCGGCGCCCCGCCGCAGAAGCTCGAAATCAAGGAACTCGAAGAAGGCAGCGGCGCCGAAGCGAAGTCGGGCGACGAAGTCACCGTCCAGTACGTCGGCGTCAACTACAAGAACGGCAAGGAATTCGACTCCTCATGGAGCCGCAACGAACCGTTCAGCTTCACCCTCGGCGCGGGCGAAGTGATTCCCGGCTGGGACCAGGGCGTCGAAGGAATGAAGGTCGGCGGACGGCGCGAGCTGATCATCCCGCCCGAACTCGCCTACGGCGAAACCGGCGCCCCACCCGCGATCGGTCCGAACGAAACGCTCGTGTTCGTGATCGACCTGCTTGAAGTCGGCTAGCAGAGCGGTCCTCGCCGAGCGCCTGACGGCGCAGGGGCTCTCTGGCCCGCCGCTGGCCGATCCGGCCGCCGTCGCCGAGCGCCTGCTCGCCGTGCAGGGCCAGGACCCACGCGGCTTCAGGCTCGCCGTGCGGGCGCGCACGGAAGGGCTGACCGCGGCTGACGTCGAGCGTGCCTTGGCGGAGCGCGAGCTGATCGTCACCTGGCTCAACCGGGGAACGCTGCACCTGGTCCGCGGCGAGGACTACCCGCTGCTGCAGTCGCTGACCACGCCGCCGCTCCTCACCTCCAGCACTCGTCGTCTGCGGCAGGAGGGCGTGAGCGAGGCCAGGGCCGAGCGCGCCCTCGCGACGATCGAGCGGGTGCTCGGCGAGGAGGGCCCGCTGACGCGGGCCGAGCTGCGCGAGCGGATCGATGCCGTCGGCGTGCGAACCGACGGCCAGGCGATGATCCACCTGCTTTTCCTCGCCGCGCTGCGCGGGGTCGCTGTGCGCGGGCCGATGGTCGGCAAGCAGCATGCCTACGTCCTCGTCCGCGACTGGTTGGGCGAGGCGCCGACGATCGACCGCGACAAGGCGCTGGCCGAGCTGGCCCGTCGCTACCTGGTCGGCCACCAGCCGGCAACCGATCGCGACCTCGCCAAGTGGGCCGGCCTGCCGCTGCGCGACGCGCGCGCCGGCCTGGCGGCGATCGGCTCCGAGCTGGAGGAGGGGGAGGGCGGGCTGGTCAGCCTCGCCAAGCGACCCGCACCAGAGAAGCTCCCGCCGCCACGCCTGCTCGGCGCCTTTGACCCGGTGCTGCTCGGCTGGACCTCGCGCGAGGACATCCTCGGCCCGCACACCCAACTCGTCACCCGCAACGGCATCTTCCACCCGTTTGCGATGGCCAACGGCAAAGCTGTTGCCAAGTGGGGTTTCCCCGGTGGCGAGGTGAAGCTGCAGCCCCTCCAGCGCATACCCGCAAAGACCGCCGCCGCCCTCGAAGCCGAGGCCGCCGCGGTCGCTCGTTTCTTGAACCCAATTCCCGATCACTCAATACGTTGATGGGGCGAACTTTGCCTGCTGCGCCCTTGGTGGTTGGTGGGAAAGCGAAAGGGTCGCCAGCGACATACCCAGTTCATGGATGTGAGTTCAGAGAAGATCGCCAGGATGGCTCGCGATCGATCCCTCCCGCCGGCGCGTCGTCGCAAGGCGCAAGCTGAGGAGAAGGAGCGAAAGCTTCGCAACCGCCAGAAACGCGAAAGCGATTGATCGAGCATGAAGTCCTACACTCAAAACGTGTCGCGACGACCTCGATATCGATGGCGCACCTGGATGCGGGGGCACGTCCCCTGGGCGCTGGTGGATCTCTTCCCCAAAGGTGCCAAAGACTGCGGCGACCACGAGTGGTTTCGTTTCGATCACGACACCGACCTGTGCTACCACTGCGAAGTCGGGGAGCGGCCGCATCAGCACATGCCGATCGACTGGGACAGTGACCTATGGCGGGAATTGACCCGCCGAGCCGATGAGGGCGACGAGCGCTACCAGCAGCTCATCCGCAAGATGCGCCGCGAGGAAGCGGAAGCGCAGCGCGCCGCCTAGGCGGCGCGCGCTCAGCCGAGCTTCGGGCTGCGCCAGGGCTGGGCCAGGCGGTTCGCCAGGTCGTCGGCGAGGCCCTCGATCGGGACTCGGGTCTGCTCCAGTGAGTCGCGGTCGCGGAGGGTGACGGTGTCGTCTTCCATCGTCTGGTGGTCGACGGTGATGCCCCAAGGGGTGCCGATCTCGTCCTGGCGGCGGTAGCGCTTGCCGATCGAGCCGCCCTCGTCGAACTCGGCGGGCATGCGGCGGCGCACCTCCTGGAAGATCTCGCGGGCCTTCTCCGGCATGCCCTGCTTGGAGACGAGGGGGAGGATCGCAACCTTGACCGGCGCCAGGCGGGGGTGGAGGCGCAGCACGGTGCGCTCGCGGCCCTCGACGTCCTCGACCTCGTAGGAGTCGACCAGGAAGGCGAGCGTCGCGCGGTCGGCGCCCGCGGCCGGCTCGATCACGTGCGGCACGTAGCGCTCTTTGGTCTGCTGGTCGAAGTACTCGAGCTTCTCGCCGCTGAACTTGGCGTGCTGGGTGAGGTCGAAGTCGCCGCGGTTGGCGATCCCCTCCAGCTCCGACCAGCCGATCGGGAAGAGGTACTCGATGTCGCTCGTCGCCGAGGAGTAGTGCGAGAGCTCGTCGGCGCCGTGGGCGCGCACCCGCAGCAGATCGGGGCGGATGCCTAGGTCCGTGTACCAGCGCTCGCGCTCCTCCATCCAGACCTTGTGCCACTTTTCGGCTTCGGTGGGGGGGACGAAGAACTCCATCTCCATCTGTTCGAACTCGCGGGTGCGGAAGATGAAGTTGCCGGGGGTGATCTCGTTGCGGAACGACTTGCCGATCTGGGCGATCCCGAACGGCGGCTTCTTGCGGGCGAAGCTGAGCACGTTCTTGAAGTTGATGAAGATGCCCTGCGCGGTCTCCGGCCGCAGGTAGACCTCCGAGCCCTCGCCCGCCACCGGGCCGACGTGGGTCTCGAACATCAGGTTGAACTGGCGCGGCTCCGACAGCTCGCCGCCGCACTCCGGGCAGCGCAGCTCCGCCGCGGGGTCGCCGCCTTCGGCCTCGACCGCCTCGCGCAGATGGTCCTCGCGCCAGCGCCGCTTGCACTTGCCGAGGCACTGGACGAGCGGGTCGGTGAAGCCTTCCAGGTGGCCCGAGGCCTCCCAGACTTTCGGATGCTGGAGGATCGCCGAGTCGAGCGCCACGATGTCGTCGCGCTCCTGCAGCATCGCCCGCCACCACTCGGCCTTGACGTTGTTCTTCAGCAGCACCCCGTAGTGGCCGTAGTCGTAGGTCGAGCCGAGCCCGCCGTAGATCTCCGAGGAGGGGAAGACGAAGCCGCGCCGCTTGCACAGAGCGACGATCTCCTCCATCGAGGTCTCGGTGTTGCGGGTCTCCTGCTCGGCGCTTGCCATGGCTGAACC
This sequence comes from uncultured Solirubrobacterales bacterium, assembly GCA_963837695.1. Lineage (GTDB taxonomy): Bacteria > Actinomycetota > Thermoleophilia > Solirubrobacterales > 70-9 > VRUE01. Next base: position 91,705 of record CAWINZ010000005.1, on the reverse strand, counting down.
GTATCGGCTGCGATAATCGCCCACCCTCATGCCGATCTACGAGTACAAATGCACCAACGGCCACGTCTTCGACGTGATCCAGCGGATGAGCGACGAGGCGCTGACCGAGTGCCAGGAGTGCGGCGCCCCCGCCGAGCGCGTCCTGCACCCCGTCGCGATCCACTTCAAGGGCTCCGGTTTCCACAACACCGACTACGGGAAAAAGAAGACCGGCGCCAACGGCAGCTCCTCAGACTCCAGCCCTTCCAGCGAGAGCTCTGAAAGCTCCAAGCCCTCGTCCGACTCCAAGTCCGGGGACTCAAGCTCAAACACCTCGAAGCCCGCCGCAAAAGCTGATTGAAAGGCCCGGAGGAGGCGGGCGGTGTCGCCCCGACGGTGCCTCGCGAAGCGGCGCCCCGGCGGGCTACCCTGGGCCGCGAAGCGGCACAAAATCAATCCGCCGAAGGCGGATTTAGGCATCCGGCGGGGCGACACCGCCCGCCTCCCGCCGCCTACCCCAACAGCTTCTTGACGGCCCTTCGGCGTTCTGAGTCCGGCACTTCGATCGAGCCGCCCGGGCCAGGTTCGCAGCCCGAGTTGGCGCCGCTGCAGAGCACGTCGGCCTTGCTTTCGCCCCCGATCGCCGCGGAGAGGATCAGTTGCGGCATCGTGAAGAAGCCCATGTCGCTGACGAACGCCTTCGGCGCGTCCCAGCCGATGATCGGACCGTGGATGAAGTTGTAGGGCGCGCGCAGCGGGTCGGTGAGGCGGTCCTTTATGCCCGCGATCACCGCCTGCTGCGCCTTCTCGCGGTCGTAGTCGTTGTAGCCGAGCGTGTAGGCGCTCCTGCCCGGGCCGGGGCATTCGCTGGGCTCGCGGATGCGCGAGTAGATCAGCGCCTTTTCGCCATCGAGGGTGTTCTCGCCCTTGCCGAGCCTCAGCGTAAAGCCGCCCTGGCCGCCCCCGGCGCCGCCGGCGATATCGGCGCAGAGCTTGTGCGGGACGTCGACCGTGACCCCGCCGACAGCGTCGATCAGGTCTTCGAAGCCCGTGAAGTCGACGATCGCGACGTGGTCGACTTCGATCCCGAGAAAGTCTTCGACCGCTTCGATCTGCGCCTTGGCACCGCCGAAGGCGTAGGCCGCGTTGATCTTCTGCGGGCTCTGGCCGGGGATTTCGGCGTAGCTGTCGCGCGGGATCGAGAGTTTGCGGAAGGCGCCGCCGCCGGCGCGGATCAGCATCAGCGTGTCGGCCCGGTATTCGCCGGCTTCGCAGCCGTCGTGGGGGGCGTCGCCGTGCGACTGTTGTTCGAAGCACTTCTGCTTGTGGGGGGCGCCCGGCTCCTTGGTGTCGGGCGGGCGGGCGTCGGTGCCGAGGACGAGGATCGTCTGCGCGCTGGGCAGCAGGAAGGGGTTGCCGTGCAGGGCGGACTTGGCTTCGCCGGAGAGCTTGAAGGCCTGCAGCTGGGCGGAGACCGCGAAGGCCAGGAAGCTGAGCAGGATCCAGCCCAGCGCCGCCAGGCCGACCCATTTCAGCGCTCGCCGCAGGCCCGGCCGCGGCGGCCGCGGGCCGCGCTCGCGCCCGGGTCGCTCGGGCAGCTTCGGCATTTTCGGCGCCCGCCAGTCGCGCTCGCGCAGGCCCGAGAGGTCGGGCTTGCGGAAGCGCGAGAAGAACCCCCGGCGGGCGCGGTAGACCTTGTACTCGGGCGGCCCGGAGGGCCGCTGCTCGTCGTCGCCAACCATGAAAGGGTTAGGAATCATGCCGATGACCGCGGTCGCCCGCGCCAAGAGTCCCGAAGAGAGATGAGCCAGGCCGAAGCGATAGGCGTCGATCTGGGTGGCACCAAGATGCTCCTCGGCGTCCTCGACGGCGATTCGAAGACCGTCTGGGAGAGCCGCGAGGGCTCGGCCGGCGAGGGCGAGAGCGAACTGGTCGAGCTGCTGGTGCGCGAGCTCGAGGAGGCGCGCGCCGAGCGCCCCGGGGTCGAGGCGATCGGGATGGGAATCCCGGCGACGATCGACCATGAGAAGGGCGTCGCGATCGCGGCGGTCAACTTGCCGATCGCCGATCTGCCGATCCGCGACATCGTCGTCGAGCGGACGGGATTGCCGGCGTTCGTCGACAACGACGCCAACGTCGCGGCGCTGGCGGAGCATCTCTTCGGCGCCGCGCGGGGGGCCGAGAACGCGGTGATGCTGACGATCGGCACTGGGATCGGCGGCGGCCTGATCCTCGGCGGCGAGATCTACCGTGGTTCGACCGGCGCCGGCGCCGAGCTCGGCCACATGGCGATCCAGCTCGACGGTCCGGCCTGCCAGGGCAACTGTCCCGGCCACGGCTGCGTGGAGACCCTGGCCTCCGGCACGGCGCTGGGTCGCGAAGGCCGCGCCGTCGCGGAAAGCACTCCCGACTCAGCCCTCGGCAAGCGGCTCGCCGAAGGCGACGAGATTGACGGCAGGGCGGTCACCGTCGCTGCCCAGGAGGGGGACGAGACGGCGATCGGCGTCTTCGACCTCATCGGCGGCCGGCTCGGCGTCGCCCTCGCCAGCTTCGCCAACATCTTCGAGCCGGAAGTGATCGTCATCGGCGGCGGAGTGATCGCCGCCGGCGAGTTGCTGCTCGCCCCCGCCCGCCGCGAGCTCGAAGCGCGGGCGCTGCGGCCGATGAACCGCACCCCGGTCCTCGCCGCCGAGCTGGGCGAAGACGCGGGGATGATCGGCGCCGCGGCGATGGCGCGCATCGAGCTGGAGAAAGCGGGCTGATGCCGGGGTCGCTGATCGTCTGCCCGACCCCGATCGGCAATCTCGACGACATCACGATCCGCGTCCGCGATGCGCTTGTCGGCGCCGACTACATCGCCTGCGAGGACACGCGCCGCACCGGCGGCCTGCTCGACAAGCTCGGCATCCGCCCGGCCCCGCGGCTGATCTCGATCCACGAGGGCAACGAAGCGCCGCGCGCGATTGAGCTGGCCCAGCGGATCGAACGCGGCGAGGTCGTCGCCCTCGTCTCCGACGCCGGAATGCCGGCCATCTCCGACCCCGGCTTCCGCTTGATCCGGCGCTGCATCGAGCGCAACCTCGAGGTGACCGTGCTGCCGGGCCCCTCGGTGGTCCCGGTGGCCCTGGTCGCCTCCGGCCTGCCCACCGATCGCTGGCGCTTCGAGGGCTTCCTGCCGAAGCGCTCCGGTGAGATGGAGCGGGTGCTGCGCTCGACCGAGACGGTCGTCGCCTTCGAGTCGCCGCGCCGGGTTGGCGACTCGCTTGCCGCCCTGGCCGCGATCGCCCCCGACCGCCCCGCCGCGGTCTGCCGCGAGCTGACCAAGATGCACGAGGAGGTCTCACGCGCCACGCTGGCCGAGCTGGCGCGACGCTTCCGCGGCGACGTCAAGGGGGAGATCGTCCTGGTGATCGCACCCGCATCCGCCGACGACCACGACAAAGACGTCGGCTTCGCCGTCGACGCATTGCGCCACCTGGTCCAGTCGGGCGCCCGCCCCCGCGCCGCCGCCAGCGTCGTCGCCGCCCTAACCGGCACCCGCGCCAATGACCTCTACCGGGCGCTGACCGGCCGCGAGCCACGCAAGTAGCCTGGAATAGATGGCCTACTACGTCACCACGCCGATCTACTACGTCAACGCCGAGCCCCATCTCGGCCATGCCTACTCGACCCTGGCGGCCGACATCCTTGCTCGCCACATGCGGCAGCGCGGCGAGGACGTCTTCTTCCTCACCGGCACCGATGAGCACGGCGAGCCGATCGAGACCGCGGCTGAGCGCGAGGGGGTGACGCCGCAGGTGCTGGCCGATCGCAACGCGGCCAAGTTCGAAGCGTTGATGCCGATCATCGATGCCAGCAACGACTTCTTCATCCGCACCTCCGACCCGCGCCACGCCGCGAAGGTCGCCGAGATCATGCAGCGGGTCTACGACAACGGCTGGGTCAACAAGGGCACCTACGAAGGCTGGTACTGCCCGCGCTGCGCCGACTTCAAAACCGAGCGTGAGCTCGGCCCCGGCCAGACCTGCCCGATCCACGAGATCCCGCTGGAGCGGATCAAGGAGGAGAACTGGTTCTTCCGCCTCTCCGCCTTCCAGGAGCGCCTCGAGGCGCTCTACGAGGAGCGCCCCGATTTCGTCGTGCCCGACTTCCGGCGCAACGAGGCGGTCTCGTTCATCAAGGGCGGGCTGGAGGACGTCTCGCTCTCGCGGCCGAAGCTGAAGTGGGGGATGCGGCTGCCCTGGGACCCCGAGCAGCGCATGTACGTGTGGTTTGACGCGCTGCTCAACTACGTCACCGCGCTCACCTTCGCCCGCGAGGGTGAGGACCTGACCGAGCGCTTCTGGCCGGCCAGCCTGCACGTGATGGCCAAGGACATCCTCAAGTTCCACGCGGTGATCTGGCCGGCGCTGCTCTGGGCGGCGGACCTCGAGCCGCCGCGGCGGATGGCGATCCACGGCTACCTGATGATGGGCGAGAAAAAGATGTCGAAGTCGCTCGGCAACGTCCTCGACCCCTTCGAGGCGATCGACCGCTTCGGCGCCGACGCGCTGCGCTTCTACTGCTTCCGCGAGGTCAGCTTCGGTCAGGACGGCTCGATCTCGACCGAGGGCTTCGAGGCCCGCTACGAGACCGAGCTGGCCAACGACTTCGGCAACCTCGCCAGTCGCGTCCTGGCGATGGTCGAGCGCTACCGCGACGGGGTCGTCCCGGAGGCCCAGGTCGACGCCGTGCTGGCGGAGGACTTCGAAGGCGTCGTCGCCCGCTTCAGCGAGCTGCTCGACCGGGCCGAGCTGACCCAGGCGCTGGAGGAGGCCTGGAAGCTGGTCCGTCGCCTCAACCGCTACGTCGAGGAGACCCGACCCTGGGAGCTCGCCAAGGACGAGGCCGACCCCGAGCGCCTCGACGAAGTCCTCTACAACCTCACCGAGGGCCTGCGGGTGACGACCCTCCTGCTGGTCCCCTACCTGCCGCAGTCCAGCGAGCAGCTGCTCACCGCACTAGACGAGGATTCACGCCAGCTAACCGAGCTGGGAGCCCGACCTGGCGGCCAAAAAGTCGAGCGAGTCCCACCCCTGTTCCCGAAGATCGAGGCCCCCGCGTAAGGCCACCCCGGTAGGGCTGAAACGTCTTGTACTTTCTCGGTGCCGACCCCACGGGCGCCAGCTCGCAGGCGATTCATCGAAAAAGTTAAGTGAAAGCCCTGCCGGGGTGGCCTTCAAGCAAGTGCGTCGCGCCCGAGTTGATCGGGCCGGATATACCCGCACAGCGCCATCGTCAGGTCGAGCTCGGCGAGGACCATCTTGAGCACGGTTTCGACTCCCGCTTGCCCGCCGAGTGCCAGGCCCCAGATATATGGGCGGCCGAGGCAGACGGCGTCGGCGCCCAGGGCGAGCGCCTTGAGCGCGTCGGCGCCGCTGCGGATGCCGCTGTCGAAGAGGACCGTCAGATCGTCGCCGACCGCCTCGGCGATCGGTCCCAACGCGTCGAGTGAGCCGAGCGCGCCGTCGACCTGGCGACCGCCGTGGTTGGAGACGACGATGCCGTCGATCCCGCGCCGCGCGGCCTCGCGGGCATCGTCGACGTGCTGGACGCCCTTGATGACGAGCGGCAGCGAGCTCACCTCGCCGAGCCACTCGAGGTCGTCCCAGGTGAGCGAGGGGTTCGCCTGGACGCCGAGGAAGTGCCCGGTTGCGGCGCCCTGGTCCTCCTCGGGGCTCTGCTCCAGCCCGGCGCGGAAGACCGGGTCCTGGAAGTAGTTGGCGACGCCCATCCCGTTTAGGAAGGGCAGCCAGGCCTGCTGCAGGTCGCGCGGCTTCCAACCCGGGATGAAGGTGTCGACGGTGAGCACGATCGCTCCGTAGCCGGCCGCCTCGGCGCGCTTGACGAAGCTCTCCGCCAGGTCGCGATCGTTGGGCCAGTAGAGCTGGAACCAGCGCGGCGCCTCGCCGCCCGCCTCGGCGATCTCCTCGAGGGTGAAGTGCGAGTTGGTGCTGGCGATCATCGGCACCCCGACCTCCGCCGCCGCCCGCGCCGTGGCCAGCTCGCCGTCCTCGTGGACGACCTTCTGCACGCCGATCGGCGCCAGCAGCAGCGGCGCCGGCATCGCCGTGCCGAGCAGCTCGGTTGAGAGGTCGCGCGCGGCGACGTCGCGCAGCATCCTGGGCACGATCCGGTAACGCCCGAAGGCGTCGCGGTTGGCCTGCATCGTGTGCTCCGCGCCGGCCCCGGCGAAGACGTAGTTGGCGGCACGCTCGTCCATCGCCTCCCGGGCCCGCTCCTCCAACTCCGCGACCGCAACCGGGATCGACGGCGTCTCGCCGCCAAGCCCACGCATATAGATCTCGCGGTAATAGTCGGCGAAGTCGGCCACCGCCGCGGAGGCTATTCGTTGATTGCAGCTTTGTCCCCCCTATGGGGGGTAAAAGCCTTCAATATGCGGCTGGACCGGGTGTGCCGCAGGCGGGGCAGGGCGAAGGCGTCCTCGATCGTCGCCAACAGCGAGTAGTGGTCATAGGGGCCGTGCAGGCGCAGGCCGGGGCGGATCGACGGGCCACTGAGGATCGTGGCGACACGGCCTCCCGTGGCCAAGCCGCCATACCCCGCGTCGCTCGTGCCCTCGTCGAAGGTCACGGCGAGAAAGCCATCGGGGCCGAGCTGGCGGGTGATTCGCGGCACGAGCTTCGCCAGGCGCCCGTCGGCAACGCCGATGCCGCAGTCGTGGGCGCTGTGGCAGAGGCCGGGGCCGATCCAGGCAAAGGCGGGCAGCGAGTGGCGTCGCAGGTCCGCCTCGAGCCGCGGGTAGCCGACGACGTTCGCGCAGCGCCGCGGGCTCTCAGCGATCCAGGGGAAATACATGAACGGGTTGTGGCGCTTGACGTAGTCGCCGCCGGCGTCGCCCTTGAAGCAGCGATGCGGCAGGTCTTCCATGTAGGCGCGCCAGGAGATCCCCGCCCGGGAGAGCTGCTGGGGGAGGCTGGCGCCGCGGGCGTGGCAGTCGGTGCAGTTTTCGTCGATGCCGAAGGTCGCGCCGCCGAGTAAGGCCAGGTAGTTGGGCAGCGAGGGGTGGGCGATCGCGTAGTAGCGGGTTGCGAGCGCGCCACCCTTGGCCAGGCGGTTGAGGAACGGGGCATCTGGATTTCCGATCACTTCCCCGTACTCGTGGTTCTCGAGCACGATCACGACGACGTGGGAGCGATCGGCCGGGCCGCTCGAGGCGACAGCGACGGCGTACCCGCAGAGCAGCGCGGCGACGGAAAACGCCGCCGTCAGGCTCAGCCGGAGGCCCATCCGGCGCGGACCCGCTCTCAGCGCGAGCGGGCGCTGAGCCCGAGGCGTCGGCGCCAGTCGCGTGCGTTGGCGACGCGGGCGACGCGGCCGATCAGGCCGCGGCGGGCTTTCGTGTACGGGTACCAGGTCGGCTCGCGCTTGCCGCCGAAGCGGGCGACGATCACCGACTCCGGCCGGCAGTACTTCTTGATCCCGTACTCCCCGTGGCGGAAGCCGATCCCCGACTCCTTCCAGCCGCCCATCGGCACGTCCATCAGCACGTAGTTGACGATCACGTCGTTGACGTTTACCGCGCCCGCCTCGATCCGCCTGCCGACCTTCTCGGCCCGCTCCTTCTCGCCGAAGACCGAGGCGGCGAGGCCGTAGCGCGTGTCGTTGGCGAAACGCAGTGCCTCCTCGGAGTCGCGTACCTTCATCACCCCGACGACCGGGCCGAAGGTCTCGTCGCGCATCACCGTCATCGAGTGGTCGACGTCGACCAGCACGGTCGGTTCGAAGTAGTCGCCCGGGCCCTCGACCCGCTTGCCGCCGGTCGCCGCCTTGGCGCCCTTGGCGATCGCGTCCTCGACCTGCGCTTCGACGATCGCCCGCTGGTTGGGTGAGGTCATCGCGCCGACGTCCTTTTCAGGCGTCTTGCCGTCGGCGCCCTGGCGCAGCGCCGCGACCTCCTTGGTCAGCTTGGCGACGAACTCGTCGTAGACGGGCTCCTCGACGTAGATCCGCTCGACCGAGAGGCAGACCTGGCCCGAGTTGAACATCCCGCCCCAGGTGGCGGCGTTGGCGGCGCGGTCGACATCGGCGTCGGAGAGGACGATCATCGGGTCCTTGCCGCCGAGCTCGAGGCTGACCGGGGTCAACGTCTCGGCGGCGCGCGCCATCACCTTGCGGCCGGTGCGGTCCGAGCCGGTGAACTGGATGAAGTCGACGTTGTCGACCAGGGCGCCGCCGGTCTCGCCGGTGCCGTGGACGCAGTCGAACACGTCGGGCCCGCCGATCTCCCGCTTCCAGGCCTCGACGATCTCGGCCAGGCCCAGCGGCGTGAACTCCGAGGGCTTGACGACAACCGCCGCGCCGGCCTGGAGCGCCGGGATCGCGTCGCCCAGCGCCAGCGCCAGCGGGAAGTTCCAGGGGCTGATCACGCCGACCACGGGGTAGGGCCGGTACTGGACCATCAGCTTTTTCGAAGCCGCCAATGCCGAGTGCGGCCTGACCGTTTCGTCGCCGATGAACTTTGCGGCCTTGCTCCCGTAGAAGTTGATCAGGTCGGTGAGGTAGACCGTCTCCGCCGTGGTGTCGCCGCGGACCTTGCCGGTCTCCGCCTGCATCGTGTCGAGCACGCGATCGTGGTTGTCGAAGAGCCAATCGCGCAGCTCGCCGAGCCAGCGGTAGCGGCCCTCGTTCCCGAGCGCCTCCCACTCGGCCTGGTTGCCGCGCACCCGCGCGACGGTCGCGGCGACGCTCTCGGCGGAGTCGACGGCGACGCTGCCGATCGCCGTTCCGGTTGCGGGGTTGAGAACGTCGATCCGCTCGCCGGCGGCCTCCCCGGCGCCGTTCACCGCCTCGCTGACCTTCGGTGCCGTTCCGCTCTCCACCTGACCGCTCCCTTCGAAAATTGGCTGGTCAGCCAAGAGTAGCCGCTATCGGGGTACCAGTCGAAATACCGCGCCGTCGAGCGACGTCACGTAGAGGCGGTGGCGGTCGTCTTCGCCGAAGGAGCTGGGGGAGGGGACGCTGAGGCCGAGCTTGTGCTCGTTGCTCGCGCCGTGTAGGTGGGGGACGAGGCTGCGCAGCTGTCCCTCGCAGAGGTCGGCGTAGACGTAGCGCTTGTAGAGCGCGGTCAGGCGCCGATCGGCAACCACGTAGCCGCCGACGATCGCGCAGCTGCCGCCGCGGGCATGTGGGTAGGCGAAGATCGGTTTGACGGTGCCGCCGGGGTCCGCCGTGCCGCTGTTTTCGTCGCGGTAGGGGGCGAAGCCCTCGAAAGCGTCCCAGCCGAAGTTGGCGCCGCGCGCCGCCGCCACGGTCGTGTAGTCGACCTCCTCGAAGCGGCCCTGGCCGACGTCGCCGATCGCGAGCCGTGGGTGCCCCGGATTCGTCACCCGGTCGAAGGAGAAGCGGAACGGATTGCGCAGGCCGATGCTGAAGATCTGCGGATCGGGACGCACTTCGCGCGGGTCGACGCGCAGCAGCTTGCCGAGCCGGCTGTGCGGGTTCTGGGCGTTGTTGGGTGGGTCGCCGCCCGAGCCGCCGTCGCCCGTGCCGAAGTAGAGCCAGTTGCCGAGGGTTTGCAACTGGCCGCCGTTGTGATTGGCGTTGACCGGGTGGGGTATTTGCACGATGGCGCGACGGGAGCCCCGCGCGGCTCGCGTCGCGCTCTTGAGTTCGAACTCGTCGATCCTGATGTTGCCCCCGGCGTCGGTGTAATAGACGTAGAAGCGCCGGGTGCGCTTGTAATCGGGCGGGAAGGCGATCGAGAGCAGCCCGCGCTCGCCGCCCGAGGAGATCAGGTCGTGGATGTCGAGGAAGGGACGAGCCTGCACGTGCCCGTGGCGCAGCACCCGCACCGTCCCGCCCTGCTCGACGACGAACAGAAGGTTGGGATACCCAGGCGCGCCCGCAACGTAGACCGGCGATTCGAAGCGCCCGATCTGTTTGAGACCAACGCCCGCCTGTCGCTGTTGAGCAGCGCCACAGGCCGGCAGGGCCAGCGCCATGAGCAGCGCCAGGGCGCTACTTACCGCTGTGCGTCTTCCCTTCGATTTCGACGACTTCACCGTTGTCCTTCACTTCCGTTTCCGGCGGCACAGAGCTGATTTCGGCGGCGAAGGAGCCTCCTGCCTGGGTCCCGGGCACGGTCTCCGCCTTCGCGTCGCCGTTGAGGCCGGCGCCGACTTCGTAGAAGACGTCGTACTTGCCGCTTCTGACCGCGTTCAGCTTCCACACCGCTTCGGTTGTCTTACCCGGTTTCAGCGGCCCGAAAGCGAAGGTCTTGAGGCTGGAGGTTTCAGCTCCCGCGGTTTCCGCGGAGCCATTTGCTCTCGGGTAGCGCGCCGAGAGCACCCAGACCGGGCGGTCGGGCTGGGCGATACCGGGTGCCGGGTCGCGGTAGCCGAAGGGCAGCGTCGAGTCGCGGCCCTCCTTGCCGCCGACCGAAAACGTCACGGTCAGGCTCGGCAGGGTCTTGTCGCCGGTGTTGCGCACGCCGAGCCGCAGCAGCGTCGTTTCCCCGAGTCGCTGCTTGGCGGGGAATTCCGCGGTGACGATCTTGACCGGGTACTTGCCCGCCGGCTCGTTCGAGTCGGAGGACGATTCGCTGCCGCAGGCGGCGATTGAGAGCGTCAGCAGCCCCGCCGCGACGGAGGCGGCGAGCGCCTGCCGGCGGGAACGCCGGTCGTATCTGCGATTCCCCCCGAGCTCCTCCAAAGCGGCCGGAACATACCACGGGGATTCCCTCTCTCCACCCGCCTCGAATTCCCCTGCGCCGGGGTTAGCCGGATCTCAACACTCGGCTAACCGAGGTCGCTGGCCCATCCCATACACTCAGGCCACGGAGCAGGGACCGCCCGATGTGGTCCCGCTTTGCCGGAGGAGAGATGGAAGCAGCCGCATCCATAGGCAGGAGGATCGCACCCGCCAAGTCGTTCTTCGAGCAGGTGGGGGACATGATGATCCTCACCGCGCGGACGATGGCCTCCGCGGTCAGGCCCCCCTACCCCTATGGCGAGGAGTTCATTGGCCAGTTCCTCTTCGCCCTGCAGCTCTGCTGGTTCCCCTTGCTGGTCTCGACCGTCGCCTTCGGCTTCGGCGCGCCGGGCCTGCAGGCGGCCAACTTCCTCACCCTCTTCGGATCTCTGGACCGACTCGGCGGCTTCTTCGTCCTCGCCTCGATCCGCGAGTTCGCCCCCTTCGTCACCGCCGTCGTCGTCGCCGGCGTCGCCGGCACCGCGATCACCGCCGACCTCGGCGCCCGCAAGATCCGCGAGGAGCTCGACGCCCTGCAGGTGCTCGGCGTCGACCCGATCAAGAACCTCGTCGTGCCGCGCTTCCTGGCGCTGATCGTGATCACCGGCCTGCTCGACATCTACGCGCTGATCTTCGGCATCAGCGGCGGCATCCTCACCGAGATGCTCTACAACCAGCCGCTCGGCGGCTTCTTCGCGACGCTCTTCACCAACGCCTCGATCACCGACCTCTGGGGCTCGGTGATCAAGTGCACCCTGTTCGGCGCGATCATTTCGATCGTCTGCTGTTACAAGGGGATGACCGCGTCCGGAGGCGCCGCCGGCGTCGGCCGCGCCGTCAACCAGGCGGTCGTGATCTCCTTCATGGGGGTCTTCGCCTTCAACTACGTCTTCACCCAGACCCTGCTGGCGACGAACCCCGATCTGCAGACGATTCGATGAACGCTTGGCTCGACGTCCCGCGCGGCTGGCTCGACTCCTTCGGGGAGATCGCCCGCTTCGGCTCGCGCGTCGCCGGCCTCGTCTACAGCGGTCGCGTCCTGCGCTTCTTCGGCGAGAGCCTGCGCCAGGCCGGCATCCTGATCCTCGGCTCCGCTGTGATCATCTGGGGTCTCGTCTTCATCCTCGGCCTGCAGTGCGGGATCGAGGGCGCCTATCTGCTGCGAGCCAACGGCGCCCCCGCCTACGCCGGCGTCTTCTCGGCCTGGTGCGATCTGCGCGAGATCATGCCCTACGCCTTCGGCTACATGCTCGCGGCCAAGGTCGGCACCGGGATCGTCGCCGAGCTCGGCGCGATGCGGATCTCCGACGAGATCGACGCGCTCGAGGTAATGGGCGTGCCACCGGTCACCTTCCTCGCCGCCACCCGCCTGCTCGCCGCCTGGATCGCCTTCCCGTTCATGTACCTGGTCGGGATCGGGATCATGTACCTGGCCAGCTACCTGGCCGTGGTCGAACAGATCGGCGACGTCTCCTCCGGCGGCTACCTGCTGATCTTCTGGATGTTCCAGAATCCGCCCGACCTGATCTTCAGCCTGATCAAGGGAATGTTCATGGCGACCGCGATCGTGATGGTCGGCTGCTACTACGGCTACACCGCCTCGGGCGGACCGGTCGGAGTCGGCACCGCGACCGCCAAGTCGATGGTCCTCAACATCGTTCTAGTGCACATCATCGGGATGCTCGGCACGCTGGTCTTCTGGGGTGCCAACCCGCGAGCGCCAATAGGAGGCTAAGTACCCTTATGTCCATGGATGAGCCGAGCCAGATTCGCGACGAGGAAGACGGGCAGACGCTCGCCGCCGAGGCGGCGGCCGAGCCGGCGACCAGCGGTCCCTACATCAGCGAGGACGGGGCGACGATGGGCCGCGACTTCGTCATCCCCGGCGTCGACCCGACCGAGACCGATCCCTATCGCTTCCACACCGGCCGCAAGCGCGACCACGGCAGCACCGACGCGATCGAGATCATCAACCTGGTCAAGCAGTTCGGCCGGGCGCGGATCCTCAACGGGCTCAACCTCGGCCTGCCCGAAGACCAGGTCTCGATGGTGCTGGGCCCGTCGGGCACCGGCAAGAGCGTCCTGATCAAGCACATCGTCGGCCTGCTCTACCCGGACTCCGGCGACGTGCTCGTGCACGGCGAATCGATCCCGGCGATGACCGACGACGAACTCTTCGACGTGCGCAAAAAGTTCGGCCTGCTGTTCCAGGACGGGGCGCTCTTCGGCTCGATGAACATCTACGACAACACCGCCTTCCCGCTGCGCCAGCACACCGACAAATCCGAGGAGGAGATCGGCGAGATCGTCAACCGACGGCTCAAGGAGGTCGGCCTGATCGAGGCGATCTACAAGATGCCGAACGAGCTCTCGGGCGGGATGCGCAAGCGCGCCGGCTTCGCCCGTGCGCTGGTCCTCGAACCGGCGATCGTGATGTTCGACGAGCCCGATTCCGGCCTCGACCCGGTCCGCACGGCGCTGCTCTGCGAGCTGATCCGCGAGGTCCACGCCGAGAACGGCGGCTGCTACCTGGTGATCAGCCACGACCTCAACACGGCCCGTCGGATCTCCGACTTCATCGCCGTGCTGTGGAACGGCAAAATCGTCGAGTCGGGGCCCAAAGAGGAACTGTTCGACTCCGAAAACCAGTTCGTGCACCAGTTCCTCAACGCGGACGTGACCGGTCCGCTGTCGATGGATTGAGTGAATGGAGGCGGCCGGGTGCCCCTCCTCGCTCAACTTTTTCGGTGCTGCGTCGTAGGCCGTCCGAGATCGAATTGACGAAAAAGTACAAGCCGCGAGGAGGGGCACCCGGCCGCCTCTTCTCGATTCGTGAGGGAGCGCGGTGAGCGTCGGGAACTGGCTTCCTCGCATAGCTGGATGGGCCGTGCGTCATGCACGAACAGTGCTCGCGGTCTGCTTGTTCCTCGCGGTTGGAGCTGGGGTGCTTGCTACGCAGCTGCCGACTGATGCCGCCACGAACACGTTGGTCGATAGCGATACCGCCAGCTATCGGGCGACCCAGCAGGTCAAGCGGGACTTTGGGGAAGAACCCGTGGTCATCCTTGCTGAGGGGGATTTGCAGCGCTTGGTTCTGACTTCGAACCTTGGGCGCTTATTGCGGCTGGAGGGTTGCCTCTCCGGCAAGGTGCCCAAGGGGGCCGAGCCGATCCCGGGGCCGTGTGCGGAACTCGCCGAACAGGACCCGGTGCGCTCGATTGCCGGTCCCGCCACCTTCCTGAATGAGGCCGTGATCCAGATCCAGCAGCAGCTGAAGCGCCTCGTCGCCACGGTGCCCCCCGCCCAGCTACGCGAACTGCTGCTCGAAGTAGCGGCCAAGTACGGGATCACCAGCGCGCCGAGTCTCTCCAACCCCAATTTCTTGGCAGCGATCGTCTTCGACCTGCATAAGTCGCGGGGGACCCCGAAGGCCCGTCTCTCTTATCTCTTCCCCAACAAGCACTCCGCGCAGATCGTCCTGCGCCTGCGATCCGACCTGAGCGAAGCCGAGCGCCACCAGGCGATTGAAACGATCAAGGCGATCGTCCACGACCCTGTCGCTCGTCCCGAGTGCAAGTTCAAGGGCAAGCCCGAGCGCTGCTTCGAGCTGCACGACGGCAAGTACGTCATCTCCGGCGTGCCCGTCGTCATCGATGGTGTGACGCGAGCCCTGAAAGACGCGCTGTTGGTTCTGCTCGGGGTCGCCTTGGTCGTCATGGCCGCGACCCTGATGCTCGTCTTCCGCTCAAGGTGGCGGTTGCTCCCACTTGGAATCGCGCTTGCGGCCGCAGCACTGACCTTTGGCCTCTTCGGCCTCGTCGGCGGCTCGCTGACGATGGCCTCGATAGCCGTGCTGCCGATCTTGGTCGGCCTCGCGGTGGACTACGCGATTCAGCTTCAAGCCCGTTACGACGAGGCCATCGCAATCGGTGCGAGCCCTGGAACCGACGCTGCTCGCCTCGCTGCATCTGGCGGCGGCCCAACGATCGCCATCGCCTGTCTGGCGACTGGTGCGGGTTTCCTGGCTCTTCAGCTTTCACCGACGCCCATGGTTCGCAGCTTCGGCCTGCTTCTCCTCGTCGGCATCGCCATCGCATTCACCCTGGCCTTCGTAGCGGGCTTCGCAGCCCTCAGCCTGCGATCCGATCGGGCGGGAGGACGGGGTGCCCCGGAAGCGCGCGGCGTCCTGTTTTTCGCACTACCTGCTTGGCGAGAGAGACGAGCCGCAAGGCGAAAAACCCAGCACGCGGAGGGGCACCCCGTCCTCCCGCCCCCACGCCAGCGCGCGGAGGGGCACCCGGCGCTCCCGCCTCTGCTGAGGCGCATTCTTGAGATCGCGCAGGACTATCCCATGCGGGTACTTGGCATCGGACTGGCGCTTGCGGTGGTCGGCTGGGGTGTGGGTACTCAGATCGAAACCCAGACCAACATTCAGGAGCTGGCGCCGCAGAACGTCGAAGCCGTGCGCGAACTGAATGAGCTGCAGGATGCAACCGGTGTGTCCGGAGAGCTGGACGTGAGCGTGAAAGCCCCCGATTTGACCGATCCGGCGACGATTCAGTGGATGGCTGGATTCAAGCGGCGAGTACTCCGGGCGGGTGGCTTTTCAGGTGCCAATCCGAGCTGCCAGGAGGCTGAAGTTTGTCCAGGACCGGCATTGTCGGACTTCGTCACGGGAGGTGGTCTTACCGCTGGCACGGAGGGACCACTGACCAGGCGCAGCATTCGCGCCGCGTTGGGTCAGATCCCCGCCTATGACTTGCGGCAGGTGACTACGGTCGACCCGAAGACTGGGCTGCCTTCGGGGACCGCGCTGCTGGGGTTCGGCATCCGCGCGCAGTCTCTGGATGAGCAGCAGGCACTGATCGACCGCATCCGTGGAGAGATTGGAACGCCTGGAGAGAAGGGTGGGCCGCCACCGGGTGTTGAAGTTGAGCTTGCGGGGTTGCCCGTTATTGCTGCTTCGGCTGCCTCTGACCTGTCGAGTAGCCGCTACCTCTTGACGTTGGTCGGGCTGATCGCTGTGGCGCTGGTGTTGCTGCTCGTCTATCGCTCGTTCTCTCGTGCTCTGGTGCCGCTGGTGCCCGTCGTGATGGCAACGGGCTGGTCGGCACTTGTTCTCTGGCTGACCCGTATCCCGCTCAACCCGATGTCGGCTGCGCTCGGGGCGTTGACTATCGCTATTGCCACCGAGTTCAGCGTGATCCTTGCTGCTCGCTTCCGCCAGGAGCGCCGGGCTGGGCGGGAGCTTGGGGTGGCGCTGCGCCAGGCGTACTCACGCACGGGTGCTGCGGTATTGGCTTCCGGGGTGACGGCGATTGCCGGCTTTGCCGTGCTGATCGCCAGCGACGTCGGGATGCTGCGCCAGTTCGGCTTCGTCACCGTGATCGACCTCGCGGTTGCGCTGCTGGGCGTGATCGTGGCGCTTCCGGCCACCCTCGTCTGGGCCGAGCACATCCCGCCGACGGGCCTAAAACGCGCCTATAAGGCGCGTTTTAGGCCCGTCGGCGGGAAGGTGGAGCGGTGAGGGACCGGTACTCGATCCTGGTCGGCGTTTTCTTCGCCGCGATCGTCGTGGTGGCGCTTGTCCACGGGGTCCCCGGCGGCGACGGGACGCTCGGGCTCGACAAGCAGCCGGCCCGCTGGGCGCTGCCCGAGTTCGCCGTCCCAGCGGCGGCGGGCAAGCTCGAAGGCGACGCCAACATCGCCCAGGACGACTGCTCGGCGGGGGCGCTGCCCTGTCCCTCGGGCTCCCGCCGCTTACCCGCCTGCCGGGTTCGCACGCCCGGGGCGATCCGTGTCTGCGACCTCTTCGAGCGGCCCTCGGTGATCTCTTTCTGGTTCAGCAAGGGGGGCGACGATTGCGTCGTCCAGCAGGACGTCGTCAGCCGCGTCTACTCGCGCTACCGTGGACGCGTGAACTTCTTCTCGCTGGACATTCGCGACGACCGCGAAACCGTCCGCGGGCTGATCCGCGGTCGCGGCTGGAAGATGCCCGTCGGCTTCGACCGCGACGGTGCCGTCGGTGGCCTTTACCGCGTCGGTGGCTGCCCGACCTTCGCCTATGTCTATCCGGGCGGGACGCTGGAGAGCGCCGGTATCGGCAAGCTCGACGTGAACGGGTTGAGCGAACGGGTCGAGCGGTTGTTGAGCGCCAGCCGCACCGCGGAGGCGAGCTGAAGTGGGCGGCGGAGCGGCTCGCTCGGAGCTCGGCTGGGAGCCCGCTCCGACCTTCGGCTGGGTCGCCCCCCACGTCGCCGCCGAGTTCCCCGGCCTGGGAATCTCGTGGATCGAGCTGGATGGCCGCCCCGGGCGCAGTTCGCGACCGGTCGAGCGTCGCCTCGGCGAGACCTCGGACCGCTTCTACGGCGCCCACGCGATCCACCTGCGCGAACGGCCGATCCCCTGGGCCTACCGCGTCTTCTTCCGCCAGATCGGCCTCGACCCCGACCACACCCGCACTCCGGTCGAGCAGCTTGCCCTCGACCGCCTCCAGGACGGCGGCTTCAAAACCCACGGCCTGCCCGCCGACGCGCTGACGATCGCCACGGTGGAGACCGGGATCGCGCTGCGCGCCTTCGACGCCGATCGGTGCGAAGGGGCGCTCTGCATTCGCGACTCGGCCCCCGGCGAGTCGCTGGAAGGCCGGCCGGGAGAGCTTTCGCACGGCACCCTCGTGATCGCCGACGAGCGTGGCCCCGCCGGCCTCCTTTTCGGCGCCACCGGCGAGGATCGCAACGTCGGCCGCAATACCCGCCGTATTGCGATCGCCGCGATCCAGGTCGAAGGCGTCCCCCAGATAGCTGTAGACGAGGCCCTCTGGATGGTTGCCGCAACCCTCCAATCTGCATAGAGACGGGCTCTTAACGGGAAGACTGCGATTGGATCGGTTGTGTGATCTACACTCGCTGGCGGGCTATGTCGGATCTGCTTGAGCGAGAGATACGCGCTGAGCTTCGCCTCGACGGGGACGAACGACTGGCGCGCGCTGAGTTGCGGCGCCAGATCGGGCGGCTCGAAGCGCAGCTCGGTTCACTCATCGGCGATGCCTTCCTTCGTACTCGGATCGACGCTGGTGTGGCAGCCGTATCGAGCGAGCCGCGGGCGCTTGACCTGGGCGAGCTGGAGGTTGTCCGTGACTCGTTGGCGACGCGGATCGGCGAGGCCCGCCTTCAGCTCCAAGAGCGCGCCGAGCTCGAGACCCGTAACCGCGAGCTGCTGGAGCGGATGTTGAGCGCCCCGGCCGAGCACAAGTGGCTGCGGATCGCACGCGCCGACGTCGGTGAGCCGGGTTGCGGCCACTGGCATTCTCGCCCGCGCCTCGGTCCGCTCGGCATGCTGATGGGCTGGTGGCGGGTCAAGGTCTCCTCCGGATGCCCGTTATCCGGGCGGCTTGCGGCCGTTGAGCGAGAAAGCCAAGGGCAGCAAGAGAGCTCCCCGCGCTGACGAGCGCCCCCCGGCGCCGTGGGGGTCATTTCCCCTCGCCGAGCTGAGCGTGCTCGCCGGCATCATCGCCCTGGTGGCCGGGGTCGTGAGCAAGAGCCCGACGACGATCGGCATCGGCGTGGTCCTAGCCGCCCTCGGCGGCCTGGAGGTATCCGCCCGCGAGCACCTAGCCGGCTACCGCTCCCATACGACCCTCCTCTCGGGCACCGTCTTCGTACTGGTAACCGGCGCCCTCTTCTACCTGGCCGGCCTGGTCCTGGCCATCTGCCTAGCCGCAGGCGCCGCATCCTTCACCCTCTCCTTCTACCTCCTACGCCGCGCCTTCCAGAAAGCCTCAGGCGGCCTCTCCTTCAAAGCTGGCGGCCTCCGCGGCTGAGCAAGGGCTCAAGCCGAGGCCATCCGGTAGAGCTGGAACGTCTTGTACTTTTTCGGTGTCGGCTCCGGGCGACAGCCCAACCGCGCCACACCGAAAAGTTAAGTGGAAGCTCTGCCGGATGGCCTCCCAAAAAGGCCTTCCTACACCAGCACAGTGTCCCTGGCCCGTGAACCGAGCGCAGACGTAAGCAGCGCCCGCTGGCGCGGCGTAAGCGTCCCGATCCGCTTGTTCTCACTGAGCGCAACAGCCTGCAGCAGCTTGCGGGCGCGGGTCCGGCCCCAGCGGCGCTGGCTGGTCAGCAGCTCGGCCAAGGTCATGCTCTCGGTCTCCCACGGACACTCCCGGATTACCTCGGCGACGTCCACCTCGCCCCGCCCGATCGATCGCTTCAGCTCTGCTCTGGCGAGCCTCACCCGGTTGGCGCGGGCAAGTGCCTGCATATGTTGCGGCGCCCGCACCGGAGTTGGGCTTGGCGAGGCAGGGGCGATCGAAACGGCTTCCACAGGGGCTCCTCCCATAGGGGTATTGACTGGTTTCATACGCCGGACCCGAACGTCCTTGCCCGGTTGAGTTGAACTGGTGGCGCCGCTTCCTCCTGACCCGGATGCGCGACGAGGTGGGCAAGCTACGTGCTGGGGGCGGCGAGCGTCAACCCGAACTCAACAATGAGCACCTGGCGCGGTCGCTAAGAGCATCTTTTTCTCGTCGTGCGCGCCTTGTCCAATTCCGGACAAGGCGGAAACTACCCCCGCAGGGGGATGCATAGCCACTCACGTACGCGGAAGCTCAGGAAAGTCCTCAATGGTGCGGGAGATGGTTTCCAGCGCCCGGTCGAGATGCTCGCGCTCGTGGGTCGCCATCAGGCTCGTGCGGAGCAGCGCGCCGCCCGGCGGCACCGCCGGATGGATTGCGACGTTGGTGTAGACGCCGGCCTCGAAGAGCGCCTTCCAGAGCAGCACCGCCTGCCAGTCGTCGCCGACCATCACCGGGACGACCGGCGTGGTCGCGACCCGGCCATCGGGCAGCGTGCCGGGCTCGATCACCTTCAGGCCGAGGTCGCGGAGCCCCTCGCGCAGGTACTCGGCGTTGCCGAGCAGCCGCTCGAACAGTTGCGGGCCCTCGGAGCGGATCACGCGCAGCGCCGCCAGCGCGGCGCCGACCGCCGCGGGCACCGCCGAGGCGCTGAAGATGAAGGAGCGCGAGGAGATCCGCAGGTACTCGATCACGTCGGCGGGACCGGCGATGAAACCGCCGCAGGAGGCGAGGCTCTTGGAGAAGGTCCCCATCCGTAGGTCGACCTCGTCCTCCAGGCCGAACAGCTCGCTCGCGCCGGCGCCGCGCGCCCCGAGCACGCCGGCTCCGTGCGCCTCGTCGACCATCAGCCGCGCCCCGTAGCCGCGGCAGAGCTCGACGATCCGCGGCAGGTCGCAGACGTCGCCCTCCATCGAGAAGACGCCGTCGACGACGACGAGCACGCCGCCGCCGTCCTCGCCCGCCCGCTGCAGCATCTTCTCGAGCTTGTCCATGCGGTTGTGGCGGAAGGGGCGCAGCTTCGCCCCGGAGAGCTTGCAGCCGTCGAGGATCGAGGCGTGGTCGCCGGAGTCGCAGACGACCGTGTCGCCTGGCCCGACGATCGCCCCCAGGCAGCCGACGTTCGCCTGGTACCCGGTGGTGAAGGCGAGCGAGTCCTCCGTGCCCATCCACTCGGTGATCTCGGTCTCGAGCTCGACGTGGAGCGGCGTGGTGCCGTTCATGAAGCGCGAGCCGGTCAGCGCGGTTCCGTAGGCATCGAGCGCCTCCCGGGCGCCGCGCCTCACCCGCTCGTCGCCGGTCAGGCCGAGGTAGTTGTTGGAGCCGAGCATCACCACCTCGTGGCCCTCGACCTCCATGATCGGCCCGGCCTCGGACTCGATCAGGCGGAAGTAGGGCAGCAGGTCGTGCTGCTTGGCCGCTTCGAGCTGCTCTAGCCGATCGTGGCTGCGGGCCTTCTCAAAGACGTCGACGGGGGCCTTCGCGGTTTCGCTCATGCGCAGAGTGTAGGTTCCGCCTCCCGTGGCAAGCGTCGAAATCCGTCCAGTTCGGAACAAGCGCGACCTGAAGCGCTTCGTCAAGGTCCCCTTCCGGCTCCATCGCGACCACCCGCAGTGGGTGCCGCCGCTGATCTTCGAGCGGATGGAGTTCCTCAATCGCAAGAAGAACCCCTGGTTCGAGCACGGCGAGGCCGAGTACTTCATCGCCGAACGTGACGGCGAGCCGGTCGGGCGGATCACCGCCCAGACCGACGAGCTCTGGGACGAGACTCAGGGCGGCAGCGACGCGATGTTCGGCTTCTTCGAGACGGTTGAGGATCCGGCGGTCGCCGCGGCCCTGCTCGACGCCGCCACCGAGTGGGCGGCTTCCCGCGGCCGCTCCCGCATCCTCGGCCCGATGGACTTCACCACCAACGACGAGGTCGGCATCCTGATCGAGGGCTACGGGCTGCGGCCGATGATCCTCGAGAACTGGCACCCGCCCTTCTACAAGTCACTGCTCGAGGCGCACGGCTTCGGCAAGGCGATGGACCTGCTGATGTGGGAACTGGAGCTCGGCAGCCTCAAAGAGGGCGAGGAATTCGACCCCGCGATCCACGCCGCCGCGGAGAAGGCGCTGCACGACGAAGGCGTGACGATCCGCAGCATCGACAAGAGCAACCTGAAACGCGAGATGCAGCTCTTCACCCCGATCTACAACGACGCCTGGGGCGACAACTGGGGGTTCGTCCCGGCAACCGACGCCGAGATCGAGTTCCACGCCAAGAACCTCAAGCAGGTGCTCGACGAGGACTGGGCCTACATCGCCGAAAAGGACGGCGAGGCGATCGGCGCCGCGCTCACCCTGCCCGACATCAACCAGGTGATGGCGAAGCTCGGCGGGCGGCTGCTGCCCTTCGGTTGGCTGCGCTTCCTGCTCGGCAAGCGCAAGATCGATCGCCTGCGCGTCTTCGCGCTCGGCGTCAAACGCGAGTATCGCCACAGCGGTGTCGCCGCCGGCCTCTACCTCAAGCACCTCGAGACCGCCGGCAGGCCGGGCATGATCGAAGGTGGCGAGATGGGCTGGATCCTCGAGACCAACGAGCCGATGAACCGGGCGATGAAGGGGATGGGCGGCGAGGTGGTCAAGAAGTACCGCATTTACGAGAAAGCGATTCAGCCGTCCCAGGAGCCATCGCGGTAGGGTTCCACTTAACTTCTTTCGGTGGATCGCGGATGGGCTGTCGCCCAATGCCGACACCGAAAAAGTACAAGACGTTCCACCCCTACCGCGATGGCTCCCAGGTTGTTTAAGCGCGCAGTTTCCGGCTTTGTCGCTGGATTGAGCTGGTTGGATCGCTAAGGTCGGCTGGGTGAGTGAGTTTGAGCTTGAGCCGGTTCGTGTCCGCGTGCTGCCGCACCAGGCGCCCGGTGGGCTGGCCCTTCGTGGCGAGGCTCGGACGGCTGCGATAGCTGCTGTGGGCGGTGTGCTTGCCGGCGCCGCGACCGTGGCCGCCGTGCGTGCCGTCGGCGCGGTCGCCAAGAACTCGCAGGGCAGGTTGCTGCCTCGGCGTGGCAAGCAGCCCAAGGTCGTCGCCAGCCGCTCGTTTCTCGTGGACGTGCACCTGCTCGGCAGGTGAACAGCCCGTCGGCGGGCCTAAAACAGGCCTATATCACCGGTTTTAGGCCCATCGACCTGGAGGTTCGGCCGCCTTCGCCGTTTCGGTTGCCCGCTTACAGCAGCGAGGATCGGACGATGTCGGTTCGCGACGGGGTGCTTTCGCGCCTCCTGCGGGTCGAGCAGAGCCCGGTGCTCGTGCGGGCTTGGGAGCCGGGCAAGGGTCGGGTCGCGCTGCGCGCCGAGCCGGTCGATCCGGCGGCGCTGGTGGCGCCGCGCTCGCTTCCGGCCTCGCCGAGCCGCCCCGCCGGTCCCGCGCAGCTGCGCGTCGCCATCGAGCGGATGCGCTTCGCGCTGGGGGTCGACGACGACCTCGGCGAGGTCTACCGACGCTTCCGTCGCGACCCGTTGCTCGGGCCGCTTCTGCGCCGCCGTCCCTGGCTGCGCCCCCGCCGCCGCCCGTGGGCCTGGGAGGCGCTCGCCTGGGCGGTCGTCAAGCAGCTGATCGAGACCGAGCGGGCGGCGGTCATCCAGCGCCGCATCGTCGGCCGTTGGGGCTCTCGCCTGGACCGTGACCGCGGCGCGCTGCGCGATGTGCCGGGGGCAGAGACGATCGCCGGCCGGGCGCCGGCCGAACTCGCCTCGATGGATCTCTCGCCGGCCCGCGCGGTCGCCCTGCGCGCGGTCGCCCGCGAGATCGCCGCCGGGCGGGTCTCTCCCGGCGACCCCGCCGCGGACGCGCGACTGCTCGCGATCCCCGAGATCGGCTCCTGGACCGTGCAGTGCCTGGGCCTGTTCGGCCGCGGCGATCCCGACTCGCTCCCGGCTGGCGATCTGATCTACCTGAAGCTGGTCGGTCGCCTCGCTCGCCTCGGCCGCCGCGCCACGGTCGAGGAGGTCGAGGAGTTCTACGCGCCGTACGCACCTTTTCGCGGCCTGGCGGGCCTCTGGACGATCGGTCTGTACAGGTAGGCCCAGGCTTCAAGCAAGCAGGCGCCCTGCCGATAGGCCCGCATGGCACGCGAGGGCGGTTCTAGGGACGAGGGCTGGCCCGAAGAGCGGGTGACCGAGTTCCTCGACGAGATTTCCTCGGCCGGCGACGATTACCGCCGCCTGGTCGAGCGCCTGCCGGCGATCGTCTATTCCTGCGAGCTGGGCGAGCGGGGTCACTGGCGCTACGTCAGCCCCCAGATCGAGGAGATCCTCGGCTACAGCCCGGAGGAGTGGATGGCCGACCCGGGGCTCTGGGCGCAACGGCTGCATCCCGACGACCGCGAGCGCGCGCTCGAGCAGGAGACCGGCAAGGTGGCCTCCGAAGGCGGTGCCCCGCCGGTCGACTACCGGATGATCACCCGCGAGGGCGCCACCGTCTGGATCCTCGACGAGGCGGTGCTCGAGCCCGACGCCGAGGGGACCCCGGTCTGGCACGGCGTCCTCTACGACATTACCGAGCGCAAGATCGCCGAGCAGGAGCTGAAGCGAGCCGCCGCCCAACAGGCCGCGGTAGCGCGGCTGGGCCGCTACGCGCTCCAGGACGGCGATCCGACCCGGCTGGCCAAGCAGGCGGTCCCGCTGATGACCGAGATCGACGGGGTCGAGGCGGCCTGCGTCTGGGAAGCGGGCCGCGAGGGGCGGCGGCTCCACCTGCGCGCCGGGCTCGAGGAGCGGGAGGGAGGCGCCGAGCGCCGCGCCTCGGCGGCCCGCGACTCCCACGCCGGCGCGGCGCTGGAGTCGGGCCTGCACGTGATCGTCGACGACTGGTCGAGCGAGCGCCGTTTCTCAATGCCTCCGGCCCTGCGCGTGCTCGGTGTGCGCAGCAGCCTCGCGGTGCCGATCGCCGGCAAGGAGCGCCCCTTCGGCGTGCTCGACATCCACTCCACCGAGCCCAGCCGCTTCACCCCCCAAGACGTCCACTTCGTCCAGGCCTCGGCGAACGTCCTGGCCGACGCCCTGGAGCGCCACAGCGCCGATGAGGCTCTGCGCCACCGGGTTCTGCACGACTCGCTGACCGGCCTCCCCAACCGGCCCAGCTTCGTCGACTCGCTGCGTGACGCGCTGCGCCGTAGCATCGCCTCGGGCTCGCCGGTCGGCATCCTCTTCCTCGACCTCGACCACTTCAAGCTGATCAACGACAGCATCGGCCATCACGCTGGCGACGATCTGCTCCGCGCCGTCGCCCCCCGCCTGCGCGCCCACCTGCGCCCGGGCGACATCGTCGCCCGTTTTGGCGGCGACGAGTTCGGCATCCTCGTCGACCGGCTCACCGATGAGGACGAGGCGCTGGCGATCGCCGACCGGGTGGCGGGCGCCTTCACGGAGCCCTACTCGATGGGCGGCGCCGACCACTTCGTCACCGCCAGCATCGGCATCGCCGTCGCCCGGCCCACCGGCCGCGAACCGGTCGACGCCGAGCTCTTGATCCGCGACGCCGACGCGGCGATGTACCGGGCCAAGGAGCGCGGCCGGGGGCGCTGTGAGGTCTTTGACGCCGAGATGCGGGCGCGCGCCGTGCGCCGCCTGCAGACCGAGCGCGAGCTGCGCCACGCGCTCGACCGCGACGAGCTCGAGCTGCACTACCAACCGGTCGTCGCCCTCGGCAACGGCGAGATCGTCGGCGTCGAGGCGCTGGTGCGCTGGAACCACCCCGAGCGCGGCATGCTCGACCCCGGCGAGTTCGTCTCGATCGCCGAGGACAGCGGCCTGATCGAACCGATCGGCAGCTGGGTCCAGGAGACGGCCTGCCGCCAGGCGCTCGGCTGGCACGACATGCGCCCCGACCAGCGGCCCCTCGACGTCGCCGTCAACCTCTCGGCCCGTCAGGTGGCACACCGCGACCTGGCCGACTCGGTGCGCGAGATCCTCGCCCGCACCGGCCTCGACCCGATCAACCTGCGGCTGGAGGTGACCGAGAGCGTGCTCGTCGAAGAGCCGGCCGGCGCCACCGCGACCCTGGAGGCGCTGAGCGAGATCGGCGTCCGCCTCGTCCTCGACGACTTCGGCACCGGTTACTCGTCGCTTGCCTACCTCAACCGCTTTCCCTTCGACGCGTTGAAGATCGACCGCTCCTTCGTCGAGGGCCTTGGCGTCGAACAGGAGCGCACGGCGATCGTCGAGGCCGTGATCGGCATGGCCCGCGCCCTCTCGCTCGACTCGATCGCCGAGGGGGTCGAGAACGAGGCACAGCTCTCCGAGCTGCGCCGGCTGGGCTGCGACTACGCCCAGGGCCACCTCTTCTCGCGCCCGCTCGCAGCGCAGAAGGTGACGAGCCTGCTGCGCGAGGGCGGCTTCGAGCTAATCGGGGATCTGGCCCGCTAGGTAGGCGTTGCTGAGCACTTCGGCGGTCGTCGGGCGGCCGGCGATCAGCCCGTTTTCGTTCATCCAGGCGATGAACGCCTGCCACTCGGCGGGGTTCATCGTGCCGCGCTTGGAGAGCAGCGGCAGCGTCGCTGCGACCTCGGCCCTGGTCAGCTTCGGATTGAGGTTCGGGTTGGCTTCGAGCAACGCCTTGGTCGTCGCGCCGGGGCGCTCGATCGCCGCGGCCGTGCCGCGCGCCAGCGCGCCGAGGAAGAGGTGGATCGCCTGCGGGTCCGCTTCGAGCCGGTCGCGGCGGGCGACGAGGACGAGCTCGTCGTAGGTGGGCACGCCCAGCTTGTCGACCGGGGTGACGACCGGGTCCTTGCCGCGCAGGCGCAGGTCGACTCCCTCGACGTTGCTGAACCCGCCCAGCATCGCCTGCGCGCTGCCGCCGACGAGCGCCGGCAGCAGCCCGTAGCCGACGTTGACGCTCTTCACGTCGGCGGGGGTCAGCTTGGCGCGGGCGAGGATCGTCTTCAGGTAGGCGTCCTGGTAGGGGATCCCGGCGGTCGCGATCGTCTTGCCGCGCAGGTCGGCCACCCCCTTCACGCCTGACTTCTTCAGCCAGATCAGCGAGGTCAGCGGGCGGTCGACCAGGGCGCCGACGGCGACCACGTCGAGGCCCTGTTCGCGGGCCAGCATCACCTCGGGCTCATAGGAGATCGCCAGGTCGGTCTTTCCCGCGGCGAGCAGCTTGATCGGCGCCGCCGGGTCGGCGGGGGTCTGGATCGAGACGTCGAGGCCGGCTTCGCGGAAGTAGCCGAGCTTCTGCGCCATGTAGATGCCGGCGTGGTCGGGGTTGGGGTAGAAGTCGAGCGTCAGGCTGAGCGGTTCGCTCGCGCCGCCCGTGGTGTCCTCGCTCTTCTCACCACAGGCAGCGAGCCCCAGGGCGAGGGCGAGTAGGGCGACGGCGAGGGCGATCGCCGGCAGTCGGGGGAAACTCATCCCCTGCTTTCTATCGCCAAGTGACGATGCGGCGCTCTGCGAGCGCCAGCAAGCCGTAGAGCAAGAGCGCGATCGCGCTGAGGATTGCGGCGGCGGCGAACATGCGCGCGGTCTGCAGGTTTGCGCTGTCTTCGCGGATCAGGACGCCGAGGCCGGTGTTGGCGCCCGCCCACTCGCCGAAGATCGCGGCAATCGGCGCGAACGCCGCGGCGATCCGGGCGCCGCTGAAGACGAAGGGCAGCGAGGTGGGCCATTCCAGCCGCCACAGCACCTGCAGGCGGGAGCCGTTGAGCGTGCGCATCATCTTGGTCGCCTCCGGATCGACCGAGCGCAGCCCGTCGGTCGCGTTGACGGCGATCGGGAAGAAGCAGATCAAAGCTACGACGACGAGCTTCGGCCCGATCCCGTAGCCGAACCAGACGACCAGGATCGGCGCGATGACGAGGATCGGAATCGCCTGCGAGGCAACCATCAGCGGGTAGAAGGCGCGGCGCAGGGTTGCGGAGATGCGCAGCAGGACGGCAAAGGCCAGCCCCGCCGCGAGCCCACAGAGGAAGCCGAGCAGAATCTCCCGCAGGGTGACCCAGGCGTTTTCGGCGAGCAGCGAGCGGTTCTCCCACAGCGAGGAGGCGATTTCGGCGGGTGAGGGGGCGAGAATGGCGTCGACGTTGAGCGCGTTCGCGAGCAGGCCGCTGCTCGCGGCGATCTGCCAGGCGCCGATCAGCACCGCAAGCAGGGCGAGGGACGGCAGCCAGCGCTTCACCCCAGCCCCCGTGGCGAGTTAGCCCCCCTGCGTAGGACGGTAAGTCGCCAAGGGTTCACTGCGAACCCCGGTGCAGGGCGGCCATGGCGCGCTCGCGGACGGCGATGAACTCGGGATTGGTGACCGCGGCGTCGCGGTCGGGGGCCCGGGGCGCCGGCGCGCTCAGCTCCTCGACCACGCGCGCCGGCCGCGCCGAGAGCACGGCGACGCGGTCGGAGAGATAGAGCGCCTCCTCGACGTCGTGGCTGACGAGGACCACCGTGCGCGGGTCTGCCGCCAGCGCCTCGGACAGCCAACCCTGCATCTCGGCGCGGGTGATCGCGTCGAGCGAGGCGAACGGCTCGTCCAGCGCCAGCACCGGCTTGCCGGCGACGAGCGTGCGCAGGAAGGCGACCCGTTGCCGCATCCCGCCCGAGAGCTCCGCCGGCCGGGCGCGCTCGAAGCCGGCCAGGCCGAAGCGCTCGAAGAGGAGCCCCGCTTGCTCGCGCGCCGCGCGCTGGCCGACGCCGCGGTTGCGTAAGGCCAACGCGGCGTTGTCGATCGCCGACAGCCAGGGCAGCAGCATGTCGCGCTGGGGCATGAAGGTGCAGCGTGCGAGGCGCTCGGCCGGCTCGCCGCTGTCGCCGATCTCGATCTCTCCCGCGCTCGGCTGCTGCAGTCCGGCGATCAGCTCGAGCAGGGTCGACTTGCCGCAACCCGAGGGGCCGACGAGGCCGAGCACGCCGTGCGCGGGGACGTCCAGGTCGAGACGCTCGATCGCCTCCAGCGCGCCGTAGCTGTGGCCGAGCCCCCGGATCGAGACCGCGGCGCTCGGCGACTCGCCGGCAGGCGATCGCGGCGCGACGCCGAATTGCTTGGCTTCGGTGCCCACATTGGGTATCCTGGCGCACTCCCCGCTCCTGACCAAAGAGGTCAGGAAAGTCGATAACCACCCTGGGGGCATCTGATGGACCCGGCAATCATCTTCTTCGGTCTCGGTATCGGCATCCTCGTCGGCATGACGGGGATGGGCGGGGGATCCCTGATGACGCCGCTGCTGATCCTGATCTTCGGGATCCAGCCGACGACGGCGATCGGCACCGACATCTTCTACTCGGCCGTGACCAAGACGGTCGGCGGCTGGCGCCACCTGCAGATGAAGACCGTGAACATGGAGCTGGTCAGATGGCTGGCCCTCGGCAGCGTCCCGGCAGCCGTCGGCGGGGTGGCGCTGGTCTCGGTGATCGAGAACCACGTCGGCGAAGCCCGGCTCGACTCGCTCGTCTACGCGGTCCTCGGCGGCACCCTGCTGATGGTCGGCATCATCACCCTGGCGCGAGCGCTGATCCTGCGCAACCTGGTCGAGGAGCGCGACCGCTTCGACGTCGAGCGACGCCACAAAGTCTCCGCCGTCCTGATCGGAGCGACGACCGGCTTCGTGATCGGGATCACCTCGGCGGGATCGGGCACCGTGATCGCGATTCTGCTGATCGCCGTGTACCGCCTGGCGCCGAAAAAGGTCGTCGGCACCGACGTCTTCCACGCCGCGATCCTGCTCTGGGCGGCGGGCATCGCCCACTGGGTGGGCGGCAACGTCGACTTCGTCCTCGCCGGCAACATCCTGATCGGCTCGATCCCGGGGGTGATCATCGGCGCCGCCCTCTCCAGCAAAGCCCCACAGGGCTTCATCCGCACCGCCCTCGGCATCGTCCTCGTCGGCTCGGGCATAGTCACGATCCAGAAGGGCGACCCAAACGTCTGGCCGATCGCGGCCCTCATCGCGGGAATCGGCCTGGGCGCGGTCCTCGCCGCACCCCGAATCCTCCACAAGCGCCGCCAACGCGAAGCGGCGGAGCTCGCCCTCGAATCGGCCGGTTGATTAACTAGCTCTATGCGTGTCTCAGCAAAGGCCGACTACGCCGTCCGGGCCGCCGCCGAGCTTGCTGCGGCGGGCGAGGAGCCCGTCAAGGGGGAGAGGCTGGCCGAGGCGCAGGACATTCCCCTGCAGTTCCTCGAGCACATCCTGCTCGAGATGAAGCACCACGGGATCGTGCGGGCGCGGCGGGGGGCCAAGGGTGGCTACTGGCTGGCTAAGCCCGCCGATGCGATCACCGTCGCCGACATCGTCCGTGCCGTCGAGGGGCCGATCGCCCACGTGCAGTCCTCGCCCCCCGAGGACATCGAGTACAAGGGCAACGCCCAGCACCTGCAGGAGGTCTGGATCGCCGTCCGCGCCAACCTCCGCGCCGTCCTCGAGCACGTCACCCTCGCCGACCTCGTGGCCGGCGAGCTGCCGGCCGAGATCAGGGATCTCGCCGCGCCCGCGGACGCCTGGGCCCCCCGCTAGAACGCCCCCCGGTCGCCGCTGCGGACTTTGTACGTGCTCTGGCACGTCAAAAGTCGCATGCGCGTTTCTTGACTTTGATGATCATCTTTATGTTATGGTGCGCGCCGCTTCTTAACTAACTGCATCAAGAAAGAGGGAAAAGGATGACGAGATTCGCACTGATTGCCGCAGCGGGACTGGTCGTTCTCGCGCTCGCCGGTTGCGGCGGCGGGGGGGACGGCACGACCGCCGGTGGCGGCAAGCTCGCCGTGGTCGGCTACTCGACCCCCGAATCCGTCTACCGGGAAGCTCTGGAGCCGGCCTTCGAAAAGACCGCGGCGGGCAAGGGCGTCAGCTTCAGCAACTCCTTCGGCGCCTCCGGCGACCAGAGCCGCGCCGTGGTGGCCGGCCAGCCCGCCTCGGTCGTCCACTTCTCCCAGGCCGGCGACATGGAACGCCTGGTCGAAGAAGGCGAACTCGTCTCCAAGGACTGGGAAAAGCAGCCCTACGGCGGCGTCGTCGCCGACTCGGTGGTCGTCCTCGTAGTCCGCAAGGGCAACCCGAAGGGAATCCACTCCTTCGACGACCTGCAGAGCAAGGACGTCGCCATCGTCACCCCCAACCCGTTCAGCTCCGGCTCGGCCCGCTGGAACCTGATGGCCGTCTACGGCACGGCGATCAACGAGGGCAAGTCGCCGGCCGAGGCCCTCGAAGCGGTCAAGACCGTGCTCGAAAAGACCGTGGCCCAGCCGGGCAGTGGCAGCGATGCGCTTGCCGCCTTCACGCAGGGCGAGGGCGACGTGCTGCTCAGCTACGAGAACGAGGCGATCAAGGCCGAAAACGAGGGGGAAGACGTCGAGTACGTGATCCCGCCGTCGACGATCCAGATCGAAACGCCGATCGCCGTCACCGAGAGCGCCCCGGAGCCCGCCGCGGAAGACTTCCTCGAGTTCCTCTGGTCCGACGAAGGCCAGGAACTGTGGGCTGAAAACGGCTACCGCCCGGTCAACCCGAAGCTGGTCGATTCGAAGCAGTTCCCGACCCCGAAGGATCTGTTCAAGATCAGCCAGTTCGGCGGCTGGGGCAAGGTCAACGAAGAATTCTTCGACTCCGAAACCGGCTCGGTGGCGGCGATCGAGAGTGAACTGGGTGTCTCGACCAGCAGCTAGTCGGGGCACGGTGGTGCTCTACCTGAGCCTGATCGTCCTGCTGCCGCTTGCGGCGGTGGTCAGCAAGTCGTTCGAGGACGGGTTGAGCGGCTTCTGGGCCGCGGTGACCTCGCCCCTGGCGGTCTCCTCGCTCGAACTGACCCTGATCTGCTCGCTGATCGTCGTTGTGATCAACGCGATCTTCGGCACGATCATCGCCTGGATCCTCGTCCGCGACGAGTTTCCCGGCAAGGCCGTCGTCAACGCGGTCATCGACCTGCCGTTCGCGCTGCCGACGATCGTCGCCAGCCTCACCCTGCTCACCCTCTTCGGCAACGAAAGCCCGCTCGGCATCCACATCGCCGCGACGCGCGCCGCGGTCGTCGTCGCCCTGCTCTTCGTCACCTTGCCTTTCGTCGTCCGCGCCGTGCAGCCGTTGCTGCTCGAGATGGATCGTGGGATGGAGGCGGCGGCGGCGTCGCTCGGCGCCGGCGGTTTGACGATCTTCCGTCGGATCATCTTCCCCAACCTGCTGCCAGGGCTCAGCGCCGGCGTCGCCCTCGCCTTTGCCCGGGCTCTCGGCGAGTTCGGCTCCGTTCTGCTCTTCGCCGGTGGGCTGCCGCAGACGATGGTCTCCTCGATCTTCATCCGCCAGCAGATCGAGTCGGGCAACGAGGTCGGCGCATCGGCCGTCTCGGTCGTCCTTCTCATCGCTTCGCTGTTGCTGTTGGCAATCGTCTCGCTGATCCAGCGTTGGGGGAGCCGCCATGAAGTCGGCTAATCGCTGGTGCCTGCGCCTCCTCGGGCTCGGCTATTTGACGCTTCTCCTGCTCGCCCCTCTGGTGATGATCTTCTACAAGACCTTCGAGCACGGGCTGGCGCCGCCGATCGACGCGATCACCTCGCCCGACGGCCTGCACGCGCTGAAGCTGACGCTGATCACGGTCGCGATCGCGGTGCCGCTGAACACGATCTTCGGCATCGCCTGCGCGCTGCTGCTCGTCCGCACGCGTTGGCGCGGCAACGCGATCATCGACGCGGTCATCAACCTGCCTTTCGCGGTCTCGCCGATCGTGATCGGCCTCTCGCTGTACCTGCTCTACGGGACCGGCGGATGGTTCGGACCGACGCTCGCCGAAGCCGGGATCGAGGTGCTCTTCTCGGTCCCCGGCATCGTCCTCGCCTGCATCTTCGTCTCGTTGCCTTTCGTGGTGCGCGAGACGGTGCCGGTGCTGCAGGAGATCGGCACCGACCAGGAGCAGGCCGCCTCGACCCTCGGCGCAAACGCCTGGCAGACCTTCTGGCGCATCACCCTGCCGGCGGTCCGCTGGGGCGTCGCCTACGGGGTCGTGTTGACCACGGCACGGGTGCTCGGCGAGTTCGGCGCGGTGACGATCGTCTCCGGCTCGATCTCCGGGCAGACGCAGACGCTGCCGCTCTTCGTCGAGAAGCAGTTCGCCAACTTCAACCTGCCGGGCGCCTACGGCGCCTCGGTGGTACTGGCGATTCTCGCCCTCTCCACGCTTCTGGCCATGAACCTGCTCAAACGAAAGGAGGACGCCTGATGGGAATCACAGTCGAGGGAGCATCGAAGCGCTTCGGTGACTTTCAGGCGCTTCAGGACGTATCGATCGAGGTCCCGGATGGATCGCTCACCGCCCTGCTCGGGCCGAGCGGCAGCGGCAAGTCGACCCTGCTGCGCGCGATCGCGGGGCTCGAGACGCTCGAAACCGGCCGCGTCGTGATCGACGGCGAGGACGTCTCCACGAAGCCGACCCAGAAGCGCGAAGTCGGCTTCGTCTTCCAGCACTACGCCGCCTTCAAGCACATGACCGTCTTCGAGAACGTCGCCTTCGGGCTGAAGATCCGCAAGTGGAAGAAGCCGCAGATCAACGAGCGCGTGCACGAGCTGCTTAGCCTGGTCCAGCTCGACGGGCTCGCCGAACGCTATCCCTCACAGCTCTCCGGGGGCCAGCGACAGCGCATGGCGCTCGCCCGGGCGCTCGCGGTCCAGCCGCAGGTGCTGCTGCTCGACGAGCCCTTCGGCGCGCTTGACGCCAAGGTGCGCAAGGACCTGCGCACCTGGTTGCGCCACCTTCACGACGAGATGCACGTGACGACGATCTTCGTCACCCACGACCAAGAGGAGGCGATGGACGTCGCCGGCCAGCTGGTCGTGATGAACGAGGGCCGGGTCGAGCAGTCCGGCAGCGCCGACGACCTCTACGACCACCCCGCCAACGAGTTCGTGATGAGCTTCGTCGGCGAGGTCAACCGGCTCGGCGAGCACTTCGTGCGGCCGCACGACATGGAAGTCGTGCTCGACGCCGACGAGCGGACCGAGCAGGCGATGGTGCAGCGCATCGTCGCCCTCGGCTTCGAGATCCGGGTCGAGTTCGTGCTCGGCGACGGCACCGAGGTCTGGGCGCAGCTGACCCGCGCCGAGCTGCAGAAGCTAGAGCTGCGCGAGGGCCAGATCGTCCACCTGCGCCCCGGCCAGCTGAAGAGCTTCAGCGGTGATGTCCCGCCGTCCGCCGGTCGTGGGGCCTCGACTCCCCGCCACGGTCAGGACGACGACGACGCAGAGGTAACTGCAGCCGCCTGAAGGGGCGACGGGGCGGGGCGCGCTTTGCCGGGTGGCGCCCCGCCCCATCTCGTCACTCAGCGCCTGATCGTCAGTGGGACCCCACTGCCGATACGCCTTGCAAGCCACGCGATCGCGTGCGTCCTGAGCCGGATACAGCCGTGCGAAACCGCGGTTCCGGGTGAACCCGAGAGGTTGTCGGTCCCGTGGATGGCGATCTGCCCAGGGCCGCCATTAAATTCGTGCAGGACGCCGGAGCGGGCGCTGGTTGCAAGCGCGAACGGGCCGCCGGCGTCGTAGGGAGAGAGCGCAAGAGCCTCCTCGACGAAGAACTGGCCGCGTGGAGTCGGCGTCGAGGGCTTGCCGACGACTGCGCTGAACCTGCGTACGACGCGACCGTCGCGGAAAACGGTGAGGCGGCGAGCGGAGAGCTCGACCGAGACGTACCACTCGGTGGCGGTGGCTCTGGTCCGGCGGGTGGAAATCCAGCCCCGGTGTCCGTTGGGGCGCCCCGGGAGCCTGACGCGCACCCACGAGCTCCTGGCTCGGCCGCCCCTCCGACCGAGGACCGGCAAAACCGTCCGCACCCCCGTCAGCGGCCGTCGGGTGGCGAGGACCTCGACTCTGCGCCCATGCGCGTCTGGCCGGGCCCGCGCGACGTGGTCGTGCAGGAGTACCACGAGCGGCCGGCTGGCGGGGACGATGGGGCCAGAGGCTCCCGACGCCGAGGTGGAGACGCCGCAGATGCCAGTCGCGAGGAGCGCCAGCGCCAGCGTCGAGATCCCCCGGCGGAAGCCGGGGGATCTCGGAACGGAGGCGACGGCATGGCTCATCCGGTGAACTGCGATGGACCGCTGCGCGGCTGGAGCACCGCCGAGGCGCAGGCGCGGTAGGGGACCGTCATGGTCTTGGCGTGGGTGGCGTCTTTGAACGTGACTCGCGCCCGGACCGTGTGCCTGCCGGGGGCGGCCCGGACGAACACGTGGAACGGCGACCCGACCTGACTGTCGATGCGCCTGCCGTCCAAGCTGAAGACGACCCGCTTGATCATCCGGCCGTGAACCGTGGCCCGGAACCCAGCGGTACAGGCCTCGCTCGGCGCGCCCGCGTTCGGCGCCCGCCGCACGGTTGCCGTGCCGTTTCTGCGCGGGTTCCTCCGGGGCGCTTTCGCTTGACTGACGGGCACCGCCTGGCCGACGCCTGCTGACGGCACATCGCCCGAACCGCCCGGTGGGGTCGTGGAGGGTGGGGGCGACGTGGATCCGTTGGCGCACAGGGGACGGGTGAGGACGTTGTTGATCAGGCTGACCTGGCCGTTGCGGGCAAGCACTCGCCCGATGACCGATGCTCCGTTGTTCAGGGAAATCGAGGTGAGCGCCATCAGGTTGCCCTGGAACGCGGTGGTGGTGTCAAGCGTCGCCGAGCTGCCGACCTGCCAGAAGACGTTGCACGGGGAGGCCCCGTTGACCAGCACGACCGAGCTGGCCGGCGCCGTGGTCAGCCCTTCGGCGATCTCGAAGACGAACTGCGCGCTGGGATCGCCTTTGGCGTCGAGGGTGAGCGCTCCGGTCAGCTGGGCGGAGGACGTGAAGCCGTAGGCGCCCGGGGTCAGCGTTCTTTCGCCGAGGTCGGTGTTCGAGAGGTCATTGCCGCCAGAGACCGGTTGTTCGGCCGCGACGTTGTAGGCGGTGGTGAGGTCGGCCTGTGCCGTTTTGGCGACGCCGTCGTTTTCGTGCGTGGCTCCGTTGACCACGGCGACGTCGAAGCCGGTGAGAGCGGTGCCGGGAGCGACGCCGAGATCGCCGTTGAGCACCGACGCTTCGCTGTTCGTGACGGTGGTGCCGCCGAGCACGACGAAGGGATTGACGGTGGCGAGATTTACCGGCGCTGCCTGCGCGGCGGCCGGAACGGCGGCGAGTGCGAAGGCAAGGACAAGAGCGATACCGGCGCGCTTGGCACGCCTGGCACGCCTGGGGCGGATGGGGTTGGACATGAATGTCCTTCCTTGCGGGCGAGCAGCCCAGACAACGTTCCTTGGGCGCCGCCGAGCGCTGATGACGAGCGCTCGGGGGGCGGTGACAGTCCTTTCGGTAGCCCGGCTGACTCCGGTGGAGTCCCGTGACTCTGCGGACCCGCCTCGCGACGAGGGTGCCTGAGTCGAGAAGGTCTGCTCTGGTGTCCGATCCGCATCGACACGAGGGACAGCCCGGCTGAGCCGACGGTCCTGAGCGGACGAATGTTTAGAGCGACGGTGACGTGAGTCGGAGCACTAGCCGTCCTCGCTTCAGGGCTTCAGCCGGAACGGGGGGTACTCGTCGGTGACCAGGGTGAAGGCGTAGCCCGTTACGCGGTTGCCCCAGCGGAGCGTGCCCTCGACGAAATCGAAGATGCCGCGCGGGTAGCGGCCGGTGAAGAGGATCGCGAACCAGGCACCGATCAGGGCGAAGAAGACGCCGATGTAGAGGAAGGCGAGCACGAAGTAGTGGGGGATCGCGAGCAGCCACTTGACCAGCGGCAGGCCTCGCTCGAGGCGCTCGGCATCCGGGGTGCGGTAGTCGAGGTGGACGGCCTGCATCTCGTCAGTCGAGGGGTATTCGTCGTCCATCATGAACAGGTAGACGCCGACGCGGTTGCCGAAGCGGGTCAGTTCGAGGTTCCAGTCAAACCACCAGCGCGGGTATTTCTTGCGGAAGAGCAGCATCAGGACCGTCGGCACGAAGACGATGCTGCCCGCCGTGATTGCGACGCTCGAGCCGTAGTGGTCGATGCTCGAGCCCGGCAGGAGCTCGAGGATGATCGCGATCGGGATCACCGTGAAGATACGGAAGAAGGTCGTCAGCCGGTTCAGCTGCCGCTCCGGGTAGTCGACCGAGAAGGTGACCGGGTACTGGTTCGAGTCGGGCGCCGCGATGCTCGTCTCCATGCTTCTCCCCTTTCGCGAGTTGGCGAAGCGCGATCATCGCCGACCCATCGGCGGAATGCGGGTTTCGGCACAAAGTCGGCGCGCAATTCTCTGAATCCGCGCGCCACACGCGCGTTCGGGCCGCGTAGCGTCCTCGGCGAGCCAAAAGGAGCGTATGATGCTGCGTATGAAAGAACGGATCACGATCTCGGTCGAGCCGGGGGCGCTCGAGGGCCCTCGAGCGGACGTAGAGTCGGGCAGAGCCCCCAATCTCTCCGCGGCGGTGGAAGGGTCGCTCACCAGAGAGAAAAAGCGACAGGCGATGCGGGAAGCCATCACGCTATGGGAAGAGGAGTTTGGGCCGATTGGAGAGGAGGCAAAGGAATGGGCTCGCAGGGAACTGGACAGGGCGTGGGGCGAAATCTCGTCCTCGACGCGGGAGCGCTGATCGGCTTTGAGCGCGGCAGCATGATTGTGGCGGTCCTGATCGAACAGGCAGAGGAGCGTGGCGATGCTGTCGTGATTCCGGCGAGTGCGCTGGGTCAGGTGTGGCGGGGTGGGCCGAAAGCCGCAAGGCTGGCCAGGCTGGTTGAGGCTTCGCAGGTCGACCCCCTTGGCGAGCGTCGTGCGAAGGAGGTCGGTATGCGGCTCGGCGATCGTGGGCGCAATGATGTTGCGGACGCGCACGTAATCTGCTGTGCCGTCGCGCGTGAAGCTGCGGTCGCGACCTCGGACGTGAGCGATATGAAATCGCTGGTCGAGTCCGGTGAGACCGTCCCACTCATGCCCGTCTGAATACCATCCTGCTCAGTCCGCCGCCGGAACGCCCCCCGCGACGACATTCACGAAGTTCTCCAGGTGCCTCGTAGTCCAGCACTCGAAGGCGCCGTCGCAGTAGCGCTCGTAGGCGGCCATCACCGAGTCGCCGTAGTTCCAGTAGAGCTTTGGCTCGGGGTTGAGCCAGAAGAGGCGGCCGGCGCGCTCTGACACCTGGGCGAAGACCTCGGCGTGGGGCTCGCGGCCGTTGGTGCGGGCGTCGCCGAGCACGATCACGGTTGAGCGCGGGTCGAGGTCGTCGGAGATCTCGGTCAGGAACTCGAGCCAGACGCGGCCGTAGTCGGTGTAGCCGGAGACGTCGGCGACGCCGCCCTCGCTGGAGATCCGCCGCGCGATCTCGCGGAAGTCGCGCTCGTGCTCGAAGATCTCGGTCACCTCGGAGATCCGCTCGATGAAGACGAAGCTGCGCAGTTTGCGGAACGAGTCGTGCAGTGCGTGCAGGACCGAGAGGAAGAAGACGCTCGCCGAGGTCACGCTCGTCGACACGTCGCAAAGCACATATATCTCCGGGCGCCGCGGCCGCTTCGGCCGGTAGCGCAGGTGCATCGGCACGCCGCCGGTCTCCAGCGAGGCCCGCATCGTCCGCCGCACGTCGACCGTCTGCGCCTTGCGCCGGCCGCGCTGCTCGTGGCCGAGCGTCGCCAGGCGGCGCTTCATCTGTGAGACGGCCCGGTGGACGGCCGCCAGGTCCTGCGTTGGGCTGGTCGGCAGCGCCCGGTCGAGCTCGGCCAGCGGGCGCGAGGCGGGCAGGGTCTCGGTGCGCTCGATCAGGTCGCGTTCGAGCTCGCGGCGCAGGTGGCGCTCGAAGCGGTTGAGCTGGTCGCGGTCGATCGGCGGCAGCTCGGCGGCGCCGTCGGCCGCCTGCCCCTGCGGCTGCGTCCCCGCGGAGA
Source organism: uncultured Solirubrobacterales bacterium (assembly GCA_963837695.1). Classification (GTDB taxonomy): domain Bacteria; phylum Actinomycetota; class Thermoleophilia; order Solirubrobacterales; family 70-9; genus VRUE01. Next base: position 53,797 of record CAWINZ010000005.1, on the reverse strand, counting down.
GCTCCAGCGTGCGGCGGATCCGCTGCACGTCGACGCCGACCACGCCCGAGCCCTCGCCCTGTTGCCCGAAGGCGGCGATCGCGAGCCGCGCCAGGTCGCGCATCTGGCCCTCGTCGCCGTCGATTATCGCCTGGCGGATCTGCTCGCGCAGCTCCTCGATGTCGAGCCGCTCGGCGCCCTCGTGGCGCTGCTCGGTCTCGGCGATCTCGCGCTCGATCGCCTCGGCCTCGGCGGCACGGAAGAACCAACGCTCGAAGAGCAGCTCGAACAGCCGCCGGTCCTCCTGGGACTTGGCGATCGTCGTCGCCAGCGCCTCGCGGAAGTCGTCGCGCGACTCCCAGGGCACCTGTTCGAGCGCGGCGAAGGCGTCGAGGATCTCCGAGGTGCCGACCGCGACCCCCTCGCTGCGCAGCTCCTCGCAGAAGCCGAGCAGCTTCGCCGCCAGCCCCGGCGGGCCGGCGTCAGCCCGTGGGCCGTAGGGGGAGGCGGGGCTCATCTCGGCATCTGACCTGCATCGAACCCCAAATAGGGGTCGGATGCAGGTCGGAGGTTCATGGCGACGCCTGGGTCGGAGCCGAGAGCTTCATCCCCACCCGCTCGGCAACCAGGTCGATGTCGGTCCGGTGCTTGACGATGATCGACATCGACTGTTCGAAGGTCTCGCGGTCGATGTCCTCGGAGCCCATCAGGAGCAGCGTCCGCGCCCAGTCGATCGTCTCGGCGATCGAGGGCGGCTTCTTGAGGTCGAGCGCGCGCACCATCCGCACCACCTCGACCAGCCGCCGGGTCAGCGCCTCGGAGAGGTCCGGCGCGTGCAGGCGGACGATCTCCATCTCACGCTCGATCTCGGGGTAGTCGAGCCAGAGGTAGAGGCAGCGCCGCTTCAGCGCCTCGGTCAGCTCACGCGAGTTGTTCGAGGTGAGCACGACGATCGGCATCGAGGTCGCCGAGACCTGGCCGAGCTCGGGGATCGTGATCTGGAAGTCGGAGAGCAGCTCGAGCAGCATCGCCTCGAACTCCTGGTCGGTCTTGTCGATCTCGTCGATCAGCAGGACGACCGGCTCGGCGCTGGCGATCGCCTGCATCAGCGGCCGCTCGAGCAGGAACTCCTCGCTGAAGATGTCGTCCTGGACCTCGTCCCAGCCGCCCTGGGCGCCGCCGGCCTGGATGCGCAGCAGCTGCTTGCGGTAATTCCACTCATAGAGAGCCTTGGCCTCGTCGAGCCCCTCGTAGCACTGCAGGCGGATCAGCTCACGCCCCGTAGCTCGCGACAGCGCCTTGGCCAGCTCGGTCTTGCCGACCCCCGCCGGGCCCTCGACCAGGACCGGCTTGCCGAGCCGCTGGGCGAGGAAGGAGACCAGCGCCGCGGACTCGTCGGCGAGGTAGCTCGCCGACGCCAGCGCGTCCTTCGTCTCGGCTACGGATGCGGGTGGCTGCGCCTCGGCCATCCGGCGATGATAATCCAGCGCCGGTGCCCGACCCTGCCTTCGTCCTCTCCCTCGCCACGCTGCTTCCGCACAGCGCCGGCCCCTACATCGCCCTGATGCTGATCGGCTTCGTCGTCGGCATCCTCGGCCACCTGACCGGTCTGCGCTGGCTGGTCGCCTCCGGCATCGTCCTGATCTTCCTCGGCGCCTTCCTCTTCCCGCTGGCGCTCAACCTGACCGAGAGCACGCCGCCGCAGCTTAAGAACCGCTGAAGAACGACCGTCTAGCCTTACGATCCACCGTCCGCACTCCAAAGCCCAGGAGGCCCCCGCCTTGAGCCGACATCGTTTCCTCTACGCCATCGCCGCCATCGTTGTCCTGGCCGCGACGAGCATCGCCCTGGCCGCCTGTGGGGGAGGGAGCGACAAGAGCGGTGAGAGCCCCGAAACGGTCCTCGACGAAGCGACGCTGCAGGGAATCGAAAGCGGCAACATCGACCTCTCGCTGGGCGTCAAGGCGCGGGGTCCCGAAGGCGGCAACGTCAAGGTCAGCCTCTCCGGCCCGTTCCAGGGCGAAGGCAAGGGCAGCCTGCCGCAGCTCGACATGAACGCCACGGCGAAGGGCAAGTTCAACGGCAAGAAGCTCGATTTCACCGGCGGCCTCGTCCTCCTGCCCAACACCGCCTTCGTCAACTACGAAGGGACCGAGTACGAAGTCGACCCGACGACCTTCAGCTTCGTCGAATCGGCGCTGGCCCAGGCCCAGCGCGAAGGCGGGGCCGAAACCGGCGCGGACGGGGTCGCCGCCTGTCAGGAAGAATTCGGCACGCTCAAGGTCGCCGACTTCCTCGAAAACGGCACGAACGAGGGCAGCGCCGACGTCGGCGGCACGAGCACGACCAAGGTCAGCGGCGACCTCGACGTCTCCGGCGCGATCGACTCGGTGCTCGAAGTGGTCGAAAGCCAGGCCTGCCGTGCCCAGCTCGCCGCCGCCGGCCCGCTTCCCTCGAAGTCCGAAGTCGATAAGGCGAAGAGCCAGGTCAGCAGCGCCGTGAAGAGCGCCCACGTGGACGTCTACGTCGGCGATGACGACATCGTGCGCCAGATCTCGGCCCGGCTGAAGCTCGAACCGCAAAACGGCGGCAGCGGACCCAAGAGCGTCGAAATCAAACTCGACCTGAAGCTGACCGAAGTCAACGAGGAACAGACGATCTCCGCCCCCGCCGGCGCCAAGCCGCTCAGCAAGCTCTTCCTCAAGCTCGGCATCAACCCGATCGAACTGCTCGGCCTGCTGCAGGGTGAAGAAAGCGGCGAAAGCCTCGGCGAACTGCTCGAAGGGCTGGCCGAATCCCAGTCTCAGTAGGCAGCTTCCTGCGCGGGGCCGATGGCTGGCCCTACCTGCTGACGCCGCTGATCCCGGTCGCCGTCGCGCTCCAGCTTGCCGGCAGCCCGGCGACGCTTGTCTTCGCCGCCTCGGCGCTCGGCATCGTCCCCACCGCGGCGCTGATGGGACGCGCCACCGAGGAGCTGGCGGCGCGCTCGGGGCCGGGGATCGGCGGCCTGCTCAACGTCACCTTCGGCAACGCGCCCGAGCTGATCATCGCCCTCTTCGCCCTCGGCCAGGGCCTGCACGAGGTGGTCAAGGCCTCGATCATCGGCTCGATCATCGGCAACATCCTGCTCGTGCTCGGCGCCGCGATGCTCGCCGGCGGGCTCGGCCGCGACAAGCAGACCTTCAGCCGGACCAGCGCCGGCGTGCAGACCTCGATGCTGCTGCTGGCCGCGGCGGCGCTGCTGATGCCGGCGATCTTCGAGCTGGTCGAGGGCAAGGGGCTGCCGATGCCGGGCGCCGAGCTGGTCAACTACGGCTCGACCGTCGAGCACCTCTCCTTCGCCGTCGCGATCGTCCTCATCGCCACCTACGTCCTCGGCCTCGTCTTCTCGCTCAAGACCCACCGCGACCTCTTCAACCCCGAGTACGCCGACGAGGACAGCTGGGGCTGGTCGGTGCGCACCTCGGTGATCGCGCTGGCGGTCGCCGGGGTCCTGGTCGGCGTGATGTCGGAGGTCCTGGTCGGCTCGATCAGCGAGGCCTCCCAGGCGGCCGGCCTCTCCGAGTTCTTCATCGGCGTGATCGTCGTCGCGATCGTCGGCAACGCCGCCGAGCACTGGGTCGCGGTTCTCGTCGCGCGTAAGGACAAGATGGACCTCGCGGTCAACATCGCGATCGGCTCCAGCGCCCAGGTGGCGCTCTTCGTCGCCCCGGTGCTGGTGCTCGCCTCGATCTTCGTCGGCCCGGGCCCGCTGGCCCTGGTCTTCAACGGCTTCGAGCTCGGCGCCCTGCTGCTCGCCGTCCTGATCGCCAACTACGTCACCCAGGACGGCGAGTCGACCTGGTTCGAGGGCGTCCAGCTGCTCGCCGTCTACGCCGTCCTAGGTCTCGCGTTTTATTACGCCTGACGTGAATGTCCTACTCCTGCTCCTCAGCTTTGCCGTAATCCTCGCCGGGGCGCTGCTCTTCACCAACGCGGTCGAGTGGATCGGCCACCGCCTGCAGCTGGGCGAAGGGGCCGTCGGCAGCGTCCTCGCCGCGGTCGGCACGGCGATGCCGGAGACGCTGGTCGCGATCGTCGCCCTGCTCGGCGCCAAGCGGGGCGCCGACCAGGTCGCGATCGGGGCGATCGTCGGCGCGCCCTTCCTGCTCGGCACCCTGGCGATGGGCCTGGTCGGCCTCTTCGCCTACCTCTACCGCGACCGCCGTGAGCAGGGGCTGGAGCTGCGCGCCCACAGGCCGACCCTGGAGCGGGACCTGCTCTTCTTCCTCGCCTTCTTCGCCCTCTCCCTGGCGCTCGCCTGGGGGGCGCCGGCGGCGCTGCGGATCCCGGTCGGGATCGGCGCCCTGCTCGCCTACCCGCTCTACATCCGGCGCACCCTGCGGCAGGGGGGAGAGGTGCAGGGCGAGGAGACGCTCGCTCCGCTCGTCTTCGAGCGCCGCGCCGAGCGCCGCATGGACCCCGGTCCGGTCCTCTGCGCGGTCCAGCTCCTCGTCGGCCTGGGCGCGATGGTCGGCGGCGCCCACCTCTTCGTCGAAGCGCTGCTCAAAATCGCCGCCGACCTCGGCGTCGAGGCGGTCGTCCTCGCCCTGATCCTCGCCCCGCTGGCCACCGAGCTGCCCGAGAAGGTCAACAGCTTCTTCTGGGTGCGCGAAGGCAAGGACTCGCTGGCGCTGGGCAACATCACCGGCGCGATGGTCTTCCAGTCGACCATCCCCTTCGGCATCGGGCTGCTCTTCACGGGCTGGTCGCTGAGCGCCAACGCCGCCCTCTCGATCGTGCTCGGCCTCGCCGGCGGCCTGCTCGCTTACGAGGCGCTGCATCGCCGCGGCCGCTTCGAGCTGCCCGCGGTTGTCGGCTGGCTCACGCTCTACGCCGCCTTCATCGTCGTCGTCGTGGTCGGCGGCTGAGCGCCCGCTACGGCGACTCGGCGCCGGGCGGCCGCAGGTACTCCATTTCACCCTTGAAGTCGACGCTGCGCTTGATCACGCACTGCAGCGCGTCCTCAGCCACGCGCGAGTACCAGCCCTCTTCGCGGGCGATCTCGATTGCAGCGTTGAGCGCCGAGCAGACCCGGCCCATCGTCGCCACCGCCTCGATCAGCGACGGCTGGAACTCGAAGTCGCATTCCCAGGCGGTGCGGCCGATGTCGACCAGGAAGGGTGCGGGGGGCGCCCCGGCAACTGGCGGGCGGCGACGCTGCGCGCCGTAGATCTCGGTCGCGGCGATGCCGAAGAAGGGAGCGAGGATCGGGCCGTCGCCGGTGAAGAGCAGCGCCGCCTTGGCGCCGCGCGCGGCGCAGTTGCCGATCACCAGGTCGCAGAGGACGGCGCTCATCAGGGTGTGGACGCCGGGCTCTTCGCCGATCGCCCGCAGCAGCCCGCAGGATTCGGTCAGGTCCGGTGTCTCCCCCAGTCGCCCCTGCCCTGCGTCGGCGGGTGCGACGCCGAGGGCCTGGGCGAAGCTCTCCTGGTGCAGGCGCTCGGTCTCGAACCCACCTGCCCAGCGATCGAAGCGCTTGCTGACCAGGCACGTCCGCCCGGCGATCATCTCGACCGACGTGTGGGCGACCGGGAGGCCCAGTTCGCGATAGGCGAGCGTGCAGGCCATCTCGTTGGCGACGAGGCCGGGACGTTCGTCGGATTCGGGCTTGACGATGTGGGTGCTGGGCAGGCCGGGCTCCGGCCAGGCCCATCTGCCCGACTTCTCGTCGTAGGCGAGCGCGAGCTTGTGCCGCTCGCCGGGCAGGACAAAGCGCATCCGTCGCTCGTCTGCCGGGTCGAAGAGCTGCGTCGGGTGGGGCTGGAGCAGCTCCTCGAGCTCTTCCTCGGTGAGCCACGCGGGCGAGTCGACCTCGCTCGACTCCGGGTCTTCGCCCTGCCTGAGGAAGACGACCGCGCCGGGACAATCGCGGCCCAGCTCGGCTATCAGCCCAAAGCCGTCGCTGCGGTCGAGTCCCAGCTCGGCGGCGATCGCCTCGCGCCGGCGCCCCTGTGGCAGCAGTCCCTCGACATATGCGCGGCTGACGCCGGCGCTGAAGGGCTCGTCACGGACGGGCAGCGAGTTGCTGAGCAGGACCGCTCCGGCGCCGACCTCCTGGACCGTCTCCGGCCTGTAGGCAAAGCGATAACCGTCCTCGCCGGTGGGGAACAGCCCGCCGACCAGGTCTCCGTGCAGGTAGACGTCAAGGCTCATCCAGGTCCCCTTTGAGTCGCGTACTGGTTCGCTTCTGTTCAAACAACCTAGACCGGATCGGAGTGACGCGCAACCCGGCCGGCGATAGCGTCAACGCATGGCCTACGCGAACAGCGGCCTCTGCGACGGCTGCGTCCACCAACAGCTCGTGCCCAATACGCGCGGGTCCGTCTTCAGTCTTTGCCGGCGCTCCCGCGAGGATCCGGCGTACCCGCGCTACCCGCGGGTGCCGGTCCTCGAGTGCGCGGGATACGAGCGGGCTACGCCGCCGACGGGCCTAAAACCGGCCGTATAGGCCGGTTTTAGGCCCGTCGGCGGCTTGCCTATGCTGCCGCCGGGTCGGGCTCGCCCAGCTTCGTGATCTCGGGGGCGTCGTAGGCCTCGCCGGCCTTGCCACCGAGGACGAGGATGCGGATGCCCTCATCGCCCGGCCAGACCTTGCGGGTGACGCCGGGGCCGACCCGGGCGACGTGGTCGCCGTCGAGCGGGAAGCGCTCTCCCTCGATCTCGATCTCGCCGCCGCCGCCGAGGGTCACGTAGACCTCCTCCTGGCCGTCCTGCTCATGGTCGTGCACCGGGTAGCCGTCGTAGTTGGCCGGCATGTCGATGATCTGCATGCCGAACGACTCGACGCCGAGCTCGGCCCGGGCCCGCTTGAAGGCGCCGCCGTAGACAGCCTCCATCTCGTCGATCCTCTTCACCGCGTAAGTGCTCATCTGCTTTGTCCTCCCGCTTCGTGCGGCCCCGGTTGGGCCGGATCGCAGGCATCTTGTCGCACTTTGGATTTCCAAGCAATGCTCACCGTCGCGGGGCCGAGTGTCGAGTCGCTAGCTTTGCCCTGTGAGCGACGCTGCGACCCTCTTCGATGCCGATGCCGCCGCCTTCACTGGCACGGTCGAGGTGCTGGGGGTGATCTTCAGCGCCGAAGACGACGGTTACGCGGTGTTGGAGGTGCAGGACGCCGAGTCGGGCGAGGGCTTTGCCCTGGTCGGCCCGGTCGCCCACCTGAGCGCCGGCGACCGCGCCGAAGTCAGCGGCGACTGGCAGACCCACTCGCGCTACGGGCGGCAGCTGAAGGCGCGTGGCGCCCTGCCCCTCGATCCCGCCGACCGGGCGGGGCGGATCGCCTACCTGACGTCCCTGCGCCACATCGGCCCGGCCCGCGCCGAACGCCTCGTCGACGAGCACGGCGAGGGGGTGCTGGGGGCGATCGCCGCCGACCCGGCCGGCGTCTTTGCGGGGCTGCGCGGAGTCAGCGCCGAGCAGGCCGTCGCGGCGGCCGATTCCTGGCACGCCTCGCGGGCGGTCCGCGACCTGCACGTCCAGCTTGCGCCGCACGGCCTGGCGCACCTCGCGGCGCCGATCCACGCCCGCTTCGGCGAGCGCTCGATGGCGATCCTGCACGAGGACCCCTACCGCCTCACCGAGGTCGCCGGGGTCGGCTTCGCCCGCGCCGACAAGATCGCCCTGGCGGCCGACGTGCCGCCCGAGTCCGAGCGACGCGCCCAGGCAGCCGCGGTCTTCGCCCTCAGTGAGGCCGAGCAGCAGGGCAACACCTTCCTGCCGGTCGAGGAGCTCAACCGGCGCACCGCGAAGCTGATCGGCCTGCAGCCCGACCCCGATGTGCCGGCGATGGCGCGCGGGCTGCTGCTCGACGAAGGCCGCGCCTATCGCGAGCCGACCCACGCGAGCGAGCTCGCCGTCGCCGCGACGCTCGCCGGGCGCGCCGGCGCGCCGGCCCACCTCGACCACGACCCGGGCGAGCTGCCCCCCGGGGACAACGAGGAGGAGGCCAAGCTGACCGACGAGCAGTGGGCCGCCGTGCGGGGCGCCTTCGCGGCGCGGATCTCGGTGCTGACCGGCGGCCCCGGCGTCGGCAAGACCGCCTGTACGCGGGCGATCGTCGCCGAGGCCGCGCGGGCCGACGTGCCGATCGTGCTCTGCGCGCCGACCGGGCGCGCCGCCCGCCGGCTCGAGGAGGCGACCGGTCACGAGGCGCAGACGATCCACCGGCTGCTCGAGTGGATGCCCGGCCGCGAGCCCGGCTTCCGGCCCGGCCACCCGCTGCCCGCGGGCCTGGCGATCGTCGACGAGGCCTCGATGCTGAACCTGCGCCTGATCGAGGTCCTGCTCGGCGGCCTCGCCGAGTCGACCCACGTGGTCTTCGTCGGCGACGCCGACCAGCTGCCGCCGATCGGCGCCGGCAAGCCCTTCGACGACCTGATCGCCTCCGGCGTCGCGCCCGTCGTCCGCCTCACCCAGATCTTCCGCCAGGCGGCGCGCTCGATGATCACCACCGCCGCCCACGAGATCAACCAGGGCCGGCCGCCGCACCTGCAGCCGCAGGGCGACCAGGACCACGACTTCTTCTTCATCGACCGGCCGAGCCCTGAGCGGGCATTGGAGACGGTGGTCGAGGTGGTCGCCGAGCGGGCCCCGGCAAGCTTCGGCGTCGACCCGATCCGCGACGTGCAGGTATTGGCGCCGATGTACAAAGGGGCGGTCGGGATCGACGCGCTGAACGAGCGGCTGCAGGCGCGGCTCAACCCGGATGGCAAGGCCGCCGTCAGCGAGCGCTTCAGGATCGGCGACCGGCTGATCCAGACCCGCAACTCGCACGAGCTGGGGCTGATGAACGGCTCGATCGTCTTCCTCCGCGAGGACGACCCCGGGGAGGAGGCGATCGTCGTCGACACCGACGAGGGCGGCTCGCTGACCATCCCATATGGGGAGACGGCGACGCTGCGGCTCGCCTACGCGATCTCGGTCCACAAGGCGCAGGGCTGCGAGGTTCCGGTCGTGGTCGGGGTCTGCCACCGCTCCCACGCCCGCATGCTGACCCGGCCGCTGCTCTACACGGCGATCACCCGCGCGCGTCGCGACTGCGTTCTCGTCGGCGACCCGGCGGCGCTGGAGATGGCGGTCCGCCGCGACGACAGCGGCGCCCGCCACTCGGCCCTAGCCGAGCGCCTGCGCGGCGCACCATCGGGCGCCGAGTAGCTCGCCGCGCCAATTGCAGCATTGTCCCCACGGTAGGGAGGACAATGCTGCAATCGACATGGAGTCGCCCAGGCCATCGCTCGCTGCCGTCGCCGTCACCCTGGGTGGGATCGCGCTGCTGGCGCTGCTCGTGCTGGCGATCCCGGAGCTGCGCGAAGCGTTCGAAGCCGCCGTGCGGGGGGACACGGCGGAGGTGCGCAGCAAGGTCAAGGACCTCGGCGTCGCCGGGCCGCTGCTGATCATCGGCCTGGCGCTGATCCACACCGTCGTCTTCTACCCGGCCGAGATCGTCGACGCGGCGGCCGGCTTCGTCTACGGCTTCTTCCCGGCGTTGGCGCTGATGATGCTCGGCTGGCTGCTCTCGGGGCTGCTCTGTTACGCCGTCGGCCACTCGGTCGCCCGTCCGCTGCTCGACCGCTGGTTCGGGACGGCGCGCTTCGAGCGCATGGAGGCGGCGATCGAGCGCGGCGGCGCCACCCTGCTGCTCGCCGTCCGCCTGCTGCCGATCGTGCCCTTCAGCCTCGTCTCATATGCGGCGGGCGCCGCCCGCGTGCCGCTCTGGCGCTTCGTCTGGACGATGCTGGTCGGCTACCTGCCGATCACCGCGCTGGCCGTCTACTTCGGCACCCGGCTGGAGGGGCTCAGCCTCACCGACCCCCTGGTGCTCGCCAGCGGCCTGGTCCTGGTGGCGCTGCTACTCCTCGGCCACTGGGTCATTCGCCGCGGCGATGATGGGCCTGGTGCTGCCGCACCGCCCCACCACGGCGAGTGAGCCGCAGCGAGCGCACCCGCTTGACCCGGAAGTGGAAGACGGCGGCGCTCCGGTCGGTGTTGCCGGCGGCGTCGCGCGCCCAGGCGTGGAGCACGTGCGCGCCGACGCGGTAGCGGCGCCTGAGCAGCGCCGGGCACCGCTTAGTGGGGTTGGCGTCGACCCGGCAGAAGTAGATCGACCCGGCCTCGTTGGATCCGAGTCGAAACACGACGGTCGCGGTGCGACCGCGGGTCCGGACCACTCGCCTGGGGTGGTGTCGGAAGAAGGTCGCGGGAGCGGTAGTGTCGGTTTCCGGTTCGGGTTCGGGTGGATTCGGCGGCTGTGAGGGCTGTGAGGGCTGGGCGGGCGGCGAGGCCGGTTCGGCCGGGGGCGCTTCAACGCCCCAGCTTCCCGTTGCCTGCGCGTCGCCGGGCAGCACTTCGGCGAGCGGCGCTTCGCATTCGGGTTCGACCGGGCTCGGCGGCGCCAGCAGATCTTTGACCGCGCCGACGGCTTCGACCAGGCCGGCGCCGACTCCACATTCGCCGACCGCGCCGACCGTGACCGCGCTGGAGAGCAGGGCGGCGCGGACTTCGGCCGGAGTGGCCGGTTCCAGGGGGGTCGCTTCCGCTTTCGCCTCGTCCATCAGCGCCGCGACCGCGGCTGCGTGGGGTGCCGCGGCGGACGTGCCGCAGAATCGCCAGACGCCCGGTTCGGATATCGGTTCGGAGGCGAAGAAGCTCGTCTTGCCGCAGTCGGTCGCGGCGACCTCGGGCTTGGACAGTTCTTCAGGGGCGCCCAGTTCGGGAGCCGGGGTCGAGCCTGCCACGGGGCCGAAGTAGTGCGTCACCGGGCCACGGGATGAGTATTTCTCCACCGCTTCGTTGTTGTCGAACGGGACCGCCCCGACCGTCATCGCGGCGGCGGCGCCGTTGTGGCCGAACACGGTCGGCCCGACGACGTCGGTTGCCGGTTCACCGACCACGGGCCCGCTCGAGTGCGGGTACTCGAGGCCCCATTTCCCCTCTTTGGAGCCGTTCTCCAGGAAGGCCAGCTTGAGTCGGGGTAACCCACCGGCGTAGCGGTTGATCACGAGCTGGACCGTGCGCGGGCTCGCCGTTTCGTTTTCCCACTGGAAGAACTCGAGGGGCCGTTCCGGGTTGGCTTCGGCGGAGGCGGCGATCAACCCGCCGTTGGCGTCGAGCAGGAAGGCGTCGAGATCGGTGTTGACGTCGTGCCACGGTTCGTTCCACTGAAGGTCGGCGGTCAGCGTCGCCCCCGCGGGGACTTCGATCCCCAGCGTCTTGTCGACCGAGCTGCCCGGGTTGAAGTCCAGACAGGCGTTGGCGTGGAGTTCCGGGAACGCCTGCAGCGCCGGAGGACAGCCGCCCGAGTTGCGGTAGCTCCCCGTTTCCCAGGAGCCGATCTCGCGCCCGGACGCATCGAGCAGGCTGTTGTTGCCGGCGGAGGAGAAGTAGGTCGCGCCGTCTTCGGTCGCGTTTTTGACCGCCACTGCGATCGGTCCTTCCTGGAAGAACGGCTCGCCCGGGTAGGAGACGTCGTCGACCACGACCTGGGCGCCAGCGCCGCCTTCGGCCGGGGACTTGGCCAGCGTTTCGATGTTTTCGGCGAAGGCCGTTTCGCCGCTGAAAGCGGTCGCGAAGGCGAGGTCGGCGCCCGGCGCGAGGTCGTGGACGATCTGGGCCATCGCGCGCCCCTCGTCCTCGCCTTCGCTTTCGGAGTCGTCGAGGATTTCGACCGGGGTGCCCTCGCCTGGGCAGGTGTTGGCGAACCCGGGCAGGTCGCCGGCCGCGACGTCATCGGACTGGCGGGTGGCGATTTCGCCGCTGCCGTCGGCGGCTTCGGTCGCCTGGTTGAAGGAGTCGGAGAGGACCCCGACCGTGACCCCGGTCCCGTCGATGCCGAACACTTCCCGCGCTTCGCCCGTTTCTTCCCCGGCATGCAGCCGTTGCTCGCCCTCCGAGACGACTTCGCCCGACGGGCAGGTCGATTCGGAGGTGAAGGGGGTCAGCACCTCGGTGGCGGCGCTGACCCGGGGCACGCCGGAGAGCCTCGGCAGTTCGCTCGGCTTGGCCGCGACCGTGACCGTCTGGTAGCGCGGGCTGACGTTGAGGACCTTCGCCCCGGCGGCGCGCAGATCGTCGACCGATGCCGCGGCGCCGTGGTCGAAGCGGACTTCGACCAGGACCCGGTTGCCTTCGCGCAGCAGGCTGCCGGGGCCTTCCGCGGCGAGGCTCAGCCTCTTCGCCTGCCGTGCCGGCGGCGCCGCGCGGACCGCGGGCTGGGCCAGCTCCGTCAGCCTGGCGGAGAGATCGCCGGCGCCGCCCTGCGCCGCCATGGCCGGCGCCGCGGCGGCCGCGCAGATCAGCGCCAGCGCAGCGAGCGAGAGCGTCGCTGTCGCCCGGCGGCGCGATTTTCCCAGCTGCATCACGTTCTACGGTATCGACCGTTCACCACCTCTCTCAACCCCGGCAACAACGTTCCGGTGTGCTTTTCGCCTTCATGGGGGGCGAAAGGCACACCGGAAGCCGCTAGGACTGCGGGGTGCCGCGGAAGCAGCCCAGCGTGTACGGGTACTCGAGCGTCGCGTTGTAGTGGTAGATGCGCTGCCAGCGGCCTTCGAAGAGGACCTTGCTGGTCCGCCCGTGGCAGGCGTCGAGGTCGGCGTCGCTCAGCAGCTTGCCGCCGCTCCCGCGCGGGCCGTAGATCGGGTAGCCGTCGAGCGCCCAGCCGACCAGGCCGGAGGCGCGGTGCTTCGATTCGCCCTTGGTCAGGCAGGCCGGAATCGCGTGGTAGTGGTAGATGCCCAACCGCTGCGGGTGGCCGCCGCAGCTGTCCTGGACCTCGTGGGCGACCGCGTCGCGGTCTTCGGCGTCGAGCGCGTCGAAGATCGCCACGCCGTTCTTGGCGATCCCGATCGGCCCGCCGGAGAGGCAGCCGGCCTTCGCCGCCTTCTTCGCACGGCGCGGCAGCGAGTAGCTGACGCTCTGGGAGCGGATCGAGTTGGGGTTGTGGTCGTAGGTGTAGGCGTCGTCGCTCGTCTTGATCGGGAATTCGCCCGTCGTCGCGCCCTTGGGCAGGCCGTTGCCGCTGAAGTCGCGCCGGTGCTTGGTGCTCCACTCGCGCAGCCTCGCGCTCGGCCAGCTGACCTTGCCGTTGACCGTCGCCTTCGCGCTCAGGGAGAAGGTTTCGCCGTGGATCCACGGCCCTTCCACCTGGGCGCCGCCGCCGGCGTGCGGTCCGCCCGCCGGGATGAAGCCGGTACGGCAGGCGTAGACGTAGCCGCGCCGCGGCCCCGAGGTCGTCACCTTGCCGTCGCCGAGCGGCAGGAAGGCGGGGTTGATCGCGCTGGGGCCCGCCGCCCCGAGCGTCACGCCTCCCATGCCGATCGCGGTGATCGCGGTGACCAGGGCGCAGAGCGCGAGCGGTACGAAGATCTGGGTGCGGCGCGAGCGGTCCATCGTTTTCTCCCTTCCCCGTTTGTCAACGTCTCCCACAGTCCATCGATGCGGTCAGGCGACCGTCAGTCCCGTGTAAGGGCTGTGTAAAAGGCAGAGGGGGCGCCGACCCTGCTACGGTCCTCCGCGATAGGCCGGAAGATCCGGCAAAAAGTTGTGTCTAGCGCTCGCGTCGTTGCTTCACCGCATGTGCCGCGTTCGCAGCACATGAAGTGGAGGCAATTCATGCCAACTGGAACTGTCAAGTGGTTCAGCGACGACAAGGGCTACGGGTTCATTACGCCCGACGACGGCTCTAAGGACGTCTTCGTTCATCACAGCGCGATCCTGGGCGAGGGCTTCAAGTCCCTTACCGAGGGTTCGAAGGTGAGCTACGAGTCCGAAGAAGGCCCCAAGGGCCCGGCCGCCGCGAGCGTCCAGCAGACCTCGTAGTAGCGCACCGCTCTTAGCTGCACCGGGGCCCGCCGTTCTCGCGGTGGGCCCCGTTTTTATGGTTTCAGGGCTGTTTGGCGGTTCATGGCCGAGCAGTCCTAGGACGAAGGAGCGATTGTGCTCCGCACATGAGCGACTGAGGACACCGGAATGCGAAGCGCCATGGCCCGCCAAACAGCCCTGAGGAATATTGCGATCATCGCCCATGTTGACCATGGGAAGACGACGCTGGTCGACGCGATGCTGTGGCAGAGCGGCGCCTTCCGCAAAGGCCAGGACGTCAACGAGCGGGTGATGGACTCGATGGACCTGGAGCGGGAGAAGGGGATCACGATCCTCGCCAAGAACACGACCGTCAACTACAACGGCGTCAAGCTCAACATCATCGACACCCCCGGCCACGCGGACTTCGGCGGCGAGGTCGAGCGCGGCTTGACGATGGTCGACGGCGTGCTGCTCCTGGTCGACGCCTCCGAGGGCCCGCTGCCGCAGACCCGCTTCGTGCTGCGCAAGGCGCTGGAGGCGAAGCTGCCGGTGATCCTCGTCGTCAACAAGGTCGACCGCCCCGACGCGCGCATCGCCGAGGTCGTCGACGAGGTCTACGAGCTCTTCCTCGACCTCGACGCCGACGACGAGCAGGTCGACTTCCCGATCGTCTACACCAACGCCAAAGCCGGCTGGGCGGCGCTCGCCGAAGGTGAGGAGGGGACCGACCTGACGCCGCTGATGGACCTGATGCTGGAGCGGATCCCGGCGCCGACACATGACCCCGACCACCCCTTCCAGGCCCTCGTCACCAACCTCGACGCCGATCCCTATGTCGGCCGCCTGGCGCTCTGCCGGGTGCGCCACGGGAAGGTCCGCAATGGGCAGCAGATCGCCTGGTGCCGCGCCGACGGCAGCATCGAGCGGGCGGCGATCTCCGAGCTATACGTGACCGAGGCGCTCGACCGGGTCGCCGCCGCCGAGGCGGGGCCGGGCGAGATCATCGCCGTCGCCGGCCTGCCCGAGGTGACGATCGGCGAGACGCTGGCCGACCCCGACGATCCCCAGCAGCTGCCTGTGATCGCGGTCGACGAACCGTCGCTCTCGATGGTCGTCGGGATCAACACCTCGCCACTGGCCGGCACCGAGGGCAAGAAGCTGACCGCGCGGCAGGTCCGCGACCGGCTCGACGCCGAGCTGGTCGGCAACGTCTCGATCCGCGTCACCGACACCGAGCGCCCCGACGCCTGGGAGGTGCAGGGGCGCGGCGAGCTGCAGCTGGTCGTGCTGCTCGAGATGATGCGCCGCGAGGGCTTCGAGCTGACCGCCGGCCAGCCCCGCGTGATCACCCGCGAGATTGACGGCAAGGTCCACGAGCCGGTCGAACGGCTGGCGATCGACGTGCCCGAGGAGTACGTCGGCGCCGTCACCCAGCTGCTCGCCGGGCGCAAGGGCCGCCTCGACCACATGGTCAACCACTCGACCGGCTGGGTGCGGATGGACTACCTGGTCCCCGCCCGCGGTCTGATCGGTCTGCGCACCGAGTTCCTCACCGAGACCCGCGGCTCGGGGATCCTCCACCACGTCTTCGACCGCTGGGAGCCCTGGGCGGGGGAGTTGCGCACCCGTCCGACCGGCTCGCTGGTCGCCGACCGGCGCGGCTCCAGCGCCAGCCACGCGCTGATGAACCTGCAGGACCGCGGCACGCTCTTCATCGGCCCCGGCGAGGAGGTCTACGAAGGCATGGTCGTCGGCGAGAACGCTCGCTCCGACGACCTCGACGTCAACGCGATCAAGGAGAAGCACCAGACCAACGTGCGCGCCGCCAGCGCCGACATCCTGGTCCGCCTCGAGCCGCCCAAACGCCTCTCGCTCGAAGCCGCGCTGGAGTTCCTGCGCGACGACGAGTGCGTCGAAGTGACCCCCGACTCGGTCCGCCTGCGCAAGGTCGAGCTGGACAAAAACAGGCGCCAGAAGACCGCCCGCCAGATGGCCCGCGCCACCTAGTCCGGCGGGGGCTGGGTGAGCCGCGGGTCAAGCGGCCGAGTGGACGATTGCGCCCCCCATAGGGGACACAATCGTCCACAATGCCTCGCGTGGCTAAACGGTCGCCGCGGCCTGCTCGGACTGGCTTTCCTCGGCGGCTTTGGCCTTCGCGGCTTCGGCCTCCGGGGTGGGCTCGTCGACGTTGCGCGGCAGCAGCACTTCTTTGGCGATGACCAGGCGCTGGATCTGGCTGGTCCCCTCGTAGAGCTGCATGATCTTCGCGTCGCGCATCAGTTTCTCGACCGGGTACTCCTTGATGAAGCCGTAGCCGCCGTAGACCTGCACGGCGTCGACGGTGATCTCCATCGCCGAGTCGGCGGCGAAGCGCTTGGCCATCGAGGAGACCTTGCTGTTGCGCTGGCCCTGGTCGAGCTGGACCGCCGAGTTCCAGACCAGCAGGCGGCTGGCCTCGACCTTGGTCGCCATGTCGGCGATCATGAACTGGATCGCCTGGTGCATCGCGATCGGCACGCCGAACTGAACCCGTTCTTTGGAGTAGTCGGTGGCGTACTCGAGGGCGGCGCGGCCGATCCCGACGGCCATCGCCGAGACGCCCGGGCGGGTCCGGTCGAGGGTCATCATCGCCAGTTTGAATCCCTTGTTTTCCTCGCCGATCAGGTTCTCGGCCGGGATCTCGACGTCGTTGAAGGAGATGGTCGCGGTGTTGGACGCCCGCTGACCCATCTTGTCCTCCTTCTTGTCGACCGTGACCCCGGGGAGGTCGGCGTCGACGACGAAGGCGCTGATGCCGCGATGGCCGGCCTCGGGGTCGGTCTTCGCGTAGACGGTGAAATAGTCGGCGTAGGTGCCGTTGGTGATGAAGCACTTGGAGCCGTTGATGACGTACTTGTCGCCCTGCTTGACGGCGCGGGTCTTCATCCCGGAGACGTCGGAGCCCGCGTCGGGCTCGGTCAGGCAGAAGGAAGCGAGCTTGTTGCTTTCGGTCAGCATCCCGAGGTACTTCTTCTTGGTCTCCTCGGAGCCGCCGAGGGCGATCGGCGCCGAGGCGAGGCCGTTGGCCATCAGCGAGGTGCCGATGCCCGAGCAGCCCCAGCCCATCTCCTCCTCGATCAGGCAGCCGGAGAGGTAGTCGAGGCCGGGTCCGCCGTAGGCCTCGGGGATGTGGGTGTTCATCAACCCGACCTCCCAGGCCTTGTCGATGATCTCCTGGGGCCAGGTGCCGTCCTTGTCGTACTCCCAGGCGACCTTGCGCATCTCTTTCTCCGCAAAGCTGTGGGCCAGCTCGCGCAGGTCTTTCTGCTCGTCGGTCAGGGTGAAGTCAACCACTGCAAGAAGCTCCTTTATCTCGGTGGGAGGAGGGCCGATTGACTAGTCAGTCAACCAGCCCAAAAGGGTAGCGCAAGCCCTGAAACCAGGCCGATGGGCCTAAAACACGCCTATATGGCGGGAAATCGGCCCATCGGCGGTGGCGTGGGTAGTCTGAGTGGCAATGGTCCTTTCGGAGGCGCTGCTCGACATCCAGGCGGGCTTTGTACTGGCGCTGATCACGCTGATCGCGCTGCCGATCGCCCTGGTCGTCTTCGCCCGCACCGGTCCGCTCTGGCAGAGCGTCGGCAAAGGTCCGTTCGCGATCGAGCAGGAAATGCCGCCGCCGAGCCGCCTCTCCCAGCCCGAACCACCGGTCGACCGCAAGCTGCAGGAGGCCGAGGCGAGGCAGATGCTCGAGGCGAAGTCCTACCGCCGCGAGCGACGCGGCGAAGCCCCGCTCGACGTGGAGCGGGAGGTGACATTGCTGCTCGAATCCCCGGGCGCCGCCGGCCCGGCGATCGACGAGAAGCTGCGCGCCGAGGTCCGCCAGCTGGTCGTCGCCCGCAACGAACGGCGCATGCGCCGCGGCGAGGAGCCGCTCGACGTCGAGGCCGAGATGGAACGCCAGCTCGCGGATTTGTAGGATCGAGCCGATGGCCGCTGACAAAGAGAACCTCTACGAGGTCGAGGAGCTGCTCAACCAGCCCGGGACCTACTTCAACCCGCAGACCGAGGTGCTGGTCGTGGTCGACGACTCGACCTCGCTCGACCAGGAGGTCTTCAACCTCGAGGACTACGAGGGCGCCGACTGGGTGCGGATCTCCGACGAGGTCCCGGTCGACGAAGACCGCCGCGACCGCGCGCTGGAGGAGTTCCAGACCCACTACCACCCGGGCTCGACCGGATCGGTCTCCGCCACCGCGCTCGAACAGGGCGACGAGGAGCTCGACGAGGACGAGGACGGCCAGGACCCCGGCCGCGAGGACTGAGCCCCGGCCGATGCTCAAAGCCGGTGACGCCGCCCCCGATTTCACCCTGCCCGACCAGGACGGCAGGGAGCTGAGCCTTACCACCCTGCGGGGCCGGCCCGTCGTCCTCTACTTTTACCCTCGCGCCGACACGCCGGGCTGCACGACGCAGGCCTGCGGGGTGCGCGACCACTTCGAAGACTACGTCGAGACCCACGCCGCCCGGGTGATCGGCATCTCCCCCGACGAGGTCGCCGACGTGAAGAAGTTCCACGACAAGTACGACCTCAACTTCACCCTGCTGGCCGACGCCGACCACGCCGTCGCCGAGCGCTACGGCACCTGGGTCGAGAAGTCGATGTACGGCAAGAAGTACATGGGCGTGCAGCGGGCGACCTTCCTGATCGACGCCGACGGCAAACTCGCCAAGGTCTTCCCGAAGGTCTCGCCGAAGACGCACGACGATGCCGTGCTCGCGGCGCTCGCCGAGCTCGGTTAAGCGCTCTCGAGCTGCTCGATGCCGCTGGCCCGCTGGCCGCCGGCGGCCAGCATCAGTTTGAAGTCGTGCGGGCTGGAGGCGTAGTCGAGCGCGACCTGCTCGGCGATCTTGCCCTCCATCACGTAGCGCAGCAGGGACTGGTCGAAGGTGCGCATGCCGTAGTACTCGCCCTCGGCGATCACCTCGGTGATCTTGCCCGTTTCATCGGGGTTGAGGATCAGGTCCTGGACGCGGCCGGTGACGACGAGCACCTCCGAGGCGGGAACGCGGCCCTCGCCGGTGATGTCGGGGACGAGGCGCTGCGCGATCGCTCCTTTCAGCGTCGAGGAGAGCATCACGCGGGCCTGGTGCTGGAGGTGGGGGGGAAAGAAGTCGATGATGCGGTTGATCGTCTCGGTCGCGTCGAGGGTGTGGACGGTGGAGAGGACGAGGTGCCCGGTCTCCGCCGCCGAGAGCGCGGTGCGCACCGTCTCCTCGTCGCGCATCTCGCCGATCAGGATCACGTCGGGGTCCTGGCGCAGCACGCGGCGCATCGCCCGGCCGAAGCTCTCCGTGTCGGAGCCGATCTCACGCTGGTTGACGATCGAGCCTTTGTCTTCGTGCAGGTACTCGATCGGGTCCTCGAGGGTGACGATGTGGTGCGAGCGGGTGCGGTTGATGTGGTCGATCATCGCCGCCAGCGTGGTGCTCTTGCCCGAGCCGGTCGTGCCGGTGACGAGGATGATTCCGCGCTGCTCCTCGGCCAGGTTGGTGACGACCTCGGGCAGGCCGAGGTCCTCGACCGAGCGGATTTCGAAGGGGATCGCGCGGCACACGATCGAGGTCGACCCACGCTGTTTGAAGACGTTGACGCGGAACCGCGAGAGGCCCGGGATCGCGTAGGAGAAGTCGGCCTCGCCGCATTCCTCGAACTCGGTCAGCGAGCGCACCTCGGCGATGTCGTGGAAGGCCTTCTCGGTGTCCTCGGCGCGCAGCGGCTCAAAGCCCTCCAGGCCGGCCAGCTCACCGTGCAGGCGGATGGTCGGTGGCGCCGCCACTTTGATGTGAAGGTCTGAGCCGCCCCGCTCGACGAGCGTGCGCAGCGCTGAGTCGATTTCGAACATCAGGGCCCTTATCGGCCACGATGCCGGAGTTCATTAGTCAGCTCAGGGAGTGGCGGGGGCCGGGTCCTTGCGGCCCTCGACGAAGATCTCGAACTGGGAGGGCTTTGGCTTGCGGGCTTTGCCGCTGCCGGCGAAGGTGTTGGCGAGGCGCATCCCGACCGAGTCGTAGATCTCGGCCAGTTCCTCGACGGTGTAGAGGCGCTGGCGGAAGGGGATCTCCTCGTATTTTTCGAAGACCTCGCCGAGGCGGATCGGCACCGTCGAGCCTTCGATGTAGCGGTCCTCGGCGTTCCAGCGGTGGTCGGACAGTTCGAGCGTCGACTCGCCGACGATCCAGGATTTCAGCGGCAGGTTCTTTTCGGCGTGGAGCACGTTCGGCAGCTGCATCAGGTGCGCGCCGCCCGCCCGCAGCGCCCGCGCGATGACCTCGAAGGTGCGGCGGTTCTCCTCGTCGGTCTCGAAGTAGCCGACGGCGCCGTCGTTGAGGCTGAGCACGATGTCGAACTCATCGCGCAGGTCGAGCTCCCGCAGGTCCGCTTCGATGAACTCGATCCTGTCGAGGTTCTGAAGTTCGGCTTCGCCCGCGGCGATCTCGAGCAGCGCCGCCGATATATCGACGCCGACGACCTCGAAGCCGCGGCGGCACAACTCGCGCCCGTGCCGACCGATGCCACAGGCGAGGTCGAGCACGCGCTCGCCGCCCTCCGGCCGCAGCATCGCCAGCGCCCGGTCGACTTCGGCCTCGGTCCTGTCGGCCCACGGCATCGCCGCCGTGATCGGCGGGAAGCCCGAGCGGTACCAGTCGGGCGGGACTTCGACTGCGCTTCCCATTAATCGGGGAGTCTAGAGCAGCCGCGCGGCACGTGCGGAAAGGTGAGGCGACCGGGTACCGCTGCGTCCGTCCGGCGGCTTCCGCTGCCGCCGCCACGAAAGGCGATATTGGTCCCAATTCCTTGTGCAAACCTACCTCGTACCCTAAGCTTGGCCGGTGGCATGGGAGGCCGATTTCGGGGGCTTTGATCGTGATCGCGGCGAGGTCGCCGGCCCGGTCTTACTCGATGCGCTCGAGCGGCGCTTCTGGTTGGACCTCTGGCGGGCGCCGGTGCTGGACGCCGTCGAGGAGCAGCGGATCGAGACCCGCTGGTACGGGCGGGTCCAGGTGACTGTGGTCGCCGGGATGCCGCACCAGCCCTTGCTGAACCTCGTGCTCGGCGCCGCCGAGCCCGGGGCGGTGGAGCACGGGCACCTGGCGCAGGCGCTCGATTGGGCCGGGTCGCTCGGCCTCGACGTCCGCGTGCCGGTCACCCCCGGACGGTCGGAGTCGGCCGCGGCCGAGGACCTGCTCAACCAACGCGGCTACGTTCGCGCCGACGGCCTCGTCAGGTTCGCTCGCTCCGGCCCGTTGCGCGACCTTCCCGAGCCGGCCGAGATCGAGGTGATCGAGGTCGAGGAGTTCACCGAAGGCTTCAGCGACTTCCCGGGCGAGGGTTTCGATCTGGACTCGACGGCATGGAGCTTCTTCGACCCCCTGCCCGAACGCGATCGCTGGCGCTGCTACGTCGCGCTCGACCGGCGCGGATACCCGGTCGCCGCCGCTTCGATGATGCTCCACCTCGGTGTGGCGCAGCTCGCCTTCGCCGCCACCAGCGAGCCCGCCCGCGGCCAGGGCTTCCACCTGGCGCTGCTGCGGCGCCGCGTCCGCGACGCGATCGACGCCGGCTGCCGCACCGTCTTCGCCGAAGTCGAAGAGCCGCTCGACCGGCTCGACTCCACCGCGGCCCGCAACCTCGTCCGTGCCGGCTTCGAGCGACTGGAGGTGAGGCCGGTCTGGAGACCTCCTACGCCGCCTCCTCCCCCCGAGGACGAAGACGAGGAGGAGGAGGACTGGGAGGGCGACGAGGACGAGTGAGGCGCCTCAGGTGACTTCGCGCAGTTTCTGCGCTTCGCCCAGCTGCTGCAGCTTTTTGAGGCTCTGGTTCTCGATCTGGCGGATCCGCTCCCGCGTGACGTTGAAGGTGCGGCCGACCTCGTCGAGGGTGCGGGGATGCTCGCCACCGAGTCCGTAGCGCAGTTCGAGCACGCGGCGCTCGCGGTAGGAGAGGTTCTCCAGCGCTTCCTTCAGCGCCTCTTTGGTCAGCAGGTCCGCGGCACGGTCGAAGGGGGACTCGGCCTTCTCGTCGGCGATGAACTGGCCGAACTCCGACTCCTCCTCGTCGCCGACCGGCTTCTCGAGGCTGACCGGGGCCTGGGCGGAACGCTTGATCGAGTCGACCTCCTCGGGGTCGATCCCGGTGACCTCGGCGATCTCCTCGGGGGTCGGCTCGCGGCCGAGCTCGGTGACCAGCTTGCGCTCGGCGCGGCCGATCTTGTTCAGCTTCTCGACCACGTGGACCGGGATGCGGATCGTGCGCGCCTTGTCGGCCAGGGCGCGGGCGATCGCCTGGCGGATCCACCAGGTCGCATAGGTGGAGAACTTGAAGCCCTTGCGGTAGTCGAACTTCTCCGCCGCGCGGACCAGGCCCAGCGTGCCCTCCTGGATCAGGTCGAGGAAGGGCAGGCCCTGGTTGCGGTAGTTCTTGGCGATCGAGACGACCAGGCGCAGGTTGGACTCGACCATTTTCTGCTTCGCGTCGAGGTCGCCGCGCTCGATCCGCTTGGCGAGTTCGACCTCCTCCTGGGCGGTCAGCAGGCGGACTTTGCCGATGTCCTTGAGGAACAGCTGCAGGCTGTCCGTGGTCATGTCCGGTTTAAGGTCGATCGCGGCTTTGGCGCGGCGCCGGCCTTTGCGGCCGGTGTCGGCGGGCATCGCGTCGGCGGCCGCTTTCTGGGCCGGGTCCATGTCCTCGACAAGCTCGATCCCCTGCTTCTCGATATGGCCGTAGAGGTCCTCGACGTCGGACTCGTCGAGATCGACCTCCGACACCGCCGTGGCGATGTCGCCGAAGGTGAGCACGCCCAGTTGCTGACCCCTGTGGATCAGCCCTTTGACCTCCTCGAGCTCCTGAAGCTCTGCAACCAGCATTAATCTGCACCCGTCTTTCTGCGTCAAAAAAGCGGACCGGCGACGCGGTCCGCGAAGTAGGAATAGGGCCCGGCACGTTTGAAAGGCCTCAAACGTCTGTTCGCATGATAGGCGCTTCAGTTTGTGAAGTCAATACCGGCGCGCGCGAGACTATCCGTGGGGAGACGCCGATGAGCAAGAGGCCGAAAATCTCAATGAATTGCATAAGTATGGGGCATATATGGGGAATGCATTGCTAATATCTGCCCCTCAATGCTGAGCGACGCGCAGATCTCGCGTTTCAATCTGTGGTGGACGAGGCCCGGCTGGGAGCAGGAAGACCCGCACCTGCGGCGGCTGAACGCGAGCGCGATACGACTCGCCTCCCCACAGGTCGAGGAGATCGAGCTCGGCGCCGCCGCCATCCACGTGCTCCGCGGCCCGCGCCAAGCGGGCAAGTCCACCGATCTGAAGCTGCTCGTGCGACGGGCGCTTCAGGCCGGCGCCGCGCCGCGCGATGTCATCTATCTCTCCCTCGACCTGCTCGAGGAGCAGCCGCCCTCGGCGCTGGTCGAATCGGTCAATCGCGCCCTCGAGCTGGCCGCGGGAGGGAGTGGACCGCGGTTGCTGCTGCTCGACGAGGTGACCGCGGCCGGCCGCTGGCAGACCGCGGTGAAGGCGCTGTGGGACGAGGGGCGCATCGATCGCGATGTCGTCGTCTGCACCGGCTCCTCGGCGGCCGATCTGGCCGAGGGCGCCGCCGAGCGGTTGCCGGGGCGCCGGGGCCGGGGTCGCGACTTCCTCGTCCTGCCTCAGGATTTCGCCTCGTTCTCACGCGCGATCGACGACTCGGTACCGCCGGCCCCGGGGCTGACGCTGGCCGAGGCCCTGGCCCCCGAGGGGCGCAAGACGCTGGCCGAGGCACGCGTTCATCTGCCCGCCCTGCAGCGTGCGTTGGAGCGCTACCTGTTGTTCGGAGGCCTGCCGGCCGCCGTCGTGGAGGCAGCGGCGGGCAACGCCGAGCCGAGCGAGGAGGTCCAGCGAGTCCTCTGGGACTCGCTGGTCAAGGAGGTCCAGGCGCGCGGCGCCTCTGTGCCCGCCGTTCAGGCGTTGCTCGAGCGGGTGATGCGCTCACTCGGGTCGAAGCTGAGCTGGTCGAAGCTGGCGCGGGAGCTGGGCACGCCCCTCGGTCGGCCCCGCCGGCGGGCAAGCGATCGCAACGATCCTCGCACGGTGCAGAGCTACGTCGAGCTGCTGGCGGTCAACTACTTCGCCCTCGTCGTCTATTTCTGGAAGCAGGACTCGGGCAGCGGCGACATGGCAAAGGACAAGAAGGTCTACTTCGGCGATCCGCTGTTGAGCACGATCGTGGCCGCCCGCGTCGGCTTGAGCCGCGACCGCCCCGCCGAGGTGGAGAACGCGCTGGCATTGGCGCTGTACCGTCGCTACGAGCCACGGGAGCGCCGCGCCGAGAACATGGGCGCGCCCGAGGCGCTGCACGTCTGGGGGACGCGCCGCGGCGGCGAGATCGATTTCGTCTGCGGCCCGCGCGGTCAGGTCGACGCGGTCGAGGTTGCCGACCGGGCGACGCTCGACCGCCGCAAGGCGACCGCGCCCGCCCGGGCCCTGCCGGGCCGCCCGTCCGTGGTCGCGAGCCGTGACGAGTTCGACTTCGGCAAATCCGCGAACCTGGTTCCGGCCGCCCTGCTCCTCTGGGCGCTCTCGGGTTGACGTGTCCGGGTCGGTGAGAAATCCACGTCCCTGGTTGCGCGCCTTCTGGCAGCGCGCCTATCGCGAGAACGTCACCGGGCTCTCGGCGATGGTCGCCTACAACCTGATGCTCGCCGTCTTCCCCTTCGCCCTGCTCGTTCTCTTCGTCTTCGGCCAGGTCTTGAAGATCAAGGGGGTCGAGACGGGCGTGCTGGACGACCTGCAGCGGCTCTTCCCCAATACCGAGCAGAAGACTCTCGCCGACGTGCTGGAACGGATCGAGGACAACTCGACGACGATCGGGATCGCCGCCTTCCTCGGCTCGCTGTGGATCGGCGCCTCCTTCTGGGGGGCGATGGACACCGCCTTCGGCCGCATCTACCACGTGCCGACCCGCGGCTGGGTCGAGCAGAAGCGCTTCTCCTTCACCATGCTCGGCGTCGTCCTGCTCTTGATCGCGGCCAGCATCCTGCTGCCGACGATCGAGGCGACGCTCGTCTCGGGCACCGACCGCCTGCCGTTCGGCCTCTCCGACATCAAGGCGATCGACACGGTGCTGCTGCTGAGCCTGGCGGTGGGAATCGTCTTCGCGATCTGCTGCGTCATCTACTGGGCCGTGCCGAAAGGCCGCATGCCCTGGCGCGACGTCTGGCCCGGGGCGGCCTTCGTGACGGTTGCCGCCGGCGTCGCCAACTGGGCCTTCCCCTTCTACCTCGCCAACGTCTCCAGCCTCTCGCGCTTCGGTTCGACCCTCGGCTTCGTCCTGATCGCCCTGCTCTGGTTCTACCTGCTCAGCCTGGCATTGCTGGCCGGGGCGACGATCAACTCGCTGCGCCACGAGCTGCACGACACGGGCGAGCTGCCGTATTCGACCGGCGGCTGATTGCCGCAATGTGCGCGGAATCCGGCTTACCGCGGTGGCCGGGGGGGAGAACTTCGCCCGCTGTGGCCTTGGGTTCACGATGCCTGCGCACGACCCAATCCACGCAGACGACCCCGGCCGACGCCGAAATGTTTACGATGCAACAATAGAGCAAGCTATGCACGCTGGTTCGACAGACGCGAGGCTCGACGCCCTGGGGGCGAAGATCGATGATCTCGCTCGCAACATCGACAGGCGCTTCGAGCAGGTCGACAAGCGCTTCGAGCAGGTCGAGCGGCGCCTCGAGGGCCTGGAGAGCCGTTTCTTCTATCTGCAGCTGACGCTGATCGGTGGCCTCGGCGGGGTCATAGCCACCCTTCTCGCCGCATCGCACCTGTAGTAGCAGCGAGTCGATCGGGGCGAATTGCCTGCCCACAATGGGGACATTTGCGAGGTTTTTGACGTCTGGACTGGAGTATTGGGCGCGCTCAAGGTAGGGTGTGCGCGTGACCCCTCGTGAGCGCTTCGCAGAAAACCTAGCCAAGGCACGCCGGGCGGCCGGTATTACCCAGGATGAGTTGGCCGACCGCTGCCACCTGCACCGCACGGAGGTGTCCCTGCTCGAGCGCGCCGGCCGCGAGCCTCGCCTCGGCACGCTGGTGAAGCTGGCCAGCGCGCTGCAGGTCAGCCTCGAAAGCCTTTGCGCGGGGATGAGCTGGGACGAGGAGCGGCAGCGATTCCAGTTCAATAAGTAGGCGCGAGGCGCCTCACTCGGCGCCCGCCGGCCAGTTCGGCTGCTCGCCGCGGGCCAGGCCGATGATGCTGAGGAAGAAGGACGAGAAGATCGTCTGCAGGCCGAGGATGATCAGGACCGCGGCGAAGACCAGCAGGCGATCCTCGGAGAGGTTGCCGAAGCCGCGGCCGATCCAGATGCCGACGACGGTGCCGCCGATCGCCAACCCGCAGAGCGCCACCAGGGCGCCGGCGATCAGGCCGTGCTCGATGCGCAGCCGCTCGCGGCCCCAGCCGAGCAGCCGGTCGGGGCGCTCGCCGAGGGCGTCGACGGCGAAGGCGCGGGCGCTCAGCGCCAGGGCGACCACCTGGGCGCCGACCACGGTCAGCAGCGCCGCCGCGATCGTCGCGTGCACCTGCCATTCGCGCCCGAACAGGGAGATCCCCGAGAGCGAGAGCACCATGCCCAGCAGGCCCAGCGCCAGCATCGCCATCCCGGGCACCATGAACAGCGCCGTCGGGCTGTTGACCAGCAGCAGTTTGAGGTGGCGCCAGCCGTCGCGGAAGGAGGAGAGCTTCGACTCGCCGGCGCGCGGCCGGTAGTCGATGTCGAACTCGCTCACCCGCAGCTCCTCCTTGACCGCGCGCACGACCATCTCCGAGGCGAACTCCATGCCGGTGCTGCGCAGGCGCAGGCGCGGCAGCGTGTCGCGGCGCAGGGCGCGCATGCCGCAGTGGGCGTCGTGGACGCCGGAGCGGTAGAGCAGGTTGAGGAAGCCGCTCAGCACCGGGTTGCCGATGTAGCGGTGCAGCCAGGGCATCGCCCCGGGCAGGATGTTGTTCATGCGGTTGCCGATCACCATGTCGGCGCCGTCCTCGAGCTGAGCGACGAAGTGGGGGATCTCGGCGAAGTCGTAGGTCTGGTCGGCGTCGGCGGTGACGATGTAGCGGCCCTGGGCCGCGGCGAAGCCGGCCAGGTAGGCGCTGCCGTAGCCGCGCCGCGGCTCGTGCACGACCCGCGCCCCCGCCGCGCTCGCCAGCTCACCGCTGCCGTCCTCGGAGTCGTTGTCGGCGACGACCACCTCGCCGCTCAGGCCGCTCTCGTCGAGCACGCGCCGGGCCGAGCGCACGCACTCCTCGATGCTCTCCGCCTCGTTGAGGCAGGGGATGACCACGGAGACGAGGGGCTCGTCGGCCTCCGGCGCGGCCGCCGGTGCGGTTGCCGTCACGGTCGCCATCGCCCGCGCCCCGCCGCCTAGCCGACCGGCTTCAGTTGGCCCGACGCGGCCAGCGCCGCCGCTTCTCCCGCCTGCGGGGAGAAGATCTCGATCTGCAGTCCGGGCTGGCTGTCGAAGACGATGTAGGCATTGGTCGACTGCTTGGAGGTGAGGACCTCGTAGCCCTTGTGCCGGGAGAGCGTCTGGCCCGCTCTGGTCTGCTTGGTCGCGCCCTCCAGCGCCCCCTTCGCGTCGGGCACGGGGTAGGTCCCGACGGTGAGGAAGTCCGGGCGGGAATCGCCGGCTTCGGCCCCGTCGGTCAGGTAGCGGATGTAGACGCGCCCGTCGGGGAGGCTGCTCAGCTCGTAGCTGTCGGTGCCGGCGCGGGGGCCGACCCAGTACGCCGGCCCGCCGAGCCTGCCGGCTTCGGCGAGCAGCTCGGGCAGGGTCAGCGCGACCGCGTTCGTCGTCGCCGAGTCTGAGGAGGAGTCACCGCCGGAGCCGTCGCTGAAGATCGCGATCAGGCCGAGCACGATCGCGGCGACGACGAGCAGCGCGGCGAGCCCGATGCGCACCCGCTTCACGTCGGGTTTGCGCGGCGCGGCGCCTTTCTTCGCAGGCGTACGCTCCACCTGCCCACTCTCTTCCCCTGCGGCCAAACCCATGCATTCCCAATATAACTCATCGGCGTACCGGAATGTGCCGGGCGTGCAAGAATCATCGCCGCCATGGACCTGATCCTCTGTTGGTTGATCGCGCCGGCCGGCCTCCTGCTGGTGACGGTCGGCCTCTCATTGCTGCTCGAGCGGCTGAGCGGCTTCGCCCTGCCGTGGACGGTGCGGCCGGCCCTCGGCCTCGCCGTCGCGATCGTCCTCGCCCAGTTCGGCACCGCCACCGACGCCACCGCCGGGCTGACCCTGCCGGCGATCCTCGTCCTCGCCGTGCTCGGCCTGTTTGTCGGGCGGGACGCTCTGCGGCGCCGCCCGGGGCGCGTGGTGTGGTTTGTCGCGGTCGCCGTCTTCCTGCTCTACGCCTCGCCCTTCCTCGTCATCGGCGAAGCGACCCTGGCCGGCTACATCAAGCTCGACGACACGGCGACCTGGCTGGCGATCACCGACCACATCTTCGAGTTCGGCCGCGGGCTCGGCGACCTGGCGCCCTCCACCCACCAGCAGGTCCTGGTCGACTACCTCGGCGGCAGCTACCCGATCGGCGGCTTCGTCCCCGCGGCGCTGATGTCGGCGGTGTCGGGCCAGGACATCGCCTTCACGGTCCAGCCCTCGATGGCCTTCGCGGCGGGGACGATGGCGCTGCTGCTGTTCGAGCTGGCGCGCCGCCTGGTCGCCGGGCTCAGCCGCGCCGCCGTGATCGCGATCGTCGCCTCGCTGGCCTCGCTGCTGGTCGGCTACTACCTCTGGGGCGGGGTGAAGGAGATGGTGGTTGCGGCGCTGCTGCCGCTGGCCCCGCTGCTGGCCGGCTGCGCGGCGGGGGAGGGCTGGCCGCGCCGCGCCTGGCTGCCGCTCGGCGTGGCGGTGGCGGCGATGGTCGTCGTGCTCGGGCCCGGCGGCGTGCTCTGGGCGGTGCCGACGCTGCTGCCGGCGGCGATCGTCGTCGCGCGCCGCGACGGCGCCCGCCGCGCCCTGCGCCTCGCCTGGCCCCTCGCCGCCTTCTCGCTGCTGCTCGTGCTCCCCGTCGTCTTCACCCCGACCGGCATCTTCGACCCGCTCAACGAAGGCGTGACCGGGGCCGCGGAGCTGGGCAACCTCAACGGCCCGCTCAACTTCTTCCAGGTCGCCGGCGTCTGGCCCTCGCTCGACTTCCGCTTCGATCCCCACCTGAAGCCGGTCACGATCGCGCTCGCCGCGATCTGCCTGGCGACCGCGGCGATCACCGCGGCGGTCGCGGCGCGGCGCGGCGAGCGCGACGGTGTGCCGCTGAGCGGCTACGTCTTCGGCGGCGCGCTCGGCGCCCTGGCGATCGGCCACTTCGGCTCGCCCTGGGTCGACGCCAAAGTGATGGCCACGCTCTCCCCGGCGCTGCTCGCCGCGGCGCTGATCGGGATCGTCATGCTCGGCCAGCGGACCGGCTTCCGCATCGAGGCGGCGGTGCTCGCCACGCTCGTCGTCGGCGGCGTCGCCTGGTCGGCGTTCCTCGCCTACCAAGGCGTCTGGTTCGCTCCCCGCTCCCACTTCACCGAGCTGGAGGCGATCGGCGAACGCTTCGCCGGCGAAGGGCCGGCGCTCAGCACCGAGGTCTCGATATACGGGCCGCGCCACTTCCTGCGCAAGCTCGACCCCGAAGGCGCCAGCGACCGCCGCACCCGCACCGTCGCCCTGGTCGACGGCGGGGTGCTCGAAAAAGGCCAGTACGCCGACCTCGACCAGTTCGAGGCCGCCGAGCTCGGGACCTACGCGCTGCTGGTCGTGCGCCGCTCCGCGGCGGAGAGCCGCCCGCCCGCCGATTTCGAGCTCGCCGACCAGACCGACCACTACGACGTGTGGAGGCGGGTGCCGGCGCCCGGCACGCTGGTCGAGCACCTGCCGCTCGGCACCTCGCTGGACGCCGGCAACGTCCCCGAATGCTCCGACGTGCAGCGGCTGGCGCAGGAGGCGGGGGAAGGCGGCAAGCTGGTCGCCGCCCGGGTCGGCACGCCGATCGCGATCGGCTTCCAGCAGGAATCGCTGCCCGATGGCTGGACGGCGCCGACCCCCTACACCTTCGTCCCGAACGGCTCGGGCAGCTTCAGCGAGGAGTTCTCGGTGCCGGGGGGCGAGTACGAGCTGTGGCTGGAAGGCAGCGTCTTCGGCGGTCTCCAGCTGAGCGTCGACGGCGAGCCGGTGGCCTCCGAGCAGGGCAGGATCGACAACGGCGGCGCCTATGAGCCGCTGGGGACCGTGCGGCTCTCCGCCGGCACCCATGTTCTTGAAGTTGAGTACGAAGGCGCCGGCCTGGAGCCCGGCAGCGCCGTCGGCCCCTGGGTGATCGGCCCGCTCGTCCTCGAGCAGCCCGAGCAGGGCGACCTAGGCACGGTCACCGTCCCCCCGGCCGACTACCGGCAGCTCTGCGACCGGCGCTGGGACTGGGTCGAGGCCTACGGTCCGTGAAGGCGAGGCTCTTCGAGGTCCTCACGGCCCTCGCCCGGGCATTGATGGCCACCCGCCTGCGCTACCTGCCGGGCGCGAGGCCGGTGTATGAGCACCTCTACAGCCGCCTCGCCCCGCGGGAGCCGGTCGTCGTCGAGTTCGAGGGCAGCAAGGTCTGCGTCGATCCGCGTGACGTCGGCGTCTCGCTCTATCTGATCACCGAGGGCGCTTATGAGCCGCGGCTGACCGCGCTGCTCGAGCAGCTGATCGAACCGGGCATGGTCGTCGTCGACGGCGGCGCCAACATCGGCTGCTTCACCATGCTGGCGGCGAGACTGGTGGGGGAGGCAGGGCACGTCTACGCGTTCGAGCCGGCGCCGGCGAACTTCGCCCTGCTGCAGCGTGGGCTCGAGTTGAACGGCTACGCGAACGTGACGGCGACGCGCGGCGCCCTCTCGAACCGCGCCGGGACCGCGACGCTCCATCTCGACCGCAGCAACCTCGGCGCGCCGTCCCTGCGCCGGGAAAACGTCGCCGATCGTGGCGGTGAAGTCGAGGTACCGACCACCTCGCTCGATCGGTTCTTCGCGACCCGGGAGCGGGGGGTGGACCTGATCAAGCTCGACACCCAGGGCGCCGAGGGGCTCGTGCTGGAGGGGGCCGAGTCGTTGCTCGACCACGACGGCCTGAGGATCGTCTCGGAGTTCTGGCCCGGCGGGCTGTGCAACATGGGCACCGACCCCGCCGAGCTTCTGCGGCGACTGAGGGACCGCGGCTTCGAGGTCGCCTGGCTCGACGAGCGCTCCGGCGAGGTCGGCCCGGCCGCAGATGCCGACGTGATCGCCGACTGCGAAGACCGCGAGCAAGAACAGGGCTACGCGACGCTCGTCCTGCGCCGCTGAACGACCGGAGGGTGCAGGGTGCACGTCGGCCTCAACCTCATCTACCTGGTGCCGGGCGAGACCGGGGGCACCGAGACCTACGCCCGGGAGCTGATCCCGGCGCTGCTGGCCGAGCGGCCCGACCTTCGCCTTACCGCCTTCGTCAGTCGCGAGGCGGCGGAGGCCGGGGGCGGGCCGTGGCTGGAGGCGATCCCTTCGGTGACGGTGCCGGTGCGCTCGCGCCGGCGCAGCGAGTGGGTGCGCGGCGAGCAGCAGCTCTTGCCGCGCCTCGCCGCTCGCGCCGGCGTCGATCTCCTCCACAGCCTGGCCAACACCGCGCCGGGCCGCGGCCGGTTCCGGCGCGTGGTCACGGTCCACGACCTGATCCACCGCATCCATCCCGAGGCGCATTTCGGCCACATCTCGAGCGCCATGGGGTGGCTCGTGCGCCTCGCGACCAGACAGTCGGACCGGACGATCGCCCCGTCCCTGCAGACAAAGGCCGACATCGTCAGGCTCCTCGACGCGCCCGAGAAGGCAATCGACGTCGTCCCCCAGGGAGTTGCCGCGCCGCCGGAGGTTCCCACCGCTACGCGGGCGTCGGTGCGGGCGCGCTTCGACCTCGGTCAGCGGCGGATAGTCCTCTCGGCCTCGGCGATGCGCCCGCACAAGAACGTCCCCCGGCTGCTTGAGGCGCTCTCGCGTATCCCGGCTCAGCGGCGCCCGCTGCTCGTGCTGCCCGGCTATCCCACCCCCTTCGAGCACGAGCTGCGAAGCCGGGCAGCCGCGCTCGACCTGGTCGAGGACACCCGCTTCCCCGGCTGGGTGTCCACCGTGGAGCTCGAGGGGCTCTACGCCGAGGCGGCGGCCTTCGTCTTCCCCTCTCTCTATGAGGGCTTCGGCCTGCCGGTGCTCGAGGCGATGGCCCGCGGCGTGCCGGTCGCCTGCTCGGATCGTGGTTCCCTCGCCGAGGTCGCCGGCACGGCCGCCCGCCGCTTCGACCCGGAGCGCCCGTCGGAGATCGCCACGGCGATCGAAGCGCTGCTCTCCGACCCGGCGCAGGCCGAGCGACTGCGGAGGGCGGGCCGTGAGCGCGCGGCTCGCTTCAGCTGGGGCGCGACCGCGCGCGGGACGCTGGCGAGCTACGAGCGCGCAGGGACTGGTCCGCTCAGGGATTAGGTCGATCGCCCGCACATTCCGCAGACAACCGCACCCGTACCCAGACGCATCTTTTGAGGTACACTGCCGCACGCGGGGGCGTTCGAGCAGCTGCTTGGCCCGAGCGGCGGGCAAGACTCGCCAAAGCAGAGGAAAGCGGCCGGGCCTTCTGAGTTCAAGCACCGCAATGTGCGGTCTGTCTTCAGAGAGGGCGGAACTGCAAAGTGCGGTCCTCCCGGCTGCAGACGGCAGGTTAGCGCAAGTTTGGGGATTTGACTACGGGGGAGGCAGCTTGTATTCGCTCTACCTAGATGGATCTGGAACCCACGGCGGCAGCCCGGTTTTCATACTCGCCGGCGTCGCCGTGCACGAGCAGGACGCTTACCACCTCCAGCAGCGGTTCGAATCTCCGCTGGCGCGTCTGCTGCCGGGCGGTTCGGACCCACGTGACTTCGAGCTCCACGCGGCCGAGATCAAGAGCCCCACGCGCGTCGCCAACAGCCCGTGGCAGCACATCGATTGGCACACTCGGCGGCGGGTCCTCGAGGGTGGCTATAGCGCTCTGAGGAGCTACCGGTGCATGGACCAGACGTACCCTTGCTCGTTTTTCGGCGCCGTCGTCGAGCGCTCCTACCGGGACTACGAGGAGCGGGCGTGGGAGGAGGTTCTGCATAAGTTCGACCAGATGCTCGAGGGGCAGGCGAAGAGCACGGGCCAGCACCAGCGGGGCATCGTTATCCACGATCGGAGCAGCACCGAGAGGCAGGTCCAGGACCTGGCCGACAAATGGCGCCAGCTCTCTGGCCGCATCGGAACACTGACCCATATGACCGACGTGCCGTTTTTCTCCGACTCCCGCGCGAGCCGGCTCCTGCAGGCTGCCGACTTCGTCGCATGGGCGCTCTGGCGCTACTACGGGCTGCGCGAACGAGACGACCACTGGATCGGGCCTCTCTGGGATCACTTCAAGGGCCCCGACGGGAAGATGCACGGGCTGATCCACGTGAGTCGCGGCTACAAGAGCGGCCAATGCGAATGCCTGCCGTGCAAGAGCCGGTTGGGCCAGGCGGTGGCGAGGGTCGGCAGCTAGAGGCGATGCGGATTGCGCTTGTCTATGACTGCCTCTACCCCTTCACTGTGGGCGGTGCCGAGCGTTGGTACCGCAACCTGGGGGAGCGGCTGGTCGAGTCTCACGAGGTCACCTATCTGACTCGGAGGCAGTGGGGTGGGGAGGGGCCGGGGACCGTCTTTGCGGCGGTCGCGGTCGCGCCCGGGGGTGGCCTCTACACCGGCGGCGGCAGGCGGCGCATCTGGCCACCGCTGCGCTTCGGCTGGGGGGTCTTCTGGCATCTGCTGCGTCACGCCCGCCGCTATGACGCGGTCCACACGGCATCGTTCCCTTACTTCTCGGTCCTCGCCGCCGCCGCCGCATTGCGCCTGCGGCGCTCGCCGGCACAGCTCGTCGTCGACTGGCACGAGTTCTGGACGCCGGAGTACTGGCGCTCCTACCTCGGCCGGCCGGCCGGTTGGATCGGCAACGCCGTGCAGGCGCTCTGCGCGCGGCTTCCCGACCGCAGCTTCGCCTTCTCGCGGCTGGTCGAGCAGCGGCTGCGGGAGGCGCGCCACCGCGCCCCGGTCACCAGGCTCGAGGGCGAGTACGCGGGGGACGAGAGGCCGCGACGCCCCGATCCGGCGGCCCCGCCGTCGCCGCCGGTGGCGGTCTTCGCCGGGCGCCATATCCCCGAGAAGCGGGTGCTGGCGATTCCGCCCGCGATCGCGGCGGCGCGCCGCGAGCTCCCCGATCTGCGCTGCCTCATCCTCGGCGAAGGCCCCGACACGGCGGCGCTGCGGGCGGCCGTCGCCGCCGCGGCCCTGGCGGACGAGATCCAGGTCCCGGGGCGGATCGACGGCGAGGCGGTGGCAGACGCCCTGGCTTCGGCCAGCTGCCTGCTGCATCCCTCCGAGCGCGAGGGCTATGGCCTGGTCGTGGTCGAGGCCTGCGTGCAGGGCACCCCGGCGATCGTCGTCACCGGGGCGGAGAACGCGGCCACCGAGCTGGTCGAGCCCGGCGTCAACGGCTTCGTCGCCGCTTCGCGGGAGCACCGGGAGCTGGCCAGGTGCATCGTCGCCGCCGTGCGCGGCGGCGAGCCGCTGCGCCGCTCGACCCTCGACTGGTACGCGCGCAACCGCGAGCGGCTCTCGCTCGAGAGCTCGCTGGCGGCGGTGGAGGCCGCCTACGTCGGGCCGTAGAAGGTCTGCATCCCGCCCTCGATCTCGCCGCTGAGGTAGTCGAGCCAGACCGGCTCCGCGCTGACCTTGCGGGCGACGACGATCGTCGTGTGGCCGGCGCCGCGCCAGAGCGCCGACAGCGGTCTGCTCCAGGCCGAGCGCAGGGGGTAGAAGCCGGCGGTGCCGCGCCGCTCGATCTCATACGCGCCGCCGCGCTCGACGAGGGCGCAGAACTCGTGAAAGGCGTAGCCCCGCACGTGCGGGCCGAAGACGAAGATCGAGGTCGGCTGGCGACCGAGCGCCAGCAGCACCCGGTTGTGCAGGCTGGCGAGGTTCGGCACCGAGAGGACGGCGTGGCCGCCGGGCCGCAGCACCCGGTGCATCTCCGCCATCGGCAGCCAGATGTTCTTCAGGTGCTCGAGCACCTGGTTGCAGACGACGACGTCGACGCTCGCCTCGGGCCAGGGAAGGCGCTCGGCTTCAAGGTCGATGCGTGCCACCTCGATGCCGCGTCGCTCGGCCGCCGCGGCCGGCCCCTCGTAGACCTCGACGCCCAGCGTCCGCTCCGCCGCCAGCGCCGCCGCACAGCGCTTCGTGAACCCGCCGTCCCAGCAGCCGACGTCGAGCAGGGTCGGGACGCGATGCCCGGCGGCGATCCGCCGCAGCTCCCGCTCGATCCGGCTTTCGACCTCCGCGAGGACGTCGCCGCACATCTCGCAGCGCGAATCCTCGGGATCGGAGACCGTGCTCGCCTCGCCGTTCATCGAGACGACACCGTACCGCCACCGAACCTGGCGAGACCCCGCGCTCCGAGGTTGCGGTAGTCCTCGAGGTCCTCCCGGCGCGGTATCAGCAGCGCTCGACCCGGCAGGCCGCAGGCGCGGCCGAGCGCCAGCAGGGCGAGCGCCGCGTAGGCCGTGTAGGAGACGGTGGAGACGATCGCTGCGCCGCTGGCGCCGCCGGCGGGGATGGCGAAGGCGAGGGCGGCGATCGTCGCCGGCACCACCGCGAGGCCGACCTTGAGCACGAGGCGGGTCTGCCCCCGACCGAGCAGCACCGCCACTGCGGCCATCCCGACGCCGAGCAGCAGCGAGCCGGGCAGGAGGATCAAGCCGAGGCCGATCGAGCGGTGGAAGTCCGCCCCGTAGAAGAGGGGAATGCCGACGGTGAGCAGCAGCAGCTCGGCCGCGGCGACGGCGGGGATGATCAGAACCGTGTGGCGGATCGTGCGGGCGTCGCCGGCGTCGCGGTCGGCGGCGTCGAGCCGGGCCCGGCCGTGTTCGGCGTGCAGCCGGGCCGAGCGCGGCAGGGCCGAGATCGCGAAGGCGGCGGTCAGCACCCAGGCGACGCTGGTCGTGGAGAGGGCGACGGAGTAGACGCCGGCCGTGGCGGCGCCCGCGTAGGCGCCGAGGAAGACCAGATCGGCGCGCAGGTTGATCTGGGTCAGCAGTTCGGAGGACCAGGCGCGGGTGCCGTAGGCGAGCACGGCCCTTGGCCCGCCGGGCGGGCTCGCGTCGCGGCCTGAGGGGGCCGACTGGGTAAGGAGCCATACCGCTATCGCCGCGCCGCTCAGGGCCACCGACGCGGCGAAGCCGATCACCGCGCCCTCGGTCCCGGCCAGCGCCGCGGCGGCGATCGAGATCGGGCAGGCGAGCAGCGCCGGCGAGGAGTCGAGCAGGGCGAAGGTCTCGAAGCGTTCGCGGGCGAGCGCGGCCTGCGGAACGACCCGCCAGAGCAGTGAGAAGGGCAGTGAGAGCGCCAGCGCGATCGCCATCGGCCACTCGATCCCCGGCACCAGGTCGCCGAACACGGCGAAGCCGCCGAGCATCGCCGCGGCCCCCGGGATGGCGAGCCCGAAGCAGGCCCCGATCGCCCCGCGGGCGAGCGGCCGCCCGTCCCATTCCTCGCGACCGGCGTAGTAGGCGAGGGCCTGTGGCAGGCCCAGCTCGAAGACGACGGTGAAGACGAAGAGCAGCGCGGCGGCGATCGAGTAGGCCCCGATTCCGGCGGGGCCGAGCAGGCGGGTGATCGCGACGCTGGTCAGGGCGATGGCGATCAGCGAGGCGCCACGGCTGGCGCCGACCGAGAGGATCGAGCCAGACAGGTGTCTCCGCGTGGACGGGGGGACTTGCATATTCCTAGCTGCGCACGCTATAGTTCCGAAATCGATCCGGATGGGACCGGACCTACGACAATGACAGGGAGGAGCACACGAATGCTCGCGTTACTTCGAAATCGGCTTGGGATCCTGGGAATCATCTCAGCGATAGCGCTCGGAATTACCATGGGAGGCAGCGCCCTGGCCGCTGAAGGAGGAGCATCGGGCTCCGCCCAAAGCAGTAAGAAGAACAACAAGAAGAAGAAGCACAAGAAGAACAAGTACGTGATTACGAGCTTGAACCAGATCAAGCCGAGCGTACGCAAGTCACTCGAAGGATCCGGTCCCGCCGGCCCGCAGGGCCCGATTGGCCCTCCAGGCCCCGCGGGTTCCCAAGGAGACAAGGGAGATAAGGGCGAAAAGGGCGATACCGGCTCAGCTGGCGCAGCTGGCAACGCTGGTCCCGCCGGCCCGACCGGAAACACCGGTGCTCCGGGAGCAACTGGCGCCACGGGCGCTCCCGGCAGCACCGGTGCAACCGGCCCGACCGGAAACACCGGCGCTCCCGGCACCGCCGGAGCCACCGGTGCAACCGGCCCGACCGGAAACACCGGCCCTCCCGGGGCAGGCGCGACCGGAGCGACGGGCCCGACCGGAGCCACCGGCCCGACCGGAGCTACGGGAGACACCGGCGTCGGTACCGCTGGCCCGAAAGGCGACACCGGAGACACCGGTCCGATTGGCCCATCCGGCGGTCCGATCGGACCGACCGGCGACACGGGAGCGACCGGTGACACCGGCGCAACCGGCGCAACCGGCGACACCGGAGCCCCCGGCACCACCGGCCCGACCGGCGACACCGGCGCAACCGGAGTCACCGGCCCGACCGGCGACACCGGCCCGACCGGCGCCGGCACCACCGGGCCCACCGGCCCGACGGGTGACACGGGACCGGCCGGGGAAGGTCTCTCCTACCCCCTGACGGGAGTCTGGTCGGCCAATGGGGAACTTGGAGAGGAAGAAGAAGGGGCGACCGGCGAAGTGCCGATCCAGGCCTCGATCTCTTACCTCCAGGCGCTTTCGACCGCGCCGGAAATCGTCTACGTGCCCCCCACGCCGTTTTTGGGGGCCCTTAAGGCTCTTGTAATCAGTCCATCCAGCGGTGAAGTGACGGGAACCGCGGAAACCATCGCGGGACTCGAAGCCCTGTGCGGCACCGGTACCGTCGCCGCACCGGATGCCAAAGCAGGGAAGCTGTGCGTGTTCGCCGCAAAGGAAGAAGGGGTGCATATCTACGGCCTGAACGGTTTCCTCGAACTCGGCTCGCCCAGCCCGGTTTGGGTCAGCCCGTCGCCCAAAAATGGGGCGGTAATTCCATTTACGCTTAAGGAAAGCGGTGGTACCGCGCCGATCTCATCCCCAGGGGGCTACGCCCGAGGCTCCTGGGCTCTGCGAAAATAGTTTTGGGATAGGGGCAGCTTGGGAGGCCAAGACCCCGTACATAGCTCGTAAGAGGCGCCCGGACGGTACGTTCGTCCGGGCGCCTCTTCTAGTGTTGGGAGAGGCAGCTTTCGAAGTCTTTCCCTGCGGGATTCACCTGTCGTGAAATAGCTGTATACTCAGATTTAATGTTGCGAATAGCTTCCCTGGTAGCGGCGATGTGCGTACTTGCCGCTGCCCTCGCGAGTTGCGGGGGCGGTGGCGACGGATCGACGCGTGCAGCGGGAGCCGCATCTGAATCGACCTCGGCCGGAGCAGGTTCGAGTGGCACGGGCACCGAAGCGGAAAATGGTCTTGAACGCTCCGCCGGCTCGGGCGGTGGCAATGGGTCCAGCACCGACGGCGGCCCCGCTGGCTTCGGACCCCTCAAGGCCTCCTCGCTCACCAGGTCGGAATACATCGAACGGGCCGAAGAAATCTGCCGCGAAGGCGCGGAAAGCCTCCTGGAACCGATCCTGGCCTACGTGCAGAAGCACAGCAAATCCGGTAAGGACGAAGAAGAGCTAATCGCCGAAGCGGTTCACAAGTACCTCGTTCCCAACTATCAGATTCAGATCGACGAACTCAGTCAGCTCGGGGCGCCGGAGGGCGATGCTAAGCAGGTGGAAGTGTTCCTCCTTGCGATGCTCCGGGCGGTCGAATCTCTGGAACGGCGGCAGAAGATGTCGCTCGAACCGGACCTCGAGCAGGCGTTTGGCGAAGCCGGCGATAAGGCGCTCGACTACGGGATCCTGAACTGCGGCAACTGAAGCCGTGATGCGCCTCGTGCTCGTAACCGCCGCGGCCGTGGCCCTTGCCCTGGCCGGCGCTGGTTGTGGCGGGGACGCGAGGGAAGCCTCCGACCCCGGCACCGGGGTCGCCGCGAAGAAGATCGAAGTCCCCGGGCTGGGCGTCATAAAGGCCTCCTCGATCGACAGAGGCCGGTACATCGCGAAAGCCGATGCGATCTGCCGTCGCAGCTCTGACTACATGCCCGCGCTGCGCAGGTATCTGCGGCAACACCCGGCGCCGGGTCTGAACTATCGCGAACGGGTCGCCGACGGCGTCTATGCGGTGGTCGCAAAAAAGTTCGAGCTCCAGATCGCCGAACTCGCCGGCCTCGGCGCGCCGGCGGGCGACGAGCAGGAGATCGCGGACTTCCTGTCCGCGATGAAGCACGACGTCGAAGGGCTCGAAAGGCGCGACGAGCTCTCGCCAAAGGGCGACATCGAACGTGAATTCAAACCGGCGGCGGAACTCGCCCGGCAGTACGGAATCTCCAGTTGCGCCTTCGCGGGCGACGACGGCCAGGGCTAGCCGGCCCGGGAAGCGCAAGTCCGTCGAACCGGGACGCGCGCCAATCGTCGCGCGCGCCAATTGGCGCGCGCGGGAAATGCTCACACGGGGTTTGCGGGGAAAAACCGGGTCGCTCGGATGCGCTTCGACCAATGAAGCGATAAAACTTGACTAAAGCACCGGAAATCGCTAAGACCAGCGCACCGTCCCGGTCGATGGGACGGACGCGCGGCGCACCCGCGTCGCGTGAAAAGGAATCGAAAGGATCAAGCATGACTCGCAATCTCAAAGCCCTCGGGCTCGCGCTGGTCGCGGTCTTCGCGATGAGCGCCTTCATCGCCTCGGCGGCGCAGGCCTCGCCCGTGGTGACAACCACTAACAATGGCACGACACTGAAAACCAAATCGATCGGGGTACAGAAATTTATCGTAAATCCCGGCGCAGAAAATGAATCCAAACTCGAATGCAGTGAACTCACAGGCGACGCCACGGTGAACAACGGCGCTTCCAGCATCACACTCGGGGAAATCGTCTATGAGGAAGACTGCACAGCGCACGTCGGAGAACAGACGCTGCCGGTCATAGTCGACATGAACGGGTGCCACTACACCCTCCACGGCGGCGAAGCAGAAGGAACGCACCACTTCGTCAACGGCCTGCTCGACATCACCGGATGCACCGGGACAGGCCCGACGATCACAATCAAAAACGCAACCACAACCGCCACGCTCTGCACCTACACAGTCTGGGCGACAAACAACCTGAGTCCGATCACAGCCACAAACACAACAAATGCGAGCGGCGCGGACGACATCGACGTGGTCGCCAACGGAGTGACAGTCGACACGACGAAGTCACAGGGCCTTCTCTGCCCACAGGCGACGAACAGCCACGCCTTCTACTACGGCGAAATCACAGTCACCGCGACGGCAAGCGGTAGTGCGACCGACGTTACATTGAGCGAATAGCGCTAAGCACAGCGTAGAAGTGAGTGTCGTCGATTCTCCGCGTGCCTCGCGGAAGGCGACGGGAAAAGACAGCCCGGTGGCGCGAGCCACCGGGCTGTTCCTTGACAGAGACGGGGACGTGTCGATACAGTGACTCTGGGAGCCAGGGATGATCGAAGGCAGAGATGAAGTCTAGATTCAGGTGGGTGCCGGCGATCGGGTCGGTGGCCACGGCCGCGGCGATCGCGGTGTGCGCGGCGCTCCTGTGGGCCCCGGCGGCCTCGGCGGACATCACCTTCTGCCCCTCGGGTGGCTCGGGCGCGGGGCAGTGCGAATCTCCCGTCGCGCTGGCGGTCGATGAAGCGAGCGGGGAGGTCTACGTCTGCGATGCGGGCAACAACCGGGTCGACGTCTTTGACGAAGACGGCGGCTTCCTGCGGGCCTTCGGCTGGGACGTCGCCCCCGAGGGGGCGCCGGGCGACACTGTCGGGGACGGGTTGGAGACCTGCACCACTGTCTGCAAAGCGGGGATCTCGGGGGCGGGCGCCGGTCAGCTCAATGGGGGCAGGTCGCTCGCCGTCGACAACGACCCGGCAAGCTCCTCCTACCGAGACGTCTTCGTGATCGACCGCAACGCCCGGGTGCAGCGCTTCAGCGGGGCCGGGGCATTCAGCCTGATGTTCGGCGACGGCGTGAACCAGAGCACGGGTGGGGACGTGTGCACGGCGATCTCGGGCGACACCTGCAAGGCGGGGGTCTCAGGTGGGGCCGACGGGCAGCTCAGCACGAGTTTCATCAAGGTGGCGGTCGGCAAGGAAGGCGCGGTCTTCGTCGGCGACAGGATCGAAAGGAGCATCGGACCCGGAGTGGTGGCCATTGACACCCGTGTGCAGGAGTTCGCCCCGGCCGGTGCTTTTGAAGGCGTCTTCGCGTCTGACCCCGGCGGCGACTTCAATCCCGGCGGGATCGCCACCGACGGGGCGGGGAACGTCTACCTCGGCAACCTCGAAGGGGTGCGGAAGTATGACCCCTCGGGCGCCTGCATCGGCTTCTGCGCGACGCCGCTCAGGCTGGCGGACGCGAACATCAGCATCCGAGATGTCGCGATCGACCGCGCCTCGGGCGACATCCTCGTGGCCGACAGCACGGGGCCTGGTAACACGGCGATCTATGAGTACGACGAAGCCGGCGCCCCGGTCCGCGTGCACTACGGCAACGGCACGCTGCGCAGCTTCACGGAATCGCTTGGCGCCTATCTCGACGGAGGCGGCGAGCGCCACCTGTTCGCGGTCGACAGCGCCGGCCCGCGCCGCGTGGCGCGCCTTGACGAAGAGCCCCCCGGCCCCGTGGTCTTGCCCTTCGACACCCGCGCCACCCCGGTGGGCAACGTGCGCGCGACGCTGCGCGCACGGGTCAACCCCGAGGGCGCCGCGACCACCGTCCGCTACCAATACATCGAGAAGGCCGGCTATGAAAAAGACATCGGCGAAGGCGGCGACGGCTTCACCGATGCCTTTGAGAGCCAACCGGCCCAGACGAGCCCCGATCCGATC
Source organism: uncultured Solirubrobacterales bacterium (assembly GCA_963837695.1). Lineage (GTDB taxonomy): Bacteria > Actinomycetota > Thermoleophilia > Solirubrobacterales > 70-9 > VRUE01. The sequence continues at coordinate 11,845 of CAWINZ010000005.1, read as the reverse complement.
CCGGCCAACTTCACGAATCCCGGCGACGTGAAGCCGACCGACACGAGCTTTCAGATCGCCTGCCCCGACCCCGAAGAAGAACTGCAGGCCAAGATCGAAGCGGGCGAGTGCCTTGAGGCCGAAACCGGATACGTCTTTCGCGCGGTGGCCGACAACGGCGATGCCGTCGCGGGCCCGGTGGGGGAATTCACCACGCTGGCGCCGCTGAAACCGGGCCCCCTCTGGGCGACCCAGGTGGGAGCGGACTCAGCCCGCCTGCACGCGCAGCTTGACCCGAGTGGGATCCCGACCGGTCTCGAGTTCGAATACGTCGATGAGGCGAGCTATGAGAGCGAAGGGTTCGCCAAAGCCCACGTGACCGCGCCGCTTGACTTCGGCCTCGGCGAAGGAACGACCCAGCGCAGCATTCTGGTGACCGGCCTGGCCCCCGGCACGACCTACCGCTACCGCTACCTCGCCCACGACCTCTTCGGCGACTTTCCGAGTGCGGCCAGGACGCTCTCGACGACCCCCGGGGCCCTGGGAGGGGCGAGCTGCGCTAATGAAGCGCTGCGCGCCGGCCCCGGCTCCCAGCTGCCCGACTGCCGGGCATATGAGCTGGTCAGCCCGATCGACAAAGACGGGGCCGGCATCCGGGTGCCGACCGAAAACACGCTGGCGGCGCTGGGAGCGACCTTCGCCCGGGTCGACCAGGCAACCCCGCAGGGGGGCTCGCTGGCCTACGCGACCCTGCACGCCTTCGGCGACCCGCCCTCCTCGCCCTATGCCTCCCAGTACCTGGCGAGCCGCGACGGCGCCTCGGGATGGTCCTCAGGGCCCGTCAGCGCCCCGCGCGAAGGCATCTCGATGCTGACCAGCCCCGGCTCGGCATACACCTTCGCGCTGACCAGCGCCTTCAGCGAGGACCTCTGCAGCGAGTGGCTCGTGCAGGACACCGACCTGGCGCTCGCCCCGGGGGCGCCGCCCGCGGTGCCCAACCTCTACCGGCGCCGCAACTGCGGCGCGGGGGCGGGGAGCTATGAGCTGCTCTCGAGCATCGCCCCGCCTGGCTTTGGCAAGCAGATCGAACCGACGGGAGTCTTCTCCTCCACGATCCTCGGCGGCTTCAGCGCCGACGGCTCCGTCTCGGTCTTCAAGAGCCGCGCCGCGCTCACCCCTGGGGCGATGACGGTGCCGGTTGAAACGGAACTCAGCTGCGATATCTCCGTCACGGGGGCCAAAGTCACCTACCGCTGGCTGCGAAACGGCGAACCGATCGCGCCGAAAAGCGAAGCCATCAACCCCCAGTACAAAACCAAAGCCGCGGACGCCGGCAAGGCGATCCAGTGCCAGGTCTTCGCCGAAAACGAAAGCGAAGACAAAGGCAGCGGCGGCGGCTTTGCCGGGGCCACCCAGGTGACCGACCCCGCCGAGGTGGTCGAGCCGATGCCCGCGACGGCGCCGCCGATCGCCCCGGCGGTGATCCCCGCGCCCGAGGCCGACGCAGCGCTCGAAGTCGGGGGCCCCGGCGCCCAGACGCTCACCTGTGACCCTGGCGCAGCGGGTTGGCAGGGCGAACCGGCCTTCTCCTACCAGTGGTATCGAAACGGCAAGGCGCTCGACAAAGCCGCCGAAATCACCCGCGGCTCCCAGACCGCGACCTTCACCCTCGCGGCAGGCGAGCTCGCCTCCGCGGCGGCCTTCCAGTGCGTGGTCAAGGGCTCAAACGCCGGCGGGGCGGTGAGCCGGGCGAGCGGCTCGCTGCCGAGCAGCCCCGGGCCGAGCCCCGCGGCGCCCGAACCACGGCCCACGGAGGGGCGCTTTGCACGGGTCTACCTGCATGACGGGAGCGGCGCCCTGCACCTGGTGAGCGTTCTGCCCGGCGGGCGGGCGGCGCATACCGAGGCGACGGTGGGGACGGCGCTGCTCGGCAACAAGCGCTTCTTTGACTCCGTCGCCGGCGCGGTCTCGGCCGACGGGTCGCGGATCTTCTGGTCTGCGCAGAGCGCCGGGCAGACGAAGGGCCCGGCGACGCTCTACCTGCGCACCGACCCCGCCTCCCCCGGTGCTGCGACCTACCAGATCAGCAGCGGCAAAGCGATCTTCCGCGGCGCCGACCCGAGCGCCACCAAGGCCCTATACAGCGAAGGCGAAACGCTCATCGAAGTCGACGTGGACGCGGCGATCGCCGGCGCGGGGGGGGCGCGGAGCACGATCGCCGGGGGGGTGAAAGGCGTCATGGGGATGAGCGAGGACCTCTCGCGTGTCTACCTGGTCTCCAGCGAAGACCGCGACGGGGGGGGTCCGGCGCAGGCGGGCCAGTTCAACCTCTACCTCTATGAAGCCGGGGGCGGGTTCAGCTTCGTGGCGGGGCTCTCGGGGGCGGGGTGGAAAGCAGAACCGGCGGAAGACGAATCTCTGAGCGCGGACGCGCGCTCGATCTCACCCTTCCCGGTCAACCGCTCCTCGCGGGTGAGCGCCGACGGGCTGCACGCCGCCTTCATGTCCCAGAGCGGCGGGCTGGCCGAAGAAGTGGCCGGGTATGACAACGCCGACGCGCAGAGCGGCAAAGCAGACGCGGAGGTCTACCTCTATGACGCGGGGGAAGGGGAGCTGCGCTGCGTGTCGTGCAATCCGAGCGGGGCGCGCCCGGCGGGGAAAGATTTCCGCGAAGGCGGGGAAGAAGCCTGGATGGTCGCCCAGATCCCCGGCTGGGAGAACCAGTGGCACGCCTCGCGGCTACTCTCCGGCGACGGGGAGCGCCTGTTCTTTGAGAGCCTCGATCCGCTGGTGCCGCGCGATACCAACGGTCGCCAGGACGTCTATGAGTGGGAGCGGGCCCAGAGCGGCGCGGAGTGCGAAGCGCTCGGCGCAGAACGCCACGTCCCCGCCAACGGCGGCTGCCTCAGCCTGATCAGCTCGGGCCGAAGCGGCGCGGACTCAGAAGTGCTCGACGCCTCGGCATCGGGCGATGACGTCTTCTTCACCACCGCCTCGAGCCTGATAGCCGCGGATCCGGGCCTGTTTGACATCTATGACGCCCGCGTGCTCGGCGGCTTCCCCGAAGTGGATGAAGGGAAGGGCGCGGAGTGCGAAGGGGCGGCCTGCCAGTCCCCGCCCGCGGCGCCCGCCCAGCCGACCCCCGGCTCCTCCAGCTTCGAAGGGGAAGGCAACCTCGCCAAGCACAAGGTGCGGCGCTGCCCGAAGGGCAGGCGCAAGGTGCGCCGCGGGGGCAAGGTGCGCTGCCTGAGGAAGCCCAGGCACAGGGCAGGGCGCCATCGCCACCACCACCGGAGGGCCGCACGATGAGCCGCCTGCTCTCGGCCCTCGCCCTCGCCCTCGCGGCGGCGCTCCTCGCCGCCGCCCCCGCGAGCGCGGGCTTTGGCTTAAAGGACCTCGACGTCACCTTCACCGAAGCCCCTCCCCCGGGGGCCGAAGCGGGGGAGCTGGGAGCGACGCTCAGCCAGGCCGGCGCCCACCCCTTCGCGCTCACGGTCGACCTGGCGGCAAACACCCGCCCCGAACCGGCCCTGCCCGAGATCGGCGAAGTCCCCGACGGGGAAGTCCGAGACCTCCACGTGGTCCAGATCCCCGGCCTGGCCGGCAACCCCCGCGCGGTGCCGACCTGCCCGGTGCTCGAATTCCTCGGCGGCGAAACCGGCTGCCCGGTCGCGACCCGCCTGGGCAGCGCCCAGGTGACCGCGGGGGCGCCCTTCGAAACGCTGCCGGTGACCCCCATCTTCAACCTCGACCCGCCGCCGGGCTCGGTCGCCAAGTTCGGCTTCTGGGTGCTGGGCGTCCCGGTCACCGTCGAAGCCTCGATCGAACCCACCCCCCCATACAGCATCCTCGCCACCACCGACAACGTGACCAACGTGGTCAACTTCTACGCCGCCCACACGGTCTTTTGGGGCGTGCCCGCCGCTGCCGAGCACGACGCCGAACGCGCCGGCGCGGTGGAAGCCGGCGTCCCCCCGGTGCCGTTCCTGACCACCCCGCGCGCCTGTGAGGGCCCGCTCCCCACGACCTTCCGGGCGCTCTCATGGAACGGGGAGAGCTTCGAGCACTCCCTGCTCACCCACGACGACGCCGAACCGCCCCAGCCGGTGGGCTTCACCGGCTGTGAGAAGCTCGTCTTCGCCCCGCGCGCGAGCGTCGCCCCCACCACCACCCAGGCCTCCAGCCCCTCGGGCCTTGACTTCGAGCTGAACATCGAAGACGAAGGGCTCGCCAACCCGACCGGCATCGCCGCCTCTGACATAAAGAAGGGGACGCTGAAGCTGCCCGAGGGGATGACGCTCAACCCCTCCACCGCGGCCGGCCTGGCGGCCTGCTCGCCGGCTGACTTCGAGCGCGAGGCGGTCGACACCGCCCCGGGCGGGGGCTGCCCGCAGGCCTCCAAGGTGGGCACGGTGGAAGTCGAAACCCCGCTGCTGAAGGACGAGCTGCTCAAGGGCTCCCTCTATGTGGCCGAACAGGGCAACAACCCCTTCGGCTCCCTGCTCGCCCTCTACATGGTGATCAGGGACCCCCAACTCGGCATCTTGGTCAAGCTCGCCGGGCGGGTCAGCCCCGACCCGGTCAGCGGGCAGATCATCACGAGCTTCGGCGAACCCGGCCAGGAGCTGCCCCAGTTCCCGCTCAGCCGCGTCGCGGTGCGCCTGCGCGAGGGCGCGACCTCGCCGCTGATCACCCCGCCGGGCTGCGGCCCCTACAACGCCGAGGCGGTCCTCACCCCCTGGGCTGACCCCGCCCACCCGCTGAGCGTCTCGGCGGGCTTCCGGGTGAGCGCCGGCCCCGGCGGGGGCCCCTGCCCGCCCGCCGGGACCCCGCCCTTTAAGCCGGGCTTTGAAGCGGGCACGCTGAACAACCACGCCAAGTCCCACTCGCCCTTCCTGATGCGCCTCACCCGCCGCGACGGGGACCAGGACATGACCCGCTTCGCCGCCACCCTGCCGCCCGGCGTGGTCGGGACGATCGCGGGGCTCGGGCGTTGCGGGGAGGCCCAGATCGCCGCCGCGCGCACCCGCAGCGGCCGCGCCGAGCAGGCCTCGCCCTCCTGCCCCGCCGACTCGCTGATCGGCACCACCGAGGCCGGCGCGGGCGTGGGCTCCCAGCTGATCTACGTCCCCGGGCGCCTCTACCTGGCCCCCCCCTACAAGGGCAGCCCGCTGAGCGTGGTCTCGATCACCCCCGCGGTGGCCGGGCCCTTTGACGTCGGCACCGTGGTCGTGCGCGAGGGCCTGGCGCTAGACCCGGTCACGCTGCAGGTAAAGGCCGAGGGCTCCTCCTCAGATCCGATCCCCCACATCCTCGAGGGCATCGTCTTGAAGGTCAGGGACCTACAGCTCGACGTCGGGCGCCCCGGCTTCATCTCAAACCCCACCGACTGCAGCCCCTTTGCCACCAAGGCGACCCTGTTTGGCTCGGGCCCCGACGTCTTTGACCCCGCCGATGACGTCGGCGTCGCGCTCTCAGACCGCTTCCGCGCCGCCGGCTGTGCCCGCCTGGGCTTCAAGCCGCGCCTCTCCTTCAACCTCCTCGGCGGCACCCGCCGCGGCGCCCACCCGGCCCTGCGCACCGTGGTCCGCCCCCGTCCCGAGGACGCCAACTTCTCCAGCGCCGTGGTCACCCTGCCGCGCTCTGCCTTCCTCGAGCAGGCCCACATCCGCACGGTCTGCACCCGCGTGCAGTTCGCCGCCCCGCCCGGCAACGGCGCCCACTGCCCCGCGGGGGCGGTCTATGGGCAGGCGAGGGCCTACTCGCCGCTGATCGACGGCCCCGCCACCGGCCCCGTCTACCTACGCTCCTCAAATCACAAGCTGCCCGACCTCGTGGTCGCGCTCAAAGGCCCACCCTCCGCGCAAGTCGACGCAGAGCTGGTCGGGCGCATCGACTCCCACAAGGGCGGCATCCGCGCCTCCTTTGAAACGATCCCCGACCTGCCCGTCAGCCGCTTCGTCTTGGCGATGCAGGGCGGCCGCAAGGGCCTGATCGTCAACTCGCGAAACCTCTGCGCGCACCGCTCGCGGGCGATCTTGCGCCTGCTCGGGCAAAACGACCGCCCGCACAACGCCCGCGCCCTGTTCCGCCCGGCCGGCTGCGCGAAGCACAAGCGCCACAGCGCCCGACACCACAGACGCTAGAGCGTCCACGAAGGCCCTCGGGGGCAACTTGCCGCGCATGTGGATCTGTGCGCGCGGGGAATGCTCACACGGGGTTTGCGGGGGAAAACGGGGCCGCTCAGAGGCCCACCGAGCAATGGAACGATAAAGCTTGACTAAAGCGCCCCAGATCGGCTAAGAGGAGCGCACCGCCTCACTCGATGGGACGGTGCGCGGCGCACCCGCGCCGCGCCTCAGAGGAACCGAAAGGAACGAACATGACTCGCAATCTCAAGGCCCTCGGGCTCGCACTTGTCGCGGTCTTCGCGATGAGCGCCTTCATCGCCTCGGCGGCGCAGGCCTCGCCCGTGGTGACAGTCGAAAAAGAAGCGACACTGACAACCGAATCGATCGGGAGGCAGCAATTTGTCTTCAACCCCGGCGCGGAAAATGAAGAGACCCTCGAATGCGCCGAACTCACAGGCGACGCCACGGTGAACAACGGCGACACCAGCATCACACTCCAAGAACTCGTGTATGAGGAAGACTGCACAGTGCGCGTGGGATCTCAGACGCTGCCGGTCATATTCGACATGAACGGCTGCCACTACACCTTCCACGGCGGCGAAGAAGACGGGACGCACCACTTCGTCAACGGCCTGCTCGACATCACCGGCTGCACCGGGACAGGCCCGACCCTGACAGTCAGGAACGAAGGCGAATACCGCGACGGTCTGCACCTACACATTCTGGGCGACAAACAACATGGGCCCGATCACATCCACAAACACAACAAACGCGAGCGGCAAAGACGATGTCGACCTGGTCTTTGACGGAGTGACATTCGACGTGACGAAGTCACAGGGCCTTCTCTGCCCGCAGGCGGCGAACAAACACGTCTTCTTCTACGGCGAACTCACACTCACCGCGGAGGACGGAAGCCTAAACCCGATCGACGTCACAATGAGCGAATAGGAGGAGGGAGGGACAGCGCGGTGGCGAGAGCCACCGCGCTGTCATCGCCGCAGCGGCGCCACGGAGCCCGTCGGGTGCCATTTTCCGCGCACGCGGATCTGCGCGCGCGGGAAATGCTCACACGGGGTTTGCGGGGGAAAACCGGGCCGCTCGGATGCGCCTCGACCAATGGAGCGATAAAACTTGACTAAAGCGCCCAAGATCGGCTAAGAAGAGCGCACCGTCCCGGTCGATGGGACGGACGCGCGGCGCACCCGCGTCGCGTGAAAAAGAATCGAAAGGATCAAGCATGACTCGCAATCTCAAAGCCCTCGGGCTCGCGCTGGTCGCGGTCTTCGCGATGAGCGCCTTCATCGCCTCGGCGGCGCAGGCCTCGCCCGTGGTGACAATCGAAGACGAAGCGACACTGACAACCGAATCGATCGGGGTGCAGGAATTTATCGTGAATCCCGGCGCGGAAAATGAATCCGAACTCAAATGCAACAAACTCACAGGCGACGCCACGGTGAACAACGGCGATCCCAGCATCACACTCGGAGAAATCGTCTATGAGGAAGACTGCACAGCGAAAGTGGGAAGTCAGACCCTGCCGGTCATAGTCGACATGAACGACTGTCACTACACCCTCGGCGGCGGCAAAGAAGAAGGGACGCACCACTTCGTCGAAGGGGAACTCGACATCACCGGCTGCACAGGGACAGGCCCGACGATCACAATCAGGAACGAAGGCAATACCGCCACGGTCTGCACCTACACAGTCTGGGCGACAGACAAGCATGGGTCCGATCACAGCTACAAACACAACAAACGCGAGCGGTCCGGACGACATCGATGTGGTCGCCGACGGAGTGACAGTCGACACGACGAAGTCACAGGGCCTGCTCTGCCCACAGGCGGCGAACAGCCACGCCTTCTACTACGGCGAAATCACAGTAAGGGCGGATGACTCAACCGGTATCAGATCGACGTCACATTGAGCGAATAGCGCTAAGCACAGCGTAGGAGTGAGTGTCGTCGATTCTCCGCGTGCCTCGCGGAAGGCGACGGGAAAAGACAGCCCGGTGGCGCGAGCCACCGGGCTGTTCCTTGACAGAGACGGCGACGTGCCGATACAGTGACTCTGGGAACCAGGGATGAGCGAAGGCAGAGATGACGTCTAGATTCAGGTGGGTGCCGGCGATCGGGTCGGTGGCCGTGGCCGCGGCGATCGCCGTGTGCGCGGCGCTCCTGTGGGCCCCGGCGGCCTCGGCGGACATCACCTTCTGCCCCTCGGGTGGCTCGGGCGCGGGGCAGTGCGAATCTCCCGTCGCGCTGGCGGTCGATGAAGCGAGCGGGGAGGTCTACGTCTGCGATGCGGGCAACAACCGGGTCGACGTCTTTGACGCAGACGGCGGCTTCCTGCGGGCCTTCGGCTGGGACGTCGCCCCCGAGGGGGCGCCGGGCGACACTGTCGGGGACGGGTTGGAGACCTGCACCACTGTCTGCAAAGCGGGGATCTCGGGGGCCGGCGCCGGCCAGCTCAATGGGGGCAGGTCGCTCGCCGTCGACAACGACCCGGCAAGCTCCTCCTACCGAGACGTCTTCGTGATCGACGGCAACGCCCGGGTGCAGCGCTTCAGCGGGGCCGGGGCATTCAGCCTGATGTTCGGCGACGGCGTGAACCAGAGCACGGGTGGGGACGTGTGCACGGCGATCTCGGGCGACACCTGCAAGGCGGGGGTCTCAGGCGCGGCCGACGGGCAGCTCAGCACGAGTTTCATCAAGGTGGCGGTCGGCAAGGAAGGCGCGGTCTTCGTCGGCGACAGGATCGAAAGGAGCGTCGGACCCGGAGTGGTGGCCCTCGACACCCGCGTGCAGGAGTTCGCCCCGGCCGGTGCTTTTGAAGGCGTCTTCGCGTTCGATCCCGGCGGCAACTTCAACCCCGGCGGGATCGCCGCCGACGGGGCGGGGAACGTCTACCTCGGCAACCTCGAAGGGGTGCGGAAGTATGACCCCTCGGGCGCCTGCATCGGCTTCTGCGCGACGCCGCTCCTACCGCTGAATATCAAGGACGTCGCGATCGACCGCGCCTCCGGCGACATCCTCATCGCCGACAGCACCGGCCAAAGCGAAGGCGGCACGACGGCGATCTATGAGTACGACGAAGCCGGCGCCCCGGTCCGCGTGCACTACGGCAACGGCACGCTGCGCAGCTTCACGGAATCGCTTGGCGCCTATCTCGACGGAGGCGGCGAGCGCCACCTGTTCGCGGTCGACAGCGCCGGCCCGCGCCGCGTGGCGCGCCTTGACGAAGAGCCCCCCGGCCCCGTGGTCTTGCCCTTCGACACCCGCGCCACCCCGGTGGGCAACGTGCGCGCGACGCTGCGCGCACGGGTCAACCCCGAGGGCGCCGCGACCACCGTCCGCTACCAATACATCGAGAAGGCCGGCTATGAAAAAGACATCGGCGAAGGCGGCGACGGCTTCACCGATGCCTTTGAGAGCCAACCGGCCCAGACGAGCCCCGATCCGATCCCGGCCAACTTCACGAATCCCGGCGACGTGAAGCCGACCGACACGAGCTTTCAGGTCTCCTGCCCCGACCCCGAAGAAGAACTGCAGGCCAAGATCGAAGCGGGCGAGTGCCTTGAGGCCGAAACCGGATACGTCTTTCGCGCGGTGGCCGACAACGGCGATGCCGTCGCGGGCCCGGTGGGGGAATTCACCACGCTGGCGCCGCTGAAACCGGGCCCCCTCTGGGCGACCCAGGTGGGAGCGGACTCAGCCCGTCTGCACGCGCAGCTTGACCCGAGCGGGATCCCGACCGGTCTCGAGTTCGAATACGTCGATGAGGCGAGCTATGAGAGCGAAGGGTTCGCCAAAGCCCACGTGACCGCGCCGCTTGACTTCGGCCTCGGCGAAGGAACGACCGAGCGCAGCATTCTGGTGACCGGCCTGGCCCCCGGCACGACCTACCGCTACCGCTACGTCGCCCACGACCTCTTCGGCGACTTTCCGAGTGCGGCCAGGACGCTCTCGACGACCCCCGGGGCCCTGGGAGGGGCGAGCTGCGCTAATGAAGCGCTGCGCGCCGGCCCCGGCTCCCAGCTGCCCGACTGCCGGGCATATGAGCTGGTCAGCCCGATCGACAAAGACGGGGCCGACATCCTGGCGCCGTTCGAAAACACGCGAAGATGCGCTGGGTGGGACCCTGGCCAGGGTCGACCAGGCCACCCCACAGGGGGGCTCGCTGGCCTACGCGACCCTGCACGCCTTCGGCGACCCGCCCTCCTCGCCCTATGCCTCCCAGTACCTGGCGAGCCGCGACGGCGCCTCGGGATGGTCCTCAGAGCCCGTCAGCGCCCCGCGCGAAGGCATCTCGATGCTGACCAGCCCCGGCTCGGCATACACCTTCGCGCTGACCAGCGCCTTCAGCGAGGACCTCTGCAGCGAGTGGCTCGTGCAGGACACCGACCTGGCGCTCGCCCCGGGGGCGCCGCCCGCGGTGCCCAACCTCTACCGGCGCCGCAACTGCGGCGCGGGGGCGGGGAGCTATGAGCTGCTCTCGAGCATCGCCCCGCCTGGCTTTGGCAAGCAGATCGAACCGACGGGAGTCTTCTCCTCCACGATCCTCGGCGGCTTCAGCGCCGACGGCTCCGTCTCGGTCTTCAAGAGCCGCGCCGCGCTCACCCCTGGGGCGATGACGGTGCCTGTTGAAACGGAACTCAGCTGCGAGATCTCCGTCACGGGGGCCAAAGTCACCTACCGCTGGCTGCGAAACGGCGAACCGATCGCGCCGAAAAGCGAAGCCATCAACCCCCAGTACAAAACCAAAGCCGCGGACGCCGGCAAGGCGATCCAGTGCCAGGTCTTCGCCGAAAACGAAAGCGAAGACAAAGGCAGCGGCGGCGGCTTTGCCGGGGCCACCCAGGTGACCGACCCCGCCGAGGTGGTCGAGCCGATGCCCGCGACGGCGCCGCCGATCGCCCCGGCGGTGATCCCCGCGCCCGAGGCCGACGCAGCGCTCGAAGTCGGGGGCCCCGGCGCCCAGACGCTCACCTGTGACCCTGGCGCAGCGGGTTGGCAGGGCGAACCGGCCTTCTCCTACCAGTGGTATCGAAACGGCAAGGCGCTCGACAAAGCCGCCGAAATCACCCGCGGCTCCCAGACCGCGACCTTCACCCTCGCGGCAGGCGAGCTCGCCTCCGCGGCGGCCTTCCAGTGCGTGGTCAAGGGCTCAAACGCCGGCGGGGCGGTGAGCCGGGCGAGCGGCTCGCTGCCGAGCAGCCCGGGGCCGAGCCCCGCGGCGCCCGAACCACGGCCCACGGAGGGGCGCTTCGCAAGGGTCTACCTGCATGACGGGAGCGGCGCCCTGCACCTGGTGAGCGTTCTGCCCGGCGGGCGGGCGGCGCATACCGAGGCGACGGTGGGGACGGCGCTGCTCGGCAACAAGCGCTTCTTTGACTCCGTCGCCGGCGCGGTCTCGGCCGACGGGTCGCGGATCTTCTGGTCTGCGCAGAGCGCCGGGCAGACGAAGGGCCCGGCGACGCTCTACCTGCGCACCGACCCCGCCTCCCCCGGTGCTGCGACCTACCAGATCAGCAGCGGCAAAGCGATCTTCCGCGGCGCCGACCCGAGCGCCACCAAGGCCCTATACAGCGAAGGCGAAACGCTCATCGAAGTCGACGTGGACGCGGCGATCGCCGGCGCGGGGGGGGCGCGGAGCACGATCGCCGGGGGGGTGAAAGGCGTCATGGGGATGAGCGAGGACCTCTCGCGTGTCTACCTGGTCTCCAGCGAAGACCGCG
>CAWINZ010000004.1:0-19833 GCA_963837695.1 uncultured Solirubrobacterales bacterium | reverse complement strand
ACTTTTAGCCGGCGGGGAGGCCCCTCGCCAGTCTGTGGCACCGCCGGGACGGCTGCAAAGCAGCGTCCGGCGGTGTCCTCACCCGCCCGAATAGCGCTGCTATTCGGGCGGGCTGCGTCCTTGCCGGACTTGCTTTTCGCTCGTCCCGTCGGCACCACATCCAGCCGAGTGACCTCCCCACCGGCGACGCTTACGCGTTTTCGTAGGTCTTTGCAAGCTCCGGTGTTCCGGCGAGAACGATCCGTTCCTGCGGGCTCAGCAGCCTTCGCTTCTCGGACGCTGTGCGCACGTGGTCTCGCGATTTGCCAACAAGCTTCCATCGTCCAGGAGCGTCTCGAAGGCGTTCAAGCGCACGAATACGCAGCTCGGCCTGGCGCTCGAGGGTCAAGTTGACCTCGTCGCCGTTGCTTTGGAAGCGTTGCCGCTCCGTTTCGCCCAAGATGCCACCGATGAACTCGCAACTCTTGCGCTCCCATAGAGAATAGGTGCCGAAATCGGTGCCCCTGAACGCGTTTCCGCGTACGAGCTTCCACTCGTCTACCAGCGTGACCAACTCACGCTCGAACGCGCGTGCGGCCCGCCGTTCGTTGCGTTTGATCCGTTTCAGGTACTCGGATTTGGGAGGGCGTGCGGAAGGAGATGGGAGCTTGACGTGGCGGACCCTCGCAGGTTGTCTTTGGTCGGCTTTCGCACCTCGCTTTCTCTTTTGACGAATCCGCTCAAAGAACGGGAGGGAGAGGAGAAGCACGCCGGCGGCAGTCAGGATCAGCGTGAGCGCGGTGACAGGATCGTCACCGACCTTGCCTAATACCGCCCGAGCAGCGCCCACGAGGAAGAGCAGCCCACCCGCCCAGCGAACGTAGCGGTTATCCAAGGCCGTATCCAGAAATGAGCCAAGCGCTTGCCGTGTATGCCTCTGCACGGGCCGACCCTACATTCGGGTTCGGCTCAGTTCGCTTCGAGTTAGCCCGTTAGTCGCGAGCTGTGGACCTAGTCGGAGGCCAGCGAGAAAGCCCATGCGCCCGCTGCGTCGCCGTCGGACTAGGTCGGCGCTGGCAGTGCGTCCACTAGCTCCCGAGGGAGGCGTTTGCGGGCGTCCCAGATCTCGAAGCCCATCAGGTGTCCGTCGTCGGGGTCGCGATCGATCAGACCCCAAGGGTGCTCCTCGCTCACCGCGCTGCCCTGCTCGAAGGAGAGCAAGGCGATATCCACCTCGGGATCGTAGTGAAGGTGCATGATGGGACCAAGGATAGCGCAGACAAAAACCTGCGTCGATCCTGAACAGCCGTCCAAGGCACTGCGTTGGCCTTCGCGGCCGGTATTGTCGGCGCGGGTGGTCGAGAGGGAACTGCAGCGGGTTGAGAAGCCCTGGGGGCATGAGATCTGGTGGGCTCACACCGACGATTACGCGGGCAAGCTCCTCGTCGTCAATGCCGGTCACGCGCTCTCCTTGCAGTTCCATCGCGAAAAGGACGAGACCTCCTATCTTCTCTCGGGCCGGTTGCGACTGACCCGCGGTGCGAGCGCTGAGGAGTTGGACGAGCAGGAGATCGAGCCGGGGCAGGCATGGCGGAACGAACCCGGCACCGTTCACTCAATCGAGGCTCTGGAGGACTCGGTGGTGTTGGAGGTCTCGACCGCGCATCTCGAGGACGTCGTGCGCCTGCAGGATCGCTACGGGCGCTCAGACGACGCCCGCTGACTACGGGTAATAGCTACGCGGCGGTATCGGCACGGCCAGGGACCCCGAAGGGGCACCCTGCCGCACACAACGCCGATAATGCTCGCCGTGATCGAGGGGTTGATCAACGTCGCCGACTTCGAGCGGGTTGCGGCTGAGAAGTTGGATGCCGGGGTCGCCGGGTATTTCTTCGGCGGCGCCGGCGATGAGCTGACGCTGCGGGAGAACGTTGCTGCTTGGTCGGGCTGGCGGTTGCGGCCGCGGGCGCTTGCCGGGCTGGGTGAGTGGTCGACCGGGATCGAGCTGCTGGGAGGGGACGTTTCGATGCCGGTGCTGGTGGCGCCGGTTGCCTATCAGGGGCTGGTCGATCCGGATGGGGAGGAGGCGATGGCCCGGGCGGCTGCTGCGGCGGGGACGGTCATGTGCCTCTCGACGCTGGCGACGCGGCGGCCGCGGCCGGTTGCCGAAGCGGCGCCTGGGGGCCGGCGCTGGTTTCAGCTCTACTGCTTCAAGGACCGGGCCGTGACCCGGGTGCTGATCGAGGAGGCGGTCGACTGTGGCTACGAGGCGATCGTGGTGACGGTCGATGCGCCCCGCGGCGGCAACCGCGAGCGCGACCGGCGGACCGGGTTCGCGATCCCCGAGGAGCTCGGTGTGCCGAGCGTCGAAGCCGCGCTTGGCTCGGATCGCGCGGTGACGATCGAGGAGACGTTCGCTCTGATGGACCCGGCGCTGAGCTGGGCCGACCTCGAGAATCTGGCATCGGACTGCCGCGTGCCGGTCCTGGTCAAGGGCGTGCTCACCGCCGAGGATGCGGCCCTGGCGGTCGATCATGGCGCCGCCGGGGTCGTCGTCTCCAACCACGGCGGGCGCCAGCTCGACCGCTGCCTCGCCACCGCCGACGCGCTATCTGAGGTCGTCGAGGCGGTCGCTGGGCGCGGCACGGTGCTGGTCGACGGCGGCATCCGGCGCGGTGTCGATGTCGCGATCGCGCTCGCCCTTGGCGCCGACGCCGTGCTGGTCGGGCGAGCGGCGCTCTGGGGGCTGGCGGTCGGCGGGGAGGCCGGCGCTCGGCGCGTGCTCGAGCTGCTGCGCGAGGAGTTCGAGCTGACCCTGGCGCTCTGCGGTTGCGCCTCGCCGGCCGGGCTCGGCGCCGCCCACCTGCGGAGAGCACCGGCGATCTCCGTATATTCGGACTGAGTGACCGGCCTCTCTACCTGATCGATGGCGCAGCGGATCCCCAGAGACGAATCGCTGAGTCGCGTGCACGGCGTCGGCGCGCTGTTCTCGGCCGCCTACGGCAACGTCGGCTCCTCGATCTACTACGCCCTCGGCGTCACCGCCGCCTTCGCCCTCGGCCTCACCCCGGTCGCCTTCGTCATCTCCGGCCTGATCTTCGCCGCGACCGCTGCGACCTACGCCGAGGCGACGGTGATGTACCCGGAGGCGGGGGGGTCCTCCAGCTTTGCCCGTCACGCCTTCAACGAGCTGGTCAGCTTCGTCGCCGCCTGGGGGCAGATGCTCAACTACACGATCACGGTCGCGATCTCGGCCTATTTCGTGCCCCACTACCTGGCGGTCTTCTGGGAGCCGCTCGGCCACGCTCCGGGCGACATCATCGGCGGCGCGGCGCTGATCGGGGGGCTGGCGCTGCTCAACATCCGCGGCTCGCAGGAGTCGGCCAAACTCAACCTCGTCCTCGCGATCGCCGACCTCGGCACGCAGGTCGTCCTGGTCGGGATCGGCGTCGTGCTGGTGCTGAGCCCTCAGATCCTGGTCGACAACGTGCACCTCGGCGTCGCCCCCTCCTGGAGCGACTTCGCCCTCGGCATCGCCGTGGCGATGATCGCCTACACCGGTATCGAGACGATCTCCAACATGGCCGAGGAGGCCAAGGACGCGGCGCGGACGATCCCGCGCAGCGTCGGCTTCACGGTCGCGGCCGTGCTCGGCCTTTACCTGTTGATTCCGATCGTCGCCCTCTCGGCGATGCCGGTCGTGCAGGACGCCGCCGGCCATTACACGACGGCGCTGGGCAGCGAGTTCGCCAACGACCCGATCCTCGGCATCGTCGAGAACCTCGGCCTCGGCAGCGGCCTGACCGAAGCGTTGCGCTTCTACGTCGGCATCCTCGCCGCGGTGATCCTGCTGATCGCCACCAACGCCGGCCTGATTGGCGTCTCCCGCCTCACCTACTCGATGGGCCAGCACCGCCAGCTTCCCGAGGGGCTGCGGGCGGTCCATCCTCGTTACCGGACGCCCTACATCGCGATCCTCGTCTTCTCTGGCCTGGCGATGATCACGCTGATCCCCGGCCAGGCCGAATTCCTCGCGACGCTGTACTCGTTCGGCGCGATGCTCTCGTTCACGATCGCCCACGTCGCGGTGATCCAGCTGCGCCGCCGGCACGCCGACGAGGAGCGTCCCTGGAAGCCGCCACTCAACTTTCACGCCTTCGGCTTCGAGCTGCCTCTGACCGCCGTGCTCGGTGGCCTCGGCACCTTCGCCGCCTGGATCGTGGTGATGGCGCTGAATCCCCGCACGCTCGCCGTGGGAGTCGGCTGGATGGCGATCGGGATCGTCGTCTACGTCGTCTACCGCCGCAACCAGAAACTGCCTTTGACCGAGACCGTCAAAGTCGTCACGCCGGAGCCGCTCGGCGTCGAGGAGATCGAGTACCGCAGCATCCTCGTCGCCTTCGAGGATGGGGAGCCGTTCTCCGAGGAGATGGTCGCGACGGCGATCAAGCTCGCCTCCAAGCGGCGCCGCGGTATTCACATCCACTCGATGTTGACGGTGCCGACCGACCTGCCGCTCGACGCCGACCTGCGCGACCAGGAGGCCGAGGCGCAGAGCAAGATCGAGCAGGCGAAGCTGATCGGCGGGCAGCGCGTCACCGGCCACGTCGCGCGGGTGCGCCCGGCGCAGGCGGGCTACTCGATCTCCGACGAGGCGAACCTGATCAGCGCCGCCGCGGTCGTCGTCGGCCTGCGCTACCGCAGCGGCGCGCCGCTTTACGACAAGACCCTGCAGACCGTGCTCAGCGAGCGACCCTGCCGCGTCATTGTCGTCTCCGACCGCGGCGGCCGGCAGCCAGAGGCCGTGCCCGTCCCAGCCTGAGAGAATCGCCGCGCGTGTACGCCAGGTCAATCCAGCTCCTCTCCCTAGCCTTCCTGGCCCTCGGCCTACTGATCCTCATAAGCACCCTCGCCCACGGCGGCGGCCCCCTGTCCCTCGGCACCTTCCTCGGCCTTGCCTTCCTGGCCGTGGGCATCGCGCGGCTCTGGCTGACCGGCATCTTCCGCGGGTGGCGCGACGGGGGGAGGGGTTCGGACGGGTGAGTCCGCTAACCCCTCCCCCCGTCGCGACAGGACCCGCGGCTGAAGGCCCCCGATGAACGAGCCCGAGCACCCCTCAACGCCCGAGCAACCAGAGCAGCCCGAGCAGCGCCCGCGCCTAGAACCCCTGCTGAATCGCGGCCTGGGGGTCCCCGGCCTCTTCGCCGCGGTCTACTCGGTGGTCGGCTTCTCGATCTACTTCTCGCTCGGGGTGGTGGCCGACCGCGGCCTCGGCCTGACTCCGCTGATCTTCCTCGCCGCCGGGCTGCTGTTCGTGCTGACCACGCTCAGCTACGTCGAGGGGGGCGCGATGATCCGCGAGCGCGGGGGCTCTTCGAGCTTTGCCCGCCACGCCTTCAACGAGCTGATCGCCTTCATCGCTGGCTGGGCGATCCTGATCGACTACCTGATCGTCGCCGCCCTGGCCGCGATCTCGGTCCCGCACTACCTGGAGCCGATCTCCCACGACCTCTCCGAGCCGGGCTGGGAGATCGGCGTCGCCGGGCTGGTGATCGTCGCCGCCTGCACGCTCAACATCCTCAACATCACCGGCCGCGGCCGGGCACGCGCGCTCAGTGTGCTGGCGCTGGCCGACATCGTCCTGCAGCTCGCGGTGATCGGTGTGGGGGTGCTGGCGGTCTTCCATCCTGACCGCCTCACCGACCAGATTCACCTCTTCACCAGCCCGAACCTCAGGGACATCGTCTACGCGTCGGTGGTCGCGATGCTCGCCTACGCCGGGATCGAGGCCGCTTCCGACCTGGCGCCCGACATCGACGTCAGGCCGCGTGACCTGAAGCGGATCGTCTCAGTCGGGGCCGTCGCAGTACCGCTCGTCTACGCCGGGATGGCGGCGATCGCGTTGATGGCGGTGCCGGTCGTCGCCGGACCCCAGGGCCCGGAAACCGCGCTCGGCCATGAATTCGTCGAGGCGCCGATCCTCGGGGTGGTCTCCGCCTACCACCCGGTCTGGCTCGCGCACACGATGCGCTGGGTGGTGGCTTTGGTCGCCGCGCCGGTTCTGTTCTGGGCGGCGACGACCGCGATGCTGGGCGTCTCCCGCCACATCTACACGCTGGCGATCAACCGCCAGATCCCCAGTTGGCTGGGCAAGCTCAACGGTCGCTACGCGACGCCGCACGTGGCGATCGGGCTCTCCGGCCTGATCGCGATCGGCCTGGTCGCGCCGACCGACGTCAAGCTCTTGGCCGCGCTCTACGCCTTCGGGGCGATGCTGGCGATCACGATCGCCCACCTCTCGATCCTGCGGTTACGGATCTCCGAACCCGACCGGACGCGTCCCTTCCGGGTGCCCTGGAACGTCTCCTGGCGCGGCGCCCGGTTACCCGTGCCGACGATGCTGGCCGCTCTGCTCAGCGCCCTTGCCTTCCTCAGCGTGCTCGCCTTCCATGACCGGGCGCGCTGGGTCGGTGGCGGCTGGATGCTGTTCGGCCTGCTCTTCTACGTCGTCTACCGCAAGGTGTTCGAGGGGACCTCCCTGACCAGGCGCGTCTCGGTCACCGAGAGGGCGCTGACGAAGCAGGCGCCCGACGTCGAATACGGCAACATTCTCGTGCCGGTGTTCGGGACCGAGCTGGACGACGACATCGTCGCCACCGCCGGCCGCCTCGCCGCGGCCGAGCAGGAGGACGATGCCGCAATCGAGGCGACCCACCTCGCGATCGTCTACGTGCTCGAGGTGCCGCTCACGCTGCCCCTTGACGCAGAGCTGCCGCCCGAGCGGGAGAACGAGGCCCTGGCGGCGATCGACCGAGCCCGCGAAATCGCGGAAGAGTACGAGGACGTGCGGGTGAGCGCTTCGGTGACCAGGGCGCGCAAGGTCGGCGCCGGGATCGTCGAGGCGGCGCGGCGTGGAAACGTCGAAGCGATCGTGGTCGGGGCCGAGCCGCCGAGCAAGATTCGCGGCGGGGCGACGCTGGGTGGGATCGGCGCCGCCCGGCCTGCCGAGATCGGGGCCGCCACGGAGTACGTGCTGAAGAAGGCTCCTTGCCAGGTCCTGCTGACTGCTCCCCCCGAGGACACGCCGGACCGGCGCATATCGGCGTCCTCGGTCGCTCGCGTGCAGAGCACGCCACGCTCCCTGCGTCCTTGATCTGCTTGGTCCGGCGCGCCCTCGGACCCTTGACATCTAGTATCCGCGACGTGTTCATCCTGATCGTCGGCTGCGGAAGGGTCGGCTCCTCTGTCGCGAGGAGCATGCTTAGCGAGGGGCACGAAGTCTCCTGCCTCGACGAGGACCCCGAGTCCCACACCCGGCTCGAGGTCGGGCTCGACAAGGGCTGGGAGGACCTCGGCGGTCGCTTCACGGTCGGCACCGGCCTCGAGACCGACGCCCTGGTGGCCGCCGGGATCGAGACTGCGGATGCCTTTATCGCCGCCACCAATGGCGACAACACCAACATCGTCATCGCCCAGATCGCCCAGCGGCGCTACGAGGTGCCGAACGTGATCGCGCGGATCCTCGACCCGCTGCGCGCCGAGTGGTACCGCCAGCAGGGCATGCACACGATCTGCCCGACGCGGGTCGCGATCGACATGCTCGAGAGCGCGGTGCGCGAGGGCGCCCAGCGCGAGGCGGTCTGAGATGTACATCATCGTCGTCGGAGCGGGGAAGGTCGGCTGGAACCTGGCCCGCGAGCTGCTCGAAAAGAACCACGAGGTGACGGTGATCGAGAGCAACCGGCGCCGCTACCTGACCGTCGAGCAGGAGCTCGAGCACAACGTCACCTACGGCGATGCCTCCGAGCTCTGGGTGCTGGAGCGGGCCGGGATCCAGCGGGCCGACATGGTGATCGCGGTCACCGGCGACGACGAGGACAACATGCTGATCTGCCAGGTCGCCAAGGAGAAGTACGAGGTGGCCCAGATCATCGCCCGCGTCAACAACCCGCGCAACCGGCCCCACTTCGATCTGCTCGGCGTGAAGCCCTCGGTCTCCGCCACCGACCTGATCCTGCGCCTGCTCGAGCACGAGGTGCCCGACTATGGCCTCGTCCACCTGCTCGACCTGCAGGAGGAGCAGCTGGAGATCATCGAGATGCTGCTCGGCAAGGATTCGCGGGTAACCGGCCGTCGTGTCGGCGATCTCTCGATGCCCGAAGGCAGCCTCTTGATCTCGGTGCTGCGCGAAGGCAAGGGCTTTGTGCCCAGCGCGGATACCGTGCTCGAGGTCGGGGACGAGGTGCTGGCGGTGCTCGATCCCGGTCGCGAGGACGACCTCAAGGAGCTCTTCGGCCCGGCCACCGGCGGCAACGGGACGGCCTGATTCGTGGCCGATCGCGAGGTCGACTTCCTCCTGATCGGCGGTGGCATGGGCTCGGCGCACTGCGCGGCCGAGCTACGCAAGCGTGGCGCCGAGGGCTCGATTCTGCTCGCCGGGCGCGAGCCCGAACCGCCCTACGAACGGCCGCCGCTCTCCAAGGAGTACATGCGCGGCGAGGCGAGCCGCGAGGACGCCTACGTCAACCCGCCCGGCTGGTACGAGGACAACGGGGTCGAGCTGCTGACCGGCGTCAACGCGATGTCGCTCGACCCGGCGGCGCGCACGGCGAAGCTGCAGGGCGGCGAGGAGGTCGCCTTCGGCAAGGCGCTGCTCGCCACCGGGGCGATGGTCAACATCCTGCGGGTCGAGGGCGCTGAGAACGAGGGCATCCACTACCTGCGCGCCTTCGGCAACTCCGACGCGATCCGCGCCGACGCCGAGGCCGCCGAGCACGTCGTGCTGATCGGCGGCAGCTACATCGGCACCGAGGTCGCCGCCTCGCTGACCGCGAAGGGCGTCAAGTGCACGATCGTGATGATGGAGGACGTCGCGCTCTCGCGGGTCTTCGGCGAGGACGCCGGGCGCTGGTTCCAGCAGACGCTCGAAGACCACGGCGTCACCGTCCTCGCCGGCGAGGAGCTCGAGGCCTTCGAGGGCGACGGCCGGGTCAAGGCGGTGCTGACCAAGAGCGGCCGGGCGATCGAGTGCGACACGGTCATCGTCGGCGCCGGCGTCCGCCCCGACGCGATGCTCGCCCAGCGGGCCGGGCTCGAGGTCGACGACGGGATCGTCTGCGACGCGAAGCTGATGACCTCAGCCGAGGGGATCTACGCGGCGGGCGACTGCTGTTCCTATGACAGCGTCGTGCACGGCCGGCGGATCCGGGTCGAGCACTGGGACGTGGCGATGCAGCAGGGCATGCACGCCGCCGGCAACATGCTCGGCGAGGATCGTGACTACGACGTCGTCCCCTACTTCTTCAGCGACCTCGCCGACTGGGCGAGCCTCGAGTACGTCGGCCCGGCCAAGGACTGGGACGAGGAGATCTGGCGGGGCGACCGCGACGGCGGCGAGTTCTCGGTCTGGTACCTGAAGGACGGCAGGGTGGCCGGCGCGCTCAGTGTCGGCCGCTCCGAAGACCTGGCTGAGGCGCGCCGCATGCTCGCCGACGCCGCCGACGTCTCCGCCGCCCGCGAGCGGATCGCCGACCCCGACAGCGATCTGGGCGAAATCTCCTGACGAGGGGCGTACGCGCGCCCCATGCGCGCTGCCGGATATCCTCAAGGCAGTTCGTTGCGCCCTGGTGTAATTGGCAACACGCCAGCCTCTGGAGCTGGATTTCGGGGTTCGAGTCCCTGGGGCGCAGTTCGCGAAAGGCCCGCAAAGCCCGTCTAGTGGCTTTGGTAGTTTCGCGGCGATGGGGACCCGAAGGCGCCTTTTCTTAGTCCTGCCGCTTGCCGCGCTTGCGATCGCCGGTTGTGGCGGTGGCGGTGGCGACTCGACTACGACGCCGGTCGAAACGACCGCAGCGACGACGGCGCTGAGCAAGGAAGAGCTGATCACGCAGGGCGATGCGATCTGTGGCGAGGTCAACGCCGCGGTCGGCACCGTCGGCTCGACCAGCTCCGGCGCCGCCGGGCAGGCGGCCCAGGTCGCCAGCCTTTACGGTGGCATGGTCGAAAGGCTGAAGAACCTGGGCGCGCCCAGCGACGAAAGCGCCGGCTACCCCGAATTCATCTCCTCCGCCGAAGCGCTGGCGCAGGCGGAGGCCAACGTCAAGCTGGCCTCAGAACGTGAAGAAGAAGGCGAAGCGTTGAGCGAAGCCGAAACGGAAGCCTCCTCGGCGCTCAGCTCGTTCCAGTCGTCCTCGTCGTCCTTCGGCTTCGAAGACTGCGCCGAAGCTCCGGCGGCGCCGACGCCGAGCAGCGCGGCCGGGGCCGGTGGCGAAGAAGCCGAAACCGGCGGCGCGGAAGCCGAAGAAGCCGCGCCTGAAGCGGAAGTCGAAGCAGCACCCGAAGAAGCTCCGCCTGCCGAAGAAGAAAGCGCCGGCGGGGGAGCCGGAGCGGGCGGTGGCACCGAAGGCGGCGGTGGCGGCTCGGGTGGCGGCAGCTCCGGCGGCATCGGCCCTGGCTAAGCGGCTGAGCTCTCTTCCCAGTTGCCGTAGAGGCGCGCGTACGGGCCGCCGGCCTCGATCAATTCATCGTGGGTGCCGCTCTCGGCTATGCGGCCGTGTTCGAGCACGACGATCTTGCCGGCACGGCGGATGGTCGAGAGGCGGTGGGCGATGACGATCGCGGTGCGGCCGCTCAGCAGGCGCTCGAGGCCCCGCTCGATCGTCTTCTCGGTCCGCACGTCGACGTTCGAGGTCGCCTCGTCGAGGATCAGGATGCGCGGTTCGGCGAGCAGCGCGCGGGCAAAGGCGACGAGCTGGCGCTGGCCGGCCGAGAGCTGGACGCCGCGCTCGCCCACTTCGGTCTCTATCCCTTCGGGTAGCGCGGCGACGAACTCGGTCGCCCCGACGGCTGCCGCTGCCGCTTCGACCTCCTCGAGGCTTGCCTCGGGCCGGCCGAAGGCGATGTTCTCCCGCACGCTGCCGGAGAAGAGGAATCCCTCCTGGGGGACGATCCCGAGCTGGCGCCGCAGGGCGTGCTGCTGGACGCCGCGCAGGTCGTGGGCGTCGACCAGTACCCGCCCCCGCTGCGGGTCATAGAAGCGCGCGACGAGCTTGGCGAAGGTCGACTTGCCGGCTCCGGTCGTGCCGACCAAGGCCAGGGTCTGCCCGGGAGGCACGTGCAGGTCGACCTCCCGCAGTGCCCACTCTTCCTCGGAGTAGGCGAAGGACACGCCCTCCATCTCGATCTCGCCGCGCAGGGTGCCCGGGTCGATCGCTCCCGGCGCATCGACCATGTCGGGCTCGGTATCGAGCAGCTCGAAGATCTTGTCGAGCGCCGCCATCCCCTGCTGGTAGGTCGTGTAGAGCTGTGAGAGTTCCTGGATCGGCGAGAAGAAGACCTGCAGGTAGCCGATGAAGGCGACGATCGTACCGATCTGGATCGCCTGGTCGATCGCCTGGGTGCCGCCGTAGAGGATGATCGCCGCGGTGCCGGCGGCGGTCAGCAGTTCGATCGCCGGGAAGTAGGAGGCATTGAGGAAGACGGTCCGCATGTTCGCCTCGCGGTTAGCCTCGTTCAGCTCGGTCATCGCCGCGCCGTGGCGGGCCTCCTGGCCGAAGCTGCGCACGACCCGCACCCCGCTCAGCGTCTCCTGCAGGTAGGCCGTGACGGCGGCGATCTTCTCGCGCGTTTCCCGGTAGGCGCCGTGCGAGGCGACCCGGAAGACGATGCTGGCGAGGGCGACGAGAGGGAAGGTGAGGAAGGTGACCAGGGCCAGCTTGACGTCGAGCGCGAACATGATCACGACCACGCCGATCAGGGTCAGGCCGCTGGAGAAGAGCGTCGTCACGCCGCTGGTGAGGAGCTGGTTGAGGGCCTCGATGTCGTTGGTCATGCGGCTGATCAGCACCCCCGGGCTGCGCCGCGTGAAGAAGCCGATCGACATCGACTGCAGGTGGGCAAAGACGTGCTCGCGCAGATCCTGGAGCGCGCGGGTGCCGACCCAGCCGACCAGGTAGGTCTGGGCGTAGGTGGCGAGGGCGAAGACGGCGGCGACGGCAAGGAAGGCGATGACGATCACGGTCAGCGCGCCGGTGTCGCCGGTGACGATGCCGGCGTCGATCGCCTGTCCGGCGAGGTAGGGCGGAGCGAGGCCGGCGGCGGTGGCGGCGAGGATCGCGATCACGGTCAGCGCCACCCGGCCGCGGTAGGGGCGCAGCAGGCCGGCCATCCAGCGCAGCTTGCGGCCGCGTTGGTCCTCGCCGCGGAGAATCAGCCAGAGGCGCCTCACAGCCGCGCCATCTCCTCGCGCCGCTCGAGGTCGCGCTGCAAGAAGACCGAGTCGGCGAGCCCGTGCTCGGCGATCTCGCGGTAGAAGCCGCAGCCCTCGAGCAGCTCCTCGTGGGTGCCGCGATCGACGATGCGGCCACCGTCCATGACCACGACCTCGTCGGCGAGCGAGACGGTCGAGAGGCGGTGGGCGATCACGAAGGTGGTGCGCCCCGCCATCGCTTCGCCGAGGCCGGCCTTGATCGCCGTCTCGGTCGTCGCGTCGACCGAGGAGGTGGCGTCGTCGAGGATCAGGATGCGCGGGTCGGCGAGCAGGGCGCGGGCGATCGCGACGCGCTGGCGCTGCCCGCCGGAGAGGGTCATGCCGCGCTCGCCGACGAGGGTGTCGTAGCCGCCCGGCAGGTCGCCGATGAACCCGTCGGCCTGGGCCCGCCGGGCCGCCGCTTCGACCTCGGCGCGACTCACGCCCGGCCGCGCGTAGGCGATGTTCTCGGCGATGCTGGCGGTGAAGAGGAAGCTGTCGTCGCCGACGAAGGCGACCTGCGAGCGCAGCGAGGCGAGGTCGACCGAGCGCACGTCGGCGCCGTCGATCGCCACTGCGCCCTCGTTGGGGTCATAGAGGCGGGCGATCAGCGCGACCAGGCTGGTCTTGCCCGAGCCCGAGGGGCCGACGAGCGCCACCGTGCGCCCGGCCTCGACCTCCAGGTCGATCCCGGTGAGTGCCGCTGCCCCACCGCCGTAGCGCAGGGTCACGCCGCGCATCTCGACCCGCCCGCCGCCGGCTGGCAGCGGCGGCGCGTCCGCGGGGCTCTCGATCCGCGGCTCGCGGTCGAGGATCTCGAAGAGGCGGTTGCCGGAGGCGATCGCGCGCTGTGCCATCCCCAGCGTCATTCCCAGCATCCGCATCGGCCCGGCCAGCATCGCGACGTAGGTGTAGAAGGCGGTGAAGTTGCCGAGGCTGAGGTTGCCGGCGATCACCTGACGGCCGCCGATCAGCAGCACCAGGGCGATGCCGAGCTGGGGCAGGAACCCAAGTAGTGGGGAGTAGGTGGCCTGCAGGCGGGTCGAGTAGATGCTCTGGTCAAAGACGCGGGAGACGGCGCGGCGGAAGCGGTGCAACTGGTGCTCCTCGCGGGCGAAGGCCTTGACGATGCGGATCCCGGAGACGTTCTCCTCGGCTTCGGCGGTCAGCTCGGCGATCCGCTGCTGCACCTCCTGCACGGCCGGGCGGGAGACGCGGTTGTAGCGCGAGGCGGCGTAGATGACGAAGGGGGCGGGAGCGAGGGCGACCAGGGCCAGCCAGGGCTCGAGCACGAACATCACCGCGCTGGCCAGGGCGATCGTGAGCAGGTTCTGGGTGATGAAGATCAGGCCGTAGCCGAGGAAGAAGCGGATCGACTGCAGGTCGACCGTCGCCCGCGACATCAGCTGGCCGGTCTGCTGGGAGTCGAAGAAACCCAGCTCGAGCCGCTGCAGGTGCGCGTAGAACAGCTGCCGCAGGTCGAACTCGACCGCCAGCGAGACCTTCCCTGCGACCACCCGCCGCACCATCGTCAGCCCGAGGCGGAGGATGCCGGCGAGGACGATCGCGATCGCCAGCGGCAGCAGATCGGGCTTTTCGCCGTTCTCGATCGCGTTGATCGCCCGGCCGATCAGCCAGGGAATCAGCACGGTCATCCCCATCGCCAGCCAGGCGAAGACGAGCGAACCCCAGAGCTGGCGGCGATAAGGCCGCAAAAAGCCCATCAGACGGCGATAGGTCCGCATCAAGCCACTATACAAAGTGAAGTAAAGGCCGCTGCGTCAGTCGAAAGCGGCGGCCTTGGCGCTGGAGACTTTGCCCGCCGGGCACTTCGGCCCGTGGCCGGGGCGGGGCAGGATCTGGAAGTTGGTGACGGCGTGGTAGGGCGTCGTCGCGGTGTTGTTGCGGGCGAGGGTGACGACGAGGCGGTAGAAGCCGGCCCGCAGGTCGTGGTAGTAGATCTCCGGCCGGGTCGCCGGCGAGTAGCTGCCGCTGGCACCGATCCGCTCGGCGAGGACGCCGTTGGGACCCGAGTACTGGGGGAAGTCGAACGAGGCGCCGACCAGCCGTCCGCGCCCCAGCGGGCTTTCCTCGGCGCGCTGGAGTTTCCCGGGGTAGACGCAATCCGGCACCCGGTTGAGCGCGAAGCGGATGCTTCCCTCGCCCAGCTGGGGTTCGCCGCCGAAGTGCTGCGGCGCCAGGGTGAAGTTCTGGATCCTGGCCTTGACGACGACCGCGCGGTTGGTCTGCCGGGCGCCGTTGCGGGGGGAGATGATCGCGACGCTGGGTTCGCCGGGGAGCGGCGGACGGGCGGTGTCGTCGTTGCCGCCCCCGCCCACCAGGGAGACCACCAGGGCGGCCGCGGCGGCGATCGCGATGACTGCGAGGATGGCGATTGCGGCCCGCATCGGGGTCGGAAGGTTACGTGCCGGACACCCGTTCGCGGTGGGCGCACCGGGTCGACCCCCTAACGTTGTGGCGGTGCTGCGCGCCGCTGCCATCACGCTGGGGGCGCTGCTCGCGCTCGCCTTCGCTCCTGTGGCCGCGTCGGCGGTCGGGCAGGGCGACGAGGTCAGCGTCTTCGCCGGCACCGAGCCGGGGGGCGGCGCCTTCGGCGGCGGGCACAACTTCCCCGGCGCCACCGCGCCCTTCGGGATGGTGCAGTGGGGCCCCGACACGGTTCCCGCCGAGCGGCACTCCGGCGGCTACGACTACCGCGACCGCCACATCCGCGGCTTCGGCCTCACCCACCTGAGCGGCGCCGGGTGCGCGCTCTACGGCGACTTCCCGTTTCTGCCCACGACCGAGCCGATTCGCACCTCCCCGGCGGCGGCGGGTGGCGGCCTGACCGGGCGCTTCCAGCCCGGCTTCTCCCATGCCCACGAGCGCGCCAAGCCCGGCTTCTACTCGGTCCGCCTCAACCCGGTCGGAGGCGGCGCGATCGAGACGGCTCTGACCGCCACCACCCGTACGGGGATGGCCCGCTTCTCGTTCCCCCGCTCGCCCCACGCGAGCGTCCTGATCGACGCCGGGGGCAGCGCCAGAGCCGACGACCTCGCCGAAGTGCGGGTCGATCCCTCCCGGCGCGAAATCTCCGGTTCCGCGTCGAGCGGCTATTTCTGCGCCCAGCGACCTCGCTACCGGGTCTACTTTGCCGCGACCTTCAGTCGCCCCTTCGCCGCCTATGGCACCTGGCAGCGCCAGACGCTGGCACGCGGATCCACCGCTGCCGCCGACCAGAAGCGAGCTTCGACCGTCGCGGCCAACACGGCCCAGGCGGGCGCGTACGCAAGCTTCGACACCCGCCGCAACCGCACTGTCGCCGTCCGTGTCGGCGTCTCCTTCGTCAGCGTCGCCGGGGCGCGGGCCAACCTCGCCGCCGAGAGCAGGAGCGCCTCGTTCGGCGCCATCAGGGCTCGCGCCGAGGCCGACTGGAACCACGCTCTGTCCTCGATCGAGATCGGCGGTGGCGGGACGGGTGACAGCGAAACGTTCTACACGGCGCTCTACCACGCGCTTCTCGCCCCCCGCACCTTCAGCGACGCCGACGGCCGCTACATCGGCATGGACGGCGTCGTGCACCATGCGGACGGGCGCATCCAGTACGCGGATTTCTCCGGCTGGGACGTCTACCGCACGCAGATCCCGCTGCTGGCGATGCTGATGCCGCGCCGCGCGAGCGACGTCGTCGCCTCGATGCTGGCCGACGCCCGTGAGAGCGGCTGCCTGCCGCGCTGGTCCTATGCCAACGGGCAGAGCATGACGATGGTCGGCGACCCGGCCGACCCGATGATCGCCGCGGCCGCCGCCTTCGGCGCCCGGCGCTTCAATGCCGGTGCCGCTCTGCGGGCGATGCTGAAGGGCGCCACCGAAGGCTGTCGCAGCGCCGACGGCAGCTACGTCGAGCGGCAGGGCCTCGCTGAGTACAAGGCGTTGGGCTACGTCCCCTTCGACCTCGATACGAGGCGGCGCAACGCGAACTCGCTTTTCGGCGATCCGGAAGCGGTCTGGGCCTCGGCGGCGACCACGCTCGAGTACGCGATTGACGACTTCTCGATCGCCCAGTTCGCCGCCCGCTCACTCGGCGACCGGGCCGCGTATCGCGCCTTCATCTCGCGTTCGGGAAACTGGCGCAATCTGCTCAACCCGCTCAGCGGTCAGATCGAGCCCCGCTTCGAAAACGGGAGCTTCGCCCCCCACTACGACAATCTCCATGGCGCCGGCTTCGCCGAGGGCGACTCCGCCCAGTACACCTGGCTGGTGCCGCAGGATCCCGCCGGCCTCTTCGCCGCGATCGGCGGCCGCTCCGCTGCCGTGACCAGGCTCGACCGTTTCCTGCGGGCCCTCAACGGCGGTCCCGGTGCGACGCACGCCGACCATGCCCTGCTCGGCAACGAGCCCAACCTCAACGTCCCCTGGCTGTATGACTGGGCGGGGGAGCCATACAAGACCCAGGCCGTCGTGCGACGGGCGCTGCGGCTCTACAGCACGGCGCCGGACGGCTACCCCGGCAACGACGACCTCGGCACGCTCTCCTCCTGGTACGTGCTCGGCGCGCTCGGCCTCTACCCGGCGGTCCCCGGGACCGACGTGCTGGCGATCGGCAGCCCGCTCTTCAGGCGGGCGACGGTGCGCCTGGCGGGTGGCCGCAAGCTGCGCATCCTCGCGTCTGCGTCGCGTCGCTCGCGTCGCCACGGGCACGGAAAAGCTCACGTCGTCCCCCTCGCCCTGTCCCGCGCCCCGTACATTCAGTCGATGCGCGCCGACGGCCATCCCTATGAGCGGCCCTGGACCACGTTCTGCGCGCTGGCGCGCGGTGCGACCCTGACCTATCGCCTCGTTGCCCGGCCGGTCCGCGCCTGGGGCGCTTCTGCCGCCGCGCTGCCGCCGTCCTTCGGAACCGCTCGGCCGATGCCACCGAACCGCTGCGCTCCTTGACAAGCGACCGAACCCACTCGACCGTCCTCTGGGTGCTTGCCGGCCTGACCGGACTGGGCATCGCTGTCCGCTTCGTCAGCCTCGGAGTGCAGAGCTACCACCACGACGAGGTGATCACCGCCGCGCGCGTCATCCCCGGCGAATTCGAGCACATGCTGCGCCAGGTCAAGGGCAGCGAGTCCAACCCGCCCCTGTACTACGTGTTCGCCTGGGCCTGGGCGAAGGCGTTCGGCACCGGCGAGATCGGCCTGCGCTCGCTGTCGGCGCTATTCGGTGCGGCGACGATCCCGGTCGCCTATCTGATCGGCCGCGAGTTGGCGAGCAACCGAGCGGGGCTGATCGCCGCTGCCCTCCTCGCCGTCAACCCGATGCTTATCTGGTACTCGCAGGAGGCCCGCTCCTACGCCGTGCTGGTCTTCTTCGGGACGCTGGCGCTGCTCTTCTTCGTCCGCGCCCTGCGCAGCTGGTCGGGACGGGACCTGGCGCTCTGGGCGCTGGCCTCGGCACTCGCGCTGTGCAGTCACTACTTCGCCGTCTTCGCGGTGGCGATCGAGGCGGTTTGGCTGCTGATCGCGATGAGATCCATGTGGCGGTTGGTCCTGCCCGCCGTGGGCGCCGTCGTCGCGGTCGGTCTGGCGCTGCTGCCGCTGATCTCAGCCCAGGTCAACCCGACTCACATCGGCTGGATCGACCACAGTGCGCTCCCCCTGCGTGCCTTCGAGACCGGGGTGAGCTTCCTCGCGGGGGAGACCGGTCACGTGATCGCCGAGCCCCCTCGTGAGCGCTACGCGCTGCTCCCGGCGGTGCTGATCGGCGTGGCCCTGTTGCTCGTCGCCCTGCGCGGCTCGTCTCGCGAGAAGCGCGGTGCGCTGCTGGGTCTGGTCGTGGGCCTCGGCGTCGTGCTGCTCGCCTCTGCCGTGGCGCTCGCCGGCAAGGACTACATCGTCGAGCGCAACTTGTTGCCGGCCTTGATCCCCCTTGCGACTGTGGCCGCGATCGGGTTCGCCGCCAGCGGGGCTCGCCGTCTGGGCCTGGTCTGCGCTGTCGTTCTCTGCGCCTACTGGCTTGCCTACGACATCTACGTCACCCACACGCCCAATCTGCAGCGCCCCGACTTCCGCGACCTCGCCGAGCAGTTGGGGCCGCCGCGGCGACCGCGCGCGATCCTCACCTGGAAACTTGCCGCCGACCCGTTGCGGTTCTATCTCGGCGGTCCCTCGCGCCGCGCCTACCGGGGCGTGATCCCGGTTCGTGAGATCGACGTGGTCAGCAAGCCGGTCGTCGCCGGAAAGCCGCCGGGACTGCCGCCGGGCTTCCGTCCGGTCGAACGTCGTAGGCTGGAGCGCCTCACGCTGATCCGTTACGTGTCCCCACGCATCCAACAAGTTCCCTTCCATGTCCTGCGCGACGCACGGACCGGTTTCGGTCGCAATGCCGTCGTCGCCGACGGGCCCAAAGCACCCCCGTGGAGCGGGCGATGAGCGGCACCTACGAATTCGCCTACCGCATCCGCGCCGCCGCCCGTCGCCCGGACAGCTGGTTTCAGCTGCTCAAATTCGGCGTCGTCGGTGGCTCCGGTTACCTGATCAACCTGGCGGTCTTCGCCCTGCTCGCCGGTGGCCTCGGCCTGCACCATCTGCTCGCCGCGATCGGCGCCTTTTGCGTAGCCCTCGCCAACAACTTTCTCTGGAACCGGCACTGGACCTTCGACGCGGGGCACGGCCACCCGGGCTTTCAGGCGGCGCGCTTCTTCGCCGTCAGCGTCGCGGCCCTGTTGATCAACCTGGTCGTGCTCGAAGTCCTCGTCTCGAGCGGCTCGATGGGCGACCTCACCGCCCAGGCGATCGCGGTCGCGGTCGCGATGCCCTTCAACTTTCTGGGCAACAAGCTCTGGACGTTTGCCTGATCCTCTCCCTTCCGTCCGACGGAAGGTGAGAGAGTTGCGCCGCTGTGTCTCGTCGAGCGAGGGGGATCCCTGTGGAGAGTGAAAGTCGGCAGTCCTGGTTGTTGATCGCGATCGCCGCGTTCGGCCTCGTGCTCGGTGTGGTCGCGCTGGTCGTCGCCTTCAACGCGAAGAGCGCGAGCGACGACGCGGCGAGCACCGCCCAGGTCGAAGAAGTCTCCACCGAGCTCTCCAACCTGGTCGACCGCCTCGGTATCGCCGAGGCGAGCCTTACCGGCGAGCAGCGCTCGCTTCAAGGTAAGGCCAAGCAGGCCGCGCGCGAATCGCGCAGCGCCGTCACCAACCTCTCCAACCGGCTCGACAAGGTCGAGAGCGAGACGAAGGCGCTGGAAGCGAGCCAGCAGAGCACCGCGGCCCTGGCAAAGCGAGTGGGCTCGCTGGAAAATCAGGTCGGCGCGATCGACTCCCGGGTCACGGCGCTCAACCAGCGCGTGACCAAGCTGAGCCGGCGGGTCATTCCCACAGGCCTCGGGTGGCCAGCCGGCGCCATAGCGCCGGGCAGTGTCTTGGTGTTCGGGCTTACCAGTCGCCCTCCAGCCAGGCCAGCAGCTCTGGGGTGAGGCGCTCCAGGTTGGGGGCGGGGGAGGCGAGCTCGGTGCCGGCCAGCTGAATCGCTGCGCCCAGCCCGAATGTCGCCCGATCGGGATCTCCGCCGAGCCAGGCCTCGATCTGGCCGAGGCGGCGGTGGTCGGTGCGCAGCACGCGC
>CAWINZ010000003.1:0-357562 GCA_963837695.1 uncultured Solirubrobacterales bacterium | reverse complement strand
TCTCCCGCAGAGCCCTCCCCGGCTCGACCTCAGCCGGGGAGGAGTGGCCGAGCACAGCGGCGGTGTGGGCGCGAACGAGGGCCAAGACGAGCTCGTGGCGCTCCCCCTCGGGGGTCTCGGCGAGCTTTTCCGCGAGGACGCCGGTGGCGGCGCTGTGGCGAACCGGGACCTCGACCAGGCCGCTCATGATCGGTGCCAGAGCGCCCACCCGCGCCCGAGCACGAAGGGCGGCGGTGTCGAAACGCACCGGGGCGAGGAGCGACTCCTCGCCTGCCATGGCGAGGTCAAAAAGCTCCAGGCCCTGCCTTGGGGACATGCGGTCAAAGCCAAGGCGCTGGCGGACCTGCTCTTGCAGGCGGGCCATCCTCCCCTCCTCGTCGAGCAGCTCGCCCATCTCCTCGCTGATGTTGCTCTGGTTCTCCCACATCCCCCAGGCCAGGGAGGTGGCGGGCAGGCCTTCTGCGCGGCGGCGGTGGGCCAAGGCATCGAGGAAGTTGTTGGCGGCGGCATAGTTGGCCTGGGCGGCGCCCCCGAGCAGGCCCGCGGCAGAGGAGAAGAGGACGAAGCGGGAGAGTTCAAGACCCCTGCTCAGCTCGTGCAGGTGCCACGCACCGCTGGCCTTCGGTGCCATTGTGCGGAGGAGGCGCGCGGGGGTCATCGAGGCGAGCACTCCGTCGTCGAGGGCGCCGGCGGAGTGGAAGATCGCCCCCAGGGGGTGGTCTTTTGCGATCGAGTCGAAGAGCGCCTGTAGGGCTTCGCGGTCAGTGACGTCACAGGCGGCGATCTGCACCTCGGCGCCGAGCTCCTCGAGCTCGGCACGCAGTTGGAGGGCCGCCGGGGTCTCCTCTCCCCTGCGGCTGACCAGGAGCAGGTGACGGGCTTGGCCCTCAGCCGCGAGGTGACGGGCGATGAGCGCGCCGAGGCCGCTGAGGCCACCTGTGATCAGCACGGTGCGCTCGGGGTCAAGCGCCGCGGAGCGCTCGGGCCCCTGCGCTCCCAGCCGCTGCAGGCGGGGGGCGAGGATCTCCCCCTCGCGCAGGGCGAGCTGGGGCTCCTCGGCGCTCAGGGCGATCGCCGCGCTCAGTGCCTCTTGGGAGGTCTCGGCGTCGTCGGTGTCGATCACGGCGAAGCGACCGGGGTGCTCGGAGGCAGCCGAGCGCACCAGACCCCAGACGGGCGCGGTGGCCAACTCGGGAGCCTCCCCAACTGCGGTTGCGATCGCCCCGTGGGTGAGAACGACCAGGCGCTCGCCCTTGGGGCGCTCCTCACCTGCCCACTCCTGCAGGCAGGCAAGCACCGCCTCGGCGCCGGCCTGGGCCGCTTGCGGAACGTCGCCCTCGGCTGGTGAGATGTCGAGCATCCGGTGCCTGGGGTCCTCCTTTGCGACGCTCGCGGAGATCGGCTGCCAGGCGACCCGGTGTAGGCAGCGACGCGGGGTCACAGCGCGAAGGGCCTGGAGGTCGATTGGGGCGACGCTGAGGGAGGCCACGGAAAAGCGCAGCGAGCCCTCCGCCCCGTAGGCACAAAGCGCGGGCTCATGCCCCGCGGGGGCAAGACCGAGGCGCAGGGCGGAGGCTTCGGCACCATAGAAGGAAACCTCGGCGTAGAGGCGCTCGCCGTGGCGCCAGGCCGTGGCGATCCCCTGGAAGGCGGCGCCCAGCTCGAGGCCACGGTCGGCAAGGGGCTGCTCGAGCTCCTCGACCGCAAGCGGCTCTGCCCCGAGCGGGGGCCAGGCGCCGAGGGGTGGCTCGGGGGCGGTTGGCTCGGGTCGAAGGGTCCCACTCGCATTTTCGCTCCACTCGCCCTCCTCGCCCTGGAGGCGGGAGTGGACCGCGATCTCGCGATTGCCCTGCTCATCTGGGCCTGAGACCGAGACCTGGATCGCGACCGCGCCCTGCTCGGGCAGGACCAGGGGTGTGGATATCGCCAGCTCCTCGACGCACTCGGCGCCAACCTGCTCGGCCGCTGTGAGTGCCAACTCCAAAAAGGCGGTGCCGGGCAAAAGGACGTTCTCGCCGACCGCGTGGTCTGCCAACCAGGGATGGGTGGCGAGGGAGATCCGCCCGGTCAGGGTGAGTCCCTCCCCGTCTGGGTCCTCGATCGCGGCACTGAGCAGCGGGTGTCCTGTGGCGGTGAGGCCGATCGCGCTCGCGTCTGTCGCTCCCTGGCCCGATGTGAGCCAGTAGCGCTTGCGCTGGAAGGGGTAGGTGGGCAGCGGTACCCGCTTGGCGCTCGTGCCTTTGAAGAAGGCCTGCCAGTCTGGCCTTGCCCCGGCTGCGTGGGCGTGGGCGACCGCGGTTTGGATCGCTCCCTGCTCTGCGCGTCCCTCGCGCAGGGTGGGGACGAAGGTCGCCCCTGCCTCCTCGCCCAGGGCCTCTTGGGCCAGCGCCGAGAGAACGGGGTCTGGGCCCAGCTCGATGAAGGTGGCGGCGCCCTGGGCCGCCAGGGTCTCGGCGGTGTCTTTGAAGCGCACCGGCTCGCGTGCCTGGCGCACCCAGTAGGCGGGGTCTGTGGCCTGCTCTTCGGTGAGCGTCTCTCCGGTCAGGTTGGAGACGATCGCTGTCTGGGGGGCTTTGAAGTCCAGTGTCTCGCAGAGCTCTGTGAACTCCTCGAGCATCGGCTCGATCAGGGGCGAGTGGAAGGCGTGGGATACGGCCAGGCGCTTGGTCTTTTTGCCTTTGTCTTGCCACAGGGAGCAGATCTCCTCCACTGCGGCCTCTTTGCCTGAGATCACAGTCGAGGTGGGTGCGTTGATCGCGGCGATCGAGAGCTCTTGCTCTTTGCCCTCGATCGATTCGGTGAGCTCGAGCTCTGTGGCCTCGATCGCCGCCATCGCGCCGCCCTTTGGCAGGGCGCCCATCAGGGCGCCCCTGGCGGTTATGAGCCTGGCCGCGTCGGGGAGGTCAAGGACGCCGGATATGTGGGCGGCGGCGATCTCCCCTACCGAGTGCCCGGCGAGCAGCTCTGGCTTCAGCCCGCGCTTTGCCAGTGCCTCGTGCAGGGCCACCTCGATCCCAAAGAGGGCGGGTTGGGCGTAGGTGGTGTCATCGAGGCGTGCCTTTGCCTTTTTGCCCTTGGCGAAGAGGACCTCTTGGAGGGGTGTGTCGAGGTGGCGGTCGAGCTCTTTGCAGACCGAGTCGAAGGATTGCCTGAAATCGGGGTCGCTCTCATAGAGCTCTTTGCCCATGCCAAGGCGCTGGGCGCCCTGGCCGGTGAGCAGGTAGGCGAGCTTTCCCTCCCTTGCGCGGGCGCTGATTACGTTCGGGGAGGGCTCGCCATCTGCCAGGGCCCCCAGGGAGGCGAGCAGCTCCTCGCTGCTCTCTCCCAATGCAACTGCCCTGTGCTCGAAGGAAGAGCGGGTGGTGGTGAGGGAGAAGGCGACGTCGGTGGGGTCGAGCCCGGGGTTGTCTTTGAGCTGGGTGATGAGACGGGATGCGGCCTCTTGCAGGGCGGGCTCTGTCTTGGCCGAGAGGGTGAGGGGGACCGGGGCCGTGAGAGGCTCCTCGGAGGAGGCGCCCGGGCCATCCCCTGTTTCCCGGCTGCCCGCCGGGAGCTGCTCGGGCGCCTCCTCCAAGATCACGTGGGCGTTGGTGCCGCTGATGCCAAAGGAGGAGACGCCGGCCCGCCTCGGCGCTCCGTTTGGCTCCCAGGGGAGCTGCTCTGTGAGCAGCTCTATCTGCCCCGAGGCCCACTCGACTTTGGAGGAGGGGGCATCGACGTGCAGGGTCTTTGGCAAGACCCTGCGCCGCATCGCTTCGACCATCTTGATCGTGCCGCCGACCCCTGCCGCTGCCTGGGTGTGGCCGATGTTTGACTTGAGCGAGCCCAGGCGCAGGGGCTCCTCTCGGTCTTGGCCATAGGTGGCCAAGAGGGCTCCCGCCTCGATCGGGTCCCCCAGGGTGGTGCCGGTGCCGTGGGCCTCGACCACATCGACGTCTTTTGGCTCCAACCTGGCGTTTGCCAGGGCCTGTCTGATCACCCGCTCCTGAGAGGGACCGTTGGGGGCGGTGAGGCCGTTTGAGGCGCCGTCTTGGTTTACCGCCGAGCCCTTGATCAGGGCCAGTACCTCGTGGCCGTTGCGCTCGGCGTCAGAGAGGCGCTCCAAGACGAGCATCCCGACGCCCTCTGACCAACCGGTGCCGTCTGCTGCCTCGGCGAAGGACTTGCAGCGCCCGTCTGGGGCAAGGCCGCGTTGGCGGGAGAACTCGACGAAGACGCCCGGTGTCGCCAGGGTGGTGACTCCACCGGCCAGGGCGAGGTTGCACTCGCCCCCTCTGAGGGCCTGGGAGGCGAGGTGCATCGCGACAAGCGAGGAGGAGCAGGCGGTGTCGATCGAGATCGCCGGGCCCTCGAGGCCGAGGGTGTATGAGACCCGGCCCGAGGCGACGCTCGATGCACTGCCGGTCACCTGGTGGCCTTCGACCTCTGAGACCCCACCGAGCCCGACGCCATAGTGCTGGTGGATCACCCCGGAGAAGACCCCGACGGGCTTCCCGCGCAGCGAGGCGGGGTCGATCCCGGCCTCCTCGAGCGCCTCCCAGCTCGATTCGAGCAAGAGGCGCTGCTGGGGGTCCATCGCCAGGGCCTCGCGCGGGGCGATGGCGAAGAACTCGGCGTCGAAGTCGGCGGCCTCGGCGAGGAAGCCGCCCTCGCGAGCGTAGGAGGTGCCGGGATTGTCGGGGTCTGGGTCATAGAGGCGCTCGGTGTCCCAGCCGCGGTCTGCGGGGAACTCCTCGATCCCGTCACGGCCCTCGGCGAGCAACTGCCAGAGCTCTGCGGGGGAGGCGACCCCGCCCGGGTAGCGACAGGCCATGCCGACGATCGCGATCGGCTCCTCAGAGGCGGTGGCGCGCACGGCGAGCGCCCTGGCGGGGCCGCTCGCGCTCGCCTCGGCCAACAGGTGGGTGGCCAGGGCGATCGGGCTGGGATGGTCGAAGACGACGGTGGCGCCTATATCCAGGCCGGTGGCAGCGGCGAGGCGATTGCGCAGCTCGACCGCGGCGAGGGAGTCAAAGCCGAGCTCCTTGAAGGCCCGCTGGGGATCGATGCCCTTCGCTGAGGCGTGGCCCAAGATCACCGCGACTTCGGAGCGGACCAACTCCAAGACATGGCCCTCGTGCTCTGGCTCTGGCAGGGTGGCGAGCTTTGCCCCCAGTGAGCCCGAGGGCCCGCGGCGGCGCGGGGCCCTGACCAGGCCGCTGAAGAGGGGCGGCAGGGTGCCGGCGGAGGCGAGGGTGCGCAGGGCGCCTCGGTCCAGCGGGACCGCGAAGGCGGTCGGGGGATCGGCGGCGAGGGCGGCGTCGAGGAAAGCCAGGCCCTGCTCCGCGGAGATCGGCTTCATGCCCGAACGGCGCATCCGTGCCAGGTCGGCCTCACCGAGGCCCGAAGTCATCGCGCTCTCTTGCTGCCAAAGGCCCCAGGCGATCGAGCTGGCCGCGAGGCCTTCGGCGCGGCGCTTTTGGGCGAGGGCGTCGCAGAAGACGTTGGCGGCGGCGTAGTTGCCCTGGCCGGGACCGCCGAGGGTGCCCGCGGCCGAGGAGTAGAGGACGAAGGCGCCGAGGTCTGAGTCGCGGCTCAGCTCGTGCAGGTGCCAGGCGGCGTCTGCCTTGGGGGCAAAGACCTTCTCCAGGCTCTCCGGCTCGATCGACTCGACGGTGGCGCCAGTGAGCATCCCGGCGCAGTGGAAGATCGCGCCGAGGGGATGCTCGGCGGGGACCTGGGCGAGGAGCTCTTGGAGAGCCTCGCGGTCGGCTGCATCACAAGCGGCGATCTCGGCCTCAGCGCCCAGTGCCCGCAGATCTTCGGCCAGCTCCTTTGCCCCCTCGGCCTCTGGGCCGCTGCGACTGACCAAGAGCAGGTGGTGGGCGCCGTGGTGCTCGGCGAGGTGTTTGGCAAGGAGCGAGCCCAGGCTGCCGGTGGCGCCGGTGATCAGGATCGTGCGCTCGGGGTCCAGCCCGGGGCGCTCCTCCTCTGCGTCCCCCTTCTCGATCGAGGCCAGGCGCGCCACCAGCGCAGCGCCCTCGCGCAGGGCGAGCTGGGGCTCCTCGGCACCGAGCGCCAGGGCGGCATCAAAGACAGCGTCTGATGCCTTTGAGCCGTCGGTGTCGATCAGCGCGAAGCGGCCGGGGTGCTCTGAGGCGGCCGAGCGCACCAGGCCCCAGAGGGCTGCCGTGGCGGGGTCTGGGGACTCTTCGCCTTTGACCGCCATCGCGCCGGTGGTGATGAAGGTGAGGCGGGAGGTGGAGTCGGGGTCGGCGAGGTGGGCCTGGATCGCCGCGAGGGCCTGCTCGGTCGCCTCGCGGGCGGCATCGGCGCCCTCGCCGGTTGCCTTGATCTGCAGCGTCTCGGTATCGCTCTCTTCTTCCCCTGGCTCGGGCAACTGGGCCTCGGCCCACTCGACCCGCAGGAGTCGGCCATCGAGGCGCGCACCCGCCCCGATGGCGCCGAGGTCGACGGGAGCCAGGGCGAGAGAGTCGATCGAGGCCAAGGGCTCCCCGCTGTCATCGGCGAGAAGAACCGACATGCCCCCGGCAGCGCCTTGGGCTAGCTTGCCACGCAACCGGCTGGCGCCAAGGGCACGCAGGGATACCCCGCGCCAGGAGGCGGGCGAGTTGATCTCCGTGGCACCATCTTTGCCCAACCCGATCCCGTGCAAAGCGGCGTCGAGCAGCGCCGGGTGGATCGCAAAGCTCTGGGCCTGGGAGGCCTGCTCCTCGGGCAGGGAGGCCTCGACATAGATCTCATCCCCCGCCTTCCAGGCGGCGGTGAGACCTTGGAAGGCGGGCCCGTATCTGAGGCCCATCTCGGCAAGGACGTCATAGAGGTAGTCGAGCTCCAGGGGCTCTGCTCCGGTGGGGGGCCACTCGCCCAGGGGCTCGGGTGTGGGGGCGGGCTCCTCAGAGAGGGAGCCGCTCGCGTGTCGGGTCCACTGGGCGTCCTCTTCGTCTGGGCGGGAGTGGACCGCGATCTCGCGATTGCCCTGCTCATCTGGGCCTGAGACCGAGACCTGGATCGCCACAGCACCCTGCTCGGGCAAGAGGAGGGGCGCTGCCAGGGTGAGCTCGGCGACCGTCTGGGCGTCGAGCTCCTCGGCTGCCTTCAGGGCCAACTCCAAAAAGGCGGTGCCGGGCAAAAGGACGTTCTCGCCGACCGCGTGGTCTGCCAACCAGGGATGGGTGGCGAGGGAGATCCGCCCGGTCAGGGTGAGTCCCTCCCCGTCTGGGTCCTCGATCGCGGCGCCGAGCAGCGGGTGTCCTGTGGCGGTGAGGCCGATCGCGCTCGCGTCTGTCGCTCCCTGGCCCGATGTGAGCCAGTAGCGCTTGCGCTGGAAGGGGTAGGTGGGCAGCGGTACCCGCTTGGCGCTCGTGCCTTTGAAGAAGGCCTGCCAGTCTGGCCTTGCCCCGGCTGCGTGGGCGTGGGCGACCGCGGTTTGGATCGCTCCCTGCTCTGCGCGTCCCTCGCGCAGGGTGGGGACGAAGGTCGCCCCTGCCTCCTCGCCCAGGGCCTCTTGGGCCAGCGCCGAGAGAACGGGGTCTGGGCCCAGCTCGATGAAGGTGGCGGCGCCCTGGGCCGCCAGGGTCTCGGCGGTGTCTTTGAAGCGCACCGGCTCGCGTGCCTGGCGCACCCAGTAGGCGGGGTCTGTGGCCTGCTCTTCGGTGAGCGTCTCTCCGGTCAGGTTGGAGACGATCGCTGTCTGGGGGGCTTTGAAGTCCAGTGTCTCGCAGAGCTCTGTGAACTCCTCGAGCATCGGCTCGATCAGGGGCGAGTGGAAGGCGTGGGATACGGCCAGGCGCTTGGTCTTTTTGCCTTTGTCTTGCCACAGGGAGCAGATCTCCTCCACTGCGGCCTCTTTGCCTGAGATCACAGTCGAGGTGGGTGCGTTGATCGCGGCGATCGAGAGCTCTTGCTCTTTGCCCTCGATCGATTCGGTGAGCTCGAGCTCTGTGGCCTCGATCGCCGCCATCGCGCCGCCCTTTGGCAGGGCGCCCATCAGGGCGCCCCTGGCGGTTATGAGCCTGGCCGCGTCGGGGAGGTCAAGGACGCCGGATATGTGGGCGGCGGCGATCTCCCCTACCGAGTGCCCGGCGAGCAGCTCTGGCTTCAGCCCGCGCTTTGCCAGTGCCTCGTGCAGGGCCACCTCGATCCCAAAGAGGGCGGGTTGGGCGTAGGTGGTGTCATCGAGGCGTGCCTTTGCCTTTTTGCCCTTGGCGAAGAGGACCTCTTGGAGGGGTGTGTCGAGGTGGCGGTCGAGCTCTTTGCAGACCGAGTCGAAGGATTGCCTGAAATCGGGGTCGCTCTCATAGAGCTCTTTGCCCATGCCAAGGCGCTGGGCGCCCTGGCCGGTGAGCAGGTAGGCGAGCTTTCCCTCCCTTGCGCGGGCGCTGATTACGTTCGGGGAGGGCTCGCCATCTGCCAGGGCCCCCAGGGAGGCGAGCAGCTCCTCGCTGCTCTCTCCAAATGCAACTGCCCTGTGCTCGAAGGAAGAGCGGGTGGTGGTGAGGGAGAAGGCGACGTCGGTGGGGTCGAGCCCGGGGTTGTCTTTGAGCTGGGTGATGAGACGGGATGCGGCCTCTTGCAGGGCGGGCTCTGTCTTGGCCGAGAGGGTGAGGGGGACCGGGGCCTGCAGCGGTTGCTTGAAAGAGGCGCCCGGGTCTCCCCCGGCATCGGCTTGGGCTCCGAGCGGGACGGGCCCCGGCGCCTCCTCCAAGATCACGTGGGCGTTGGTGCCGCTGATGCCAAAGGAGGAGACGCCGGCCCGCCTCGGCGCTCCGTTTGGCTCCCAGGGGAGCTGCTCTGTGAGCAGCTCTATCTGCCCCGAGGCCCACTCGACTTTGGAGGAGGGGGCATCGACGTGCAGGGTCTTTGGCAAGACCCTGCGCCGCATCGCTTCGACCATCTTGATCGTGCCCGCGACCCCTGCCGCTGCCTGGGTGTGGCCGATGTTTGACTTGATCGAGCCCAGGCGCAGGGGCTCCTCTCGGTCTTGGCCATAGGTGGCCAAGAGGGCTCCCGCCTCGATCGGGTCCCCCAGGGTGGTGCCGGTGCCGTGGCCCTCGACCACATCGACGTCTTTTGGCTCAAGGCGGGCGTTTGCCAGGGCCTGTCTGATCACCCGCTCCTGAGAGGGACCGTTGGGGGCGGTGAGGCCGTTTGAGGCGCCGTCTTGGTTTACCGCCGAGCCCTTGATCAGGGCCAGTACCTCGTGGCCGTTGCGCTCGGCCTCAGAGAGGCGCTCCAAGACGAGCACGCCGACTCCCTCTGACCAGGCGACTCCGTCGGCTGCCTCGGCGAAGGACTTCGAGCGCCCGTCGGGGGCGAGGCCGCGTTGGCGGGAGAACTCGGTGAACATCCCGGGGCTGGAGAGCACCGTCACGCCTCCCGCCAGCGCCAGTTGGCATTCGCCACTGCGCAGGGCCTGGGAGGCCAGGTGCATCGCCACCAGTGAGGAGGAGCAGGCGGTGTC
This sequence comes from uncultured Solirubrobacterales bacterium, assembly GCA_963837695.1. Taxonomy (GTDB): domain Bacteria; phylum Actinomycetota; class Thermoleophilia; order Solirubrobacterales; family 70-9; genus VRUE01. The sequence goes on along the minus strand of CAWINZ010000003.1, from coordinate 348,099 downwards.
GATCGAGATCGCCGGTCCCTCAAGGCCGAGCAGGAAGGCGATGCGACCGGACAGGATGCTGCTCGAGCTGCCGGTGAGGCGGTAGCCCTCCGCGGCTCCCTCGGGTCCCCCCACCCCGGCGGTGTAGTCCTGGGAGCTGGCTCCGACATAGACGCCGGTCAGGCTGGCGCTCAGACTCGCCGGGTCAAGCCCCGAGCGCTCGAGCGCTTCCCAACTCGCTTCCATGAGCAGCCGCTGCTGGGGGTCCATCGCCGTTGCCTCGCGCGGGGCGATGCCGAAGAACTCGGCATCGAAGTCACCCGCGTCGGCGAGGAAGCCTCCCTCACACGCATAGGAGGTGTCGGGACGATCCGGATCGAGATCGTAGAGGCGCTCCAAGTCCCAGCCTCGATCCTCCGGGAAGCCGGCGATCGCGTCGCGTCCGCTGGCGACGAGCCGCCAGAGCTCCTCCGGCGCACTCGCCGCTCCCGGGTAGCGGCAGGCCATGCCGACGATCGCAATCGGCTCCTCGTTGACCTGGGCACGAGCGGCGACCTGAGTTGAGCCGGGGCCACCAAGGACCTCCGCCAACAGGCGGTCGGCCAACCGCCGGGTGGTCGGGTGGTTGAAGACAATCGGCGCGGGCAACCGCAGCTCAGCGGCCCTCTGCAAGCGCTCGCGCAGCTCCATGGCGGCGGCGGAGTCGAAGCCCAGTTCCTCGAATGCCCTGTCCGGTTCGATCGCCTCCGCAGACCCGTGCCCGAGCACCTTGGCCACCTCCTCCCGAACGAAGGTCAGCACGATCCCCTCACGCTCCCCCTCGCTGACCCCAACAAGTCTCGTCGCCAGCACCCCGCCCTGCGCGCCTCCGACCGAGAGCTCGAGCAATGGCTCCCCGGTCACATTCGCGAGCAGAGTCTCGATCTCCCCCCGGTCGTCGACGTCGCAGACGACGACTGACATCGTGCATCCCACTACCGCAAGCTCCACTTCGAGCTCGACCAGCTCCTCGGCCCCGGGCTCCTCCGGCACGGCGAAGACCAGGCTCCGTGCGCCGCGCTCGGCCAGGCCGACCGCGGCATCAGGTGCAGGCAGGCTGCGACCGGTCACAACGACAGTGCCGTCCGACCGCCAGTGCTCAGGCCCTCGGCTCCACCCGTCCCGCGACGCGCCTTCGGCGATCCAGTGCCGTTCGCGCTGGAATGGATATGTCGGCAGGTCCACCAGCCTCCTGTCGCCGCTGACGTGAAGGACCTCCCAGTCGAGCTCAACACCGGCGCAGTGCGCCTCGGCGAGGGAGAGGGCAAAGCGCTGGGGCTCATCGGCATCGCGGCGTAGGGTCGAGAGCAGCACCGCTTCGCTGGGGTCCTCCAGTGCGTCCTCGATCGTCTCCTGTACGCCGTACGCAAGTACCGGGTGCGGGCCGACCTCGAGGAAGGCGCGCCGCCCGGCGCCCAGCAGTGAGCGCAGGGCGGGCTCGAACAGGACCGTCTGACGCAGATTGCGGTACCAGTGCTCGGAACCGAGCTCGGTTCCCTCAGCCGGTTCACCGGTAACCGTGGAGTGCAGCGGGATCTCGGCACTCTGCGGAGAGATCGCTGCGAAAGCCCCGAGCAGCTCCGCCTCCAGCGCCTCGATCTGAGTGGAGTGGGCGGCATAGTCGATCGCGACAGACCCCACCCTGACGTCGTCTCGCTCGAGGGCCGACCTGATCTCGCCCAGCGCCTCGAGCTCGCCCGAAAGAACGAGGCTTGCGGGACCGTTGATCGCCCCCAGCGAGATCCGATCGCGGAAAGGTCTTGTGTAGTCGGCAAGCCGCTCAGCGGGGAGCGAGACCGCAAGCATCCCCCCCTGCCCGGCGATACCTGCCGTTGCCTGGCCCCATTTGGTGACCACGAGGGCAGCGTCCTCGAGCGAGAGCACGCCGGCGATATGAGCGGCCGCGATCTCTCCATGGGAGTGACCGACCACAGCGATGGGCTCGACACCGCATTCGCGCCAGAGCTTCGCCAGGGAGACCGTCGTCGCGAAAAGCACCGGTTGGACGATGTCGGGGCGGTCAAGCCATCGGGCTCTGTCGTCCCTGAGGATCTCCGTCAGCGACCAATCGGCATGCCGGGCAAGCGCCCGCTCACAGGCGGCGATATGGGACGCGAACCTTGGTGAAGAGTCGATCAGGCCCGTCACCATCCCCGCCGCCTGAGCTCCCTGGCCGGGGAAGAGGAACACCGGGCGGGGCGTCGGCCGAGCCCTGTCCCGGGCCGTTCGTGCATCGACATCGTTCGCGGCAAGGGTCTCCAGAGAGGCAAGCAGGCTCTGGCGGTCTGACCCGAGCGCGACCGCCCGGTGCTCAAACGCCGTACGGGTGGTGGCCAGCGAGTATGCGATGTCGGCCGGCTCGAGTTCCGGCCGTGCCCGCAGGTGGGCGGCAAGACGCCCGGCTGCCGCGGCGAGCGCTGACGCGGATTTCGCCGAAAGCGGCAAGAGAACCGGGCCGGACAGGGGGGCGGCAAGCGCCTCGGGGCCGGCGCCTTCTTGCTCTTCGCTGGCCTCCGGCCCCTGGCGCGGCGCGGGTGGCTCTTCCAACACCAGGTGGCAGTTCGTGCCACCCACACCGAAAGAGCTGACGCCCGCGACCAGGGGACGGTCGGTGTGCGGCCAGGCACCGAGGCCGTCCTGCACGCGCAGGCCCAGCTCGGCGAGCGGGATCTGGGGGTTTGGCTCGCGGAAGTTGAGGCTGGCCGGGATCTGTCGCCGCTCGATCGCCAGCAGCGCCTTGATCAGCCCGATGATGCCGGCGGCACCCTCCAGGTGACCGACGTTGGTCTTCGCCGAGCCGACCCGCAACCGGTCCGCATCCTGCCTGCCGCGCCCTAACGCAGCGCCGAGCGCGGCGGCCTCGATCGGGTCGCCGACTGGGGTACCGGTTCCGTGCAGCTCGACGTACTGGACCTGCGAGGTCTCCACCCCTGCCCGCTCGTGCGCAGCTTGGATGACCTCCGCCTGCGCCAGCCGGCTCGGCACGGTCAGACCTTCCTCCGACCCGTCGTTGTTAACCGCGCCGCCACGGATGAGGCAGTGGATCCGATCGCCGTCCTCCAGCGCCGCCGCCAGCGGCTTCAGCGCAACGACGCCACCGCCCTCTCCCCTGACGTATCCGTTGGCTCGCGAGTCGAAGGTGAAGCAGCGCCCGTCCGGCGAGAGCCCGCCGAACCTGACGGCGCCGAGCGCGACATCTGGGTCGAGGTTGAGGTGGACTCCGCCAGCGAGCGCAAGGCGGGTCTCTCCTTTCAGCAGGGACTCGCAGGCGAGGTGCACCGCGACCAGGGAAGAGGACTGGGCGGCATCAACGGTCAGGCTCGGCCCGGTCAGGCCTAGAGTATGGGAGACTCGGTTGGCAATGATGCCCCGGTGCAATCCGGTCAAAGTGTGCCGATCTATTGCGTCCGATCCATTGCGATAGGTGAGATATGAGTAGTCATCGGCGATTGCGCCCAGGAACACTCCGGCTCGCTCGCCCAGCACCGTCCCCGGCACGATCCGCGCGTCCTCCAGCGCCTCCCACGCGAGCTCCAACGCGAGCCGCTGCTGTGGGTCCATCGCCGCGGCCTCACGCGGGGAGATGCCAAAGAAGGCCGCGTCGAAACGGTCGACCCCGTCGAGGAATGCGCCGAAGCGCACGCCCGGCTCATCGCTCGAGAGCTCACCAAGCAGGCCGTCGGCCGGCAGGCGCTCGGCCGGCGTCGCGCCGACCGCATGCCTGCCGCCCACGAGCATCTCCCAGAAAGCCTCCGCATTGGATGCGCGAGGAAGGCGACACGAGACGCCCACCACCGCGATCCGAGGATCCCCTAAACGCGTCAAATTTCTCCCTGAATTCCCTGGACCGACGAAACGAAGAAGGAGATAAACACGCCGGTGTGTAAAAGGCAAAAAACGCTGGGCTATCTAGGCCGGCAACGCGATCGCCGCCATCACCAGGCCCTCCGCCGCCAGCCACTCACCGCGGAAGCCGCGTAGCTCGCGCCCGTCGAGAAGGGGGCCGGGGACCAACAGGAGGGCGCTGAAACTCTGCTTTTGCCAATCGATTGCAACTACGGCGTCTTCGAAACCCAGCCAGCGTTCCGCCAACGGGAACCAGGCCTTGTAGATCGACTCCTTGATGCTGAAGAGCAACCGGTCCCAGTGCGTGCCGGGGTCCCGGCGGGCCAGTTCGCGCAGCAGCTCGCGCTCCTCCGGCAGGGCGATGTCGCCGATCAGCCCGTCAGGCAGGGGCAGGTTGGGCTCGGCATCGACGCCGAGCGTGCTCAGCTCGGCGGCGCGGGCGAGCGCGCAGGCGCGGTAGCCGTCGCAGTGGGTGATGCTGCCGACGATCCCCGTCGGCCAGAGCGGCTCGCCATGGGGCCCCGTGGGAATCGCCCGCCGCGGCTGCCCGAGGTCGGCGAGCGCATCGCGGGCGCAGGCGCGAGCGGTCGTGAACTCGCGCCGGCGCTTCTCCACCGCGCGCTCGACCAACGCCTCCTCCTCCGGGTGGAGCGGCGCATCGATGTCACCGCGGGTCGCCCGCACAACGGCGCTCGGCGGCAGGATGCGCTCAAGCATGGTCTCTCGCCGGCAGAATCCGCCGCGGGGCGTAGCAATGGTCGCGGCGATGACGGCGCTCGCGCGGATATCCGAGCGAGACCTCCTCGAAGCGGACGCCGTCGTGCCAGGTGGTGCGGGGGATGTGCAGGTGGCCGTAGACGACCGCCGCGGCGCGGAAGCGACGATGCCAGTCAGCGGTGCGCACCGTCCCGCACCACTGCGCGAACTCCGGATGACGCAACACACGGGTCGGCGCATCGAGCAGCGGAAAGTGGTTGACCAGGACCATCGGCAGGCTCGGATCGCTTGTCCCCAGGCGCCGCTCGGCCTCCTTGACCCGCGCCTGGCACCATGCCTGACGGCTCGGATAGGGATCCGGGTGGAGGAGGAACTCGTCGACGCAGACGACCCCCCTGTCGTAGGCGCGCTGCAGTGCCTCCTCCGGGGTGGCGCCGACGTTGCGGCCGAAGCTGTAGTCGTAGAGGAGAAAGAGGGGCACGACCTGAGCCGGCCCGCCCTCGCCGTCCCAGATCGGGAACGGGTCCTCCGGGGTGGTGACGCCGATACGTTCGCACCGATCGACCAAGTGCAGATAGCGCTGCTCGCCGCGCAGGTGCGGGGGGTCGTCCCGGCCGGCCAGCAGCTCGTGGTTGCCGGGGGTCCAGATCACCCGCTCGAAGCGTTCGCGCAGGATCTTCAGCGCCCACTCGACCTGGTCCGGCGAGTCGGCGACGTCGCCGCAAACGATCAGCCAGTCGCCCTCCGACTGCGGCCGCAGGTCGTCCACGACCGCACGGTTCTCGGCATGGTCGACGTGCAGGTCGCTGACCGCGAACAGCATTCGCCGGGTCGAGGCCGCGCTGTTGACCTTCACTGTTCGCGGCCCGCCAGCGCCGCAAGCGCCCCGGCAACCCGGGCACGCGTTTCGTGCGGCTCGATCACCTCGTCGACGAAGCCTCCTGCTGCCGCCACGTCGGCGCCGAGGTGCTCCTCGGCGTAAGCGGCCGAGAGCGCCTCCTGGCAAGCGTCGGGATCGGGGGCGGCCGCCAGCTCGCGCCGGTGGACGATCCCGGTCGCCGGCTGGGCTCCCATCACGCCGATTTCCGCCCCTGACCAGGCGAACACCAGATCGGCCCCGAGGCCGCGTGAGTTCATCGCGATGAAGGCGCCGCCGAACGCCTTGCGCAGGATCACCGTCACCCGCGGGACCGTCGCCACGGCGAAGGCACGCACCAGCGAAGCGCCGAAACGGATCACCCCCGCCCGCTCCTGCCGCGCCCCAGGCATGAAGCCGGGTGTGTCGACCAGCACCAGCAGCGGCAGTCCAAATGCGTCGCAGCTGGAAACAAAGGCTGCCGCCTTCTGCGAAGCCTCGGCGTCGAGCACGCCGCCGAGGTAACGCGGCTGGCTCGCGATCAAGCCCACCGGACTGCCCTCGATCCGGGCGAACCCGGTGAGGACGCTGCGCGCCCAGCGAGGCGAGACCTCGAGCAGCGAACCGGCATCGACGATGCCGTCGCTGACCGTGCGCACGTCGTAGACGTGGCGCGGCGAACGGGGCGCGCACTCGCTCGGATCGCTCAATCGTGGCGCCGCCGGCGCGGCCTGCGGCAACGCCCCGCCAGCGTGTCGGGGCAAGTACCCGAGCATCTCCCGCGCCACCCCCAACGCGGCGCGCTCGTCGGCGACGACGACATCACAGACGCCGTTGCGCTCGTGCACCCGATGCCCGCCGAGCTCGTGCTTGCCGACCTCCTCGCCGGCGACCTCGCGGACGACCGCGGGGCCGGTGAGGAACATCGCGGCATACTCGGTCATCACGACGAAATCGGTCAGCGCGGGCGAGTAGCAACCGCCGCCCGCGGCGAGGCCGGCGATGACCGATATCTGCGGCACCCGGCCCGAGAGCAGCGCATTCTGCCGGAAGATCCGGCCATAGCCGTGGAGCGCCGCCGTGCCCTCCTGCACGCGCGCGCCACCGGACTCGATCACGCTCACCACCGGCAGGCGTGAGCGCCCGGCGAGCTGCAGCAGGCGATCGATCGTCTCGGCGTGCGCCTCGCCCAGCGAGCCGCCGAAGAACCTGGCGTCCTGCGCGTAGCAGGCGATCGGCCGGCCACCGACCCGGCCGAGCGCGGCGACCACCCCGTCGCCCGGCTGGGCCGCCGGGCCGATCCGGGTCGACACCACCGACGAACGGATCGCCTCCAGCGAGCCGCTGTCACAGAGCAGCTCGAGCCGCTCCAGCGGCGTGCGGGACTCCCCCGCCAGAGCGGCCCGCGAGTTGCCCGCGATCCCCGTTGCGCTGCTCACATCCCCTACCCCTGCCCAGCCTGGGCTACATCATCTCGGTTGCAAGGCGAACTTCAAGGCGAACGCAGCGAGTGCCCGCAATGCGGGCAGACCGCCGTTTCGCCGCCATCCGCGTCGTCGGCAACCCTGCTCCGCGACGCCTTCGCCACACCCTCCCGCAATGCGCGAAGCTCGAGCCGCAGGTCGGCGACCGACAGGCGCTCCTCGCTCGCATGCCGTAACCACCGACGCTGCTCCTCGACGTCGAGCGGCGCCAGGAGGACGTGGTGGCTCCAGGTCAATTTGTCATTACGTAGTGACAAGTCGAACCGGGACGCAACCCAGGCCATGTTCCTCAGGCTGGCCACGTCATAGCCGGTAACCCGCGCCGCCTCGGCGTATTTCTCCCCCCACCTGGCAGTTCCGTACCGAATCCAGTCGCCGATCCACCACTGGCTGCAGCGGCCGATCGCCCCCAGGCGGCGCCCCGTCGCCAGCCAATCCGAGTGGCCGATATCGCGCGGTGGAGCCCAGGCGATCTTCGAGAGCGCGCTGGACGAGCGTCTCTCCCCGGACACCGCGGTCGTCCCCGGCAGCTGCCCGTCCTCATCTCGAGAGAGGAGAGTTGGACGTGTCTCGACGGCATTGGGTGACCCGGGCATAGGCATCGTTTGAACGGTTGATTGAGGACGTTTTTCCTGCTGGGACGCCCCCACCGAGGGTCACTTATATGCGTCGCCCCCGTGGGGCAACCATATGTATCACCGAGCCTCACATCCCCGATACCCCAATATGGCGCGCAGCGAAGGTCCGGCTTAGCCATGTTGTCGCGCGCAGCGATCCGGGACGTCGCTCAGGCCTCCGCGGACGGCTCCTCGACCGCCTGCTCGACTCCCGCCTGAAGTTCCTCCAGGTCCAGCGCCACCACCAGCTCTGCGTGGCAATCGGGCAGCAGGCGGCCGAGCGACTCCTCGACTTTGCGCAGGCGTCGTTGCACCGTGTGACGGTCGACTGCCAACGCGGCAGCCGCCGTCGCCGCGTTAAGGCCCGCGGAGAAATACGCACGCAGCGTCCGCCGCAGGACCGCGCCCGAGTCGCCGTGGCCCTCGAGCGGCGCCAGGTATGTATCGAGCAGCGACCTTGCCAGGGCGCCGTCGCGCAACACGGCGGCGACCAGCATCACGTCGCGCGCGCGGATGATCCGCTGCGGTTTGTGCAGCATCACCTCCTGCGCCGCCTGCGCCTCATGATGGGTCAGTCGCCAGCCGTCGAGGCCGTGACGCGGCTCGCCGACCGCGAGCGAGGCATCTCCGGCGACGCCGTTGGACAGCAGGCGCTCGAGCTCGGGGACCGCCAGGGGACGGCGTGCACCGAGCCAGGCCCAGACGATCCCGTCCCCCCGCGGCACGATCAGCACCTGACTGCCCAGGCCCGCCGCCAGGGCTCGTACACATGCCTCCGCCTTGTTGCCCTTCACGACCATGCCCAGGTGCCAGGCATCGAAGGCGTACTCCAGGCCACCCACGTCGGCGGGGCTATCGCCCCCGACCAGGCGCTGCACGCGTTCGGCGAGGCGCTGCGTCGGAGAGCGTTTCATCCGCGCGACCTCATCCATGTACTCGGTCGCCACGGCTGCCATCAGCCGGTCGACCTGCGGCCCGTGCACCCTCAGCACCGTGCGCAGCGCATGGCTGGGAAAGCGATCGTCTTCGTCCATGATGAAGTCGCCCAGCAGCCTGTCGCCGGCCGCGTAGCGGCGCAACACCGTGTCCAGCCTCACGCCGGCGCGAGCTGAGCGCCGCGCCTGCTCCGCCGCGGTCGAGGGAATCGGCCCGGTCCACTCCTCGCCTTTCTCCATGTGGACAAGGGCAAAGTCCAGCGATTCGCTGACCGTGGCCCGCAGCCCGGCGACGTACTCCGGGTCTTCCTCTTCGACCGACCCGGCGAGGGTCCGAGCGCGGGCGAAGATCGCGTCTTCGATCTCGGCAAGTCGTCCTCGCAGGCGAGCGACCAGCTCGACACGAATCGTCTTCAGCGAGTCGGCCTGGTCATCCCGCAATCGGCTCACCTGGAACCGCACCGCGTCGCCGGCGACCCAAGCTCGCAGAACCCCGACGAAGACTCCCCTATCATCATCCTCATCCCCGATACACACGGTAGTACCCCACTGAGGGAGCGTCAACTCCAGGGTGCATGCCGCATGGGGAACTCGCCGTTTCCCGCTGGTGAATCGTCCGAAACGCCGCTTTCTTTGTACGGCTCGTACAAGACGGGGGAAACTGATTGCCATTCACGCCTCAAGCGCGCCCGGTGCCAGGCCGATGACGGTAAACCACGGAGCAGCGACTCCGGAAATCCCGAGAGGAGAGGCAATGTCCTGGACCACCAAGAGGCGCGCGCTGATCGCGCTCGGCTGCACCTGCGCACTGGCCGTCGCCGGCGTCGCGCTGGCCTACTTCACAACGTCCGGCTCGGGCACCGCGAACGCGACGGTCGGCTCGAGTTCAGCCGTGACGCTGCACGCGACGGTGTCCTCCAGCCTGTATCCGGGCACCTCGTCGCCGGTCAGCTTCACCGTCGACAACCCCTCGCCGGGCTCACAGCGGGTCGGGACGATCACGCTGGGCAGCATCACCGTCGATGCCGGTCACTCGACCTGCAGCACGACGATCAGCGGCGGCAACCCCGACTTCTCGATGCCCGCGGTGGCCGTCAACAAAGTCTTCGCGACGGGCAACGGCCAGAGCGTGACCCAGAGCGGGACTCTGACGATGAACGAAACCGGGACCAACCAGGACGCCTGCCAGGGCGCGACGGTGACGCTGCACCTGACCAACAACTGAGCCAACGGGTGAGGCGGAGCGCGGCATGGCACGAGGCGGCATCAGGGCTCTGATCGCGTTGATCGGCGTCGGTGCCTGCCTCGCCGGCGTCGCCCTGGCCGCGCCCGGGCATCGGGGCGGCGGCGGAAGCCCGGATCGCAAAACGCGGTCAGGGCGGCTGCCGAAGCCGACGATCGGAGCCCGCCCTGCCGCACAGTCGCCCTCGACCGACGCCAGGTTCGGATTCACCGTCCGCAAGCCCGGGATGCGGTCCGAGTGCCGTCTGGACCGCGCACGCTGGAGGGCCTGCCGCTCCCCGGTCGTCTTCAAAGTGCTCTCGGTCGGGCACCATAGATTCTCGGTTCGCGCGATCGATCGGCGGGGCCGGCGCGGCGCCGCGGCGAAAGTCCGCTGGACGGTCCTCGCGGCAAGGGAATTCTCGATCGACCCCGACCTCTCCGGCCTCGGCGCCCTCTACCCGGGTGCGCCGCCGATCGCGCTGCCGCTGACCGTGCGGAACCCCAACCCGGCCCCGATACTTGTCACCGAACTGCGGGTCTCGGTGGCGGCCGATCCGCCGGGATGCGCCAGTACCGACAACCTCGCCCTCGTCCAATCCAACGCCTCCAACTCCTCGCCGCTCGAAGTTCCCGCCAACGGATCGGTGCGGCTGCCGGCGGGCGGCGTCCTGGCGCCGACGATCCAGCTGCGTGACCTTCCGGTCAACCAGGACGCCTGCCAAAGCGCCCGCTTCCCGCTCGAGTTCACCGGGAGCGCGCGGGGATGAGGCGCCTTTTGCCGGCCGGCATCGCCGGGGCGGTCGCGACGATTGCCCTCATGGCCGGGCTCGCCGGCAGCGCCCTCGCCTACTTCTCGACCACCGGTGCGGGTGACGCTACCGCAGGCCTCGCGAAACTCTCCGCGCCGACGATCTCCTCGGCCCTGCCGGCCGTCGGCGGCACCGTGGCTCTGACCTGGACCGCGGTCACCCCACCGGGGTTGGGCGCGGTCACCTACGCCGTCAGCCGCGACGGAGGCGATCCGGCCGGCAACTGTCCGAGTGCATCGGCGCGGGGAACGGGCACGACCTGCACGGACAGCGGGCTCGAAGTCGGCACCCACACCTACACGGTGAGCGCCAAGTGGCACTCCTGGAACGCGACCAGCTCGTCCGCCCAGGCGAAAATCACGATCGGCGCGGCGACCCACCTGACCGTCTCCGCCGCCTCGACCACGCCGACGGCGGGGGTAGCCGACAACCTGACGATTACCGCCGCCGACGAAAAAGGCAGCGCGGTCACGACCTACACCGGCTCCCACAGCCTGATCTTCTCGGGAGCCTCCCCGAGCCCCGGTGGAACCGCGCCGACCGTCGCCAACAGCAGCGGCACGGCGACGGCCTTCGGCAGCGCCACGGCGATCAACTTCACGCTGGGCGTCGCGACGGTCACCTCGTCCAAGAACGGGGTGATGAGGCTCTACAGCGCCGAAGCTGCGGCAATCTCCGTCAGCGACGGATCGATCGCGAGCGAACCGGCCCTTGCCGTCACGGTCGCGGCCCTGGCGGCCTCAAAGCTCGCCCTGACCGCGAACTCAACCACCCCCGACGCCGGCGAAGCCGACGACCTGACGACGACCGCTCAGGACACCTACGGCAACACCATCGTCACCTACACCGGCTCCCACAACCTGACCTTCTCGGGCGCCTCGGCCGCTCCGGACGGCACGGTTCCCACCGTCGCCAACAGCAGCGGCACGACGACGGCCTTCGGCAGCGCCACGGCGATCTCGTTCAGCGCCGGGGTCGCCGGCGTCTCCGGCTCGAAAAACGGCCGCATGAGGCTCTACAAGAGCGGCTCGACCAGCCTCAAAGTCACCGACGGCACGCTGACCAGCGCCACGCTCACGGTGACCGTCGGAGCCGCAACGGCCTCCGAACTGTCGCTGGCGGCAGCCTCGACCACACCCGCCGCCGGTGGGGCCGACAACCTGACGATGACGACCTTCGACCCCTACGGCAACACGGCAACCGACTACGCGGGTTCGCACAACCTCGTCTTCTCCGGCGCCTCGACCAGTCCGAGCGGGGCGGAACCGACCGTCGTCGACAGCTCCGGTGCCACGATTGCCTTCGGCGAACCCACGGCGATCGGGTTCACCGCGGGCGTCGCGAAAGTCGCGTCTGCGAAGAACGGCGTGATGAAGCTCAACAGGGCCGAGGTGGCGCAACTCACCGCCACCGATGGCTCGATCTCGACCCCGGCGGCTCTCGCGATCACCGTCGCCACCGGGGCGGCGGCGAAGTTCGCCCTCACGCATGTGACCGTCAGCGCTGGCACGATCGCGCCGTCCTGCCTGTTCACCTGCATGATCGCCGGACTGGGCAACGGGGGGACGGTCAAGGCGAACATCGCCGTCACCGACAGCTTCGGCAACGTCCTCGCCTCGCTCGGCAAAGGCCACGCCGCGAAAATCACCTCGACCGGCGGCACGATCGCGGGCACTCCGCTCGCGATCCCGGCCACCGGCGCGGCGGAGTCCGCGACCCAGTTCACCTACACCTCCAAATCGAGCGGCGCCTTCACCGACACGATCACCGTGGCGAAATCCGAAGGCACCACCTACACCAGCGCAACGGCGACGGTGAGCAGGTAGGCGCCGGCGCTAAAACGCCCTGACCTGTTTCCAGGTCAGCATCCGGCCGCTGCTCGAGTCGATCACCTTGAGCCGGATCGAACGCAGGCCGTCGCGAATGCTCAAGACGGGGACGTCGTGGAAGATCAGGTTCTCGTCGTGGGCGCGCTGGAGGTTGTAGTTGGGGATCTTGGCGCTGAGGTGGTGAACGTGGTGCAGGCCGATGTTCCCGCTGAAGAACTGGAGGATCTTCGGCAGCTTCAGGTACGAGCTCCCCTGCAGTGCCGCGTCGGGGTAGCTCCAATCCTCCGAGCTCTCCCAGTAGGCGTCCTCGAACTGGTGTTGGACGTAGAAGAGGAAGACCCCCAAGGTGCCGGCGAGGATCGCGGTCGGCATCTGCACCAACAGCCAATCGGTCGGGCCGATCAACCAGACGATCGCCCCGATGACCGCCGCGAGGACGAGGTTCGTCGCGATCACACTGTGGCGTTGGCGGGCGCGCATCTTGCTCGACCAGATGCGCGGCCCGATCATCAGCGACCAGATCGGGCCGAGTCCGAACATCACCAGCGGGTTGCGGAACAGCCGGTAGCCAAGCCGCTGCTTCCACGGCCGCGCCAGGTACTCCTCAACGGTGAGCGTCGGCACGTCACCGGTGCCGCGCCGATCCAGGTCGCCCGCGGTGCCGTGATGGACGGCGTGGTTGTGGCGCCAGTTCCCGAACGGCTGAAAGACCAGCAGCGCCATGAATCGGCCGAGCCAGAGATTGCCCCGCTTGGTGGCTAGGAACGAGCCGTGGGCACAGTCGTGGAAGACGACGAAGGTGCGCAGCAGGAAGCCGGCTGCCGGGAGCGCCAGGACAAGGGAGAGCCATGCCGAGACTTCGAGGCTGAGATATATCGCGACCATCAAAGCCAGGTAGGGCACTGCCGAGGTCGCCACGTCGAGAACGCTGTGCCAATGGGAGGACTGCTCGTGGCGGGCTACCGAATCCCGCCAGTAGGGACGATCCGGGGCCGGACCGTCGCTCGGGCCCACCAGGGCGGGAGTTGGGACGAGGCTCACGGCGGATGAATCTATCGGCGCAACCTAAAGCGCGGCGTCGAAATCGATGACGCTGCGGATCCCGTCCTGGGCCTCCATCAGCTCGAAGCCCCGGTTGACCTCGTCGAGTGCGATGCGGTGGGAGATGAAGGGCTCGACGTCGATCTCGCCGGCCATCGAGCGCGCGACCAGGGCCGGGACCTGGTCGCGCCCCTTGACGCCGCCGAAGGAGGAGCCGGCGACGCGGCGGCCGGTGATCAGGAGGCGAGGGACGATGTCCAGCGTCTCCCCCCTGCCGGCAACTCCGGCGACGGTGCAGAGGCCCCAACCCATGCGCGCCGCTTCGACCGCCTGGCGCATCACGGCGACGTTGCCGGTCGCCTCGAAGCTGTAGTCGGCGCCAAGGCCGCCGGTCATCTCGAGGATCCGCTCGACGGCGCCCTCCCCGCCCTTGATCGTGTCCGTCGCGCCCTGGCCGTGGGCCAGCTCGAGCCGCTCCGCGGAGAGGTCGACGCAGACGATGCGCTCGGCGCCCTGCAGCCGGCAGCCGGCGACGGCGCCGAGGCCGACCATTCCGGCGCCGAAGACGGCGCAGGTGCTACCCGGCGCCACCGCGGCGGTGTTGATCGCCGCGCCGAGGCCGGTCGAGAGGCCGCAGGCGAAGAGGCAGGCGTGCTCGAAGGGCGCCTCGGGATCGATCTTCGCCAGCGCGATCTCCGGCATCACCGTGTACTCGGCGAAGGTCGAGCAGCCCATGAAGTGGCGGATCCCGTCGCCCTCGCGGGAGATGCGGGTCGTGCCGTCGGGGAGGAAGCCCTTGTTCTGCTGCTCACGGATCGCCAGGCAGAGGTTGGTCCGCGGGTCGAGACAGTGGACGCACTCGCCGCACTGGGGAGAGAAGAGGGTGACGACGTGATCGCCCGGGGAGAGCGAGACGACGTCCGCGCCGACGCTCTCGACGACGCCCGCCCCCTCGTGGCCGAGCACCGTGGGCGCGTAGCCCGACGGGTCGGCGCCCGAGGCCGTGTAGAGATCGGTGTGGCAGACGCCGCAGGCGACGAGCCGAACGAGCGCCTCACCCGCCCGCGGCTCGGCGAGCTCCACCTCCTCGACCGCGAGCGGCTTGCCGAACTCCTCGAGCACCGCGGCGCGCATCTTCATCGCTGCACCCTCGCCCGACTCAGCCGCCCTTGAAGCGAGCGGCCTCCTCCGAGCCGCCCGTGGCGTTGCCCTCGCTGTAGGAGTGGGCGCCGGCGCCGGCAAGCGTGCCGCCGTCGACGATCAGGTACTCCTCGCGGATCGGGCGCCCGCCGAACCAGCACTCGAGGATCTCGCGCGTCCCGGCGGCGTAGCGGGCCTGGGCCGAGAGGCTGGTGCCAGAGGTGTGCGGGGTCATGCCGTGGTGGGGCATCGAGCGCCAGGGATGGTCCTCGGGAGCCGGCTGGGGGAACCAGACGTCGCCGGCGTATCCGGCCAGCTGACCGCTCTCGCACGCCTGCGCGACCGCGTCGCGGTCGCAGATCTTGCCGCGGGCGGTGTTGATCAGGTAGGAGCCGCGCTTCATCTTGGCGAGCAGATCGGCGTCGAAGAGGTTCTCGGTCTCAGGGTGCAGCGGCGCGTTGATCGTGACCACGTCGCAGGCCTCGACCATCGACTCCACGTCGGCGTGAAAAGTGACGCCGAGCTCCTCCTCGACCTCGGCCGGCAGCCGGTGGCGATCGGTGTAGTGCAGGCCGACCTCGAACGGCTTCAGCCGCCGCAGCACCGCCGAGCCGATCCGCCCGGCGGCGACCGTGCCGACCTGCATGCCCTCGAGGTCGTAGGAGCGCGAGACGCAGTCGGCGATGTTCCAACCCCCCTCGACCACCACCTGGTAGGAGGGGATGTAGTTGCGCACCAGCGCGAGGATCATCATCACGACGTGCTCGGCGACGCTGATGCTGTTCGAGTAGGTCACCTCGGCGACCGTCAACCCGTGCCCGATAGCCGCCTGCAGGTCGACATGGTCCGAGCCAATGCCGGCGGTCAGGGCGAGCTTCAGCTTCGGCGCCTTGGCAATCCGCTCGGCAGTCAGGTAGGCGGGCCAGAAAGGCTGGGAGATGACGACCTCGGCATCGGGCAACTCGCGCTCGAAGACCGAGTCCGCGCCGTCCTTGTCGGAGGTGACGACGAGCCGGTGCCCACCCGCCTCGAGGAACTCGCGCAGCCCAAGCTCCCCCGACACGCTGCCGACCAGCTCGCCGGGCCGGAAGCCGATCGCCTCCGGCGTCGGCGCGCTCTGCCCATCGTGGTAGCGCTCGATCTTCGGGACCCCGTCGCGCGCATAGGCAGGCGGGTAACCGTCGACCGGATCGTCATAGAGCACGCAGAGAACGTTCGCCATTGCCCCATCATCTCGCAAGAAGCCGAGCGGTCAAGCGGCGCGTGATCGGTTGCAATAGCCCTGCTCGAGGTCGGCAACGTGCACACCGTCGAGCCAGACGCCGAGACGTTTACTCGGAGGGGCCATCGGTGTCATCCAGGTCGACGGTGATCGTGGCGCCCATGCGACGCAGGGCCCGCAACGCCCGCTCCAAGACCAGCGCCGTAGGGTCGGCCTCCAGTCGCGCCAAGTAGGAGCGATCGACACCGGCCTCTTCGGCGAGTTGGGCCTGGGTCAGTCCACGCTCGGCACGAACGCCGGCGATCGCGCGACCGAGATCACTGGGCGACCGAACGGTCCACCGACGAGATCGTCCTTCTGAGCTTGTGCGCATATCAACACTTTAGCGTAGCTAGCGTTGTTGTGTGAATATCGACACAGATCCACCCAATCCTCGCTCTCAGCTCCGCTTCAACCCGCTTCGAGCAAGAGGTCGCGTAGGCGGCGCGTCACCAGGGTTCGGAGCCGTGGGCTCTCGATGCGGGCGATCCAATGGTCGAGCGCGGTCCGGTCGAAGCCCTCAGGCAGTGACAGCTCCGGAGGGCGGGCGCGGGTTCCGGCAGCGGTGCGGACGTAGACGAGGTCGAAGAGGGCCTTCTCGGCGCTGGCCAGGTACCCGCGCTCAGTGTGGGTGTAGCCGCCGAAGAGCTTGGGGGTGAGCTGATGGACGACGTAGGTGCCGAGGGTGGTGACGATCCGCCTTGGGCGAGCGAGTGAGATCAGTGAGATCTGGCGCGGGACCTGTTCGATCACCCCGTGGTTGGCGAGCGCGGACCAGAGAGAGACGTAGGCCGGGAGCGGCGCGGTGAGGTAGGGGCCAAGAGTGAAGGGCTCGATCTCCGAGTCGAGCGCCCATAGTCCCTTACGGATGCGCAGCACGAGACCCGCATCCGCCAGCGCAGCAAGGCGCCTACTGGCAGCGGTCTGCTCGCTGCTCCAGAGCGCCGCCGCCTCGCGGGTTGAGAGGACGGGGCGGCCCAGGCGGCGCAGTTCGGCATATGCGTCGGCGGCCTTCACTTCGCCGCCTCCAGGCGCCCGGCCACAAAGGTCTGCAACTGCTCCCAGGCCGGTGCCGAGTCGTAGAGTTCGACCGCGCCTGGATCGAGGAAGGCGAGAACCTGGTCGCGAAATGCGTCGTAGGTCAGTTCCAGTGCTCGATCGATGGCTGTATCGAGCAGATCGCTTTCGAGCGAGCCCTTCGGAATCGGGTTGCGGCGGAGCAGCAACTCGAGGTCAAAGATGTCGCGCGCCTGGGTTTGCGTGCGGCCGACCAGCGCCAGGACCTTCTGCTCGGTCGCGGCGGCCGCCGCGTAGTGCTGGACAGTCGGCTGGCGCAATGCGTACGGCTCGACGATTGCCGCCGGCACCTGATCAAGACGGCACTCCCCCCCGCTCTCGCGATTGCTGAACTCGATTTTGGTCCGCACGAGCTGCGAGTGCGATCGTGCCCTCACGCCGACCTTCCAGCGGTGGGTCGTATCGGTCTGCTTGGAGCTGGACCACTCCTCGAGGCTCAAATTGCCGACGGCGAGAAGACCGCGGAGCGCAGGTGACTCGAGCACGCCGTCGACCTTCTCCTTGATGCTCCACGACACGGGCCGGACGAAGTCCAGGTCAATGTCCTCCGAGTAGCGCTGACTGGCGAAGAAGTAACGCAGATTCGCGCCCCCTTTCAGAACGTAGCGCTGCGGATCCAAGCGCGCGGAGAGGACGTCGAGGAAAGCGACGTGGAGGAACTCGATGGTTCGCACATTGGTCAGTTCCATGCTTCAAGACTACAACTTCATGGCGTTTTTTGCAATGATTTTGATGTCTTAAAATATGCGCGGTCTCGATGTCCGCAGTCGGGTCGCACCGATTGTTGCCCTCCCCGCTAGGCTCGCGTCCCTATGAACAAACCTGCCAGTCCCGATGCCGCGATGCTCTATGGAAACCGCTTCCTCACTGAGGACGCCCCTGCCGGCGACTTTCCGGCCAGCGGGATGTCGGCGCTGGACGCGATGCGCCTGGTCAACGAGGAACTCGCCCTGGAGGGCGACCCGAACCGCAACCTGGCGACCTTCGTCACCACCTGGATGGAGCCCGAGGCGCAGCGGCTGATCGCCGAGAACCTCTACCGCAACTTCATCGACCACGCCGAGTACCCGATCTCGGCCGAGATCGAGCAGCGCTGTATCCGCATGCTCGCCGACCTCTATCACGCTCCTGGCGAGACGACCGGCGCCCGCACCCAGGGCTCCTCGGAGGCGATCATGCTCGGCGCGCTCTCGCTGAAGTGGAAATGGAAGGAGCGCCGCGAAGCCGCTTCGCTTTCGGTCGACAAGCCGAACCTGGTCTTCGGCGGCGACGTCCACGTCGTCTGGGAAAAGTTCTGCCGCTACTTCGACGTCGAGCCGCGGATCGTGCCCCTGCAGGAAGGCAAATACACGATCGGCCCCGAGGACGTGCAGCCGCTGATCGACGAGAACACGATCGGTGTCGCGGCGGTGCTCGGCACCACCTTCACCGGCCACGCCGACGACATCGTCGGCATCGACAAGCTCCTGGTCGATCTCAAGAGCGAGAAGGAAATGGACGTGCCGCTGCACGTCGACGCCGCCAGCGGCGGCTTCGTCTGGCCCTTCCTGTACCCGGATTCCAAGTGGGACTTCCAGCTCGAGCAGGTGCGTTCGATCAACGTCTCCGGGCACAAGTTCGGGCTCGTTTACCCGGGCGTGGGCTGGCTCGTCTTCCGCGAGAAGAGCGACCTCGCCGAGGACCTCGTCTTCTACGAGAACTATCTCGGCAAGAAAGACGCGACCTTCACGCTCAACTTCTCGACCGGCGCCTCGATGGTGCTCGCCCAGTACTACAACTTCGTCCGCCTCGGCCGGCAGGGCTACACCTACATCATGGAAGCGATGGAGAAGAACGCCCGGGCGCTGGCCGAGTACCTCGAGTCCTGCGGCGACTTCGAGCTGATCGGCGCCGACAAAGAGCAGCTGCCATTGGTCGCCTTCAAGCTGGTCGAGGGGAAGAACTACGACGAGTTCGACCTCTCCTGGCAACTCTCCGCCGAGCGCGGCTGGATGCTGCCTGCCTACACCCTCCCGCCCAACGCCGAAAACGTGAAGGTCCTGCGGGCGCTGGTCAAGGAGACGCTGAGCCGCGAGCAGGTCGACCGTCTCTCCGCCGACATCGCCACGGCCTGCGCGACGCTTGAGAAGAAGGGCGGCGCCCATCCCGCCGAGCGCAAACAGGTCAAGACGGGCACCGGGTACTGAGCGCTATACCTCCCAGCTGATCTGCCCGGTGACCAGCGCGATCGCGACGCCATGCGCGCGGGTGTGCGCTCCAAGCTTGCCCAGCGCGTTGTGGACGTGAGACTTGACCGTCTCCGGGGATAGGATCAGGCGCTCCGCGATGTCGCCGCTCTGCAGCCCTGAGGCAACCAACGTCATGACCTCGCGCTCGCGCTCGGTGAGTTGCAGCCGGCCGCTTCCCTCGACCAGGACCGGCGCCCACGTCGCTTCGCGAGCCGCGAGGCCCTTCGCCTGTTTGGCGGCTGCCTCGTCGGCTGGAATGAAGACGGACAGGTGGCGCGCGGGCAGTACGTTTGCCGTCGCACTGAACTCGACGGGCACCGGCCCACGATCCGGAACGTACAACTGATACCACCCCTCCGCCCCCCCACTCGCGAGGAACGCTCCCCACTGCTCCTCGAGCCTCTTCCGCTCACCGGGGGACGTGAACTCATCCATCGTCCGCCAGGGGATCTCCTCGCGAGCGATCCCCAGCAGATCGCACGCGGCACTATTCCCAGTCACCCAGCGGCGCTGGTCATCGGCGATCAGCATCGGGTGCCGTGAGCGCTCAAATGCCGTTCGCAGGCGCGTCGCCGCCTGTGAACCGGATTCACCGTTCGCAAAGACCTGCGTGTTCTGTCCGTCGCCGGGCGGGTCAGGTGGGTTCACAACAAACTCCCTTGGCGCTATGCCCATGCACACCGATCACCCTCTCTTCTCGTACATCAAGAGGCGAATCTTAAGCACGCAAAGTATAGTTTAAATACTGTCAGGTTTATTAGAGTATCTTTACTTCTTCACCAGCGGCGCGCGGCGCCGAAAAGCTCCTGCGCGTAGCCCGCAACCGAGACCGGCGACATGAAGAGCTGATAGGTGAAGAGGTAGCCGAGGAAGCCGAGGCGATTCTGGCGGACCTTCAGGCCGACCTCGTCGAAGGACTTCTTGCTCAGGTGAAACATGATCATCGAGAGCGCCACATTCAACGGCAGAACGGCGAGCGTCATCGGCCCGACGATCGCGAAGTTGCCGAAGAGGGCCAGGATGATCCCGACCGGAAAGGCGATCGAGTAGACGACGTCCACATAGGGAAAGACGAAGTTGACGAGTACCGCGTGGACGTTCGATCGGCCCCCCGCCAGCAGCGGGCCACCGTACTCGCGCAGCCCCTCGATCATTCCGCGTGCCCAGCGTCGCCGTTGCCGCGCGAATGCCCGGGCATCCTCCGGGGCGCTGGTGAAGGCCACCGCGGTGCGCTCGTAGCCGACCCTGCCACCCTTCTGCATCATCGCCCAGGTGAGGACGATGTCCTCGCCGATGCGGTCCGGCCAGCCGCCCACCCGCCGCAGCGCCGCCGTCCGGTAGACGCTGAATGCGCCCTGAGCGACCATCGTCCCCTGGAAGAGGCCCTGCTGGCGCTTGACCGAGGCGATGCCGAGGAAGTAGTCCCACTCCTGGGCGCGGGTGATGAAGTTCTGGCGAGAGTTGCGGACGAAGACCGCGCCGGCGACGGCGACCGTGTCGGGTGGAGAGATCAGCAAACGGGCGATTACGCGCTGCAGCGCCGAGGGCAACAGCAGGGTGTCGGCGTCGACCGTGGCCATCAGTGGGGTTTCCACCCGCTCCAGAGCCGCAGTCAGCGCCCGCGCCTTGCCGCCGTGAGGGACGGTGAGGACGGCGATGTCAGGGTTGGTTGCGGCCCGCGCTTGGGCCAGCTCGGCAGTGCGGTCGGTGGATCCGTCGTCGGCAATCAGGATCCGCAGCCCACCCGGATAGTCCTGCTCGACCACGTAATCGAGGGTTTCTTCGATCGTCTCCTCCTCGTTGAAGCAGGCGATCACCACGGTGGCCTCGGGAAAGGCGAGATCGAAGCGCAGTGGGGGCGGGCGATCGAGCAACAGCGAGGCGATCAGGTTGGCGTTGAGGTAGCCGGGGATGATCGCGATGCCGAGGATCACGGCGATCGCGAGCGGCATCGTGATCGATTGGCCCAGGGTGTCGATCCAGGGAAGCGAGAGCCAGAGCGAAAAGCCCGCCCAGGCGAGACCGATCCCGACGACGAAGAGCAACTTCAGACGCAGCGCGACGTAGAGGCGGCGGCGCTCGCGCGGCGTCCGCTCGAGGTCCTTGACCAAGATCTCCGGGGCATCGGCGAGCAGGGAACTGCCGCTCGGCTGCAGGCGCGGCGAGACGATCGGTCCCGAATCGGGTTTGGTCGTGGCCATCTCCTAAGAGGTATCGACCAAACAGCCAGGACCTACACCGCAAGGACCGCGGGTAAGAACTGCGACCCCCTAGGTCCAGCAGGGGTTAAGACCTAGGGGGTCAGGGAGGCAACCACATTCAGGCACCCGACGATGGGCTTCGAATCGCCGCTGCGCCTCAGCTGCTCCCGCACTATCTGAGCTTCAGCCGGACAACACAATCCCCCGAATGTGTGAAGCGCGGGAAATATCCCCCAAAGGGGCTAGTCAGTAGGTACTGTCACGCCACCGAAATCTGTTGTATTTAAGTGTAAGAGCGCCTAAGGTCTACTGACTAGTCAAGTCTATGAGTTTCCAGCAGGCCAGCTCAAACGGCAGAGGAGGCGTAACCCGTGGACGCCAACACGACGGGGGCGAGGCCAGCGTCCCGCCCCATCCAGGCCCGCCCAGGGCTCGCCCGCATCCTGGTGACGGACGACCAGCCCGAGATGCTGCGACTGGTCGATCGCGCATTGGGAGAGCGATACCGGTGTGAGTTCGCGGGCAACGTCACCCAGGCTCACGAGAAGCTTGCATCCACCTCCTTTCACCTCGCCCTGTGCGACATTCAGATGCTCGGCGGGTCCGGCCTTGCCCTGGCGGAAGAAATCACCGAAGAGCATCCCGAGACGGCCGTGGTCCTGGTCACCGAGAAGGACGACCCGGATGTGGCAAGAAGGGCATTTGACCTTGGCGGTCACGGGGTCCACGGTTACCTGATCAAACCATTCTGGCCGGGCCAACTCTTGATCACGGTAATGAACGCGCTGCGCCGGCGCGAGCTCGAAAACCTCGAGAGCGCGCACAGACTCAACCTCGAGGAGCGGCGCCAGGCGATCATCGACATGGCGCCGATGCCCGTCTACATCAAGGACGACAGCTACCGCTACGTCTTCGCAAATGCACAGGCCGATGACCTGGCTGGACAAGAGAGGGACCAGCTCCTCGGTAAGACCGACGAGGCGATCATGCCCCCCGAGGCGCTTGCGCGCACTCGCGCCATCGATCACGGGATCCTCGAGACGGGCACGACGTATGAAGCAGAAGAAACGCTTCAGATCGGCGGGGTCGAGCGGACCTTCCAGACGATCAAGTTCCCGCTTCTCGACGAGGACGGGCGAGCCAACGCAATCTGCGGCATCTCCACCGACATCACCGCCCAGAAAGAGGCCCTGCAACTGCGCGACGAGCTGGTGGCCGAGCACGAGCACTCGATCGGCGAGCTGCGGCTGTCCCGCCAGGAGACGGTCGAGCGGCTCACCAAAGCGATCGAGCTTCACGATTTCTCCACCGGCAAGCACGTCGACCAGATGGCCCTGGTCGCTTCCTTCTTGGCAGGCAAACTCGGCCTCGATCCCGAGCGGGTCCACCTGCTGCGACTGGCGGCGCCGATGCACGACGTCGGCAAGATCGCCACGCCGAGTGAGATCCTGCGCAAGCCCGGCCCCCTCACGCCTGGGGAGCGCGAGGAGATGAAGCGCCACACGACGGTTGGGTATGAAATCCTCGCCAACTCCGAGAGCGAGCTGCTCCGCATCGCGGCGACAATCGCCCTGACCCATCACGAGCGCTACGACGGCGGCGGATATCCCAAGGGCCTGGCCGGGGACGAGATCCCCCTCGAGGGACGGATCACCGCGGTTGCCGATGCATTCGACGCGTTGCTCAGCGACCGCTGCTACCGGCCGGCGTTCACAGTGGGCGAAACGGTCGAGATCATCAAGAACGGCAGGGGCACTCAGTTCGATCCTTCGGTGGTTGACATCCTGCTCGCGCACCGCGCCGAAGCGCTCTCGGTCCGCGGCTACGCAACTGAGCCGTAGAGCCGCTCCCCCGCTCGGCGACGAGAGTTCCCGATTTTCCGCCGCCCTGGGTGCGAACATGTGTTCGTATTCAACCTCAGGAGATGACGAATGCCTCAATTCGATGCGTATGAAGACCTCGTGGGCAAGTGGCGCTGGCGGCTGCTCGGCGCCGATGGCCGCACCGTGGCCACCTCTGGCGAGTCATTCGACTCTCACTGGCACGCCCTGAGAGCAGCCGAAAACGTGCGCGGAGTCGCCTCGGTGGCGCGGATCTCCGGCATCCCCGCGGATGGAGTCAAGGACGCCCTGGGCGCGATCATCGATCGAGAGCTCGCGCGGAGTTAGTCGAGGTCCGGAGCGGCTTCAAACGCGTCTTTTCCACCCGGGCGAGCTTGCGTTTTAGGCGTCTGAGTTCCGCCTCCTCGGTGGGCGTGCGTTTGTGGCCGGGGTGGGCGAGGTTGCGCTTCTCCAGTGGGTCGGTCTTCAGGTCGTACATCTCCCACTGCGGCCGTTTGCGGCCTTTGGCGTCGTAGTACTTGGCCAGCTTCCAGCGCCCTTCGCGGATGCTGACGATGTGGTTCGGCGCTTTCGGGTATGGGCGTCTTTTCTGCCCCGACTGGAAGTCGTCGTAGGTGAAGACGACGTAGTCCTGCGCGGTGCGGTTTGAGGCCGGGTGCAGGACCAGCTTCGAGTAGTCGACCCCCTGCCAGTTCGCGCGGGCGCTTTTCGGCGCCGCCGCGAGGCTCGCCAGCGTCGGTAGGAAGTCGACGTGGGAGACGAGCGCATCGCTCTGCGCGGGCTCCGGGAACAGCTTCGGGTTCGAGTAGACGAGCGGGACCCGGGTCGCCTCCTCGTAGAAGTTGAAGTTCTTCTGACGCAGGCCGCCGTGGGCCAGGCCCATCTCACCGTGGTCTGCCGTGCGGACGACCAGCGTGTTGTCGAAGAGGCCGGTCTCTTCGAGCTTGTCGAGGACGTTGACCAGGTAGCTGTCGGAGGAGCGCATCAGGTTGCCGTAGAAGTTCAAGTA
The DNA here is from genome assembly GCA_963837695.1 of uncultured Solirubrobacterales bacterium. GTDB lineage: Bacteria > Actinomycetota > Thermoleophilia > Solirubrobacterales > 70-9 > VRUE01. The sequence goes on along the minus strand of CAWINZ010000003.1, from coordinate 323,966 downwards.
GTTGCGCCGTTCTTCGGCGTTTTCCGGCTTCCCGGTGAGGTTGAAGATGCGCAGGAATTCGGCCTGGACCGAGGGCTTGGTCGCGAGGTCTTCGTCCCAGGTCTCCGGTTCGTGGATGTTGCCGGTCAGCCAGGTGTTGTCGTAGCCGGCTTCCTTGAAGGTTTTGCTCGGGTAGAAGAGCACGTCATGCGGGTTGACCACCGAGATCACCATGAAGAAGGGCTGCTCCTGGGCGGCGTTCGAGCCCAGGTACTGAAGCGCGCCTTCGGCCGCCCCTTCGCCGGTCGAGTCGATGAAGCGCCCGTCGTTGTCGGGGACGCCGCCGCCGGCCTCGGGGACGGTCTGATTCGCGCCCGCGTCGGGCGGGTTCCAGCGGTCGAAACCGTACTTTTCGAGATCGGAAGGCTGGGCGTTTTCCTTCTCGGCCGGCTTCGCGCAGTGCCACTTGCCCTTGTAGACGACGTGGTAGCCGGCCGCCTTCATCACCGTGGCGAGGTTCTTCAGGTCCACCGGCAGGTCCACCTGCGGGTTCTTCGGCGGTTCCATGTCTTCCTCGAGCGTGTATTTGACGCCGTGCTGGGCGGGGAAGTAACCGCTCATCAGGGTCGAGCGCGCCGGCGAGCACATGCAGGCGTTGGTGAAAGCGCGTTCGAAGCTGACCCCGTGGCGCCGCAGGCGCCTCATCCCGGGCAGGTTCTGGCGCAGCCAGTTCTGCGGGAAGTGCTGGATCGCACGTTCCTGGTCGGTGAGAAAGAGGACGATGTTCATCCCGGCGACGTCGCGCCGGGTCCCCTTCGCCGCGGCGAGCGCCTGCTCGACTCCGGCGCCCTGGGACAGCAGCGCCGCGGCGGCCGCGGTCGCCCCGGACCCGATCAGCTCCTTGCGGGTGAGCCCGCCCTCGCGCTTGTCGGTTCGACTCATTTGTTCCTCCGGAAGATGTCGACGGCGTTGCTGCCGAACGAGGTCGAGTAGAGATAGCGGCCGTTGGGACTGAGCGCGATCGAGCTGACGCCGCGCAATGCCCGCGCCCGGGTGCAGCCGGGGACCGAGCGCGGGGCGAGGCAACCGGGACGGCCCGGCACCTGGACGACCACACCGGATTCGGCATTGCGTTCGAGCACGTCGATCGCGCCGGTGGCGAACGCCGCCGCGTAGACGTTCGCCCCGTCCGGTGAGACGGCGAGCCCCTCGGGCGAGCTCATCGCGCGGCCGAAGGAGCAGCCGACGGCGCGCAGCCAGACCAGGCAGCCGGTCGTGCCTTCCTTCTGCGCGAGGTTGCCGGAGGAGGCCGAGCGGGTGAAGGAGGTGACGCTGTTGCTGAACAGCGAGGTCACATAGGCATCGTCGTCGTCGGGGCTGATCGCGACCGCGTTCGCGCCGTCCAACTCCACCCCGGCGGTGCAGCCGGCGAGCGCGATGTCGACGATGCAGCCGCTGCCGTCGGTGGCCTGGCTGAGGGCGCCGGTCGACGGGTCGCGGACGAGCACGACGACGGCGCTGGACAGTGCCGTCGCGACGTAGACGCTCTTGCCGTCGCCGCTGACCGCCAGCCCCTCCGGGGCGCCGAGGGCGAGGCCGGGAGCGCAGCCGCTCGTCGCCGCGGCGATGCAGCCGGCGCTGCCCGCCGGCTGGCTGAGTGCGCCGCCGGCCGGATCGCGGTCGAAGACCGCCACCGCGTTGCCGAAGAACGAGCCGACGTAGACGTTCTTGCCATCGGGGCTGACGACGACGACGTCGGGCCCGAGCAGCGCCGTACCGGTCGCGCAGCCGGGCAGCGGAACGCCCGAGATGCAGCCCGCCGCACCGGGGAGCTGGCGCAGGGCGCCGGTCGAGCGGTTGCGCTGGAAGGTGGTGACGGCGTTGCTCCCCCGCGAGGTCACGTAGACGTTGCGGCCGTTGGGGCTGACCGCGACCGAGTTCGGCCCGTTGAGCCCGATCGCTTTGCCGCATTCGAAGGCGCCCTTCGCCGCGACACAGCCCGCCGCGCCGCTCGGCTGCCCGAGCGCCCCCGTCTTCGGGTTGCGCCGGAAGGCGGCGATCGCGTTGCTGCGCGACGAGGCCACGTAGACGTTCCTGCCGTCGGCGCTGACGGCGATCGCGCGCGAGCCCATGAATGGGCCGGGGCCTTCGAGCGCGCGTGCGGTTCCGCATCCCTTGGCCGGCGCGGTGCGATCGACCAGGCAGCCGCGCGCTCCGCGAAGCTGGGTCAGCGTGCCCGGCTCCGGGGCCCGGTGGCCTTTATGAGGAGGAGAGTGGCGCCCGACCGACCCGGCAAGCGCGCTCGCCGGCAGCGCAGCCGCCGGCAGCGCGAGTGCGGAGAGAACCGCCAGCGTGGCGAATCGGCGGCGTGCGAAGTCAGAGGTCACTCGCCGCGGAGCGTATTCCGCCCCGCGGACAGGCACAAATACTCTCGTCCTAGCTAACCGCAGGAGCGCGTCGGGTCCGGGCCTCTCGGCACTCTCCGATGGCCGCTTCAAAGGCCTCACGCGAGAATTCCGGCCACATCTCATCGCTGAAGACGAGCCAGGCATCTGCTACCTGCCACGTAAGGAAGTTAGAGAGTCGCTTCTCGCCGCCGGGGCGGATCACCAGCTCAGGGTCGTGCATCTCCGGCGCGTAAAGGAGCGCCCTGAAATCCTCCTCGGTGGAGTCGGCAAATCTCTGTGCAGCTTGGAGAATCTCGCCTCGACCACCGTAGTTAATCGGGACATAGAAGGTAATCAGATCGTTTTTGGCCGTTAATCCCTCTGCCCAGCCCATCTTTTCTACGAGAGAGGGAGGCAACGGCGGCGAACGGCGGTCTCCGATAAAACGCAGTCGAACTCCTTCTTCATTGAGTTCAGGCGTTACGAAGTCGATGTACTCGGCGAGCAGTTCCATCAGGCCTTTGACCTCATCGGCAGGCCGAGCCCAGTTCTCGGTTGAGAAGGCAAAGATCGTGAGCTCTTGAATTCCAAACTCAGCCGCATCACGCAATCGCGCCCGCACGTTCTCGGCGCCGGCACGGTGACCTTCGCCGATTGACAATCCCCGTCTTGCTGCCCAGCGTCCATTCCCGTCGGCGATCATTGCGACGTACTTGGGGTAACCATTCCTAGTCACGGCGCAGAACTCGCATTGCCGCGAGGATTGGATAGACGGCTGAGCCGAGCGCCTCAAGCATGCGAGCCCGAATGGGGCCGGCGAAGGCGCTCTTTGCCGCGGGCGTGCTTAGGTAAAAGCCGCCCACGCCCATGAGGATGGCGGTGTGTTGTCGACCGAAGCGAAGGTCCGCCAGGGCGCTCCGACTCTTGTGCGCCATGAGGGAAAATCGGTCGGCCGCGATCTCGTTGCTCGCGTAATAGTCCAGGTAGTTGTGTTCTCCAGAAGCAACATCGTCCTCACGGTCGATCAGGTCATCCAGCAGGACGGTTAGGGCGCCGATCGGAGGGAAGTAGGCGGCGTCGATGCGCTCGGCTTCCTCCAGGTCGGTCTCGCGGTGGGCGGCCGCTGCGATTAGGGCATGGAGTGCGACGGATGAGCTTGCGCCGGCCGCTAGCTCCCACCAGAAGTACTCGCCGTCCTCGTCTAGGCCCGCTGCCCATGCCTCCAGCTTCTGTGCGCCGTCCTCGCTTCCGACCGCGGCATGGGTATAGCTCTGTCCTTCGGCGCAGCGGCGCGCTGCTCGCTGCGCCGTAGCGAGCACGGTGTCACTCGATGGCAGGGTGGCGACCTCACGCCGGCAGGTGGCGACAAGCTCAGCCAAATAGCCTCCATCTTCGGTTTGGGGATGCAGGCAGTACCAATCTGAATACGGTGCGCCTGGGGTCACGGCCTCGACAAGCGCCCCATGCAATGCCAGTCCGCCTGCCAGGGGTTCATCGGGTAGCTGCTCGCCTATTACGTCCAGGTACTCGATAGTCATCTGAAGCGCGGTCATTGCGCGTAGTGCGGGTGATCTCTGAGAACGTGGAGCCAAAATCGCGAAGACCGCCGTGGCCTCGACGTTGCTGCTCTTTTCCCTGATCGCCGAGAGCGCTGCGTCGCGTAGAACTGGATCGGGAATCTGCACCGTCCGTCGCTCCCAACGTCGCAGCTCGCCGCGCACCTGCGGTAGAACCGCCCCTCGGTAAGTGAGGAGGGCCGACACCACCGAGAGAACCAGCCTTATTCGGCTGAGCAAACCGCCAAGCCGAGTGTGTGTCCCCCCACTCATTTCGCCCCCGCCTACTGAGTTGCCAGCGAGTACGCTTCCTCTGTCCCGAGGAAAGGGACCAGCGTCACGTATACGACCGACGGCACTATCTCCGGCAGTCGCTCCGCGCCCTTCTGCCTTACGTGGTCGTAGAAGAGTGAGTAGAGCGCCCCGCCGATCGCCTCGGCGGTGATCGGCGGCACAGCCGGATTCACTTTGTAACCCTCGGCCAGCAGCAGCTCCATGCCTTCGGTGACTTTCTCGCGCTGCTCCAAGGCACGGGTTCCCGCCCCGAAAATCTCGACCGCGCCAATGTGCGCGTACTCGGGCTCCTGTACCCCGAAGGTGAACATCGCCTCCTGGGTCGCCTGAATCGAGTGCTTCCAGTCGGGCGCCCGCCGAAACGCCGGCATCGCCTCGGCGAGCATCTTCTGGGAGCCGCTGTCGAGGGCGGCGACCATCGCATCCTCCTTGCTGTCGAAGTACTCATAGAAGGTCCGCCCCGACGTTCTCGCTCGCTCGACGATGTCCGCCACGGTGGTCTCGTGATAGCCCTTCTCGGTGACGACCGCGGCCAGCGCCCTGAGGATCCGCTCCGGAGGAGAGGAGGCGGCCTGGCGCTCCTCGAAGGGAGAGGCTTTGCGCGAGCGCCGGCGCGGCGCTTTCAGCGGGCCGGGAGGCGTCGGGTTCAAGAACAGCCAGTCCCACAGCTGTGGCGCCAGCTCGAGCAGCTCGCCCTCTTTGCCGCGGTAGAGACGCTTGTGGATCACCTTCTGAACGCCGCCGATCAAGGCACGCACGATCTCCGAGGGCATCCCCTCATAGCCGGGCGTCTGGTCGAGCATCTGCTTGGCCAGCACTTCGAAGGCGTCGATCGATCGGTCGATCAGGGCGACGCCCTCGGCGCCGGCTGCATAGACGTCGACGAAGCACATCTTCGCGGCCGCGGGCTGGGCGACGATCTGCCGGAACAGCGTTTCGAATGCCTGCTTGGCAAGCTCGGTGTCCCCGGGAAGCTCCAGTCCGCCTTCGACCGTCTCCAGGGCCGGTCCGACCAGCGCTTCGATCGCGGCGATGAAGCACGCCTGCTTGTCGTCGAAGTGGCGATAGAAGGCGCTGCGCGAGACGCCCGAGAGCTCGACCAGGTCAGCCACCGTCGTCGCCTCATAGCCACGCTCGGCAACCGTCGCCACCAGCGCGGCGAAGAGCCGCTCGCGTTGATTGCGCTTGGCCTCCTCCCGCGGCGTTCCCCGCCCGGGCCGCAGCTTCCTCCTCTTCAGCTTTGCAGCGTCACCCCAGGGCGTCTCCATAAACGAACGATATCCCTGCACCAATGGCTGTTTTCGCTTTGTCGCAGGCAGTGCCGCCGGGTGGTATGCCGTTGGCCTAAATGAATGAACGATCTAAACCGCACTCCATTGGCCATTGGAGAGGCAATCCGAATCTCAGTCCAAGCGAAGTAAGGTTTTATGGAACGTCCGTGTTCCTAACTGAGAGCGCGCAAGTGTCGCTTCTGAACTCTGAGAGGAAGCAAAAAGGGAAATTCTGATTCTTGTACCGGAACGAAGAGGCCTAGTTTTTCTTAGACTCCTTTGAATGAGAGGGGGGCTTTGGTCTGGGGGGAGCCGTAGCCGTGCCCTTGCTGGGCTCTTCGTTGTCTTGCTCGCCTGCGCGGTTCTGGGTGCCATCGGTCTGGGCGTCGAGGACAAGCTTGATCCGTTCTCGCTGAACGTGCCGGGGACCTCGGCCGACGAAGGGGAATTGCTTGCTTCGAGCCATTTCGGCGATTCGTCGCCGTTCGTTGTCTTGTTGCAGGGACCCCGCCATGCGCTTGATCGGCAGGGCGCGTCGCTGGTCCGGGACATGCGCCGCGACCCAGAGGCGACCGTGATCTCGCCCTGGGATCGAGGGTCTATCGCGGGACTTCGACCGAGCGCCCGCAAGGCCCTTGTCTTGGTTGACTTTCAGGCGCCGCTCGACGAGTCGATGCGCGACACGGTGCCGCAGCTGGACCGCATCCTCGAAACTCAGATTCACGCCCCGATCGAAGCGACGCAATCGGGATTCGCTACCGTCGCCCGGGCGCTGCAGGACGAATCACTAAGCGCAACCGAGCGGGCCGAGCTGCTGGCGGCGCCGCTGCTCATCCTCATCCTCCTGTTCGTCTTTCGCTCCGTTGCCGCCGCAGCAATCCCGCTCGTTTTCGGCGCCCTGACCGTCTTGGCGGGGCGCGGGGTGCTTGCGTTGCTCAGTTCGGTCATGACGATCGATGCACTCTCGCTTGTCGTCTGCACCATGATGGGCCTTGCTCTTGGCGTCGACTACTCGCTGCTGATCGTTTCTCGCTTCCGCGAGGAGCTCGATAAGGCTGAGGATCCTTGGAGGGCTGCTGCCGCAACGCGGGAAAGCGCTGGCCGCACGACTCTCGTTGCGGGCGTCACGTTGATTGTGGCCGTTGTCTTCTCGGCTTTCCTGCAGCCGGGGTCCTTGCTGCTCTCCCTTGCAACCACGGTGGGGGTGGTTGCGGCAATCAGCATCGCCGTTTCGACGCTTGCGGTGCCGCCGTTGCTTGCCTTGCTGGGGAGGCGGATCAATGCGGGACGAATTGGACAACCGCGCTCGAACCGACGGCGCTCAACCATCGCTGCGGCTGCAACTGCCGCACTTCGCAAGCCGGCCCGTGCCGCCCTCCTTGTCTCGGTTCCATTGGTGTTGCTGGCGCTGCCAAACGTCGCCTTCACCACGGGCCCCCCTGGCATCCAGGAGCTCTCCGCCTCAAATCCAGCGCGCGAGGGTGCCGAGAAGATTGACCGAGCGGTAGGTCCAGGATGGGGAGCACCTTTCATTCTCGTCGCCGCGACCGAGCAGGGGCCGATAACGACGTCCGCGAAGTTGGCGTTGCTGGCTCGTTGGCAGCGCCGAATCGCCCACCAACCAGGAGTACGCGCAGTAATCGGCCCCGCTCCGATCGCCAGACGCACGGCACCGCTGCAGTTGCTCGGGGCGGGCCTCGCCTTCGGACTGCGATCGCTTCTCCCACAGATCCAGAAGACCGAGCTTCCGCGAGCGCGGCAACTCGCCACTCGGCTCGAACGCGCTGCCGTAGACGACCCCGCTCTGATGTCCGCGGCGAACCAGGCGCGGGTTCTTGCTCGAGCGATTGCCGCCGACAGCAACGAAGTTTCCGCGGTTACCGGACCGCTCAGCCGCGGGATCGGCCGCCTTCGTCGCGAATCCCCCCAACTCTTTGACTCTGGCTACTTTGTCCTCTCAGCCCTTGATGGTGCCTCTCCAGAGAATCGAGCTGCGGCGGCAGAGGCGATTAGCCTTAAAGATGGCGGTCAGGCAGCGCGAATGCTCGTCGTATCTACGTACGGCTTCAATACCACGGGGTCGCGCGGGGTTGGTGATCGTCTGCTAATCGAGGCAAAGAGGCTGGGTCAGGAAGGCGGGCTGCAAGCCGGTGTCACGGGGGGCGCAGCAACCTTTAATGCGTACGGCGAAGCAACCGAAGCCCGTTTGCCATTCGTGCTCGGGGCTTTTGTTCTCTTCACCCTCTTCGCGTTGATCGTGATTCTGCGGGCTCCGCTCCTCGCCCTTCTTGCCGTTTGCCTCAATATCGCATCGGTAGCTGCGGCGATCGGAGTAATGACGCTTGTATGTCAGGTCCCGGCCGGGTATCCGCTGGGAGGCCACCCCTATGTCGACACGGTGGGTGCGGGTGCAATCTTTGGAGTGACTTTCGGGCTATCGATCGACTATGCAGTCTTTCTGATCGCCCGAATGCGGGAACGGTACCTGGTGGACGGGGACAATCGAGGGGCAATCGAATTTGGCTTGGAGAAGACCGCTGGGGTAATCACGGGCGCAGCAGCGATCATGGCCGCGGTCTTCGTTTCTTTCGCCGGTGCGCCAATTGCGACTGTGAGTCAGATGGGGGTTGGGCTAACTGTCGCGATTCTGCTCGACGCGACGGTTGTGCGAATCGTGCTGCTTCCCGCCCTCATGCTGCTTATCGGTGATCGCGTCTGGCACGTTCCACCGTGGCTCGCACGCATTCTCCCGGGCCGCACTCTGCTAGATGGGGGCCGAGCGCAACGAAGTTGAGTCGATAGACGCGGAGGGCTGCATGTTGCCTTGGGTCGGGGGAAGCCCCCTGAATTGGAACGGCCTTCTAGACTTAGGATCGAACAAGGTCGTTTAAACATACCGCTCTATGTCTATTGCGGTATGTTAGTGTTCCAATATGGCAGCTTATTGGAAGGCGCTTTCTCAAGTTGAACCGGCCGTAGCGCTTAGTTCAAGGTCTGGGCACGTTCTCATTCCGTCGCCAAGCCAGTTCTTTGGCGCGTTTTGGCACACCAGCGCGCGATCCGCGCAGGAGCGGTCGGAGCTTCCCGGTCCGCTGATCCTGGCTCCCCCTTCACCTCCCATGAGGGGGAGCCAGGATGAGCGGACCGGGGTTAAACAGGACCGACCCGGTCTTGTCTGAGCTCGGCGTCATTCCTAAACCGGCGAGAGGTTCGAGCACGTCGAAATGAAGCCTCAGGCACAACCCCCACTCGATCATCAGATACGCCGTCGCATACTGCGGCACCTCAACGAGGTTGACGGCCCCTACGCCGTAGGTCGGCTATCGGGGGACCTGAAGCTGGAGCTGAACGAAATCCGTTACCACACCCGAGTCCTTGCCAGGTGGCGAACGGTCAAGGAACGTCGAACGGGGGCTGGCCATGCCACTGTCCGCTACGAGTCATTAGTTGCTGACGATCCAGATGTGATTGCGCTGCTCAACTCCACCGAGACCCAAGACAAGCCCCAAACACCGGACGCCGATCCCTTGGCGGACTGAGCCAACAGCCACCAAATCCTCTCGGGCCACACGTCCGAAAGCCCCCGCCTACTGAGTTGCCAGCGAGTACGCTTCCTCTGTCCCGAGGAAAGGGACCAGCGTCACGTATACGACCGACGGCACTATCTCCGGCAGTCGCTCCGCGCCCTTCTGCCTTACGTGGTCGTAGAAGAGTGAGTAGAGCGCCCCGCCGATCGCCTCGGCGGTGATCGGCGGCACAGCCGGATTCACTTTGTAACCCTCGGCCAGCAGCAGCTCCATGCCTTCGGTGACTTTCTCGCGCTGCTCCAAGGCACGGGTTCCCGCCCCGAAAATCTCGACCGCGCCAATGTGCGCGTACTCGGGCTCCTGTACCCCGAAGGTGAACATCGCCTCCTGGGTCGCCTGAATCGAGTGCTTCCAGTCGGGCGCCCGCCGAAATGCCGGCATCGCCTCGGCGAGCATCTTCTGGGAGCCGCTGTCGAGGGCGGCGACCATCGCATCCTCCTTGCTGTCGAAGTACTCATAGAAGGTCCGCCCCGACGTTCTCGCTCGCTCGACGATGTCCGCCACGGTGGTCTCGTGATAGCCCTTCTCGGTGACGACCGCGGCCAGCGCCCTGAGGATCCGCTCCGGAGGAGAGGAGGCGGCCTGGCGCTCCTCGAAGGGAGAGGCTTTGCGCGAGCGCCGGCGCGGCGCTTTCAGCGGGCCGGGAGGCGTCGGGTTCAAGAACAGCCAGTCCCACAGCTGTGGCGCCAGCTCGAGCAGCTCGCCCTCTTTGCCGCGGTAGAGGCGCTTGTGGATCACCTTCTGAACGCCGCCGATCAAGGCACGCACGATCTCCGAGGGCATCCCCTCATAGCCGGGCGTCTGGTCGAGCATCTGCTTGGCCAGCACTTCGAAGGCGTCGATCGATCGGTCGATCAGGGCGACGCCCTCGGCGCCGGCTGCATAGACGTCGACGAAGCACATCTTCGCGGCCGCGGGCTGGGCGACGATCTGCCGGAACAGCGTTTCGAATGCCTGCTTGGCAAGCTCGGTGTCCCCGGGAAGCTCCAGTCCGCCTTCGACCGTCTCCAGGGCCGGTCCGACCAGCGCTTCGATCGCGGCGATGAAGCACGCCTGCTTGTCGTCGAAGTGGCGATAGAAGGCGCTGCGCGAGACGCCCGAGAGCTCGACCAGGTCAGCCACCGTCGTCGCCTCATAGCCACGCTCGGCAACCGTCGCCACCAGCGCGGCGAAGAGCCGCTCGCGTTGATTGCGCTTGGCCTCCTCCCGCGGCGTTCCCCGCCCGGGCCGCAGCTTCCTCCTCTTCAGCTTTGCAGCGTCACCCCAGGGCGTCTCCACCATCATCGGCGAAAGATATCCGCGTCCCTAAGAGAATGGCGATGGGCGCGCGGAGTTACTTCCTGCGTACGATTTGATCTTCGTCTCGGTATGTTAGCGTTCCAATATGGCTGTCTGCACGGGAGGCTGCAGTGCCTAATCGAAAAGGGAAGCCGCAGGGGGCTCAGGGGCCTTCGAACCGAACTGGTTCGACAGCGTTCCTATTGCCTTCGGAAGGCGGAAGGCAAGCGATCCTTCTTCAGGGTTGCTTTGAGCGCCTCACGCCCGGCCACGTGATCCGCACGGAGATCCAATGAGTGATCTGCCAGGAGGACTTGACTGGGAGACTCTAGCCCGAGCGGAAACGCACCCATTGCGCGTTTCCGTCCTTGAGGTGCTCGGCATCGACGGCGGTCGGACATTGGCGCCAAACGAACTGGCCTGCGAGCTACAAGAGCCAGCCTCCAAGGTCAATTATCACACGACAGAGTTGCATAAGGCAGGGCAAGTCCGGCGAGCACACAAGATGGAGATTGGCGGAGTGATGGTCCCCTTTTATTGCTTGCCCAATCACTCTGCGGAGGATCTGTTCAAGCGACTAGGTCCATCGGGAGACCTAGCAAGCGAAGAAGAACCCTGCAGCGCTTGAGCAGCTCGTCAAGGGAGGGCCGGGACTTGGCCTCCGTGACAGCCACGTAGATGACAAGTCTGCCTCACTTTCCCAGTGGTCCCCCGCCCACTTTCAAATTGCCGAGCACGCCGATGCGGATTCCCAGCCACGGATAGGTGGCGGTGAAGAAAGTGTTGTCCTGCGGCTGCGGCCCGATTGCCGAGAGCCAGAGCTGGTAGGCGGGCGCGTTGGCGATGCCGCCGTGCAGGCGTCGCCAGACCCGGCGCCCCTTCGCGCCGAACGGCGGCGGGGTGATCGTGTCGGTCCACTCGACCGCGTTGCCGCCCTGGTCGAGCGTCCCCCACGGCGAGGTGGTCTTCGCCTGGCCGACCGTGCTGAGGCTGCCCTGGTAGCCCTTGGCATAGGCGGTCGGGGAGAGCCCGAACGGGTTCACGCTGGAGCATTCTTCGCTGCCGAAGGACGCTGGGCACCAGCTCGGGGCAGGAACGCCAGGGGCGTGGAACGTCGCCAGCGGCTGGGTCGATGCGTTGGTGACGTCGCCGGTCGTCGGGTCGAGCGTCGTCGAGTTGGGTTCGCTCGCCGCTTCGTCTTCGGTTTCGAACACACCGGGGTTGGTCGGGTACTTCCAGTAGGAGTACTTACCTTCGCCACTGGGGTCGAAGTACGCCGCCTTGATCCACTCGTTCTGGCTGGGGATGACAAAGCCGGACTTGTGCGAGCGCGTCATCGCCCGTTCGGTCATGTCGTACATCCCCCGCTCGGTCACCCTCGAGAGGCGGACGCGGTAGGTGACGTAGCGGAAGCCGCCTTCGCGGCTGGTCTTCTTGGAGAGCAGGCGGCCGTTGTAGAGGGAGTTGGCGAAGCGCGCCGAGCGCAGGAAGTTGGCAAAGCCGTAGGGCTTGTCGGCCCATTCCGGCGAGGCGACCGAGTAGTGCCGCCCCTTGCCCACGCTCGCGGCGAAGTCGATCTGGCCGAACCTTGGCCAGGCGGTCGAGCTCTCGTCGGAGCTGTAGAGCTTGTGCCTGTTGCGGCCCGCCGGGTCGGCCGTGTTGAGGAACGCGACCCACTGGGCGACGGTGACCTCGAGCTGACCGATGCCGTAGCGGTGCTTTACGCCGCCGACCATCTGACAGGCGGGCGTGTGCGCTTCCTGCGGGACTTCAGCGCAGGAGCGGTAGACGGCATCGGTGAAGGGGACGATGCCGACCGACGGGTTCCCCGGAGCGCCCACCTTGACCGTCTTCAGCGTCAGAATCGAAGGCGCCGGAGAGGCGACCGCCGTCGCGGAGCCGGCAAACGCCAGCGCCCCGAGAACGATCAGCGCCGCGAAGAGACGGGTGTGCAGGGCAGCGGGCGAGGCATGGCGAGTGGGCATCTTGTCCTATCGACGGGGAGGGGAAATGCATTAACCGCGACAGGCGGCCCCGGGCTCGTCCGTGTGCGACCGGTCACACTGACCTGGACATAGATCGATGTCTCGGTTACGTTTACACCGATCCATGTAGCGGGTAATCGCGGCGGGAGGCTTTTGCGGCCCCTGCACGCCTCGTATCGCACTTCAATCGAAAGGCTTCGACGTTGACTGACAGTCCCCGTCGGGTCGCCATCGTCGGCGGCAACCGAATCCCATTTGCGCGCTCCAACTCGGTTTACTCGCGCGCCTCCAACCAGGACATGCTCACCGCCGCGCTCGACGGCCTGGTCGAGCGCTTCTCGCTTGGCGGCGAGGCGCTCGGGGAGGTGGCGGGCGGCGCCGTGCTCAAGCACTCGCGCGACCGCGACCTGACCCGCGAGAGCGTGCTCGGCACCCGGCTCGCCCCCGAGACCCCCGCCTACGACGTGCAGCAGGCCTGCGGCACCGGGCTGGAGACGACGATCCTCGTCGCCAACAAGATCGCCCTCGGCCAGATCGACGCCGGGATCGCCTGCGGCGCCGACACCACCTCTGACGCGCCGATCGGACTCAACGAGGACCTGCGCGAGGTGCTGCTCGATGCCAACCGCGAGAAGTCGACCGCCGGGAGACTGAAGCAGCTGACCCGGCTGCGCCCCGGCCACGTCGTCCCCGCGATCCCCCGCAACGAGGAGCCCCGCACCGGCCTCTCGATGGGCGAGCACTGCGCGATCATGGCCACCGAGTGGGGCGTGGGCCGGGAGGAGCAGGACGAGCTCGCGGTCACCAGCCACCACAACCTCGCCGCCGCCTACGAGCGCGGCTTCATGGAGGACCTCGTCAACCCCTACCTCGGCCTCGAGCGCGACCAGAACCTGCGCCCTGACTCCTCGACCGAGAAGCTGGCCAAGCTCGGGCCGGTCTTCGGCGGCGAGGACGGCACGATGACCGCCGCCAACTCGACCCCGCTCAGCGACGGCGCCTCCGCCGTGCTGCTCGCCAGCGAGGAGTGGGCAAAGGAGCGCGACCTGCCGGTCCTCGCCTACTTCGTCGACGGCCAGACCGCGGCGATCGACCACGTCCACAAGCGCGAGGGGCTCTTGATGGCGCCCGCCTACGCGATGCCCCGCATGCTCGACCGCCAAGACCTCGAGCTGCAGGACTTTGACCTCTATGAGGTCCACGAGGCCTTCGCCGCGCAGGTGCTCTGCACGCTGCGCGCCTGGGAGGACGAGCGCTTCTGTCGCGACCGCCTCGGCCGCGAGGAGCCACTCGGCGCGATCGAGCGCGACAAGCTCAACGTCAACGGCGGCTCGCTCGCCGCCGGCCACCCCTTCGCCGCCACCGGCGGCCGCATCGTCGCCTCGCTGGCCAAAGAGCTGCACGAGCGCGGCGCCGGCCGCGGCGCGATCAGCATCTGCGCCGCCGCCGGCCAGGGAGTCGTCGCGATCCTCGAAGCCCCAGGAAAGGACGGGAAGTAGATGAGCGACCTCTACGCGCAGCTGGTCAACTCACCGCCGGGCAGGCTGATCGCCCCCCGCGTCGGCCTCCCCCGCCCCACGCAACTGCGACGCCACGGGGCGGGCGAAACGAGGGCGGGCGATGTCGTGCTGACCGGCTCGGCACCGGGAGGGCGACTTGAGAAGCCGCTGGAGCGCCTGCTCGGAGACCTCGGCGCGGGGCGCCCGGAGCGCTCCGACAGCCCGGTCGGCGCGCTCGTCTTCGACGCGAGCGGCATCTCCGACTCGACCGAGCTGGTCGAGCTGCAGCGCTTCTTCCACCCCAACGTGAGGCGCGTGGAGCGCTCCGGCCGCGTCGTCGTGCTGGGCACGCCGCCGGCCGGGCTGCCGCCCCGCGCCGCAACCGCGCAGCGCGCCTTGGAGGGCTTCACCCGCTCGCTCGGCAAGGAGATCGGCCGCGGCATCGCCGTCCAGCTCGTCTACGTCTCCGCGGGCGCCGAGGACCAGCTCGACTCGACGCTGCGCTTCCTGCTCTCCCCCCGCTCGGCCTACGTCTCCGGCCAGACGATCCAGATCGGCGCCGGCGTCGCCGAGGCCCCAAAGCTGGAATGGCAGCAGCCGCTGGACGGGATGCGGGCGCTGGTCACCGGCGCCTCGCGCGGCATCGGCGAGGCGATCGCGACCGTCCTGCACCGCGACGGCGCCGAGCTCGTCCTGCTCGACGTGCCGGCGCTCTCAGCAGATTTGAAGGCGGTGGCGGAGCGGCTCGAGGCGGAGACGATCGAGCTCGACATCACCGACGAGGCCGCGCCGGCGACGATCGCCGAGCGACTCGCCGACGGGGTCGACATCGTCGTCCACAACGCCGGCGTCACCCGCGACCGCACGATCGCCAAGATGCCCGAGGACCGCTGGGCCTCGCTGATGGAGATCAACCTCTCCAGCGAGGAGCGGATAAACGACGAGCTGCTGCACCGCGACCTGCTGCGCCGCAACGGCCGCATCGTCTGCGTCTCCTCGATGAGCGGCATCGCCGGCAACTCCGGCCAGACCAACTACGCGACCTCGAAGGCCGGCGTGATCGGCATGGTCGAGTCGCTGGCCCCCGAGCTGGCCAAGCGCGGGGCGACGATCAACGCGGTCGCGCCGGGCTTCATCGAGACCCAGATGACCGACGCGATGCCGATCGCGATCCGCGAAGCCGGTCGCCGTATGAACAGCATGTCGCAGGGCGGCCTGCCGGTCGACGTCGCCGAGACGATCGCTTGGTTCGCCAGCCCTGCCTCAACCGGCGTCAACGGCAACATCGTCCGCGTCTGCGGCCAGAGCCTGCTGGGGGCGTGACGACGATGGCGACGCGCACCCTCGACAGCTCGCCGTCCATCCTGCCGCTCTACGCCCGCGCGGCGGCGCCGCTGATCCCGGGCGCCTCGCGGTTGCCCTTCGTGCCGGGCCGGGGCAACGACGTCCCGGACCTCGAGCTCAGCCTCGCCGGCGTGCGTCCGGACCCCGACGCCGTCGCCGCCTACAGCCGCGTCTGCGGCTTCACGCTGCGCGACGCATTGCCGCCGACCTACCCGCAGGTGCTCGCCTTCCCGCTGCACATGGCGGTGATGGCCGACGGCAGCTTCCCCTTCGGCGCCGTCGGCCTCGTCCACGTCGAGAACCGGATCGTCCAGCGCCGGCCGATCGAGCTCGGCGAGGAGCTGAAGCTCGTCGTTCGCCCCACACCCCTGAAGCCACACAAGCGCGGCCAGACCTTCAGCCTCGTCACCGAGGCCCAGATCGGCAGCGAGACCGCGTGGGAGTCGACCAGCACCATGCTCCACCGCCAAAAACCCCAAAAGCCCGCCGACGGGCCGAAAACCGGCCTATATGGCGCGAAATCGGCCCATCGGCCGCTGGAGGAGCCGGAGCTGACCGCGAGCGCCGAGTGGCGCTTGGGGGGTGACCTGGGGCGGCGGTATGCCGCCGTATCCGGCGATCGGAACCCGATCCACATGCACTCACTCACCGCGAAGCCGCTCGGCTTCCCCGGGGCGATCGCGCACGGGATGTGGACCAAGGCGCGCTGCCTGGCGGCGCTCGAGGGGCGCCTGCCCGACGCATTCGCCGTCGAGGTCAGCTTCCGCAAGCCGATCCGGCTGCCGGGAAAGGTCGAGTTCCTCAGCGACGCCGGCGATGAGGAGATCCACTTCGCAGTGCGCGATGCAAAGCGGCAAACGCCCCACCTCGACGGCACCGTCAAGCCGCTCGAGGCGAAGGCTTCACCCAACGAGAAGAGCGGGAGGAACTCAGAGTGAACGGCAACGGAAAAGGCAGTGCGGGAGTCGCCGAGCGCAGCATGGGCATCGGCCTGCGAGCGCTCAACTGGCTCGCCGGCTCGGACCTGCTCGACCGGATCCGTGCCCGCAAACAGGTCGAGCGGGCGCTGTTCCAGGGCACCAAGAACGGCTTCCGCTCAGCGACCGCCGCGGGGCGCACGTTCAAGGCGGCCCAGAAGCTGACCCGGCCGGCGCGTCAGGCGACGGGCAAGCCGCGCGCGCTCTTCGACATCAGTCCCGACGACGAGCAGGAGATGTTCCAGGAGGCGGTGCGCGACTTCGCCGAGGCCAAGGTCCGGCCCGCCGCCCAAAAGGCTGACGCCGAGCGCGCGACCCCTGCCGAGCTGCTGTCCCAGGTCAACGAGCTCGGCGTCAACACGCTCGGCATCCCCGAGGAGCTCGGCGGCGTGATGCACGAGCAGGCGGCGACGACCAGCGCCCTGGTCGGCGAGGCCCTCGCCCACGGCGACATGGGGATCGCCTACGCCGCGCTTGCGCCCGGCGCGGTCGCAACCGCGATCGGCCACTGGGGGACGCCCGAGCAGGAGGCCACCTACCTGCCCGCGTTCAGCGGCGAGGACGTGCCCGCCGCCGCCCTGGCACTGCTCGAGCCGCGGCCGCTCTTCGACCCGCTGAAGCTGGAGACGACCGCGCGCCGGGACGGCGAAGACTGGATCCTCAGCGGGGCCAAGTCGCTCGTCGCCCGCGCGGCCGAGTGCGAGCTGTTCCTCGTCGCGGCCGCGGTCGAAGGCAAAGACCCGGCGCTGTTCGTAATCGAGTCTGGGGCCAAGGGCCTCTCCGTGCAGGATGAGCCGGCGATGGGGCTGCGCCCCGCCGCCACCGGCCGCCTGCTGCTCGAGGACGTCCGCCTGCCCGGCGCCGCGCTGCTCGGAGAGGGCGACCGCGATGCCTACGTCGAGTGCGTGCAACGGGCGCGGGTCGCCTGGTGCGCGCTCGCCGTCGGCGCCTCGCAGGCGGTACTCGACTACGTCATCCCCTACGTCAACGAACGAACCGCCTTCGGCGAACCGGTCTCCAACCGCCAGGCGGTCGCCTTCGGCGTCTCCGACATAGGCATCGAGTCCAGCGGCATGCGGCTCGCCACCTACCGAGCCGCCAGCCGCGCCGACCAAGGCCAGGAGTTCGGCCGCGAGGCGGCGCTGGCGCGCAAGCTCTGCGCCGCCAAGGGCATGGAGATCGGCTCTGAAGGAGTGCAGCTGCTCGGCGGCCACGGCTTCGTCAAGGAGCACCCGGTCGAGCGCTGGTACCGCGACCTCCGCGTAGCGGGCGTCATGGAGGGCGCCCTGCTCGTCTAGCGGCCCGCTAAGAGCGAAAGGCAACCATGATCAACCTAGAGATACCGAAGAAGTTCAAGCCGCTGGCCAGCCAGGCCAACCAGGTCGCGACCGAGGTCTTCCGACCGATCTCGCGCAAGTACGACGAGGCCGAGCACTCCTACCCGAAGGAGCTCGACATGCTCGCCTCGCTGATCGACGGAATGAACGAGGGCTCCGACATCGGCGGCGCCGGCGCGGCCGGAGTGCGCCGCGAGTCCAATGGCAATGGCGACGGCGGCAACCGCAACGGCTCCAACCTCTCGACCGTGCTCGGCATCATCGAGCTCTGTTGGGGAGACGTCGGCCTGCTGCTCTCGATGCCGCGCCAGGGCCTCGGCAACTCGGCGATCGCCTCGGTGGCGAGCGAGGAGCAACTCGAGCGCTACGGCGGCAGATGGGCGGCGATGGCGATCACCGAGCCCGAGGCCGGCTCGGACTCCGCCGCGATCCGAACCACGGCCGACCTCAGCGGTGACGAGTACGTGCTCAACGGCGAGAAGATCTTCGTCACCTCGGGCGACCGCGCCGACCTGATCGTGGTCTGGGCAACGCTCGACCGGGCGGTCGGACGGGCGGCGATCCGGTCCTTCATCGTCGAGCGCGACAACCCCGGCCTCAAGCTCGACCGGCTGGAGCACAAGCTCGGCATCCGTGCTTCCGACACCGCCAACTTCACCCTGCAGGACTGCCGGGTGCCGAAAGAGGCGCTGCTCGGCGACCCCGAGGTCAAGACGGATCCGAAGCAGGGCTTCGGCGGCGCTATGCAGACCTTCGACAACACGCGGCCGCTGGTCGCGGCGATGGCCGTCGGCGTCGCCCGCGCCTCGCTGGAACGGGCGCGCGAACTGCTCGTCGAGGCCGGGGTCGAGATCGACTACGCGCTGCCCGCGCTGTCCCAGCCGGCCGCGGTTGCGCGCTACCTGGAGATGGAGGCCGACCACGAGGCCTCCCGCCTGCTGACCCTGCAGGCGGCCTGGATGGCCGACAACGGCAAGCCGAACTCGCTGCAGGCCTCGATGGCAAAGGCCAAGGCCGGGCGCACCTGCGTCGACGTGGCGCTCGGTTGCGTCGAGCTCTGCGGCGCGGTTGGCTACGGCGAGGACGAGCTGCTGGAGAAGTGGGCCCGCGACGCCAAGATCCTCGACATCTTCGAGGGCACGCAGCAGATCCAACTGCTGATCGTCGCCCGCCAGCTGCTCGGCAAGAGTTCGTCCGAACTGCGCTAACCCATCCGACCTGCATCGGACCCCAAATGGGGGTCCGATGCAGGTCGGATGGCTAGGCGGGGGCGGGCTCGGCGACGAGCGCCTGTGCGGCTTGGCGCAGGCGCTCGGGCAGGACGATCATGGCGCGCAGCTCCTCAAGCGCGGCGCGGTCGCCCTCGACCTCGATGAGCCGCTCCGCCGTTGCGCCTACGACCAGCGCCGCCAGCACGTCCGCGGGGTCGCCCGCCAGGATCACATCGGGATCTTCCGTCTCGCCGCGAGAAGCGGAGATCCAGCCGTCCTCGACCCCCAGCCAGTAAGCCTGCCCGCCGCTGCGCAGGCCGATCGTCAATCGCGCGTCCGGCGGCGGCTGGGCGAGGACACGGATCGCGTTGGCGAGCGACGCCGGCGCCAAGCCGGCCACGTCGTCGGCGCGCTCGAAGTGCAGGCCCCAGCGGCTGAGCTCGAGTATCGGCCGCTCCAGGCCCCAGCCAAGTTCGGTCAGCTCGTAGGCGACACCGGTCGCCGGGGGGTCGAGCGTGCGGCGGCGCACGATGTCGTGGCTCTCGAGGTCGCGCAGTCGCTTGGTGAGGACGTCGGTCGGCGCGTTGCCGACGTTGCGGACGAGGTCGGAGAAGCGCAACGCCCCGAGCGATAGCTCACGCACGATCAGCAGCGACCAGCGCTCGCCGATGCGGTCGAGCGCACAGGCGAGGCTGCAGGACTGGTCGTATTCGCGGCGTCGGGACATCGTTTCGATGGTAGCGATCGTAACAGCCTTAATTTGAATTTCAAAGTGGATACTTTGAATTCTGGTACGGTCCTGCCCGAATTGTCTCGTCCCTTCGCCCGTTAGGACTCCCATGACGCGAATCGCCGACCTCACCTGGAACCATCCGAAGCGGGTCCTCATCGCCGTGGCGATATTCGCCGTGCTTGCCGTCGCGGTCGGCCACAACGTCGAGCAGCACCTGAAGGCGGCCGGGTTCACCGACAGCGCCTCGGAGAGCGAGCGGGCGACGAAGCTGCTCGACGAATCGCTCGGCTACAACCCGAACCCGGCGATCGCCCTTGTCGTCCGCGCCCCCGGCGGCGGGCCGCTCGAAACCGCCAACCCCAACGTGCGCCGCGAGGTCAACCGGCTCAGCCGCGGCATGTCGCGAGTCGAGTACATCGGCCGGGTCGTCAATCCGCTGCGCGATCGCCGCGCCGGCGCCGAGCTGATCGCCCACGACGGCGAATCGCTGGTGATCACCGGCTACCTCTCGACGACGGACATCGAGGACAAGGGCGGCATCGCCGCCGAAGGCGTCGAACCCCTGATCGCCTCGAGCTCCCTCGACGTCCAGATGGGCGGCTTCGCCGCGGGCTTCAACGAAACCAACGACCAGACCAAAACCGACCTGACCAGGGCCGAGCTGATCGCCTTCCCGATCCTCGCCCTGCTGCTCTTGTTCGTCTTCCGCGGCGTCGTCGCCGCGGCGATCCCGCTGCTGATCGGCGGAGTCTCGATCGTCGGCACGCTGTTCGTGCTGCGGATCATGGCCGGCATCACCGACACCTCGGTCTTCGCCCTCAACATCGCCACCGGACTCAGCCTCGGGCTGGCGGTCGACTACGCGTTACTCATGGTCTCGCGCTACCGCGAGGAGATCTCCCGCGACGGGGCGTCGCGGGAGGCACACCGTCGCACCGTCGTCACGGCGGGGCGCACGGCGGTCTTCTCCGGCCTCACGGTCGCGGCGGCAATGGCGGCCCTGATCTTCATGCCGCAGCGCTTCCTCTACTCGATGGCGGTCGCCGGCGCCTCTGTGGCGGTGCTCTCCTCGATCATCGCGGTGCTCGTCGTGCCCGCGCTGCTGCGCCTGCTGGGCACGCGCATCGATGCGCTCTCGATCCGCCGCGGTCCGGCGGTGTCCGACACCTCCGACGGCTGGTACCGCCTGGCCCGCGGCGTGATGCGCCGCCCGGTCGCCGTCGCCTTGGCCAGCTCGGCGCTCCTGCTCGTCGCCGCGACGCCGCTGCTGTGGACGACCCTCACCGGGCCCAGCGCCGAAGCTGTGCCGCCCGGCAAACCCTCGCACGAAGCCTACGACTACCTCGAAGCGCACTACCCGCGCGACGTCACCGAGGCGGTCACCGTCACCGTCGACGGGCACGCGAGCAACGCCCGCTTGGCCACCTTCCAGCGGCAGATCGAAGCCGTCGACGGGGTTGCCGGCGGCTCCCCCTTCGTCCGCGCCCCCGGCCAGGTCGCCTTTGCCAACTTCGCCCTCGCCGAACCGGCCCTCCATGCCGGCGCCCAGGACTCGGTGCGTGCGATCCGCGGCCTCTCCCCGCCGGCCACCTCGACCACGCTCGTCTCCGGCAACACGGCCGGCTTCATCGACCAGAAGCAGAGCCTGATCGAACACGCCCCGCTCGTCGTCGGGATCATCGCGCTGACCACGCTGGTCCTGCTCTTCCTGCTCACCGGCTCGGTCCTGCTGCCGATCAAGACCCTGTTGATGAACTCGCTGACCCTGGGGGCGACGCTCGGCATCCTCGTCCTCGCCTTCCAGGACGGTTGGCTCGCCGGTCCGCTCGACTACACCGGGCCGACGGCGATCGAGGTGACCAGCCTGGTCTTCCTCTTCGCCGTCATCTTCGGGCTCGCCACCGACTATGCGGTCCTCGTGATGTCGCGGATCAAGGAGCACCACGACCTCGGCGCCAGCAACGAGGAGGCGGTCGCAATGGGGATCGGCCGTACCGGCCGGGTGATAACCGCAGCGGCGCTGGCGATCGCGATCGTCTTCCTCGCCTTCGGCGTCAGCACCGTCTTCTTCGTCAAGCAGATCGCGATCGGGATGGCGTTCGGGGTGATGATCGACGCGACGATCGTCCGCGCCCTGCTCGTCCCCTCGCTGATGCGCCTGCTCGGCGAGTGGAACTGGTGGGCCCCCAAGCCCCTGCGCCGCATCTACCTACGCCTGGGTATCTCCGAGGCGTGAACCACCCGCCGATGGGCCTAAAACACGCCATATAGGCGTGTTTTAGGCCCATCGGCAACGTAGTTACGGCAGACTGCCGCGCGTGAACTTCGTTGAGGATGTGATGGAGCGGGCGCCTGCTTCGCGGCTGGGGATCGTGGCTGTGGATGCCGAGGGACGGCGGCGGGACTGGTACTTCGGCGAATTGATTGCGCGTTCGGCCGGGCTCTCCGGCGCTTTCGCCGCGCGCGGGGTGAGACGCGGCGACGTCGTGGTGACGCTGCTCGGCAACCGGATCGAGTGGGCGCTGACGCTGCTCGCCTGCTGGCGGATGGGCGCCGTCGCCCTGCCCTGCAGCCCACAGCTGCGCCGCCACGACCTCGAGCAGCGCGTCGGCGCCGCGGCTCCGGCGCTCTGCGTCGGAGCGGAGGAGATGCTCGCCGAACTTCCCGACGGAGTGCCGGCGATGACCCTAGACGAGGTCGCCGCGACCCTCGACGAGGACCGGCCGCAGGAGACTCCGGCGGCGATCGAGGCGATGGACGGCGAGGACCCGGCACTGATCGTCTTCACCTCCGGCACCACCGGCGAGCCGCGTGGCGTCGTCCACGCCTACCGCTACCTGAGCGGACAGCGCACCCAGGCCGAGCACTGGCTCGGCTCCCGGCCCGGCGAGCTGGTCTGGTGCACGACCGCTCCCGGCTGGTCCAAGTCGGCTCGCAACGTCTTCCTCGCACCCTGGCTGACCGGCGCTGCCGCGGTCATCCACGACGGCCGCTTCGACCCGGCCGACCGGCTCGACATCGCTGAAGCCCTGGGCGTCAACGTGCTCTGCCAGGCGCCGACCGAGTACAGGATGCTGGCCAAGCGCACGTCGCTGCGTCCCCTCCCGGCGATGCGCCGCATGGTCTCCGCGGGAGAGGCGCTCGAGGCGGAGACCGTTGCCACGTTCCGCGCCGAGATGGGGCTCGAGCCCGCCGATGGTTACGGGCAGACCGAGACCGGGCACATCTCCGGCAACCTTGCGGGCGAACCGGTGCACGCCGGCTCGATGGGCAGGCCGCTGCCCGGAATCGAGGTCCACGTCCACGACGGCGAGCTCCAGCTCAGAGCCTCCACCTCCCCCACCTTCTTCTCGCGCTACCTCGACGGCGAGCGCTTCGACGGCGAGTGGTGGCCGACCGGCGACCTGGTCCGCCAGGACGACGACGGCCGGCTCTGGTTCGAAGGGCGCAACGACGACGTGATCGTCTCCTCCGGCTACCGGATCGGCCCGGTCGAGGTCGAGGCAGCGTTGCTCACCCACCCCGCCGTCGCCGAGGCCGCGGCGGTCGCCGCCCCCGACGCCGAGCGCGGCGCCGTCGTGCGCGCGATCGTCGTTCCGCGCGACCGCGAGCCGAGTGAGGAGCTGGCCCGCGAGCTGCAGGAGCACTGCAAGCGCGAGACCGCCCCCTACAAGTTCCCCCGCATCGTCGAGTTCGCCGTCGAGCTGCCGAAGACGGCCAGCGGCAAGATCAAGCGGGCCGAGCTGCGCGGCTGAGGATGACCGCCCTAGGCAGTCTGGGCGAAGGCCTCGTCCAGCCCGACAGGCCGGCCGAGGTGGAAGCCCTGGGCCATGTCGACGCCGTACCCGCGCAGCATCTCGGCCGTCTGGTCGTCCTGTACGTACTCGGCGATCGTCGCCTTGCCGAGGCCGCGGGCGATCTGGACGATTGCCTTGACGGTGAGCTGGTCGGCATCGCTGCGTGGCAGATCGCGGATGAACGCGCCGTCGATCTTGATCAGGTCGAACGGGATCGTCTTCAGGTAGTGGAAAGGGCTGAAGCCGGCGCCGTAGTCGTCGATCGCGACCTGACAGCCGAACTCGGTCAGCCGGTCGGCGAACCCAGAGGCCGCATCGAAGTCGTGGACGTGCGCCGTCTCGGTGATCTCAAAGGTGCATTTGGAGGGATCGGCGTCGCCTTCGTCGAGCCGCCGTTCGATGAACTCGAGCACCGAGATGTCGGCCAGCGAGGCACCGGAGAGGTTGATGTGCAGCGACAGCGGCGCTCCCTTTCGCTGTCGCCCCCCGAGCAGCTCCAGAGCCTGCCCGACGACCCAACGATCGAGCTCTTGAATCATCCCGGCGCGCTCCGCCGCCTCGATGAACGAGGCCGCCGGCAGCAGCTCCCCGTCCTCGTTTGTCATCCGCAGGAGCAGCTCATAGCGCTCGATCCCACCTGAGGCGAGGCTGCGAATCGGCTGCGTGTGCAGGCTGAGGCGGTCGTCGGTGAGCGCGTCGCGGATCCGCGCCGCGGTCGTCTGGCGACGCTCGGGATCGTGCTGCGGCTCGCTCGGGTCGCGGAACAGGGCGATCTGGTTGCGTCCCCCCTCCTTCGCCCGGTACATCGCCTGGTCCGCGGCGACCAGCACCGCTTCGGAGCCGATGCCCTTCTCGCCGCCGCCGAACATCGTGATGCCGACGCTGATCGTCGCCGGCTCTGAGTCGGAGGTCGGCTGGACGCTGTCGGCGACCTGGGCGCGCAGGTCCTCGCCCAGCTGCATCGCACCTTCGACTTCGGTCTGCGGCATCAGGATCGCGAACTCATCGCCGGAGAGGCGGGCGACGATGTCGGTGGCGCGCACCCTTTCCCGCATGACCGCGGCCACCTGGCGGATCAAATTGTCGCCGGCATGGTGGCCGAGCGAGTCGTTGATGCCCTTGAGGCCATCGATGTCGACGATCATCACCGCGCCACGACCGCCGTAGCGAGCGCTGAAGGAGACGTACTGGTCGAGCTCGGCGCGGAAGCGGCGGCGGTCGAGCAGCCCGGTCAGCGAGTCGTGGTCGGCGAGATAGCGCAACTCGGCCTCGGTGCGCTCGGCCCGCTCCAGCGCGGCCAGCACGACCTCGCGGTCCTCGTCCTCGAGCTTGTTCAGCACAGCTTCGATCGCTAGCTCACTCTGCGCTGGGGGTTTTTTGTTCGCCACCATAGGAAGGTAGATAGATTCGCCTGTCCATTTCCTAAAAACACACCGGTATTCGGCATTGGAACCTACTTTCGGCGAGCCCACCCACCCAATAATTGGCCTCGATGTGCCGCGGGTAGTGTGAGCGCATGGCGAACCGCTTGGCGAAGGAGACCAGCCCCTACCTGCTCCAACATCGCGACAACCCCGTCGACTGGTACCCGTGGGGGACGGAGGCGCTGGCACGCGCGCGGGAGCTCGACCGCCCGATCCTGCTCTCGGTCGGCTACTCGGCCTGCCACTGGTGCCACGTGATGGAGCGCGAGTCCTTCGAGGACGATGAGACCGCCGCCTATATGAACGAGCACTTCGTCAGCGTCAAGGTCGACCGCGAGGAGCGGCCCGACGTCGACGCCCTCTACATGGAGGCGGTGCAGGCGATCAGCGGCCACGGCGGCTGGCCGATGACGGTCTTCTCCGACCCCGATGGCGTGCCCTTCTACGGCGGCACCTACTTCCCGCCCGACGAGAGCCGCGGGATGCCGAGCTTCCGGATGGTGATGGAGGCGGTCCTCGACGCCTTCGAGAACCGCCGCGAGGAGCTGCGCGAGCGGGCGCCGGAGACGCGGGTACGACTGGGGGCGATCGGCGCGATCGAGCCCTCCGGCGAGGCACCCGGCGCGGAGCTGCTCGCGGCCGCGATCGCGACCCTGGAGGAGGCAGCCGACATGGAGCGCGGCGGCTTCCGTGGCGCCCCCAAGTTCCCGCCCGCGTCGGCGCTCGAGCTACTCATGGCCCAGGGCGCCGAGGAGCCGGTCGAGCGGACGCTTGACGCGATGATGGCCGGGGGCATCCACGACCAGATCGGCGGCGGCTTCGCCCGCTACTCGGTCGACGCGAGCTGGCTCGTCCCCCACTTCGAGAAGATGCTCTACGACAACGCGCTGCTGGCGGGTGCCTACCTGCACGGCTGGCAGGCGCTCGGCCACGAGCGCTACCGGCGCGTCTGCGAACGGACGCTCGACTGGGCGCTGACCGAGATGCGCGGGCCCGAGGGTGGCTTCTACTCGGCCCTCGACGCCGACTCCGAGGGCGAGGAGGGCCGCTTCTACGTCTGGACGCCGGACGAGATCGAGGCGGTGCTGGGCGACGGCGCGGAGGCGGTCGCCGAGTTCTACGGCGTCAGCGAGGCCGGCAACTTTGAGGGCCGCAACATCCTTCACCTGGCCGGCGGGGCGGCGGCGCCCGAGCCGGCCGGCCTCGACGCAGCGCGCCGCGCCCTGTACAGGGCTCGGGCCGAGCGAGTGCGCCCGGGGCTCGACGACAAGCGCCTCACCGCCTGGAACGCACTGATGCTCGGCGCGCTGGCCGAAGCGGGTGCTGCACTTGACCGCGAGGACTACCTCGACGCGGCCTGCGCCTGCGCCGATTTCGTCCTGAGCGAGCTGCGCGACGCCGATCGCCGCCTGCTGCGCACCTACAAAGACGGCGCGGGCAGGCTCAACGCCTACCTCGAGGACCACGCCTTCCTCCTGGAAGCGCTGCTGAGGCTGTACGAAGCGACCTTCGAGCAGCGCTGGTTCGAAGCGGCACAAGCGCTCGCGGACACAATGATCGCCCGCTTCGGCGACCCCGAGCGGGGCGGCTTCTTCTCAACCTCCGATGACCACGAGGAGCTGATCGCGCGCCGCAAGGAGATCGGTGACCACCCGATTCCCTCCGGCAACTCGGCCGCTGCCCTGGGCCTGCTGCGGCTCGAGGCGCTGACCGGAGAGCGCTCCTACGGAAAGCAGGCCGAGGGCGTCCTACGCCTCTTCGCCAAAACCGCCCCCCGCCAACCCGACGCCTTCGCCCACCTACTGCGCGCCCTCGACTTCCAGCTCGCCCCAACCAAGGAGGTGGCCCTGATCGGCGACGACCTCGCCGAGCTCTCAGCCCTCGTCCGCGCCAAGTACCGCCCCCACCTCGTCCTCGCGGGGGGACCAGAGGGCAGCAAAGCCCCTCCCCTCCTCGCAGATCGCCCCCAGCTCGACGGCAAGCCCACGGCCTACGTCTGCGAAAGCTTCAGCTGCCAAGCTCCCACCACCGACGCCGAGGCACTGGCCGAACTCCTCTGACAGGAGGGGGAGGGGGTGTCCGGGCGGACGCGGCGTCCTGTTTTTCGCCCACCAGCTCGGCGAGAGCCGGCCAACGTCCCGGGCGAAAAACCCAGCGCCCGCCCGGACACCCCCTCCCCCTCCCCACCATTTGCAAGTATCCGCCAGGTGCGTGGCTCGTTCTTCACCTTCGCGGCAGGTCGCCGAGCAAAGTGGATCGTCTTCGCCGTCTGGTTCCTGGCGATCTTCATAGCCTCCGGCCCGGCCAACCTGCCGGCCAAGTTTGAAGACGCCGAAAGCAACGAGGCGACCTCCTACCTGCCGGGCTCGGCCGAATCGACCGCCGCACTGAAGGCAACCGAGTCGCTGCAGAACGGCGAAATCGCCCCCGCCGTGATCGTCTTCAGGCGCGAGTCCGGCCTGACCGCCGCCGACCGCCGCACGATCGTCGAAGACGTCGGCAAGATGACGAGCGGAGAACGCTTCCCGGGTGTCGTAGCCGACGGCGAAACGGCGGCGGCGGGCGGCAAGAAGGGCGGCTCGCCTCCAAAAGCGGTCCCGGGCCAGCCGGCCGCGTACGCGCCCTTCGTCGGCCCGGTTCTCTCGCCGGACGGCAAGGCGGCGATCGTCACCTCCTACATCAAGGGCAACGGCGAGGGCGAACGGATCCTCGATCCGGTCAAGTACTGGCGCGAACAGATCGACAACCCGCCACCCGGGCTTTCCGTGAAGGTCACCGGCGGCGCCGGCTTCTCGGCCGACGCGATCGAAGTCTTCGAAGGCATCAACGGCACCCTGCTGCTGGCCGCGGTCAGCCTGGTGATCTTCCTGCTGATCGTGATCTACCGCTCGCCGATGTTCTTCCTCATCCCCCTGATCGCGGTGCTGTTCGCCGAGACGCTCTCGCGCTCGATCGGCTACGGGGTCTCCGAGTTGGGGGTGACGATCAACGGACAGTCGAGCTCGATCATGTCGGTGCTTGTGCTCGGCGCGGGCACCGACTACGCGCTGCTACTCGTCGCCCGCTACCGCGAGGAGCTGCACAAAAACGCCGACAAGCACGAGGCGATGCGCACCGCGCTGGCCTCCGCCGGGCCGGCGATCTTCGCCTCGGCGGCGACCGTGATCGCCGCCCTGCTCTGCCTGACCATCGCCAAGGTCAACGGCACCTCGGGCCTCGGCCCGATCGCCGCGATCGGGATCGCCTGCGCGGCGCTCTCGATGCTGACCCTGCTGCCGGCGCTGCTGACGATCTTCGGACGGCGCGCCTTCTGGCCCTTCGTGCCGCACACGGAGCAGACCGCCCCGCAAGCCTCCGAAGTCTCCGAGCGGGCTCGGCGCCGCATCGTCGACGGGTCGGCGCTCGGGGCGATCGTCCGCGTCGTCCTCGCCTGTCTCCTCGTCTTGATCCTGCTGCCGCTCGTGCTGCTCAACTGGGTCCTGCGCCTGCTCAGCGGCAGGCGCCTTCCCTCGTTGATCGTCGGCCCGCTCGACCGGGGCGTCTTCAAGCCCTACGAGATCCGCCGCCACAGCCGCGAGCACACCGCCGACGCGACCCACGGCTTCTGGGCGCGGGTCGGCAACCGCGTCGCCGTCTCACCGACGCGGATCATGGGCGGCGCGATCGTCGTCCTGCTGATCCTCTGCTGCGGCTTCGCCACCTTCTCGACCGACCTGACCAGCGAAGACAGCTACCGCACCGAAGTCGAATCGGTCGAAGGTCAGCACCTGCTCGAAAGGAGCTTCCCCTCGGGCGCCACCGCGTTGACCGACATCGTCGTCGCGAACCGCGCCGACGTCCCGGCCGTGCGTCGCGCAGTCGCCGGAGTCGAAGACGTCGAGGCGGTCTCCGGCCCGGTGAGCGAAGGACCGCCGGGGACGCTGATCCAGGCGACGCTGGCGATCAGCCCCTACTCGACCGCGGCATTCGACCTGGTCGAACCGATCCGCGAAGCGGCCCACGAGGTCGCCCCGAGCACCCTCGTCGGTGGCCCCACGGCGGTCGAATTCGACGTCCGCGACGCCGCCGGTTGGGACTCGATAGTGATCCCACCGATCATCCTCGTCGTCGTCTTCCTGATCCTGATCGGACTGCTGCGCGCCGTGGTCGCGCCGCTGATCCTGATCGGGACCGTGATTCTCAGCTTCCTCGCCGCCCTCGGCGTCGGCTACTTCTTCTTCGACGTGGTTTTCGGCTTCCCAGGCTCGGACCCCTCGTTACCCCTCTTCGCCTTCGTCTTCCTGGTCGCCTTGGGGGTCGACTACAACATCTTCCTGATCTCCCGCGCCCGCGAGGAGACGATCCAACACGGCTCCAGAGAAGGAATTCTCCGCGCCCTCGCGGTCACCGGCGCGGTCATCACCAGCGCCGGGATCGTCCTCGCCGGCACCTTCTCCGTCCTCGCCGTCCTCCCCCTCACCTTCCTCACTGAGCTCGGCTTCGTGGTCGCCTTCGGCGTCCTCCTCGACACCTTCCTCGTCCGCAGCATCCTCGTCCCAGCCATAGCCCTATCCCTGGGCGACAAGTTCTGGTGGCCCTCGGCGCTCTCTAAGCGGACCTGACAGTCGAGAGGCAAGTCTGGGTAGGACGCAGGGAGGCGACAAGGGGAGCGCACTGTTAGTGCGTGACCCGCAGTCGCCGACCGAGGACACCCCCAGGCGCCGCCTATCGACTGTCAGAGCACCGGCAAGAAGTTTTCGATCTCGTACGGCGTGACCTGGACGCGGTAGTCGTCCCATTCCTGCCGCTTGATCTCGACGAAGCGCCGGAAGGTGTGCTCGCCGAGCGTGCGCAGCACCAGCTCCGAGTCGGCGGCGATGTCGATCGCTTCGCCGAGCGTCTCCGGCAGCTGCTCGATGCCGCGCTGGGAGCGCTCCTCCGGGGAGAGGTGGTAGAGGTTCTGCTCCATCGGCTCGGGCAGCTCGTAGCCGTGCTCGATCCCCTCCAGGCCCGCCTGCAGCATTCCGGCAAAGCAGAGGTAGGGGTTACAGGCCGGGTCGGGACAGCGCAGCTCGGCCCGGGTCGCCGCCTCCTTGCCGGGGTGGTAGAGCGGCACGCGGATCAGCGCCGAGCGGTTGCGGCGCGACCAGGCGAGGTAGACCGGCGCCTCGAAGCCGGGGACCAGGCGCTTGTAGGAGTTGACCCACTGGGCGAAGAGCGGCGATATCTCACGCGCATGGCGCAGCTGCCCGGCGATGAAGGCCTTCGCGGTCGGCGAGAGGAAGTAAGGGTCGTCGGCGTCGAAGAAGGCGTTCTTGCCGTCTTTCACCAGCGACTGGTGGACGTGCATCCCAGAGCCGTTCTCGCCGAACAGCGGCTTCGGCATGAAGGTCGCGTGCCAGCCGTATTTCATCGCATACTCCTTGACGACGATGCGGTACGTCATGCAGTCGTCCGACATCCGCAGCGCGTCCTTGTAGCGCATGTCGACCTCGTGCTGGGAGGGGCCGACCTCGTGATGGGCGTACTCGACGTGAATGCCCATCTTCTCCAGTGCCAGGATCGTGTCGCGGCGCACGTCGGAGCCGGCGTCGAGCGTGGTCAGATCGAAGTAGCCGCCCTCGTCGAGCACCTCGGGCACGCCGCCCTCGGGCTTGGCCGAGCGGAAGTAGAAGTACTCGAGCTCGGGGCCGATGTTGTAGGTGTCGAAGCCCATGTCCTCGGCCCGTTTGAGCGCCCGCCGCATGATCCACCGTGGGTCTCCCTCGTAAGGGTCGCCGCCGGGGACGCGGATGTCGCAGAACATGCGCGCGACCGCGTTCTCCTCCTCGGGGCGCCAGGGGATGATCGCGAAGGTCGACGGGTCGGGCATCGCGATCATGTCCGACTCCTCGATCGGGTTGAAGCCCGTGATCGAGGAGCCGTCGAAGCCCATCCCGCCCTCGAGCGCGTCCTCCAGTTCGGCGGAGTTGATCGAGAAGCTCTTCAGCTGGCCGAGCACGTCCGTGAACCAGAGCCGGATGAAGCGCACGTCGCGCTCCTTGACGATCTCGGCTACATCGGCGGCACTAGTTGGTTGCTCTGCCATCCCCGGTCTCCTTCTTGGCTGTTTCGGCGCGTTCGGGGCAAAGATAGGCGAACTGAACCGATCAGGTGGGAATCGTCGTATTACGGGTATGTGACGTTGGGCGCAGAAGAGTTGCGGGAGCGTCCGGATCCAGGTATAACTTACTTCCTGTAAGTTAATGGCTTAAAGTAAAGTAAAGGCCACGTAAAGGCTCTGTGAAGCGGAATTCCGTCAATCCGAGCTAAAGGCGGATGCAAGTGACCGTAAAAACGGCAGTAAGCAGATTCCAGATCCACGACGAGTTGACGGCCCCTGACGAGAGTGCTCCCCTGATCAAGAGCATCCAGGCGGCCGGCGGCGCGGTGACCAAGTTCGTCGGCGTACTCGCCGGCGCTCCCTCCGTGCTGCGCGCCTACACGCGGATGCGCTCCGAGCTGCGCGGCGGGGTCCTGCCGCAGGCGACCCGCGAGCGGATCGCCCTGGCGGTCGCCGAGTACCGGCACGACTCCTACAGCACCGCCCAGCACGCGAAGTCGGCGCGCCGCGCCGGACTCGGGCTGGACGAGGTCTCACGAGCGCGGAGCTTCAGCTCCGGCGACGCCAAGGAGGCGGCGCTGCTCGAATACCTCAAGGCGACGCTCGAAGCCGACGCCTATCCCCCCCACCACCTTCACGAGGAGGCGCGGGAGATCGGCTGGAGCGACGAGGAGATCCTCGAGGCGGTCGCGCATTTGGCTCTCAATGAGTTCCAGAGCCTGATCGCGAGCGCGGCTGCTCTACCCAAAGATCAGGCTACGCCCGAAGTACTCCCCTCAGCGGCCTAGGCCGCTGAGGGCTCAGTCCTCGACCACCGTAGCCGTGTAGAGCAGGCGAGCGGTGCTGTAGCGGCAGCCGTAGGTGGCTCGGGTGCCGATCTTTTGCTGGGGCTGGCCTTGGCGGACGTCGGTGGTGTTGGTGCATTTGCCGACTTCGCGACTGGCGCGCCAGGCGTTTTTCGACGAGAGGTTTTGGGCGAAGGCCGGGGCCCAGGTTGGGATCGTGATGCCGACTATGTCGCCCTTTTCGACCTTCAGGTTGGCGCCGAACTTGACCGTCTGGCCGAGGTAGGGGCTGAGCACGTGGATCGAACCCTGTCTGCGCAGGTTGTACCGCGGCGGCTCGGTGGCTGGGACCCGGCGCAGGATCGCCAGCCGCGCCTCGGGCGGCGTGCCGAAGAAGCCGTTGAAGAACGAGCGTTGCTTGCTGGTCGGCTCGGCGAGCGTCAGCGTCCACGCCTTCACCTTGCCGCTGCGCCTCACATTGAACGGAAGGCCCCCCTGGTCGGTGCTGACCTGGAAGCCGGTGACGCTTCCAACCGCCTGGCAGGGCAGGTTCGGGCAGGAGGGGTCGGGCACGGTCGCGGTGCTTCCCAGCACAACGGTGGTCCGCGAGTTGGTCGCGGCGCCGGCGCCGGCGACCATCAGGACGAGTGCAAGCAGGCACCCGGACAGAGCGGCAAGCGCGGCAAATCGACCGTGTCCCGGGAGCCGATCGGCGACCCCGGCCTTCTGGAAAAACCTCGACATGCCCGTGCTCCTCTCGTAGAAAAGTCCTGCTGGGAGGGAAAGATTAGCCGGAGGAGCGGCCGTCAGCGGCCGGCGTGGCCGGTCGAACGCCAGCCTCCCGCGTATTCGACCGAGACGGCAAAGCGAAGCCGATCGGCGCCGGACTTTTCGAATTGCAGGACCCGCGCGGCGGCCTGCGTCAGATCCCAGGCATTGCCGCGGCTATATGGACCGCGGTCGATCACCCGCGTGACAAGCGCGTGGCCGTGATAGACGAACTTGACCGCGGCGCCACAGGGAAGGCTGCGGTGGGCGACACCGATCGTGTTGGGGCCGAGCAGCTGACCGCAGGCGGTGTGGCGACCGTAGAGGCCGGGGCCGTACCAGGTCGCGCCGGCCCACCGCATCGGAGCAAAGACGACTTCGCTTCCCGGCTGCGCTCCCGGCGCGGCGACGGCCGAGGCCCCGCCCGTGGTCGCCTGGGCGGGTGCCGCGAACAGGGCGAGCACAGCCGCGAAAAGCGGCAGGGCACTCCAAAGTGGGGTTTTCCGCCAGGGGCGGTTTGCGTTTGTCTTCATAGCTCTTTCGAACGCTTACGGGGTTAGCTGACGGGCTCGCGCTGAAAGAGCTGCGCTACGCGGCAAAAGCCGGCGATTCGCCCCAACTTGTGGGTCCCCCGCTCCCCGCGATATGTGGCGGAGATTCAGCGGAAGTTGGCGGCACGTTAGCAAACGCTAAGACAGAAAATCATGCAGAGGTTGGAAAGGCCCCCTTTCGGGGGCCTTTCCGTAGCGGACCTATAAGCCGGATCCTGTCAAGAGCGACCATCTATCTCATCGGGACCGAGGTCCCGAAGGGCCGCCGAAGCGGTCCTGCGGCCTACCTGGATCTCACCGGGCTGGGTCGACGATCCTGTTTGGCCTTGCACCGGGCGGGGTTTGCCTGGCCGCCGCGTCACCGCGGCGCCGGTGCGCTCTTACCGCACCATTTCACCTTTGCCTGTACGCAACTCACGTGTGGCTGCGCCATCGGCCGTATGTTTCTGTAGCACTTTCCCGCGGGTTTCCCCGGGTGGGAGTTACCCACCGCCTTGCCCTATGGTGTCCGGACTTTCCTCGAGGGGTTGTCTCTCCCCCCGCGGTCGCTCGGCCCGCACGGCAATGGTAGCCCGTCGGCTCCCCGCTCGCGACAATTGCATCGAATATCCTGCCCACCATGCCGGTAGCCGTCGTCACGGGAGCGGGCGGTGGCCTCGGCCGTGCGATCGCCCTCGATCTCGCCGGCCGCGGGTACCTGGTCCAGGCCACCGATATCGACGCCGACGCCGCGGCGGCGACCGCGGCTGAGATCGGCGCGGGCGCCAGCTCCTCCGAGCTCGACGTCACCGATCAAGAGGCTTGCCGCGCGATCGCGACGGTCGCCGCGACCAGGTCAGGAACGCTGGATCTCTGGGTCAACAACGCCGGCGTTCTGGTCACCGGCCAGTCATGGGAACGGGGCGAGGCGACGCGCCGAGCGATGCTCGACGTCAACGCACTGGGGACGATGAACGGCACGGTCGCCGCGCTGGAGAAGATGCTGCCCGTTGGACGTGGCCACGTGATCAACGTGATCTCGTTGGCGGGACTCGTCGCGGCGCCGGGAGAGGTGAACTACTCGGCGAGCAAGCACGCGGCGATGGCCTTCACCCTCGGCACCCTCTTCGACCTGCGCCGGTCCGGAGTATCGGGCGTGCAGCTCTCCGCCGTCTGCCCCGACGGCATCTGGACGCCGATGCTCGAGGACAAGCTCGACGACCCCGCGGCGGCCGGCTCCTTCTCCGGCCAGCTGCTCACCCCAGGGGAGGTTGCGACCGCGGTCGGCAGGCTGACCGAACGCCCGCGGCCGCTGCTCGTGTTGCCACGCTGGCGCGGTCCGCTACTGCGCCTCTTCGATCTCTTCCCCCGCCTCGCCCTGCGACTGCTGCCGCTGGTTATGCGCGACGCGCGGCGACGACAGCGGCGCTACAAGCGACTCATCGAGTCGGGGAAGTGGCCCTAGGCCGCGTCAAACTTTTCTTACTACGCCGATGACCCGCCCGATGACGGACACCTCGGCGCTGCGGATCGGCTCCATCGTCTCGTTCTCGGGCTGCAGGCGGATGTGGTCGGATTCCCGGAAGAATCGCTTGACCGTCGCCTCCTCGCCGATCAGAGCGACGACGATCTCGCCGTCGGTCGCGTCGTCGGTCGGCCGGACGATGACGTAGTCGGCCTCGAAGATGCCCGCTTCCTTCATGCTTTCGCCGCGGACGCGGAGGACATAGTCGCCTTCCTCGCCACCGACCACGTCGGGGATCTCGATGTATTCCTCGATGTTCTCTTCGGCCAGGATCGGCGCGCCGGCGGCGACGTGGCCGAGCAGCGGCAGGCCCGACTGGTCGGGCCTGATCGTCTTCTTCGCCTTGTCGATGAGCAGCTCGATCGCGCGCGGCTTTGACGGGTCGCGGCGCAGCAGCCCGATCTTCTCGAGGTTGGCGAGGTGCGCGTGCACGGTCGAGGAGGAGTGCAGCCCAACCGCCTTGCCGATCTCGCGAACGGTCGGCGGATAGCCGGTTTTCTCCGCGTAGCGGCGGATGAAGTCGAAGATCTCCTTCTGCCTCTTGGTCAGGTCCAGGTCCACCGAGCAATCCTCCTCGTCGTCGTCAAACAAGCGAAGGCGTTCGAACACTTGTTCGCAGCGTACCGCCCGATCCGGACGCGTGCAAGCCAAACCCGCCCGCGCAGCGTCCCGCCCACGACACCGCAAGCCCCGTCATCGCCAAACATCTAGAATCGCAATCCCCACGCGGCTGTGGCGGAACTGGTAGACGCGCAAGCTTGAGGGGCTTGTGCCCTTTACGGGGCGTGATGGTTCGACTCCATTCAGCCGCATCGGAAACCCCGGAAATCGGGGGTTTCTGCGTTGGACGGCGATCAGCGCCTCCGCTCGATTCCGGCTCGTGCGCCAGTTGGTGCGCCAGTCCGCGCTCACGCCGCGCCTTTCGGTTGACGTCCGGTCGCGACGAAAAACTTGTCGCACATAGTCGACGGTGATCCGCAGATGCCGAAAGCCCATGTCGGTTGTGCGAAGCAGGTCGGGCCTTTCACCGATGGAAACCGGGGGCCGGTAGCCAACCCGGATGTAGTACCCGAACGATCAGCCGCAACCGCTCTCCCGTCGTCGCGCGATTGACCAAAAAAGTGAGCGATGCTCCCTTTGTTAGTTCATGCCTTCATATAGATCGAGGTCGTAACGACGGTTCAAACGCCCAGGGGGGCTCATAGCCGCCCCCCTGGACCCCGGCCTAGTCAACTGCTACGCAGCTGACGTGTCTTTTTCCGCTTGCTCTTACGCGTCAAGGAGTCCATGTAGGCATCCACGACTCCCGCGCGTGGTCGCGAGCACCGGGCATCAGATGGCCGTAGCGGTTGAAGGTCTCCTCGATGGTCCCGTGGCCCATGAACTCCTGAGTCGCCTTGGCGTTGACGCCAGCGTCGATCAGCAACGAGGCGAAGGTATGGCGGCACTCGTGGAGCGTCATCGGCGACACCAGGACGGGCTCGCGCCCACCAGCAGCCGCTTTCTCCCGCTCGATGGCGTTGGCGTCCTCCCAGACGCGGCTTCAAGGTGGCCGCGCAGCACAGCGAGAATCGGCACGGTCCGAACGCTGGCTCTCGACTTCGGCGAGATCGGCCCCTCGTGCTGGTCCCAGGAGCGCTGTACGGCGAACTCAGCGCGCACGAGGTCGATGTCGCAGCATCTGAGCGCCTGCAACTCGCCGCGTCGCAGGCCCGCGTAGAACGCCGTGGCCCAAGTCGGCCGGTCGGAGCCCGGCAGGGCGGCCGGCAGCCGTGCGGCGGCAACCTCAGCTTCCATGGCATGTCGGCTGCCGAGCTACGGGAAAAGCTGCGCGCGGTCAGGACGGATCAGCGCGGCCTGTTTCACATCACCGACGACTGCGACTGATAGCTGTCGAACAACCGGCCTGAGACGAGGCCCGCGCCCCCGAACTGGACCTGATTCGGGAGGGCACCGCCGAAAACAGCGGGTGGCATCCAGATCGAGTCCACATGTCACCGCAGCACACGCTCTCCACGATCTTCTATGGCGATGCGATCCACTGGGGCGCTCAACGGACTGTGGTTGATCGGTTAGCGGGTTCCTCGGTATCCGGCTCGCGCACGTTGAGCATTGTGCGTAGGTCCTCAGCATCCAGCTTGACATGGAGATCCACGAGTTGCCGTAGCTCGCTTGCAATTCCAGCCCGAAGTGGTGCAGCCAACGTGACGAGAGCGCCCTCGTCCTGAGCAACGCGAACGGGCTCGGCAAGGTCGCGATCCCCCGCGAGAAGCAGCGCCGTGTCGTATACGCGGCGCTGTGCGAGGCGAACGAGGTCGAGGGTCAAACGCGTGTCGACACCCTTCTGACGAACCTCGGGCCGCATCGAGAAGTGCTGGCCGAACTGATCCTCGTCAACGCCACACGCGTCCAGAGCTTTCCGCAAGGCGTGCTGCCAGCGCGGTTTGATCTCCTGGAGATGGCCCAGCCTGAGCTGGATGCCCGGAGTTGAACCGATGGCATCGAAATAGCGTCGCTGCGACTCGTAGCGATGGTCTCGCGGATCAAAGGCACCGTCATACCAATAGACGCGAAGGAACCGCGAGCCGAGATCATCGGCGAAGTGGCCGCGAATCCAATCGACGCAACCCTGCGCGTTTGGCTTGACCGCGCGACGAGGCGCTTGCAGGGTCCGCGCTCCCTCGGCGGTGAGAAAGCCGACATCGATAAACGCCGCGACGCTATTTGGCTGACTCGGCATGATGAAAAGAAAAAGGGTCCCAATGGGACCCGATTCCAAAGCCCCCCAAAGGGAGGCGGGATGGCCAAGATGATACATGACGAATGAGAATCGCCTGCACGGACGCGTCTTGCCCCTCGACCGCCTGCCAATTGCCGATCGTCACGCAATGCAGGGTAGCTGAATTGTCTGCACTACCAGCGAACGGGTGTCCTCTCGGGTTAGGCAGCTGGATCTCGCCGTTGGCGAACTCGTGGTGACCGACGGCCGTCGCTACGAGGTCGTTCCCGACCGGATGGGCGGCGTGACGCTTGAGCCGCCGATCACGCCGATTGCCGAGCTTGAAAAGGGATGGGGCACTTCGCCACCCTCCGCCGAAGACTTCGACTCCATTCAGCCGCATCTAAAACTCCGCATAGCGGGGTTCAAGAGCGATCAGCGCCCCGCGCCCGACCGCACGTCGACTCGCAGCCTCCCGCGAACAGCCGGAAGAGGACGAACCCTCCTGCTGCGAGCGCGGCAAGGCGAAGGCGATGCATTCGATTCGGGAACGCGTGGAGCGTCGGCATGCTCACGACGCTGCCGAGGAGCCGACCGTCGAAAGGCCCTTGCCGGGCTGGCGCTCGCGCACTCGCACCTTCAGGCCCCGTGGCACCATCACGAAGCCGAGGAACTCCTCGACGGCGCCTCCGCTCTCGTCCAGCTCCAGCTCGAAGCCCCGGCCGATCGTGGCCAGCGCACAGTTGGCCTCGAGCATCGCAAGGTTCCTTCCGGGACAGAACCGCGGCCCGGCGCCGAAGGTCAGGAACGAGCGCTGATCGGGGGCCCGGTCGCCGTCCAGCCAGCGTCCGGGGTCGAACTCCGGTCCGCCGGCCTCGCGGTTGATCCGGCGTGCGAGGATCGCGATGCGGGTTCCCGCGGGGATTCGCACGCCCGCGATCTCGGTATCGGCGAGCGGTTCGTACATCGACGCCGGCGCCACCGCCTTGAGGCGCATCGACTCCCGCAGCACGGCCTCGCCGTAGGGAAACCGAGCGGCCATCTCGTGGTCAGCGGGGACGGGTGCGTCGCCGAGCACCTCGGCGGCCTCCTGCGCCCAACGCTCCTGGACCTTCGGCTCCCTCGCCAGATACCAGAGAGTCCAAGCCAAGGAGTGCGCAGTGGTGTCCTCACCGGCGAACAGCAGCGTGAGGGTGTTACCGAGTATCTCCTCATCGCTGAAGCTCCCGTCGATCGCCTGCGCGGCAAGCATCGCCTCGAGGAAGTTCGTCGGCGCCTCGCGCAGCTCGGGGCGTTCCTCGATCCGTCCTCGCGCTTCGTCGATGAATTGACCGACCGCAACCTTGAGCGAGGCGAGCGCGCGCTTCAGCCTGCGGTCGGCGGGAAGCTGGACCCATCGCCAGTAGGGAACCGGGAAGAGGACGCGGCGACCGAGCATCTCGAAGGCGAACTGGATGTTGCGCTGCAGCTCGTCCTCGCCCCGCTCGAGCGTGTTGACGTCGACGCCGAACGCGAGCGCCGTGGTGATGTCCACGGTGTAGGAGGTCAGCTCCCGCTGGATCTCGATCGACTGTCCCGAGCTCGCGGCGGCCTGGAGCCGGCGGCGCAACCGCCCGGCGGCGGTGCCGATGATCGAGAAGTGGGAGTGAAGGCGGTTCGAGTTCAGGGCGGTCACCGCGAGACGCCGCTGGCGCCGCCAGTCCTCCCCCTCGAAGGAGAACACCCCGTGGAAGCCCAGTTCCTTGAAGACGACCTCGACCTCGCGCACCCGCCTGAAGCCCTCCGGCCGGTCGCGGAGAATCGCATTGGCCTCCTCGCGATCGCCGACGACGACGATCCTGCGGGGCCCGGCGCGAAAGGTGTACAGCGGCCCGTAGCGCTCACACCACTCCTCGAGAACCAGGTGAGCATTGTGCAGGCCGAGCCTGTGAAGGCTCCCGAGCAACGGCAGGCCGCGAGGGCCTGGAAGATCTCGAATCGAAAGTGACACCTGGCTGCAAGCTGACCATGGCGGCGCTTCGAAAACCACGGCCAGGTGGCCAGTTTCCACGCTTTCTGCCAGGATCGGCGACCTATGGTGGGCAGGAGTCCGCTGATCGGCCGCGAGGAGGAGCTCACAACGCTGGAGGCGATGCTCTCCGAAGCGCGCCTCTTGACGATCACCGGCGCCGGCGGATGCGGCAAGACGCGAGTGGCGCTCGAGTTGGCCGATCGCGTCGTCGGAAAGGATGACGGGGTCGAGTTCGCCTCGGCGATGCTCGCAAGCGTCTCAGGCGAGGAGCAGCTGCTCGACGCGCTCCTGCGCGCGTTCGGTGCCCGCGAGCAGTTCGGGCGCAGCCCGCGCGATGTGCTGCTCGAGTGCGCCGGCGCGCAGCCCCCTCCCCTCCTCGTACTCGACAACTGCGAGCACCTACTCCCGCACGTGGCCCGCGTCGTCGCCGAGCTGCTCGCAGCGGCGCCGCGGGCGCGGGTCGTCGCGACCAGCAGGGAGCCACTCGGGCTCGACGCCGAGCGGGCGTTCGCCTTGGAGCCGCTGGGCAAGCCCGAGACAGGGAACGCCCTGGCGGCGCTGATGCACTCCGACGCCGGGCGGCTGTTCGTCGATCGCGCGGTCCACGCCCACCCCGACTTCGAGCTCACGCCGCGCTCGGCGGCTGCCGCCGCCGAGGTCTGCCGCGCCCTGGATGGCTTGCCGCTCGCCCTCTGCCTTGCCGCGGGGCGACTGCCGGAGGTCTCGGCCGAGCGGATGGCCGAGGAGCTCGCACAGCGACGCGTCTCGGGCGCGACCGGCGATGTCGAGCTGTCCCGGCACGACTCGCTGGGCGCCTCGCTGGAGTGGAGCTACCGCCTCCTGAGCGATCGCGATCAACAGCTCTTTCGGCGCCTCTCGGCGTTCGCCGGTGGCTTCACGGTCGAGGCCGCGCGCGCGGTCGCGACGCCCGACCTGAGCGAAGAGCTGGTCCGCGGCCTGCTCGACTCCCTCGAGGCGAAGAGCCTGACGGTCGCGATGCCGGGGAACCGGGAGGCAAAGCGCTGGACGCTGCTCGAGACGGTCTCTGAGTACGCGGCCCACCTGCTGGAGCTCGAGGACGAAGAGGATGAAACGAATGCCCGCCACCTCGCCTGGTTCGGGCACTACGCGGCCCAGGCCGACGAGCTGCTGGCAGAGGCAGACGGGCACCGCCTGATCGACGGGGAGGCGGCGAACCTGCGTCGCGCCCTCGATAGAGCGACCCGTCGAGACCCGCAGGCCGCGACGGGAATGGCGGCCTCGCTGATGCGCCACTGGGTGCTGGGCGAGCACTTCCAGGAGGGCCGCGCCGCATGCGCTGCGGCGCTCTCCTCTTCCGGCATGGACGGCGATGCGCCAAGTCGTGCGGTCCTGCACAGCGGCACAGCCGTCTTCGAGTTGCTGGCGGAGGAGTACGAGGAGGCGCTGGCAGACGTGCAGACGGCGCTCACCCTGCTCCCCGAGCTGAGGGACGCGGAGGCGGAGGCAGCCGGCCTGCTGTTCTGCTCGACGGTGCTGATCCAGACCGGCGCGGATCTCACTGAGGGCTTCCGCTGCGCCGAGCGGGCGGTCGCGCTCGAGCGATCCTCCGGCCGCCGTATTGCGCTGGCGTACGCGCTGGTCAACTTCTCGATCGCCGCCGGCCTGTGCGAGCGCTTCGATCTCGTGCCCGACGCGTATGAGGAGTTCCTCGCGATCCGGCCCGCCTGCGACCACCCGAGGCTGCGCACCTGGGCGGAGCAGGCCGCGGCCTGGTCGGAGATAAGCGTCGGCTCGCCGCGGAAAGCGCTCAAGCACGCCGACCGCGCACTCGAGCTGGAGGGCGACCAGCCGACGATGACGCACTTCCAGGCGCTCGGCTTCCGCATCCAGGCGCTTGCCCGGCTGGGAGAGAGCGGCCAGGCCTGCCGCGAGGGCGCCGAGGCGATGAAGCGAGCAGAGGAGTCGGGCGCACTGGTCGCGGCGCCGGCGATCGAGGTGGCGCTGATGGTCGCCGAGCTGCACGCGGCAAACCTCGACGCGGCGCGGGAACGGGCCAGCCGCTTGCTGGCGATGCCGCACCTGCACACGCAGGCGCTGGCGCGCGAGACGCTCGCCCGCGTTGGGCTCGAGCGGGGCGACATCGCAGAAGCTGAGGCCGAGTGCCGCGAGCTCGAAGCTATCGCCGAGCGTTCCGGGAGCATCCGCCTGACCGCGCTCAGCCGGCGCCTCGCTGGATCGGCCGCGTTGCACACCGGTGAAATCGACCGCGGCCGGGAGCTTCTGCATCTCGCGCTTCAAGCGTGCGCCCAACAGGGCCTCCAGCGCGATGCGGCGGAGACGCTGGAGGAGCTGGCGCTGGCCGCGGCACAGACCGGAGAGCTGGAGCGCTCGGCCCGGCTCGCCGCAGCGGCTGCATCTGCCTACGACCGCCTTGACTTCGCCCCGGCCCCGATGACGAGGGACCGGCTGGGAGCGATCGCCGCAAAGCTCGACGGCGACAGAGACACCTGGCGGGCAGCCTGGATGCAGGGCGAAGGGCTCGCTCTGGAGGATGCGATCGCCTATGCGCGGCGCGGCCGGGGGCCGCGCGACCGTCCGCCCGCCGGCTGGGAGAGCCTGACGCCGGTCGAGTCGCAGGTCGCGAAGCTCGCCGCCGAGGGCATGTCCAATCCGCAGATCGCCGCACAGCTCTTCGTCTCGCGCAGCACGGTGAAGCTCCACCTCTCGAACGTCTATCGCAAGCTTGAGGTGGCCAACCGAGTCGAGCTCGCCCGCCTCTCGCGGTGAGTTTGGGTACCGATCGGTTTGGCCGGCTGGCCGATGTTTTCCCCAGAGGCCGGAATAGGTTGGCCGCCGATGGGCAAACTGACCTCAGTCGGGTTAGGGATCGGCGCTGGCATCGCAGTGTGGGTAGCCCTTGCCCGGCGCCGCCGCCCGCGGGGCGTGTACTGGGGGGTGGCGCCTTTCGCCGGCCGCGGCTTTGCCGCCTGCCGCCCGCCCGCGTGAGCGGGCACCATCGGCAACCGTGCGCAATCCGCCACTGAGGGCACCTGCCGATCGAGGAGCACGGTGAGGAGATCCTGGATCGCCTGACAGCGGGGACCCGCCGCTGACCTTTCACACTGATGTGAGGTAATGCGAGAAGATTCCCGGATGAGCGGGGTGGCGATTGTCGTGTTCAGCGACCTGGTCGACTCGACCGCGTTGCTTGCCGAGCTGGGCGACGATCGCATGGAGCGAGTGCGCCGCGCCCATCAGGAGGATGTGAGCACTGCGGTCTCCCTCGCCGGAGGTCGGGTGGTGAAGACGCTCGGCGACGGAGCCATGGCGAGATTCGAGAGCGCCCTGGGCGCCCTGCGCGCCGCCGCCGCCATCCAGACGGCGGTCGAGCGCCTGGACACCGCCCACGGTGGGATCGGGATCGCCGCCCGGGTGGGAGTGGCAGCGGGCGAGCCGATCCCCGACGGAGAGGACCTGCACGGCATGACCGTGGTGATCGCGAGCCGACTGTCGTCTGCGGCTGGAACCGGGGAGGTCCTGGTGCAGGAGCTAGTGGCAGGCCTTGTAGCCTCGCGCGACGGGGTGGCCCTGGATGCGGCTCGCGACTTCGAGCTGAAGGGCGTGCCGACCCCTGTGCGGGCGGCGAAGTTGCGCTGGCGAGACCTGGCAGCCGACAGCGTAGAGCCGGTGAGCGCCGAGGCGCCCGAGAGCCGCGCGGCGGAGGAGGAGGTTGTCGGTCAGGTCGACATCTCGATGCCACGGCTGCTCGCCGCATACGCCGAGGAGCCGCTGATCGGCCGGGACGGGGAGATCAGCATGTTGCATGAGGCGACGGCGCCGCGCCCTGGACGCCGAGCGGTGCTGATCCTCGGAGAACCGGGAATCGGCAAGACCCGCCACGCGGCCGCAGCGGCCGCCGATGCGCATGCTCAGGGGGCGGTGGTGGCGCTGGCGCGCTGCCCGCCCGAGCCGGTCATCGCCTTCGAGCCGTGGGTGCGGGCGATCGGCGAGCTGGCGCTGGCGGGCGACGAGGTCTGGCGCGCGCGGCTCGCCGACGCGGCCGGGCCCGAGCTCTCCGCACTCGTGCCACAGCTCGGCGAGCACGCCGGAGTCGCCGAGCGGACCGGGGCCGGGGCGATGGTGGCCGCAGAGGGTGCTCGCTACCGGCTGCTGAACGGCATCAGCGCCGCGCTGGCGTGCGCTGCCGGGGAATCGCCGCTGCACCTGGTGCTCGACGACGCCCACTGGTGCGACGCGGCATCCGCCCAGGCGCTCGAGCACCTGCTGGGCAGCGCGCCGGACCGCATGGTGCTGGTGGTGACCGCGCGCGATCGCGAGATGGGGCGCGGGCATCCCGTCTCCCGGGCGCTTGCCGACCTGCGCCGCACCGGCGACCTCAGCGAGCTGCGCCTGGAGGGCCTGGACGCCTCCGGCCTGGCGGCGCTGGTCGGGGCCCGGCTGGGGCGGGCGATCACGCCGCGGCTCGCGGCGCGGCTCGAGAAGCGCACCTCGGGCAACCCGTTCTTCGCCGGGGAGCTGGCGCGCGACCTCGACAGCCAGGGCGCGCTGCGGGAGACCGAGGCGCTGGAGGAGGCGCCCGTGCCCGACGCGGTCGGCGATCTCGTCGAGGAGCGGCTGGGTCGGCTGGACCCCGAGACCGAGAAGCTGCTCGGCGCGGCTGCGGCGATCGGCCCCTCTGCGCCGATCGCCCTAGCGGCTAAGGTCGCCGGCCTCGAGCCCGAGGAGGCCGACCGCGCCGTGGCGGAGGCGCTCTCGGAGCGACTGGTGGACGACGTGGCCACGGCCCAGCCGACGATCGCCTTCCCCCACGCCCTGATCCGCGAGGCGCTGCTCGCCGGCGCCGGCGACGCGGCTCAGGCGCGCCTGCACCTCGCGATAGCGCGGGCGCTGGAGGAGGAGCCCGGCGCGGAGCCGGCCGAGCTGGCGCGCCATTACGGCCTGGCGCTGGCCGTGGCCGGCCCCGAGCCGGCGACAGCCGCCCACCAGGCGGCGGCCGAGGCGGCCGCCGCCGACCACGATCACGAGCAGGCCGCCCACCACATGCGCAGCGCGCTCGCCCTGCTTCCCGACAGCGACCTTTCTGCCCGCGCCCCGGTGCTGTTGGAGCTCGGCGAGCAGGAGCTGCTCGCCGCCGACCTGGTCCGCGCGCGCCAGGCTTTTCGCGCCGCGGGCGACGCGGCGCGAACGATCGGCGACTCCGCGTTGCTCGCCCGTGCCGCCCTCGGCTTCGCCGGCGGCGACGTCGGCTTCGGCTGGGAGGTGGACACCGGCGACACCACGGCGGTCGATCTCCTGCGCGAGGCCCTCGAGGCCCTCGGCGAGGAGGAACCGCGCCTGGCACTGCGGATCACCTTCCGACTCGCCTATTTGCTGGCGTTCACCGACGACGAC
Source organism: uncultured Solirubrobacterales bacterium (assembly GCA_963837695.1). Classification (GTDB taxonomy): domain Bacteria; phylum Actinomycetota; class Thermoleophilia; order Solirubrobacterales; family 70-9; genus VRUE01. Next base: position 279,493 of record CAWINZ010000003.1, on the reverse strand, counting down.
GACGTGATGCCCGAGCTGGCCAGGCGTGCCGAGCAGCTGGGCAGGCGCCTCCGCGACGGCGAATCGGAGGTGCTGGCACGCTTCACGCGACTGGCCGCGGAGTTTTCCCGCGGCGCCGACCCGATGGCCGTCTACGGCATGTTCGGGGAGATCCTTGAGCTGGTCGAGATCGCCGAGGACTGCGGACGCGAGGAGCTGCTGTTTCGCACGGTGATGTGGTCGGCGGTGGCCCACTACGCGCTGCGTCGCATACCGGAATGCGAAGCGGCGATCGAGCGCGCCGGGGAGATCGCCGAGCGCCTGGGCAGCCCTCGCTTCACCTGGGAGCTGGACGTCTGTCGTGGCTCGCGCCTGATGGATCGCGGCGACCGCGCGGGCGGCGAGGCGTTGGTCCGTCGCGCTGGAGCGGTCCTGCGGCGGCTGCGCCCGGACATCCAGGTTTCGGTCGAGCTCACGTTCCTGTCCGTGAACGGATTGATGTTCGACGCCGAGGCGAAGCTGGGCCGCGCTCTCTGGGAGGTGATGGACGCCGTCGTCGCGCAGGGGTCGCTGACGACCCTGGTCGCCTTCGGCGCGGCCCTGGGCGGAGAGGATGAGATCGCGGGCGAGCGGCTCGAGAAAGCGCTTTCCGCCGACCTGGCGCTGATCCGACGGCCGGACGGGCACGTGCCCGCCGGCTTGTGCTACCTCGCCTTGACCGCAACGCAGATCGGCGACCAGGCTGCCGGAGAGCGACTGCGGACTCTGCTGGAGCCGCTGCGCCCATATCTGATCCAGGCGCCGCCCTCGCTGTTCTTCGGCAACCTGCCCGAGTGGCTGATCGGCCGCCTGGAGCTCCTGGCCGGCAGGCCGGAGGCTGCCATCGAGGAGCTGCGTGAGGCGGTCGAGCAAGCCGACGAGCTCGACCTCGTCTTGACCAGAGCATGGGCTCGGGTGGACCTGGCCAGCGCGCTGCATCGCTGCGGCGCCGCCGAGGAGGCGCAGGCGGCGCTCGCCGAGGGCGAAGAGATGGCCGCCCGATACGGCCTCAGCCTGGTCGCGCGCTGCGCGGCCGAAGTCAGAGCCGAGCTCGAGGGGCGAAAGCCGCCGAGGCCGGCGCGAGCCGCCGAGCAGCGGTCCCGCCCGATCCGGGCGATCAGGACCAGGGGAACGCGGCGGGCGCTGGCGGCGATGGCAGCCGGGCTCGACGACGCCGAGCTCGAGCGCCGCTTCGCCGAGCCGCGACGCCAGCGAGCACTGATGAAAAGTGTCGCACGCGGATTCCAGCCGGCCCATGCCGGCGGCTTCAGCGGAATGATCGCCTACGAGCTGGAGCCCTACGCGATCGAGCCGCCCCCCGACTCTCCATGGCGCTGGGCAATCGAGGTCGACTCCCGCGCCGGCCGTGCGCGACTGATCGAGCCGGCGCCGCTAGACGCAGCGGTGACGATCCACTTCGGTCTCGCGGACTGGGTACGGGTGTTGGCGGGTAAGCAGGACCCCCTGACCGCAATGGTCGCCGGGCGCTGCAGCGTCGAGGGCGACGTCACCCTCGCGGCACGCCTGGAGGCGATGTTCGGCGCTCCGTGAGAGTCCTTGACCATCCGGTGAGGATCTACGGCTGGTCGAAGCCGCGTTCACGTAGTCCCCTGGGGCTGCCGCGTTTTCGGGCACGACCCCAGCGGACCGTCTGACGGACCAATTTCGCGCTATCTCACGTCACCTCAGAGCACCTGAGATCACCTCAGAGAACCGCACATAACCCTAGATCCCCTCAAACCAGCGATTTTGAGGGGCTTGTGTCCTTTACGGGACGTGATTGTTCGACTCCATTCAGCCGCATCGGAAACCCCCGCAAAGCGGGGGTTTCTGCGTTAGAAGGGATCAGCGCGATCCGGCCGAGCCGTCTCGTGCGCCAGTCGGTGCGCCAGTCCGGTGCCGCCCAGACATCTTGCCCATGCCGTGATGCTGCCGCGAACCGGCGAAAGCCGATCTAAGCCTCAATCCACCGATTCACCACACCTGATCCGTCCGCTCCCGTCATGAAAATGACCTCCTGAAGGGGCATGAAGCGGCTGATTGAGGCAGCCGCGGCCCTCGATCAGGAGGTCACCCACATGGTGAAGGCAGTTGCGAGGTCCGTGCGTCCTGACTCGATGCGCGTGGAGTTCGACGACGAGCGGCTGATCGCCAACGCCGGGTTGGCCTTAATCGCCACCTTGAGCAGGCGGCTCGGGATCGAGTCGCTGGTCGATGCGATGGTCAAGCTCGGGGAGCGGTCGGGCGCCGCCCGTCCCGGGCGCAAGGTGCTGACCTTGCTGCACGCGATCGTCGCCGGTGCGGACTCGATCGACGACACGGACGTGCTGCGCGCTGGCGCCACCGAGGCGCTGCTCGGCCACAAGGCGATGGCGCCATCCACGCTCGGCACCTTCCTGCGCGCCTTCACCTTCGGCCACGTCCGCCAGCTCGACCGGGTACTGGCGGAGGCCATAAGGCGCGCCTGGGCGATGGGCGCGGGTCCCGGAGAAGGACGCCTGGTGATCGATGTCGACTCCTTCCTCGGCGAGGCCAAAGGCGCCAAGAAGCAGGGCGCCTCCCGCGGCTATACCGGGGTGCGGGGCTATCACCCGCTGCTCGCCACGCGCGGCGGCACCGGCGAGGTCCTGCACGTGCGGGCGCGGAAGGGAGCGGCGGCGTCGGGGCGCGGCGCCCTGCGCTTCTGCGAAGAGCTGATCACCAGGGTGCGAAGGGCCGGGGCCGAAGGAGAGATCCTCCTCCGGGCCGACTCCGGCTTTTACTCCGGCAAGGTGATCGCCTACCTGGAGAAGACGGGGTGCCTCTTCTCGATCGCCGTCACCCAGCACAAGCGCATGGCAGAGCGGATCGCCGAGATCCCCGAGGAAGCCTGGCAGCCCGTCCCCGACTACCCCGAGACGGGGATCTGCGAGCTCGCCGAGACCACCTACGGCGGCCGGCGACTGGTGGTCCGCCGCGTCCACCTGCACGCCCAGGAGGGCCAGGAGGAGCTGTTTGCCTACTGGCGCCACTTCGCCTTCCTCACCAACCGCAGCGAGGACATGCACACCGTCGACGCCGAGCACCGCGACCACGCCGAGGTGGAGCTTGCGATCCGCGACCTGAAGGATCAGGCGCTCGCCCACTTTCCCTCGGGGAGCTTCGCCGCCAACGCCGCCTGGACTGTGATCGCCTGCCTTGCCCACAACCTCTCGCGTTGGGTCGGGCAGCTCGGCCTCGAGGACGAGACCTGGCGCGCCGCCCGGACGATCCGCCGCTGGCTGATCGCGCTGCCGGGCCGGCTCACCCGCACCGCCCGGCGCACCACCCTGCACCTGCCCGCCCGCTGGCCCTGGCGGGACGCGTTCGTCGAGGCGCTCGAGCGGATCAGGGCGCTGCCGGCCGCGGCCTGACCATCCCTCATCTGCTTCACGCATCGACCGCTCACCCCGGTCGTCTCGGCCTGCTGGCTTCTCGGTCGTCCGGCCGTGGCGAATGGCCTACGGCGGCTCGGCGTCGCCGGGGCACACCTTCGAGCCGGCGGATCTCGCCGTTCAGACGGTCGTCGGCGGCCGTTCGCCTATCCGTGCGGGTGAATCGGTGGATTGAGGCTAAGGGCGTGATTCAACAGCGAAGTGATCTGCGCCTCGCGGTCCCTGACTTCCTGCTCGAGGACGGCTTCTCCGAGCTGAGGGGCGAAGTAGAGACAGGCCACCACGAGAACGGCGACAAGTTTCGGCGAGAACAGCCTCGCGACCCCAAGAGCTTCCATGATCATCACCTGAGCGTAGAACTCGAACCAGCGGCAATTCCGGCGCAGGTCCCGCACCGGGCATGAGATGGCCGTAGCGGGAGCTCCTCGTGAGATCGGGGTCCCTGAGCTGAAGAGCAGCCTGAGCGCCGTCCTGCATCGGGTCGACGAGGGCGTTCTCTCCACCTGGGATAAGGACCTATCCCGTTAGGCCGGACTAAAAGCCGCCGATGGGCCTAATTCCGGCCATATAGGCGTCTTTTAGGCCCATCGGCGGTTAGGGCGAGGTGCCTTCGGGGCAGCGCCATGTGGGATTCGCGACGGAGCCGAATCCGCGAAGTGTCCTGGGCCGTATCCAGGGGTGCGATTACGCCGTCTACACACCTCGCCTCACTCAGGGGCTTTCCCCAGGGCCTCAAGGCCCTGGCAGGGCTCGCCTCAGCGACGGATAGGCCGTGTGTCAATCGATCAGGCCCCGCCGCATGCCCTCGGCTACCGCTGCCGCCCGGTCGGATACGCCGAGCTTCTCGTAGAGCTGGTGGAGATAGGACTTGACGGTTGAGGAACTGAGGTGGCGTTGGCGTCCGATCTCCGGCGCGGAGAGACCCTTTGCCAGATCCACAAGCATCTCCAGCTCTCGCGGGGAGAGCAGGGTTTGCCGCGGGTCCGCGTGGTCACGGATCTGGTCCATGAGGCCGGCGTGGAGATCGGGTGGCAACACCGTGTCGCCACGAGCGACGGCGATAACGGCATCGGTGACCCGTTCCGCGCCTTCGGTCTTCGACATAAGGCCGGCGGCGCCGGACTCGATGAGCCCGTAGGCGTTCTCAGGGCTGAGGTCCCCTGAGACGATCAGCGCGCGGGTCGCGATTCCGTCGCGAGTAATCGACTCTACGACCTGATCGCCGTCGAGGTCGGGCATGCGCAGGTCGAGGACAGCGACATCGGGCCGATGCTCTTTGATCAAGGCAAGCGCCTGTCGGCCGGTCTCCGCTTCGCCGACCAGCTCCAGCCGCGCGTGCCTGCGCACCATGGTCGCAAGCGCCTCACGGAAAATAGGGTGATCGTCGCCGACAACGACGGTGATGCGCTCCTGATCCGATTTCAACCCTTCGCCTCCGAGTCGGCTATACCGGCTTCGACGCAGCCCAGGACCCCCTGATCGTACGTGTTCGACCGGTGGGTACTGCCACCACCGTAAGTATGGACGACCGGCAGGGCGGGATCCGCGCCTGAATGACGACATAGACGCATGGCCATCTCGAAGACCGATGTTCTGGCAGTGGACACGACCGACCCAGCCGAGGCCCGTCAAGTTCTGGATCGGGCTCAACCGAAGGTGCAGTCGGCACTGTCGACTGAGCTGCGGGCGCCCCTTGCGGTAATTATGGGTTACGTCGATCTGCTGCGCAATCGGCACAGGCTGACGCTGACCGTGGAGAAGCAGAACGAGTGCCTGGAAGTCGTCGAGCGCAATTGCCACGAGCTGCTTCACCTAGTTGAGAAATTCACCTTCACGGACGCAATCGAGCCCGGGGATCTCGCGGTCCACCGTCGGGGCGTGGATCTCGGCGAGCTGGTCGGGCACTGCTTCGACACCTGGACCGCGCAAGCCGCCGCGCAAGGCGTCGAGTTGATCCTCGTGAAGGGTTCTCCAATCTCGCTTGACGCCGACGCCGACACGCTCACCGAGCTTTTCGATCAGCTCTTCGCGAATGCCGTCGGGTGTACGCCGGCAAAAGAGCGCATCGAGATGAAGCTATCGGCCACCGACACGCAGGCAGTGATCGACCTGACGAACTCTGGCACCTACCTGGCGCCGGATGAGCTTGAGCAGATTTTCGAACCGTTCTTCCAGGGGTCGAACGTTCCACCCACTGAGGGATCCAGAGCCGATGTCGGCTTGGGGATCGCCAAGGCGATTGCCGAGGCCCATGGCGGCACCGTCAGGGTCGGAAGCGTTGACGGCATCGCAACTCAATTTTGCGTCACCCTACCGTTGGTTGAGCCAGGCAATGGTTGACCGTGAGTTCGACAGACCAGATGAGGTACGTCTCAACCGTACTCTGTTGTTTATGAGGGCTTTGGTGTATGTCTCCGTAATGGGCTACCCTCAACACCGGTTCACAAAATGGTGGCTAACCCCAGTTCGACTGGTGGGTTCGTAATGGACGCTCAGACGCGCACTGGACGTGCGCGTGACTTGGTTCCCGTTGCTGCGGGCGTAACCGTCATTGCAATCGGCGTGCTCACCTTGCTCAGCTGGACGATCGACGTGCAAGCGCTAAAGAGCGTCTTGCCCAGCCTCAGAGCGATGAAAGCGAATACCGCGGTGGCCCTGACCGTCACCGGCGCAAGCATCCTGCTTCTAGCGCCGCTGAGAACGCCCCGCCTGAAACGGCTTGGACTGATGCTCGGACTGGGGGTGGCGGTCTTCGGGGTAGCGGTCCTGGCCGAGTACCTGATCGGCAATCTCGGATTCGACCGGTTGCTGGTCGCGGATTCGGGGAGCCACCCTGGCCGGCCGTCGCCGCTGACGGCACTGGTGTTCGTCTTCCTCGGAGTGTCACTGGCGAGCCTCGATCTCGGCGGACGAGGCTCGCGGCTGAGTCAGGCGAGTGGCGCGATCGCGAGCGCGTTCCTGATCGCGGGGCTCGTCGGCCTGGCCCTCGGCGTCGACTTCCTCCGTGGCAACGAACCCGGCGGCGGGACCGGAGTGGCCCTGCAGACGGCCCTCGGGCTGTCCGTAGCAATCGTCGGGCTCGCATTCCTGCGGCCGGGGCGGGGAGTCGTCGCGTTCCTGAGCGGGAACGACCCGGGGGCCGTGGTCGCCCGCCGATTGGCCCCGGTTGCGTTCGTCCTGCCGCTCCTCGCCGGCTTCCTCGCACGAGAGGGTGAGGCCCAGGGGATCTTCGACCCGCAGGTCGGGCTCTCAGGGGTGGCCGTGCTGACCACCGGCTCGATGCTCGGGTTGATTGCCCTGACGGCCTCCCAACTGCGCCGCTCGGCGCAGGATCGCGAACGCGCCAATGCGCTCGCCCGGAACGCGCACGAGGACCGGCGCCGGCTTGCCGCGATCGTCGAGTGGAGCAACGACCCGATCATCAGCAAGAGCCTCGACGGTGAGATACAAAGCTGGAACCAGGCAGCCGAACATCTCTACGGCTACACGGCCGAGGAGGCCATCGGCAGCAATATCTCGATCGTCGTTCCAGCCGATCGGCAGGATGAGTTGGCCGACCTCCTGCGCCGGGTCGCCGGCGCCGAGCGGGTGGAGCGCTTCGAGACCGTCCGTCGGCGCAAGGATGGGAAGTTGGTCCAGGTGGCCCTGACCCTGTCGCCGATCTTCGACGCCGAGAGCAAGATAGTCGGCGCCTCGGTGATCGGCCACGATGTCTCCGACCGTCAGCGCGCCGACCGGATGTTCGGTCAGATGCTGGAGATGGCGCCCGACGCCGTCATCGGCATCGACGAGAACGGCTGCATCGAGGTCGTCAACTCCCAGACCCAGGCGATGTTCGGCTACGGGGAAGAGGAGCTGATCGGCAAACCGGCCGAGATTCTCGTCCCCGGCAGCTTCCAACGGGATGCGCTGTCAGCCCGCCGCCGCGACGGCAGTGAGTTCGCCTGTGAGATCACGATTGCCCCGGTGGAGACCGATCGAGGTCGGATGGAAATGGCGCTCGTTCGCGACGTCACCGATCGTAAGGAGATCGAGCAGGAGGCCGAGCGGTTGAAGTCGGAGTTCTTCGGGCTCGTCTCCCATGAGCTGCGCACGCCGCTGACCTCGATCGTCGGTTACGCCGACGTCCTGAGCGAGGTGGAAGGAGAGCAATTCTCCGCGGAGGGAAGTCGCTACCTGGCGATCGTGAAGCGCAACAGCGAACGCCTGGATCGGCTCGTCCAAGACCTCCTTCTCGTCGGCCAGGTCGGCTCCGGCACCTTCGACATCCGTGTCGGCGCGGTCGACATCGAGGCGGTGGCGCGTGAGTGCGTCGAGCTCTCTCAACCGGCCGCAATCGAGGCGGGGGTCGAACTGTCAGTCGAGAGCAAGGGGGTGCGCGCGTTCTCCGGTGACCAGGGCCGGCTGAGCCAGGTGCTCGACAACTTGGTCTCCAACGCTCTGAAGTTCACGCCCCCCCGCGGTCGGGTCGTCGTCCGCGTGCGGGAGCGCGACGAGACCTGCGTCCTCGATGTCGAGGACACGGGCCTCGGCATCGGCCCCGAGGAGATCGAGCATCTGTTCGATCGCTTCTATCGCGGCAGACAGGCCAACGATGGCCAGATCAAGGGCATCGGCCTCGGGTTGGCGATCACCAAGGCCATCGTCGAGGCCCACGGTGGCGAGATCGAGGTGGAGAGCGATCCCGGTCGCGGTTCCAACTTCCGGGTGCATCTGCCAATCGAAGAGATCGGCATAACGGACGCGAACGCGTCGAATCAACCTGTAAGGAGCGTGAGCAGATGAACGAGCGAGAAGCCCGAGAGCAACCCCTGGTTCTCGTGGCCGACGACGAGCCGGACATCCTCAGTCTGGTCAGCCTTCGCCTGAGGGAGGCTGCCTATGACATCGCGTCCGCGGTCGACGGGCGCCAGGCGTTGCGGGTCGCCAGAGAGCGGCGGCCGGACGCGGCGGTGATCGACGTCTGGATGCCGGAGATGGACGGCTACGAACTGACCCGGGCTATCCGTGCAGACGCTGACCTCTGCGCGATGCCGATCGTGCTGCTGAGCGCCAGCGTGCGCGAGTCGGAGATCCACCGCGGCGAGGAGGCAGGCGCCAACGACTACCTGCGTAAGCCGTTCGTTCCGTCGGAGCTCCGGGAGGCTGTCGCCGCGGCGTTGGCCACCGACAGTGCCGCCGCGGAGGCGCCTCGGTGAACGCCCCAGAGCGCGACAAGCCACTTGTCCTGATCGCGGACGACGATGCGGACATCCGCGGACTGGTCGAGTTTCGCCTCGACGCGGCCGGCTACGAGGTTGCCCGAGCCGAGGACGGCAGAGAGGCGCTGCGGTTGGCGCGCGAGCTCGTCCCCGACCTCGCGGTCCTCGACGTGATGATGCCCTTCCTCGATGGCTATGAGGTGACCGAACAGATGCGCAAGGACGACGCCATGAAGGGGATTCCGGTGATCCTGCTCACGGCCCGTGTCCAGGAGGCCGACGTGCAGCGAGGCTTCGACGCCGGCGCCGACGACTACGTCAAGAAGCCGTTCAGCCCCCAGGAGCTCCGCTCACGGGTCCAAGCGGTGCTCGGGCGCCGCTAGGGCCGACGTGGTTACGGGTCTGCTCGTTGTGGCAATCGGCCTGGCCGGAGCCGGCCTCGCCCTCACCGCCTTTCTGCTCGCCCGACAGACACAGCTGACCCGTCGTCTTCGGCTACAGGCCGAGCTCGAGCGGAGACTGCGGCCGATCGCGATCGCGATCGTCGAGGAGCATTCCGCGCCCCTCGACCGGGTGCGATCGATGCGCCGGCGAGAACAGCGTGCGCTCGCCAGCCTGATCGGGCGTTATTCCAGATGGGTTCAGGGCGACGCCCGTCTCTGGATCGCCGACTTCTTCGAGCAGGCCGGCCTCGTCGGCGAGGAGGTGCGGGCCCTTCAGTCGAGGCGTGCCTGGCGCCGGGTGGCCGCCGCATCCGCCCTCGGCGACATGGTCGCCCGCCGCGCGGTCCCGGATCTGCTCAAAGCCCTGGGCGATGCGGATCGCGACGTTCGTGCCGCCGCCGTCCGCAGTCTCGGAGGGCTGGAGAGCGGGGAGTCGACGGCGCCGATCGTTCGCGCTCTGGTCGGGGAGCAGGTGCCGCAGGTGACCGCGGCGGGCGCGCTCTTGGAGCTCGGCGAGCGCGCGGCGCCGGCGCTCCGCGCTCTGGCCACGGAGGCGGAGGCTGACCTGCGCGCCATCGCCATCCAACTGCTGGGCTACGTCGGGTCGAGCAGCGACGCGCCGATGATCGCCGCCTACCTCCGCGACCCCTCGGCGGAGGTGCGGGCAAAAGCCTGCGGCTCGCTCGCCAAGATAGGGACGCCGGATCAACACGATGCCCTGCGGGAAGCGCTCAGCGACCGAATCTGGTTCGTGCGTGTCCAGGCCGCACACGGGCTGGGCGCCGTCGGCAGCGCAGCGGATGCCCGGCTCCTGCTCGAGCTGGCGCGCAACGACGAGTTCGACGTGGGACGCGCCGCCGCCGGGGCCGCCGCGCGCCTCGACCCGGGGGCCGTCCGCGCCGCGCAGGGCTCCGGCGGCAGCCATGTCGAAGAGGCCGTCGACGCCCTCGCACTGGCCGAGCGATGAGCTGGGCCGGCGAAGCGATTTCCGTCTTCAGCGTCGGGGTGATCCTCTATTTCGCGGTTCTCAACGGCTGCCTTTTGATCTTTACGGCCATCGCCTGGCACGACATCGTCCGTCATCTGCGGCGTCGCGATCACATCGGCGTCGAAGCCGCGTTCGCGTCGCCGCTGACCCCGCCGGTGAGCGTAATCCTGCCCGCCTGCAACGAGGAGACCTGGATCGTGGAAAGCGTCCGGGCCCTGCTGCGGCTTCGCTATCCGAGCTATGAGATCATCGTCGTCGACGACGGCTCGACGGATGGGACCGTCGCCCGCCTCACGGAGGCATTCGAGGTGGTGCCCGCCCATGTGGCGATGCGAGACCGGCTTCCCCACGCGCCGGTACACAAGACCTATCGCTCCCGCCGCCATCCACACGTCTCGGTGGTCAGCAAGGTGAGCGCCGGAACCAAGGCCGACGCAGTGAACGCCGGGGTCAACGTCGCCCGCTACCCGTACGTGTGCGTCCTTGACGCCGACGAGCTGGTCGAGCCCGACGGTCTCCTGCGGATCGCCCGCCCGCTGCTTGACGACCCCCAGGGCGTCGTCGCGACCGGTGGGATCGTGCGGATTGCGAACGGCAGCGTGATCGAGGACGGTGCCGTGGTGGAGCCGAAATTGCCAGCTGGTCGGCTGGCGACGCTGCAGATCGTCGAGTACTTCCGTTCCTTCGTCGCCGGGCGCCTCGCCTGGAGCAAGTTTGGCTCACTGATGATCGTCTCGGGGGCATTCGGCCTGTTTCACCGCTCGACCGTGGAGTCGGTCGGTGGCTTTGAGCCGCGTGCGATCGGTGAGGACTTTGAGCTTGTTCAGCGCCTTTACCACATACTCCGCAAGCGCCGCGAGCCGTGTCGGATCGTCTATGTGCCGGAGGTTGTGGTGTGGAACGAGGCGCCCGGCGACCACCGTGGGCTGAGCGGCCAACGGCGCCGTTGGCAGCAGGGGCTATTCGACACGATCCGCCGCCACCGCGAGGTCGTCGCCAATCCCCGCTACGGCACGGTGGGGATGGTCGGGATGCCCTTCTACCTCCTGTTCGAGCTGCTCGGTCCGGTCATCGAGCTGCTCGGCTATCTCGTTATCGGCGTCGCGGCAGTCCTCGGGATCCTGAATGTGAAAACGGCTATCGCCTTTGCGATCGTCGCCGTACTGCTTGGCGTGCTCCAGTCCGTGGCCGCGCTGCTCGCCGTCGAATTCTCATTTCGGCGCTACACCAGCAACCGCGAGGCACTGCGGCTGGTCGCCTATGCATTCGCCGACAACCTGGGATACCGACAATGGCTCGCGGTATGGCGAGTGTGGGCGCTGGTCGACGTTCTCCTCGGCCGCGGTGGTTGGGGCAGTATCGCCCGCCAGGGGGCCCAGCCAGGCGAGCAGCCGTCGGGCTAAGAACTCGAGTCGAGCTGGTTGCGGACCACCTGGAGCAGTTCGCTGGTGCTGAAGGGCTTCTCGATGAAGGCGCTGGCGCGCTGGTCGGCCAGCGCCTCCAGCGCGAGCACCTCATGGCTGTATCCCGACATGAAGATGACCCCGAGCTCCGGTCGGATCGCCTTGATCTCCGCGACCAGCTCGGTGCCGAGCATCCCCGGCATGATCACGTCGGTCAGGACCAGGTGGATCACCTGGCCCGCCTGTTGGCAGGCGTAAATCGCTTCCTCACCACCCGAGGTGGCGATCACCGAGTAGCCGGCCTTGTTGAGGATGCGCTCGGCTATCCGTCGTACACCGAGCTCGTCCTCGACGATCAGGACCACCTCGCCGCGGCCCGCCGGCCGGTCCCCTGATTGGGGCTTGTCCTTGCTGGGGGCGGCCGGGCTGGCCGGCAGATGGACCTTGATCGTGGTGCCCATCTCGGGCTCGGAGTAGATATCGACCCGGCCGTCCGCCCCGGTAATGATCCCGTACACCGTGGCAAGGCCGAGGCCAGTTCCTTCCGCCTTCCCCTTGGTGGTGAAGAAAGGCTCGAAAGCACGTTGAACGGTCTCCTTGTCCATGCCGCTGCCGGTGTCGCTCACCTTCAGACGGACGTACGGACCCGGATTGGTCTCGGGATGCATATAGGCGTACTCGTCGTCGAGTTCGGCGTTCTCGACCTCGATCACAAGACGGCCCGCACCCTGCATCGCGTCGCGAGCGTTTATCGCCAGGTTGACGAGGACCTGCTCGATCTGGCCGGGGTCTGCCTTGACCGCCATCAAGTCCTCGCCGATGCAAATCTTCAGCTCGACTCGCTCACCCAACGCCTTGCGGAGAAGGTTCTCGAGCTCCGAGACAATCTGGCCAAGGTCCAACAATTCCGGCTTGACGACCTCGCGCCGACTGAAGATCAGCAGCTGGCGGGTCAGTGCGGCGGCGCGTTCTCCCGTGCGGCGAATTTCCTCCACATCCGCACGCGCCGGCGAGTCTGGCTCGAGCTCATCGCGGACGAACTCGGCCGAATTTATGATCACGCCGAGGATGTTGTTGAAATCGTGGGCTACGCCACCGGCGAGTTGCCCGATGCTCTCCAACCGCCGCGCTCGGTTCAACTCCTCCAACAGGGTTCGTTCGCGCTCGCCTTCGGCACGATCGGTGACATCGCGGATCGCGACGGTAGCGAGGGTGCCCTGCTCGGTTCCAATGCTGGAGAGGCTGATCTCGGCGGGGAACTCCGTTCCGTCTTTGCGCATGGCGTACAGCTCCACGCCACCGCCCATGGGGCGTACCTTCGGCGCCTTGAAATAGTTCCCCCGGTGTCCCGGGTGACGGTCGCGGAAACGCTCGGGGACCAGGGTCTCGACCAGCTTTCCGATCAGCTCGTCCCGCGTATAGCCGAAGAGGACCTCGGCCCGCTGATTGACGAGCACGATCTCCCCCGTAGGCATCACCCCGACAATCGCATCGGGAGCAAACTCGAGGAAATGGTCGAACTTCAGCTCCGCCGCGCGGCGCTTGGTGACATCGCGAACCGTGGCCGTCGCCACGGTGCCCTTGTCGGTCTCGATATAGGACAGTGATATCTCGGCCGAGAATTCACTGCCGTCCCGTCGGCGCCCGTGCAGCGCAGACATTGCGCCCATCGGCCGTTCCCGTGGCTTGGCGAAGTAGCCGGCTCTGTGATGTGAGTGCAGATCGCGGGAGTGCTCAGGAACCAGGGTCTCGACCAGCTTCCCGATCAGCTCGTCCCGGGTATAGCCGAAGAGGGTCTCCGTGCGACGGTTGACAAAGACAATCTCGCCTTTGTTGTCTACTCCGACGATCCCATCAGGGACAACCTCGAGCAGCTGCTCGAAGGCCGAGTCGGTCGAACTGGATCTGGCTGGTTCTCCCATAGGGTTCCCCCGCCGCACTTCTGAAAGTGACGGTTCAGCTTTCGCCGACTGTAGCACCGGCAGACTCATTACCCAACCGATCGGCGCCCGGCACAGGGGCCTGTTGTTAGGATGCCGCGCGATGCGGCGGGTTTTCACTCTAATTGGGATGGTCATCGGACTCGCCCTGGCGACGGGAGTCGCCTCGGCGTTGCCGTCCGGGGCGCCCAGCGCGGTCGCTCACCGGCCGGCGGGCCTGGCCGTCCAGCCGGTCCTGAAGGCGCGCCCCTCGGGTCGCTATGAGCTCGACCTGTCGCTGTCCCTGGCGACCCGGCCGGGCGCCCGCTGCTCAGCCGTGGTGCGCAAGCGCAAGCAGCGGGTGAGGCTGCCGACCGTGCGCGCCTCGCAAGGACACGCAACCTGGACCTGGATCGTTGCCGCGGGTGCGCCCAGCGGCCGCTGGAAGATCCGCACCGGCTGCTCCTTCCGGCACCGCCACGCCAACCACACCTTGAGTCCGATCCTTCTCGTGCCGCGTGGCCAGGAACACACGTCGCTCCTCGCTCCCGGCTCGCTCGCGATCACGCAGGGCGAGCCGATCCACACGCTCCGGCACGAAGGGCGGCGGGTCCGCGGTGGCCGCCATGGCGGCCGTGGAAGCGGTGCGGTCAACCCCGGCTACCCCGGCTACTGCACCTGGGGAGCGTGGAATCTGGCCCGCTGGCTGGGCGACAAGGTCCACGGCGATGCCAGGTACTGGTACCCCACCGCCAAGGCCGCGGGGCTGCCGACCGGATCGGTGCCAGTGCCCGGGGCCGTCTTCGTCCACACCAGCGGCACATGGGGCCACGTCGGCGTGGTCGTCAAGACGATCAACAGCACCACCTTCCAGACGAAGGAGATGAACGGCGGCAGCCACTGGATCAACGCCAGCCAGGGAAAGACCGACGAGTTCGGCATCTACCGGCTCCACATTCAGCACACCGGCTCCGACATGAAGTTCATCTACAAGCCGGGCACCCAGCCCGGCGCGAGCGGCCCGCCTGCCAGCCATCCGGCGCCCACCCCCACCCCAGCCCCAAGCCCCAGCCCCAGTCCACCATCCTCCAACGGCAAAGACGCGACGGCTCCGTCAACCCCGGGCTCACCAAAATCGTCGAGCCCCACGGGAAGCTCGATCAACCTCTCCTGGAGCGGCTCAAGCGATAACGTCGGGGTGGCCGGCTACTCGCTCTATCGCAACGGGTCGCGCATCGCGAACACGACTTCGACCAGCTACAAGTTCTCCGGCCTCTCCTGTGGTACGAGCTACAAACTCGGAGTCGATGCGTACGACGCCGCGGGAAACCGCTCGGCAACCGCATCGGTGACGGCGTCGACCTCGTCCTGCCCCAAATCGGTGACCGTGACGAAGGGCTCCCATGTGAGCGTTTCGGGCTGCAGCTCCTCCGCCTGCGCCTATGTGACGGTCAAGCTTTCGAATTTCGGCGGTGGCTCCCACACGGTCACCTGCTACGCAGATTACCCCCCGCCAACCGGTTCCTATTACCAGTACACGACGTCATCCTCGACTTCGAACGTATGCCTCTACGGCTACGTGGGGACCCACGTCTGGGTCAAGGTCGACGGCGTCGAGTCAAATCATCTGACCTGGTGAACGGCGCGGGCTCGAGGGCCTGCTGGATGGCCCGCCCGTCAACCACGAAGCGAGAGTGCCTCCTCGAGGTGGTCGAGAAGAGCGTCGACGATCCGTGGATCGAAGTGCGTGCCGCGCCCCTCTTTGATCACCGCGACCGCCTCGTCGACCGAGAGGGCCGACCGGTAGCAGCGATCGCTGAGCAGAGCGTCGAAGACGTCGGCGACCGCGGTGATGCGACCCGCAATCGGAATCTGCTCGCCGGCGAGCCCGCGCGGATAGCCGGCGCCATCGAAGCGCTCGTGGTGGGTCAGCGCGATCGTCGCCGCCAGCTGTAGCAGCTCACTCTCGGAGTCGGCGAGGATCTCGTAGCCGACTGTGGTGTGGCGCTCCATCTCCTTGCGCTCCGCTGGCGTGAGTGGGCCCCGCTTGCGGAGGACACCGTCGGGGGTCGCGACCTTGCCGACGTCGTGCATCGGCGCCGCCGTCCGCAGCAATTGCACACGAGCGCGATCAAGCCCGACCTGGCCGGCGAGGAAGGCGGCGATCGACGCCATCCGGTTCACATGCCTACCGGTCTCCTCATCGTGCAGCTCCAGCGCCTTCGCCAAGCGCTCGACAGTCTCCTGACGCGACGCCGTCAGCTCATCGATCGCCTGCGCCTGCGCGGACGCCAACTCCTCACGCAGCTCTTCGGCCTTCTTCTTGTCCGTGATGTCGGTGGAAATCCCCGAGACGCCCGCGATCTGCCCCGTATCGTCGACGTAGGCGAACTTGACCGTGAGGAAAGTCCTCTCCTCTCCTCCGAGGACGAGCGTTTCCTCGGCCTCGACAGAGTCCCCGCCGGCGAGGATCTTCCGGTCGGATTCCCCGACGAGCCGCTCAGCCCCTGGCGCCATGATCTCCTTGTCGGTGAGGCCGATCAACTCGTTCGGCTCCAGGCCCGCCACTTCATGCGCCACCCGGTTGGCGACCAGATAGCGCCGCTGGCCATCCTTGATGTAGATCGGCACCGGCGCTCTGTCCATCAGCGTCTGCAGCCGGTCCTCCAGGGTTTTGCTGTGGGCACGCTGCGCAACTTCCAGTTCGCACTGGCGCATCGCGTTCATCGCCGTGATCAACAGCTGCCCGGGCCAGAACGGCTTGACCAGATAGCCATGTGCGCCCAACTGGAAGGCCTGCGTGGCGACCTCGTGGTCATCGACCCCGGTGACCAGGACAATCGCGGTGTCGGGATGGTCCCGCGCGATCTCCTCGACCAGCACCATCCCCGACTCGTTGGGCATCTGGATGTCGCAGAGGGCGAGGTCGAACCGACTCTCAGTCAGTCTCTCGCGCGCATCGACCACGCTGCCGGCGAACTCACACTCGTAGGTCCCACTGAGCGTGCGCTCGACAAGGCGCAGAATCTCGGGGCGGTCGTCGGTGACAAGTACTCGGGCGGGCCTTCCCCCGCGCTTTCCATGCGAGTCTCTCGGTGACGCTGCCGGCGTCGGGTCGGGAATCATCGAGCCTGGCTGGCCTCCTTTTTCCCCGCCGCCCCGGCCTCGAGCAGATCGTGAACGGTCCAGAGCAGGTCAGCGGCGTTGAAGGGCTTCTCGATGAAGGCATTGACGCCCCGGGCAGCCAGTGCTCCCGGCGCAAGCACCTCGTGGCTGTAGCCGGACATGAAGACCACCCCGAGCTCCGGGCGGATCTCCTTGACGCGGGCGACCAGCTCGGTGCCGAGCATCCCGGGCATGATCACGTCGGTGATGAGCAACTGGATCGATTGCTCCGGCCGTTTGCAGATCTCAACCGCCTCATCGCCACCATTGGCGACGACCACCGAGTAGCCACCCTTGGTGAGCATGCGCTCCGCCATCCTCCGCACATCCGGCTCGTCCTCGACGAGGAGAACGACCTCGCCGCGCCCCGGGGGGCGGCTCCGAGACCGAGGCTCGCTCTCAACGGGAGTCTCTGGGCTGGCCGGGAAATGGATCTTGACCGTGGTTCCCATGCCGACCTCGGAGTAGATGTCGACCCGACCCCCGGCGCCCGTGGCGATGCCGTAGACCGTGGCAAGACCGAGCCCGGTGCCTTCAGCTTTACCCTTCGTGGTGAAAAACGGCTCAAAGGCCCGCCGCACTGTGTATTTGTCCATGCCGGTGCCGGTATCGCTGACCTTCAGGCGAACGTAGGTCCCCGGCTCCGTCCCGGGGTGCAGGTCGGTGTACTCGCTATCGAGCGCCGCCCTGTCGACCTCGATGACGAGCCGGCCCCCGTCGGGCATCGCATCGCGAGCGTTGACAGCGAGGTTGACGAGCACCTGCTCGACCTGACCGCGATCGGCTTCGAAGCCGCAGCGCTCCTCGCCGAAGTACGTGACCAACTCAATACGCTCTCCCAGCGCTCTGCGCAGAAGGTTCTCCAACTCCGTAACCACATCGCGCAGGTAGAGCAGCTCCGGCTTGACGACCTCGCGGCGGCTGAAGATCAGCAGCTGGCGGGTCAGCGCGGCGGCCCGCTCGGCGGCCCGGCGTATCTCCTCGACGTCCTGGCCGGCCTGGGAGCCCTCCGGAAGTTCGTCGCCGACGAACTCCGCGTAGTTCATGATCACGCCGAGGATGTTGTTGAAGTCGTGGGCGATGCCCCCGGCGAGTTGCCCGACGCTCTCCAGTCGTTGCGACTGGGCGAGCTGCTCCTGAAGAGCCCTTTCCCGTGCGCTCTCGGCGCGCTCGCTGACATCCCGGACGGTTGCCATGACGAGAGCCCCATCATCGGTCTCGATGCTGGCGAGGCTGATCTCGGCCGGGAACTCCGTACCGTCCTTGCGGACCGCGTAGAGCTCGAAGCCGTTGCCCATCGCCCGCCTCCCTGGCTCGTCGAAGTAATCGCTCCGGTGCTCGGGGTGGACGTCGCGAAAGCGCTCTGGCACGAGCACCTCGACCACTTGCCCGAAGAGGTCGCCTCGGGCGTAGCCGAACAGGGCTTCGGTCTGGCTGTTGACCAGGACGATCTTGCCGTCGACATCGACCCCGACGATCGCGTCGGGGACCGCCTCGAGCAGCTGCTCGAAGGTCGAACTGCTGCCATTTGATTTTGCCGGATCGCCTGGAGGCACTGCCATACTCCCCCGATCCTGCTCGCTCAGCCCGAGTCAACTCTAACACTCATATCCAACATGAGTAAAAGAAACAAATCGGTACTCAAAGCCGGGAGCGGCTAAGAGGGCTCGGCCATCGCCGCTATGCGGCCCGTGTCGACCGCCGCCTTCAGCACCTCGTAGTCGCGTTCGCTCTGGTTCGCGTAGGCCTCGGCGAACTCGGTCATCGCCGCGTCGAAGACGTCGCTCTTGCCGAGGTAGGAGCCGATCGCGATCCGGTCGCCGCCGCGGGCGTGGGCGTGGGCCAGGGTCATGCCGCAGATCTCCGCGTACGCGGTGAGGCCCCGCGCGTCCATCGACTCGACCTGGACCGAGCCCTTCCAGTCCCAGAGCTGGCGCACGTAGAAGTCGCGCTGCTCGCCGTCGACCCCCCTTGCCCGCACCCAGCCGAGCATGACGTCGCTTGCCGCCTGCATCAGCCGCTGCCCGTGGACGACGCGCTCGCCCTGGAGCTCAAACTCGCTCGGCGCCGCGTAGGGCTCGAGCACCGAGCGCTGCGCCTCCTTGATCTGGAGGAAGAGCGGATCGCGGCCGTCGCGGCCGAGCAGCAGGGCGATCCAGGCCCGCGTGCCGACGCTGCCGACGCCGACGACTTTGAAGGCGATGTCGATCAGGCGGTAGCCGTCGAGCAGGGCGCGCCGCTCGACCGGGAGCGAGTCGCGGTACGCGGAAAGCACGTCCCGCACGAGCGCTTCGACGTCCGCCCCCTGCGCCTCCTCGGCAAGCTCCTCGGCCGGAACGATCAACGGCGGGTTGCTGAGAATACGCAGCTTGCCATCGACTTCCTCGACGAGCTTCGCGAAGGCTCGCTCGCTGTCCTTGGCGCGCGCCTTGGCCACGTTGCGCGCAAACGCCTTGCGCTGCTTGCCCCCCACCGCCGTCGCCCAGCGGGCCGCGATCGCATCCGCGTCGAGCTGCTGGTACCAGGACTCGAGGTTGCCCATCCGCGCCAGCCGCCGCATCGTCTCGCGGTATTCGCGCGCCGCCGCCAAGACGACGTCCTGTCGCTCGGCACCCTTGCAGCCACGATCGCGGCCCGCCAGCGAGAAGCTGGCGACGAGCCGCTTCACGTCCCACTCCCAGGGACCGGGCAGGGTCTCGTCGAAGTCGTTGAGGTCAAAGACGAGCCGGCGCTCCGGCGAGGCGAAGGCGCCGAAGTTGGAGAGGTGGGCGTCGCCGCAGAGCTGCGTCGTGAGGCCGGTGCGCGGCGTCGGGGCGAGGTCTGCGGCCATCACCGCGGCGGCGCCGCGGTAGAAGGTGAAGGGCGAGGCGAGCATACGGCCGTAGCGCAGCGGCACCAACTGCCCGACGCGCGAGGTGGCCTGCCGCTCGAGCAGCTCGACCGGGTCGGCGCGATCGGCCCCCGGCGCCCACTCGCCGTGGCTTGAGCGCGGCGCGGCGGTGCGGGTGGCCTTGCCCGCGGCGGCGCGCTCCTCGGGCGATCCGGGGTGGGCCTGGATCGAAACGGACATCGACTCAGGCTACGGCCGGCTCGGCGTGCGGCGGATCGGGGCCCGCCTGAAGCTCGTCGAAACGCTGGGTCGGCAGCCGGCGGGTCGTCCAGAACGATGCGAGGACGAGGAAGGCGGCGAAGAGCAACGCCGTCTTCAGCGCCTTCAGCTGCGCGTCTTCGTAGTGCCCGACCAGCGCGTCGACGGTCGCCGTGTCGAGGCCGGCCGCCTCCGCGGATGCCTTTACTTCCGCGGAGGCGACAAAGCTGGCGCCCGCGCTCATCCGCTGCTCGACCTGCTTGCTGACGTCGCCGGCGATCGCCGGATCGCCGGCGACGTTGGCGCTGAACGCCGCGATCAGGCCGCTGATAACGATCGCGCCGAGCAGCGCCGTGCCCAACGAGGAGCCGAGCTGCTGAGCGGTGTTCTGTAGGCCGCCGGCCTCGCTGCGGTCGTCGTCGCCGACCGCGGACTGGACCACGTTGCCGAGCTGGGAGACGATCAGGCCCATGCCGATCCCGAGCACGCCGGTGGCGACGAAGAAGGCGCCGCTGTTGAGCTCGGGCTCGATCGTGCTCAGGAGGATTCCGATCGCGAGCAGGACGACGAACAGCCCGACCCGCACCAACGGCTTCGGCGCGAACCGCTTGGCCAGGGCAGAGCCGGCGATCGCGGCGATGAAGAGCCCGGCCGAGGCCGGCAGCATCTGCACGCCGGTTTCGAGCGCGTCGAGGCCCTGGACGATCTGCAGGTAGAGCGGGATGGTGAAGAAGATCCCCATCAGGATCAGGTTCTGGGCGAGCAGCATCGAGATGCCGCCGCGCAGCGCGGGGACGCGCAGCATCCCGAGGTGGACGAGCGGCGCCAGGCCACGCTCCTCGCGGCGCCGCTCCCAGGAGACGAAGCCGGCGAGGACGAGCGCGCCGGCGGCGATCACGAACGGGGTCAGGGAGAAGCCGAAGGGCTCGATCGGCGAGGCGCGCGGCGCCAGCCAGCCCCAGTTGCTCGCCTGTAGGACGCCGAAGACGATCAGCGCCAGGCCCGCGGCCGAGAGCACGCTGCCGACCCAGTCGAGCCCGGACGCCCCCCGCTCGCGCTCGGGCTCGCGGATCATCCGCGAGCCGAGCAGGATGCCGAGCGCGACGACGACCTCGCCGACGAAGACGAGCCGCCAGGTGAAGTCGGTGGTCATCCAGCCGCCGAGGATCGGGCCGACGGCGATGCCGGCCCCTGCGACGCCGCCGAGGACGCCGTATGCGATCGCCCGGTCGGCGCCCTTGTAGTTGCCGGCGACGAGGGCGACAAGGGCCGGCATGACAAGTGCGGCGCCGATCCCCTCGAGGATCGACCAGCCGAGCGTCAGGCTGGGGACGCTCCAGGAGGCGGCGGTCAGTGCCGACCCGGCGCCGTAGATGACCAACCCGATCGTGAAGGCGCGCCGCCGGCCCCAGAGGTCGCCGAGCTTGCCCCCGGTCAGCATCAGCCCGGCCATCACCAGGGCGTAGAGGGCGATCACCATCTGGATCGTCGTCACCGTCGTGTCGAAGTCTTCGACCAGCTGCGAGATCGCGACGTTCATCACCGCCTGGTCGAGGACCATCAAGAACTGAGCGGCGCCAAGGACGACGAGGACTCCCCACTTGACCATCGGCGAAGCATATGGCCGATGCCGCCGGGTGTAGCTTTGCGCCGATGCGGGAGAATCGATGAGGGCGCTCGTGCAGCGGGTCAGCCAGGCCGCGGTCGACGTCGAGGGCGAACGCGTGGCGCAGATCGGTCCGGGCATGCTGATCCTGCTCGGCGTCGGTCGCGACGACGGCGAGGCCGAGGCCGACCGCCTGGCCGACAAGGTGCGAGCGCTGCGCATCTTCGACGACGCCGCCGGCAGGATGAACGAGCCTCTGGGCGAGCGCGAGGTGCTCTGCGTCAGCCAGTTCACCCTCTACGGCGATGCCCGCAAGGGCAACCGGCCCAGCTACGTCGAGGCGGCGCCGGGGGAGGCGGCTGAGCCGCTGTATGACCGCTTCTGCGAGCGCCTCGGCGCGGCGAAGGGCGTGTTCGGCGCCTGCATGGGCGTGGCGCTCGTCAACGACGGCCCGGTGACCCTGCTGGTCGAAGTCTGAGCTGATGCGCCTGCGCTTCGAGAACACGGTGGAGGAGATCGACGCGGTCGAGCCGATGTGGAACGCGCTGCAGGCGCACCACGTGCGGGTCACCCCCGAGCTCGACCCGCAAACCCGCGGGCGCGACCTTGCCGATGCCTGGCGAGTGCGCCGCTCCAAGTACGTCCACTGGCTCGAAGACCCCGAGACCTTCTTCGTCCTCGCCGAGGATGAGAGCGGCCCGATCGGCTACGCCTTCGTCACCGCCGGGCCTGGCTACGCGTCGTGGCGCACCGGCGAGCGCGCCGGCGCGCTGGAGACCCTCTCCGTGCTGCCGGATCATCGCGGCGTCGGGGTCGGTGCGGCGCTGATCGAGGCTGTCTGGGAGCGCCTGGGCGAGCTCGGCATCGAGGACATGGCGATCACCACGACCAAGACCAACGTCGACGCCCACCGCTTCTACGAGCGCATGGGCTTCAGCCAGGGCTTCGTCGTCTACCACGGCAAACGGTCGCGAGCCTAGCCTTCGTCGAGGAACCGGAACTCGACGCCACATAACTCGTAGGTCGACCTTGCGCGTCGATCGAGGCTGATCAACGTCGCGCCGGCGTCACGCGCGGTCAAGGCTATGAGCGCGTCGTAGATCGTGGCTCCGCCCCGGCCTTCGCCCGAAAGAAGCTCAAGAGCCTCCAGATATGAGCCCGGGCGCGGCTGGACCGGCAAAGAGTCGTCGAGGAGCGTCTTCAGGTACTCGAGGACCGCCGGCGGATCCACGCGGTAGACGCCTGCCGGGGCGCTCAGCAACGCATAGGTCTCAGCCATGGTGTGGGCCACCAAGCGACCCTCCGTCCGCACCTCGAAGACGGCGGCTTTGGCGACATCGTAGAAATCGTGCTCGGCGACGTAACCAGCCACGAGTACCGAACTGTCCGGAACAATCATCGCCGAACGCGTTCCAGTTCTTCACGCACCTTTTCTGGACCATGCCGCGGAATGCCAAGCTCGATAGATGGAATCCCATCGGGCCCCCGGCGCACCTTCGCCTTCCGCGGCGCCGGCGTCAACCTGAGCCTTTCTCCGTCCAGCGCTATCTCCACCTCGTCTCCTCCTAGGAGGTTCAGTGCATTGCGCAGCTCCTTTGGCACAACGATCCGTCCGGCATTGTCAATGGTAGTTCTCATACCATGAACCCTACCATTGGCATTCCCAGCCGCTGTCGTGTCGATCAGGAGCATCGCCACCCCTCAAGGCTCGAGCAGCGGAATCCCTCCCCCAGGCACCTCGCGGAAACGCGCTATTTGCGGCCCAAGGCCTCGTCGACAAAAGGGCCGAGCAGCTCGCCGGTCTGGGCGGCGGTGGTCTCGGGTGAGTCGCCCGGGGCGGTGACGTGACTGATCGCAAGGCGGACGAGGTTCTCGGCGAGCAGCCGGGCCTTCGGCGGCGGCGCCTGCGGCCAACCCGCTTCGATCGTCGTCGTCAGCCGGGCGGTTGCCCACTGGACGACCGGCATGCCCTGGGTGGTGACGAAGGGCAACAGGCCGGCGCTGCCGTCGTCGCTGAGCAGGATCCGCACCAGCGGGTCCTCGCCGGCGGTGCGTAGGAAGGTCTCGAGCGCGGCCCCGATCGCGGCGCGCGGATCGTCGAGGTGCTCGCGCACCGCCGTGTCGACGGCGTCGAGGAAGTGTTCGCCCTCGTGGATGACCAGCGCCTGGGCGAACTCGTCGCGGCTGCCGAACTCCTTGTAGAGGGTCTGACGGCTGACCCCCGCGGCAGCGGCGATCTCGGCCATCGTGATCTCCGACCAGGGCCGTTGCTGCACCTCGTCGCGACCGGCGGCGAGCAGGGTATCGCGCAGCAACGCCTTCGCGGCCTCTGGATATGGAGTGCGCACTCCAGTCATTTTTCCTGAGAGTCACGACCGAGAGGAGCGCGAGTTCGGTGAGGTCGAGGACCAAGCGAGACGGTCACGACACGACTTCCGCGTAGCGGCGCTACGCGGGACGTCGGGGAGGGGCCGCGTCGCGCAGCGTCATTCGGCCTCATCCGGACCGCGCTCCTCTCGGGAGGGGCTCTCCACGAAGTCGACCTTGTCGCGCACGCCGCAGTCCGGGCAGTGCCAGTCGTCCGGCACGTCGTTCCAAGCGGTGCCGGCCGCGAAGCCCTCACGGGGGTGGCCGACTGCCTCGTCGTAGACGTACCCGCAGCCGGGACAACGGAAGGCACTCACGCGGCGGCGCTCCCGTGGCGGGCGAGCACCCTGCGCTTCGCGCGCGGCTGGATGTTGGCGCGCTCGACGTCGCCGCCGTAGTGGTCGAGCAGGCGCCCGTCCATGACCCGGCGCCAGATCGGCGGGAACCAGGCGAGCACGATCATCCCGGCGTAACCGGTGGGCAGCTGCGGCGCCTCCTCGACGTGGCGCAGCGCCTGGTAGCGGCGGGTCGGGTTGGCGTGGTGGTCGCTGTGGCGCTGCAGGTGGTAGAGCAGCACGTTGGAGGCGACGTTGTTGCTGTTCCAGCTGTGCTGGGGCAGGCAGCGTTCGTAGCGGCCGTCCTCTTTCTTCCCGCGCAGCAGGCCGTAGTGCTCGAGGTAGTTGACGACCTCCAGAAGCGAGAAGCCGAGCACCGCCTGCAGCAGCAGGTAGGGCAGCACGACCGGACCGAAGACGATCGCCAGCGCGGCGAACAGGCCGACGGTCATCGCCCAGGCCTGGAGGATGTCGTTGTGGATCGACCAGACCGAGTTGCCCATCCGCCCCAGGCGGGCGCGCTCGATCCCCCAGGCCGAGCTGAGGCTGCCGGCGACGGTGCGCGGCAGGAAGGCCCAGAAGCTCTCCCCCATGCGCGAGCTGGCCGGATCCTCGGGGGTCGCGACGCGGACGTGGTGGCCGCGGTTGTGCTCGATGAAGAAGTGGCCGTAGCCGCTCTGCGCGAGGGCGACCTTGCTCAGCCACTTCTCGAGGTCGGCGCGCTTGTGGCCGAGCTCGTGGGCGGTGTTGATCGCGATCCCGCTGACCATCCCCATCGTCAGCGCCAGGCCGATGCTGTCGACGGTCGAGAGGCCGCCGTCGGCCCAGAGCCAACAGGCGAAGATCAGCCCGGCGTACTGGACCGGGATGAAGACGTAGGTGCACCAGCGGTAGTAGCGATCCTGTTCGAGCCACTTGATGATGCTGTCGGGGGGGTTCTCGGCGTCCATGCCGACGAGCATGTCGAGCACGGGGAAGATCACGAAAACGAGCATCGGGCCGTAGAACCAGAAGACGCCGAGCCCGGTGAGCGTCACCAGACCCCAGGCGAGAAACGGCAGCGACGGCACGATCAGCCCGAGCAGCCATGCGTAGCGCTTCGGGTCGGTCCAGGTCGCCGGGCTCAGCTCGACGTCTGCTGCGTGGTGGTGATGGTGGTCATGCGCGGCAGCCTCCATGGGCGCCTCCTCCTTGTCAGATAACCAGAAATCGTCAGCTTGGTTGACAGATTAGCCGGTTTTGTAAATCACCGCAACACGAACGCGCGCTCTGTCGGTGACCAAAAGGGCTCCAACCTGCATCGAACCCCTATTTGGGGCTCGATGCAGGACGGACGTCTTGGGGCGCGGGCGCGCTACGATGCCGGGCGTGTACACGCTCCTCGCCGTCCTCCAAGTGATCATCGCCGGCATCGTGATCTTCCTGATCCTGCTGCACTCCGGCAAAGACGCCGGGCTCTCCGGCGCCTTCGGGATCGGCGGTGGCGGCAGCTCCTTCGGCGGCGGCTCGATGGTCGAGCGCAACCTCGATCGCGCCACGGTTTTCTTCGCGGTCCTCTTCGTCGTCAACACCTTGGTGCTGCTGAAGATCTAGTCGCCTCTAGGGTGCGCCGGCTACCAGCCGCGCGACAGCCGGGCGACGAACGGCGAGCCGGTCAGCGGTACGTGCGGCGCGCCGAGAAACGAGACCGCGAGCGAGCCGGTCCAGTTCTTTGCGTTGCCGGGGCCCTGCTCGTAGGCACCCGTGCCGCTGAACGGCGCCGGTGGCGCGATGCTCGCGCTGGAGAGGATGCCGTCGACGCTGAAGACAGACGGGTCCGCCTGGGCCTTGACGAAGCGGATCACGCCGATCGACCCTTCGCTGGCCGACTCGAGGGCCAGGAGGCGCACCTGACCCCGACCGCGCGCCTGCGCGGCAAAGACCGTCCGCGTCAGTGGAGTTTTGTGGTCGGCGAGCAGGGTCGTGGCCCTGGGGCCATGGCTTGGGTGCGTCTGCACGCCGGGGGTGTGGGGAGTCGCCTGACGGACCCCTACGTCGGCACCCGGTAGATGAAGACCCCAGGGGAGCTTCGGTGCCGGCAGCAGCGCCCGCTGGCCGTGAGGCGTCGCGCCGAACAGACAGGCGACCAACGCGCCGAAGTTGACCGCCCGCCCGGGCACGCGGTGGACCTCAGCGGAGGTGAATCCGCCCTCGCCCCGGAAACGCAGCTCACCGGCAAAGGTGCCGAAGCGGGCCAGGACGCCGCCACCAGGCCTCTTGCAACCTGCGTCATGCGTGGCGCGGAGCTTCCGCCCCGACGGCCGGAAGCGGAGATCGATCCGGCCGCGGTCGCCGAAGGAAGCCGCGATCGACGTCGGCGTGACCTTGCCATGGGCGAGATAGGTCGCGGTCGAAGCGGGGCCGCGACCTTTCCGCCGAGGATGAGCACGGGTGACGCCGAGGGCGACGGTCTGGCCGTAGGCGACGACCGTGATCGCGTAGCCGTCGCTGTTCTCGAACCTGAGTTCGGAGAGGGCCTGGTCACGTGGCAGGCCAAGCGCGCTCGAACCCTGACCCAAGAGCGCCAACTCGTCACTCAGCTGGGAGGCGCCGGCCAGGAGCGCGGGCGCAGGCGGCGAGGACTTCGCCGCCGCGGCCTGCGCAAAGAGGAGCGCCGCGGCCAGCGCGAGGCCGGCGCACGCGAGGCGAGCCTTCATCGCACCCTCGCGGCGCGCGCGTAGAGCGCGTGCACCGCCTCGCCGAAGTAGGCGCCGAAATCGGTGGTCGAGTCGTCGCCGTAGCCGTAGTTGGTGACCCCGTTCAGGACGTTGCCGTGGATCGTCCAGGCGCCGCCCGAGGCGCCGCCCGTCACGTCGCAGGTCAGCGCCAGGTTGAGCGGTCCGGGCCAGAGAAACGACGCAAGGTCGTGGCCGAGGAACGGGGTGCCGGAGCAGAGCCTCTGAGTGGCTCCGTCGAAGGGCTTCTCAACCGGGTAGCCGTGGACGTCGAAGACCTGGTTCGGCGAGAGGTTCCAGGCGATCTCGTCTCCGCCGACGGCGGCGCCCAGGCGCTGGCCGCGTTCGTTGCGCGAGACCACCGCAGCGCCGACGTCGGCGTTCTCGCTGCCGCCGTTGACCCAGGGAGCGGTGGCGCCGAGCCACTTGGCGACGAAGACGCCGAAAGGCCGCACGCCGTCGTGGTAGCCGGGGACGAAGACCCAGTCTTGGTTGAGCCAGTGGCCGGCGCCGCCCTCGTTGACGCAGTGCCCGGCGGTGATGACCACGCTGCGGTTGGGAGCGTTGACCGAGGTACCGGAGCAACGGGCGAGCCCGAAGCCCCCCGGCAGGACGACGAAGATCACGCCGTTCTGCCTGAACCCCGGCGCCGTGGGGTCGCCGACTGCGGCGAACTCCGAGCGTGCCCGCGCGTCCGCTTCCAGACCCCGCACCGGGTCGGCACCGGCCTCCGCAGCGGATTGGTTTGCCAGGCCGCCGCCCCCCGACCTCGGCACGTCGAGCGGCCGCGCCTGGCGCATCCGCGCCGGGGTCCAGAAACGCAGCGCCTGGCGGGCCGTCGCGGCGCCGGGGGATGCCGTCCAGCCGGCTGCCGCCTGGGCGGTGGACGCCGCGCCGAGCACCGCCAGGGAGACGAGGAGCACGCACAGGACTGAGTTGCGCAGGTGCCGTCGAGCGCTCATACGGACCTCAGACTAAACCGGTTCGGCCGGTTGCTCCGCATCGAGGATCTCGACCGCCTCCTTGCGCAGCTCGGCGTCGAGCAGCGCGAAGTCCTCGTCGGAGAGCTTGCCGGCGGCGTGGTCGAGTTCGGCGTCGCGAATCTCGCGGTACTTGGCTTCCTTCAAAGCCTCGAGCTCCGTGTCCGCGGCGGGGCGGCGGCGAGGCCCGCGGGCCGGCCAGATCGCGATCAGGGCGCCGGAGAGGGAGATCAACCCGCCGATCCAGATCCAGGTGACGAGCGGGTTGACGATGACGCGGAAGGTGGCCGTGGCGTTTTCGGCCAGATAGCCCTGCGCGATCCGCTGCGCCGTCGCCACCTGCAGGCTTTCTATCTGGGCCAACGCGGTGGGACGCAGACGGGGGTTGGCAGCCGCCGCGCGCATCAGCTGCGATACCGCCCGGCACTGCGGCGGCGTGCCGGGCGCTCCCGACACACACGCTTTGAAGCCCTTGTCTGCGGCGCGGGCGTGGCGCTGTATGCCGACGATGCTCGGCTGCAGGGCGGTCCAGAAATCGCTCAGAAAGCCCGCCTTGAGGCCGATGTCGCTGTCGGATTCGCCGGCGAAGTAGTTGGCGATCGTCCCCCCTCCCGTCCCTTCCACCCCGGTCGGGCGGTAGAAGCGACGGGTCGGGTGGAGCAGGAAACTCTTGCCGTCCTTCTCGATGCGCAGGACCGCACCGGCGGTGAAGGCAAGTGGGTCGACCTTGGCCGTCGGCCGCACGTAGGTCACGGTGCTTCCGTCGA
Organism: uncultured Solirubrobacterales bacterium; assembly: GCA_963837695.1. Taxonomy (GTDB): domain Bacteria; phylum Actinomycetota; class Thermoleophilia; order Solirubrobacterales; family 70-9; genus VRUE01. The sequence continues at coordinate 251,086 of CAWINZ010000003.1, read as the reverse complement.
CGACCGCGCTCTGCCCGGGGCGCAACCGCACGTCCTGTTTGGTCTGGAAGCTCGAGGAGGCGGCGATGCCGATCAACAGCACGGCGACCCCGGCGTGGACGATGTAGCCGCCGTAGCGCCGGCGGTTGCGCGCGACGACCGCGACCAGGGCGGCGGGCAGCGAGCCGCCGTGCAGCGAGCGCCGTGCGGCCGCGCCGCGCCAGAACTCCTGCGTCAATCCGGTCAGGGCGAAGGCGGCGAAGGCGAAGAGCGCGAGCGCCCAGGGCTTGCCGGCCGCGTCGGTGAACAGCGCCAATCCCAGGGCCGCTACGGCGGCGACAACCGCGGGGACGACAAAGACGCGCTTCGCCGAGTCCCAGCTGATCCGCCGCCAGGCGAGCAGCGGGCCGATCCCGGTGAAGAGCACGAGCACGATCGCCAGCGGCGTCGTGTAGCGGTCGAACCACGGCGCCGCCAGCGATGACTTGTCGCCCGTGAACAGCTCCGAGATCAGCGGGAAGAAGGTCCCCCAGAAGATCGCCACGACGAGCGCGACGAGAAGCAGGTTGTTGACCAGGAAGACCGACTCGCGCGAGGCGAGCGAGTCGATCCGCTTCTCGGCGCGCAGGTCGTCGAGGCGGGAGACGATCAGCGCCGTCGAGCCGAGCAGGACGACGCCGATCAGGCCGAGGATGTAGGGGCCGACAGTGCTGTCGCCGAAGGCGTGGATCGATTGCAGGACGCCGGAGCGGACGAGGAAGGTGCCGAGCAGGGCCAGCGAGAAGGTCGCGACGATCAGGCAGGCGTTCCAGACTTTCAGCATCCCCCGTTTCTCCTGGACCATGATCGAGTGCAGGAAAGCGGTCCCCATCAGCCACGGCATCAGCGCCGCGTTCTCGACCGGGTCCCAGGCCCAGTAGCCGCCCCAGCCGAGCTCGGTGTAGGACCAGCGGGCGCCGAGCAGCAGGCCGAAGCCGAGGAAGGCCCAGGCGATCAGGGCGAAGCGGCGGGTCGAGCGGATCCAGGCGGCGTCGAGGCGGCGCGTGATCAGGGCGCCGATCGCGAAGGCGAAGGGGATCGTGAAGGCGACGTACCCCGAGTAGAGCATCGGCGGATGGATCATCATGCTCGGGTGCTGCAGCAGCGGGTTGAGGCCGATCCCGTCGAGCGGCGCCGGACTGAGCTTGGCGAACGGGTTGACCCCGCCGGCGAACAGCATCAGGCCGGTGAAGAAAGCGGCGATGCCCGCCATCACCGCGGTCGCGTAGGGGACGATCTCGCGCAGCTTGTCGCGGGTCGCGTACAGGGCCAGCGAGGCGGCGATCGAGAGCACCCAGGCCCAGAGCAGCAGCGAGCCCTCCTGGCTCGACCACATCGCCGCCAGCTTGTAGAAGGTCGGCGTCTCGATCGAGGAGTGCTGCTGGACGATGTTGAAGGAGAAATCGTCGCTCGCGAAGGCGATCTCGATCATCACCACACATAGCGTGAGCAGGAAGAAGAGGCCATAGACGGCACGCCGCGAAATGTCGACCCAGCGGCGGTTGCCGTCGCGCCCGATCAGGGCCGCGACGGCGGCGCCGATCGCGGTGAAGAAGGCCAGCGCCAGGACAACGCTGCCGAGGCTAGCTGGCATTCGACGTGGTGAACTTCGACGGGCACTTGGTGACCAGGGTGTCGCGTTCGCCGACGAAGACGGCATGTTCCATCGTGCCGGCGAGGACGATCTCGCGGCCACCGCGGAACGGATCGGGGATGGTGCCGGTGTAGGCGACGGGAATGCTCTGGGCGGCGTCTTCGCGGTCGGCGACGCGGAAGCGGATCCCCGCGCCGCGATGCCGCACAGAGCCCTTCACCACCCGGCCGGTCAGCTCGTAGCTGCCGCCCGAGGCGGCGCCGATCAGCTGCGAGGGCTCTTTCGCTTCCGAGGATGCGCTGAACGACGTGTAGACGAGCGCGACCGCGAGCAGCACGGCGACGCTGAGCGCCACCACGAGCCGGATCTTTCGCTTGCGGCTGGGATCCACGGATCGGGGATTATCGCAAGGTGGTTGGGGGGGCGATTGCGTGGGGGGTTGGCGGACGCGCTTCGCGCTGAGTGTCCGCCGACCCCCCACGCAACCGCCCCCGTCCTCGGAATGCGAAAATCGGCGCATGAGTGATCGTCCAGTGCTGCTCATCACCGGAGCTTCCAGCGGTATTGGCGCCGCTACGGCGCGGGCTGCGGCTGGGACGCACCGGCTCGTTCTGGCCGCGCGGCGGCTGGAGCCGTTGGAAGAGCTGGTCGAGGAGCTCGGAGGGGGCGGGCGGGCGATCGCGGTGCGCTGCGACGTCACCGAGTGGGACCAGGTCGAGGCGATGGCAGCCGCCGCCCTCGACGCCTTCGGCCGCATCGACGTCGTCTTCGCCAACGCCGGCTTCGGCGCTACCCGGGGCTTCCTCGAGGAGTCGCCCGAGCACTGGCGCTCGATGGTCCTGACCAACGTCTACGGCCTCGCCCTGACGATCCGCGCCACCCTCCCCCACCTGCTCGAGCGCGGCGACGGCCACTTCCTCGTCACCAGCTCGGTCGCGGGACGCCAGGCGCTGCCCGGCTCGCTCTACTCGGCGACCAAGTGGGCGGCGACGGCGATCGGCGAGTCACTGCTCGGCGAGCTGCGCCAGATGCACGAAAACCACGGCATCAAGGTGACCCTGATCGAGCCGGGCATGGTCGACACGCCGTTTTTCGACAACCGGCCGGGCAAGTGGGCGCTGCAGGACGACGACATCGCCCGGGCTGTGATCTACGCCTTGGAGCAGCCGGCGAACGTCGACATCAACGAGATCCTGATTCGGCCTACTGGGACGCCTGTTGATTGAGGGCGGTTCCTGCAGGGCTTTCACTTAACTTTTTCGGTGTATTGCTGCTGGGCTGACGCCCACGGCCCGCACCGAAACAGTACAAGACGTTTCAGCCCTACCGGAACCGCCTTTATCGCAGCAGCAGAAGGACGACGCGCCAGTAGCTGCGGAGGAGAAAGCGGGCTGGAGCTGAGCGGACTATCGCTGGGATGAAGGGCGAGTCGAGGTCTGGGGTTAGGAAGCTGGCGAACTTTGCGGTGCTGACTGTGCGCGTTGCCTGGATCTGGCGGCGCTCGTGGAGTAGGCGGGGGAGCCAGCGGATTACTTCGCCTATCGCGGCGAATTTCTGCTTGCCCCAGCCGGCGCTGATCGAGGCTGGGATCAGGGCCAGCTCGGTGAGGATCAGGGCCGGCGCCAGCAGGAGGAGGAGGCTCGTCGGGTAGACGCGGATCAGAAAGGCCCAGCGGTTGCGCTCCAGCCAGCGCCACTTGTGTTGGCGGGCGCCGAACTCGTAGTCATGGTCGACGACCGCCGCCGGTTCGATCCCGAGCGCCCCCCCGGCAAGGCGCAGCCGCAGCGAGAGGTCGACGTCCTCGTGGTAGAGGAAGAAGCGCTCGGCGAAGCCGCCCGTCTCCAGCCATCGGGCGCGGGGAATCGCCAGGCAGGCGCCGGAGAGGGCGGTGACCTCTTCGGCCGGGGGCGCGGTCTCGATCGGGTCGCCGTGCCCGCCGGCCCAGACGATGCCGGTGAAGTGAACCGGGTTGCCGGCAGAGTTGATCGTCGACCCGCTTCCCTCGGCGACGAGCGCCTGCCAGGCGGCCCAACCGCGCCCCTCGAGCCAGGGGCGCCGGATCGCCTCGCCGAAGCCGGGCCGCGGCGCGGCGTCGGGATTGAGCACGACGAGAAGATCGCCGCGCGCATTTGCCGCGCCCTCGTTGCAGGCCGCGGCAAAGCCCGCGTTGCGGCCGGTCTGGACGACCTTCGCGGCGGCCGCCAGCGAGGCCACCGCGTCGGCGGTGCCGTCGGCGGAGTCGTTGTCGACGACGATCAGCTCGTCACCGTCCCCCAGCTCCGGCAACAGGGCAGGCAGCGTCCGCGCCAGCTCCTCGCGGCTGTTCCAGGCGACGATCAGGACCGAAAGCGTCGGGCGCACCGACGCCGGAGGCTATTTGTTCTTCTTGGCGCCCTTGTGCTTCTTGCCGCAGGGCGCCCGCAGCCGCGGCTTCAGGTTGAGCTTCTTGCCGTTCTGCCCCTTGAGCCGCACCAGCACCCGCTTGCCACGCGCTTGCTTGCGCTTGTGCGCCTTGCTCGCCCGCGCCCCCTTGCCCTTGCTCCGGCCGGCGTGCTTGCGCGGACACTGGTTGCGCGAATTGACGAGTAGGCCCCGGTGTCCTCCGCGGAGCGTCAGCACGAACTTGGAGACCGGGACGTCGGGGACGAAATCGAAGGTGTTGCGGATGTGGCCGTGGACGCTGTCGGTGCGGCTGTCGAGCTCGATATCGACCTGACCGCGCAGGTCGGAGACCAGATCCGGCAGCACGTTGTTGGAAGAACGCAGGTAGACCGGCCCTTCCAACGGCTTGTCGAGCAGGGGCGAAAAGGCCCGTGCATGACCGTAGATCGAGTTCTTCGGGCAGTCCTTGGCGGCGAACTGCACCCGGGTACAGACCTTCGAGAGGTTGCCCTGGTCGAGGATCAGCGAGCGCGGCAGGATCGTCGCGGCGCGAGCAATGTTGGCGTCGCCGGCATGGGCCAACAGCACGGCGCGAAACTTCGGATTCTTGGCGCGCCGGCTCGCCCCGAAGAGGCGCAGAAACAGCTTCGGCTTGAAGCCGAGCTTCGCGCAGCCGTCGGCCTTGAACGGCGCCGATACCGCGGTCGAGGCGAAGGCGGCGGGGTCGGTGGGATTCGCGCCACCTCCGAGCAGCGAACCGCTGAAGGCAAACGGCGAGCAGTTGGTCGGGTTAAGCGAGAATTCCTTGCGGTCGAGCTTGACCGAGACCGAGCGGATGTCGAGGGTGGTGCCGCCGTAGACATGGGGAATCGGCTCGGAGACCGCGTGAACCTGCGCGGTGCGCGAATCGACGAACAGCGCCACCCTCACCACGACCGTGCCGAGATCGAACGGCCCGGCCGTGGCGGGGGTGACTACTGCCAGGGAGAGGGGGGCGCCTTTGTAGGGCCCTGCGAGGAAGACCTTGCCGCTGATCTGGATTGGCGAGGGACCACTGCCTGCCGAGACATCGGCCTTGCCGATCAGGCTGGACTGCGGGCAGCTCGAGTCGGCGGCCTCGGCGCTGCCGCTCCTGCCCCCCGCCCCGGCCAGCGCGGCCTCTGGGCAGTAGCGGACACCGGCGAGCTTGGCCGTCAGCCCAGGCGGCAGGGTCACGTCGACGCCTTTCAGCTCCTGGTTGCCGTCGCTGCGGGCGATGTTCATGTGCAGCGGGCTGAACTCGCCCGCGGCCGGCTTGTTCGTGTCCGCGGCAAAGCTCGGAGCGAAGGGGCGGTCGGCAAGCGTTTTGGCGCACTGGCCGCCGCCGGGCGCCGTGCTGAGCGAGAACTCGCCGGACGGGGTCGCCGCGGCGTTCCCCGTCCACGGGGTCATCACGGCGACGGTCTTATTCGGTCCGCACGAGCCGGGGCTGGTCAGCACCGCGTGCGGCCCGTCGTCGAAGTCGAGCACGAAGGAGCTGAACGGGACCTGCGGCAGGCCACCCAGTTCCTTGTCGTCGAAGCTGGTCGTCAGCTGCCCGGTAGTCGGGTCGGCGCTGACGTTGCCGACGAGGCGTGCCGAGATCGCGTACCGAGCCGACTCGACATCGACGAAGATCCGGTACTCCTGACCCGAGGTCGGGTCGCGGCTTTCCTGCTTGCCGACGTAGACGGTGCCGTTCAGCGAGCCGTCGGGAAGCGGCGGCGTGTTGATCGTCGCGACGCCCACTTTCGAGGCCGGCGGACAGGCAACCGGCCTCGTCGACCCCCTGCCGAACTGGTCGTCGGTGCAGGTCTGCAGCCCCCCGCTCGCCGCCGAGGGATTGATGCCCATGCCGAGCGGCAGCGTCACCTTGGCCTGCCTGGTCTGCGAGCTCGCCTGTCTGGTCCGTTCCTGGGCGATTTCTGACCCGCTCGGAACTTCAAACGGGACGTCGACATTGACCGCGGGCCCGTCGGGTGAGTCGGTCGGCACGCCGCCCGGATCGACCGCGAGCGAGGGGTCATAGGGGACCGTGCCGCATTCCTTCGGGTTCGTGTTCGGCGGCAGTTCAGACTCGATGAACGGCGACCCGACGGGGAAGCTCGGGTCTTCTTCCTCATACGAATCGGCCCGCAGGAAGGTCGAGTAGACGTGCGCGAACAGTTGGCTTTCGTGGTCGTAGCACGTGGTCGGAGTGGTGATGAAGGTGCCGTTGCCGGAGCGGCCGTCGAAGACGAGCCGGTTTTTGAGGACATGGCCGATCGGCGATTTCGGCGCATCGATCGTGAAGAACTCGTGGTAGTCGCCGTCCCAGGCCACCCCGGCCTTGAGGTAGACGTTGTTGCCGAGCAGGTTGAAGCCGAAGCGCGCCGGCTCCCCGTTTGGCGGAACGATGTTGTAGACGGTCGCCGGGATCTGGGGTGAGACGATTCCGACCAACGCAGCGGAGGCAAAGCTGGTGCCAACTTCAGACCCGGCCGGACATGACAACGGGGCGGTTTCAAAGGTGTTCTGCTCGCACTGGGGGGTCGCTTGCGGGTTGACGCTCAACCCGGCAGGGAGGTCGACGCGAACGGTCTTGACGTCGCCCACCGGTTCTTCGAGTTTCACAGGGGGCAGAGGTTCTTCGGTGGTGTGTTCGATGATGAACTGCGTAAAGCCGACCTGCGGGTGTCCGGCGGACTGTTCGAAGAACTGCGCGGGCGTGTCGACGCTGCAGGTCGGGGTGTCTTTGTAGCAAGTGCCGGCCTGCCAGCCGTCGGCGACGGTGGGCGGATGATGCTGGGGGGCGATGATTTCGGCCTGCGCCACAGGTGCCGAGAAAACCACTCCCAGAGCCAAAAACGCCGCCATGACGGTAGTTCTCATTGCCGCTCCCCCGCTCATCCGAATCCCCTTCCGCTGAGTAACCATCAAATTAGACTACCCGATTTTGATGATCTGAGCTATTATTTTTAGGTATTCCCCAGTCAACGAAAGTGAGGTAGCTATGAATTGGGAACGCCTAGCTCGTGCCAATACCCACCCACTCCGCGTGTCAATCCTGGAAGTGCTGAGCATCGACAGGGGGCGCACGCTGTCGCCGAGGGACCTCAGCCTGGAGTTACAGGCGCCGCTGAGCACCGTCAACTACCACGTGACCGAGCTGCGGCACTCCAACCTGGTCAAGGTCGTCGACGAACGCCAGGTCCGCGGCGCGATCGAGCACTTCTACCGCCTGGTCGAACCGAGCGAAAACGGATCGGGGCGGAAAGGGAGCCGGAAAGGCGCGCGCAAGGCACGCACCTAGAAGGTCCCAACAACACAAGGGCCAAAAAGCGGCGGACGGGGGTCGAACCCGCGACCTCGAGCTTGGGAAGCTCGCGCTCTACCAACTGAGCTACCGCCGCATCAGCCCTGATTCTACGGCCAGGCCGCCACCTGGCGACGGCTAGTGTTCCCTCCCCCGTGAGCGCTCGTGCCTTCCTCGCCACCCTCGCAGTCCTCGCCGTCATCGGCCTGCTCGCTTTTGGGCTGCTGAGCAAGGGCGAGGCGAAGATCGCCGTCGGCGATCCGGTGCCCGACCGCGAGCTGCCGGTCCTCGGCGGATCGGGCCAGGGCTCGATCGCCGACTACCGCGGTCGCTGGGTGCTGGTCAACCTCTGGGCCTCCTGGTGCATCCCCTGCCGGCAGGAGGCGCCGGTCCTCGATCGCTTCGCCCGGCAGTACCGCAAGCGCGACGTCAGCGTGCTCGGCGTCAACGTCCAGGACAACAGCGACGACGCGCTCGCCTTCCTCCACGAGTACGACGTCCGCTACCTGCAGCTGCGCTCGATCGGCGACGAGCGCAGCGCCGCCTTCGGCTCGACCGGGGTTCCCGAGAACTTCCTCGTCGACCCGCACGGGCGCCTGGCGTTGATCTGGCGCGGGCCGGTCGACCAGAGCTTCCTCGAAAAGCAGGTCGCGCCGATCGTCGAAGCTCGCTCATGAGCCGGGCCGCCGCCGCAATGGCCGCGCTGCTGGCCCTGCTCGCACTCGCCTCCCCCGCCCTGGCAGCGACGCCGCAGACGAGCGTCAACGACGTCGAAGGCGAAGTGATGTGCCCGATCTGCGGCACCCTGCTGGAGTTGGCCGAATCGCCGCAGGCCCAGCGCGAGCGCGTCCTGGTCAAACGCCTGATCGCCGCAGGCAAGAGCAAGGCCGAGGTCAAGGACGCGCTGGTCGCCCAGTACGGCCCGGCGGTGCTCGCGCTGCCCGAGGGCTCGGGCTTCGACCTCTCCGCCTACCTGGTGCCGGTGGTCGCCTTCGTCATCGCGGTGCTGGCGTTGGCCTTCGGCGTTTTGCGCTGGCGGCGGGCGGCGAAGCCGCCGGGGCCGGAGCGCCCCCCGACGAGCGGCCCGCAGGGTGAGGACGCCGAACGGCTGAACGCCGACCTCGCCCGCTACGACCTCTGACCCGGAGCCTCAGGCCTGGACGACGAGGCCGGCAGCCGGGCCGGGGAGGCGCGGCGGCGGCATCCCTCGCTGCGAGCAGACGACGGTGACCGCGGCCACGGTCATCGCGGCAAGCAGCTCCCTGGCACGAGCGGGTGGTGGGCCGTCGACCACGAGCAGCTCGTAGACATTCCTGAGCCCCGAGACGGCATGGCCGAATCGCTCCGAGTCGAGCAAGGCCGCCCCATCGTCCGCCGGTCGGCCGGCGACCACGCAGACCAGCGGCTCGCTCGCCCCGGCGGAGCCCGGTCCCGCCAGGGCGACGGGCTTGAGGATCTCCGCCGAGTCCGCGGTCCCGCGCAGGTACTCGTGCAGCCCCGGTGCGACGGCGAGGCCGAGCGCGTCGGCGAGCCCCGGCTCGACGAGCTCGCACTCGAGCAGCGCCGTCCGGGTGCCGGCCGCGGCTGCCGCGGCTGCCAACCCGACCGCCGCATCCCTCCTGCCCGGCGCCTCGCCCGTGAACAGGACCGAACGGGCCGGGCGCAGCTCCTCCAGCAGGCCCCCGTAGGCGGCGAGGTCGGCACGGCGCAGCGTCCCTGTGCGCAGCTCGGACGACGGGCGGGCGGGGATCTCCGCCAGGACTCTCACATCTGCTCGGGGGCAGAGATGCCGAGCAGGCCGAGCGAGGCGGCGATCGTCCGCTGGGTGAGCCGGCAGAGGCCGAGGCGCGAGCGCTCGACCCCCTCCCCCTCCGCGCCGACGACCTGGCAGTCCCGATAGAAGGCGTGGAAATCGGCGGCGACGGCGGTCGAGTAGGCGCAGATGCGGTGGGGGCCTCGCCGCGCCGCCGCCTCGCGCACCTCGTCGGGGAACTCGAGCAGCCGCTTGACCAGATCTCGCTCCGCCGGCACCAGCGGCGTGCCCGGGGTCGGCACCCCCGCCTCCCCCGCCTCGCCACCGGCTTTGCGCAGGATGCTGGCGATCCGCGCATGGGCGTACTGCACGTAGTAGACCGGGTTCTCGCTGGACTCCCGCCGCGCCAGCTCGAGGTCGAGGTCGACGGTGGTGTCGTGGCTGCGCCAGAGCATGAACCAGCGCGCCGCGTCGACGCCGATGTCGTCGACCAGCTCGTCGAGCGAGACGAAGTCGCCGCTGCGCTTCGACATCTGCGCCCGCTCGCCCGATTCGACGATGTGGACGAGGCGCATGATCAGCGCCTCCAGCACCTCGGGGTCGGCGCCCAGCGCGGCGATGGCGGCGCGCAATCGCGGCGCGTAGCCGTGGTGGTCGGCGCCGAGCACGTCGATCAGGTGCTCGTAGCCGCGCACCAGCTTGTCGCGGTGGTAGGCGACATCGGCGGCGAGGTAGGTCGGCTCGCCCTCGGCCCGGACCAGGACGCGGTCCTTGTCGTCGCCGAAGTCGGTGCTGCGCAGCCACAGCGCCCCATCGGTCTTGTAGGTGTGGCCGCGCTGCTCGAGCAGCGCGAGTGCGGCCTCGACCTCGCCCCCGGCGTAGAGGTCGCGCTCGGAGAACCAGCTGTCGAAGCCGACTCCGAAGCGGTCGAGAGTGGTGCGCACGCCGTCCAGGATCAGTTCGATGCCGCGGCGACCGACCGCCTCTGTGTCCGCCGGGTCGACCCCCTCCCCCTTCATCTGCTCGGCGAGATCGGCGATATAGGCGCCTTCGTAGCCGTCCTCGGGCCCCTCGGCGCCGGTCATCGCCGCGGCAATCGAGGCGGCGAAGCGCTGTACCTGTCCGCCGGCATCGTTGACGTAGTACTCGCTCTCGACCTCGTGCCCGACCGCGCGCAGCAGGCGGACGAGCGCGTCGCCGTAGGCGGCATGACGGCCGCCGCCGACGTGGAGCGGGCCGGTCGGGTTGGCGGAGACGTACTCGACCAGGATCCGTTGCGGGGCGGCGACCGGGGTCGGGCCGAGGTCCCGTTCGGTCGAGGCGAGCCGCGCCATCGCCTGCCGGTACCACTCGTCGGCAAGGAAGAGGTTGACGAAGCCGGGCCCGGCCACCTCGACCCGGTCGAGGTGGTGCGCGGCGCCCAGCTCGCGTTCGAGCTCGGCGCCGAGACGTGTCGCGACATCGCGAGGAGCTTCGCCCAGCGGGGCCGCCAGGAGCATCGCCGCGTTCGAGCTGTAGTCGCCCAGCTCGGGCTTCGGCGGACGATCGAGGGTCGGCTCCGGACCGGTCGGCTCGCCATCGCGCAGGACCAACGCCGCCCGCCGAACGGCGGCGCGCAGCTCGGCTATCGAGTCGGTTGCACTCACCCGGCCATCGTATGAGCCAAGGGCGACCCGGGGTACGCTGGCCGGTGTCCGGTCTCGTAACGTTGGCCGAGAAATGACGAGAACCAGACGCCGACAGACAAGGACGCAGGGAGGCCGAATAGCAGAGCTATTTGGCCGACCGAGGACGCAGTATGGCGGTGCTCTGGGGCCGTCATTTCCGGTCGAACGTTGCGGGACAGGACACCAGTGCGCGTAGCCGTAATCAGCGACATCCACGCCAACCTGCCCGCGCTCGAGGCCGTCCTCGGGGCGATCGACGGCGCCGGAATCGAGGAGATCTGGTGCCTCGGCGACGTGCTCGGCTACGGCGCCGAGCCCGACGAGTGCGCCGACCTGGTGCGCGAACGTTGTGCCATCTGCCTGGTCGGCAACCACGACCTCGCGGTGTTCGGCAGCATCGACATCGCCGCCTTTTCCGAGGCTGCCGCCGAGGCGGTCGCCTGGACGCGGGAGAAGGTCTCCGAGCGCAGCCTGGCGTCGTTGCGCGAGCTTGAGCCGGCGGGAGAGCGAGAGGGGATCGGCCTCTTCCACGCCTCCCCGCGCGACCCGGTCTGGGAATACGTGCTCTCGGCCGAGCAGGCCGATGCCTGCCTCGACGCGCAGCCGACCCGGATCGCCCTGATCGGCCACTCGCACGTCGCGCTCTACTTCGCTCGCCCCACCGCGGAAGAGGAGGGCGAGGAGATCCGCGGCTCCCAGGCGAGCGACGACACGCTGCTCGACCTCAGCGCGGGCCAGTGGTTGATCAATCCGGGCAGCGTCGGCCAGCCACGCGACGGCGACCCGCGCGCCGCCTGGCTCGAGCTCGACACGAGTGAGCAAACGGCCCGCTTCCACCGCACCCGCTACGACGTCGATCGGGCTGCCGCTTCGATCATTGCCGCTGGGCTTCCGCGCCGTCTGGCGGACCGCCTCCAGGTTGGCTCGTGAAGGCCAGAGTCATGCTCAGGTGCAGGGATATTCTGCGCTTAAGGCGGTTCTCTAGACTCGCCCGGATGCCTCGCCTTCCCCTACCGTTGCTCGCCATCGGGTTGACCGCCGCGGCGGCGCTCACTCTCGTCGCCTGCGGCGGTGAAGACGCCAAGCTGCTGCCCGGCGAGACCGCGCGGGAGATCACCGCGAATCTCGACACCGTCCAGCAGCTCTCCGACGAAGGAGACTGCCTCGGTGCCGAAAGCGCCGCCCAGCAGGTCGGCGAACAGATCGAAGCCCTCGAAGGCGTGGACGTCAAGCTGAAGCGAGCGCTCGAGGAAGGGGCGGTGCGGCTCGAAGAAGTGATCGCGAGCTGCGAAGAGTCGACCAACGAAGCGGTCGCCCCCGCGGAGATCCCGACCGAACCAGAAGAAGACGAAGAAAAAGCCCCGAAGGAAAAGAAGGGGAAGCCAAAGGCTGAAGAGGAACCGGCGCCGGAAGGCTCGCAGTCTTTGCCGCCGCAGGCCAAAGGCGAAGGCAAAGGCCTGGAAAAAGGGCACGAGCCCCATACCGAAGAAGAAGCCGAGCCCGAAGAAAGCGCCTCCGGGGGCGTCGGGCCGGGCACCCCGGCGGAAGAAGGCGAATGATGGAGGCCGGGACCCTCTCGGGCCGCTACGAGCTCGGCGACCGCCTCGGCTCTGGCGGGATGTCGAATGTCTACCTCGCCACCGACCTGACCCTCGAGCGCACCGTCGCGGTCAAGATCCTCGCCGAGCACCTCTCCGACGACGAGCGCTTCGTCGCCCGCTTCCGCCGCGAGGCGCTGGCCGTCGCCAAGTTGATCCATCCCAACATCGTCCAGGTCTACGACACCGGGATCGACGACGGGCGCCACTACATCGTCATGGAGTACGTCGACGGACGCTCCGGAGCGCAGATCCTGCAACGGCAGGGTCCGATCGGCCCCGAGACGGCGGCCGAGGCCGGCATCCAGGCGTGCGCCGGCCTCGACTACGCGCACCGACGCGGGATCATCCACCGCGACGTCAAGCCCGGCAACCTGATGGTCGTCGGTGGCCCGGTCGGCGGTGGCGCGATGACGGTCAAGCTGACCGACTTCGGCATCGCCAGGGCGCTCGCCCAGACCCGGATCACCCAGGTCGGCTCGGTGGTGGGAACGGCGGCCTACCTGGCCCCCGAGCAGGTGCGCGGCGAGGAGGCGACGCCGGCGACCGACGTCTACGCGCTCGGCGTCGTGCTCTACCAGTTCCTCACCGGGCGCCTGCCCTATGAGGGGTCGACCCTGGCCGAGTTGGCGGTGCGCCAGCAGAACGAGCGGCCGCTGGCCCCCACTACCTACAACGACGCGGTCCCCGAGCCGCTTGGCAGCGCCGTCCTGCGGGCGCTCGAAGGCGACCCGGCGCGCCGCTACGCCAGCGCCGACGAGCTGGCCGGCGGCCTGCAGCTGGGTCTGCAGGGCGAGGACGTGACCCTGCCCTTCGACGAGGGAACGGCGGCGACGAACGTGCTCGGAGGAGAGACGGCGACGCGGCGACTCGACCAGACCGAGCACACCGAGCTGCGCCCCCCCTCCCCCAGCCGCCGCCCGGTGGCCCGGTCGCCCCAACAAGCTCCCTACTCATCTCCAGCGCCGGCAGCTCCTCCAGCTCCCAAGAAGCGGAGCGCTTTCTCCAGATTTGCCCGCTTCGTCATGGCGGCCGTTGCTCTAGTCCTAATAGCGGCTGCCGTTGCCGCTGCCGTCATCCTCGCGACCGACAAGGCAACCGGCGTTCATGCAACTGAAGTGGCGGGAGACTCGGTCGAAAAGGTCGTAGAAGAGTTCAAAGAACTCGTCAAGAAGAACACCGAATAGGTCGCCCGAACGTCGACGAGGCGGGCCTGCCTACGGGGACCTCAGACCCGTGAAGGACATCCGGATCGATGTCGGCGCCGTTTGGCCAAGCGATCGTGGGGCCGTCAATCCTCACTGCTCGAAATAGGTCGGGGTTCGCTTTGAGAGGCTCGAATACAGGCCCCCAGAGCTCATCCTCCAAGTCGAGGACGCGTTCAGATTCGTCGTTAAACCGCAGCCGCAAAACAAACCCCCCGAGCGGCTCAACCTCGGTCACGCGGATCATTTCGGGCTTCTTCCTCATGGCAGCGGATCAATGCTAACGAGAGTGGCATGGCTCCTCGCACGAGCCCAATTCTCTTCCAGCTCAACGCGATGTAGCCGAGCCCACCGGCGTAGGAGTCGTGCGTCGCGTCCCGGCAACGCACCCTCATAGATCTCTCCACTAGAGATCGCGACCTTGGCCGCATGCTCGGCGCGCTCGGCGTGAAAATGGGGTGGCCCGTGGTCGAGGAAGTACATCGTGATCACGATCCCGTAGAAGCTGCTGATCTGTGGCATGACGCGAGCGTCCCGAGCCGCGACGCGCGCGTGGTGCGCACAAAATGATTTCTTTGACGGACATCTGTGTCAAAACAGCACAGCCGACAGCTGAGCGACTGGGCTGGTCCTCATCGCCGCGACCGTCGCGGCCGCGATCATCCTCGCCACCGACAAGGCAACCGGAGTTCACGCGACCGAAGTGGCCGGCGACTCGGTGCACAAGGTCGTCGAAGAGTTCAAAGAACTCGTCAAGAAGAACACCGAATAGCCGCGCGCCGGGGCTTCTACGCAGCCTGGCGCGCGGCTCGAATGATCCTGATGCCTCTAGCCCGGGCCCCGGGCGCCGTTATTCGCCGACGATTGCAAACCCGACCGGTTCCAGGAATATGTTTTCGGCTTCAAGGCTCACGGTGCCCTCCAGAGTGCCGTTTTTGAATTCGCCGTTGGCACAGAACGACCCTTCTTGTCGATAGGCAAATTCTTCGACTTTGAACACCATTTCGACTTTTTCCTGCCCGGCTTCTTCGAAATCGGTGTAAGTGACCGACAGCAGGCCGGATTGCGGCGCAATGGTGAGCGTGCATATCACGTTGGTGTGGGCTTTGTTCGAATACGCCTTGGCTTCGATCACTTTGCCCGCTGGGCACGAGAAGTCGAAATTTCCTTTGTAGTTACTCACCCCGGTTTTTTCTTTCAAGTGCAGTAGATAACCGCATTCGTTCCAGAAATATGTGACCGCCCATCCTTGCGATTTGCATTTGCTGTACGTCGGCGCCAGTTTCAATGTGCTCGATTCTCCTTCCAGCGACCCCGTATACGAGCCTTCTTCGCAGGTGATGCTTCCTTCGTCTGTCATGGCGACCGGGCCGATGTGGGTCCCCTTCACCAACGCCTGTTCCGCTTCCGCCCAGAATGCCGGAGCGGCTTGAGCTGCCGAAGCAGCCATCGCGCCGAGCGCCAGGACACCGATGAGCACGCCGAGGAGCACCTTGCAGTTACAATTCATTTCTCTACCTCTCTTTCGCTGGCAGAGGCGTGTGACCAATGCCAATTGATTAGTAAAGAAAGTTTGACACTTTAGAAGTCACCTGGGAGTCCCCCGGAGTCTCAGCCACCGCCCCACGGAGGGGCCCCCGCGAGAATGGCCTGCGTGTATGCAGCGAGGCCGGCCGATTCGATCGCCAAGCGGGCATTCCGAACCAGCTCCTCCATGAAGGTCAGGTTGTGGAGGCAGAGGAGGCGGACGGCGGTCAGCTCCTCGGCGCGGGAGAGGTAGCTGAGGTAGTCGCGGTCGTGGTGCCGGCAGGCGGGGCAGGGGCAGCCGTCGGCGATCGGGTCGCGGTTGCCCTCCCAGCCGGCCTTGCGCAGGTCGAGGCGGAAGCGGTTGGTGGGGTCGGGGACGAGGGCGGTGCCGTGGCGGGCGAGGCGGGTCGGGATCGCGCAGTCGAAGACGTCGAGGCCGAGGGCGATGCCGGTCAGCAGGTCGTCGACGTCGCCGATGCCGAGCAGGTGCTTGGGAGCCTCGGCCGGCAGCAGCGGCGCGGTCATCTCCAACACGCCCCGCATCTCCTCCTTGTCGCGGCCGAGCGTCCCGCCGATCGCGATTCCGTCGACTCCGGCAGCGGAAACCGCCTGCGCCGACTCGCGGCGCAGATCCTCGTGGACACCGCCCTGGACGATCCCGAAGACGGCCTGCCGCGCCGGTCCATGCGCCCCGTGCCACTGCAGGCAGCGGTCGAGCCAACGGTGGGTGCGCTCCATCGACCGGGCGGTGTAGTCGCGATCGGCGTGGTACGGGGTGCACTCGTCGAAGACCAGGGCGATGTCGGACCCCAGCTTCGCCTGCACCTCCATCGAGACCTCCGGTGAGATGAACAGCGCCCTCCCGTCCCTGTAGGACTTGAAGTGCACCCCCTCCTCGCCGATCGAGACGACCGACCCATGGTCTCCCCCCGGCCGTCCCTTCCCCTTGACCTCGTCAGCCACCCCGCCGTGGGCAAGGGAGAAGACTTGGAAGCCGCCGGAGTCGGTGATCAGCGCCCCCTCCCACCCCATGAACCCGTGCAGCCCTCCCGCGGCGGCGATCCGATCCGGACCGGGCGAGACGAACAGGTGGTACGTATTCCCCAACACCAGCTCATATCCCATCCCAGCTACCTCGCGAGATTCCAACCCACGTACCGTCCCCTTGGTAGCCAACGGAATAAAGGCCGGCGTTTGAACTTCCCCGTGGGGCGTATGAAGTACCCCAGCTCGCGCAGCCCCATCACGAGCCGCAATCTCAAACCGCAACCGCTCCGGCTCAACCCTCATCTGATCGGGCGAGGTTTAGAAAGCGGCGGGGTGCCTCGATCAGCGACTCGCCGGTCATCGCTTCCGGCTGGGGGATGCCGAGGAGCTGGAGGGCGGTCGGGGCGACGTCGGCGAGGATGCCCTGGTCGCGCAACTTGAGTCCCTCGGCGGTGACGATCAGCGGCACCGGGTTGAGCGAGTGCGCGGTGTTGGGCGAGCCGTCGGGCTCGAGCATGTGGTCGCAGTTGCCGTGGTCGGCGGTGACGATGCAGGCCCCGCCGGTGGCCTCGACTGCGGCGACGACGTCGCCGAGGCAGCCGTCGACCTCCTCGACCGCCTTGACGGCGGCCGGAATGACACCGGTGTGGCCGACCATGTCGGGGTTGGCGAAGTTGATGATGCCGAAGCGGTAGTCGCCGCCAGACCAGTGCGAGACGAAGGTGTCGGCGGCGGCGCGGGCGCTCATCTCCGGCTTGTGGTCGTAGGTGGGGACGTCGCGGGGCGAGTCGACCAGACAGTGCTCCTCTCCCTCCCACTCCTCCTCGCGGCCGCCGTTGAAGAAGTAGGTGACGTGCGCGTACTTCTCGGTCTCGGCGACGTGCAGCTGGCGTCCGCCGGCCGCGGAGACGACCTCGGCCAGGGTCGTCGTCGGGCGCGCCTCGGGAAAGGCGACCGGGTACGGCCAGCCTTTGCGGTACGAAGTCATCGTCGTCAGGCCGACCACGGGGCCGCCGGCGCGGGAGAACTCGTCGAAATCGGGATCCCCGAGGGCACGGGTCATCTCCCGCGCCCGGTCGGGACGGAAGTTGATGAAGATCGCCACGTCGCCCTCGGCGGCGCCGTCGTAGTCGCCGATCACGGTCGGCTTGACGAACTCGTCGGTCTCCTCGCACTCATAGGAAGCGTCTATCGCCTCCGCTGAGGTGTCCGCGTGCTGGCCGCGGGCGTGGACGATCGCGTCGTAGGCGAGCTTGATCCGCTCCCAGCGCGTGTCGCGGTCCATCGCGTAGTAGCGGCCGCTGACCGTGGCGATGCGCCCAGCCTGGCGCAGCCAGCGCTCCAGCTCGCCGAGGTAGGCCCGGCCGCCGTGCGGCAGCGTGTCGCGACCGTCGGTGAAGGCGTGGAAGACGACGTCTGGGACGCCTTCCTGTGAGGCCAGCTCGATCGTCGCCTCGATGTGCTCCCAGCCGGAATGGACGCCGCCGTCGGAGACGAGACCGAGCAGGTGCAGGCGGCCGCGCGGGCTGCGCCGGGCCCGGTCGCAGGCGTCGAGCAGCGCCTCGTTCTCGAAGAAGCTGCCGTCGGCGATCGAGTCGTCGATCCGGGCCAGGTCCTGCTTGACGATCGCGCCGGCGCCGAGGTTGAGATGCCCGACCTCCGAGTTGCCCATCTGCCCATCGGGCAGACCGACATCGCGGCCCTGGGCGGAAAGCTGAGTGTGGGGATAGCGACCCCAGAGAGAGTCGAAGACCGGCGTCTGGGCCTGGGATATCGCGTTGCCGGGCCCGTCCGGCGCCAGCCCCCAGCCGTCAAGGATGACCAAGGCCAGCGAAGGCACGGGCAAGTTCGTCACCCAGCTGCCTCCACGATGGCCGCGAATTCCTCTGGATCCAGACTTGCGCCACCGACCAATGCCCCGTCGATGTCGGGCTGTCCCATCAGTTCGGCGGCGTTGGCCACCTTGACCGAGCCGCCGTAGAGGATCCGCGCCGCGTCGGCGACGGCGCCGCGCTCGCGCAGCACGTCGCGGATGAAGGCGCACGCCTCCTGGGCCTGCTCCGGGCTGGCGGTGCGGCCGGTGCCGATCGCCCAGATCGGCTCGTAGGCGACGACGACCTTGGCCAGGTCGATCGACTCGACCGCGGCCAGGTCGGCCTGCAGCTGGCGCTCCAGCACCCCTTTGGTCTGGTCCGCGTCGCGCGCCTCCTCGCTCTCGCCGACACAGAGGATCGGCTCGAGCCCGGCGGCGAGAGCCGCCGGCACCTTGCGCGCCAGCGCCTCGTCGGTCTCGTTGAAGTACTGGCGGCGCTCGGAGTGGCCGAGGACGACCGCCTCGACGTCGAGCTCGACCAGCATCGACGCGGAGACCTCGCCGGTGAACGCTCCCGAGCCCTCCTCGTGCATGTTCTGAGCGGCGACCTTCACCGCGGTGCCGTAGCGCCGCTCGACGACCGCGGTGAGGGCGGTGAACGGCGGGCAGATGACGACGTCGTTCTGGGTCGCGGCGATCCGCGGCAGCAGCGCGTCGACGAAGTCGGCCGCCTCAGCGACGGTCTTGTGCATCTTCCAGTTGGCGGCGATGTAGGGGGTGCGCTCAGGCATCTCTCAGAGCCTCCACGCCCGGCAGCTTCTTTCCCTCCAGCAGCTCCAACGAGGCTCCTCCTCCGGTCGACACCCAATCCACTTTCTCAGCCAGGCCAAACTGGTGCAGCGCGGCAACCGAGTCGCCGCCGCCGACGACGGTGGTCCCCGCTGCGGCGGCGACCGCATCGGCGACGGTCCGCGTCGCGGCGGCAAACGGCTCCAGCTCGAAGGCGCCCATCGGCCCGTTCCAGAGCACGGTCCCGGCGGCGGCGATGCGCTCGGCGTAAACAGCGGCGGTGCGTGGGCCGACGTCGAGCCCCATCCAGCCGTCCGGCACCTCGACGGCGTCGCTCTCGCGCCGCTCGGTCGCCGCGTCAAAGCTCTTGCCCAGCACCAGGTCGGCGGGCAGGATCAGCTCGCAGGGCGAACCCTCGGCCTTGCGCAACGCCTCCTCGGCCAGCTTCACCCCGGCCTCCTCGACCAGCGAGTCGCCGGTGGCGATGCCCTGGGCGCGGAAGAAGCTGAAGCACATCGCGCCACCGATCAGGATGCTGTCAGCGACTTCGAGAAAGCGGTCGATGACGCCGACCTTGTCGCTCACCTTGGCCCCACCGAGGACGACGACCAGCGGCCGCTGCGGCGCCTCGACGACCCTGCCCAGCTCTTCCAGCTCCTTCTCGAGCAGCAGCCCGGCATACCCGGGCAGCCGGTGGGCGACCCCCTCGGTGCTGGCGTGAGCGCGGTGGGCAGTCCCGAAGGCGTCGTTCACATACACATCGGCCAACCGCGCCAGAGAATCAGCAAGGCCAGGATCGTTCTCAGTCTCACCGGGCTCAAACCGAACGTTCTCGAGCAGAAGCACATCGCCGGGGCTCAACCCGGCGGCCATCGTCTCGACGTCCTCGCCGACCGCGGCTGGCGCCTGCTTCACCTCGGCGCCGAGCAGCTCGGCCAGGCGTTCGCCGACCGGCTGCATCGAGAACTCCGGATCGACCTTGCCCTTCGGCCGGCCCAGGTGAGAGACGAGGACGAGGGCCGCGCCGCGCTCGCGCAGCAGTTCGATCGTCGGCAGCGCCGCCCGGATCCTCGTGTCGTCGGCGACGCGACCGCCGTCGAGCGGCACGTTGAAGTCGACCCGGACCAGCACCCGCTTGCCGGCGACGTCGGCGTCGCGGACGCTCTGCTTGGCGAAGCTCACGGCGCCCCCCGGACGGCGCTCAGAGGACCTTCCCTGCCAGCTCGACGCAGCGGTTCGAGTAGCCCCACTCGTTGTCGTACCAGGCCAGCACCTTGATCATCTTGCCGTCGCCGATCGCCATCGTCTGACCGGAGTCGAAGATCGAGGAGTGCGGATCGCCGACGATGTCGGTCGAGACGATCGGGTCCTCGGTGTAGCTGAGGATCCCCTTCATCGGGCCTTCCGCCGCGACCTTGACCGCTGCGTTGACGGCGTCGGGGTCAGTCGGCGTCGACGGCGTGAAGACGAGGTCGACGATCGAGCCGGTGATCACCGGCGCCCGCATCGCGCAGCCGTTGAGCTTCCCGTTCAGCTCAGGCAGGACGAGGCCGACGGCCTTGGCGGCGCCGGTCGTCGTCGGGATCAGGTTGACCGCGGCGGCCCGGGCCCGGCGTAGGTCCTTGTGCGGCATGTCCTGCAGGCGCTGGTCGGCCGTGTAGGCGTGGATCGTCGTCATCAGCCCCTGCTCGATCCCGAAGGAGTCGTTCAGCACTTTGGCCACCGGCGCCAGGCAGTTGGTCGTGCAGGAGGCGTTGGAGATGATGTGATGTTTGTCTGGGTCGTAGTCGCTGTCGAAGTTGACGCCGAGCGCCACGGTCACGTCCGGTTCGGAGGCGGGAGCGGAGATGATCACCTTTTTGGCGCCTGCCGTCAGGTGCTTGCCGGCGTCCTCGCGGCCGGTGAAGAGCCCGGTCGACTCGATCACCACGTCGACGCCGAGCTCGCCCCAGGGCAGCGCCGCGGGGTCACGCTCGGAGAGCACCTTCAGCGGCTTGCCGTCGATCGTCAGCGAACCCTCTCCCGCCCCGACCTCACCCGGGAAACGCCCCAGGATCGAGTCGTACTTGAGCAGGTGGGCGAGCGTGCCGGTGTCGGTGATGTCGTTGACGGCGACGAACTCGAGGTCCGCGCCCGCCGCGTGGGCGGCGCGGAAGAGATTGCGCCCGATGCGGCCGAAGCCGTTGATGCCGACCTTCACTGCCATGAAGTCACGTCCTCCTGGATCGATGCGTTGTCGTGTCGAAAGCTAATCACTGCCGATCGTCACCTCTATTTCGTACCCGTCCGGGTCCTGCAGGAACGCCGAGTAGGAGCCGGAGCCGTGCGAGCGCCGCTCGCCGGGCTCGCCGACGGGGTTGCCGCCGGCCTTCACGCCCTGCTCCCAGGCCGCCTTGACGGCGACGATCCCGAGTCCAGAGAAGCTGAGCAGGCCAAAGCCCGGCTTGGCCGGGTGGTGCGCGGCGATGAAGAAGACCGGCTTGGCGATGCCCCAGCCGATCGTCTCGTCCTCCTCGAAATGGCGCCGCCAACCAAGCGGCGCGAGCAGCGCGTCGTAGAAGGACGCGCTCCGCTCGAGGTCGGAGACCTCCAAAAGAACGTGGTGCAACATCGGGCCACGGAGGCTATAGGTGCCACCGGGCGCCCCGTCGCCCGCCCCAGTCACCCCTGACCTGCATCGAACCCCTATTTGGGGCTCGATGCAGGTCAGGTCAGCCGCTGCGCGGGGTCCAGCGGAAGTAACGGATTGCCAGCAGCAGGCCGACCACGCCCCAGATCGCGACGACCGCGAGGTTCCCCCAGGAGACGGCGGCGCCGCCCGGGACGTAGGCGTCGAAGAACGCCTCGAAGAAATGGCGGATCGGGAAGGCGTCGGCGAAGTGGATGACGCCGCTGGGCAGCTGGTCGTCGGGGATGAAGACGCCGGAGAGGAAGTAGAGCGGCAACAGCAGGGCGTTGACGATCGGAGCCGCCGCGTCCTGGGAGGGAATCGCCGCCGTCAGCGCGATGCCGAGGCAGCAAAAGGAAGCGGCGCCGACGACGAGGGTGAGGACGATCGCGGGCAGATGGCCCCAGGGGATGTCGACGCCGTAGGCGAGGCGGCCGATCGCCGCAAGCAGGACCAGCATCATCAGCGCGACGACGATCGAGTTGCCGACGCGGCCGGCGATGAAAACCCAGGGCGGCATCGGCGTACCGCGACCGCGCTTCAAGCGGCCGTCCTCGCGCGCGATCACCAGCGACATCGCCAGCGACTGCATCGTCGCCGAGATCACCGAGAGGGTGATGATCGCCGGCACGTAATAGGTGGTGGTCTTGATCCCCCCGCGGACGTCGACCGTCTGGCTGCCGAAGACGGTGGCGAAGATCAGCAAGAGGACGACCGGGAAGGCGACGGTGAAGAAGACCGAGGCCGGATTGCGCCAGAACGCCTTCTGGTCGTAGCGGAACTGATGCAGGACGAGGCTCATGTCTGGTCGGTCAGCTCCAGGTAGACGTCCTCGAGGCTGGGCCTGGCGACCTCCAGCCCTTCGAGGTCCCTGCCCTCCGCCAGCGCCCTGCCGGTCAGCTCGTTGAGGGTCTCGACCGGCGTCGTCGTCTCCAGCTCGACCTCACGCCCCGCCTCGCGGTAGGTGATCCGCGCCGGTCGGTTCTCGCGATCGCCGAGGTCCTCGGGGGTGCCCCGGGCGACGATCTCCCCGGCGGAGATGACCGTGACCCGGTCGGCGAGTCGCTGGGCCTCGTCCATGTAGTGGGTGGTGAGGAAGACGGTCTTGCCGAGGTCGCGCAGGCCGGCGATCGTCTCCCACGCCTGTCGTCGAGCCGAGGGGTCGAAGCCGGTCGTCGGCTCGTCGAGGAAGAGCAGCTCGGGATCGCCGATCAGCGCCATGCCGACGTCGAGCCGGCGCTGCTGGCCGCCGGAGAGCGAGCTGGCACGAGCGTCGGCCTTGCCGGCGAGGCCGACCTGCTCGATCGTCTCCTCGATCGGACGGGGCGCGTCGTAATAGCCGGCGTAGAGCGCGAGGGACTCGCGCACGGTCAGGTAGGGGTCGAGGCGGCAGCTCTGCAGGACGATGCCGATCCGCTCGCGCCAGGCGCGCCCGGCGTGCTCGGGGTCCTCGCCCAGGACGCTCACCTCGCCGCCGCTGCGCTTGCGGTAGCCCTCGAGGATCTCCACCGTCGTCGTCTTGCCCGCCCCGTTCGGCCCGAGGAAGGCGAAAACCTCCCCCCGCTGCACCTCGAGATCGATGCCGCGCACCGCCTCGACCTCGCCGTAGCTCTTGCGCAGGCCACGAATGGAGATGACAGGCTCGGCCAAAGTCCGGCGATTCTAGGTCGACGGGCCTAAAACCGGTCTATGCCTCCGGTTTTAGGCCCGTCGGGGGCTAGTTCTTCCCCGGTGAGTCAAGAGTCGTTCGGCGGCAAGGCCCAGCGGGCCGGCTATGCCGGTCGCAAATTGCGAGAAGGCTCTACCCGGCTCGGCGAAGGCCGATCGGCAGACTGATTAGGCGCCGTCGTGCGGCAGGTTCTTCTTTGCGCCGTAGGGATGGCCGGCGTGGGCGGGCGGCAAACTAGATTGCGCCGTCGTGCGGCATAGTCGAACCGCCGTCACCGCCCACGCCGATGCCGAGTCCGAGCGTAGCGCTCCTCGTCGAAGGTCTGTTGGCTTTGAAGCATCCGATGGCAGAGCCGGCAAGCGTGCCGAGCCAGGGCGACCCGCGCCTCGATCGGCCGCATGCCGCGAGCGCGCAGCTCGCGGTCGCGCTCTTTGAATGGCCCGCAGTGCTGGGAGAGCCCCCAGGCGATTGCCATCAGCGCGTCGCGGCGCTCGCCAGGAGCCTGCCGGGAGATCCCCCGCGCCTTGCGGATCGTCGCCGACTCATATCGCGCCGGCGCCAGGCCGGTGAAGGAGTAAAGGTGCTCGGCAGTGGGGAAACGCTCGATCGGCAGGGCGTGGACGGCGAGCGCGGCGGCCCGGGTTGCCGCAACCCCCGGCAGTGTCGTCAACACCTGGCCCGGCGTCTCGCTCAACAGCATCGAAATCTGAGCCTCGACGGCGAGAACGTCTGCTTCCAAGGCGCGCCAGCGCTTGACGTCGCGACCCAGACGCTCGGCGCGCAGCTCGGCGTCGGCGGGCGGCGCCAGGCAGCCGCGCCAGCGCTCAGACCAGTAGGTGGCGTTGGCGGGTGAGAGCCGCCCTGGGGCTCTTACCATCAACGATCGAGGAGCGGGCGCCCTGCCGGCGAAGTCGACCGCGCAGGCCAGCGCGGCCCGTCCCGTCGGGGTCTGGAGGCCGAGGACCCGCCCGTGGCCCGCTGGGGCCGAGAGCCCTGGGCAGAGCGCGTTCAGCTGGTGGTGCAGATGCTGGCGAGCGACCTTGCGCTGGGCGATCAGGCGGCGGCGGTGGCGGACGGCATCCAGCAGGGCATCGAGGGTTCCGCCTTGGGCAGGGCGGCCACGACCCTGGCGGGCGAGCGAGACAAGGGCGGCGCAGTCGCGGTCGTCGTCCTTAAAGCGACGCGAGCCCAGCTGGGTGCGCGCGGCCTGGGTCTCTGAAGGGGCGAAGAGGCGGGTCGAGCCCGGCAGGCGGCGCTCGAGCTCGGCGACCCACGGCAGGTGCAAGCGAGCCCGTCGCCTCGATCGCGATCACCGTCTCGGGCGCAGCTTGGGAATCGATCAGCTCGCAGAGCCGCTCGATCCCCTCGCGCAGGGTCGGCAGCGAGACAGGCTCCCCGATCAGCCCTCGCTCGCCGTCTGCCAACAGCACCCGGTTGGTGGCCTTGCCGGGGTCGATCGCCACTACCAGCGTCCTTGCAGGAAGCTCTGCGCTCACCAGGTCCATCGAACAACCTCCCTCTATAGAGAAAGAGAAAAGACCCTCCCCGACCGGCGGAGAGGGCCCTATCTCAGGCCGGTTGTTCGACGGCTATCAGTCGAGGTCGCGGTGCTTGACTCGGACTACTACGCCGTCGCGGCCCTCCAACGCCCGGCGGATGCGGTCGGCGACGGTGACCGAGCGGTGGCGGCCCCCGGTGCAGCCGACGGCGATCGTCAGGTGGCTCTTGCCCTCGGCGACGTAGGCCGGGACGAGGAACTCGAGCAGCGGCAGCAGCCGGCCGTAGAACTCGCCCGCCTGCGTGCCCGACTCGACGTAGGCGCGCACCGGCTCGTCGAGGCCGGTCTGCGGTCGCAGCTCGTCGATGTAGTGCGGGTTGGGCAGGAAGCGCACGTCGAGGGTCAGGTCGGCGTCGCGCGGCGGTCCGTTCTTGAAACCGAAGGTGAGCAGGGTCAGCGCCAGCTTGCCGCCGTCCTGGCCGCCGAGCATCTCCTCGGCGATACGCCGCCGCAGCTGCCCGCCGGTCAGGCCGCTGGTGTCCATCACCATGTCGGCGCGGGCGCGCAGCGGAGAGAGCAGCTCGCGCTCGGCCCGGATCCCATCGACGATCCGGCCCTCCGGGGCGAGCGGGTGACGGCGGCGCGTCTCCTTGTAGCGGTCGAGCAGCACCTCCTCGTCTGCCTCGAGGAAGAGCAGCTTCGGCTTCAGACCGTCGGTGCCGAGCTCGTCGAGCACCTGGATCAGCTCCTCGAAGTACTCGCCACCGCGCACATCGGAGACGACGGCGGCCTTCTCCACGCCGCTGCCCTCATGGCGGAAGAGCTCGCCGAGGCTGCCGATCATCCGCGGCGGCAGGTTGTCGACGCAAAAGTAGCCGCCGTCCTCAAAGGCCGCGATCGCTTCCGACTTGCCCGCGCCAGAGTGACCGGTGATCAGGATCAGCTCGACTTTGTCGTCCACGGCTAGCTGCCCGTCCTGTGCAGTTGCTCGTGGATCTCGCGGGCCAGCTTGCCGGGCACGCCGGGGACCGCCTCGAGCTCCTCGCGACTCGCGCTGAGGAACCGCTCCGGCGTGCCGAAGTGTTTGAGGAAGGCCCGCTTGCGGGCCGGGCCGACGCCCTTGAGGTCGTCGAGCACCGAGCCCGTCATCGCCCGGTCGCGCCGCCCGCGGTGATGCTCGATCGCGAAGCGATGCGCCTCGTCACGCACCCGCTGCAGCAGCTTCGAGGCCTCCGAGTCGGCGGCCAGCTCGATCGGCTCCGGGCGGCCGGGGACGAAGACCTCCTCCTCGCGCTTGGCGAGGGAAACCACCGTCGTGCCGCGCTCGACGAACGGGCCGAGGACGCGCATCGCGGCGCTCAGCTGTCCCTTGCCGCCGTCGATCATGACCAGCGAGGGCAGCGCGGCGAAGCTCTCGTCGCGTTTGCCGTCGTGTGGCGAGAGGTCGATCTGCTCCTCATAGCGGTTGACGCGACGGCTCAGCACCTCCTCCATGGAAGCGAAGTCATCGGACCCGTTCGCGCGCTCGCCGCGCACGCGGAAGCGGCGGTAGTCCGACTTCTTCGTCGCGCCACCCGCGAAGACGACCATCGAGGCGACCGTGTGCTCGCCGCCGAGGTTGGAGATGTCGAAGCCCTCGATACGGATTGGCAGCTCCTCCATCTGCAGCGCCTCGCGCAAATCGGCGAGCGAGTCGACGCGGCGCTGGCGCCGGTGCTCGCGCCGCAGGCGGTCCTGGTCGAGGGCGAGGCGGGCGTTGCGCTCGGCCAGCTCGCGCAGGCGGCGCTTGTCGCCACGCTCGGCGACCCGTACCTCGACCGGCGAGCCGCGCCGCTCCCCCAGCGCCGCCGCCAGCAGCTCGGCGCGCTCGCGCAGGTAGGGACCGACGACGATCGTCCGCGGCATCGCCGGTGAGGCCGAGTAGTACTGGCCGATGAACTCCTCGGCGACCTCGGCGAGGTCGCGTTCGGCCTGGTTGTCGAGGTAGAAGCTCTGCCGCTCGGCGAGGATGCCGTCGCGCACCTGGAAGACCTGGGCGTTGGCGTCCGCCCCCTCAGCCGCCACCCCGATCATGTCGGCGGTGCCGACCGAGCCGCCGGCGACGCGCTGGCGCTCGAACAGCGACTGGATCGCCTTCAGCCGGTCGCGGTGCAGCGCCGCCCGCTCGAACTCACGCGCCGCCGCCGCCGCCTCCATCTTCGTCTGCTCGTCGGCCTCTACCTGCCGGTAGCGGCCGGAGAGGAAGTCGACGATCGCCTCGACGTTGCGCCGGTACTCCTCCCGGCTGACGTAGCCGACGCAGGGCGCCCCGCAGCGCTTGATGTAGTAATCGAGGCAGGGGCTGCCGGAGCGGCGGCCCGGCTCGGCCCCCTCGCAGGTGCGGAACTGGAACAGCTTGCCGAGCAGGTCGAGCGTCTCCCGCACCCGCTTGGCACTGGAGAACGGCCCGAAGTAGGCGCGGCCGGAGCGGTGCTTCTCACGGGTGAAGTAGACCCGCGGGTAGTCCTCGTCGAGGCTGACACAGACGTAGGGATAGGACTTGTCGTCGCGCAGGCGGATGTTGAAGCGCGGCCGGTGGCGCTTGATGAAGCTCTGCTCGGCGAGCAGCGCCTCGGCCTCGTTGGCGGTGACGAGGACGTCGATGCGGTCGACCCGCGAGGTGAGCCGGCGCTCGCCGCCGGAGAAGTGCGAGGCGACGCGTTTGCGGATCGAGCGTGCCTTGCCGACGTAGAGCAGCTCGTCGTCGCCGGCGTAGAAGAGGTAGACACCCGGAGAGTCGGGGAGTTCACGGATCCTGTCGATCACGCGATAAAGGGTAGGCTGCGGGCCGCATGAACCCGCCCGAGCTGAGCACGCTGCGGATCGAGGTCGATGGCGAGATCGGCACCCTCACCCTCGATCGCGCCGAGAGCTTCAACGCGATGAGCCCCGAGATGATCCTCGAGCTGGGGACCGCCTTCGCCTGGTTCGCCGACCAGGCGCCGCTGCGGGCACTGATCGTCACTGGCGCGGGTAAGGCCTTCTGCTCCGGCGGCGACATCAACGGCTTCAAAGCCGGGGTCGAAGACGACTCGATCGACCTGCCCGCCCAGGTGCGGCGGGGCGCCGAGGCGCTGCACACGGCGATCGTAGACCTGCGGCGGATCCCCTACCCGGTGATCGCGGCGGTCAACGGCGCCGCCGCCGGGGCGGGGTTCTCGCTGGCGCTCGCCTGCGACATCCGCATCGCCGCCGACGATGCCTTCGTCGCCTGCGCCTACGGGCGCATCGGCGCTTCGCCGGACGGCGGCATGACCTACTTCCTGCCCCGCGTCGTAGGGCCGAGCAAAGCGCTGGAGATCTTCCTCGAAGACCCGAACATGAATGCCGCCGACGCGCTCGAGCGAGGCCTCGTCTCAGAGGTCGTGGCGGCCGACGAGCTGATGGACGCCGCCCGGGCAAAGGCCGCGAAGCTCGCGAAGAGGGCGCCGTACTACGTGAAGATGTCGAAACGCCTGGTCGGCGTCAGCATCGAGAACGGTCTCACCGAGCACCTGCAGCTGGAGCGGCACGGGATCGCCGACAGCATGGCGACCGAGGATCTGCGCGAAGGCGCGATCGCCTTCTTCAGCGGCGAGAAGCCCGAGTTCAAGGGCCGCTGAACCGGCTGGCGCCCCTCAGCCGTATTCGAGCCACAACCGTTTAGAGTCTCCCTGAGCATTCCTCCCAGGAAAGGATCCGGTCCGATGAAGAAGCTTGCTGCCCTACTCGTCCTCGCACTTGCATCTGTCGCCCTCGTAGCCTGCGGAAGCAGCAACTCGACCACGACGACCTCTACCTCCAGCGGCGAAGAAGCCGGTGGTGGCGCGGCCGCCGAAAGCGGCAAGGAATCCGGCGGAGAAGGCGGTGGCTCGACGGTCGAAGTCGAAGCCGACCCGAGCGGCGAACTCGCCTACACGACCACCGAAGCGTCGGCCAAGGCCGGCAATGTGACGATCGACTTCAACAACCCGCAGAGCCTCACCCACGACGTGGCGATCGAAGACTCCAGCGGCAAGGAAGTCGGCAAAACCGAACTGATCGGCCAAGGCGAAACCTCGACCACGGTCGACCTCAAGCCGGGCACCTACACCTACTACTGCACCGTGCCGGGCCACCGCGAAGCCGGCATGGAAGGCACGCTCACGGTCAAATAGCCGGCGTGCGGGGCGCCCGTCAGCCGGCGGGCGCCGAACTACAGGACGCCGACCGGGCCAAGCATCAGGCTCGGGCGATCAGCTCGATGCGGTTCCCCCACGGATCGGCCGTGTAGAAGCGTTGCAGGGGAGCGAGCTCGTCGTCCCAAGCGACGGGCGCTCCTGCCTTGGCGAGACGACCGGCCATGTCCTCGAGCCGGTCCGACTCGACGAGTAGCGCCGGATGGGCCTTGGAGGCCGGGACGAACCGCTCCTCGACGCCGACGTGGATCTGCTGCCCGCCGGCCCTGAACCACGCACCTCCACGGGCCACCAGGGACGGCGGCTTCTCGACCTCCGCAAGACCAAGCACCCCGGCGAAGAACCGCCGCGCCTCGTCCTCGCAGCCCGGCGGTGCGGCCAGCTGAAGGTGATCGATGCCGAGGATGCTCATAGGAGAACCTTCCCCTTGTTCTCTTGAGATTGAGAGGCCAAGCGAAGCGAGGCCGTCGAAGATCCCCGGGGAACGAAGAGAGAAGCCGACCCCCGCCGGGAGAGCGCCACGCTCGCTTGCCGCTTAGACGGCCCGCATGAGACCAGCGCCTCCCGGCGGTGCGAGGCGCCAGAAGCGCCAACAGGACGTGGTGCCCGAGAGCGCCACCCTATGAGCACGCGCAACGGCTCCTCGTGGCCGGTTCTCAGCCGAGATGAGTCGACCGAGGAGGAAGCATGGCAGGAATGACCGCGGGGATCGACTGGGCAAGCGAGGCCCACGAGGTCTGCATCAGCGAAGAGGGAGAAGTGCTCGAGCGCTTCTCTGTGGCCCACGACGAGCGCGGGATCGCCGGGCTGGCTCGGCGCCTCACCAAGCTCGGGGTCGACCGGGTGGCGATCGAGCGGCCCGACGGCATCCTGGTCGAGCGCCTGCTCGCCGCCGGCCTGGAGGTGATGGCGATCCACCCCAACCAGGTCAAGGCCGCCCGCGCCCGCTTCGCGGTCGCCCACGGCAAGTCCGATCGCTTCGACGCCTACGTCCTGGCCGAGCTGGCCCGCACCGATGCCCATCGCTTCCGGGTGCTTGTCCCGGACACCGAGAAGACCAAGGCGCTGAAGACGCTGACCCGGGCCCGCGAGGACCTGGTCGGGGTGAGGGTCGAGCTGGCCAACCAGCTGCGTGCCCAGCTGCAGGCCTTTTGGCCGGGCGCCCTTCTGTTCGCCGCCCTCGATAGCCCGATCTCGCTGGCCTTCCTCAAGCGCTATCCGAGCCCGGCGGACACCAGAGGGCTCGGCGCCGGGCGCATGGCGGCATTTCTGACTCGCAACTCCTATAGCGGCAGAACCGATCCCGCCGAGCTGGTGGAGCGGCTGAACGCGGCGCCCAAGGGGACCGCGGGGAAGGTCGAGTGCGAGGCCCGCCGGGCGGTCGTTCTCGGCCTGGTCAGTTCCCTCGAGCCGATCGTCTCCGAGATCGCAGCGCTTGACACCCAGATTCGCGATCGCCTCGCCGCCCATCCCGACGCGGCGATCTTCGCGCCGCTGTTTCGCGACCCCAAGACGACGATCTGCCCGGCGACCCTGATCGCCGAGCTCGGCGACTGCCGAGGGCGTTACCCGACCGAGGCCGCCATGGCCGCCGACGCCGGCATGAGCCCGGTCGCCCTGGAGTCCGGAAAGCTGCGCATCGCCACCTTCAGGCGCGCCTGCGACAAGCGACTGCGGGTCGCTGTCGCGACCCTCGCGGACTCCACCCGTCACTGGCATCCCTGGGCGAAGGAGGTCTATCGGCGAGCCCGAGCCAGAGGCCAGGATCACCCGCATGCGATCCGCACTCTGGGGCGCGCCTGGATCCGAGTTCTCTGGCGCTGCTGGCAGGACCGGGTGCCATATGACGACACGCGACATCGGAACTTCAGCCGCCTTCAAGCGGCGGGGGGTTGACACAGGACGTCTCATGCCTCGTCGAACTTAGCGATCCCCCTGGATATCGCTGAACATCTGTACAGTTTGAGCTGAACGTGCGTTCAGCCGGCGCCAGTGACCCGATCGTCCAAACCGCGCTTCGCCTCTTCGGCGAAGGCGGGATCGAGGCGACATCCCTGCGAAGGATCGCAAAGGCCGCGGGAGTGTCGCCGGCTCTCGTCGTCCACCACTTCGGTGGCAAGGGGGGTTTGGTCGCGGCGGTCGATGAGGCCGCTCTGCGCGAGTTCGGCGCGGCCTATGAATCGGAGGAGATCGAAGGCTCCGACCCGCTGCACCGGCGCGCCGAGCAGACCGGTCGAGTGATGCGGGAGCGCCCCGAGGTTTGCGCATACCTCGGCCGGGCGCTTGTCGAAGGGACTCCCGGCAGCGCCCGCCTCTTTCGCCTGATGATCGAGGGAGGTCGCGCCGAGATCGACGCGCTCGCCGAGAAGGGCGCCCTGCGCGAGGACGCCGACCGGCTCTGGGCGACCCTTCAACACTTCCTCCTGATCTGGGCTCCGCTCAGCTTCATGCCCCTGCTGCGTGAGGCGCTCGGCGGATCTCTTCTGGACGAGGCGATCTTGGATCGCTGGGTCGCCGCAAACGTGCAACTGCTCGAGGAGGGGCTCTACCGATGAGTCGATGGGAGACGACAAGCACGCTGGAGGCCGATGTTTCGCCGGGCGCCGTTTGGGAGAGGGCCTACGCTGAGGCCGAGGCCTGGCCGAAGTGGAATGCCGAGATCAAGCGCGCCCGCCTCGACGGGCCTTTGGCCCTGGGCGCCAAGGCGAGGATCGTATTTGGCACCGGCCTGCGCCTGCGCTTCCGCGTCGTCGAGTTCGAGGAGGGCCGTCTCTTCACCGACGAGTCGCGCATGCCGGGAGCCCGGATGGGCCACCGTCACCTGATCGAGCCAACCGAGAGCGGCAGTTGCCGCCTCACCAACACGATCTACATCGAGGGCGCCCTTGCCCCACTGTGGCGCCGGATCATGGGCCCAGCAGCAGCACGGACGCTCCCGGGTGCGCAGCAAGCCGTCGTCGACCTGGCCCTCGGGAGCTGAAACTCGCGGCGCCGGGGTGGCCGGTCGACCGGCGCCCTCACGCGTACCCATCGAGCGCGACGCTATGTACTTGCCGGGCGAGCACAGTGCATGATCGAGCAGCGCTCCGTCGCGGACCGATCTCTGTCGCGTCCCCGTTTACGCGGTGGGAGCCATCACGCGGGTGACGCTGTCGCCCACAAAAAACGGCTTCTCGTTGCCCTCCACCACGAGGGTGAAGCGAAGCTTGTTGACGCTGTATGAATTGTTCTGCCCCTTGCCTGCGAGATTTGACCGACCGAGCTTGCATTGTCCGGATAAGATCCGTACGCTCCTCTCGGATGGAGCCGACAACCAGCGCTAAGACCCGCCGGATCGAGATCCGGATGACCGACGAGGAGCGCGACCTGGAGCAGGCCGCTGCTGCCGCACGCGGTCAGACGCTCAGCGAGTTTGTCCGTCAGGCCGCGCGCCGCGAGGCGGAGCAGGTGCTGGCCGAGCGAACGAGCATCGTGCTCAATGCAGAGGAGGCTAGCCGCTTCCTGGCCGCTCTGGACGATCCGTCTTCCTTTGAGGCCGGCCTCGGTCGCTTGACCGATAGGCCTAGCGTCCTCGGCAGTTGAGCGGTCGGTTCGGAGCGGTCGAGCCGCTCGGATCTCGTCACCGAGTCGATCACTTCGAGTGCGGCCGAGAGCAGTTCAACCGCTGGCTGTGCGCCTATGCCGGACAAAGTCAGCGCCGAGACACCGGCCGCACCTTCGTGGTCTGCCGACAGGAAGAGACCGACGTTGTCGGCTACTACACGCTGGTCGCCTCCCAGGTTGAGCAGGGCGAGGCAACCGGTGAGGTGCAGCACGGAACGTCCAAGCACTTCCCGATCCCCGTCTGCCTGATCGCGCGCATCGCCGTCGATCGTGCCGAGCAGGGTGGCGGCTTGGGCCGAAGCCTCCTTCTCGACGCTCTCCAACGAACCGAGCGAGCCTCCCGTTCGGTCGCCATGCGTGCTGTCCTCGTCCACGCATTCGACGCGGAGGCTGCTGCTTTCTACGCACGCTTCGGATTCAGATCTGCGAGCGCCGAACCACTGACGCTAATGGTCCCGCTGGAGGCAGTGCGCAGAATCTTTGTCTCGAATATCTAGTCATCGAAATCGTGGATCCTGAGCCGCGCGAGGTCCCCATCATTCAAGCCCCAGTTTCCAATTCCCAGGTCTTTACGCATTGCCTTGACGAAAGCTTCATAGCGAAGGGAGTTTTGTCGAATCTCCTCTTTGGTCCATTCCTCGGTATCGGGCAACTGGGTGAACCACCCCCGGTACGCCTTTAGCGTCGTGGCGCTGGCGTAAACCAGCGACTTTCGGAGAAATTCGTTCAGCAACTCCTCTCGCTTGTCCTCCAGCATGTCCTGACCGTGAAGAACCTGTGCCATCTCAATGTAGATCGAACTGAGGTGATCACGGCGAATGGAGTCCATAACTCGCCGGTGCTCAAAATGGCGAACAACGATGGCGCCACCTACGGTGGCCGCCGCAGCGATGAGCGCCGCCCCAAACGTCGACCCCGCCCTAATCGCAAGGACAAAAACTCCCCCCACCACACCAAGGATTGCGATCACGACCAACAACCCGAGCAGTGCCCACAAGAACCCCTTGAACTTACTTGACTGCATCACTTCAAAATAGCGAATAGTGCGCGAGGAGGAACTGCCGGTCAGTCGGCTGGCGCCATCACGCGGGTGACGCTGTCACCGACGAAACACGGCTTCTCGTTGCCCTCGACCTCGAGGGTGAAGCGGGTTACTACCTCGTACCAGCCGTCGCCCTTCTCGTCGATCGAGACGACCTCGGCGCGGCCGCGTACCTTGGAGTCGACCGGGACCGGGGCGGGGAAGCGGATCTTGTTCCAGCCGTAGTTGACGCCGAGGGCGAAGCCGGTTGAGGAGATCAGGTCTTTGCGGAAGCCGTCGACCAGCGACAGGGTGAGGTTGCCGTGGGCGATCGTCGTGCCGAAGGGGCTCTCGTTCTTCGCCTTCTCGACGTCGACGTGGATCCACTGGTCGTCGCCCGAAAGGTCGGCGAAGGTGTTGATGTCGTCCTGGGTGACCGTACGCCAATCGCTCGGGCCGATCTCCTGCCCGAGCAGCGCCTGCATTCCCTCGACTCCCTGTACCTCGACGGTGGCCATCGGCCGGAAGTCTAGACGGGGTGGGTCGCCGACGCGGAGGCGAGCCGTAGAGGTGCGTGGCGCGCGATGACCTGGAAATCCGTGTCGCAAGCGAGCAGTTCCGCCTCGTTACGCATTGCGACAATCGCAATCAGACAGTCCGTCAGTTGGCGCGGCGTCTCCCCGCCTCGACGGCAGAGCCGGTACAGCTCGGCGGCACTCTCGTAGTCCGCCGGCCCGGCCACCCCCAGAAAGCGATTCCCGTAGAGAAGGCGCCGCAACCAGTCACGCTCTGCCCGGTCCTTGGCCCCAGCCAGGACCTCCATCATCACGACGTCGGTAGTGGCCAGCTCGGCGCGCTCGTCCAGGGCGGTCTTCAGGCATTGATGAACCGGACTTCCAGTCGCTCGCAGCAACTCGATCCATGCGGAGGAGTCGGCGAGGATCACAGCTCCGGTATCTCTTCGCGCGAACGAATCTCGTTGAGGTCGCCGCCCCAGCCGACTCCCTCCATTTCGAGCATTTCCTGGCGGCTCATGGGTTCCCCCGCGAGTTTTCGCAAAGCCAAATCAACGGCCTCCCGTTTGCTGGGGAGGCGATAGATCTGCATCACGCGCTCGATCAGCTCATCATCGATCTCGATGTTGGTCCGCGTCACTACCCCATTGTACACCTCAGGGTGTATGAGGGTGGAGCAAGAGTGGAGGTGGCTGTCGCAACCGGCATCACGACACCAGCCTGACTTCGAAGGTGGGGACGGCGAATGCACCCGCGCCGCCGAGCAGAGCGAGGATTCGGCTCACGTAGGCCTGGGTCTCGGGGTAGCCGGGCACGCAACCGCAGGCTTCGACCGGAGCCGGGCCGGCGTTGTACGCGGCGAGGGCGAGCTGGGGGGAGCCGAACTGGTGGATCAGGTCTGACATCAGGTGGGCTTGAGCATCGATCGCTTCGTCGGGGTCGAAGGGGTCCCTGAGGCCATAGGCGGCAGCTGTGCCGGGCATGAACTGGGCTATGCCCTGTGCTCCGGCTGGGGATCCCGCGTAGGGGTTGAAGTTCGACTCGGCCATCAGTTGCGCCGCGAGCAAGGCGGCGGAGACATTCCAGTGCGCCGCAGCGCGAAGCAGCGGGGCGCGGAAGCGCGCGGGGACGAAAGAGGGCAGGCCGCCACCGCCGGCCAGGACGCCGTCTCCCCCACCTTTTTCTGCCGCCACCCCGACCGCATTCCCGGCGGCCGAACAGGGCGCCGGCGGGCGCTCGTACCCGTAGTGCCAAGCCTCCCACGAGTAGCGCTGGACCAAGCCGAACCTGGCGGCGTTGGCGGCGAGCCAGCCGTAGGCGGACTCCGGTCCGAGGTCGAGCTCGGTCGCGCAGCGGTGCAGCGAGTGGCCCGGCGGCGCCACCCAGGTCGGGTCGGGATGGGCCGCGAAGAGCGCCGCCTGTTCGGCATCGGAGCGGAAACCCGAATTGACTACGAGGACGATCCCGGCGTAGGACGCCGCGCGAGCCATCCGGTCGAAGGCAGCGGCCACGTCGGGGCGCATCCCCTCCCCGGTCCGGTAGACGAGCGGACCGCTGTAGCCGCCCCCGCTGGCCGTTGCCGGCATCGAGCCGGTGCTGCCGCCGCCGGCCGGCGCGGCTGCTTCGGCTACCGCCGATGCCTCGACATCGGCACTCGCGCCCTCGTTGGCGCCTCCCTTCAGAACGACGTTGCCGGTCACGACGGCCTTGACGCGGACCGGCGCGAACGATCCGGCGTCGGGAAAGGTGACCTTCAACCGCGCGGCGCCGACGTCGTTCGCTCTTGCCACATCGAACGCGGCGACCCGGGCCCGGGCCAAATACCCGATCTTCTCCACATGGGCCGGGTTCGGCAGGCCGTTGGGAAGCAGGGCCGGTGCCAGCAGCCGCGGCAGGTCGTCGCGCATCGAGCGCGCCGCGGAGATTGCAGCCAGGTCGGCGGCGCGCTGCGCTCGCCCCTTTCCCGTCACCGCGCCGGCGATCGCGACCAACGCCAAGGCACCGACGATCAGCGCGAACGCGCCTCCGAGCGCCAGCAGCAGCGCCTGACCGTTCTCTCTGCGACTGTCCATGCCCCGACGCTGACGAGCGCCGACGCGCGTGTGGTGCGCTCAAACAAAATCTTGTGCAATCGAACCGTCACGCAATCGTGTCCGTAGACTGGGCAAGCCGATTTCGACCCGAGGAGCATTCATGTCGCAGTCACCGAGCCATCGCCCGCGTCGCCTGAGCATCGCGATCGCCGTCGCGGGCGCCGTTCTGGCCATAGCCGCACTCTTCAGCGCCTTCGCAACCGCCGGCCCGAGCAAGCGCGTGGTCAAGGAGGCGAACAGCGCCTCGCTCGGCAAGACCGTCCTCATCGCGAACAGCGGCCTCACCCTCTACACGCTCAGCGCCGAGAAGCACGGCACGTTCATCTGCAAGGGCTCGTGCCTGAAGGACTGGCACCCGCTCGCCGTCGCGCCGGGCGTGAAGCCGACTGGTCCGGTCGCCCTCGGCACGATCAAGCGTCCCGATAACGGGGTTCGCCAGGTGACCTTCGGAGGCCGCCCTCTCTACACCTTCGACGACGACACGAGGAAGGGCGACGCCAACGGCGAGGGCTTCAAGGACGTCGGCACCTGGCACGCCGCCACCCCATAAATGGGGCGACTGCCGGCCACTCAACCTAGGTCAACGACCTCGATCAAGTCCTCGAGGCCACGGAGATCGTTTGGGTTGAGCGTGTAGAGCGGCAAGTCGTGTGCGAGCGCAGTGGCCGCGATCAGCAGGTCAACCGACCGTGATCCACGCGACCTGCGCCCTATTTGTTCGACCGCGACTGCTACGGGGCCGAATGCCCGCGCGCATCTCAGGTCGAAGGGGAGCGCTTCGATCGTGGCTTCAACCCGGCGAAGATGGCGCCGCCGACGCACTTTGTCGAGATCGCGGACAGCCGCATAGTGGCCCTTGACGAGCTCTGCCACGGTGAGCGTTGAGATTGCAACTTTCGCGGACAGGCGGAAGAGCTCAGATTTCGTCAAGTCGATCACGATCGACGTGTCGATCAGTACGCGCGGCCCACTCGTACCAATCTTTCGGGCCACCATCGTCGAAGACGGTGTCGACGTCGGCTCGGAACTGCTCGTAGTCGATCGGGGGAATGTCGGCGAGGGCTTCGCCGAGCTCCCTGGCAGGTACGAACTGACGGCGCTTGCCGGGCCGCGGCTCACCGCCTCCCCCGCTCCGGCTGGGTCTCTTGTCTCTCATCCCTCGTTTCATCCTTTCCATCGTAGCACTGGCGAAAGCTTCTGTCTTCAACGCCAAGCAGGCGCTCGGACGCCCTGGAGAGGGCCGCCTGAGGCCCTGTGGGCAGGGCACCGAGCTGCGCGGCGGCGGCGGACAGTGGGCCAAGCGGGCGCTTGACGACCCCCACCTGCAATCCCTTGGCGATCAGGTCGCGCACCGCAAGCGCCGTCAGCGCGCGGTCCTCATTCAGGTCCGCGCGCAGCAGCACGCCCGTGGGCCGGGCCCGGGCATCGCCGAGCACCGCCCGCAGCAGGGCCGGCGGCAGATGGACGACGGCCACCGACTCGCGGGCGAGGGGCAGGGCAGCAGCCAGTGCGTCGATCGACTCCGGCTCGGGCGGGAGCTTCAGCAGACAGATTCGCCCGCGCGAGGCGACCGCGGCATCCGGCAGGTGCGCTGCCAAGCGCTCCTCCAGCGCTCGTGCTCCCGCGGTGGCGATCAGCGTCGGCCGAAGCGTCCTTCCCTCGTCCAAGTCGACCAGCAGCGCTGCCCGGTCGGACTCGGATGCGGCGCAGGCCAGGGCCGCGGCCGCGGCTCGCGAGCCCTTTGCCGCGCCGACCCGGCTGACCAGGACGACCGGGCTCATTTCGGCCTCGCGGCGGCGACTGACGTGACGACGAGCCCGTCGGCGACCGCAGGCAGGAGCGAAGGAGGTCGCAGGCGAACGGTGATGCGTCCGCCCCTGACCGACACGTCGACGTCCTCCCTGGCCCAGCCGGGCAGTGCCGCGCGAGCAGCGGCGGCCGCCGGTCGCCCGGATGCAAGCGCCAGCGCCCCCGCCTCGGCGGCACCGTCGGCGAGCGTCAGCGCGTAGCCCGCCGCGAGCAGTTGCAGGGCGAGTAGCCCCGCCAGCAACAGCGCCGGCAGGGCGGCGACAAGCTCGACCGTCGACTGGCCTGCCTCCTTGAGCAGACCCCTAGCCATCGCCAGGCTCCAGCGACGCCTTCGCGCCGACCATCACCTTCGGCAGCATGGGCAGGAGACGGGGTACCGCCACGCGGACGGAGATGTCGCCGACATCGCTGACATCCGCAGCGGGCCGCATCGACGCCGGCAACGCGCGCCTCGCCGCAGCTCCGGCATCTCCTCCGATCAGCTCCGCCCGTGCCCCGGCTCGCGCCGCCACCCCAGCCGACCAGAGCGCCGCCCCGGCGAGCCCGATCTGTGCCGCGACCAGAACCGCCAGCAACAGGAACGGCACCACGGCGACCATCTCGACCGATGCGGTCCCGTCCTCCCTGTGAGCGCTGCCGGCGGCCTGGTGCGACACACCCCGACCGTCCCAGCTCTGAGCGCGCGTGTGGCGCGCTCAAACGAAAAGTTGTGTGACGACTTTGTCTCGAGACCGGGTCAGTAGGTGTTTGCTTCCGTCCAGACCTTCCAGATCGCCGCGACCGCGGCGCCGAGCAGGAAGATCCAGGCGAGCGTGCCGCCGCCGCTGGCGAACATCTCGTCGCTGCCGGCGATCAGCAGCGCGATCAGGCCGAGGCCGCCATAGAGAATCGCGCGGCGCCCGTCGCTCAGCGCCGCCAGGGTCAGCTGGTTCTGGCGGCTCAGCACGAACACGGTCCAGGCGATCGCCGCCAGGAAGCCCATCGTGATCGCGGTCAGGATCGCGTCCGCCGCGTTGCCCCCATGCGGACCGAAGGCGACGAGCAGGGCAAGCAACATCACGATCGCGACGTTCCGCAATTTCCGCATAAGAAAAGTGTACGGGCGACCGGTTACTTGCTGGTCATTACGACGATGCCGAAGACGACCGCGGCCAGCGTCGCGGCGAGCGCCAGGACGCTGACCGCCACCGCTGCCGCCGCTGCGACGGGCCGGCCGTCGCGGTTGAAGTCGACAAAACGGGCCCCGCCCCAGATCGCCACCGAGAAGACCGCGGTCACCCCGACGCCGGCGACCAGGGACGCGATCACCGTCTGGATCAACTCCTTGGTCTCGACCACCGTCGCCATCGGCTCTCCGCTCAACTCGCCGGCATCGGCGCGCCCTGTTGGGAGCGGCGCGCGAAGGCCGCGACGACAAGGGCCAGCGCCATCAAGGTGACCAGGACCGGGCCCAGCGCCCCGGTGCCGAAGATCCGCGTCAGGCCGTAAACGGCGGCGCCGATCGCGGCCGCCGCCGGCAGCGTCAGGAGCCAGGCGACCATGATGTTGCCGGCCACGCCCCAGCGCACCGCCGAGACCCGCTTCCCCGCCCCGGCGCCCATCACGCCGCCATTGATCACGTGCGTGGTCGAGAGCGGGAAGCCGAAGTGGGTCGAGGCGAGGATCACCGCGGCGCCGGCCCCCTGCGCCGAGAAGCCCTGCGCCGCGTCCATCTTGATGATCCGACTGCCGGTCGTGCGGATGATCCGCCAACCGCCGATGTAGGTGCCGAGGCCGATCGCGGTCGCCGAGGAGACGATCACCCAGAGCGGCGGGTCGGCCCCGGCGCCCAGCGTCCCGTTGGCGATCAGCGCCAGGGTGATCACACCCATGGTCTTCTGCGCGTCGTTGGTGCCGTGGGCCAGCGCCAGCATCCCGCCCGAGATCACCTGGCCGTAGCGGAAGCCGCGTGTGACCGGGCCGGGCCGCTGCCGACCGGCGATCCGGTAGGCAAGCCCGATCCCCAGGCCGGCGACGAGGAAGGCCACCAGCGGAGCTATCACGGCGGGAATCAGCACTTTGCCGACAAGGCCTTCGGCGATTACCGCGTCGAGGCCCGCGGCCGCGACCGCGGAGCCGACAACGCCGCCGATCAGGGCGTGCGAGGAGCTCGACGGCAGCCCGAACCACCAGGTGACCAGGTTCCAGGCGATCGCCCCGATCAGGCCGGCAAAGACGATCGTCGGCGTGATCACGGCGGAATCGACGACGTCGTTGGCGACGGTCGCGGCAACCGAGATCGAGATGAAAGCGCCGATGAAGTTGAGCAGCGAGGCGAACCCGATCGCCACCTGCGGCCGTGCCGCACCGGTCGAGATCGAGGTGGCGACGACGTTCGCCGTGTCGTGAAAGCCGTTGGTGAAGTCGAACGCCAGCGCCGTTCCCACGACGATCACCATGATCGTGTCGGAGCTCATTGGTGACGGGTCACGAGTTTTTTATGACGATGCCCTCAAGGATTTGTGCAGCGGTCTCGGTCGCGTCGATCGCGTTCTCGAGCACCGCAAACATGTCCTTCCAGCGGATCACGACCATCGGGTCAATGCCGTTCGAGAAAAGCGAGGCGACGGCGTCGCGGGAGATCCGGTCGCCCTCGTTCTCGAGCCGGTGGATCTCGATCCAGTAGCGGTCGAGACCCTTCAGCTCGCGCAGGTGCTCGAGCCCCTCGGAGAGCTGCTCGCAGGCACCGACGAGGACCTTGGTCAGCGCCTGGGCCTGCGCCATCGGCGCTTCGATCTGGTAGAGCCCGA
Source organism: uncultured Solirubrobacterales bacterium (assembly GCA_963837695.1). GTDB lineage: Bacteria > Actinomycetota > Thermoleophilia > Solirubrobacterales > 70-9 > VRUE01. Next base: position 210,579 of record CAWINZ010000003.1, on the reverse strand, counting down.
GCAGGTCGGCGGCTTCCTCGGTGTAGTCGACGATGTCGTCCATCTGGGTCGCCAGGCCGTAGATGTCCTCACGGTCGATCGGCGTGACGAAGGTCGAGTTGAGCCGTTTGACGATGTCGTGGGTGATCCGGTCGCCGTCCTGCTCGGCCTTGAGGATCTCCCGCGATAGGTCGGTCTCGTCGGGCCAGATGCCCATCATCTCGTCGAGCAGGCGGGCCGCGTGGAGGGTGTTCTGCCCGGCCTCGATGAAGAGGTCGAAGAAGGCGCTGTCGCGCGGCAGGAGCGAGAGGCGGACCACGCGGCTCATCCTAGACTCTGCGGGCTCAGCCAGGCGCCGCCGCGAACTGCTCGCCGGCACGCGCACTGTGGCGGGAGCGCAGCTCCTCCTGCACGCTGCGCCGCTCCCCTGAGGGCGCCTCGAGCCGGGTCCACGTACCGTCGCTGTCGAGCTGCCAGGCGTTGGCGTTCTCGGCAAAGCAGAGCTCGAGGACGTCGAGCAGTTCGGCCCGCAACGCCTCGTCCTCGATCGGGGCGACGAGCTCGACCCGGCTGTCGAGGTTGCGCGGCATCAGGTCCGCCGAGCCGGTCAGCACGCGGGCCTCCTCGCCGCGCATGAAGGCGTAGATGCGCGAGTGCTCGAGGAAGCGGCCGACGATCGAGACGACGCGGATGTTCTCCGAGACCCCCGGCAGCCCCGGCCGCAGGCAGCAGACGCCGCGCACGTTGAGGTCGACCCGGACCCCCGCCCGCGACGCCTCATAGAGAGCCTGGATGCAGCGTGCGTCGACCAGCGCGTTCATCTTCAGGGCGATCCGCGCCTCTTCGCCGGCGCGGTGCGCCTCGACGGTCGCCTCGATCTCGCCGAGGATGCGGTCGCGCATCGTCGTCGGCGAGACCAACAGCTTGCGGTAGCCGGCCGGACGGCCGTAGCCGGTGAGGAAGTTGAACATCTCGGCGACGTCGGCGCCGATCTCGGGATCGGCCGTAAAGAGGCCGAGGTCGGTGTAGAGGCGGGCGGTGGTCGGGTTGTAGTTGCCGGTGCCGATGTGGACGTACTCGCGTACCCGGTCGCCCTCGCGGCGGGCGACGAGAATCGCCTTCACGTGGGTCTTCAGCCCGGGGATGCCGTAGACGACGTGGACCCCCGCCTCCTCCATCGACTTCGCCCAGTGGATGTTCGCCTCCTCGTCGAAGCGGGCTTTCAGCTCGACCATGCAGACCGCCTGCTTGCCGCGTTCGGAGGCGCGGATCAGCGCCGGCACCAGCGGCGAGTCGTCGCTGGTCCGGTACACCGTCTGCTTGATCGCCAGCACGTCGGGGTCGGCTACCGCCTGCACGACGAAGCGCTCAACCGAGCTGACAAAGGAGTCGTAGGGATGGTGGACGAGGATGTCGCCCTGCCGGATCGCGGCGAACATGTCAGCCGGCTCGTCGTCCTCGCCCTGCAGGCGCGGCTGCGTGACCGGGGTCCAGGGCTCGTAGCGCAGCTCGGGGTGGCTGCCGGCGGCGTCGACGACGTCGCCCAGATCGGCCAGGTCGATCAGGCCGTCGACGTCGTAGACCTCGCGGTCTTCGAGCCCCAGCGCGTCGATCAGCTGGCCGCGCAGCTTGGCATTCATCCCCGCCGCGACCTCGAGCCGCACGACCTCGCCGAAACGGCGGCGGCGCAGCTCGTCCTGAACTGCCTGCAACAGGTCGTCGGCCTCGTCTGAGATCGTGAAATCGGCATCGCGGGTGACGCGGAAGTAGCCGTGGTCGATCACCTCGGCGCCTGGGAAGAGCGCGTCGAGGTTGGCCGCGATCGCCTCCTCGAGGGGCACGAAGACCTCGTCGCGCTCGCCGACCCGCAGGAAGCGGCCGAGCAGCTCCTTCGGCACCTTGACGCGGGCGATGATCTCGGTGCCGCTGTCGGGGTCGCGCAGCAGCACGCCGAGGCTGAGCGAGAGGTTGGAGATATAGGGGAAGGGGCGTCCGAGCCCGACCACGAGCGGGGTCAGGGCCGGAAAGACCTGCTCGTGGAAGCGCGCATCGATTTCGCGGCGCTCCTCCTCACTCGCTGTCTCCAGCGAGACGATCCGCACGCCGTGCTCCTCCAGCGCCCGGCGCAGCGTCCCGTTGAAGACGCTGTGCAGGCGGGTGTCCAGTTCCAGCACCCGCGGCTGGATCGCGTCGATCTGCTCTCGCGGCGGCAGCCCGTCGGGCCCGTGGGCGTCGATCCCGGCGTCGAGCTGGTCGAACAGCCCCGCCACGCGGACCATGAAGAACTCATCCAGGTTGGAGGCATAGATCGCGCAGAACCTGACCCGCTCCAGCAGCGGCACCTGCGGGTCCTCGGCCAGCTCGAGAACACGCTGGTTGAAGTCGAGCCAGGAGAGCTCGCGGTTGAAATAGAGGGCGGGGTCGTCGATCGGCCCATCGTACTGCCGCACCCCTTCCCCTCCCCCGTGTCTCAGGCCGCTCGGGAAGGAGCTTGCCTACCCGCCGCGGGCTCGGCGAGTGCCCGCCGGTAGCCATTCCCGAGCTGCTCCATCGCCCGCTCCCAGGAGCGGGTCGCGGCCACGCCCCGGGCCGCCTCGCCGAGGCGACGACGCAGCGCCGGAGACGCGGTGAGCTGCAGCACCGCTCCCGCGAGGTGATCGGCGTCGGGCCGGCAGAGGATGCCGGTGTGGCGGTTCTCGATCAGCGCCGCCGGCCCCCCTTCGCCGACCGCGACGACGGGCAGGCCGCTGGCGCCTGCCTCCAGGACGACCTGGCCGTAGGTGTCGGTGCGCGAGCAGAAGAGGAAAAGGTCGGCGCTCGCGTAGGCGCGAGCCAGGTCGTCGCCCTCGAGCCAGCCGAGGAAGGTCGCGTGCTCGCCGAGACGGGCGCGCAGCCCGCCCTCCTCGGGGCCGCCGCCGGCAAGCAGGAGATGCAGGCGCGGCTCGACGACCCGCGCCCGCCGGAAGCTCTCGGCGAGCAGATCGACCCCCTTCTCGCGGGTGAGGCGGCCCGCGTAGAGGACCCGCAGCTCACCCGGGAAGGCGCCGCGCTCGGCCTTCTCGGGGCTGAAGCGGTCGGTGTCGACCCCGCGCTCCCAGCGATCGATGCGACCCACCGCGGCACCGAGGCCGAGCAGCGAGCGATCCGCCGCGGGACTCGGCGAGAGGACACGCGAGGGCGCCCTGTAGAAGGCGCCGAGGGCGGCCCTGGAGATCGCCTCCAGGCCGTCGTCACCGCTACGCACGCCGGCGTAGACGGCGAGCTCGGTGTGGTAGCTGGCGAGCAGCGGCGTCGCGGAGATCCGGCTGAGCAGCGAGGCGGCGACGCCGGCCGGGCCCGGCGCGGTCACGTGGACCAGGTCATAGCGACCCTCGGCAAGGGTCTCGGCCAGATCGGGCAGGCCGGGGACTCCAAGGGCCATTCCCTCATAGAAGGGGACCTGCAGCGACGTCGCGGCGGGGAGCCGCCGGTCGACGCCGGGATCGGTGCCGACCACCTCGACCTCGAAGCCGGGCACGCCACGCTCGCGGATCTGCTCGATCGTGTGCGTGACGCCGTGCATCGCCTCGATTCCGTCGGCGATCAGCGCGACCCGGGGCCGCTCGCCGGAGCGCCCGGCCAGCTTCGCCTTCTCGGTGCCGAGGAAGACCGTCGGCGGCGCGTAGGGGATCGCCGGCAACAGCGCCTCGAAGAGACCGCCCACGGCGGTCTGCACGTCGCCGCGGGCGACAGCCCCAGTGCCCGCGGCGATCGCGCCGCGCAGGCGCCGGTCGTGGATGCGGCGGGCGCGGCGGTAGAGGTCGGCGTGGGAGAACTCCTCCGCTTGCAGGTGGTCGAGCAGCTCGCGGCCACGCAGCTCGATGCCGATCGAGCCCAGCCATGAGTCGAGCAGCGCGCGGGCGTCGTCGGGGCCGATGTCGGCGGCGATCGCCCCCTCGCGCGCGCCGCCCTCGCCGACCACGCGCTGAGCGATCTTCAGCACCGCCGCCGGATCGGGCGCTGTCGGCTTTTCGGGTGCTCTGACCCCTACAAAGCCGACAGCGGGCTCGGAGGCGTCCCCGCGGTCCGCGATGACGAGCGCCCGGGTCGCGAGTGCCATCGCGGCGTGCGCCCACTTGGCGGCGCTGCCCTGCTCGCCGCCGGCCGTGGCGTCGCCGGCGCGCATCCGGGCGAGAAACTCTTCCGGCGTGGAGGCGGCCGGCACCTCGGTATAGGTGCGGCCGATGTCCACCCCGGCGTGATCGTCGGAGCCGCCGATCCCCGTGCTGCCGTTGGTCTCGACGTAGACCACGGCGGGCATGTTCAACTCCGCGGCGCGCGAGCCGTTGCGCACCTCCCAGATCGGGAAGAGCTCGGCGAGACGGCGGCGGTGGCGCGGGGTCAGCGGCGCCGCGACGTTGTAGAAGGGATGCGCCAGGGCGCAGGCGATCTCCTCCTCATGAAGGTATGCGGCGCAGGCGTCGACGTCGCCGGCGTGTGCCTGCAGCCACTCGTGGTCCCCGGGATCGATCCCGTAACAGAGGATGTGCACCGCCTGGGGCTCGCCGGCGAAGCGAGCGGTCAGCTCCTCGGAGACGAAGCAGTCGGGACGGCCAGCCAACTCGAGGCAGCCGTCGATCGTGTCGTGGTCGGTGATCGTGACGAAGGACATCCCCCGCCGCTTGGCCAGCGCGTAGACCTCCTCGGGCGGCGTCGCGCACTCGGGCAGGCCGAGGGAACGTTGAACGCCGAGCCGCGAGAACTGCGAGGCGGTGGAGTGGCAGTGCATATCTACACGGGAAGTCATCGGTGCCTTCCTCTCTATCTATCGTTCAGGTCACCTCCAGATTCGCCCCTGAGCAGGGAAAAGGTGTGAACCAGCGGGGAAGACGCCGTGAAAATCCGGTGATGTGCCGTAGAAATGACTACCTTGATGAAACCGCTCGTTCCATCCGCCCTGCCGGACCATCTGGTCGGCCAGGGTCGCTACTGGGTGACCACCGAGGAAGCGGCCAGGCTGCTGGGCCGGGAAAGACGAACCGCCTATCCTCGCCTCGCTGAACTCGAGCGGGCCGGAAAGATATTTTCCCCGGCCAAGGGCCTGTACGTGGTCGTGCCGCCGGAGTACCGCAGTTGGGGCGTGGTTCCCGCCGACTGGTTCATCGACCCGATGATGCACCACCTGGACCGCTCTTACTACGTCGGGTTCCTATCCGCGGCGGCCCGCCACGGAGCGGCTCACCAGGCGCCACAGAGATTCCAGGTCGTCGTGAATCGCCATCTCGCCGATCGCGAGATCGGTCGAGTGCGTTTGCATTTCGTCAAGAGCAACGCGATCGAGCAGGCGGACCTGGAGGAGGTCAACGCTCACACGGGCACCTACCTCCTCGCAAGCCGGGAGACGACCGTGGTCGACCTCGCGTGGCGACCGCGCGAGGGCGGCGGGATGAGCAACGTGGCAACCGTCCTGAAGGACATCGGGGACCTGAACGGCGAGCGTCTGGCACGCCTGGCCACGGCCAGAGGTCGCGGGACCACGCGCCGGTTGGGCTGGTTGGTGGAGAACTTCCGCTCCGACGTCGACACCTTCTGGCTGCGGCAGATCGCCAGGCCGGACGAGGGATCGCCGGCAATACTGGTCCCCGGGAACCGGCGGCGAGGGAAGCTCGACCCGACCTGGGGCCTGCTTCTCAACGGCGCCGTTGAACCAGATTGATTCCGGCGGCCAACATCACCGCGTGGCGGCAGCGGGCACCGTGGCCAGAAGACAACCAGGTCGAGCAGGACCTGGGCATCAAAGACCTCCTCGGTGCCTTACGAGAGGTCGCGGGGCGCCTGGGCCTCGACGAGCATGGGACGCGGTTCAGCGGCCCGATGGCCCACGCCGCCTTCGACGCCACGCCGACTTCGGGCGTCGGCCGAATCCGCGTCAAGGTCGAGATCAACATCACCGAGATCGAGGCCTGCTTTCCGCGCATCGCCATACCCCTCTCGGTCGAGTCGCCGTGGTGGCGGGGCGTTTCACCTTCCCCGAGCTGAGCCTGAACCTGAGCGCAAAGCTCGAGGATCGCGATTTCCGCGCCGACCTGTTCCAGCTCGTGACCGAGGTGCCGGCGGACTATGAGCCGGGAGCCGCGGCCGATCTCGTCATGGAGCGCCTCGGGCCGTACCTTCGCAACGCACCTGACAGCGCGGCTATCGCGAACGGCGCCTGGCGGCGCTGAGAGAGCTAATGGTGTCTAGAGAATCCGCTCGAGCAGAGCCCGGGTGCGGGCATCGACCTCTTCGCGCCAGAGGTCGCTGAACTGGCGGAAGAGCAGCTCGCGGCGGGTACGCAGCAGGGTGCAGAGCGACTCGATGCCGTCCCCGCGGGCCAGCATCACGTCGCAGTCGTGGATCTCACCAAGCACACCCTGCAGCCGCCTGGCGGCATCGCGGCCGCCCTTTGCCTCCCGGCCGAAGCATGGCCCGGTGATCTCCAGCACGTAGCGCAGCCGCTTGGCGGCGATCCTCATGTCGTGCTGGGCCGTCGCCGCCGACGGCTCGAGCGCAGCCGGCGCCAGCGCCCGCAGCTCCTCCAGCCGCGTGCGCACGATCCGCTCGGCGTTGGGGCGCATTGGCGACGCCGGATCGAGCCCCTTGACCCTGCGCGCCTTCAACTCTTCGCCGCCTTGACCAGCTTGCGCAAGCGGCGGCGCAGCTTCTTCAAGCGCTTGGCCGCAAGGAAGGGCGCCAGATCCTCGTTGGCCTGCCGCTGCTCCCGCCGCAGGCGCTCGATCAAGGCCTCGATCGCCGCCGCGTCGCCGGCAGGCGCCTCGGCGGCGAACCCGATGAGGAACTCGATCGCCACGTCCCGATCGCGACGCTCCCCGAGAGCGTCGGCCAGCCCCTTGACCCGCTTCAGCGCCCTGCGATGACGCTTGGCCGGAAAGCAAGCCGCGTAGACCTCAAGGGCCGCCCGCAGCCGCCGCGTGGCGACCCGCATGTCATGCAGCGCCTCGATGTCATCCACATCGAGAACACCCTCCGAGCGAGCAAAAACCTCCGCAGCCCGCACCGCCACCACCCGCTCAGCCGAAGCCGAGAACGCCTCCTCGCAACTGAACCCCGGAACGTCAAGCGCACGCGCCACGCACTGAGGCTAACCACTGTCGCCGGTCCCGGTAGGGGTGGAGCGTCTTGTACTTTTTCGGTGTCGGCACTCCGGGCGACAGCCGACCGGCGCCAGATCGAAAAAGTTAAGCGGAACCCCTGCCGGGACCGGCGACTACGCCGCCAACCGCACCGGCGAAGAGCCGTTGGAGTTCCCGTTGAGCTGATCGAGGACGACGCCCTCGCGCAGGCCCCCCTTGCCGATCTGCAAAGGCTGCCCAAGCAGCTCTGCGAGTTTCTCCAGCAGCAGCACGCCGGTGGCAAGTATGCGCACCCGTTCCGGATCGAGCTCGAAACGACGCGCGACGTCGGCAGCGGGGTCGCCGCAGAGCACGCGCACCCCCCGCTCCAGCGTCTCGTACTCGAGCACCGCCCCGACCAGGCGGCGCAGCGAGGTCGCGCTGCCGCCGACCGCGACCGCCTGAGCGGGCTGCTCGATCTGCACGTCGGCGAAGAGGTCGTCGATCCGGTCGCGGACCTTGCGGATCTCCGCCGCCGAGGGCGGGTCAGAGGCGATCAGCTCGTCGGCCAACACACCGGAGCCGACCCGCCAGGAGCGGACCTCCTTGACGCCGCCAGGGACCGTGCCGAGAATGACCTCGGTCGAGCCGCCGCCGACGTCGACGACGCCGACCAGGCCGTCGACCGGGTGGCCGAGCGTTTTGGTCGCGCCGATGAAGGAGAGGCGCCCCTCCTCCTGCTCGGAGAGGATCTCGACCGGAACGCCCGCCCCGTCGCCGATCTGCTTGGCGACGACGGCGCCGTTGCTGGCTTCGCGAACGGCCGCGGTCGCCACCGCCCGAATCGTCTCCGCGCCGAGCTCGCGCGCCAGCCGCACCTGCGTCGCCACGACCTCGGCGACCTCGGCGGCCTTCTCGGCCGGAATCTCGCCCGAATCGCGGATCGCCTTGTTGATCCGCGTATAAGCCCGCTGCTCCATCACCTTCTTCAACTGCCCATCGACCGGCTCGGCAACGAGCAGGCGCGTCGTATTGGAACCGATGTCTATGGCGGCGCAGAGCATCCCGGGAAACCTGCCGCGCATCTTCCCAGACCGGCCGGATCGCAATCCCGGGGGCAGATCCGGCTTGACAGGGAGACCGCGTAACAGGTTAGTATCGGCTGTCCGATCGTTAAAGGGTCATCTTTCAATGTTGTAATCCTGAGCGAGGTGGAGAATTGGGCTTGCTTGACAACGCGTTATTCGGAGCTCCGAAGGCGAGCGGTGCAGCCGGCGACGAAGTGATCAAGGCGCGTGAGTTCGACATCACCCAGTACGGCAAGAAGATGGCCGTGCTGATCGGCGTCCTCACCCCGGCCATCGTCGGCGCCCTGAAGCTCTTCCACGTCAGCGAGGTCACGCCGGCAATGGTGATCGCCGCCCTCGGGGTCACCGCGGTGGCCATCTTCAGCGCCAGCCTGGTGATGGCGGTCGACATGATCGCCCGCGCGATGGTCACCCGCCAACCCGCGGCCGGGAGCCCGTCCGGAAGTCAGGCCGGCGGGGCGGCGGCAGGGTCTTCGGACCCCCCCAAGCCGGGGGAAGAGGTCCGCGTCAAGACAACCGAAAAGCGCGTCTCTCGAGCCTAGCCGCCGTGGGCGAGTCAACGGGAGGTCCCACGGTGGCGTCGCATTCATCCTCCCCCCTCGAAGGGATCCAGAACATCGTCGTGCTGATGATGGAGAACCGCTCCTTCGACCAGATGCTGGGCTACCTGCACTACAGCGGCATTCCGGCGGTGAACGGACTCAGCGGCGACGGCAGCGAGCTCAACCACGACGCCGCCGGCACCCCCTACCCGTCATACCCCTTCGCGCCCGGCGAAACCGCGTTCCGCCTGCCCGGCAAAGCCGTCAAGGCGCTCGATCCGTGCCATGGCCGCGGTTGCGTGGAGGAACAGCTGGCCGAGCACAACGGCGGCTTCGTCAAGAACTTCATCAAGGAGAAGGACCCTCCGGCCGAAAAACGCAAAATCGTCATGGGCCACTACACCGCCGCGCAGCTACCGGTCTATGACTTCCTCGCGCGCAACTTCTGCGTCTGTGATTCCTGGCACTCCTCGATCCCCGGCGACACCTGGCCTAACCGGCTCTTCGCCCTCTCCGGCTCGGATGCGCCCGAACCGGTTGGTCACCGGCCGGACCCACTGCGCCGTTTCCTGCGCTGGGTGGCCGGCGTCCCCTTCGTCAAGGGGCTGGGAAAGGCGCCGATCTTCGAGGTCGAAGCGTTCACCAGATACCTGCGTGACGACGGCTGGCGTTGGTACTCGCACGACCCAGCGACGCTGCGCGCCGCCGACGGCGCCTACCGTAACTTCCGCAAGCCCGATCGCGACAACTTCTCCTTCTTCAACCGCAAGAAGGTGAGTGTCACGACGCAGGCGCTGGAGTCGCCGATCGTCGGCGGCAACAGCTTCCTCGACGACGCCGCGGCCGGCAAGCTGCGGCCGGTTTCCTGGATCGACCCGAACTTCTTCGACCTCGGGGTCCTCGACCCGAACTCCGACGACGACCACCCTCCCTCCGACGTGCACGCCGGGCAGGCGCTCGTGCTCGAGATCTACGACGCGCTGGCCAACAGCCCGCAGTGGAACAACACGATGCTCGTCATCACCTACGACGAGCACGGCGGCTTCTACGACCACGTCGAGCCCCCTGCCGCTCCCGCCGACGGATCGGGACGCAAGACCCTCGGTGTGCGCGTGCCGGCGATAGTGGTCGGGCCACGGGTGCGCAACGACGTCTACAAGGAGATGCTCGAGCACACCAGCCTGCCGAAGACGATCCTCAGCCGCTTCGCCCCCAAGCCGGTGGAGCGAGCGCTCGCGAAGATGCCGGCCAGTGTGGGCGGGGCGCGCGACCTCGCCGGCGTGCTGCTCGACTCGCCTCGGGAGGACATTCCCGATCATGCCTTCCTGCACGCGAGGATCGACGCCTGGCGCGACCAGGCGCGCGCCGATCACCGCGCCGACGGGCCCCGCTCGACCGCGTCCGAAGGCGCCGGACAGCCGTTGGTGCTGCACGACTTCCAGGACGAATTCGCTCAGTTCGCACTGGCGATGCGTGACCTCGGCCTGCCTCCGGGACAGCCCTGAGCCGACCGCGGGACTAACTCCGCGGAGGCGGCGCCTCCTCGGGGTGCGAGGCGTCCTCGAACTCCCGAAAGAGCCCGGTGACGACGAAGGCGACCTGCTCGCCTATATCGACCGCGTTGTCGCCGATCCGCTCGATCGCACGGGCGGCGAGCAGCATCGTCATCGCCCACTCACGCCGGTCGGGGTCGTCGCCGATCTCCAGGGCCAGGCCGAAGCATTCGCGGTTGAGATCGTCGACCACGTCGTCCTGGCGGACGAGATCGCGGGCCATCTCGACGTTGCGGTCCTCGAAGGCCCGCTTGCACTGGCTGATCAGCGTGCGGGTCTGCTTGCCCATGGCGAGGATCAGCCGCACCATCTCCTCGTCGGCGGGCGGCTCGTTACCGCTCAGCGGGATCACCTTGCAGATGTTCACGCACTGGTCGCCCATCCGCTCGACGTTCTTGAGCACGTGCAGCAGCGCCGAGATCAGGCGCAGGTCGGTGGCCACCGGCGACTGCGTGGCGAGCAGCGTGATCAGGCTCTGGTGCACCTCCAGGTAGCGGCCGTCGATGCGGTCGTCGTCGGCGATCACCAGTTGGGCCAGCTCGACGTCCTGGTGCTCGACCGCCTCCAGCGTGCGTTCCAGCGCCGAGCTGACCAGATCGAGCCCGCCGAGCCCGCTCGCCTCGAGCCGTTCCAGTTCCTCCTGGTATTCGGCCCGCGCTTCGGGCATCAGCCGAACCGTCCGCTGACGTAGTCCTCGGTCGCCTGTTCGCGCGGGCTGGTGAAGATCGTCTCGGTCGGGCCGATCTCGACAAGCCGCCCGGGCTTGCCCGTCTGCTCGAGATTGAAGAAGGCGGTGACGTCGCTGGCCCGCGCCGCCTGCTGCATGTTGTGGGTGACGATCGCGATCGTGTAGCGGCTCTTCAGCTCGCCGATCAGGTCCTCGATCGCGAGGGTGGCGACCGGATCGAGAGCCGAACATGGCTCGTCCATCAGCAGCACCTCGGGCTCGACCGCGATCGCGCGGGCGATGCAGAGGCGCTGCTGCTGGCCGCCCGAGAGGCTCGAGCCGGGCCTGTCGAGCCGGTCCTTGACCTCGTTCCAGAGGTGGGCGCCACGCAGCGAGCGCTCGACGATCTCGTCCTTCTCGGCCTTCTTGACGCGGCCGCCGTTGAGGATCAGCCCGGCGGCGACGTTCTCATAGACCGACATCGTCGGGAACGGGTTCGGCGACTGGAAGACCATGCCGACCAGGCGCCGCACCTGCACCGGGTCGACTCCCTTGGCGTAGATGTCGTGGCCGTCGAGCGTTATGCGGCCCTCGACCCGGGCGCCCGCCGTCAACTCGTGCATCCGGTTGAGCGAACGCAGGAAGGTCGTCTTGCCGCAACCCGAGGAGCCGATCAGCGCCGTCACCTTGTTCGGCTCGATCGTCACGGTCACGTCCTGAACGGCCTGGAAGTCGCCGTAGAAGAGGTTGACCTCACGCACCTCGATCGTCTTCGCGCGGCGATCGTCGGTGGGGGCCGATGCCTCCCTAGGCGCATTGGTGGGCTGGGGGGCTGGCATCTGGGAGTCCTGTGAAACGGTGAGATCGGTCTCGGCGCGGGTCGCGCCTGCGGGTCCTTGCATCGCTCGTCGTCTCCTTATCTCCACGGTTGCAGAACGCTCACTATCGGCTCTCGGTTCTGTAGCGGCGGTAGACGAGGCGGGCCACGAGGTTGAGGATCATCACGATAGCGATCAGGGTCAGCGCCGCCGCCCAGGCCCGATCGTATGAGGCTTCTTTCATCACCCCGGGAGTCCGGTACTCGCTGTAGGCGTAGACGGCGAGATTCTGCATGCGGCCGTCGAAGGGGTTGGTGTTGACCGAGTCGACGATCCCGGTGGTGACCAGCAGCGGCGCGGTCTCGCCGACGATCCGCGCCACCGCGATCATCACCCCAGTCACCAGGCCGGCGAAAGCGGTCGGCAGGACAACTTTGACGATCGTCCGCCATTTCGGCGTGCCGAGCGCGTAGGAGGCTTCGCGCAGGTGGTTGGGGACGATCTTCAGCACCTCCTCCGAGGCGCGGATCACGATCGGGATCATCAGCACCGAGAGCGCCACGGCCCCCATCAGTCCCAACCTGATGCCGGGGCCGAGGAAGATCGCGAAGAGCGCGTAGGCGAAGAGCCCGGCGACGATCGAGGGGATACCGGTCATCACGTCGACGAAGAAGGTCAGCGCGCGGCGCAGGCGACCGCCCCCGTACTCGGTCAGGTAGATCGCCGTCATGATCCCGATCGGCACCGAGATCGCCGCGGTGACGGCGGTGATCACGACCGTGCCGACGATCGCGTGGGCGGCGCCGCCACCGCCGATCACGCCGCGCGGCGAGGTGGTGAAGAATTCCCAGCTGATCCCCGGCAGGCCGCGTTTGGTGACCTGGTAGAGCAGCGAGAAGAGCGGGATCAGGGCGATCACGAAGGCGATGACGATGAGGCCGGTCATCAGCCAGTTGATCGCCTTGCGGCGCCACAACCGCCCTCCCCTGGGCGTGGCGAAGAGCGCCGGGGTCTGTGCCGAGGCCTCCACCTACTGGATGTTCTGGCGGGCGATGATCGCGCGCGCCGCGAGGTTGGTGACCAGGGTTATCGCGAAGAGGACGAGACCGGAGGCGATCAGCGTGTTGACGGCGAGGCCCGAGGACTCAGGGAAGTCGAGGGCGATGTTGGCGGCGATCGTCGAGGGGTTCGCCTGGCTGATCAGGTTGAAGGTGACGATCCCGGAGACCGAGAGGATGATCGTCACCGCCATCGTCTCGCCGAGCGCGCGGCCGAGGCCGAGCATCGCGCCGCTGACGATCGACGATTTGCCGAAGGGCAGGACGGTCATCCTGATCATCTCCCAGCGCGTCGCGCCGAGCGCCAGCGCGCCTTCCTGCAGTTTGCGCGGCGTCTGCTGGAAGACCTCGCGGGCGACCGCGGAGACGATCGGCAGGATCATCACGGTGAGCACGATGCCGGCGACGAACATCGTCCGCCCGGTGACCGAGGCGGGGCCGGCGAAGAAGGGGATGAAGCCGAGCTTCTTTTCCAGCCACTCCATTACAGGCACCGCCGCGGGGCCGAGCACGAAGATGCCCCAGAGCCCGTAGACGATGCTCGGAATCGCCGCCAGCAGGTCGACGAGGAAGCCGAGCGCGAGGACTATCCGAGGTGGCGCGATGTGGCTGATGAAGAGCGCCACCGCGATCGCCAGGGGAACCGCGAGCACAACCGCCAGCGCCGCCGCCAGCACCGTGCCGAAGGCGAGCGGCGCGATGTACTCGACCAGGCTCTTGCCCTCCGGCAGTTCGGCCGGCGCGGCGCCGACCGCGGGCAGCGCCTCGATCAGGAGGAAGAGCGCCACCCCGGCGAGCAGGGCGAGGATCGTCACCCCCGCGGCGAGCGCCAGGTTGGAGAAGACCCGGTCCCCCCAACGACGCCGGGGTCCCGCCGCGGCGAGCGGCGAGACCCCGGTTGCTTGCACTGGCTCCAACGCGCCTGCCTAGGAACCGGTTTCGATCGCTTCGACAGCCGGCAGGATCTTTTCCGTCAGCGCCGCCGAGAGCGGAGCGGAGCCGGCGTTTTCGGCCGCCGCTTCCTGTCCTTCGGCGCTGATCGCGTATTCCAGGTAGGCCTTGACGATCGCCGCTTCGCTCGCCGAGTCGTACTTGGTGCAGGCGATCAACGAGGAGACGAGGACGATCGGGTAGGTGCCCTGCGCTTCGGTCTCGCGGTCGAGTTCGAACGCGAAGACGTTCTTGCCCTTGCTCAGTTCCTTGTCTTCGGGCGACTCCTCGAGGATCTTCGCCGCGGCTTCCGCCGTCGGACCGACGTATTCCTTGCCGACCTTGATGTTGGCGATGCCGAGTTCGCCCGCCTGGCTGGCGTCGGCGTAGCCGATTGCGCCTTCGCCGGCGTTGACCGCTTCGACCACGCCGGAGGTACCCTCGGCGGCCTCGCCGCCCTTGACCGGCCAGTCGCCGCTGACTTCATGCGTCCAGACTTCGGGCGCGGCCTGGGCGAGGTAGTCGGTGAAGTTTTCCGTCGTTCCCGACTCGTCGGAGCGGTTGACCGGGACGATCCGGGTGCTCGGCAGTTCGACGCCCGGGTTGTCGGCGGCGATCGCCGCGTCGTCCCAGCTGGTGATTTCCTGGTTGAAGATCTTCGCCAGCGTGTCGGGCGAGAGCTGCAGCGATTCGACTTCGGGCAGGTTGTAGATGATCGCGATCGGCGAGATGTAGACCGGGATCTCGACCAGTTCGCCCGGCTTGCAGCGGTCCGACGCGCCCCTCAGCTCGCCTTCGTCTTCGGAGAGCGGCGTGTCGCTGCCGCCGTAGGCGGTGCCACCGGCGATGAACTGTTCGCGACCGCCGCCGGACCCGACCGGGTCATAGGAGACCGTCACGCCCGAGTTTTCGTTCTCGAAGTTGGCGATCCAGGCTTCCTGCGCCGCCTGTTGGGCGCTCGAACCGGCACCGGCAACCTGGCCGGACAGATCGCCCGAGGAAGAGCTGCTGCTGCCGCAGGCCGCGACGCCGACGGCCAACACCGCCAGAGAGACGATGACTGCCAACCATCTCGAGGGACTCACATGCACTCCTTCTGTCGTTTGGCACGAAAGGCGGGCCTTGACGGCCGCTCGCGAGCCAGGCTCTCAGCGGCTGAGCGACAGCTTGTTACGCGCCTGTGTCGAAGATGTGAAAGAGCTGTGAAGAGGCTCGGTGCCGTCGGCGGGCTCGGGATCGAAGCGGTAGCCGACCCCGAAGTGGGTGTGGATGTAGCCCCAGTTCGGCGAAAGCTTCTCGAGCTTCTGGCGCAGCTTGCGGATGAAGACGTCGACGGAGCGATCGCCGTGGGCCATCGCGTATCCCCAGACCCGCTGGTAGATCGCCTCGCGCTCCAAGACCTGGCCGGGCGAGTCGGCGAGAAGTTGCAGCAGCTCGAACTCGCGCCTCGTCAGGTCGAGGCTGATTTCACCGACGAAGGCCTGAAAGCGATCGGAGCGGATCTCCAGCTCCCCGGCGACGACCGGCCCCGCCTCGACCCGCGGGCGGGCGCGGCGGCGGCGGCGCGAGACCGCTTCGAGGCGGGCGATCGCCTCTTCGGGATGGCACGGCTTCGTGATCCAGTCGTCGATCCCGAGGCGCAGGCCGCGAACCCGCTGCGCGACGGTCGAGCGACTGGTGCAGACGACCACGCCGAGGTCGGGGAGCATCACGCAGACGCGCTCCAGGTACGCCCACGCCTCTTCGCCGAGGACGGCGGGGTCGACCAGCAGCGCGCTCAGCTTCATCGCCACCAGCTCCTCGGGCGGGATCGCCCCGGCGAGGGTGCGCTGTTGCCAGCCGGCGGCCTCGGTGCGCTTGGCCAGAACCGTGACGAAGCCGCTGTCGTCGTCGATAACCGCGAGCCTGATGGTCTGCTGCTGGTTCACCGGCGGGGCGATTGTATGCGCTTGGTCGGCCGAGCAGCGCGACGAAATACCTGCTTTCACAGGATTTTTACAACCCGAAGTGCCTAAATTGCGGAAACGACGCCCGGAATTCGCTCCGGGGATTATCGAGATGTTCACCCATCGCCCGCGAGCGGCGGGCAATATCGGCCCTACGAGACTCCTCTCTCGTCGCAAGCGGCCCACCTGCCCTGGGCCGCTTGCTCTTTCAGAAGCCGCTCAGAAGGTGGCCGGGCGCAGACCGGTGGCAATGATCAACAGGACGATTACGCCGACCGCGTAGCGGTAGTAGACGAACGGCGCGTAGGAGGACGTGCGGACCAGGCGCAGGAGGAAGGCGATCGCCAGGTAGCCGGAGACCGCGGCGGCGATCGTGCCGACGATCATCGGCCCGGCCACACCGCTCGGCAGGCCTTCGTGGGCGGCGCTTGCCCCCTTGAAGACGGCCGCACCCGTGACCACAGGAATCAGCAGCAAGAAGGAGAAGCGCGCGGCGGCGTCGCGGTCGAGGCCGAGGTAGCGCCCGGCAGTGATCGTGATCCCCGAGCGCGAGGTCCCGGGGGCGAGGGCGAGGATCTGGGCGAGGCCGATGTAGAGGCCGTCCTTGACTGTGGACTGCTCGAGTGACTTGCGCTGCGGCAGCTTGTCCGCGTAGAACAACAGGGCGCCGAAGAAGATCAACTGCAGCGCGATCATCCAGGGCTCGCCCAGCGTGTCTTCGAAGAACTTGGCGCCGAGGCCGCCGGCGATCGCGGCCGGGATCGTGCCGACGGCGATCGCCACCGAGAGTCGCTGCAGCGGCGTCTCGATCGCCCGCGCGCGCGCGACCTCGATGAAGGCGCGGATCAGGGCGACGACCTCGTGGCGGAAGTAGCCGATCGCAGCGACCAGCGTGCCGACGTGGAGGGCGACGTCGAAGGTCTTGTTGAAGTGAGGGTGTTCGATCAGGAACGTGTAGTCCTGCAGCCAGGGCACCAGGATCAGGTGGCCCGAGGAGGAGATCGGCAGGAACTCGGTAAGCCCCTGGACGATTCCCAGCAGCAGGGCCTCTAGCTCAGACATTGGCGGGGCATCCTATGGGTGTACTTGGGCAAGAGCCGGGTGTCCCCCCTGCCGGAACCCGCCGACGGACCGATGCGGGGGCGCGTTTCCCAGCCGGCTCACAAGTTCCTGCAGGGGGGACACCCGGCTCTTGCGCTAGATTTCGCGCCATGGTCACGCGCTCCCGCACCCGCAATGCTGCCGCGGCCTTGGTGGCTGCGCTGACGTTGCTGCTGCTTGCGGTGCCCGCTGCTTTTGCCAAGAACGGGGTTGGGCTTGCTGGGCCTACCACCGACAAGACGGTGACCTTTTTCTGCTTTGGCGTGATCGCGTTCTTTGCCGTGCTGGTCATCGTCATGTCGCTGATTCAAGGGCGGCTCGAGAAGCGCAAGGACATGCGCAAGAGCACCTTGAGCCGACTCGGCTAGTCCAGCCGGAACCCCGTCAGCAGGCGCTTCTCGGTCTGGCCCTCGATCTTGGCGGCGACTTCGACCCTTCCCTCAAGCGGGGTGCCGCGGATCTTGGTTGCGAGCAGGTCGTCGACCTGGAAGATCCCGGCCGAGTTGTTGAGCTCGATCTCGATCCGCACCGGCCGCTCCTCCCCCGCTTCGATCCGCACCTCGTCGACGGCAGCGGCGGAGATCGAGTGGATCCCCTCCTGTCCCGCCTCAAGCGGGATCCGGGTGCGGCCCTGCGCCATGTCGAGCGCGTCAGCCACCCGGACCACACCGGCTTCGACGGTGTAGGGCTCGCCCCGGCGCCGGTGACCGATGATCGCGTGCAGGATCTCCGCCGCGACAATCGTCCTCTTTGGCTCCCTATAAGAGCTCGCCAGCAACCGCTCCAGAGCGCCGTTGGCGAGAAAGAGGCTGTACTCCTCGTGATCGGCCCGGTGGATCGACATGCCGACGTCGTGAAGGAGAGCGCCGCCGGCCACCACCACCTCAGCATCGCGAGCCGACATCCCATGGTCGGCAACAACAGCCGGCTCGACCCCACCCTTGACCAGCAACCGCAGCAACCGCAGTGAGATGTTCAACACGATCTGCGTATGGACCCACGAGTGGTCCGACATCCCCAGCCGTTCGGCATGTACCTGCGCCATGTACCACCAGGTCCGAACCTGCTCGTCCCCGTTTACCGCGTCGAGGAAGCCCTCCAGCTTCCGGTTCCCGCGAGTGGGCGCCCGAACCCTGGCCTCAGCGATCGCCTCCTCGGGAGGTTTTCGACTCGGCCCCTTTGAGTCGGGTGCCGGGACCGCCTCTTCGTTCATCGCTGCCTCTCGTTCACGCGGGCAATCGTAGGAGGGCGGTCGGGCGTCCCCTGCAGGAAACTGTGAGCCCGGCGGCCCTGCGAATCTCGACTCGCGACCGTCGGCGGGTTCCGGCAGGGGACGCCCGACCGCCCTCAATCAAAAGGCGTCAGCCACAGACCGGCCAGGGACTGGACCCCGACCGGGCGTAGAGCAGAGCAGCGCGGTAGTCCTGCTCGGCTTCGGGAGCTGCCGCGGGATCACCGCTACCACCCACCGAAGCCCAGGTGCCGTAGTCGAACTGGTACTTGCCTCGATACGTGCCACCGGAGGAGATGGCGGTCGGGTCGCCGCCGGACTCGCAGGCGCCGATCGCGTCGAGGGTCGCCTGCGAGACACCGCCCGGGAGCGTTGCGAAAGCTTCGCGGTGTTCACGACGCCGCCGGGCTCGGCGGGCTGCGCGGATGCGGCGGACGCTGTCGCGGATCGCCTGATGGAAGCTCCGCACCGGCTCCGTCAACACGGACAACGCGGCCGGCTGCGCGTCACCGAGGCCGATCCGCTGGGAGCCACCGCCGTCGGGAGCTGCCAGGGCCGCCGCCGGAAGGGCGAGCGCGATCAGTAGGAGGGGGATGAGATATGCGTGCTTGGAATATGTGCGTTTTGTGAGCAAGCGCGGCACCGTGGCGAGGTTTCGGTCCGCGCAAGGTGATCGCGCTCACAAAGCTCACATAGTTCGTGCGGATCTGCACGAGTCCAGGCACAGATCGCAATTTGCGGGTCGGCAGTTGAAAGCGATCGTGCGCCGGGCCAGCGCCACTTTGCGGAAATTCCCCTTGGTCTATGGGGTCAACAACGGATGCTCCCTGCCCCTCCCGTGTGAGTAGATGACGCTGTCCGAGTGACGCGGAGCGGCTCGTCCGCTGGCGTCTCGTCCAGTCGATCCGAGGTGGGTAAATGAGAGCTTCGATGCGAGGTCTTTTCACGGTGATGGCGTTGAGCGCGGTTGCGGCAATCTTGGTCGCCGGCTGCGGCAGCGAGGGCGGCACGACGACCACGACCGAGAACGAGAGCGAGGCGGCGGGGACCGGCGGCGGAGAAGTCGGCGGCGCGACTCTCACGATCAAGATGGGCGAGTTCTTCTTCAACCCCGACAACGCCACGGCGCCGGCCGGTCCGACCACGATCGAAGCTCCCAACGAAGGCTCGGTCGAGCACGAGCTGGTGGCCTTCAAGACGAACATGGATCCCGCCAAGCTGCCGACCGAAGCGAGCGGCGAGGTCAACGAGGAGAAGATGGACCAGATCGCCGAATCCGCCGGTGAGATTCCGGATGTCGAGGCCGGCGATGACAAATCCGCTCAGTTCAAGCTGACCCCGGGCAAGTACGTGATCTTCTGCAACCTGCCGGGCCACTACGCCGCTGGGATGTACGGCACGCTCACCGTCACCAAGTAGGGCGGGCGACGCCCGCAGCGGGGAATTCCGGCGTGCCGCATTGCGGGGCGGCACGCCAAGCGGGATCATGCCCGCATCGCCGACCACCCCCCCACCTCGCGTCTGCTGCTCGCCTGCCCCGACCGGCCCGGCCTGATCGCCGCCGTCAGCGGCTTCCTCGCCGAGGCCGACCGCAACATCGTCGACGCCGACCAGCACTCGAGCCAGGAGGGGCGCTTCTTCATGCGCATGGCCTTCGACCCCGCCCCCGAGGACGAGCGGGAGGCGCTCTACCTTCGCTTCGAGGAGGAGCTCGCGGGGCCGCTGAAGATGGACCACCGCTTCGCCGAGTCGGGCGAGCGCAAGCGCGTGGCGATAATGGTGTCGCGCGAGGACCACTGCCTCTCCGACCTGCTCTGGCGCTGGCGCAGCGGCGAGCTCGGCGCTGAGATCGTCGCGGTCGTGTCCAATCACGCCGACCACGCCGACCAGGTCACCTCACTCGGCCTCCCCTTCCACCACGTGCCAGTTGCCGAGGGCGAGAGGAGCGCGGCGGAGGAGCGCGTCCTGGAGCTACTCGGTGGCGAGGTCGACCTGCTCGTCCTCGCCCGCTACATGCAGATCCTCTCCGCCGACTTCCTCAGCCGGTTGGCCACCCCCGCGATCAATATCCACCACAGCTTCCTGCCCGCCTTCGTCGGCGCCGATCCCTACGCCCGCGCTCACGAGCGCGGCGTCAAGCTGATCGGCGCCACCGCCCACTACGTCACCGAGCAGCTCGACGCCGGGCCGATCATCGACCAGGACGTGACCCGGGTCAGCCACCGCGACGAGGTCAATGACCTGATGCGGATCGGCCGCGACATCGAGCGCCTCGTCCTCGCCCGCGCCGTGATGGCCCACCTCGACGACCGCGTACTGCTCGACGGCGCCCGCACGATCGTCTTCTGATGGCGTTCCCCCCGGGCTCCAGGCTCCCGGCCTTCGCGCAGGTCGGCCTCTACGCGCGCGACCCACTTGGTTTCCTGATCCGCTTCCAGCGCCGCTACGGAGACGTCTTCACCATCTCCTTTCCCTTCTACGGGCGACTCGTCTACGTCGCCGATCCGGCCCTGGTCAAAGAGCTCTTCACCACCCCTCCCGAGCAGGCGCACGCCGGCGAGGCCAACGCGACCGTGCTCGAGCCGGCGCTGGGGCCGAACTCCGTTCTCACCCTCGACGAGGGGCCGCACATGCGCCAGCGCAAGCTGCTGCTGCCGCCCTTCCACGGCGAGCGGATCGAGCGCTACGGCGAGCTGATTCGCGAGGTCACCCTGGACGAGATGGAGAGCTGGCCGGTCGGCGAGCCGTTCGCGCTGCGGCGCCATACCCAGCGGATCACCCTGACGGTGATCATGCGCGCCGTCTTCGGCGTCCACGACGAGCGGCGCCTGGGCCGTTTTGAACACCTGATCGAGAACTTCGCCGGGCGCCTCACGTTGGTCACCGCATTCCCGCCGCTGCGCCGCAACCTTGGGCGCTGGAGTCCCTGGTCACGCTTTATGGCCGCCCGCGCGGAGCTCGATGCCTTCATCTATGAGGAGATCGCCCTGCGCCGCGCCGAGAGCGGCGGCGAAGACGCTGCGGCAGACGATGTGCTCTCGCTGCTGATGGCAGCCCGCCACGACGACGGCAGCCCGATGAGCGACGCCGAACTGCGCGACGAGCTGGTCACGATCCTCGCCGCCGGGCACGAGACGACGGCGACCTGCCTCGCCTGGGCGATCGAGCGGCTGCTGCGCAATCCCCCGGTGCTCGCGCGGCTGCGCGACTCGGTCGCCGCGGGCGAGGACGCCTACCTCGACGCGACGATCAAGGAGACGCTGCGGGTGCGACCGGTGCTCGCCGACGTGGCGCGCAAGCTGACCGCGCCGCTGCAGATCGGCGGCTACGAGCTGCCCGCCGGGACCTTCGTGATGGCCGCGATCGCCGCGCTGCACTATCGCGAGGACCTCTTCCCAAACCCGGAGGAGTTCCGCCCCGAGCGCTTCCTCGACGGCAAGCCCGACACCTACGCCTGGATTCCCTTCGGCGGCGGCGTGCGGCGCTGCATCGGCGCCGCCTTCGCCGAGTACGAGATGCGGATCGTGCTGCGCGCGGTCCTCGAGCGGGCCGAACTCAGCGCTCCGGACAAGAAGCCGGAAAAGGTCAAGGTCCGCAACATCACCATGGCCCCCGGCAAGGGAACGCTGGTCAGGCTCGATCGGCCGTTGAGCTAGCGGCTTCCTCGACCTCGGCTTCGGCAAGCTCCCACTGCTCGGTCAGCTCGGCCACCGCCCGCTTCGCCGCGGCGTGTCGCGCTTCGGCCCGCTCGGCGCGGCCCGGGCTCGACCAGGCTTCCGGGTCGGCAAGCTCCTCCTCGAGCTCGCGCAGCTCCGTCTCCGCCTGCCCTATGCGCTCGGCGAGGCGACCGGCTTTTCGCGCCGCTTTCTTCGCCGCCCGACCGGCGTTGCGGTTGGGGGCCGCGGCGGGTGACTTGGCCCCCTGAGCCGCCGTCTCGGTGGCGGCTTCCTTTTCGTCGCGCTCGCGCTGGTAGGTCGCCCAGCCCGTCGGGTGGCTGCGCAGCGCACCGTCCTCGCAGACGAGGGTGCGGGTGCCGACCGCCTCGAGCAGGGCGCGGTCGTGGGAGACGAGGACCACCGCCCCCTCGAACGCCGAGAGGGCGTCCTCGAGCGCCTCGCGGCTCTCGATGTCGAGGTGGTTGGTGGGCTCGTCGAGGATCAGCACGTTGGCGCCCGAGGCGACCAGGATCGCCAGCGAAAGGCGCCGCTGCTCGCCGCCAGAGATGTCGCTGAGCTGCTTCTGGGCGTCGGCGCCGGAGAAGAGGAAGTTGCCGAGCAGGTCGCGGGCCTTCTGGCCGCTGAGCCCGGTCTGGCGCTGCGCCGCATCGAGCACGGTTCCCTCCCCCGCCGCCGTGTCGGCGTGCTGGGACAGATAGCCGACCTTGACGTTGTGGCCGAGCCGCACCGAGCCGGCCGCCGGCTCGCGGCGCTCGGCGAGGGTCTCGATCAGGGTCGTCTTGCCGGCGCCGTTGGGGCCGACGAGAACGACGTGCTCGCCACGCTCGATTTCGAGCCGGGCATCGGCGAGCAGGGTCCGGCCGGGCACCTCGATCCGCGCCCCGACCAGCTTCAGCACGGTTCGGCCGGGGCGCTCGGGCTGGACGAAGGAGAAGCGCAGGTTGCGCCGGTCGCGCTGCTCTGCCGCGACCCCGTCGCGCTTGATCTTGTCGATCTGTTTCAGCCGCGACTGCGCCTGCCGCGCCTTGGTCGCCTTGTAGCGGAAGCGCTCGACGAAGCGCTCCATGCGCTCGATCTCCGCCTCCTGGCGCTCGATCGCCTTGCCGCGGGCGATCTCGCGCGCCGCCTGCTCCTTGCGCCAGGCGTGCCAGGGGCCGGCGAAGAAGCGCGCCCGCTGCGCCTCCAACTCCAGCACCGAGGTGCCGACCGCCTCGAGGAACCAGCGATCGTGGGCGACGAGGACGACGGCGGCATCGAGGTCGCGCAGATAGCGCTCCAGCCACTCCAGCGAGGGGATGTCGAGATGGTTGGTCGGCTCGTCGAGCAGCAACAGGTCCGGCCGGGCCGCCAGCGCCCGCGCCAGCGAGGCCCGGGTCAGCTCGCCACCGGAGAACGTCGTCAGGGAGCGCTCGGCCTCCGCGCCGCCGAAGCCGAGGCCGCGCAGCACGGAGAGGACGCCGTCGCGCCAGCGGTAGCCGCCGCCGTGCTCGAGGCGCTGCTGGGCGGCGGAATAGGCGTTCAGCGTCTCCTCACCGGTTTCGCCGGCCGACATCGCCGCCTCCAGCCGCTCCAGCTCTGCCTCGGTCTCGAGCATCTCGGCGCGGCCGGAGAAGACGTACTCGCCAAGTGAGATCTCTGTTTCGCGCGGCGGGCGCTGATCGTGCAGGGCGACGCGAGCGCCTTTCTGCAGGACGAGGCTGCCCGCGTCCGGGGCGAGCTCGCCGGCCAGCATGCGCAGCAGGGTCGACTTGCCGGCGCCGTTGCGCCCCGAGAGCGTCATCCGCTCGCGCGGCTCGAGCTTGAAGGAGACGCCTTCGAAGAGCAGCTTGCCGCCCATGTGGACGTCGAGCGAGGTTGCGGTCGCGATTGCCATCGGGCTTACGTTACGAGAGTCGGCCTGGAGCCCACCCCGGTAGGGCTTTCACTTAACTTTTTCGGCGTATCGCTTGGGGGCTGGCGCCCGGAGGCCTCAGCGAAAAAGTACAAGACGTTTCAGCCCTACCGGGGTGGGCTCTCACGAGAGCAGGGCTAAGACGCCGCGGGCGATCATCAGTAGGCCTAGGGCTGCTGCTGCACGGATGCCCCAGATGCGGCCTCGTTCGCTGAGTCTGTGCTTGACGCGCTCGATTGCCTTTGGGGTCCAGTCGGGGGCAAAGGTGTAGGCGAGCAGGGGGATCTCGAGCAGCATCAGCATGATCAGATTGAAGGCGAGGACGGTGAGGACGGTGAGCGGGTCGGAGATGTTCTCGTCGGAGATCCGGTAGAGGGCGGTGATGTAGGTCGCGCCCGGCAGGGTCAGCAGGGCGCCGACGACGAAGGTGGTCCGGGCCGAGCCGCGGCCGAGGGCCTGCTGCCAGCGTGGCGGGCCCGTCTTCTCCTTGCCCTTTGCCGCTTTGCGCTCGCGGCGGCGCTCGGCCAGCCTCTGGTCGCGCCCCGAATGGAGCACGAAGGCAATCACCAGCGCCAGGCAGCCGAGGACGATGTCCTCGCCGGGCCCGAGCGTGGCCTGCGTCGTCTTCGTCGGGTCCGCGTCGCGCAGCGCGAAGACGATGAGGAGGCCGAGCGTGACGCTGGTCATCGCCGCGCCGCACAGGTAGCCGAGCAGCAGCCGCTTCGGGTGCGGCAGCAGCAGCATCACCGTCGTCGCGGCAAGCAGGCTCGGGTAGAGCGCAGCGAGGAACGCGAGAAGGAAGACGTCGCCCATAGTGCGATGACCCTACTTCGTGACAAAGTCGCAGCAAAGATTTTTCGTTCCGCGCACCACCCGCGCGCCGCGCAGGTCTAGCGTGGCGCCATGGCTCCCGCCGACCCAGAAAGCGCCCGCGGACTCCTCGAAGCCGTCGTCGCGGCATTCTCCGTTCTGGGCGGTGGAATGGCCTACTCCTCGCGTATCCTTACAGCGGGCACGCCGCCTACCGAGCCCTCGCTCGAGATGAGGCGCCCCCGGTCGTCGCCCATGGCATCAACGAGGGGATCGGGGAAGGATTTGAAGCGGGAATTCCAGCGGGGATCATGGCTCTTATGATCATGGGGTGGGCTTGATGAATCGGTTTGTCTGCTACAGACACAGCGCCTTCGTGGTGAGCGCAGTCACCTCCACGCTCGTAGGGGTCGCCGTATTCCTCTTCGGCGCGCCGCCGATCATCCTGATCCCGGCAATCCTGACCACTGGGACGATCCATATGGAGCTCAAGTCCCGGGCCCGCCACCGATACGGTCGCCACTGAAAGCGGTCAGCCGAAGTACTTGGCGGCGATCTGGGCGATCGTGCCCTTGGTCCTGATCGTCATCGATCCGAGAATCGTGGCGACGGCCTTGAGGTCGAGCTCGGAGTCCGACATGCCTCCCTGCGGCAGCCAGTAGAGCTCGCGACCCTCCACCGCCAGGCGGTCTGCTTCGGTCGAGAGTGCGAGCACCCTCTCCCCCGCCTTCGCCGTCGGCTTCTTCGTCAACAGCGCGATCTGGAGCTTTCCGGTCGAGGCGTCGAGAGACTCGGCATCGAACGGCTCATGCGCGGCGATCGCGAGCAGTTCCTTCGCCGAGCGCAGGAAGACCGGCACCGCGTAGCCGAGCGCCTCGGCGAGGCCATCTTCGAGCCGCACGGCCAGCTTCGCCGGCGACTCACCATCCGCCGCGAAGACCACGTTGCCGCTGGCCCGAAAGGTGGCGACCTCCTCACACCCCAACGCCTCGAAATGCGAGCGCAGATCGTCGTTGGTGATCCGGCGCCCACCGAGTTCATCCCCCGCAGGAATGCGATGTGGCGGTTCATGTTCAGTGGACCCGCTCGGACGGTTTCCCGGCCATCGCTGAGGCCGCGGACCGGCCGTCGTGCATCGCGACCACGTAGACCCGGTCAGACGATTCCTCGTAGCGGTAGAGCAAGATCATCCAAGACCAAGGCCCGATCACGAACCGGGCGGGCGCCCACCGACCGGCCAACTCCGGGCCGGCGAGCGGGAAGGTTTCCAGCCCCCTCAGCGAGCGTCCGATTCGGGTCCAGGCATCGTCGGGCAGATTGAGCGCGGAGATCGCCTCGTCCACGTCCCGCTGCGCTCGCGGGGCGACGACTACCTGCGCCACTCAGGCCTTGTCGAGCGGCGTCCCTTCGCCGCGAGCCGCCTGGGCCAAGCCCTCCTGCGTCCGCTCCCAAGCGCCGGGGATGGCTTCGAGAATCTCCGTGATGCGAGCGGCATCCGGGTCTGCGTCGTCGAGCGCCGTAGCGAGAAGCGAACGGGCAAGAGTTCCCTCCTGCACATGAGTGCGCTCGGCGAGCCGCGCGAGCTTTCCCGCGTGTTCGTCATCGAGGGTCACGTTGATGCGCTTCGCAGACGCTGCCATCTAGTCACCGTACACGATTCAGCACGGCTCGTGCACAGGTCAAGAAAGGCATCGGTTGCAAGATTTTGTCTGCGTCAGTGGCCCTAACCGGAGCGCTCTTGAACCATCAGGAGAAGTTGGATCGCCTTGATCTTCTACGTAAGGGGCTGCTAAGGCAAGCGGCTCAAGCGCCACGCCCGAAACGCTGATGCAGCGTCGCAGTGGTGCGATCCAGCAAGGCGTCATCGACGTGCTTGCTGCGTCCCCTGGGCCAATGCGCTTCATCGACGTGCACGCTGCCGTTGAGCGCCTTCTCAGTATGCCCGTGTCCAAATCAACGGTCAAGGATTGCTTGTTGAAGGGAGCACGCGGTAAGACCCGGCGGTTTGAGCGCGTGGGGCATGGTCTCTACCGTCTCCAAGAGGCTTAGCCTTTGTCCAGGTCGCTGATGTCCGGAATGTCGCGGGGACGCCGCAGGCCGGGAATGCCCCGCTCGAACCACAGCATGACGGCGACTTTCATGGTCTCACCGGCCTCCTCCTCATCGGGAATTTCATGCTCCTCTTTGATGGCCATTGTGCGCTCCAGCATCTCGGCCTGGAGCGCAGTAGTCGCGTCTTGTCCTTGGGGGGTCAGGCGCATGGGTATCCAAACGAGGTACATGTCGTCGTCGTCCTCGAACTTGCCGTGGCGCAGCGCCGAGAGCACGTCGCCAACGACGATCTGCAAACCCAGCGCCACGATTCTCCGGCGAGCCGACTTCGGCATGGCCCGCCATTCCTCCTCGTCATATTTTGGCGGTTCGGTCGCCTTGTAATAGTGCTCGACGGCTCCGCGCCGCTGCGCCCGTTTCACCAGCTGGATGACTCCCGCTTTCCTTAGTTCGGCCACGTGGAAAGAGACATCGGAGAAGGGGTTTTTGCAGCAGCTTGGCGAATTCGTTCGGGCTGCCCATCGCTTCAATCGTCGAAAGGTAGGAATCGAGGCGAATCTGTAATTCATCAGGTGCGTGATCTGTCGCTCAGCGGCCCGCCGAGCGCGCCCCTTTCGTTTCCTGCTGCTTTTGCTTTTGCCCGTTTTCGCCCACGCGATTCCTCTCCTTGATGAACGTCGCTTTCTCTGCAGACGCCAGTTGAGATTGCTCGGTGGTTGTATAGCGCGATCGCCTAGTCATTGCTGATCATTGTCTGTCGTCTATTTCTATCAGTTGAAATAGTTCCACCATTCCCATGCCTAGCCCATTCGAGCGCTAGGCAATCGAGGTCATGGGAGGTGAGAACGAATGAAGATCAGCAACGTGGATGCCGCTGTTCTGTTCCACTCGCGTCGTCAAGCTCGGCTAGCGCGGGCGACAGGACATAGGGGCAGCTAGAGCTGCCCTAGCGGAATTGGGGGCGCGTCGCCGATGATCCTTCAAGCGGAGTGTGCCGGCGTGCCTCTTTCGCGGACGAGACAGAGTCGCCGTGTTAGCGCCAGCAATTACCAGCGACTTTCGAGCACCTTGTGCAACTTCGCTCGAATAGTGCGTATGGACTGGATGTTACAAAACCACGCAAACTTGCCCTACCGTTCAGTATCAACGGAAGCGCTTGGCCCCTGCTTCACCTCCCATGAGCCCAGGGTCAGGCAAACAGGGATGCCTCGGCGGCGTACAGCCACCCCGTCGCCGGGGCGCACCTTGCCAAACAGACCACGCCATTACCAGCGATCAAGAGCGAGACCGCCATGTTCAGCGCATGGTGCTTCTGGCGATCGTCGCCTTGGATCCGATCGTCTGACCCCGAGGAGCTGGCGACGAGCCTTGAGGTCGAGCTCGACCGCTTGGCAATCCTTGACGCCATCGATGCGCTCATGCGCTGTAGCCTGGCGCGCCTCACCGAAGAGACTATCGGACCGACCCATCCTTCTACCAGCATGGCGGCGATCTTCGAGCTGCATCCTGCTGGCGGCTAAGTCGAAGCCCTAGCGCAGCTTGCGATCCATCGCCTTCTTTATGGCCTGGACATCGCTTCCGATGGCATCGAGTTTGCCGAGCACCGTCTCCTCGTATGACTAACCCCCGCTGCTTCGACCGGCAGCTCTCAGCAGCTCGTCAGGATCGATGTCGAGAGCGTCGGCAATGCGTTCAATGCTCATCGTCGGCATGGCGGGCCTTAGCTGCCGAGCTCGACGCGGGACAAGTTAGAGGCGGACATCGTTATGCGCTTAGCAAGCCCGGCCAGCGTCAGACCCTTATCTCTCCGGCGCTTGCGAATCAATGCGCCGAGTGCCAGCGCGCGGTTTAACTCCAAGCCTCCTCTAGCGCTTGCCATAGCCCCCTGCTACGTCTCATAATGCAGGCTCCTTGCCTTTTCCAGCAAGACTGGTAAATAACCCGTGTATCTGGCATGCCTTGATTTGCGCCTGACCGCTGGGAGCTCGGTATCCATATAGCTCCCATGAGTCCCAGCCAGGCACGATTAGGTAGAGAGCTGGAGCGAAAGGCGTAGAGCTGATGAGCAAGCAAGCGGCAACCGAAGCGGTGCCAAAGAGAGCTCGGCATCAACGGCTCGTGGATCACGGCGATTCTAGTTTCGAGCACGTTCATTGAGGTGCTAGCGTTCGCCGTATCTGCTGTCGCTGGCACGTTGACGACGTTTGCCTACGGCGCGAATGCCGCCGACACCTCCGTCTCCGCCATCAATACATCGACCAATGCTGTAGTCGCAACAATTCCGCTTCCGGAAGGCTCGCCAGCGACCCAGCTCGCTGCTGCGCCGGATCGCAAGTTTGTGTACACGGCAAGCGTCTTCAGTCGAGTGTCCGCGATCCATACGGTCACCAATAGCGTCCCCTCGCAGGTGCCCCTTTCCAGTCCAATCTCCGCAGTCCTTCTCGGTACCCACTTTGAAGTAAGCGACAGCCTGCCGTTTCTGCCAACCGCCTTCACCGTCTCTTCGGACAGTCAATACCTCTATGTATCGCTTCAGGCGACTGATGTAGTCGCCGTCGTCAACACGGCAACTCACAAAGTGATCGCCACCGTTTCGGTGGGGGAATGCCCCAACGTACTCAGTGTGGCTCCTTACAACAGCCTGCTATATGTCGCCGATACCTTCACTGAAGATTTCTCGGTCATTGACCCGGCAACCAAAGTTGTCACCAGCTCGGTGTCGATTGGCTATGCACCGCGAACCGTAACCGTCAGCCCTAATAGCAGCTTAACCTTCGTGCTGGGGATAGGCCAACGGCCGTGCTGTATAAGACCAGCAATGCGATCACCGGCAGTCTGCCGCCTGAACTCGGTGGCACGCTCGCGTTCTCGCCGGATGGCAACACCGCTTACCTCGGCGGCGTGCCGCGCTCCGAACCGGAAATCTCAACGCTGTAAGACTGCTACCACAACCATCACAGCCAGTATCCCAGTTGCCGAATACCCCTGGTACATAGCCCTCACGCCTGATCGCAAAGCCCTCTACGTCGTCAACAACGAAAGCAGCGATGAAGTGACCGTGCTCAGCACGGTCACCAACTCATTGACTCGCTCAATTCCCGTTGGTCATCAGCCAATCGCTGTAGTAGTCACGCCTCCGATCGAAGGGCCATCTTCGCTCGAACCGCCACCCACTCGCGGTGGTGGCGCGGGGGCCTTGAGCCCGCCGCCGTCCGCACCTGCTCTACCAAGCGCGCCGAAAGTAGGCAAGGCACCCCTACATAAGCACTCCAAGCGCAAGCGCCCGCTCAAGTGCCACAAAGGCTTCAGGAAGAAGCGTGTTCATGGCAAGGCGCGGTGCGTGAGTGTCAAGCGGCATCAGTAAGGCCCGCCACTAGAAGAGCACTGAAGCTAACTCGCGCTACGTAGGCTCGCCGAGTGCATTGACAAGCCACGCTCAGGTGAAACGCCTACAAGCAACAGGTTTTCGTGCCACCTTCGGCGTAGCATTGTTCTTAATCGCTGTGGCTGCAACGAGCGCCCCAGCTTTTTTCAGACGAAGACAACCTTCAACAGCAATACCTAGCTTGCTCTCAGGAGTTCGTATGTCGCAAGTATTGAGGTTCGAGCCGTTCAATACCAGCTTCGCCTTCGTATTCATCTATACCCCGCCGCCACGACCACCACCTGCTCATCATTTCACTGCCACTGATCACCTTGGTGATCCCCTCGACACAGATCACCATGTTGAGGTTGCTTCGGCCATTGAGCCTATTGACAGCAGCCCGACCGGCATGTTGGTCTTCGGAATCATGGGTGCCATCGCGGCCCATCAACGGCGGCAACTTGCCATTGAAGTCAATCGCGCGCTTACCCAAGAGGCTGAGGTCGGCGGCACCCCGCGTCGTGCCCCGCTCTGTTATCTGAACATCACTCAGGACATTGAGGGCCGCAGCTTCGCACGATCGCGCTTGATCCCATGCGCGCGCCGCTGATCCGCGATGCCTTCGCGCTATATGCCAGCGGCGAATACTCGCTTATCGAGCTTGCCGCCATCATGGAGGAGCGCGGGTTGCAGTCACGCGCTACCAAGCGGGTACCGGAACGCGTGCTGGTATTCAATCTGCTTGCTGAACTGCTGCGCAATCCGTACTACGTAGGCCGGGTTCGCTATGCCGGTAAGACCTACAAGGTACTGCATACGCCCCTCGTGTATGAGGGCACGTTTCAGGAAGTGCAGGACTTGTTGACAGCTAGCCCCAAAGGGGCGAGCGCTCCTTGCTTCACTACCCCTACTTGCGCTGCAGCCTGTTTTGCGCGAAGTGCGGCAGTCGCTTGATCTATATTCGGCCCAAAGGCAATGGCGGCACTTACTCATACTTCGTCTGTAGTAGCCGAATGCAAAGTAAATGCTCGCAGGGCTACCACCGCGCCGCTGCCGTTGAAGCCGCCGTTGAGCAGGACTACGCTGTGGTGCAGCGCACCGAAAGCGCAACAAGACGCCATCCGCGCCGCAGTCAAGGCTCACGTTGGCCAGATCGCCGAGACGGCTGACGAGCAGATCGCCTAGGCCAAGGATCGGCTGATGCGGTTGGCAGACGAGGAGCGTAAGTTGCTCAAAGCTCACTATGTCGATCAGGTGAGCAAGGACTTGTTTCCCGCAGGAATATGCCCGCATCCGGCGCGAGCGAGCCGGGGCTGAGCATCGGGTCAACGAGTTGAGCGTTGGACACGGGCGCGTGCTCGATGGTCTTGATGTTGCGCTCGGCTTTATGTATCGTATTCAGGCGGCCTACTGCCAGGCAGAGCCAACTGAGCGGCGCTTGTCCCAAAAAAAAAAAAAAAAAAAAAAAAAAAAAAAAAAAAAAAAAAAAAAAAAAAAAAAAAAAAAAAAAAAAAAAAAAAAAAAAAAAAAAAAAAAAAAAAAAAAAAAAAAAAAAAAAAAAAAAAAAAAAAAAAAAAAAAAAAAAAAAAAAAAAAAAAAAAAAAAAAAAAAAAAAAAAAAAAAAAAAAAAAAAAAAAAAAAAAAAAAATAGAGTGTTCTAATAGTCGATTGTTCGATGGAGGCGCCGAGAATCGAACTCGGGTCTCTGGCCGTAGCGCGAAGGTTTCTACAGGTTTAGCCGGCGCTTGATTCTCGTCTCCCGGGGTCCGCGCCGGCGGGCACTGCGGGAGATAAAGCCCTCTGAAATGTCCCCTTGCGGACGGGGCGATCCGCCTGGGTAAGCCCGCAATTGAAGCCGGTGCCCCCCTCCGCGGGCGGGAGAGGGCCGACTCTCACTCACCTAGATCTAACTAGGCAGCGAGGGCGAACTCATGGTCCGCACGTATTGGTTGGTGCCGGGGTTTAACGAGGCCTCCGGCAACCTCGACCTGCAACCGTTCGCACGGATCGACCAGATCGAAGCCTGTCGCCCCCGTGCTATGTGGCATCGATTGTACGGTGCCGGGTAGGGATGACCAAATGAGCACGAAAGAATTCGACGCGATCGTGATCGGCGCCGGCGCGCCGGGCGAGGTATGCGCCGGGCGCCTGGCCGACGGCGGGCTCTCGGTGGCGATCGTCGAGAGCCACCTGGTCGGCGGCGAATGCTCCTACTACGCCTGCATGCCGTCGAAGGCTCTGCTGCGCCCCGGCGAGCTGCTGGCCGAGGCTCGCCGCGTGCCCGGAGTCGCCGCCGCGGTGAGCGAAGACCTCGACCCACAGGCGGTTCTCGACCGCCGCGACGAGGTGATCCACGACCTCGACGACTCCGGTCAGCTGCCCTGGCTGGAGGAGCGCGGCATCGAGCTGTTCCGGGGTGAGGGGCGGCTGGACGGCGAGCGCCAGGTCGTCGTCGGCGGGGAGACGCTGATCGCTCGGCAGGCGGTGGTGGTGGCGACCGGCAGCGCCGCGGCAATGCCTCCCATCGACGGCCTCGACTCGGTCCGGACCTGGAACAACCGCGACGCGACGACCTCAAAGCGGGTGCCGGAGAGCATGATCGTGCTCGGCGGCGGCCCGGTCGGGTCCGAGCTGGCGCAGGCATGGTCGACCCTCGGCACCGAGGTCACCCTGATCGAGGGCGGAGAGCGGCTGCTCTCGCGCGAGGAGCCCTTCGCCGGCGAGCAGGTCGCCGCGTCGCTGCGCGACTCCTACGGGATCGACGTGCGCACCGGCGTGCTCGCCGAGCGGGTCACTTCAGACGGTGGCGGAGTCGCCGTCGAGCTGAACGACGGCGGCCGGGCGGAGGCGGAGGAGCTGCTCGTCGCGGTCGGGCGCGTCCCCCGCACCGCGCAGATCGGCCTCGAGTCGGTCGGGGTCGAGCCGGGCGAACACGGCTTCCTCGAAACCGACGACCGCCTACGCGTCAGCGGTCGCGAGTGGCTCTACGCCGTCGGCGACGTCAGCGGCCGCGCCCTCTTCACCCACATGGGCAAGTACCAGGCCTGGGTCGCAGCGGAAAACGTGCTCGGCCGCGAGGTCGACGCGATCGCCGAAGCCATCGGCATTCCCCGAGTCACCTTCACCGACCCCCAGGTAGCCGCGGCAGGCAAGACGCTCGCCCAGGCCGAAGAAGCGGGCATCGACGCGCGCGCAGTGGACGTCCCCACCGACGGCACCGCGGGCGCCAGCTTCCAGGGCAAGGACACCGGCGGCACCTCCCGCCTGGTCATCGACCAGGGCAGGCAAACGATCGTAGGAGCCACCTTCACCGGCTTCGAGACCGCCGACTTCCTGCACGCCGCCACCGTGGCCATCGTGGGAGAAGTGCCTCTCAAGCAGCTACGCCACGCGGTAGCCGCCTACCCCACCCGCTCCGAGATCTGGCTAAAGCTCATCGAGCAATACGAAGCCTGAGAGCCCACTCGGTAGGGCTGGAACGTCTTGTACTTTTTCGCTGAAGGTAGACGGGCGACAGCCCAACCCCGATCCACCGAAAAAGTTAAGTGGAAGCCCTACCGAGTGGGCGCTCAGACCTGCGAGCGCCGCTTCAAATCTTCGGCAAACTCACGCGGCAACCCCGGAATCTCGTCCAGTTCGTCGACCGACTGAAAACGCCCGACCCGCTCACGGTGAGCGAGCAGGCGGGTCGCCTGGGTCACCGATAGACCCTGGGCCCTGAGCTGCTCGAAGCTGATGTTGTTGAGTTCGATCGTCTCGCCGGCCCCTGCCGCGGCGGGCGGCGGGGAAGGTGGGGTTGGCGGGCCGGGCTGGGGCTCGGGCTGCGGTGGCGCCGGCGGCGGACCCGGCTGGGGATCCGGTGCGGGCGGCGGAGGCTCGGGGGTCGGCGGCTGAGGCGTCGGCGCCGGGGGCGGCTGCGGGGGGTCCAGCTGCGGCGAGCGCTCCACCGGCGGTTCCGGCGGCAGGGGCTGGGGATTCAGCGAGACCGCTCCCCCGCCCTGCACCGACCCGAGCACGGCCTGCTCCGCGGCCTCGGCCCGGCGCTCCGCCTCGCGGGCGCGCTCCTCCGCCTGGGCGACGCTCTGCTCGATCTCGCGCAGGCGCTGCTGGCGCTCGGCCTCCTGCGATTTCAACTGCGAAAGCCGCTCGGCCTCGGCGGCACGCCGTTCCGCCGCTTTGGTCCGCTCCTCGATCTGACGCAGGCGCTCCTGCGCTTCGGCGAGGGAACGCTCCTGCGCTTCGCGCTCCTGCTGCAGTTGATGTTCGGCCGTCTGCAGGTCCGGGGCGGGGGCCGCTGGAGCCGGGGGCGCCGCGGCGGGCGGCGGTGGGACCGCCGCCATGCTCTGCGTCGTCTGCCCGGTCTCGGCCTGTACTCGCCGTGCCTCGGCTTCGTGCTGAAGTCGCTCTGCTTCCTCGATGCGCCGATCCGCCTCGGAGCGGATCCGCTCCTCCTCGCGCTGGATTTCGGCAACTTTGTCCTGAACGCGCTGTTCGGCCACGGCCGGGTCGTACCCCCCTGGCGCCGGAGGCGGCGGCCCACCCGCTGGCGTGGGCGCCTGTGGGGGCGCGACGGGCGGCGGCGGCGCGGGGGCGGCGACGGGCGGAATCGGCGGGACGGGTGGCGGAGTCTGCGGTGGAGCCGGCGCGGCGGGAGGCGGAGCGGCCTGGGGCTGCGGCTGGGTGAACTGTTGCGCCGGCGAAACCGGCGGTTGTTGAGCGGTAGCGGCGCTCTCCTGCTCATACAGTGCCCGCTCTTGCGCGGCACGCGCGGCGACGAGCTCGCGCTCGGCCTTCGCCGCCTCCTTCTTACCGCGACGCCCGGTGCGACCGCCCCGGCCCGGCTTGCCGCGGCGCTCGGCCCGTTTCCGCGCCCGCTCCTCGCGGCGCCGCTTCGCTTCTTCCTGGCTGCGCTTGCGGTGCTCGGCCCTGGCGGCGCGTTGTTGCAGGCGCGCCTGCTTGCGCTTCTCCCTGGCGCTCAGCGGTTTGCCCGACGCTGAGGGCGGAGGTGGCGGGGGCGTCGCGGCTTTCGGGGCCTGGGCCTGCGGCGTGCCTGGCGGGGGCGGAGGCGAGGCGGGCACCGGAACCGGCGCCGGAGCTTTTTTCTCCTTCTCCTTGCTGCGCCGTTGCACGACGCTGATCACCAAGAGGAGAAGCAAGATCGCCACCACCAGACCGGCGACGAGGTACTCGACATGGTCGCTGACGAAGTTGGCGATGACCATCTGACTTCGACGCTACCTCATCCGGCCCTTGAATTCCCGCTCAACCTCGCGCCGCACGTCACGATCCGCGATCTCGCGACGCCGGTCGCGCCCCTCCTTGCCCCGCGCCAGCGCCAGCTCGACCTTCGCCCGCGCCCCTTTGAAGTAGATCCGGGTCGGGATCAGGGTCAGCCCGCGCTCGGCAGTCTTGCCGACGAGGCGCTCGATCTCGGCTCTGTGCAGGAGCAGCTTGCGCGGTCGCTCCGGCTCGTGGTTCTCGCGGCTGGCCGGCTCGTACGGCGGAATATGGAGGTTGCGCAGCCAGACCTCGCCGTCGTCGATGACCGCGTAGGCATCGGTCATCTGCGCCTTGCCGTTGCGCAGCGACTTGACCTCGGAGCCGCGCAGAACCATGCCCGCCTCGACTCTCTCGATCCACTCGAATTTGTGCCGGGCGCGGCGGTTGGTGGCGACGTCGCCCGAGGCCGGCTCGCGTTTCTTCTTCTGCTTTTTCGCCACCGCTCAGCCCTCCGCCGGCTCCAGATCGGCGCGTCCCCGCGCCGCTTCGACCCCGCTCACCTGGACGGATATCGGATCGCCGAGCCGCAGCTTGCGCTTCGACTCCTGGCCCACCAGGGCCGTCTCGCTCTGGTCCAGCTCGAAACGCTCGGCGCCGCCGAGCCGACGGGCCGGCAGGAAGCCTTCGTAGACGTCGCCGAGCTCACCGCGGAAGCCGACAAAGGCGCCGGCCCGGATCAGCCCCGAGACCTCGCCGGCGAAGACCCGACCTGCATCGGACCCCAAATAGGGGTCCGATGCAGGTCGGATGGGTGCGCCGCGCTCGCGCAGCTCGCGCTCGAGCAGGAAGGCGGCGCAGATGTCGTCGGCGCGGCGCTCGACTTTCATCGACTCGCGCTCCCGCTCGCTGCAGTGCGCGGCCACCGCGCGGGCTTCGGCGGCGCTTGGCGCCGGCTCCCCCTCCCCCAGCACCGCCAGCAGGGCGCGGTGGACGATCAGGTCCGGGTAGCGGCGGATCGGCGAGGTGAAGTGGCAGTAGGCAGCGCTGCCAAGCCCGGCGTGGCCGCTGTTGCGCTCGCTGTAGGAGGCCTGTTTGAGGGAACGCAGCACGAGCGATGTATACGCGGCGCGGCCGTGCCCGCGTCGCGCCGCCTCCTTGCTCACCAGCCGGCTCGCCTCCGCCGCCAGCTCGGCCGCCTGGCTCGGCGCCGGCGTGCCGCGCAGCGGCGGGGTCGGGACGTCGAGTGCGTGCAGCTGCGCGATCAGGTTTTCGATCCGCGGCGGATCCGGCCGGGCGTGGACCCGGTAGATCGCCGGCACCCGCTTGCGCTCCAGAAGCTGCGCGACCTGCTCGTTGGCGAGGATCATCAGCCGCTCGATCAGCCGGTGGGACTCGGTCTGGGCGACGCTGTGGGCGGCGACGACGTTGCCGCCCGAGTCGAAGCGGAACTCGGGCTCGAAGGACTCGACGTCGAGGCTCGTGGCGCCGCGCCGCTCGCCCAGCGCCGCCGCGGCCTCGCGGGCGACCGCGAGCGACTCGGCGACCGCGGCCGGCGCTTCCGCCCGGCCCGAGAAGACGACGTCGAGCTCGTCGTAGTCGAGCCGCGCGTCGGAGCGGATGCGGCTGCGGTAGAAGGCGGCGGCGCCGGGGCGTCCGTCCGCGCCGAGCTCGATCTCCGTCGTCACCGCCAGCCGTTCGACCCCCGGCGCCAGGCTGCAGGCTTCCTCGCTGAGCGCGTGCGGCAGCATCGGCTCGACCACGCCCGGCGCATAGGTGCTGTTGGCGCGGCGCAGCGCCTCGATGTCGAGCGGCGAGCCCGGCGGCACGTGCGCGGCGACATCGGCGATGTGAATCCAGAGTCGCGTCGTCTCCCCCTCACGGTGGGCCGAAACCGCGTCGTCGAAGTCGCGCGCCGTTGCCGGGTCGACGGTGAAGGTGGGCAGGTCGGTCAGGTCGCGGCGCGGACCGCCTCGCGACTCGGCCGCCGCGCCCGCCTCGGCCGCTTCGAGCTCGAGCGAGGCGCGGAAGCCCCGCCCACCGAGCTCCTCGCGCAGCAGTGCCTCGACCGCCTCGCGGGCGTTCTTCGGCTCGGCTCGCCGGCGGCCCCGCCCGCGGGCGCGCTGCCGATCCCTGTGCTGGCGCCAGTTGCCCGCAGAGCCCTTGCTCACTGCGCCGACAGTACCCCTAACTGTTCCAGTGCCCGTTCGAGTCCCTCATCGCGACTCGTCCCGGGTAGATCGGGGGCTCGCACGTCAGGGTGAATGCCCTTGCCGGCCAGGTTGGTCCCGTTCG
Organism: uncultured Solirubrobacterales bacterium; assembly: GCA_963837695.1. Classification (GTDB taxonomy): domain Bacteria; phylum Actinomycetota; class Thermoleophilia; order Solirubrobacterales; family 70-9; genus VRUE01. The sequence goes on along the minus strand of CAWINZ010000003.1, from coordinate 173,269 downwards.
GCGTGAAGTACTCGCCCACGGTCAGCTTCAGCGCGCCGCCGTTGGAGAGGTCGATCTCCTGCTGGAAGACGCCCTTGCCGTAGGAGCGCGTGCCGACCGTCTTCGCGCCGGCGTCGTCGGCCACCGCCGCGGTGAGGATCTCCGCCGCCGAGGCGGTATTGCGGTCGATCAGGACGACGATCGGCAGCGACGGCAGGTTGCCGCCCTTGGTCTTGTAGACGGCGTGGCCCTGGCTGCGCGAGTCGGTCGAGACGACCGTTTCGCCCTTGGGCAGGAAGATGCCCGCGTTCAGCACCGCCTCCTCGAGCAGGCCGCCGCCGTTGCCGCGCAGGTCGAGCACCAGCCCCTCGGCGCCCTGCCCCTGCAGCATTCGCACCGCCCGCCGCAGCGCCAGGCTCGAGCCTTCGCTGAAGGTCGCGAGGCGCGCATAGCCGAGCTTGCGCCCGTGCACCGTCTCGAGTTTGCTGCTCACGACCGGCAGCGAGATCTGGGCACGGGTGAGGCGCACCTGCCGCGTCTTACCGGCTTTTGAACCGCGCACCCCGACCGTCACCTCCGACCCTTCGGGACCTTTGATCAGGTCGGTGGCGGCGTTCGAGTCGAGGCCGGCGATCGAGCGCCCGTCGACCGAGACGATCGTCTCGCCGACCTCGATCCCGGCAGCTTCGGCCGGCGAGCGCTTGAAGACGCGTTCGACCCGCAAGCCCTCCTTGACCCCGGTCACGCTGAGCCCGATCCCGGAAAAGTGCCCTTCGATTTCCTCGTCGAAGCGGGTCAGCGCTTCTGGTGAGAAGTAGTCGGAGAAGCGATCGCTGTATTGCCGCCGCAGTCCCCGCACCATGCCCTGCAGCGAAGAGTCGATCAGCTTGCCCTGCGAGACCGGGCGGTAATAGTTGTCTTCGATCAGCTCGGTTGCTTCCGCGGTCAACCCGGCCGATTCGTCGACGAAGAGGTCGCGCAGAGAGGGCGGCATCTTCGCCGGGTGACCGCCGATCCAGAGCCCGGCGGCGAGCACGACGAGGAACGCAGCCGCGAGGCCCAGCGTCCGCGCGGCCCTCATGCGGCCGTCAGACCTTGAGGAAGCGACGCAGGGTGACGCCGGAACCGACCGCCGAGACCAACACCGCGGCGGCGAAAAGGATCGCGACCAGCGCCGGGAAGGAGAGCGTGGTGGCGTTCTGCGCGGCGAGGAAGCCGATGCTGTTGCTCAGCGGGTCGACGATCGTCAGCTTGCCCAGCCACAGGATCAGTATGGCTACCAGCCCGCCGAAGAAGCCGACCACGACCCCCTCGATCATGAACGGCCAGCGGATGAACCAGCGGGTGGCGCCGACAAGGCGCATCACCTCGACCTCGCGACGGCGGGTGTAGATCGAGAGCCGGATCGTGTTGCCGACCAGCATCAGCGAGGCGATGATCAGCAGCGCCGTGATCACGGTCAGGACGATCTTCAGCGCGCTCGTCACCTGCTCGATCTTCTTCGAGTCTTCCTGGCGATCGAAGACGTCCTGGACGATCGGGGAGATCGCCTGCGGCTTGCCGTTCGCGCCCGGCGGCGTCACCGCCGCCCGCACCGAGTCGAGGTTGCTCGCGTCGTCGGCCTTGACTTCGAAGTTCGCCGGCAGCGGGTTCGAGTGCAGCTGGGTGAGCAGTTCGCCGCTCTTCTTCTTGCCCAGGTCTTCGGTCAGTTCGTGCAGCGCCTCGGACTTGGTGATCAGCTTCACCGAGCTGACGTGCGGTATTTCCTGCAGCTTGCGCTCGAGTGAGTTGATTTCCGCGCGGGTAGCGTCGTCGAAGATCGCCACCCGGAACTCGAGGCTGTCGCGCACCTGGTTGCTCTTCGCCTGAGTCGTCTGGAAGATCGGGATCAGCACCCCGAGCAGGATCACGGTGACGACCGTGGTGACGATCGCCGCCATGCTCGGCGCGCCGTTGCGGCGCAGCGCCCGGAAAGCCTCCTGAGTGAAGAAGAGAAGTCGTGACATGGTTAGTTAGAAGAGGGAGTCGTGGGCGTGGCCGTTGGTCTGTCCCTCGGGGCCGACACCCATCTCGGCCCGCATGCGCAGGCCGAACTCGGAGGTCGACTCCTCGGTGTAGCCGCCGCTGACCTCGTCGCGGACGACGCGGCCCTCATACAGCTCGATTACGCGGCGGCGCATGTTGTCGACCATCTCGCGGTCGTGGGTGACGACGACGACCGTCGTGCCGGTCTTGTTGATCCGGTAGAGCAGCTGCATGACGCCGATCGAGGTGACCGGGTCGAGGTTGCCGCTGGGCTCGTCGGCGAGCAGCAACGGCGGGTGGTTGACGAAGGCACGGGCGATCGAGACGCGCTGCTGCTCGCCGCCGGAGAGCTCGTCGGGGTAGCTGTGCAGCTTGGTCGAGAGGCCGACGAGGCGGAGGATCTCCGGCACCTGGCGGCGGATTTCGCCGCGGTGGGCACCGAGCACCTGCAGCGCGTAGGCGACGTTGTCGTAGACCGTGCGGTCGGGAAGCAGCTTGAAGTCCTGGAAGACGGTGCCGATGTTGCGCCGCAGCTGCGGGATTTTCTTATCCGACATCGCGCCGATGTCGCGGCCGGCGATGCGGACGCTGCCGTCGGTCGCCTCGAGCTCGCGGATCAGCATCTTGATCAGGGTCGACTTGCCGCAGCCGGTCGGGCCGACGAGGAAGACGAACTCGCCCTTGTCGATCGCCAGCGAGACGCGGTCCAGCGCCATGTGGCCGCCGGGGTAGACCTTGGTCACGTCGCGCATCTCGATGATCGGCGCGCCGCCCTTGCGGTTGCGCGGAGCCGGGGGCTCGCCGCTCGTCTTCTTGTTCTTCTTTTTGCGCAGGGCCATACCGTCGCGGGGTCCTTCTCCAGGGACAGGGTGACTCCTGCGCGCCGATCCGCGCGCAACACCCCGCCCAGTGGAAGATTGGCAAAAGACTAGCGAAACATCAGCATTCGCTCATTCAACCTCCCCTCTCCTGGGGGAACCCCGCTGTCGGTGCGTTCCCACGGTGCGGGCCGAGCGCGTCATAGATTGGTGACGAGAAGACTTACGTCCCCCTGGCCCGAGTGCGGGGTCCGGCAAACGATGAGGAGGCAAAAATGCCCACCGCAGCCAAACAGCCCAAAGAGGCCGCGTCGTCCGACCACACCGGGGTCGAGAGAACCGCCGAGTTGTCCGAACAGGTGCTCGAGGAGGTCAAGAGCGGCCAGCAGAGCGCGATCGAGGCATGCGCTTCAATGGCGCCGTGGGTGAGACTCTGCCACGTTGCGACCCGCCCTTTCGCCAGCAGGTCTCGTCCGTGCCTCGGTGACGCCGCTGGCCTCGATCTTCGGCAGCGGCTTCCTGATCATCGTGCCGCTGCTCGAGCGCTGCGTTGGGCAGGGCCTGGCCGGTGATCCGCGTGGTCGACGATCTGCGCCCGTCGCCTGGTTCGTCGCGCAGTCGCGATCCGCCACATACATCGTCGCGATGTCTTCGAGCCGCGGGCGGAAAGCGGGACGCTCGACGCCTGGGATCGCTGCGAACCAGACGGCGGAGCGGCTCGGGCCGTTGCCCCGCTTCCTCCGCCGCCTCTCTTCGCCGCGGGTGGGCAGCTTCTCCCTGCCCAGCTGGGAGCCCGACCCCGACTTCGACATCGCGACCCACATGCGCCACGCGTCCCTGCCGGCGCCGGGCGGGGAGGCCGAGCTGCTCGAGTGGCTCGGCGACTTCTACTCCCACCGCCTCGACCGCGCCCGCCCGCTCTGGGAAACGACCTTCCTCGAGGGGCTCGCGGATGGTCGCTGGGCGCTCGCGACGAAGGTGCACCACTGCCTCGTCGACGGGATCAGCGGCGCCTCGGTGACGAGCGCGCTGCTCGACGCCGAGCCCGACCCGGCCCCCGGCTCGAAGGGTCTCGCGGCGGCTCTCGCGCCGCCCGGCGCGGACGAGGAGGCCGAGCGCGAGCGCGACTGTCGAAGCTCTTCGGCACGCTGAGCGGCGGCGTCGACGTGGCGCTGCATCCGCGCAGGCTCGCCTCGGCCCTGTCGCAATCCCGCGCGCTGCCGAGCTGGTCATCCGCGAGGAGCTGATCGGGGCGCCCCACACCAGCCTCGACGAGCCGATCGGCGGCACGCGGCGCCTGGCCGCAGTCGCTGTGCCGCTCGCCGACCTCAAGCAGGTCAAGCGCGAGCTGGGCGGCACCGTCAACGACGTCGTCCTCGCCGCCACCGCCGGCGGCCTGCGCCGCTTCTTCGAGCACCGCGGCGAGGGCTCGGAGCTGGAGAGCGCCGGGCTGGTCCCGGTCAGCGTGCGCCAGGCGGGCGAGGCGCTCGCGCTCGGCACCGGGTCGCCTCCCTGTTCGTCGAGCTGCCGGTCGCCGAGCCCGATCCGCTGCTCGGCTACCGCATGACCGTGGCGGCGGCGAAGGAGCTGAAGAGCGGCAACCAGGCGGCGGGCACGAGACGCTGATCAGTTGCCGGCGCGGCGCCGCCGCTGATCCACAGCGTGGTGGCGCGGCAGGCCTTCAAGCCGCGGCTGTTCAACCTCACGATCACCAACGTCCCGGGGCCGCAGGCGACCCTCTACTCGCTGGGCGCGCCGCTGCGCCGCATCGTCCCGCTGGTTCCGATCTTCTTCGGCCTTCGTCGGCGTCGCCACGGTCCGCTACGACGGCGAGGTCACCTTCGGGCTCAACGCCGACCGGCCACGGGGCCGACCTCGATGTGGTCGACATCATCGAAGAGGGGCTGGCCGCTACTGCCCCTCGCCGGCTCCCGATCCTCCAGCCAGCTCAGCAGCCGCCACCGCCGACACGGTCGCGGCAGACGCTGGAACCTCCGCGAACAGGCACCACAGCGCCCTGCGCGGACGCCGTCGCCTACCTGCTCCAGCGGGATCATCGCCGCAAGCCTTCCAGGGCCGCCCCGCCGATCACCGACGCGGCGACGGGAACCTCCCCGCGAACGCGTACCCACACGCCCTGCGCGCGAGCGCCGCGCCTACCTTCTTGTGAGCCCCACACACCCTGCTCGGACGCTCGCAGTGGCTACCCGCCCAGCGACGAGCAGCGCCTCGATCGAGCTGACCCTGACGATCCCCGCCCTTGCCCCGCGATCATCGCGCCGAAACGCTTTCGTACACAAAACACCGTCAGATTGACGTCGAACGCGCTGAGCCGAATCATCGCTCAGCGGCACGCATCGGGCTGATCCCCCTGACGATCTCGTCGTCGCCGATCGTCTCGTCCGCGTCGTCCGCCCTTCGCCGCTTATTACTGCGTGCAGTGCGTGATCGCGCTGTCCCTCGCCGCCCGCATCCTCGGCCTCCCGCTCACCGACGTCAGCGTCGAGATCCGCACGACGACGCTCGCGCCCGCCTCGTGCGGCGACGACGATGCCAGCCCGATCCCCATCGCACCGCCGGTTACGATCGCGGTGCGATCGCTGAGGTCGATCAGCTCGGGCAACGAGGTGGCTTCTGGCGCGCGATCATGGGACTCATGCCATGGAAGTTCGCATGCGGGCGGTGACGAACATCCGTGATCGTCCGCCGGCCGGAGCGGAGGACTACCTACACGGAACTCCCTGTATCCGCTTGCTCGAGTGGACGCATCATCGAGGTCGAACGCGGCCGCGATCGCGTCGCTCAGGCCGACTCTTACTTCGAGCAGCACGCCGATCTGCTCTCCCACGCATCGGTGGAATGGTCGTGATGTTGTCGCAACTGACCACCGACGGCTCCGTGAGGCCGTTCGCGGCATCGACGCCCACCTCGCTGGGAGCCCGCGGACGGTTGTGGTGATCGGAGCGACGGTCACCGTCCTGAGATGGGGCCGCACGAGCTCACGCGTAAGGATCAGCACGGTCGCCTTGTCGAGCTGTGCGACTGATGGCCCGCTCAGGCGAGCTCGTGCGGAAGGCCGGCCGCGTGCTCAGCCAGCCCCGCGAGCTCTGGTCCGGGCCGGTGCGGGCAAAGATCCGGCATCGCGTTCGGCAAGCGCGCCGCCGCTCGCGCTCGAGCGCACGGTGACGACATCGCCCGGCTGCGGCGGTGCCGGAGTCGACGATCTCGTCAACGAAGTCGACAAGCTCGTCTGAAGCCGACAGCGATCTGCTTGCTCATCCCAAAATGTAGCAAAATGACCCACCATCTCTACGTCTATTCACGCAAGCAGAAGCTCGGAGTGCGACAATCGGATCTCGATGAGCCGGAGAGCGTCTCCATCGTGTCGCTCTGCGAGGCGAGCAGCTGTGTTCCTTGAACCCTGCGACGATCCGTATCCCGAGCGTGAGGCGCTTTGCCCTGCTCTAGTTCCTCTCCCCGCGACGCCTCCCCACCCCTGCACACCCATCCTCAGACGAGAGCTACGTCGTGCTGAGGAATCTACCATCCACCGCAACCAGCGTTTCGCTGTCCCCCGTGGCCGCGCGTGCCGATGAGTCGCGCACACCTTCCTATAGCACACCCCAGCTGCTAGCACACCTGCCACCTCAGCCATTGCGCACTTCTGCCCACCATGCCTCAAGCTGCCCCCCACCACAACCCAGCATAAGCTAGAATATTTCATCACCACCCATCAACCTCTCCACCCCGCCGCTCGCGTAACTGCTTTCCGTTCCCTTCCGCTTCACGCAGCTATATCCCCAGCATTTCTACCCCCTACACTCGCACCTCGCGAGCCGTCCCGGTCTACCTCCAACACCCTTCCTGTTCAACCTCGCATCTCGCAACTTGCCTTTCGCAGCAGCTCCTATCTGCTTCCGCCATCCATAGTCCCTCTTGTTGCATAGATGTGCAATCAACGTTCTCCTATTCCCCCCCTACTTTACCTAGTGTCTGCACCCACTTTGCGGGCGTCGTCACCTATCGACGCCCCGCCCCTTTTGGTAGCACTGCGCATCTCCACTTCAGCAAGCTGCCCCTCCCATCTCACGAACACCCCTCACACCAGCTCGCGCTGGTCCAAGATCGGCTTCGCCGCGCTCGCCCTGCTCCTCGCCGCGATCACCCTGCTCGCCCAGCCGGTCAGCTGAGCGGCTGCTGTCGCAATCGTCCCCCCACCTTCCCTCCTATCCCCCCACCATCTCGCTCTCGTCACTAGCTACTGCTTTCGCTGCTTCACAAAGCCATTCGGATTCACCGCTGCCGCATTCTCCAGCCGCCGAGCGCCGCCGCTTGTCTATCGCTACTCACGAAGCTTCGAACCCACCCTTGAGATCAGCCGTCGCCATTCGCCTCGCGTAAGCGTCCATCAACTCGCGATCCTTCGTAAAACCTGCCCAATAGCGCGACCTACCAGTTGCAGATCTCATCGATGCTCACAGCTCAACCAGAACAGACTCATTCACCAGCCGCGCAGTTGCGGTCTGCGGCTCGACGAATCCGCTCCCCTCGCCATTTCGCCGCGCTGCGCAGATGCCAGAAAGGCGCCCGGGGCGCCTTTCTGGCCGGTTTTGAGATATCGCTCTCAGCTGTTCGGCGCGCACTCCTTGAGGCCGAGCGTGTGCAGCTGCTTGCCTGCGGCGGCGAAGGTGTCGTTCTTGCCGAAGGCCAGTTCGGGGTTCGCTTCGATCTTTTCCAGGGTCTGCTGGGAGAGTTCCAGCGCCGAGCTCACCTGCTGTTCCTCGCCGCTTGGCGCGCCGAGGGCTTTGACGCCGTCGATCTGGGACTGGACGTTGGGGACCAGGACGGCTTCCACGAGTTCGGCTTCCTGCGTCTTGCTCGGCTTCTTGTTCTCCAGGCCGTGTTTCTTGACGTAGGCGTTGATTTCGGCTTCCTGTGCCTTTTCGCCCTTGACACAGACGGCATTGCCCTTGGCGACGAATTCGGCCTTACTGATCGCGGCCGTCGTTTCGGTAGAGGTCGAGCTGCTGCTGCTGCCACATCCAGCCACGCAGACGACGAGGGCGGCCATCAGAGCCAGCCCACAGACCATCCCTCTTCGCATCAAATCCTCCTTAGCCGTTTTCGGACTCCGACCACCCTAACCGCGAATCGCCGCTCGTTGGCCAGCGCGAAAAGGGTCCCGCGCATAATGCGGACAGCGCCCTCTGGCACGCAGAGCGGGGAACTATCCACGCAGGACAAGCGCTGCCTGTGACCGTCACGGCGGCCGATCGCCGCACCCTGCGGCTCGTCGGTTCGGATGGGATAGCCTCACAACAGGTCTAGTCCAGGCGGCCACCGAGCCGCGACACGTTGATCGAGAGACAGGCGAAGCACCATGATCGTCCAGCGCCACAGCCACCGAGCCGCGGCGTTTTGCGGACTAGAGGTCTGTTCTGATCGACGCAGTCGCCCTTGGCGATCCGCGGCGCCGGCGCGGGCGCGACCGGGCCAAGGGCAAGACCTACTCTGAGACGATCACACGCTCAGCAACGTCACCTACACGATCGGCTTCGAGGTCTTCGGAACGACAGAAGGCTCCACCCGCCTTCATCACTGACCAAGACGGAACTGACATCGCGTCTGAGCTGCGCACCGCCGCCGCTGCCAAAGTCGAGGACGAGATCGCGGCAAGGATCACCAGCATGCGCAACCTCCTTCACCGCGACAGACCTGGCTGATCTCACTGATCGCCCCCCCGAGCCCAACGACCGCCAGCGCCTCCTGCACATCGCCGGCAAGGTCGGCAAGAAGGGGCATGAGAGCGGCAAGTCGATCACCGAATTCATCACCTCCACGACCTGCTTCGGAACCTCGAATACACGGCTACGGCGGGCTGAGGGCCGGCTCTTTGACTGTCGAGAAGCACAACGATCTGCTTAACCACAACAAACCCGAAACCGGCGGGTTGGCGGAGAGATGGGATCGACGCCGAGCAGAGCTTCCGCGCTGAGCGTCCTTCTCGTCGGGACGCTGGGGCTGCTGGCGATTCTGGGCGTCACGACCGCCGGCGCTTCGTCGGTGCGCTGGTCGCCGCGTCCCACCACGGCTGCCTGGCAGTGGCAGCTGCAGGGAAAGATCACTACCGGAGTTCAGGCCGCGGTCTACGACGTCGACGGTTTCCAGACGCCGGCCAGCGCGGTGCGCCGACTCCACCGCCAGGGCCGCAAGGTGATCTGCTACCTCGACGTCGGCAGTTGGGAGACCTATCGCCCCGACAAAGGCGAGTTCCCGCGCTCGGCGATCGGGCGCCGCTACTCCGGCTTTCCCGACGAGCGCTGGCTCGACGTCGCCCACTTCCATCGCTTCGAGAAGCCGTTGAAGCAGCGCTTCTCGATGTGTGCACGCAAGGGCTTTGACGCGGTCGAGCCCGACAACATCGCCGGCTGGGAAAAAGAAAACCACACCGGTTTCAAGATCACCAAGGCCGACCAGCTCCGCTTCAACCGTTGGGTCGCCCGCCAGGTCCACGGGCGCGGCATGGCGGTGGCGCTGAAGAACGACGGCCGCCAGGCCGACAAGCTGACCAACGCCTTCGATTTCGCGATCGTCGAGCAGTGCTTCCAGTACCACGAATGCGGCTACTACCGGGAATTCATCCGTCACGACAAGGCGGTCTTCGAGGCCGAGTACGAACAGAAGCCAAAGCAATATTGCGAGACCGCGCGGGCGATCGGCTTCAGTGCGATCTACAAGTCTTATGACTTGTTCGCACGACCCTGGCACCCTTGCGTGCGCTGATCGGAGACCCCAGTCAGGGGTGTCATAGGATTGCGCCGTGCCGTTCACTCTGAGGAACCTCAAGGACGACCTGGAGGATGTCGGGTCCAACTTCGACGGCTCGCCAGACCTGGAGTTCCGCTTGGCGACCGAGGCGCTTGAGCTCGAGAAATCCGGCCTGGGCTACCAGCGCGTCCCGCCCGGCTATCGCTTTCCGTACGGCCACACGCACAAGACGCAGGAGGAGGTGTACGTGGTCCTGCGCGGGAGCGGGCGGATGAAGCTCGACGACGAGATCGTCGACCTCAAGGAATGGGACGCGGTGCGCGTCCCGCCCGGTACCTGGCGAGGCTACGAGGCCGGGCCGGAGGGCCTCGAGATCCTCGTCATCGGCGCGCCCAATCTCGGCGAGGCTCCGCGCGAAGACGTCGAGGGCCGGCGCGACTGGTGGGCTGACTAGCGCCAGATTGGCAGTGCACTCTTCCCTTCTCCCCCGACTCAGCCCCCGCTGCCACCGGCCGCCGCCGGCTTCGCCGCGGCTGCCTCGCGGGCGCGCTTTGCTCGGGCGCCGGGTGAGGACGAGGGTCGGTAGCGCAGTACGAGCAGTACCGCGATCGGAATCGTGCTGAGGACGACCAGGGTGGTGAACCAGGTGCTGGCGCCGTCGGTCCCCGAGCCCAGCGAGTGCAGGACTGCGAGGACGTAGACGACGACGGTGAGGCGGTGGAGCCGGCGCCAGTTGCGGGTGCCGATCGTCCGGCGGCGCACGAAGTAGGTCGGGCCGAGAAGGGCGGCGAGGTAGCCGCCGAGGATGCCCAGTCCCACCCAGAGCGGCCGGTAGGCGATCGTGAAGGGGATTGCGATCCCAGAGATTCCCGGCTTCAGCCACCTGTCGCCGAGCAGGCATACGCCGTGCAGGGCGATCATCGTGAGGCTGGCGAGCGCCAGATGCTGGTGGACCTTGAGCAGATCACGCTTCAGGCCGGGCCGCCGGTAGATACCCGAGGCCATGAAGAGGCCCAGGGTCACCGACGCGGCGATCAGCACGAAGGCGACGATGCCGGCCGAGCGCGAGGCCAGCCACCAGGGATATTCGGCGGGGTCGGGCTGGGTCATCTCTCCCCCTCCCCACCCTCCTCGCCGGGCGGCGGTGGGGCCGTGCGGGCGGGCGCCGCGTGCGGGGCGGTCGTCGTGGGGATGGTCGTCGGCCCCGAGAACATCGCATAGGCCGCCAGCGCGGCGAGGCAGAGCAGGACCAGGATCGCCGCCAGCTTCGTCCGCCGGCTCGGGCCCAGGCGCGGGGCAGGACTGGGAACGGTCTCGGGGCTCACGGGGGCGGCGCCGGTGAGGTGCGGGTGACGATCGAGGTCGCCGCGGCTTCGGCGCCTTTGGCGCCGGGCTTGACCACCGCGGGGACAACGGGGCCGGGTCCGAGCGCCGGGTCCCGACCGTTGCGCACCTGGATCACGAGCAGCGTCAGCACGACGAGGAAGAGGCCGAGCGTGACGACGATCACCGCCAGCGGGCTGGGCAGGGGGCGGCGCGGCGTGCGCGGTTTCGGCGGCGGCTTCGCCGGCTCGCTCGCCGCCGGATGCTCGCCGGCCGTCACTCACTCTCCCCACAGGCGCGCCAGCCGTAGCCGCGGGCAAAGGCCGAAAGCGCCCGGCTGATCTCGTCCAGCTGCGCCCGCAGCGCTCGTAGGCGCGGCAGGTCCACCGCCGCGTAGGCGGAGCGGATCTGCGCCCGCAGGGCAAGCTGACGCCGGACCGGGTCGAAGACGTTGGCGCGCAGCACGGCCGCGTCGCCCGGTGGCGGGGCGACCGCTTCGAGGCGCTTCAGCTCCGCGTTCCCGAGCGCGGTGCCCTGCTCGTAGGCCTTCTCCGCACCCTGCAGGTCGGCCGCCTCGCGCACCCGTTCGCGCTCGGTGTTCCGCTCCGAATCCAGGCTGCGGCAGATCCGGTCGGTGCGCGCCACGTACGCCCGGCGGCGCGGGTCGGCGATCGTCGCCACGGGAGGGTTCGCCGCGGTGCCCTGCCGGGTGGGAGCCGGAGCCACGGGTTGGGTTGCCACCGCCGAGGTCGTCTCCGTCTCGCCGCGGCGGGTGTCCCCGCCGCAGCCGCTCAACCCGGCCAGCGCAAGGAATACCCCGATACCCGCCAGACACAGCGGTCGCGAAGCGGACAGTTCAGTCTTCAACTTCGCGGTAATGGTCTCGCCAGATCCCGCGGTAGACGCCGAGGTGGCGGGGTAGCGTGCGCAGCCCCGGGATGAACGGGATGCAGATGAAGGCGAGGCTGAGAACCCCCATCAGGGCGAAGACGAGAGCGTCGGCGTTGGGCGATTCGAGGAACGGTTCGACCTGGTACCAGAAGGTGTATAGCCAGAGCCACACCTGACCGGGGTAGCTGCCGGTCTCGTTCATCATCCCCCACTGCGTGCCGAGCAGATGCTGACCTTCGGCGCGTTCCTCGAAGTAGCCGCCGCCGGAGAGGAAGAGCAGCGGCTTGGTGTAGTTCGTCTGGTAGAAGGTGTGTTCGCCGGCCAGCAGGTCGCCGTCGAGCCCGCCGCTCTGAGCCAGACCCAGCAGAGCCGCCATCATCGGCGCGACCGGGTTGTAGTGGGCGCGGGGGAGGATCGCCGCGACCCCGCCCGGCGATTCCGCCTTTTCGAGGGCGGCGGTGAATTCGTCGCTCCAGGCGTTCTGCACGGCCGGCGGCGAGCTTTCGTACGCCGCCAGGGCGGCGGTCAGGCGACGGTTGCCGGGGATCGTTCGTAGCGGCCCGAGCACGAACTCGTTTGCGGTGTCGATCGGGATGTTGACCCCGGCCGCGCTCTGCAGGTCCAGTGGGCCGATCTTCTGCGTCGCGTCGGGGGTGTGGTTGTAGGGGGGGCCGTATTCGGCCAGCTCGCTCGTCCCGTTCAGCTCGGTGGTGGCGGTGGCGACGAAATCGCCGGGGTCGGCCTTGGCCCAGCTCTGGATCGTCGTCGGCGGATCGTCGGGGGAGGAGAAGAGGACCGTCAGCGCGACGGTCAGCGCGGTGACGACGACGAGCGCGACGACGAGCTCCTTGACCAGGTCATAGCGGACGAAGGGCCCGGGCCAGGGCGCGGAATCGTCAGGAGTACCCGGGTCGCCGCTCATGACGAGCTCCCCTCGCCCGCCGCCGGAGGGGACGCAGCGGCCGCCCTGACCCTGGCGGGATACGGGGGAACCACACCGTGGCGGCGCACCAGCAGGACATGCCAGACGACCAGGGCGACGACGACGACGGGAAGCAGGATCACGTGAAAGGTGTACATCTGGCCGAAGTTGGCGACGTTGAAGAAGGCGCCGATCCCGACCGAGTTGAGCCCGTCCTTGCCCTCGCTGGCGATCCACTGGGAGTCGAAGTTCTGCTGCGAGAGATAGCCGGTGAAGGCGGCGCCGATCGCGACCAGGAAGGTGATCGCGCCGGTCACCCAGGTGCGCGCCCTCCCGCCGCGCCAGGCGGCCATGAAGAACTTGCCCCAGAGGTGGACGACCATCGCGAAGAAGAACAGCTCCACAGCCCAGAGGTGAATGCTGTTGAAGAAGCGCCCGAGGCTGGAGAGGTGCCACCAGGTCGGGCCCTTCAAACCGAGCACCATCCCGGAGACGACGATCACGATCAGGGCGGCGATCGTGGCGACGCCGAACACGTATATCCAGGAGGAGACGTAGGCGGGCTGGCGGTCGGGGAGTAACTTCTCCGGCGGCAGCGCGCGGACCGCCCGCTCGCGCACCCAGGTCGTCCACATCTGCCGCTCCTCGGCCGACACCGGCGCTCCTTTCTCGTCGCTCAAGGAGTGCGTTCCCGCTTCGGGAACGGGATCAGGATCGCCGCGACGAAGACCGCGATCATCAGGACGATGACGATCACGTTCGCCACCGACATCTGCAAGAAGTGCCAGTGCAGGTACCGCGCCGGATCGCTCAGGTCGAATAGCGCTGCAAAAACGATGGGTACCGCCGGTGCTATCGCGCCACCTCCAGCCGACATCGGGACATTGAGGCCGACCGTACAACTCGAATATGTGCTGGACAACCGGGATAACTACGTACCAAACGTACCTGAGAAAATTCTTATGGAAAGACGGTCTCCCCCGTCTCACTGTCGACGATCGTGATCGCCACCGCCGGACAGGCTTCGGCGGCCTCGAGCATCAGGTCGTCGGGGCCGGTGCCGATCACTTCGGCGATGTCGCCGAGGCGGAAGACCTCGGGGGCGATGTCGACGCAGTCGCCGTGGACGCTGCACTCGTTCGGGTCGACGGTTGGAATGTAGGTCATGCTGCTATTTCCTCTCGGTTGGCGGCGGGGAAGTGGCCGCGGTCGATTTGCTTGCGAAGCGCGGGGATGGCCCGCGGGCGGCCGACGGTCAGGCCGGCGACGGCAACACCCGACTGGGTGAAGACCGCTTCGAAATCCCGCGACGCCGGATCGCCATCGAACGCGACGGCGTCTGAGCGGTGGGCGTGGCCGACGTACTGGATCCGCAGCCCGTACTGGTCGCTCCAGAAGCTCGGCAGCGGGGGCGTGCCGGGGTACTCGCCGAGCATCGATTTGGCGACCGCGGCGCCCTGCCAGGCGGCGGCATCCCAGTGCTCGGTGCGGGCATGCACGCCGAAGCGCGGATCGAAGGGCACCGAGGCATCGCCGGCAGCAAAGACAGCGGCCAGCTTGGTGCGACCGGCGGTATCGGTGGGCACGCCGCCGGCCTCAAGGCCGCTGCCCTCAAGCCAGCCGGTCGCCGGCAAGGTGCCGACACCGACGACGACGGCGTCGCAGGCGAGCACGGTTCCATCGGCGAGGACGAGCTCCTCCACCCTGCCGCTGCCGCGGGCGCCCTCCAGCATCGCTCCGGTCAGCACCCGGACGCCTTCGTCGCGGTGCAGCCCGGCGAACCAGGCGCCCAGCTCGGCGCCGAGGATCGGCGCCAACGGCGTCTCCAGCGCCTCGATCATCGTCACCTCGACCCCCAGCCGGCGGGCCGTCGCCGCCACCTCCTGGCCGATGAAGCCGGCGCCGACGATCGCCAGGCGGGCGCCGGCGGCCAGCTCGCCGCGCAGACGGCGGGCATCGGCCAGGGTGCGCAGGTAGTGGACGTTCTCGAAGCCCTCCAGGAACGGCAGGCGGCGGGCGGCCCCGCCGGTGGCGATCAGCAGCTTCTCGTAGGAGAGCTCCGCGCCGGAGTCGAGCCGCAGTCGCCGCGCCGCCGGATCGAGGCCCTCGGCGCGGACGCCGAGCAACAGATCGACCTGCTTCTCCTCGTACCACCGGGCGGGACGGTAGGCGACCGTCTCCTCGCTCACGTCCCCGGCCAGCAGCTCCTTGGAGAGCGGCGGCCGGTCATACGGGGGGTCGGGCTCGGCGCAGACCATCCGCACCGCGCCCTCGTAACCGCGCCGCCGCAGGGTCTCGGCGCAGCGCTGGGCGGCGAGACCGCCGCCGACGATGACAACACCGTGGTCTTTCATCATGCCTCCTCTAGGGCTGGGGTTCGGGAGAGGGAACCGCCGCGCTGGTGAGCGACGGGAAGCGGGTGGTGGTCGCGCCCGCCGGCGTGTTCGCGTTCCTCCCGGCGTGAGCGGCTGCGCTTGGCCCCGCCGGAGAACACCCGGTAAACGAAGAGCCCGCCGATGACCGGCGCCGTCATCAACACCCACCACCTGAACCAGACGGTGGACGCGTCGGTGCCGGAGCCGAAGGCATGGGCCAGGCCGAGCACGTAGACGAGGATCGTCGCCCGGTGCGCCTTGCGCCAGAGCTTGGCGCCGATCCGTTTGCGCAGGTAGAAGCTGAGGCCGAGCCCCGCGGCGAGGTAGCCGCCGAGCACGCCGAGGCCCGTCCACAGGGGCCGGAAGCCCATCGTGAAGGGCACGGCGATCCCGGCGGCTCCGGGGTTCAGCCAG
The DNA here is from genome assembly GCA_963837695.1 of uncultured Solirubrobacterales bacterium. GTDB lineage: Bacteria > Actinomycetota > Thermoleophilia > Solirubrobacterales > 70-9 > VRUE01. Next base: position 157,754 of record CAWINZ010000003.1, on the reverse strand, counting down.
GGATCGCCGAGCAGGGTGATTCCGTGTACGGCGATCGCGATCAACCCGGCGAGGGCAGTGTGCTCGTGGATCGCCAGCAGCTTGCGCGAGAGCCCTGGGCGGCGCATCACCTTGCCGGCCATCATCAGGCCAAGGCCGACCGAGATCGTCACGAGGACGAGCGCGACCAGGCCGGAGGCGCGGCTCGCCAGCCACCAGCCGTGGCTCTGCAGCGTGGTCGAAGCGGCGGCGTTCATCCGGCGCTTCCTCCGACCGAGGGGTCGGGGATGCGGATGCGGGGACGGCCGACGCTGAGCGGGCCGACTGCCTCGATCCGGCCGCTGTCGTGGATCAGGAAGCCGCCCTGTTCGGCAAGCACGTCACGGCCACCCTCGGGTCCGGAGAGCAGCGCGGCCTTGGAGAGGGTCTCGGCCTCGACCGCCGTCTCGCCGAGCGCGGTGACGCCGACCAGCCCGGTCCAGGCCGGTTCTCCGCTCGCCGGATCGAGCAGGTGGTGGGCGTAGCGGCCATTCGCATCGCGCCAGATGCGCACGTTGAGGCCCGAGGTCGCCACGCCGCCGGTACCGAGGCGAAGCACATGGGCGCGCTCTCCCGTCAGTGGGTGCTCGACATGCACCTCGTAGGCGTTGACCAGGGCATCGGCACCACCGATGCGGATGTCGCCGCCGCAATCGACGATGAAGCGCGAGTAGCCGCGCAGCTGCGCGGCGAGGAGATCGGCGGCGAGGCCCTTGCCGGCGCCGCCGGTGTCGAAGCGGACGCCGGGGGGGCGGGAGATCGTGCCGGCCGCATCGTCGACCTCGAAGCGCCGCCAGCGCGCCGCCGGATTGGGGCTCGCGGGGTGTCGAGCGGGCGCCTCGCCGAGGGCCACGGCGAGCGGGGCACCTGGCACCCCGGCGCGCGAGGCGACGTAGCCGGCCGACTCGATCTCGTCGGCCAGGGTCGGGTCGACGAGCCCGCCGCTGCGCTCCGCCGCCGTCAGCCCGGCTTTGACCGCGGCTCGAAGCAACTCGGAGGCGGGCACGCACTTGCGCGGATCGGCGTTGAGGGCGCTCAGCTCGCTGTCGGGTTTGAACCGTGACAGCGCCGCGTCGAAGCCGACGATGAATTCCCGCGCCCGGTCGGCCGCTGCCGGCGCCGGAGCCATCCCGGGCCCCGGCTCGCCGATCAGCAGCCGGACATGGGAACCCATCGCGTCGAAGGTGACGTCGTGCTCGCTCATCGTCACGAGGCGCTGGTCGTGACCGGGGCCGCGCCGGAAGCCGAGACGGCCGACGCCGAGCTGGTGGTGACGGGACCGCTGGTTACGGTCGAGGCGCCGGGCGTCGGGACAAAGGTCGTGACGACTCGCCGTTTTATCACCTTGCGAACCAGCACTTGCTGTGGGGCCGGGGTACTGGCGGCGCTGAGCTGGTAGGTCAGCAGGGCGAAGAGCACCGCGAAGAGGGCGACCGACCCCCACAGCACCAGGGCGGGGCTGGGACGGCGGGCGCGGGCACGCTCAGTCATCGCCATGCTCGCTCTCGTGCTCGCCCCCACCGCCGCCCGCTCCGCCACCGCTGCTGGAGGTGACGACCGGGGTGCTGGCGCCGCCGCCCGAACCCGAGCCGGCGCTGGCGCCGCTGGAGTGGGTGACGACCGGCGTGGTGTGAGCCGCGCCGCCACCCGAGGCGGCGTGGGAGCCGCTGGAGTGGGTGGTGACCGGGGAGCTGTGCCCGCCGCCGCCGCGGGAGCCGGCGTGGGAGTGAGAGCCGCTGCCGCTGGTGTGGGTGACGACCGGCGAACCGTGTCTGCGGCCGCCGTGGGAGTGAGAGTGCCCGCGTGAGCCGCTGGTGCGGGTGACGACGGGCTTGGAGCCCGAGCCGGTCGTCGCCCCGGGGGAGCCACTGGGGGCGCTCGACGATCCACTGGAAGAGGTCGAAACGGGCGAGGAGGAATAGGAAGAAGACGGGGTCGATCCCGCCGACCCGGTCGAAGAGGAGCCGGTGGTGGCGCTGGCGCCGCCATAGCCACCCGCATAGCGGCTGCCGGCACTCCCCGCCATCGGAGAGGAGCCCGCCGGATAGTTCGGTTTGGCGTGCTTGGTGACGTGGATGGTGCGGCGGATCACCTTGGTGCGGACCAGCGGCTTGGCGGCCACCGGTTCCGATGCCTGCTGGTGGTTCGCGCTCAGCGCCAGACCGGTCAGCCCCCCCAGGCCGAGGATGGTGATGCCCGCCGCGATTCTCGTCTTCACTCTTTTCACGTCGATCTCCTCCTGGCCGAAGTTGTGGACGCAGTGTGGACCGGGTGCGTTCAAGTCGAGCCAAGGCGCGGGTAAAGGGTTGGCAAAACCTCACCGCCGCCCCTGTGCCGTCCCGAATCCCACCGTTACAGTTGCCAGATGGCCACCCCGGCGCCGAGCGGACGCATCCTCGTCGTCGAGGACGAGGACTCGATCTCCGAGCCGTTCGCCGAGGCGCTACGCCGGGCGGGATTCGAGGCGCTGGTGACGCGGACCGCGGCCGGCGCGCTGCGCATGGCCGAGGAGGCCGAGCCGGACCTGGTCATGCTCGACCTCGCCCTCCCCGACGGCGACGGGCGCGACGTCTGCCGCGAGCTGCGTCGCCGCTCCGACGTGCCGATCGTGATGCTCACCGCGCGCGGCACCGAGATGGACAAGATCGTCGGCCTGGAGCTGGGCGCCGACGACTATGTGGTCAAGCCGTTCAGCGCCGCCGAGGTGATCTCGCGGATCCGCGCCGTGCTGCGCCGCAGCGCCCCGCGCGACGGCTCCTCCGCGGAGCCGGTCCAGGTCGGCGAGGTGGAGCTCGATCCCGCCGCGCGGATCGCCAAGCTGGACTCGGCCGAGCTCGAGCTCTCGCGCAAGGAGTTCGATCTGCTCGCCGAGCTGATGCGCCACGCCGGGCACGTCGTCACGCGCGAGGACCTGATGGCGAAGGTCTGGGACGTCAACTGGTTCGGCTCGACCAAGACGCTCGACGTCCACATCGGCTGGCTGCGTCGCAAGCTCGGCGACGATCCCAGCCACCCCACCTATATCGAGACCGTGCGCGGGGTCGGGTTCCGCTTCGCCGCGCCGGAGGCCGAGTGAGCGCTGTCGACTTTTTACGTGCCATGACACGTCAAAAGTCCACAGCGGCGGTTCGGCGATGAGTCTTCGGGCGACCCTGCTGCTGGCGCTGGCCTATGTCCTGCTGGTGGCGCTGATCGCACTCGGCGTGCCGCTCGCGGTAAGCCTCCGCGACCGGGTCGACGCCGAGGTCAAGGGACAGGCGCGCAGCCAAGCCGACGTCGTCGCCGCGACCGCGTCGGAGCTGCTCAATCCCGGCCAGCGCGCCGGCCTCAACCACCTGGTCCGCGTCTCGGGCGACAGCGTGCGCGGCCGGGTGATCGTCGTCAACCGTCGCGGCCTCCTGCTCGCCGACTCGGCCGGCGCCCCGGCCGGGCGCAGCTACGCCAGCCGGCCCGAGATTCGCGCGGCGCTGCGCGGCCACGGCGAGCAGATCACCCGCAGCAGCGACACCCTGGGCGCCGAAATTCTCGCCACCGCGGTGCCGGTGCTCGAACACGGCCGGCCGGCGGGCGCCGTGCGCGTCACCCAGAGCGTCTCGGCTGTCAACCACGCGGTGCGCACGTCGATCCTCGACTTGGCGGCCCTCGCTGCCGTTGTCCTGCTCCTCGGCCTGATCGCCGGTGCCCTGATCGCCCAGCAGATCGCCCGCCCGATCCGCAGGCTCGACCGCGCCGCCCGCGGCGTCGCAGCCGGCGACCTCGATACGACGGTGGCCGTCGAAGGCAGCACCGAGCAGCGCTCGCTGGCTCGCACCTTCAACGAGATGACGGGGCGGATCAAGCGACTCCTCAGGGTGCAGCAGGACTTCGTCGCCGACGCCTCCCACCAGCTGCGAACCCCGCTGACGGGACTGCGGCTGCGGCTCGAGGGGCTCGCCGACCGGCTCCGCGCCGACCGGGCGACCGCGGCGGAGCTCGACGCGGGAATGCGCGAGATCGACCGGCTCTCGCAGATCGTCGACGAGCTGCTGATCCTCAGCCGCGCCGGCGAGCACGAGCTGCCCGGCGAAGCGGTCGACCTCGCCGATGCGGCGGAGCGGGCGGCGGAGCGCTGGCGCCGCACGGCAGGAGAGCACCGGATCGAGATCGAGGCCGGAGGCGACCGCACGGCGACGGCCTGGTGCGCGCGGCCCGACCTCGACCGCTCGATCGACGCCCTGCTCGAGAACGCGCTGCGCTACTCACCGCCCGGCTCGACCGTGAGGATCGGCGTGGCCCCCGGCCAGATCGAGATCCTCGACGAAGGCCCGGGCCTGGCGCCGGGCGAGGAGGACGACGTCTTCGAGCGCTTCAGCCGCGGCAGCGCCGGCCGGCGCGGGCCGAGCGGCACCGGTCTCGGCCTGCCGATCGCGCGCGAGCTGACCCGCCAGTGGGACGGCGACGTGACCCTCCACAACCGCGACGGAGCGGGCCTCCGTGCTGTCATAGGACTGAAGACACAGTGAACTCGCGAGCGACGATCAAGTGGGTGGGGCTTGCCCTGGTCGGGCTGCTGGTCGCGGCCGGAGTCGCGATCGCCGCCAGCAACCTCGCCAGCCAACAGATCGGCCTGGCCTCCGAACCGATCTCAGCTGGCGACGCCCTCGCCCCCGCGGCGAGCCAAAACCGCGGTCACGGCTCCCAACACTCAGGTCACAGCCACGGCGATCAGACCACGACGACGGGCACGACGACCCCTGAACCGAAAGCCACGACCCCCACCCCGGCACCTGAACCGGAAGCGACGATCCCAACCGCGCCGCCAAGCGAACCCACGACCCCGACGAGCCCCTCAAACAGCCCACGAGACGATCACGGAGGCGGCGGCCACGGAGCCGACGACTGAGCGCCGATCTCATAACCCGAAGGTCGCAGGTTCGAATCCTGCCCCCGCTATAGAGAAAGGCCCCGGAAACGGGGCCTTTTTCGTGTTCGCCGGAAGGGGGCCTGGCGAGGCGCGGGTACCAAGCGGGTACCAATTTTTCTTCGGGAGCGAGATGACGCGCCTTGTGACCTCGGCTGATTGCATCGGATGGCTTTGGAAATCTCTGCTGCGATGGATGAGCCCGACTTTCCGCACCTAATCATTCCTCGGGGCGCCCTGCTCCCCAGCGGCCTCTGGACGCCGGTCGACGCACCGGCCTCGCTGCCGATTCCTGAGATCCCCGAGGGGATGCTGCTCGTTGTCGGCAAACCGCCGAGCGATCTCGACGCATTCGCCGTCGCTCCCTGCGCCGAAGATCTCGGGATCGACCCGTTGACGCTGAATCAGGTCAACGGGCTGATCTCTGACTTGCCGTTCGAGCCCGCGATGATGGCGCTGGCGGTTTTCAGCGCTGGCGCCTGGTTCGCCGGTGCCGATTCAGCGAAGCACCTGGCGCTGGCCGAAGAAATCTTCGGAACCGGTCGCCCGATCATCGAGAAGTTCCGCGAATTCAGCGCCGCTGGCCCGAAACACCTCCTCATCAACGAGCAGCACCTGGCAGTCCTAATGCGGCTGTTGATCACCGGCGCCAGCTCGGATGCCGATGGCTTGCGCCAGCTCGAGGACGAGGAGATCGACAAGTTGCTCGGGGCAGTGGTGGCGATCGCCGATCCGATCAACGACAACAATGACCGGGCGACGGAACGGGGGACCCCCGCAACTTGGGCTCCGTACACCGTTCGGGCCGGCCTCTATTTCGACCAGTCGAACTTGGGCAGCGACCACGGCCGCGCCCGGGCGCTGTTCGTCGACTTCTTCGGCGTGGTGGATCCCGAGTCCCATCGGTGGTGTGACCTCGCAACCTGGATGGAGGAGGATCTAGCCAGCTTCGCCAGTCAGATGGCCTTCGCCTACGCGATGGGTTCTTGGGCCAAGGCACTTGACGATGACATCTCGCTGGGCGATCGGATGGTCGCCGTCAAACGCGACGGCCTGCTCGAAAACCAGCTCCCAGCAGAGGTTACGGAGCGCCTGGTCGGCGCGATCAGTGCCGATCGCGCCGAACTTGCCGAGCGCTTGGTCGAAGCCGGCGACAGCTTCGACCATCTGGTCTGGGACCGCGCCCCCTTTGAGCAGCGCCCGTTCCTTCGCCTTGCCGACGGCCGCATGATTCTGCTGAGCCCGCGGTTCTTGCACGCATGGATGGGGGAGGGCTTCTACTATCGCCTGCTCGATTCGGCGGCCGCCCGCCCTCTGTCTGACCGGCCGGAGTGGAGCATGAGCCGCCGTTTCACCGCCTTCCACGGCGAGCTGATGGAACGCTACGTCCTGCATCTCACCGAAGACAGCCACCGCCACCAGCGGCGGTCGGGCCTCGCCACCGTCGCCGGCGAGCGCCTCTACATCGGCGCCGACGGCAGTGAGTCTCGAAGTCCCGATGTCACCATCGCCTACGGCCCCGAATTGGTCGCGATCGAGGTCAGCGGCGGGCGGCCAGCTCGGCGGGCGCGGATCCTCTCGGACCCGGCGGCGATGCAGGAGGCGATCGACCGGGTGGTCGCAAAGTTGTGCGAGCTCGACCGCGCCATCAGCGATATCCTCGCTGGCCGGGTCGAGATCGATGGCGTCGACCTTGAGATGCTGCGGCGCGTCTGGCCGGTGGTCGTCGTCCCGTCGACGATCCTGCAGAGCGAGATGCTCTGGGACAACATCGAGGCGCAGGCGCCCGGGCTCTTCACCCAGCCGCTGATGAAGCCGCCGACGCTGTTCAGCATTGAGGACTATGAGCACACCCTCGGGATCGTCGAACTCGGGCATGGCCTGCCGTCCTTGCTTGGGGGGCGCCTCGACTCCATGTACAAGACAATGCCGCCGTCTCATTTTTTCGCCGCACAGCATTTCAATCCCGACCGACCCCGCTATCTCGACCAGCAGATGCGGAAGGCCGGCGAGGAGGCTGCGACTCAGCTCTTTCAACAGCCCTAGCGAAGCACCCAGCCGGCGGCTGCCTGCGCGCCTGTCAGGTCTTCGGCTTCTCCGCGAGTCTTGCCACCTCCACCATCGAAACGCCGAGCGCCGCCGCGATGGCTTCGACGGTCATCCAACTCGGATTCGACACCCCGGGCTCGATCGTGCTGACGGTCGCGGCGGGGTGAGCCGGCCTCATGGGCCAGTCCTTCCCGGGGCATCCCCGCTTTTCACGCTGCCGGATCGCTTTACCGAGCGCTGCTGGGGGTCGATTTAAACGACGGCCGCAAGGGGGTTGACGGCCGGGGAGGCGGAGCCAGCGTCACGTGGGTCGGGGTGGCGGTTATAGAAGAGCCGCCGAGTGTGACGCCAAATGCGGGTGATCATGTTCTGGAGAGAGTTGTCGATCGTGTCGGCTTGGAGCCCCTGTTCTTCTGGGCCGGGCGAGTGCTGGGGCGCCTTGTATACGGTCGACGACCTGATGACCTCGCTGACCGGATGGCGATCGCGAGCGTCCATCTTTGACTTGTGGCGCCGCCGGAGATCCTCGCGTTGATGGCGAGCTGGACGATTTGTTCGGCGAGCAGAACCGCGCGACGACAGCTGGCAATCGAGATGGGAAGTCGCCCGCAGCGACTGTGCAGTGGATTCAGGGACGCTTTACACGACTAGCGCCTACCTCTCAAGCCCGTAAAGAAGCTCCAGCAACTGTTAGCCCCGGCGGGATCGAGGGCTGGAACCAGCTTGGGGAGGGGGCTGATCACGGTTCTCCTTCACTAGGCGATCAAAACGCCCAATGGGATCGAGATCATCGGCACTCGGTGTCCCTGAGCAGTTCAGGCAATGGGTACAAGCGGCGGGTTCGTGCGCAACCCGCAGGATGCCTTCGGCGATCAGCTGGTCCGTCGGGACCGTTTCTGGGCGATGCCAGGCGTAGGTGAACTCAGGATCGGCAGTCCACGCGACAGCGCCGATTGGCAGGATCTCGGTGACTAGGAAAGCACAAACCTCGCCGTCGTATTCGAGGCCGGAGAGGTGGTCACATGAGAGTGGTTCTGCGCCGCAGATCGAACACTTCTGCAAAGTCGTCAACTCCAGGGAGTGCGCCGCCGGTCGATGGAGGGCGAATATCGGGCATCGGTTCACGTAGCGGTCCCCCTCCTCGACCCACGAGCATCCGACCGTTTCGACGATGGCGTGCCCGAACTGATGGGCACGCTCGAACAGATCGTGGTTGGTCTGTCTATCGCCGAGGAACGCATCAACCACGTCCCTGAGCACGGTCCTCGCTTTGTTCTCGGCGTTGTCTTGGCCGGCATACAGCGCGATTTCGGCCGCTTCGGCGGCGGGGAGCGAATTCTCGCGCAGTGTCGCCGGAGATGGTTCACGGCCGTGCCGGTTGGCGTCGATCAGCGTCACTTCGATGATGTCGGTCATGCCGGGAAGGTCACATCCCAGAGGCTCTGGTCGATGTCTTCGGCGGCTGGGATCCCGGTGCAGGTCTCGCAATGCACGCAAATTGGGACGGCTCCCGCCTCCGAGACCTTGCCCGACAGCTTTTCAATTTCGCTGATCGTTCGCGAGAGCTCCAGGCGGTAGGTACGGGGATCCTCGGGGAAGGGAACAACGCTGATCTCATTGAGGTCTATTTCGGAAACGATGCGGACACAAAGCTCATCGCCATATCTCAGTCCCGGGATGTGGTCGCAATCCAAATCGCTCGCCGAGCAGATTGAACAGCGACCGCGGGTGACACCACCGATGCTGGATCCCAGACGAGAATGCAGAGCCCAAACACCACATCCCGTGTTCCACGACTCCCCATCGTCGCTCTTCATCTGGCAGCCGAAGCGCTGAGACACGAACTTACCGATTCGGTGTGCGACGACGAAGGCGGAAGAGGATCCGTCGCGATTCAGGAGGAAGGCGTCGACGAAATGCTCGATCGCCTTCCTCAGCTCGGCCTCCGCATCTTTTTCATTCCCGTGCCCGAGCGCTTGCTTGGCCTGATCGACGAGCTTCCGGCCCTCTTCTTCCAAGACCTTCGGCGACAGCGGAGGGTCGTAGTAGACCGCCATGCCGCCGAGGTGGGGACCTCTGCGGCCCTTGTCGACGTCTACTCGTCTTTTGTGGCCAGCCATCCGATGACGTCCTCTGCTGGTCCCTCGATCTCGCGTATCTGCGAAGAGCCGTCCGGGGATCGCTCGACCTCGCGATAGCGCACGCCCGGGGATCGGCGCTCACTTGAGTTGGCGCGCCATCCCCTAAGTCGGTGCCGAAGGTAATCCGCGACGAGCGAAGCGACGACGCTCGTCGGAATGCCGATCAGCGGCAGCACCCAATCCGCCGCGTGCTCGCTGTAGATGCCTTTCTTCGCATTCTCGGGTGCTGCGACCACGACAGCGATTCCGCGTTCCGCGGCCGCAACCCGTAGAGCCTGCGCATCGGGTCGAAAGGCAGCAACCAGATTGTCGCCTACGGTCGAGATTTGGTCGGGATATAGAACGAGCCCCTCACCCGGTGTGCTGGGGGCTAGTGATTGCAGGTACTGAGGTGCCGGCCCCGTCTTCTCCGTGACAGTCATCCCAGCAAGTTTCAGCGGCCGCGTTGGGCGAGATCGGACGCAGCGGCCCTCTTGGCAGCTTTTGACGCCGATTTTGATCGCAGCGTTTTCGAGGCTGCGGCGGCGGCAGCTTTACCCGTCCTCTTCGAGTTGCCGACCTGAGAAAGATCGGACGCGGCTGCTCGTCGCGCGGCTTTGGAGGAGCCCTTGGAGCGAAGCGTCTTGCCGGCAGCCGAAGCCGCCCGCTTTCCGGTCTTTCGTGGCCGGCTCATTTCCGCTCTCTCACCGATTTCATGAAGCGATCATACGTTCGTATGCGGACTTCCTGCAAGGGGGTAGGCGCCTCACATTTCGGAGGTTGCGACAAGAATGCACCAACAGGAGGGACGTTCTGCTCGCGGACCGTGCGTCGGCACCGCTTTCCCCAGCTAATCCGTACCCCGCCAGCGCCCACAGCCTGTGCGGAGGGTCGGGAATGGTCTGGACGAGACCCCGGGTCACCAGTCCGCCCCTCCTTCCCTTGAAGCGCTCCTACGGGAGGTCCCCGACGACGTTCTCGGTATGGTCGACAACCCGAAGGGCTGACTAGAGACAAGCTACGGATGCCACGTAGGATCGCCGGATGGCCCTCACTGATCCCCAGCGCAACATCCAGAGACTGCTCGACGCGCTCACTGACGAGGGTCTCGAGGATCTGACTCATCGCCTCGTCAAGTCCGAATACCCCGAGGCCCACCGGGTTAGGGGCAAGGATGGCGGCGTCGACATTCTCTCTGGCTACGGCAAGCCTCCAGAGCGTGGCTGGCAGGCCAAGAACTACAAGAGTGTCCCCTGGGGTGAGTGTCGAAAATCGCTTAAAACGGCGATGGCCGGCGACAAACCGCCCCACTACACCTTCGTCTTCCCCTTTGTCCTTACCAAGGACCAGCGCAACTTCTGGCGCGACGAGTTCCTTCCTGAGCAACGGAAGCTCTATTCCGAGCTCGAGACCCTCGACTACGTCGATGACCTGGCGCAGCGCATTGAAGAGCGGCCCGAGCTAATCGACAAGCTCAGCGACGGGGCCTATGGCGCCTACTTTCGGGAGACGATGGCACAGACCGCAAGGGACGGTGTGAATCCCCTGGCAAGTGCCACTGATCTGGTTTCTGACCCGATGGCGATGGCGAAGCACGCTAAGGAGATCGGCAAGCGTGATCCGAACTTCCACTATGGCTTGGTCGGACGTGAGGTGGGTTCCGGGGACGCTGAGATTGCGGAGCGCGGACGACGCTTCACGATGAACCACGGGATCGAGAGCCTGCCCAGCTTCTCGATGGCGATTCGCAACGGGGACGAAGTCGCTGAGCTCACTGCCGAACCGCGAGAGGGCTCTCTCTCCGAGGCGCCTGTTCCCTGGTTCGCACCCGGGCCGGAGGGAGAGGACGCTCGTCTTCGGTGTCGAGTGAGCCTTGCGAAGGGCAGGCCGATCGAAATCGCCGGCGAAGCCATCGGGGTTAAGCCCGGGCTCGTTCCCGACCGGTTTCGGGAGCAGCTGACCGAAGAGGGCCTGCTGCGAAACGGGGTTGTTCGCCTGGGTCTTTCCGACCCTGTGGAGCTGACGATTGAGCTGACCCTGGGTAGGAAGGTTGCCGCGGAGACAATTCCGCTCTACCGGATCCCCGCAATCGGTGACGCGACCATTTCCTACGGCGGAAACTACAACGGTGTCGTCTTCACGATCGATCTCGAAGAGCGTGAGGACGTAGACGTTGGGCCCGACCAACTGGCTCTTGAGATGCAGTTCGGGCTTACTCTCGCGCTTGGTGACGAACGTGCCGGCGCCGCCATCAATGGCCTCGGGTTCGCCGATGCGTTTGGCAAGGCCGATCTCATCCGAGTCACGTGCCCCGGGCTCCTCCCTGAGGAGGGCATCGAGTTCGAGAGTGATCAGGGTGCAGATTACAACCGCGAGGTGTGGGAAATTGCCGCCCTGATCGCAGCGGCTCTTAGCTTGCTCGAAGACCGCGACGCAACCCCGCGATCGATGCCGGATGCGGCTGGTCCCGTCGATCGCTACGCAGCGCAGATGACCTACCAAGTGCTGACCGACGGTGGTATCGAGATCCCTGTTCGGGAGCAGTTCGATCTCCCGCTGCGCGGTGAGAACCTCGACGGCAAGGGTCCCGACGACATGCTCGAGACCGAGATCGAACTACCTCCGTTCGCCGGCCAGAGCACCGGCGTCCTCGCCCGACGCCGGCTCGTCGAGATAACACCTCTGGAGATCGTTACGGGCCCTGGCGGTTCCCCGCGTCTCAGGCTGCGCCCGGCTGGCGATCGAGCACGGATAGAGATCGCATTGCCAGGGAATTAATGCGCCGCTGAACGGCTTCTAAATCCCGGACCTAATGCTTTGGTGGAACTGCCGGACCCGGGTGGCGCTACGAGCCTCGGCACGCAATCTGCTCGTGCCGAACCCAAGATCGGCGATCTCGGCCGCGCTCAGCCTTAACGTTGGCGGTCAGCTTGTGCGGCTTGCAGAGGAGGCAGCCGCTTCGACTGTGCTTGGGTCGTTTGCGCTTGTGGTGCGCCATGGGGTCCAGGCTAGCGAACCAGTGGTGTACATCGTGTGCCCTTGTGTGTACCCTTGATCCATGGCTGAGCGAAACCGCCGAATCAACGTCACTCTCGAGCCAGACTACGCGCAGAAGTTGGCGAGCCTGGCGGAGCGCACCCATGTCCAAGAAGGAACCTTGGCTCGCTCCCTTCTCTCCAGCGCATTGGATGAAGCCGATCCGGATGCCTCGCGGATCACTGAAATTCTCGACGGGATTCCTGGTGCTTGGGAGCGGGCGCAGGAGTCGATTGAGCAGGCTCGGCGCGGCGAAACGGTGCCGCTCTCCGAGCTGTAGCTGATGCCGGCGATCGAGGTCACGCGCCAAGCGCGTGATGAGCTTCGCAGTCTGATCGAGACCCGCCAGCTCCCGGCCGACACGCGCGAACGGGTCTCGCGCACGCTGCTTACTCTGGAAGAGTTCCCGCGCGCTGGCAAACAGCTATCTGGCGTCTGGCGAGATTGCCGGGCGCTGATCGGTCCATGGGGCTGGCTGATCGTCGTCTACATGTACATCGAGGCCGAGGATCGAGTTGTTGTCATTGCCTTCCACGATGCGCGGACGTCCGACGCTGCGATCGCTCGCGCTTGACCCCACTCAGCATTCGCGCGGGTACTAAGCCTCAATCCACCGATTCACCACACCTGATCCGTCCGCTCCCGTCATGAAAATGACCTCCTGAAGGGGCATGAAGCGGCTGATTGAGGCAGCCGCGGCCCTCGATCAGGAGGTCACCCACATGGTGAAGGCAGTTGCGAGGTCCGTGCGTCCTGACTCGATGCGCGTGGAGTTCGACGACGAGCGGCTGATCGCCAACGCCGGGTTGGCCTTAATCGCCACCTTGAGCAGGCGGCTCGGGATCGAGTCGCTGGTCGATGCGATGGTCAAGCTCGGGGAGCGGTCGGGCGCCGCCCGTCCCGGGCGCAAGGTGCTGACCTTGCTGCACGCGATCGTCGCCGGTGCGGACTCGATCGACGACACGGACGTGCTGCGCGCTGGCGCCACCGAGGCGCTGCTCGGCCACAAGGCGATGGCGCCATCCACGCTCGGCACCTTCCTGCGCGCCTTCACCTTCGGCCACGTCCGCCAGCTCGACCGGGTACTGGCGGAGGCCATAAGGCGCGCCTGGGCGATGGGCGCGGGTCCCGGAGAAGGACGCCTGGTGATCGATGTCGACTCCTTCCTCGGCGAGGCCAAAGGCGCCAAGAAGCAGGGCGCCTCCCGCGGCTATACCGGGGTGCGGGGCTATCACCCGCTGCTCGCCACGCGCGGCGGCACCGGCGAGGTCCTGCACGTGCGGGCGCGGAAGGGAGCGGCGGCGTCGGGGCGCGGCGCCCTGCGCTTCTGCGAAGAGCTGATCACCAGGGTGCGAAGGGCCGGGGCCGAAGGAGAGATCCTCCTCCGGGCCGACTCCGGCTTTTACTCCGGCAAGGTGATCGCCTACCTGGAGAAGACGGGGTGCCTCTTCTCGATCGCCGTCACCCAGCACAAGCGCATGGCAGAGCGGATCGCCGAGATCCCCGAGGAAGCCTGGCAGCCCGTCCCCGACTACCCCGAGACGGGGATCTGCGAGCTCGCCGAGACCACCTACGGCGGCCGGCGACTGGTGGTCCGCCGCGTCCACCTGCACGCCCAGGAGGGCCAGGAGGAGCTGTTTGCCTACTGGCGCCACTTCGCCTTCCTCACCAACCGCAGCGAGGACATGCACACCGTCGACGCCGAGCACCGCGACCACGCCGAGGTGGAGCTTGCGATCCGCGACCTGAAGGATCAGGCGCTCGCCCACTTTCCCTCGGGGAGCTTCGCCGCCAACGCCGCCTGGACTGTGATCGCCTGCCTTGCCCACAACCTCTCGCGTTGGGTCGGGCAGCTCGGCCTCGAGGACGAGACCTGGCGCGCCGCCCGGACGATCCGCCGCTGGCTGATCGCGCTGCCGGGCCGGCTCACCCGCACCGCCCGGCGCACCACCCTGCACCTGCCCGCCCGCTGGCCCTGGCGGGACGCGTTCGTCGAGGCGCTCGAGCGGATCAGGGCGCTGCCGGCCGCGGCCTGACCATCCCTCATCTGCTTCACGCATCGACCGCTCACCCCGGTCGTCTCGGCCTGCTGGCTTCTCGGTCGTCCGGCCGTGGCGAATGGCCTACGGCGGCTCGGCGTCGCCGGGGCACACCTTCGAGCCGGCGGATCTCGCCGTTCAGACGGTCGTCGGCGGCCGTTCGCCTATCCGTGCGGGTGAATCGGTGGATTGAGGCTAAGTGGGTACTAAGTTGAGCGCAACTGGGTGCAACTCGGACCAACTCGAACCGCTTGAACAAGCCAAAAACCAGCCCAGTCAACCAGCGCTGGCGATCTCATAACCCGAAGGTCGCAGGTTCGAATCCTGCCCCCGCTATGCGGCGAAAGCCCTGCAAATCGCAGGGTTTTCGTCTTTCTGGGTTGCAGACAGGAGGGTGCAAAATCGGCCCTGGGGCAACGCCTGGGGCAACACGAGGTCAAAGTGAGGTCGATTCAGGCCTTGCGCGGCGGCTCCCGTTCGCCTACGTTCGGCCGCGAGAAGCGCAGAAATGGGCGCCCCCGGCGACGCGCCCCAAACGCACAGGGGCTCGGCGCCGAGGGGCCGAGCGCCTGGGCGTTTTGTGACACCTATACTGCTTCGTACCCAGGGGAATCTTCGCCCTAACCCAGAGTCCAGCAGGGAGGAGCGGCGTGGACATTTTTCGGCTCTTTGGATTCGCGATCGAGCCACAGCGGACGGTGATTGATGATGAGTTCGTCGACCCCGAGGGCGGCTCGCTGCCGATTCGTGCCGCGCTCCGCTCAGCACTCGCCAAATCGCTGAAAGTTGCTGAGGACAGCGGCTTGATGACCCAGGTAACGCTTGATGTCGACCAGGGAGCGGACGGCCATCGCTCGAGCCTCGTCCGCGACGCGGCCCTCGACCTTGCTTTTCGCCGGGGGGCAGCATCGGAGCGAGGTGCGCTGGCACTCGCCCGGCAGCTCAGCAGGGCGATGGACTACCGCTCTCGTGACTGCCTCTTCCTCTGCGCCGCCTATCGCGAGGGCGACAAAAGACGGGTGGCGCTGTGGATCTTTCCCCAGGACGAAGCCTTCCGCTTCTCGGTCGGCGGATCGCAGGGGCCCGACATCGACCTACTCACTGAAATATTTAGTCGCACCTCGGCGCTTCGCAAGATGGCGCTCTCCGAGGGACGCGAGATCGCCACCAATTTCCTTGCCGCCCGCGTACTCGACTTCCAGGTCGGCCGCGCCGACGACGTCGCCGAGCTTTGGATACGGCGCTTTCTTGAGGCACGGACGACGATTACCCCCGCCGCCGGCACCAAACTCCTCGCCGACGCACTGAAGAAGACCTCGCGCGCTGAGATTCCCCCCGAGGAGAAAAAGGGCTCTATTGACGTTTCCGTGGGTCACGTGACGGTGACTCGACCGGGCAGCGGCGGACACAGACCGCCGAGCTTCAGCATCGCCAGGGAGATCAGCGCCTGAGGTGAGTGAAAGCCGAATGCGCGACGGGCGATCAGCCGGATCTGGGTGTTGATCGCCTCCACTCGCGCGTTGGAGAGCCCGTGGCGGATCGCCGCGACGATGCCCTCCCGTTGCGCAGTGATCGTGCGGGCGAGCTTGACGAACGGCTTCAGGCGGCAGCGCCGCGCCCAGACCAACCACTCATCCAGCAGGCGGATCGCCGCCCGATGTCCGAGTCGGTAGATCTGGCGCAGCTGCTCCTTCAGCAGGTAGGCGCGATAGAGCGGCCGGTTGAGCCGCTCGAGGTCGGCGAGCTTTGACTGCTGGCGCGCTGTCAGGTTCTCGGGGTTCTTCCACAGGGCGTAGCGGGCGCCCTTGAGCTCCGCCGCCACGTTGCCCTGCCCCTGGCGGCGCGCCTCGTTCCAGACCTCGCGGCGGACCTTGTCGAGCGCTTCGGTGGCGAGCTGCACGACATGAAAGGGATCGACGCAGCGCTTGGCCTTCGGGCAGCGCTTCACCAGCACCGCCTCGATCCAGCCCGCCATGTCGCAGGAGACAAGCTTCAAGCGCTTGGTGCGCTTCTCGCCCAGCGCCTCGAAGAATGCCTCCACGGTCGCCTTGTCTCGTCCCGGCGCCGCCCAGATCAGCCTGCCGGTGTCGTGGTCGACCACCACGGTCAGGTAGCGGTGGCCCTTGCGGTGGGAGATCTCGTCGATGCCGATCCGCTCAAGGCCGGCAAGCAGGTCGGCATCGCGCCCGGCCTCGGCGGCGACCCGCTCGCAGATCGCCCCGACGCTGCGCCAGGCGATCCGCATCAACTCTGCGACGGCGCTGCCCGAGGTGTTCACCGCCAGCCAGGCGACCTGCTGCTCGAAGGCGCGAGTGAAGCGCGAATCGTGCCGCGCCCAGGGCACGGCGCAGACGACGACGCCGTGCTCGGGGCAGGCGACCCTTGGGGCGTCGGCCTCCAGGTAGGCGATGGTCGTGCCGAGGTCAAGCGCCCGCCAGCGCCGGCGTCCCTCGCCGAGATCGAAGCCGGGCGCGCGGCGCCCGCAGACGCCGCAGCGATCCCGCTCCCGGTGGTGCGGCCTGACCGCCACCACTACCTGCCCTTCCTCGTCACTCTCGACGCTCTCGACGACCGCCCGCTCCAAGCCGAGCAGGCGTGCCCATACCCTTTCCTTGCGCACGTCGTTGCCGCTCCTTTCGATTTCCAGCCTTCGAGAAGCCGGAAACCTAGGCGCGGAGCGGCGTGCGCCTCATCTTCACCTGCTTACTTCACCCACGGAAACGTCAATAGAGCCAGAAAAAGCAGGTACTGACCGCGGCAATCGCAGTTAACAACATGCAGCGCCAAAGCTGGAGCCTTGAGCAAGTAGCCAACGAGTTCCTCGCTGGCAAAGCGAAGGAGATCTTTCTGGCGAGCGCTGAGACCGATGAAGCCCGAAGCGCGGTGTTCCGCCTCGATCGGTCGGCGCTCTCGCGCCGACTCAACACTCGCACCTTCCAACTTCCCGAGGACGTCCTCGTCTCTGCTCCGATCAACGAGGTTGGCGACGACAAGGTGGTCCAGGTGATCGATGACACCGACGGCGAGCGAATCCGGATCGAGGCCGAGATTGTTGAGGAGCGCCTTGCCTCCCGCAATGCCTGAGCTCGTGGACCTATACGAAAAGCGCCTGCCACTTCTGCAACGGGTCGCGGCGAGCCTCGAAGCCGAGCTAATCGACCATTTCACTGGCGTCGCTCGAGTTGACCGACTCTCTTTTCGTGTGAAGGGCGCCAAGAGCTTTCTTGAGAAGGCCGAGCGCGAAAAGAACCCCTATGAGGTGCCCTTGGCGGAGATCGAGGACCAGATCGCGGGTCGGATTATTGTCCTCTTCTCCGCTGACGTCGACCTGGCCGTCGAGCGCATATGTGAGATCTTCACCTCGGTCGAGAAGGACTATCACCGGCCGACCAGGTACAACGAGTTCGACTACGAGAGCCACCATTCGGTCCACGTCCTTGCCGCTCACCACAAGCCTTTGGGTTGGGCTGAGCTGGAGGACATGCCGACCACCTTCGAGATGCAGGTGCGAACGCTCTTTCAACACGCTTACGCAGAGCCTCAGCACGATCTCGGCTACAAGCCTGATGTTCCGATCGATGATGAGATCAAACGGGAGCTGGCGTGGATCGCGGCGGGCTGCTGGGGGGGTGACCAAGCCCTAGAAAGGGTTCGGTCGCTTGTTGCCAATTCCGACTGACTTGTTCCCAGGCACGAAAGGAGAAGGATGGGTTTCCAATACCACCACCTTGACGATCCAGATGTTCGAACGGAAATGGCGACGCTTTGGGCCGAGGAGGATCGAATGCTGGTCGCAGGTGATCGGCGTCGCGATTGCTACGGCAAGGATCTCGTTGAGGCTGGCTGGGCTGCCTGGCAGGTGGCGATGCCGGAAGCACTTGCCGCCCAGGATGAGGAGTGGCTCATCGAGAAAATGCTCGACCCTGGCTATTGGCGGGAGACCCGACCGCCGAAGATGCCGGGGCACAAGCCCTCCAAAGTGAGCCCTAAGTGGGCCTCGAAAATGCGGCTCTATTGACGTTTCCGTGGGTCACGTGACGGTGACTCGACCGGGCAGCGGCGGACACAGACCGCCGAGCTTCAGCATCGCCAGGGAGATCAGCGCCTGAGGTGAGTGAAAGCCGAATGCGCGACGGGCGATCAGCCGGATCTGGGTGTTGATCGCCTCCACTCGCGCGTTGGAGAGCCCGTGGCGGATCGCCGCGACGATGCCCTCCCGTTGCGCAGTGATCGTGCGGGCGAGCTTGACGAACGGCTTCAGGCGGCAGCGCCGCGCCCAGACCAACCACTCATCCAGCAGGCGGATCGCCGCCCGATGTCCGAGTCGGTAGATCTGGCGCAGCTGCTCCTTCAGCAGGTAGGCGCGATAGAGCGGCCGGTTGAGCCGCTCGAGGTCGGCGAGCTTTGACTGCTGGCGCGCTGTCAGGTTCTCGGGGTTCTTCCACAGGGCGTAGCGGGCGCCCTTGAGCTCCGCCGCCACGTTGCCCTGCCCCTGGCGGCGCGCCTCGTTCCAGACCTCGCGGCGGACCTTGTCGAGCGCTTCGGTGGCGAGCTGCACGACATGAAAGGGATCGACGCAGCGCTTGGCCTTCGGGCAGCGCTTCACCAGCACCGCCTCGATCCAGCCCGCCATGTCGCAGGAGACAAGCTTCAAGCGCTTGGTGCGCTTCTCGCCCAGCGCCTCGAAGAATGCCTCCACGGTCGCCTTGTCTCGTCCCGGCGCCGCCCAGATCAGCCTGCCGGTGTCGTGGTCGACCACCACGGTCAGGTAGCGGTGGCCCTTGCGGTGGGAGATCTCGTCGATGCCGATCCGCTCAAGGCCGGCAAGCAGGTCGGCATCGCGCCCGGCCTCGGCGGCGACCCGCTCGCAGATCGCCCCGACGCTGCGCCAGGCGATCCGCATCAACTCTGCGACGGCGCTGCCCGAGGTGTTCACCGCCAGCCAGGCGACCTGCTGCTCGAAGGCGCGAGTGAAGCGCGAATCGTGCCGCGCCCAGGGCACGGCGCAGACGACGACGCCGTGCTCGGGGCAGGCGACCCTTGGGGCGTCGGCCTCCAGGTAGGCGATGGTCGTGCCGAGGTCAAGCGCCCGCCAGCGCCGGCGTCCCTCGCCGAGATCGAAGCCGGGCGCGCGGCGCCCGCAGACGCCGCAGCGATCCCGCTCCCGGTGGTGCGGCCTGACCGCCACCACTACCTGCCCTTCCTCGTCACTCTCGACGCTCTCGACGACCGCCCGCTCCAAGCCGAGCAGGCGTGCCCATACCCTTTCCTTGCGCACGTCGTTGCCGCTCCTTTCGATTTCCAGCCTTCGAGAAGCCGGAAACCTAGGCGCGGAGCGGCGTGCGCCTCATCTTCACCTGCTTACTTCACCCACGGAAACGTCAATAGAGCCGAAAATGCTCTGCGCTAATGAGTTCAATATCGCGTACGTACGGGGGCTTGCTACTGCATTGTTGGCCCGAGGAGAGACGGAGTGCGTTGTGTATCGCGCTGAGACTTCCTCCGACCCTCGATGCGAGTGCACCGAATGGGAGGGGAGACGCTTTCCGCTTCAGCAGGTTCTCGACGGCCATCGCGCCAGATACTGACCCGACGACTCCAATCCAGGCACCTTTTCGGTTCCGTCTGGTGTCAACTGCCACCACAGCATTCACGCGCTTGGCACCGGAGATGAGCATCCTCCATTGTCGTGACAGGCGTCAGGAACCCGATCGCGGATATGCGTGGCCACGTACCGGGCGGGTGTTGCGCCACCGACAGACTTGCCCAATTGCTCAGGCGCGGACTACGTCTACTTCCTCGAAAGAGGAGAAGTCCGTGTCTTGGGTGAGCACCGCTACTCCGTGTCGCATCGCGGTTGCCGCGATCCAGGTGTCGTGCCGTCGGAGGCGGCGGCCCTTGGAGAGCTCAGAGGAGGCGATCCGCGCGAAGCAGCTCGCCACCTCAGGGTCGACAGGGAGTAGGGGGTAGGTGGCCTGGACCCGCGAGAGAGTCGAGAGGCGCATCGCTCGCGCCTCGGCGTCGGCGGCCCGAAGGACCCCAAGCTCCAGCTCGGCGGCAGTAATCACCGAGACGGCGATCTCCTCAGGAAGCTCGCCAAGCTCGCGACCGGTCTCTTGGGCGATGAAGATAGAGGTGTCGGCGACTGCCCGGCTCAATCGTCGAGCTCGGCGCCGCGGACATCGGCGAGATCGTCCAGCAGGCCGGTGTCGGCGGGCGCCTCGGTGACGATGCGGCGCAACTCGCTGGCCGGGACCCAGGGATCTCGATCCTCGACGTGGGGAAGGATGTCGGCGACCGGACGACGGTTGACCGTCAGCGTCAATCGTTCGCCCGCTTCCAGCTCGGAGACGACGGCAGAGGTGGAGTTCCTTAGCTCGCGGATCGAAACTGCTCGGGCCATGTGCACGACCGTAGCACTCTCTGCTACGAAGCGGCGATCTGGGGCAACAAATGGGGCAACGTGCCCCACGTATTCCAGCCGATCTCCACGTAGTTCGATCTCGTGAAAACCGCTTGAAACCGGGCTCCACGTAGTCCAGCGGGTCTCACGGACCACGCTCATAACCCGAAGGTTGTAGACGACAACAAGTTGAGTCCGCGCTCGCGGCTAAGGTCGCGAGGATGGCGAAACAGCCGAAAGCCTGGATCGTGGACTTCGACAGCGACGCGGTCCTCGACTTCGAGGATGTGAAGTCGCGGGGAGACCGGAAGGCGGTCTTCAACGTGGTGCAGAAGCTGAAGGATGTCGGTCCGGACTTGCCATCGCCGCACATGAAGTCGCTGATGGGCGAGGCGGACTTGTTCGAGCTACGACCGAAGCAAGGGACTTGCGAGGCGCGGCCGATCTACGCGCGAATCGGACCGAGGTTCATGGTGCTTGCGGTTGCGGCCAAGAAGAAGGACTTCGACCGCGCGATCAGGTCAGCGAGCAAGCGCCTCAACCGTCACCGTTGACATTGATAATAAACCTATTATCATGACCATCGATGGCGGCTCGGAAGAAGACCTTTGATGCGCTCGTGGCGGAGGAGCAGCCCGCTGATCCCAGCTTTCGGGCAGAGTGGCAGAGGCTCGCGCCTGCTCGAGAGTTCGCGGCGACCTTGCTGCGCTACCGCGCTGAGCACAAGCTGAGCCAGCGAGCCTTAGCGAAGGAGCTCGGCGTCTCTCAGCCGCGTGTCGTCAAGCTCGAGTCTGGAGAGCACAACCCCGAGGTCGACACGATCATCAATGCAGTCAGGCGTCTCGGAATCGAGTTCGTGCTCGACGTTGCGCCCGCGAGCAGACGACCGGCTCTTGTGACCGCCCGCGCGCAGAAGCGCGGGGCGATCGCTCACGACGATGTCTCGGTCGTGGCCGCCTCGTCGGTGTAATCCTCCTGGGGCATCACAGCTGCGCGCCGACCGCCTCGCGGCGGGGAGAAGCGGTCCTCGCCGGTCGTGGATGCGCCGTGACGTGGGTGATCGGGAGGTCGGTGAGCCGGCGCAGGCGGTGCGGGAGGCTGAGCCGGAGCCAGCGGGAGACGCCGCGTGGAAGGGTCGAGACGACCACCTCGTCGAACTTCTCGGTGCCGAGGACATCGCCTGCGGCGGCGAGAGGGTCGGGGTCGCCGACCAGGGCGACGTTGACATCCAAGCCCGACATGCGCATGCGGGCGGCCCCGCTCTCGGCTCGCGACGCCGCCTCGGACCCGCCGGCCTTCATGTCCGCGGCCCAGGCGAGGCCATGCGGAACCGCCGGAACGAGCAGGGTGAAGCGGGTCGGCGTTCGCGTCGCCCGCTGCCGCAGCGCCGCGATCAGTTCGGGTGAGTCGGCCGTCCGGTTCGCCACCACCAGGATCCTCGTCTTCAAAGCCATTGAGTCCTCCTCGGGGAGTTGCATCGTCAGCCCAGGTTGCAGCGGCTTGGTAATCGGCTCGTAAGTCCTCGATGAGACTTTTCTGAAGCTGCGCTCCCCGTCAGTCATCGCGCTCCACGCCGCGAACTGCGCCGCCCCCGCTGGCGCGAGTGACGATCGGCGCACGCGCGCCGGCTTCGCTGCGCACCGCCACCGTCTGGGTCGTCGGAACCGCGGTGGCCCCGCTGGCGCTGGTCACGATCGAGCCCGAACCGCCGCTCGCGGCGAGCTGTTGGCCCGCACCCGGCACGCCGGGGTTCGTCCCCAGCGCGACGCCACCCAGCGCACCCAGCCCCAGCACGGTGGCGGTCGCGGCGATCTTGGCTCGTCTGTTGCTCATGGCTCGCTCCTTGATTGGACCGACCCATTCTGCGCCGCGGCGGGCAAGGGGAATCCCAATGCCACACCAAGAGAGGGTGAAGCTTTCAGTGTCGTGTCCGGTGACGTTTGCCCGGCTCTGGCGCAGTCATCGTCGTGCCTGGCAAGGACGCAGACCCGAAGGCGTGGCAGCGCCACGTCGAGTGGTCGAGGACGCCGCCAGGCGCGGCGAGGGCAAGCCAGAGAGGGCGAACGCCGCCTGACACGGCACTAGGTAGCGGCTCGCGACCCCAAGGATGTGAAGCTAGGTGACCTTCTCCGCCGCCGCGACGATGTGGGCGGCGTCGATTCCCGCCGCGGCGAGGAGCGCCTCGGGGGGGCCGCTGCCGGGGCGGCCGGTGACGGCCAGGCGCACCAGCGGGGTGCTTGCCGCGGCTTCGGCGAGGACGCCGGCGACGGTCTCGCCGATGCCGCCCTCGGGCCAGTGGTCCTCGACGGTTACGAGCGCCTCGGTCTCCGCCGCCGCGGCGAGGATCGTGTCGGCGTCGACCGGTTTGACCGAGTAGAGATCGATCACCCGTGCCTCGATTCCCTTGCCGGCGAGCTCGTCGGCGGCGCTGAGGCATTCGCGCAGGGTGATACCGGCGCCGATCAGGGTGACGGCATCCGAGTCGCCGGAGCGCACCGTGCGGCTGCCGCCGATCTCGAAAGTCTCGTCTGCCTCGTAGAGCACCGGGGTCGCCTCGCGGGTCGTGCGCATGTAGCTGACGCCGCGATGCTCGCGCATCGCGGCGAGCAGGGCCACCGCCTGGTTGGCGTCGCTCGGGTAGAGCACGACGCTGCCGAAGACGGCGCGCAGCGAGGCGATGTCTTCGAGCGCCATCTGCGAGGGCCCGTCGGGGCCGATCGAGACGCCGACGTGAGAGCCGCAGAGCTTCAGGTCGGCATCGGAGATCGCCCCCATGCGGACGAAGTCATAAGCGCGGCTGAGGAAGGCGCCGAAGGACGAGGCGAAGGGCTTCCAGCCGCGCGTCTGCAGGCCGACCGCGGCGGCGACCATCTGCTGCTCGGCGATGTACATCTCGAAGAAGCGGTCGGGGTGCTTGGCGGCGAAGCGTTCGGCGTAGGTCGAGTTGCCGACCTCGCCGTCGAGCGCGACGACCTTCTCGTCGACCGAGCCGAGCCAGGCGAGCGCGTCGCCGTAGGCGCCGCGCGTCGCCACCTTCTCGCCGACCTCGTAGGTGGGCCGCTCGACCGCCGCCTTGGCGATCTCATACGACTGCGCCTCGGGTGGGGACTGGACCTCGACCCGCAGCGAGCGGATGCCGCCCAGCTCCTCGACCGCCGCCTCAGGATCCGCCAGGGGCTTGCCGTGCTGGTTGGGCTGGTCCTCGACCGCCGCCACCCCAGAGCCCTTCTTGGTGCGGGCGAAGATCACCGCGGGCCGCTCGGCGGCGAGCGCCTGCGCGTAGGCAGCGTCGATCGCCTCGATGTCGTGCCCGTCGATCTCCTGCACGTCCCAGCCGCAGGCCGCGGCGCGGGCCGCCAGCGAGGAGGTGTCCCACTCGTGCATCGTCGGGCCGCGCTGGCCGAGCCGGTTGACGTCGACGATCGCGATCATGTTGTCGAGACCGGCGACGCCGGCGTGCTCGAAGGCCTCCCACATCGAGCCCTCGGCCAGCTCGGAATCGCCGCAGAGCACCCAGACGCGGTAGTCCGCCGACTCGAGCCGCTTGCCGGCCAGCGCGATCCCGACCGAGATCGGCAGGCCCTGGCCCAGCGAGCCGGTCGCCACGTCGACCCAGGGGATTTCCGGCGTCGGGTGGCCCTGCAGGCGCGAGCCGAACTCGCGGAAGCTGAGCAGCTCCTCGTCGTCGATCGCCCCGGCCAGCTTGTACATGCCGTAGAGCAGCGGCGAGGCGTGGCCCTTGGAGAAGACGAGGTGGTCGTTGGCGCGGTTCTCAGGCGCGTCGAAGTCGTAGCGCAGGTGGCGGGTCAGCAGGACCGCCATCAGGTCGGCGGCCGACATCGAGGAGGTCGGGTGGCCGGACCCGGCAGCCGCCGCGGCGCGCACCGAATCGACCCGCAACTGCTGCGCGAGCTCGTGCAGCTGCTCGCGATTCATCGTCTCCCCGGCGCTTGCCTGCTCCATGTCCCGGACTTTATCTGGGACTAACCGATCGCGACCATGCGCTCGATCGGCAGCCGCGCCCGCGCGGCGATCTCGGCCGGGACGCTGACCTCGAACTTCATCTCGCGCAGGGCGTCGCGCAGCTTCGGCAGCGTGATCATCTTCATGTACTTGCAGTAGGCCATCCGGTTCGCCTCGATCAGGCTCGCCCCGGGAGCGGCCATCTGGAGCGGGTGCAGCATGCCGTTCTCGGTGGCGACGATGAACTCTCCGTCGGGCTTCTCGGCGACGTAGTCGAGCATCTGACCGGTGGAGAGCATGTGAACGCCCTCCTCGTCGACTTCGCCGGCGGCGACGAACTCCATCACCTGGGTCACGCAGCCGCACTCGGGGTGGACGAGGAACTCGGCGTCGGGATGGGCGGCGCGCTGCGCCCTGATGTCGTCGGGCCGGATGCCGGCGTGGACGTGGCACTCGCCCGGCCAGACGTGCATCGAGCGGCCCGTCTCGCGCTCGACGTAGGCGCCCAGCCACATGTCGGGGCCGAAGAGGATCTCGGTCTCGGGGCCGTGCTCGCGGCGGATGTGCTCGACGACCTTGACCGCGTTGGAGGAGGTGCAGCAGTAGTCGGTCTCCGCCTTGACCTCGGCCGAGGTGTTGACGTACATGACGACGACGGCATCGGGGCTGTGGCGGCGCTTCCACTCACGCAGTTCCTCGGCCGTGATCGCGTCGGCCAGCGAGCAGCCGGCGTCGGGGTCGGGGATGAGGACCGTCTTCTCGGGGGAGAGGATCGCGGCGGTCTCGGCCATGAAGTGGACGCCGCAGAAAGCGATCACCGAGGCGTCGGACTCGGCCGCCTTGCGCGAGAGGCCGAGCGAGTCGCCGGTGTAGTCGGCGACGTCCTGCACCTCGGGCACTTGGTAGTTGTGGGCGAGAATGACGGCGTCGCGCTCGCGCGCCAGCTCGCGCACCTCGCACGCCAACTCCTCGACCTCCTCTGGCGAGAGGTCGAGCATCGGAACCGGCTCGTTGATCGTCGGCAGCTCTCTCATTATGTTCGCTGGCATGGCCTAGGCCTAGGTCCAGTCGAATGAACTAAGGGGAAGTCTACTCTCTCGGCATGCCCGAGCTACCGGAGGTCGAGATCACCGCACGGCGCCTCGATGCCGCGCTGCAGGGAGCTTCGGTCGAGTCGGTGCTGGCGCCGGGGATGAACGTCATGAAGACCTTTGAGCCGCCGCTCGACGAGCTGGCCGGACGCGAGATCACCGGGATCCGGCGGGTCGGCAAGATGCCCGTGGTCGAGTTCGGGGATCTGGCGTTGCTGATCCACCTGATGTCGGCGGGCAGGCTGCGCCTCTTCGACAAACGGGCATCGCCGAAAGACCGCGCCTCGCGGGTGCTGGTCAGGCTCGAGGACGGGCGCGAGCTGCGCCTGCGCGAGTTCGGCACCAAGCAGCGCGCCTGGGCCAAGCTGCTGACGGCCGATGCCGTCGCAACGGACGAAGCAGTGGCGACGCTCGGGCCCGAAGCCTGGCCCTCACCCCCGCTCGACGCCTTCGCCGCCGCGATCGACCAGCCGCGCCACCTCCACCCCCTCCTCCGCCACCAGCGCGACATCGCCGGCATCGGCCGCTCCTGGGTGGACGAGATCCTCTGGGAGGCAAAGCTCTCCCCCTTCAAGCAGGGCTCCGAGCTGAGCGAAACCGAGGTCAAGCAGCTACACGCGGCGCTCCACGTGCTCGGCGACGCGATCGACCACTACCAGGAGACGGTCGGCCCGGACCTACCCGACAAGCTGCCGATGCCGCTGAAGATCCACAAGCGCGAGGGCGACCCCTGCCCACGCTGCGGGACGCCGATCGAGGCCGTCTTCTTCGCCGAGCACCAAACCAACTACTGCCCAAAGGAGCAGACCGGCGGCCGCGTGCTCAAAGACCGCCGCCTATCTCGCCTGCTCAAGTAGTCAATAGGTGTCATTTTTTTCACCATTCGTCCAAACCGAATCGCTCGCCCTTGACAATGCATTGCCGACACGGTTAGAACCACTGAAGTTGAGTTGAGTATTCCGGTCGGTGCAGTCGTCGAGCGGCTGAGACCGGATCCGACGAAAGCGGGTGGCGTATGCGTTGGAGGAAGTTGCTGCGGTCGATCCTGGCCCTGGGCTCGCTCTTATTGCTGGGCGCTCTCTGCCTATCCACGACAGCCCAGGCGGCCGAATGCACCGACGAATGGGTCGGGTCGGCCCCCGGCTCATGGGAAGCAGCCGAAAACTGGTCGGCCGAACATGCGCCGACCTCATCGGACGTTGCCTGCGTGCCCGGCGGGAAGGTCGTCGAAGTGTCGACCGGAACCTACGAAGTCGACGTCCTGCAGGGCGAAGGCGAACTTCAGATCCTGTCCGGCTCCTTGGCAATCCACAGCAAAAGCGAAGACTCCAACATCGGCACCCTGCACCTCTCCGGCGGGACCCTGCGAGGCTCGGCTCAGCTATCCGTCACCAACACGTTTACGGCCGACGGCGGCTCGATCGAATCGGAAGGCGCAACGGTTATCGGGGTCAAAGCCGAAGGCCGGGTCGAACCGATCGAAGCTGAAGGACCAGGGCTGAGGGTCGCCCAGAAAAGCTCGCTTGTCGTCAAGGGCAGCCTTGTGGTCGCAGGCGCGGCGGGCAAGCTCAATGTTCTCGAAGGCGCCCTTCTAGAAGTCGAAAACGGGGGCTCTCTCGTCATTGGCGGCCCGGAAGGCCGGCTCACGGTCAAGGAATCGGCGGACTTCGTCAACTCGGCCTCCGTCACCACCAATGCCCCCTCGGGCCAGGCGAACCTGATCGAACACGCATCCCTCCTCAACGAAGGCTCCTATGTTCTGACGGCGCCGGAAGGCGGCCTCGTGGCCACGGGAGACGCCTCCATCGAAAACACGAGCAGCCTGAAGATCGAAGGCTCGGCAGGCGAAATCCGCCTGGAAGAAGCCACGCTCGTCAACACTAAAGCGCTGCGGATCGAGGCCGCGGAAGGCCGCCTTCGCGGATCGAAAGGGGCGCGGGCCGAAAACTCAGGAACGCTCGCGGTCAACGGTGAGGGCGAAGGCAACGGATTGATCGCCGGAACCGGGGCGACGCCGATCCTCCTCAACGAAGGAACGGTGCGGAAGGACGAAGGCTTCGGCATGGCCTTTGTGGAGTTCCAAACGAACAACGAGAGTTTGGTGAAGGCCGAATCCGGCAATCTCACCTTCGAAGGCGGGGGAGGATCCGGGGCAGAACAGAAAGACAAGTGGGTCGCCGAAGGCGAAGAAGCCGAACTGAACTTCTCCGGTGCGCTCTTCACCCTCGGCGCGCTCTCGGAAATGAGAGGTCCGATCTATCTCCTGAAATCCGCAATCGTCAAAGGACACAAGATCGACGGCGGTCAGGCGAAGGTTTGGATCCCTAACGGCAAACTCAAGATCACCGGCGCCGGGGAACGATCGACCTTCGAAGGCCTCGCGTTGGCAGTGGGCGAAATCGATGTGTTCGAGAACGCGAAGCTCGAAACCGGGGAAACCGTCATCGAAAGAGGCCTGCTCAATATCGGCAAAGGGGGCGAAGGGAGTCTAGGCAGTTTCTTCCAAAGCGGCGGCCGGACCATCTCCAGGCGCGAATCGACGGCGACGTCGAGCAGCATGTACCTCGAACACGGCCACCTCACGATGGCGGCCGATTCCTCGCTGGAATTCGGGTCCTACACCCAAGCTCCAAGCACCAGCGTTGACATAGAACCCGGCGGTCGCATGACGGGGAGCGCGGCGTCCGTGATGGGCGGCTCCCTTGAACTGCACCACGACACCGAAAGTGCGATCGGCGGGTTTTTCCAAGAACACGGGACGGTCAATCTGCGCAGGGAAGCCGGCCTGGGGATCGGCAGCGCATTCCTGGGCGCTGGGGGCGGGATCTTCGAAGCGGGCACGGCAAGCATCTTGGCGGCCTCGAGCTTCTACACGGAAGGCATCACCACCAAGATCGGATCATCGGCGGTCGTGACCTCCAAAAGCGCGACCGTCGACCGC
The DNA here is from genome assembly GCA_963837695.1 of uncultured Solirubrobacterales bacterium. Classification (GTDB taxonomy): domain Bacteria; phylum Actinomycetota; class Thermoleophilia; order Solirubrobacterales; family 70-9; genus VRUE01. Next base: position 129,194 of record CAWINZ010000003.1, on the reverse strand, counting down.
GGCGTGCTGAAGGGAAACGGCACCCTCATCGCCGACAACTTTTCTTTGGGCGACGCGAAGATGTCCGGCAGCGGGAGCACGATCGTCTCGGAAACGGGCTCGGTGTACGCCGCATCCTCCGCGGACCTCGAGCACCGCCGGCTCGTGACGAACGGAGAATTCTCGCTTGGGGGATCGACGCTGGTGATGGGGCACGGCGCCCGGCTCGAAAACAAAGGGGAATTCGACGCCAGCTCCGAAGCGTCGGGCGGAGCGCAGATCCGCGTAGCCGGTGGAGGCGGAACGAACCCCCGGATCATCAACAGGGCGGCGTTCGACAAGAATTCCGGCACCGGCACGACGACGGTCACCGTGCCATTCGAAAACGCCGGACGAATCCATCAGTTCAGCGGCGTCCTCGACATCAAGAACCGGGTCGGTGTCCCCCACAGCGAAAGGTTCGGCCCGAGGTGCAACTGCGGCGACCCGGTCGAAGCGGGCAGCGGCGACTTCTCCGAGACGCAGAGCGACTTCGCAATCGGCGGTCGTGGAATCGGTCTCGACCTCTCGAGGACCTATGACGCGATAACGGCCGCAGCCGCAGCCGCGCCCGGGGTGTTCGGCTACGGCTGGTCCAACGGCTTCAGCGACCACCTCCGGTTCGAAGAAGAAGAAGTTGTCGTGGAAGTCGAAGTGGAAGGCGAAGAAGAAGAACCGGGCGAAGGCGAAGAAGAATCCGAAGAACCAGAAGAAGGCGAAGAAGAATGGGAAGAAATCGAAGAACCGGAAGAAGAATCCGAAGAAGAATGGGAAGAAATCGAAGCTGAAGAAGAACTGGAATGGGAAGAAGCCGAAGAAGAAAGCTGGGAAGCACATGTCGAGACGGTCACGCTGATAACCGTCGTAGGCGCTGACGGCAGCACCACCCGCTTTACGGAAAACGCCACGGGTGAATTCGAACCGCCCGAATGGAGCCAGAGCACGCTGAGCGGGGACGCTGAATCCGGCTACACCTACGTCGAAGCGGACCTGACCGAGTATCGCTTCTCGCCCGGAGGAGCCCTGCAGAGCGTCACCGACCGCAACGGCAACGAAACGACCCTCTCCTATACGAAAGCTGGACGGCTGAAATCGATCGCCGACCCGGAGGGGCGCGAAATTACCTTTGCCTACAACGGCGAAGGTCTGGTCGAAAGCACTGAAGATCCGATGGGCCACGCAGTCGAATACGGCTACGAAGGTCAGGAGCTCTCCAGCGTCACGATGCCCGGTGAAGCCAAACCGCGCTGGCGCTTCGAATACGACCCCTCACACCGGATGACCAAGATGATCGATGGTCGCGGCGGCGAAACGACGAACGAATACGACGAATCCAACCGCGTCATCTCCCAGACCGATCCGGCCGGCAGGACGACCGCCTTCGAATACGACGGCTTCCACACCAGAATCGCCAACGAAAGCACCGAAGCGGTGACCGACATCTGGTTCAACAGCAACAACGAGCCGTCCTCGATCAGCGACGGCTTCGGCACCGAAGAAGAAGCGGCCGAAACGTTCGCCTACGACGAAGCGGGCCACTTGCTGGGCCAAACCGACGGCAACGGCCACACCACGTCATACGCCTACAACCCGGCAGGCGATCGGACGAGCATGACCGACCCCGACGAAAACGAAACCAGCTGGGAATACAACGGGACCCACGACGTGATCTCCGAAACGACGCCCAACGGCGAGACGACGACAATCAAACGCGACCCGAGCGGAAATCCGGAAACGATCTCTCGCCCGGCGCCGGGAGAAGCCACCCAGACGACCAGCTTCGAATACGAATCCAACGGCCAGCTGAAAGCGCTGACAAATCCACTGGAACAGACCTGGAGCTACGAATACGACAGCCAGGGAGACCGCAAAAGCGAAACCGACCCCGAAGGCCGCACGCGCACCTGGGCCTACGACGAAGACTCCCAGCTGATCGCCACCGTCAGCCCGCGCGGTAACGAAGAAGGCGCGGAAGCGAGCGAATTCACGACGACGATCGAACGCGACCCGCAGGGTAGGACGGAAGCGATCGTCGACCCGCTCGAACACACGACCGAGTACGCCTACGACCCCAACGGCAACGTCGAAAGCGAAACCGATGCCAAGGGCCACACGACCGCCTTCAGCTACAACCCCGACGACCAGCCGATCAAAACCGAAAGGCCCAGCGGCGCAACTCTCAAAACCGAATACGACGGTGCCGGCGCCGTCGTAGCCCAGATCGACGGCAACGAACATGCGACCACCTATGTCCGCAACGCCCTCGAGCAGCCGATCGAAACGATCGACCCGTTGGGACGCAAGACGATCCGCGAATTCGACCCCGCCCGCAATCTCATCGCCGTTGTCGACCCCGCCGAACGCGTCACGTCCTATGAATATGACCCGGCGGATCGGCTGCGGGAAATCTCCTACTCCGAAGAAGCCACCCCCGACGTCTCCTTCGGATACGACCCGGACGGCAACATGACCGCGATGAGCGACGGCGCTGGCGAATCGATCTTCGCCTACGACCAGCTCGACCGGCTCGAAAAAGCGACCAGCGGACACGGCGACACGGTCGCCTACGAATACGACCTTGCCGGCGAGCTCGAACGGATCGTCTACCCCAACGGCAAAGGGCTTGACCGGTCCTTTGACAACGCCGGACACCTGGACGGCGTCACCGACTGGCTCGGTCACACGACGAGCTTCGGTTACAACGCCGACTCGGATATCGAAGCGATCACTTTCCCCGCCGCGAGCGGCAATCTCGACGAATTCGGCTACGACCGCACCGACCGGATGACCACGGCAGACATGACGAAAGGCCCCGAATCGCTCGCCGCAATCGCCTACTCGCGAGATCAACTCGGCCAGCTCGAAGGGATGGCCAGTGAAGGGCTGCCGGGCGAAGCCGAACAGAGCTACGAATACGACGAAGACAATCGCCTAATCAAAGTCGGGTCGGCGAGCTACGAATACGACCCAGCCGACAATCCGATCAAGACGCCCGGCTCGATCAACGCCTTCGACGAAGCCAGTCAGCTCGAAACGGGCACCGGGGTCGGCTACGAATATGACAGCCTCGGCGAGCGGCTCAAGGCAACGCCGAGCGAAGGTCCGGCCACGTCCTACTCATATGACCAGGCTGGCAACTTGACCGCGGTCAAACGCGCCAAAGCAGGCGAAGTCCCGGGGATCGACGAAGCCTTCACCTACGACGGTGGAGGACTGATGGCCTCACGCACCGCCGGTGAATCGACCGAACACCTGACCTGGGACGCGAGCGGAGGACTTCCCCTCCTCCTCAGCGACGGGCAGGCCAGCTACATCTACGGCCCCGGGGGCCTGCCGATCGAGCAGATCGATTCCGAAGAAACGCCGACCTACTACCACCATGACCAGCTCGGCTCGACCCGGATGCTGACCGACGCCGCTGGCGAAGCGACCGCCAAGTTCAGCTACGACGCCTACGGCGGCCCCGAAGAAAGCGCCGGCTCCCAGACGACCCCACTCGGCTACGCCGGCCAATACACCCTCTCTCAGAGCGGCCTGCAATACCTGCGGGCACGGGTCTATGACCCGGTCACGGACCAGTTCCTGACTCGGGACCCGATAGAGGAGGTGACGCATGAGCCATACTCCTACGCCTACGACAATCCGGCGAACAAAACCGATCCGACGGGCTTCGGCTTATTTGGAACGCCGATTCCAACTCCGGCAGAAGTCTTCCACGCAGCACTTAACCTAGCAGCGGTGCCACCCTATGCTAAGTACTTTGCGGCCAATAGACTGGCACACGCAATCAACTCCGTAGGCGATGATCTTGGGGTTCCCGGCAAGGCAGTGGCCCATGCCCTGAACATCCCCTTGGCCCTAGCTCAGGCCGAAGGCCTGTGCAAGGATGCGTTGATCGATTGGATCAAGGGTCACACGATCAATGACGAGTCCATCGGCGATGAGGGTAAAGGATCGGAAGTCTTCCTTAATCCCTTCCACGAATGGTTTCCGGGCGGACCCGTCATCCACAATGCTCCTGGGATAGACCCCCATGGGCACATAGATTTCGAAGGGTGATGGGAAAGCTGCGAATGTCACGGCTCGCACCGCTCTTGCTCGCGACGATTCTCGCTGTGCTAGTAAGTGGCTGCGCAAACATTAAGGTTCACGTTAGGAACGATACTGGGGTTTACGTCAGAATCGCGCACTGCGTAGATGACTCTGCCGACATCGAACCTGGAGACACATTTGATGCTGGTGGAGTGCCGGACCATGAAGAGCTACTTTGCATTGTTGCTCCCAACCAGGAACGAGGTCACTGTGTGGCGATTCCGCACGCGCGCTCAATAGATGGCACCTTTCTGCTCAGTCACGCCATCCGTGTAGCAAAATCAAGATGTGATTGAGCCGCACCGGGTTCCACATAGATCAGGCGGACGGAGCTGGGCGTTAGATCAGGTGGACCGATGGACGAGGTCCGGTCAAATCGAGACGGCAATTCGGCAAAATAGCGATCCGAGCCGGGCCAAATTTCAACCGAGCAGCATGCTGAAGTCGAGCGTCGGGGCGGAGTGGGTCAGGGCGCCGATTGAGATGTAGTCGACGCCCGTCTCGGCGATCTCGCGCACCGTCTCCAGGCTGACACCACCGGAAGCCTCCAGCGGCGGGCCGTCGGCGCCGCGCTCGGCATCGCGCATGGCGACGGCTTCGCGCAACTCGTCCGGCGTCATGTTGTCGAGCAGTAGCCGGTCGGCGCCGGTGCCCAACGCGTAGCCGGACTCCAGGACGGAGCGGCACTCGACCTCAACAGGCAGATCCGGATGTGCACTGCGAGCCGCAAGGACAGCCTTGGCGAGGCTTCCCGCCAGGGCAATGTGGTTCTCCTTGATCAGGATCGCGTCGTAGAGCCCCATGCGGTGGTTCTGGCCCCCGCCGGCGGCCACCGCCGCCTTCTCAAACGCCCGCAGCCCCGGCGTCGTCTTGCGCGTGTCGAGGATGACCGCGCGCGTCCCGGCGACCGCCTCGACGTAGCGCGCCGTCAGCGTCGCGATCCCGGAGAGGTGCCCGAGGAAGTTGAGCGCGGTCCGCTCAGCAGCGAGCAGACCCACAGCCGAGCCACTCGCCAGCAACACCTCGGTCGGCACCTCCTCCCGCCACTGCCCCTCAACAACCAAATTGTCAACGTCCTCCACCCCACACTGCCGCATCGTCTCGGCGACCACCTCGAGCCCAAAGACAACCCCCGGCTGCTTCTGCACGATCCGAGCCCGCGCCCGCGCGCCCTCCGGAACAGTCGCCGCCGAAGTCACGTCACCCTCGCCGACATCCTCCGCAAGCGCCCGCATTACGACCGGCTCGATTTCAAGTAGATCTCTCAATTTCCAGGGGTATTTCAAGTCTTATTGCAAGTAGTTGCAAGTAGATTGCAAGTAGCGACAAGCTAGAGGCGGAACTCTTCAACCAGCCTATTCCTCCTTCCGTTCGCTGTTCATCGGGGCTAGGTCGACAAACAGCGAACGCGCCACCAAGAGAGGGACGGGTGCCCCCTCTGACGGAACTTGTGAGCCAGGGAGGCCCCCGCGCCCAGGCAGGCTGCGGGCGGCGGGTTCCGGCGGAGGGGGCACCCGTCCCTCTCACGTCCGGCCTCTCCAGGGCGTTTAATCCCCCAGGTGACCGCCTTGCCCCCCTTCCAGACCCTCCTGGACGACCACGCCGCCGACGTGATGGCCGTGCTGCGCGGCGCGGTTGGCCGTGGCGACGCGGAAGACTGCTTTCAGGAGACCTTCCTGGCCGCCCTGCGCGCCTACCCGAAGCTGAGCGACGACGGCAACCTGCGCGGCTGGCTGCTGACGATCGCCCATCGCAAGGCGATCGACCACCACCGCGCCAACGGGCGACGGCCGACGCCGATCGCCGAGCCCGACGAGATTGCCGGCGCGACCGCCGAGCCCGAGCTCGACGACGGGATCTGGGCGCTCGTCGGCGCGCTGCCGCCGAAACAGCGCGCCGCCGTAGCCCTGCGCTACGCCTGCGACCTCCCCCACGCCGAGATCGCCGCGGCACTGGGCTGCTCGCCCGACGCGGCGCGACGCAGCCTGCACGAGGGAATCAAGCGACTGAGAAAGGAGCTGGCATGAAGGCAAGCCTCGAACATCTCGCCGAGCGGGCAGCCGCCGAGGGTCTGCTCGACGTCGCCTACGCCACCGCCGACTCACCCTTCGGACCCCTGCTCCTCGCCACCACCCCCAAGGGCCTGGTCAAGGTCGGCCTGCCCAACTACGACTCCGCCGAGACGCTGGAGGACCTGGCGGCGCGGATCTCACCACGGGTCATCGAGGCCCCGGCCCGGCTCGACGACGCCCGCCGCCAGCTCGACCTCTACTTCGACGGCCGCCTCCACGAGTTCGACCTGCCGCTCGACTGGCAGCTCAGCAAGGGCTTCCGCCGGCGCGCGCTGCGCGCGATCGATCGCATCCCCTACGGCAGGACCCGCAACTACACCGAGATCGCCCGCAGCGCCGGCAACGAGCGCGCAGTGCGCGCGGCGGGCACGGCCTGCGGCTCCAACCCGATCCCGATCGTCGTCCCCTGCCACCGCGTCCTGCGCAGCAGCGGCGGCCTGGGCGGATACGGCGGCGGACTGCCGATGAAGGAGGCGCTACTGCGGATGGAGGGCGCGGGAATACCCTGACTTGGCTAAAGGAGGCGCCATGACGAGTCGATGGATGCGCGCATGGCCACCAAGCTCCCCCTCCTCAGACTTCCCATCCTCGTTGTCCTTCTCGCCCTCTCCGGCCTGCTCTTGACCGGCGCCGCCCACGCCGCTCCGCTCGTTCCGGGCACGACGCCACTCGCGTTCGAAGAAGAGCTCTCGGCCGAAGAAGACGAAGGCGAAGACGAAAGCGAAGAAGGCGCCTGCGAAGAAGCCGAAGAAGAATTCGACGAAGGCGAACTGAGCGCCGCCGAAGTCAAGGAAGTCTGCGACGAAGAAGCCGCCGAACGTCGCAAGAAGGCCGCCGCCCGAGCCTCCGAAGAATGCGTCCTGCGCAGCGCCCACGGCGCAGCCACCACGTCAGGGCAGGGCGACAAGCTGAAGCTGACAATCGGCTACACGACCTATGAACCGGCGGCCGCCTCGCTCAAGATCGGCCGACTTGGCACCGTGCACCGCCACCTCGGCCGCAGCGGCGTCCTCCGCCTCGTCGAGGACCTGCACGGTCACGACGGCCCGAAGCAACTCTCCGTTCAGATCGACATTCCCTCGGCGAAGAGTGCCGGGTGCCCCTTCCGGCGACTCGTGCTTTCCCCGCGCTAGCGCCGGCGCACGGTCCGGTCCAGCCAACTCCGGCCCTCTACATCGTTCGCAATCGGTCGCTGAGGTATTCGGCGAGACCGAACCACCTAGGCCGATTCCACGACCGATCCTGCAAGAGCAGGAGTGGACTGGATGGCGGTCGCGCAGCGAGTAAGGCCGGCCGTCCTGCAGACGAATGTCGCGAAGCGGCGATATGCAATCTGTCCTTCGCGCGGCCGCAGGCCGCGCTCCGCATCCACCCCACGCGCTTAGCGCGTGGGGTTTCAATTCGACTGCAGGACGGCCGGTCTTGCTCGCCCGGGATCGTGGAATCAAGCGCCTAGTTTGCCGAGGCCGCTGCGGTCTTGTTCAGGTAGTCGCGGATGAAGTCGTCGATGTCGCCGTCGAGGACCCGCTGGGCGTCGCCGACCTCGTGGCCCGTGCGGTGGTCTTTGACCCGCTGGTCGGGGTGCAGGAAGTAGCTGCGGATCTGTGAGCCCCAGGCGACTTCCTTGACCTCGCCACGCTCCTTGGCCAGCGTCTCCGCCCGTTTGCGCTCCTCCAGCTCGATCAGCTTCGAGCGCAGCAGCTGCATCGCGACGGCCTTGTTCTGGGTCTGCGAGCGCTCGTTCTGGCACTGCACGACGACGCCGGTCGGCAGATGGGTGATCCGCACCGCCGAGTCGGTCTTGTTGACGTGCTGGCCACCGGCGCCCGAGGCGCGGTAGGTGTCGATGCGCAGATCAGCGTCGTCGATCTCGACCTCGACCCCTTCGTCGACCAACGGCCCGACGTCGACCTGGGCGAAGCTGGTGTGGCGGCGCGCCGAGGAGTCGAAGGGGGAGATCCGCACCAGCCGGTGGACGCCGCGCTCGGCGGCGAACAACCCGTAGACGTTCTCGCCGCGGGCGATGAAGGTCGCCGACTTGAGCCCGGCCTCCTCCCCCGGCGAGGCCTCCTTCATCTCGACCTCGAAGCCGCGGCGCTCGGCCCAGCGCAGGTACATCCGCAGGAGGATCTCGGCCCAGTCCTGGGAGTCGGTCCCCCCGGCGCCGGCGTGCACGGTGACCACGGCGTCGCCGGCGTCGTATTTGCCACTGAACAGGCGCGCCTCTTCGAGCTCAGCCAGGCGCCTTTCGACCGAGGCCATCTGGGTCGCAAGCTCGGCGGCCATCTCCTCGTCTTCGGCCGCCATCTCGGCCAGCTCGGCGAGGTCGCCGGCCTCGGACTCCAACCCCTCGAAGGTCTTCAGCTTGCGCTGGGCGCGAGCATGGGCCGCTGAGACGCCCGCCGCCTTCTCCTGGTCGTCCCAGAAGCCGGGACGGCCCATCTCCTCCTCCAGCCGCTCTGCTTCGTCCCGCAGCGAAGCCGGGTCAAAGGTAGTCCGAGAGCAGCTTCAACTGCTCGCGGATCTCGGCGAGCCGCGCGGGAACCGATTCGGTCGCGGCAGCGTCGGCCATGCCGCAAGGTTATTGATCGGCGGGCGCGGTGGCGCCGATGATCCAGGTCGACGCGGGAGCGAACACGCCGTCGGGGCCGGCGAACCCGGCGAGCGCCTCGCGCAGGTCGGCGGCGATCTTCGGCCGGATCTCGTCGATCCGGTCTTCCCAGAGCCGCAGCACCTCGCCGGCCGGACCGAGCGACATGTTGAACTCGACCGCGTGCTCGAGGTCGTTGCCGATCTTGAGCGGGAGATCGCAGCGCCGCAGCGTGATCTCCTCGAAGCCGGCGATCTTCAGCTGCTCGGTGACGGTGTCCGCGTTCGCCATCGAGAACGGGCCCGGCCCACAGGTCGGCTCCTCGCTCTCCTCCGGATGCTCGAGGTACCCCTCGACGACCAGCTCGGCGCGGCGCACCCAATCGTTGTCCTCCTTGCGCCGCCAGACGACAGCACAGAGGCGACCGCCTGGAGCCAGTGCCTCGCGCACGTTGCGCAGCGCCTGCACCGGGTTGGCGAAGAACATGATCCCCATCCGGGAGAAGGCGTAGTCAAAACCGTCTCCCAAGTCCATGACCTGCACGTCGCCACTGAGAAAGCGCACCATGTCGACGCCGGCCGCCTCGGCCTCCTCACGGGCAGTGGCGACGAACGGCTCGGAGACGTCGACCCCGACGGCCTCGCCGCCCGGACCGACCAGCGCGGCGAGCTGCTGCGTCGTGTCGCCGAAGCCGCAGCCGACATCGAGCACCCGGTCCCCGGGACGAGGGGGATGGGTCTTCATCGCCCGATCCCCGTGCGCTCCGAGCCCCGCGATGGCGAGGTCGCGAAATCGCACGAACGCATCGAAGAGCGGACCGCTCCAGGCCTCAGCTGCCTCCCTGTTGGTCGCTGCGATCTGCTCCATCGCGTAGATGGTACGCCCGCCAGGCAGCCTCGCGGTCTTCGAAGGGACGCCAGCTGCAGATGCGGTGGTCATGCAGCTCGAAGAGCCAGGCCATCTCGTCGGTGCTCGCGTGCGACCCATCCTCCTCCCAACGCCACACCCGCTTGATCAGCGCCAGCGCCGCCCCACCCCCGGACTCGGTCCCGTCCTCAAAGAGCTCCTCAAGCTCAATCGTCTGCTGCACCCCCCCGGGCTCCCGAGTAGCCCAAAGCCGCGCCGCCTCCACACCCTTCCGCAGACCCTTCATCGAATGCAGCTCCACCCCCGGATCGAGCACGGAAACAAACGCGTCAAGGTCCCGCATGTTGAACGCCCGGATGAACTCCCTGACAGGGTCGTGAGTCATAAGCCCCTCCCGGTAGGGATGGAACGTCTTGTACTTTTTCGGTGCCGCCCTTGGGCGCCAGCACTACTGCGATTCACCGAAAAAGTTAAGTGGAATCCCTGCCGGGAGGGGCTTATGCCCCATGGCACTTCTTGAACTTTTTGCCGCTGCCGCACCAGCAGGGGTCATTGCGGCCGATGTTTTCGTGCTCGTCCTTCACAACCGTCTCGATCGCCTCGGGCGCCGCGGCGCCATTGCCGCCCCCACCCGGAACCGCGGTCCCTTCGGTGACGCTGACGCCCGCAGCCACCTCCTGCAGGGCCGACGGCTGGGCGTCCGGGGTGCCGCCGGAGTAGTCGAGCGCGGTCAGCCCACCGCCGTTGCCGGCAAATGCGCCTTCCTGCACCTGCGCGGGATCGATTTCGATCTGGGCGTTGAAGACGAGTTTGCTGAATTCCTCCCAGATCGAGTTCATCAGCTCCTCGAACATCGCAAAGCCTTCGTTTTTGTAGGCGACGAGGGGGTCGATCTGAGCGAAGCCGCGCAGGTGGATGCCCTCGCGCAGATAGTCCATGTCGTAGAGGTGCTCGCGCCAGCGGCTGTCGATCACCTGCAGCAGGATCGAGCGCTCCAGGTAGCGCATCAGCTCCTCGCCGAGCGTCTCCTCGCGATCGTCGTAGGCGCTCATCGAGTCTTCGTCGAGGGCGTCTTTGAGCTTTTCGCGCTCAACCGTCTCAGGGGAGATCGAGCCGACCTCGATCCCGACCGGCCAGATCTGGCGCAGCTGCGCCTCCAGCCCGGCGAGGTCCCAGTCTTCGAGGTCGTCGCCGGGGGTGTACTCGTCGACCAGGCGCTCGATCACACCCTCGAGCTCGTCGCGGGCGATGTCGGACATGTCGCGGCCTTCGAGGATCTCGCGGCGGTATTTGTAGACGACCCGGCGCTGCTCGTTCATCACGTCGTCGTACTCGAGCACGCGTTTGCGGATCAGGAAGTTCTGTTCCTCGACCTTCTTCTGTGCCCCCTCGACCGTTTTGCTCAGCATTTTGGCCTCGAGCGGCATCTCGCCGCCCTCCTCGTCGACGGGACCGAGGCGGTCGAGGATTTTGTAGATGCGGTCGCCGGCGAAGAGACGGATCACGTCGTCTTCGGCGGAGAGGAAGAAGCGCGTCTCGCCGGGGTCCCCCTGGCGGCCGGAGCGGCCGCGCAGCTGGTTGTCGATGCGGCGCGATTCGTGGCGCTCGGTGCCGCAGATGTAGAGGCCGCCGAGCTCGCGCACCGCTTCGGCCTCCGCCTTGCACTGGGGCTCCATCTCGACGATCTTCGCCGCGATCGCCTCCTCGTAGCCCTCGTCGCCGTGACCGATTCCCTGCTTTTTCAGCTCTTTCATCGCCAGGTGCTCGGGGTCGCCGCCGAGCTTGATGTCGACGCCGCGGCCGGCCATGTTGGTGGCGATCATCACCGCGCCCTTACGGCCCGCTTCGGCGATCCGCTCACCCTCTTTTTCCGCGTGCTCGGGCTTGGCGTTGAGCACCGCGTGCTCGATCCCGTGCCGTTTCAGCTCGCCGGAGATCATCTCCGAGACCTCGACCGAGACGGTGCCGACGAGGATCGGCTGGCCCTTCTCGTGGCGGGCGAAGATCTCCTCGAGCACGGCCTTCCACTTGCCGTCCTTGGTTTTGAAGATCTGGTCGTTTTCGTCGGCCCGGACCATCGGCCGGTTGGTCGGGATCTCGACCACGGGCACTTTGTAGATTTTCATGAACTCGGTGGCCTCGGTCAGCGCCGTGCCGGTCATCCCGCCGAGCTTGTCGTAGAGGCGGAAGTAGTTCTGCAGGGTGATCGTCGCCAGGGTCTGGTTCTCCTCGCCGATCGCCACCCCCTCCTTCGCCTCGACCGCCTGGTGCAGTCCCTCCGACCAGCGCCGGCCCTCGAGGATGCGGCCGGTGAACTCGTCGATGATCATCACCTCGCCGTCGACCACGGCGTAGTCCTTGTCCTTCTTGTAGAGCGACTCGGCCTTGAGCGCCTGGCCGAGGTGGTTGACCAGGGTGCCGTGCTCGCTCAGGTAGAGGTTGTCGACGTCGAGGAACTCCTCGGCGCGTTTGACCCCGCGCTCGGTCGGCGCGACGGTCTTGTGCTTCTCGTCGTATTCGTAGTCGTAGTCGGCATCGGAGGTGTCTTTCGATTCGCCCAGCGATTTCAGCTTGTCTTTGGCCTGGACGCCCTCCATCTGCCGCGCCAGGCGGGCGAACTGGTAGTAGATCTGGGCCGCCTGTTCGGGGGCACCGGAGATGATCAACGGCGTGCGTGCCTCGTCGATGAGGATGTTGTCGACCTCGTCCACGATCGCGAAGTGGTGGCCGCGCTGGACGCATTCCTCCAGCGATCCCGACATGTTGTCGCGCAGGTAGTCGAAGCCGAACTCGGAGTTGGTGCCGTAGGTGACGTCGCAGCCGTATTTGACCTGGCGCGCTGCGTGGTCGTCGGAGTCCTGGATCGAGGCAACGGTCACGCCGAGCGCCTCGTAGACCGGCGTCATCCATTCGGCGTCGCGACGGGCGAGATAGTCATTGACGGTGACGAGATGGACGCTGTCGCCCGCCAGCGTGTTGAGGAAGACCGCCAGGGTCGCCGTCAGCGTCTTCCCCTCTCCCGTCTTCATCTCCGCGATCGCGCCCTCGTGGAGCGCCATGCCGCCGATCAGCTGCACGTCGAAGTGGCGCTGGCCGATGCTGCGCCGCGCCGCCTCGCGGGTCAGCGCGAAGGCCTCGGGGAGAAGGTCGTCCAACGACTCCCCGCCTCGCGCCCGCTCGCGCAGCGAGTCGGCCTCGGCACGCAGCTCCTCATCGCCGAGCAGCTCCATCTCGGGCTCGATCGCGTTGATCTTCTGCGCACGCTTCTCATACGCCTTGAATTTCCTGCCCTCTCCCACGCGCAACGCACGCGTAACCATGTCCCTCGCATTGGCCATTGGTCCAAGGTTAGCGGGGCAATGAGGGAGGGTCGGGTGTCCCTCTCACGGAGGCTCATGGACAGGCGATTGAGCCCTGGCAAGGAATCAGCTGCGCGACGGTCTCCGGGAGAGGGACACCCGACCCTCCCTCAAGCTCAAGCTTCGGCGGTCCTGCCGCGCACCTGGTTGACGAGCTTGCGCGTGCGGCTGCGCTTGCGTCGCTTCTCGCGATGCTTCTTTACCTGACGCCTGATGTCCTCGGCGAGTTCGTGGACGCTATGGGCCATCTCCGGCGAGCACTCCTTGGCGTGGAGCGTGACCCCTTTCAGCCGCAAGGTCGCCTCGGCTACCTGGCTATCGGTGATCGCGGGATTGCGCTCTTCCCAGACGATCACTTCAAGCATCGCCAACTCGGAGACCTGCTTGCCGACACGACGAAATCGCTGAAAAATGTGCTCCCTCAGCTCATCGTCAACCTCGACGTTTCGCCCGCGCACCTCGATCCGCATCTGTGGCCTCCTCTGTCTGGGTCTACCTCGATGCTACGCCCCTACCCGGAGTGCGGCAAGGGGAACTTCTACGGATGTTGCGGGGGCGAGGGATCGCTTCTCACAAGCGCCTTGTGAAAGTGATTGCAACAACGCGAATGGCGCCCGCCGCCCTGAGAGCCCGAGCGCAGGACGAAAGCGTCGCGCCGGTTGTGAGCACGTCGTCGATCAGGAGGGCGCTGCGGGGCACTTGGCCGCGAGCTTGAATTACCGGTGGGTGGCCGATGCGCTCGGCCCGCCGCTTGCCGACCTGGCGACCGCCTCCCCTGCGGGCCAGGCAAGCTTGGACGGGCAGGCCGGTTCGCTCGGCCAGCGCCGCCGCTATCTCGGCCGCCGGATCGAAGCCGCGTAGGGCAGAGCGCAGGGGCGCGGTCGGGACGGGGACGATCGTGCCGCTCAGGATCGTGCCGGGGGCGAGCCACTGGATCCGGTCGGCGATCAGGTCGGCGACCGGAAGCAGGCGGCGGAACTTGAGCGCCGTGACCAGGCCGCGGGCAACGCCCTCATGGGAGGCAGAGGACCAAGCGCGGTCCAGCCCCGCCGCGCCGAACCCCTCCAGCGGCTCGGCTTCGGCGAGCCTTCGTGAGCAGCGGGTGCAGAGCGTCGCCTCAGGACGGCAGGTTCGGCCGCAGGCAGCGCAGAGCGGCGGGACGATGGCCAGGGAGACCGCGTGGAGGAGCTTCATGGCCCGATCGTCCGGGCCCGCGGCGCGCGTGTGGCGCGCCAGATGTCAATTCTTTGTCAAGCCTCTCGCGCGTGAGCCGCGATGCCGCCGATGAAGATCGACTTCGGCGGTAACTCGGCGCCCTCGAGCAGGATCGAGTCGCGGACGATCGAGCCGTCGCCGATCCGGCAGCCGTCGCCGATGATCGCCGGCCCCTCGATCCGCACCTCGGCGCCGATCTCCACGCCGCTCCCGACCAGCGCCGGCGCGGTCACCTCGGCGCCGTCGAGCGAGCTTGCCGCCCGCACGCCGTCAGCCACCTGCGGTGCGCCCGGCTCGACCTCGACCGCGCCGTGCAGCGCGTCGAGATTGCCCTGCCGCAGCTCGTCGAGGTTGCCGATGTCGTTCCAGTAGGCGTCGATCTCGTGCGAGTAGAAGGGCACGTCGGCCTCGAGCAACGCCGGGAAGACGTCCTTCGCCCAGTCGGCGAACTCCGGCGGGTCGTCGGGGCCGGCGTCGTTGCTCGTTCCCGGCGCCGGGAAGTAGTCGAAGACCTCGGCGCGGAACATGTAGATGCAGGTATTGGCGAGGTCGGAGAGGGCCTCGGCTGGGTCGGGCTTCTCCTGGAACCCCTGGATCCGCCCGTCGCCCGCGGCGATCACGACGCCAAACTGGTCGGTCTCGGCAACTCGTTTGGTCGCCATCGTGACCAGGCCGTCGTGGGACTCGTGGAACTCGCGCATCGCGGCGAGATCGATGTCGGTGAGAGCGTCGCCGGCGAGGACGAGGAAGGAGTCGCCGAGATACTCAGCCGCCTTGCGCACCCCGCCCGCCGTCCCAAGCAACTGCTCCTCGTAGCTGTAGGAAAGCTGGAGGCCGAAGGCCGAACCGTCGCCGAAGCGGTCTTCGATCGTCTCCGGGAACCAGTGCAGGTTGGCGATCGCCTGGCTGAAGCCGTGGCGAACCAGGAGCCGCGCGCCATGCTCCATCACCGGCCGGTTGAGCACCGGCACCATCGGCTTCGGCATCCCGTAGGTGATCGGCCGCAGCCGGGTGCCGAGCCCGGCCGCGAGGATCATCGCCTTCATCGGGCTAGTAGCGGTAGTGATCGGGCTTGTAAGGGCCCTCGACCGGAATGCCCAGGTAGGCGGCCTGCTCCTCGGAGAGCTCGCTGAGGCTTACGCCGAGCGCCGCGAGGTGCAGCCGCGCGACCTTCTCGTCGAGGTGCTTGGACAGCACGGTGACCTCCTTGGCCGTGAACCCGTCGGGCTGGCCGTAGAGCTCGATCTGCGCGATCACCTGGTTGGTGAACGAGTTCGACATCACGAAGCTCGGGTGCCCGGTCGCGTTGCCGAGGTTGAGCAGGCGACCCTCGGAGAGGAGGATGATCGAGTGGCCGTCGGGGAAGCGCCACTCGTCCACCTGCGGCTTGATGTTGATCCGCTCAGCCGACGAGGATTCGAGCCCGGCGACGTCGATCTCGTTGTCGAAGTGGCCGATGTTGCCGACGATCGCGTTGTGCTTCATCCGCGCCATGTCCTCGGCGGTGATGATGTCCTTGTTGCCGGTCGCGGTGATGAAGATGTCGGCCGTCTCGACGACATCGTCGAGCGTCCGCACCTCGTAGCCCTCCATCGCCGCCTGCAGAGCGCAGATCGGGTCGATCTCGGTGACGATCACGCGGGCGCCCTGGCCGCGCAGCGACTCGGCGCAGCCCTTGCCGACGTCGCCGTGGCCGCAGACGACGGCGACCTTGCCGCCGATCATCACGTCGGTCGCGCGGTTGATCCCGTCGATCAGCGAGTGGCGGCAGCCGTAGAGGTTGTCGAACTTCGACTTGGTGACCGAGTCGTTGACGTTGATCGCCGGGAAGAGCAGGTCGCCGGTCTCGGCCAGCTGGTAGAGCCGGTGCACGCCGGTGGTCGTCTCCTCCGTGACCCCCTTGATCCCGGCCGCGATCTGGGTCCAGCGCTGCGGGTCGGACTCGAGCGAGCGCTGCAGCGTCTCGAGCACGACGCGGAACTCCTCCGAGTCGGCCGAGGCCGGGTCGGGCACTGCCCCCGCCTTCTCGAACTCGACCCCCTTGTGGACGAGCAGCGTGGCGTCGCCGCCGTCGTCGAGGATCATGTTCGGGCCCTCGCCGTCGGGCCAGACCAGCGCCTGCTCGGTGCACCACCAGTACTCCTCCAGGGTCTCGCCTTTCCAGGCGAAGACGGGGATGTCGGCGGCGGCGATCGCGGCGGCGGCGTGGTCCTGCGTCGAGAAGATGTTGCAGCTTGCCCAGCGGACCTCGGCGCCGAGGGCGACGAGGGTCTCGATCAGCACGGCGGTCTGCACCGTCATGTGCAGCGAGCCGGTGATCCGCGCCCCGCTCAGCGGCTGCTCGGTCGCGAACTCCTCGCGGGTCTGCATCAAGCCGGGCATCTCCACCTCGGCGAGGGCGATCTCTTTACGCCCGAAGTCGGCGAGGCCGATGTCGGCGACTTTGTAGTTTGAGGTGGCGGTTGCCATCGATTCCTTTCGTCTATTTGGGTCCCGGCGAAGGATACGTAGAAAGCGTCAGTCAGACAGGGAGGCCTTGAGCCGGTCGATCGCCTCGATCGGCAGCGGCTCGACCCCGTGGATCGCCGCCAGCTCCAGCGAGACCAGATCGCCGAGCATCACCGTCCAGAGCAGGCGCTCGGTGCGGCTCTCCCCAGCCGCCTCGATGCGGATTGCGGTGGCGCCGTCGCGCTCGACCTCGGCAGCGGTCAGCTCAAAGCGCAACTGCTCCCGCGGGTGCTGGTCGCGGTCTTCGAGGAGCACGGCGGCCAGTTGGGCGGCGCCCGGCGCCTCCCAGACGCAGATCTCGTTGTGGTTGGCCTCCGGCAGCTCCGAGTTGAAGGCCGGCAGCTTCGCGTTCTCGTTGATCTGGGTCTTCCAGCGGCGCGCCGCGGCGATCGTCGGCCCGGCGCCGTAGACGACCGGCACCCGCTCGCCGATCGCGGCGGCGACCTCGGCGGCGCGATGGCGCAGGTCGTCTCGACTTGCCTCGAGGAAGGCGGCCGCGGCCTCGATCTCCGCCGCGATGCGCGGCGCGATCCCGCTCGCGGCGGCGACCTCGGCCGCGCAGACGAGCATGTAGGCGACGGCGGTGCGCGGCGCGGGCAGCAGGCCCGGCAAGCCGATGACCGGGTCGCCGGCGGCGCGGGCACGCTCGACCAGGGCACCGCCGGTGCCGGCGACGACGCGCCTGGCGCCGAGCGCCTCCGCCGCGGCGAAGCAGGCGAGCGTCTCCTCGGTTTCGCCCGAGTAGCTCGAGCAGAAAACGGTCCACTCGGCCCCGGCCCAGCTCGGCAACCCGTACCCGCGTACGGTCAGCAACGGCCCGGTGAGTCGCTCGCCCAGCGCCGCGGCGGCCAGATCGCCGCCGATCGCCGAGCCCCCCATACCGCAGACGAGGAGGCCGGCGGACTGGCCCGGCTCCAGCCGCGCCGACTCGACCCTCCAGAGGGCATCGCGAAGGTGGTCGGGGATTGCAAGGACGTCGTCGAGCATCTCTACGAGGAGAGTCTTTCGCCCTCGGCCGCGACCGCACCTTCAACGACCGCGCCGGGCGGCACCTCGGCTCGCGGCGAGAGGATCGAGTCGACGACGCGCGCGTTCTCGCCGATTGTGCACTCGTCGAGGACGACCGAGCCGAGGATCTGCGCCCCCGCCCCGACCTGGCAACCCGGCCCGATCACGGCCCGTGGTCCGATCTTCGCCGCGCCGTCGATCTGTGCGTCGGGGTCGGCCAGGATGCCCTCTCCGCTGGGCTCGACCCGGGTCTTCACGCGCCCTTCGAGGATGTCCCAGCTCGCCTGCCGGTAGCGCTCTGGCGTGCCGATGTCCACCCAGTAGCCGTCGAGGAGCAGGCCGTGCAGTCCCTCCCCGACCAGGCGCGGGAACACGTCGCGCTCAATCGAGACGTTCTCACCGGGGGCGATCAGGTCGAGCACGGCGCGCTGCAACACGTACATCCCGGCGTTGACCTCGCCCGGCTTGCGCTCGCCCGTCTTCTCGAGGAACTCGAGGACCACGCCGCCCTCGTCGCTCTGGACCAGGCCGAAAGCCGAGGAGTCCTCGACGGGGTGCAGGCCGATCGTCGCCGCCGCGTCCCAGTCCTCGTGCGCGCGCAGGAGCGCACCCAGGTCGAGGTCGGTGAGCACGTCGCCGTTGAGGGCGAGGAAGCGGTCCTCGAGCTCGTCCCCCAGAGCGTCGGCGGCAAAGCGGATCGCCCCGGCGGTGCCCAGCGGCTCGGGCTCGGCGACGTAGCGGATCCGCACGCCCGCCCGCTCTTCCTCGCCGCGGAGCGCGGCCCGCAGCACGTCGGGCAGGAAACCGCAGGCAAGCACCACCTCGGTCACCCCATGCCCGGCAAGCCACTCGATCATGTAGGCAAGAAAGGGCCGGTCGACCAGGGTCAGCGCCGGCTTCGGGGTGGAGTTGGTGAGGGGACGAAGGCGGGTGCCTTCGCCACCGACGAGGACTATTGCTTGCATGCGTTCGCCACAGTGTGGGGGACCAAGCAGATCAAGGACGCAAGGAGCGTGGCGTGCTCTGCACGCGAGCGACTGAGGACGCCGAGCTGTGCCGGTCACCCGCGCTGTGGCGGCCGATGCCCTCGTACTCGAACCCTGCGGAGATCAGGGCTTGCGGATCGAGGAAGTTACGCCCGTCGACGAGAAGCGGTCGCGCCATCCTGCTTGCGACCTGCGACCAGTCCAACTCGGCGAACTCGGGCCACTCGGTAACAAGCACCGCCGCGTCGGCGCCCTCGAGCGCCTCCAGTGCCGAGCTGCAGAGCTCGACGCCGTCGAGCAGCTCGCGAGCGGCATTCGCGGCAACCGGGTCATAGGCCGCGACCTCCGCCCCTTCGCCCTGCAGTCGCGCCGAGAGCACGAGGCTCGATGCCTCGCGCATGTCGTCGGTCTGGGGCTTGAATGCGAGGCCGAGCAGCGCCACCCGGCGACCGACCAGCGAGCCCAGATGGCCACTCAGCTTCTGCACGACGCGGCGCTTCTGCAGCTCGTTGACCTCGATCACCGCGTTGAGCAGTTGGAAGTGGTAGCCGGTGTTGCCGGCGAGCATCTTCAGCGCGCTGACGTCCTTCGGAAAGCAGTTATGCAGGGTAAGGCCACCGCTCGCCACAACCGTCTGTGAGCCGGGCACCTCGAGCGAGTAGACGGGCCCTTTGATTCTCTCCGTTGTCGCCTTCGCTACTCGGACCCATGCCATGCCCGAGTCGCCGAAACGACGGTACCCGGTTGGAGCAATCCGCTTGCTCTGCTGCGCGATCAGCTCGATGACCTCATCGCGCTGAGCCTCGGGCACCAGCGCGATCGCCCGTTCGACCTGATCGGCCCCGCTGACCCTGAGCCAATGCGTCACCTTGGTCGATTTCGCCGTTCGGCCCCGGCGCCAGGCGCAGACCACACCGAGGTCGGCGAGCAGCCGAGCGACGCCGTCGGCCAACTCGTCGCTGATCGTGCCGAAGTCCAGGCTGACGCTTGGACCGCGATTCACCAGTGACCAGGAACCATCGCCCTCCCAGAGCCCCGAGAGAAATGCCCACTTATGCGCGGGCGGCTGCTCCCACAGCAAATTGGGAACACGTTGCTCGTAGCTGTTCGAGCCGAGGCCGAGAATTCCGGTCCACCAGGCGGCGAGAATCCGCGAGGAAATCTGCACGCAGCGAGAGGTCGTAGCGTCGAATACCCGCACTTTTACGCCTTGACCCTCCCAGTAGTCGGCCACCTCTCGAACGAGGTGCTCCTCCTTGGTCGGGTGAAAGGACCAGGAGATACGCCGCCGTTCGGCGTTGTCGCGGCCATAGTCCGTGGCGACGTGACCCTCGGCGGCGTATAGCCCGACCACCCTCCAAAACTCCTCGCCGACCGCCAGCTGCTCGGGCACATAGGTGCCGTTGCGGGCCGTACCCAAGGTCGCGCCCCGGAGATCCATCTGGGCGTTGGAAGCCTCCGGCAACCGCAGCGCGCCGCTGCGAGAGATATCACCCATCCGCTGCGCCTGCCCGCGCGGGTGGTCGAGAATCGCGACCCGCTCCGCGACCGACCGTACCCTGAGGGCCTCGATCTCCCGAGCCTCGGCACGAACAATGACTTCCCCCGCTGGGATCGAATCTTCGATTGCTCCCATCGCGGGATAGAAAGGCAACGCGAACCCGGCGTCCGCGCCGCCCGCCAACGGCAGCCAATCGGTCTGCGTGACATCCGCCGCGCGAACCGTGGTCAGGACCTCGCCGTCCTCGCCATCGCCGACGATGATCGGGTGGTCAGCGGTGACCCGTGCTCGCCGTCCCATCTTGGTTCGAAGCTCGACCATGTCGCCGTCGTAGTCCCGCTTCGTCAGCACTGAAACCAGCATCCACTCGGGCCTTTCCTCTCCGGGGACCCAAGACCAAGCGAAGAGGCTCTCGGGGGCGATTGCGTTCCCACCGTCCGAAGCCTCGTCCCCTCCGGCCAGATTCCAGAGCTCTTCGAAGGAAACAAGTTTCGCCGTACCGTGATGCCTCACGAGCAGCGTCTCGCGGCCATCGAAGCAGGAACCCCCGTAGCCGATTCCGGCGCGCAGGAATGAGGGGCCGATCCGCTGGTCTAACCCCATGCCCCGGGCGACCTCGCCGACGTCGGCGCCGACCTCCTCGCAGACGTTGGCGATCTCGTTGACGAAGGAGATCTTGGTCGCGAGGAAGGCGTTGGAGGCGAGCTTGATCATCTCGGCGCTGGCGACGTCGGTGTGGACGATCTCACCCCCCAACGGCTCGTAGAGCGCCGCGACGGCATCGCCGGCCGCGCGGTCGACGCCGTCGGCGCCGATCACGACGCGGTCGGGGTGGAGGAAGTCGGCGACCGCCGAGCCCTCCTTGAGGAACTCGGGGCAGGAGACGTAGGCAAGCCCGGGTCGGTCGCGGCGGATCGCCTCACCGGTTCCCGCCGGCACGGTGCTCTTCATGATCAGCACGTGCTCCCCGTCGGCGGGCAGCTCCTCGACCACGGCGCGGACCCGGGAGAGGTCGGCGTCGCCGGAGCGGGTCGGCGGCGTGTCGACGCAGACGAAGAGCAGACGCGCCGAGCCGAGCAGCTCATCCATCTCGGTGGTGAAGGTGAGGCGCTCGGCGTTGCGAGCGAGCAGCTCGTCGAGCTCGGGCTCGTGGATCGTCGTCTCGCCCCGCGAGAGCGCGGCGACCTTCTCCGGGAGGATGTCGCGGGCGACGACCCGGTGGCCAAGATCGGCGAAACAGGCCGCCGTCACCAGGCCGACCCAGCCCACCCCGATCACGCCGATCGGCTCTCTGCTCTCCATCATGGTTGCGCGCTCCCTCGCTTCGTCGTTGACTTCTTCGGCTTCTTGTTCGGGATTATCACCCGGGCCGACCGCGCCATGCCCAACATCTGGTCGTTGGTCAGGGACTGCAGCAGGCTGTTGGAGACCCAGTAGGAGTTGTCGCCGCGGTGCCAGGCAATCATGCTGACCCGGTCGCCGTCGATGTAGATGTCGTACTCGCGGCCGTGGATCGTCCTCGTTTCGCTCGGGTTGTCGAGGATCGGTGGGTCGCTCCAGCCCTGGATGCCCTGCACCCCGAAGTACTGGGTTTCGTATTCGGGCCCGTACTCGGCGACCATCCGGTAGGCGGCGTGGCGCTTGCCGTCGGTGTCCTTGAAGTGGTAGACGCGCGGATCCTGCACGTGGTAATAGCTGTTGCTTTCGACGTATGACGCGTCCGCGGGGAGGCGGCTCGCGTAGAAGACGGGGAACCCGCTGCTGACCCTGCGAGCGACCGACTTGCCCTCGAGCTCGCCCGCTTCCCCGGCGGCGACGAGGCCGTCGCTGCCCGGCGGCTTCGGCTTGACGCGGGGCTTCTTGTGCTTGGGCTTGCTCTTCTTCCCCTTGCCCTTCTTCTTCGACTTCGTCTGTGCGTCTTCGCTTGCTTCGAGCGAGCCGCGCGGGCCGCCGCTGGCTTCGAGCCCGAGGAACTTGTCGACCGCTTCCCCGATCGCTTCCGAGCTCGCGTAGACGAAGCTGGGACCGAGTTCGGCCGGGAAGTGGACCTCCTTGATTTCCGCGTTGCGCGAGGCGATGAACAGCTTCAGCACTTCGAGCATCGTCTGCGTGTCGCTGATGTCGGAGGTCGTGTACTTGGTGAAGATGTCGATCAGTTCGTTGCGGCCGAGCACGAGCTGGTCGATCGGGACCCGCTGCCTCGCGGCACTGAGGAAGTCCTGCTGGCGCGCCGCCCGGACCAGGTCGGTGTCGGTGTGGCGGTAGCGCACGTACTGCAGCGCTTTTTTGCCGCAGAGCAGCTGGTAGCCCGGCTGGACGTTGATTTCGGCATATTCTTCGGAGGGCGGAACGCCGACGTTTGAGTGGTAGTAACGGCGGTCGACGTCGACGTAGACGCAGTTGATCGCGTCGACCGCGCGGACGAAGCCGAGGTAGTCGACGTTGACGACGTGGTTGATCGGCAGGCCGGTGAGTTCCTTGACGACCTGCAGGGTCAGCTTCGGCCCGCCCCAGGTGTATGCGGCGTTGAACTTTTCGGTCCCGAAGCCGGGAATTTCGACCTTGAGGTCGCGCGGGATCGACATCAGCGCGATCGCGTTTTTTTCGGGGTCGAGGCGCAGCAGCAGGCTGGTGTCGGAGCGGCCGGGGTCTTCGGGTTCGCTGGCGCGCTTGTCGGAGCCGATGATCAGGATGTTCTCCGGTTCCCCCCCGTGCGTCTTGGCGAGGACGCGCTCGACCTTGTTCTGCAGTTTGTTGTTGTGGGAGAGCGCGGTGGCAATGCTGCCGATGTAGAGCAGGATGCTTGCCGAGGTGGCCGCCGCGGTGGCGGCGACGATCACCACCGAGGCCAGGGTGAAGCGCCACCAGTAGCGCTTGCGCTTCGGCGGCGGCTCGTGGTCGCCCTCGGGCGGCGGCTTCTTGAATACCGGCTCGATCATCGCCCGGTCACTAGGCCCCGAGCCGGCCCGGGATCGCCCTCAGGAAACCTTCGAGCGCCTGCTGGTAGGCGACCAGCGAGGGGACCGAGACCCACTCGGCCGGGCCATGGTGGCCTTCGCCGGCCGGGCCGAACTCGACCGCCGGCACGCCCACGCGGAGGAAGGAGACGGCATCGGAGGCACCGTCGCGGCCGACGCTCATCGGCTCCCCGTCGTGGTGCTCGGAAGCCGCCTCCCTCAAGCCCTGGACGAAGGGCGAATCGCGGTCGACGACGGCGGGCGGCCGTGTGAACAGCGGCGTCACCTCGGCGTCGGGAAGGCTCCGTACCTGCTCGAGCACGGTCTCGGGATCCTGGTCGGGCAGGTAGCGGATGTCGACGTCTATCGCGCATCGGTCGGGCACCTTGTTGAGCGCGTCGCCGCCCATGATCCGGCCGAGATTGATCGAGGGGCGGTCGAACAGCTCCGAGCTGTGCCGGGCAAACGGTAGCGACTCGATGCTGCGAAAAACGTCATGTGCCTTCAGCACCGCGTTATCGCCCAGCCACGGCGTCGCTCCGTGGGCGGCGACGCCGCTCACCTCCAGGCGCAGCGCCAGCACCCCCTTTGCCTCGACGCCGATCTGCAGGTCGGTCGGCTCACCGGTGATCGCGAAGTCGCCGACGAAGCCGCCATCGACGAGGTGATCGCTACCGCGATCCGCCTCCTCCTCTGACTCCTCGTCGCCGACGATCCCCAGCCGCACCCGCACCCGCTCCGAATCCCTCATCGAGGCAGTGGTCAACAGCATCGCCGCCAGCGCCCCCTTCATGTCATAGGCGCCGCGCCCATAGAGCCGCTCACCATCGACCCGAGGATCGAACTGCCCCGCCCGCCCCGGCACGACATCCAGATGCCCATGCAGCACAACAGTGGGCGCCTCCTCAGGCCCGACTTCAGCCTTCAGCACCGGCAGCCCCCGCACCTCTTCCGTAGCCACCGAGATCCCCCGAGCTTCCAACCACCCCTCGACAAAGCCGGCAGCTTCCAACACCCCGTCCGCCTGGGAGCTGTCAAACCCAATCAAGCGTGTGGCGAGAGCTACAAGCTCCTCGCTCATGCCCAGCTCCTCCCACGCGCATCCGAGATTGACCCCACCCCAGTGTGGTCGATGTCGGATGCGCTGTCGCGCGAGAGGGAGGGGGTGCCCCTCCGCGGGAATGTCGCGAAGCGGCGATATGCAATCTGTCTTTTGCGCGGCCGCAGGCCGCGCATCATCCTCAGGAGCGGAGGCCGGAGGCCGAGCGACTCAAATTCACGCGGAGGGGCACCCGCTCCCTCCCTCATCCCTGCGCAATAGCGAGGAACGCTTCGGCTCGGTCGCGGTCTTTTTGCGCCCGCTTCTGCGCCCCGCTCTTGTCCTCCGCCTCGGCGAAACGCTGTTCGGCGTCGGCCAACTGCTCTTTGAGCGTGCCGGTGTCGAGGTCCTCGGGCGCGATCGCCTCCTCGACCAGCAGGCGGGCGTGGTTGCCGAAGACCTGCAGCCAGCCGTGCGCCTGGGCAAAGCGGCGCGGCTCGCCGTCGCCCTCGAAGAGCCGCAGCTCGGTCGGCCGCAGGGCGGCCAGCAGCGGCGCGTGGTTGGCGAGGATGCCGATCTCGCCCCCCGCGGTGCGGGTCGAGACCTGGCTCACCTCGCCGCCCCAGACCTCACCCTCGGGGGTGAGGATCTCGACCTCGAATTTGCTCTCGCCGGCCAAGCTGGATCCTTACGCAGCCGCCGCCGAGGAGGCGTTCTCGGTGACCTGGTCGATCGAGCCCTGCATGTAGAAGGCGCCCTCGGGGAGGTCGTCGTGCTCGCCGTCGAGGATCTCGCGGAAGCCGCGCACCGTCTCGGCGACCGGCACGAACTCGCCGGCGCGGCCGGTGAACTGTTCGGCGACGAAGAACGGCTGCGAGAGGAAGCGCTCGATCTTGCGCGCCCGGCTTACCGTCTGCTTGTCCTCGTCGGAGAGCTCGTCGATACCGAGGATCGCGATGATGTCCTGCAGCTCCTTGTAGCGCTGCAACACCTCCTGGACGTCGGTCGCGGTGCGGTAGTGGTCCTCGCCGACGACGTCGGGCTTGAGGATCGTCGAGCTCGAGTCGAGCGGGTCGACGGCCGGGTAGATCCCTTTCTCGGAGATCGACCGGGAGAGCGCCGTGGTCGCGTTGAGGTGGGCGAACACCGACGCCGGAGCCGGGTCGGTGAAGTCGTCGGCGGGCACGTAGACCGCCTGCACCGAGGTGACCGAGCCGCGCTCGGTCGAGGTGATCCGCTCCTGCAGTTCGCCCATCTCGGTCTCCAGCGTCGGCTGGTAGCCGACCGCGGAGGGCATGCGGCCGAGCAGCGCCGAGACCTCGGAGCCCGCCTGGACGAAGCGGAAGATGTTGTCGATGAAGAGCAGCACATCCTGGCCACCCTGCTCGCGGTAGTACTCGGCCATCGTCAACCCGGAGAGGGCGACGCGCAGACGCGCGCCCGGGGGCTCGTTCATCTGGCCGAAGACGAGCATCGTTTTGTCGATCACGCCCGACTCTTTCATCTCGAGCCAGAGGTCGTTGCCCTCGCGCGAGCGCTCGCCGACGCCACAGAAGGCGGAGAGGCCCTCGTGCTCCTCGGCAATCGAGCGGATCAGCTCCTGGATCAGGACGGTCTTGCCGACGCCGGCGCCGCCGAAGAGCCCGACCTTGCCGCCCTTGGCGTAGGGAGCGAGCAGATCGATCACCTTGATCCCCGTCTCGAGGATCTCCTGGGTCGGGGCGAGGTCGGAGGCCTGGGGCGCCGCGCGGTGAATCGGCCAGCGCTCCCCCGCCTCGATCGGCTCGCCGTTGTCGATCGGCTCGCCGAGCAGGTTGAAGATGCGGCCCAGCGTCGCGTCGCCGACCGGGACCGAGATCGGACCGCCAGTGTCGATCACCTTGTCGCCGCGCTGGAGGCCGTCGGTGGCGTCCATCGCCACCGTGCGCACCCGGTCGTCGCCGAGGTGCTGCTGGACCTCGCAGACCAGCTCGGTCGCCTCGCGATCCTCGTCGCCGGCCATCTCGATCTTGACCGCCGAGTAGATCCCCGGCAGCTGGTCGGGGAAGACGGCGTCGACGACGACGCCGGTCACCTGCTCGACTCGCCCTACGTTGCTTCCGTTGCTCTCAGCCATTGGTTCCTTTTCCTGACTTTCTTTTTGAAGTTCTCTAGCCGAGCGCCTCGGCGCCGGCGACTACCTCGAGGATCTCCTGGGTGATCTCCGCCTGCCTGGCCCGGTTCATCTCCAGGGTCAGGTCGTCCATCATCGTCTCGGCGTTCTCCGCCGCGTTGCGCATCGCCGTCATCCTCGCCCCCAGCTCGGAGGCCGCCGACTCGAGCAGCGCCCGGTAGACCGAGATGTTCACGTACTCGGGAATGAGCTGCGCCAGCAGCTCTTCGGCATCGGGCTCGTACTCCCACAGCGCCCTGCTGTGGGCCTTCTCGATCTCGGTCTCCTCGGTCTCCTCTTCCTCCTCTTCGGCGCCAGAGCCGATCACGTCGGCCTGCTGCAGAGGCAGGAGCGTCTGGCGCCAGACGTGCTGGGTCAGCGGCGAG
Organism: uncultured Solirubrobacterales bacterium; assembly: GCA_963837695.1. Classification (GTDB taxonomy): domain Bacteria; phylum Actinomycetota; class Thermoleophilia; order Solirubrobacterales; family 70-9; genus VRUE01. Next base: position 102,444 of record CAWINZ010000003.1, on the reverse strand, counting down.
ACGTAGCGGTTGTAGACGAGCTCGACCCGGTCCAGCTCCTCGTCGACGTAGCGGGCGGTCAGCTCCTCGCCGATCTCCCGCGCGTTGGCGAAGCCGGGCCGGTCGGTGAAGCCGACGTAGGAGGTGCGCACGTCCTGTTTGCGGAAGGTCAGCGCCGAGACACCCTTGCGGCCGACCGCCGAAAAGGCCGTCTCGGCCCCTTTTTCCCGCCACTCGTCGCGCAGCCGCAGGCCGTCGCGGATCACGTTCGTGTTGAAGGCGCCGGCAAGACCGCGGTCGCCGGTGACGAGGACGATGCCGACGCGCTTGACGTCCTCGCGCTCGGTCAGCACCGGCACGCGCGGCACCCCGCCGGCCTGCTCGGCCGCCCGCCGGGTCAGCTTGCGCATGCCCTGCGCGTAGGGCCGCAGCTGCGCGATCCGCTGCTCGGCCCGGCGCAACCGCGCCGCGGCGACCATCTCCATCGCCCGCGTGATCTTGTTGATGTTCTTGATCGACGCGATTCGATTCTTGACGTCCTTTTGCGAGGCCATATCTACTCAGCTCCCCCCACCGAATCCGGGCGAGAGGGCGCCCGCTGCCAGCGCTCGAGAGGAAGGGGTGGGGGTGTCCAGGCGTACGCGGCGTCCTGTTTTTCGCACCGCAAGACTTGGCGAGAGAACCAGGGCGCAAGGCGAAAAACCCAGCACACGCCTGGACACCCCCACCCCTTCCCCGGCCAGCAGGGTCATACGGCAGCGGCCTCCTCAACCCGGCTGGGCTTCTCCCGCTCCTGCTCGGACTTGACCCGGTCCGATTCGCCCGCCTCGAGCGGGTCGCCATGCTCGTCGAAGTCGGCGCCGAAGTCGTCGACGAAGTCGCTGATCGCGGCGCCGAGCTCCTTCTCGTCGTCCTCCTCGAGCTTGCCGGTCTCCGAGATCCGCGCCAGCAGATCGGACTTCTCGGAGTGCAGACGGCCCTTCAGGTCGCGCAGGAACTCGCCGACCCGCTCGGTCTTGATCCGGTCGAGGAAACCGCCGGTGCCGGAGTAGATCGCGGCGACCTGGTCGGCCATCTCGAGCGGTTCGCGCTCTTTCTGTTTGAGCAGCTCGACCAGCCGTTCGCCGCGGTTGAGCGTTTTCTGCGTCTCGGGATCGAGCTCGGAGCCGAACTGAGCGAAGGCCTCGAGGTCGCGGTACTGGGAGAGATCGAGGCGCAGTTTCCCGGCGACCTTCTTCATCGCCTTGGTCTGGGCGTTGCCGCCGACCCGCGAGACCGAGATGCCGACGTTGATCGCCGGCCGCACGCCCGAGTTGAAGAGGTCGGACTCGAGGAAGATCTGACCGTCGGTGATCGAGATCACGTTGGTCGGGATGTAGGCGGAGACGTCGGAGGCCTGGGTCTCGATGATCGGCAGCGCCGTCAGCGAGCCGCCGCCGAGCTCGTCGTTGAGTTTGACCGCGCGCTCCAAGAGCCGCGAGTGCAGGTAGAAGACGTCGCCGGGGTACGCCTCGCGGCCGGGCGGGCGCCGCAGCAGCAGCGACATCTGCCGGTAGGCGTAGGCGTGCTTGGTCAGGTCGTCGTAGACGCAGAGCGCCGCTTTGCCGTTGTAGAGGAAGTGCTCGCCCATCGCGCAGCCCGCGTAGGGGGCGATGAACTTGATCGGCGCCGCCTCGTCGGCGGGGGCGGCGACGATGATCGTGTTCTCCATCGCACCGTTCTCCTCCAGCACCTCCTTGAGCTGGACGACCGTCGACATCCGCTGTCCGATCGCCACGTAGATGCAGATCATGTCCTTGTCGCGGTTGTTGATGATCGTGTCGATCGCGATCGCCGTCTTGCCGGTCTGGCGATCGCCGATGATCAGCTCTCGCTGGCCGCGGCCGACCGGGATCATCCCGTCGATCGACATCAGCCCGGTCTGCACCGGCTCGGTGACCGGCTGGCGCTCGACGACGCCCGGCGCTTTGAACTCGGCCGGGCGGGTCTGGTCGGTGGCGATCTCACCCTTGTTGTCGAGCGGGCGGCCGAGCGGGTCGACGAGACGGCCGAGCAGGTGGTCGCCGACGGGGATCCGCAGCAGGTGCCCGGTGCGCTTCACCGTGTCGCCCTCGACGACCTTGTCCCACTCGCCGAAGAGCACGGCGCCGACGTTGTCGGCCTCGAGGTTGAGGGCGAGGCCGGTGACACCGTGCGGCAGCTCGAGCATCTCCAGCGCCATGCAGTTGTCGAGGCCGTGGATGCGGGCGATCCCGTCGGCCACGGACAGCACGGTGCCCACCTCGGAAAGGTCGGCGCTGCCGGTGTCCAGTCCCTCGATCCTCTCCCTGAGGATTGATGCAATCTCGTCGGGCTTGATCTCCATTGGGGTGCTCTACTCCTCCTTACGCCGCTTGGGCGACGCTCTTTCGAAGTTTGTCCAGGCGGCTGCGGATGCTCGCGTCGAGCACCATGTTGCCGACCTGCAGGACGATGCCGCCGAGGATCTCACCGTCGACCCGGCTCGCCAGCTCGACCGTCTGGCCGGTCTGCCGCTCGATCTCCTCGCCGACCTTGGCCACCACGGCCGGGTCCAGCTCGACCGCGCTGGTCACGGTCACGTCGATCCGCTTGTTCTCCTTCTTCCACATCTGCTCGAACTCGCGGCGCATGCGGAAGACCTCCGTCATCCGCCCCTTCTCGATCAGCAGCTCGAGGAAGTTGACCAGCTCCGGGTCGGCGCCGCTGAGCGCCCGCCCGAGCCCCTCGACCTTCTCGGCCGAGGCAAAGTGCGGGCTGAAAAAGAAGACCTGCAGGTCGCGGTCGGCTTCGACGGCGTCGGCGAACTGGCCGAGATCGGTGCCGATCGAGTCGAGCTTGCCCTTCTCCTTGGCGACGTCGAAGAGCGCCTCGGCGTATACGCGAGCTGCCTCGGACATCGTTAGTTCTCCGCCCCCGAGAGGCTGGTGAAGTCGACCTCGCTGAGCGCCTCCTCGACCAGACGGCGCTGATCGTCGGGGGTGAGGCTCTTGCGGGTCACCTTCTCGGTGGCCAGCACGGTCAGATCGGCGACCTCCTTGCGGATCTGCTGCAGCGAACGCCGCGTCTCGGCTTCGATGTCGCGCGTCGCAGCCGCGACCAGCTCCTCGCGCTTCTCCTTGCCGGCCGCGGTCGCCTCCGTTTCGGCGGTCTCCGCCGCCTTGCGGGCGCGGGCCATGATGTCGTCGGCCTGCTCGCGGGCCTCGGCGAGGCGGCCGCGGTACTCCTCGAGCAGCTCGTCGGATTCGCGCCGCTGCCGTTCGGCCGCGTCGATCGACTCCGCGATCGTCTTGGCCCGCTTGTCGAGCGCCTCCTGGATTTTCGGGAAGGCGACCTTGCTCAACACCCACATCGTGAAGAGGAAGAGGACCAGCGTCCAGATCATCAGGCCGAGGCCCGGCGAGACCAGGAAGCTGCCGCCTTCTTCCCCCGCGGCCTCTGCCGCAAGTGGGATCAAGCCCGCTATATGACCGAAGAGCTCCACGTGATCGGCCTAGAGGAAGAAGGCGATCAGGCCGAAGATGAAGGTGTAGAAGGCGACCGCCTCGGTCAGCGCGAAGCCGAGCCAGCGGATGCTCTGCAGCTCGTCTTTCATCTCGGGCTGGCGGGCAACCGACTCGATCTCCTTGCCGAAGATGAAGCCGATGCCGATACCGGCGCCGATCGAGCCGAGGCCGGCGCCTACGCCGAGGGCGATTGCCTTGCCGGCTGATTCGATCCCTTCATCGGAGATCGCGGCGACTACAGGGGACAGATCCATTGAGTACAGGCTCCTTTTCTAGATGGTCAAGTTCGAATTTGCGTGCCCGCGGGGGCGCGCCTGGCCAAGCTGGGCGGTGTACGTGGTCGCTGCGCGTAGCAGCGCTACGCGCGAGGCCGCGGGCGCCGACCAGCGCCGCGCCAGGCGCGTCATCCGTGGGTGCGGAAATTTGGATTTGATCATCTAGTGACTGGCGGAGGTCGCTCCGCCAAGGTAGATCGCGGTGAGGGTCGAGAAGATAAATGCCTGAAGGGTCGCGATAAGACCGACCTCGAGCACGAAGAAGAAGAAGGCGAGCGGAAAGGTGAGCGCGCCGAGCGCTGCGATGCCGAGCAGCACGGCGAGCCCGCCGCCCATGAAGAGCAGCAGCAGGTGGCCGGCGAGGATGTTGGCGAAGAGACGTACGGAGAGCGAGATCAGGCGGGCGAAGTGCGAGATCGCCTCGATCACGAAGATGAAGGCCTTGCCGATCGGGTTCATCTCCTCCAGCCCCGGCGGCAGCCAGCTCGCCAGGTAGGGGATCAGGCCCTTGGAGCGGACCCCTTCGAAGTGGTAGGAGAGCCAGACGACCAGGGTGAGGACCAGCGGGATAGAGAGGTTGGCGGTCGCCGCGTAGATCGCGAAAGAGGGGATTTCCAGGCCGAAGACGCTGACCGTGTGCTCGGTGTTGGTCGGCAGCGGCAGGAAGCCGAGCATGTTCGAGAACCAGATCCAGAAGAACAGGGCTGCCAGGAAGGGGAACCAGCGCGCCGCCATCCTCGGCTCGAGGTTGCCGCCGGTGATCGTGTTCTTGGTCATGTCGTAGGCGACCTCGATCGCCGTCTGCACACGGTTCGGCTTCTGCGCCATCCGGCGCGATATCCAGACCATGACGAAGATCGTCAGCGCGCTCGCCAGGACCAGGTAGAGCACCGCCTTGTTGACGCTGAGGTCGATGCCCGCGAGGTGGATCGAGATCCACGGTTCGAGCTTGAACTCGTTCTGGGGCTGGAACGATTCGTCTTTGCCCGAGCTGCCGAAGATCAGCAACATCAGGATCGCGACCGCGAAGTAGGCGCCGATCCCGATCAGGACTTTGGTTTTCGTCTTCACCCCGCCTGCCCTTCCGGCTCGAAGAGGTGAACGAGGCCCTGGGCGGCAAAGGAGATCGTGAAGAGGACCAGCAGGAGAACGGCGGCGGAGAGCCCCGCCTCGCGCTCGGCGAGGCCGCCGAGCAACACCGCGGTGACCATCAGCCAGACGCGGCCCAGCGTCGTCGCCGCGACGATCCCCATCGCCCGCTGACGGTTGCCCGCGGCGAGTTCGGCCGCGACGCGGCGCCCGGCAAGCACCTGGATCCCGCGCTGCGCAAGCCAGGCCCCGGCGGCCACGGCGTAGCCGAGCAGGGGCAGCCCGCCGAGCACGAACACGGCGAGGGCGGCGGCTAGCACCAGGAGATCGACATGCTTGGGAGGAGACATAATTCCGCAGCGGCCGCCCGTCTGTTGGGCGTGCCAGCGGACGAGCGACTATATCCGAAAGGGCCGACGATCCGCTTTCTAGAGCCAGTTCGTGAGGCTTGTCACAACCTCGCACAAAGTCTGGCGGGCGCGCTTATCGATCCGGATCGACCGCCTCGAACTCGCCCGTCTCCGGGTCGATTGCGGGGAAGCTGCCGGTCTCCAGCTCGCGGGCGACTGCGAGGTCGACCTGCTCGGCCTGCGGCACGGGCCGGCCGGCGTCACGGCGCACGCTGACGAGCTGGCGCAGCCGCATGTTGCGCAGGTTGAGAATCTCGAGCACCTCGACCAGATAGACGCTCGCCCCCAGGGCGAGCAGGCCGAAGGCGGCCATCACAGCGGTCCAGAAGACGTTGAAATGGCCATGGTTGTCGCTGTAGGGGACGAAGCGCAGGGCGAGGGCGACGATCGCCATGACGAAGGTCCAGCTGTAGAGGTAGGCGAGCGTGCGCCGTTGCGAGAAGCCGATGTCGGCCATGCGGTGGTGGAAGTGCCAGCGGTCGGCACGGTAGATCGGGCGGCGGTATTTGAGCCGCTTGGCGACGACGAAGCCGGTGTCGAGGATCGGCACGGTGAGGATGATCAGCGGCAGGAACAGGGCGATCACGGCGTTGGTCTTCAGGGCACCCTGCACGGCAACGACGCCGAGCAGGAAGCCGAGCAGGTTGGACCCGGTGTCCCCCATGAAGGTCTTGGCCGGCGGGAAGCCGTGGCGGAGGAAGCCGAGCGATGCGCCGGCGGTGAGCGCGGCGAGGATGCCGGCGGCGTTGCGCTCCAGCGAGAGGGCGATCACGGCAAGCGCGATGCCGGAGATCACGCAGACCCCGGCGGCGAGGCCGTCGACCCCGTCGATCAGGTTGATCACGTTGATCACGGCGACGATGCCGATCACGGTGCCGACGTCGCCGAGCGAGATCGTGCCGCCGCCGGGCAGGCTGAGCAGGTCGACCGAGCCGGGGTTGAGCTGGCCGAGGAAGGGGAAGGTGAAGCTTTCGACCGTGACCCCGGCCGTGACCGGGATCACCACGGCGATGGTCTGGCCGAGCAGCTTGGTCGCCGCGCCGAGGTCGTGGATGTCGTCGAGCACGCCGACCGCGGTGATCGCCACGGCGCCGATCAGGATCGCCCGCGTCTCGGCGTCCCAGGGGAGCCAGATCAGGGCCGAGATCAGGACCCCGGCGAAGATCGCCAGGCCGCCCAGTTTCGGCGTCGGCACCTCGTGCAGCGAGCGCACCCCAGGCAGGTCGATCGCGCCGGCGCGACGGGCGAGGCGGATCGTCGACGGCACCAGGAGCAGGGTCAAGATCCCCGCGACGAGGAAGGCGAGGAGGGCTTCGACGCCGGCGGGCATCTGTCCAGACTAGGTGGCGTACCTGTCGAACCAGAGGGTGAAGGCGATCAATCCCCAGAGCTGGCGGCTGAGGTCCTCGCGGCCGGCGCAGTGGTCGTCGAGCAGCGCGGTCACGGTCGCGGGGTCGAGCCAACCCTGCCGCGCGACCGTCTCGGCCGAAAGCACTTCGCGCGCGAATCCCTGCAGCGGCCCGCGCAGCCAGGCCGCAACGGGGATCGAGAACCCCTGCTTCGGCCCGCGCAGGACCTGCTTCGGCAGCAGCGGCGCCAGGGCCTGGCGCAGCAGCCGCTTCTTGGCCAGGCCGCGGACCTTGAGCGGCGTCGCCAGGCCGAGCGCCATCGCGGCGACCTCGTTGTCGAGGAAGGGGACGCGCAGCTCCAGCGAGTGCGCCATGCTCGAACGGTCGGTCTTGACCAGCAGGTCGTCGACCAGGTAGATCCCGAGGTCGACGTCCTGGAGGCGGGCGAGCGGTTCCGCGCCGGCCGTCTCGGCATAGCGTTCGCGGTAGACGTCGACCGGGTCCCAACCGGGATCGCGATCGCCCAGCAGCACTGCCTGAAGCTGTCGCGAAAAGATCTCCTTCCAGGCATGGTGGCGCTCCAGCGGCGGCAGCCCGGCGCCCCGCGCGAAGCGCTTCGCTTTGTAGTCGAGGCTGACCTTGGCGTCGGAGCTGGGCAGCAGCTCGGCCAGCGGCGCGGCGAGCGCGGCGAGGCGGCCGACGCGCGGCGCCAGCAGGTCGGCGACGTAGGTGTAGTAGCCGCCGAAGAGCTCGTCGCCCCCCTCCCCTGAAAGGGCAACCTTGACCTCGCCGGCGGCCAGCTCGGAGACCAGGTAGGTCGGCAGGGCCGAGGAGTCGCCGAAGGGCTCGTCGAAGGCCTCGACCAGCTTCGGGAAGAGCTCGACCGCGTCAGGGCGCAAGACGATCTCGTGGTGGTCGGTGCCGTAGCGCTCGGCGACCAGCCGCGCCCGGTCGAGCTCGTCGAAGCTCGCCTCCTCGAAGCCGACCGAGAAGGTCTTCACCGGCTCGGCCTGCTCGCCGGCGGCGAGGGCGACGATCCCGGCCGAGTCGACCCCGCCGGAGAGCAGCACGCCGACCGGGACGTCGGCGACGAGGTGCGCGCGGATCGAGTCGCGCAGGGTCTCGCGCAGCTCCTCGGCCAGGGCGCTTTCCGGCCTGCGCCGGGTCTCGCCCGTGGCGACCGGGGACGGCCTGGCGAAACGCGTCTGGGTCAGCTCGCCGTCCCGCCAGACCGCCAGCGTTCCGGCCGGCAGCTTGCGTGCCTCGGCGAAGACCGTCAGCGGCGCCGGGATCGAGTTGAAGGCGAGGTAGGCGGCGACCGCGCGGGGGTCGATCCGGCGCGAGAAGCCGGGCTGCTCCAACATCGCCTTCAGCTCGGAGGCAAACGACAGGGTGTCGCCGGCGTGCCGGTAGTAGAGCGGCTTGATTCCGAAACGGTCGCGGGCGAGGAGGAGGCGGTGCTCGCGGCGGTCCCAGAGCGCGATCGCGAACATCCCCCGCAGGCGCTCGACGAAGGAGTCGCCGTGCTCCTCGTAGAGATGGACCAGGACCTCGGTGTCGGAGTGCGTCGCGAAACGGTGTCCGCGCCGCTCGAGCTCGCCGCGCAGCTCGCGGTAGTTGTAGATCTCGCCGTTCTGGACGACGGTGACGGTCCCATCCTCGTTGGAGATCGGCTGGTCGCCGTGTTCGAGGTCGATGATCGAGAGCCGCCGCATCGCCAGGGCGACTCCGTCGTCCTCGAAGAAGCCGTCGCTGTCGGGCCCGCGATGCGTCAGCCGCGAGTTCATCCGCCGCACGGCCGCGGCGTCCACCGCGGCTCCGGCCGCTCCACAGATCCCGCACATGGGCGGCAGTCTCTCAGGGGCTCCTAGCCGGGGGCGGCGGGGCCGCGGCCGAGGACCTTGACCACGGTGGCGAGCAGGACGCTGATGTAGAGCGGGACCGAGCGATCGGCGATGTACTCCATGTCGTGGGCGAGCTTGTCGGCCCAGGACTCCTCGCGCGTCATCCGCGTCTGGGCGAAGCCGGTGACGCCGGGGCGGACGACCAGCCGCTGCCAGTACTGCGGGATCTCGCGGCAGAGCTCGGTGAAGAAGGCCGGCCGGATCGGCCGCGGCCCGACCACCGCCATGTCGCCGCGCAGCACGTTCCACAGCTGCGGCACCTCGTCGAGGTGGATCTTGCGCAGCGCCCGCCCGATCCGCGTCACCTCTTCCTCGGTGCGCCTGGTCAGCTCCTCCCCCAGGTAGGGGCCGAGGCGGTCCTCGGCGTCGGGCTTGAGGGTGCGGAACTTGTACATGCGGAAGAGCCGCCCGCCCCGGCCGACGCGGGCGCCGTGGTAGAAGAGCGGCCGTCCCGAGGTGAGCACGATCGCCAGCGCGGTCAGCGCCAGCAACGGAGAGAGGATCAGCAAGAAGACGGCCGAGATGAGCATGTCGAGGCCGCGCAGGACGGCGTCGACCGGGCGCGGCTCGCCGTCCCCGGCGAGCGCGATGAAGTGCTCCAGCTCCTCCTGGACGTCTGCGGGAAGAGTTGGTGCCGTGTCAGGCAACGTTCGCCCTCTCTGGCTTGCCCTCGCCGCGCCTGGCGGCGTCCTCGACCACTCGACGTGGCTCTGCCACGCCTTCGGGTCTGCGTCCTTGCCAGGCACGACGATGACTGCGCCAGAACCGGGCAAACGTCACCGGACACGGCACTAGTGAGTCAGCTCGTGATGTTGCTTGCCGCGGGATGGTCGGCTCCGACCGTACCTAGGATCGTCTCGACGAGGGGACCAGGGTCTCGCTTGGTCGGAGTCGCGTCGGCGGTGCGTTTCTCGAGCTCGATCGCGCGCGGGTCGGTCAGCGGCCGCAGTCGTCCCGACCGGATCAGCGCTTCGTCGACGCCGCCGAGGCGCCCTCCGTAGGTCGTGTAGACGGGGACGCCGAGGGCCGCCGCCTCGCGGTTCATCGTGCCACCGGCGGAGACGACGAGGTCGGCGAGCGCGACGAGGCTCTGCGCCTCGACCGCGCCGGGCGGCAGGATCAGCGAGGGCAGGGCGAGGCTCTCGACCAGCTCGCGCTGCGCCTGGGTGCGGGGCAGGACGATCGCATGCACGTTCTCGTCGGTGCCGAGCCGTTGCAGGACTTTCGGGAAGAGCGGGTTCGACTTGCGGTGGTAGAGCGAGACGTCGGGCGGCGGGCGGACGACGACGACGACGCGCCCGGCGTCGATCGAGAGGCGCTTGAGCGCATCGGGGTCGGGCTCGAAGTCGTAGAGGTAGTACTCCTCCTTGAGGCCGGGGTAGGGAAAGAGCTTGTCGGGGCCGACGCCGAAGCGGCGCAGACGCTCGGCCGGCACCGTGTCGGGGAACATCACCCGCTTGGCGAGCCGGCAGCCGATCCGGTGCTGGGTGACCGCGTACTCGTAGTCGTGCATGTTGGCCTCGGGCACGCCGAGCAGCCGCGCCGCGATCGCCAGGTCGTTGGAGCCGTGGGCGAGCGCCAGGTCGAAGGAGCGGCCGCGGCCGTAGCGGACCATCGCCGTCGTGCGAGCGCCGAGCCGCATCGCCTTGCGCACCCGCGAGGCGCCGCCGTGGCGGCCGATCGGCGTGTGCTCCATCCCATGCAGCTCGAGCAGCGCCTGCGTCTGCGCGTAGTCGCGCGAGGTCACCTCGACCGTGTGGCCCTGCTCCCGCAGCCGCTCGATGATCGGGCGCAGCACCAGCACATGCGCCGGGGCGCTCATGTCGACCCAGATGTTGAGCTGCTCAGACAGCTGCCGCGGCCAGCTCGGGGTAGAGCGGGTACCGGTCCATCAAGGCCTTCGTGCGCTCTTTCAGCGACTCTCTTTCGGCCTCGAAGTCGGGGCCGAGGGCGGTGGCGATCACCGACGCGATCTCGGTCAGGTCGTCCTCGACCATGCCGCGCGTGGTCAGCGCCGGGGTGCCGATCCGCAGGCCGGAGGGGTTCATCGGCGGTCGCTCGTCGAAGGGGATCGCGTTGCGGTTGACCGTGATCCCGACCGCCTCGAGTCGGTCCTCTGCCGTCTGGCCGTCGAGCCCGCTGGGGGTCAGGTCGACGAGGACGAGGTGAACGTCGGTGCCGCCGGTCAGCACCGGCACGCCGCCCGCTTCCAGCCCGGCGGCGAACGCCTGCGCGTTGGCGATCGTCTGGCGCTGGCGGGCGGCGAAGGGCTCACTCGCGGCGATCCGCATCGCCACCGCCTTGGCGGCGATCGTGTGCATCAGCGGCCCGCCCTGCTGGCCGGGGAAGACCGCCTTGTCGATCGCCTTGGCGTGCTCCCCGCGGCTGAGGATCATGCCGCTGCGCGGGCCGCAGAGCGTCTTGTGGATCGTCGTCGTGACGACGTCCGCGTGCTCGACCGGGTTGGGGTGCTCGCCGGCGGCGACGAGGCCGGCGAAGTGCGCCATGTCGACCATCAGCTTGGCGCCGACCGAGTCGGCGATCGCGCGGAAGGCGGCGAAATCGAGCTGGCGCGGGTAGGCCGACCAGCCGGCGACGATCAGGGCCGGCTTGTGCTCCTGGGCCAAGCGCTCGACCTCCTCCATGTCGACCAGGAAGTCATCGCGGCGCACGTGGTAGGGCACCGGGTTGTAGAGCTTGCCCGAGACGTTGATCTTCATCCCGTGGCTGAGGTGACCGCCGTGGTCGAGCGCCATCCCGAGGAAAGTGTCGCCCGGTTCCAGCAGCGCCATGTAGGCGGCGTTGTTGGCCTGAGCGCCGGAGTGCGGCTGGACGTTGGCGTGCTCGGCACCGAACAGGTCCTTGGCCCGGTCGATCGCCAACTGCTCGGCGACGTCGACCTCCTCGCAGCCGCCGTAGTAGCGCTTGCCGGGGTAGCCCTCGGCGTACTTGTTGGTCAGCACCGAGCCGACCGCTTCCATGATCGCCTGCGGGACGAAGTTCTCCGAGGCGATCATCTCCAGCGTTCCCTGCTGACGGTGCAGCTCGGCGTCGAGCACGGCGGCGATCGCCGGATCGACCTCGCTCAGAGGTGCCGCCTGCAGGTTTTCGGGTAGCTCGGTCACCGTGTTGCGACGATACCAACGCCCCGGGATAGCGTGGTGTCGGTGAAGAGCCCCGCGACCATCACGATCGCCGTCCTTTCGCTGCTTCTCTTCGCGTCGACGACCGCCGCGAAGGTCGCCAATCCCTGCGAAGGCCCCGAAGCTCGCCTGCTGCTCTGCCCCAATCTGAGGATCGGCAAGCCGGGCGAAATCTACGAGACGAGCTACGGCGGCAAGCTCCTGTTGCGGGCGACGAGCGACGTCGAGAGCCGCGGGGTGGGCCCGATGGAGCTGCGCGGCCACCGCGACGGCTGGCACACGATGCGGGTCAACCAGCGGATCCACCGCAAGGGCGGCGGCCGCCTCGTCCTCCGGACCGGCGCCCGTCTGCATTTCACCGACGTCGGCACGTACTTCGGCGGCAGCTACTGGAAGGTCCACCAGCTCGCCCGCTTCGAGCTGCGCCGGGTCGGGCCGGACGGCAAGATCGGGCCGGTCCTTCGCACCGGGCCCAAGCTCAACTACTGCCTGCGCGACCTCGAGCGCACCCGCCCCGGCAAGCGCTCGCCGAGCGTCCGCCACTACCCCGGCTGCGACCAGGACCCCTACGCCGACACGGTCACGCTCGGCACCTCGGTCGGCTGGTCGGACATCTACCCGGCCGACTACGACAAGCAGTGGATCGACGTCAGCGGCCTGCGCGGCTGCTTCGCCTTCACGATGACCGTCGACCCGAAGGAATTGCTCTTCGAGTCGAACGAGAACGACAACACCTCACGGCGACTGGTCCGACTCCCCTACCGCGGCCAGCCGGGCTGCTAGGTCTCCTTCGGAGAGCCCTCCCTCGCGCAGCACGGCCCACTCGCCCTCCGCGTCGAAGTCGGTGAGGTCGACGACGGTCGACGGCAGGCCGGTCAGCTCGCCGCCGTCGATCGCCAGGTCGACCGCGGCGACGATCTCGGCCGGGACGTCCTCGAAGCGAGCCGGCGCCGGCTCACCGCTGAGATTGGCCGAGGTCTGGAGCAACGGGCACATCGCGCCGGCCAGCGGCCCGCCGATCAGGCGGACCCCGAGGCGGGAGCGGTCCTCGCGGCAGGCAAGCGAGTAGCGGCCTTCGGGATTGGCGACAACCAGGGTCACGGGGCCCGGCAGGAGGGCGGCGAGCGCCAGGCGGGTGCGCGGCCCCAGTCCTTCGACCAGCTCGCGCATCGCCAGCGGCGAGAAGTACATGACCGCCGAGGGTTTGCCGTCGTCGCGCCCCTTGATCTCGTGGATGCGCCCGATCGCCGCCGCATCGAGCGGGTCGCAGGCGAGCCCGTAGAGCCCATCGGCGGGAAAGACCGCGACCCCGCCCGAGGAGATCGTCCGCTCAAGCGCACTCCGAGCCTCCTCCGCCCCATCGCCCCCGATCGAGACAACCCGCGTCATAGCCCCATCCGACCTGCATCGAACCCCAAATGGGGGCTCGATGCAGGTCGGAGCCTCATTGTTGGCCCCTGACGACGCGGGGGATGCCGGCGAGGTCGGCGCGGGTCTCGACCTTCGCGAAACCGGCCTCGAAGAGCAGCTCGCTCACGGCAGGCGCCTGGCCCACGCCGATCTCGAGCGCCAACGACGGCGCCGCCGTAGCGGCAGCCGGGATCGCGGCACGCAGCACATCGAGCCCGTCCGGCCCCGCGAGCAATGCCTCGCGCGGCTCCCACTCGGTCACCTCCGGCTCGAGGTCGGCCCATTCGATCTCAGCGACATAGGGCAGGTTGGCGACGACAAGATCGAAGGCTCCCGGCCCACCCTCCCCTACCCAGCCCGTGTCCGTCTCGGGCAGCATCCCGTCGACGAAGTTCGCCCGCGTGGCGAGCCCCAGCCGCTCGGCGTTCCCACGCGCCACCTCGAGCGCCGCCACCGAAGTATCCGTCGCGACGACCTCGCACTCCGGCAGCTCGTCAGCAATTGCCAGAGCGATCGCGCCCGAGCCGGTCCCCATGTCGAGCACCCGTCGCGGTTGCAACTCCAGCGCCAACTCGACCAACAGCTCGGTCTCGGGCCGGGGAATCAGCACCCGCCGATCGACCGCCAGCTCGATATGGCGGAAACCCTTGCGTCCAAGGATGTAGGCGACCGGCTCGCGCCGCAAGCGCCGTCGCACCATCTCCCCAAACCGCCTAGCGGCAGCCGCCGGCACCCCTGCCTCCGGGTCCGCCGCAAGCCGCGCCCGCTCCCACCCGGTCGCCTCGGCCAAGAGCAGCTCAGCATCCAAACGCGGCGTATCGACGCCAACTGCCGCGAGTGCGTCGACGGAAGCCTCAAGGGCTTCACGAACGCTGCCGGAAGTCGCAGCGGCGACCACCACTGGAGCCTATCCCGGTAGGGCCGGAACGTCTTGTACTTTTTCGGTGTAGGCCTCGGGCGACAGCCCAATCGCGTCACACCGAAAAAGTTAAGTGGAGGCCCTACCGGGATTGGCTCTCAAGCGAAAGGTGAAGTGGAGGCCCTACCGGGATTGGCTCTCAGGCCGCAGCCGCAGCCTCCAACCGCTGCCGCTTCTCCTCCGCCGCCAGCGCATCGCTGAACTCGGCGAGATCCCCGGCCAACACGGCTTCGATGTTGTGCGAGGTCAGCTTGATCCGGTGGTCGGTGACCCGGCCCTGGGGGAAGTTGTAGGTGCGCACCTTCTCCGAGCGCTCGCCGCTGCCGACCTGCGCCTTGCGCTCTGCCGCGACCTTCGCCTGCTGCTCGGCGAGCTCGCGCTCATACAGCCGCGCCCGCAGCACCCGCATCGCCTTCTCACGGTTCTGCAGCTGCGACTTCTCGTCCTGCATCGAGACGACGATCCCGCTCGGTTTGTGGGTGATCCGCACCGCCGAGTCGGTCGTGTTGACCGACTGGCCGCCCGGCCCCGAGGAGCGGTAGACGTCGATCTGCAGGTCGTTCTGGTCGACCTCGACCTCGACCTCCTCGGCCTCGGGCAGCACCGCGACCGTCGCGGTCGAGGTGTGGATACGGCCCTGGGACTCGGTCTCGGGCACGCGCTGGACGCGGTGCGTACCACCCTCGAACTTGAAGATCGAGTAGGCGCCCTCGCCCTTGATCGCGAAGGTCACCTCCTTGAAGCCGCCGACCTCGGCCGCCGACTGCGAGAGCACCTCCGTCGCAAACCCGCGCTCCTCGGCATAACGCGTAAGCATCTTGTAGAGGTCGCCCGCAAACAGCGCCGCCTCGTCCCCCCCGGTCCCGGCCCGGATCTCGACCAGCACGTTCTTGTCGTCGTTCGGATCCCGCTCGACCATCGCCAAGCGGATCTCCTCTTCAAGCGCCTCGATCTTCCCCGGCGCCTCTTCGACGACCCCGCGCATTTCCGCGTCCTCGCCCTCCGCCAACAACTCCCGAGCCCCCTCGAGATCGTCTTTCAGCGTCCGCCACTTCCCGGCCAACACCCGAGCGGGCTGCAGCTCCCGGTACTCCCGCCCGAC
The DNA here is from genome assembly GCA_963837695.1 of uncultured Solirubrobacterales bacterium. GTDB lineage: Bacteria > Actinomycetota > Thermoleophilia > Solirubrobacterales > 70-9 > VRUE01. Next base: position 87,340 of record CAWINZ010000003.1, on the reverse strand, counting down.
ATCCGCATAACGCTCCCGATCCGAAATCACCTCGGGATCCGACATCAAGCCCTCCAACTCGGAGAACCGGCTTTCAATCTGCTCGACAAGCGCCTCGATCATGGCGGTGAACCATAGGCGCAACTCGCGCGGGTGGCGCCGAGGTGGGGGTGTCCAAGCGGGAGCGGCGTCCTCTTTTTCGCCCACCGCTCAGAGAGAGACGCCCCACCCACCTGGCGAAAAACCCAGCCCCGCTTGGACACCCCCACCTCGACGACAGGACCCGCGCGCAGAAGCGTCTAAGCGACGATCTCGATCGGCGACTCGCCCGCCTCGAGCGGAGTCTCCTCGGCCAAAACCTTGTCCAACGCCGCGATCGCCACAGCAAGCTGCTCTTCGTCGGGCTCGCGCGTGGTCAGGTTCTGCAGCATCAGGCCCGGCCACATCACCGCCCGCACCCAGCGTTTGCGCCGGTTTTTGCCGGCCCACTTGATCACCTCGTAGGAGAGGCCGGCGATCAAGGGGATGCCGAGGATCCGCGAGGCGACCAGCCAGTACCAGGCGGGCAGCCCGATCGGGGCGAAGACGAAGATTGCCAGGACCATCACGATCAGCAGGAAGCTGGTCCCGCAGCGCGGGTGCAGGCGCGAGTAGAGCTTGGCCCGCGCCGGGACCAGTTCGTCTTCGGCCTCATAACAGGAGATCGTCTTGTGCTCGGCGCCGTGGTACTCGAAGACGCGGCGCAGATCCGGCAGGCGGCTGATCGCGGCGATGTAGGCGATGAAGATCGTCGTGCGCAGCAGCCCCTCGATCAACCAGAAGAGCAGCGGCGAGCCGAGCTGGTCCTTGATCAGGCTGGTCAGCCCGACCGGGACGACGAAGAAGAGTCCGATCGCGAGCACCATCGAGAGGACGATCGTCAGCCCCCAGACCCAGCCGCCGATCTCCTCCTTCTCGCCCTCCTCGTCCTCCTCCAACTGTGCGTTGGCGGAGATCGCCAGGGCGCGGAAGCCGATCTTCAACGACTCACCGAGGGCGACGACGCCACGCAGCACCGGCACCCGCCAGAGGCGGTGGCGCTTCGCCCAGGGCACCAGCGGCTCGGAGCTGAGCTCGACCTGGCCCTCCGGATTGCGCACCGCGACCGCCCAGGTCGAGACGCCGCGCATCATCACGCCCTCCAGCACCGCCTGGCCGCCGACCGGCGCGTCGCGTTTCGCGACCAGGGCACCATCGGGCATGCGCAGCGGGTCTGCCCCGTTCGAGGAGACGCTCTCAGCCCGCGGAGAGACTGTCTCCGCTCCCACGATCGCCTACTTGGAAGCCTTGGCGTGCTTGGCGGCGCGCCGCTGGAACCGCTCTACCCGCCCACCCGTGTCGACGAGCTTCTGCTTGCCGGTGTAGAAGGGGTGGCACTCCGAGCAGAGCTCGACGTGCAGATCCTCCACCGTGGAGCGCGTGTAGAACTGGTTCCCGCACGAGCAGTGCACGTGAGCGAGCTTGTAATCGGGGTGAATTCCTGCCTTCATCGTCACCAAGTCTAGAGAAGTGCGCAAGTTGTGCCGATACGACCACGTGACGCCTGCGGACGCAAGAAGCACAGCCCTGGAGTCGAAGGCACTGCGCGCCCTGCTCGCCCTGGTGCTCTTCGGCGCCACGGCGGCGATCACGCTGCACGACTGGCTCGGGCTCGGCGGCGCCGGGCTCGACGAGATCGCCGGCGGCTACGGCTACGACGCGGTCGTCGTCGCGGCCGGCGTCGCTCTGCTGCTGCGCGCCGAGATCGCCCGCCGCGAGCGCGCCGCCTGGGCGCTGCTCGCCGCCGCCGTCCTCTGCTGGGCCGGCGGCGAGCTCTACTGGACCACGTTCATCCTCAACGCGGCGGAACCGCCCTACCCCTCGCCCGCCGACGCCTTCTACCTCGCCTTCTACCCGCTCGCCTACGTCGGGCTGGCGCTGCTCGTCCGCGCCCGCGCGCACGAACTCGACTGGCGTCGCTGGACCGATGGCGCGATCGCCGCCCTCGGCACCGCCGCCCTCGGCGTCGCCTTCGTCTTCGACTTCATCGCCGACCACACCACCGAAAGCGGGCTGGCGCTCGTGACCTCGCTGGCCTATCCGCTGGCCGACATCGGCCTGCTCGCGGCGATCGTCGGCGTCATCGCTCTGACCGATTGGCACCCGGGCCGGGTTTGGTCGCTGCTGCTCGTCGGGCTCGCCTTCACCGCCGTCGCCGACATCGCCTACACGCTGCAGGAAGCGGGCGGCGCGGTCCCGCCGGGCAACTGGATTGACCCGCTCTACCTGTTCTCGGCCGCGGCCCTGGGCGCGCTGCTCTGGCAGCCCGATGCGGATCCGATCCGCTCGCACGAGGGCGGCGACCGCTGGCGCGAGCTGGTCATTCCGGCGCTCTTCGCCGCGGTCATGGTCGGGCTCCTCTCGATGCAGTTGCTCAGCGTCGCCAGCGGCCTCTCGGTCGTCCTCTGGACGGCGACGATGGTCGCCGTGATCTTCCGGCTGGCATTGAGCACCCGTGAGAACCGTCGCCTGCTCACCCAGGTGCGGACGGACCCGCTGACCGGCCTCGGCAACCGCGGCGGCATGCAGGTCGACCTCGAGGCGCTCTGGGGGCGGATCGACGAGACCGAGCCGGCCGCGCTCTACCTCTTCGACCTCAACGGCTTCAAGCGCTACAACGACACCTTCGGACACCCCGCCGGCGATCAGCTGCTGACCCGGCTCGGCGGCCGGCTGGACGCGGCCGCCGGCGCCGACGGCTCGGCCTACCGCATCGGCGGCGACGAGTTCTGCGTCCTGCTGACCTGCCCCTCGGACCGCTTCGACGCGGTCGTCAAGGATGCCGCCGAAGCGCTTGTCGAGTACGACCGTGGCGTCGAGGTCAGCTCCTCCTGGGGCGGCGCCGTGATCCCGACCGAGGCAGCGGACCCGGCGGCGGCCCTGCAGCTCGCCGACGTGCGGATGTACGCGCAGAAGGAGTCGCGGCGCGTCGCCCACGACGACTTCCTCGAGCCGAGGCTAACCCGTGCCGAGCCCGGCGAGCAGCGAGTCGAGCGTACGACCGACCTCGGCGCGCATTAGCTCGGGGTCCTCGGCGCGGGCGACCAGCATCGCCGCCTCGTCGAGGGCGCCCATCAAGACGTGCGCGAGCGGACGCACGGGCTGCTCGGCGATCGCGCCGGCCTCGATCGCTGCCTGCAGCGTCGCTTCGATCAGGCCGAGCCCATGCTCGGCGGCGATCTCCCGCCAGCGGTCCCAGCCCAGCACGGAGGGCCCGTCGAGCAGGACGATCCGCTGCGCCTCGGGCTCGGTGGCGGCCCGCAGGAACATCTCCGCGCCGGCCCGCATCGCCTCCAGCGGCTCGGCCGCTCCCGCGTTGAGGGCCCCGTCGGCGATGCGCTGCGCCAGCTCGACCTCAACCCGCTCGTAGACGGCCTCGAAGAGGTCGCGCTTGCCATCGAAGTGGTGATAGAGCGCCCCGCGGGTGACGCCGGCCGCACGGACGATCTCCTCGGTGCCGACGGCGGCATAGCCCCGCGCGGCGAAGAGCGGGCGTGCCGCCTCGATCAGCGCATCGCGCGTCGCCTCAGATCGTTCCGCCTGGGTCCGTTTGACATTCATACAGTCTGTATGTAATTTACCAGCCCCATCGGCCGGAAACACTTCCCGAGGAGGATGCAATGAGCCACTCAGACCAGCGCCGCGAGATCGACCTGCCCAATGGAAGGGTCCGCTACCGCGAGGCCGGCGAGGGCAAGCCGGTCGTCTTCGTCCACGGCTATCTCGTCGACGGCCGCCTCTGGGACGGTGTCGTCGACAGCCTCTCCGATCGCTGTCGCTGCCTCGCCCCCGACTGGCCGATCGGCGCCCAGCAGATCGCGATGAGGCCGGATGCCGACCTCTCCCCCTACGGGATCGCCGCGACGATCGCGAGCTTCCTCGAGGCGCTCGAACTTGACGACGTGACGATCGTCGGCAACGACTCAGGCGGAGCGATGTCCCAGGTGCTCGTCACGCGCCACCCCGAGCGGATCGGCCGCCTCGTCCTGACCAACTGCGACACGCACGAGAACTTCCCCCCGGGGATCTTCAAGGCGATGCCGCCGATCGCCAAACTGCCCGGCGGCATGGACGTGCTGGCAGCGCCGTTCAGGATCGGCGCGCTCGCCCGCGCCGCCTTCAAGCCCTTCGCCAAGAAACCGATCCCGGCCGATTTGGTGGCCTCGTGGATGCGACCCGCGCTGCACGACCCGGGCGTAAAGCACGACGCCAAGAAGGTGACGGCCGGGATGAACAAGCGCTACACCCTCGAGGCAGCCGAGAAGCTGCGCAGCTCCGATCTGCCGATCCTCCTCGCCTGGGCCCCGGGCGACAGGTTCTTCCCGCTCAAGTACGCACAGCGGCTCGCCGCGGACATCCCCAACGCCCGCCTGGTCGAGATCCCGGATTCGAGCACGTTCGTGCCCCTGGATCAACCGGCGCAACTTGCGGACTTGATTGCCGATTTCCGCTAATTGCACTTTTTTTCGTCCGATCGACCAGAGAGGGTGTGCGGGTGGCGATTTTCGATATCCACGTGCGTGGCTGGCGAGCGCCGGACCAAGCGAGGCAAGGACGCAGGGAGCCTGAATAGCAGCGCTATTCAGGTGACTGAGGACGCCGCATCGCGCAGTGTCCGCCGCCGCCAGACGCGTGCGAGGGATCGGAAATCGTCGGCCGTATACCCCAACAGGACGGAGAGGGATTCATGCCCCAGGAGATCTTCGACCAGGACCGGCCGACGAGGAGAAGCGCGATGGCGCGACGGCTCGACGAAGCCTTCGCCGGCTGCGAGCAGTGGACCCTCGCGCCGCCGACTCAGCGGCGCAGCGAGGCAATGCTGAGCCCGCGGCTGCCGAGCTCCTCGAGGATGATCGGCAGCGCCGCCACGGTGCGCACCCAGGAACCGGGAGCGCTGTAGTAGTCGGCGTCGTGTAGGAGGACGATGTCCCCGTCGCGGGCCGAGCCGGTCGCCAGCCGGGCGATCGAGCGTCCCGTCGCGCGGCCGCGCCAGTCCCTCCCCCACCGCGACCAGAGGACGGGTCGCCAGCCGCGCTGCCGAACCGTCCGCAGCGCGGAGCCGCTGTATATGCCGTAGGGCGGGCGGTGATCGGCGATCGCCTGCCCGGTCGCCCCCTCGATCGCGGCGCGTCCCCGCTCGGCGTCCTCGCCGAACTGCCGGCCGGTCAGTCGCAGGGCATTGCGATGGCGATGGCAGTGCAGCCCGACCCGGTGGCCGGCGGCGACGATCTCCGCCGCCAGCGCCGGGCGGCGCTCGACCTGCTCGCCGGCGAGGAAGAAGGTCGCCGGCGCGCCCGCCTCGCGCAGGATCTCCAGCACGATCGGCGTGCCCTGCGGGTGGGGGCCGTCGTCGAAGCTGAGCGCCACGCCCTCGACCCCCTCCTGACGGCGCATGATCCCGAGCCGCGCCGCGACGCGCGGCGAGACCGGAGCGAGGGCGGCTCCGATCAACGACCTTCGCGGGCGGCGGCGGGCGCGGCGGCCGGGTGTGCTTCCTGCACCGCAGGCGTGCCTTCGTCTTCGTCCTTGCCGAAGTGGATGCGCCCCTCCAGCGGTTTGGCGACCACCTTGTAGGGGGCTTCGCGATCGATCACCGTGAGCAGGAGGACGACCGCCAGGGCGGCGACGCTGACGGCAGCGGCGACCCGCTCCATCCGCAGCCGCCACACGGGCTGCGGCTTGATCCGCGGGCGTGCCGTGAGCACGCGCGAGGCGATCGAGGGCAGCGAGGCGAAGCTGGAGTCGGGTGAGCGGCGCTCTTTGGTCAGGTGCCGCAGCGTCGAGGTCAGCTCGTGCTCGGAGCGCGCCACCTCGGCCAGGCCGAAACGCTCGAAGGCGGCGTTGTTCGCCCGCAGGTGTCCGGCCGAGAAGCCATAGGAGACGACCGGGCAGCCACGGATGTGGGCCTCGAGCACGGTCAGCCCGGCGGTCGAGTGGACCATCGCGTCGGCGGCCGCCATCCAGTCGCTCATCTGCTCGGTGAAGCCGAGCACCCGGACCCGCTCGTTCCCCGCGTAGTGCTGTTCCAGCTTCTCTCGCGCCGACTCGTTGCGGCCGGCGATGCAGACGACAAGCGTGTCCTCGCCGGCCAGCGCCGCGTCGATCGCGCCTTCGAGGTCGCCGATTCCCCAGCCCCCTCCGGAGACGAGGACCATGCGGGCGTGGGCGGGCACCTCGAGCGCCTCGCGCGCGGCGGCGCGGGTGCGGGGCATCAGGAAGTCGCGGGCGATCGGCGGGCGCATCCACTCGACGCTGCCCGGCCCGACCAGTCGCTCGACCTCCTCGATCGACTCGGGGTGGGTGACGAAGTGGAGGTCGACCCCGGGGTGCGCCCAGTAGCGCAGCCCGGCGAGGTCGGTGATCGCCGAGTGCACCGGGACCAACAGGCGCCGATTCTCGCGCAGCATGCCCAACACCGCGGTCACGCCGGGGTAGGTGGAGACGACGACGTCGGGCTGGTGCTCTTCGACGACGCGCATCAGGCCGCGGGCGCCGACCAGGTAGCTGAGGTGGTGCATCAGCCAGCGGGTCGGCGCGAACTTGGTGATCAGCCAGTACTGGAGATCGAACAGCCAGGGCATCCAGCGGAAGGTGAAGCGCGATCCGTCGCGCGCCACCGAGGAGGAGATCCGGCCCATCGCCTTGAGGCCGTCGACGATCTCGACCGTGGCGCCGGGAATCTCCCGCTCGACGTCCTCCTTGATCATCCGCGCGGGCAGGTCGTGGCCCTCGCCGATGTCGGCGGTCAGCACCAGCACTCGCGGCGGGCGCTCGCCTGTCTCCTCGCTCGCCCCCTCCAGCAGCGACCCTGGAGCGCGGCCGTCGCCGTTGCCGTTGTGGCTCAGAACCGGCTTCAGGCTGGGGATCGGGTCGGGCGGCCGCGTCGTGTTGCGCACCCACTCGACGTAGCGACGGACGCCCTCGCGGAAGCTCGTCGCCGCTTTCCAGCCGATCTCCTCCAGCGCCCGCTCGTTGGAGATCTCCTTGCCGGGGAAGTCGCCCGGGCGCGGCGGCGTGTGGACGATCTCGCAGTTGTCAGTGTTTTCCTGCACCCGCTCGGCGATTTCGAGAATCGTCACGACCTCGTCGCCGGAGAGGTTGTAGGTGCGCCCGGCGGCCGCAGGGGCCAGGGAGGCGACGATCCCGTCGGCCAGGTCCTCGACGTAGATGAAGCTGCGAGTAGTGCTGCCGTCGCCGGCGATCGTCAGCGCCTTGCCTTCGAAGGCCAGATCGGTGAACTTGGCGACGACGCCGGCGGCGCGGGCGCGCGGGCCGTAGGGGATGCCGAAGCGAAGCACGGTGTACTCGAGGTCGTAGAGCTCGGCGTAGCCGGCGCAGTAGGTCTCCCCCGCCAGCTTGGTCGCGGTGTAGAGGTGGCGCGGGGCCGGGATCGGCGTCTCCTCGCTGACGGCCTGCTCGGCGCAGTCGCTGTAGACCCAGGTGGTCGAGCCGTAGACGACGCGACCGACCTCGGCCCGACAGGCCGCCTCGAGCACGTTGAGAGTGCCGCGCGTGTTGACCTCCTCGGCCAGCACCGGGTCGGCGAGGACGTGGGCGACGTCGGCGACCGCGGCGAGGTGGATCACCGCGTCGCAGTCGCGCATCGCCAGGTCGAGGTTGGCGGGGTCGGTGATGCTGCCGGTGAAGGTCTCGACTTCGAGCGGCGAGTGGTAGGGCGAGGCGCTGAGATCGAAGATCCGCGGTGTGTGGCCGTCGCGCATCAGTCGGTCGACGACGTGCGAGCCGATGAAGCCACCGCCGCCGGTTACCAGAACCCTCATGCTTCCTCCTTTGCGAGGACTTCGTCCCGGCTCTCCGGGCGGTAGTAGAGCGGCACGCACCAGTGGTTCTCGGCCACCCAGTCGGTGTTGGGAAGGCGCTCGTCGCGGCCCATGATCCGGTGGCAGGGCTCCTCATAGACCCGCCCGGTCGACTTCTCGATCGGGGCGAAGACTATGTACTTGTAGAGGCCGGAGGTCATCCCGTCGGGGAGCTCGGGCCTCGCCGGGTGCAGGGCGTCGAGGTGCTCGGCCGCGTAGGCGTTCTTCCAGGCGACGATCTCCTCCATGCGGTCGGCCTGGACGAGGCCGAGGGCAGCGGTGAACTCGCTCATCCGGAAGTTGAGGCCGTCGACCTCGTGCTCGAACTTGCCGTAGTTGCGGAACTTGGCGGCGAACTCGATCAGCTCCGGGTTCGAGGAGACGAGCACGCCCCCCTCGCCGGTGGAGACGGTCTTGGTCGCATACAGCGAGTAGACGCCGGCGTCGCCGAAGCTGCCGGGCCTGCGCTCGCCCCACTCGGCGCCGTGTGCGTGCGCGCAGTCCTCGAGCAGGAAGATCCCGTTCTCACGGCAGTAGGCGGCGATCCGTTCGGAGTCGAAGGCGATGTGGCCGCCGATGTGGACGAGGATCGCGGCCCGCGGCTTGAGGCGCTCCGCCTTGCGCTCGAAGTCCTCGAACGACATGCAGAGGTCGCCGCGGTTGCAGTCGACGAACTCGACCTCGGCCCCGGCGTTGATCGCCGCCAGCGGCGAGGCCATGAAGGTGTTGGACGGACAGAGCACGGTCTCGCCGCGCACACCGGCGAACTCGAGCGCGGCGAGGGCGCCGCCGGCCCAGCTGGACAGGCCCAGGCTGGGCAGGTCGTTCCAGCGCGACCAGCGCTGCTCGAAAGCCTCCAGCACCTTGCCCTCCGACCACTGCTCGGAGTCGAGCACCTGCGTCCACAGCTCGAAGAGACGAGCGCGGTCGCGGTGATCGAACCCGATCGCAAACTTGCTCGCGTCGAGCGGAGGGCTGACTGGGGAGGCCAAGAGCGCTCGTCAGGCTAGCAGCGAAACCGGCCGACGGGCCTAAAACCGGCCTATATGGCCGGTTTTAGGCCCGTCGGCCGGTCGCTGTCGTGGGCGGCAGACATGACGGCGCCGACCGCCTTGGACCCGGCGAGGAGCACGGTGCCGGCGACGGCCAGCCCCATGAAGGCGACCAGGGCGACGCCGCCGAGCGGCGTGTCGCCCCAGGACTCGCCGAAGATCAGCGGCGCCAGCAGCACCGGGACGAGGATCTGGACCGCGAACATCGCCGGCGCGACGTGCGTGGCGGCGCGGCGCTGCAGGGCGCTCATCTCGCTGAGCAGCGCCAGGCCCTCCGAGGCGGCTGCGGTGCCCAGCCAAAGAACGGCGACGAGGATCGCCCCGGCGGCCAGCTCGTCGGTGAGCAGCTTGCTGGCGATCGCGGTCCAGGCGTAGCCGGCGCCCGCGCTGATCACCATCAGGATCCCCAACGCACGCGCCCATCCGACTTCGACCCCCCCCTGGTGTGGTGAATGTCGGATACGCACGCGCAGCAGGTACGGGGCGGCGATCGGGAGTGCGACCAACGCGAGGGCGGCGGCGATAGCCACGGCTCCGGCATGGTCCGTAGTGCGCTCCGGCGCCGCCCAGGCGACGCCGCCGACGCCGGCGACGATCGCCGCCACCGCGACGAACTCCCGCGTTCCCGGCGCCTCCCCCAGCCGCGTCGCGCCGAGCCAGAGCAGCAGGATCAGCCCGCTCGCCAGGCACGGCTGCACCACCGTCAGCGGTGCCAGCAGCAGCGCCACGATCTCCAACGGCCACCCGACCAACCCCAGCGCCGTGGCCCCCAACCAGCGCTTGTTCCGCACCAGCTTGCCGATCAACGACACCCGCAGCGAATGCTCCCCGGGAACCTCCCGAGCCTCCAACGCCTGCAAGGCGATCGAGGTGTTGTAGAGCAGCGAAGCTCCGACAGCAGCGACTATGCCCAGGGCCAGCACGATGGGGACGCTACCGCCCCACCCGGGTCCTAGCGCAGCAAAATTTCTTCGCGCTTCCGGCGCTCCTTCAACGCGCTGTAGTGGGTCACCACCAAGGACGAAAGAAACGCGCAAAGCACGACCAAGACCGTGATCACCAGGCCAAGCACCGCCCCGCTCGCATTGGTGAGAAGCAGTGCCGTTGTCAAGACAGCATCGGCCACCCCCATTCCGATGAACAGGAGGATCAACGCCTTCGCTTCGGTCATGGCCTCTCCTTTCTGGTATTCAGACAATAGATTAACCAACAGCTACGGACAGCACGACCGTCAGCATCGCAAGCGCCAGGCCCGCCAAGCCTCCGATGGTCGTTCGGCGCTTGAGTTCGGAATCGGATCCGCCGGAGAGGCTTGGATATGCATGGCCGATGAATCCGCCCACGGCGATCCAGCCGGCCATTAATCCGACGATGGTCGCCGACTGGCTGAGAAGGGCGCCCCCGAGCATGGCCCGAACGTAGGGGGCCGGAGCGCACACGTGGCGCGCAGATCGTTCCAACAGTGGAACGCCCTACTGACAAATCTCGGTCGTCGGGCTACGTCTCTTGGTAAAGCGGCCCGTCGCCGCCCTCGGGCAGCGTCAGGCGGCCACCCTTGGCGGTGATCGCACCGCACTGGACGCAGTTCGACGCGGTGACGTGGACGTCAACCTCGGCGGCGCCGTTCTCGAGCTGCTCGTCGGGGATCTCGTAGACCTGGGCCGGGCACATCGAGACCCAGGTCTGGGCGATCTCGCGCGGCACCCTGGTCTGGATGCGGACGTGGTTGGGGGCGTCGTCGCGGGTCGCGTTGCCGGAGAGGAAGACCGAGTCGAGCTTGTTGAAGGTGACCTCGTTGTCGGGCTTGGGGTAGCGGCTCGCGGCCTTGCCGAGGTGCATCGCCGGCTCGGCGTTGTCCTCGACCTTCCAGTGGCCGGGCGGGAAGTTGCCTTTGGTCGCGACCAGCGCGTTGGCGACGATGCCGCCGGCGATCAGCCCCTTGGTCAGCGGCTGCTTCATGTTGCGCGACTTGTAGAGGTCCTTCTCGATCACCGAGTTGCGGATCGCCTCGTCGTAGGAGGAGAAGTTGACCGACTCGATGTCCTTCTTCAGCGACTCGACGATCGCTTCCGCCGCGTACATGCCGGCGTGCATCGCGTAGTGGACGCCGGCGAGTTCGGCGATGTTGACCATCCCGGCGGCGTCGCCGGCGACCAGCATGCCGGGCACCGAGAAGCGCTTCGGCAGCGACCAGTAGCCGCCCGAGGGGATCGTCTTGGCGCCCCAGCCGACCCGCTTGCCTCCCTCGATGATCTTGGCGATGAAGGGGTGGGTCTTGAAGCGCTGCAGCTCGTCGTGGACCGAGAAGGTGGCGTCGGTGTAGTCGAGGCCGACGACGAGGCCGAAGCAGACCTTGTCCTCGCCCATCGGGTAGATGAAGCTGCCCCCCGCCTCCTTGTATTTGGCCCCCCAGCGCAGCGGCCAGCCGAGCGTGTGAATCACCCGGTCGAGCGGCTTGGGGACCTCCCAGATCTCCTTCACCCCGAGCTCCCAGGCCTGCGGGTCGGAGCCGTTGCACATGTCGAAGTAGTCGAAGGCGGAGTAGGTGAGGTGGCCGATCGTCCCCTCGGCGAGGACGGTCGCCTTGGCGACGACGTCGGAACCGGGCTCGAAGTTGCCGAGCTCCTGTCCCTCCTTGCCGCGACCGCGATCGCCCGAGCGCACGCCCTTGACGATCCGGTCCTCGACCAGCAGCTTGGTCGCGGCGGTCTCGGCGAGGATGTAGACGCCGGCCTCTTCGGCTTTGTCGGCGAGGAAGCGGCCCAGTTTGGAGACCGACATCGTGTAGGTCCCCTCTTTGCGGAAGTTGGGCGGCGGCGGCTTCAGCGGGATCGCCGCCTTGGAGGTGAGGAAGTAGGTCGCGTCCTTGGTCACCTCCTGGTAGACCGACGGCCACTCGCCAGGGTCCATGTCCGGGAACAGCCGCGTCATCGCCGAGGGGTCGACGTTGGCGCCGGAGAGCAGGTGCGCGCCGGACACTTTGCCCTTCTCGATCACCGCGACCGGGACTTCGCCGAGCTTCTCGGTCAGCTCCGGCTCGTCCTCGAGCAACTGCATCAGTTTGTTGGCGCAGGCGAGGCCCGCCGGGCCGCCGCCGACGATCGCGACACCGACCTCGATCCGGTCCTCGACCGGATCGGTCGGCGGGCCGATCACGTCGGCGGAGTCGAACGGGGGCGGGTAGTCGATCGGCTTTACGGCAGGCATCTCTACGCTCCTTTGCAGCGGCTGAGCTCTCGCTCAGCCGCCCTTCTTCGCCTTGATCGCCTCGGTCAGCTTGGGGACGATCTTGTGCAGATCGCCGACCACGCCGAGATCCGAGAACTCGAAGATCGGCGCGTTCTGGTCCTTGTTGATCGCGAGGATGTTCTCCGAGCTCTGCATCCCGACCTTGTGCTGGATCGCGCCGGAGATGCCGGCGGCCAGGTAGAGCTTCGGCGCGACCGTCTTGCCGGTCTGGCCGATCTGAGCCGCGTAGGGGTACCAGCCGGCGTCGACCACGGCGCGGGTCGCGGCAACGGCCCCGCCCATCGCCTCAGCCAGTTCCTCGCACTGCTTGAAGCCCTCAGCGGCGCCAAGCCCGCGGCCGCCGCCGACGAGGATGTCGGCATCCTCGATGTTGACGTCGGCGCCGCGCTGCTCGCCGCGCTGGACCAGCGTCGCCTTGGTCGACCAGGGCGAGAGCTCGACCTCGACGTCGACCACCTCAGCCGTGCCACCGCTCTCCTTGGCGTCGAAGGCGTTGAGCCGGCCGATGATGATGCCCGGCTCTGAGACGTAGCCGACGTCGGCGATCTGGGAATCCTGCAGGATCGGGCGCTCGACGACCAGCTTGCCGTCCTGCACCTTGACCTGCGTCACCTCCATCGTCACGCCGGCGTTCAGCCGAGCGGTCAACCCGGCGCCGATCTCGAAGCCGAGCAGGCCGCCACCGAACAGCGCGTAGCCGAAGCCCTCATCGGCGATGACCTTGGCCATCGCGTCGACGATCGGCTGAGCGAGGCCCTCGGGCACGCCCTTGGCCCGGTAGACCTTGGCCGCGCCCCAGTTGCCGAGCCCGGCGCAGGCGTCGTCGGCGATATCGCCGACCACCATGACGGCCGCCTCGCCGCCGATTTCGCCGGCCAGCTTGGCCGCCTCGGAGATCGCCCCGAGCGAGTTCTTGTTGAAGTTGCCCTCGTCGTCGTGGAGGGCGTAAGTCAGGATGCCACTCATCTAGATCAGCTTCCTCTCGTCGAGCCAGGCGACGATCTTTTCGACCGTCTCGTTGGTGTCCTCGTCCTCGATGATCTCGCCCGCTTCCTTGGGAGGCGGCGGGTTGAGCGCGAGGACCGTCGTCTTGGAGCCGCCCTCGCCGACCATGCCGGCTTCGATGCCGACGTCGCCGGTGGCCTTGCCGTCGAGCGGTTTTTTCTTCGCCCCCATGATCGCTTTGAGGCTCGGGTAGCGGGGCTCGTTGATCGCGTCGCCGACGCTGATCACGGCCGGCAACTCGATCTCGACCGTGTCGTAGCCGTACTCGGCCTGGCGCTCGCAGCGCAGCTTGCCGTCGCTGACGTCGATCTTGATCACCTGCGTCAGCGAGGGCATCTTCAGGTGGTCGGCGACGACGGCGCCGATCGTGTAGCACTCGCCGTCGTCGGACTGCTGGCCGAGCAGCACCAGGTCCGGGCTCTCGGACTCGAGCACCTTGGCGAGCGAGTAGCCGGTGGCGCAGACGTCGGAGCCCGACAGCGCGTCGTCGGAGAGGTGCACCGAGCGGTCGGCGCCGAGCGCCACCGCCTTGTGCAGCGCGCGGACCGCCGAGTCGGGGCCCATCGTCACCGCGACGACCTCCTCGACCGGGATAGCGCCGCCCTCCTTGATCTGCATGGCGGCCTCAATGGCGTGGGTATCGAAGGGGTTGAGGTTTTTCTCGCCGCTACGGTCCAAACGCATCGTCGTGGAGTCGATGCGCTTCTGGACTGCGGCGTCCGGAACCTCCTTGACCAGGACGCAGATCTTCAACTTTCAAGCCTCCTTGGCTGTTGCTTCAGGCTGTTGACTGACCAGTCAATCAGTCTATCTATACATCAGGACATGTGGCATTCGGCGTGATCGAGATCACGCTCGGTTTCATCTACTTCAAGCTTCTTCCCGCTCGTGGCGCTCTTCGGCGCCCTCGCGGATGAAATCGACAATCTCGTCGGTGCCGGCGCCAGGCGTGAACACGGCGGCGACGCCCAGCTCCTTGAGCTCGGGGATGTCCTCGGCCGGAATCGTGCCCCCGACCGTGACCAGGACATCGTCGACGCCCTGCGCCTTCAGCAACTCGACGACTTTCGGCACCAGCGTCATGTGGGCCCCGGAGAGGATCGAGAGGCCGACCGCGTCGGCGTCCTCCTGGATCACCGTCTCGGCGATCTGCTCCGGCGTCTGGTGCAGGCCGGTGTAGATCACCTCCATCCCCGCATCGCGCAGCGCCCGGGCGATGATCTTGGCGCCGCGGTCATGCCCGTCCAAGCCAGGCTTGGCGACGACGACACGGATCTTGCGGGCGGTTGCTGCCTCCATGCGGCCCGGGAGGTTAGACGACCGGGGGGAGAAATCGCGCCGCTGAACCCTTTACCACCCTATGCGTGGGTCAAATGACCAGTCGTCGGATGGGCTCGGCCGGGGCGCGGCGATCTGGGCCTTGGTGCGGCGACAGCACGGTGTGGTCGCGCGGCAGCAGCTTCTCGGCCAGGGATTCAGCCCCCGCCAGATCGAGCGGCGAATTGCCTCCGGGCGGCTGCATCCGGTCTGGCGCGGCGTCTACGCCGTGGGAAGACCGCTGCTGGGAAGACGCGGACGCTGGATGGCGGCGGTGCTCGCCTGCGGGCCGAATGCGGTGCTGAGCCATGGCAGCGCGGCGGCACTGTGGGGATTCGGAGCGGAGCAGGGCCCGATCGCCATATCCGTGCCATCGGCGAAACGGCGTCGGCAAGCATCGATCCGCGTCCATCGGCGCACCCAGGCGGTGATGGACGACGTCACCAGCCACGAAGGGATTCCCCTCACGTCGCCCACACGCACTTTGATCGACCAGGCCACGAGCCTGCGGCCGATGCAGCTCGAGCGCGCTGTCAACGAGGCCGACAAGCTCGACCGGGTACGAGCAGATGCGTTGCATATCTCGCTCGACCGCTACCGCGGTCAACCAGGCGTAGCGTCGCTGCGAAAGCTCCTCGATCCCCTCACCTTCCGACTCAGCGACTCCGAGCTGGAGCAGCTGATGAGGCCGCTGGCGCGCAGGGTCGGCCTTCCCGTGCCGGATACGAAGACCAGGGTGAACGGCTACGAGGTCGACTTCTTCTGGCCTGAGCTCGGGATCGTGCTTGAGACCGACGGACTGAAGTACCACCGCACCGCGTCTCAACAACGGCGCGGCTTGGAACGCGATCAGGCGCACCTCGCGGCCGGGATGTGGCCGCTGCGCTTCTCCCACTGGCAGATCAAGCACGAAGCTTCACACGTCCGAAGGGTTCTCCGCGCCACCATCGCACGCGCGAATGGGCTCGGCTGAACCATTTGCCCCCGAATCGGGGGGCAAAGTGACCATTCGCGGAAAGGGACGCGTGGGGTCGCGGGTTGGGGGGTCCGGTTAGAAGACGGGTGACTCGGTGTAGGTGCCGAAGACCTCCTGCAGAGCCGCGATCATCTCGCCCTCGGTGGTGCGGGCACGGGCGGCGGCGATGATCGGCGGCATCAGGTTCGCCTCGGTTGCGGCGGCGCGCTTGAGCTCGGCGAGGGCCGCCTCGACCGCGGCGCCGTCGCGGCGGGCGCGGGTCGCCGCCAGGCGGTCGGTCTGCTTGCGTTCCAGGCCCGGGTCGATGCGCAGGATCGGCGTCGGCTCTTCGCCCTCCTGGACGAAGTCGTTGACGCCGACGACGATGCGGCTGCGCTCGTCGACCTCGCGCTGGTAGGTGAAGGCGGCGTCGGCGATCTCGCGCTGGGGGAAGTTTCGGCGGATCGCCTCGACCATCCCCCCCAGCTCGTCGATGCGGGCGAAGTAGTCGTAGGCGGCGGCCTCCATCTCATCGGTCAGCTTCTCGACGAACCAGGAACCGCCGAGCGGGTCCGGCGTGTTCGGCGCGCCCGACTCGAAGGCGATCACCTGCTGCGTGCGCAACGCCACCCGCACCGCCTCCTCGGTTGGCAGGGCCAGCGCCTCGTCGAAGGAGTTGGTGTGCAGCGACTGGGTGCCGCCGAGCACCGCGGCCAGCGCCTCGATCGAGGTGCGGACGACGTTGTTGAGCGGCTGCTGGGCGGTCAGGGATACCCCCGCCGTCTGGGCGTGGAAGCGCAGCCGCATCGACTCCTCGCGCTTGGCGCCGTAGGTGTCGCGCAGCTCGCGCGCCCAGATCCGGCGCGCCGCCCGGTACTTGGCGATCTCCTCGAAGAAGTCGATGTGGGCGTTGAAGAAGAAGGAGAGGCGGGGGGCGAAGTCGTCGATGTCGAGGCCGCGCTCGAGCGCCCGCTCGACGTAGGTGAAGCCGTCCTTGAGCGTGAAGGCGAGCTCCTGCTGGGCGGTCGAACCGGCCTCGCGGATGTGGTAGCCGGAGATCGAGACCGGGTGCCAACGCGGCATGTTCTCCGTGCACCACTCGATCATGTCGGTGACCAGGCGCATCGCCGGCTCGATCGGGAAGCACCACTCTTTCTGCGCGATGTACTCCTTGAGGATGTCGGTCTGGATCGTGCCGCCGAGCTTCTCCGCCGAGACTCCCTGCTGCTCGCCGACGAGCACGTAGAAGGCGAGCAGGATCGCCGCCGGCGCGTTGATCGTCATCGAGGTGGTGACGCCGCCGAGCGGGATCCCGTCGAAGAGCTGTTCCATGTCGTCGAGGCTGTCGACGGCGACCCCCTCGCGGCCGACCTCGCCGAGGCTGCGCTCATGGTCGGAGTCGTAACCCATCAGGGTCGGCATGTCGAAGGCGGTTGAGAGCCCCGTCTGGCCGTGGTCGAGCAGGTAGTGAAAGCGCTCGTTGGTCTCCTCGACCGTGCCGAAACCGGCGAACTGGCGCATCGTCCACAACTTGCCCCGGTGCATCGACTCGTAGGGCCCGCGGGTGAACGGGTACTCGCCCGGCCGACCGACCGACTCCGCGGGATCGGCGGGCGCCTGCTCGGGCCCGTAGAGCGGCGCGATCGGGTGTCCCGACATCGTCGTACGCTCCGCCTCGAGCTCGTCCAGCGGCCTCTGCCGCGGCTCCGTGGCCATGGTGGCCACAGTCTAGTGTCGGGACACCAGGCGCGACGCCCGCAAACCGGCGTGGATCGGCGTCGTGACGTGGTTCGATCTGCGGGTTTCCACCGAGCGAGATCCGCTCTATGCACGGAAGTTGGAGCCACGGTCGGCGTGAGAACGTCGCCGTCGCAGGTTTCGGAACGTAATGCAATTCACCACAACGGAGGAGCCAAGAAAAATGCGCAGAGGACTGGAGCTCGGTGGGATCGTCGCGGGGATCGTGTTGATCGCCTTCGGCGTCGTCTCGATCGTGATGGGGGCGAACGGCAGCAACACCGTCTCGACCGAACTCAGCCGGCAGAGCATCGTCGGCACGCCCGACATGAGCCCGGAAGCGATCGCGGCCGAGGCGAGCGAAGCCGGCCTGCCGGCCAGCGTCGGCCTGCCGACCTGCGACGTCGCCGAAAAGCCGGTCGACAACGGCGAAAGCGCCCGTTGCTTCGCCGACTACATGCGGATTCACGCACTGGAGGCGACCGGCGGCTTCACCTATTCGGAAATGGGCCAGTTCGAAGCCAAGCCGGGCACGCCGAAGAGCGAACTGTCGCCGGGTGGCGGCACGAGCAACGAACAGTTCGCCGCGATCGATCGGGAAACCGGCGAACCGGCCGAGAACGGGGCACGCGAAACCTGGATCACCGAGACCGCGCTGGCGACCGCGCTCAACACCGGCTACATGGCCGAACGGCTTTCGCTGTTCGGAATCGTGATCGGGATCGCCCTGCTGCTGATCGGGGTCGGCTTCCTCGTCCTCGTCGCCGGCGGCGCGGTGCACAACCCCGACACCATCCTCAAGTTCCTCCGCTCGCACAAACCTCACTCCAGCCACAGCAGCGAAACGACGCCCGGCCCCTGAGATTCAGGCTGAGCCACAGCCAGCTCGCCCGCCACCCGCCGAGACTCCCGCTGATGCAGGGAGTCCGGTGGGCTCCCTCCCTACGACGAGCCGTCTTCAACCGCCAACACTTCGAGGTCGTTGCTGACCCAGGTGGGCAGGAAGGGGTAGACCATCCCGGCCCGCTCGTCGCCGTGGGAGTCGATCAGGTAGATCGCGTCGGTGTGTTCGATGTCGCCGGTCGTGCGCCGCACTTCGATCCCGTACTTGCGCCAGACCGGCGCCAGCTGCGCCTTCGAGCCGAGCAGCCAGCGCCACTCGAAGCCGGCCAGGCCGAAGCGCTTCATCGCCCGGCGCGCCGAGCCCGGCGTGTCGGCCCAGGGATTGACGCTGACCGCGACGACGGCGGGGCGCTCGGCGCGCGGCACCCTGCGGAAGGCGGCGGCGAGCGCCCGGCCCTCGAGCGGGCACTCCTGGTGGCACTGGGAGTCCATGAAGGTGAGGATCGCCGGCCGGCCGCGCAGCGAGCCGAGCGCGAAGCGCTCTCCGGCCTGGTCGCGCAGCGAGAATTCCGGCGCCTCGCGCAGGCCCGCCGGCCAGACCGCCTGGCCCCGGACGCGGGCCTCGGCCGCGCCATTCGCGCCGGAGCCGCCGCTACCGAGCTGGTGCACGACGATGCCGATCAGCACCCCGCCGAGCGCCGCGAGGACGATCGCGACCGCGGCGAAGCGGCGGCTCAAGGGTGCTTCCGGCTCACCACCGCGTAGGCGGTGAGCACGGCGATCAGCACGACCAGCGGAAAGACGGTCGAGAAGACCCCGGAGAAGCTCGTCCAGCCGGCGGCTGCGGTCAGTATCTGCATCGGTTGCATCTCATCCAACTCCAGTCGGAAGCGGTTTTGCGGGACCGCCGCGGCCTCGCGCCTCGCGAGACCCCAGCCAACGGTAGGCGATCAGCACAATCGCGATCGTGTAAGGCAGCGAGGCGGGCACCCACATCACCCCGGCGGCGAACTGCTGGTCGGTCAGCGCGGAGATCTGGCCCGGCCTGGTCGACTCCTCCGCGTAGGCGGCGTAGAGCGGCGAGGTGGCGAGCGCCAGGACGATCGCCAGCACCCAGCCGACGACCAGCGTTCCGCCCAGGTAGGCGAGTTTGGCCGGCTCGCTGAGCCGCGAGCGCCACGGCGGCGAGTAGATCACCCGGGTCCAGAACAGCAGCGCCGTGGCGAAGAAGATGAAGTGCTCCGCGGCGTGCACGGCGTCGGAGCGCAGCGCCGCGTCGTAGAGGACCGGCAGGTGCCAGGCGCAGAAGTCGAGGTTGAAGATCAGCCAGGAGACGAGGCCGCCGGCGAGGAACGTCGCCAGCCGCCGCAGCGGCGACCAGCGCGGCGCCGAGGTGAGCCGGCGGGAGACCGGCCGCCGCCAGCGCCCCGGGACGCCGCGCCACATCCGCGTCCACGGCCGACCCAGGGCCAGCAACGGCGCCGCCACCCCGATCAGCAGGACGTGCTGGACCATGTGCGCCCAGAAGAGCTCGTCGGCGAGCTCGTCGAGCGGCGAGTCGAGGGCGAGCAGGATCGCCGCCAGGCCGGCGAAGAAGGCGACGCCGCGCCAACGATCGGCCGCCCGCGGGGCGCGCCGACCCCTGCCGCCGAGCAGGTAGAGAGCCGCCGCGCCGAGGACCCAGATCAGCGCCGGCCCGCCGGTCCAGTCGAGGGGCGTGGTCAGCGCCGCCACGGCCATCTAGACCAGGTAGAGGACGACCCAGGCGAGTACCCCGATCGCCGCCAGCAGCGCCCAGTAATAGGCCGCGGGGGCGAAGCCCTCGGGCAGCTCGTCACCCTTGCCGCGGCCGCGCAGCCCGGCCGCGAAAACCGACTCGACCCGGTAGATCGCCAGCAGCGCGACGACGACGTAGAGCGCCGTCCAGCCGAAGAAGACGCTGGCGTAGCCGCCGCTTTCGGGGCCGAAGGAGAGGTGCGCGTACTCGACGCCCTGGGCGATGCAGGCGAACAGGCCGAGCGCCACGGCGACCCCCGCGGCGGCGACCCAGGCTCTGCCGGCGCGGGCCGCCCGCGCCGCGTAGAGGAAGGCGGCGGCGCTGAGCACCAGCGCGGCGGCGATCGCGACCCCGTAGCCGCTCGGCGGTTCGACCCCGGCCGGGCGCCAGAGTTCGTTGTTGTCGAGCGAGCGCAGGTAGAAGTAGGCGAAGACGAAGCCGAGGAAGAACATCACCGTCGCCCCCGCGATCAGCGCGAAGCCGACCCGGTCGATCCGCTCGTGCAGCTGCGGCGACTCGACGCTGGTGTCGATCCGTTCCCCTCTGGCTTCGCTCACGATCCGCTCCTATCCCGAGGCCGGCGCCTCGGCCGGCTGCGGCGGGCCGGCCGGGATGCCGTATTCGTAGGGGTCCGAGTCGATCACAGGCTGGCGCTCGTAATCGTTGACCGGGATCGGCGTCGGCGTCTGCCACTCCAGCGACTTCGAGTCCCAGGGGTTGGCGGGCGCCGGCTTGCGCGCGATCACCAGCGAGTAGACGACGTTGGCGAGGAAGACGAGCATCGAGGCGCCCAGCACAAAGGCCGAGACCGAGACCCAGATGTTGAGCGGCTGCAGGTGCGAGGGGTAGGTCACGACCCGGCGCGGCATCCCCATCAGGCCGAGCGCGAAGAGCGGGAAGAAGGTCGAGTTGAAGGCGATGAACATCATCCAGAAGTGGATCTTGCCGAGCCGTTCGTTGAGCATCACGCCGAACATCTTCGGCACCCAGTAGTAGATCGCGGCGAAGAAGGTGAAGACCAACCCGCCCATGATCGTGTAGTGGAAATGGGCCATCACGAAGAAGCTGCCGTGGGTGGCGACGTCGCTGGGCACGTCGGATAAGAACACGCCGGAGGCGCCGCCGACGAAGAAGTTGAAGAACCAGGCGAGGCAGAACAGCATCGGCACCGTGTAGCGGATCTTCGCCCGCCACAGCGTCCCCATCCCGGCCAGGAAGACGAGCCCGGTCGGCACCGAGATCGCCTCGGTGGAGAACATGTAGAAGGGCCGCAGCGAGGAGTTGAGGCCGCTGACGAAGAGGTGGTGTTGCCAGACGAAGAAGCTGAGCAGGGCGACGCCGACGATCCCCGCCACCGCCACCCGGTAGCCCCAGAGCGGTTTCCGCGCGAACACCGGCAGGATCTCCAGGACGACGCCGAACCCGGGCAGCGCCAGCACATACACCTCCGGATGGCCGAAGAACCAGAACAGGTTCTGGAACAGGTAGGGGCTGCCACCGGCGCTGGCGAGGAAGAACGAGGTCTGCACGCCGCGGTCGAAAGCGACCATCAGCAGCACGGCGATCAGGACCGGTGCCGCCAGCACCATCAGGATGCCGGTGCTGAGCGCGCCCCAGCAGAAGATCGGCAGCCGCCGCCAGGTCAGCCCGGGGGCGCGCATGCTGACGATCGTGGTGATCATGTTGACGCCGAGCAGGGTCATCGAGATCCCGACCAGGGCAAAGAAGAAGATGTAGGAGTCAAAGCCCCAGTTGGCCTGGTCGTTCAGCGGCGCGTACCCGGTCCAGCCGGTCGGGAAGCCGCCGAAGAAGAGCGTCGTCATCAGGATCGCGCCCGCCGCCATCAGCAGCCAGAAGGTCAGCGACTCGATCCGCGGGAAGGCCATCCGCCGCGCGCCGATCATCAGCGGCACGAAGTAGTTGGCGAACGGGCCGAGCACGCCCGAGGTCATGATCCCCATCATCATCGTGCCGTGCAGGCCGACCAGGGTCAGGTAGTTGCCGGCGCCAAAGGCCTGCGGCGATGGCTGCAGCAGCTCGAAGCGGATCAGCATCGCGTTTAGCCCGGCGATGAAGAAGAAGAGCCCGACCCCGCAGAGGTACTGGATCCCGACGACCTTGTGGTCGGTGCAGAGGCGGAAGTAGCGGCCGACGCCCTGCGTCTCCCCTTCGACGTGGCTGCGGCCGCAGCCGAGCATCCGCGCGAGCGGGTAGTTGGCGAAGCCAAGCCCGCTGAGGAAGCCGAGCACGGCGAAGACGTAGCCGAGCATCAGCGCGACGTCGTTCTGGTTGGTGTCCTCGAAGAAGTCGAGGCTCTCGGCGTGGATCTGGTGGCCGAGCCACCAGCCGACGTAGAAGCCGGCGATCCCCAGCACGATCCCGCTGAGCAGGTTGAAGCCGATCAGTCGCCGCCACACGGGGGGCGTTGCCACCGCCTCGTTCATCCGCCCCGCCTATCGGGTTCGGGGAAGTAGTGGGTCGAGTACTTCGGCAGCACTTTGGCGGCCGGCGCGAACACCTTCTGCTGGTTGTGGATCCAGCGCAGGAACTCGGCGTCGCTGACCACCTGCCCGGTGTCGAACATGTAGCCGTGCCAGAGGCCGCAGAGCTCGTTGCAGTGGATTTCGAAGGCCTCTTCCTCGTCCGGCTTGACGTAGGCGATGTTGTCGACACCGGGGTTGGCGTCGGCCTTGACGCCGATCTTCGGCGCCCAGAAGGAGTGGATGACGTCCAGCGAGGTGACGTGGAAGGCGATCTGTTGGCCGACCGGCAGCTCGAGGTGGGCGGTCTCGATCCCACCGAAGGTCGGGTAGCGGTAGGTGAACTCCCACTGCTGGGCGATCACCTGCACCGGCATCGCCTTGCCGTCGGGCTCGAAAGCGGGGTCGGGGCCCTGGCCGCCGCCCGAGCCGGCGTCGGCCAGCTCGACCGTGCCGAAGGCGGCGAGAAAGATGACGATGACCGTCGTCACGCCCAGCCACCAGGCCGAGACCCGCTCGTCGCCGCGGACCGCGACCCCTTCCGCCGGGCCCTCCTCGCGACGGCGGAAGACGACCAGGCTGTAGGCGAAGAAGACGAGGATCGAGGCCGCGATCGGGGTCACGATGCCGAACAGCACCGTGTTGTCGTAGACCTGGCTGGTGGCGGCGCTGCTGCCGTCGCCGGGCGGCAGGTTGGGGGCGATCACGGCGACGACGATCGGCGTCGCGATTGCGCTCAAGACAACCGAGGCGATGACGATCCGGCGCAAGTGGTTCGGCTCGTTCACCCTCGCCTCAGGTCACCTGGAGGAAGCCGTCCATATAGCCGATCGTCTGCATCGGCCCGCCAAAGCCGGCGAGGAAGCCGGCCGCGCAGGGCACGAAGCACTGCCAGCGGAAGCGGCCGGGGTCGCCGGTGCGGATCGTGAAGTCGATCCGCTCGTGCGCCTGGTGCAGGCTGCACGGCCCTTCTTCGCACTGATCGTCCTCGTCTTCGGGGACACCGCGCAGCGGCACGATCAGACCGATCTGCGGCACCGCGAAGGTGTGTGAGGCCTCTTCGGGCGGGATCGCCTTCATCGGCTTGCCGTCGACCAGCATCGTGTTGCCGACGGTGCCGTGGACCTGGGAGAGGAAAGGGTTACGCAGGCCGCTGTCGCCGTCGAACTGGTAGACGGTGAAGTGGACCAGCGCGTGGGCCGGGACCTTGAAGTTGGTGCTGTGGATCCATTCGCCCTGCGGATTTTTGATCAGGTAGGAGACCCAACTCGGGTTGGCGCCCTGGGGGCCGACCGCGGCCTCGGTCTTGAGGTACACGTGGTAGACGCCGCCCTTGCGGCTGGCTTCGACCGGCGTCGGCGAGCGGACCAGATCGGCGACGTAGAAGCCGATCAGGCCGGCGACAACGACCACAGCCGCGCCGACCGCCACAACTCTGCTGGTCAGGGAACTCAGCACTCCCCCTTTCGGCCGAGCCGCCGGCACCCACGCCGCGCGGTCTCATTGCACTCAATCTACCCCCGCAATCGGCGCATCGCAAGGCGATCCGGCGGCTCCTATGCTCGGCGGTGAGGGAACTCTCACAATGAGCCGCCGAAACCTTGCCTACGCGATCGCCGCCGTCGCCGTGATCGGCGCCCTGGCGACGCTCGTCCTGCTCGACTCCGGCGGCGGCCCGACCGGCAGGCCGGCCGCGGCGCTGCCGCGCGAAGTGCTGGTCCCGCCGCGGGCGACGCTCGCCTCGCTGCGCGGCAAGCCGGCGGCGATCAACTTCTGGGCCAGCTGGTGCGAGCCCTGCCGCCAGGAGGCGCCCGGCTTCGAGCGCCTTGCCCGCCGGTTGCGCGGGCGCGCCTCGCTGGTCGGGGTCGACTGGGAAGACGACCGCGGCGCCGCGCTCGGCTTCATCCGCCGCTACGGCTGGACCTTCCCGGTCCTGCGCGCCCCGCGCGGAAGCGGCGGCGGGCGCTACGGGGTCATCGGCCTGCCGACCACCCTCGTCCTCGACCCGGCCGGCCGGGTCGCCGCCATCCTCCGCGGGCCGCAGAGCGCCGCCGACCTGGCCCGCGCGCTAGGCGACTTGCCCCAAAGCCGGCGACCGTCGCCAGCAGGGTGACGGCGATCGCGACGAGGCGGCGGCCGAGGCGCTCGAAGCGCATCGTCTGCCAGCCTTCCTCGCGGGCGATCTCGGCCAGCGGCGGGTCGGGGTTGACGACGACCGGGTTGCCGACGGCGCGCAGCATCGGCAGGTCGGAGATCGAGTCCGAGTAGGCATAGGACTCGGCCAGGGCGATGCCGTGCTCGGCCGCAAACGCCTCCATCGCCTCGACCTTGCCGGGCCCGTAGACGAATGGGCCGTCGAAGCGGCCGGTGAAGGCGCTGTCCTCGCCGACCTCGTAGCGGGTGCCGATGCCGCCGTCCATCCCCAGCACGGCGGCGAGCGGTTCGACCACGCCGTTGCCGGCGGCGCTGACGATGAAGGTGGCGCGGCCGGCGTCCTGGTGGGCGTAGACCTCGTCGAGCATCTGCGGATAGACGCGCGGCAGGATCGCCGCCATCACCTCCGGGTTCATCCGCTCGAGACTGCGCGCCGGGACGCCGGCGATCAGGTCGCGCGCCACCCGCAGCACGTCCGCCGTGCGCTCGTCGGTCGTGCCGCGCAGGCGGTAGCGCAGGTGCTCGACCCCCCAGCTCGCCAGCAACCGACGGGAGACGATCCCGTGCCGCGCCGCGACCCGGGCGAACTGCATCCCCGAAGACCCCGCCATCAGGGTCTTGTCGAGGTCGAAGAACGCCGCAGCGCGGCTCACGGCATCGCCTTACGCGCCGTTGACCTCGATGACGATTGCGTCGCCTTGGCCACCGCCCGAGCAGATGGCCGCGACGCCGAGGCCGCCGCCCCTTCGGCCCAGCTCGTGAACGAGCGAGCCGACTATCCGGGCGCCCGAGGCGCCGATCGGGTGGCCGAGCGCGATCGCGCCGCCGTTGACGTTGACCTTGTCCTCCTCGACGCCGAGCATCCGCATCGAGTTGAGGGCGACCGAGGCGAAGGCCTCGTTGATCTCCCAGAGATCGACGTCCTCGGGGCTCTTGCCGATCTTCTCCAGAGCCTGCCTGGCGGCGTTGGCGGGCGTCTTGGCCAGGTAGGGGAAGTCGTCGGCGACGGTGCCGTAGGAGAGCACCCGGGCGAGCACGGTCTTGCCTTCCCGCTCGGCCCAGTCCGACGAGGCGGCGACGATCGCGCCGGCGCCGTCGTTGACGCCGGGGGCGTTGCCGGCCGTGTGGGTGGCATCCTCGCCGCCGATCGCCCGCAGGCCGGCCAGCGTCTCGACCGTGGTCTCGGCGCGGATCGCCTCGTCGGCCTCGATCGTGTTCTCGCCCTTGCGCGACTTGACCGTGACGCCGACGATCTCATCAGCGAGGCGGCCCGCGTCGGTCGCCTCGGCGGCGAGCCGGTGCGAGCGCTCGGCGAAGCGGTCCATGTCGGCGCGGGTGATCTCCAGCTCGTTGGAGACCTCGCTCGCCTCGTTGATCATCTGCTTCTCGGTGAAGGGGTTGGTGAGGCCGTCGTGGACCATCGAGTCGATCGTCTCGACGTGGCCCATCCGGTAGCCGAAGCGGGCGCCGGGCAGCAGGTGCGGCGCGCCGCTCATCGACTCCATGCCGCCGGTGACGGCGACCTCGGTGTCACCGGCCCGGATCGCCATGTCGGCGATCCCGAGCGAGCGCATGCCCGAGGCACAGACCTTGTTGATCGTCTCCGAGGGGACCTCCTTGGGGACGCCGCCCTTGATCTGGGCCTGGCGCGAGGGGATCTGCCCCTGGCCGGCCTGGAGAACCTGGCCGAAGACGACCTGGTCGACCTGGTCGGGGTCGACGCCGGAGCGCTCCAGCGCGGCGGAGATCGCCTGGCCACCGAGGTCGGTGGCGTCGAGCGAGGAGAGGGTGCCGCCCATCTTGCCGAAGGGCGTGCGTGCGGTTCCAAGAATGACGGTGCTGGGCATCTGGCGGCCTTTCTGCTTGGTTTATGCCGGATCTCGGCTCGTACAGGGACAGGGCCGCAAGGCCCTGCTCGGAACGATAGCGGGCCGCGCCGGCAAGTTGTGGTTCCTTGGTCACGTAATCGTTGACTGATGAGCCCCCGCGGCGGGAGTTCATAGACTCGCTCGCCATGAGAGTCGAAGTCAGCCAGATCGAGACCGCCGAAACCGACGCCGACCTGCTCGTGGTCGGGCTCTACGAGGGCGAGCAGCTGCCCGCCGAGCTGGCCTCGGCGCCAGGCGCCGAGGACGCCAAGGGCGGTTTCCAGAAGCTGACCCTGCTGCGCCCCGAGCAGCCCGCTCGTGTACTCGCGGTCGGCCTCGGCGAGCGCGAGGACGCCGATGCCGAGCGGATCCGCCTCGCCGCGGCCGTTGCCGCCAAGGAGGCCGCGAAGCTGGAGACGACCTCGCTCGCCTGGCTGCTGCCGGAGTCCGACCACGACGACGAGGCGACCGCCGAGGCGCTGGTCACCGGCACGATCCTCGCCGCCTACCGCTTCGATCGCTACCGGAGCACCGACCCGAAGGACCCTCCCCCACCGAACCTCGAGTCGCTGACCCTGCTCGCCCCGGCGGGCGCGGCCGACGCGACCGAGGCCGCCCGCATCTGCGCCGAGGCGCAGAACCGCGCCCGCGACCTGCAGAGCCTTCCCTCCAACGTCGCCACCCCGTCATTCCTCGGCCGGCGGGCGCGGGAGATCGCTTCCCACCACGAGGGGGTCAGCGCCGAAGTCCTCGGGCGCGACGAGATCGCCGCCAAAGAGATGGGTGGGCTCGTCGCGGTCAGCCAGGGGACCGAGGAGGACCCGAAGCTGATCGTGCTCCGCTACGCCGGTGGCGGCTCCGGGCCCACCCTGGGCCTGGTCGGCAAGGGCGTCACCTTCGACACCGGCGGCATCTCACTGAAGCCGTCGGGCTCGATGCAGGAGATGAAGATGGACATGTCCGGCGCCGCCGCGGTCCTGGAGGCCGTCGGCGCGATCGCCGAGCTGGGCCTCGAGCTGGACCTGATCGCGGTCGTGCCCTCGACCGAGAACATGCCCTCCGGGACCGCGATCAAGCCCGGCGACATCATCACCCAGTACAACGGGGTGACGGTCGAGGTCAACAACACCGACGCCGAGGGCCGCCTGATCCTCGCCGACGCCCTCGCCTACGCGGTCGAGCTGGGAGCAGAGCGGATCGTCGACATGGCCACGCTGACCGGCGCCGTGCTGATGGCGCTCGGCTCGACCTACGCGGCGGTGATCTCCAACGACGACGATCTCGCCTCCGAGATCGCCCAGGCCGGCGAGGCGACCGGCGAGCTGGTCTGGCGCCTCCCCCTCCACCCCGAGTACAAGGAGCTGACCAAGGGCACGGTCGCCGACCTCACCAACGCCTCGGCGAAGCGCAAGGCGGGAACGATCTACGCCGGCTCCTTCCTCGAGGAGTTCGTCGGCGACACCCCCTGGGCCCACATCGACATCGCCGGCACCGCCTGGGACGTCGGCCGCCCCTACACCGGCAACGACGCCAGCGGCTTCGGCGTGCGCCTGCTCGTCGAGCTCGCGCGCGAGCTTTCGAGCGCCTGAGCCGACACTGGATTACTCCCCGCCGCCCGCCTTCCGCCGCTCGTCGGCGATGGCGATGTACTCCTCAACCATGAGCTGGTCCTTGGGCCGGTTGGCGGCCCGCTTCATCGCGATCAGGTGATCGAGAGAGGCAACCTTTACCGAGTGGCCGAAAACGTCCCGCACCACGGCGGCTGAGCTCAAATCCTCGTACGACGGCATGCCATCGGCGAAACCCAGCACGTTGAGATCGCCGTATGGCGTGACGAAGGTGAAGTTGGCGCCGTTCTCGATCGTCCTCGTGTCGAGTTGGAAGGGGAGATCCGCGGGCGCACCGCGCAATCGCACCCCGATCTCCTCGAGCGCGGCAACGAGTCGCTCGATGTTCCCCCTGTCGCGTGCGTAGATCACGTCGAGGTCGAAGCTCGGATAGTTGGAGCCGTGCGAGATCCCGGCCATCCCACCGATCAGGATGAAGTCGACCCCGCGACGAACCAGCGGCTCGAGCAGCGCGTGAAGGTCCGGTGCTTTCGGCGGCAGGGAGCGATCGGTCATCGCGCTTCAGCCGGTCGCACGTTAGGGCTGTTCTCGATCACCTGGTTCGCGAACGCGATGCCGTAATCGAGCCGCTCCGACGGGGTCAACGCAAATCGCTCGCGGATCAGCGTCCGGTCGATACCCGCGTCGCGTCGCTCACTACCCAGCGCCAGATCCTCGCCGAGGAGGAAGAGCAGCTCGCGCAGGGTCTCGACTGAGGGCGAGACCCGGTCGCGCTCGATCCGCGAAATCGCCGACTGCGTGGTGCCCGCCCGAGCCGCCAGCCTTTTCTGACTTACCCCATTCCTGATGCGTGCTTCTTTCAACAGTTCTCCAGGCATTTTCATGCCCAAAAGATAGCAGATATGTACTTTTCGCTGGTCCTACTGGTCCATACAAACGAGGGTGCGGCTGCGGCTCGTCTCCGGGCTGGACTCGGCAAACGCCAGCGCGGCGTCAACCGCGGTGGCGCCGTTGGAATCGCCGCTCATCGCGCCCCGCGCCTGCCGCCGGCCGCCGCGCCGCCGCTTTCGGGGCGGCGATCCGCCGGATAGTGCAGGTCGGCGGCGATCTCCGCCTGGCTGATCGAGATCCGCGGAGCCTTCGCCCGTCGCTGATGCCTGTGTCGTGAAATCAGCCTCATCCTGTGCCTCCAGTCGGCCAAGGTTGCTTCAAGCAACCATCGATTGCGACCACCCTAGCCGACTCGGTTGCTTCACGCAACCTTGTGTGCCAAGATCACTCTCGTGCTTGGTCACGAGTACCCGGGACAGGTCTGCTCGATTGCCAAGGCGCTCGAGGTGGTCGGCGAGCGCTGGAGCCTCTTGATCGTGCGCGACGTGATGAACGGCAACCGCCGCTTCGGCGAGCTGCAGGGCGGCCTCGGGATCGCCCGCAACGTGCTCTCGGCGCGGCTGCAGCGGTTGGTCGAGGAGGACATCCTCGAGCGCCGCCCCTACCAGTCGAGCCCCGAGCGCTACGAGTACTTCCTCACCGAGAAGGGGCTCGACCTCTGGCCCGCCCTCGTCGCTCTGCTCGCCTGGGGCGACCGCCACTCCCCCGCGCCGGGCGGCCCGCCGATGCTGATCGTCCACAAGGAGTGCGGTGGCGAGGTCAACGACCGCGGCACCTGCGAGCGCTGTGGCGAGGTCCTGCACGCCCGCGACGCCCGCGCCCTGCCCGGCCCAGGGGTCAAAGCCGAGCCCGCCGCGGCTTGATTGCAGGCTTGTCCCCACTATCGTGGGGAAAATGCTGCAACATCGATTGAGGGACCAGGAGGAGCGAGATGGCTACGGCGGCTGAGGTGCAAGCGCGGGACAAGGTCTTCATCGGCGGCGAGTGGGTCGAGCCCCAGGGCTCGGACACGATCGAGGTGGTCAACTCGACCACTGAGGAGGTCATGGCGACGATTCCGGCCTGCACGGCGGCGGACGCCGACCTCGCGGTGCGCGCTGCGCGCGACGCCTTCGACTCCTGGTCGCAGACCTCGCGGGAGGAGCGGGCCGGCTACCTGGCGGCGATCTCCGCCGGGCTCGGCGAGCGCAGCGACGAGATCGCCGCGACGATCTCCCAGGAGCTGGGCATGCCGCTGACGCTGAGCCGGATCATCCAGGCCGGCCTCCCGATCGGCCAATTCGGGGCGATGCCGGGGCTGATGGAGGAAGTCGCCTGGGAGGAGGAGATCGGCAACTCGCGGGTGCTGCGCGAGCCGGCCGGCGTCCTCGGTGCGATCACCCCCTGGAACTACCCGCTCAACCAGATCGCCGCCAAGGTCGCCCCGGCGCTGGCCGCCGGCTGCACGGTCGTGCTCAAGCCGAGCGAGGTCGTGCCGCTCAACGCC
Source organism: uncultured Solirubrobacterales bacterium (assembly GCA_963837695.1). Taxonomy (GTDB): domain Bacteria; phylum Actinomycetota; class Thermoleophilia; order Solirubrobacterales; family 70-9; genus VRUE01. Next base: position 57,081 of record CAWINZ010000003.1, on the reverse strand, counting down.
TTCATCCTCGCCGAGGTTGTCGAGGCCGCCGGCCTGCCGGCGGGCGTCTTCAACCTCCTCACCGGCACCGGCCCGGTCGTCGGCGAGGCGATCGCCGGCCACCCCGGCGTCGACATGGTCTCCTTCACCGGCTCGACCCGAGCCGGGCGGCGGGTCAGCGAGCTGGCCTCGGCGACCGTCAAGCCGGTCGCGATGGAGCTCGGCGGCAAGTCGCCGAACGTGATCCTCGACGACGCCGACCTCGCCAAGGCGGTCCCCGACGGCGTCGGCAAGTGCTACCTCAACTCGGGCCAGACCTGCAGCGCCCTGACCAGGATGCTGGTGCCGCGCGAGAAGTTGGCCGAAGCCGAGGATCTGGCCAAGTCCGCCGCCGAGGCCTTCACCCCCGGCGACCCCTTCGAGGACTCGACCCGGCTCGGCCCGCTCGTCTCCGCGGTCCAGCGCGAGCGCGTCCGCGGCTACATCGAGAAGGGCGAGGCCGAAGGCGCCAAGCTGGTGACCGGCGGTGCCGCGCCCCCCGAGGGGCTCGAGCGCGGCTACTTCGTCCGCCCCACGGTCTTCTCGGAGGTGACGCCGGAGATGACGATCGCCCAGGAGGAGATCTTTGGCCCGGTGCTCGCGATCCAGCCCTACGACGACGAGGACGACGCGGTGCGGATCGCCAACGACACCGTCTACGGCCTCGCCGGCGGCGTCTGGTCGGGCGACCAGGACCACGCGATCGCCGTCGCCAAGCGGATCCGCACCGGGCAGATCGAGATCAACGGCGGCGCCTTCAACCCGCTGGCGCCGTTCGGCGGCTACAAGCAGTCGGGGCACGGTCGCGAGAACGGGCGGTATGCGATCGAGGAGTTGCTGCAGGTGAAGAGTTTGCAGCTGTAGGGGTGGGACGGGCGAGGGGTGCCCGGCTGCTTGCTGGGTTTTTCGCCTGTTGCGGAAGCGGCCGTCCGAGATCGTCAGTGGGGCGAAAAACAGGACGCCGCTGCGCCACCGGGCACCCCTCGCCCGTCCCCTCGGTCGCAATAGGCTCTCGCCCATGAACTTTGAGCTGAGTGACGAGCAGAAGCTGATCCAGAGCACGGTGCGCGATTTCGCCCGAGCTGAGGTTGCTCCCGTTGCCGAGGAGCTGGATCGGGAGAAGCGGTTTCCCTATGAGATCGTCGGCAAGTTGGGGGAACTGGGGTTGATGGGGATCCCATTCCCGCAGGAGTTCGGGGGCGGGGGCGCGGACACGTTGTCCTATGTGCTGGCGGTGGAAGAGCTGGCTCGGATCGACTCCTCGGTCTGCATCACGATGGCGGCGCACACGTCGCTGGGGACGATGCCGATCTATCTCTGGGGGTCCGACGAGCAGAAGGACGAGTGGCTGCCTGTGCTCTGCAGCGGCAAGAAGCTCGCCGCGTTTGGGCTGACCGAGCCCGAGGCTGGGTCCGATGCGGGCAACGTCCGCACTCAGGCAAAGCTTGCCGACGGCGAGTGGGTCATCGACGGGGCCAAGCAGTTCATCACCAACTCCGGCACCGACATCTCCGGCTGCGTCTCTATTACCGCCGTGACCGGCGAGGCCGATGGGCGCAAGGAGATCTCCAACCTGGTCGTCCCGACCGGGACGCCCGGCTACGAGGCCGGCGAGCCTTACCGCAAGATGGGCTGGAACGCCTCCGACACCCGGCCGCTCTCCTTCGAGGATTGCCGCGTCCCCGAGGCCAACCTGCTCGGCCGCCGCGGCGACGGCTTCAAGAACTTCCTCCACATCCTCGACGGCGGTCGGATCGGCGTCGCCGCGATGGGCGTCGGCCTCGCCCAGGGCGCCCTCGACGAGGCGATCTCCTACGCCAAGGAGCGCCAGGCCTTCGGCCAGGCGATCGCCAAATTCCAGTCGATCCAGGCGAAGATCGCCGACCTCTCGGCCCAGATCGAGGCCGCCCGCCTGCTCACCTGGCGTGCTGCGCTGGAGAAGGACGCCGGCCAGTCGTTCACCCTCACCGCCGCGCAGGCGAAGCTGATCACCGGCCGCCTCGCCGTCCGCGCGACCGAGGAGGCGGTGCAGATCCACGGCGGCTACGGCTACATCGAGGAGTACCCGGTCTGCCGCTTCTACCGCGACGCCAAGATCCTCACCATCGGCGAGGGCACCGACGAGGTCCAGCAGATGGTCATCGCCCGCCAACTCGGCTGCTGAACCGCCGCCGACGGGCCGATTTCCGGCCGTATAGGCCGGAAATCGGCCCGTCGGCGGTCAGTTGGCCTGGAGGGTGAAGCGGACGCTGGTGCCCTGCTTGGCCTGCTCGAGCCAGATGCGGCCGCCGTGGGCCTCGACTATGGCTCGGGAGATCGCCAGACCTAGACCGGCGCCGTCGGCCCCGGGCGCCGCTTCGGCGCCGCGGTAGAAGGGGTCGAAGACGCGCTCTCCGTCGGTGGGGGCGATGCCGTCGCCGTCGTCGGCGACCTCGAGCTCGACCCCGCCCGCCGCCGTCCGCGCCCGCACCGTGACGCTGCCGTCGGCCGGGGTATGGCGGATCGCGTTCTGGATCAGGTTGAAGAGGACGCGCTGCAGCTTCTCGGCATTCGCCCGCGCGACCAGCTCGCCGGCGGGCAGATCGGCGGACAGGGCGACGCCGCGCGCCGCCGCAGGGGCTCGCATCGCCGCGACCGTGTCGCCGACCAGGTCGCGCAGCTCGACCTGACTCATCGTCCAAGAGATATCGCCGGCCTCGATCCGCGAGAGCTCGAAGAGGTCGTCGATCAGCGCGCTGAGCGCGGCGACGTGGGTGCGGATCTCGCCCAGGTAGCGGTCGCGCGTCTCCCCCGTCACGACGCCGTCGTCGATCGACTCGACCAGCAGCCGCAACGAGGCGAGGGGCGTGCGCAGATCGTGCGAGACCGAGGCGACGAGGCGGCGCCGCGCCGCCTCGACCTCGCGCCGCGAGCGCTCCTCGACGACCAGGCTGGTCGCCAGCCACGCGGCGAGCGCCCCGCCGGCAATCGCCAGCAGCACCAGGGCGATCTGCGGCCAGCCCATTTTGTGCGGCACGGTGACCGCGGCGGCGCCGGCGAGGAACGCCGCGATCCCGATGACGGCGGAGCGCTTCATGGGATCACGGCCGCAACCTGTAGCCGACGCCCCAGACCGTCTCGATGAAGCGCGGCTCGGAGGGATCGTCGCCGAGCTTGGCACGCAGGCGGCGGACGTGGACGGTGACGGTGCTCGTGTCCGTGAAGAAGGGGTATTCCCAGACGGCCTCCATCAGCTGGTCGCGTGAGAAGACGCGCCCCGGATGGGCGGCGAGATAGGCGAGCAGATCGAACTCGCGCTGGGTCAGCGAGATCTCCTCGCCGGCCAGGGCAACGCTGCGGGTCGCGGGGTCGATCCGCAGCGGACCGTGTTCGATCGGCTCAGGGTCGGCATCGACGGGCGGCGAGACCCGACGCAGCACCGCGTCGACGCGCGCGACCAGCTCGGCCGGCGAGAACGGCTTGACCACGTAGTCGTCGGCGCCGTCGCGCAGCCCGACCAGACGGTCGGACTCCTCGCCGCGGGCGGTGAGCAGGATCACCGCCGTCGGCCTGCCATCGCCCTCGCGCAATCGCTTCATCACCTCGATCCCGTCGATACCGGGCAGCATCACGTCGAGGACGACGAGGTCCGGTCGGTAGAGCCTCGCCAGGCGCAGCGCCTCCGGTCCGTCCTGGGCGCTGCGGGTCTCATAGCCGGCCCGCTCCATGTAGCGGGCGACCACCTCGACGATGGTCGGCTCGTCGTCGACGACCAGCACGGTGCCGCGCGATGAATCGCTCACAGCGGCAATCTTGACGGTCGGGCTAGCCGAAGGTGAAGGCATAGCCCATCACCCCCGCTTCGGGAATCAGGCGCAGCGTGTGGTTCTCGACCTTGGACAGGTTGACGAGGTTGTAGAGGCGCTGTGCGGTCACCTCGACCACGCCGTTCTTGACGTCGGACCCGGCGAGGCTGTCCGGGATCGGCTGGCCGTCGAGCAGCACCCGCACCCGACGGCTGTGCCCGGGCGAGCCCAGGACCAGGTAGACGCGGCGCGCGCCGAAGGAGAGATCGAGCGCCGCATCGCGCTGCGCCGTCGCCGAATCGAGCGCGATCTTCCACCTGCCGCGGTAGGCGAATTCATTGGTCGGCGGCGATCCCGGGCTGCCGAAATCATGGCTGCCCGGCGAGAGCATCGGGTTGATGAAGCGTTCGGCGCGGGCCGCCCCGAGGTAGGTCTCGGGCGTGGTCACCGTCGGCGAGGGCGCCACCGCGCTGATCCGCGCCGGGGCGTTCTCCGGGGCCTTCCCCGCTTCGGCAAGCAGCTCGCGGATCACCATTTCTTTCTCGCCGTATTCGCCCTCGCCGAAATGGGCGAAGCGGACCCGACCCTGGGCGTCGATGAAGTACTCGGCGGGCCAGTACTGGTTGCCGTAGGCGTTCCAGGTCGCCAGCTCGTTGTCCTGCGCCACCGGATACTCGATCCCGTTGCGTTCGATCGCTTCTTCGACATTGCCGGCGTCTTTCTCGAAGGGAAACTCGGGCGAGTGGACGCCGACGATCGTCAGGCCGTCCTTGCGGTAGCGCTTGTCCCAGGCGGTCAGGTAGGGCAGCGTGCGCAGGCAGTTGATGCAGCTGTAGGTCCAGAAGTCGACCAGGACCACGCGCCCGCGCAGCGAGCGCAGCGTCAGCGGCCGGTCGCCGGGCGTGTTGAACCAGCGTTGGTTGCCGACGAATTCCGGCGCCTTGCCGTATACCGGCAGGCCCGAGGCCGGGCCGGCGGCGTTCGAACCGGCCCGCGGCGGGGGCGGGGCCGCCTTGGCAACCGCTTCGCCCAGCCCGCCACTCGAGCCGCGCACTTCCGCCAGGGCGTCGCGCGCCGAAGCGGTGTCCTCCAGCGACTTCGAGGGGTTGACCAGGAAGCTGGGCAGGCTGCCGGCGATCTGGTTCTGGAACTTGATGTCGTAGTTGCCGAGCATCGCCAGGGCGATGAAGACCATCACCGCGCCCATCGCGACCTGGAAGCCGGTCCCGCGGCGGGCGAGCGGCGCGATCACGCGGCGCCCGCCGAGCATCAGGAAGTAGAGGACGACGGCCGAGCCGATCCCATAGCTGAGCGCGACGGCAAGGCGGCCGGTGCTGAACGACTGCGAGGCCGAGACGGTGATCACGCCGGCGAGGATCGGGCCGGCGCAGGGGGCGTAGACGAAGCCGAGGCTGCCGCCGACGGCGACGCCCGACCAGAAGCCCTCGCCGCTGCTGCTGCGCGGGCCGCCGGCGATGCCGGCGAAGCGGCTCATGTAGGCCTCCAGCCTGGCCGCCACCGGCGGGATCATCAACGAGACGCCGAAGCCGAGCAGGACGAAGATCGCCAGCTTGCGCAGCAGGTCGTCGGGCAGGCCGAGCGCCGAGATCACATAGACCAGGGCGACCGTCGCGAAGGTGAAGGAGACGGCGAGGCCGGCGACGATGCCGAGCGGCCGCCGCCGGCCGCCGGTCGCGCCCGCTGAGAGCGCGATCGGCAGCACCGGCAGCACACAGGGAGACAGCGCGGTGGCCGCGCCCGCCACGAACCCGAAGAGGATCAGCAGTGCCATCTGGGTGAGCTTGTCAGCTCCGGATTACGTGGAGATAACGCTCAGCCTTCGCCCTTCATCGCGTCTTCGTGCTTCATCGCGTCGTCTTCGTGCTTCATCGCGTCGCCGCTCGAGTCGTGCTTCATCGCTTCGTCTTCCTTCTTCATCGCGTCGCCGTCGTGCTTCATCGCGTCGCCGTCGTGCTTCATCGCGTCGCCGGAATCGTCCTTCATCGCTTCGTCGTGCTTCATCGCTTCGTCGCTCTTGCTGGTATCGGCGGCGTTCTGCGACTGCAGGGTGGTGTCGCTGCTGGATGAGCTGCCGCTGCTGCCGCAACCGGCGACGAGCAGGCCGCCGGCGACGGCGAGGACCGCGATCAGCGGTAGGGCAAGCGAGTTACGTGCGCGCATCTGATTCTCCCTTTGGTAGAGGACTTTGGGCGCACGCTAGGGAGCAAATGTGACAGGGGAATTACGCCGGCTGCGCGGTCACGGCGCCTGCCGGCCGGGCGATGACCTCGGCGTGGCGACCGAGCTGCTCGCCGACGCCGTAGTGGGTGCAGATCGCCACCTCGTGCTCGCGCAGCAGCGGCCGGCCCGGGTCCACCGTGGGCGCCGCGAGCATCGCGTCGCGCCCCTGGGCGGTCCAGACGCGGCCCGGCATCGCGGCGCACTCGCGCAGCGGCACGACGATCGTCTTGGCGCGCCTGCGGCGACCGGTGGCGACCACCAGCCAGACCGGGTTGCCCGTCTCCGCGTCGGCATATGCCCCCTCGACCCGGCCGACGCCCCTGCCATCGCTGTCGTCGAGCTCGAACCCGCGCCAGCCGAGCGCCTCGGCGAGGCTCGGCAGCGCTCCCGCCTCACTCACCGGACTGCCGCTCCATCAGCTCGCTCGCCGCGCTTGCCGGGTCGAGCTCGCGGCGCACGACCCGCTCCAGCAACGCCGCCGTCTCGGGGTCGGCCGCGGCCGTCGCCTCCATGCGGCGCCGCGTGCGCGAGGTCGCGATCCCCAGCACCTCGTTGCGCAGGTTGCGGGCGCGCCGTTCCTGCAGCGTGCCCTCCGCCTCGATATGCGCGCGGTGCTCGTCGATCTTCGCCGCCAGCTCCTCGACCCCCTCGCCGCGCGCCGCCTCGGTGCGCAGGATCGGCACCTCCCAATCGCCAGGCTGATGGGAGAGGGCGAGCACGCCGCGGACCTCGCGCACCATCGTGTCGGTCATCGGGTGGTCGGCCTTGTTGACGACGATCACGTCGGGGATCTCCATCACGCCCGCCTTCAGCGCCTGGATCGAGTCGCCGGACCCCGGCATCAGCGCCAGCACGATCGTGTCGGCGTGATCGACGATGTCGATCTCGGCCTGGCCGACGCCGACGGTCTCGATCAAGACGTCGTCCTTGCCGGCCGCGTCCATCGCCAGCGCGACCTGCAGCGCCGCCTCGGAGAGACCGCCGAGCGCGCCGCGCGAGGCCATCGAGCGGATGAAGACGCCGGAATCGAGGAAGTGGTCGGAGAGGCGGATGCGATCGCCGAGCAGAGCGCCGTGGGTAAATGGGCTGGACGGGTCGATCGAGAGCACCGCGACCTGGCGCTCGGCCTTGCGCAGCTCGGCGGTCAGCGCCCCGATCAGGGTGCTCTTGCCGACCCCGGGCGGCCCGGTGAAGCCGACGATCCGCGCCCTGCCGGTGCGCGGGTAGACCTCGCGGACCAGCTCCCAGCCGGCCGGGTCGTCGGACTCGATCAGCGTTATCGCCCGCGCCAGCGCCCGCTTGTCGCCGGCGACGAGGCGCTCGGCGAGCGAGGCGGATTTCGAATGATCCTGGGCGGCGTCGGCCATTGCTGCGCCAGTCTAAAGTGCGCCCGGCCGTGATCCGATTCCTCCGCTTCTGCGCCCGCAACGGCATGCTGACGCCCGGCTACGGGCTGCTGGCGCTGCGCTACCTGTGGCGCCGCTTCCTCACCCGTGCCGGCTGGCGCTGGCGCACCGACGGGCCGCTCTTTCTCGGCAGCGGCCTCGAACTTCAGGTCGGCGACAAGGGGCGGGTCGACTTCGGCCGCTTCGTCTGGATCGGCGAAGGCACCAAGATCCGCTGCCACGAGGGCGTGGTCGAGATCGGCGCCAAGACCGTGATGGGACAGGAGTGCACGATCTCCGCTTACAAGCGGGTGCGGATCGGCGAGCAGTGCGTGATCGCCGACCGGGCGATGTTCATCGACTTCGATCACGGCGTGGTCGAGGTCGAGCGGCCGATCCGCCAACAGGGCATCTACACCCGCGAGGTCGAGGTCGGCTCCAACGTCTGGATCGGTTACGGGGCCTGCATCCTGCGCGGCGTCAGCGTCGGCGACAACTCGATCGTCGGCACCAACTCGGTCGTCACCAAGGACGTGCCGGCCAACGCCGTCGTCGCCGGCGTCCCGGCGAGGATCGTGCGCATGCGCGACGCGCCGGAGCAGCTCAAGTGGCCCGATCCGGTCGAGCCCGACCCGGAGGCTTGGACCACACTGCCGCGGCCTGAGTGATTACGGCAGCGCCGGGACCAGATCCGTCTTGGCAAAGTCTTTGCCAATGAAAAGCAGCGGGTGGTCGGTGACCCGAGCGGTCGCATAGGTCATGCAGTCGCCGTAGTTCAAGGCAGCCGGGTGACGGCCCTTGCCGTAGCTGATGAAGGCATCTGCGGCCGCTCGTCGCTGCGCTTCGTCGAAGGCAATCACTTCAACGTCGTTCCGCTCCAAGAATTGCGCGACGAGCGACTGCCCCCGCGAGCCGGACCGACCGATCATCACCATCTCAACCTCCACCAGGGTCGGCGCCCCGATCGAGACTTCAGCCGCATCCGCCGTTGCGTCGAGTAGACGCTCGTGACCCGGCTCCTCGATGATCATCGACACAACTGCCGAGCTGTCGAGAATCAATATCCCTCCGGTCCGTAGCCAAGGATCTCTTCTCGTTCGGCCTTGGTTATCGATTTGCCCCGTAGCTCGTCCGGGATATGTGGCCAGATCTCGGTCTCCATGAACCGCCGAAGATCTCGACGCCGTTTCTCTTTGCTTCCCCCCCGCTGGAACTCCAACCGATCTCGTTTCTCCCGCAGCGCCTCGCGCACGGCCCCGGTCTTGCTGTCCCCCGTCAGCTCTGCCACCTCCGCAGCCAATTTCTCCGTCTCCTGGTCCTTGATGTTGAGCGCCATGGTGTAATCGTACGCCGATTACACCAGTGGCTTGTTGTCTGCAATCTTTATATCAGATCTGCGCGCTATTGTCTGTGACACAATGCGCTTCCACCGCAGAGACTCGGCCTCTCCCGATTGGCGGCTGTAGATACTTGCGCTCGCAGACAAGAGAATCCCGGCGATGGACGTCGCCCGACGCTTCGGCGAGAACCTACGCCGATGCCGGCGGCGCGCCGGCCTGTCCCAGGAAGAGCTCGGCCTGCGCTCGTCGCTGCACCGCACCGAGATCGGCCTGCTCGAGCGCGGCGCCCGCGTCCCCCGCATCGACACGCTGATCAAAATCTCCAGCGCCCTGCAGGTCCCCCCGGTCGAGCTGATCGAAGGCATCGAGTGGACGCCGGGCAACACGACAAGCGGCAGCTTCTCGATCGCCCCCAAGGGCGACCCCCAGTCGAATTAAGCCTGGGGCGCGCGTAGCACTGCGCATATCGGCGTCCTCGGTCGCTCGCGTGCAGAGCACGCCACGCTCCCTGCGTCCTTGATCTGCTTGGCTACGCGCGCCCCAGACTCGGATCGCCTGCCAAGTCTGAGTAGATAGCCGCGGTCCGCTCGGCGACGTCGCCCCAGTCGAAGCGGCGCAGGTGCTCGTAGGCTTCGGCGACGAGGCTCTGGCCGAGCTCGTCGTCGCGCAGGACGCGGATCGCGACCTCGGCCAGGGCTTCGGCGTCGTGGGGCCGGAAGCGCAAGCCGACCTCGTCGTGCGGGACCACCTCGCGCAGTCCCCCGGTGTCGGCGACGATGCAGGGGCATTCCGAGGCCATCGCCTCCAGCGCGACCAGCCCGAAGGGCTCATAGATCGAGGGCACCACGGTCAGGTCGGCGATCCGGTAGAGCGAGTGGAGGACGTCGTCGCCGATCCAGCCGAGGAATGTGCCGTGCTCCATCAGGCCCAGCTCCTCGGCCTGGCGGTGCAGCTCTTCCTCGTGGGTGCCGGAGCCGGCGACCAGGAAGCGCGTTCCCGGCGCCTCCGCGATCACCCGCGGCATCGCCTCCAGGGCGAGCTGGAAGCCCTTCTCGTAGACCAGCCGCCCGATCAGCAGGACCAGCTTCTCCTCGGGCGCCGCGAACTCGGCCCGCATCCGCCTCAGCTCGGCCGGGTCCTGGACCGGGAGGTCGTCGGGATCGATCCCGTTGGGGATCACGCTGACCCGCTCCTCCTCGACCCCGAAGATGTCGACGATCTGCTCGCGCATGTAGTGCGAGCAGGCGATCGTGCGCTCCGAGCGGTTGGTGATCCAGCGCTCGACCCCGTGGATGTAGCTCTGCGGGTGCTTGTCGACCCAACCCTGGTGGCGGCCGTGCTCGGTGGCGTGAATCGTCGTCACGAGGGGCGCCTCGAAGCGCTTGGCCAGGTGGTCGCAGGCGTTGGCGACCAGCCAGTCGTGGCCGTGCACGAGGTCGAAGCTGTGGCGGTCGCCGAGCTCGACCCCGGCGGCGAGCATGTCGGAGTTCATCCGCTCGACCCAGGCGACGAACTCGCCCAGCTCCGTGGGGCGCCGGGGCTCGCGGATGCGGTGGATGTGGACGCCGGCGCGGCGCTCCTCGGCCGGCGACTCCTCACCGCCGCGGGTCAGGACGTGGACCTCTACGTCGCGCTCGACCAAGGCCTCGGAGAGCTTGCGCACGTGCCGCGCCAGGCCGCCCTCGATCAGCGGCGGGTACTCCCAGGAGAGGATCAATATGCGCGTCATCTCGGCGGAGATCTAGGGCTCCAACAGGGGAGCGAGGCTCAGGTCCGGGGCTAGGGCTCGCATACGCGGGTCGCTGCTGGCGGGGAAGTCTATGGCCTCCAGCAACGCCTCGGCGTGATCGGTCACTCGGCGGAAGGGATAGTCGCCCGCCTGGCCGCGCTTGTCGAGGAAGGCCCAGTCGCTTGCCTGGACGGCGAGCAGCTCGCGCGCCGCCCGCAGCGCGCCGGGCCCGCGCAGACCCTGCGCGAGTGCGCGCAGCAGGCGCAACTCCAGGCGCCGAGCGCCCCACGCGAGGTCGGCGACCGGCGCGGAGTCCCACGTCCGCAGGTCCTTGTCCTCCCCCCAGGTCGAGCCGAACAGCGGCCGCTCGACCGGCTCGTGCTCGGCCAGGGCCTGCGGCGCGGTGAGCAGGCGGACGCCGGCCGCGGCGGCGTCGGCGAGCACTTCGCGCAGCCAGACCGCGCCCTCAGACCACCAGTGCCCGAGCAGCTCGGTGTCGATCGCGAAGACGATCAGGCCGCGGCGGCCGCGCTGCGCGGCGAAGTCGCGCAGGCGTGCCGCGATCGCCGCGAGGAACTCCCCCGCCTGACGGCGTGCCACCGCCTCGGCGGCCGCCGGCTCATAGGCCCCGCCGCCGACCTTCCAGATCCGCACCCCGCGCAGCGATTTGCCCGCGAACTGCGCGTGGGCCGGGTCGGAGGGGTAGCCGTCCAGCGACCAGAGCCACTGGATCGCCTCCCAGTCGATCGGCAGCGCGACCGGGGCGGCATCGGTGGCAAGAGGGGTCAGAGCGTCCAACGGCTCCTCAGCGTGTGCGCTCTGGTCGACGCAGAACCAGCCCACCCCTTGCTCGGCCAGCCGGTGCTCCAGCCCCGGCGTGTAGGCGCACTCGGGGAGCCAGAAGCCGCCGTCCCAGCCGAAGCGGCGGCGGTGCGAGCGAATGCCGGCGTCGAGCTGCAACCGCAGCCCGGCGCGGGTCGCCAGCATCGGCAGCACCGCGTGCGTGGCCGCCGAAGCGGCGAGGGCGATCCGCCCTTCACCCGCCGCGTCCTGGAACGGCCGCAGGGGATCCCCACCAACCGCATCCAGCAGCTCCAGCGCGCGCCGGTAGCGCGCCAGCTCCCCCTCGCAAGCGGCCCGGCACTCGGGTGCCACCTCGGGAGCATCCGCCTCCGCCGCCCCGATCCGCCACTCGATCAAGAACCGCCGCAATCTCTCAGCCGCCCCAGGGTCTTCCAGCTGATCGGCCAACACCGGCGTCACGGTCATCGTCAGCTGCTCAGCCACCTCCAGCACAGGCAGGTATGAGCGGATTACCGCGTCAAAGAGCCACTCCTCCCCAAATGGATAGGTCCCGAACCCCTCGACGTAGGGCATGTGCGAATGAAGAACGATCGCCAGATCCCCGGCGCTGCTTCCAATAGCGGGAGGGACGGGGGTCCCAGTCGCGAGCGGCGTCATGTTTTTCGCCAGAACCGCTCAGCGAGAGAGGGGCAGCCGCCCGGCGAAAAACCCAGCACGCGACTGGGACACCCGTCCCTCCCGCCCCCGAGGCACCCAGCGAAAAACCCAGCGCCCGAGTGGGACACCCGACCCTCCCCCCTACGCATGGCAGACGGCGAGGAAGTCCAACGCCCGGTCCAGGTCGCCGCCGCGCAGAGCGAAGTCCGAGGCGGCGATCGCCGGGGTAAAGCGGTCGTAGAAGGGCTTGGTCAGGCGCAGCCCCTTGTGGACGTGGTCCCAGCCCAGCTTGATCGCGACCTCGTGGGCGCGCAGCTTGCGCGTGTGGAAGAGCCCGAGCAGCTCGACCCGCTCGAAGTGTGCCTCGCAGAGCGCCCGGAACTCCGCCGCGCGGTACTCGCGCACGTGCCAGGGGTTGTCGGACTTCTCCGCGCCGGGGGGCGCCAGCGTCAGCAGGTTGGGGGTGGAGACGTAGGCGACGCCCCCCGGCGCCAGCATCGACTTGAAGTGCTCGAGGATCGCGCCGGCGTCCTCGACGTGCTCGATCGTCTGCAGGAAGACGACAGCGTCGCAGGGCTCGGCGAAGCTCTCGACCAGGTCGCGCTCGTAGCGCAGGTTGGGTCGCACATAGCGCAGCCGTGCGTGCTCGTGCGCCTCCGGGTTGGCGTCGACCCCGACCACGCCGGCCGCGCTCGCGGCCAGCACGTCGGAGCCGTAGCCCTCCCCACAGGCCATGTCGACGACCCGCAGGCCGGCGACCCGCGCCGCGATCCACTCGTAGACGGCGAGGTGGCGGCGGAACCAGTAGTTCTCCTCCGGCACGTCGGGCAGCGTCCGCTCGCCGGTCAGCGGCAGCGGCGGCACCCCGGCGGGCTGGTTCTCCTGGACGTACTCGCGAGTCACGAACCGGGACCGTATTGTTCCCGGCCCGATGCCTGCCGCACCGACCGCCACTCCAGAGCACATCAAGGACGTCAACACGCGCTACCACGACGCGGCGGCGGGCGAATATGACGCCAAGTGGGGCATCGACTTCGGCGCCGTCGGGCAGAAGCAGGTGCGGGGAAAGCTGGCAAAGGCGCTTGGCAGCCTCGACGGCGAGCGCTTCCCCGACGCCCTCGAGATCGGCTCCGGAACGGGCTACTTCTCGCTCAACCTGCTGCAGATGGGGACGATCGAGCGGCTGACGGCAACCGACATCTCGCCGGGAATGCTGCGGCGGCTCTCCGAGACCGCCGCGGGCCTGGGGCTCGAAGCCGAGACCGTGGCGACCGAGGCCGAGGAACTTCCCTTCGAGGACGAGAGCTTCGACCTCGTCTTCGGCCACGCCGTCCTACACCACATTCCCGACCTGGAGCGTGCCTTCGCCGAATTCCTCCGCGTGCTGCGGCCCGGTGGCGCGATCGCCTTCTGCGGCGAGCCCTCCCGTTACGGCGACCGCCTCGCGGCGGCGCCCAAGCGCGCCGGGATGATCGCCGCGCCCGCCTGGCGCCGCCTCGTCGGCGCCCACCCCCGCGCGGTTGCCGAGATGGAGCAATCGCACGGACACGCCCTCGAGGGCGAGGTCGACGTCCACGCCTTCGCCCCCGCCGACCTGCGCCGCCTGCTGCGCGACAGCGGCTTCGAACAGCAACGCGTCGGCGGCGAGGAGCTGCTCGCCAACGCCTGGGGCTGGGGCCTGCGCACGGTCGAGTCCAGCGCCGAGCCCGACTCGGTCTCCTGGGGCTGGCGCCGCTTCGCCTTCAACAGCTACATCGCCCTGCAAAAGGTCGACACCCGCCTCCTAGAGCCCCACCTCCCCGCCGAGCTCTTCTACAACCTCCTCCTCTCCGCCCGCAAGCCGGCCTGAGCCAGCCCGTCCCCCGCTCTCGGCCGAGCCCACCTCGCCGCCGATGTTGCAGCATTGGCCCACCCATCGTGGGGGAAAAGCTGCAACATCGCGGGTCGGCTGTCAGCTGGCAGCGGCTTTTTCGAGACGAGCGATGATTGCGGCCAGAGCCCGCCGTACTTCGTCGGGCCTGTAGCGGATCTGATCTTCGCCGAAGCGCACGGTGGTCAAGCCAGAGGTCATGTGCGCCTGGTCGCGGCGGTGGTCGCTTGCCTGCTCTCCCGGTGTCCGGTGATAGCGCCAGCCATCCGTCTCGACCACCAGCCCAAGGTGCGGCCAGTAGAAGTCGACCCGATAGCCGTTCACGACGACTTGTGTCTCGGGCAGAGGCAGGCTGGCTGCGCGCACGATGGCTAAGAACCGGGACTCGAGGCCGGTGTCGGTGAGGGCATCAAGGTGGAGCAACCGGCGCATACAGGCCATGCCGGGCCGCGGTCCAAGCCCGGCAACAATGCGACGAAGAGCCTCGGGGTCGACCAGGTCGAGTCGATCAGCATCGTTGATAGCCCGTTCCACCTGCCATTCCGGCGCGCATGAAGCGAAATCGACAAGGGTGGAGATCGGGTCCGTCACCGGTATCCCCGCCACGTCGCGTCGATGCTCCGAACTCAGATCCCGGCGCCTATGCGACTTGATTCCCGGCCGCTGGAGAAATCGCCCTGGAGGCAGGGTGACATGGATCGCAGTCGCGTTGAGAACCCGCGTGAGACCCCAGAGCGCAGCCGCGCTGCTGTGGCTCAGCAACGCTTCCCGACCACAAGCGAGGACAGCCCCCATCCAGCGTCCCTTCTGGTCGACTTCCGGTCGCCCGACCGCATATACACCGCGCCAGAGTGGATGCAGGCGACCCTTGTTTACGCGGTGTTCGATCGAGCGAGGGCCAATCCCGAGCGCAAGCAACTGTGCCCGTGAAATGACACCGTGCTGCTCGCGGACCAGGTTCCAGACTCCAGCCGCTGGATCTTGCAGCTTTTCCCCCACGATCATGGGGACAAGGCTGCAACTTGCCGAGTTCGCCCCCCTTGGCACGGGCGGCGGGTGGGTATTTGGCGCTATTTGGGGTCTTGGTGGCGGGCGCGGTAGAGCTTGGTGCGGGCGTCGAAGCCCTTGAGGCGTTTCTCGCCCGCGTAGGAGTAGCCGAAGGCCTCCCCGGCCGCGGCCTTTGCGGCGGCGTCGAGCAGGACGCTGCCGGGTTTGGCGATGCCGGTCAGGCGGCTGGCGAGGTTGACCGGGCGGCCGTAGTAGTCGCCCGCCTGGACGTGCACTGAGCCACTGGCGATGCCGGCGCGCAGGCGCGGAAACTCGTCGCCTTCTTCGTCGGCCGCCTCGACCATCCTCAACGCCGCTTCGACCATCGCCGCCGCGTCTGTGGAGACGAGCATCGCCGCGTCGCCGATCAGCTTCACGAGCCGCACCGGCGGCTCGGCCACGGCAGTCGCCAGCTCGTCCAGACGGCCGGCGATCAGGCCCAGCTCTTCGGTCTCGACCTGCTCGCCGAGCTTGGTGAAGCCGACCAGGTCGGCGAAGCAGACCGCGATCTCCGTCGCCGTCCCCGGCTGCCCCGAGGCGATATCCCCTGCCCCGATCACATCGCGGCGGATCTGCTCGAGCATGTGGGCGCGGAAGGCGTAGGAGAGCGTCGGCTCGAAGACCGGCAGCATGTACTCGGCGGCGGCGGCGAGTCGCAGGGCGAGGTCGCGCTCGGTGTCGCCCGGCTGCATCAGCGTGCGCACGACCAGGTCGCGGTTGGCCTCGGCGATCCGTGCCGTCGCCATGCCGATCGTGCGCGCGACCTGCACGATCCCCTCCTCGGGCAGCCCGGCGTCGCGGAACGCCTTGATCCGCTTCGCCTCCTCCAGGTCGGATGCCGTCAGCGAGCGGTCGTCGGGGTCGGGATAAGGGATCCCCACCGCCGCGGTGGCGCGTTGCAGCAGGTCGAGATCCACCCCCGCGATCTCGGCGATTTCGCGCGGGGTGTAGCGGGGGCCGTCGCCGGCCACGGCACGCTCGACCGGCAACAGGACGAGGCGCCCGCCTTCGACCGCCTCGCGCAGCTCCTCCAGCGGCACGCCTTCGCCCGCCAGGCGCTCGAGCAGCTCAAGCCGTGCCTGCCGTGCCTCGCCCTCGACGTCGTCGAGCAGCCCCTCCGCCTTGAAATCGATCTTCATGCAACCGCCACGCTACCGCCGCGGCGCGGATCTCCGCCGCCGCTCAGCGAGCGCGTGGCGCGATCGAGGGCGACCGCCTGCACGCCGCCGAAGAAGAGGTTGATCCGTGGCCGTCGCAGGACCGGGATGCCGCGGGCCTCGATCCGCGCCAACGCCGCCTCGTCGATCCCCGGCTCGGCCTGGACGACGCCCGCCTCGAAATGCAGGCGAGGCGCGCGCACGGCGTCGCCGGCGCCCATCCCCTGCTCGACCGCACGTACCACCGTCTGCAGGATCGCCGAGCGGATCCGGTTGGAGCCGGCGCTGCCGAGGCCGAGCTCGATCTCGCCGTCGCGGCGCACCACGGTCGGGGCCATCATCGACGGCACCCGGCGGCCCGGGGCGATCGCGTGGAAGCCGAGTGGGTTGAGGTCCTCCTCGCCGAGCATGTTGTTGAGGATCACCCCGGTGCCGGGGACGAGCACGCCGGAGCCCGAGCCGTTGGAGCAGGTGACGCTGGCGCACATTCCCTCGCCGTCGAGCACCGCGATGTGCGTGGTCGAGCCGAGCAGATCGCCCGCCTTCAGGTCGAGGCGCTCGGGGTCGAGCAGCGCCCCCTCCAGCCCCTCGCCGTAGAGGCCTTCGGCAAACTCCTCGCCGCGGGCGCCGTTCGCCGCGCCCATCGCCGCGACCAGCTGCTCGGGCCCGCTCCTCTCCCCGAGCCGCTCGAGCAAGCCGAGCGAGTAGGCGATCAGGATCCCGCCCGAGGAGGGCGGCGGGTTGGTGAGGACTTCGGTGCCGCGGAACGGGGCGTGGATCGGTTGCCGCTCGATCGCCTCGTACTCGGCCAGGTCGGTGGCGCCCAGCGTGCCGCCGTGCGCCGACATGTAGCCGCTCAGCGCGGCGGCGACCTCGCCGCGATAGAAGGGCTCGGCGCCCTCGGCGCCGAAGCGTTCCAGCGCCTCGGCCAGCTCCGGGAAGCGGAAGACGTCCCCTTCGCCAAGCGGCCGCCCCTCGGGCGCGTAGAGCTGCCTGGTCTCGGCCAGCCGCTGGTGGATCGGCCAGAGGATCTCGAGGATGTAGGCCTGCTCGGCGTTGACCGGAGCGCCCTCGCGGGCGAGCTCCACGCCGGCCCGCGCCAGGTCGGCGAGCGGCGCCGTGCCGAACCGCCGCAGCGCCAGCTCCAGACCGGCCGCAGTCCCCGGCACGCCGCAGGACGCCGGCCCGACGTAAAACGTCTGCACGGTCTCCTCGTCGAAGTGGACCGGGACGGCGGCAAGCTCCACCCCACGCTCGGTCCCGTCCTTGCCGGGGGCGGCGACGAAGAAGTCGATCAGGACCGTCTCCTCGCCGCGGCTGACCATCATGAAACCGCCGGCGCCGAAGCCGGTCAGCGGGCTCTCGACCGCGAAGGAGGCGAGCACGGCCGCGACCGCGGCGTCGACCGCGTTGCCGCCGGCGCGCAGCGCGTCGGCTCCCGCCTCGGCGGTAAGGGGGTGGCCCGCCGCGACGACGCCGGTCATGGCGTGGGGCCCGAGGGTCTACCCGGGGAGGAACTCGGGGACGTCGAGGCTGCTCAGCTCGCCGGCCTTCTCGTTGCGCGGCGCGCGGCCAGCGTCTTTGGTGCGTCGGATCATCGGCTCGGCGGGGCGCCGTGGCGTGACCTGTCCATCGAAGCGGGTCGCGACGACGGTGACCCAGATCTGGTCGCCCAACTCCTCGTCGATGTTGGCGCCGAAGATGATGTTGGCGTCGGGATGGGCGGCCTCGCCGACCAGCTTCGCCGCCTCGCTGACTTCGACCAGGGAGAGGTCGGGACCGCCGGTGATCGAGAGCAGGATCGCCCGCGCGCCCTCCATCGAGGTCTCCAACAGGGGCGAGGAGATCGCTTTCTCAGCGGCGAGCAGGCCGCGGCCCTCGCCGCTGCCCATGCCGATCCCGAGCAGCGCCCGGCCGGCGTCGGACATGATCGTCCGCACGTCGGCGAAGTCGAGGTTGATCAGCGCCGGCAGGGTGACCAGGTCGGAGATCCCCTGCACGCCCTGGCGCAGCACGTCGTCGGCAACCTGGAAGGCCTCGACCATCGAGGTGTGCTGGTCGAGCACCTCGAGCAGACGGTCGTTGGGGACGACGATCAGGGTGTCGACCTCCGCCGCCAAGTCCTCGATTCCCTTGCCGGCCTGGTCGCCGCGCCGCGAGCCCTCGAAGCTGAACGGCTTGGTGACGATGCCGACGGTCAGCGCGCCGACCTCGCGGGCGAGGCGGGCGATGACCGGGGCGGCGCCACTGCCGGTGCCGCCGCCGGCGCCGGCGGCGACGAAGACCATGTCGGATCCCTTGAGCAGGCGCTTGATCTTGTCCTGCTCCTCGAAAGCGGAGCGGTGGCCGACCTGCGGGTCGGCGCCGGCGCCCAGGCCGCGCGTCTGCTCGTCGCCGATGTGGACGGTCACGTCGGCGACGCAGAGCTGCAGCGACTGAAGGTCGGTGTTGACAGCCATGAACTCGACTCCGGGAACGTTCGCGTCGACCATCCGGTTGACCGCGTTGACCCCGGCGCCGCCGACGCCCACAACCCGGATCACAGGCTGGTGCGGCTCACCGCTCCCGGGCGGCTCATACTCAGGTTCCTCGCGGCCATAGCGCGGGGTTTCCGCGGGCGGTTCGGCCCTCGGAGCCGGCTCCTCCGAGAAGACCCTCTTCAGCCGCTCAGGAGGCGACTCGCTCGATCCCTCGTTGCTCTCCGCCGGCTCCTCACCCGTGGGTGGCGTGGGGTCTGGGGTCTCCGGCGGGTGAGCCGGGGGCCCCTGCCCCGCGACAGGACCCGCGGCTGAGGGCTCGCGTCCCTCGGAGGAATCGACTGAGGCATCGTCGGAAGTTGAGCGAAAGAGGTCGGCGAGGGGACCCTCGCGCATACTCGCCCGCTTACGCCGACTCATCTGCCAAAACCTCCTCGGCCAAGTCTCGATAGTAACCCGCGGCGTTGCTCTGCGGATCGTACTTGAGCACGCTGGCGCCTTTGACCGGGGCCTCGGCGAATTTGATCGCCTTTTTGATCCGCGACTTGAAGACGAGGTCGCCGAAGTTCTCTTCGAGGATCTCGACCGCCTCCTTGGCGTGGACCGTGCGCGAGTCGAGCATCGTCGGCAGGATGCCCTCGATCTTGACGTCCGGGTTGAGGTTCTCCTGGATCATCGTCAGCGTGTTCTGGAGCTGGACCAGTCCGCGCATCGACAAATACTCGCACTGGACGGGGACGATCACCTTGTTGGCGGCGGTCAGCGCGTTGATCGTCAGCAGCCCGAGGCTGGGCGGCGTGTCGATGCAGACGAAGTCGTAGTCGGCGATGACCTCTTTCAGCGCCTTCTCCAGTGAGCGCTCGCGGCCGATCTTGGTGCTCATCGCGATCTCCGCACCGGCCAGGTCGATCGAGGCGACGGCGATGTCGATCTCGCGGTGCTGGATGATCTCGCTGATCGGCATGTCGTTGACGAGCACGTCGTAGAGGCTCTTTTCGACCTTGTCCGGGTCGATCCCCTGACTCATCGTCAGGTTGCCCTGCGGGTCGAGGTCGATGCAGAGAACCCGGTGCCCGGACTCGGCGAAGGCGACGGCAAGGTTCAAGGTAGTGGTCGTCTTCGCGACCCCACCCTTCTGGTTCGCAAAGGCAATCACGTCGGCATGCTTGGTCGGCGCCGCAGCAACAGGCTCCTCCACGACAGCTCCATGGCGGCTGGGAGCAATCAAATCCCTCGGCATGAACCGCTCAGGCTCCGCGGAGGCTGACTTGGCTGGTCCCTCATCGCTAACAACAAGCGTGTCTCCCGTGGGTGGCGTGGGGTCTGGGGTCTCCGGCGGGTGAGCCGGGGACCCCTGCCCCGCGACAGGACCCGCGGGCTGACGCTCAGGTGCACCCTCCGCGACAGGACCCGCGGCTGACGGCTCTGAACCCTCATCGTCCCGAGTACGCTCAGGCACGGCGCTCTCCATCGCCTCCAGCTCCTCGACGATCGGGTGCGTCTCTTCGACGGTCGGCACGGGCGCGGACTTGTTCTTGCGGCTGAGGAATCCCATTGCGCGGGTATTCGCACGGGTACCCGCTTTTCCTGCCGCGCCCCGAAATTGCTAGGAATCACCCCAATCCCAGAACTACTCGACAAGCGACTGGTCTTCGTGACCGGCAAGGGAGGAGTCGGCAAGACCACCGTCGCGGTCGCGCTGGGGATCCGCGCCGCCGAGGAAGGCAAGCGCACGATCGTCTGCGAGGTCTCCTCACAGGAGAACGCCTCGAGGATCTTCGATCACACCGAGGTCGGCTTCCACGAGGTCGAGATGGCGGAGAACCTCTGGTCGATCTCGATCGACCCCGACGAGTCGATGCGCGAGTACGTCCTGCTCCAGCTCAAGGTCCGGGCGATGCGCGACCTGCTCTTCCGCAGCCGCATCTTCTCCTACCTCGCCGCCGCCACCCCCGGGCTCAAGGAGCTGGTCACGATCGGCAAGATCTGGGAGCTGGCCCAGCTCGACCGCAAGGTCAAAAGCGGCCGCAAATACGACCTGGTGATCGTCGACGCGCCCGCCACCGGCCACGGGATCGGCTTCCTGCAGACGCCGCGCACCTTCGCCGCGATCGCCCGCGTCGGCCCGATCCACTCCCAGGCCCTGCAGCTCAACCGGCTGATCGTCGACCAGGAGCACACCGGGACGGCGATCGTCGCCCTGCCGGAGGAGATGCCGGTCAACGAGACCGCGGCACTGGAGGGTGAGCTGCGCTCCGAGGTCGGCGTCGCCGTCGACCGCATCTACCTCAACGGGCTCTACCCCGAGCGCTTCTCCAAGGAGGAGGCCGCGCAACTGGCTCAACTTGCCGACGCTGAGAATGGAAGCGTGCGCGCCGCCGCCCGCGCGGCCGTCTCCGAGCACGGTCGCGCCCGCTCCCAGCGCGCCCAGCTGTCCCGCCTGCGGCGCCGGGTCGAGACGCCCGTGAAGACCCTCCCCTTCCTCTTCGAGCCCGAGCTGGGCGTCGAGGCGGCGCACACGCTCGCGAAGAGGCTGGGCTGATGTCGGCCGTCGACGAGATCCTCGCGGGCAAGGACATCTGCATCTGCGCCGGCTCCGGCGGGGTCGGCAAGACGACGACCTCGGCGGCGATCGCGGCCGGCATGGCGGCGCGCGGGCTGCGCGTCTGCGTGCTGACGATCGACCCGGCGAAGCGGCTCGCCGACTCGCTCGGCCTGCGCGAGCTGGGCAACGAGGCGACGCGGGTCGACCCGGAGCTGTTCGAGCGGCACGGGATCGAGATCAAGGGCGAGCTGTGGGCGATGATGCTCGACGCCAAGGCGACCTTCGACGAGCTCGTCGCCCGCCAGGCGCCCGACGAGGAGTCGCGCGACCGGGTGCTGAACAACCGCATCTACCAGCAGATCTCCAACGCGCTGGCCGGCTCGCAGGAGTACATGGCGATGGAGAAGCTGTTCGAGCTGCACACCAGCGGGCGCTTCGACCTGCTCGTCCTCGACACGCCGCCGACCCGCAACGCGCTCGACTTCCTCGATGCCCCCAAACGGCTCACCCAGTTCATCGAGGGCCGCTCGCTGCGCATGTTCATGAAGCCGACCGGGTTCGCCGCAAAGGTCGCCGGGCGCGGTGCCTCGGTCGCCCTCTCGGTCTTCAAGCGGATCGTCGGCTTCGACCTGCTGGCCGACCTGGCCGAGTTCTTCAACGCCTTCAGCGGCATGGTCGACGGCTTCCAGGCCCGCGCCAAGCGGGTCAACAGCCTCTTGGCAGATCCCCACACCTGCTTCCTCGTCGTCTGCGGGCCGCAGGGCGAGCCGATCGACGAGGCCGTCTACTTCCACCGCAAGCTGGTCGAGGCGAAGCTCCCCTTCGGCGGCGTCATCGTCAACAAGGTCCACTACCCGGCCGAGCGCCTGCGCGGCGACGGGGCGGACCTCGAGGGAGCGCTCGGTGAGAAATTGGGCGACGCCGACCTCGCCAAGCGCGCGGCCGAGAACTTCGCCGACTACCAGGCGTTGGCCGAGCGCGACGCCCGCAACATCGAGCACCTGGCCAGGGAGCTGCGCACCCAGGGCGTCATCCGCGTCCCCTATCTGGACGAGGACGTCCACGACCTCGGCGGCCTCGCCGAGATCAACCGCTACCTGTTCGCGAGCAACGAGCAGCGCATCGAGATCGCCGCCGGTCGGGCCTAGCTCGCGTTGCGGCCCTCGTAGTGGTTGTAGCGAAGCTCGCTGACCTCCCAGTCGGCGTTCTCGGGGACCGGGAAGAGGTGGCGCACGCGGGGGGTGTCGATCCGGTCGCGGTGTGAGACGTCGCCGTCGATCGCCGGGAAGTCGAGCGTGCTCTCCTCGACCTCGACCTCGTCGAGCCAGTGGGTCGCGGTGATGCGGATCTCGTGCTCGGCCGGAAC
The DNA here is from genome assembly GCA_963837695.1 of uncultured Solirubrobacterales bacterium. Lineage (GTDB taxonomy): Bacteria > Actinomycetota > Thermoleophilia > Solirubrobacterales > 70-9 > VRUE01. Next base: position 34,660 of record CAWINZ010000003.1, on the reverse strand, counting down.
CGGCTCGAGGATGCGGGTGTCCTGGTCCATGTCGTGCTCCTCCTCGATCGTCGGTTCGTTTTGCGCCGCTGCCGACTTTTGTGGGGCTATAGCCCGCTCAAAGTCGACTTCGGGCTCGGGACGCGGAGTTGGTTCGGGCTCGGGGGCGATGTCCTGCGCGGCGACCGCGATCTCGACGTCGCCGGCGTCGAGGCCGGTGGCGATCAGGGTCTCGTCGGCCGCCTCGTTGAGGTCGGCGCCGAGCTCGCCCAGAGCGGCTTCGCGGAGGATCCGGCGCACGCATTCCTCTGCCCAGCCGGCAAGCTCGCCGGTGCTCCCGGCGGAGGCGCCGGACATCTGCGCCCGCTCCAGCTGCAGCGCGGCTTCGACCCGCTCGCGGGCGCCGAGCCGGTCGGTCGAGCCGTCGGCGATCAGCGCCGCGGCGCGCATCGGCAGCGAGGCGCCGACCGGGCCCTGCCCGTCGAGCACGGCGCGCAGCGCCAGGAGGTGGTCGCTCAAGCCTTCGGCGGGGGACGGACGCTCGCAGCCCAGCTCGAAGCGGCGCACCGCCCAGGCCAGCGGGCCGGCCGGGTCGGGCCTCGCCTCGAGTTTCTCGGCGAACTCGACCAGCTGCGCCGTCTCCTCCTCGTCAAGTCTGTAGTCATCGGCGCGGGGCGCCGGGGCGCCGGTCGCGATGCGGCGCCAGCGGCCCTCGCCGGTGGGCGCGAAGGCGTGCGGTCCGAGCCCGACCCCGCCCGCTTTGAAGAGGCGCATGACGCTGATCAGATCGGCGAGCTGTTGGAGGGCGGCGGCGGCGCTGTCGGCTCCCTCGCCCTGCTCGGCGATCGCCAGGAACTGCGGCTCCCAGGCGGCGCGGCCCATGCCCTCGCTGCGCATCGCCTCGATCGGCGCCTCGAAGCTGTCGGCACGGACGAGCTGCATGCCGTGGGGCAACTGCAGCCGCGCGAGCGGCATCCGCAGACCGACCAGCGGCACGACGACGATCTCCGCCTCGTCGACGTCGCCGGCCTCGGCGTCGAGCACCGCGAGGGCGCTCTCGAGCCGCTCGCGGTCGAGCGAGAACTCGGTGCAGCCGTCCCAGAGCCCGGCCATGAAGATCGTCAACATCCGCGCCGCCCGCTCGCCGGGGTCGGCAGGGACGCTCTCCCCTCGCCCCTCCATATAAGGAGCGGCGACAGCGGCCAACGCGACAGCTTCACGCGCAGGCTCAAACGCAGGCAACGAGCGCAGCTCAGCCTCCCGCTCGCGCACAAAGCGCGCCGTCAGCGGCACATAGCTGTGGAAGAAGGCCTCATCCGGGCCGGCGGACTCGGCAACATCAAAAGGAATCTGCTCCCCACTCGCCACGAGCATCGAGAAGCGCGTCGCAGCCTCGGCAGCCAAGCGCCGAAGCGCCTCATTGAGCAAGGGATCACGCACATCCCCAGCTTTCCCCCATCAGACACCGCTCCTGCGCCTGCAACCCACCTTGCAAGGGGCTATGCGGGAACCGCGGCCGGCCCTTCAAGCAGCCAGCGGCTGCCGTAGCGCCGCATGTCCTCGATCAGCGGCACCAGCGCCTCGCCCTTCTCGGTCAGCGCGTACTCGACCCGGGGCGGGACCTCGGGGAAGGTGTTGCGTGTGACGATCCCCTCCTCTTCGAGCGCTCGCAGGCGCAACGAGAGGGTGCGCGGACTGATCCCCTCCAGCGAGCGCTCGAGCTCGCAGAAGCGACTGCAACCCGCCGCCAGATCGCGGATGACGAGGAGCGTCCACTTGCCGCAGACGACGTCGGCGGTGCGGCAGACAGGACAACGGGAGTTGCTCTCAGCGCTCATTTGGGGACCTTCGGCAGGAGCCGGCTCAGTTTAGATCGGCTCGCTAGAGCGAGTTTAGCGCCAATGCTTCACTTACTGAAGTTATGGTCGCCTCAGACGAGGCAATCGACTCAACTATGACCGGTGACGACCAGACCGAACTTCAGCACGGTGATCGTGTACTTGTCTTCGCGCCCGCCGTAGGTGAGCACCTCGGGAAATCCCGGTTCGACTTCGAGCAGTTGACAGGTTTCCTCGCCGGAGAGGCACTTCGCATCGCCCGCCACCGACTGGACTTCATCGTTGACCAGGAGCAGCGCTTTCCCGGTGGGCTTGCCCCCGTCGCGGGCGCCGCCCATGAAGGTGACTACCGGCGTCTTCTCCCCGGGCAGCGGCGTCTGCGGCAGGACCCGTTCCTTGACGATCGGGTCCTGCTGCTTGCCGTCGACGGTCTTGACGATCCTGACATCGATCGCAAAGGAGTAGAAGACGACGTGCGATCCATTCGTCCCGCCAGGTTGTGAGCCCTTCGACCCGCCCGTCGTGGTCGTGCTCGTGGTCTTCGTCGTCTGCGTCTTCTTGACCGTCGTCGAGGTCGAGGTGGTCGGAGCGGACGAGCCCCCTCCCCCGCCTTCCGATTCGCCGCCGAGCCGGGCCCCCTTGAGGCTCGGCTTACCGAAGCTCCTGAACGGGTCGAGCGGCTTGCGCCCGCGCAGGCGCTTGCGGTAGTCGCGCAGGCCCGGGTTCGCCTCGACCACGGTCAGGCTCGAGGTGCGCTGAGCGCCGCCGTCCTTCAACGCCTGGATCGCCGCCGGGACCGGGATCGATTCTTCCTCTTCGGATCCCTGACCGAGCAGGAACGGCGTCGCCACGATCGCGACGAGCACGAGTGCGATCAACGGCAGCAGTCGCCGTTCGCGCAGGTCGTAGTAGAGGTCGGCGAGAACGGCCGGCATCTTCAGGTCCGGTCCCTTCGGCCGCTTCACGGCGCACCTCCGGTCGTCGCCGCGGCGGGCGTGGCGGACAACCCGCCGGGGCTCGCCGGCGAGGCGCCCCCGGTCAGGCCCTGTTCGGGCGGGGTCACGTAGGTGGTGACGTTGAACGAGGCGCTCAGGGTCGAGGTCGGGCCCGCTTCCGCTTCCCCGGAGCTGAGCGAGAAGCTGTTGACCGTGATCAGCCGGCCGTCGACGGCGACCTCTTCATTCTGGGTCTTGACCAGCGAGTCGAGACCCTTGATGAAGCGCGCGACCTGGAAGAAGGTCCCTTCGAAGCTGAGCGTGTAGGGCATCACGGCGAGGCCGCCCGGCCCGACCGTCGCCCCGAGCGGCAGCAGCGAGGCCGTGGCCTCGGTCGGCGATGCACCGGTCGGCGGGGCGGCTTCCGACGCTTCGCCCGAGCCGCCTTCGGCGCTCAACGAGATGTCTTTGAACCTGACGTGGGAGCGCTTGGCGATGCCGCTCACCTGGACCAGCAATGAAGCGGTTTCGTCGCCGGCCGGGACGGCCTTGCCGAGCACGACGAGCTTCTGGTAATCGACCGGGAACTGCTTGCGCGCTTCTTCGGAGGCGGTGATTTCGGCTTCGTGCTGGGAGAGCGACGATTCGACCTGTTCGATCTGCGCGCCCAGCTTGGCTGCTTCTTCGCGCTTGGGGCTGAGCAGCAGCACCCAGAAGGCGATCGCCAGCGCGGCGACGACGAGCATCGCCACGATCGTCGTGCTGCCCGATTTCTTCAGTGCCTTCATCCCGGCTCAGCCGCCTTCCGCTTCGCTGCCGGAACTTTCCGAGGTCTCGTTGGATGCCGCCTGCGCGGCTTCGGGCGCCGCTTCGACCGGCGCCGCTTCGCCTTCGGGCGCCGGCACGGGTGCCGCGTCGAAGGCGACGACGAGCGTGAATTCGACCGTCGCCGATCCCCCTCCGCATTCCCCTTCGCCCGATCCGCTGCTTCCGGCGGTCTCCGCCGTGGACTGGACGCCGACGCGGGTGACGCCGTCGATGTCTTTCAGCGCAATGACGAAACCGGCCACGCCCGCGTAGCCGTCGGCGCAGCCGGTCAGGCTCAACGACGGTCCACTCAGCGAGAACCCTTCGCCGCCGCCTTCCGCGCTTTCGCCGCCGGCGCCGTTCGCGCTCAGTTCGGTCAGCGAGACGTCGCTCGGCAGGATCAGGGACAGCTCGCGCAGCACCCGTTCCCAGTCGAAGCGGCTGTCGGCGAGGCTCTGCACGGTCGCAACCCGCTGTTCGCTGAGTTCGCGGAACTCGGCGTAGGAGGCGAGCTGGGCCGCGTGGGCCGAAGCGGCGGCGTCTTCGCGCTTCAGCGTGGTGACTTCGTCCTGGCGTTCGGAGATCTCGTTGCCGGTGAGGACGAGCAGGGCGACGCCGACCAGCGCCGCGACCAGCGTCCCCATGACGATGTAGGCGAGCGGCCCGGTGCGCAGCTGCGCCTGGTCGCCACGGCGGTCCTCGGCAGGAATCAGGTTGACGGGGCGCATCGCGCTACTGCTCCAGGGCGAGGCCGTAGGGAAGCGTGAGTCGCGCGGCGGCCACGTCCTCGAAGCCGCCGAGCGCCACCGGGCGGGGGGAGGCGATCGGCAGGCCGAGCTCGCCTTCCATCCTCGCCGCCAGGCCGGGGATCGCGCTGCCGGGGCCGCAGAGGACGATCCGCTCGACCGGCAGCGCCGCCTCCTGGGCGCCGTAGTAGTCGAGCGAGAGGCGCATCTCGTCGAGCAGATCGCCAACGCCCTCTTCGAGCGTCCGGCGGACCTGGGCGACGGTCTCCGGCTCGCCCTCGACCTGGTCGACCGGCAGCTCGAGGCCGACGTGGGTGAGCCACTGCGTGGCGTGTTCGGCGCTCAGCCCGAGCGTCCCGGCGAGGGCGCCGGCGGTCGCCTCCAGGCCGGCGTGCGAGACGCGGGTGAAGAGACAGGAGCGCCCGCGGGCGACGGCGAGGTTGGTGACGTCGCCGACGCTGCAGTAGAGGACGGCCGCCGTCGGGCGCTCCATCCCCGGCTCGGCGACCGGCGCCGCGTCCTCGGCGAGGGCGCGGATCATCGCGAAGGCGGAGAGGTCGACCCCGACGGGCTCCAGCCCGGCGCGGCGGATCGGCTCGAGGAAGGAGGCGACCATGTCGCGGCGCGCGGCGACGACGATCACGTCCACCTGCGGCGCTTTGCCCTCCTCGGCCGGCACGCCGCCGACCACCTGGTGCTCGAGCACGGCCTGGTCGAGCGGCATCGGCATCTGCTCCTGGGCCTGGAAGCGGACTGCCGCCTCCATTTCCTCGTGGTCCTCGATCGCGGGCAGCCGCACGGTGCGCACGACGACCCGCTGGTTGCCGACGCCGAGGCGCACGCGCTTGCCCAGCTTGTGCTCGGCGAAGAGCTCCTTCAGGGCGCCGGCGAGGCGGTCGGCGTCGAGCACCTCGCCCTCGTGGAAGGTGCCTGGGTCGAGCGGGCCGATCGCCGAGGCGCCGACGGAGATGGAGCCATTGCTGGCGACCTCGGTCGCGGCGATGCTGCCGGCCTCGATATCGAGGCCGACGACGCTGTTCGTCTTCTGCTTGGAGAGACGCAGCGTCGGCATGCTTGGCATGCGGGGCAGGCTGAGTTCAGGGCTTGGAATACGCATCCGCCCTCCCTGGATCGACAGAAAGGCGCCAGACCTTTCGCCCTGCAACTACTCATTTCTCGAAGAACCTGGACGGACGATGGACAGTTGTGTCCCCTATGGGGGGTAAAAGCGTCCATCTTGGGGCTGGGAGGGCCCGAATTGGCGCTAGAAGGTGCCCAGATACCACTCGACGAGCTGGTCGCCGGCGAGCAGGCCGACTACGCCGCCGAGGGCCAGGAACGGGGCGAATGGGATCGCCCGCTTGCGCGCCGCGGCCCCTTCGAGCGCGATCAGCGCCAGCCCCACGGCCGCCCCCGCCAGCAGGGCGACGAAGATCGCCGGGGCGACGTTGCGGCCGAGGAAGAGGCCCATCGTCGCCGCCAGCTTGACGTCGCCGAGGCCCATGCCCTTCGGGTAGGCGAGGGCGACGAGGAAGAGCAGGCCGCCGGCCGCGGCGGCGGCGACCGCCCTCTCAACCAGGCTGCCCGGATCGGCGACGGCCGCGATCGCCACCGCCAGGACGGCCCCGACGATGAGGATCTTGTTGGGGACGATGCGCCTCTCGAGGTCGGTCAGCGTCACCGCCAGCAGCATCGTGACGAAGACGAGCCCGAGCGCGATCTCCCCGGCGTCGCCCCAGAGGACGAGGACCGTCGCCACGTAGAGCAGACCCAGCGCCAGCTCGGTCAGCGGGTAGCGCGGCGAGATTGGCGCCCCGCAGCAGCGCGCGCGGCCGCGCAGCAGCAGCCAGGAGAAGACCGGGATGTTGTCGTAGGCGGCGATCTGCACCCCGCAGGCGGGGCAGCGCGAGCGCGGCCCGACGATCGATTCGCCCCGCGGCACGCGGTGGGCGACGACCGTCGTGAAGCTGCCGAGGAGGAGCCCCCCGAGGAAGGCGAAGACCGCAGCAGCCGCCATCGCTCAACCGCCCGACGTGCTTTCGAACGGGGTCCTGGTGTCGACCTCGAGCCGGCTGGCGTAGTTGGGGTGGTCGTACATGATCGGGATCGCGTCGGCGGGGGTGTTGGCGCGGTCGACGCTGAGCGCGACGCCGAGCCGGTGGTCTTTGGGGACGAAGCGCGGGTGTTCGCGGAATTCCATCGTCAGGCGGACCTTGGCCCAGGAGTTTCGCGGCCAGTAGCCGTTTCCCTCCGGTTCGTAGGTCCAGTAGGGGTTGCCGGTCGCTTCGTCTTTAAGCATCGTGTCTTCGGCGACCGGCAGGCCTTCGGGCCCGTCTTCTTCTTCGCGTTCGAACAGGTAGACGCAGAGCGTCCCCGTGTAGAGCGCGTCGTTGAGCGTGCGGGTGTAGAACTCGAGCGTCACCTTGCCGCCCATTTCGAATTTTTCGGGCATCGGGTCGGTGACCCAACGGTGGACCTGGGACTCGGGGTTGGTCACGCCGGTCGGGTCGTAGTGGCAGCCGCTGGTGTCGTCGCGGCGGATCTGCACGCCCTTGTCGGTGTCCGGCGTCGGCTCGAGGTAGAAGTCGTCGGAGTAGTCGTAGAGCACCGGCAGCGATTCGTCTTCGGGGAAGGGGTCCGGCGGGCCGGTGAGCATCAGCGCGTCGGGCGCGCCCGGCTCTTCGGACCCGGTGCGCAGGCCGCTGGCACAGGTGCCGAGCGTGTTGTGGAGCAGGTGGTCGCCGGCGATTTCCTGCCTTTCGGTCGCGCCACTCGCCGCGCAGGCCGTGTCGGCGAGGAAGAACTGTTGGGCGGTCACGTCGCCTTCGCCGTTGGCTTCTTTTTCTTCCTGTTCTTTTTCCTGCTGTTCTTCTTCTTCTTTTTCGTGTTCTTCTTTTTCCTGGTGGCTGAGTTCGGTTTCGTCGGGGGGAGCCGTGACCGCCGACTGGACTTCGACGTAGCCGGCCTGGCCGCCCTGGCTGACCGTGCGCGTCGGCCTGACCGCGACGACGAGCTGCTTGTAGTCCTCTTCGCCTTCGCATTCGGTCGGTGGGCAGCTCGGGTCGTTGCGCCAGACGACGTAGCGGTAGATCGTGCCTTCGATGCCGCCTTCGTCGCCTTTGCCGGTCTGGAATGCCGATTCGGGACTGAAGCCTTTTTCTTCGTCGACGTCGATCGGCAGGTAGGCGCCGGCCGGGCTGCGGTGCAGGGCGAAGGTGCTGCCGGTGACCCGCGAGTTCGGGCTCTTCGGGTCAGAGGAGGCGACCGGCATCGTGTTCACGGCAAGTTCGTCGTAGGGGATGCTGTGCAGCCGCTCCATCTCTTCCTGGGCGAGGTCGAGCGACACCTGCGTCGCCTTCGCCCGCTGCGCGTTCTGGGTCGCGGCGCCGAGCACGCCGAAGGTCGCCGCCGCGCCCATCACCAACACGACCGCCGCTACCAGGACCTCGATCATCGTCAGGCCGGTCTCGCCGCCTCCCATCCGTCTGTCGAGCCAGGCGCGCATCTCAGTTCACCGCGCTGAGGTAGCTCTGGATGCGCAGGCCGGCGCCGTCGGTGACGGTCAGCTCGCCTTCACCTTCGGGGTTTTCGATGTGCAGGGTGATCCCGACGTAGGTCGGCGTCGAGGGCGGGCTCGGTTCGTAGTTGAAGACTTTGTCGCTGTCGAGATTGCGGACGAAGGTCACCGGCGTTCCGCTGCTGCCGGGGACTTCGGGCGCGGTCTCGGTGCGGGTGCAGGCGGTGGTCGTGCAGGAGTAGGTGACGCGGCATTCGATCGCCGGGGTGCTGGGGTTTTCCTCGACGCTGCCGCCACAGGTGCTGCGGCGTACCCGGGTCTTGAATTCCACTTGCGAGCCGGTCGCGCTGTAAACGGTGACGCCGTTGCGAATTTCACGCGTCATCCGCTCCAGCACGTAGCGCGCCGTGGTGATTTCCTGTGACTTCTTGCTCAGCTTCGGCTGCTGGCGGACGGCGCTGATCAGCATCGTGCAGGCGGCGCCGACGAGGATCACGCTCATCGCCGAGGCGACGAGCAGCTCGACCAGGGTCAGGCCCGCCTCGCGGTCGCGGCCGGCGAGGCGGCGGCGCAGGCGGCTCACCTTCCCACCCGCTTGAACCTGCGCTTGGTCGGCTTCGCTTCCCAGACGCCGACCGCGTTGACGCCCTTGACCCGGAAGACGTGCTTGCCCCGGCCCACCTTGCGCAGCCTCAGGGGCGAGCTGCACGACCTCCAGGCCTTGTGGTCGAGCTTGCAGATGAACTTCGTGTCCTCCTGACCGGTCGCGTCGGTGAAGCGGAAGACCGGACGGCGTATGCGCGTCTTGAAGGCCGGCCCGAAGGTGATCCGCGTGCGGGGGACCTCGTGCGGGATCGGAACCAGCGGCCCGAGCTGCGGCGCGCTCGTCGTCCTCGGCGCCGGGGCCGGTCCGCCCCCGCCCCCGCCCCCGCCTTCGCCTCCACCTCCGCCTCCGCCTTCAAACGATTCTTCGTCTTCCTGCCGGTAGCGGACTTCTCCCGAGCAGGGCGAGATGAAGCCTTCCGCTTCGGCGATGGCATGGAAAACGGTCGTCGATTCGCGCGCGACGGTGACCTGGATGCCGGGTTCTTCCAACTGCACCGCGGTGCCGGTGGCGACCGGCTCGCCGGTGCAGTTGGCCGACGAGTAGAGCTTGATCGTGGCGCCTTCGACCGGCTCGGTCCCGAGCACGCGGATCGAGGTGGCCGCCGCCGGCGATTCGGGATCGGTGCTCTGCAGCACCGGGCCGGGCGGGGCGAGTTCGGCTTCCAGCGTCGGGTCGTTGCTGCGCGAGACCAGCAGCGTGCCCCCGCCGCCGTGCATGTAGACGTCTTTGGCGACATCGGAGTCTTCGGCGGTCAGCTGTTCTTCGCTGACGAGGAAGGTGACGGCGCCGTCATCGGAGGCCCCCTGGAGCTGGGCGTCGAAGGGGCCGTTGCCGCTGTAGGGGCCGGAGCCGGTCAGCTGGCCGGTCGAGACCAGCGAGGTCAGGCCGCCGCTGCGCTCGTAGGCGTCGGTCTGTTCGTCGCGGTCGCCTGGCCCGGTGGAGTCGCCGGAGGCCGGCGGCGCCAGCGCTTCGGCGGTGACGAAGAAGATGTGGGAGCCGTCCGCCGAGGCGCCGGCGAAGCTCGCGTTGTAGTTGCCGTCGCCGCAGCCGGGGTCGGTGCAGGTCGGCCCGGGACGGGAGACGAGCGAGGTCGGCCCGCCGGGCAGCGCGCGCGAGTAGACGTCCGCCTTCGCGTCACCGTCCTCGGCGGTGAGCGGTTCGGCGGTGCTGATCACGGCGGCGGCGCCGTCGGCCGAGACCCACTGCAGCGCGGCGGGGCTCGACCCGTTGCCGCAGTTGGACCCCGAGCACGAGGGGTCGCCTTCCGAGACCAGTTCGGTGCTGGAGCCGTCGTAGCGGACGTAGACGTCCTGAACCGCGTCGGTGTCGGCGGCGACGAGCTGTTCGCCGCTGGCGAAGAAGACCTTGGAGCCGTCCGCGGAGCTGCCCTCGAAGAGCGCGTTCGCCGTTCCGTTCCCCCCGGCGGGACCGGTCGAGACCAGGCTCGCCGTGCCACCCGACCAGTCGTAGACGTCCTGGGAGTCGTCGTTGTCCCCAGCTGCGATCCGTTCGTTGGTCTCGAAGAAGACGTGCGAGCCGTCGGCGGAGATACCGCTGTTGGACGGTTCGCAGTTGTGTCCGGCCGGGCACGCTTCGGGGCCCGTGCCCGGGGTCGAGACGAGCTTCGTTTCGCCGCTCGTCAGGTTGCGCTCGTAGAGGTCGGCTTCGCTGTCCGTGTCGGCGCTGACCAGCGACTCGGCCGTGGTGAAGATCGCCTTCGAACCGTCCGCCGACGCCCCCTGGAAGAAGGCCGCTTTGGCGCCGGAGCCGCAGCTGCCCGAGCAGGGCGAGCCGCCGGCGGAGACGAGCGTGGTCGTGCCGGCTTCCAGGTCGCGCACGTAGACGTCGGGGCTTTCGTCGCCGTCCTGCGCCGCCAGCTTCTCGCTGCTGATGAAGAAGACCTTGCTGCCGCCGTCGACCGCGCCGCCGTCGACCGCGCCCGCGTCGACGTCGCCGTTGCCGCAGCCCAAGGCCGCGCAGGACGCGGAGCCCGCCGTCACGAGCGTGGTCGTGTTCAGCCCCAGGTCGCGGACGTAGATGTCGGTCGCGTTGTCTTTGTCGGCGGCGGTGAGCCGCTCGCGGGTCGAGAAGAAGACCCTGTCGCCGGCCGGGTTGATCGCGAGGAACTGGGCCGGGTAGGCGTCGTTGCCGCCGGTCGGGCCGAGTGAGACCTCGCGGGTCACGTAGTTGCCGACACCTTCCTCGTACTTGCGCATGTAGACGTCGCGCTGGGTGTCGGTGTCGCCTGACACCAGCTTGTCGGTGGTGCTGAAGACCGCGACGCCGCCGTCCGCGGAGACCCCCTCGTAGCGGGCGTCGGTGGCGAGGGCGACCGGGGCGGCAAGTGCAAGCGCCACAAACGCCAGCGCAGCGAGCACCGCAAGGTCGGGCAGGATCGAGCGAAATTTCCGCTGTGACGGCATCTCTGCTCTATCGGCTCGAATAGGCCATTCGCTTAGCCATGCCTGGACGCCTGGCCGAACGCGCGAAGGGCGGGCGCAGAGGCCCGCCCTTCGGCAATTCGGTTCACGCTTGGCTAGGCCAAGGTGAGGGGGCTAGATGGATCAGCCGCCCCAGTTGCCGGCACCGCCGACTTCCGGACAGCCACCCACAGCTTTGGTGGTACAGGGGAAGCTCAGTGCTCCCGCAGCATTGACGACCGAGAACGTCTGGGTAGCGGAGCTGCCTTCGACGGAGATCGTGTAACCGGTTTCGGTCGGAGCGGGTTTGAACGCCGCACCTTCGAGGTTGGCGAATTTCACGCTATTCAACGTCGGCTCAATTTTGATGAGTTCCGCCGGGGTAGCCCCGACGTAGCTGCCGTTGTGGTCGGTTGCGTACGTCTCCATCGCGACCTGCGTGGTGTGGGCGTACTCCTTGGCCTTGGCGTCGCCGGCCTTGCTCTTCTGGTTGAAGAACGCGGGCAGCGCGATTGCGGCCAGGATTCCGAGGATGAGCATGACGACGAGAAGCTCGATCAGCGTGAAGCCGCCCTCGCTGTCGCCGTTGAGCCGGGCGCCTACTTTGGCCCGGAGATTCTGGAGAAACATTAGTGACCTCCTATGGTCCTAATCGTTTGCGCCAGAGCCCCGTCGCTTGAAGCCACGTGGTGTCTGTCGACCCCGGTGGTAGCCCGGCCGGCTCCAGAGGAGCCCCGCAAGCTTTGCGCCCCCGCCTCACAGCGGGTTTGCCTTTTGCACCGAAGCACTGGCAGATTCATCACACCCCCCTCTTCGACAGCAACCCGAATCCCTTAATCCCCGAAATTTGGGCTTCATCCGCCAAAAACTCAGGCCAGCGGCAATATGCGGACCGACGACCTACCGGATAACCCGTAAACGGCTACGGAGCAGGCATCGCCCGGCGGATGTAGTCGGCGCAGAGCGGCACGGTGAAGTCGACCTCTCCCCGGCTCGGCGCGTAGATCAGGCTCGCCTTGATCAGCCTGTCGCGCCAGCTCGAGGCCTCTTGTTGCTGCCGGCCCATGACCGCCGCGACTTCCGCCGTCCCCTGGGGTCCGTCGCCGAGCTTTGCGATTGCGGCCAGGTAGCGCTGCTCGCCGATCGGCAGCTTGCCGATTCGCTGGCTGAAGAAGTTCTCATCGAGGTAGTCGCGGGCAAGGGGCTCGGCAGCCGCGATATCGGCCGCAACGACCGAGTCGCCGCGGCGAATCTTCCACGCCACGCGTCCGTACTCCTGGAGGAAATAGGGATAGCCCTCTGCCAGTGCGATGACCCGGTCTACGGCTTCCGATTGCCAGGTCACGTTCTGACGCCGCGCGGGCTCCTCCAGGGCGGCGGTCGCGGCGACTCGACCGAGCGCTCCGATCTCACGGAACTCGAAGCCACGCTCCGCGTAACTCTTGGCATCGCCCGTCAGTGCCGGCAGCAACGGCAGTCCTGCCCCCACGAGCGCAACGGGAAGGCCTTTCTGCTTTGCCCTGTGCAGGCCGACTATCAGCGCTTCGAGGTCGGCCTTGGGCAAGTTCTGCATCTCATCCAGGATGAGGGCAAAGCCGAGACCCTGGGAGTCGGCGGCGAGTCCGACCTCGACCATGAGGTCGCGCATGTCCGAAGCGAGATCCCCCGAATCCGCGACCCCTTCCAACGCCTCCACGTCGATGCTGAAGGTGGCGTCGCCGACGGTGAGCGAGAACGCCTTGAGGACCCTGAGCGCTCGGCGGACCGCATCGCCCGCGCGCTTCGTCGCGTTCATCTGGAGAAGCGCCTTGCGGGCGGATCTCGCGACGATCGTGGCGATAGCCGAGCCCGCGGCAACCTCACACGTCTCCCCTGGCCAAGCCGCCGCATCGCACTTTCCCTCGAACTCGTTCAGCAAAACGGTCTTGCCCACTCCGCGCAGGCCCGTGAGGATCAGGTGCTTCTGCGTCCCTCCGGCACTGAGCTGCTGAATGATTTCGTCGAAGTAGCCGAGCTCCGAGTCCCGACCGGCGAGAAACGGCGGGCGAGCGCCCATGTCAGGCGTGTAAGGGTTTCCGGCATCGATTTCTATCGACATGTATACAGAATTATACGGAATTTGTATATATCCGTAGATTCATGCAGAGTTCATCGGCGTGAGTTGAAATAACGGCCACACAAACGCTCTTATAACGACGATCGAGTGACCATGGCTTCAGTGCCCTGGCCCGGTCGACTCCTCGGGCTCGCACGGCTGGCCGGTGTGGTCGCAGATCACCTTCAGGTCGCGGTCGAAGCACCAGAGGGCGACCTCTGGTCCGGCGGCCTCGGCGGCTGCGGCGATCAGGAAGTCGATCGCGGGGCGGCGATGGTTGCCGTCGGATGCTGCGGCGAGTTCGCGCTGCACCCGGAGAGCCTGCTCCACGCTCGCGTCCTCCAGCGGCATCCGCTCCAGCGGCGCGAACAGGGCGTCGAAGCGCTCGTTATAGAGACCGGCGGTCTCTGGACGATGCATGGCCTCGAGCACGACCGGGACGCAGGTGACGACTTCGCCTTGCTCATAGCGAGTCGCGAGCTTCTCCCTTATGTCGGGGCGCTCGGCCTTCTGCGCCCAGGCCCAGATCGAGGTGTCGGCCAGAAAGCGGGGCACTAGAAACGCGGGCCGCGCTGCTCTCGCAGTTCCTCCGGCGTGATCACGTCCAACTCGCCGGCGCGAATCCGTGCCGCCCCCCGACGCAGCTGCTCACCGCGGCTCACGACTCGCAACGCCTCGTTGACGGTCTCCTTGTATCCCGTCGTTCCGAGCACCTCACGCGCGCCCTCGAAGGCCGGAACCTCGATTTCGATCGTCGTCCGGTGCGTTGTTGCTGGATGGTTCACGCGACTCAATATATCAAGATGGGACATCTTTATATGTCGAATGAGGGCAGAAAAATATGACTAGGTCTCATTCCTAGTCGCCGAAGCGACGCCGTGGTAGAGAGCTGAGAATTTGTAACCTAGTGCGCTCGGAGGCCCGACTGAGCGGTCGTTGACGGCTACCAGTAGGCGCGGCTCGAGCGAGGGGCGTGGCAGTGCTTGCCGGTGCCGACAGTCGCCCTGGGGCCGAGCAGGAAGATTTCGACCCGATCGTTTGCCGGTTGCGCGCCGGGGTGGCGGACGACCGGACAGCTCTGGCCGTAGGCGCGGAGCAGCACGGGGACGGCGGCGCTTCCGTTCAGAAGCGGTCTTTCATCGGCAGGCCTCGGCATCTTCGTCGCCTGTCTCTTGGGGGCTTCGGTTCCGCCGGTCTGCTCCGGTTTCTGCACTTGCTTGGCTTCGTGGCGGGCGAAGAGGAGCTTGCGCACTCGCTCGGCCTCAGCCAGGGAGTGGCCGACGTCGCGCCTTCCCAGATCCGCATGGCCGTCGAGCTCGAGCGCGACCGGCTGCTGTTCGATCGTCTTTTCTTCGAGCGAATCGCGAATTCGGCGTTGGTACTCCCTGCGCCTGGCGCGCCTGCTTTCAGGGCCGAGGAAACTCCACGCCGGCAGTCGCCAGATATGCAGGTCGACCCGGTCGGAGAGCCCGCTCTTGTCGCTGATCGTCAGGCTCACGTCATAAGGAGCAAGGCGAGGCGGCAGCTCGGGCGAGACTTCTTCTTCTTTGCCAAGGCGACGATGGCCCACCGTCCACACCCGGGTCGGCCCCAGTTTGCTCTCGTCGGTGGACCGGCTGCTGTCGAAGGTGAGTCGCTCGCTGCCGGGATGCACGCGTACGGAGACTCGGGCGACCGGCGGGTGGACGACGTCGAGCACCGGCTGGCCGCCGAGCTGGCCGCACCCGACGCTGACCACGCCGCCCTGGGCATTGTCGGGCACACGGAACTTGATCTTGGTCGGGCTCCAGGCACGGCGGAGGAGTACGTTTTCGAGCTCTTCTTCTTCGCCGCTGGGCAAGATGACCGCGGGCGGTCTGCCTTTGTCCTCGCCGCCGGTCGGCGGCAGAAGAGCGAGCTTGCCGTCGGCGGCTAGCTTGATGGTGAAGTTGCCCCGGCCCGGATCGGCGTCGGTAACACTGTGCACCGATTCGGGATCGACGCGGACGAACTCGGTCGAACGCATGCCAGATCGATCGGTGAAGTAGGACACAAGCCGCAGCACCTTGCCACCGACGGTCTTCACGTACTCGGCCTGCGCCGGGTTCTGCGCCGGCACGCGCAGCACAGCCAGCCGCACGCCGCCCAGGCGCAGGTTGAGGCGTTCCCCCGGCTCCCCGAAGCCGTCGACGCCGTTTTCGGTCTTGGGGGCGCTCATCCGCAGTTCGACCACATCGCCGGGCTCGGCCGAGGCCGGGACCAGTTTGAGTCCTGCGCCGAAGCTGGGGCGGATCGCCGGCCCTGCCCCGGCCAGCCGACCGTCGAGCCGCGCCGCTTCCGCCGCCTTCGCTTCGGCGGCGGCTTTTTCTTCGGCGGCGGCTTTTTCTTCGGCGGCTTTCGCTTCGTCTTCCTCGCTGCCGGTCTGCCCTTCGGTGCCCTCATCGCTGCCGCTTGCGCCCGTCGGCCCGGTGGCCGAGCTCGGCCCCGTCGCCCCAGTGCTCACCGCTGGTTCGTCTTCCGCCGGCGCTTTTTCGTCTTCACTCGCGGCCGCCCCTGGTTCTTCCGGTGCGGGCAGGCTCACCTTTTCCCCGGTCGGCGTCTCGATGCTCGGCGTCAACGCTTCGGCCATTTCCAGCGCCGCCTTGCCGGCCTTGTCGACATCCTGGAGCGGACCGACCGACATCGCGACGAGTTCGCTCGTCGGCACCCACTGCAACCGGCCGCTGTCCGGAGTCAGCTTGTCCTGGCAGCCTTCGGTGGCGATGCTGGCGAAGTAGACGCGGTCGCTGCCTTCGGTGACGTAGATGCCCTGGATCGCTTCGTCCGGCCCGTCCGTGTTGCGGATCAGCGCCATCGGCTGTACCTGCGGCGCCGCGACGTTGCGGGCCATCAGGGTGCAGGTGCCGAACAGGGGCACGGAAACGAACACAACGAGCCCGTACCAGGTGAATCTCTCCTTTGAGAGGACCGCAACCCGCCACACTCCGGTCGCCAGGATGTAGGCGGCGGCAAACGACGCGGCGAGCCACCACTGGTGTGCGCTCACCGCCGGAATGACGATCGTGAAGCCGGCGAGAACCAGGAGTAGACAGACGCCCCAGAAGCGCAGGACGAGCCGGTGCGGGCGGGGGCGGCCGGTCTTCTCTGGTCGCCAGCCCTGAGGCAATTCCCACCCGCCGGGCAACCGGATGTGCCGCTTGACCAGCTCGCGAACCGGAAGAAGGAGCCCAAACAACCGCGCTTCTTCCTCTTTCTTTTTCTTCTTCTGTGCTGCTTCTTCGGCTTTGCGATTTTCTTCTATCTCCCACCAGGCGAGCAGGATCCCGGTCACTAGCGCCTGACCCGCGAAGACGGTCGCGACCCGCACGGCCCACCAGAGCCAGCCAGAGAGGCCCCCGACGACCAGCAGCGACACCAGGACGGCAAAAGCGCCGGCGATGCAGACGGTCACGTTCGGCTTCCAGATGGCGATCCGCAGCGTTCCGTCGGCCTCGTGCAGAGCGTCGGGCCCCGGCACGGGGTCCTCGGTCTCCTCCTTGCGGGCGGGCAGTTCGTCGGCGTGAAAGGTGAAGTTCGGATCGAACGTGGACACCAGGAAGATCCCGATCAGCACGAGGAAACCGATGATCAGCTCCAGCTTCAGCAGGATTGAGATGTTGTCGGTGAGGCCGATCGCGATGACTCCCTCCAGCGCCACAACTCCGAGCAGCATGCGGCTCATCCCCGGCGTGGCGCGGCCGCTGCGGTCGACCAGATAGGTGGCCAGTACCGCGAGGACGCCGAAGAAGCCGAAGAGGAGCAACAGTGAGGAACCGGTCGCGACCAGCTCACTCCGCGGGACGGCCTTGACCACCTGGTCGGGCGGGACGCCGATCGCCTCGAAGCGCGTCCAGACGATCACGGCGCCGGCGAAGGCAACGAACCCGATCAGGCTGGCCCCGGTGAGGAAGATCGGGATCAGCGCCTTGGCGGCGCTTTCGAGCACCCCTGGCCAGGGTGACTTACTCGAGTTCTCCGCGTCGGATCCGCCCGAGTCGGGCTTCGCTGGATCTGACCCGGCCTTGTCTTCCTCCGACACCCCGGCCTCCCGCCTGGGTCGATTGGCAAAGGGAGAACCTATACTCGGACTTTCCTATGTCAAGAAAGAAACAGAGTGTTACGCCAGTGTTGTATTAAGCGCCCGGGAATGAGCGCCGCACCGATTCCTCGAACTCTTCGACGAGGTCGAGCAGCTCGTCGCACTCCCAGAGCCTCCCCCACTTGCGCTCGTTGAGCCTGCGAAGGATGCCCGCCTCCTCCAGCCGCGTCAGCGCACCGCTTGCTGCCTCACCTGATCTATCAATCAGGCGCTGGGCCAGCGCTACATCGAGGACGGGCTGCTCAGGAAGGGCCCCGATCAGCACCCGGGCGGCTGAGTCCTTTCGTAGCGTCCCGGCGCGTTCGAGCCATTTTTCCTCGAGCGTCTCGATCGCTGCCGCCAGCCGCTCCGCTCCTTCCGCCGCGCGCGCCACGGCCCCGGCAAACGCGTCGCACCACTCGCTCACGTCGCCTTCCCTGTAGGCGGTGAGCCCCCCGATGTAGTGCTTTGGGGTGTTGACGAGCACGAGGCTGATTGGCGGGATATATGTGCTCACCTCTCCACGGCGGCGGAGGACCGAGTAGACCAGCGCGCGCCCGGTTCTGCCATTGCCGTCGGCAAAGGGATGGATGGTCTCGAACTGTGCGTGGACGATCGCGGCTTGGACGATCGGCGCCAAATCGTCCCGCGCGGCGAACCGACAAAGGTCCTCGAGCAGATCCGGCACATGCTCTGGGGGCGGCGGCACAAACGCGGCGCCGATCGGGTTGTAGTCGCTGCCTCCGATCCAATTCTGCGCCGTCCGCACCACACCGGCGATTTCCCGATCCTCGGTAAAGCGCAGCAACAGGCGGTGGATCTCGAGCAGATCCGCGACCTCGATCGGCCGGGCCTCAGCGCCCAGCTCGATCGCCTGCTTCATCGCCTCGACGTTCCCCAGGACCTCAGCCGCCCGGTTGTCGATACGTCGCTTTCCTGGCCCTTGATGGGCGGCTCGCGCCAACCGCTTGTGCGAGATCAGTACGCCCTCGATGCGGGACGAGGCCACGCTCTCCGAGCGCAGCAAGTTCTGTGCAACAGCCCCAAGGGTCGCGATCCGGGTCGGAGCGTGCTGGAGGCGCTCGAGCAACTTCGTCCCCTGGTGCAGAGTGAGCTGGACGTCCTCGTCGAGCAGGAAGGACCGGTCGGCGATCGGGTCAGGCACAAATGCCTGATACGAACCCCCTCGACGCGCGTCGAGGCCCCCATACGCGCGTAGGTCTGGCTCCCAAAGGCGCTTGACGTAGCGACCGGACGGCTGTGAAGTGGTTCTCTGCCCCTCGCGCGCGACGGCACTCACATCCTTTCAAAGTTCGGCGAGCTTTGAAAGGTTAGCGCATAACCTTGGATTTCTCGGTCAACTTTCCAAGGTTAGCCGGCGAATGCCCGGCGGGCCTCAGCGGAACCTGTGGTAGGGGCTAGCAAAAAATGAGTGTCGCCCCAGCAAAAAATGCTAGAATGCTTATGTATGAAAAGAGTTCCATCTGGAGAGTTGTTTCCCACCGACGATCCAATCCCGGCCGGAGAATTGATTGGCCGCGGGCACGACGTCGAGGAGATTGCCGCCACGCTTGAGGCCGCGACGAATCTGATCGTCGCGGCTCCCCGCCGCACTGGAAAGACGACCGCCTGCGATGCCGCGATCGACCGACTCAGAGGTCAGGGGATCTACACCGCGTCGATCGACCTCTGGGAGGCGGCCGACCTGACCAATCTCGCCGAAGCGATCGTTACCCAGACCATTGCGAACAGGCCGACCCTGAGGCGCCTGCTCCACGAAGTGCGCTCGAAGGGCCGGCGCGCGCTGAGCAACGCGCAGGTCCGTGCGATCGCGACCGTGAGCGGCGAACTGGGCGACGACATCGAGATGGCCTTCGAGCCGGGCTTCGCCAAACGGGACCCGGAGCGCTACTGGGAGTATGCGCTTCGCCTGCCGCAGGAAGTGGCGCAGAGGGATGGAAAGCGACTCGTCCTTTTTCTCGACGAGTTCCAGAGCATCCTTGACTTCGAGGACAGTCAGGCGCAAACGCGCCAACAGCAGATGAGAGCCGTCTTCCAGCGCGCATCGCAGGTCTCATTCCTCTTCGCCGGCTCGATCGAGCACCTGATGAAAGACATCTTCGGCGAGAACAAGCGGCCCTTCAGCAACTTCGGCGGGTTCTACGACCTGACGCCGATCGACGCGACCGACTGGGAAGGCGGAATCCGGGAGCGTCTGGACAAAGACGGCTGCACGATCGACGACGCGGCCATCGGCAGGCTGATCGACCTCGGCGAGCACCACCCCCGTTCGACCATGCTGATCGCCCAGCAGGCGCACCTGGCTTCGATCTTCGCCCAGACGAAACAGATCGACTCGAACCTGGTGGAGGCCGGCTTCCAAACCGCACGACGGCGCGATCGCGGCAAGCACGAGCAGACGATCGACCGGATCAAGAAACTCAAAGGCAGAGTCACCGGCCGACGAGCATTGAAGGTGGTCCACGCAATAGCTCAAGATGAAGCCATCTATGCGGGTGGCGACAACTCCGATGCCGAGGTGAAGCGAGCGGTCAGCGCCCTTCACGACGCCGGCATCGTCGAGTCGAAGGGCGCAGGCCGAGGTTGGAAGATCACCGACCCCCTCTTCCGCCGCTACGTCGCCGAGCTGGACCCCGCTCGCATTTAGTCCGGAATAGGAAGCCTCAGCGGATCTTGTCGTAGAGGCTGAAGATCGGCAGGTACATCGCGATCACTATGAAGCCGACCACACCGCCGACGAAGACGATCATGATCGGCTCGATCAGTGAGGTCAGGGCTTTGACCTTGGCGTCGACCTCGTCCTCATAGAAGTCGGCGATCTTGGTCAGCATGTGTTCCAGCTGACCGGTTTCCTCGCCGACGGCGACCATGTGGCCGACCATCGGCGGGAAGATCGGGTTGCGTTCGATCGGCCCGGCCAGCGAGCCGCCGCGCTTGACCGAGTCATAGACGTCGTCCATCGCCTGCTCGAGCACGATGTTGCCGGCCGTCTCGCCGGTCAGTTTGATCGCCTGCAGCATCGGCACGCCGGCCGAGACCGAGCCCGAGAAGGTGCGCGACCAGCGCGCCAGCGCGACCTTCTGGATCACGTCGCCGATTTTGGCCGGCAGGCGCAGGACAAAGCGGTCCCACATCTCTTTGCCCGTCGAGGTCCGCTTCCAGCGGAAGAAGAGGATGAAGCCGATCACGATGCCGGGGA
Source organism: uncultured Solirubrobacterales bacterium (assembly GCA_963837695.1). GTDB lineage: Bacteria > Actinomycetota > Thermoleophilia > Solirubrobacterales > 70-9 > VRUE01. The sequence continues at coordinate 14,400 of CAWINZ010000003.1, read as the reverse complement.
TGAGGATGAACCAGAAGCCGGTGATCGCATCCGAGGCGGTGACGCAAATCTGGGTCGGGATCGGCAGTTCGGCCTTTTCGCCCGGGTTTTCTTCGGCGATCTGTTCGAAGATGCCGACGAAGACGGGGATGACGAAGGCGACGACGGCGACGAGGACGACCATCGCGAAGCCGAAGATCAGCGCCGGGTACATCAGCGCCGATTTGACCTGGCGGCGCAGCGAGTCGCTTTTCTCAACCTGGAAGGCGATGCGGTCGAGGGCGTCCTCGAGCCGGCCCGATTCCTCGCCGGAGCGGACCATCGCCCGGTAGAGCCGATCGAAGACTTCGGGGTGGCGGCTCATCGCCTGCTCCAGCGTGCTGCCCGCCTCGATGTCGGCGCGCACGCCGGCGACCGCCACTTTGATCCGCTCGTCCTGGGTCTGCTCCTCGAGCGTGTGCAGGGTGCGCAGCATCGGCATCCCCGAGGCGACCAGGGTCGCGAACTGGCGCGAGAAGATCGACAGCTCGCGCATGTCGATCCCTTTCCAGGTCTGCCAGAGCTGCTCGATTTTGAACGGCTCGCTCTTCTCGCTGACGTCGAGGACGATCAGGCCGCGCTGGCGCAGCTGCTCGGTTACCTGGGCCTTGGACTCGGCCTCGACTTCGCCGGCCGAGGAGGCCCCGGCCAGGTCCATCGCCTTGAAGGCGAACGTCGTCGCGCCGGCCATCGGCTAGCCGCCCTGGTTGTAGGCGGGCGGCGCGCCGACGGGAGCCGGCGCGGGTGGCGCGGCCGCCGGCGCCTCGGCGGCCTGTGCCTGCAGGGCGGCGGGCATCGCCGGGACGCTGCCGAGCAGGCGTTTGAGCTCCTCCGGCACCGAGGCGCGCTGCTCGGCCAGCGAGCGGGTGATCGTGCCGGCACGGACCAGCCTGGCCAGGTCGGCGTCCATCGTCTGCATGCCGACCGCGCCCGAGGTCTGCACGGCGGCGTAGATCTGGTGCGTCTTGCCCTCGCGGATCAGGTTGCGGATCGCCGGCGTCGGCACCAGCACCTCGGTGGCGACGACGCGCCCGCGGCCGTCGGCGGTCGGCAGCAGCTGCTGCGTGACGATGCCCTGCAGGGCGATCGAGAGCTGCGTGCGCACCTGGCCCTGCTGCTCGGGCGGGAAGACGTCGATGATCCGGTCGACCGTCTGCGCGGTCGACTGGGTGTGCAGCGTGGCGAAGACGAGGTGGCCGGTCTCGGCCGCGGTCAGCGCGGTGGAGATCGTCTCCAGGTCGCGCATCTCGCCGACCAGGATGACGTCGGGATCCTCGCGCAGCGCGGCGCGCAGGCCGAGGGCGAAGTCGGGCGCGTCGGCGCCGACCTCGCGCTGGTTGACGATCGAGCGTTTGTGCTGGTGCAGGAACTCGATCGGGTCCTCGATCGTGAGGATGTGGTCCTGGTTCTCTTCGTTGATCACGTCGATCATCGCCGCCAGGGTCGTGCTCTTGCCCGAGCCGGTCGGGCCGGTGACGAGGACGAAGCCACGCGGTTTGGCGCAAAAGTCGCGCAGCACCTGCGGCACCTTGAGCGAGTCCAGCGAGGGGATGTCCTGCGGCACGAGGCGAAAGGCGGCGCTGACCGAGCCGCGCTGGAAGAAGCAGTTGACGCGGAAGCGGGCGACGTTGGGGATCGCGTAGGCAAAGTCGAGCTGTTTGGCGGTCTCGAAGCGTTTGCGCTGGTCGTCGTTGAGGATCGAGTAGACGATCTCGCGCGTCTCCTGGCCGGAGAGCACGTCGAAGCCCTCCATGTGGACGATCTTGCCCTTGTCGCGCATCGACGGCGGCACCCCCGGCGTGATGTGCACGTCGGAGGCCTTCGTCTCGACCATGGTGCGCAGCACCTCTGAGAAGTCGACGGCCATAGCGCTTAGATCGGCCTCCCGGACCGATTCCTAAAGACCAGCCGCTGCGCAACAGCGTCGATTGCAGCTTTCTCCCCACCATCGTGGGGAGAAAGCTGCAAGATGACGCGGGAGAGACGGAGGCGGACGAAATCAGGCGGTGACACGGATTACCTCCTCGAGGCTGGTGAGGCCGGCGCGGACCTTGCCGATGCCGTCCTCGCGCAGGGTGAGCATGCCCTCTTCGCGGGCGACGGTGGCGATTTCGGCCTCGGGGGCCTGCGCGACCGCCATCTCCTTGATCCTGTCGCTCATTTTCATCACTGAGAAGATCCCGACCCGGCCCTTGTAGCCGCTCTGGTTGCAGCGCGAGCAGCCGACCGGTTCGTAGGCCTCGAGGTCACCGCCGACGCGGATCTCGGCGTCGGCGAGCGCCTGCGGCGGCACGATCGTGCGCTGCTTGCAGTGGGCGCAGAGTTTCCGCGCCAGGCGCTGGGCGACCACGCAATCGACCGCCGACGCGGTCAGGAAGGCCTCGATCCCCATCTTGGTCAGGCGGGTGATCGCGCCCGGGGCGTCGTTGGTGTGCAGCGTGGTCAGCATCATGTGCCCGGTCAGCGCCGCCTCGATCGAGATCCGCGCCGTCTCGCCGTCGCGGATCTCGCCGACCATGACGATGTCGGGGTCGGCGCGCAGGATCGAGCGCAGCCCAGTCGCGAAGTCCAGGCCGGCCTTGCGGTTGACGTTGATCTGGTTGATCCCGGAGAGCCGGTACTCGACCGGGTCCTCGATCGTGATGATGTTGCGCTCGACGTCGTTGATCTCCTGCAGAGCCGCGTAGAGGGTCGTCGACTTTCCCGAGCCGGTCGGGCCGGTGACCAGGACCGCCCCGTAGGCCTGGTGGAAGGACTCCTCGAAGCGCTCGCGGGCGCTGCCGTCCATGCCGAGGTCATCGAGGGTGCGCTGCGCGTTCTCCTTGTCGAGGATGCGGATCGTCGCCCCCTCGCCGCGCTGCGTCGGCAGCGTCGTCACACGCAGGTCGACGCGGCGGTCCTCGACGGTGACGCTGACCCGGCCGTCCTGGGGCACGCGTTTCTCGGCGATGTTGAGGTCACTCATGATCTTCACCCGCGAGACGACCGCGCTGACCATCCGCTTCGGCACGTGGGCCGCCTCGCGCAGCACGCCGTCGACCCGGAAGCGGACCCGCATCTCCCCCTCTTCGGGCTCGAAGTGGACGTCGGAGGCCCCCTCCCCCACCGCCTGGCCGAGGATGCTGTAGACGAGCTTGATCACCGGCGCGTCCTCGGCGCTGACCTCCATGTCGGCGACTTCGGCCAGTTCGCCCTCGGCCTCCGCCTCGCCCTCGGTGACCGCTTCGCTGACGGCGCTCTGCAGCGTGTTGAGCCGGCCGATCAGCGACTCGATGTCTTCCTCGGCGGCAACCGCGACACGGCAGTCGAGCGCGGTCGCGATCTGGATGTCGTCGACGGCGAGGACGTTGGTCGGGTCGGCCATCGCGACCAGCAGGGTCTCTTTGTCGACGAAGCCGACCGGCAGCGCCCGGTAGCGGCGCGCCGTATTGACCGAGATCAGGTTCGCCGCCGCCATGTCGACCTGGTAGGAGGCGAGGTCGACGTGGTCGAGCCCGTAACGCTCGGCGACCGCGCGGGAGAGCTGCTCGGCGGTTATCGCCCCCTGCTCGATCAGCAGCTGCTCCGGCGGGCGGCCCGCGGTCCGGGCCGCCTCGATCGCCTGGCGTGCGACCTCGTCCCCGACGAAGCCGAGGTCGACGATGACGTCGGTGACAAAGCCGCTGGAGCGGCCGCGCACCCGCGGCGGGGTGAGGCCGAGGATTCCGCCCGCATCCGGGTCCAGCGCGGGCGCGGTCGAGCCGCCGGAATCGGGGACCGGCCGCAGGTGGCTGGGAAAGTCCCGCGGTTCCATGCTCAGCTCACGGGTGGTAGTCGACCGTCGGGCCCCTGTAGCCGGCGTCGATCACAGCTTGAGCGATGCTCTGCGGGCTCTGGAAGCCGTAGCTGATCGAGGCGGTCGGCACCGATTGGTCGAGGTGCTTGGGAGTGACGACGACCAGGGCGGGGACGCGGTCGACGCCGACCCCCTCGGTGATCGCCGCGTAGCGGTAGATCTGGTGGGCGGGGACGATGAAGACGGCGGCGTTGCGGAAGCCGGCGAGGCCGCTGGTGGCGGTCTTGACCAGCCGGTCGTCGATGCCGCCGTCGCGGACGAAGAGCAGGACGGGCGTCTCGTTGGCCCTCCAGGCGCGCATCAGCGGGCGCGGCAGCGGCGGTGCGGCGGTGGCCGCCTGGCCGGCCGCGGCGAGGGCGGCTCCCGGACTGGCGGGCGACGCCGATTCGGCCGTCGCGCTTTCGGTCGTGCTCACCGAGCTCGACGTCGTCGCGGCCGATTCGGCGCCTTCTTCTTCGCCACCGCCGCCGGAGGAGATGACGAAGATCGCCACGCAGATCAGCAGGACGCCGACCACGGCGGCCTGGGCGAGCGGATTGCTGTTCAGGGCCTCTCTCATACGTTCGCTTATCTAGCTCGGCAGCAACGGCGCCGAGCTTGAATCGTGGGCGCGGGAGGTGCGAGGGAGGGCGCCGCGTGGGCCGGGGCGCGCGCGGCGCCTAGCAGCCGGAGCCGGGCTGCTGGGCAACGGTCGCGGCGGGGGTGCTGCTGCACTCGACGTAGGCGGAGGCGTTGAAGGTGCGGCCCGAGTTCACCCCGTTGAGCTGATTCTGGATGCCGATGATTTCTTCTTCCAAGCTTTTGATTTCTTCTTCGGTGCTCGCCTGGTTGCCGGTGATCGTTTCGATCAGAGCTTCGACTCCGGCGGTGGAGGTCAGCTCGGGCGGGACTTCGAAGCCTTTGTCCTGTTCGATCTTGCCGTTGCCGCTCCAGGCGATCTGTTTGCCGGCGACGATGCCCTTGAAGGTCGCGTTGCCGCTGACGTTGATGTAGGAGTCGGGGCCGTAGATCACGAACTCGTCGGTGGTCGAGGCGTTGCCCGAGAGCGAGACCTGGCTCGTGTGGGTGGTTGAGCCGAGCAGGTAGAAACCGGGCACGTCGAACTGGCCGAGCGAGGGCTGGTAGCCGGTCGCGGTGATTTCGTTGTTGCCGCTCATGCTGATCTGGTTCGAGGTGCCGCAGTTCTCTGGCGTGTCGAAGAAGAAGCGCACGTGGGCGCCTTTGGCCATGATCAGCTTCGAGTTGCCGCTCAGCGAGAGCGAGCAGATCCAGTAGTCGCTGCCGCCGAGCGTGAGGATCGTGTTGCCGGAGAGGCTGATGCTGCGGTTGCTCGGGTTGAACGGCGACGTGCTGTTCCAGGCGCCGTTGTAGGTGTCTTTCTGGCATTCGGCCGGCAGGCCTTTGCTGCATGCCGTGATCCGTCCGTTGGAGTTGTTCGTGGCGATGTCGCTGGGCATGAAGCTGCTCACAGCAGGCAGTTCCATGTTGCCTTCGGTGACCGAGTAGCCGCTGCACTGCGAGGCGTTGCCGCTGTGCGTCCATTTTTTGCCGATCCCGACCTGGATGCCGCCGCAGATGCTGGTGTTGCCGGACGTGGTCAGGTTGCCGTTGGTGGCGACGCTGACGTGGATGTCCGAGTTACCGCTGGCGGTGATGCTTTCGCGCCCGACCAGGCCGGCGATGCCGCCGCTTAAATTCAATTCTTCTTCGGCCGCCGTCAGCTGTTCTTCGAGTTCTTCGAGTTTGCTCTGGCTGGTGCCTTTTTTTTCGGCCAGTTCGATTTCTTTCCCGATCAGGTCTTCTTTCGTCACCCCGGTCCAGAGGTTCGATTCGGTGAGGCTGAGCTGGATCCGCCGGCTGACTTCGTTCGCCGTGCCGGTCGAGACGACGTGTATCGCGCCGACGCTGCTGTCGTAGGCGCTGGTGCGGTAGCTGTAGGTGGCGCCGCCGACTTCGCCTTCGATCGGGGCGCACCAGTTCGGTTCGCCCACCGGTGCGGTGCCGGCTTCGAGCTCGCCGGACGTCGCGTTGAGCTTGAAGCAGGGTTCGTCTTTGCTGAGCAGGATCGCGTGGCGGTTGAGCCGCATCATCGCCACGTTCGCGCCGGCGTCGGCGGCGGCGATCGCGCTCTTGGAGCCGTTGTCGCGCTTGGCGCCATGCTGGACGTCGACCGTCGAGAGGACCGCCGCGCCGCCGAGCGCGAGGCTGGAGATCGTCGCGAACAGCGCCGCCGGCAGCGCCATGCCGTGCTCGCTGCGGGCAAGCAGACGCAGGCGGGCGCGGATCGAGGCAAGGAGCATTGTCACCCTGATCGACGGCCGGGGCGCTTTGCTTGAGCCGTCGTTCACGAAGAGGGGGAATCCTGGACGTCGCTCCTACCTACTTTTGCCTGGCGGAGGCCCGACCAGAAGACCCGAAGCTGCGCCAGGATCTACCCTGTTCCCAGACAAAGACCAAACGTGCCACAATGGGCCCAGCCCATGGGAGGCGACCTCGGGTGAGCAAGAAGATGATGCGCGCGGGTGCACAGGTGTTGCTGATGGCGACCGACCCGATCAATCGCGGGATCCTGCAGGCCACGCTGGAGCATCCGGTCGAAGTGGAACCCGGCCGCGCCTTCCAGGTCAGCAACACCGGCCGCGAGGCGCTCTTTGTCGCCTCCGTGGTCGAACGCTGGCTGCAGGATGCGCCGCACGGCCCGGTCGACTTCGACGGGCCCGAGGCGGAGGTGACCGTCGCCGCGCTCGCCGAAGGCTGGTCGGCGACGCTGGTGCACATGCTCGCCCGCGAACCGATGACGCTGCCGGAGCTGGACGCCGCGATCGGGGACCTGGGACGCCGCGCGATCAAGCGCCACCTCGAGGCGATGCGGCGCACCGGGCAGGTCGAGGCGCTCGCCGAGAGCGGCGAGCCGATCTACGCCTTGAACGACTGGGCGCGGGCGGGGATCGCGCCGCTGCTCGCCGCCGCCCGGATGGAGCGCCGCAAGCCGACGGAGGGCGCGGCGCCGATCGACGCCCTCGACGTCGATGCGAGCTTCCGCCTCAGCCTGCCGTTGCTGACCATGCCGAAGGAGCTCTCGGGCATGTGCCGGCTGGGCCTGAACCTCGACGAGGCCGAGAAATCGCCGCTGACCGGCGTCACCGTGCGGATCGAGGAAGGGCGCGTCGTCGCCTGCCACGACGGCCTCGAGATCAAGGCAAACGCCTGGGCGGCGGCGACCGCGGGCGACTGGCTCGACACCGTGATCGAGCCCGACGCGAAGCGGGTCCGCACCGGCGACGACCGCTGGCTCGCAAGCGCCCTGCTCACCAGCCTGCACAAGACCCTGTTTGGCGTGCCGGTCAGGTGAGTCGTGACCGGGATGGCTGAGAGCGGCACCGCCGGGTTCAAGGTTCGCGCGGGTGCGCTGACGCTGATGTACGTCGCCAGCCCGATGGACCGCGGCACCCTCCGGGCGCTGCTGGCCGAAGCGACCACCGGGGCCCAGATCCTCGACGAGCTGGTCGCTCCCGACCTCGACGATCCGGACACGATCCTCGCCATCTTCAGCGAAAGCTACCTGCTCGAACCCGCCGATCCCAACCACCCTCCAGGCGCCCCGATCGGGCCCGAGACGATGATGCAGCCGACCCCGGCGGGGAATGAAGTTCCCATCGTCGGCATGGTCATCCAGCGCTGGCTGGACCGCTGCCCCAGCGGACCGGTCGAGCTCGGTCCCGAGGCGGGCCCGCTGCTGGCGCCGCTGCTGACCGGCTGGTGCTCGACGGTCACCCACGCGCTCGCCGCCGGACCGCTCACCGCCGTCCAGGCACGCGATGCGATCCAGGTGCTGGATCTCGACATGGTCGAAGCGCGCCTCGAGGCGATGGAGGAAATGGGCCACGTCGTCGCCCTCCCCGGCCCCGGAGGCGAACCACGCTACGCCGTGACCGATTGGCTCCGCATGGGGATCGCGCCGCTTGCCGTCGCAGCGAGGATGGAGCTCCGTCATCCGCCCGGGGACACCGCGGCGATCGCCGCCCTCGACGTCGAGGCCTCCTTCATGCTGGCGATGCCGCTACTGCGCCTGCCGGGCGAGCTGTCGGGGTCCTGCTCGCTGGCGGTCGACCTGGACGAGGGCGTCGCCGGCAGCCCCGCCGGTGTGACCGCGCGGATCGAAAACGGCCTCGTCGTCTCCTGCGAGCGCGGCCTCGACGAGGACGCCGACGCCTGGGCCACCGGCTCGACCGAGGAGTGGCTGGACACGCTGATCGAGCCCGACGCCAAGCGGGTCCGCTCCGGCGGCGAGCGGGCCCTGCCTCGCCGGCTGCTCTACGAGCTGCACAAGACCCTGTTCGGCTGACTGCCTCAACCGAAGCGATCGGAGTTCCGCAGAACCCTGACCTGGCGTGCGCTCCACCACCGCTGCAGCTCGGCCAACTCGATCGGGAGCAGATCGTCAGCTTCGACATCGCTCAGATCACCCATCGCCCCGTAGAGGTGGCGAAGCGCATCGTTGCCGGGATCGATCTCGTAGCGCCTCATGTAGAGCTCGACACCCTCCTCGACCGAGATCGCCCCCTTCTCGTCGATCGCCTTGACGTCGAAGTAGTCGCGCATCTCTCCGCGCTCGGCCATGACCTTGATCTTCATCGCCATCAAATCCTGAAGACCGGCGACGTTGATCCCGGCCACAACCACCGGCTCGGCCAGCCGGTTGACCTCGGAGGCGTCGAAGATCTCGATCTTGGTCGCGCCGAAGAGGCCCTTCAGCGTCCCCTGGGACTCGTGCGTGACGGCAAAGGGGCCCAGCCCGCCGAGCAGGACTTTGACCTCCCCCAGATCTACCGCCCGATGGAAGAAGAAATCCAGATCGCGGCTCTCGCGGTGCCCGAGGTGCACGGCGACCGCCGTGCCTCCACCAAGATGAAGCTCACCTGGGAGGTGTGGCGCAAGGGTCAGCCAAGCGGTGGCGGTGTCCGCCGGCAGGATGCGCCGGACATGACCTGGGAGGTCGTTCACCGCGACGCCTCAGCCAGGTTGCGCGCGAGCTGCTTCACCTTTGGGTCGAGCCCACGCGCCACGGCCGCCTGTTCCCAATCCCCTGGCCGGAGTGCCTGCGCTCCCCATGCCAGTCCCTGCAGGTCCATCGTCCGCAACAGCCGCCTGGCGATATATGCGCCGGCACGATCCACGTCGAGCTGGCTCTCCGCCGTGTTCCAGAAGAGATGGCGCAGACGCTGCGGGACCCGCCCGCTCCCCCTTTTTGCATGCGTCCCGTCGCTCGCCGGTCTCTCGACCCGCGCAAGAATGGGGTCGAGGGCCAGCCAGCGCGGGTGCCGGCGGTTGGCGCGCCAGATCTTCGTCTCCCGCGCCCGTCCCGCCGCCACCATCTCGGTCGACTGGTCGACCAGTCCCTTGTCGCGAAGCGACTTGAGACCGCGAGCAGCCGCCGTCGCCGACAGGGCGCCGCGCCGAGCCACTGCTCGCGCCGAATCGAGTCCAAACGGAGCACTGCGCAGCGCAGCCAGAATCACGACCTCAGAGCGAGACAGTCCCTCCACCCGGGGAGTGCGCCCCAGCGCGCGACGTAGGCGATCGGCGTCCTCCGAGCCAAAGGCAAAGCGCCCGTTTGGTCGCCGGGCGTCGAGGCCCAGCTGCCGGGCCGCGCGGGTGACGCGCGGCACCGAAGTGCCGAGCATCCGGGCAAGCTCGGCAGCAGATGTAGTGTCCATATCGTTAATAGTAACTGGAGGCGTCCCCCGTGAACCGATTTCGGAACCGCCGCAAGACGGTAAGCGGGACTGGACAGTTCCCAGAGGGCACGCTCCCGTGACATAATGCCCTGGTGCCGGGAGGAGAGCCCACTGAAGGCGGGTACAAAGCGCGCGCAGGGGCGTTGACGCTGCTCTACATCTCCAGTCAGGTGGGCCGCGAGGGGTTGCTGGCGCGGCTCGCCGAAGCGGCCACCGGGGTCAAGCTCGAGGAGGTCGAACCGCCCGTGGAAGACCCCCTCCACATGAACATCTTCTCCGACCCGTATCTGTTCGAACCAGCCGATCCCAACCACCCCCCGGGCGCCCCGATCGACGACGACACGGTGCTGCGGCCGACGCCGGCGGGCCGCGAGGTGCCCTTCGTCGGCGCGGCGCTGGCCGACTGGCTGCGCCGCTGCCCGGCCGGGCCGCTGACGCTCGCCAAAGGGCCCGGGCAGGAGATCTCGGCGCTCCTCTACGGCTGGGCCTCGATGGTGACCCACGCCCTGTGCGACGGGCCGCTTACCCTCGAGCAGGTCGACGACGCGGTCCAGGCCGATCTCGGCCTCGTCGACGAGCTGATCGACCTGATGGAAGAAACCGGCCTGCTCGAGGAAGCCAACAGCGACAAGCCCGACGAGGAGCCGCGCGTGCGGGTGACCGAGTGGCTGCGCCACAGCGTCACCCCGATCGCCGCGGCGGCGCGGATGGAGCTGCGCCACCCACCGGGGGACACGGCGCCGATCGCCGCGCGTGACGTCGAGGCCGCCTTCCAGCTGGCACTGCCGCTGCTGAAGCTGCCGCGCAAGCTCTCCGGCACCTGCTCCCTGGCGGTCGAGCTGGCCGAGGGCGTCGCCGACAGCCCCGCCGCGGTCACCGCGCGGATCGAGGAAGGCCGCGTCGTCGCCTGCGAGCCGGGCTTCGACGAGGACGCCGACGCCTCGGCCTCGGCCACCGCGGCCGAGTGGCTCGAGACCGTGATCGAGCGCAAAGCCAACCTCGTCCCCACCGCCGGCGACGACAAGCTCGCCACCGCCCTGCTGCACGAGCTGCACAACACGCTGTTCGGCAGCGTCAGGGCGCCTCGGTAGGGCCCGCAGACTTCGCATATCAAAGTACCCGTGTGTGTGTTCGAATAATGTGTTACTAACACTGATTAGTCTCATACTTTGGCCCATGAGCGCAATCGTGGCAACTCGAACGGGGAGAGCATGCGGGCCGGTGGAAAGACCCTCACACTGCTGGGAACCCCTCGGATCTTCCTGATCCTCCGATCCCTCGCTGAGGGCCCGAAAGGCCAGCTCGAGCTGCGCCGTGACGCCGGGGCGCCCGCGCAAAGCACGCTGCGCGGGCACCTCAGGAACCTGACGGCGACAGGGACGATCTCCGCGCGCAGGCGCAATTCATTCCCCGGGGCTCTTGAGTACGAGCTGACGGAGTCCGGACGGGAACTGCTCTCCGTGACGGCGAGCCTGGAACGATGGCTCGCCGCCGCGCCGGCGGGCCCGCTCGAGCTGGGCAGCGACCCGGCCAAGGCTACGGTCAAAGGGCTTGTCGACGGATGGACGACGACCGTCCTCGGTGCTCTCGCGGCGGGCCCGCTCTCGCTGACCGAGCTGGACAAGCGAATCTCCGCGGTCAGCTACCCCACCATCGAGCGCTGTCTGGAGAACATGCGCCTCGCCGAACAGCTCGAGGCCGGCGCTCGCGGCGCCAAGGGCACGCCCCATGCGGTGACCGACTGGCTGCGCCGCGGCCTTTCTCCGCTCGCCCTGGGGGCTCGCTGGGAGCACCGCAACGGGCCCGACGGCGCCACGCCGCTCAGCCGCTCTGACGTCGAGGCGGCGTTTGCGCTCACCGCGCCGCTGCTCGAGCCGCCGGCGCGGTTGTCAGGCATCTGTCAGCTGGCCGCGAGGGCCCCGGGGGGTGAGCGGCGGCATCGCTTCATCGCCTGGGCCGAGCTGACGGCTGGGGGCATCGACTTCGGCCGTGTGCACCCGGGGCGTCAGGCCGATGCCTGGGCGTCGGCGGAGATCGACGCCTGGTTTGCCGCCGTGATCGATGCCGGGACCCACGGCATGCGGCTCGGCGGCAATCGCGAGCTCGCTCAGGGGTTCCTCGATTGCCTGCACGACACGCTGTTCGAAAGCGAGCCCGAGGTCAATTCTTCGCGAATTCGCTGACCAGCGGCGCACGACTCAATCCATTTCCCAAGTAAAACTGATTAATGTCATAATGATTCCGCTTGACTGAGAACACAGTCAACGGGAGCGGAAATGGGGCGCGCTCCGGAGCGCAGACCCTTACGCTGCTCTCAGCACCGCTCAACGTGTCGATCCTGGAGGCGCTCGCCGGCGGCCCCAGGCAGCAGTCAGAGCTACGACGCGCGGTCGGCTTCCCCGCCCAGACCACGCTGCGGGCCCAGCTGAAGGCACTGGCGCAGATCGGCGCGCTCGAAAGACAGCGGCGGAACAGATTCCCGGGCGTGCTCGCCTGCGAGCTCACCGCCCCCGGTCGGGAGCTTCTCTCCGTCCTCAATGTCCTCAGTCGCTGGCTCGAGAGGGCGTCCCGTGGCCCGATCGGCCTGGGCACGAACGAGGCGAAGACCGCGATCAAGGCGCTGGCCGAAGGCTGGTCGACGACCATGCTGCGCGCCCTCGCCGCCACTCCGCTGTCCCTCACCGAACTTGACCGCATCATCAGCTCGCTCAGCTACCCGTCGCTGGAGCGCCGGCTGTCGACGATGCGCCTGGCGGGCCTGGTCGAGGCTCGCACCGGGAACGGGAGGGGGACTCCGTACGCGATCACCGACTGGCAGCGCCTCGGGGTCGCCCCGCTCGCCGCGGCGGCTCGCTGGGAGAGCCGCCACCTCGTCGGGCAGTCAACCCCGCTGACGCCTCTGGACGTCGAGGCCGCCTTCCTACTCGCTGTGCCACCGCTGCGCCTGCCCGTCAATCACTCCGGGTCCTGTCGGATCGCAGCCGAAATCCCCAACTGCGCCGGGCGGGACCTTGCAGGTGTGACGATCGCAATCGGCAACGACGGCACAATCGAGTCCTGCACGACCAACCTCGAGGGCCCCACCGACGCCTGGGCCTTCGGATCTCCCGGCGCGTGGCTCGACGCCCTGGTCGAAACCGACCTCTCCGGACTCGAACTGGGCGGCGATCGACCCCTCGGCCGCACCCTCGTAGAGAGCCTGTGCGACTCGCTGTTCGGAACACCCGTCCAGATTGTCCCTTGACGTGAGCACTCAGATCGGAGATGATCGACCGAATTGATCTATTCGTATAGATCAGGAACCACAATGTTTATTGGGAGGATGACTATATGCACCAGTCCAAGACGCTTGCCCGTCTGCTGACCATGGCGGGGCTTGCGATTCTGGCGATTGCCATGTTTGCGCCGATCGCGCAAGCGAAAGAAGAACCGCAGGCCGGCTTCACCCAGTTCAGGGGCTGCCCGCGGCCAGAAGAAAAAGTGATGACGTTCTGCGTCCGTTCGGACGTCACGGGCGGTCATCTGCAGACCGGCAGCAAGACCGTGCCGATCGAAAATCCGCTCGCCCTGACCGGCGGCACCAAAGCCGACTTCTCTGGGTTCACCGCGAACTCAGAAGGCGGCCTGACCAAAGTCGCACAAAAAGTCCCCGGCGGGGTCATCGGCCTGACCGGCCTCACCTGGCTGCTGGAATTCTTCGGCAGCGATGCGCTCACGCTGTACGCGACGACCGAATTGGCTGGGATCCCCAGCAACTTCACCTTCTCATCGGTGACGTTGCCGATCAAGGTCCACCTGACCACGCCCTCAAACGTGCTCGGGAGCAGCTGTTACCTCGGCTCGGACAGCAGTCCGATCGTGCTCAACAACATCACCGGCACGACCAACCCGCCACCGCCGAACGAACCGATCACCGGAAAAGAAGGCGAATTCTCAGAAGAAAACGAAATCGTCTACTTCAAAAACGGCGTCTACGTGGACAACTCGTTTGCCGCGCCCGGCGCCAACGGTTGTGTGTTGAAACTGTTCGGGTTCATCCCGATCAGCCTCAACAGCTTCGTCAACTCGCAGGCCGGACTCCCGTCCGCTGCGGGCACCAACGAGGTGGTCCAGGACATCAACATCGAAGTCGCATTGCAGGAAACGGTCTACTAACCAGGCAAAGCGGTACTCCGATCGAAAGGGCCGGGCGCAAGCCCGGCCCTTTTTTGTCCGACTCGAAGCTGGCGCCGCGCTGCTACAGTGTCGGCATTTGCTACCTTTATTTCGATCACTCCGTATCAGCATTCTGGTTTCACTCGCGATTGGTTTCGCCGTCAGCCTTGGTGCGTGCGGTGGCGATGAAGGCTCCGGCCACCTCGCGGCAGATCGCGGCGTAAAAATTCCCTGGGGGCCCGAATCCTTGAGCAAGGCCGAATACGTCGACCGGGCAAGCGCCGAGTGCGATGAAAACTGGGAACGGATCCGCGAAGTGCTCGCCACCCGCTATGGGGGGGCACACCGGGGCGGGCGCTTCAACCAAGCCAGCCAAGACTCGTTCCTGCCAACTCTCCAGATCCAGTTCGACGACCTCTCCTACCTCGACGCGCCGGACGGAGACAAAGACACCGTCGAAGCGATGTTGACCGAACTGCAGCTCGCGGTCTGGAAAGGGGAGGAAGAAAGGATGTCCTCTCAAGCCCAGTTCGTGGAGCTGTTCTCCCCCTTCAGCCAAATGGCGCACGAATACGGTATCCCCCGCTGCGTGATCTCGCCTACCTCTTTCCCGCCCTGAAGTCGGCGCCACGCCCCTCTCGCGCCTGCGAAGCA
>CAWINZ010000002.1:0-20574 GCA_963837695.1 uncultured Solirubrobacterales bacterium | reverse complement strand
ATCTTGCCATCGGGCGAGATCCGCGGGTTGGATCCGGACACCAGCCGCCGCGCTCCCGAGCCGTTGTCCGCCGCCGACCAGATCGTCGGGTTGAGCGGGTTACGGGAGAAGACGAGCGTCGCCTCAGCCATCGCCGGAACGGCGAGGAGAACGACCAGCAACGCAAACCCGAAAGCCCATCGAAGTCTGACCGGCACACCGCGATGGTAATGGCGAAGGCGGCGGCGTCAACCTGTGGTGCGGGGTTCCCCGGTTGGCTCGTCAGACAGCCACTCGTGCGGCCACTTCGAGCTCGACCACGCGATCGGGGGCCGCGAGGGCTGCCTGGGCCGCGGCACGCAGCGCTAGACCATCCAGGTTGTAGCGATCGGCTACTACGTCGAGTAGATCGAGGTGGTCAGCCGGGGTGAGCACCTCGATGCTGGACGGTTTGCCGTCTGCAAACCCAACTTGGCAGTAGGTGTCGTGAACCGAATCTTGGCGTTCAAGGCGCTCGAACCGAAAAAGTTCGATATCGAGAGCATCGGCCTCGCTGTCGTAGTCCGCCCGCATCAGCTTCTCCTATCGTGGATTGTGACGATCAAGTCCGGCTCGTCAAGTGCGACGACCACGCGGACACGGACGCCTTGAAGCGTTCCCGTGTATCGGGGCTTTCCGTTCCTATCGCGATCGAATTCGACAGGGTTCTCAATGACTCGTTCGACCTCTGCCACCGATGCCCCGAGGCGCCGGAGGTAGTTCTTGGCATGCCGCGTGAGGCGCATGCATCCCTAAAGGATCTGACGACGAAAACTCTCCCCCCACCCGGCATCCGCCGGGAAAGCGAGAATCCGAACTCGTGAGCCTGAAAGAAATACTCGAAAAATTCGGTGAAGCGCTTCAGACCGCCTACGGCGCGATAGGCGCCAGCCATGCCCAACCCGAGGATCAGCTCAAGCATCCGGTCGTGCAACTGATGCAGGAGCTGGGCAACGTCATCGGCGTTGAGATCGTCGCTACGACCGAGGCTGCGATGGTCGAGTTGAAGGGCAGACCAGATGTCGCAATCGCAGTCAACGGCGCGGTCACCGGGCACGTTGAGCTGAAGGCTCCCGGCAAAGGCGCTCAGCCGTCGAAGTTCAAAACCGATGACGCCAAGCAGTGGAAAAAGTTCCGAAATCATCCAAATCTGCTTTACACCGACGGGAATGAGTGGTCGCTCTATCGTACCGGTGAGCGCCAAGGCAAAGTCATACGACTCTCTGGCGACGCGACCACCGAGGGTGGCGCGGCAATTTCGAAAGACAACGTCCGCGACCTTGAGATCCTGCTTCGCGATTTCACGAGCTGGGAGCCGATCGTGCCAACCTCGCCGCGAGGTCTGGCAGAGGCCCTGGCGCCCCTGTGCCGACTCCTGCGAGACGACGCATTCGCCGCCCTGGACAAGGAAGGTTCAGCGATGCAGATGCTGGCCGATGAGTGGCGACATTTCCTTTTCGCCGATGCCGACGATCGGCAATTCGCGGACGCTTATGCACAAACCGTCACCTACGCCCTGCTGCTTGCCCGCGTCGAAGGCGAGGAAAACCTTTCCGCAAATGCTGCTGATCGCCTCGATATCCGCCACGGTCTGCTTGCACAGGTGCTGCGAATCCTCGCCCAGAAAGAGGCGCGGGCTGAGGTCAAGGTCCCACTCGACCTCCTTGAGCGGATCGTGGGTGCCGTCGACCCAACGATGATGGCCAGCGGTACCGACGTCGATCCCTGGCTCTATTTCTACGAGGATTTCCTGGCCGCCTACGATCCGAAACTACGCAACAACCGTGGCGTCTATTACACGCCGGCGCAGGTTGTGCGGGCACAGGTGAGGCTCGTCACCGAGCTTTTGCATGAGCAGTTCGACAAGGGACTCGGAATCGTTGACGACGATGTCGTTCTCCTCGACCCGGCGGCCGGAACTGGCACTTATCTACTGGCCGCCATCGACGAAGGCCTCTCCGAAGCCACCGCGCGCTTCGGCCCCGGCGAGGCGGCGGGGAGAGCGACGAGCGCCGCGCGAAACTTCCACGGCTTCGAGATCCTCGTCGGCCCATACGCGGTTGCACACCTCCGCGTGGCCCAGCGCATTCTGGAGCGGGGGGGGACCCTTCCCGAGGACGGCGCCCGCGTCTATCTCGCCGACACCCTGGAGAGCCCGTTCGTGCCCGGCAAAGGAAAACAGACGTCGCTGACGCATCGAAAGCTGAGCGAGGAGAACGAGCGCGCTCGCAAGGTCAAGGCGGATGAGCGGGTCCTCGTCTGCATCGGCAACCCGCCGTATGACCGCCAGCAGATCGACCCCGACGACGAGGGCACCGAGCGGCAAGGGGGGCTGGGTCCGCTTTGGCGATGACGGTGAAGACCCGATCCTCGACGATTTCATCGAGCCGGTGCGTGAATCCGGAGCCGGCGGGCAGCTGAAGAACCTCTACAACGACTATGTCTACTTCTGGCGCTGGGCCATGTGGAAGGTCTTTGAGCAGAGTGGCGCCGGAGGCGTGGTCAGCTTCATTACGGCTTCCTCCTACTTGCGCGGACCGGCGTTCGCCGGCATGCGCAAGGTGATGCGCGCAACCTTCGACGAGCTTTGGATCCTCGACCTCGGGGGCGACAACCTGGGTGCCCGCAGGAGCGAGAACGTCTTCGCGATCCAGACGCCGGTGGCAATCGCAGTAGGGGTTCGAACCAAGTCGGCTCACTCGGAGCAGCCAGCCAAGGTCCGGTACTGCGGAGCGCTGATCGAGGGTACGCAGGAGGAGAAGCTGGAGCGACTGGCGGCGATCGAGTCGTTTGCCGATCTGGAATGGGAAGACTGCTTCTCCGGCTGGGAAGAGCCGCTACTCCCCGAGCAAGAGGGAAATTACATGGCGTGGCCGCTCCTAACGGACCTATTCCCTTGGCAGCATTCAGGAATCCAGTTCAAGCGCACCTGGCCAATATCGGCGGCGCGTCAGGTGCTCGGCTGGCGCTGGGCAAATCTGGTCGCGGCAACGCCCGATGAGCGGGTAGGTCTGATGCGCTCCACGGCCGCCAAGAACCCCACCAAATCTGCGCACGACCTGCGGGTACCGTCAGATGAGCTCATTCCGATCGGCGAACTCACCGCGGATGCCGACGCCATCCCCACCAAGCGCTTCGCGTACCGAAGCTTCGACCGCCAGTGGATGCTTCCTGACGCGAGGCTCATCGATAGACCGCGGCCGCCACTGTGGCTTGTGGACGGGCCTGAGCAGGTGTTCATCGCGAGCCTCCTGACGGGACTTCTGGGTGAAGGGCTTGGCGCAACGGCGACCGCCGAGATCCCTGATCTGCACTACTTTCGTGGTTCCTTCGGGGCCAAGGACGTCATTCCGCTCTGGCGCGATGCGCAAGCGACGGAACCCAACTTGACGTCCGGACTTATCGAGGCTCTGGCAGCAACTCTTGATGAGGAGGTTCTGCCGCAGGACCTGCTCGCGTACGTCTACGCCGTCCTTGCTGGTGACTACACCGACCGCTTCGCGGCCGAGCTGGAAATCCCCGGGCCGCGAATCCCGATCACGAAAGACGCCGAGCTGTTCGAGAAGACCACCGTGATCGGCCGGCGACTGATCTGGCTGCACACCTATGGCGAGCGTCTTGTCCCCGATGGTGAGAAACATGGCGCTGTCCCAACGGGGGCCGCCAAGTGCACCGTCGGCGTACCGTCGGGGATAGACGCCTACCCAGAAAGCTTCGAGTACGACCGTAAGGCAAAGCGACTCACCATCGGATCTGGGGTATTCGAGCCAGTCGCGCCTGAGGTTTGGGATTTCAGTGTCTCCGGCCTCAATGTCGTCAAATCGTGGCTCGCGTATCGAATGAAGGAGGGTGCCGGCAAAAGATCCTCCACTCTGGACGACATCCGCCCAGAGCAGTGGCCCGCATCATTCACCGAGGAGCTTTGCAAGCTGCTCTGGATCGTGGAGCAGACGATCGACCTGGTTCCACAAGCCGCCACTCTGCTTGCGGACATCGTTGATGGGCCGATCTTCGAAGCTTCCGAACTTCCGACCCCGTCTGCCAGTGAACGGGCTGCGCCCAAGGTGAATCGGAGAGAACCTGAGCAGCTCGTTATCGACGCTGACTGAACCCGGTTCCGGCCAATAGATCAGGGCCCGACAATCGCTGCGGCGACAAGCCCACCGCTGACGCCTAAGAACGAGACCACTGCCAGCAGCCGATACCAAAGTCGTTGCTCGACCTCGGGATCGAAGGCTAGGGGGACGAAGAGGAACGGGTTGACCAGCGTGCCGAAGACGAGCGCGACGGCAACCGCGGTCGGCAGGTCGGGGACGGCGAGGCCGACGCCGATCAGGATCAGGCCCATCATCACGTAGTCGAGATGAACCTGGCGGATCCGCTGCGGGGCGACGATCCCGATCCGCCGCAGCCACTCGCGCTTCTCCTCGCGGACCACCATCGCCCAGCCGAGCAGGCCGCCCAGCGCCAGCTCGATCAGGCCGATCTGGATCACCCACTGCATCCGCTCAGAGCTCGGGGACGTCGGCGCCCTGGTCGGTGAAGGGGATGCGCTGGATCTCGGCCCAATCCCCGTAGCGGCGCTCCAGTTCCTCGCTGACCTTGCCGGCTTCGTCCCAGGTGGTCCAGACGAGGACGGTCGGCCCGGCGCCCGAGATGGTCGCGC
This sequence comes from uncultured Solirubrobacterales bacterium, assembly GCA_963837695.1. GTDB lineage: Bacteria > Actinomycetota > Thermoleophilia > Solirubrobacterales > 70-9 > VRUE01. The sequence continues at coordinate 15,890 of CAWINZ010000002.1, read as the reverse complement.
CGAGAGCGCCGATCTCGCGGGCGCCTTCGACCAGCTCCATCGAGCGGGGATAGAGGCCGCGGCGGCGCCCCTGGTGGATGTTGTCCTTGAGGCTGGCGGCGATCAGGCTGAGGTCTCCCCGGTAGAGGCCGAGGGTCAGGCGGGCGGCGGAGAAGATGTTGCCGAGCGCGTCGCCGAGCGGGATTTCCTTCGGGATCGCCTCGCGCGCCCGTTCGGTCGGAACATCCTCCTCGCGGGGAATGACGAGGATGCCCTCGAGCCCGTCCGGCGGCGGGAAGCGCGAGCAGTCGGGTGACCCGCCCTCGGGAATCGGATCGCAGATCACGAAGCCGCCGAAGATCGCCGCCGCGACGTTGTCGGGATGGCCCTCCAGCTCGGTCCCCCGCGCCAGCAGCTCGTCCTCGGAGAGAGCCAGCTCATAGAGATGATCGGCGGCCACGAGGCCGGCGACGATCGCGGCGGCGCTGGAGCCGAGTCCACGCCCCAACGGAATCGTCTGCTTGAGACGAAAGGCGATCCCGTCGGCGGAGCGCAGGCTCTCGAACGCCTTGACGATCAGGTTCTCGCGCCCGGTCGGGACGTCGAGGCCGGCCGGGTCGAAGGAGAACTCCGCGGTCTCCTCGACTTCCAGCTCGAGGAAGAGGTCGAGCGCGGCGGCCATCACGTCATAGCCCGGCCCGAGATTGGCCGAGGAGGCAGGCACGCGGACCAGCCGGCGGCGCGCGGTCAATCGAACACCGCCCGCTCCACCGCGCTCAGATCGTTCTCGCAGTTGATCACCGGCGGGGCTTTGGAGAGGGCCGTGTCGGGATCCTTGAGACCGTGCCCGGTGAGCACGCAGACGACCGACTCCGGCGGCGGCGCCCCCTCGACGACCGGCAGGCCGTGGGCAAGCAGGCCGGCGACCGAGGCGGCGGAGGCCGGCTCGCAGAAGACCCCCTCGTTCGTCGCCAGCCAGCGGTAGGCAGCGAGGATCTGCTCGTCGGAGACCGCTGCCACCCGGCCGCGCGAGGCGGTGAAGGCGGCCATCGCCTCCTCCCAGCGTGCCGGGTTGCCGATCCTGATCGCCGAGGCGACCGTCTCCGGCTTGGCGACCGGAGCGCCGTCGACGAGCGGCGCAGCCCCCTCGGCCTGGAAGCCGTAGACGATCGGGGCGACGCCGAGCTCTTCGAAGCCGCGCCAGTAGGCGGTCACGTTGCCGGCATTGCCGACCGGGATCGCGAGCGCGCCGGGCACCTCGCCAAGCTCCTCGACGACCTCGAACGCCGCCGTCTTCTGACCCTCGATCCGGTAGGGGTTGACCGAGTTGACCAGCTCGATCGGGTGCTTGTCGGCCAGCTTGCGGACGATCTGCAGCGCCTCGTCGAAGTTCCCCTGCAGAGCGACCACGCGGGCGCCGTGCATCAGTGCCTGGGCCAGCTTGCCGATCGCGATCTTGCCCTCCGGCACGATCACGGCTCCGCGCATACCCGCCCGCGCCGCGTAGGCCGCGGCGCTGGCGGCGGTGTTCCCGGTCGAGGCACAGATCACCGCCTCTGCCCCCCGCCCCTTGGCCCGCGAGACGGCCACCGTCATCCCCCGGTCCTTGAACGACCCGGTCGGGTTCGCCCCCTCGAACTTGAGGTAGGCGCGAACCTCGAGCCGCTCCGAGAGGCGCGGCGCCTCGATCAACGGCGTCGACCCCTCGTTGAGGGAGACGATCGGGTCCCCCTCCTCAAGCGGCAGGTGCTCCCTGTATCTCTCGATCAGGGGTACGGGGCTCAAACGAACTCCTCGTCGATGACGCGGATGAAGCGCGGCGCAGAGCGGATGTCGTCGAGCTCGCCGATCTCCTCGACCGCCGCCGCGAAGCGCGACTCCAGGCACTCGTGGACGACCATCACCAGGCGCGCGTCGTCGCCGATGCCGCGCTGCACGACGCTCTTCACCGAGATCTCGTTCTCGCCCAGCACCTGGGCGATCCGGGCGAGCACGCCGGGCTCGTCGGCAACCTCCAGGTGGAGGTAGAAGGAGGAGGGAACGTCGGCGACCAGCGGCAGCTGCTCGCGGGCCTCGTGAACCGGGGCGTCGCCGGAGAGGATCGAGACGACGTCGCCGAGGACCGCCGAGGCGGTCTCGACGCCGCCGGCGCCGGGGCCCGACATCGTCACCTCGGTGATCGCCGGCGCCTCGACCATGACCGCGTTGAAGGGGCCGCCGACGGGAGCCAGGGGGTGGCCGCTGTAGAGGAAGCAGGGGAAGACGCGCACGCTGATCCCGCCGTCGCGACGCTCGGCGACGCCGAGCAGCTTCAGCGAGAGGTCGAGCTCCTTGGCGTAGGCGAGGTCGTCGGGCTGGATCGCCTCGATTCCCTCGTAGGCGACCTGGTCGAGGGTGACCGCGGTGTGAAAGGCGAGCCGGGCGAGAATCGCCATCTTCGCCGCGGCGTCGGCGCCGTTGACGTCGGCGCTCGGGTCGGCCTCGGCGTAGCCGAGCTCCTGCGCCTGCGCCAACACCTGCTCGTAGGCGGCGCCGCTGGCGGCCATCTCGCTGAGGATGAAGTTGGTCGTCCCGTTGACGATCCCGAACACCTTGTCGATCTCGGTGACGCCGAAGCTCTCCTGGATCGTACGCACGATCGGGATCACGCCGGCGACGGCGGCCTCGAAGCGCAGCTGCACCCCGGCCTCGCGGGCGACGCCGAAAAGCTCCTCGCCATGCTGGGCGAGCAGCTGCTTGTTGGCGGTGACGACCGGGCGGCCGGCCCGCAGCGCGTCGAGCACGTAGGTGCGCGCCGGGTCGGTGCCGCCGATCAGCTCGACGATCAGGTCGGAGCGCCCGAGGATGTCGCTGAAATCGCCTTCGCTGCGGGTCAGCGTGCCGGCCAGCTCCGGGCGTCTCCCGGCGGTCGCCTCGACCGCGTCGGCGCGTTCGGCGAGCAGGCCGGCAAAGGCCGCGCCGACGGTGCCGTGGCCGAGCAGGCCGATGCGGACCGGTTCAGGCATCGCGTGAGGTCAGGTCGTCGTAGGTCTCGCGCCGCACGACGACCCGCGCGTCGCCGTCGCGACAGAAGACCACCGGCGGGCGGGTGACGCCGTTGTAGTTGCTGGCCATCGCGTGTCCGTAGGCGCCGGTCGCCGGGGTGAGAAGAACGTCGCCGACCCGCGGGTCCTCCAACCTGGCCTCCTTGATCAGAACGTCACCAGACTCGCAGTGCATGCCGACCACGCGGCAGCGGGTCGAGTCGCCGATCCGATCGGCGATCTCCGCTTCGTAGACGGCGTCGTAGAGCATCGGTCGAATGTTGTCCGCCATGCCGCCGTCGACCGCTACGTACCTGCGCACGCCGGGCACATCCTTGACCGTGCCCACGGTGTAGAGGGAGACGCCGGCGTTGGCGACCAGCGAACGTCCCGGCTCGCAGAGGACCGTGATCCCCGCGGGAAGCCGCGCGAGCATCGCCTCGGCGTACTCGGTCGCCGCGGGTGGGCGCTGGTCGCGCGTGTAGGCGACTGCGAAACCGCCCCCCATGTCAACCACCGGATAGTCGCCGGCAGCGATCAGCACCTCGGCGAGGGTCTCGTAGACATCAAGCTCGAATACCTGGGAGCCGAGATGCGCGTGCAAGCCGCGAACCTCGAGTCCAACCGACGCGCAGCGTTCGACGGCTTCGGGGAGCACCGCGAGCGGCATTCCGAACTTCGAGTCCTCCTGGCCGGTGGCGATCTTGTCGTGCGTGTCCGGGCGGATCCCCGGCGTGACGCGCAGCAGCACTCGTTGCGAACGCCCGGCCGCGACGCGCCCGAGCCGATCGATCTCGTCGAGAGAATCGACGATCACATGCCCGACACCGCTCGCCAAGGCCTGCTTAAGCTCGGCCTCGGTCTTGTTGTTGCCGTGCATGTAGATGCGCTCGGGGTCAAAGCCGGCGCGCAGTGCCAGGTAGAGCTCCCCGCCCGAGGCGACGTCGCAGGCAAGGCCCTCCTCGGCGAAAATGCGCAGTGCCGCGGTGCAGGGGAACGCCTTGCTCGCGTAGACGACCTCGAAGTTGTCGGTCCGCTCGGCAAACGCCGCGACCACGGCCCTGGCACGCGCGCGCAGGTCGTCCTCCGCGTAGACATATGCAGGGGTGCCGAACTCCGCCGCCAGCTCGACTACGTCGCAGCCCCCGATCTCAATACGACCGCGCTCGTTCACGCGGCTGCCGGCCGGGTAAACCGGCGATCCGGCGATCGGGTCGGCGACCGCGCCTGCCTGTCCGCGCTCGGGCATGGGACGGCATTGTGACGGGAAGACGAGGCGCGACGCGCGACGCGACCTGCATCGAACCCCAAATAGGGGTTCGATGCAGGTCAGCGTCCAGCGCCGAGCAGGCCGCCGAATCAACGATCGAGCAGGCCGCCGACCGTTTCTTTGACTTTTTCGACGGTTTTGTCGACCGTTTCGCCGACGGGCGATTCGGCGCCGGCGACGCCGTCGACGACTTCTTCGGTGACTTTCGTGACGCCGGCGTCGCCGAGCGTGCCGCCGCTCGCTTCGTCGACGCCTGAGACGGTGTTGTTGACGGTGCTCGTGACGGTTCCAGAAGGCGACGAGGCCCCACCGCCACCCGGGCCACCGGCGCGGGGCGGGTTCTGCGAGCCTCCGCCGTCCCCGTTGCCCGAACCGCCACCGTTGCCGCCGGATGCGTTGCCACCCGCCGGGCTCGAAGTCGATGAACCGCCGCCCCCGGCCGGCGAGGGGAGGGTCGAACCGGGTGCCGTCGCATCGGGCGCCCGAACAACTGGCGAGCGAGAAGCCGGAGAAGCCGAGCCGCCGCCTTTCGCCCGCCCGGCTGGGGTACCGCCCACGGTTGCCGCTCCGGCGCCGCCGCCGGCAGCGGTCGCCGAGTTGCTCGGCGCAGCCGCGGCGGCGCCGACAGGGTCGCCGTTCCCTCCAAAACCGAGCCCCGCAAGCGGCCACTCGCGCAGCGCCTGCAGCGATACGAGCATGACAAAAGCAACCACCGCGGCAGCGACCAGGGTGGTGCCCGAAACGGCGCCTACGAGATAGGTCTGGGCCTGACGAATCATCGGCTTTACTCCTCCTAGAGTAATCGACTTCAAGAGCCCCGACCGGAATTAGCGCGAGACCGGGGAGGTCGATGACCAAGCGAGACGGTCACGGCACGGTTCCCGCGTAGCAGCGCTACGTGGGACACCGGGACGGGGCCGTATCGCGCAGCGTCACTCGGCCTCATCCGGGCCGCGATAATTCCGGGAGGGGCCCTTACAGGTAACCCATCGGATCGGTGGGTGCGCCGCCGATCCGGACCTCGAAGTGGACGTGCGGGCCAAAGCAGTGGCCGGTGCAGTCGCTGTAGCCGATCACCTGGCCCTGGGCGACCTGCTGGCCGGCCGAGACCGCGAACGACTCCTGGTGCGCGTAGCAGGTCGAGAGCCCACCGCCGTGGTCGATGCAGGTGAAGTTGCCGTAGCCGCCGCTGCTTGCCTCGGGCTCGGTGAAGATCACCGTGCCCGCCGCGGCGGCGCGAATCGGGGTGCCGCTGGGGACGGCGATGTCGATCCCCTCGTGGAACTCGCTGCCGCCGAAGCGGGAGCCGAAGCCGGAGACGACCGGGCCGTCGACCGGCCAGATCAGCCCGCTGCCATTGCCGCCCTGGATCGGGCCGGCCGGCAACGGCGCCGAGCCGGTCCCGGCCAGGGTCGCGGCCAGTTCGGCCTGGATCGAGGCCACGTCGCCGTCGAGCTCCTGTTCGGTCTTGGTGATCTTGGCGAGGGCGTGCTCGCGGTCGCGGCGGGCGGCGACAAGGGTCGACTGCCGCTGCTGCACCGCGGCGCGGGCGTCGGCCAGGGCATTCTCTTCGGCGGCGATCGCGTCGCGGGCCGATTCGATCCGGTCCTTGGCGGAGCGCAGGCGGGCGACCGTGCGCTTCAGCTGGTCGCGCAGATCGCGCACCCGGCTGACGACCGCTTCGTCGAGGCCGTGGATGCGGTTGAGGTACTCGGTGCGGTTGACGAGCTCGTCGTAGCCGCCCGCTTCGACCAGCACGCTGAGGATGTCCGGCGTCCCGGTCTCATACATCGCGACGAGGCGCTCGCGCAGCGACACCAGCGCCCGGTTCAGGCGCCCACGAACGACCGCCAAATGCCGCTTGCCGACATCCAGATCGGCAAGCGCCCCGTCCAGTTCGCGCTGTTTGGCATCGAGCCGCACCCGGACTTCCGACTCCCGCCCCCGCAGCGCGGCGACCTCACCGGTCAACCTCCCGATCTTCGCCTTGTAGTGCGAGATCGTCGTAGTCAGCACACCCTTGCGCTCCCGAACCTTAGAAAGCTTCGCTTCCTTGGCATCCAGCTTCGATTCAAGATCCCTGGCAGGCGCAGAAGCGCTGCAAAGCAGCACAACAAGCGCCGCCGCAGCAGCCACCAAAGCCACCGCAGCAAAGCGATTCTTCAGCATCTACAGCAGGCTAGCGGCGGAACCAGGCACTCCGGGGTCGCGAAGAAGTCCCTGCAAACAGCGTTGCGAGGCGTAGGGAGTCGGGGGTTCCCTCGAACCGGCGGATACTCAAATCGACGGTCTCATTGACCGTCGATTGTCGGGGCGAGGGAACCCCCCGACTCCCTACGCCGCCACGGGCTCCTTCTCAGCAGCCTTCTCAGCCTCAGCAACAACTTCAGCCGCGTACCCCAAACGCTCGCCGTATTCGCGCGCCTGCATGCGCGAGATGACCATCCGCTGGATCTCGGCCGTCCCCTCGAACAGCTGGTAGATCTTCGCGTCGCGGAAGAACTTCTCCAGCGGTAGCTCGGGGCTCCAGGCGTCGGGGCCGACCAGGTCCATCAGCGTGGTCGTCGCCCACATCGTCACGTCGCCCGCCTTGAGCTTCGACATCGAGCCCTGGCCACCGCGCATCGGGATGCCGTTGCGGCCCATCCAGGCGGCGCGCTGAACCAGCAGGCGGGCGGATTCGATCTCGGTGGCGACGTCGGCCAGCGTCTGCTGGACGCGCTGGACCTGCAGCAGCGGGGTGCCGCCTTCGGACTGCCCGTCGAGGTACTCGAGGGTGAACTCGTAGGCGGCCTGGGCGATTCCAAGCGCCGAGGCGCCGACAAGCGGACGGGTGATCTCGAAGGTCGCAAGCGCGTCGGCGCCGCGCGACTTCTTCCCTTCCCGCCCGCGCTGCAGCTTCTTCTCCAGCTTCTCCTCGCCGCCAAGCAGGTTCTCGGCCGGGATGCGGCAATCCTCGAGCACGATCTCGGCGGTATGGGAGGCGCGGATGCCGAGCTTCGACTCCTTCTTGCCCTGGCTCAGGCCGGGGGTGTCCTTGCCGATCACGAAGGAGGCCTGACCGCGGGTGCCGAGGCTCGGGTCGACGGTGGCGACGACGACGTGAACGTCGGCGATGCCGCCGTTGGTGATGAAGACCTTGGTGCCGTCGAGGATCCACTCGTCGCCGTCGCGCTTCGCGGTCGTCTTCAAGCTCTTCACGTCAGAGCCCGCCTGGGGCTCGGTCACCGCGTAGGCGCCGAGCTTGACCTCGTCGCCGACTCCGAAGCACTCGGGCACCCAACGGGCGATCTGCTCGGGGGTGCCTGAGGAGGCGATGCCCGCGGCAGCGAGGCCGGAGCCGGAAATCGCGAGGGCGATACCGGCGCAGCCCCAATGGAACTCTTCCGCCGAGATCACCTGCATCTGCCCGTCGGAATCGGAAGCGGAGCGCTGGATCGCCTCGAGGCCCTGAAAGCCTTGTTTACGAGCCTCCTTGATGACCTCCCAGGGGATGCTCTCCTCTTCGTCGTGCTTGCGCGCGGCGGGGCGGATCACATCGCGGGCGAAGGCTCGAGCGCGATCCTTGTAGTCCTGCTGCTCATCGTTAAGTGCGAAATCCATCCGTCCCCCTCGTCGACGCGTAGCCAAAGTTCGTTGATTGACTGGTCAGTCAACCAGTCCGGAAAGTCTAGCTGACCAACCAGCCAACCAGGCAAGGCATTAGCGTTGCCCGCGATGACGCGGCCGATCAACGCTGACGTGCCGGCCGACGGGCCGGCCAAGGCTCCCGCGCCAAAGGCCCCAAAAGCGCCGAAGTCACGGCGCAAGCCGATTCCGGCGGCACTCAAAGCGATTACCGGACTGTTCCTGCTCGCCGCGGTCTTCATCGTCGCCGCGATCCTCGGCGGCCGAGGGGGCAGCGGTGGCGAAGGCTCTGAAACCCCGGCGCCGGTCAGCGAAGCGCCCAGCGCGGCTGCCGAAGCACCCGCCTCGCGGACGCCGGAAGAGCTCGGCTATCCGGCCTTTGCGACCGCGAACACGACGCGGGTCGGTGGCTCCGACTCGGCGTCGAACGCCGCCGGGGTCGCCCTCGCGACCTATCCCTCGACCGAGCCGTCGCAACAGCCGCCGGCGGTGACGCTGGTCGACGCGGACGACTGGCGCAGCGCGATCGCCGCCTCGGTGCTGATGGCGGCCCCGCTCGGCGCCCCGGTCCTGGTCTCCGAAGCCGGCGACATACCCGAACCCACCGAACAGGCACTCGACGCGCTCGACCCGCGAGGCGACAGGAAGACCAAGGGCATCCAGGCGTTCGCGATCGGCGCCGCCTCGGCGCCGTCCGGCCTGAAGGTGAGACAGGTGGGCGGTGGTGGCACGGCCGGCGCTGCCGCGATCGCCGAGCTGCGCGACAAACTGCTCGACGGCGCCCCGCGGCACATCGTGATCGCGCCGTCCGCGGAGCCCGCCTTCGCGATGCCGGCCGCGGCCTGGGCGGCGCGCTCGGGCGATCCGGTCCTCTTCGCCGACAAGGACAGGCTGCCGGCCCCGACCGCCGCGGCCCTCGCGCGCCACCCCAAGACGCCGGTCTACGTGCTCGGCCCCTCCTCGGCGATCTCCTCCGAAGTGGTCCGCGAAATCGCCAAGATCTCCGACCACGTGCGTCGGGTCTCGGGCGAGGACCCCGTCGCCAACGCGATCGCCTTCGCCCGCTACGCCGATCGCAGCTTCGGCTGGAACATCAACGACCCCGGCCACGGGTTCGTCGTCGCCGGCTACGAGGAGCCGCTCGATGCCGCCGCGGCGGCGGCTCTCTCGGCCTCGGGAACCTGGGGGCCGCTGCTGCTCACCGACAGCGCCGGTACCCTTCCGGCTGCGCTGCGCGGGTATCTGCTCGACGTCAAGCCGGGCTACACGACCAACCCGACGCGCGCCTTCTACAACCACGTTTGGGTAATCGGAGACCAGGAAGCCATCGACGTGAACGAGCAGGCCGAAATAGACGAGCTGGCCGCGCTGACCAAGATCGGCGGCGGAGAATGAGCGAGGCCGAGAGCCCCGAGCTGCTGGGCGGGGCGCATGAGGTCAGCCCCGAGGACATCCGCGCCCTCGCCGGCGCCTCCACCCCGCACTTCGCGCTGCAGGTCCGCAACCGCATCCGGCGTCTGATCGAGCCGCTGCCGGCCGGCCATCCGGCGCGGGCAGAAGGCGAGCGAAAGATCGCCGCGCTGGAGGATCTCGCCGAGCACAGCGGCGACCCGCGCGGGACGATGGGAATCGGCCGCCATTGAGGCAGCTCGCGCCGGGCGTCTGGCGGCTCAAGGAGCTGCCGATCTCGGTCATAAACATCTACCTGGCCGAGAATGTGCTGATCGATGCCGGCCGCACCTGGGACCGCCGCCGGGTCTTCGCCGAGATCGAGGGCCATGAGATCGCGATGGTGGCGCTGACCCACGCCCATCCCGACCACCAGGGTGTCGCCAAGGACGTCTGCGAAGCACGCGGAATCCCACTCGCCTGCCATGCCGATGACGTCGACGCGATGGAGGGGCGAAGGCGGCTACAGGAGGCTCACCGCGGCAATCTGGTCAACCGGGTGATCCGGGCCGTCTGGGAGGGTCCGCCCTACAAGGTCGAGCGGGTGCTGAACGAGGGCGACGAGGTCGCCGGCTTCCGGGTCGTCCACGCGCCCGGACACGCGCGCGGCGAGGTGATCTTCTTCCGCGAGTCCGACCGGGTGGCGATCTGCGGTGACGTGATCCGCAACCTCAGCTACGCGACCTACCGGCCGAAGCTCGCCGAGCCGCCCGGGATCTTCACCTACGACCCGGCCGAGAACCGCCGCTCGATCCGCAAGCTCGCCGACCTCAATCCGTCGCTGATCCTCCCCGGCCACGGCCCCGCCGTGAGCGACATCGCCGCATTCGAGCGCTTCGTCGCCGCACTGCCCGCCTGAACGCGCAGGGCATGGTGCCTGTGATTAACCGCTCTCGAGCTGGGTAGAGCACCGGCACGACCCCCGATTCGCAGCGGAAAGGGAACCATGCCGAACTCGAAGAGATGGGCGCCGTCACCGGCGATGATCGTCGCCATCACTGCGCTGATCGTGGCGCTGGGAGGCACCGCGATCGCCGCCCAGAACATCAACGGCGGCGCGATCAAGAAGCAGACGATCGGCGGGGGCAAGTTGAAGCAGAAGACGCTGACCGGCTTCCAGATCAACACCAACAAGCTCGGGATCGTGCCCGCGGCCCGGCGGGCCGCCCACACCTACTGGGCCGTGGTCAACAACCCCGCTGGTCCCGGCAACGCGGCGCTGGCGCGAGCCAGCGACGAAGGGATCGGCGCAGCCGAGGGAGGCGGCGCGGTCACCGTGACCCTCCCTGTCAACATCAGCGGCTGCGCGAACGTCGCGGGCCGCAACAACGCGGGCACGACGCCGCCAGGCGCCGGCACCGCCCAGACGAACACCTCGCCGGCCAACGCGAACGCGATCGAAGTCCGCACCAAGGACGGCAAGGGCGACCCGGAGGACGCCGACTTTCACCTGATCGTGGTCTGCCCGTAGATAAACGAGCGTCTATGCTGGCGGCGATGAGCGAGGCGATCGAGCGCGGGTTCAAGGAGGGCGACAAGGTCTGGGTCGAGGACGGGGACGGCAAGCACCACCCCGGGATCTTCGTCGGCAACAACGAAGCCTCCGGCTGGTTCGGCGGCGGCCCCAGCGCCTACGTGGCCCACCCCGAGGCGCACCAGGCCGAGGTCGTCTCGGTCTTCCGTATCACGCCGCGCGACGAGTAACTGGGCGCGACTTTTAGCAGTCAACTAGTCTGGTGGCAAAGTGTCGCCTTTGAGCAAGATCCTGCCCTCCAGCGGGCCGAAGGAGCGAATCGGGCTCGCCTTGTCGGGTGGCGGCTTCCGGGCCGCGTTTTTCCACGTCGGGGTCCTCGCCCGGCTGGCCGAGATCGGGCTTCTGCCCAAGGTCGAGGTCATCTCCACGGTCTCAGGCGGCTCGATCGTCGGCGCCGCCTACTACCTGCGCCTGCAGCGCCTGCTCCAGACAAAACCCGACGGCGAGATCGTCAACAGCGACTATGTCGACCTCGTCGGCAAGGTCGAGCGGTTGCTGCGCCAGGCGGTCCAAAAGAACATCCGGGCGCGGGTCTTCCTCAACCTCGGCAAGAACGTCGCGATGGCATGCCCAAACTACTCGCGCAGCGACCGCATCGGCGACCTCTACGACCGCCACCTCTACAAGCAGGCATGGGAGGCGGCCCGGCCCGGCCGTAAATGGAACCGGGACACCCAGGTGGAAATGCAGGAGCTCCTGGTCGAGCCCGCCGGAGATCCCGGTTTCGAATTCCCGGAGGACAACGGGACTCGGGATGCAAAAGTCCCGGCGCTGCTGATCAACGCGACCTCGCTCAACTCCGGGCACAACTGGCGTTTCGAGGCGATTCGTATCGGCGAGTCGATGCCCGAGGACCCACTGCGCGACCAGATCGTCAAAGAGGTCGACAAGAACACGTGGCTGAAACCGGGCTATTTCAAGCCCCGGCCCGAAGATAGCGGCCTCCCGCCCAAGCAGCAGGACTTTCCCCTTGCCCTCGCCGTCGCCGCCTCCGCCTGCGTGCCCGGTGTCTTCCAGCCGCTGGCGATCAGCAACATGTATGGCGGGATCAGGGTCCAGCTGGTCGACGGCGGCGTGCAGGACAACCAGGGGGTCCAAGGCCTGTTCGACAAGAAATGCACCCACCTGATCGTCAGCGATGCGTCGGGCCAGATGGAAGACAAGGCGAAGCCCTCGGCGAGGATCCCGGGCGTGCTCGGCCGCTCGGCGAGCATCGAGGGCGACCGGATCCGCGATGAGCAGTTGGTCGATGCCCTGGCGGACGCGGACCGGCCGCACGCCCTGATGCACCTTCGCAAGGGCCTTGACGCCAAGGCGTTCGAGCCCGACGGATCGCTGTCCGAACCGGCGGACCTGCCGCGAGGCGACTGCGACACCACCGACTTCGACGTCGATCCCGATGTCCAGTGGGCGCTCTCGCGAATCCGCACCGACCTCGACTACTTCAGCGACTTCGAGGCCTTCTCGCTGGCGCTCGACGGCTACCTGATGAGCAATTTCGAGCTCGAGCGCAGGGGATTCGAGGCACTCGGGGATGGCGACCCGCTTCCGGCGGATCACACGAAATGGCAGTTCGGCAAGGACGAGCAGCTCGTCGCCGGGATCCACGACGGTGACGTCGGCACCCTGCACCGACTGAAGGCCGGCAAGCAGCGGTTCTTCCGCCTCTTCGCCCTGCGGCCGGAACTCGGAGTGATGGCCGCCATCCTCACGACCGTCGCCCTCGCCTTCGGCATCGGCTTCGCCTGGGACTGGATCTCCGACGCCCTCGCGAGCCACTGGCGGGTCTGGCCGGTGCTGACGGGGTCCATTGCGGCCATCGGGCTGCTCGCCGCCTACGCGTTGGACCCTCCCTCGCCCTTGATCCGCATCCCGCTCGAGCTGGCGACGGCCGTCCTTTTGGTGCTCGCCTCGCCGTTCCTCTGGCTCTGGGCCAATATCTCAGTGGCCACGACTCGACGCCTGGAGGGCTGAGGTCACGGCAGCCTCGCGGCCCGCATGTCCACCCGCTCGCCGCGAAACGGCACGCCCTCGGCGATCAGACGCACTCGCTGCCGATCGCCCTTGGCAAGCGAGCCGTCGGCGCGGACGACACGCCACCAGGGCAGGTCCGGCTCGTCGCACTCGAACAGGACCGCGCCGGCGAAGCGCGGCGCGCCCGGCGAGACGTCGCCGTAGGTCCGCACGTATCCCTGAGGGATCTCGCGAACCCGCGCGAGCACTTCGAGTTCGCGGGATGGCTGCATGCTCAATGGCCGGAGCTTTGTCTGAACGTAGTGCGAAACACGCTACGATCATTGCATGGCTTCGGCCCCGCATCCGCTTTCTCTACGCCTGGGCTCGGAAGGAATAAAAGCCCTGGACGAACTCGCTCGGCGGCGCGGGATCACGCGCGCCGAGGCGGCAAGGCGAGCGATAGCCGAGGCAGCCGAACGAGACCGGCGCCGGTCGGGCCTCGCGGCCGAAACTCGCAGGCTGATGGAGGACCCTGGTTACGTCAGTGAGGCTCGCGAGGTGACCGCGATGATGGAGGATCTGCGTGGTCCGTGGTGATGTCTGCGCGGTCAAACTGCCGAGGGGCCGTGGTCGAGTCCAACACGGCCCCCGATACGCAGTGGTGGTCCAGGCCGACGCGGTGCTCAACCTCTCCACGGTCGTCATCTGTCCCACCTCGACGTCAATCCAACCGGCACGCATCCATCCGGAGGTAGTCATTGGGGATGAGCCCACGCGGGTCATGTGCGAGATGGTCGGAGCCGTGGACGGCCGGGCGATCGGCGATCGGGTAGCCCATCTGAGCATTGACGAGCTTGACGCCGTCGACGAGGGCCTCGAACTGGTCCTCGACTTGGGCTAGATGTTCAAGCCCCCGGACCGAAGGCGTCGATCAGGCGGTTCTGATACTCGCTCAGCTCCTCGGGGGAGATGAAGTAGGTCGGCGGGGTGAGGAAGAGACCGTCGGCGCGCTCGCCCGTCGCTTCGACCCGGGCGCGGACCTTGTCGAGCGGGCCGGCGGCGCAGTAGGTCTCGACCATCTCGTCGCTGATCGCGGCAGGAACCCCCGGCAAGTCGCCGCGGCGGAAGGCGTCGCCGGCCGCGACGGCGTTGTCGGCGAAGCCGTGCAGCTCCCAGAGCGGCATGTAGGTCTTGACCGTGGCGTAGAAGGAGATCGTGCGGCGGGCCATATCGATCGCCTTCGCCTCGTCGTCGTCGATTGCGCAGCAGACGGTCGGCAGGTAGTCGAAGTCCTTGCGCTCGCGGCCGGAGCGCTGCAGCCCCTCCTCGAAGGAGGAGACGACGACCTCGTCGATCCAGCGCAGGCTCTGGATCGGGTGGCCGATCAGGCCGTCGGCGACATCGCCGGCCATCCGGCACATTCCCCCCTGCACGCCGGCGGTGTAGATGGGCACCGACTCGCGCGGCGCCGGGTGCGGCCGGACCCAGCCCTTGATGTCGATGTCGTAGTAGTCGCCCTCGTAGCGGATCGGCTCGCCCACGCCGGCCTGCTGCATGATCAGCCGAGTCGCCTCGATCGCCTCGCGCAGGTGCGGTGCCGGCTTGCCGTACTCGGCGTTGTGCCAGGTTTCGTTGAGCCGTTTGACGCCGGAGCCGAGGCCGAGGCGGAAGCGCCCGCCCGACATCTCGTCGATGTCCAGGGCGCTGATCGCGACGATGAAGGGGCTGCGGGTGAAGGCCCAGGCGATCCCCGTGGCGACGCCGATCTTCTCCGTGCGACCGGCCAGGTAGGCGGCCTGGGTGACCGAGGACCGAAACAGCTCCGGCGCCCAGACGCACTCGACCCCGGCGGCCTCGGCGCGGTTTGCCTCGGCCTCGAGGTCGGCGACAGTGGTGCCAATCGCAGCGACCGAGATGCGATCGAGCGCGCTCAAGCGGCGAGGACGAGATCGGCGACGCGCTCGCGGTGCCAGCGGGCGTCGCCGAACGTCGCCGCGTTGGCTTTGCCGCGCTTGAGGAAGAAGTGGAGGTCGTGCTCCCAGGTGAAGCCGATCCCACCGTGCACCTGGATCGAGGCATCAGGAACGCGCCAGCCGGCGTCCGAGGCGTAGGCCTTGGCCATCGACGCGGCGAGCGGCAACGCGTCGGGCTCGGCGTCGGCGGCCCAGGCGGCGCCGTAGACGGCGGAGCGCGAGTTCTCGGTCTCGAGCAGCATCTGCGCGCAGCGGTGGGAGACCGCCTGGTAGGCGCCGATCGGGCGGCCGAACTGCTGGCGGTCTTTGGCGTACTCGACAGCCATCTCCATCGTCCGCTGGGCGACCCCGGTCGACTCGGCGGCGATTGCCGTGCAGATCCGCCAGAGCACCGGCAGGTAATCGGCCTGGGCGCCGGCCAGCGTCGCCTCGGGGCCGACGCGGACGCCGTCGAAGCGCACCGAGTAGAGGCGGCGGGTGGGGTCGATCGATTTCTCGGCGGTGACGGTGACGCCGTCGGCCTCGCGCTCGACGATGTGTCTGCGCCCGTCGGCGGTGGCGACGAGGAGGAAGTCGGCGCTCGCGGCATCCATGACCAGGACCTTCTCGCCATCGAGGATCAGGCCATCGCCGTCTTCCTTCGGCTCCATGCCGAAATAGCCGATTGCGGCGCTGCCGCCGGCCTCGAAGAGAGCGAGCGTGCCGCGCGCCTCGCCGCTCGCCATCGGCCGCAGCCAGCGCTCACGCTGGTCGTCGGTCCCGTTCGTGGCGAGTGCCAGCGCGGTCACGGTGGTCGAGAGCAGAGGTGAGGGCGCGAGCGCGTATCCCATCTCCTCAAAGAGGACGGCGAGGTCGACGATTCCGAGCCCCTGCCCGCCCCACTCCTCGGGCAGCGCCAGGCCGGGCCAGCCGAGCTCGGCCATCTCCACCCAATCGGCCTGCTCGAAGCCGTGCTCGCTCTCGACCAGGGCGCGGATTCGCTCCGATTTGTAGCGGGCGGCGAGGAACTCGCGCGCGGTCGACTTGATCGCCTGCTGCTCATCGGTCAGATCGAAGTACATAAGCGACAGCCCCTATCT
>CAWINZ010000001.1:0-183531 GCA_963837695.1 uncultured Solirubrobacterales bacterium | reverse complement strand
GGGCGTCTTCGTCGAGTTCTCCCGCCAACGCGGCCTCGCCCCCGACGGGCGCTCGAAGTCCTTCGCCGAGGCAGCCGACGGAGTCGCCTGGTCAGAGGGAGTCGGCGTGCTCGTCTTGGAGCGCCTCTCTGAGGCCGAGCGCAACGGCCACGAGGTACTGGCCCTGATCAAGGGCTCGGCGGTAAACCAAGACGGCGCCTCAAACGGCCTCACCGCCCCCAACGGTCCCTCTCAGGAGCGGGTGATCAGACAGGCCCTGGCAAACGCCCGCCTTGAGCCAAAAGACGTCGATGTGGTCGAGGGCCACGGCACCGGCACCACCCTGGGGGACCCGATCGAGGCGGGAGCCCTCTTGGCCACCTATGGCCAAGACCGAGAGGAGCCCCTGCGCCTGGGCTCGCTCAAGTCAAACATCGGCCACACCCAGGCAGCGGCAGGGGTCGCGGGCACGATCAAGATGGTCGAAGCGATGCGGCGCAGGGTCTTGCCAAAGACCCTGCACGTCGATGCCCCCTCCTCCAAAGTCGAGTGGGCCTCGGGGCAGATAGAGCTGCTCACAGAGCAGCTCCCCTGGGAGCCAAACGGAGCGCCGAGGCGGGCCGGCGTCTCCTCCTTTGGCATCAGCGGCACCAACGCCCACGTGATCTTGGAGGAGGCGCCGGGGCCCGTCCCGCTCGGAGCCCAAGCCGATGCCGGGGGAGACCCGGGCGCCTCTTTCAAGCAACCGCTGCAGGCCCCGGTCCCCCTCGCCCTTTCGGCCAAGACAGAGCCCGCCCTGCAAGAGGCCGCATCCCGTCTCATCACCCAGCTCAAAGACAACCCCGGGCTCGACCCCACCGACGTCGCCTTCTCCCTCACCACCACCCGCTCTTCCTTCGAGCACAGGGCAGTTGCATTTGGAGAGAGCAGCGAGGAGCTGCTCGCCTCCCTGGGGGCCCTGGCAGATGGCGAGCCCTCCCCGAACGTAATCAGCGCCCGCGCAAGGGAGGGAAAGCTCGCCTACCTGCTCACCGGCCAGGGCGCCCAGCGCCTTGGCATGGGCAAAGAGCTCTATGAGAGCGACCCCGATTTCAGGCAATCCTTCGACTCGGTCTGCAAAGAGCTCGACCGCCACCTCGACACACCCCTCCAAGAGGTCCTCTTCGCCAAGGGCAAAAAGGCAAAGGCACGCCTCGATGACACCACCTACGCCCAACCCGCCCTCTTTGGGATCGAGGTGGCCCTGCACGAGGCACTGGCAAAGCGCGGGCTGAAGCCAGAGCTGCTCGCCGGGCACTCGGTAGGGGAGATCGCCGCCGCCCACATATCCGGCGTCCTTGACCTCCCCGACGCGGCCAGGCTCATAACCGCCAGGGGCGCCCTGATGGGCGCCCTGCCAAAGGGCGGCGCGATGGCGGCGATCGAGGCCACAGAGCTCGAGCTCACCGAATCGATCGAGGGCAAAGAGCAAGAGCTCTCGATCGCCGCGATCAACGCACCCACCTCGACTGTGATCTCAGGCAAAGAGGCCGCAGTGGAGGAGATCTGCTCCCTGTGGCAAGACAAAGGCAAAAAGACCAAGCGCCTGGCCGTATCCCACGCCTTCCACTCGCCCCTGATCGAGCCGATGCTCGAGGAGTTCACAGAGCTCTGCGAGACACTGGACTTCAAAGCCCCCCAGACAGCGATCGTCTCCAACCTGACCGGAGAGACGCTCACCGAAGAGCAGGCCACAGACCCCGCCTACTGGGTGCGCCAGGCACGCGAGCCGGTGCGCTTCAAAGACACCGCCGAGACCCTGGCGGCCCAGGGCGCCGCCACCTTCATCGAGCTGGGCCCAGACCCCGTTCTCTCGGCGCTGGCCCAAGAGGCCCTGGGCGAGGAGGCAGGGGCGACCTTCGTCCCCACCCTGCGCGAGGGACGCGCAGAGCAGGGAGCGATCCAAACCGCGGTCGCCCACGCCCACGCAGCCGGGGCAAGGCCAGACTGGCAGGCCTTCTTCAAAGGCACGAGCGCCAAGCGGGTACCGCTGCCCACCTACCCCTTCCAGCGCAAGCGCTACTGGCTCACATCGGGCCAGGGAGCGACAGACGCGAGCGCGATCGGCCTCACCGCCATCAGGAGCACCCGCTGCTCAGTGCCGCGATCGAGGACCCAGACGGGGAGGGACTCACCCTGACCGGGCGGATCTCCCTCGCCACCCATCCCTGGTTGGCAGACCACGCGGTCGGCGAGAACGTCCTTTTGCCCGGCACCGCCTTTTTGGAGTTGGCCCTGAAGGCAGCCGAGGAGCTCGGCGCCCAGACGGTCGCCGAGCTCACCCTGGCAGCGCCCCTCCTCTTGCCCGAGCAGGGTGCTGTGGCGATCCAGGTCTCGGTCTCAGGCCCAGATGAGCAGGGCAATCGCGAGATCGCGGTCCACTCCCGCCCAGACGAAGAGGACGCCCAGTGGACCCGACACGCGAGCGGCTCCCTCTCTGAGGAGCCCGCCCCCACACCCGAGCCCCTGGGCGAGTGGCCCCCCACCGGAGCAGAGCCCCTGGAGCTCGACTACCTCTATGACGTCCTTGCCGAGATGGGCCTCAGATACGGGCCCGCCTTCCAAGGTCTCACCGCCGCCTGGAAGGCGGGGGATGAGATCTATGTCGAGGCCTCCCTGCCCGAGGAGCAGGCCTCCCAGGCCCAGAGCTTTGCGATCCACCCGGCGCTGCTCGACGCCGCTTTGCACGGGATCGGGTTGGGCAAGGGCCGCGAGGGCGGGGGGGCGATGCTGCCCTTCTCCTGGAGTGGCGTATCGCTTCATGCCGAAGGCCCCAAAGAGCTGCGGGCGCAGATCACAGAGCGCGCCGAAGGCGAGATCTCACTCGAGCTCACCGACGCATCGGGGGCCCCCCTGGCGAGCGCCCGCTCCCTCTCCCTGCGTCCCTTTGACTCCGCCGCAGCCCAGGCGGGGAGGCCGCGGGGGACAGAGCTCTTGGCGCTCGACTGGCAAAGCGTCGAGCTGGGCGAGGGGAATGAACAGGCCGATACCGAGACGCTGCAGATCAAGGCAACCGGCGAGGGCGCCGATGCCGCCCGCGAGGCGACCGAGCAGGCCCTCGCGGCGATCCAGGCCCACCTCGCCGACCCCGACTCCACCTCCCGCCTCACCTTCATCACCACCGGCGCGATGGCGGTCAAAGGCGAAGAGTCCCCAGACCCCGCCACGGCAGCCCTCTGGGGCCTGGTGCGCTCGGCCGCCTCAGAGCACCCCGGCCGCTTCGCGCTGATCGACACCGACGGCTCAAAGGCATCAGACGCTGTCTTTGATGCCGCCCTGGCGCTCGGTGCCGAGGAGCCCCAGCTCGCCCTGCGCGAGGGCGCTGCGCTGGTGGCGCGCCTGGCCTCGATCGAGAAGGGGGACGCAGAGGAGGAGCGCCCCGGGCTGGACCCCGAGCGCACGATCCTGATCACCGGCGCCACCGGTGGCCTGGGCTCGCTCCTTGCCAAACACCTCGCCGAGCACCACGGCGCCCACCACCTGCTCTTGGTCAGTCGCAGCGGCCCAGAGGCCGAGGGGGCAAAGGAGCTGGCCGAAGATCTGCGGGCACTGGGCGCTGAGGCCGAGATCGCCGCTTGTGATGCAGCCGACCGCGAGGCTCTCCAAGGGCTCCTCGCCCAGGTCCCCGCCGAGCATCCCCTCGGCGCGATCTTCCACTGCGCCGGCACGCTTGCCGACGCCACCGTCGAGTCGCTCGACCCAGAGAGCCTGGAGAAGGTCTTTGCCCCCAAGGCAGACGCCGCCTGGCACCTGCACGAGCTGAGCCGCGACTCAGACCTCGGCGCCTTCGTCCTCTACTCCTCGGCCGCGGGCACCCTCGGCGGTCCCGGCCAGGGCAACTACGCCGCCGCCAACGTCTTCTGCGACGCCCTCGCCCAAAAGCGCCGCGCCGAAGGCCTCGCGGCCAGCTCGATCGCCTGGGGCCTTTGGCAGCAAGAGAGCGCGATGACTTCGGGCCTCGGTGAGGGCGACCTGGCACGGATGCGCCGTTCGGGCCTTGAGCCGATCTCTGAGCGACAGGGCCTCACCTTCCTCGACGCCGCCCTCGCCGCCGATCCCCCGACCGCCTTCGCGGTCCCGCTGGACCGAGGCGCCCTGCGCACCCTCGCCTCCGCCGGCACCCTGCCGCCCCTCTTCAGCGGCCTGGTCAGGGCCCCGCGCCGCCGCGGGCCCTCGGGCTCACTGGGGGCAAAGCTCGCCACCCTGCCAGAGCCAGAGCACGAGGGCCATGTCTTGGAGTTGGTCCGGGCAGAGGTCGCCGCGGTGCTCGGCCACACCTCCGCCAGAGACGTCGATCCCGCCAAGGCCTTCCAAGAGCAGGGCTTTGACTCCCTCGCCGCGGTCGAGCTGCGCAACCGCCTGAGCGCCGCCACCGGTCTGCGCCTCAGCGCCACCGCCGTCTTCGACCACCCCAACGCCGCCGCCCTGGCCACCCACCTGTTGGCCGAGGCGAGCGCGAGCGGCCCCGCCAGGGCGCTCGCCGTGCGCGCCACCGCCTCTGAGGAGCCGATCGCGATCGTCGGCATGGCCTGTCGCTACCCCGGGACAGTCGCCTCCCCCCAAGAGCTCTGGCGCCTGGTCAGCGAGGGCGCCGACGGCATCACCGAGTTCCCCGCAGACCGCGGCTGGGACACCGAGCGCCTCTATGACCCAGACCCCGACAATCCCGGCACCTCCTACGCGCGCGCGGGCGGCTTCCTCGCCGAGGCCGCCGACTTCGACGCCGAGTTCTTCGCCATCGCCCCGCGCGAGGCCCTGGCGATGGACCCCCAGCAGCGCCTCTTGCTCGAATCGAGCTGGGAGGCGCTCGAGGAGGCCGGGATCGACCCCGCCTCGCTGCGCGGGAAGCCCGTCGGGGTCTTCGCGGGAGTCATGTATCAGGACTACGGGCCGGCGGCGGGGTCGACCTCCAGCATCGTCTCGGGCCGGGTCGCATACACCCTCGGCCTCGAGGGCCCGGCGATCACCGTCGACACCGCCTGCTCCTCCTCGCTGGTCGCGATGCACCTCGCCTCCCAGGCCCTCAGAGGGGGCGAGTGCAACCTCGCCCTGGCCGGTGGAGTCACCACCCTGGCGACACCGGGCGTCTTCGTCGAGTTCTCCCGCCAACGCGGCCTCGCCCCCGACGGGCGCTCGAAGTCCTTCGCCGAGGCAGCCGACGGAGTCGCCTGGTCAGAGGGAGTCGGCGTGCTCGTCTTGGAGCGCCTCTCTGAGGCCGAGCGCAACGGCCACGAGGTACTGGCCCTGATCAAGGGCTCGGCGGTAAACCAAGACGGCGCCTCAAACGGCCTCACCGCCCCCAACGGTCCCTCTCAGGAGCGGGTGATCAGACAGGCCCTGGCAAACGCCCGCCTTGAGCCAAAAGACGTCGATGTGGTCGAGGGCCACGGCACCGGCACCACCCTGGGGGACCCGATCGAGGCGGGAGCCCTCTTGGCCACCTATGGCCAAGACCGAGAGGAGCCCCTGCGCCTGGGCTCGCTCAAGTCAAACATCGGCCACACCCAGGCAGCGGCAGGGGTCGCGGGCACGATCAAGATGGTCGAAGCGATGCGGCGCAGGGTCTTGCCAAAGACCCTGCACGTCGATGCCCCCTCCTCCAAAGTCGAGTGGGCCTCGGGGCAGATAGAGCTGCTCACAGAGCAGCTCCCCTGGGAGCCAAACGGAGCGCCGAGGCGGGCCGGCGTCTCCTCCTTTGGCATCAGCGGCACCAACGCCCACGTGATCTTGGAGGAGGCGCCGGAGCCGCTCCCGGCGGAGCAGCCGGGAAACAGGGGATGACCCGGGCGCCTCCTTCGAGGAGCCGCTCAGGGCCCGGTCCCCCTCACCCTCTCGGCCAAGACAGAGCCCGCCCTGCAAGAGGCCGCATCCCGTCTCATCACCCAGCTCAAAGACAACCCCGGGCTCGACCCCACCGACGTCGCCTTCTCCCTCACCACCACCCGCTCTTCCTTCGAGCACAGGGCAGTTGCATTTGGAGAGAGCAGCGAGGAGCTGTTCGCCTCCCTGGGGGCCCTGGCAGATGGCGAGCCCTCCCCGAACGTAATCAGCGCCCGCGCAAGGGAGGGAAAGCTCGCCTACCTGCTCACCGGCCAGGGCGCCCAGCGCCTTGGCATGGGCAAAGAGCTCTATGAGAGCGACCCCGATTTCAGGCAATCCTTCGACTCGGTCTGCAAAGAGCTCGACCGCCACCTCGACACACCCCTCCAAGAGGTCCTCTTCGCCAAGGGCAAAAAGGCAAAGGCACGCCTCGATGACACCACCTACGCCCAACCCGCCCTCTTTGGGATCGAGGTGGCCCTGCACGAGGCACTGGCAAAGCGCGGGCTGAAGCCAGAGCTGCTCGCCGGGCACTCGGTAGGGGAGATCGCCGCCGCCCACATATCCGGCGTCCTTGACCTCCCCGACGCGGCCAGGCTCATAACCGCCAGGGGCGCCCTGATGGGCGCCCTGCCAAAGGGCGGCGCGATGGCGGCGATCGAGGCCACAGAGCTCGAGCTCACCGAATCGATCGAGGGCAAAGAGCAAGAGCTCTCGATCGCCGCGATCAACGCACCCACCTCGACTGTGATCTCAGGCAAAGAGGCCGCAGTGGAGGAGATCTGCTCCCTGTGGCAAGACAAAGGCAAAAAGACCAAGCGCCTGGCCGTATCCCACGCCTTCCACTCGCCCCTGATCGAGCCGATGCTCGAGGAGTTCACAGAGCTCTGCGAGACACTGGACTTCAAAGCCCCCCAGACAGCGATCGTCTCCAACCTGACCGGAGAGACGCTCACCGAAGAGCAGGCCACAGACCCCGCCTACTGGGTGCGCCAGGCACGCGAGCCGGTGCGCTTCAAAGACACCGCCGAGACCCTGGCGGCCCAGGGCGCCGCCACCTTCATCGAGCTGGGCCCAGACCCCGTTCTCTCGGCGCTGGCCCAAGAGGCCCTGGGCGAGGAGGCAGGGGCGACCTTCGTCCCCACCCTGCGCGAGGGACGCGCAGAGCAGGGAGCGATCCAAACCGCGGTCGCCCACGCCCACGCAGCCGGGGCAAGGCCAGACTGGCAGGCCTTCTTCAAAGGCACGAGCGCCAAGCGGGTACCGCTGCCCACCTACCCCTTCCAGCGCAAGCGCTACTGGCTCACATCGGGCCAGGGAGCGACAGACGCGAGCGCGATCGGCCTCACCGCCACAGGACACCCGCTGCTCAGTGCCGCGATCGAGGACCCAGACGGGGAGGGACTCACCCTGACCGGGCGGATCTCCCTCGCCACCCATCCCTGGTTGGCAGACCACGCGGTCGGCGAGAACGTCCTTTTGCCCGGCACCGCCTTTTTGGAGTTGGCCCTGAAGGCAGCCGAGGAGCTCGGCGCCCAGACGGTCGCCGAGCTCACCCTGGCAGCGCCCCTCCTCTTGCCCGAGCAGGGTGCTGTGGCGATCCAGGTCTCGGTCTCAGGCCCAGATGAGCAGGGCAATCGCGAGATCGCGGTCCACTCCCGCCCAGACGAAGAGGACGCCCAGTGGACCCGACACGCGAGCGGCTCCCTCTCTGAGGAGCCCGCCCCCACACCCGAGCCCCTGGGCGAGTGGCCCCCCACCGGAGCAGAGCCCCTGGAGCTCGACTACCTCTATGACGTCCTTGCCGAGATGGGCCTCAGATACGGGCCCGCCTTCCAAGGTCTCACCGCCGCCTGGAAGGCGGGGGATGAGATCTATGTCGAGGCCTCCCTGCCCGAGGAGCAGGCCTCCCAGGCCCAGAGCTTTGCGATCCACCCGGCGCTGCTCGACGCCGCTTTGCACGGGATCGGGTTGGGCAAGGGCCGCGAGGGCGGGGGGGCGATGCTGCCCTTCTCCTGGAGTGGCGTATCGCTTCATGCCGAAGGCCCCAAAGAGCTGCGGGCGCAGATCACAGAGCGCGCCGAAGGCGAGATCTCACTCGAGCTCACCGACGCATCGGGGGCCCCCCTGGCGAGCGCCCGCTCCCTCTCCCTGCGTCCCTTTGACTCCGCCGCAGCCCAGGCGGGGAGGCCGCGGGGGACAGAGCTCTTGGCGCTCGACTGGCAAAGCGTCGAGCTGGGCGAGGGGAATGAACAGGCCGATACCGAGACGCTGCAGATCAAGGCAACCGGCGAGGGCGCCGATGCCGCCCGCGAGGCGACCGAGCAGGCCCTCGCGGCGATCCAGGCCCACCTCGCCGACCCCGACTCCACCTCCCGCCTCACCTTCATCACCACCGGCGCGATGGCGGTCAAAGGCGAAGAGTCCCCAGACCCCGCCACGGCAGCCCTCTGGGGCCTGGTGCGCTCGGCCGCCTCAGAGCACCCCGGCCGCTTCGCGCTGATCGACACCGACGGCTCAAAGGCATCAGACGCTGTCTTTGATGCCGCCCTGGCGCTCGGTGCCGAGGAGCCCCAGCTCGCCCTGCGCGAGGGCGCTGCGCTGGTGGCGCGCCTGGCCTCGATCGAGAAGGGGGACGCAGAGGAGGAGCGCCCCGGGCTGGACCCCGAGCGCACGATCCTGATCACCGGCGCCACCGGTGGCCTGGGCTCGCTCCTTGCCAAACACCTCGCCGAGCACCACGGCGCCCACCACCTGCTCTTGGTCAGTCGCAGCGGCCCAGAGGCCGAGGGGGCAAAGGAGCTGGCCGAAGATCTGCGGGCACTGGGCGCTGAGGCCGAGATCGCCGCTTGTGATGCAGCCGACCGCGAGGCTCTCCAAGAGCTCCTCGCCCAGGTCCCCGCCGAGCATCCCCTCGGCGCGATCTTCCACTGCGCCGGCACGCTTGCCGACGCCACCGTCGAGTCGCTCGACCCAGAGAGCCTGGAGAAGGTCTTTGCCCCCAAGGCAGACGCCGCCTGGCACCTGCACGAGCTGAGCCGCGACTCAGACCTCGGCGCCTTCGTCCTCTACTCCTCGGCCGCGGGCACCCTCGGCGGTCCCGGCCAGGGCAACTACGCC
Organism: uncultured Solirubrobacterales bacterium; assembly: GCA_963837695.1. GTDB lineage: Bacteria > Actinomycetota > Thermoleophilia > Solirubrobacterales > 70-9 > VRUE01. Next base: position 174,573 of record CAWINZ010000001.1, on the reverse strand, counting down.
GCCGCCAACGTCTTCTGCGACGCCCTCGCCCAAAAGCGCCGCGCCGAAGGCCTCGCGGCCAGCTCGATCGCCTGGGGCCTTTGGCAGCAAGAGAGCGCGATGACTTCGGGCCTCGGTGAGGGCGACCTGGCACGGATGCGCCGTTCGGGCATGAAGCCGATCTCCGCGGAGCAGGGCCTGGCTTTCCTCGACGCCGCCCTCGCCGCCGATCCCCCGACCGCCTTCGCGGTCCCGCTGGACCGAGGCGCCCTGCGCACCCTCGCCTCCGCCGGCACCCTGCCGCCCCTCTTCAGCGGCCTGGTCAGGGCCCCGCGCCGCCGCGGGCCCTCGGGCTCACTGGGGGCAAAGCTCGCCACCCTGCCAGAGCCAGAGCACGAGGGCCATGTCTTGGAGTTGGTCCGGGCAGAGGTCGCCGCGGTGCTCGGCCACACCTCCGCCAGAGACGTCGATCCCGCCAAGGCCTTCCAAGAGCACGGCTTTGACTCCCTCGCCGCGGTCGAGCTGCGCAACCGCCTGAGCGCCGCCACCGGTCTGCGCCTCAGCGCCACCGCCGTCTTCGACCACCCCAACGCCGCCGCCCTGGCCACCCACCTGTTGGCCGAGGCGAGCGCGAGCGGCCCCGCCAGGGCGCTCGCCGTGCGCGCCACCGCCTCTGAGGAGCCGATCGCGATCGTCGGCATGGCCTGTCGCTACCCCGGGACAGGGTCGCCTCCCCCGCAAGAGCTCTGGCAGCTGGTCAGCGAGGGCGCCGACGGGATCGACCGAGTTCCCCGCAGACCGCGGCTGGGACACCGAGCGCCTCTATGACCCAGACCCCGACAATCCCGGCACCTCCTACGCGCGCGAGGGCGGCTTCCTCGCCGAGGCCGCCGACTTCGACGCCGAGTTCTTCGCCATCGCCCCGCGCGAGGCCCTGGCGATGGACCCCCAGCAGCGCCTCTTGCTCGAATCGAGCTGGGAGGCGCTCGAGGAGGCCGGGATCGACCCCGCCTCGCTGCGCGGGAAGCCCGTCGGGGTCTTCGCGGGAGTCATGTATCAGGACTACGGGCCGGCGGCGGGGTCGACCTCCAGCATCGTCTCGGGCCGGGTCGCATACACCCTCGGCCTCGAGGGTCCGGCGATCATCGTCGACACCGCCTGCTCCTCCTCGCTTGTCGCGATGCACCTCGCCTCCCAGGCCCTCAGAGAGGGCGAGTGCACCCTCGCCCTGGCCGGTGGAGTCACCACCCTGGCGACCCCGGGGTCTTCGTCGAGTTCTCCCGCCAACGCGGCCTCGCCCCAGACGGGCGCTGAAGTCCTTCGCCGAGGCAGCCGACGGAGTCGGCCTGGTCAGAGGGAGTCGGCGTGCTCGTCTTGGAGCGCCTCTCTGAGGCCGAGCGCAACGGCCACGAGGTACTGGCCCTGATCAAGGGCTCGGCGGTAAACCAAGACGGCGCCTCAAACGGCCTCACCGCCCCCAACGGTCCCTCTCAGGAGCGGGTGATCAGACAGGCCCTGGCAAACGCCCGCCTTGAGCCAAAAGACGTCGATGTGGTCGAGGGCCACGGCACCGGCACCACCCTGGGGGACCCGATCGAGGCGGGAGCCCTCTTGGCCACCTATGGCCAAGACCGAGAGGAGCCCCTGCGCCTGGGCTCGCTCAAGTCAAACATCGGCCACACCCAGGCAGCGGCAGGGGTCGGCGGCACGATCAAGATGGTCGAAGCGATGCGGCGCAGGGTCTTGCCAAAGACCCTGCACGTCGATGCCCCCTCCTCCAAAGTCGAGTGGGCCTCGGGGCAGATAGAGCTGCTCACAGAGCAGCTCCCCTGGGAGCCAAACGGAGCGCCGAGGCGGGCCGGCGTCTCCTCCTTTGGCATCAGCGGCACCAACGCCCACGTGATCTTGGAGGAGGCGCCAGATCTTGAGCCGCTGCCCGGTGAGAGCGGCGAGGTGGAGGGGGGAGAGGCGCCGGCGGCGCAGCCCCTCGGCACCCTGATCCCCCTGGCCCTCTCAGCCAAGACCGAGCCCGCCCTGGCCGAGATGGCAGAGCGCCTCGTGGCCCAGCTCAAAGACAACCCCGGGCTCGACCCCACCGACGTCGCCTTCTCCCTCACCACCACCCGCTCTATCTTCGAGCACAGGGCAGTTGCATTGGGAGCAGACAGAGAGGAGCTGCTCACCTCCCTGGGGGCCCTGGCAGATGGCAAAGAGAGCCAGAGCATCGCCAGGGGCCGGGCCCGCACCGAGCAGCGCCCGATCTTCCTCTTCCCAGGCCAGGGAGCACAGGCAGTCGGGATGTCCACCGGCCTGCTCGATGCCTCAGCGCCCTTTGACCGCCACATCAGCGAGTGCGAAGAGGCGCTGGCCCCTCATGTCGATTGGTCTCTCCGGGAGGTATTGAGAGAAGAGCAGGGTGAGTGGCTCACCCGCCTCGACATCGTCCAGCCCGCGCTCTTTGCGGTGATGGTCTCCCTGACCAGGCTGTGGCGCGAATGCGGGGTCGAGCCCGCGGCGTTGATCGGGCACTCCCAGGGAGAGATTGCCGCCGCCCACATAGCCGGTGCCCTGACGCTCGAGGATGCGGCCCTGATCATCGCCAAGCGCGCTCAGGCGATGGCGAAGATCGCCGGCAAGGGAGGGATGCTCTCGGTCTCCTTGAGGGCAGAGGAGCTTCCCTCTCACACAGAGCCCTACGGCGAGCGCGTATCGCTCGCCGCGATCAACGGCCCCGCCTCCCTGGTGCTCTCGGGGGACCCCGAGGCCTTGGCAGAACTGGAGCGGGGCTTTGAGGCAGAAGGGGTCAGGGCAAAGCCGATAGCCGTCGACTACGCCGCCCACTCGGCCCAGATCGAGGAGCTGAAAGACGAGCTCGAAGAGGCCTTCGCCCCGATCAGTCCCAAGGCGACCGAGATCCCCCTGATCTCCACCGTCACCGCCGAGCAGATCGAAGGAGAGCAGCTCGGTCCCGAGTACTGGTACAGAAACCTCAGGAAGACGGTCCTCCTGGAGCCTGTCATCCGCGCCCAACTCGAGGCCGGCAGACGTGCCTTGATCGAGATCGGCCCCCATCCCGTGCTCGCCTTCGGCGTCGAGGAGACCTTCGAGGAGGTCCTCACCGACCCCACCGAGGCGACCCTGCTGTTCACCCTCAAACGCGAAGAGGACGAGCCCCGTCGCTTTGCCCTCTCCCTCGCCGAGGCTCACGCCCAGGGCATCGAGGTCGAGTGGCAGGCCTTCTTCAAAGGCACGAGCGCCAAGCGGGTACCGCTGCCCACCTACCCCTTCCAGCGCAAGCGCTACTGGCTCACATCGGGCCAGGGAGCGACAGACGCGAGCGCGATCGGCCTCACCGCCACAGGACACCCGCTGCTCAGTGCCGCGATCGAGGACCCAGACGGGGAGGGACTCACCCTGACCGGGCGGATCTCCCTCGCCACCCATCCCTGGTTGGCAGACCACGCGGTCGGCGAGAACGTCCTTTTGCCCGGCACCGCCTTTTTGGAGTTGGCCCTGAAGGCAGCCGAGGAGCTCGGCGCCCAGACGGTCGCCGAGCTCACCCTGGCAGCGCCCCTCCTCTTGCCCGAGCAGGGTGCTGTGGCGATCCAGGTCTCGGTCTCAGGCCCAGATGAGCAGGGCAATCGCGAGATCGCGGTCCACTCCCGCCCAGACGAAGAGGACGCCCAGTGGACCCGACACGCGAGCGGCTCCCTCTCTGAGGAGCCCGCCCCCACACCCGAGCCCCTGGGCGAGTGGCCCCCCACCGGAGCAGAGCCCCTGGAGCTCGACTACCTCTATGACGTCCTTGCCGAGATGGGCCTCAGATACGGGCCCGCCTTCCAAGGTCTCACCGCCGCCTGGAAGGCGGGGGATGAGATCTATGTCGAGGCCTCCCTGCCCGAGGAGCAGGCCTCCCAGGCCCAGAGCTTTGCGATCCACCCGGCGCTGCTCGACGCCGCTTTGCACGGGATCGGGTTGGGCAAGGGCCGCGAGGGCGGGGGGGCGATGCTGCCCTTCTCCTGGAGTGGCGTATCGCTTCATGCCGAAGGCCCCAAAGAGCTGCGGGCGCAGATCACAGAGCGCGCCGAAGGCGAGATCTCACTCGAGCTCACCGACGCATCGGGGGCCCCCCTGGCGAGCGCCCGCTCCCTCTCCCTGCGTCCCTTTGACTCCGCCGCAGCCCAGGCGGGGAGGCCGCGGGGGACAGAGCTCTTGGCGCTCGACTGGCAAAGCGTCGAGCTGGGCGAGGGGAATGAACAGGCCGATACCGAGACGCTGCAGATCAAGGCAACCGGCGAGGGCGCCGATGCCGCCCGCGAGGCGACCGAGCAGGCCCTCGCGGCGATCCAGGCCCACCTCGCCGACCCCGACTCCACCTCCCGCCTCACCTTCATCACCACCGGCGCGATGGCGGTCAAAGGCGAAGAGTCCCCAGACCCCGCCACGGCAGCCCTCTGGGGCCTGGTGCGCTCGGCCGCCTCAGAGCACCCCGGCCGCTTCGCGCTGATCGACACCGACGGCTCAAAGGCATCAGACGCTGTCTTTGATGCCGCCCTGGCGCTCGGTGCCGAGGAGCCCCAGCTCGCCCTGCGCGAGGGCGCTGCGCTGGTGGCGCGCGCGATGCCGTTGGAGAAGGCCGGGGGCTCCCTCGTGCCCCCGTCGTCGGGTCCCTGGCGGCTGGACGCCCCCGGGCGGGGCAGCATCGAGGGCCTGGCGCTGGTTCCGCACCCGGTTGTCACTGAGCCGCTCGGCCCCACTCGAGGTGCGGATCCAGATGCGCGCCGCCGGGCTCAACTTCCGCGAAGTACTGACGGTCCTGGGCGACGCGGTACCCGGCGGCGAGGTGCTCGGCGGCGAGGGCGCCGGGGTCGTCGTCGAGGTCGGCTCCCGAGGTCGAGGACCTCGCCCCCGGCGATCGCCGTGTTCGGCATGATCCCCCTTGCCTTCGCCCCGCTCGCCACCAGCGAGCGCGAGCTGCTCGTCCCGATTCCTGCGAGCTGGTCCTTCGAGCAGGCAGCCTCGGTCCCGATCGTCTTCTCCACCGCTCTCTACGGCCTGCGCGACCTGGCCGGCCTGAAAGCGGGGGAGAAGGTGCTGATCCACGCCGGTGCCGGTGGCGTCGGCATCGCCGCGGTCCAGCTCGCCCACCACTTCGGCGCCGAGGTCTTCGCCACCGCCAGCCCCTCCAAGTGGGAGGTCCTAAAAGAGGCCGGTCTTGATCCCGACCACATCGCCTCCTCGCGCGATCTGGAGTTCAAACAGAAGTTCCTCGATACCACCGGGGGGGAGGGCGTCGACGTCGTGCTCAACTCCCTCGCCGGGGAGTTCGTCGACGCATCGCTGGAGCTCTTGCCGCGTGGCGGGCGCTTCTTGGAGATGGGCAAGACCGACATCCGCGACCCCGAGCGGCTGGCAGGGGAACACGAGGGCGTCACCTACATGCCCTTTGACACGGTCGAAGCGGGGCCAGGGCGCATCGGGGAGATCCTTGACGACATCCTCGCCCTCTTTGAGTGTGGAGCGCTTGAAACACCTGCCGCTGAAGAGCTGGGACCTGCGCCAGGCCCCCGCAGCCTTCCGTCACCTCGGGAGGGGCGAAACGTCGGCAAGGTCGTCCTCACCGCGCCGCGGGCGCTGGACCCCGAGCGCACGATCCTGATCACCGGCGCCACCGGTGGCCTGGGCTCGCTCCTTGCCAAACACCTCGCCGAGCACCACGGCGCCCACCACCTGCTCTTGGTCAGTCGCAGCGGCCCAGAGGCCGAGGGGGCAAAGGAGCTGGCCGAAGATCTGCGGGCACTGGGCGCTGAGGCCGAGATCGCCGCTTGTGATGCAGCCGACCGCGAGGCTCTCCAAGAGCTCCTCGCCCAGGTCCCCGCCGAGCATCCCCTCGGCGCGATCTTCCACTGCGCCGGCACGCTTGCCGACGCCACCGTCGAGTCGCTCGACCCAGAGAGCCTGGAGAAGGTCTTTGCCCCCAAGGCAGACGCCGCCTGGCACCTGCACGAGCTGAGCCGCGACTCAGACCTCGGCGCCTTCGTCCTCTACTCCTCGGCCGCGGGCACCCTCGGCGGTCCCGGCCAGGGCAACTACGCCGCCGCCAACGTCTTCTGCGACGCCCTCGCCCAAAAGCGCCGCGCCGAAGGCCTCGCGGCCAGCTCGATCGCCTGGGGCCTTTGGCAGCAAGAGAGCGCGATGACTTCGGGCCTCGGTGAGGGCGACCTGGCACGGATGCGCCGTTCGGGCATGAAGCCGATCTCCGCGGAGCAGGGCCTGGCTTTCCTCGACGCCGCCCTCGCCGCCGATCCCCCGACCGCCTTCGCGGTCCCGCTGGACCGAGGCGCCCTGCGCACCCTCGCCTCCGCCGGCACCCTGCCGCCCCTCTTCAGCGGCCTGGTCAGGGCCCCGCGCCGCCGCGGGCCCTCGGGCTCACTGGGGGCAAAGCTCGCCACCCTGCCAGAGCCAGAGCACGAGGGCCATGTCTTGGAGTTGGTCCGGGCAGAGGTCGCCGCGGTGCTCGGCCACACCTCCGCCAGAGACGTCGATCCCGCCAAGGCCTTCCAAGAGCTCGGCTTTGACTCCCTCGCCGCGGTCGAGCTGCGCAACCGCCTGAGCGCCGCCACCGGCCTGCGCCTCAGCGCCACCGCCGTCTTCGACCACCCCAACGCCGCCGCCCTGGCCACCCACCTGTTGGCCGAGGCGAGCGCGAGCGGCCCCGCCAGGGCGCTCGCCGTGCGCGCCACCGCCTCTGAGGAGCCGATCGCGATCGTCGGCATGGCCTGTCGCTACCCCGGGACAGTCGCCTCCCCCCAAGAGCTCTGGCGCCTGGTCAGCGAGGGCGCCGACGGCATCACCGAGCTCCCCCGCGACCGCGGCTGGGACACCGAGCGCCTCTATGACCCAGACCCCGACAATCCCGGCACCTCCTACGCGCGCGAGGGCGGCTTCCTCGCCGAGGCCGCCGACTTCGACGCCGAGTTCTTCGCCATCGCCCCGCGCGAGGCCCTGGCGATGGACCCCCAGCAGCGCCTCTTGCTCGAATCGAGCTGGGAGGCTCTGGAGAGCGCCGGGATCGACCCGGCCTCGCTGCGCGGAGAGCCCGTCGGGGTCTTCGCGGGGGTGATCCATCAGCGCTATGCCGGGTTTGGCGCGGCCTCGGAAGCGAGGGCTATCAGGTGACCGGCAGTACCTCGAGCGTCGCCTCGGGCCGGGTCTCATACACCCTCGGCCTCGAGGGCCCGGCGATCTCGATCGACACCGCCTGCTCCTCCTCGCTTGTCGCGATGCACCTCGCCTCTCAGGCGCTCAGAGGGGGCGAGTGCAACCTCGCCCTGGCCGGTGGAGTCACCACCCTGGCGACACTCGGGCATTCCCTTCGTCGAGTTCTCCCGCCAACGCGGCCTCGCCCCCGACGGGCGCTGCAAGCCCTTCGCCGAGGCAGCCGACGGCACCGGGTTCTCAGAGGGAGTCGGCATGCTCGTCTTGGAGCGCCTCTCTGATGCCGAGCGCAACGGCCACGAGGTACTGGCCCTGATCAAGGGCTCGGCGGTAAACCAAGACGGCGCCTCAAACGGCCTCACCGCCCCCAACGGTCCCTCTCAGGAGCGGGTGATCAGACAGGCCCTGGCAAACGCCAGGTTGGAGCCAAAAGACGTCGATGTGGTCGAGGGCCACGGCACCGGCACCACCCTGGGGGACCCGATCGAGGCGGGAGCCCTCTTGGCCACCTATGGCCAAGACCGAGAGGAGCCCCTGCGCCTGGGCTCGATCAAGTCAAACATCGGCCACACCCAGGCAGCGGCAGGGGTCGCGGGCACGATCAAGATGGTCGAAGCGATGCGGCGCAGGGTCTTGCCAAAGACCCTGCACGTCGATGCCCCCTCCTCCAAAGTCGAGTGGGCCTCGGGGCAGATAGAGCTGCTCACAGAGCAGCTCCCCTGGGAGCCAAACGGAGCGCCGAGGCGGGCCGGCGTCTCCTCCTTTGGCGTCAGCGGCACCAACGCCCACGTGATCTTGGAGGAGGCGCCAGATCTTGAGCCGCTGCCCGGTGAGAGCGGCGAGGTGGAGGGGGGAGAGGCGCCGGCGGCGCAGCCCCTCGGCACCCTGATCCCCCTGGCCCTCTCAGCCAAGACCGAGCCCGCCCTGGCCGAGATGGCAGAGCGCCTCGCGGCCCAGCTCAAAGACAACCCCGGGCTCGACCCCACCGACGTCGCCTTCTCCCTCACCACCACCCGCTCTACCTTCGAGCACAGGGCAGTTGCATTGGGAGCAGACAGAGAGGAGCTGCTCACCTCCCTGGGGGCCCTGGCAGATGGCAAAGAGAGCCAGAGCATCGCCAGGGGCCGGGCCCGAACCGAGCAGCGCCCGATCTTCATCTTCCCCGGCCAGGGCTCCCAGTGGGAGGGGATGGCGCTCGACCTGATCGCTGCCTCTCCCGTCTTTGCGGCAAAGCTCGCCGAGTGCGAGCAGGCGCTCGTCCCCCACGTCGGGTGGTCGGTCACCGACGTGCTCAGGCAAAGCGAGGGCGCGCCCTCGCTTGATCGAGTCGAAGTCGTCCAACCCGCCCTCTTCGCGGTGATCGCCTCCCTGGCGGCGCTCTGGCGTGCCTGCGGTGTCCATCCCGCCGCGGTCGTCGGCCACTCCCAGGGGGAGATCGTCGCCGCCCACGTCGCCGGTGGTCTCTCGCTCGAGGACGCGGCGATGCTCGTGGCGCTGCGCAGTCGCATCATCTCCAAGTTGTCCGGGAGAATGGCCTCCGTCGCCCTTGGTCCTGAGGAGCTCGAGCCGCTGCTGGAGCCCTGGGGACAGCGGATCGAGGTCGCCGCCCACAACGGTCCCTCTTCGACCATCCTCTCCGGCGAACAGGAGGCGATCGAAGCGATGCTCGCCCACTGTGAGCGAGAGGAGATCCGTGCCCGCGAGATCTCCCCCTCAATCGCCTCCCACTCAGCCCACGTGGAGGAGGTGCGCGAGGAGGTGCTCGACACCCTCGCTCCGCTCTCCCCTCAAAGCGGTGAGATCCCCTTCCACTCCACCGTCACCGGGGGCCTCCTGGACACCGCCGAGCTCGACGCCTCCTACTGGTACCGCAACCTGCGCGAGACGGTCCGCTTCGAAGAGGTCACCCGCAACCTGATCGAGCGGGGTGGTCCCCCCTTCATCGAGGTCAGTCCTCACCCGGTCTTCGCCCTCGCCGTTGGCGAGACGATCGAAGCGGCCCTGGGTGAGGGCGCCGAGGCGAGCGTGATCGGCACCCTGCGGCGCGAGGAGGACGGTCCCCGCCGCTTTGCCCTCTCTCTCGCCGAGGCCCACGCCCAGGGCATCGAGGTCGAGTGGGGGGCTTTCTTCAAAGGCACGAGCCCAAAGCGCGTCGCGTTGCCCACCTACCCCTTCCAGCGCGAGCGCTACTGGCTGGCCTCAAGCCAGGGCACAGCCGATGCATCGGCGATCGGCCAAAACGCCACAGGCCACCCACTGCTCTCCGCCGCGATCGAGGACCCAGACGGGGAGGGACTCACCCTGACCGGGCGGATCTCCCTCGCCACGCATCCCTGGCTGGCCGACCACGCCGTCGGCGAGGACGTCCTCTTGCCCGGCGCCGCCTTCGTGGAGCTGGCCCTTCGCGGGGCCGAGGAGGTGGGCGCGGAGAGTATTGAGGAGCTGATCCTGCATGCGCCCCTCCTCCTCGCCGAGGAGGAACCGGTCGCCGTGCAGGTCAAGGTCTCCTCTTCTGAGGAGCAGGGCAAGCGCGAGATACAGATCCACTCCCGCCCAGAAAAAGAGGACGGGCAGTGGACCCGACACGCGACCGGCCTCCTCTCCGATCAGGCCCTCCCGGCCCCCGAGCCCCTCGGCGTCTGGCCCCCCACCGGAGCAGAGCCCCTCGAAACCGAGTACTTCTACGACGTCCTCGCCGAGGCGGGCATCGAGTATGGCCCCGCCTTCCAGGGCCTCCTCGCCGCCTGGCGCGACGGCGAGGAGGTCTACGTCGAAACGTCCCTGCCGGAGGGCCGCGACGACGAAGCGCCGGCGTTTGTCCTCCACCCGGCGCTGCTCGATGCGGCTTTGCAGGGAGTCGTGTTGGCAGGGCTCACGGGAGCCCAAGCAAGTCAAGGCCCCGCGATGCCCTTCTCCTGGAGTGGCGTATCGCTTCACGCCGAAGGCCCCAAAGAGCTGCGGGCGAGGATCTCAACCCGCACCGACGGCGAGGTGTCGATCGAGCTCACCGATACATCCGGCGCCCCACTGGCGAGCGTTCGCTCTCTCGCCCTGCGCCGCGTCGATCCCACCCGCGCACAGGCACAAAGAGCGGCGCAGGGAACAGGGCTCTTGGCGCTCGACTGGCAAAGCGTCGAGCTGGGCGAACCCACAGAGGAGCCAGAGACCGAGACGCTGCAGATCAAGGCAACCGGCGAGGGCGCCGATGCCGCCCGCGAGGCGACCGAGCAGGCCCTGGAGGCGATCCAGGCCCACCTCGCCGACCCCGACTCCACCACCCGCCTCACCTTCGTCACCGAGGGCGCGATGGCGGTCAAAGACGAAGAGTCCCCCGATCCGACCGCAGCCCCCCTCTGGGGCCTGGTGCGCTCGGCCACCACAGAGCACCCCGGCCGCTTTGCGCTGATCGACACCGACGGCTCAAAGGCATCAGACGCTGTCCTTGATGCAGCGCTGGCGCTCGGCGAGGTAGAGCCCCAGCTCGCCCTGCGCGAGGGCGCCGCACTGGTGGCGCGCCTGGCCTCGATCGAGAAGGGGGACGCAGAGGAGGAGGGGGAGGAGCGCCCCGGGCTGGACCCCGAGCGCACGATCCTGATCACCGGCGCCACCGGCGGCCTGGGGTCGCTCCTTGCCAAACACCTCGCCGAGCACCACGGCGCCCACCACCTGCTCTTGGTCAGTCGCAGCGGCCCAGAGGCCGAGGGGGCAAAGGAGCTGGCCGAAGATCTGCGGGCACTGGGCGCTGAGGCCGAGATCACAGCTTGCGACGTATCTGACCGCAAAGCCCTCGCAGAGCTCCTCGCCCGGGTCCCCGCCGAGCATCCTCTCGGCGGGATCTTCCACTGCGCTGGGACGCACGTCGACGGCAGGGTCGAGTCGCTCGACTCCGAGAGCCTGGAGAAGGTCTTTGCCCCCAAGGCAGACGCCGCCTGGCACCTGCACGAGCTGAGCCGCGACTCAGACCTCGGCGCCTTCGTCCTCTACTCCTCGGCCGGGGGCACCCTCGGCGGTCCCGGCCAGGGCAACTACGACGCCGCCAACGTCTTCCTCGACGCCCTCGCCCAAAAGCGCCGCGCCGAAGGCCTCGCGGCCATCTCGATCGCCTGGGGGGTATGGGGGCTAGACAGCGGAATGATCACCGAACTCACCGAGTCAGACCTGGCGCGCATGCGCCGCGGCGGGGTAAAGCCGTTTTCGGGAAGCCAGGGCCTGGCCCTGCTCGACGCCGCCCTGGCCGCCGATCCACCCACCGCCCTGGCGGCGCCGCTGGACCGAGGCGCCCTGCGCACCCTCGCCTCCGCCGGTGTCCTGCCGCCCCTCTTCAGCGGCCTGGTCAGGGCCCCGCGCCGCCGCGGGCCCTCGGGCTCACTGGGGGCAAAGCTCGCCACCCTGTCAGAGCCAGAGCACGAGGGCCATGTCTTGGAGTTGGTCCGGGCAGAGGTCGCCGCGGTGCTCGGCCACACCTCCGCCAGAGACGTCGATCCCGCCAAGGCCTTCCAAGAGCTCGGCTTTGACTCCCTCGCCGCCGTGGAGCTGCGCAACCGCCTGAACGTCGCCACCGGTCTGCGCCTCACCGCCACCGTCGTCTTCGACTACCCCAACGCCGCCGCCCTGGCCACCCACCTGTTGGCCGAGGCGAGCGCGAGCGGCCCCGCCAGGGCACTCGCCGTGCGCGCCACCGCCTCTGAGGAGCCGATCGCGATCGTCGGCATGGCCTGTCGCTACCCCGGGACAGTCGCCTCCCCCCAAGAGCTCTGGCGCCTGGTCAGCGAGGGCGCCGACGGCATCACCGAGCTCCCCCGCGACCGCGGCTGGGACACCGAGCGCCTCTATGACCCAGACCCCGACAATCCCGGCACTTCCTACGCGCGCGAGGGCGGCTTCCTCGCCGAGGCCGCCGACTTCGACGCCGAGTTCTTCGCCATCGCCCCGCGCGAGGCCCTGGCGATGGACCCCCAGCAGCGCCTCTTGCTCGAATCGAGCTGGGAGGCTCTGGAGAGCGCCGGGATCGACCCGGCCTCGCTGCGCGGAGAGCCGGCGGGGGTCTTCGCGGGGCTGACCGACCAGCACTACGCTGTCGCGCTCGGTACGACCCGCGAGGTCAAGGGCTACCAGGCCACCGGTGCGACCTCGAGCGTCGCCTCGGGCCGGGTTGCATATGCCCTCGGCCTCGAGGGCCCGGCGATCTCGATCGACACCGCCTGCTCCTCCTCACTGGTCGCGATGCACCTGGCATCCCAGGCGCTCAGAGGGGGCGAGTGCAACCTCGCTCTGGCCGGTGGGGTGACGACTCTCGCCACCCCCGGCATCTTCGTCGAGTTCAGCGCCCAGCGCGGCCTCGCCCCAGACGGGCGCTGCAAGCCATACGCCGAGGCAGCCGACGGAACAGGCCTATCGGAGGGAGTCGGCATCTTGGTCCTCGAGCGCCTCTCCGATGCGCGGCGAGCGGGCCACGAGGTACTGGCCCTGATCAAGGGCTCGGCGGTAAACCAAGACGGCGCCTCAAACGGCCTCACCGCCCCCAACGGTCCCTCTCAGGAGCGGGTGATCAGACAGGCCCTGGCAAACGCCCGCCTTGAGCCAAAAGACGTCGATGTGGTCGAGGGCCACGGCACCGGCACCACCCTGGGGGACCCGATCGAGGCGGGAGCCCTCTTGGCCACCTATGGCCAAGACCGAGAGGAGCCCCTGCGCCTGGGCTCGATCAAGTCAAACATCGGCCACACCCAGGCAGCGGCAGGGGTCGCGGGCACGATCAAGATGGTCGAAGCGATGCGGCGCAGGGTCTTGCCAAAGACCCTGCACGTCGATGCCCCCTCCTCCAAAGTCGAGTGGGCCTCGGGGCAGATAGAGCTGCTCACAGAGCAGCTCCCCTGGGAGCCAAACGGAGCGCCGAGGCGGGCCGGCGTCTCCTCCTTTGGCATCAGCGGCACCAACGCCCACGTGATCTTGGAGGAGGCGCCGGGGCCCGTCCCGCTCGGAGCCCAAGCCGATGCCGGGGGAGACCCGGGCGCCTCTTTCAAGCAACCGCTGCAGGCCCCGGTCCCCCTCGCCCTTTCGGCCAAGACAGAGCCCGCCCTGCAAGAGGCCGCATCCCGTCTCATCACCCAGCTCAAAGACAACCCCGGGCTCGACCCCACCGACGTCGCCTTCTCCCTCACCACCACCCGCTCTTCCTTCGAGCACAGGGCAGTTGCATTTGGAGAGAGCAGCGAGGAGCTGTTCGCCTCCCTGGGGGCCCTGGCAGATGGCGAGCCCTCCCCGAACGTAATCAGCGCCCGCGCAAGGGAGGGAAAGCTCGCCTACCTGCTCACCGGCCAGGGCGCCCAGCGCCTTGGCATGGGCAAAGAGCTCTATGAGAGCGACCCCGATTTCAGGCAATCCTTCGACTCGGTCTGCAAAGAGCTCGACCGCCACCTCGACACACCCCTCCAAGAGGTCCTCTTCGCCAAGGGCAAAAAGGCAAAGGCACGCCTCGATGACACCACCTACGCCCAACCCGCCCTCTTTGGGATCGAGGTGGCCCTGCACGAGGCACTGGCAAAGCGCGGGCTGAAGCCAGAGCTGCTCGCCGGGCACTCGGTAGGGGAGATCGCCGCCGCCCACATATCCGGCGTCCTTGACCTCCCCGACGCGGCCAGGCTCATAACCGCCAGGGGCGCCCTGATGGGCGCCCTGCCAAAGGGCGGCGCGATGGCGGCGATCGAGGCCACAGAGCTCGAGCTCACCGAATCGATCGAGGGCAAAGAGCAAGAGCTCTCGATCGCCGCGATCAACGCACCCACCTCGACTGTGATCTCAGGCAAAGAGGCCGCAGTGGAGGAGATCTGCTCCCTGTGGCAAGACAAAGGCAAAAAGACCAAGCGCCTGGCCGTATCCCACGCCTTCCACTCGCCCCTGATCGAGCCGATGCTCGAGGAGTTCACAGAGCTCTGCGAGACACTGGACTTCAAAGCCCCCCAGACAGCGATCGTCTCCAACCTGACCGGAGAGACGCTCACCGAAGAGCAGGCCACAGACCCCGCCTACTGGGTGCGCCAGGCACGCGAGCCGGTGCGCTTCAAAGACACCGCCGAGACCCTGGCGGCCCAGGGCGCCGCCACCTTCATCGAGCTGGGCCCAGACCCCGTTCTCTCGGCGCTGGCCCAAGAGGCCCTGGGCGAGGAGGCAGGGGCGACCTTCGTCCCCACCCTGCGCGAGGGACGCGCAGAGCAGGGAGCGATCCAAACCGCGGTCGCCCACGCCCACGCAGCCGGGGCAAGGCCAGACTGGCAGGCCTTCTTCAAAGGCACGAGCGCCAAGCGGGTACCGCTGCCCACCTACCCCTTCCAGCGCAAGCGCTACTGGCTCACATCGGGCCAGGGAGCGACAGACGCGAGCGCGATCGGCCTCACCGCCACAGGACACCCGCTGCTCGGCGCCGCGATCGAGGACCCAGACGGGGAGGGACTCACCCTGACCGGGCGGATCTCCCTCGCCACCCATCCCTGGTTGGCAGACCACGCGGTCGGGGGCACCGCCATCTTCCCCGGCACCGGCTTCTTGGAGGCAGCCCTGGCGGTCGGGGAGCGGGTCGGCGCCGAGGCGCTCGCAGAGCTCATCCTGCAGACGCCGCTTTCCCTCCTCGAGGAAGGGGCGACGCTGATCCAGGTTTCGGTTTCGGGTCTCAATGAGGGCAACCGCGAGATCCAGATCTACTCCCGCCCCGAAGAAGAGGAGGCGCAGTGGACACTGCACGCAAGCGGCGTCCTCTCCGAGGCGCCTATCTCGATGCCCGAGCCCCTGGGCGAGTGGCCCCCCACCGGAGCAGAGCCCCTGGAGCTCGACTACCTCTATGACGTCCTTGCCGAGATGGGCCTCAGATACGGGCCCGCCTTCCAAGGTCTCACCGCCGCCTGGAAGGCGGGCGATGAGATCTACGTCGAGGCCTCCCTGCCCGAAGAGCAGGCCAATGAGGCCCGGAGCTTCGCCGTCCACCCGGCCCTGCTGGACTCCGCTCTTCACGCCATCGCTCTGGCGGGCGGGGGCGACGCCGTGGGGGCGATGCTGCCCTTCTCCTGGAGTGGGGTCGGCCTGCACGCCGAGGGGCCAAGCGAACTGCGCGCACGGATCTCCGCGCGCGGGGAGGGCGAGGTGTCGATTGAGATTGCCGACGCCGCCGGCACCCCCGTGGCGAGCGTTGGCTCCCTCGCCCTGCGGGCGCTTGAGCCCGGCGCCCTGCAGAGTGCCGGGCAAAAGAAGAAGGACCTGCTCGAGGTCCAGTGGACCGAGGCTTCCCTGCCCGAAGAAGGGAAAGAAGAGAGCGATACCGAGACGCTGCAGATCAAGGCAACCGGCGAGGGCGCCGATGCCGCCCGCGAGGCGACCGAGCAGGCCCTCGCGGCGATCCAGGCCCACCTCGCCGACTCCGACTCCACCACCCGCCTCACCTTCATCACCACCGGCGCGATGGCGGTCAAAGGCGAAGAGTCCCCAGACCCCGCCACGGCAGCCCTCTGGGGCCTGGTGCGCTCGGCCGCCTCAGAGCACCCCGGCCGCTTCGCGCTGATCGACACCGACGGCTCAAAGGCATCAGACGCTGTCTTTGATGCCGCCCTGGCGCTCGGTGCCGAGGAGCCCCAGCTTGCCCTGCGCGAGGGAATCGCACTGGTGGCGCGCCTGGCCTCGATCGAGAAGGGGGACGCAGAGGAGGAGCGCCCCGGGCTGGACCCCGAGCGCACGATCCTGATCACCGGCGCCACCGGCAGCCTGGGCTCGCTCCTTGCCAAACACCTCGCCGAGCACCACGGCGCCCACCACCTGCTCTTGGTCAGTCGCAGCGGCCCAGAGGCCGAGGGGGCAAAGGAGCTGGCCGAAGATCTGCGGGCACTGGGCGCTGAGGCCGAGATCGCCGCTTGTGATGCAGCCGACCGCGAGGCTCTCCAAGAGCTCCTCGCCCAGGTCCCCGCCGAGCATCCCCTCGGCGCGATCTTCCACTGCGCCGGCACGCTTGCCGACGCCACCGTCGAGTCGCTCGACCCAGAGAGCCTGGAGAAGGTCTTTGCCCCCAAGGCAGACGCCGCCTGGCACCTGCACGAGCTGAGCCGCGACTCAGACCTCGGCGCCTTCGTCCTCTACTCCTCGGCCGCGGGCACCCTCGGCGGTCCCGGCCAGGGCAACTACGCCGCCGCCAACGTCTTCTGCGACGCCCTCGCCCAAAAGCGCCGCGCCGAAGGCCTCGCGGCCAGCTCGATCGCCTGGGGCTTTTGGCAGCAGAGCGGCGGCATGACCTCGACCCTCACCGAGTCAGACCTGGCGCGCATGCGCCGCAGCGGGGTAAAGCCGTTTTCGGGAAGCCAGGGCCTGGCCCTGTTCGACGCCGCCCTGGCCGCCGATCCACCCACCGCCCTGGCGGCGCCGCTGGACCGAGGGACCCTGCGCACCCTCGCCTCCGCCGGTGTCCTGCCGCCCCTCTTCAGCGGCCTGGTCAGGGCCCCGCGCCGCCGCGGGCCCTCGGGCTCACTGGGGGCAAAGCTCGCCACGCTGCCAGAGCCAGAGCACGAGGGCCACGTCTTGGCGTTGGTCCGGGCAGAGGTCGCCGCGGTGCTCGGCCACACCTCCGCCAAAGACGTCGATCCCGCCAAGGCCTTCCAAGAGCTCGGCTTTGACTCCCTCGCCGCGGTCGAGCTGCGCAACCGCCTGAACGTCGCCACCGGCCTGCGCCTCACCGCCACCGCCGTCTTCGACTACCCCAACGCCGCCGCCCTGGCCGAGCACCTGTTGGCCGAGGCGAGCGCGGGGACCGAAACTGCGCAGACACAACAGGAGGGTGAGGTCAGCAAACTCCTGGCGAAACTCGAGACAACCCTCTCGGCGCTCGAGCCAACCGACGAGACCCGGGCAAGGGCAGGTACTCGTCTGTATTCCCTGTTAGCGAACCTGACCGATGCTGGGTCACCCGATGCCGAGGACCCTGATGAGGACCTGACCTCGATCTCAGACGAGGAGATGTTCGAGTTGATCGACGAGGAGTTTGGCGGAATGGAGGTTTCGGATGGCGGATGAGGTAAAGCTTCGCCGGTATTTGGAGAAGGTCACAGTCGACCTGCGTAAGGCACGTCAGCGGGCGCAGAATGTCGAGGATCGCGCGTACGAGCCGATAGCGATCGTCGGTATGGCCTGCCGGTACCCGGGCGGGGTCGCCTCGCCGGTGGATCTCTGGCGAGTGGTCGCCGAGGAGCGAGACGCGATCACCGAGTTCCCCACCGACCGAGGCTGGGATCTTGAGCGCCTCTATGACCCAGACCCCGACAATCTGGACACTTCGTACGTGCGCGAGGGCGGCTTCCTCGCTGACGCTGCTGACTTCGACGCGAGCTTCTTTGCGATCAGCCCGCGGGAGGCGCTGACAACGGACCCCCAGGAGCGATTGTTGCTCGAATCCTCTTGGGAGGCGCTGGGTGACGCGGGGATCGACCCGACCTCTTTGGCGAAGAGTCTGACTGGCGTCTTCGCCGGGGTCGGATATCAGGATTACGGACTGGCACCGGGGATGGGCTCCAGCATCGTCTCGGGCCGGGTCGCATACACCCTCGGTCTCGAGGGCCCGGCGATCTCGATCGACACCGCCTGCTCCTCTTCGCTTGTCGCCATACACCTCGCCTCTCAGGCGCTGCGCGGGGGCGAGTGCAACCTCGTCCTGGCCGGTGGGGTGACGGTGCTCTCCTCGCCAATGTCTTTCATCGGGCTCAGCCGCCAGCGCGGCCTCTCCCCCGACGGGCGCTCGAAGTCCTTCGCCGAGGCAGCCGACGGCACCGGCTGGTCAGAGGGCGTCGGGATGCTCGTCTTGGAGCGCCTCTCCGATGCGCAGCGAGCGGGCCACGAGGTACTGGCCCTGATCAAGGGCTCGGCGGTAAACCAAGACGGCGCCTCAAACGGCCTCACCGCCCCCAACGGTCCCTCTCAGGAGCGGGTGATCAGACAGGCCCTGGCAAACGCCAGGTTGGAGCCAAAAGACGTCGATGTGGTCGAGGGCCACGGCACCGGCACCACCCTGGGGGACCCGATCGAGGCGGGAGCCCTCTTGGCCACCTATGGCCAAGACCGAGAGGAGCCCCTGCGCCTGGGCTCGATCAAGTCAAACATCGGCCACACCCAGGCAGCGGCAGGGGTCGCGGGCACGATCAAGATGGTCGAAGCGATGCGGCGCAGGGTCTTGCCAAAGACCCTGCACGTCGATGCCCCCTCCTCCAAAGTCGAGTGGGCCTCGGGGCAGATAGAGCTGCTCACAGAGCAGCTCCCCTGGGAGCCAAACGGAGCGCCGAGGCGGGCCGGCGTCTCCTCCTTTGGCGTCAGCGGCACCAACGCCCACGTGATCTTGGAGGAGGCGCCAGATCTTGAGCCGCTGCCCGGTGAGAGCGGCGAGGTGGAGGGGGGAGAGGCGCCGGCGGCGCAGCCCCTCGGCACCCTGATCCCCCTGGCCCTCTCAGCCAAGACCGAGCCCGCCCTGGCCGAGATGGCAGAGCGCCTCGCGGCCCAGCTCAAAGACAACCCCGGGCTCGACCCCACCGACGTCGCCTTCTCCCTCACCACCACCCGCTCTACCTTCGAGCACAGGGCAGTTGCATTGGGAGCAGACAGAGAGGAGCTGCTCACCTCCCTGGGGGCCCTGGCAGATGGCAAAGAGAGCCAGAGCATCGCCAGGGGCCGGGCCCGAACCGAACAGCGCCCGATCTTCCTCTTCCCAGGCCAGGGAGCACAGGCAGTCGGGATGTCCACCGGCCTGCTCGATGCCTCAGCGCCCTTTGACCGCCACATCAGCGAGTGCGAAGAGGCGCTGGCCCCTCATGTCGATTGGTCTCTCCGGGAGGTATTGAGAGAAGAGCAGGGTGAGTGGCTCACCCGCCTCGACATCGTCCAGCCCGCGCTCTTTGCGGTGATGGTCTCCCTGACCAGGCTGTGGCGCGAATGCGGGGTCGAGCCCGCGGCGTTGATCGGGCACTCCCAGGGAGAGATTGCCGCCGCCCACATAGCCGGTGCCCTGACGCTCGAGGATGCGGCCCTGATCATCGCCAAGCGCGCTCAGGCGATGGCGAAGATCGCCGGCAAGGGAGGGATGCTCTCGGTCTCCTTGAGGGCAGAGGAGCTTCCCTCTCACACAGAGCCCTACGGCGAGCGCGTATCGCTCGCCGCGATCAACGGCCCCGCCTCCCTGGTGCTCTCGGGGGACCCCGAGGCCTTGGCAGAACTGGAGCGGGGCTTTGAGGCAGAAGGGGTCAGGGCAAAGCCGATAGCCGTCGACTACGCCGCCCACTCGGCCCAGATCGAGGAGCTGAAAGACGAGCTCGAAGAGGCCTTCGCCCCGATCAGTCCCAAGGCGACCGAGATCCCCCTGATCTCCACCGTCACCGCCGAGCAGATCGAAGGAGAGCAGCTCGGTCCCGAGTACTGGTACAGAAACCTCAGGAAGACGGTCCTCCTGGAGCCTGTCATCCGCGCCCAACTCGAGGCCGGCAGACGTGCCTTGATCGAGATCGGCCCCCATCCCGTGCTCGCCTTCGGCGTCGAGGAGACCTTCGAGGAGGTCCTCACCGACCCCACCGAGGCGACCCTGCTGTTCACCCTCAAACGCGAAGAGGACGAGCCCCGTCGCTTTGCCCTCTCCCTCGCCGAGGCTCACGCCCAGGGCATCGAGGTCGAGTGGCAGGCCTTCTTCAAAGGCACGAGCGCCAAGCGGGTACCGCTGCCCACCTACCCCTTCCAGCGCAAGCGCTACTGGCTCACATCGGGCCAGGGAGCGACAGACGCGAGCGCGATCGGCCAAAGCGGGGTCGAGCACCCGCTGCTCAGTGCCGCGATCGAGGACCCAGACGGGGAGGGACTCACCCTGACCGGGCGGATCTCCCTCGCCACCCATCCCTGGTTGGCAGACCACGCGGTCGGCGAGAACGTCCTTTTGCCCGGCACCGCCTTTTTGGAGTTGGCCCTGAAGGCAGCCGAGGAGCTCGGCGCCCAGACGGTCGCCGAGCTCACCCTGGCAGCGCCCCTCCTCTTGCCCGAGCAGGGTGCTGTGGCGATCCAGGTCTCGGTCTCAGGCCCAGATGAGCAGGGCAATCGCGAGATCGCGGTCCACTCCCGCCCAGACGAAGAGGACGCCCAGTGGACCCGACACGCGAGCGGCTCCCTCTCTGAGGAGCCCGCCCCCACACCCGAGCCCCTGGGCGAGTGGCCCCCCACCGGAGCAGAGCCCCTGGAGCTCGACTACCTCTATGACGTCCTTGCCGAGATGGGCCTCAGATACGGGCCCGCCTTCCAAGGTCTCACCGCCGCCTGGAAGGCGGGGGATGAGATCTATGTCGAGGCCTCCCTGCCCGAAGAGCAGGCCTCCCAGGCCCAGAGCTTTGCGATCCACCCGGCGCTGCTCGACGCCGCTTTGCACGGGATCGCTCTGGCGGGCGGGGGCGGGGATATGCAGACCATGCTGCCCTTCTCCTGGAGTGGGGTGGCCCTGCATGCCGAAGGCCCCAAAGAGCTGCGGGCGCAGCTCGATTCCGGTCCCGCAGGGGGGTTCTCCTTACTGTTGGCCGATGCGGCCGGCGCCCCGGTCGGCACCGTCGGAGAGGTCGTCACTCGCCCTGTCGATCCAGCCCAGTTGCAGCGTCACGTCTCCCCGGCGGCGGGGCTGCTCGGGCTGGAGTGGAGCGAGGTAGATTGTGACCGGCCGGTCGCCGACGGCCCCGGGGCCGAGATCATCCGCCTCGGCGCCGAGCCTGGGGATGAGGGTCCCGAGGCGGCCAGGGCGGCGGTCAAAGCCGCCCTGGCCCACGTCCAACGCCGCCTCGGCGACGATTCTGAGGCAGCCGGCTCACGGCTGGCAATCGTCACCCAGTGTGCGCTCGCGGTGGGGGCGGAGGAGCCCGGCAACCCTGCCTCGGCGGCGATCTGGGGTCTGCTGCGCTCGGCCATCTCCGAGCACCCGGGTTGTTTCGCCCTGATTGACACCGACGGCTCTGGGGCCTCAGAGGCTGCGCTCCCCGCCGCGCTGGAGTTCGGAGCGGAGGAGCCCGAACTCGTCCTGCGCGCGGGGCGCCTGCTGGCGCCACGCCTCTCCCGACTGGAACTCGACGAGGCCGAGGTCCCCTTCTCGCTGGACCCTGAGCGCACCGTCTTGATCACCGGCGCCACCGGTGGCCTGGGCTCGCTTCTCGCCCGCCACCTTGCCGAGCGCCACGGTGCCCGCCACCTGCTGTTGCTGAGTCGCTCGGGCCCCGACGCCGAGGGGGCTGAGGATCTGGCGGTGGATCTCGAAGCGCTGGGTGCGATGGCGCAGGTCGTCGCCTGTGACGTAGCCGACCGAGAGGCGCTTGAGAAGATCCTCCTCCGGGTCTCCGCCGAGCACCCCCTCGGAACGGTGATCCACTGCGCCGGGGCGCTCGCAGACGCGACCATCGAGAACCTCGGCGCCGAACAGATCGACCGCGTCTTCACCCCCAAGATCGATGGCGCCTGGCACCTGCACGAGCTGACCAGGGAGTCAGACCTGGGCGCCTTCGTCCTCTACTCCTCGGCGGCGGGCATCCTCGGCGGCCCCGGCCAGGGCAACTACGCCGCCGCCAACGTCTTCCTCGATGCCCTGGCGCAAAAGCGCCGCGCAGAGGGCCTTGCCGCAAACTCGATCGCTTGGGGTTTGTGGGAGCGCGAGAGCGACATGACCTCCCAGCTGGACGGGGTCGATATGGAACGGATAGGCCGAGGCCCGGTCGAGGCACTCTCCGATGAGCAGGGGATGGTCCTTTTCGATGCGGCGTTAGGCGCCTCCAATCCGGTCAGCGTGGCACTCGCCCTCAACTCGGGAGGGTTGAGGGCGCTTGCGTCGGCCGGCGCCCTTCCGCCGCTGCTTTCGGGTCTGGTCCGAGCCCCCAGGCGGCGCGGGCCCTCCGGCTCGCTCGTGGCGAAGCTTGCGGCCCTGCCCGAGGCAGAGCGCGAGGGCCACGTGCTCAACCTGGTCAGGCGAGAGGTGGCCGCCACCCTCGGACATCCTTCAAGTGACTCGATCGAACCTTTGCGCGCCTTCCAGGAACTCGGCTTCGACTCCCTCGCCGCGGTCGAGCTGCGTAATCGCCTCGGCGTCGCCACCGGCCTGCGCCTCGCCGCCACCGTCGTCTTCGACTACCCCAACGCCGCCGCTCTAGCCGCCCACCTCTTGGCCGAGGCGAGCGCAAGCGGCCCCGCCAGGCCGGTCGCCGTGCGCGCAACCGCCAGCGAGGAGCCGATCGCGATCGTCGGCATGGCCTGCCGCTATCCGGGCGCCGCCTCTTCTCCTGCAGAGCTCTGGCGCCTAGTCAGCGAGGGCGCCGACGGCATCACCGAGTTCCCCGCAGACCGCGGCTGGGACACCGAGCGCCTCTATGACCCAGACCCCGACAATCCCGGCACCTCCTACGCGCATGAGGGGGGCTTCCTTGCCGAGGTCGCCGACTTCGACGCGGACTTCTTTTCGATCAGCCCCCGAGAGGCGCTTGTCACCGACCCCCAGCAGCGCCTCTTGCTCGAATCGAGCTGGGAGGCTCTGGAGAGCGCCGGGATCGACCCGGCCTTGCTGCGCGAGAGCCCAACCGGTGTCTTCGCCGGGGTGATGTATCAAGACTATGGGCCGGGAGCGGGCGGCACACAAAGCATCGTCTCGGGCCGGGTCGCATACGCCCTCGGCCTCGAGGGTCCGGCGATCTCGATCGACACCGCCTGCTCCTCCTCACTGGTCGCGATGCACCTGGCATCCCAGGCGCTCAGAGGGGGCGAGTGCAACCTCGCCCTGGCCGGTGGGGTGAGCGTCCTCACCACCCTGGATGTCTTTGTCGGGTTCAGCGCCCAGCGCGGCCTCGCCCCCGACGGGCGCTGCAAGCCCTACGCCGAGGCAGCCGACGGCACCGGGTTCTCAGAGGGAGTCGGCATCTTGGTCCTCGAGCGCCTCTCCGATGCGCGGCGAGCGGGCCACGAGGTCTTGGCCCTGCTCAAGGGCTCGGCGGTAAACCAAGACGGCGCCTCAAACGGCCTCACCGCCCCCAACGGTCCCTCTCAGGAGCGGGTGATCAGACAGGCCCTGGCAAACGCCCGCCTTGAGCCAAAAGACGTCGATGTGGTCGAGGGCCACGGCACCGGCACCACCCTGGGGGACCCGATCGAGGCGGGAGCCCTCTTGGCCACCTATGGCCAAGACCGAGAGGAGCCCCTGCGCCTGGGCTCGATCAAGTCAAACATCGGCCACACCCAGGCAGCGGCAGGGGTCGCGGGCACGATCAAGATGGTCGAAGCGATGCGGCGCAGGGTCTTGCCAAAGACCCTGCACGTCGATGCCCCCTCCTCCAAAGTCGAGTGGGCCTCGGGGCAGATAGAGCTGCTCACAGAGCAGCTCCCCTGGGAGCCAAACGGAGCGCCGAGGCGGGCCGGCGTCTCCTCCTTTGGCGTCAGCGGCACCAACGCCCACGTGATCTTGGAGGAGGCGCCAGATCTTGAGCCGCTGCCCGGTGAGAGCGGCGAGGTGGAGGGGGGAGAGGCGCCGGCGGCGCAGCCCCTCGGCACCCTGATCCCCCTGGCCCTCTCAGCCAAGACCGAGCCCGCCCTGGCCGAGATGGCAGAGCGCCTCGCGGCCCAGCTCAAAGACAACCCCGGGCTCGACCCCACCGACGTCGCCTTCTCCCTCACCACCACCCGCTCTACCTTCGAGCACAGGGCAGTTGCATTGGGAGCAGACAGAGAGGAGCTGCTCACCTCCCTGGGGGCCCTGGCAGATGGCAAAGAGAGCCAGAGCATCGCCAGGGGCCGGGCCCGAACCGAGCAGCGCCCGATCTTCATCTTCCCCGGCCAGGGCTCCCAGTGGGAGGGGATGGCGCTCGACCTGATCGCTGCCTCTCCCGTCTTTGCGGCAAAGCTCGCCGAGTGCGAGCAGGCGCTCGTCCCCCACGTCGGGTGGTCGGTCACCGACGTGCTCAGGCAAAGCGAGGGCGCGCCCTCGCTTGATCGAGTCGAAGTCGTCCAACCCGCCCTCTTCGCGGTGATCGCCTCCCTGGCGGCGCTCTGGCGTGCCTGCGGTGTCCATCCCGCCGCGGTCGTCGGCCACTCCCAGGGGGAGATCGTCGCCGCCCACGTCGCCGGTGGTCTCTCGCTCGAGGACGCGGCGATGCTCGTGGCGCTGCGCAGTCGCATCATCTCCAAGTTGTCCGGGAGAATGGCCTCCGTCGCCCTTGGTCCTGAGGAGCTCGAGCCGCTGCTGGAGCCCTGGGGACAGCGGATCGAGGTCGCCGCCCACAACGGTCCCTCTTCGACCATCCTCTCCGGCGAACAGGAGGCGATCGAAGCGATGCTCGCCCACTGTGAGCGAGAGGAGATCCGTGCCCGCGAGATCTCCCCCTCAATCGCCTCCCACTCAGCCCACGTGGAGGAGGTGCGCGAGGAGGTGCTCGACACCCTCGCTCCGCTCTCCCCTCAAAGCGGCGAGATCCCCTTCCACTCCACCGTCACCGGGGGCCTCCTGGACACCGCCGAGCTCGACGCCTCCTACTGGTACCGCAACCTGCGCGAGACGGTCCGCTTCGAAGAGGTCACCCGCAACCTGATCGAGCGGGGTGGTCCCCCCTTCATCGAGGTCAGTCCTCACCCGGTCTTCGCCCTCGCCGTTGGCGAGACGATCGAAGCGGCCCTGGGTGAGGGCGCCGAGGCGAGCGTGATCGGCACCCTGCGGCGCGAGGAGGACGGTCCCCGCCGCTTTGCCCTCTCTCTCGCCGAGGCCCACGCCCAGGGCATCGAGGTCGAGTGGGGGGCTTTCTTCAAAGGCACGAGCCCAAAGCGCGTCGCGTTGCCCACCTACCCCTTCCAGCGCGAGCGCTACTGGCTGGCCTCAAGCCAGGGCACAGCCGATGCATCGGCGATCGGCCAAAACGCCACAGGCCACCCACTGCTCTCCGCCGCGATCGAGGACCCAGACGGGGAGGGACTCACCCTGACCGGGCGGATCTCCCTCGCCACGCATCCCTGGCTGGCCGACCACGCCGTCGGCGGCACGGTGCTGTTGTCGGCCGCAGTTCTTCTCGAGATTGCCCTTAAGGCAGCCGCTGAGGCCGACGCTGAGGGGATCGAAGAGCTGACCATGCTGGCGCCTCTCATTCTCGCCGAGGACGGGGCGGTCGCGCTCCAGGTGGCCGTCTCCAGGGCCGGCGAGGACCGACGGCGCGAGCTTTCGATCCATTCACGGTCGGTGGACGGCGACGGCGAGTGGATACAGAACGCGGGCGGCTTCCTCGCCGAGCGCCTCACGGCTGCGCCGTCGCGTCTCGACGACTGGCCGCCCCCGGGAGCCGAGCCCCTCGATGTCGACTATCTCTATGACCAACTCACTGAGCTTGGGGTCAAGCATGGCGCCGCCTTCGACAGTCTCACGGCCGCTTGGCGAGAGGGCGAGCGGGTCTATGCGCAGACTTCGCTGTCCGAGCAGATGGCCGACGAGGCGGACAGGTTCGGTATCCATCCGGTCTTGCTCGACGCCGCTCTCCTGGCTGCGATGCTGACCACGATGGAGCAGGGCGAGCGGGCGCCCAACCTCCCCTTTGCCTGGCGGGGGGTCCGGCTTGCAGCGCTTGGCGCAACTGAGCTGCGGGCCCGCCTTGTCCTGGGAGAAGACGCATTCGAGCTGCAGCTTTTTGACGCAGAGGGAGCACCTGTCGCCTCTGTCGGCTCGCTCAACCTTCGCCGGTTGGATGCCTCCCAGGTGCCGACGCAGCGACGAAGCGGGGGGGGTCTGCTTGCAGTCGACTGGCATGAGATCCCGCTCGGCGAGGAGGAGGAGGAGGAGGTTCTTCCAAGCGACGTCGAGGTGCTCCGCTGTCAGACAGACCCTGACCTATCCGTCGCCGATGCCGCGCGCAAGGCAAGCCGTGATGCCCTGGAGTCCGTCCAGCAATGGTTGACTGACGAGTCGAAGACCGACGGATGCCTCGCCCTGGTCACTCGCGGCGCCGTGGCGGCCATGCCGGGCGAGTCTCCCAACCCCGCTGCGGCGGCGATCTGGGGGCTGGTGCGCTCGGCCCAGGCGGAGCACCCCGGCCGCTTCGCCCTGATCGACGTCGACGGGAGCGAGACTTCTGAGGCGGCACTCGACGCCTCATTGGCGCTGGCGGTCGAGGAGTCCCAACTTGCCCTGCGCGACGGCAGTCTCCTCGCTCCCCGTCTCGGCAAGCTCGCGGGGATCGACCTCGATGAGGACAGTGCTCGGATCGACCCTGAACGGACGGTGGCGATTACTGGTGCGACCGACGCCGCCAGCGCGCTCGTCGCCGGCCATCTCGTCGAGCGCTACGGGGCTCTACGACTACTTCTTCTCGCGGGGGATGCCGCCGAGAAGCGCGCGCTCGGGCAGCTCATTGAGGAGCTCGAAAGCGCTGGCGCGGCGGTCGAGGTCGCCGTCTGCGACCTCGCCAACCGCGAGTCGCTGCGCGCCGCTCTCGACACGATCGACACTGCGCACCCCCTGGGGGCGGTGATCCACTGCGCCACCCTGCTTGACGACAGCTTGGTCGAGTCGATGAGCGGCGAGCAGATCGATCTGGTCTTCGCACCGAAAGTGGAGGTCGCTTGGAATCTGCACGAGCTGACGGTGGACCGCGATCTCTCTGCCTTCGTCCTCTTCTCCTCGGTCATCGGCGCTCTTCCCTCTCCGGGCCATGGCAGCTACGCGGCGGCGAACGCATTCCTCGACGCGCTTGCGCAAGGCCTCCGTGTCGACGGCCGGTCGGCGAGCTCGATCGCATGGGGCCTCTGGGAGCATCAGGCCGGCGGCGAGGGAGGGGTTCGCGAGACCGACGTGGAGCGGATGGGGCGCGGCGGGATCAAGCCGTTCGCGGACGAGGACGGCCTGGCGCTCTTCGACGAAGCCCTGGCCGTCGATCGGGCCGGTGTGCTCGCGGCGCGACTCGACACCGCCGGCCTCAGGGCGCTTGCCACAGCAGGCACCCTACCGCCACTCTTCAGCAATCTCGTACGGGTGCCGGTACGGCGCGCGGCCGCCGGCTCGTTTGCCGCAGAGCTCGCGACGCTGTCCGGCGCAGAGCGCGAGAACCAAGTTCTCGATTTGGTCAGAAGCGAGGTCGCCGTGGTGCTCGGCCACGCTTCCACGCAGGCCGTCGATCCTGACCGGACCTTTCGAGACCTCGGCTTTGAATCGCTCACTGCGGTGGAGTTGCGCAACCGATTGAGTGAGAAGACGGGACTGCGCCTACCCACCACTGTGGTCTTCGATCATCCGACCACGATCTCATTGGCCGAGTACATCCTCACCGACCTCGGCCCGAGCGGAGCCCGGCTCCAGACCACGGTCAGGGCCCAGGCGAGCGAGGAGCCGATCGCGATCGTCGGCATGGCCTGCCGCTACCCTGGCGGTGTCGCCTCACCCGAGGAGCTCTGGCGCCTGGTCGCCGAGGGCCGCGACAGCATCACCGAATTTCCTACCGACCGCGGCTGGGACCTGGACGGCGTCTATGACCCGGACCCCGCGCATCTCGGCACGTCCTACGTGTGCGAGGGTGGCTTCCTCGACGAGGCAGCCGAGTTCGACGCCGGGTTTTTCGGTATCTCGCCACGCGAGGCGATTGTCATGGACCCGCAGGAACGCCTCCTGCTCGAATCCTCCTGGGAGGCCCTGGAGGACGCCAGAATCGATCCCCTTTCGCTGCGCAAGAGCCTCACTGGCGTCTTCGCCGGGGTTGCCTACCAGGACTACGGACCCACACCGATCGTTTCGTCGAGCATCGTTTCCGGCCGCATCGCATACACCCTCGGTCTCGAGGGCCCGGCGATCACCGTCAACACCGCATGTTCCTCCTCGCTCGTCGCGATGCATCTCGCCTCCCAGGCTTTGCGAGGGGGAGAGTGCACGCTGGCACTGGCGGGTGGGGTCACGATCCTCTCGACCCCGAGCGTTTTTGTTCAGTTCAGCCACCAGCGAGGTGTCGCTCCGGACGGGCGTTGCAAGGCTTTCTCCGACGCCGCCGACGGGACCGGCTTCTCGGATGGGGTTGGCATGGTGATCCTCGAGCGGCTGGTCGACGCCGAACGGGCCGGGCATCCTGTGTACGCCATCGTCCGCGGCTCCGCTGTGAACCAGGACGGCGCCTCGAACGGCTTGGCTGCGCCCAACGGCCCATCGCAGGAGCGCGTGATCCGCCAGGCGCTGGCGAACGCTCGCCTGCACGCGAGCGATGTGGAAGTGGTCGAGGCGCACGGAACGGGCACCACGCTGGGGGATCCGATCGAGGCCGGCGCGCTGCTCGCGACCTACGGCCAGGACAGGGAGGCGCCGCTGAAGCTCGGTTCGCTCAAGTCGAACATCGGTCACACCCAGGCGGCCGCGGGAGTCGGCGGGGTGATCAAGATGGCGCTGGCGATGCGGGAGCGCATCCTGCCTAAAACGCTGCACGTCGGCGCTCCGTCGACCAAGGTCGACTGGGAGGCGGGACAGATTGAGCTCCTCACCGAGGAGATCGAGTGGGAGGCGAATGGCGCCCCTCGCAGGGCGGGGGTCTCTTCGTTCGGTGCCAGCGGGACCAATGCCCACCTGATCCTGGAGGAGCCGGTGGTGGTCGGGCGAACCGAGCTGAGCGCTGGCGGCGAGACCAGCGACGTCGAGGAGGCTCCCGCCATGCCTCTGTCGAGCCTGATCCCGCTGGTGCTTTCGGCGAAAACGGAGCCGGCCCTGGCTGCGGCTTCCGGGCGCCTGGCGAGGCACCTGCGCGCCAACCCGGAGCTGGAGCCGCGGGATGTCGCCTATTCGCTGGCCAGCACACGGGCCGCCCTGGAGCGGCGAGCGGTGGTTCTCGGCACGGACCGAGCCGCGCTGCTCGCTTCGCTCGATGCCCTTGCAGAGGACAGGCCGGCACCCGGCTTGGCCCGAGGTGAGACGCGCCGGGCGCACCGCCCGGTATTTCTCTTTCCCGGTCAGGGCGCCCAGGCGAAGGAGATGGCGACTGGCCTGATCGAATCCTCGCCCGCCTTCGCGGGTCACATCTCGGCCTGCGAAGAGGCTCTCTCCGAGCACGTCGAGTGGTCCTTGGCTGAGGTACTCGGAGACGCTGACGCTGCATGGTTGGAGCGTCTCGACGTGGTCCAGCCTGCGCTCTTCGCCGTGATGGTCTCCCTTGCGAGGCTGTGGCGCGAATGCGGCGTGACGCCGGCAGCCGTGGTCGGCCACTCCCAGGGGGAGATAGCGGCGGCGCACGTGGCCGGGGCGCTGTCGCTCGCCGATGCCTCCCTGATCGTCGCCGAGCGTGGCAAGGCGATGGCGAAGCTTGCCGGCAAAGGCGGGATGCTTGCGGTGTCGCTCCCAGTCGAGGGGTTGCCCCGATACACGGATGGCCTCGGGGACCGCATCTCGCTGGCAGCGATCAACGGCCCCGCGTCCCTGGTTCTCTCCGGCGACCCCGAGGCCCTCGCCGCTGTCGAAGCGGACTGCGGGCGCGACGGTGTGGCGACCCGGGCTATCGCGGTCGACTACGCCGCCCATTCCGCCCAGATCGATGTGCTCGAGGATGAGCTCCTGGAGGTCTTCGCTCCGATTGTCCCCCGCAGTGCCGACATTCCCATCCACTCGACC
The DNA here is from genome assembly GCA_963837695.1 of uncultured Solirubrobacterales bacterium. Lineage (GTDB taxonomy): Bacteria > Actinomycetota > Thermoleophilia > Solirubrobacterales > 70-9 > VRUE01. Next base: position 144,761 of record CAWINZ010000001.1, on the reverse strand, counting down.
GTAACGGGGGAGGAGATCGACGCGAAGGATATGGGTCCGAGGTACTGGTACCGCAACCTGCGGCAGACGGTTCGCCTGGAGCCGGTGCTGCGGTCGTTGTTGAGGGCCGGCCGCCGCGCCTTCGTCGAGGTCGGCCCGCATCCGGTGCTCGCCTTTGGTGTCGCCGAGACGGTCGAGGATGAGCTTGAGAGTCCCGCCGATGCACTGCTGTTGTCGACCCTGCGCCGCGACGAGGACGACGCGGGATGCTTTGCCCGCTCGCTTGCCGAGGCCCAGGTCAACGGAGTTACGGTCGACTGGGAGGCCTTCTTCGACGGCTCCGGCGTGAGGCGCGTGTCATTGCCCACCTACCCGTTCCAGCGCGAGCGCTACTGGCTGGATGCCGGTCTGGCGACCGCGTTTGCTCCCGTCGAGGCCGACGAGACCTCGATGGCGCACCCGCTCGTCGACAGCACGGTTGACCTGGCCGGCGGAGATGGCGGCCGCTTGGTGCTGAGTGGCACACTTTCCCCCCAGGCTCAGTCATGGCTGGCGCGGCGCGCGGTCGCCGGCCAGGTGCTCGTGCCCGGCGGCGTCTTCCTTGAGCTGGCGTGGCAGACCTGCGTTTCGTGCGGCGCCGGGGCGGTCGCCGAGCTCGTCCTGCACGAGCCGTTGATTCTCGCCGAGCACGGCGTCGTCGCCCTGCAGGCGCGGCTCGAGGAGCCGGATGGCGAGGGTCGGCGTAGCCTCTCGATCTATTCTCGCGACGAGGAGGAGGGGGCTGGATGGGTCCGTCGCGCCAGCGGTGTTTTGTCTGCCGAGGCTCTCACCGTGCCCGAGTCCCTCGCCGCCTGGCCCCCGGAAGGCGATTGCGTCCACGCCGAGGTCTTCCTGCCCGAGGACGAAGCGCATGATGCTGAGCGCTTCGCGCTGCATCCGGGCCTGCTTGAGTTTGCGCTGGAGGGCGCCGGACTAGGGGAGCAGGATTCAGGCGAGGTCGAGTTACCCCGTGAGTGGCGCCAGGTCGCCCTGCACGCGGAGGGTGCGTCGAGCCTGCGCCTGGTGCTCGACTCTGACGAAGGAGTGCGCAGCCTCATTGCCTACGACCTCGACGGCAACCCCGTGCTCAGTGCCACCTCGCTCGAATCCGCACGGCTGGACCGAGGCAAGGTCGAATCGGCTCGGCGGCGACGCTCCCTCTTCAGCGTCCGTTGGCAGCCGATCTCTCTGGAAGGGGCGGGCGATGTCGCGGGGGAGACGGTCGAGATCGTCGCAGCTGAGGTCGACGCGGGCGAGCTAGCCGCCGCGGCACAGGCGACAGCCGAGCAGGCACTTGGCCACTTGCAGCGGTGGATCGCCGATGAGGAGCGCGGCGGCGAGCGCCTCACGCTGATCACCCGCGGCGCGATCGCCGCCGCGGGTGATGAGCAACCCGACCTGGCGGCGGCGGCCGTCTGGGGCCTCCTGCGCTCGGCGATCGCGGAGAACCCCGGACGCTTCGCGCTTGTCGACAGCGACGGAAGCGAGGCATCCGAGAAGGCGATGCGGGCGGCGCTGGCGCGGGGAGCGGACGAGCCCCAGATCGCCCTGCGGGCGGGCGAGGCCCTGGTTCCCCGCGTGATCCCGGTCCAGGTGGAGGCATCGGATGGGCCCATTTTGTCGCTCGACCTAGATTCGACAGTGCTGATCGCCGGCGACGTCGATGGACGCGGGAAGGCGGTGGCGGATCATCTCGCCGCGGCGCACGGTGTCGCGTACTTCCGGTATGCCAGGCCGGCCGACCTCGCCGATCCGGCTACGCTCGAGTGGTTGGTCGACTCGGTTCCCGCCGAGCACCCACTGCGCACGGTCGTCTATGTGCCGGTCGATGACGATGCGCTGCAGGCACGGATTGAGGCCGCCTGGCGGCTACACGAGCTGACCGCGGAGGTGGACGGTTCGCGGCTGCTTGCCTTCTCCTCCGCGGCCGGCTTGCTCGGCGGTACGGGCCAGGCATCGGTCGCGGCCTGCGGCGCTTTTCTAGACGCGCTGGCCTTTTATCGCCAAGGTCTTGGTCTGTCGGGCGCGTCGCTCTCCTGGGGCCCTTGGGCCGGAGATGGGGACGAGGTGCCGCGCGACGCGGCTGTGCCGCTGCCCGACGACGATGCGCTCGACCTCTTCGACGCTGCCCGCGAGCTCGACCTGCCTCTGCTGGCGCCGATCCGCTTCAGCTCGGCCCGACTGCGCGGCATGGGTGAGGCGGGTGTGCTGCCGGCGGCCCTGCGTGAGTTGACGAGCGTTCGCCCGCGGCGTCGCCCGGAGGCCTTCGCGGGTCGGCTTGCCGCGCTGGCCGTCGAGGAGCGGGAGGCCGCGATCCTCGATTTGCTCCGCGCCCAGATCGCGGAGATCCTCGGTTACAGCTCGGCCGCTGCGGTTGATCCGACCCGGCCTCTCCTCGAGCTCGGGCTCGACTCGGTCGGCGCTATGGAACTCCGCAACCGCGTTGCCGCGATGGTTGGCGCGCAGGTTCCCGTATCGGTGCTTGCCGACCAGCCGACGGTCCAAGAGCTGGCGCGCCACGTAGGCGAGGCACTGGATTCGTCGGCGCCGACCGCACCCGATGACGGCCAATCGACCGGCACCTTCGGCGGCTTGCTCGATCGGGCGCGGGAGCAGGGCGAGATCGACGCCTTCATGGACCTGCTGACTGGGGCTGCCAAGTACCGTCCCAGTTTCGATCGTCCGCTCGCCGTCGGAGATTCTCCTGCCCCCGTCAGTCTCGCCGACGGCAAGGTCTCGCCCGGGCTGGTCCTGGTCTCCTCGCTGGTCGCGATGTCGGGCCCCCAGGAATACGTGAGGCTGGCGCAGGGGCTGCGTGGCAGGCGGTCCGCCATCGGGCTGCGCCTGCCGGGCTTCGCGGCGGGAGAGCCCCTGCCAGCCGATCTCGACGCCTTTGCCAGGTCGACGGCGGAGGCTATTCAGCGCGATTGGGGCGATTCGAGCTTTGCCCTCGCCGGATACTCTTCGGGCGGTTGGGCCGCCCACGCCGTCGCGGCATCGCTCGAGCGACTGGGAACCCCGGCGGCGGCTGTCATTCTCCTCGACACACCCTCCACCTCGGTCCACACGGCGAAGCTGTTGGAGCTCATGCCTACCGCCCGCGGGGACCGGGGAGAGCAACTCTTCGTACCACCTGACGACGCGCGACTGACCGCGATGGCCCATTACTTCCAACTGTTTGGCGAGTGGGAGCCGGAGGAGCTCGGCGCCCCTGTGCTGATGGTCCGAGCCAAAGAACCGCTCGAGGTGGTCGAGGAACAGATTGACGAGATGGCGGAGATTCTCCCGCCACTCGAGACCGTCAGGACGCCTGGAAATCACCTGACGATGATGTGGGAACACGCAGATGACACCGCGCGGGCGATGCACGAACTGCTCGCGTCGCTGGCCAAATCACCGACGAAAGGCAAGTAAATGCAAGCTGACGCGGAAATAGTGGTGCGCCCGGACGCGGACGATCCGGCTTACGCAGGCCAGGCCGCCTACACCCGACTCGCCCTCCCTCTATATGACCTGCTCGTGATGCGCTACTCCCTGCCACGGCTCTGGCGCTGTCCGAAAAGCCACATCCTCGACCTGTATGACGAAAATGCCGGCAACCGTCACCTCGACATCGGCGTGGCTAGCGGGTATCTGATCGACCGTTGCCGCTTCTCATCTGATGCGCCCGAGATCACGCTCATGGATCTGAACCCGAACTCGCTCAGGTTCGCTGCGCGTCGCCTGCGGCGCTATCGGCCTCGCACCCATCAGGCCAACGTGCTCGAGCCGTGGGGCCTCCCCCCGGAATCATTCGAATCGGTGGCTATGTCAAACCTTCTGCACTGCGTTCCCGGAACGCTGCGCGACAAGCGTGTTGCTTTCGAGCATGCGAGGCAGGCCCTCGCCCCTGGCGGGACGCTCTTCGGCGCAACTGTGCTGGGCCTCGAGGCAGACCACAGCAAGCAATCGCGCAAGGCGGTGGAGCGCCTGAATCGGAAAGGGTCGTTCTCCAATCTTGACGATCGCCGCGAGGATCTCGAAGCGGGGCTGACTGCGACATTCCCCTCCTCCGAAGTTGAGGTGCAGGGTGTCATCGCGCTGTTTACGGCGACCAAGCAGGGAATCGACACCCAAGGAGAGGCGGCATGAAGCTGAACACGCACCGTTGGGGCACAAGCGACCCCAGCACGATCGTCTGCATTCACGGCGTCGCCCAGCACGGCTCGGTCTTCGAGGATCTCGGCAGGCGCCTGGCGGAAAACGGTCACTCGGTGGTGTCCGTGGATCTGCGCGGGCATGGGGGGTCAGGTTGCGAGCCGCCGTGGAACGTCGAGACGCATGTGCGTGACGTCGAGGAGACGATCGAGTCGCTCGGCATCGAGCGGGCCAGTTGGGTGGGCCACAGTTTTGGCGGGCGACTGGCTGCGGCCCTTGCGGCGAAGCTTGTTGGCCGCACCGAGAGGCTTGCCCTGCTCGACCCGGGCCTGCTGGTGCCCCCCGACCGGGCCCTGCAGAGCGCCGAACTCGAACGCCTCGATTGGAGCTTCGCCACGATCGACGGGGCGGTCAACGCGCTGCTCTCCAACGACACGATCGTCGCCTCGCCGCGCGAGGTTGTCGCCGCCTACGTCGAGGATGATGTCCGCAAAGGGCCGGACGGGCGCTATCGCTTCAGCTTCTGTCCGAGCACCGCGGTCGTCGCCTGGAGCGAGATGACCCTGCCGCCGCCGCCGATCGCGCGGGTCCCGACCCTGATCGTCGCCGCCGAAAAGCCGCTCTTCGACGCCAGCAGTCAGTACCGTCGTTACGAGGACGAGCTCGGCGAGCTGCTGAGGAAGGTCGAGGTGCCCAACGGCCACAACGTCCTCTGGGAGTCGCCGGCGGAGACGATCGCCGCTGTGGAGCGCTTCCTCGACCCCGATGAGCAGCCGCTCGTCGGGGGCGCCGCTCACTCCGACAGTTCGTAGAAGCGCAGCGCGGCTCGGCTGGGGAGGACGATGCTGCCGTTGACGTGCAACAGGCCGGCTGCGGAGAGCTGGTCGATGGCGCGCTCGACCGAGTCGGTCTGAGCGAAGTCAGCGGCCTCGCCGCCGATCTCCCGCACGAGCTCGCCGACCGTCAGCTGGATCGGGTGGAGGGCCAGGAGCTGCCGCAGGACGGCGGCTTCGATGGTCATGTCCTGCGCGCTCGGGTTTCGGGTTTCGTCCATGTCTTCCATCGGGTCACCTACTAAGGCCGCTCGGCCTCATTCTCTCCCCCCTTGATCGTCGTCTTCGCCCTGTTTCCTGAGTTCAGCAAGCATTTTGCGGACCCACAGCGCGCTCGGTTCCAGACGGAAGTAAGGCGGCGCGGGCGGGTCCTTGGCTATCGCCTTCACCGCCCGGCGCCTCCTCAGCACGCCCAGGTGGTAGGCGATGGCGTCGGGCTCCTCACCCAGCTCGGCCCCGATCTCGACCGCGCCGGCCTCCATGCCGTCGAGCATCAGCCGGAGAATTTCCTGCCGCACGGGATGCGCCAGCGCGGCACGGCGATGGTGCTGCTCCGTGTCGCGGCGCCTGCCGCCGTCTTTGGACCCTGCCATAAGAACAGGGAATATAGGAGAGACCTAGAGCTTCTGTCTGAAGATCTTTCGTCTGCGCAAGCAATCGTGCGCCCGAAACCCGTTCAGAGGCCTTCTCGGACCCCGCCCATCTCGCTGAACACGGCGGTGACGCCGCCGTCCTCGCGCTGCTCGTCGGCGATCACGTGGGAGACCGCGTTGATCAGCGCCAGGTGGGTGAACGCCTGGGGGAAGTTGCCCAGGTGGCGGCCGCTTTCGGCCTCCAGCTCCTCGGCGTAGAGGTCGAGCCAGCCGGCCGCCTCGAGCAGCCGCTCGCAGAGTTTCCGCGCCCGCACCGGCTCGCCGATCTCCGAGAGCGCCGAGACGAGCCAGAAGGAGCAGATCAGGAAGGTGCCCTCCTCGCCGCTCAGCCCGTCGTCAGTCTCCTCGACCTTGTAGCGGAGGACGAGGCCGTGCTGGGTCAGCTGCTCGGCGATCGCGTCGACCGTGGCGCGCACGCGCGGGTCGTCGGGCGGGAGGAAGCGCAGCAGCGGGATCAGCAGGGTCGAGGCGTCGAGCGCGTCGGTGTCGTAGTGCTGGCGGAAGACGCCGTCGCGGACCCCGCGCTCGAGGATCTCCGCGCGGATCTCGTCCGCCGTCTTCTCCCACTCGCCGGCGATGTCGTCGATTCCGACGCTGCGCGCGAGCCGGGCGCCGCGATCGACCGCGACCCAGATCATCAGCTTCGAAGAGACGTAGTGCTGGGGCTCGCCGCGCGACTCCCAGATCCCCTGGTCGGGGTGGGGCCAGGCCTCGATCGCCGCTTCGACCTGTTGGCGGATCAGCTGACGGTCGGAAGGGGTGCCGGTGCCGCGCAGGGCCTTTTCGTGCAGGTAGATCGAGTCGAGCAGGGCGCCCCAGACGTCGTTCTGGCGCTGGTCGAAGGCGCCGTTGCCGATCCGCACCGGGCTGGCCCCGCCGTAGCCACCGAGGTGGTCGAGCGTGCTCTCCGTCAGCTCTTTCTCGCCGCCGATCCCGTACATGATCTGCAGCTGGGGGTCCTTGCGGCAGATGCCCATGATGAAACGCATGAAGTCGCGCGCCTCCTGGTCGAAGCCGAGCGTGTGCAGGGCCCAGAGGCTGAAGGTCGAGTCGCGGATCCAGCTGAAGCGGTAGTCCCAGTTGCGTTCGCCGCCGGGGGTCTCGGGAAGCGAGGTGGTCGGCGCCGCCAGCAGCGCTCCCGTCGGCGCGTAGGTCAGCCCCTTCAGGACCAGCGCCGAGCGTTGCAGGTGGATGCGCCAGGGGTGGTCGGGGAAGTCGCCGTCGCGCAACCACTTGCGCCAAAAGTCTTCGGTCGAGTCGAGCCGCTCCAGGGCCTCCGGCGCGCTGCGCGGCCCGCCCAGGTCGTCGTCTCCCCAGGTCAGGGCGCAGAAGCTCGTCTCGTTCTCGCGCAGCCGGACCGTGCCGCGGGCGGCGGCGCCATCGAGCGAGAGCTCCATGTCGCTGGTCAACTGCAGCTCGATCCCGTCGCCGCCCCGCGCGGTCGCCTCGCCGATCTCGCCGCCGCTCCAGGTCGCCTTCTCGGCGCCGTAGGCGAAGCGCGGCAGGCATTCCATCTCGAGCTCGACCTCGCCGTCGATGCAGGTGATCGTGCGCAGCAGCGAGTGGTCGGACTCGTGTTCGGTAACCGGGCGCGAGCCCGGGCCCGCCTGCTCGACCCAGTCTGCGATCGTCAGCGCGTCGTGGACCACGGCCCAGCCGGTGTCGGTCACCCAGGTCGTCTCGATCACCAACGTGCCCGGCGCGTAGCGGCGACTGATCGGCACGACGACGCCGCGCGGCTTCAGCTTGAAATGGCCGGCGCCGCGGTCGAGCAGGGCGGCAAAGGCGCTGGGCGAGTCGAAGCGCGGCAGGCAGAGCCACTCGACCAGGCCGTCGTAGGAGACGAGGGCGCTGGTGTGGCAGTCGGAGAGGAAGCCGTAGCTGCCGATCGGGGGGAAGCGGGTCGGATCGGCACTCACGGAAGTGCCAAGCTACCACCGTGAGCCTGCAGCTTGCCCACGTGAGCGGTGCTTTCGTGCCGATCGAGGTGATCCCGATCACCGTCGCGGGCGTGCTCTACTGGCACCGCGTACTCGTCCTCTCCTGGGATGGCCGCATGGTGCCACTCTGGCGCCAGCTCTGCTTCGGCGCCGGGCTGCTGACGATCTCGGTCGCGCTGTTCAGCCCGATCGGCCACATCTCTGAGGAGCTCGTGATCGCCCACATGGTCGAGCACCTCTTGATCGGCGACATCGCCTCGCTGCTGATCGTGCTCGGCCTGACCCGCTCGCTGCTGCAGCCGCTGCTTGCGATCCGCCTCTTCAACCGGCTCCAGGTGTTGACCCATCCGGCGGTGGCGTTTCCGCTCTGGGCGATCAACTTCTACCTCTGGCACGTCCCGGCGATCTACGACGCCGCCTACGGCACGGCGCCGGTCCACGCGATCGAGCACACGACCTTCCTCTTCTTCGGCTGCCTGATGTGGATGCCGATCTTCGGCCCGCTGCCGAAGCCGCGGTGGTTCAGCGCCGGCTGGAAGGTCGCCTACGTGTTCGCCGTCCGCTTCACCGGCGCGATCCTCGGCAACATCCTGATGTGGTCGGGGTCGGTGCTCTACCCGATCTACGCGCCCGGCGAGCGCTACTGGCACATCTCGGCGATCGCCGATCAGAGCACCGCCGGGGTGATCATGATGATCGAGGGGACCTTCCTCGCCCTCGGCGTCCTCGCCTGGGTCTTCTTCGAGGTCGCCCGCGAAGGGACCGAAAAGCAGGACCTGCTCGACCTCGCCCGCGAGCGCGGGATCGAGCTCGACGAGCGCCGTGCCCAGCGCGCCGTTGCCGCCGGGCACGGGGCGCTGCTGGAGGAGCGATTGACGGCGACGCGCGATGAGTAGGGCGAAGGCCTGGCTCGTCACCGGCCCGCTCGGCCGCGGCCTCGCCTTCGCGATCGACTTCGGCGTGGCGGTCCGCAGGGGCCTGCTGCGGCGCTCGCGATAGGGTCCCGCGCTCGCTATGCAGCCAACAGTCTCAGAGCTACCCGGCTCGCGCGTCAGCGTCGAGGTCGAGGTCCCCGCCGCCGACGTCGACAAGGCCGTCGCCCGCGCCGCCCGCGGCCTCGCCCGGGAGATGCGGATGCCGGGCTTCCGCAAGGGCAAGGCGCCACCCTCGCTGGTGATCCAGCGGGTCGGCTTCGCCGCCGTGCTCGATGAGGCGATCCGCGAGGCATTGCCGGAGTGGTACGAAACGGCGTTGCTCGGCTCCGGGATCGCGCCGGTCGGCGACCCCAGCGTCGAGGTCGTCTCCACGCCGGAGGCCGAGGGCGAGCCGCTTGCCTTCAAGTTCGAGATCGGCGTGCGGCCAAAGGCCGAGCTGGGCGAGTACAAGGGCCTCGAGGTCGGCAAGGCCGAGCCCGAGCCGGCAGAGGAACTGGTCGACCGTGAGGTCGAGCGGCTCCGCGAAGGCTTCGCCAAGCTCGAGCCGGTCGATCGCGCCGCCGTCGAGGGGGACGTGCTGCTGGTCGACTTCGAGGGCCTGCTCGACGGCAAGGCCTTCGAGGGGGGCAAGGCGAGCGACTACCTGCTCGAGCTCGGCGGCGGCCAGCTGATCGAGGGCTTCGAGGAGCAGCTCGCCGGTGTCAGCGGCGGCGAGACCCGCAACGTCGAGGTCACCTTCCCCGACGATTACCAGGCGGAGCAGCTCGCCGGCGAAGACGCGGTCTTCACGGTCGAGGTCAAGGAGGTGCGGGAAAAGGTCCTACCCGAGCTCGACGACGATTTCGCCTCCGAGGCATCCGAGTTCGACAGCCTGGAGGAGCTGCGCACAGACATAACCACGCGCCTCGCCGAGGTGGTCGGCGAGCGCGCCGAGCAGGACTTCCGCGTCGCCGCGGTCGACGCGGCGGCGGCGGCGTCGAAGCTCGACCTCCCCGACGAGCTCGCCACCGCCCGTGCGGCGGAGCGCTGGGAGCGGGTCGAGCGCCAGTTGGCCTCGCGGGGGATGCAGCCCGACGCCTACCTGCAGATGCAGGGCAAAACTCGCGAGGAGGTGATCGCGGAGTCCAAGCCCGAGGCCGAAGCGGAGCTGAAGCGCGAGGCGGTGCTGGCGGCGATCGCCGACGCCGAGGAGATCGAAGCCTCCGAGGAGGAGATGGTCGAGGCGCTGGAGCACTCCGCCGAGCACGAGCGGACGACGCCGGAGAAGCTGCTCAAGCGCCTGCGCGAGAGCGGCCGCGACGCGATGATCCGCGACGACATCCGCTTCCGCAAGGCGATCGACCTGGTCGCCGAGGCGGCCAAGCCGATTCCGCTCGAGCAGGCCGAGGCGCGCGAGCAGATCTGGACGCCGGAGAAGGAGCGCAAAGAGGCGGGCGAGCTCTGGACTCCGGGCACCGACGAGTGATGGCGGCCCGGCTGACGGCTTCTATAGAGTGCCGCGCATGAGCCCCTTGGTGCCCATGGTGGTCGAGCAGACCTCGCGCGGCGAGCGCTCCTTCGACATCTACTCACGCCTGCTGAACGAGCGGATCATCTTCCTCGGCACGCAGGTAAATCAGGACATCGCCAACCTGATCGTCGCTCAGCTTCTGCACCTCGAGTCCGAGGACCCGGACAAGGACATCAGCATCTACGTCAACTCGCCCGGCGGCGACGTCTACGCCGGCCTGGCGATCTACGACACGATGCAGTTCATCAAGCCCGACGTGCAGACGATCTGCGTCGGCATCGCGATGAGCATGGGCGCGCTGTTGCTTGCCGGCGGTGCCGCCGGCAAGCGGATGTCGCTGCCCAACTCGAAGATCCTCATCCACCAGGTCTCGGCCGGTTTTCAGGGCCAGGCGACCGACATCGAGATTCACGCCAAAGAGATCATCGACACCCGTCGCCGGCTCGACGAGATCATCGCCAAGCACACGAACCAGCCCTTCGACAAAGTCACGAACGACACCGATCGCGACTACTTCATGAGCGCGGAGGAGGCGAAGGAGTACAACATCGTCGACCGCGTCATCGAACACCACTGAGCGGCTACACGCCGATCGCGGCAGGGGTTTCGCTTAACTCTTTCGGTGGGTCGCCTACCGGTCGTCCGCCGGCCCGACGGCGAAAAAGTACAAGACGCTTCACCCCTGCCGCGATCGGCTTGCTGCTGGTTGCAGTTGCGGTGATTTCCCCGGTCGCCTCAGCGCAAGGTGGTTTGGGACGGGACGGTGGCACCGGCTTCTATGCGCATGTCTTCCCGGTCTACGGGCCGCACTGGACGCGCGGGGCGATCGGCGAATTTGGGGCGCCGCGCAGTGGCGGCCGTAGCCACGAAGGCTTCGACATCGTCGCCGTCTGCCGCACGCCGTTGGTCGCCGTCGTGACCGGCCGTGTGCTGCGTACGGGCTATGACCCGGTCCTCTACGGCAACTACCTGCTGCTCCACGGTCAGGGCGAGCAGCGCAGCTATTTCTACGCCCACATGGTCCGGCCGGCGGCGGTCGACGGCGGCGATCGCGTCTGGGCCGGCGAGCGGGTCGGCTCGGTCGGCAAGACCGGAAACGCCCGCACGGTGGGTTGTCATCTGCACTTCGAGATCCACGTCCGTGGGCGCCCGATCGACCCCGCGCCGGCCCTTGACAACTGGGACGCCCGGCCCGATCTGTAGAAAACCGCTTGACAGCAGGCCGACCCAGGCTGTGCATCCACCAACCAGAGGAGAGAAGATGGCTATTACGACCAAGGACGAACTCGCCAAGCAGGTCGCGGCACGGACCGGGCTCGACAACGGCCAGGCCAAGGCCGCGCTGGACGCGACGATCGAGGAGATCACCGCTCAGCTCGCCGCCGGCAACGACGTCAAATTCACCGGCTTCGGCAAATTCTCGACGGTCGACCGGCCGGCGCGCGAAGGTCGCAACCCCCAGACCGGCGAGTCGATGCAGATCGCGGCCAAAACGGCCGCCAAGTTCAGCGCGGGCGCGGAGCTGAAGAAGGCCGTCAACGGCTAGAGCCCGAGGTCGGCCATAGAAGGGAGGCGGCGGAAGGTCGCGCCGCCTCCTCGGGTGCTGAAGATCGGAACCGCGGCGCCACCCAGACCGCAAGGCGCCGCCCGCGAGAAGGGACTGTCGCGACCCCGCCGTAAAGGTCGGCAGCGATCAAGCCGGGTTGCGGCCCCCTTTAAGCTTTTGGGGCCGCGATGCCGGTAGGTAACTACCGCCCCCGCAAGGAGGGATTTCCGCTTTGGCACGTCCCACAGACTCGAACGAGCAGCTCCTCTGCAGCTTCTGCGGCAAGTCGCAGCGCCAGGTCAAAAAGCTGATCGCCGGCCCCGGCGTCTACATCTGCGACGAGTGCATCGACCTCTGCAACGAGATCATCGATGAGGAGCTGACTCCGCCCAGCGAGGGCGTCGAGCTCGAGAACCTGCCGAAACCGGTTGAGATCCACGAGGTCCTGCAGGAGTACGTCGTCGGCCAGGAGGCCGCCAAGCGCGCCCTCTCGGTCGCCGTCTACAACCACTACAAGCGCGTCCAGATGGCCTCCCAGGGCGACGACCCCGAGGTCGAGCTGCAGAAGTCGAACATCCTCCTGCTCGGCCCGACCGGCTGCGGCAAGACGCTGCTCGCCCAGACCCTCGCCCGCATCCTCAACGTCCCCTTCGCGATCGCCGACGCGACCGCGCTGACCGAGGCCGGCTACGTCGGCGAGGACGTCGAGAACATCCTCCTAAAGCTGATCCAGGCCGCCGACTACGACGTCAAAAAAGCCGAGACGGGGATCATCTACATCGACGAGATCGACAAGATCGCGCGCAAAGCCGACAACCCGTCGATCACCCGCGACGTCTCCGGCGAAGGCGTGCAGCAGGCGCTGCTCAAGATCCTCGAGGGGACGACGGCGTCGGTGCCGCCGCAGGGCGGGCGCAAGCACCCCCACCAGGAGTTCCTGACGATCGACACGACGAACATCCTCTTCGTCTGCGGCGGCTCCTTCGCCGAGCTCGACAAGGTGATCGAGAATAGGGTCGGGGACCGCGGCGTCGGCTTCGGCGCCGAAATCTCCTCGCGCGAGAAGAAGGACAAGGGGGAGTGGTTCGAGCAGGTGCTTCCCGAGGACCTGATCGAGTACGGCCTGATCCCCGAGTTCATCGGCCGCCTGCCCGTCGTCGCCGCGATCCACCAGCTCAACCGCGACGACCTGATCACGATCCTGACCGAGCCCAAGCACGCCCTCACCAGGCAGTTCCAGCGGTTTTTCGACTTCGACGACATCGAGCTGGTCTTCTCCGACGACAGCCTCGACGCGATCGCCGAGAAAGCCCTGGAGCGTGAAACCGGCGCCCGCGGGCTGCGCTCGATCCTCGAGGAGACCCTGCTCGACGTCCAGTTCGAGCTGCCCTCGCGGCGCGACGTGACCAAGTGCGTGGTGACTCGCGAGACGATCGTTCAGGGACGGCGGCCGACTCTGGTCACCGAGGCGGCCCATCAGGACATCGGCGCGGCCGAGCCCGACGTCGGCGAGGAAACTGCGTAGCGGTGGTGGGGGGAGGGGCCGAGTGCCCCTCTCCAAAACGCTCGGCAGGAGCCTCGCTTGAGTGTTTTGAAGAGGGGCACCCGGCCCCTCCTCTCGACGGCTATCTAGACTCGCCGCGTGGACGCAGCTAAGCGGAAAAAGCTGGAAGAGACCACTCGCTACGAGTCGGCTGAGGTGGAGGCGCGGATCTTTGCTGAGTGGATGGAAGCCGGCTATTTCCATCCCAAGGCGGAGGGCGCTCCCGAGGAGAACTTTTCGGTTGCTATCCCGCCGCCGAATGTGACCGGGGTGCTGCATATGGGGCATGCGCTGAATGGCTCCATGCAGGACGCGCTGGTGCGGATGAACCGGATGCGGGGGCGCAACACGCTCTGGACGCTGGGCACCGACCACGCCGGGATTGCCACGCAGGCCGTGGTCGAGAAGATGCTGGCGGAGGAAGGGACCTCACGTCAGGAGCTCGGGCGCGAGGCCTTCCTCGAGCGCGTCTGGGCCTGGAAAGAGGAGTACGGCTCGCGGATCGTCGAGCAGTACAAGCGACTCGGTGCCTCGCTCGACTACGAGGGTGAGCGCTTCACCCTCGACGAGGGCTACGTAAAGGCGGTTTACCGGGTCTTCAAGCAGCTCTACGACAAGGGCTACATCTACCGCGACAACTACATGGTCAACTGGGACCCGGGCTCGCACTCGGCGATCTCCGACCTCGAGGTCGTCAACCGCGAGGTCGAGGACACCCTCTACTCGATCGACTACCCGGTCGAGGGCGCCGAGCGCGTCCTGACCGTCGCCACGGTTCGCCCCGAGACGATGCTCGCCGACACCGCCGTCGCGGTGAATCCGGGGGACGCGCGCTATGCCGATCTGGTCGGCGGCCACTGCATCCTGCCGCTGGTCGAACGGCGCCTGCCGATCATCGCCGACGAGCACGTCGACCCCGCCTTCGGCACGGGCGCGCTCAAGATCACGCCCGGCCACGACCCCAACGACTTCGAGATCGGTCGTAAGCACGGGCTCGAGGAGATCGGCGTGATCGGGCCCGAAGGGCGGATGAGCGAAGCTGCCGGGGAGTTTGCCGGCCTCACCGCTGCCGATGCGCAGGGGGCGGTTGTCGCGGCACTGCGCGAGCAGGGTCGCCTCCGCGCCGAGGAGCCCTACGTCCACTCGGTCCCCTTCTCGGAGCGCTCCGGCGCGCGGATCGAGCCGCTGATCTCGCTGCAGTGGTTCTGCCGCATGGACGAGCTCGCCAAGCCCGCGATCGAGGTGGTCGAACGCGACGAGGTGCGGATAACGCCGCCGCAGTGGAAGCGCGTCTATCTCGACTGGATGCGCGAGATCCGGCCCTGGTGCGTTTCCCGCCAGCTCTGGTGGGGACACCGGATCCCGGTCTGGTACTGCGACGCCTGTGAGGAGACGATCGTCGCCGAGTCTGAACCCGAGCGCTGCGGCGCCTGCGGCGGTCCGCTGCGCCAGGAGGAGGACGTGCTCGACACCTGGTTCAGCTCGGCGCTCTGGCCCTTCGCCACCCTCGGCTGGCCCGAGGACACCCCCGAGCTGCGCGCTTTCTACCCGACCAGCTTCCTGACCACGGCGCGCGAGATCCTCTTCCTCTGGGTGGCGCGGATGATCATGACCGGGATCGAGTTCGCCGGCGACGTCCCCTTCCGCGACGTCTACGTGCACTCGGTGATCCAGGCCCGCGACGGGCGGCGGATGTCGAAGAGCCTCGGTACCGGCATCGATCCGCTGGAGGAAATCGACGAGCACGGCGCCGACGCGCTGCGCTTCGGCCTCCTGGCGATGTCCTCGACCCAGGACGTGCGCTTCTCCGACGCCAAGGTCCAACAGGGGGCCGATCTTGCGAACAAGCTCTGGAACGCCAGCCGCCTGATCCTGCTCAACGTCGCCGAGGTCGACGCCGCCCCGCGGCCGGCCGGCGTCGAGGACCGCTGGCTGCTCTCGCGGCTGGAGGCGACGATCGCCTCGGTCACCGCGAAGCTGGAGGAATACGACTTCGCTCACGCCGCCCAGGAGGCGTACGCATTCTTCTGGTCGGAGCTCTGCGACTGGTACCTGGAGATCGTCAAGCCGCGTCTGTACGAGGCCGAGGCCGAGGTATCGGCGACCCTGCTCTGGGCGCTGGAACGCCTCTTGGCGCTGCTGCACCCGATGATGCCGTTCGTCAGCGAGGAGATCTGGTCCTACCATCCTTCGCGGCAGGGCCACCTCGCTGTCCACGCCTTTCCCGAGCCCGACGGGTCGCTGCGCGACGCCGAGGCCGAGGCCGAGGTCCGGGCGGGCATCGAGCTGATCGGGCGGCTGCGTGCCTGGCGCGACCTGGTCGAGGCGCCGGCGGCAAGCGTCCTGCCGGCGCGCGCGGAGGGAATCGAGCCGCAGGAGTTCGTCGGCCGCCTGGCCCGCGTCGAGTTCGGCGAGGACGGCGGCGACCCGGTTGCCGCCGTCGGCCCGGTGAAGATCCTCGCCTCCGCGGAGATCGACGCCGAGGCGGTCGCCGCCCGGCTCGAGGCGCGGCGCGAGGAGCTGCGCTCCGAGGTCAGGCGGGCGGAGGGCAAACTCGGCAACGAGAAATTCGTCGATCGCGCCCCGGCCGAGGTGGTCGAGGAAGAGCGAGAGAAGCTCGAGCGCTACCGCGCCGAGCTGGAGGAGCTGTCGGAATAGAGGCCAGGGAAGCCGAGGCCTACCTCGACTCGCTCGAGCCGATCGGCTGGAAGCTGGGCCTGGAGCGGATGCGCACGCTGAGCACCGTGCTCGGCCTGCCGCAGCACCGCTTCGCCTCGATCCACGTCGTCGGCACCAACGGCAAGTCCTCGGTAACGCGGATGATTGCGGCGCTGCTGGAGGCCCACGGCGTATCCGCCGGCGCCTGCGTCTCGCCGCACACGACGCGCTGGTCCGAACGGATCTTGCTGCACGGGCGCGAGATCGGCGCCGCCGAGTTCGCCGCGGCGGTCGAGCGTGCGGCGGCAGCGGCGGAGACGGTCAATCGCACCCTGGAGGCGGGCGAGGCGGTGACCCAGTTCGAGCTGGCAACGGCTGCGGCGTTTGTCGCGCTGGCCAACTCCCGGATCAAGGCTGCCGTGGTCGAGGCCGGGCTGGGGGGGCGGCTCGACGCGACCAACACGATCCCCTCCAAAGTGACGGTCCTGACCTCGGTCGGGCTCGACCACACCGAGTGGCTGGGCGAGAGCGAGGAGGAGATCGCGGCGGAGAAGCTGGCGGTGCTGCGCGACCACACGACCCTGGTCCTGGGACGGGTCAGTCCGGCGGTACGGGCGCTCGCCGAACGGACCGCGGCGGAGCACAGCGCCAAGCTGGTCATCGCCCCCGAGGACAGACCTGCATCGAACCCCTATTTGGGGTCCGATGCAGGTCAGGTGGTCCTGCAGGGAGCCTTGGGACCTTTCCAGCGGCGCAATTTCGCCGTCGCGACGAGTGCCGCCGCGGCCTTCCTCGGCGAGCTGGAGCCCGACTGCGTCAAGGCGGTTGCGACAAGCATCGAGATCCCGGGACGGCTGGAGCGGGTGCCAGGCGACCCCCCGACCTACCTCGACGCCGCCCACAACCCCGATGGGGCCAAAGCCCTTGCCGAAGCTCTGCCCGAAATCGCCGAAGGCCGCCCCGTGGTCGCCGTCCTGGCGATCCTCGCCGACAAGGACGCCAAGGCCATGATCGAGGCCCTGGCCCCGTCCCTGGCGCAGACTCTTTGCACGCAGCTCCCGCTCCCAGCGGCCGACGGGCCGAAAACCGGTCTATATGACCGGTTTTCGGCCCGTCGGCGGGGGTTTGGGGCCGATGAGCTCGCTCGCATCTGCTCAGATGTGGGGCTGGAGGCGGAGGCCGTGACCGACTTTGACGCTGCGGTGGCGCGAGGACGCGAGCTTGCGCTGGAGACGGGTGGCGTGCTGCTCGTCACCGGGTCGCATTACGCGCTCGCGCCCGCTCGGGCTGCGCTTGGTCTGTGCGAGGATTGAGCCTCGTATGGGCTCTAAAAGCGCAGGAACCGAACTGCTCTCGATGATGGCTCTGGTCGCCGCGGTGGTCGCCGCGGTGATCCTGGTCTTCTTCGGGCTCGGCTACCTGTTCGGCAGTCTTTTCCTCTAGGTGCCAGACACGACAGGGTTCGCCGCCCAGGCGGCGAAGTAGACTCACCGCCGCTCCTCTCTCGGACGGGCGCAAACGCAATGGCAATCGCGATCTTCGGCATCAGCAACAACGGCCTCAACCTGGTCGTCAACCTGCTCATCTTGATGCTGGTCGTCGTCTGGTTGGCGCTGATCGTCTACACGTACCTCGACGCCAAGCGCCGCATCTCCGATCCGTTCCTGATCGGCTGCGCCACGCTCGCCTCCTTCATCCCCTACCTCGGCACCGCCGTTTACGCGATCGTGCGGCCGCCGGAGTTCCTTGAGGACGCTCACGAACGCGAGCTGGAGATCAAGGCCGCTGAGTTGCGGGTGCGCCAGCTGACAGAGCACTCCTGTCCCGGCTGTGGCTTCCCGGTCGAGAACGACTTTCTGCGCTGCCCTGAGTGCCAGCGCCGCCTCAAGCGGCCCTGCCCGAGCTGCAGCAAGCCGGTCGACCCGACCTGGGCGCTCTGCCCCTACTGCGAGACCGCCTTGGCCGAGCGTGAGCGCCCGCGCCGCAAAGCGCGGCCGGAGGAGCGGAAAGCGCCACGCGGGGAGGGCAAGGCGCCGCCGACCGAGCGCAAGCCGGCGCGCCCCAAAGTCGAGGCGCCCAAAGAGACTTCGAAATCCAAACGACAGCCAAGGAGCCCCAACCGTGAGCCGGACCCTGATCCTCGTCAAGCCTGACGCCTTCGAACGCGCCCTGAGCGGCGAGGTGATCGCCCGTTTCGAGCGCAAGGGCCTGCGGATCGCGGCGCTGAAGACCATGGTGGCCTCTGAGGCGATCGCCAACGAGCACTACGCCGAGCACACCGAGAGGCCGTTCTTCGGCGAGCTGGTGGAATTCATCACCGGCGGCACGTTGGTGGCGATGGTGCTGGAGGGGGCCGAAGCGGTCGTGGCGGCCCGGCAGTTGATCGGGGCGACGAACCCGGTCGAGGCCGCGCCTGGCTCGATTCGCGGTGACTACGCGCTTGAGGTGACCTTCAACATGGTCCACGGCTCCGACTCCGACGAGTCGGCGGAGAGGGAGATCGGCATCTGGTTCCCGGAGCTTGGCTAGCGGCCGGGCTGCGGGCAGGGGGTTCCGCTTAACTTTTTCGGTGGATCGCCTTCGGCCGTCCGAGGTCGGATTGACGAAAAAGTACAAGACGCTCCACCCCCTACCCACATCCCGGCCGAAGGTCTGAACGCTTGAAAGTTACGCTCGCATCCGGGTCGCCTCAGCGACGCGAGATTCTTCAAAAGCTTGGGGTGGAGTTCGAGGTCGTGGTTCCCGGGGTCGAGGAGCTTACGGGCGGGGATCCGGAGGCTGAGGTGGTTGAGAACGCTCGGATGAAGGCTCGGGCCGTGGATCGCGATGGTCTGGTGATTGCTTGCGATACCGATGTTGTTCTTGATGGCAAGGCGCTTGGAAAGCCCGCGGATGAAGCTGAGTCGCGGGAATACCTGGAGCGGATGTCGGGACGGGCTCACACGGTGATGAGCGGGCTTGTGGTGCTTGCGGATGGGGAAGAGCGCAGTGGTTTGGAGCGGACGACGGTGGTCTTCAAGGAGCTCAGTGAGGCCGAGATTGAGCGCTACGTGCGTTTTGGGGAGTGGCGGGGGAGATCGGGCGGGTATGCCGTGCAGACGCTGGGTTCGACCCTGGTCGAGCGGATCGAGGGGAGCGTGTCGAATGTCGTCGGCCTGCCGGTCG
Source organism: uncultured Solirubrobacterales bacterium (assembly GCA_963837695.1). Taxonomy (GTDB): domain Bacteria; phylum Actinomycetota; class Thermoleophilia; order Solirubrobacterales; family 70-9; genus VRUE01. The sequence continues at coordinate 125,823 of CAWINZ010000001.1, read as the reverse complement.
GATTGTTGCTGGAGCTGGCGCCTGAGTTGGCCGACTTGGACCATCTGGAATGATTGCCCTGCTTTTCCCCAAATTGCACACATGGGCATATTCAGCTACCTGACCGGACTGGGCGGCCGCGACATGGCGGTCGACCTCGGCACGGCCAACACCCTGGTCTACGTGCGCGGTCGTGGCATCGTGCTCTCCGAGCCCTCGGTTGTGGCGATCGATTCGCGCAGCGGCCAGGTACACGCGGTCGGCGTCGAGGCGAAGCGGATGCTGGGCCGCACGCCGGGCACGATCACCGCGATCCGGCCACTCAAGGACGGCGTCATCGCCGACTTCGACGTGACCGAACAGATGCTGCGCCACTTCATCAAGCAGGTTCACTCCAACCGCTTCGCCCACCCGCGCGTCGTCGTCTGCGTGCCCTCCGGAGTCACCGGCGTGGAGAAGCGCGCGGTCGAGGAGGCCTGCCTCTCGGCCGGCGCCCGCAAGGCGTACCTGATCGAGGAGCCGATGGCGGCGGCGATCGGCGCCGGCCTACCCGTCGCCGAGCCGACCGGCTCGCTGATCGTCGACGTCGGTGGCGGCACCACCGAGGTCGCGGTGATCTCGCTCGGCGGGATCGTCGTCTCGCAGTCGATCCGGGTCGGCGGCGACGAGCTCGACGACGCGATCGTCCACCACTGCAAACACCGCTACAAACTCGCGATCGGCACCCAGACGGCGGAGGAGGTCAAGCTCGAGGCGGGCTCGGCCTCGCCGCTTCCCGAGGAGGTCGAGGTCGAGATCCGCGGCCGCGACCTGGTGTCGGGGCTGCCGAAGACGATCACGCTCGGCTCGGCCGAGGTGCGCGAGGCCCTCGACGAAACGATCAGCCACATCATTGACGCGGTCAAGGACACGCTCGACCGCACGCCGCCGGAGCTGGCGGGGGACATCATGGACCGGGGCATCACCCTTGCCGGTGGGGGGGCGCTCCTGCAAGGACTCGAACAGCGCCTTCGCGATGAGTGCCAGATGCCGTGTCAACTGGCAGAGTCGCCCTTGACGTGCGTGGCCGTCGGCTCCGGCATATCGCTGGAGGAGTTCGAGACGATCCACCGCGCCAGCAAGATGAACTCGGGAATGGCACGTGTCGCTTAGCTGCCATTCATATAAAGCGCCAAACTTAGGTCTTCGTCGTGTATCGCAAACAAGTACGCCGCCGTAGAGCGGTACTAACCCTCCTCGTCATCGGCTCCTTCCTGTTGCTGACGATCACCTACGGGCAGAGCTCGGGTGGCGTGCAGCGGGGCGTCAGCACGATCTTCAGCCCTCTGCAGACCGTTGCCGACAGGGCCCTGAAGCCAGCCCGCGACCTGGTCGACTGGTTCGACAAGACCTTCGACGCACGCGGCGAAAACAGCCGCCTCAAGGCGCAGCTGGTGACCGTGCGCCGTCAGGCCGTCGCCGGCCAGGAGGCGCTGCAGGAAAACGCTCAGCTGCGCAAGCTGGTCGAACTGAACCGCGGCCCGGCGCTGGCCGAATCGGCCTATGAGCCGGTGACCGGGCGGGTGATCGCCCGCTCTCCGACTGTCTGGAACTCGACCGTGGCGATCGACGTCGGCTCCGGTGACGGGGTCAAGGTCGACGATCCGGTGATCAGCGGCGACGGGCTCGTCGGTCTCGTCGCCTCGACCGAGGGGGGCTCGGCGCAGGTGAAGCTGATCACCGACCATGCCAGCGCCGTCTCGGCGAAGGTGGTGCCTACGGGGGTACAGGGCGTGATCAGGCCCAACGTCGGCGACCCCGAGGACCTGATCCTCGACTTCATCAACTCGAGCAAGGAAGTCCACAGGGGCCAGACGGTGGTCACCTCAGGCTGGCGCGCCCAGGGCCACGCATCGTTCTTCCCGCCGGGCCTGCCGGTCGGCGAAGTGACCAATGCCTCGATTGTCGAGCAGGAGGCCAGCCAGCAGATCCACCTGCGTCCCTACGTCGACATGGCCAACCTCGACCTGGTCCAGGTGCTGACCGGGGGGTCGCGAGGATGATCGTCACGCCCAAGATCTTCGCCCGCCTCGTCGCGATCGTGATTGTGGCGGTGCTCCTGCAGCTCTCGTTCTTCTCGCGGGTCGAGTTCCTCCATACCAGCGCCGACGTTCTGCCCGCGGTTGTCGTCTCGTTCGGCCTGCTCGGCGGCAGCCTGACCGGGGCCGTGGCCGGCTTCTCGGTCGGGTTTCTGGTCGATTGTCTGCTGGTCGCCCCGCTCGGCGGTTCCTCGCTGGTGCTGATCGGCGTCGGCTACCTGGCCGGCCTCTTCCGCGAGCGTTTCGACATCCACAGCGCCCTGGTGCCGCCGCTTGTCTGCATGGGGTTGACCCTGTTTGCCGAGCTCGGCTTCGCCGCTGTGCAGGTGATGCTCGGCGTCGACGCCCCGGTCAGCCCGCTGATCGTCCGCGACATGCTGCTGAAGAGCATCTATGCCTTCTTTCTCGCCTGGCCGATCTACTTCGGCCTGCGGCGGGCGCTGCGCCCGGCCTTGGTCGAGGAGTCGAAAGTTGCCCGCCGCCGCCGGCCGACCGTGCTGGGGAGGACCTGATGTACCGGCGCTCTGACGAACTCGGACCGCAGATGAACAACCGCCTGGCGCTGCGCATCGCCGTCTTCGGCGGCGTCGCCCTGGCGCTCTTCGGGGTGCTTTTCTTCCGGCTCTGGTTCCTGCAGGTGATCAACGGCGACAAGTACCTCGCCGAAGCGAAGAACAACCGCACCCGCGAGTTCAGGGTCAGCTCCCCGCGCGGCAAAATCCTCGACCGCAGCGGCAACGACATCGTCTCCAACCGGACCAGCCTCGCCCTCCAGGTCAATCCCGAGAAGCTCCCCGAAGCACCTCGCCGGCGCCACGCCGAGTTGACCCAGCTCGCCGAGCTGACCCACAGCTCGCTGCCGCGCCTGCGCAAGACGATGCACGAACAGCTCAAACTGGCCGCGAGCGCGCCGGTGACCCTGCGCCGCGACGTCGGCGACTACCTCGTCTACTACCTGCAGGAGAACCAGGACCGCTTCCCGGGCGTTACCGTGCAGCGGGTTTTCGTGCGCCGCTACCCGCACGGCACGCTCGCCGCACACCTCCTCGGCAACGTCGGCGAGGTCTCCGAAGCACAGCTGAAGGAAGCGCGGTACCGCGGCCTCGAGCCCGGCGACGAGGTCGGCCAGGACGGGGTCGAGGACACCTACGACCGCTACCTCCGTGGCAAGCCGGGGGTCACGCGGATCCAGGTCGACGCGCTCGGCCAGCCGACCCGCAACGGCCAGCTGGTTTCCGAGCCGCCGGTGCCGGGCGACAACCTGGTGCTCTCGATCAACTCCAAGGTTCAGGAGGCGGGTGAAGCGGCGCTGGCGGCCCGCGGCCTGCACGGGGGCTTCATCACGATGAACGTGCACAGCGGCGAAATACTCGGCCTCGGCTCCTACCCGACCTTCGAACCCTCGGTCCTCACCCCGCCGATGACCCAGGCCCAGGTCAACGCCCTTTACCGCGACCCGATCGCGGCGCCGCTCACCGACCGCGCGACCTCGGGTCTCTATCCGACCGGCTCCACGTTCAAGCCGATCACCGCGATCGCCGCGCTCGAAAGCGGCAACCTGACCCCGACCGAAGTGATCAACGACCCCGGTCAGTTCGAAATCGGCGGCGAGGTCTTCAAAAACGCCGGCGAAGCGGCGAACGGCTCGGTCAGCCTCGTCTCGGCGCTGGAAGTTTCCTCCGACGTTTTCTTCTACAACCTCGGCTTTCGCATGTGGGACACCGGCCAGCTCCAGCACTGGGCGCATGCGCTCGGCATCGGCCGCCCGACCGGGATCGACCTCCCGGTCCCGACCGACGGGCTGCTGCCGTCCCAGCACTGGCGCGATCAGCTCTACAAGGAAGGCAACACCGAACGGCCCTGGTCGGCCGGCGACAACATCCAGCTCGCCACCGGCCAGGGCGACCTGCAGACCAACCCGCTGCAGATGGCCGTCGCCTACGCGGCGATCGCCAACGGCGGCACGATCGTCACTCCCCACGTCGGGCTGCAGGTCGACGACGCCTTCGGCCGTGTGCTGAAGGAATTCGACCCGCCGCCGCGCCGCCACGTCCAGATGGATCCCGCCTACCGGGAAGCGATCCTCGAAGGCCTGCACGACGCCGCGCAGAACGGCGCCGGGACCTCGTTCGCGGTCTTCGGCAACTTCCCGATCCCGGTCGCGGGCAAGACCGGCACCGCCGAACGGCCTCCGCACGGGGACCAATCCTGGTACGGAGTGCTCGCTCCGTATCCCAATCCGCGTATTGTCACCTTCGTGACGATGGAGGAAGGCGGCTTCGGCGCCGAAGCCGCGGCGCCCGCCGCAAGACAGATCCTCGAAGCCTATTTCGCCAACCGGCTCTCCCACGAAGCGGAAGGCCCTGAAGGCGAAGCGGAATCCCCGCAAGGGGAAGGCTGATGTACGCGACCCGCACGCGTCGCGCCCGTCCCGAGCCCTTCGCCCTGCGACCGGGGATCGCCGAGCGTCTCGGCCTGCCCTACATGGATGCCGGCCTCGGCTTCGCAGCCTTCGCGCTGGTCGCCTTCGGCGTCTTCACCCTCGGCGAGGCGACCAAGCACGACGTGCCGGGCAACCCCGGTTATTACGTCGACCGGCAGGCGATCTACGGCGTGCTCGGGCTCGTCGGGATGTACCTGCTCGCCCGCATCGACTACTCGCGCTTCCGCGAGCTGCGGGTCGGGATCTATACCTTCCTCGTCGCCAGCGTCTCGCTGGTCTTCGTCTTCGGCTTCGCCGCGCGCGGCTCCCGGCGTGCCTTCGAACTTCCCTTCTTCAGCTTCCAGCCATCGGAGCTGGGCAAGCTCCTGCTCGTTCTGGCGCTTGCCGGCTTTGTCATCGATGGCGCCCGGCGGGGCTCGGCGAGGCAGCGCACTGTGCGCTACCTCTGCCTGGGCTTCGCCCCGGCTGCGCTTGTCTTCCTGCAGCCGGACCTCGGCACCTCTCTGGTGTACGGGGCAATCACCCTCGCCGTGATGTACGTGGGGGGCGTCCGTTGGACGCACTTCGCGGTGATCGGCGCGGCTCTCGTCGCACTAGTTGCACTCGTGCTCGTGGTCGCTCCCGCAATCGGGACGCCAGTGTTGAAGGAATACCAGCAGCAAAGGCTGACTTCCTTCACGCATCCGAGCGCGGACCCCAGCGACGCGGGCTACCAGCAAAACCAGGCCAAGATCGCCATCGGCTCCGGGGGAAAGACCGGGCGGGGCGATCGGGCCACTCAGACGCGGCTCGATTTTGTCCCCGAGCGGCACACCGACTTCATCTTTGCGGTGATCGGTGAGCGCTACGGATTCCTCGGCGCCGCGTTCGTCCTATCCCTATACGCCCTGCTGATCTGGCGGGCGCTGCGGATCGTGACGCTCTCGAAGAACTCATACGGGACCCTTGTGGCAGGCGGCATCGCCGCCATGCTGCTGTTTCAGGTCTTCGTCAATGTGGGGATGAACCTCGGGATCATGCCGATCACCGGGATTCCCCTGCCGCTGCTCAGCTACGGGGGTTCCTCCGTACTGGCGACGTTACTCGCGGTGGGAGTGCTTCAGAGCATTCACATGCAAGCGCGCCTCAGCCAGAAAGGCAGGTTCGCCTGGTGATCCCTTGAATGGGACCGGGCCATGCGTACCTATCTGAACTGAGCTGACAAAAACATGAAAAAAACCATCCTGGTGTCCGCCGATCGCGGCGAGACCCGTGTCGCCGTCCTCGAGTCGAAGACCAAAGGCGGCAAACGCAACGTGGCGGAGCTCTACATAGAGCGCCGCGGCCGGCGATCGATCGTCGGCAACATCTACAAGGGGAAGGTCGACAACGTCCTTCCCGGCATGGAGGCCGCCTTCGTCGACATCGGCCTCGAGCGCAACGGCTTCCTGCACGTCGACGAGATCGTCATGCCCAACGGCGAACAGGCGCCCAAGCGGGGCCGGGGCAGCGGCCGCAAGATCAGCGAGCTGATCAAATCCGGGCAGGAGATCCTCGTCCAGGTCGTCAAGGACCCGCTCAAGTCGAAGGGCGCACGGCTCTCGATGAACCTCTCGATCGCCGGTCGCTACCTCGTCTACGCGCCACAGGGCGGCGGCGTCGGCGTCAGCCGGAGGCTCTCCGAATCCGAGCGCGACCGGCTGCGCAAGATGGTCGACCGCACCTACAAGGGCCCCGGCGGGCTGATCGTCCGCACGGCCGCCCACGGCGCGAAAAAATCGGACTTCGTCCGCGAGGTCGGCTACCTGCACAAGCTCTACGACGTGCTTGAGCGGCGGGCCGAGAAGACCAAAGGTCTGGGGCTGGTGTTCCAGGAGGCGGACCTGCCGGTGCGGGTGCTGCGCGACGTCTTCCTCTCGGACTTCGAAAAAGCTGTGATCGACTCGCCCAAGCAGCTCGACCGGGTGACCAATTTCTTCCAGCGCACCGCGCCGGAGCTGGTCGGCAAAGTCGAGCTCTACGAGGGCAAGAAGCCGCTGCTGGAGAAATGGGAGATCAACAAGGAGATCGAGTCGACCCTGGTACGGCGGGTGGACCTGCCCTCGGGCGGCTACCTGATCATCGACTACGCCGAGGCGCTGACCGTGATCGACGTCAACAGCGGCAGTTTCACCGGCCGCGGCAAGGGCGGCCTCGAGGAGACGATCACCCGGGTCAACACCGAGGCCGCGGAGGAGGTCGTGCGCCAGCTGCGACTGCGCGACATCGGCGGCATCATCGTCGTCGACTTCATCGACATGGCGCGGGCCAAAAACCGCGACAAAGTGCTGAAGACGATGCGCAAAGCGCTCGACGCCGACAAGTCGAAGAGCTACGTGGTCGAGATCTCGCCGCTGGGACTGGTCGAGATGACCCGCCAGAACATCACCGACGGGGTGCGCGAGATCCTCACCGCGCCCTGCCCGACCTGCGACGGCGAGGGCGTCGTCCTCTCGGCCGAGACGGTGGCGCTGGAGGGGCTGCGGCAGATGCGCGACCTCGCCGGCCGTGACGAGGAGGCATTCCTACTGCGGGTCAACCCGAAGGTGGCGGCGACGCTGATCGGGCCCGACAGCGGCCTGGCCGAGCTCGAGGGGGAAACTGGCAAGCAGTTCCACTTCGAGGGCGGCGACGCGCTCGCGATCGACACGTTCAAACTGATCGAAGCGGGCAGCCGCGCCAAGATCGAGGAGCGGGCGCTGCCGTTCAAGGTCGGCGAGGAGGTGCTGGTCACAATCGAGGAGCCGCACATGTACAACGCCGACGACGCGGTCGCGCGGATCGACTCCTACATCGTCAGCGTCAACGGCGGCGGGCGCTTCGTCGGCGATCGCAAGATGGTCCGGATCGAGCAGGTGGAACGCGCTGCGGCGGTCGCCTCGCTGCTCGGCGACCCCGCTGGCAACGGCTCCGGGCAAGACGCTCTAGAATCCGCCGCCGCCAGATGAGCACCTACGCGGTCATAGAGAGCGGTGGCAAGCAGTACAAGGTCGAGAAGGGCACTTCGCTGCTCGTCGACCGGCTGTCCGCGAAGGAGGGCGATGTGGTCGCCCTCCGGCCCGTGCTGTTCCGCGACAAAGAGATCGTCGCCGAGCCGAAGGAGCTGGAGAAGGTAAAGGTCGAGGCGACCGTCTCCGAGCACCTGCGCGGCCCGAAGATCAAGGTCTTCAAATACAAGGCCAAGAAGGGCTACCGGCGCCGCGCCGGGCACCGCTCCGAGCTGACCCGGCTCGAGGTCACCGAGCTGAAGCTGGGCGCGAAAAAAGCGGCTGCGAAAGCCGAGCCGAAAGAGAAAGCTGCAGCGAAACCCGCCGAGAAGAAATCGGCGACCAGACCAAAAGCAAAAGCCAAACCCAAAGCGGCTGCTAAAAAGGACGACGATGGCGCATAAGAAAGGACTTGGCTCGAGCCGCAACGGCCGCGAATCCAACCCCAACATGCTTGGGGTCAAGGTCTTCGCGGGCCAGAAGGTCACCGGCGGCGAGATCATCGTGCGCCAGCGCGGCACCCGGTTCTGGCCCGGCGACGGCGTCGGCCTCGGCCGCGATCACACGATCTTCGCGAAGCAGGCTGGGACTGTGCAGTTCAAGCCCTCGCGCAAGGGCCGCACGATCTCGGTTCTGAGCGATTAGCTGGGGGAGGGACGGGGTGTCCCTCCTGCTTGCTGGGTTTTTCGCCAGTAGCTATTGCGGCTGTCCGCGGGCGCGGTAGGGGCGAAAAACAGGACGCCGCTGCGCAGGAGGGACACCCCGTCCCTCCTCACGAAACGTCGCAGAGCCTCGCGACCGCAAGCTTTTAGACACCCCTGGCGAGTTAGCCCCTTTCGTTGGACGGTTTCTCGCCAACTACCCTCTCCATTCCATGTACGACAAGGCCAAAATCTGGGTTGAGGGCGGAGCCGGTGGGAACGGGTGCGTGAGCTTTCGTCGAGAGGCCCATGTCCCCAGAGGTGGACCCGATGGAGGGGACGGGGGGCATGGGGGCGACGTTGTGCTGGTTTGTGACGCCTCGCGGCGTGATCTCGGCGCTCTTCGTGGTAGCAAGCACTTTCGGGCTGGGCGTGGGAAGGGTGGCGAAGGGTCCAACCGGCATGGGGCTCGGGGGGAGGAGCTCTTGATCGCTGTGCCCCCGGGGACGCAGGCCGAAGCTGTCGATGGGAGTCGGATCGACCTTGTCGAGGCTGGGCAGCGGGCCGTGGTCGCGCATGGCGGGCGTGGGGGGCATGGCAACAAGCGGTTCTCGACTTCCGTTCGGCAGGCGCCGCGATTCTCCGAGAAGGGGACCTCGGGCGAGGAGGGCTGGATCGAGGTGCGGTTGAAACTGCTCGCCGACGTCGGACTGGTCGGGTTGCCCAACGCCGGCAAGTCCTCGTTGCTGGGGCGGCTGACTCGAGCGGAGCCGAAGGTCGGCGATTACCCGTTCACGACGCTCTCGCCGGTCCTGGGGACGATCGAGGGGGAGGATCGGCAGGCCGTGGTGGCCGACATCCCCGGCCTGATTGAAGGCGCGGCGGAGGGCGCGGGGCTGGGACACGAGTTCCTCGCCCACGTCGAGCGCTGCTCGATGCTCGTCCACCTCGTCGACCTGGCGCCGGCGGAGGGCGAGCCACAGACCAACTACGAGGCTGTGCGCGAGGAGCTGGTCGCCTACGGAGCCGGCCTCGAGCAACTCCCGGAGGTCCTCCTCCTCTCGAAGCGGGATCTGCTCCCGACCGAGCAGGTGGAAAAGGTTGTCGGTGAGTGGGGCCAGCGATTAGGCGACCGGGCAGAGGGTGTGCTGGCGGCTTCCGCCGCGACCGGCGAGGGCTTGGAAGAGCTGCGCGGCCTGATCCTCTCCGCGCTACCTCAGGACGCTCCGGCACGCCCCGAGCGCCGCGAGGCCGGCCCGGCCGAGTTCGCGGTCGAGCACCGCGTATATCGCCCGGTGGGCGAGGGCGGCTACTCGGTCGAGCGCGAGGACGAGGGCGCATTCCGCATCCACGGTCGTGGCGTCGAGCTGCTCTTCGAGCGCCACGACCTCAAGAACGAGGAGGCGTTGGCCTACCTCGAGCAGCGCCTCAAGGAGATCGGCGTGATCGCCGCGCTGAAGTCAGCAGGCTTCGAGGCAGGGAACGACGTCCGCGTCGGCGAGCACGAGTTCGAGCTGCACCCCTAGCCGGCTATGTAGCGAAAGTTCAGGGTGCGCCCCTGATGCGAAAGGGCCCTGGGTGAGCCAGGATCGGTTTCATGAGAGTTCTGAACCGATTGAAGCCGAAGGGGCGTCGCCGGATCAGCGAGCAGGTCGTCCAGTCGTTGGCGATCGGCTCGCAGATGGCTCTGCTCTATCCGCCGGGCATCGACGAATGGATGCGGCGCGAGCTCGGTTGCCAGAACGGCGCCCGACCGCGGCGGACGAACGGCGCCCCGTGAGCGTCGCCGCGATCGTCGGTGAGGAGCTCTCGGGTCTCAGCGCGGCGGAGATCCCGCTGTTCGACATTCACTCCCACACCGGCGTCGACATCGACGGCAGCGCTCGTACGGCCGAGGAGCACGTAAGCGACCTGGCGCCGCTCGGCGGGCGCTCGGCGATCTTCCCCTTCTGCGTCGAGGCCGGCTATGAGGCCGAAAATCTGCGCGTGGTCGAGGAGTGTCGCCGCCACCCCGACCGACTCGTCCCCTTCGCCCGCCTGGACCCGAACGTGGTCTCGAGAGGGGACGTCGTGGCCGCGTTGGAGGCCGGCGCCGCCGGGTTCAAGCTGCACCCACGCGGGGAGGACTTCCGCCTCGACCACCCCGGAGTGGAGACGATCGTCGCGGTCGCCGCCACCGCGCGGGCGCCGGTCCTGATCCACGCCGGTGCTGGAGTCGGCTCGCTGGGAATGAAGATCATCGAGTTGGCCGAGAGCCACCGCGACTGCCCGATCGTCCTCGCCCACGCCGCGGTCTCCGATTTCGCCTGGCTCGGAGACCTGGCCGCCGACCACCCGAATCTCTTCTTCGACACGTCCTGGTGGAACCCCAGCGACCTACTGGCCCTCTTTGCCCTGGTCCCGCCAGGCCAGATCCTCTTCGGCAGCGACGAGCCCTACATGCAGCTCGACGTCGTTTTGGCGATCGCGCTGCGCTGCGCCCGCTTTTCCGGCCTCTCGGACGACCAGCTCCGGCTTGTCTTCGGCGGGCAGGCCGACGCCCTGTTGGCGGGAGACGCGCCGCTTGACGGCGGCTCCGCGCCGGGATCGCCGGGATCGCCACGCTCTCCCCACGACGAACGCCTCGCCACCCTGCTGGCGGCGGCCGGCGGATGCATGCTCGGCGGCGGCGACCCGACGCAGATCATCGAGCTGGCGCGGGTCGCGGTTACCGACGACGAGCCCGGGCGCCGCATCTCGGCCCTGATCGAGGCGGCGGCGCGGTCGCCGGAGGCCCCGTGGGCGATCGCTCTGGCCTTGACGTTGGTTGCGACTCCGGGGGTCGAGAGCCCGGCGTTGACGGTCTGAAGCCGGCGGGGCGGCGTACGATCGGTGCGACCGAGCATGTCGGCGACGGTGACCGGACTACTGGAGAGAGATGAGGAGCTCGCGACGATCGAGCGGCTGCTCGACGCGACGGAGGGCAGCAGCGGCGGCGTGATCGTGATCGAGGGCGAGGCCGGAGCCGGCAAGACCTCGCTGCTGGGCGCGGCGGCGGAGATGGCGGCGCACCGCGAGATGCTCGTCCTGCGCGCACGCGGCGGCGAGTACGAGCGCGACTTCCCCTACGGCGTCGTAAGGCAGCTGTTTGAGCCGGTGCTGCGCGATCGGGACCGGCGAGCCGAGCTGCTGAGCGGCAGCGCGGCACTCGCCGGTCCGGTCTTCGAACCGGGCGCCGATGCGGCCGAAGGCGGCGCGATCGAGCACGGGCTCTACTGGCTCACCGCCGACCTGGCCGCGACGGCGCCCCTGTTGCTGGTCGTCGACGATGCCCAGTGGGCCGACCTCGCCTCACTGCAGGCGCTGGCCTACATCGCTCGACGTCTCGACGGCTCGCCCGCGGCGATGGCCGTGGGTGTGAGGAGTGGTGAGCCTGGCTTCCACGAGCAACTGCTGGACGAGCTCCGCCGCGAGGCGCCTGAGCGCATGGTCGAGCCTTCGCCGCTCTCGACCCGGGCCGCCGCGGCCCTGGTCGCCGGGGAGACTGGAGCCGACTCGACCGAGAGCTTCGCCCAAGCCTGCTGCGACGCCACCGCCGGCAATCCCTTCCTGCTGGCCGAGCTCGCTCGGGCGTTGCGTGGGGCGGAGCTCGAGCCGAGCGAGGAGAGCGTTGAGTGCCTCACCCAGGCGGCGGCGGTCGGCGTCTCGCACTCGATCCGGACGCGGTTGGCCCGGCTCGGCGAGCCGGCGATCGACGTCGCCCGGGCGGTGGCGGTGCTCGAGCCGAACGGCGCCCCGCGTCTGGTCGCGGCGCTGGCGGGGATCTCGTCGGACGCGGTGGCCGAGGCCGGTGAGCGCCTGATCGCCGCCAATCTGCTCGCCGACGCGCGCCCGCTTGCCTTCGTCCATCCGCTGGTCCGTGAGGCGGTGCTCAGCGAAGTCTCGGCTCCCCGCCGCGCGGCGCTGCACGCCCGCGCCGCCCGGTTGTTTCACGAGGATGGGCTCGAGGCCGACGCCGTCGCCTCGCACCTGTTGCTCGCCGAGCCCGCCGCCGACGGGTGGGTCGTCGAACAGCTGCGCGGCGCCGCGAGTTCGGCGCTCGCCCGTGGCGCTGCGGATGCCGCCGTGCGCTATCTGCGGCGGGCCCTGCGCGAGCCGCCGCCGCGGGAGACGCGGCCGGTCGCCAGTCGCGAGCTCGGGGTGGCCCTGCTGCGGGCCAACGATCCCGAGGGGATCGAAGTGCTGCGCACCGTGCGGGCCGCGGCGGCCGACCCGGTCGAACGGGCGGAACTCGCCAACGAGCTGGCGAGCTCGCTCGGCCTGCGCAACGGCAACGAGGAGGCGACGGGACTGCTCGAAGAATCGCTGCTGGAGACTCGTGAAGCCGACGAGGAGCTGCGGTTGTTGCTGCAGGGGTGGCTGCTGTTGCAGGTGAGCTGGGGCCTCGAGCGCCTGCCGCGCGACGCGATTCCCGAGACCGACCCGGCCCCGACATCGCTCCCCGGCCGCATGGTCCTGCAGCAGGTGGCGATCCTGCACGCCCTGGGACTCGGTCCGATGGAGCGGGCTGCGCGGACGGCGACGGAGGCCCTCGGCGAGGGCGCCTGGATCGTCGCCGACGCCGCCGCCGGGATGCCGCCGCAGGGCGCGTTGATCGCGCTCGCACTCGCCGACCAGGGCGATCTCGGAGTGGAGAAGTTCGACCTGGCGATCGAGGGTGCGAAACAGCGTGGCACGATGCCGGGAATCGCCGGCGGGTATGGAGCGCGATCGTTCGCGCGTCTGCTCGACGGCAACCTACGCGAGGCCCAGGCCGACGCCGAGACGGCGGTGCGGGTGATGCGCCCCTTCGGCCTCGTCAATCCACGCGCGACCTGGTCGGGAGTCGCCGTCTACATCCTGCTCGCCCGCGGAGAGCTGGGCGCGGCGACGGCGCTGCTCGAGGAGCACTGGGTCGGGCGCGAGCGGGTCGCCGGCAATCCGGGCTCGATCCTGCTCTGTGCGCGTGGGGAACTGCGACGGGCCACGGGTCGGCACGCTGAGGCCCGCCACGATTTTCTCGCCGCGGCCGAGCGGATCGAGTGGCTTCCCTACCCCAACCCCGAGGTCCTTCCCTGGCGGACGGGCCTGGCGCTCTGCGAAGCGGCGCTCGGCAACCACGAGGAGGCGAGGCGGATGGCCACCGATGCGGCTGGGCTGGCCCGCGAGGCCGGTGGCCGGCGCGGGATCGGGATCTCCCTCAGGGTCCAGGGCGTCATCGACGGCGGCGCCGCGGGTATCGAGCGGCTGGCCGAGGCGGCGGAGGTCCTGGCGGGAACGCGGGCGCGGGTCCAGCACGCCGAGGCGCTGGTCGAGCAGGGCGCCGCGCTGCGGCGGGCCAACTTCCGCAAGGATGCGCGCGAGCCGCTGCGCGAGGGGCTCGAGCTGGCCCACCGATGCGGCGCCGCGCCGCTGGAAGAGCGCGCCCGCACCGAGCTTGCGGCGACCGGCGCGCGTCCCCGCAAAGCCGTCTTCAGCGGCGTCGACTCGCTGACGCCGAGCGAGCTGCGCGTCGCCCGCATGGCCGCCGAGGGGATGACCAACCGCGAGATCGCCCAAGCGCTGACGGTGACCGCGAAGACGGTCGAGACGCACATGCGGCACGTCTTTCAGAAGCTCGACGTGGCGAAGCGCACCGAAGTGGCCGGGGTGCTGAAGTAGCGTCCCTGGCGTGAGTCGAGCGAAGGAGCCGGCGAGTTGAGCGCGACGCAGACGGAAAAGGCCGAGAGCTTCCGCGCCCTGCACGAGGGCGAGCCGTTCGTCATTCCGAATCCCTGGGACGCGGGCTCCGCGCGGGTGATGGAGAAACTTGGGTTCAAGGCGCTGGCGACGACCAGCGGCGGGTTCGCCTTAACTCTGGGCCGCGAGGACGGTGAGGTCGGGCTCGAGGAGCTGGCCGAGCACGTGACCGCGCTCGATCAAGCGACGAGCCTGCCGATTTCGGTCGACCTCGAGAACGGCTTCGGCCCGGCCCCGGAGGATGCGGCCGCGGCAATCGCGGTCGCCGCCGCGGCGGGGGCGGTCGGCGGCTCGATCGAGGATTACGGCCACGAGGACGGGATCTACGCCCTCGACGATGCGGTCGAGCGGGTTGGCGCGGCAGCCGAGGCCGCGCGGAACCTCGACTTCCCGTTCACCTTCACGGCGCGTGCCGAGAACCACATCCGTGGCAACCCCGACCTTGAAGACACGATCGCGCGCCTGCAGGCGTTCGAGGCGGCCAGCGCCGATGTGGTGTATGCGCCGGGGCTACGTGACGCGGACGAGGTCCGCGCGGTCTGCGAGGCGATGTCGAGGCCGGTCAACGTGCTCGCCCACCCGGGTCTCTCGATGGCCGCAGTGGTCGAGGCGGGCGCCCAGCGCGTCAGCGTCGGCAGCAGCCTGGCCTGGGTCGCCGTCGAGGCGATGGCCGGCGCCGCCGAACGGATTCGCAACGAGGGCGATTTCTCGGGGCTGAAGATTTCCGGCGCTCATAGACTTTCCCAATGACGCTGGTGGTAAAGCTGGGCTCCTCGATCGTCGCCGCCGACGACGGCGAGCTGCGCGAGGACGTGCTCGACTCGGTCTGCGCTCAGGTCGCCGAGCTGGAGCAGGCCGGCGAGCGGGTGGCGATGGTCACCTCCGGCGCGATCGCCCGTGGGATGCGGCTGATGGACCTGCCGGCGCGCCCGCGGGCGATGGACGAGCTGCAGGCCGCCTCCGCCGTCGGTCAGGGCGATCTTTTCCGCGCGTATCAGTCACGGTTGGCCACCGGGGGCACGCGCTCCGCCCAGGTGCTGCTGACTGCGGCCGACATCGCCGCCCGCACCAACTACCTCAACGCCCGGCAGACGCTGCGGCGGCTGATCGATTGGGGCGTCGTCCCCGTCATCAACGAGAACGACACCACGGCGACCGACGAGATCAGCTTCGGCGACAACGACTTCCTCGCCGCCCAGGTCGCGATCCTGCTCGACGCGCGACTGCTGGTGCTGCTCTCGGACGTCGACGGCCTGTACAGCGCCGACCCGAGCCTTGATTCGGGGGCCGAGTTGATCGCGTCCGTCGAGGACTTCGGCGAGCTCGCGGCGATGAAGATCGGCGACCGCACCTCGACCTTCGGCTCGGGCGGCATGCGCAGCAAGGTCGCGGCCGCCGAGATGGCAGCCGAGTCGGGTACTCCGGCGACGATCTGCAATGGCACGAAGGACGGGACGCTGGTTGCGGCCGCACGTGGTGAGCAGGTCGGAACCCGTTTCGCCGCTCAGCCTGGCAAGGCCTCCGGCTTCAAGCTCTGGCTCAAGTACGCCAAGCCGGTACGCGGGCGCCTGAGCGTGGACGAGGGCGCGGCTCGGGTTCTGCGCGAGACCGGGTCAAGCCTATTGCCAGTCGGCATTCTTGCTGTCGATGGCGATTTTGACGTTGGGGACGCGGTCGAGGTCGTGGTCGCTGAAACGCTGATCGGCAAGGGCATCGCCGAATACTCGGCGGCGGCCCTCGACCGGATAAAGGGCACTCGTACCAATGCCCTCGCGACCGCATTGCGTGAGAGCCTTGACATTCGTGACAAGCCCGAGGAGGCAATACACCGCGACCGCTTCGTCCTGCTGTAAGCAAGGGGCTTGGGCGGGGATCGGGTGTCCCTCTCGCGCAGCGGCGTCCTCTTTTCGCCCCGGTTGCGCTCGCGGACAGCCGCAGGCTCTCCTGGCGAAAACCCAGCAAGCGAGAGGGACACCCGATCCCCGCCGCTACCCTTAGCGTCGATGGCAGTCACGACTACATCTGTTGCTGAGACATGCGCCGCAGCGCAGCGGGCAGCGCGTGAGCTTGGCGCGGCCCCGACCGCGAGGAAGGATGCGGCGTTGGAGGCGATTGCGCGGTTGCTTGGCGAGAGGGTCGGGGATGTGCTCGAGGCTAATGCCGCTGATTTGGCTGACGAGCGTGCCGAAGGGCTGACTCCGGCGCTGCGCGATCGGTTGGCGCTTAGTGCGGGACGGGTCGCGGCTATGGCTGATGGCGTGCGGGCCGTGGCCGGGCTGGAGGATCCGGTTGGGGAGGTGCTCGATCGCAGGACCCTCGAGAGCGGGCTCGAGCTGACCAAGCTGCGGGTGCCGCTGGGGGTTGTCGCCGTCGTCTACGAGGCGCGGCCGAATGTGACTATCGATTGCGCGGCGCTGACGATCAAGAGCGGGAATGCGATTGTGCTGCGGGGTTCGAGCTATGCCGAGCGGACGAATGGGGCGTTGGCGGCGATCGTCCGCGAGGCGCTCGGCGAGGCTGGGCTGCCCGAGGATGCGGCTGTGTTGCTGGCGGGCGGGGGTCGCGAGGACTTGGCCGAGCTGGCCACCCAGGAGGACACGGTCGACCTGCTGATTCCGCGCGGCGGCGAAGGCTTGAAGAAGGCGCTGAAGGACGTTGCGACCGTGCCGGTGATCTTCGCCGCGGCGGGCAACTGCCATGTCTACGTTCACGCCGACGCCGACTTGGAGATGGCGCGACGGATCGCCGTCAACGCGAAGACTCAGCGCCCCGGCGTCTGCAACGCGGCCGAGACGCTGCTGGTCGACACGGCGGTCGCGGATGAGTTCCTGCCCGCCGCGCTCGCCGAGCTGCGCGACGCTGGTGTCGAGCTGGTCGGCGACGAGCGTGCCCGGGTGGCCGCCAGCGGGGTCGAGGTCGGCTCGGCCGGCGAAGAGGACTGGGACAGCGAGTACCTCGACCTGAAGCTCGCCGTCGCCGTCGTCGACTCGCTCGATCAGGCGATCGATCACGTCAACCGCTACGGCACGCGCCACTCGGAGGCGATCGTCACTCGGTCCGAGGATGCCGCCGCCGCGTTCACCGCCGCGGTCGACGCCGCCGTCGTCTACACCAACGCCTCGACCCGTTTCACCGACGGCTTCGAGTTCGGCATGGGGGCGGAGATCGGCAACTCGACCCAGAAGCTGCACGCCCGCGGCCCGATCGGGCTGCGCGAGCTGACCACCTACAAGTACGTCGTCCGCGGCGACGGCCAAGTGCGTGAGTAGCGCCCCCGGAGCTGACAGCCGCCGTCCCGCAATCGGCGTCCTCGGCTCGGCCTTCAACCCGCCCCACCTGGGGCACCTGGCGCTCGCCCAGGAGGCGCTCTGGCAGCTCGGCCTCGACGAGGTCGTGCTGGTGCCGACCGGCGAGGCGCCGCACAAGCGGATCCACGACGATCCCGGCCGGGAGCTGCGGCTGGCGATGACGCGGCTCGCCGCCGCCGACGACCCGCGCTTCACCGTCTCCACGCTGGAGGTCGAACGCGAGGGGCCGTCCTACACGTATGAGACCTTGGAGCTGCTTGCGCGCGAAAGGGAAGAACCGGACTTGGTGTTCGTGATGGGCGCGGACGCCGCCGTCGGGTTCGAGAGCTGGCGCGAGCCCCAGCGGGTCGTCGAGCTGGCGCGGCTGGCGGTGGCGCGGCGCTCGGGCATATCCGACGCCGACGTGGGCGCGGTGATGCGCGGCGTCAGCGCCGACGGGAAGGCGACGATGCTTGAGATGCCGCAGTTCGGCGTCTCCTCCTCGGCCGTGCGCGAGCGCGCGGCGGCCGGCAGGCCGTTGCGCTACCTCGTGCCGGAGACGGTCGCGCGATTCATCGAGGAAAAGGGAATCTACTCGTGAGCGGGCTCGAGTCCGAGGCGCTGGCAGGGCAGCTGGCCGAGCTGGCCGACTCGAAAGGGGCGACCGAGATCGTCGTCCTCGACATGCGCGGCCTCGCCGCCTACACGGACTTCCTGGCGATCTGCACCGCGCGCAACGAGCGCCAGGCGCGGGCGATAGTCGACGAGGTCAAGCTGCGCCTCAAGGGGGAGCATGGGCTGCTGCCCGGCGGGGTGGACGGAGGGGGGGAGGCCGGCTGGATCGTGCTCGACTACCTCGACGCCGTCCTGCACGTCTTCACCGCCGAGGAAAGGGAGCGCTACCAGCTCGAGGACCTCTGGCGCGAGGCGCCGCGGCTCGAGTTGCAACTGCCACAGGATGGCGTCCGAGGGCACCTCTACGGTGCCGCGCATGGCTAGCTTCAAGCGGGCGCTCTTCGGCTACAGCCGTAACGAAGTCGACGCGGCGATGTCGGCGCGCGACGCGGCGATCTCCGCCGTCGAGCACCACGCGTCCACGGCGGACTCCGAACTGGCTTCGTTGTCAGGGATGGTGATCGAGCGCGAGCGCGAGATCCGCGGCCTGAGCGAGCGACTGCGCGAGGCCGACGAGCGCCACGAGCGCAGCATCGACTCCCTACGCGCGGTCTCCGAGCGCCTCGAGGCGATCGAGGCGCAGGCTCGCGGACAGGCGACCCGGATCAGGATGAAGGCGCTGCGCGAGGCCGTCGAGGTCGGCCGCCGCACTCAGGACCTTGCCGATGCTCACGACGGCGCCACGAACGGCTCCGCGCCGAGCGAGCCGACCGCCGAGGCAGCCCTCGGACAGCTCTTCGAGGGCCTGATCAAGCTTGAGATCGGCCCTCTGGGCGACTTCTCCCAACTCGTCGGCTTCGAAAACGCCGTCGGCCGCCTCGGCGCGTCGGAGATCTCGGTAGAGCGCTTCTCCGAGGGCCGCGCGACCCTCTCGATGCACCTCGACGAGCCCGTTGACCTGCTCCGCGAGCTCGAAGAGAACGCCCCCTTCGATTTCAACATCCGCCGCACGGCAGACGACAACCTGGTCCTCGACATGGACGACGACCAGGACCCCGAGCAACGCGCCGCGTAGGTCGCTGTCGCGTTAGTGAGTTACCCGAACGAGTTGGACGGTTGACGTATTGACTGGAAGTGTGTTGTCTGCGAACATACGTTCGTGGAGACGCACAACCCGAACCGCAAGGGCAACGTCGCCGAGCTGGCGATCGCGACCGAGGCAGCAAGGCTCGGTCTGTCCGTCCTCAAGCCGTTGACTGAGCACGAGCGGTACGACCTCGTGCTGGGCATCGGCGATCGACTGCTTCGGGTGCAATGCAAATGGGGTCGCAAAAGCGGAGATGTCGTCATTGCAAAGCTGACGAGGAAGTCGCCGAGGGCCGGACGGTTTTATACGAGAGAGATACTTGGCAAGCGAGGTGGATGCATTCGGGGTTTACTGCGGTGATCTTGATGAATGCTTCTTGATTCCGATCGAGGTCGTGAATGGCCAGTGGAGCCTTCAGCTGAGACTTCGACCGACAAGAAACGGACAGCGCGCGTCACTACACTTCGCTGATAAATACCGTCTAGGGGCTGTAGCTCAGCTGGAAGAGCGTTCGGATGGCATCCGAAAGGTCGAGGGTTCGAGCCCCTCCAGCTCCACTCAGTGCGGTGTCGACAAGATCTCGCCCGAAGAGGTCGGCGCCCACAAGTTCCGCAACCACTTCGGCTACTACATGGAGCGGGCCGCCGCCGGGACGGACATCTTGATCCGCCGCCGTGGCAAGCCCTACGCGCGCCTCGGGCCCGCAGAGCCGCCCGCGTAGCTGCATTCAACCGGGCAGATGTGAGAGGAATGCGATCAGACGTCTTTCGTAAAGCCTTGGATCGACGTTCCATGACTCGACGTGGCCGGCCCTTGGGGCGCGGTAGAAGGTGACCCAGTGGGGCAGTTCGTCGGCGAGGTCTTCGCTGAGCGAGATCGGCACGACCTTGTCGTCTTCGCCGTGGAAGAGCAGGATCGGCAGCTGGAAGTCCTCGGGGTGGCTGAGCGCGTCGAGGCTGTCCCAGTCGGCGTCGATGCGAGCCCCGATCGCCCACTCGACCGGCAGGGCGGTGAACCCGGGCAGGCCCATCTCGGTGGCGTTGAACTTGATCACCCGCCGCCAGTCGAGCGCCGGCGCGTCGAGGACGAGGCCGGCGACGCGTGCGGCCAGCGGCGAGCGCTCCATGAACTGGGCCACGATCGCGCCGCCCATCGAGAAGCCGAACAGGACCAGGCGCCGAGCCCCGTGGGCGAGCGCGTAGCGCGCCGCCGCCGCGAGGTCGCGCCACTCGGTCAGCCCCATGTGGTGGAAGCCGTCGGGGCTGGGCGGGGCGCCGAGGTCCTCCCGGTAGGTGATCAGCATGGTCGGGAGCCCAGAGCGTCGCAGCGCCGGCGCGAGGTGCAATCCCTCCTGCGGGGTTCCGTTGATCCCGTGCACGACGATCGCCCAGGTGCGGCTGCGGCCCGGGATCAGCCAGGCCGGCATCGGCCCCAGTTCGTCGGGGACCTGCACCGTCGCGAAGCGCATGCCCAGCGCTTCGCCGGGATTGCCCGAGTACACGTCGGCATCGACCGCGACCATTCTGCCCGCCGCCAGGTAGCCGCGCACCGAGCGGAGTTTCCGGGTGACGGTGTCGGCGTCGCTGCCCTCGATGGCGCCGATCACCGCGTGTCCGCCGGGCCAGTTGAGCCCGTAGACGCCCGGGCGTTCCGTGTCTTCGGAGCGCGCCATGACGATCCGACCGGGCGCGACGCGCACCACCTCGGCGTTCTCGGGCCAGGGCGAGTGGTCGGGCACGAGCACCGCGGATGAAAAATGCCAGCTCACCGCGCCACCGATCGCGATCGCGACGGCAAGCGCGATTCCGCCGCCGATCAGCCACCCTCGCCTCGATCGCATCGCCGCAGCCTACTTCGCTCAATCGAGGCCCTCCGGATGCCGATGATCAGGCGATGAACGGCGCCAATCAGCATGTCTTCTCGCACGGCATGCAGGACACGAGGAACACCCTCGCGGCCTGGAACGGCCACCCGTGGCCTGTTCTACGCAGCTGGCTGGCGCTCAGCCTCGCGATCGCGCTGTCGCTGCTGGGCGCGGTCTGGGTGGTGGCGGGGCTGTTGACGCCCGACATCACCCCGATCCACCTGCCCGGCCTGACCGAACCGCAGGAACCCGGCGACCTGCTGCCGATCCTCTATCGCAACTCGCTGGTCCTCGCCCTGCACGCAACCGCCTGCGTCGCGGGCTTCATCGCCGGCGCCTCGATGCCGATCGCGGCGGCGCAGCGCAGCGGCTTCTCGCGCTGGATCCACGTCAAGGCGGGTCAGTTCGCGATCCTCTTCGTCGCCGCGGTCACGCTCTTCTCGCTCTCCACCCAGGCTCTCTACCTCGGCTTCCAGGGCTCGACGATCGCCTACCAGCTGCATGTCTCCCACGCGGTGCTCATTCTCACCGTCATGCCGCACGCGATCCCCGAGCTGGCCGCCCTCTTCCTGCCCCTCGCGGCATGGCTGATCGCCAGCCGCCGAGGGGAGTGGAACCAGCTTCTCGCCGCCACCTTCCTCACCGTCGCGCTGGCGATCCCGACCCTCGTAGCCGCCGCGACGATTGAGGTCTACATCTGGCCCCACATCCTCGAGGCTGTCTCGCCCGTCGTCTGACTCATAAGATCGCCGGTAATGGCCGGTTACGACCCCAAGGCGATCGAGGCGAAGTGGCAGCGGCTCTGGGCCGAGGCGAAGACCTGGGAGGTCCCGAACCCGGGGCAGCCGGGCTTCGACGAGGCCAAGCCGAAGTCCTACGTGCTGGAGATGCTGCCCTACCCGTCCGGTGAGCCCCACGTCGGCCACCTCAAGTGCTACTCGGTCGGCGACGCGATCGCCCACTTCCGCCGCCGCCACGGCTTCGAGGTGATCCACCCGATGGGCTATGACGCCTTCGGTCTGCCGGCGGAGAACAACGCGATCAAGACCGGCGAGCCGCCGCGCGCGGCGACCGAGCGCTCGATCGAGTCCTTTCGCAGCCAGTTCCGCGAGTGGGGGATCTCGATCGACTGGTCGCGTGAGCTCGGCACCCACACGCCCGAGTACTACCGCTGGACCCAGTGGATCTTTCTGCGCCTCTTCGAGAAGGGCCTCGCCTACCGTGAGGAGGCGCCGGTCCAGTGGTGCCCCAAGGACGCCACCGTGCTCGCCAACGAGCAGGTCGTCGACGGCCGCTGCGAGCGCTGCGGCACGCCGGTCGAACAACGCCGGCTCGAGCAGTGGTTCTTCAAGATCACCGAGTACGCCGAGCGGCTGCTCGCCGACTTCGACCTGCTCGAGTCCTGGCCCGAGCACGTGGTCACGATGCAGCGCAACTGGATCGGCCGCTCGGAGGGCGCCGAGGTGACCTTCCGCTGCGAGGAGCTCGATCTCGACTTCCCCGTCTTCACGACCCGCCCCGACACGCTCTTCGGCGCGACCTTCTTCGTCCTCGCTCCCGAGCACCCCGAGCTCGAGCGCCTGATTGCCGGCACGCCGGCCGAGGGGGAGGTGCGCGAGTACGTCAACCAGGTCGCCCGCGAGTCGGTCGAGGATCGTGGCGACGAGGGCCGCGCCAAGACCGGCGTGCCGCTCGGCCGCAGCGTCGTCAACCCGGTCAACGGCGCGGAGATCCCGATGTTCGTCGCCGACTACGTGCTGATGGAGTACGGCACCGGCGCGATCATGGCGGTGCCCGGCCACGACAGCCGCGACTACGAGTTCGCCAAGGCCTTCGATCTGCCGATCGAGCGGGTGATCGAAGGCGCCGACCCGGAGGTCGCTCGCGACGACGAGGGCCTGCCGTACCCCGGCGACGGGCCGATGACCGGCTCGGGCCGCTTCGACGGCAAGCACAACCGCGAGGCCTACGAGGAGATCGTCGCCTGGCTGGGCGAGGATGGTCGGGGCGAAGCGGCGGTCAACTACCGGCTGCGCGACTGGCTCGTCTCGCGTCAGCGCTACTGGGGCGCCCCGATCCCGGTCGTCTACTGCGAGGAGTGCGGCATCGTCCCCGTGCCCGACGACCAGCTGCCGGTCGAGCTGCCCGAGATCGACGACTACGCGCCGCAGGGCCGCAGTCCGCTCGCCGCCGCCGAGGACTGGGTCGCGACCGAGTGCCCGCGCTGCGGTGCCGCCGCCCGGCGTGAGACCGACACGATGGACACCTTCGTCGACTCCTCCTGGTACTTCATCCGCTACCTCGACGCCGGCAACGCGGAGGCGGCATGGGACCGTGCCGCGGCCGACCACTGGCTGCCGGTCGATCAGTACATCGGCGGCGTCGAGCACGCGATCCTGCACCTGATGTACGCGCGCTTCTTCACCAAGGCGCTCGCCGACCTCGGTTACCTCTCGGTGCAGGAGCCGTTCGCCAACCTCTTCACCCAGGGGATGATCACCCGCGACGGCGCCAAGATGTCGAAGTCGAAGGGCAACACGGTCAGCCCGGCCGAGTACGTCGAGCGCTACGGCGCCGACACCGCCCGCACCTACGTCTGCTTCATGGGCCCGCCGGAGCGCGGCGGCGACTGGTCCGACGAGGGGGTCGAGGGCGTCAACCGCTTCCTCTCGCGCCTCTGGCGCCTCTGTGGCGAGGTCGAAGAGCGGACCGAGGCCGGGGACCCCGATGGCACCGCGCAAGGCGGCGCGCGAGAACTGCTTGCCAAGGCCCACTGGGCTATCGAGAAGGTGGGTCGGGATTTTGAGCGCGGCTTCCAGTTCAACACCGCGATCGCCGCGGTGATGGAGCTGGTCAACGAGGCCTACCGGCTCAAGGACGGCCTTTACGGCGAGCCCGACGGCGACGCCGCGGTGCGCTTCGCGACGGCGACCGGGGCCTCGCTGATCTTCCCCTTCGCCCCGCATCTCGGGGCGGACATCTGGGAGCGGCTGGAGGGAGGGCGTCTCTGGGAGGCCCCATGGCCGCTCGCCGACCCCGACCTGCTGAGCAGCGACACGGTCACCCTCGTGGTCCAGGTAAACGGCAAGCTGCGCGACCGGATTGAGGCTGCCGCCGATGCGTCCGAGGCCGAGTTGCTTGCGCTGGCCCGTGCGAGTGAGAAGGTGCGGCACCACCTCGACGGCAAGGACGTGGTCAAGGAGATAGTCGTCCCGGGCAAGCTCGTAAACCTCGTAGTTCGCTAGGCCGCTGCAAACCGGCGCATCTCGGGGTCCTCGGTCGGTTGGATCGGTCACGCACTAGAAAGTGCGCTCCCTCACCGCCCTCCCTGCGTCCCCCGACCTGCTTGGTTTTCACGGCCTAGGTCGCTTTTTCTGGTACAAAGCCGCCGTGCTCGTCAGACGTCTGTCAGAAGCTCCCGCCGAGGAGTGGCACCGGCTTCGCTACCACGCGTTGATGGACGCGGGCCAGCTCGGCGCCCGCAACCTCTCGGTGACCTGGCTGGAGATCCCCGCCGGCGCCGAGCAGACCCTGCGCTCCGATGAGGGTGCAGAGCAGGTCTACGTCGTCGTTCGGGGGGCCGGAACGATGTCCGTCGCCGGCGACACGCAGGGGGTGGGGGAGGGCGATCTGATCCTCGTGCCTCCCGCCACCGATCACTCGATCGCCAACAACGGCGAGGAGAGACTGGCCTGCGTCTCCGTGCAATCGCCGCCGGTTGCCGCGGCCGAGCTCTACAGCGATCAGTTGGCCGAGGTCTCCGGTTACACCGACGACGAAGACCTCTGAGCCGCGATAAGCGGCGCTTCTCGCGACTCAGTTGAGTTTCAGAATTTTTTGAATTTGCGCGCCACCCGCGCGTCGGAATCGGCCACGCTCGGTCCATGCCAGAGCTTTCGCGGTCCCAGGTCCTCGTCTACGGCGCCGTCGCCATTGCCCTCTTGCTGGTCGGCGCGCGGGCGATCCGGTCTGAGGGCGGTGGCGCGGCGGCGTCTGCGGCCGTCGCCTCGAGCCCGAGCCAACCCGGCGGCCTCAGCCTGAAAAGCGGCGCCGGCTCCGACATCGTCGTCGATGTCGCCGGAGCCGTTCAGCGGCCGGGGGTCTACCGGCTGCCGGCCGGCGCGCGCGTCATCGACGCGATCGAACGCGCCGGCGGCGCTGCCGGGGGCGCCATGCTCGAAGGGATCAACCGGGCCGCGCGCCTTGCCGACGGGCAGCAGGTGATGGTGCCGAAGCGGGGCCCCGGTGGATCGATCGCGACCGCGGGCGTCACGGCGGAAGACGGCCCGATCAGCCTCGGCAGCGCCAGCGTCGAGCAGCTCGACACGATCGACGGCATCGGCCCGGTTACCGCCGCCAAGATCGTCGAATACCGCGACCAGCACGGCGGTCTCGCCTCGGTCGACCAGCTCGACAAGGTCAGCGGAATCGGCCCGGCGACGATGGAATCGCTGCGGGCCCGGCTGCAGCCCTAGGTCGATGCGCGCAAGGGGCTCGCCAGTACCGCTCCTGCTGGTCGCGGCGGCGGTCGCGCTGGCGCTTTCCCACAGCGGCGAGATCCGCGCTCGGGCTGAGCTGGCGCTCGGCCGCGGAATGCCGGCGCGGGAGGCGGCGCTGGCGCGCGGCTTCGTGCTCGGCGAGGACGAGCAGATCGACGAAAGCACGACGGAAGACTTCCGCAGGTCCGGTCTGAGTCACCTGCTGGCCGTATCGGGTCAGAACGTGGCGCTGCTCGTCCTGCTGGCGATGCCCTTCCTCGCGGCGCTCGGCCTACCGCTCCGCACCCGCCTGCTCTGGGTGCTCGGCCTGATCGCCGTCTACGTGCCGCTGGCCGGCGCCGGTCCGTCGATCCAACGGGCAGCGATCATGGGCGCGCTGAGCGTGCTCGCGACCCTGGCCGGCCGCCGCGCCTCGCGCTTCTACGCGCTGGTGCTTGCGGCGGCGGTTCTGCTCGTCCTCGAGCCCGGGATCGCAGCCGACGTCGGCTGGCAGCTCAGCTTCGCGGCGGTGCTCGGCATTCTTCTGCTTGCCGCGCCGCTGCGGGCCGGGATCGCGGCGAGGATCGGCACCCGCGGCTGGCGCCGTCCTCTGGCCGAGGGGGCGGCAATGACGATCGCCGCGACGCTCGCCACGGCGCCGCTGATCGCCTTCCATTTCGAAGCGATCTCGACGATGACGCTCGTCGCCAACCTGTTGGCGCTGCCCGCGGTGGCTCCGGCGATGTGGCTGGGCATGGTGGTCGCCGCCGCCGGTCAGGTGCCCGGCCTGCCGGTCGGTGCGCTCAACACCGCCAACTCACTGCTGCTTGCCTACATCGCCCAGGTGGCCGCCTGGTGCGGCCGTCCGAGCTGGGCCTACCTGCATGTGCGGTTGGGAGCGGGCGGCCTAATTGTCTCGTACGCGTCGATCGCCGCGGCCACGGCGCTCGCCATGCGCTTGGCTCAGCGTCGCCGCCCGGCCTCCCCGCCCAGCCAAAAGCCCGCCGATGGGCCTAAAACAGGTCTATATCTCATGTTTTCGGCCCGTCGGCGGGTGGTTGCGCTTGCGGTCGGCCTCGGGGCGCTCGGGCTGGCCTGGGGGCTCCTCGCGCCGAGCGGGGGTGCCGCCCCCGGCCCTCCCGCGGGCTTGCGGATCTCCGTCCTCGACATCGGCCAGGGCGACGCGATCCTGCTGCAGCCACGGGGTTCGGCGGCCGTGCTGGTCGACGGCGGGCCGCCTGGAGATGGGCTCGCCGCAAAGCTGCGCGCCGCCGGGGTCACCGGGCTCGGCGCCGCGATCGTCACCCATGACCAGTCAGATCACGCTGGTGGGATTCGGGATCTGCTTGGCGCATTCCCTGTCGGGCGTGTGTTCTACGGGGTCTTACGAGGCAGGACGCTGGCCGAGATCGCGGCCGCGGGTATTCCCCGTCGCCGTCTCGCCCGGGGGGGCGAGCTGCGATCGGGCGGGTTGCGTCTCGACGTGCTCTGGCCACCGGCCGAGCTGCTCGCCGGCCCGCATGCGGGCGAAGACCCCAACCACCTCGCTCTGGTCATGCTTGCCCGCTGGCGCCGCTTCTCGATGTTGCTGACCGCCGACGCGGAGGCGGAAACGACGCCGATCGAACCCGGTCCCGTAGACGTGCTCAAGGTCGCCCACCATGGCAGCGACGACGCCGGGCTCGGCGATCTGCTCGACCGCACCCGGCCCCGCCTGGCGGTGATCTCCGTCGGCGCGGGGAACCCGTTCGGCCACCCGACTCCAGCGACCCTTGCGACGCTCGCCTCCCACGGCGTCCCTACGCTGCGAACCGATCGCGACGGGACCGTCGTGCTCGAAGTGGTTGGCGGCGCGGTCCTCCTGAGCAGCCACGGCGGCTGAGGCCTTCCGGGTTCCTCGAACTGGACGAAATGACGAATCGATATTTGGGGTTATGTCGACCCGGCCTTGTCGATTGGCTTGCGCCGGTCGATGGAAGTATCGGTGTCCTCCACGCATGGACAGCGGTCGCTGCGATCTTCCGTCAGGACGAGCATTTTCGGCGACGGACTGCTCGAGCGGACCCGCAGCACGTCGCTCGCATTGCTCGGCGCCACCGCGGCGATCGGCCTCGCGATGGTTGCTCTGGCACTCAACCAGGGCTGGCCGCTGATCGCCGGAGCTCCGATCCCCGGCTTCGAAAGCGAGCACCGGGCGGTCGGTGACGCAAACGTTGCGGCGGCGGCAAGGGCGCACGCGGCGCGACCGCAAATCACCAGTGCGAACAGATCGGGAGCCTCCTCGGGCAAATCAAGGTCACACAAGGGAAAGATCGCCGCCCTTGGCGGATCGCAGGCGCCCCAGACCGCGGGCCTCGTCGTCGCCCAGCCGACCGCGGGAACCCCGGCCAGTGGCAGCGTGCCCAGCGAGCCGACCTCGACCGCGGCGCCGGTCGCCGAGCAACCTGCCCCCGCCCCGGCGGCAGCAGCGGCGCCTGTCGCTGCCTCCACCTCTTCGCCTCCGGGCGAGGGGGCACAAGCCACGCCGGCTCCGAAGGCATCCGGATCGGCTGAAAGCCCCGAAGCGTCTCCGGCCCCGACCGGACCTCCCCCGACCGACGAAGGCAGCTCCGAAGAGCCCGAAGGCGGTCCATCGCATGGGCCGCCGTGGAGTCACGGTGGCGACCACGGACACGGCCACGATCACGGTCACTGGTAGCGGGCGGTTCCGGGCCGACATCTAGACTCGGCCGATGGCCGAGGAGATGCGCCCGCTCTATCTGATCGCCGGTACCGATGGGGCCAAGATCGACGCAACCCGCTCTCGCCTGCGGGCGCGGGCGGAGCGCGACGGGGGCGCCGCCTCGTTACAGGTCTTCGAGCCCGGCGAGGGCCGAGGCGCCCCCGATCACGAGGCCCTGCTCGGGGCAATTCCGGCGATGTCGCTGACCGAATCCCGCCGCTACCTGCTCGCCGACGGCGTCGAGCGTTGGCGCGACAGGCAGCTTGAAGCGGTGGCGGCGGCGCTTGCCGGGCTGCCTCCCGACCTCAGCGTCGTTCTGATCGCCCGGGCAAAGGCGCCGGCGAAGCTGGTCAAGGCCGTCAAGGCGGCGAATGGGGAGATACACCTATTCGAGGCTCCTAAGGCGAGAGACATGCCACGGTTGCTGGTCGCCGACGCCGAGCGTCTCGGTTTTCGCCTCGACCCCGCGGCGGCACGCATGCTGGTCGACCGGATGGGGGCCAATCCACAGCGCCTCCACAACGAGCTGGAGCGCCTCGCGCTCTGGGCAGGAGAGGGTGGGACGGTCGGCGCGGACGATCTGGGCGCGATGATCGCCGACACCTCGGAGGCGGTCGTGTGGGCGCTGTCCGATGCGTTGCTGGAGCGCGACGCGGCGGCGGCGCTGCGGATCTCAGAGCGGCTGATCTCCCAGGGGGAGAACGTCACCGGCCTGATCTACGGCCTCGCATCGCGCCTGCGCAAAGCCTGTGCGGCGGCGGCGGCCCTGTCAGAGGGGGTCCCGCCAAGCCAAATCGAGTCGACCCTCGGCATGCACCCCTACGCGGCCAAGCAGCTGGTTCGGAGGCTGCAGGGCGTTGAGGTTGACGAACTGCAGGAGGCGCTTATCGCCCTTGCCGACCTGGAGGTCTGGTGCAGAGGTGGAGCAGATTACGGCGACGAGCTGGCGCTGACCCTGGCGTTGCGGGCCGCGGCGGGCGTTCCGGCCTGACTACTTCGCGGCGGCAGTCGCGATGCGCGCGGCTTTGGCCTTCTTGCGAGCCGCGGTGTTCTTGTGCAGGGCGCCCTTCTGGACAGCCTTGTCGACCCGCGAGACCAGCGCCCGGTGCTCGGCCTCGATCGTGGCCGTATCGCCACCCTCGACAGCGCTTTCGAGCCGCCGGAAATAGGTCTTGACCGTGCTCGTCAGGAGCCGGTTCTCGGTCCGCTCGCGCTCGCTGCGTAGGATCCGCTTCTTTTGTGAGGCTATGTTGGCCATTGATCGTGAGCCTCGAAGCGGCATCGGCCAGCCCCAGGCGGCCGCCGACTATAGCGACTGAGAACCAGCTTGGAGACCCCCAGGGCACCTGACAGAGACGATCGCGAGGAGGCAGCGGTCGCCGCCGATGCCGCGCTGCGGGCCGCGGAGGCCTTCGAGCCCGGCGAGGAAAGCTCCGGTGAGCCGGCTCCCGGCGCACGTTCTGGGCGCATCGCCCGCTCCACGGCGTTCTTCTCTCTGGCCACCGCGGCCTCGCGGATCGCCGGCCTCGTCCGTGAGATCGTCGCCGCCGGCTACTACGGCGTCAGCGGACCGATGTCCGCCTTCACGATCGCCTTCCAGGTTCCAAACCTGGTGCGCGCCCTGTTCGCCGATGCGGCGCTGCAGCCGGCCTTCGTCCCGGTCTTCACCGAGCAGCTCGAGAAAAAGAACTACCGCGAGGCCTTCCGGCTCGCCTCGACCCTGCTGCTGTTGGTCACGCTCGTGTTGGGTGCGATCACGGCGCTCTTCGTCCTGCTCGCCCCGGTGATCATGCCGCTTTTCGCGCCGGGCTTCGAAGGGGCGATCCTCGATCTCACCGTCACCCTCTCCCAGGTCCTCTTCCCGATCCTGATCCTGCTCGGGCTGAGCGGCGTCGTCGTCGGCATCCTCAACAGCTACGACCGCTTCGGCGCCTTCGCGATCTCGCCGCTGTTCTGGAACCTGACGATCATCGCCGTGCTGGTCTTCCTGATTCCGGCGTTCCACGGGCAGAACCGGATCTACGCCTACGCGATCGGCATCCTCGCCGGCACGTTGGTGCAGTTGCTGATCCCCACCTTCGACCTGCGCAACACGCCCTTCAAGTTCGAGTGGAGCTTCGAGTGGCGCAACCCCGACGTGCGCCGGGTCCTCCTGTTGATGCTGCCGGTGACGATCAGCCTCGGCCTGATCAACTTCAACCTGCTGATCAACAGCCTCTTCGGCAGCCTCGTCAGCGACCAGTCCCCCGCCGCGATCGACAAGGCGTTCAGGATCTACCAGCTTCCGCAGGGGATCTTCTCGGTGGCGATCGCCACGGTGCTCTTCCCGACCCTGGCCCGCTTCGCCGCCCGCGGCGAGCACGACAACCTGCGGGCGACGATGGCCAACGGGATGCGCCAGATCCTCTTCGTCCTGGTGCCGGCCGCGGCCGCGGTCCTGGTCCTCTCCGAGCCGATGATCCGGCTGGTCTACCAGCGCGGCGAGTTCACCCCGCAGGAGACGACCCTGGTCGCCACCGCCCTCTTCTGGTTCGCCTTCTCGCTGCCGACCAACGGCCTCTACCTGTTGCAGACGCGGACTTTCTTCAGCCTCCAGCGCCCCTGGATGGCGACCGGTCTTGCCGGCCTTGACCTGGTCGTCTCGGCGCTTGGCGCCCTGCTCCTCTACAAGCCCTTCGGCACCGGCGGGATCGTCGCCGGCACGGGCATCGGCACGACCGCCGCCGTGCTCGCCCAGGCGGTCGTCCTGCGCCGCGAGCTAGGGGGCCTCGAGCTGGGCAGGCTGCTCTCGACCGGGATCAAGATCACCACCGCCGCGGCTGCCCTGGCGGCAGTCTCGTTCGGCGTCTGGGACCTGCTCGACAACGCCCTGGGCCGCGGCCTGGGAGGCCAGATCGTCTCGCTGGGAACTGCTTTGGGTTTGGGGGGAATCGTCTATATCGGCGCTGCCAAGCTCCTTCGCATTTCTGAGTTGGAGCAGATCACGCGGCTTGTCCGCCGCCGTTGATGCTCGACCTGCCGCGTTACCTGCTGGGTGTGTTTGAGCTGGCCTGGCTCGTCGGCTTTGCGAGCTACGGCGCATCTGCGATTCGCACACGGCTGCTTCCGGCTTTCTCGGGAGCACCGGCCTACCTCGCGTCTGCGGTTTTGGCTCTTGCGATTCTTATCTGGGTCGGCGAGTTACTCGGCAGCTTCGCGTTGTTCGAGCCGGTGCCGTATCTCATTGGAATCGCCGCGGCTGGCTTGGCACTTCGGTGGGGCCTGGGAGGAGGGTGGGGGTGTCCCTCCCGCGTAGCGGCGTCCCGTTTTTCGCACAAACCGGTCGGCGAGAGAGACACGCTCAAAGGCGAAAAACCCAGCGAGCGGGAGGGACACCCCCACCCTCCTCCCCAAGGTCAAGGGGTCGTGTTGATCGCACTGGCGATCGCCTCTGTCGCGGTGATCAAGTTCGGCATCGACGTGAGGTCGAAGCTGATGACGGGGATGACCGGGTTCGACTCGACCTGGTACCACGGGCCGTTCGCCGCCGGGTTCTTTCAGAGCGGGAATACGTGGGATCTGCACTTCATCGCGCCGCAGTTCTTGGCGTGGTTCTACCCCGCAAACGCAGAAATCTTCCATTCGGCTGGGATGCTGGCGCTTGGGCGGGACTTGCTTTCTCCGCTGCTGAACCTTGGTTGGTTTGTCGGATGCCTTCTGGCTTGCTGGTGCATTGGGAGGCCCTACCGAGTTGCACCGTGGTCACTTGCGCTGGGGGCTGTCGCGCTGAGCCTGCCGGTGCTCTCGGACCAAGCCGGCGAAGCGCGCAACGACATCGTCGGGATCTTCTTCCTACTCACTGCAGTTGCCGTTGTCGTGAACGCCTGGGCAGGACAAAAAGACGAGCAGGTAGGGGGAGGGGGTTCGGGAAGCGGTGGCGACCGACCTGGCGCCGAGTTGGGTCCGTTGATCGTCGCCGGGCTGGCTGCGGGTCTCGCCGCCGGCACCAAGCTCAACTTCCTCCTACCTGCGGCAGTTCTCGTCTTTGGGCTAGCCATCGCCGCGCCGGCCGGGAGGCGCTGGCGAGCTCTCGCGGCAACCGGCCTGGCTGCGCTTGCCGGCGGCGGCTACTGGTACCTGCGCAACCTGGTCCACACCGGCAACCCGTTGCCGTGGTTCGATCACTTCGGCCCGATCTCGCTGCCCGCGCCCGATCAGGCTCTCGGTGGGCGCGAAGGCCACAGCGTCCTCGGCTACCTGACCGACAGCTCGGTCTGGTCGGAATGGTTCCTCCCCGGCCTGCACGGCGGCCTGACGATCCTCTGGCCACTGCTCGCCGCCCTGGCGCTTGCCGGCCTTCTCCTGCCCCTTCTCCGAGTGCGGTCGAGCTTTGGGTCGCCATCCGGACCTAACCTCGACCGCGACAGTGCGCTGCTGGTCGTCAGCGCCACCGGGCTCGCAGTGATCGTCGCCTGGCTGATCGCCCCGACCTCAGCTTCCGGCCCCGACGGCATGGCCCGCGGCTTCGAATCCGGCCTCCGCTACCTGGCCCCAGCCCTCGTCCTAGGCCTCGCGTTACTTCCCATCGTGCTGTCTCCACGGCTTAGAAGGGCGGGCGTGGGGTGTCCCTCCCGCGCAGCGGCGTCCCCGTTTTTCGCCCCGACCACGCCCTCGGACGGGCGCAATCGCCTCTGGCGAAAAACCCAGCAAGCGGGAGGGACACCCCACGCCCGCCCGGTCGCCCTCGCACTCCTCCTCGCCGCGATCGCGATCGGCTACCCGGTCCAGCGCCACTACCTGCAGAACCGCTACGCGAACCCGACCTTCGCCACCCCCGGCCTCAACGCCGCCTTCAAGTGGGCCGACGGAATATCCGACGCCCGCATAGCCACCACCTCAACGCGCCAATACCCGCTCTACGGCACCGACCTCTCCAACCACGTCCAGTACATCGGCGAAGAAGCGCCCCACGGAGGCTTCACCGCCCCCTCCACGTGCAGGCAATGGCGCCACCTCCTCAACGAAGGCAACTACGACTACGTAATCACCTCCCGCGACCGCATAGAACCGAACAAGCCCCCATATCCACCAACCACCCGCTGGACCGAAGCGCCCCAAGCAACCCCAATCTCAAAAACGCCACCAACGGTCGTCTTCAAGCTGAACGGACCCCTGAACCCATCGGCCTGCCCGTAGCGACGCCGCGCCCGAGTGGCGAGGGCGGGGGGTGCCCCTGGCGCCGCGGCGTCCTCTTTTTCGCCCCAACCCGATCCTCGGACGGCCATCGGCGCCCCTGGCGAAAAACCCAGCAAGCCAGGGGCACCCCCCGACCTCGCCCCACACAGCCACTCGCCATACTTGCCACGCCCATGGACCACATCCGCAACTTCAGCATCATCGCCCACATCGACCACGGCAAGTCGACGCTGGCCGACCGCATCCTCGAGCTCACCGGCGCCGTCGACCCGAAGAAAATGCAGGCCCAGATGCTCGATTCGATGGACCTCGAGCGTGAGCGCGGGATCACGATCAAGGCCCAGGCCGTGCGGGTCGAGTACACCGCCACAGATGGGCAGACGTACCACCTGCACCTGATCGACACCCCCGGCCACGTCGACTTCTCCTACGAGGTCTCGCGCAGCCTCGCCGCCTGCGAGGGCGCCCTGCTCGTCGTCGACGCCGCCCAGGGGGTCGAGGCGCAGACCGTCGCCAACACCTACCTGGCCGTCGAGAACGGGCTGGAGCTGATCCCGGTCATCAACAAGGTCGACCTGCCCGGCGCCGAGCCCGAGCGGGTCGCGCAGGAGATCGCCGACCTGACCGGGGGCGACCCCGAGGAAGCGCTGTGGATCTCGGCCAAGACGGGCGAGGGGGTGGTCGAGGTGCTGGAGGCGATCGTCGCGCGGATCCCGGCCCCCAAGGGCGAGCCCGAGGCTCCCACCAGGGCGTTGATCTTCGACTCCGAGTTCGACCAGTACCGCGGCGTGATCGCTTACGTGCGGATGGTCGACGGCTGCTTCCGCAAGCACGAGCGGATCCTGGCGATGCAGAACGGCACCGAGGCCGACATCGACGACATCGGTTTCTTCCGGCCGGCGATGACGGGGGTGCAGGGGATGGACGCGGGCGACGTCGGTTACCTGATCACCGGGATCAAGGACGTCGCCAAGCTGCGCGTCGGCGACACGCTGACGGCGCAGGAGCGAGCGGCCGCCGAGCCGCTCGAGGGCTACCGCGAGGTTCGTCCGATGGTTTTCTGCGGCCTCTTCCCGATCGACACCGACCGCTTCGAAGACCTCCGCGACGCGCTCGAGAAGCTCGCTCTGAACGACGCCGCGCTGTCCTGGGAGCCGGAGACCTCCGAGGCGCTCGGCTTCGGCTTCCGCTGCGGCTTCCTCGGCCTGCTCCACATGGAGATCGTGCGCGAGCGGCTCGAGCGAGAGTACGGGCTCGACCTGCTCTCGACGACCCCGAACGTGCGCTACGAGGTCCACATGACCAACGGCACTTCGAAGGAGGTCCGCAGCCCCACCGAGCTGCCCGACCCGGGCACGATCGAGGCGATCGAAGAGCCCTTCATACGCGCCACGATCATCGCTCCGTCAGAGCAGGTCGGTGCGGTGATGGAGCTCTGCCAGGGGCGCCGCGGCACCCACGTCGACATGCACTACTTGAGCCCGCAGCGGGTGCAGATCCGCTACGACATGCCGCTGGCCGAGATCGTCCTCGACTTCTTCGACCTGCTGAAGTCCTCGACCCGCGGCTATGCCTCGCTCGACTACGAGCCGATCGGCAATCAGGCCTCCGACCTGGTCAAGGTCGACATCCTGCTGGCCGGCGACAAGGTCGACGCGCTCTCGATCATCGTTCACCGCGAATTCTCCTACGAGCAGGGCAAGCGGCTGGTCGAGCGGCTGCGCAAGACGATCCCGCGCCAGCTCTTCGACGTGCCGGTGCAAGCCGCGATCGGCTCCAACATCCTCGCCCGCGAGACCGTCAAGGCGCTGCGCAAGGACGTCACCGCGAAGCTCTACGGCGGTGACGTCACCCGCAAGAACAAGCTGCTGAAGAAGCAGAAAGCGGGCAAGAAGCGGATGAAGCAGGTCGGGCGGGTGGAGGTGCCGCAGGAGGCGTTCTTGGCGGTGCTGCAGATCGACGAGTAGGGCTTGTTGGGGAGGGGGTGGGGTGCCCCTCCAGCTTGCTGGGTTTTTCGCCAGTAGCGCTGAGGGCCGTCCGAGATCGGCGTTGGGGCGAAAAAGAGGACGCCGCTGCGCCGGAGGGGCACCTCACCCCCTCCAGCGAGGAGCTTGGGTGGGGCCGACCTTGCGACCTGGCTTTCGTAAGCGTGAATAGACTGGCGCGCCATGGCTATCAAGATCGAGGCAATAGGCAAGGAATGGCCCGCCACTACCTATGAGGTGGGTAAGGAGAAGATTGGGGAGTATGCGCGGGTTATCGGGATCGAGAACCCGGTGCACTTCGACCGCGAGGCGGCCAGGACGGCCGGCTACCGCGATGTGGTGGCGCCGCCGATGTTCTGCGTCGTCTACAGCGCCCCGGCACTCGCGCCGGCGATGTTCGACCCCGAGGTGGGGATGAACTTCGCCGCGATGGTCCACGGCGGCCAGGAGTTCGTCTGGGGCGAGCCGGCCTGCTCGGGCGATGAGATCACGACCAGCGCCAAGTGCCTGGAGATCTTCGAGAAAGACGGTAAGGGCTTCTACAAGTTCGAGACCGTCTCGACGAACCAGGACGGCGCCGAGGTCGTGCGCGGGACCTGGACCAACATCGTGAGGGGAGTCTGAGATGGCGGAGCTGAGCGTCGGAGATCAGATCGCGGAGCTGAAGGTCACCCCCGACAAGTACCTGCCGCACCGCTACGCGGGCGCCTCGGGCGACTTCAACCCGATCCATATCGACCCTGAGTTCGCCAAGGCCGTCGGCCTGCCGAACACGATCCTGCACGGCCTCTACATGATGGGCCTGACCGCCCGCGCCGCCGCCGAATCGGTCGGCGGCGATCCCCGCTCGCTGAAGCGGCTCTCGGTGCAGTTTCGCGGCATGGGTGCGCCAGAGACCGAGATCGTCGTCACGGGCACCATCAAGTCGGTTGAGGACGGCAAGGCCGTGATCGACGTCGTCGCTGCGCAGGGCGAGAACCAGACGATTCGCAATGCCGAGGCGGAAGTAGCGCTCTAGGAGCGTGGGAGGGCAGCGGGGTGTCCCTCCCGCTTGCTGGGTTTTTCGCCAGTCGCGCCATTTGGCCGTCCGAGGTTGCGGTTGGGGCGAAAAAGAGGACGCCGCTGCGCGGGAGGGACACCCCGCCGCCCTCTTTAGACTCCATTGGCGATGCTCTCCCAAAGACAAGAGCTGATTCTCAGGCTGGTGGTCGATGCGTACCTCGCGTCGGGCAAGCCGGTGGCGTCGAAGCTGATCGCTGAGAGCGGGGAGGTCACGTGGGGCCCGTCGACTGTGCGGGCGGAGCTTGCGGGGCTTGAGGCGGCTGGGTATCTGAACCACCCGCATACTTCGGCGGGGCGGGTTCCTACTGAGGTCGGGTATCGCTACTACGTCGACCGGTTGATCGAGTCCGGGGTGCCGAAGGCCGACGCCGGGGTCGAGTTGGAGCTCTCGCGCCTGCGCCGCGAGGTCGACGAGGCGATGCGCGAGACGACGGCGGCGCTTGCCCAGATGACCGACCTGATGGCGCTCGCCACGGCGCCGGCTCCGGCGACGGCGACGATCCACCGGGTCGAGGTCCTGCGCCTGCAACCGACCAAGGTGATGGCGATCGCGATCGCCTCGACCGGAGCGATCGCCAAGCGCGTCTTCGACTTCGACGGGCCGGTCGATCCGGGCCTGGTCGAGTGGGCCTCCAGCTACCTCAACGAGTCCCTCGCCGGGATGGGCGTCGGCGCGCGGATGATCGCCAACCGCCTTGCCGACCCCG
The DNA here is from genome assembly GCA_963837695.1 of uncultured Solirubrobacterales bacterium. Classification (GTDB taxonomy): domain Bacteria; phylum Actinomycetota; class Thermoleophilia; order Solirubrobacterales; family 70-9; genus VRUE01. The sequence continues at coordinate 88,938 of CAWINZ010000001.1, read as the reverse complement.
ACCTGGGACCGGCCGAGTCGCGCTTCCTCGCCACTCTCGGCCCGGCCTTCACCGGGCTCGAGCAGGAAACCGGCGACAGCCTCTATATGGAGGGCGCCTCGCGGCTGCTCTCCGACGACCACCGTGGCGACCTTCCCCGCGCCGACCGGCTGATGACGGCGCTGGAGCGCCGCGCCGGCGTGCTAGGGATGCTGCGCTCGGCCCTGGATGAGCGCTCGGTCTTCCTCTGGATCGGCGGCGAGAACCCGCAGCCGGAGCTGCGCTCGGTCAGTGTCGTCGGCGCCAACTACGGCCTGGCGCACCGAAATCTCGGCTCGGTCGGCGTGGTCGGGCCGCTGCGCATGGACTACGCGACCGCGATCGTCTCGGTGCGCGGCGCGGCGCGGGAGCTGTCGCGCTACTGCGAGTCGGTCTACGGCTGATGCCCGGCGACTACTACGAGATCCTGGGCGTCGGCCGCGACGCCAACAAGGCTGAGGTTAAGACTGCCTTCCGTCGTCTCGCGCGCGAGCTGCACCCGGACGTCAACGATCACGACCCGGAGGCGGAGGAGAAGTTCAAGGCGGCCGCGGAAGCTTATGAGGTGCTCTCCGACCCGGAGCGCCGCCGCGCCTACGATGCCTACGGCCATGAGGGTCTGCGCGGGGCCGGCGCCGCGCCGGGCGGCTTCGGCTCGGTTGAGGACATCTTCCAAGCCTTCTTCAACGGCAACTTCGGCTTCGAGGTGCGGCGCGGGCCGATGCGCGGCCAGGATCTGATCCATCAGGTCGAGATCTCGGCGATCGACGCGATGCTGGGGACCAAGATCAAGGTCCCGAGCCATGAGGGCGAGCGCGAGATCGAGCTCCCCGCCGGCATCCAGCCGGGCAGCCAGTTCGCCCTGCGCGGACACGGCATGCCGGGCGCCAACGGCGGCCCGCCTGGCGACATGGTGATCGCGGTGCAGGTGATCGTCCCCGAGCAGCTCTCGGAGGAGCAGCGCGAGCTGGCTGAGAAGTTGGGCGAGACGATGGAGGCCCACAACCTGCGCTCGCGGCACGGCGGCGACGGGAGCTTCTTCTCGCGCGTCCGCAGAGCCTTCGGTTGATCCGGCTGGCGGTCCGCTGCGTTCCCGAGCTGGCCGAGCAGGTGCTGGCCGAGTTGACCGTCCTGGCTCCGAACGGGGTGGAGGAGGAGCGCGGCCCAGGCTACGTGGAGTACGCGATCTACGGCGGCGAGGGAGAGCTGCCGGAGTTGGGCGAGATCGAGGTCGCGGCGGGTGACGGCCTGGTCGAGCTGGTCGCGACCACGGTTCCCGACGACTGGGCCGACCGCTGGCAGGACTTCCACAAACCGCTCTTGGTCGGCGAGCGTCTCTGGCTGCGACCTTCCTGGGAGCAGCCGCGAGAGGGCGCGATCGACCTCGTCGTCGACCCGGGCCAAGCCTTCGGCACGGGAGCCCACCCAACCACCCGCCTCTGCCTCGAGCTGCTTCTCGACCTGGAGCAAGCCGGCGAAGCCCACGGCCCGCTGACCGACCTCGGCACCGGCTCGGGAGTCCTCGCAATAGCAGCAGCAAGGCTCGGCTGGGACCCGGTTTCAGCGTTCGACCACGAGCAAGCTTCAATCGAAGCAGCGGCCGAGAATGCCGCGGCCAACGATGTCACCGTCGAGCTGGAGAAGCTCAACCTGCGCGAGGGCCTCCCCAACCTCGCACCGACCGTGGTGGCCAACCTGACCGCGCCGGTCCTCAAGGTGGTCGCGGATCAGCTATCTGAGTTGGAAGGGGGGAGTCGGGGGAAGGGTCGGCGTAGCAACAGCGGGGAGGCTCCGGCAATCCTTCCCCCGACCCCCCGCACCGTCGTCTGCTCCGGGTTGCTGTCGAGCGAGCTGAACGAGACGGCGAGTGCGTTCGGGGCATCTGGGCACATCGAGGTGGAGCGTCGTCACGACGGCGATTGGTCGGCACTGCTGCTCCGTCGATGAATAGAACTTCCTGAACGCTTGGCTAGCATCCGCCATCCGATGGAAGCTGAGCGAGCATGTGAGCTGCTGGGTATTGACTCAGGCGAGTCCAAGGACGAGATCGAACACGCCTTCAGGCGCGTCGCCAAGAAAGCTCATCCGGATTCCGAAGACGGTGATCGCGAAGCATGGGATCGCCTCGTCGAGGCGCGAGACCTCCTGTTGGCACGACTGCCTGGCGCGGACCTGATTCCGTCAAAGGTCGCACTCGAGGTGGCGCGAAGCCAGGAGCTGACCTTGGATCGCCTGGAGAAACGGCGGGAGCAAGCCACTGCGACTGAAGGCGAGCTCCGATCGGTGGTCCGGCGTCATACGTCACGGCTGGATCGTAGAAAGAGGGAGTCCTGGGCGCTAGGCGTCATCGCCGGGGGCCTCGCGGCGGCGGTCGCGGTGATGCGGGCTGTCGTGCTAACGGGTCCCAATGTTGATCAGAATGCCTTTATCGCTGGTCTGATTGCCGTGCTCGCTTTGGGTTCCGGCGCTGCAGGCCTGGTCGGCTTTATGTCTCGTGCTCGCGTCGAGCACCTGACTCAGGCGATTGAAGACGTGACCAACCAGCTTTCTCGAAAGGCGGAGTACCTGCGCCTTCTGACCGAGATCAAACGAGTCACGGACAGGACGCCTCCGTTCGAATCCGAGGCACTCGACGAAGCGATCGATGAGTGGTCTCATCTCGTTGGACGAGAAGAGCCGGAGAGCCTGGCGTACACCGCAACGAGGATCGGCGCCCGCGACTTCGCACGGCTCTTCGTGGCTAAGGGCCTCGAGCTGGGCGTGCTCAAGGAGTCCACTCTCGAGGTGGATGGAGAACTTTGGGTCACCTACTACGTCGTCGACCGAGACACCGCCGCCTCTGGCGCCTGACTGCTTCCGTCGCTTCCGTCGCATATGTTTCCCGGCGATGCTGGCGACGATTGTGGATCCGGGCTACAAGATTGCGCTGTTCCTGCACATCCTTGCGGTTGTGCTGGCATTTGGCCCGACCTTCGGCTACGCCTTCTTCTTCTCGGTTGTGCCGCAGCATCCGCGGGCGACGCCGGCGATCATGGCCGGGATCCAGAAGGTCGACAAGTACCTGGTCAACCCCGGGATGATCGTCCTCCTGCTCGCGGGCATCTACCTGCTTGCCGACGGTCCCTGGGAAGGAAGCGATGCCTTCATCAGCGTCGGCTTCGTCGCGATCCTCGCTCTCTTTGGCCTCCAGCACGCCTTTTTCCAGCCCAAGGTCCGCGAGGCCAAGGCGCTGGCCGAGCGCGACCTGAAGGCCGGCGACACGCTCAGCGACGAGTTCGAAGCGCTCGGCGACCGGATCGGCAAAGTTGGCACGCTCGCCGGGCTGATCGTCGTGGTGACGATCTTCTTCATGGCGTACAAACCATTTCTCTAGATCCTTCGCAGCCGATCGCGATGTTCGACTCCGGGGTCGGCGGGCTCACGGTGTTGCACGAGTGTCTGGTCTCGCTGCCTGAAGAGGATTTCGTCTATCTCGGCGACACGGCGATGTTTCCCTACGGGACGCGCGATCCGGAGCGACTGCGCGAGCGGATCCGGGAGATCGCGACGCTGCTGCTGGAGGGCGGCGCGAAGCTGCTGGTGATCGCCTGCAACACGGCGACCGCGATCGGCACCGACGTCGCCCGCGACGTTGCCGGCGAGTGGGGGGTCGAGGTGGTCCCGGTGGTCGAGCCGCAGGCCGAGATCGCCGCGGCGATCACCGACAGCGGCCGGGTCGGCGTGCTGGCGACGCCGAACACGGTCGAGAGCGGCGCCTACCGGCGCGCCCTGGAGACCCAGGGGCGAGCGCTGGCGGTGACCGAAGTCGAGGCGCCCGACCTGGCGCCGTTTATTCAGGACGGATCTCCTTTCGACCAGGGCGTGCTCGAGATGGCCCGGGCTTACTGCGCGCCGCTGAAGCGCGCCGAGGTCGACACGCTGATCCTCGGCTGCACCCACTACCCGCTGGTCGCGCCGATGCTGCAGCGCATCCTCGGCCGCGACGTGCGCCTGGTCAGCGGCGGCCACGCGGTCGCTGCGGCTGTACAGCGGACGCTCGAGTCGGCCGGATTGGCGCGCACCTCCGGCGGCGAAGGCGACTACCGTTTCCTCTGCAGTGGTGAGGTCGGGTCCTTTCGTGAGCTCGGCACGCGCTTTCTGCAGATGCCGTTGGGAGAGGTCGAGCATGTCGACATCTCCGGGCTCTGCTGACGATTTGCGGTAGAGAATTTTCGGATTTGGCTGCTTTTACACCCACGCGCGCGTGGGTGCCTGCGAGCGTCTCGCCCATGACAACTACAACGATTCCATCCGGCAATACCGTATATACTCATCCCGTGGCCAAGGTGATGATCTCAATGCCCGACGACCTACTCGCCCGGCTCGACGCCCAGGCGCGCTCCAACCGCGAGACGCGCAGCGGTTTCCTGCGTCGGCTCGCCGAGCGCGAGCTGGATGCGGAGCGGGCGGGTCAGCGCAAGAGGTTCGAAGAGCTCCTCGGCCCAGCAATGAATCTCGGCGGCGACGCGGCGAAGTTGATCCGCGAAGACCGCGAATCGCACTGACCATGTTCTTGCTCGACGCGAGCGTCTGGATCGCGGCCAAGGACGAGAAGGAACGGTACTTCGAGTCGGCGCGACCGCTCGTCCTCGACCCAGCCTGTCCCGTCGCTGCCCTTGACCTGACCTTCTATGAGGTAGCCAATGGCCTTGGCGCCCGTCGCGGGCACCAGGTGGCGGCGGCCGAACTATGCCGCCTGATCGGAGCACGATGCGCGGAGACGACGCTTTCCGTAGATGTCCGCCTGATCGAGTCGGCGCTCGATCTCGCCGCCGAGCACGGCCTGACCGCCTACGACGCCGCCTACGTTGCGGCGGCCCGCCGGTACGACTGGACTCTGGTCAGCGCCGACATCGCCGATCTCGTCTCCAAGGGGCTGGCCGTGGCGCCCGACGCCGCCGACTACCCTTAGTGCCGATGAGCGTCCTCGAGCAGATCCAGGCCGACGTGCGCACGGCGATGAAAGCGGGCGAGCGCGAGCGTGCCGCCGCGCTGCGGATGGTCGTCGACTCGCTGCAGCAGGACGCCAAGCTGGGCAATGGCGACGAGGTCGCGGTCCTGCAGCGGGAGCGCAAGAAGCGGCTCGAGGCGGAGCAGGCCTACCGCGAGGCCGATCGCGGCGAGCAGGCGAGCGCGGAGCGCTTCGAGGCCGAGCTGATCGAGGCCTACCTGCCTGCGCAGCTGTCCGACGAGGAGCTGGCCGAGCTGGTCGAAGCGGCCATCGCCGAGACGGGTGCGACCGAGCAGAAGCAGATGGGGCAGGTGATGTCGGCGCTGATGCCGAAGCTCGGTGGGCGGGCCGACGGCAAGCGGGTCAGCGCGGCGGTGCGAGAGAAACTTGGCTCGTAGGCAGCTGACCCTCGACAACAGCGTGGCCGCCGAGCTGGCCGGCTCCGAGGACGCCGTCCTGCGGGCGCTGCGTGGCCGCCTCGATTGCGACTTCCACCTGCGTGGCAACGTTCTCACCCTCGACGGCGACTCGACCGACGTGCAGGCAGCGGCGACAGTGGTCGACGAGCTGGTCGATCTGATCGAGCAGGGGCACCAGGTCGCTCCCGGCACGATCGAAGCGGTGACCGGCGCACTCGACGCCGACGCGAGCCCAGCCGAGATCCTCGAGGACGTCGTCTGGCGGCACCGCAACACCAAGGTTGCGCCGAAGACGCTCAACCAGAAGCGCTACGTCGACTCGATCCGCCGCCACACGATTACCTTCGGGATCGGCCCCGCTGGAACCGGCAAGACCTTCCTCGCCGTGGCGATGGCGGCGCATGCTCTTGCCGAGAAGGAAGTGCAGCGAATCATCCTCACCCGGCCGGCGGTTGAGGCCGGCGAGCGGCTCGGCTTCCTGCCCGGCGACATCCAGGCCAAGGTCGACCCCTACCTGCGACCCCTCTTCGACGCGCTCTACGACATGCTCGATCCAGACCGGGTCAACGGTTACTTCGAGCGCGGCGTGATCGAGGTAGCGCCACTCGCGTTTATGCGTGGCCGCACCCTCAATGACTCCTTCGTGATCCTCGACGAGGCGCAGAACACCAGCCCCGAGCAGATGAAGATGTTCCTCACCCGGCTTGGCTTCAATTCGCGCATGGTCGTCACCGGCGACGTCACCCAGATCGATCTGCCGACCGACCAGCGCTCGGGGCTGGTCGTCGTCCGCGACATCCTCAGCGCGGTGCAGGACATCTCCTTCGTCCGCTTCGGCGGCGAGGACGTCGTCCGCCACAAACTGGTGCAGCGGATCGTCGCCGCTTACGGCGAGCATGCCGAGCGCACCCATGGCGGGCAGCCGCCGGCGGCGGATGGGGGTTGACCTCGCCGACGTGCCGGCCGAGCTGCGCGACGCGGTCGCGGCGGCGCTGGCGGCGGCGGGTGTCGCCGACGGTCACATCGCGGTCGAGTTGGTCGACGCCGAGCGGATCCGCGAGCTCAACCGCGTCCACCGCGACAGAGATGCGCCCACCGACGTGCTCGCCTTCCCGCTTGACGGTTCGGGCCCGACCGCTGGCCCACGCGAGTTGGGCGACGTCACGATCTGCCCGCAGCACTGCACCGATGTCGTCGAGGCGGCGGTCCACGGCACCCTGCACCTCTGCGGAATGGACCACGAGACCGACGAGGGCGAGATGCTCGCGCTGCAGGGTCGCGTGATGGCGAGGTTGAGATGACGCGAGCGGGGTTTGTCGGGCTGGCCGGGCGTCCCAACGTCGGCAAGTCGACCCTGGTCAACGCGATCGTCGGCAGCCGCGTCGCGATCGTCTCGATGCGTCCGCAGACGACCCGCCGGGCGATCCGTGGCATCGTCACCGATGTCGAGGCCGGGTCCCAGCTCGTCCTCGTCGATCTACCCGGAGTGCAGAAGCCGCGCGACGTGCTGACCGAGCGGATGCAGCACCGGGTCGAGCGCGAGCTGGCCGATTCCGACCTTGCCCTGTTGGTGGTCAACGGACAGGAGGGGATCGGGGCGGGCGACCGCTTCATCGCTCGCGCCCTTGTCGCGGCGAACAGCAGCCTGCCGACGATCTGCGCGGTCAACAAGATCGACACGGTCGGGCCCAACCAGCTGGTGCCGGTGCTCTCCGAGGCCGCCGACCTCGAGGGCGTCGACGAGGTATTCCCGATCAGCGCCCGTGGCGGCAAAGGTCTCGACGTCCTGGTGCAACGGTTGGCCGAGCTCGTCCCCGAGGGCCCCTACCTGTACCCGCCGGAGGATCACAGCGACCAGTCGAGCGAGACGATGCTGGCCGAGCTGATCCGCGAGCAGGTCCTCAACCGGACCCGCGACGAGATCCCGCACTCGGTCGAGGTGAGCGTCAAGGAGGTCGACACTCGCGAGGACGGCCTGGTCACCGTGCGCGCCGAGATCTGGGCCGAGACCGAGTCGCAGAAGGGCATTCTGATCGGCAAGGGCGGCAAGAAGATCGGCGAGGTCGGCACCGCCGCCCGCAGCTCGCTGGAGGCCGAGTTGGGCGCAAAGGTCCACCTAGACCTGAAGATCCGCGTGCGCAGCCATTGGCGCCGCGACGAGGGTTTGCTTGATCGGCTTGGGATCGAGTGAGCGGTGGGACGGGGATGGGGGATGCCCTCGCCTGGACAATCGTGGGTCTTTCAAGCGGAAGACCGCGAGTTCGATTCTCGTCGGGCGCATAGGGAGGAGAGTGCCGGCCAATGCCGGCCTTTTCCTGGCTCTCCTGACGTTTCCGTGGGTCACGTAACGGGCAGAGTCCACCCAGCTGCCCTCGACCTGGCCGTTGCCTCGCGGATCGAGTCCGAGCTCGACGAAGAACTCGACTGCGGCGGCGATAATCGCCAAGTTCTTGCGGTGCATGTATCGAAGTAGCCGTCGCTGCGGTCGATAAATTGCCTCGACGATGAGGGGAATTGACTGCAGATGGCGGTGGCGGGGGGGGCTGGATGAACGCCCGCGAAATCGTACGGAGCGCATGGCGCGAGCTGCCGCGGAGGGATCGCGACCTGCTGGAGGCCATTGGCGCCAATCAGTGGCAACTCTGTGAGCGCCGGCTCGGGGTGGTTGCCGATGAGATGCTTCGCTCGGCGGACTGCGGATCGCTCCCGCCGAGTGAGATCGCCCGGGCTAACAAGGCGGTGGCTCTCTGGGTCGCCGACCTTCGCGTTGTCTTGATCAATGAGAGTCACGCTGCCTTCGGCGGCGGCCTGAATGGCCCGTCTGTCGTCTACAACCTGTCGCGCGTGGTCTGGCACGAGTGGGGCCATGCGCTCTCCCTTGACCGTGCGGAACATGACGACATTGCGGCTGGCAAGGGCTATCTGGGAATGCTTCCAGAGGGTTTTGCCAAGCTCGTCCGGGAGGCGGGCTACCGTCCTAACGAGTACACGCATGAGATCGTCGCCGAGGTCTATTCGATGTTGATAGGACGGCGACGCGTCGGACAAACCGAAAGACCGCCTTGGCTTCCCGAGGAGATCTACGAGCTAGTTAGGAGAGTGGTGGGATGGAACCAGTGAAATTGCCGGCCGGGTATCTCCTGCCCGAGGGCACGACGATGGCCGATGTCCGGCGGCTTGAGCTTGAGTTGCTTGCGAGCGAGGGCCTGAAGATCGAGGATCTGGAGGCAGGGTACGGTCAGGAAGAGGACCGCCCAGCGCACCAGTAGCTCCTGCGGGTCTCATTTCGGTCAGATCAGCTGGAGAATTCCGCTGCTGAAGTCGTGTAGATGACGCTACATGGTCACGGTGGAGAGGTTGGTGTGCGGGAGCTGCATCATCGGCTCAGCGAGTACCTCCAGCGAGTCGAAGGGGGGCCAGGAGGTGCTCGTCACCAGGAGAGGGCGGCCCGTTGCCCGGCTTAGCGCTGCCGAGCCACGCGATCCGCTGTCTGAGCTCGTCGACCGCGGCCTGGTGCGCCTGCCGCAGGGGCGACGCTCGGCTCGTCGGGCGCGGGTGAAGGCCACGGGACCGGTTTCAGATCTCGTCGCCGAGCAGCGCCGCTGACCCTCTACTTCGACACATCGGCGCTCGTCAACGTCGAGGAGGGCTCCGAGTTGGCGTCTGAGTTGTGGGGCACCTCCCACGCAGCGGCCGCCAGCATGCTCATCTACCCCGAGGGTCGCGCCGGCCTGGCTGCGGCGCGGCGCAGCCAGGCCGGCTGGGGAAGAAGGATCATGCCCGCGCACTTGCCGACTTCGAGGACCTCGTGTCCGATCTCACCTTGATCGGCGTCGACGAGCGGCTCACCCGCAGTGCCGGCGCCTTGGCCGAAGAGTTCGAGCTGCGCGGCTACGATGCCGTGCACTTGGCCACCGCGCTGGCCCTGGGCGAGAACGCGGTCACCCTCGTCACCTGGGACGGAGACCTGGCCGAGGCGGCGCTTGAGGCGGGTCTGCCGACCGCCCCGGCGTAGGGGAGCTCCAGTCAGGCTCGCCCCGTGCCGCTGCCATACGATTGTCCGATGTTCGAGTTGGTCAACTTCGACGAGCGCGGGCTCGTCCCGTGCGTGGCGCAGGACGTTGAGAGCGGTGAGGTGCTTACGCTGGCCTACGCGAGCGAGGAGTCGCTGCGGCTCACGGTCGAGAGTGGGGAGATGCACTTCTTCAGCCGCTCGCGGGGGAAGATCTGGCGCAAAGGTGAAGAGTCGGGGAATGTGTTGAAGTTGAAGCAGCTGCGGATCGACTGCGATGGCGACGCGATCGTCGCTCTGGTCGAGCCGACCGGGCCTGCCTGCCACACGGGTGAGCGGTCCTGCTTCTACCGTGAGCTCGATGGCGGCGAGCCCGAGCCGGTTGCGGCGGAGGCGTTGGCGACGCTGCAGCGGACGCTGCGCAGCCGCGCCGCCGAGCGGCCCGCGGGCAGCTATACGGTGACGCTGCTCGATGACCCCAAGCTGACCGGGGAGAAGGTCGAGGAGGAGGCTGAGGAGGTCGTGCGCGCGGCGCGCGAGGAGTCCGACGAGCGTGTCGCCGAAGAGGCCGCCGACCTGCTTTACCACCTCAGTGTGCTGCTCGCCTCGCGCGAGGTCTCCCAGGCCGCCGTGATGGAGGTCCTCAATGGCCGTCGCGGCTGACACGGCGGAGTTGCGGATCGAGCCCAGCCTTGACGAGGCGCGGGCGCTTGCCGCCGACGGCAACGTCGTCCCCGTGCGCACACGCTTCGTCGACGACTGCGAGACGCCCGTCTCCGCCTTTCTCAAGCTGCGCGCGGGCGAGCCCGAGGGGGCGCCCTGCTTCCTGCTCGAGTCGGCTGAGCAGGGCCAGGTGGGCCGCTACTCGTTCGTCGGCATCCGCCCCCGCTCAGTGCTGCGCTGGAATGACGGGGTCCTGAGCGAGACGGGCGGGGACGATCGCGATGCCCCTGACCCCTATGCGGCCGTTGCCGAGAGCCTCGCCCGTTTCCGCCTCGCCCCGGTCGAGGGCCTGCCGCCCTTCGCCGGCGGCGCCGTCGGCTTCTTCGGCTACGACCTGGTGCGCACCGTGGAGCCGCTCGCCGAGCCCAACCCCGACCCGCTCGGGCTGCCCGACATGGCGCTGATGATCACCGACGTCCTGCTCGTCTTCGACCATTTGAGCCACGAGCTGACGATCATGTCCTGCGCCTTCGCCGAGGACGAGGGCGGGATCGACGCCGCCTATGAGCGCTCGGTGGCGACGATCGCCGAGGTGCGCGAGCGCCTGCGCGGCGCCGTGCCTGTGCCGGCGAGCCCCGCGGTCGCCGAGGCGCCGCGCTTCGTCTCCGGCATGGAGCGCGAGGAGTTCGAAGCGGCGGTGGAGCGGATCGTCGAGTACGTCCACGCCGGCGACGCCTTCCAGGTCGTCCCCTCCCAGCGCTTCTCCGCACCGGCCCCGGTCGAGGCCTTCTCGGTCTACCGCGGCCTGCGCGCTGTCAACCCTTCCCCCTACATGTACTTCCTCGAGTTCGGCGACTTCCAGATCGCCGGCGCCTCGCCCGAGCCGCTGGTCAAGGTGCAGGGGCGGCGGGTGGAGACGCGGCCGATCGCCGGCACCTACCCGCGCGGCAGCGACGAGGAGGACGACCGCCGCCTCGCCGAGAAGCTCGTCAACGACCCCAAGGAGCGGGCCGAGCACGTGATGCTGGTCGACCTCGGCCGCAACGACCTCGGCCGCGTCTGCGAGTACGGCTCGGTCAGCGTCGACGAGCTGATGGTGGTCGAGACCTACTCGCACGTGCTGCACATCGTCAGCCAGGTCTCGGGGAAGCTGCGCGAGGGGGTCGGGGCGATGGACGTGCTGCGCTCGGCGCTGCCGGCCGGGACGCTCTCCGGCGCCCCCAAGGTGCGCGCGATGCAGATCATCGACGAGCTCGAGCCGGTCAAGCGCTGCTCATACGGCGGCGCGATCGGCTACCTCTCCTGGAACGGCGACCTCGACACGGCGATCCACATCCGCACCGTCGTCGCCAAGGACGGCCAGATCCACGTGCAGGCCGGCGGCGGCACCGTCGCCGACGCCAAGCCGGCCTACGAGTACAACGAGTCGGTCAACAAGGCCAAGGCGGTCTTCCGCGCGGTCGAGCTGGCTTGCGAGCAACCGGATTGGCCGTGATCGTGCGCGTACTCGTCATCGACAACTACGACAGCTTCACCTACAACCTCGTCCAGTACCTGGGCGAGCTGGGGGTGGAGATCGAGGTCGTCCGCAACGACCGCGCCGAGGTCGGCGAGCTGCTCGAGCGCGGCGCCGACCGCCTCGTCGTCTCGCCGGGGCCCTGCACGCCGGCCGAGGCCGGTATCTCGGTCGAGGCGGTCCGCCGCTTCGCCGAAGCGGGCACGCCGGTGCTGGGCGTCTGCCTCGGCCACCAGTCGCTGGTCGAGGCGTTCGGTGGCCGCACCGTGCAGGGCGAGCCGATCCACGGCAAGGACGCCGAGATCGAGCACGACGGCAAGGCGATCTACGCTGGCCTGCCGACCCCGCTCGTCGCCGGTCGCTACCACTCGCTCGTCGCCGACCCCGACCTGCCCGACGAGCTCGAGCTGAGCGCCAGCCTCGGCGACGTCGTGATGGGCGTCCGCCACCGCGAGCTGCCCGCCGAGGGCGTCCAGTTCCACCCTGAGTCGGTCCTCACTCCGCAGGGCAAGCACCTGCTGGCGAACTTCCTTGGCAAGGCTCAGGCGCATGCCTAACGACATCGTCAGCAGGGCGATTGACGCGGTCTGCGCCGGCGACCACCTGACCGCCGACCACGCCGCCGCGGTGCTGGCCGAGATCATGGAGGGGCGGACCGACGAGGTCCAGACGGGCGCCTTCCTGATCGCCCTGCGGGCGAAGGGCGAGACGGTGCCCGAGCTGGTCGGTCTGGCGCGGACGATGCGCTCGCTCGCCGTCGCCGTCGAGACCTCGCGCGAAGACCTCGTCGACACGGCCGGCACCGGCGGCGGCCCTTCGACCTTCAACGTCTCGACCACGGCGGCGCTGGTCGCGGCCGGCGCCGGCTGCGCGGTTGCCAAGCACGGCAATCGCTCCAACACCAGCCGCTGCGGCTCAGCCGATCTGCTGGAAGCGCTCGGGGTGAACATCGAGCTCGACGCGGCGAAGGTCGGTCAGTGCATCGACGAGGTCGGCTTCGGCTTCATGTTCGCCCCCCGCCACCATGCCGCGATGGCAAACGTCATACCGGCGCGCAAAGCGCTCGGCGTGCGCACGATCTTCAACTTCCTCGGGCCGTTGACCAACCCGGCCGGCGCCGAGCGCCAACTGCTGGGGGTTTCCGACCGCCACTACCAGGAGACGATCGCCGAGGCACTGGTCGGCCTGGGCAGCGTACGGGCGATGGTCGTCGCCGCCGAGGACGGGGTCGACGAGCTCTCGACCTCAGCGCGCACCCGGGTGATCGAGGTAATCGACGGGGGCACGCAGGAGTGGTTTGTCGAGCCGGGCGAGTTCGGCCTTGGCACGGCCGACCTGGAGCGGGTCGCCGGCGGCAGCCCGGAGGAGAACGCCGCCGCTTCGCGCGCCGTGCTGGCCGGCGAGAGCGGCCCCCGCCGCGACCTGGTCGTGCTCAACGCCGGCGCCGCGATCTACGTCGGTGGCCCTGCCGGCAGCCTCGCCGAGGGTGTCGAGAAGGCCGCCACGGCGATCGACAGTGGCGCGGCGGCGGAGTTGCTCGACCGCTTGGTTGCAACGACCGCCCGGCTGGCCGTCTAGGCTTGGCGTTCACGTGGGAATGATCGAGCAGCTGATCGCCGCGGCACGGGCCGGGGTGGAGGAACGCCGTAGCGCTACGCCCCAGGCGGAACTCGAGTCGAGGCTTACCGGCCGCGGCGACGACCGGCCGTTCAGCGAGGCCCTAGTTCGTCCCGGTCTTTCCCTGATCGCCGAGTTCAAGCGGCGCTCGCCGAGCGCCGGGGAGATCTCCTCGACCGCGACCGTCGCCGGCCAGGTCGGCGCTTATGAGCGCGGTGGCGCGGCCGCGCTCTCGGTGCTTACCGACGAACTGCACTTCGGCGGCTCGCTCGAGGATCTCCGCGCTGCCCGCGCGGCCTGCAGCCTGCCGATCCTGCGCAAGGACTTCATCGTCGACCCCTACCAGCTCTTCGAGGCGGCGGTCAACGGCGCCGACGCGGTGCTCTTGATCGTCAGGGCCCTCGATGACGAAGCGCTGCGAGGGATGTACGACGCGGCACGGGGACTGGACCTCGACTGCCTGGTCGAGGTCCACGACGAGGAAGAGCTGGAGCGGGCGCTGCTGCTCGACGCCGATGTGATCGGGATCAACAACCGCAACCTCGAGCAGGGGACCGTCGACGTCTCCACCACCTACGAGCTGATGCCAGACGTGCCGGCCGGGAAGACGGTCGTCGCCGAGAGCGGGATCTCAACCCGCGCCGAGTTGGAGGAGCTGGAGCGGGTCGGCGTCGACGCGGTGTTGATCGGCTCGGCGCTGATGAGCTCTGCCGAGCCGGAGGCGCTGGCCCGTGATCTGACCGGCGCCGACGAGGGCACCCGCGAGCACCATCTGCCCTGAGCCCGAGTTCGGCTGCACTTTTTAGAAGAACTTTGGGGATGTTGTTGATGATCGGAACCGATGAGGAAGTTCTTCCGTACGTCATTTGGCTCGGCCCTTTTGGGTGGCGTTGTCGTCGCCGCCTTCGGGTGGGTGGCGATTGCTGCCGGCTGGATTCACGCCGACAGCAGCGGCTCGACCGTCACCGTCGCCCGGCCCCTGGCGGCCCCGGTCGACTCCAAGGAAGAAGGCGGCAACCTGGTCAACCAGATCTACCGTCGCGACGGCCAGGGGGTCGCGTTCATCTCCTCCGACCTGGAATCCCAGGAATCGTCGGAACTGAGCCCCTTCGGTCAGCCCGAAGGCGGCGGGGTCGCGACCGGCTCGGGCTTTCTGATCGACACCGAAGGCCACATCGTCACCAACAACCACGTGGTCGAAGGGGCCGACAAGGTCGAGGTCAAACTCGGCTCTTCGGACAAGACCTACACCGCTGAAGTCGTCGGGACCGACCCGGCGACCGACGTGGCGCTGCTCAAGATCGACGCGCCGGCGGACAGTCTCCATCCCCTCGCCCTGGGCGACTCCTCGAATGTCGAGGTGGGCGAACCGGTCGTCGCGATCGGCAACCCGTTCGGGCTCGACCGCACCGTGACCAGCGGCATCGTCTCGGCCCTGCAGCGCCAGATCCAGGCGCCGAACGGCTTCTCGATCTCACACGTGATCCAGACTGACGCGGCGATCAACCCGGGCAACTCCGGCGGGCCCCTGATCGAATCCGAAGGCAGGGTGATCGGGATCAACTCCCAGATCCAGACCGGCGGCAGCGGCAACGGCAACGTCGGCATCGGCTTCGCGGTCCCGATCAACACGGCCCGCGAAGTCGTCCAGCAGATCGAGGATCACGGCGAAATCAAGCACGCCTACCTCGGCATCAGCGGCGGCAGCATCACGCCGGACCTGGCCAAGGCGCTGAAGCTGCCCGAGGAACAGGGCGTGCTTGTCAACGAAGTCGTCAAGGGTGGCCCGGCCGACGAAGCGGGGGTCAAGGGCGGCGACACCTCGGCGACGATCGAAGGGGCCAGTTTCAGGCTCGGCGGCGATGTGATCACAGAAGTCGACGGCAAGAAGATCACCGGCATGGAAGACGTGATCAACGCGGTCAACTCGGCCTCGCCGGGAGAGAAGCTGGAACTTACGGTCGATCGGGACGGAAAGTCGCAGACGATCGACGTCAAGCTTGGGGTGCGGCCGGCTTCAGCTGAAGAAGTGCCGTCGCGGTAGCGGGCGGGGCCTGTCGCCGACGCCACCCGCCCGAGCTGCCGCTGTGGTTGCTCCCGTACTCTGGGGGCATGCGCGTGAAGATCTGTGGGATTACTAATTTGGACGATGCGGCTGAGGCTGTGATGTTGGGAGCTTGGGGTATCGGCCTGATCCATTTCTCGGCGAGCCCTAGGGCGTGTCCGCCCGAGGAGGCTGTGCGGATTTCTGCTGCTTTTCGCAGGAAGTGCGAGGTGGTGGGCGTCTTTGTCAATCCGGAACTCGACGAGGTTGCCAAGGCGGTTGAGGACGCTGGGTTGACGATGGTGCAGCTGAATGGGGAAGAGGGGACCTCGTTCTGTGCGGAGGTGGCTCGTAAAACCGGGGTCAAGGTGATCAAGGCTGTGCATGTTTCGAGCGCTGCCGACGTTCATGCGGCGGAGGCGTTCCGGACGGATTTTCATCTCTTCGACAAGGGTGCGAAGGGCCTGTTTGGCGGCACCGGGGAGAGCTTCGATTGGGGGTTGCTGGGCGAGCGGCGCTCTGAGATACCGGCGATCGTCGCCGGCGGCCTGCGGCCGGAGAATGTGGCTGAGGCGATCGCGGTCACGCGTCCCTATGCGGTCGATGTGGCGAGTGGGGTCGAGGCCGAGCCCGGTCGCAAGGACCACGCCGCCATGACCGCCTTCTTTGAGGCGGCGCAAGCGGCTAGCGTTGGCGCTGGATGAGCCCGGCCATAGAGGAGAGATTCGGCCCCTACGGCGGCCGCTACGTCCCCGAGACGCTGATCCCGGCGCTCGACGAGCTGACGGCCGCTTGGGCGGCAGCGAGTGGGGACGAGGACTTCCGCGTGCGCCTGGCGTCGCTGCGTCGCGATTTCATCGGTCGCCCGACGCCGCTCTACCTCGCCGAACGGCTCTCCGAGCGGGTTGGGCGACGGGTCTACCTGAAGCGCGAGGATCTCGCCCATACCGGCGCCCACAAGATCAACAACGCCGTCGGCCAGGTGCTGCTGGCGCAGCGGATGGGCAAGCCGCGGATCATCGCCGAGACCGGCGCCGGCCAGCACGGCGTCGCGACCGCGACCGCCTGCGCGCTGCTGGGGCTCGAGTGCGTCGTCTACATGGGCACCGAGGACATCCGCCGCCAGGCGCCCAACGTCGAGCGGATGAAGCTCCTCGGGGCCGAGGTTGCCCCGGTCGACGCCGGGGCGCGCACGCTCAAGGAGGCCGTCAGCGCCGCGATTCGCGACTGGGTCGCCAATGTCGAGACGACCCACTACGTGATCGGCTCGGCGGTCGGGCCGGCGCCTTTTCCGGCGCTCGTCCGCGACCTGCAGCGGGTGATCGGCGACGAGTCGCGTGAGCAGGCGCTCGCCGCCGAGGATGCCCTGCCGTCCCGGGTGATCGCCTGCGTCGGCGGCGGCTCGAACTCGATCGGCATCTTCACGCCCTTCATCGCCGACGCCGGCGTCGAGTTGATCGGCGTCGAGGCGGCCGGTGAGGGTCTCGACAGCGGTCGCCACGGCGCTTCGCTGGGGGCGGGGGGCACCGGCGTCCTGCACGGCTCGCTCTCGGCGGTGATCGCCGACGATGAGGGCCAGATCCTCGAGGCCCACTCGGTCTCGGCGGGCCTCGACTATCCAGGGGCCGGCCCCGAGCATGCGCAGCTGCGCGACACCGGCCGCGCCACCTACACCGCTGTCACCGACGCGGCGGCCCTTGCTGCTTTCGCCGAGCTGGCGCGGTTGGAGGGGATCATTCCGGCGCTCGAGTCCTCCCATGCGATCGCCTGGCTGCTCGAGAACGGTGGAGGCGATGGCTATGACGTGCTCTGCCTGAGCGGCAGGGGCGATAAGGACTTGGCTGAGGTCGTGGCGTTGACTGGTGGAGGGGGGGACCGGGCATGACTCGACGGAGCGGCCGCTGGGTGGGGATAGGGGGATGACTCGGCGGAGCAACAGCGTGGAGGCTCCGGCGAGCCATCCCCCTATCCCCACTGCGCATAAGCTGGTTGGGGTGGAGCGGATCGCGGTGGCCTTTGGGAAAGCTGGTGAGGAAGGGCGGGCGGCGTTGATGCCCTACATGATGGGTGGCTTTCCCGAGCAGGCGGCCTCACTTGCGATAGCTGCGGCGTACGTGGAGTCCGGGGCGGATTTGATCGAGCTTGGGGTGCCCTTTTCCGATCCGCTGGCCGATGGGCCGACTATCCATGCGGCTGCAACGGAGGCTCTGGCCGCCGGTGCGACTCTGGAGAGCACGCTTGAGATCTGCGCCTCGGTGTCGGAGCGGATTCCGGTCGTGCTGATGGTCTACTCGAACATGGTGCTCGCGCACGGGGGTGCCGCCGAGTTCGCCCGCCGCGCCGCCGCCGCGGGCGCGGCCGGGGCGATCGTGCCTGATCTGCCGCTCGACGAGGCCAATGACATTCGCAGGGCGCTCTCTGGCGCCGGGCTGGCACTCGTGCCGCTGCTGGCGCCGACCACCCCGCCCGAGCGCCGCGCCCGCATCTGCGCCGCGGCGCAGGGCTTCATCTACGTCGTCTCCAGCGTGGGGACGACGGGAGAGCGGCAGCAGCTCCCGGCCGGTCTCACCGAGCTGGTAGCCGCAACCAAGGCCGACGCTGACGTGCCGGTAGCCGTCGGCTTCGGCATCGGCACCCCCGAGCAGGTCGCCGAAGTAGGCGAAATTGCCGATGGCGTAATCGTCGGCAGTCGCCTGGTCCGCGCGGCGGGAGAGGCCGGCTCAGCTTCAGCCGCCGCCGATGCGGTCAGCCAGTTCTTGCGCAACTCGCGCGACGCTCAGAGCCGGTCCCGGTAGGGCTGGAACGTCTTGTACTTTTTCGGTGTCGGCATCCGGGCGCCAGCCTGAAAGGGTCCCACCGAAAAAGTTAAGTGGAAGCCCTACCGGGACCGGCCCCAAGGACCGCCGCTTCGACTAGGATTCGCGCCGCATGGGACTCGTGGTCACCCTCTTCATGGCGCTCGCCGCAACCACCGTCGGCTATGCCTGGCTCGGCCAGGGCGGCGGCGTCGCCGGCTTGATCTTCTTCGGCGTGCTGCTGATCGGCGCGACGATCCGGGTCTTCAAGCCCACCGGTTCCTGAGAAGCAGCGCAGATCCGCCCCAAGCGTGGCCTCGCCCTCCGGTCGACCGAGCGAAAGGTCTGGCGCGATTTCCTGCCGCTGGCTCTCTCTGACCGCCTTCAGATCGACTGTGTCGCTCATCTAAGCTGAGTCGATGCGGATCGGGGTGCTTACCGGCGGGGGCGACTGCCCAGGGCTCAACGCGGTGATCCGGGCGATCGTCCGCAAGGGAGTCGAACACCTGGGTCACGAGTTCGTCGGCTACCGCGACGGCTGGCACGGGCCGATGACGCGCGACAGCCGACCGCTCGGGGTGCCCGAGGTGCGCGGCATCCTGCCGCGCGGCGGGACGATCCTCGGCTCCTCGCGGACCAACCCCTTCAAGGAGGACGGCGGAGCGGAGCGGATCGTCGAGAACGTCGCCGACGAAGGTATCGACGGGTTGATCGCGATCGGCGGCGAGGACACGCTCGGCGTCGCCGCCCGCCTGCACGAGGAGCACGGCGTGCGTGTGGTCGGCGTGCCGAAGACGATCGACAACGACCTCGGCGCCACCGACTACACCTTCGGCTTCGACACCGCGGTCAATATCGCCATGGAGGCGATCGACCGCCTCCACACCACCGCCGACAGCCACCACCGCGTGCTGATCGTCGAGGTGATGGGTCGTCACGCCGGCTGGATCGCCTTCCACGCCGGCCTTGCGGGCGGCGCCAACGTGATCCTGATCCCCGAGCAGCCTTTCGATCTTGACGAGGTCTGCGAGCTGGTCGGGCGGCGCCTGGAGGCCCATTTCGCGCCGATCGTCGTCGTCTCCGAGGGCGCCCAGCCCAAGGGCGGCATCCCCGAGGCCCAAGACAAAGGCCTCGACGCCTTCGGCCACGCCCGCCTCGGCGGCATCGCGCACTGGCTCGAGGGTCAGATCGAGCAGAAGACCGGCAAGGAGACCCGGGCGACCGTGCTCGGCCACGTGCAGCGCGGCGGCACGCCGACGGCCTTCGACCGGGTGCTCGCGACGCGCTTCGGCCTGCACGCGATTGACGCCGTCCACAACGGCAGCTGGGGCATGATGACGGCGCTGCGCGGCACGGATATCGCGCTCGTGCAGATCGGCGAGGCTACGGCGGAACTGAAGACGGTGCCCAAGGAGCTCTACGAAGAGGCCGAGGTTTTCTTTGGGTGAGCGGTGAGGCTCCCTTCTCGACAGCCCAAGAAAGCTCTGGTCGCGTTCCTTCTTATCGGGGTCGTGGCTGGCTGTGGCGAGAGCGATGGTGTGACTTCGGGGGCGTGGGTCAGCGTCTATGCGGCCCGGTCTCTTTGCGCTGAAGCGAAACGGGAGCTTGCGCGGGATGGGGGGCGAGCTGGGGATGTGCGGGTTGGTGTCGTTTGCTTGCCGAGATCTGAAAGCCCCCGCGGGCTCGACCTCGCTCAGATCGGAGCTAACGCTCGTCGCGTCACCGAGGACGCCGGCTCGATCGGCTACATAGGCGAACCGACCCGCGCCGCCTCCCGCTTCTCCGAACCAATCCTGGAAACCGCCGGAATCGCCCAGCTCCCCCAAACCTCGGGGAAAGCAGCAATGAAGAAGCTCCTCAAGGCCGTGGATGAAGCTGGCAGCTCCGGCTCCCTGCGCGAATCGGTCAACGCGGCTCTGGAATAGCCGTTGTGAAGAGGGCCGGGTGACCCCTCCACGAAAGCTCAAGGAACCGCGCTTCAAACCCAGGCAAGCGACCAGCTGCGCGACGGCTTTCGGGGGAGGGGTCACCCGGCCCTTACCTACAACAAGTTCTTCAGCGCCCCGTCGATCTCCGGATAGCGAAACTCATATCCGAGGTCGAGCGCTCTGCGGGGCAGGACCCTTTGGCCGCCCCGCAGGACCCTCCCGAACTCGCCGCCGAATTTGAGGTCGAGCACGAACCCCGGTACCGGGACCGATGCCGGTCGGCCAAGCGCCCGTCCGATCGCGTGGGAGAACTCGCGGTTGGTGACCGGGTTGGGCGCGGTCGAGTTGACCGTGCCGCTGACAGTCTCGTTGTCAAGCGCCCAGAGCAAGATCCCGACCTCGTCGTCGATGTGGATCCAGGACATGTACTGGCGCCCGCCGGCAATCGGCCCGCCGACGCCGAGTTTGAACGGCGTCAGCAGTTCGCCGAGCAGGCCGCCGCTCGCATCGAGCACGTGGCCGGTGCGGACGATGACGAGTCGCACTCCGACGCCCTCGGCGTCGCCTGCGGCGGCCTCCCACTCGCGCACTACCTCGGCGTCGTAGCCCTCGCCGGACTCGGCAGACTCGTCGACCATGGCGTCGCCACGGTCGCCGTAGAAGCCGATCGCCGACTGGTTGACGAGGACTTTGGGCTTTTTCTCGAGGCCGGCGAGCGCCGCGATCAGGTTGCGGGTGCCTTTGCGACGGCTCTCCATGATCCGCCGCTTGGCCTCGTCGGTCCAGCGCTGGTTGATCTTCTCGCCCTCGAGGTTGACGACCCCGTCGATGTTCTCGAAAGCCGCTTGCGGTGGCCGTTCGAGCGTCGGCTCCCAGGCATGCCAGACGACGCTCGGGTTCGTGGAACGGGCACGCTGCGGGTCGCGGGAGAGGCCGACGACCGAGTCACCGCGGGCGAGCAGCGCGTCGCACAGCGCCGAGCCGATGAAGCCGCTCGCTCCGGTGACCAGGACCCTCACCCGGTTAACCGACCTCCACCGTGGAGAAGGTGCCGGTCTCCTCGCTGAAGCGGGCCAGGCCCTCGCGCTTGGCTTCTTCGACTACCGCTTTCGCCACCAGGGGCGCGACGTCGCGGTTGAAGACGCTGGGGATCACGTAGTCCTCGGAGAGGTCATCCTCCTCGACCACTTCGGCGATGCCGCGGGCGGCCGCCAGCTTCATCTCCTCGGTGATGTTGGGTGAGCCGGCGTCGAGGGCGCCACGGAAGATCCCGGGGAAGCAGAGCACGTTGTTGATCTGGTTCGGGTAGTCGGAGCGCCCGGTGGCCATGATGCGCACGTAGGGAGCGGCGTCCTCGGGCATCACCTCGGGCGTCGGGTTGGCCATCGCGAAGACGATCGCGTCGTCGTTCATCTTGTCCAGCGCCTCGGCGGAGATGATCCCGGGGCCGGAGAGGCCGACGAAGAGGTCCATACCCTCGATCACGTCGGCGGGCTGGCCGCCGAGCTTCTCCGGGTTCGAGTTCTCCGCGTACCAGCGCTTGATCGGGCTCATCTCGCCGGCTTGGTAGTCCTCGCGCTCGGTCGAGAGCGCGCCCTGGCGGTCGCAACCGACCACATGGGTAACTCCGGAGGCGAGCATCATCTTGGTCACCGCTACCCCGGCGGCGCCGAGGCCGACGACGAGCACGCGCAGCTGCTCGATCGGCTTGCCGACGATCTTCAACGCGTTGAAGAGCGCCGCCATGGTGACCACCGCGGTGCCGTGCTGGTCGTCGTGGAAGACGGGGATGTCGAGCGACTTCTTCAGCCGCTCCTCGATCTCGAAGCAGCGCGGCGCGGAGATGTCCTCGAGGTTGATGCCGCCAAACGTGGGGGCGATCAGTTCGACCGCCTTGATGATCTCCTCGGCGTCCTGGGTGTCGAGGCAGATCGGGAAGGCGTCCACCTGGGCGAACTCCTTGAACAGCATCGCCTTGCCCTCCATCACCGGCATCGCCGCCTCGGGGCCGATGTTGCCGAGGCCGAGCACGGCGCTGCCGTCGGAGACGACGGCGACGGTGTTCTTCTTGATCGTGTACTCGAAGGCCTTGGCCCGGTCGGCGGCGATGTCCTGGCAGACGCGGGCGACGCCGGGCGTGTAGGCCATCGAGAGGTCGTCGCGCGTCTTCAGCGGATACTTGTTCTCAACCGAGATCTTGCCGCCGCGGTGCATCTGCATCGTGCGGTCGACGTAGTCGAGCACCTTGGCGCCACGGGTCGAGCCGATCCCGCGCAGGATCCGCTCCCAGTGCTCGCGATCCTGGGCGTCGATCGTGAACTCGCGCACCCGTTTGCCCTCGCCGCCGGCACCCGGAACGAGGTCGACGCCTTGCAGTTGGCCACCCGCCTCGGCGATCGCCGCGGTCAGTTTGCCCAAGGGCTCCTGCCGCGCATCGAGCTCGACTCGGATCGTGACGCTGTACTGAGCGCTGACGGCCATGTCGGCTATCGAATCAGATTCGTTCGCCGGACATTGCGTGGGTTGGTCGGCCCGCAGGGGGGAGAACTTTGCTCGCCACGGACTTGGAGGGGCGAAGCGATCACCGCGCGCAGACCTCTATATGCAAACTGCCATACAAGACATACGCACGTTGCCGCCGATGGAGCGGTATCCTATGCCGATGGGAAAGCGTACTTCGCTCATCGTCGATCAGGAGCTCCTGCGGAAAGCCGAACGGGCTGCCGGCACCAAGGGCATGACCGCCACGGTGCGAGAGTCGCTTCAGCGGGTCGTCCGCCAGGCTCATCTCGATCGCTTGGCCCAGCTGGAGCTGCCCGAGGATTTCCCTGAGCGGCTCAAGGAGATGCGCCAGCCCAGAACCTTCGACTTCGACTGAGGCATGGCTGCCTATTTGGCTGACACCAGCGCCTGGGCGCACGGGCGCCGCCCCAGTGCCCCACAGGCCCTGCGCGAGAGCTTTGGCCGCCGGCTCGTGACCGGCCAGATCGCGACCTGCGGCCCAGTCATGTGGGAGTTGCTGCACAGCGCCTCCAATGGCAAGGAGTACGGGGCTCTTCGCGAAGACCTCGCGGCGCTCGACCAGGCGCGCTTCGACAACTCCGACTGGGAGCGGGCGCTGGACATCTGCCAGGCGCTCGCCGAGAAGGGTGGGTCGCCGCATCGAGCCCCCTCGATGTCGGATGCGATGATCGCGGTAGCCGCCGCACGCGCTGATCTGGTCGTGCTCCACTACGACAAGGACTTCGACCTGATCGCCGGGGTCACCGGCCAGCCGTGCGAGTGGGTGGCCGCGAGGGGCTCCCTTTAGGGGCTCGTCGGAATGAACGCCCCAAGGGCCGGACCGCGCCTTAGAGTTGGCGCCGATGCCGCCCGGTCCGCCTGACCCAGCCGAGAAGCCCGAGCTCTTCCTGATCGACGGCAACTCGCTCGCCTACCGGGCGTTCTTCGCGCTGCCCGAGTCGATTGGGACCAGCGATGGGCGGCCGACCAACGCGATCTACGGGCTCGCCTCGATGCTGGTGAAAATCATCGACGAGCATCATCCCGCCGGCGTGGTCGTCGCCTGGGACGCCGGCATGTCGGGGCGCGAGGTCACCTACGACCTCTACAAGGCCGGGCGCAAACCGCGCCCCGATCTGTTGCGCGAGCAGTGGCCGAACCTGATGCCGCTGGTCGAGGCCTTCGGCTACACCAACGTCAAGGTCGAGGGCTTCGAGGCCGACGACGTGATCGCCTCGCTTACTCGGCAGGCGCGCGAGGAGGGGATTCCGGTGATGGTCGTGACCGGCGACCGTGACGCCTACCAGCTGGTCGGGCCGGGGATCCGGGTGATGAGCACTTCGCGCGGGATCACCGAGACCAAGATCTACGACGAGGCGGCGGTCGAGGAGCGCTACGGCGTGCCGCCCGAGTTGATCACCGACCTGATGGGGCTGCGCGGCGACACCTCAGACAACATCCCGGGCGTCCCGGGGATCGGCGAGAAAACCGCGACCCAGCTGCTGCAGCAATTCGGCACGTTGGAGCGGGTCCTGGCCAGCGTCGATGAGATCTCCGGCGCCAAACGCAAGCAGAACCTGGTCGAGCATGCCGACGACGCGCGCATGTCGAAGCACCTGGCGACGCTGCAGTACGAGATCGAGACCGGCGTCGACCTGGCCGCGGCGATGGGCTCCGAGCCCGACCGCGGCGCCCTGCGCGACTTCATGCGCGAGTTCGAGCTGCGGGCTGTCTTGGAGCGGCTCGAAGAAGCGCTGCCCGAGGGCGAGGCGGTGCCCGGGCGCAGCGTCGAGGAGGAGCTGGCCGTCGAGGTGGAGGAGGGGACGCCCGGCGACCTCGAGCCGGGGCCGGTGGCGCTGGCGATCGCCGCTGACCGCTGGGCGGCGGCGCAGGGTGAGCGGATCCTCGCCGGCTCGGCGAGCCTCGACGAGCTCGCGGTCGCCCTCGGCGACCGCCCGATCGCCGCCCACGACCTCAAGTCGCTCGGCGGCGGGCGACACGGCCTGCTCGCCGCCGCCGCCCGCGAGGGGGTCGAGCCGGCGCTGGACCACGACACGATGCTGGCCGCCTACCTGCTCGAGCCCCAGCGCCGCACCTACGAGTTGACCGAGCTCGCCGCCGATGCCGGCATCGGCCTCGCCGAGGGCGCCGCCGCCGGCGATGCCGAGGAGGACGGCCAGCTCGCGCTCGGCGAGGAGGTCGAGGCAGGCCTCGACCCGGCCGTGGAGGCGCGCCTGGTCGCCGCCCTCACCGAGGCACAGCGCCCGCGGCTCGAGCAGTTCGAGCTCGAGTCGCTGCTGCATGAAGTCGAGCTGCCGCTTGTGCACGTCCTCGCCGCGATGGAGCGTGAGGGGCTGAAGCTCGACGCCGAGCGGCTGGCCGAGGTCGGCGCCGGCTTCGGCGAGCGCATCGAGACCCTGAAGAAGGAGATCTTCGAGCTGGCCGAGGAAGAGTTCACGATCGGCTCGCCGCAGCAGGTCGGCCGCGTCCTCTTCGAGAAGCTCGGCCTGTCGAAAAAACGGCGCGGCAAAACCGGCTTCTCCACCGACGCCCGCGTCCTTGCTCAGATCCGCGACGAGCACCCGATCGTCGAGAAGATCGAGCAGTGGCGCGAGCTGACCAAGCTCAAGAACACCTACCTCGACTCGCTGCCCGACCTGATCGATCCCGCCACCGGCCGCGTCCACACCACCTTCAACCAGGCGGCGACCACCACCGGCCGTCTCTCCAGTACCAACCCCAACCTGCAGAACATCCCGATCCGCACCGAGGTCGGCCGCCCGGTCCGTGCTTGCTTCGTCGCCGAGCGCGGCGCCCGCCTGCTCTCCGCCGACTACAGCCAGGTCGAGCTGCGCGTGCTCGCCCACGTCGCCGAGGAGGAGGTGCTGAAGGAGATCTTCCGCGCCGGCGATGACGTCCACGCGGCGACCGCCGCCGAGGTCTTCGACATCTCACGCGACGAGGTCGACGTCGGCCGGCGCTCGAAGGCGAAGATGGTCAACTTCGGGATCGTCTACGGGCTGACCGGCTTCGGCCTCGCCGACCGGCTCAACATCCCCCGCAAAGAGGGCGAGGAGTTCGTCGCCCGCTACCTGGAGCGCTTTCCCGCTGTGCGGGCCTTTCGTGAGCAGGTGGTGGAACAGGCCCAGGAGGTGGGTTACGTGCGGACCCTGATGGGGCGCCGCCGCTCGATCCCCGAGCTGCGCTCGGGCAACCCGAACACGAGGAAACTGGGGGAGAGGCTGGCGGTGAACACGGTGATCCAGGGCACCGCCGCCGACATCATCAAGGTCGCGATGGTGCGCTGCCAGAACGCCCTGGCCGAGGCGGGGGGGAGACGCGCCTCGTCCTGCAGATCCACGACGAGCTGCTCTTCGAGGGCCCGCCGGGGGAGATGGAGGACGCGACCGAGCTGGTGCGGCGCGAGATGTGCGCCGCCTACCAGCTCGATCCGCCACTCGAGGTGGACATCGGCGTCGGCGCGGACTGGCTCGACGCCAAGTGACGTGGACCCGCCCTAGCTGCTCGGCGGTGCCACCGGCTCAGGCGCGGACGGCTTCGGAAGCGCGACCAGTTTGAAGATCGCCTTGCCGTCGACGAGGACCAGGTCGGCGAACTTGACCGTTGCCCCCGTGACCAGGTCGTCGGTCGTGCAGCGGGCCGAGTGCTCGGCGCCCTTGCCGGGGTTCTCGCTGTGGCCCGGCGCGGTGGCGCCGTGCCCACGCAGGCGATGGCGCAGGCCGTGTCGGCCCTGGTGCCTGCCATTGTCGCAATGAATGTGCGTGCGGGGAGTGACGAGCCCGCTCACGCTGCCGCCGTCGGCCAGGTCGATGGCGAGGGCGCCGGTTTCCTGGTCGAAGGACTGGATCGTGCCGGCGTCGGCCGGGCCGTCGTGACCGTGGTGCGCTGCAGCGAGGCCCGGCAGCGCCACGAGTGCCAGGGCCGCCGCGACTGCGACCAGCACCGCTGCGAGCCGGGTCCTATTGCCCTGCGGATTCATCTTTGCCTCCTACGTTTGTTTGCCTGAACACACTTCACTTAGAAGAACACCAAGCGAGGGCGAAGATCACTGAGGTTCTTCGCCGCCCCGGGCACCGGAGCCGCCATCGGCCGTTTCACCGGTGGGGTCGCCAGGTTCGTCGCGGCCACCCGATCCGCCCGACTCTTCTCCGTCCGGGGGTGCGGGAGGATGGCTCGGCTTGCGAGCGGAGCCGGAGCCGCCGCCGCGATGCCCACCGGCCTTGGGCGAGCCCGTGCCCCCGCTGCCGTCGCGCCGGCCACCGCGTTCGCCACGCCCTTCGTGGCCCGGCGGCGCGGGGTCGCCGCGATGGCGCCCGGGACGTGGGCCGCCGCCCCCGGGGCCGTGTCCGCCGGGGTGTCGGCCTGGGTGGCCGCTGCTCCCGTCCGGCCCGCCGTGGCCATGCTCGCGATGCGGCGATCCATGCCGGGCCGACGGGCCGGGTCCGTCTACACGACTCGCGGCGAGAGCGGCCGAGCGGCCGAGCCGAGCTTCATCCCGCCCACCGCCGTGTCGCCTGGCCCGGCCTCGCGTACCCTCGCCCGCCCGCTGCTCCACGTTCGCGGCAGGCGCCACAGCGGGCAGGGGCGTGGAAACACGCTCTGCGCCGGACCTGGCGCTGCGCGCAGCCCGGTTTGCGCCCCCGCCGCGCGGTTCGACGTGCCGATGTCCCTGTGCGACGATGCCGGCGCCGACGGCGCCAACCGCCAGGACGGTCACGGCGGTTGCTTTCAGTGCTACCCCGGTCCCGCCGAGTCCCGCCGCGCTCGCACCCGCGCCGATCGCCGAATCCGCTGCGCCGGAGCCACCGCCGGCAAGCATCGCCTGCAGGAGCGGCAGCGGGATGAGCATGCCCGCGCCGTCGCGGAGCGCCTGCCGTGCCCGGTAGATCGCCTGCCGGGCGCCGCCGTCGCTGAGGCCCAGCGCCGCCGCGATCTCATCGTGGCCGAGCCCCTCCAGCTCTCGCATGACAATGGCCGCACGCTGCGGCTCGGGCAGCGCCTGCAGGCGCCTGATCAGGTCGGCGAGCTCCTCGCGGCTTTCAAGCTCCTCGACCGGGTTACGCCCCCCGGCGATCGTCTCCGCGAGAGCCTCAGCTGACGGAGGCCTGTCGCGCAGATCGTTCAGCGCCGTGTTGCGGACGATCCGAAAGAGCCACGGCCGCAGGTCGATCTCGGCGTCGTCGCGGCGCAGCGCCGGCAGGGCCTTCGCCAAGGCGTCCTGGAGAACGTCCTCGGAGCGCCCGCCGACGATCGATGCGGCGTAGCGCCCGAGTGGCCGCCCATAGCGCCGCACGATCTCCTCGAAGGCGGTCTCGTACCCCTCGCGGACGAGCGTGACCAGCCGCCGGTCCGGCTGCGTGCGCAGGGCGGTGCCGACGAAGAAACGGGAGGCGAATCCCTCGGCTGGTGGTGGCATCTGCGGCTCGATCTCTCCTTGCGGTACTGATATGACAGCACGGCGGTTCAACCACCGCGGACTCTTGTTCGATGCAACACGCGCGCCGCACGAAAATCACGCTCTCGTCAGGCCACGCTCGTGGATAAGGGCCTTGCGGTCCTCCTCACCGCGCTTGCCGGCGGCCTGATCGCGCTGCAGGCGCCGATCAACGCCGGGCTCGGCCGGGGGACCGGCAGCCTGCCGGCGGCGCTCGTCTCCTTCGGCGTCGGCACTATCGCCCTCGCCGCGATCGTCGTCCTCAGCGGCAAGGCCGGCGGCCTCGGCTCGACCTTCGACGTCAGCTGGTATTACCTGCTCGGCGGGCTGCTCGGCGCGGTCTACGTCACCAACGCGCTGATCGCCGTCTCTGTGGTCGGCGCCGGCGGCGTGGCGGCGGCGACGATCGCGGGCCAGCTGACCGCCTCGGTGGCGATCGACCGTTTAGGCCTGTTCGGCCTCGACCAGGTCCCGCTCAGCCCCGAGCGGATTCTCGGCGTCGCCCTGTTGATGGCCGGCACCGTTCTCGTCGTCCGCTGAGGCCGGCGGCGGCGCGATCCGCAGGTAGTGCTCGAAGGACCAGTCGACGAAGCGCTTGGAGCCGAGCAGCCGGATCATCGGGCCCAGCAGGCGCGGGGGAATGCGCGGCACGAGTTGCTGCACGCGCAGCATCCAGCGGAACTTCCACTCGTGGGAGTCGTGGAACTCCGTGTAGCGGGACGCCGCGCGGTCGCGGTCCTGATTTCCCTCGTAGGCGTCGCGCAGCTCGCGCCCGAGCGCGACGCCGAAGTAGAGCGCGGTCCTGATCCCCTCGGCGGTCAGCGGCAGACAGTGGCCGGCCGAGTCGCCGACGAAGAAGACGCCGCCCTCAGTGGCGCGGCGCAGCTTGTGCGGGATCCAGTTCCCTTGGTAGCGGACGCGCTCGCTGCCGAGGTCTTCGGCCAGCAGCTCGGTCGTCGCGCGGACATGGAAGCGGGGGTCGAAGGAGCCGACGCCGATCCGCAGCTCGTCGCGAGCCGGGAAGGACCAGCCGTAGCCCGCCGGGACATAGCGCCGGTCGATCCACACCTCGAGGTCCTCGCTGCTGCCGCCCGGGTGCACCTCGAGGCCGCGCGAGAGCGGCGCGTCGGGGGGCTGGAAGCCGTCGCCGGAGGCGAGCATGCGACGCCAGCCGAGCGCGTCGACGACGAGCGGGGCTGAGAGCACGCCGCGGTCGGTATCGACCGCGATCGCGCCGTCGCCGTTGGCCGCCGCGGCGCGGCCGTTCACCTTTGCGGTCTCGAAGCGGGCGTCGCACTGGTCCCAGAGCAGCTCGCAGAGCGTGCGGTAGTCGAAGGTCGAGAAGGTCCAGGGCAGCTCGTAACGCCTCTTGCCGTGTGGCGTGTGGATGAGCAGCGAGTCGAAGCGCTGCCGCTCGGCGCCGATCAGGCCGGTCTTCCGCAGCCACTCGGTGGGGATGCCGCAGGCCGAGGTCTGCCGCTCGCCGATCTCGTAGCGATCGACGATCAGCACGTCGGCGCCGGAGCCGGCCAGCTCGCGGGCCACTGCGAGACCGGCGAAGCTGGCCCCGCAGATCAACACGTCATACTCCCCAGTCAACGGAGTTCGCTCGTCGCCGCGCTTGGTCGCTCTAACCGGCACGACGTGGAGCGTATCCACTCTGCAATTATCCCCCGCTGTGTCCTTGACCGATACGACCTTGACTCCTGACGCTCCGACCGGTTCCCCGGTCGAGGGCTCCAACGGCCTGCTGGTCGAAATCGACGGCAAGATCGTGCCGAACTACGCGGCGACGATGGTCTCCTTCGACGAGGGTGACGTCGTCAAAGGCAAGGTCGTGCGGATCGACAAAGACGAGGTGCTCGTCGACATCGGCTACAAGTCGGAGGGAGTCATCCCCTCGACCGAGCTCTCGATCCGCAAGTCGGTCGACCCGGCCGACGAGGTCGAGCTGGCCGAGGAGATCGACGCGCTCGTGCTCACCAAAGAGGACGCGGAGGGCCGCCTCGTCCTCTCCAAGAAGCGTGCGCGCTTCGAGAAGGCCTGGCGCCGCATCGAGGCGGCCGCCGAGTCGGGCGAACCGGTCGAAGGCAGCGTCATCGAGGTCGTCAAGGGCGGCCTGATCCTCGACCTCGGAGTGCGCGGCTTCCTGCCCGCCTCGCTGGTCGACATCCGCCGCGTCCACAATCTCGACGAGTTCCTCGGGCAGACGCTCGAGTGCAAAGTGATCGAGCTCAACCGCAGCCGCAACAACGTGGTGCTCTCGCGGCGCGCCGTGCTCGAGGAAGAGCGTAAGGAGGTCCGCGAGCAGATCCTCGACCGGCTCGAGGCCGGCCAGGTGGTCGAGGGCAAGATCTCCAACATCGTCGACTTCGGCGCCTTTGTCGACCTCGAGGGGATCGACGGCCTGATCCACATCTCCGAGCTTTCCTGGAGCCACGTCAACCATCCCTCCGAGGTCGTCGCGATCGGCGACACGGTGCGGATCAAAGTGCTCGACATCGACCGTGACCGCCAGCGCATCTCGCTCGGCCTCAAGCAGACCCAGGAGGACCCGTGGCAGCGGGTGATCAGCACCCACCGCTCGGGCGACGTGCTGGAGGGCACGGTGACCAAGGTCGTCGCCTTCGGCGCTTTCGTCGAGATCCTGCCCGGGGTCGAGGGCCTGGTCCACATCTCCGAGCTCGCCGACCACCACGTCGAGAACCCGAGCGAGGTGGTCGAGCCGAACTCCACGCTGAACGTGAAGATCCTCGAGATCGACGAGGAGCGGCGGAGGCTCTCGCTGAGCATCAAGCGGGTCGAGGGCCAGAACATGCCGATGGGGGACCTTGGCGAGCAGCTGGAAGCTGCTGGGGCCGACTCCGGGGGTTCGGAGGCCTCAGCCGCGGGTCCTGTCGCGGGGGAGGGCACCTCCTCCTCGCAGGCTACGGAGGAGGAACCCACCCCCACGCCACCCACGGACGAGGCGCCTGAGGAACCGGCGGTCGAGACGCCAGCTGAGGAGCCTGCTGCCGAGGTCGTGGCTGAGGGAGCTGAGGAGCCCGTTGCCGAGGAGGCGACCGCCCCAACCGATGAGGCGGCTGAGGAGCCTGAAGCCGAGGCGCCTGAGGCTGAGGCCCCGGCGGAGCCCGCAGCTGAGCAGCCTGAGGCTGAGGAGCCTGTGGCTGACGAGTCGACCGAGGCTCCGCCCGAGTCCTGAGCTGGGCTGTGGCCCGGCCGCTTACGATCGGGCTTACTGGAGGGATCGCGGCTGGGAAGTCCGAGGCTCTTGCCGCCTTTGGGCGGCTGGGGGCGGAGACGATCTCCAGTGACGCGGTGGTTCACGAGCTGCTCGAGGGCGAGCCGTTGCTTTCGCGGCTGGTGGAGAGGTGGGGGGAGGAGGTCGCTCTCGGCGGGAAGGTCGACCGCGAGCGGATCGGCTCGATCGTCTTCGCCGACACCGACGAGCTGAAGTGGCTCGAGGGGCAGATCCATCCCTTGGTGGGAGAACGGATCGGTGCCTGGCTTGCATCGTTGCCCGAAGAGGCCGATGTGGCCGTCGTCGAGGTGCCGTTGCTGTTCGAGACCGGGATGGAGGGGGTCTTCGGCACGACCGTCGCGGTTGTCACTTCGGACGCGGTGCGGGCTGAGCGCGCCCGGGCGCGCGGCCATGCCCTCGTCGACGAGCGCGAGGCGCGTCAGCTGGCCCAGGCAGAAAAGGCGTCGCGCGCGGCGCACGTCGTCGAGAACGACGGCAGCGTCGAGGACCTCGAGCGGGAGCTGTCCGCCCTTGTCGAGAAGCTGCGTGCATGAAGCGAACGGCGAGGCGCCGGAGACGGCTGCTCGTCGGCGGGGCGGCCGTCATGGCCGGCGTCGCCGCGGGCTTGGCGCTGGGGCTATTCGGCAAGTTCGGCGACGTGATCCAGGAGCTGACGCTGCCGCTGCGCCACGAGGACATCATCCGTCAGCAGGCAGACGAAAAGCACGTCGACGCATCCCTGATCGCCGCCGTGATCTACGCCGAGTCGAAGTTCGACGACCGCACCTCCAGCGCCGGCGCACGCGGCCTGATGCAGATCACGCCGCAAGCAGCCAAGGACATCGAGCGCCACAGCGGTGGCACCACCTTCCAGTTCGGCGACCTCGGCGATCCGGAAATCAACATCCGTTACGGGACCTATCTGCTGCGCGAACTCCTCGACCGCTATGAAGGAGATGTGGTTGCCGCCCTTGCCGCCTATAACGCCGGCCCGACCAACGTCAATCGCTGGGGCGGGAGTGCGTTGACCGTGGCCGCGATTCCCTTCCCCGAAACCCGCGCCTACGTCGAAGACGTGCTCGACAAGCAGCGGGCGTATCGCGACAAGTACGCCAAGGAGCTGGGCTATTGAACCCGCCGCGCCCTCGCTTGACCGCCCTCGCGGTCGCCGTCGCCCTCGTCCTCGCCGACTCCTCGATCGTCGTCCTGGCGCTGCCGCAGATCTACCGCGACCTGGACACCAGCGTCGCCGGCGTGACCTGGGTGCTGATCTCCTTCAACCTGGTGATGGCCCTGGCCGCGGTCCCCGCCGCGCACTTCGCACGGCGCATCGGCCCCGGCCGCGCGGCGGCGATCGGCCTCGCCGTCTTCGCCGGCGCCGGGCTCGCCTGTGGGCTCTCGACCGAGCTGAGCACCCTTATCGCCGCCCGCTGCGTGCAGGCGCTGGGCGGTGCCCTGGCGGTCACCGCGGTCCTGGAGCTGCTCCCGGCCACGGTCGGCTCCGAGCGCCGCGCGGTTGCCATCTGGGCGACGGCCGGCGCCGCCGGCGCCGCCCTCGGCCCGGCGGTCGGCGGCCTGCTCACTGAGCTCGTCTCCTGGCAATCGATCTTTCTGCTCCAGGCGCCGATCGCGATTGTCGCCGGAGTGCCGGTCCTTGCCGTCGCCCGGCACGAGGCGGCAACGGGCGTCATCTCAACCGAGCTGCGCCGCACCGGCCGCCCGCACCTGCTCGCCAACCTGGCCCTGGCAATGGTCTCGGCGGCGATCGCCGCGGCGCTGTTCCTGCTCGTCCTGCTGCTGATCGAAGGCTGGCGCCTGAGCCCTATCGGCGCTGCGATTGTCGTTTCCGCGATGCCTCTGGCGGCCCTGCTCGGCGCCCGCCTGGGGCCGGCGGTGGGAAGCGAGCGCGCCCGGGCAGCCGCGGGGGCGATCCTCGTCGCCGGCGGCCTCGGTGGCCTCGCCCTGCTGCCGCACGCCGACGTCGTGCTGACCGTGCCGCCGCAGATCCTGGTCGGCCTCGGCCTCGCCCTGGTCCTCTCGGCACTGACCGAGACGGCGCTTGCCGGGCGGGCGCCGCAGGCGATCCATGGTGGCTGGACGATCTCCGCCCGGCACGCCGGCGTCGCGATCGGCCTGATCGTGCTGACCCCGCTGTTCACCGCCGACCTCGCCCAGCAACGCCATGACGCGCTCGACGCCAGCACCGCGGTCGTGCTCGACTCGAAGGTCGAACCGTTGCTGAAGCTACAGCTCGCCCAGCGGATCGAGGATCGGCTCGAAGGCGAGCGGGGGAAGGTGCCGACGCTTGGCCCCGCTTTCGAGCCGCTGCCTGAAAACCCCGCTACCCGCGCCGACGTGATCCTCCTGCGCGAAGAACTGCAGGACCAGCTCGACCGCGCCGCGACCCACGCCTTCAGCCCCTCCTTCGGCCTCGGCGCCCTGATCGGGCTGCTGGCTTTGATCCCGATCGGCCTGGCGCGGCGGGTGGATCTATGAGCGGGGAGGGGAAAGGACGGTTTCTGGTCCTCGCCGCGATCGCCGCCTCGCTGGCCCTCGTCGTCGCCTATCTCGCCGCCGGCGGGTCCTCGTATGAGCCGGCGAAGACGCAGGACCCGTGCAAGCCG
Source organism: uncultured Solirubrobacterales bacterium (assembly GCA_963837695.1). GTDB lineage: Bacteria > Actinomycetota > Thermoleophilia > Solirubrobacterales > 70-9 > VRUE01. Next base: position 55,114 of record CAWINZ010000001.1, on the reverse strand, counting down.
CGGCCCTGGACCGAACCCGAAGGCCTACAGGGGATCGCGCAGCAGTTCTCGCTCTCGGCGCTCGACGGCGCCGCCTGTGAGCTGGGCGTCAGCCGCGAGACGCTTGCGCGGGCGCTCGCCACCCCGCAATCGCGTGAACGCTTCAGCAAGCGCTACGGGATCGGCGACGCCGAGCTGGCACGTGCGATACGCGCCGGCCTGCTGCGCGCGATCGGCGATGCCGAACGCGCCGGCGCCCTCAACCCACTCCTCGCCGCGCCCCTGCGCGCCACGGTGCGTCAGATCCCGGTCGACCAGGCAATCGAACTGATCAAGGACGCGCGTTCGCTGCTGACCAACCTAGAAAGCTTTCTAGGCCCCGCCGGGGGCCTAATAGAACAGTTCTTCCCATAAGGGCCCGCCCCTATTTTTTGAAGAGGAACTTCTGCGATTTGACGCTCCAGGAGATGCCGGTGCAGAGTTCTTCCGGGGCCACCTCGAGGGCGCTGGAGAGCTTGATAATCGTGCCGAGTCGCGGCTCACGGCCACCTCGCTCAAGCAGGGAGATCTCGGTGCGGTGCAAGTCGCAGCGAAAACCCAGCTCCTCTTGGGAGATTTCGGCTTTCTGCCGGGCTTTGCGCAGACTGGTGGCGAATCGGTCGCGTGGTTTCATGGGCAGGATTCTCTGCGTATGCCGACAGAAGCTCTACAGACAGCGGACTTCAAACCGGAACTGTCACGTTTATCCTACTTACGTCAGGAGCGAGTGGCGCGCCAGACCCAAATCATCGCCAGCGGCTGAAGCGGCAACCGCGCCCACAGGGCCCAGCGCGGGACGCGCTCGAGGTCAAGGCCGCGCACCTGCTCGGGGTTGAGCGCCATGTGGATATTCGCCGGGAAGACGGTGAGCAGTAGGCCGAGCAGCCACCAGCGGGCAAGGCGACGGGTCCGGGCGGGGAGGACGGCGGCACCGCCGGCGATCTCGGCCAAGCCGCTGATGACTACGGCCTCGCGGTGGCGCGGCAACGAAGGCGGCATGATCGCTTCGAAGCTGCGCGGAATGACGAAGTGCATCGTCCCCGCAAAGGCGAAGAACCCGGCCAGAGCTTTCTGTGAGCGGGTCATCGGCCGCGCAGACTAGCCGCTTGGCGACTTAGCCCCCGTAAAAGGACGGAAAGTCGCCACGCTATGGTCATCCGGTGCCCGAGTTCACACTCAACCCGGCCTACACGCCGACCGCCGACCAACCGAAGGCGATCGCCGGGTTGGCCGAGGGGTTGGAGCAGGGAGAGCACTTCCAGACCCTGCTCGGCGCGACCGGCACCGGCAAGACGTTCACGATGGCCGCGACGATCGCCGCCGTCCAGCGCCCCAGCCTGGTGATCGCCCACAACAAGACGCTCGCCGCGCAGCTCTGCAACGAGTTTCGCGAGTTCTTCCCCGAGAACTCGGTCGAGTACTTCGTCTCCTACTACGACTACTACCAGCCCGAGGCCTACGTCCCCGCCCAGGACCTCTACATCGAGAAGGACTCCTCGATCAACGACGAGATCGACCGCCTGCGCCACGCCGCGACGGCGGCGCTGTTCGCGCGCCGCGACGTGATCATCGTCGCCTCGGTCTCCTGCATCTACGGGATCGGGTCACCCCAGGTCTACAACGAAAAAATGCAGCTCTTCAAAGTCGGCGAGCGGATCGACCGCGACGAGGTCCTGCGCAAGCTGGTGAAAATGCAATACCAGCGCAACGACGCGGTGCTCGGGCGCGGTTCCTTCCGGGTTCGCGGCGAGGTGCTGGAGATCATGCCCTCCTATGCCGAGTCGGCCTACCGGATCTCGCTCTTCGGCGAGGAGATCGAGGGAATCCAGCACTTCGACCCGCTGACCGGCGAGATCCTCGACACGATCGACCACGTCTCGGTCTGGCCCGCCTCTCACTACGTCACCCGCGACGAGACCCTGGATCGGGCGGTCGAGGAGATCCGCCACGAACTGAACTCGCGTACCGCCGAGTTGGAGGACGAAGGTAAGCAGCTCGAGGCGCACCGGTTGCGGCAGCGGACCGCGTACGACATCGAGATGCTCAAGGAGATCGGCTTCACCTCGGGGATCGAGAACTACTCGCGCATCCTCGACGGGCGCCCGCCCGGCAGCCCGCCACACACCCTGATCGACTACTTCCCCGACGACTTCGTCGTCTTCGTCGACGAGTCCCACCAGACGATCCCGCAGATCGGCGGCATGTACGAGGGGGATCGTTCACGGAAGACGACGCTGATCGACTACGGCTTCCGCCTGCCCTCGGCGATCGACAACCGGCCGCTCAAGTTCGACGAGTTCCTCGAGCGGGTCGACCAGCTGGTGATGGTCTCGGCGACGCCGGGGCCCTTCGAGCGGGCCGAGGCGACGCGGACCGTCGAGCAGATCGTCAGGCCGACCGGGATCGTCGACCCGGAGATCGTGCTGCGCGCCACCAAGAACCAGATCGACGACCTGATGAACGAGATCAAGGTTGTCGCCGAGGCCGGCGACCGCGTCCTCGTCACCACGCTGACCAAGAAGATGGCCGAGGACCTGACCGAGTACCTGCTCGAGTACGGGATCAAGGTCCGCTACCTGCACTCGGAGATCGACACCCTGGAACGGATCCAGATTGTCCGCGACCTGCGCCTCGGCGAGTACGACGTGCTGGTCGGCGTCAACCTGTTGCGCGAGGGCCTGGACCTGCCCGAGGTCTCGCTGGTCGCGATCCTCGACGCCGACAAGGAGGGCTTCCTGCGCGGCGAGACCAGCCTCGTGCAGACGATCGGCCGCGCCGCCCGCAACGTCAACGGCCGGGTGCTGATGTACGCCGACAGGGAGACCGACGCGATGCGCGCGGCGATGAGCGAGACCGAGCGCCGCCGGGCGATCCAGCTCGCCTACAACGAGGAGCACGGGATCACCCCCGAGACCGTCCGCAAGGGGATCTCCGAGATGTCCGAGTTCCTCGCGATGGAGGACAGGGCGCCGAAGAAACGACGCCGCAAGGCGGGCGGCGAGTTCGCCGATCCGGCCGAGCTCGAGCGCACGATCGTCGCCCTGGAGGAGGAAATGCTCGCCGCTGCCGACGACCTGCGCTTCGAGGAGGCCGGCCGCCTGCGCGACGAGCTCAAAGAGCTGCGCCGCGACCTCGACGGGATGACCGCGGGGGCATGAACGGCCCGCGACTTCCCGGCGGCGTCGTTCACGAGCTGCCCAAAGACCTGCGCAAGACGCTGGTCGCCAGCGCCACGGCTCTTGGTGCCTGGAAGGACATCACGCCCCTGGCCCGCAACGAGTTCATCTGCTGGGTCGAGGACGCCAAACAGGAGAAAACCCGAGAACGCCGCATCCGCCGCACCAGGGAAGAGCTGGAAGAAGGCATGCGCCGCCCCTGCTGCTGGCCCGGCTGCAAGCACCGCGAGCGCAACGGCAGGTAGCAGCGGGACAGCAAGTAACACATGTCAATGTATGGGCATGCCTGAGCACAGGTTGCAGATCCTGCTGGACGACGAGCGGCACGCACGGATAACCGCGGTCGCCCGCGAACGCGGCGTCTCAGTGGCGTCGGTGGTGCGCGACGCGATCGATCGCGGTGTGGCCAACTCAGACGACCGCCGCCGCGCGGCCGGCCGGCGACTGCTGGACGCGCCCGACATGGACGTGGGCGGCCCCGACGAGTTGAAGGCCGAGCTCGAGACGCTGCGCGCCCGACGCGCATGAGGTCACGCGATCATCTCCGAGAGGGACTGGATCTCTTCGAGCGCAATGAGCGGCTGGGGGCATTCGACGCCGTGCTCGCAGCCGCAGCCGCGCAAAGCGGCGCGAGTGCCCTCGTATCGACCGACGCCGGCTTCGAAGACCTCGCCGAGATCTCCCACGTGGTCCCCGATGCGCCCGACGTCGTCGAGTTGCTGGGGAAATAACCGCAAGGGAACAGACGTACACGCATGGCCTGTGACCTCCGGGTTATGAGTATGGCCCCAGAGCCCCGCTGGGCTACGTGGAGCGCGTTCTAGCGCGGTTTTCGGCAAATCGAGTTCGGCTGGGATACGTGGGGCTGTTGCCCCATTTGTTGCCCCAGCCCAAGCAATCGAGATCATCGAGCGCCGGCTACAGCAGGCGCAGGGACCGTCGGGGAGGCAAACCATGCGGCCAGCAGCAGCACCCCCTCAACCGCATGATCAAGGCTGCCGAACTCATCGACCCGGATCAGGCCAAACACCGTCTCGCCGCCGAATAGACCGAAGAGCGCCGCCACCAGATACAGCAGGCCCACGACCAGCGCGTATACCCGGGCGCCGTTCGGTCGCCAGCAGAGCGCTATCCCGGCCAGCCCGGTAGCCAAGTGGTAGAGGCCGTGCCATCCATTGACCGCGATCGAGACGCCGAGGGCATTGACCGTGCCGTCCGCCCCGAGCGCGGCCAGCGTGGACTGGGTCGCGAGAAAGACGGTGAGCCCATTGCCCACCCACCAGATGCCGAACACGAGCGCCGCGATTTGAGCTGGCGTCCAGGCTCCCAATTTCGCGATGCCCTTCGCCACCTACGTACTCCCCAGCTCGGCCACCCGCACTCTTGCAGCCTCGAGCCGATCGTCTCCGAAGAAGATCTCCCCATCGACCTCTACGCACGGAACGCCGACGACTCCCCGCGCCCAAGCTCGGGTGGTTGCGCCTCGCAGAGCCTCCTTCGTTGTCCGATCCTCAATCGCGGCCGGAAGCTCTCGCGCCGGCAACCCCACCGAGCCGGCGATGTTGATGAGCTCATCCAACCGGCTCAGGTCGGCCCCCTCACGAAAGGCGCGCCTGAATGCTGCCTGCGCGAAAGGACGGCCGGACCCACGCAGATCGGCCCAGACAGCCGCGCGCATCGCCTTTAGCGTGTTGTTGGGCCAGGCCGCAGGCCAGACCACAGGAGGGAGGCGGTAGCGTGCGGCTCGTGCGCTGACCTCTTCGACTCGCTGCTGCCTTTCAGTCGTGTGCGCCCAACTGCCGTGTCCCCGCTCGACGAAGATGCCCCCCACGAGGATCGGTTCAAGATGCGGTGCGAGGCCGAAAACCTCTTCGGCCCTCTCAACCGCCAAGTAGGCATAGGGGGAGCCAAGGTCGTAATAAATGATGGGCGGGGAGAGAGTCATAAATTAGCTGAACGCATAGCAAGTTATACCATTACGTCATGACCCAAGACAGAGACCCAACAGGCTCCGACAAGCTCCGTGACGCTGAGCGCAGCAAGGAGACGATCCTTCGTGCGGCAGGCGATCTGTTCGCCGAGGAAGGATTCGATGGCGTCAGCTTGGGTCAGATCGCAGCCAGCGCCGGGCTCTCTCGGGGGACTCCTAGCTATTTCTTCGGCTCCAAGGCGGAGCTTTACATGGCCGTGCTGGAGCGGGCCTTCGAGGAACGGGAGAACGCGACTCGTCGAGCGTGCGAGCCACTTGTGTCATGGGCGAACTCAGAGAACCACGATCCGATTCGAGACCCCTTGTGCAAGGCGGTGAGCGGATACCTCGATTTCCTCTCTCAACATCCTGCCTTTCTTAAGCTGATCCTGCGGGAGGAGCTCGCCGGCGCCTCGCGTCTTCAAGGTGTGCCGAGGGCTTCGACGGCAATCGAGGAAGCGTTCGAAGCCGTGCAGTCGATTGCCGATGAACGTGGTCTGCGGCCGTTCGACGTCAAGGAGGCCGTCCTTGTCTTCGTCTCTCTCACCTTCTTCCCGTCGGCTCAGCGCTCCACCTTCATGGCCTCACTGGAAAGAGACCTCGATGATGCGACGGCTCGCCGACGGCACGTCGAACTGGTCGTCAGCCAGCTTCTATGCGTGATCGGCTGACAGTCCCGTAGAATCGAGATAGGAAGGCTCTCGGGCGGCGAGGCCCGGCCACCTACCTCTCCTGGGCGCTTAAGGTTCGCGCCTCTGAATGAACCCGCTCACCGGTGGGCAAATCTGCGACTTTCGGGTTCCCACACGGACAGTCCGCTTATGAGCCCGGGCCGGGGGCCTCGCTGGGCTACGTGGGGATCAGCTGGAATCCGTGGGGCACCTCGCCCCATTTCTTGCCCCAGCAGCTGCTCTTGTCACCGGCGTCAAGGGCGAGGGCTACCGTTGAAATCAAAGTCCCGTAGGGCCGGTTTCAGGATCGCTCACTAACCCGCACTAACCACGTAGATAAACGCCAGATTATGTCGTTCAAGCGAACAGTTTTTACGGAATTCGCCAGATATGTGGTTTTATTCCGGTCGCCATGTCACGAACTGGGGAGTCTGAGAACAGCATCGGCGAAGTGGGAAGGTTCACGTCTTCGCCGACGATGGACCTTCTCGTCATCGTGCCGTGCGTGCTGGCAATCACGGCGGCGGTATGGATGGTGCTCCAGTCGTCGTTGTCGGGGGAGGCGCTTGCGACCGGCGCAGCGATCTTCCTGATCGTCTTTTCCTGCGCCGTCATCCGAGCCTTGACGCGAGGCCATAAGCCGACTCCCCCTCCCAAGACGAGCACGTTTCGCCCCTTCAGGCCTCTCGATGAGGACCATGTTTGGCCGCGCACGCCCGAGCGTGCTTCGATCGTCGCGGCGATCCTCGAACCGCGCGGGACGATTCCGATCGTGGTTGGCTCCAGCGGGGTCGGCAAGTCGACGCTCTTGCGGGTGATGGTTCCTCAAGAGCTTGAGCGCCAGGTGCCCGGTTCGGTCTACAAGGTCATCGCCGACGGGTACCCGACGCTTCGCAAAAAGCTGTACGACGCGCTGCCGGTGGCAGGCGGACCGAGGACGGTGATCGTTCTCGACCAGTTCGAGAGCTGGCTGGGGCATGTTCGGCGGCAGTCGCTTGCCGAGCGCGGCCAGGAGCGCAGCTGGTTGCTGGCGGAATTGAAAAAAGCCGCGGCGCTCCCCAACTGCACGATTCTCCTGAGTCTCAGGAGAGAGTGGTACTACGACCTTCGCTTTCTCGGGGATCTGGTCCCGACGCCGAGCCATTGCTGCGACATCCACGGCCCGCACCTCGACGATGTGCAGGACGAGATGCGCCAGGGCATGCTCGAATCCCTGGACGAAGTCCTCGACGACAAGGATCTGGCTGCACAGATCTTGGCTCGGCTGGGGGCGGCCGGACGGCTCTCGCCGGTGAAAGTGCAAATTGTCGGCGCCGTGCTCGAGAGCAGGCAGAAGGACGGGGATGAGATCGACCTGGAGTGCTTCGAGAACACGCTCGGCGGGATGGAGGGGGCAATCGATGCGTACTTCGAGTCGATTCTGAATGGGTTCGTGCGGCCCAAGCTCTGCCTGAAGATCCTCTGCTCTCTTTCGATGAGACGGAACTTTCGCGAAGAGATGCAGACCAGTCGGATAATGGCCGGCCTTTTCGAGGACCGCAAGCTGATCGTGCCAGCCCTTGCCTACCTTGACAAACAGCGTCTCGTGACCTCGCATAGGGATGGCGGCAGGTACGAACTGACCCACGACTTTCTTGCCGATTTCTTTGGCCGCAAGAGCGGCGCGGAGCTCAACCCGATCGAGCGGGACACGATTTCCGTTTGCACCGTCCTGGGGGGTGGCCATAACGAAGCCCTGTTGCTGGGTAGCGAGCGGGATAACCTGGAGCGGCGGCGCCTTGGACGGCTCGTTCTCGTGCTGCTGTTCGCGGTGATGGGGCTTCGCTTCCTTTATCCGGGCGCCGATCCGACCGTCGGCCAGTCGATCGCCCAACCGGTATCCGGATCGATGTTCGATTCCGCATACATCCTCATTCTCGTCCCCTATGCCGTCTGGGTTGCCTATGTCGCCACCTTCTACGACCGGGTGTTCATCTATTTGAAAGAGGAGAGTCTGCAGCGCGCCTTTTCGGTGTTCATCGTCGTCAACCTTGGAATAGCAGTGCTGATCGGAATCGTCTTTCCGTTCGCCTGGCTTCTGTTGATCGGCCTCGCCGGAGTCGCATTTGGCCTCAAGCTGGTCTCTTTGGCGCGCCGACCGGAGCTGAACGCATCCGCTCGCCGGCGCCTGATTGCGTTTGGCAGGGTGACTGTCTTCAACCTTGCACTGGTCGCCACGATCGGAGCGGCGATCACGTACTACAGCTACGCCCACGTCAACTCCAATGACGACCTGCATCTTTGGCTTCTGTTCAACTTCGTGCTCTCGGGCATCCTCACTTACGGGTGTCTGGTGCTGATGCCGTTACACGTTAGCCGCAGCGGCGTTTCTCAGCTGTTGGGCCTGATCGGGCGTCCGGTACCGATGGCGGTGTCGCATGGCCAGTGACACGATTTCGGCGCCAGAGTCCTTCGCGCCCGTTTCCGCGGGCACGGCCAGCCTCAGAGACTGGCTGCGCCTGATCGCCGATACTCGTCCCGATGGCGTTCGGCTCGCGCTGGTCGTCCAGGGGGGTGGACTCCGCAGCATCTATTCGATGGCGGCGCTCGCCGTTCTGGAGGAGGAAGGGTTGCGGGACGCATTCACCCACGTCGTCGGAAGCAGTGCGGGCGCCCTCAACGGCGCCTATTTCCTGGCGGGCCAGGCGCGTGAGGCTGTGAGCATTTACACGGAAGACATGAGCGACGGTGGACTCGTGTCGCCCTTACGCTTCTGGAAGGTGTTCGACGTCGATCGCCTGATCGACGTGACCATGAAGCGGGAGCGCCCCCTGAATGTCGGTGCGATGGCCGAAGCCCGGGCTGCGCTCTACACCGTGTTGACCGATGCAGAGACCGCCCAGGCGCACATCGTGTCCAGTCGCGACGAAAGCGTCGACCTGTTCGAGGTACTACGCGCAACCGCCGCTCTGCCGGGCCTATACAACCGGAGGGTCCGCGTAGGTTCGAGGCGCTATGTCGATGGCGGTGTCGCCAATCTCGTGCCGGTGGACATCGCATTCCGGGAAGGCGCGACCGCGGCGCTGGTCATCCTGACCCGCGATGCTGAGTATCGCCGGGATGCGAGGAGCCGTCCGCTGCGCGCCATGCTGCGCTTCATGCCGCCAGGTCAATCGCGGGCCGTGCGTAGCAGGATCTGGGCTGCCGATTCGTTTTTCGAAGACGATTTCGCGACAGAGAATGACGCACCCCGTACCTGGACCCTCCGCCCGTCAAGTCGGGATCGGCTGATCACTCGGGTGACCGATGACTCCGCTCGCCTCGAGGACTGCGCTGCGTTGGGTTCGGCCGATATGCGCCTGCTGATGCGCCGAGCATGCCTGGACGCGCCAGTCCCGTTGTCACACTGAGTTCCACTCAAGCCGTCGGCGACCGTGTGAACGGACTCATTCAGCTTCGTCCGGCTCATTCCCCGAGTTTCTCGGCAACGTTGCTTCCTTCATCGGCAAGTTCGGCATGGTCAAGAAAGCCGCCTTGAATGCCTATACGCAGACGAAACCGGGTGGAACCTGGGAGGTTGAGGAGATGGATAGCAGAGGGGGCGAGTCCATCTAGCGGGAGGCGCGATGTTGGCTCGGCAGCTCGGTCGTTGGGACTTGTGGAGGCGGCGATGAAAACGACGGTCAGGCTCGCACTCCAAGAACAACTCGGCGATGCGCCAGCTTCAATGCCTCGACCTCAGCGCGCCGGGACTGGTCGTCCTCGGGGGAGGCGGCAGTCAGCTCCGCGATCTCTTCCTTGACGCCCTCTGCGGTGGTGACTTGCACCACGCCGTCGGACTTGCCCATCGTCTCAGCGAACTTGAATGCCGATTTCGCGCAGGGCCTCAGCGCCATCCTGAGTGTGCTCAGCCGCTCCGCTTCGAATGCGCTCTGCGGCGACCGCCTCCACTTCGTCGTCGGCGCGACGGGACTCGAAGGCTTCGGTCATCGAATCGAGCCTCAGGTCGATGTCGTCGCGCATCTTGTGCATCTGGTCTTCGAGGCGACGCAGCATGTCCATGACCCGGCCGGATTTCGTTTTCGGCAACAAAGGCATCCCGACGAGGATACTCGGCCGGGCTGACCGCATTGGCTACGAGGGCGGGCACCCGTGCCACGGGGCATGAAGGCGGCATCTGAGGCGGCGGCTCCGGCGGCACGGCTCACGAAACGGCGTCTCTGCTGCTCCCCCGTTCTGCCGCTTTCGTCGTGACCTTCCCGCCTGTCCCGCGCTCGGCTCCCCGTGCCCTGGATCGAAGGTAGGGGAACTCTCCTTGTTCTGTCAAGGCACACACTGGGATAGCGGGGCGGGATTCGAACCCGCGACCTCGGGTTATGAGTCCGGGCCCTCCAGGAAGCGCAGGACGGCGAGGACGCGGCGGTGGTCTTCGGAGCTGGCGGGGAGGTCGAGCTTGGCGAAGATGTTGGTTACGTGCTTCTCGACGGCGCGGTCGGTGACGACGAGCTCGGCGGCTATGGCGGCGTTGGTGCGGCCCTCGGCCATCAGGCCTAGGACCTCGCGCTCGCGGGGGCTGAGCTCGGCGAGGGGGTCGTCGCGGCGGGTGCGGCCGAGCATCTCGGAGACGACGGCGGGGTCGAGGGCCGAGCCGCCGCCGCCGACGCGGCGCACGGCGTCGGCGAGCGTCTCTCCGTCCGCGACGCGGTCCTTGAGCAGGTAGCCGAGCCCCTCGGCGCTCTCGGCCAGCAGCTCGCTGGCGTAGGCGACCTCGACGTACTGGGAGAGGACCAGGACCGCGACCTCGGGCAGCTCGGCGCGGATCTCACGCGCGGCGCGCAGGCCCTCGTCAGTGTGGGTCGGCGGCATCCGCACGTCGACGACGGCGACGTCGGGCTTGTGGGCGCGCACCTTGCGCAGCAGCTCCTCGGCGTCGCCGGCCTGGCCGACCACCTCCAGCCCGGCGTCCTCGAGCAGCCGCACGACGCCCTCGCGGAGCAGGGTCGAGTCGTCGGCTACGACCACGCGCATGGGGGAGACGCTAACCGCCGAGCGGGATGCGGGCGCGCACGGTCGTCCCGGCGCCGCCCGGGCTCTCGATCGCGAGCTCGCCGTCGAGGGCGCTGACCCGGTCGCCGAGCCCGCGCAGGCCGGTGCCCGCGGCGGGGTTGGCGCCGCCGACGCCGTCGTCGCGGACCTCGACCTCGACCACGCCGTCGTCGCGCGCGACCCGGACCGTGGCGGAGTCGGCGTGGGCGTAGCGGGCGACGTTGGTCAGCGCCTCGGCGATCACGAAGTAGGTCGCCGACTCGATCGCCGCCGGCAGCCGCTCGGCCGGCGTCTCGAGCACCTCGACCGGGACCGGCGAGCGGCCGGCGAGGCCGCTGAGGGCCGCCGCCAGGCCGCGGTCGGTGAGCACGGCGGGGTGGATGCCGCGGGCGAGCTCGCGCAGCTCGCCGGTCGCGGCGGCGAGCTCCTCGATCGACTCGTCGAGCAGCGAGCCGGTGACCGCCGGCTCGGACTCGAGCTTGCCGCGGGCGAGGCGCAGCGTCATCGCGACCGCCATCAGCCGCTGCTGGGCGCCGTCGTGGAGGTCGCGCTCGACCCGGCGGCGCTCCTCGTAGCCGGCGGCGACGATCCGCGCCCGCGAGGCGTGCAGCTCCTCGACCTTGGCGCGCAGCTCTTCGTTGAGCTTTTCGTTCTCGGCGCTCAGCGCCGTGCGGATTTCCTCGTCGCGGCCGATCCGCGAGCGCAGCAGGCCGAGCAGGAAGGCGAAGGGCATGCAGGCGAAGGCGGCGACGCCGGCGATGAAGGCGACGGTCTCGGCCCCTTCGGCGTCGCTGAGCTGGCCGATCAGAAGCTGCACGAAGAGCAGCAGGAAGGCGAGGCCGCCGGTCGCCAGCACCGGCGTCAGCACCCGCCGCTCGGTCGCGTCGCTGCGCCGCCAGCGCCGGTAGAGCACGACGATCGTCGCGCCGATCAGCGGGATCGCGATCAGGCCCTGGGCGCCGCCGATCGCGTCGGCGAGCCCGCTGTGGCCGTGGATCTGGATCGGGTTGGCGGGGCAGCCGTCGCAGCCTTCGCGTTCGGGTTCGGCGAACAGCACCCAGGCCGCCTGCATCGCGGTGGTGACGAAGTAGGCGACGGCGACGAGCAATTTCTGTACGCGCGTTTCCAGCCGGCCGCTGGGGAAGGTGATGAGCAGCTGGATCAGGATCGCGTAGGGCAGTGAGTTGCCGAGGTAGCCGATCAGGAAGACGACGGCGTTGTTGGAGGAGCCGAGTGCCTGGAAGAACCAGGTGAAGCCGACCGCCGTCAGCAGCGGCCCGACGTTGCTCGACGGGCGCCGGTACCAGGCGTAGAGCCCCGTCCCGGCGAAGCCCCAGCCGGCGATCAGGATCAGCGCCGCCGCCAGTCCGCGCGGGCTGGTGTGGTCGCTGGTGAGAACGAGGACGAGCGAGCCGACGCCGAGCAGGAGGGCGAGGACGGCGAGTCCGATCAGGGCTCTGCGCAGGCTGTTCATCGCTCGATTGTCCTTCACGGCGGGCGGTCCGGGGGTACGGGTAACCCCACTTCCGGGCGCGGCCGCCCGCACCCGGAGACGCCAGCCAGCCGCATTGGAACGGGGTCCGCGCATTGGGAGCCTGGATCGGTCGAATCAACCCCCTCCGAAAGGAACCCCATGCACGCCAAGGCCAAGTCCAACATCGCCGCACGAGCCGCCCGCTGGAGCACCGCGCACCGCAAGGTCGCGATCTTCGGCTGGCTCGCCTTCGTAATCGTCTCCGTCCTCGCCGGCGGCTCGATCGGGATGAAGGAACTGAGCAACTCCGAAGCGGTGCCCGGCGAGGCCGGCCGCGCCGAGGTCGCGCTCGAAAAGTCACAGCTCGACCCCAACGGCGAGCTGGTCCTGGTTCAGAGCGATGCGCTGAAGGCCGGCGACCCCGGCTTCGACGCGGCGGTGGCCGACACGACGCAGCGCCTGCGGGCGCTGCCCTCGGTGACCGCGCTGCACTCGCCCAGCGACGGCGGCGGCCAGGTCTCGGCCGACGGCCACGCGGCGCTGATCGAATTCGAGATCCGCGGCGACGCCGAACAGGCGGAAACGCGGGTCGACGCCAGCCTTGCCGCGACCGCGGCGGCGCAGCGCGCTCACCGCGGCCTGCGGGTCGAGCAGTTTGGCGATACCAGCGCCAACAAGGCCCTGGAAGCGGTCTTCAACGATGACCTGAAGAAGGCCGAGACGAGCTCGCTGCCGATCACGCTGATCATCCTCGTGCTCGCCTTCGGCGCCCTCGTCGCCGCCTTCGTGCCGCTGCTGATCGCCTTCTCGGCGGTGCTGGCGACGCTGGGCCTGCTCGCCCTGCCGAGCCAGCTGGTGCCGATGGACCCCAACGTCTCCTCGGTGATCGTCCTCGTCGGCCTCGCCGTCGGCGTCGACTACTCGCTGTTCTACCTGCGCCGCGAGCGCGAGGAGCGGCGGGCCGGGCGCACGGCGGAAGCGGCCCTGGCGGCCGCGGCCGCCACCTCGGGGCGGGCGGTGCTCGTCTCCGGCGCGACCGTGATCGCCTCGATGGCCGGGATGCTGCTCAGCGGCGACCCGACCTTCACCTCGTTCGCGGTCGGAACGATGACCGTCGTCGCGGTGGCGATGTTCGCCTCGCTGACCGTACTGCCGGCGGTGCTCTCGAAGCTCGGCGACAGGGTCGAGAAGGGGCGGATCCCGCTGCTCGGCCGCTTGCGCGGGCGGCGCGGCGGCCGCTCCGTCTGGGCCGGGGTCGTCGAGCGCGTGATGCGCCGGCCGGTGCTCTCAGTGGTGCTCTCGGTCGGCTTTCTGGTCGCGCTGGCGATCCCGGCGCTGGGCATGAACCTGGTCGTCAGCGGTGCCGACGACCTGCCCCGCGACGTGCCGGTCGTGCAGACCTATGACCGCGTCACCGCGGCCTTTCCCGGCGAAGCGGCCGGAGCGGATGTCGTCGTCGAGGCGGCCGATACGCGCACCGGCCCGGTGGCCGCGGCGATCGCCCACCTGCGCGAGCGGGCCGAAGCGAGCGACGTTGTCAACGGCCCGGTGACGGTGAGTAGGAGCGCCGATGGTGGCGTCGCCTCGGTCGACGTGCCGACCGTCGGCAGCGGCAGCAACGGCGAGGCGACGGCGGCGCTGGCGAGGATCCGCGAGCGGCTGGTTCCGGCGGCCTTCGCCGGCGCGAGCGGGGCGGAGGTGAATGTGACCGGGATGGCCGCCCAGTCGAAGGACTTCGGCGACCTGGTCGCGCAGCGGCTGCCGCTGGTCTTCGCCTTCGTGCTCGGGCTGGCGTTTATCCTGCTGCTGGTCACCTTCCGCTCGATCGTCGTGCCGATCAAGGCGATCGTGCTCAACCTGCTCTCGGTGGGCGCCGCCTACGGGGTGCTGGTGCTGGTGTTCCAGAACGGGCTGGGCGAGTCGCTGCTCGGCTTCCACTCCAACGGCGGCGTCAGCTCCTGGCTGCCGATGTTCCTCTTCGTGATCCTCTTCGGGCTCTCGATGGACTACCACGTGCTGATCCTCAGCCGGGTCCGCGAGGGGATCGACCGCGGGCTCGGCAGTGACGAGGCCGTGCGCGAGGGGATCTCGGCGACGGCGGGGACGGTGACGAGCGCGGCGCTGGTGATGGTCGCGGTCTTCTCGATCTTCGCCACGCTCAGCATCATCGACATGAAGGAGATGGGCATCGGCCTCGCCGTCGCGATCCTGATCGACGCGACGGTCGTGCGGGCGATCCTGCTGCCAGCGGCGATGAAGCTGCTCGGCGAGCGCAACTGGTACCTGCCCGGCAAGCTCAGCTGGCTGCCGCGGGTGCACCACTCCGAGCCGGAGGTCGAGCCAGCTCAAGCTTGACCGCACCACAGTGAACAGGTCCCGGTGGGGGTGGAGCGTCTTGTACTTTTTCGTCGAGGGCAATGGGCGTCAGCCCAACCCCGATCCGCCGAAAAAGTTAAGCGGAACCACCACCGGGACCTGTTCCTACCCCAGCAGCTTCGCCGCCTTGGCGCTGTCGGCGTGGAACTCGCCGCGGACCAGCTTGCCGTCGCCGTCGTACCTCATGACGTGCACGAAAGGCGACTCGAAGCTGCCTTTGTCGTTGGCGGCCCGTTGGGTGCCCAGCACCACCACGGTGTCGCCGGCGTCGATGAACTCGCTCGGCTCGACGCTGAACGACGACCAGTAGCTGGGGATCTGGGCGAAGTTGGCCATGATCGCCTCGCGGCCCTGGGTCTCGCCGCCGAGCGGCAGCTCCTCGGACGTATACCAGACCGCATCGTCGGCGAAATCGCCCTGCAGGGTGGCCAGGTCGCCGTTCCCGAATGCCTCATAGGCGGATCGGGCAGTGTCTACGTTTGACATCTCTCCTCCTTCGTGGAAGTTCCCCGCCTGATGGAGACGGTACCGGCGCGATTCGCGGCCGCATCCGTGAATTCCCGCAGGACGGGAGCCGGTCTAATCTTCGGGGCGTGTCGATCGACGTAACCGAGGCGAGCTTCGGCCAGGAGGTGATCGAGCGCTCCAGGCAGGTCCCCGTCGTGGTCGACTTCTGGGCCGAGTGGTGCGGACCCTGCCGCACGCTGACGCCCGCGCTGGAGGCTGCCGAGGCGGCTCGCGGCGGCAAGGTGGTGTTGGCCAAGGTCGACGTCGACTCGAACCAGGCTCTGGCGGCCCGCTACAAGGTGCAGGGCATCCCGGCGGTGAAGGCCTTTCGCGACGGCAAGGTCGCGAGCGAGTTCGTCGGCGTCCTGCCGAAGGTGAAGGTCGAAGAGCTGTTCGACTCCCTGGTTCCCTCGCGGGCCGACGAGCTGTTGGACAAAGGGGACGAGCTCTCCCTGCGTGAGGCGGCCGAACTGGAGCCGCGCCGTGCCGACATCGCCGTCGCGCTTGCCAGGGCGCGGTTGGAGCGTGGGGCGGCGGAGGAGGCGCTCGAGGCGGTCGAGCCGCACGAGGGCGACTTTGCGGCCGAGGGGATCGCCGCCCGGGTGCGCCTGGCAAAAGGGGGCATCGGGACGGAGGCTTTCGCAACCCTCGACCGCGGCCATCGCGAGGCGGCGCTCGACGCCCTGCTCGGGGAGTTCGGCAGCGCGGACGAGGACACCCGCGAGGCCCTGCGCCGCACCGTCGTCGGCATCCTCAGCGAACTCGACCCGGGCGACCCGACGGCCCGCGAGTACCGCAAGCGCCTGGCCGCGGCGCTCTACTGAGGCCTCCGCACAGGAGGCAGCCGCGGCGGCGGCGAAGATAGGCGGGATGAGCGCGCCGCCACCTCGCAAGCCTCGTCCACCCTTGCCCGCGGGGCCGTTTCTGGTTGTCGGGCTTGCCCGCTCGGGCCGCTCGGTGGCGCGTTTTCTGATCGGGCAGGGGAAGGAGGTGGCCGGGGTCGATTCCGGACATCCGGACGAGGCGGCAGGGGCGGCGGGGGATGGCGTCGAAGTATTTCTGGATACGAGTGGATTGGCTCAGCTGGATGGCATGCGAACCGTCGTCAAGAGCCCGGGCGTGCCCCGGGAGGCTCCGGTGATCGCCGCCGCGCTGGAGCGTGGCCTCGACGTCGTCGGTGAGCTCGAGCTTGCCTGGCGCTCGATTCCCAACCGCTTCCTCGCCGTCACCGGCACCAACGGCAAGACGACCACGGTCGAGCTGCTCGGTCACATCTACCGCACGGCAGGCGAGCCGGTCGCCGTCGCCGGCAACGTCGGCACGCCGCTCTCCTCGCTGGCGGGGTCCGTCGATCCAGCCGCCACCGTCGTCTGCGAGGCCTCCAGCTTCCAGCTCGAGGACACCACAGCCTTCGCTCCCGAGTGCGCCGTCTTCCTCAATCTCGCCCCCGACCACCTCGACCGCCACTCGGATCTCGGCTCCTACCTGGCGGCGAAGCTGCGCATCTTCGCCAACCAGGGCAACGACGACATCGCGATCTACAACGCCGACGATCCGGCGCTGGCCGGGGCCGACCTCGGCGGCTGCGCCCGCCGCATCGCCTTCTGTCGCGGCGCCGCCCCCGAGTGCGAGGTGGCGCTGGCCGAGGGGACGATCTTCTACGACGGCGAGCCGCTGCTCGCGACCGACGAGCTTGGCCTGTTCGGCGAGCACAATGTCGCCAACGCGCTTGCCGCGGCGAGCGCGGCGCTGGCGATGGGGCTCGATCGCGACGCCGTCCGCGAGGGGCTGCGCGGCTTTGCCGGCGTGCCTCACCGGCTGGAGACCGTCGCCGAGATCGGCGGCGTCCGCTTCGTCAACGACTCCAAGGCGACCAACGTCGCCTCCGCGGTCGTCGGGATCGACGCATTCGAGGGCGGCGTCCACGCGATCCTCGGCGGCAGCGAGAAGAACGAACCGTTCGCGCCGCTGCTCGACCCGCTGCGCGAGCGCGCTGCCGCCTGCTACCTGATCGGCGCCACCGCCGACCGGCTCGCCGCCGAACTGACTCCGGTTGTCTCCGACGGCTTCGAGCTGCACCGCTGCGCCGGCCTTGAGGACGCGGTGCGGCGTGCGGCGGCTGCGGCCCGCCCCGGCGAGGTCGTCCTACTCTCGCCCGCCTGCGCCAGCTTCGACGCCTTCGAGAACTTCGAACAGCGTGGCGATCGCTTTCGCGAGATCGTCCAGGAGCTCTCATGAGCGCTCGCGTCCTGTCCCTTCCCCGCCTCGGCGGCGCGAAGGCCCGGAACGGCAAGGCGAAGAAGAAGCGCCGCGCCGCCAGCCTTCCCGCCGAGTACAACATGCTGCTCACCGCGACGCTCTGCCTGCTCGCCTTTGGCGCCGTGATGGTTTTCTCGGCCAGCTCGACCACGCGGATCCTCAGCAACGGCGGCCTTTCCGACAGCGCCTTTTACCTGAAGCGCACCCTGCTCTTTGGCGCGGTCGGGCTGGGGATCATGCACCTGGCCGCGCGCCACGGGCTGGAGACGGTCCGCCGGCTGACCCCGGCGATCCTCGGGATCTCGCTCTTCCTGCTGCTCGCAGTGCTCTTCGGTGGCACCACGGTCAACGGCTCCAGTCGCTGGATCGGGCCCAGTTTCATCCAGCTGCAGCCCTCCGAGCTGGCCAAGGTCGCGCTGATCCTCTACGGCGCCGACCTGCTGGCGCGCAAGCCGAAACGAGCGCGCACGCTGCAGGGGCTGATGCCGTTCCTGCTCGTCGTCGGCGCGGCCACCCTGCTGATCGCCGCCGAGCCCGATCTGGGCACCGCGATGGTCGTCTCCTTTGCCGTTGCCGCGACCCTGGTCGCGGCCGGCATGCGCATCCGCGACCTCGCCCTGATCGCCGCCGCGCTGGCCTTCTTCGCCCTCTTGATGACCGTGATCGAGCCCTACCGGATGGCGCGGCTGACCGGCTTTCTCAATCCCGGTGCCGACGCCGGGGGCGCCGGCTTTCAGGCCGCGCAGGCCAAGATCGCGCTCGGTTCCGGCGGCCTCTTCGGGGTCGGCATCGGCAACGGTGTGCAGAAGGCCTTCTACCTGCCCGAGGCACACACCGACATGATCTCGGCGGTGATCGGCGAGGAGCTCGGGCTGGTCGGGATCCTCGGCGTCGTCGGCCTCTTCTCCCTCTTTGGCTATGCCGGCCTGCAGGTCGCCAAGAAAGCCAAGGACAGCTACGGAAAGCTGCTCGTCGCGGGGCTCACCTCGCTCGTCCTCGTGCAGGCGACGATCAACCTCTTCGCGGTGATGGGCCTGGCCCCGCTGACCGGCGTGCCGCTTCCCTTTGTCTCCTACGGCAACAGCAGTCTGATGGCGACGCTGTTCGCCGTCGGGCTGATCCTCAACGTCGCCCGCGGGGGGACCGCCCGCGCTGGCAAACTGCGCGTCGTCGAAGGTGGGCGCAAGCCCGCGCGCGGAAGGAGTCGATCGAGCAGTGCGAGAAGTCGCAAGAGTGGTAGTGGCAGCCGGGGGAACGGCCGGTCACGTAGTGCCGGCCATGGCGGTCGCCGACGAGCTTCGGGCTAGCGGTGCCGAGGTCACCTTCCTCGGCACCCGCGAGCGGATCGAGGCCGAGCTGGTGCCGGCCGCCGGTTACGAGATCGACTTCGTCAAGGTGCGCGGCATCGACCGCGGCAACCGCCTGCGCGCTGCCGTGGCCGCTGTCGAGGCGATCGGCGCCGCCGGAGCCGCCCTGCGAGTGCTCTGGCGCCGGCGCCCGGACGTGGTGATGGGCGGCGGCGGTTTTGTCGCCGGGCCGGCCGGCGTCGCGGCGACGCTCGCGCGCGTCCCCCTGGTGCTCACCGAGGCCGACAGCCATCTCGGCCTCGCCAACCGCCTGCTCGCCCGCCGGGCACGACGGGTCTGCCTGGCCTTCCCGATCGCCGGGCGCGAGGGGGAGCGCTACCTGGTCACCGGGCGCCCGGTGCCGGAGGCGGTGCTGGCGGCGGATCGGGGTGCTGCGCGTGAGCGCTTCGGAATCTCACCGCATGCCCGCTGCCTGCTGGTGATGGGCGGTAGTCAGGGGGCGCGCTCGATCAACGAGTGTGCGCTCGCGGCTCTGGCCGAGCAGGACGGCCGCGATTTCAGTGTCATCCATCTCGCCGGTCAGCGCGACTTCGCGCGGCTCGAGCAGCGCCTCGCCGCGGCGCCGCACAGCGATCGCTACACGCTGCTCGCCTACGAGCCCGACCTCGGCGACTGCCTCGCTGCCTGCGACCTGGTGCTTGGCCGGGCCGGGGGGTCGATCTTCGAGCTGACCGCGATCGGCCGACCGGCGGTGCTCGTTCCCTACCCCTTCGCTGCCGGCGGTCACCAGGAGAGCAACGCCGCCTGGATGGCTGAGGCAGGTGCCGCGACCGTGATTCGCGACGACGAGCTCGACGCCGACCGCCTCGCCACCGAGATCGGTGCCCTCCTCCACGACGAGCCACGCTTGGCGGCGATGGCCGCTGCCTCGGCCTCGCTCGCCAAGCCGGATGCGGCGCGCCGCATCGCCGACCAGGTTCTTGCCGCGGTGGGCGCATGAAGGAGTGGGGTGGCCGCCGTCTGCATTTCATCGGCATCGGCGGTGCCGGGATGAGCGGCCTGGCGCTGGTCTGCCAGGAGCTCGGCGCGAGCGTGAGCGGCAGCGATCGCGCCGACTCCTCCTACATGGAGCGGCTGCGCGCCGGCGGGATTGCGCCCGTCGTCGGTCACGACGCAACCAATCTGCCCGACGCGGCCGAGGTGATCGTCTCGACCGCGATCGACGCCGACAACCCGGAGCTGAGGCTCGCCCGTGAGCGGGATCTGGACATCCGCCACCGTGGTGAGCTGCTGGCCGAGCTCTGCGCCGAGAAGCGGCTGATCGCGGTCGCCGGTACCCACGGCAAGACGACGACGACCGCGATGCTCGCCTGGGCCCTGCGCGAGATCGGCGCCGACCCCGCCTTCTTTATCGGCGGCGAGGTTCCCGGTCTGGGGCCGGGGGGGACGGTCGCCAACGCCGGCTGGGGCGCGGGGGGGTGGGTCGTCGCGGAGGCCGACGAGAGCGACGCCAGCTTCCTCGAGCTGGCACCCGAGATTGCCGTGATCACCAACATCGAGATGGATCACCACTCGCGCTGGGGGTCGATGGCCGAGCTGCGGACCGCGTTCGCTGAGTTCACCGCAAGCGCAAACGCCGTCGCCCTCCCCGCGGACGACCCGACCTGCATCGAACCCGTAATGGGGGTTCGATGCAGGTCGGGTGGTGTTTTTGACGGTGAGTCGCCGGGGTCGGCAGAGCTTTCGCTGGCTGTGCCGGGGGCGCACAATGTGCTCAACGCGCGCGCCGCGCTCGCCGCCGCCGAGCTCGCCGGCTTCGATCTCGACGCCGTCGCCGCGGCGCTGGCCGGCTTCCCCGGCGTCCGCCGCCGGCTCGAGCTCAAGGGCGAGCGCGGCGGGGCTCGCATATACGACGACTACGCCCATCACCCGACCGAGGTGCGGGCGGCGCTCGGGGCGCTGCGGGAGATGTCGCCGACGCGTCTGGTCGCCGCCTTCCAGCCACATCTCTACTCGCGCACCAAGGCCCTGGCCGACCAGTTTGGAGCCGCGCTGGCGCTGGCCGACGAAGTCGCCGTGCTCGACGTCTACCCGGCCCGCGAGCAGCCGGTCGGGGAGCTGGCGGGTGTCAGCGGCCTCGACGTCGCCCGCGCCGCCGCGGACCGGATGGCAGGTAGGCGCGTTTTCTGGACGCCGACCCGCGCGCAGGCGCAGGCGGCGCTGGAACCGCGCCTGGAGCCCGGGGCCGTGCTGGTCACGATCGGCGCCGGTGACGTCTTCAAGCTCGGCGAGTCGCTGGTCGAGGACGGGGGAGAGGAATGAGCTCCCCTCCTCCCAGGGTCGAGCGGAACTACCCGCTTGCCCGCCTGACCACCGTGCGCACCGGCGGTGCGGCCGATTGGTTTGGCCGTGCGGACGATGTCGAGCAGTTGGAGGAGCTCCTCGCCTGGGCCGGCGAGGAGGGGATCACGCTCGGCGTGGTCGGCTCGGGCTCGAATCTGCTCGTCGCCGACGAGGGTTTCCGCGGCTTGGCGCTGAAGCTCGATGGCGCGCTTGCCGCGGTCGCCCACGAAGGCGGACGGTTGCTCTGCGGCGGTGGCGCGCGGCTCCCCTCGGCAGCGACCAAAGCGGCCGGATGGGGCCTGGCGGGCCTCGAGTTCGGCGTCAACATCCCCGGCACCGTCGGCGGCGCGGTGAGGATGAACGCCAACGCCTACGGCGGCCAGCTCGCCGAGGTGCTGGAGTGGGTGGAGGTCTGCACGGCGCGCGGGCTGGACCGTCGCGCCCCGGAGCAGCTCGGGTTCGGCTACCGCAACTCCAACCTCGGCCCGGACGAGGTCGTCGCCCGGGCATCGTTTGGGCTCGAGCCCGGCGACCCCGAGGCAATCAAGGCGACCATGGCCGGGATGCGGAAGAGGCGCCACGAGGCGCAGCCGTCCGGGATCAAGACCTTTGGCTCGACCTTCAAGAACCCTGAGGACGAGCGCGCCGAGGGCCGCACCGCCGGACAACTGCTCGAGGACGCGGGCTGCCACGGCCTCGCGATCGGCGGCGCCCGTTTCTCGCCTAAGCACGCGAACTTCGTCGAGAACACCGGCGAGGCCAAGACCGCCGACGTGCTCGCGCTGATGGCCACCGGGCGGCGCCGTGTCCATGAGCGCTTCGGCGTCGTGCTCGAACCCGAGGTACAGCTTCTCGGCGAGGTGCGCTGGCCGGAGGGTTGGGAGCTGTGAGGCGTCGGCTGATTGCGCTGGGGCTGGTTTTCGTCGCCTTGTTCTGCGCCTACTGGTTCGTGGTCCGCGACTCCACCGTCGAGCCCCACCTCGAGCCCCTGGTCGCCACGGCGACGATCGGGACGGGGTCGGACGCGATCGCGGTCGGGCCTGACGGTCAGATCCTCACCTGGCTGCCGCTCTCCGAAGAACAGCCTCTCCCGTCCCTGCCACTCTCGGAACCGCCAAAAGGGGGCAGGTTGGCGGGCCCGGTGTTGCAGCAGGCCCGCGTCCTCGGCGCTGCCCCGGCTGCGCTGCGCCCATACCTCGAGAGCAGCTATTACGGCGAAACCGGCGTCGACGTGACGCTGCGCTCGGGGATCGAACTGCGCTTCGGCGATGCGTCCCAGGCCGGCAAGAAGTGGAAGGCGGCGGCGGCGGTGCTCGCCGACCCGTCGATCACGGCGCTCGATTATGTAGACCTGCATACGCCAGGGCATGCCGCCGTAGGCGGCTCTGGGCATACGCTTCCACCCGTTGAATGAACCCTCGACCATAGGGTTAGACTAGGCCAAGTCTCAAGTAGGCATTGAGACTTGGCGCTTGCAGGATGTCTCCCGCGCGTTTGACAGGACCCCGAGAATGCCCTACGTTGAGCGCAATTTCCGTGGTTCAGGAGTAGGCTTCAACCCTTAAGCCTCACTGAAGCGTCGGACGGAATAAAGGCTCAACTCAAACGCCAGCCCCTCAGGGGCGGCAGCTGGAGAAATCGGGAGATGGAATCCACTTACCTGGCCGTGATCAAGGTCGTCGGAGCAGGCGGCGGCGGTACCAATGCCGTCAGCCGTATGGTCGATGCCGGAATTCGCGGCGTCGAGTTCGTCGCGGTCAACACGGATGCGCAGGCGCTGCAGGCATGCGACGCCGACATCAAGCTCTCGATCGGGCAGGAGCTGACTCGCGGGCTCGGTGCCGGCGGTAACCCCGAGGTCGGGGCGGGCGCCGCGGCGGAGAGTCGCGACGAGATCAAGGAGGCGCTGAAGGGCGCCGATATGGTCTTCGTCACCGCTGGCGAGGGCGGCGGCACCGGAACCGGCTCGGCGCCGGTCATCGCCGAGATCGCCAAGGAAGAGATCGGCGCCCTTACCGTGGGCGCGGTCACCAAGCCTTTCGAGTTCGAGGGCAAACGGCGGATGCAGCAGGCGCTCGAGGGGATCGAGAAACTGCGCAACAACGTCGACACCCTGATCATCGTCCCCAACGAGAAGCTCTTGCAGGCCGTGGAGCGGCGGACCTCGGTGCTGGAGGCATTCCGCCAGGCCGACGACATCCTGCGCCAGGGCGTGCAGGGGATCACCGACCTGATCACGATCCCCGGCCTGATCAACCTCGACTTCGCCGACGTGCGCACGATCATGCGCGACGCCGGCTCGGCGCTGATGGGCGTCGGCTCCGCCTCGGGCGAGTCGCGCGCGGTCGACGCCGCCAAGGCGGCCGTCACCTCGCCCTTGATCGAGGAGTCGATCAAGGGCGCGACGGGCATGCTGCTGAACATCACCGGCCCCGAGGACCTCGGCCTCTTCGAGGTCAACGAGGCGGCGCAGCTGGTCCAGGCCGAAGCCGACGACAACGCCAACATCATCTTCGGCTCGGTCGTCGACCAGTCGATGCGCGACGAGGTTCGCGTCACGGTGATCGCCACCGGCTTTGAGGGGTTCGAGCTTCTCGCCCGTTCGCCACAGCGGGTCCGCCGTCGCTACGAGAGCCGGCCGCGGATCTCGGCCGAGGACACGGACATCCGCAAACTGCGGGTCTCGGACGACGACATCGACGTGCCTGGGTTCTTGAAGGAATAGGGGCGGAGAGGGCCGTGTGCCCCTCCCATGGAGGCCGTCGCGCAGCTGGTCGCCTGCCAGGGTGCGGGGCGTGGTTCCGTGAGCCTCCCTGGGAGGGGCACACGGCCCTCCTTCCAATAGCCTGCCGCGGGTGAGGACTCCTCTCTACGAGCAGCACATTGAGGCTGGCGCGAAGCTTGTTGACTTCGCCGGCTGGGAGATGCCGGTCACCTACGAGGGGGTGCGCGAGGAGCACATGGCCGTGCGCACTCACGCCGGCATGTTCGATGTCTCGCACATGGGCGAGGTCGAGGTCGAGGGGCCCGGTGCGCTCGCCTTCCTCCAGCGTGTCCTCTCGAACGACGTCGCCGCGGTCGCCCTCGGCGGCGCCCAGTACTCGTGCCTCTGCGCCGAGGACGGCGGCGTGCTCGACGATCTCTTCGCCTACCGGCTCGGCGGCGACCGCTACCTGCTCGTCACCAACTCGGCCAACCACGCCGCCGATCTCGCCTGGCTGGGGCGCTGGAGCCGCGGCTTCGAGGTCAGCGTCCGCGATGTCGCCGACCGCTACGCGATGCTCGCCGTGCAGGGCCCCCACGCACGCAGGATCGTCACGACCACCCTGGGGATCGAGCTACCGCCACGAATGCATGTGACGCACGCGCGAGTGGGCAATCGCCCGGCACTCGTCTGCGGCACCGGCTACACCGGCGAGGACGGGGTCGAGCTGCTGATTGAGCCCGAGATCGCCCCGGCGATCTGGATGGAGCTGCTCGACGCCGGCGTCGTCCCCTGCGGGCTCGGCGCCCGTGACACCCTGCGCCTCGAGGCCTGCTTCCACCTGCACGGCAACGACCTCGGCCCCGATCGCAACCCGATCGAGGCCGGGCTCGGCTGGTGCTGCAAGGAGGCGACCGGGTTCCTCGGCGCCGAGGCGATCGCGCGGGCACGCGCCGAGGGCACGGCCGAGCGCCTCGCCCCGTTCAGGATCGAGGGGGCCGGAATCCCGCGCCAGGGCAACCCCGTCCTCGCCGGCGGCGAGGTGGCCGGCGTCGTCACCAGCGGCAGCTTCTCGCCCTCGCTGGAGATCGGCATCGGCATGGCCTACCTGCGCAGCGACTTCGCCGAGCCCGGCACCGAGATCGAGATCGACGTGCGCGGCAAGCACCGCACGGCGCGAGTAGCGTCCAAACCCCTCTACGCGAGTCCCTCGTCCCGGAAGGAGAACCCGATTGCCTGAGGCAAGCTATCCCGAGGATCTGCTGTACCACGACCAGCACGACTGGGCCCGCCTGGAGGGGGACGACCACGCCGTCTTCGGGGTCACCTGGTACGCGCAGGACAGCCTCGGCGAGGTCGTCTTCTACGACCCGCCCGAGGTCGGCACGGCGATCCACAAAGACTCCTCCTACGCCGAGGTCGAGTCGGTGAAGGCCGTCTCCGATGTGATCGCGCCGATGTCCGGTGAGATCGTCGCGGTCAACGATGCCCTCGCCGACGCCCCCGAGCAGATCAACGAGGACCCCTATGGCGAGGGCTGGCTGGTCAAGGTCAAGCTGACCGCCGTGGCGGAGGCTGAGGCCCTGCTCGGCGCCGAGGAATACCGCAAGCTGCTGGAAAACGGCTAGCGAAGCCCCGCCCCTCGCTTCCGTAGCCTTGACGGCGTGACCCGCTACACCTCAGCGACGCCCGACGATCGGGCCGAGATGCTCGCCGCGATCGGCGTCGAGTCGACGGCCGATCTCTTCGCGCAGATCCCCGCGCCGCTGCGCCTCGGCCGCCCGCTCGCGCTGCCGGCGGGGATGAGCGAGGCTGAGGTCTACGAGCGGCTGGCGGCCCTCGCCGCGCGCAACGCCGACTGCGAAGAGCAGGTCAGCTTCCTCGGCGCGGGGATGTACGACCACTACGTGCCGGCGATCGTCGACGCGATCACCCAGCGCAGCGAGTTCCTCACTCCCTACACGCCCTATCAGCCGGAGATCAGCCAGGGCGGCCTGCAGGCGATGTTCGAGTTCCAGACGGCGATGTCGGAGCTGACCGCGCTGCCGGTCTCCAACGCCGGCCTCTACGAGGGTCCTTCCTCGGTCGCCTCGGCCGCCTACCTGGCGATCGGCGCGACCAAGGGACGACGGCGCTTCGTCGTCTCGCGCGGCGTCCACCCGCACAGCCGCGAGACGCTGGCCACCTACTCCGCGGGCTATGGCGCCGAGATCGTCGAGGTCGGGCTGGACAGTGGCGTCACCGATGCCGCCGCGCTGGCCGAGGCGGTCGACGGCGAGACCGCGGCCGTCTTGCTGCAGAGCCCCAACTTCCTCGGCGCGATCGAGGACGTCGAGGCGCTCGGTGCCGCCGCGAAGGAGCACGGCGCGCTGCTCGTCGTCGCCGTCGACCCGATGACGCTCGGCGTGCTCAAGCCGCCCGGCGAGTGCGGCGCCGACATCGCCCTCGGCGAGGGCCAGCCGCTCGGCAACCGGCTCGACTTCGGCGGTCCCTCTTTCGGCTTCTTCTGCGGCACGGAGGAGCTGATCCGCAAGATGCCGGGGCGGATCGCCGGCGAAACCGACGACGCCGACGGGCGCCGTGGCTTCGTCCTCGCCCTGCAGACCCGCGAGCAGCACATCCGCCGCGAGAAAGCGACCCACAACATCTGCACCGCGCAGGCCCTGAACGCCCTGGCCGCGACGATCCACCTCGCCTGGCTCGGCCGCGAGGGCTTCCGGGAGCTCGGCGAGCTGCTGGTCAGGCGCACCGCCTACGCGCGCGAGCGGCTTGCTGCGGTGCCGGGCGTGGAGCTGCTGCACGAGGCGCCCGTCGCCCGCGAGTTCGGGCTGCGCCTCGATGCGCCGGTCGGCCGCGTGCTCGAGCGTTGCGCCGAGCGCGGCATCGCCGCCGGCTACCCGCTCGGTCGCGAGTACCCCGAGTACGAGGACGGGCTGCTGGTGGCGATCACCGAGCGCCGCACCCGCGCGCAGATCGATGCCCTCGCCGACGCGCTGGGAGCCGCGGTTGCGGCCGAGCGGCGAGGCGGTGGCACGAGGCGCCAGGAGGTCGATGAACCAGCAGGACGAAGCGGTGCTGACGATCTTCGAGAGGTCGAAGCCGGGCCGGCGCGCGGCGGTGCTGCCCGCCGCCGAAGTGCCCGAGCCGCCGCTGGAGGAGTTGATCCCGGCGAAGCTGTTGCGGGACGAGCCCGCCGCGCCTGCCCGAGGTCGCCGAGCCGGAGATCGTCCGCCACTACAACCGCCTCTCGCGGCGCAACTTCGACCTCGACACCGGCTTCTACCCGCTCGGCTCCTGCACGATGAAGCACAACCCGCGCTTGAACGAGCGGGTGGCGGCGCTGCCCGGCCACGCCCGCCTGCACCCGGCCCAGGACCCGAAGCGCGCGCAGGGCGCGCTGGAGCTGATGTGGCTGCTGCAGGAGTCGCTGGCGGAGATCTGCGGCCTGCCGCACGTCAGCCTGCAGCCCTCGGCCGGGTCGCACGGCGAGCTCGCCGGCCTGCTGCTCACCCGCGCCTTCCACGCCGACCGCGGCGAAGCGCGGACGAAGGTGCTGGCGCCTGACACCTCGCACGGGACCAACCCGGCCTCGGTGACGATGGCCGGCTACGAGATCGTCAAGGTCGCCACCGACGAGCGCGGCGGGGTCGAGATGGACGACCTGCGGGCCAAGGTCGACGACGAGGTCGCCTGCCTGATGCTGACCAACCCCAACACGCTCGGCCTCTTCGACGAGAACATCGCCGAGATCGCCGCGCTGATCCACGAGGCGGGGGGGACGCTCTACTACGACGGCGCCAACCTCAACGCGGTGATGGGCCAGTCGCGCCCGGGCGACATGGGCTTCGACATCGTCCACGTCAACCTGCACAAGTCGTTCAGCCAGCCGCACGGCGGCGGCGGCCCGGGGGCGGGGCCGATCGCCGTCTCCGAGCGGATCGAGCCCTTCCTGCCGCGCCCGCAGGTGGTGCGGCGCGAGAGCGGCAACGGCGGCGGCCCGAGCTTCGACCTCGACCACGAGCGGCCCAAGTCGATCGGCCGCCTGCGCGGCTTCCAGGGCAACTTCGGCGTCTTCGTCCGCTCCTACGCGTACATCCTCAGCCTCGGCGCCGACGGCCTCGCCGAGGCCTCGGAGACCGCGGTGCTGAACGCCAACTACCTCAAGGCTCGCCTCGCCGAGGGCCGCGCCGGCAAGCACACGCCGGTCGCCTTCGACCGCCACTGCATGCACGAGTTCGTCCTCTCCGGCAAGCCGATGAAGAAGGAGCTGGGCATCGCCACGCTCGACCTCGCCAAGCGCCTGCTCGACTTCGGCTTCCACCCGCCGACCGTCTACTTCCCGCTCCTGGTCGAGGAGGCGCTGATGATCGAGCCGACCGAGACCGAGACCAAGGAGTCCCTCGACGCCTTCGCCGACGCGATCGAGCAGATCCTCGCCGAGGCCGAGACCGACCCCGAAAAGGCCAAGCACGCCCCCTACACGACCCCGGTCCGCCGCCTCGACGAGGTCAAGGCGACCCGCAAGCCGGTCGTGCGCCAGCCGCTCTAGGCGGCTACAGCTCCGGCAGCTCCTGTTCCAGCTCCAGCACCGGGGCGAAGAGGTCGCCGTGGTGCTTCGATTCGCTCGAGGACTTCGCCGGCCTCGAAGACAAGGGGCGAGCCGTCGCCGCTGTCGGCCGCCTGCTCGACCTCGTCCCAGGTGACCGGGGTGGAGGCGGTGGGGCGTTCGCGGGCGCGCAGCGAGTAGACGGAGATCGTCGTCTTGCGCTGGTGGTTCTGGGACCAGTCGACGAAGACCTTGCCCTCGCGTTCGACCTTTTTCATCTTCGAGACGACCTCGTCGGGGGTCTGCTTCTCGAGCAGCTGGGCGATCGCTTTGGCGAACGGTTTGGTCTGCTCGTAGGAGGCCTTCTTGTTGAGCGGGACGTAGACCTGCAGGCCCTTCGAGCCCGAGGTCTTGGGGAAGCACTCGACCGTCGAAGTGGGCGAAGAGGTCGCGCAGGCGCAGGCCGACCCGGCAGCACTCGACGATGTCGGCGGGCGGGCCGGGATCGAGGTCGAAGGCGAGCACGGTCGGCCGTTTCGGCGCCCGCGAGAGCGAGAGCGAGGGGTGCA
Source organism: uncultured Solirubrobacterales bacterium (assembly GCA_963837695.1). Classification (GTDB taxonomy): domain Bacteria; phylum Actinomycetota; class Thermoleophilia; order Solirubrobacterales; family 70-9; genus VRUE01. Next base: position 26,170 of record CAWINZ010000001.1, on the reverse strand, counting down.
GCTCGATCGCCGCCAGCTGCGCCATCCAGACCAGCGTCGGCAGGCTGTCGCAGACGCAGAAGTCGATCTTGCCGGCGTGCGGGCCGGCCTCGACCCGCGCCGTCTTCACCCATTTCGGCCGGTGCTTGGGGCAGCGCTTCTCGAAGAAGGCGGCGTCGAGGTCGTCGACCCCTTCGGGGAAGCGGCGCAGGGTGACGGCGCGGCCGCTGAGGTGGGGGACGATCGCCGGCGCGACCCTGGCGTAGTAGTCGACCACCTCGCCCTTGCTGAACCCGGCCTCGGGGTAGAGCACCTTGTCGAGGTTGGTGAGCTTCAGCTCGCGGCCGTCGACCTCGACCTGACGGCTCGTGGCCATCGGCCTATTTCGAGGCTTTGGCTTTTTTGCCGGAGGAGCGTTTCTTCGGCGTCGCTTTGGCTTTTTTCTTGGCGGCGGGCCTGCCCGCGGCCTTCGCCTTGGCGGCTTTCGGCTTGCCCTTGCCGCGCTCTTTGACCGCGGCGATGCTCTGCTCGAGCGCGCTCATCAGGTCCGGCGCCGCGGTCGCCTTCGGCGCCTCGCTCGCCGGCGCGCTGACCACGTCCTTGCCCTCGGCCTTGCGTTCGATCAGCGCCAGCAGCTGCTCGCGGTACTCGTCGCGGTAGGCGCCGGGGTCGAACGCGGTGGTCAGCGACTCGATCAGCTGCTCGGCCATCTCGACCTCCTTCTTCGCCACCTTCTGCTTGCTCTGCGGCAGCACGTCCTCCAGTTCGGAGGGCGCGATCACCTCGTCGGCGAAGCGCATCGTGGTCAGGGTCAGCACGCCGTCGCCGGGGCGCAGCGCCGCCAGGTGCTCCTTGTTGCGGAAGACGAAGCGGGCGATCGCCACCTTGCCCGACTCCTGCATCGCCTGGGCCAGCAGCGAGTAGGCCTTCTCGGCGCCCTCGGCGGGGCCGAGGTAGTAGGGGCTGTCGAAGTAGATCGGGTCGATCTGGTCGAGGTCGACGAAGTCCTGGACCTCGATCGCGCGCGTCTTCTCCGGCGCCATCGCCGCCATCTCGTCTTTGCTCAGCGGCACGTACTGGCCCGGCGTGATCTCGAAGGCCTTGACGATCTCGCCGTAGGGGACCTCTTCGTCGGTGCCCTCGGCGACGCGGCGGTGTTTGATCCGGGCGCTGTCGGACTCGCGGATCTCGCGCAGCGCGATGCCCTTGCGCGCGACGGCGCTGTAGAGCTTGACGGGCACGTTGAGTAGCCCGAAGCTGATCGTCCCGCTCCAGATGGCTCTTGGCATCAGCGCTTCACCTACCCGGATTCTGGCAGTCGAATGCCGGTTGCCGCCACAGCCGGCGGCCCGCGAGAGGCTTCTTGCGAACGGTGCGGGATCATGCGCCGGTGCTGTTCGAGCTTCGCGACGTCAGCCTCACCCGCGGCGACCGCCGGGTTCTCGACGCGGTCAACGCCGAGATCCACGCCGGGCGCGACCGCGATCGTCGGGCCCTCGGGCAGCGGCAAGTCGACCCTGCTGCGCCTGCTCAACCGGCTCGCCGACCCCGACGCCGGGACGATCGCCTACCGCGGCCGGCCGCTGCCCGAGTACGACCCGCTGGCGCTGCGCCGCGAAGTCTCGCTGGTGCCGCAGCTGCCCTCGCTGCTCGAGGGCACGGTCGAGTCGAACCTCGCCTTCGCGGCCGGGCTCGCCGGCAAGCGAGCTCGACGCCGGCGCGCTGCCTCGGCCTCGCCGGCCTCGACCCCGGCTTCGCCGAGCGCGACGTGAGCAAGCTCTCGGTCGGCGAGCAGCAGCGGGCGATGCTCGCCCGCGCGCTCGCCCAGCGGCCCGCCGTGCTGCTGCTCGACGAGCCGACCTCGGCGCTCGACCACGATGCCCGCGACGCGATCGAGGCGACCCTGGCCGAGCTGCGGCGCGAGCTCGACGTCTCGCTGGTCGTCGTCAGCCACGACCCCGAGCAGGCGCGCCGCCTAGCCGACCGGCTCCCTCCGGCTGGACGGCCGGGCCGGGTGCGTCCACCCAGCAGGTGGGGCGCACGAGGAGGCGCTCGCGTGACCACCTCGATCCACGTCTCGCTCGGCCAGGTCGCCGCCGCCCTCGCCCTGGTCGCGCTCGCCGCGGCGATCTCGTTCTGGCGCCGCACCGACCTCGAGCGCGACATCGTCGTCGCGACGGTTCGCTCCTTCGTCCAGCTGACCGCGATCGGCTACGCGATCAAGCTGATCTTCGAAGCCGACACGATCTGGCTGGTCGTGGCGCTGCTCTCGGTGATGGTCCTCTTCGGCGCGCTCACCGCGCGCAGCCGCGCGAAGAAGGTCCCCGGCGCCTTCTGGCCGCTGCTGATCGGGCTGGCGCTCGCCGCTGCCTCGACCCTTGGCCTGGTCGTCGCCCTGGGGATCTTCGAAGCGACGCCGCGCTACCTGGTCCCGGTCGGCGGGATGGTGATCGGCAACGCGATGACCGCCTCGGCGGTGGCCCTGAACCGGCTCGGCGACGAGGTCGGCGACTCGCGGGCCGCGGATCGAGGCGACCCTGGCGCTCGGCGCGACCGCGCGCGAGGCGGCGGCGCCCTTCGTCCGCCGCGCCCTGCGCTCGGGCACGATCACCCTGGTCGACTCGACCAAGACCACCGGCCTGATCTTCTTCCCCGGCACGATGGTCGGCATGCTGCTCGCCGGCGCCGACCCGACCGACGCCGTCCGCCTGCAGCTGATCCTGCTCTACCTGCTGCTCGGCAGCACCGCGATCTCCGCCCTCGTCGCCACCGGCCTCGCCTACCGCAACTTCTTCACGCCGGCCCAGCAGCTGCGCGAGCTGGACTGACCTCCTCCTTACACTTGGCACGTGTCCCGCCAGCAGCGTCTGACCCTGGTCGCGACGATCCTCGGCTCGACGGTCGTCTTCCTCGACTCGACCGTGGTCAACGTGGCGCTGCCGGCGATCGCCGACGACCTCGACGCCGGGCTGGCGGGCCAGCAGTGGGTGGTCGAGGCCTACATGCTGACGCTGGTCTCGCTGCTCCTGGTCGGCGGCTCGCTCGGCGACCAGTTCGGGCGGCGGCGGATGTTCGTCTTCGGCCTGATCGCCTTCGGCGCCACCTCGATCCTCTGCGCGCTCGCGCCCAACGTCGAGTTCCTGGTCGGCGCCGCGGGCGCTGCAGGGGATCGCCGGGGCGCTGCTGGTGCCGGGCTCGCTGGCGATCGTCGCCGCGACCTTCGAGGGGCCGGCGCGCGGCAAGGCGGTCGGCACCTGGACCGCCTGGACCGGGATCGCGACCGTGCTCGGCCCGGCCGGCGGCGGCGCCCTGGTCGAGGCGCTCTCCTGGCGGGCGATCTTCTGGGTCAACATCCCGCTGATCGCGGCGACCGTGGCGCTGACCATGCACTCGGTCGAGGAGAGCCGCGACCCGGAGGCCTTCCGCGGCATCGACTGGGCTCGGCATCGGCGCTCTCGGCGGCCGGCCTCGGCGGCCCGGTCTTCGCCCTGATCGAGCAGCCGACCCACGGCTGGGGCGACCCGATGGTCTGGCTGCCGATGATCGTCGGGATCGCCTGCTTCGCCCTCTTCGTCGTCCACGAGGCGCGCGCCCGCCACCCGATGCTCGACCTCGTCGCTGTTCAGGATCCGCAACTTCTGCGGTCGCCAACCTGACCACGCTCGCCGCCTACGCCGGGCTGATCGGCGGCCTCTTCTTCGTCGGCCTCTTCCTGCAGCAGGTCGCCGGCTACTCGCCGATCGAGGCGGGCCTGGCGACGACGCCGATCTCGCTGATCCTCTTCTTCCTCTCGCCGCGCTGGGGCAAGCTCGCCTCCGGCACCGGGCCGCGGCTGCCGATGAGCGCCGGCCCGATCGTCGGCGGGATCGGGCTGATCCTGCTGCTGCGGGTCGGCGCCGGCGCCGACTACCTGACCGACGTGCTGCCGGCGATCCTCGTCTTCGGCCTCGGCCTCTCGGCGACGGTGGCGCCGCTGACCGCGACCGTGCTCGACTCGGTCGAGGAACGCCACGTCGGCATCGCCTCGGGCGTCAACAACGGCGTCGCCGCGCGTCGCCGGCCTGCTCGCGATCGCCGTGCTCGGCGCCGTGATCTCGGCCAGCTTCGGCTCGACCCTCGACGCCAACCTCGGCGACCGCCCGCTCGGGCCGCGGGCGAACCACGCGATCGCCGAGGCGAAGGAGCAGCCGCTGGCGGTCCCGGCGACCGAAAAGCTCCCGCCGCCCGCCGCGGCGCGAGTCCAGACTGCCTCCGCCGACGCCTCGACCTCGGCCTTCCACCTCGGCGTCGCTGATCGCCGGCCTGCTGATGATCGCCGGCGGCATCGTCGCCGGCTTCGGGATCGAAAACCCGAAACGCAGAGTCGAAGCCGTCGCCAGCCGCGGCTCGGCCCAGGCGGGCGAGTGCGGCCACGGAGCCGACTGCGACCGCAGCGAACTAGGCTCCGCCCCGTGAGCGCCCCGATCATCTTCTCCGGCATCCAGCCGACCGGCCGCAAGCACCTCGGCAACTACATCGGCGCGATCCGCCAGTACGTCGAGGGCCAGGAGCGCGGCGAGCCGGCGATCTTCTGCATCGTCGACCTGCACGCGATCTCGGTCGCCTACGACCCGGCCGAGCTGCGCGAGCGGGTCTACGACACGACCGCGATCCTGCTCGCCGCCGGCCTCGACCCCGAGCGCTGCATCCTCTTCCGCCAGTCCGACGTGCGCGAGCACACCGAGCTGACCTGGCTGCTCTCCGCGGTCACCGCCCACGGCGACCTCAACCGCATGCACCAGTTCAAGGAAAAGTCGGCCAAGCAGCGCGAGCTGGCCTCGGCGGCGCTCTTCTACTACCCGGTGCTGATGGCCGCCGACGTGCTCGCCTACCGGGCGACCGAGGTGCCGGTCGGCGACGACCAGCGCCAGCACGTCGAGCTGATGCGGGAGATCGCCCGCCGCTTCAACGAGCGCTTCGGCGAGACCCTGGTCGTGCCGGAGCTGCGCGTCCCCGAGGTCGGGGCGCGGATCATGGACCTGCAGGAGCCGGAGCAGAAGATGTCGACGACCGGCGGCACCGAGGCGGGCACGCGTCTACGTGCTCGACGAGCCGGAGGCGATCCGCAAGAAGCTCGGCAGCGCCGTCACCGACTCCGGCCGCGAGGTCGTCCGCGGCGACGGACAAGCCGGGGGTCGACCAACCTGATCGACATCCTCGCCGTCGCCCGCGGCGTCGACCCGGCCGAGATCGAGCGCGAGTTCGAGGGCGCCGGCTACGGCGACTTCAAGGAGGCGGTCGCCGAGGGCGTGGTCGAGCTGCTGGCGCCGGTGCGCGAGCGCTACGCCGAGCTGCGCCCCGACGAGGCGGCGCTGGAGGCGGCGCTCGCCGCCGGGGCCGAGAAGGCGCGCGCGATCGCCGCGCCGACGCTGGCCGACGTGCGCGAGCGCATGGGCATCGGCCCTCCGCGCTTAACCTTCAGCCGATGACCGGTCGCCGACCTCGATCTCGACCTCGACGTCTTCGCCGGGCCGTTCGACCTGCTGATCGCGGTCCTGCTGCGCGAGGAGGTCGACCTGCTCGAGGTCGAGCTGGGCGAGGTCGTCGTCGCCTACGTCGAGCACCTCGAGCGCGAGGGCGAGCTCGAGCTGGAGGTGGCGACCGAGTTCCTCGTCCTGATCGCCTCGCTGCTGGAGCTGAAGTCGCGGCTGATGCTGCCCGGCGCCGAGAGGAGCTGGAGGAGCTCGGGCCCGAGGAGGCGGTCGAGGAGCTGCTCGCGCGGATGCTCGAGTACCGCCGCTACCGCGACGCCGCGGACGACGCTCGCGAGCGCTTCGAGGCGGCGCGCGGCTACCTCTACCGCTCGGCGCCGCTGCCGCCGAGCCTGCGCCGCGTCGCCGTCGACGCCGCGATCGCCGCCTACGACCCCGACCGGCTCGGCGCCGCGCTCGGCGACCTGCTGGTCGATCCCGCCGCCGGTCGACATCAGCCACATCCGCCCGACCGTCTCGCTGGAGCGGCGCCTGCGCGCGCTGCGCGACGCGCTCTCCGGCCGCGCCAGCATCGACTTCGACGAGGCAGTTCGGCGGCGAGGACCGGCTGACCCAGGCGGTGACCCTGTTCGCCCTGCTCGAGCTCTACCGCAAGGGCGAGGTGACCTGGGAGCAGAGCGAGCCGTTCGGCCCGATCGAGATCCGCAGGCAGGAGGGCGAGCTCGGCGTGAGCGACCTCAGCCGCACGATCGAGGCGCTGCTCTTCCTCTCCCCGCAGCCGGTCTCGGCGCCCGACCTGGTCGAGGCGACCGAGGCGACCGAGGGCCAGGTCGCCGAGGCGATCGAGCTGCTGCGCGAGGACCTCGCCGAGGGCCGCCGCGGCGTCGTCCTGCGCGAGGTCGCCGGCGGCTTCGCCCTGGCCAGCGACCCGGCCAGCGAGGACGCGGCGCGGCGCCTGCTGGCCAAGCCGCGCACGCCGCCGCTGACCCAGGCCCAGGCCGAGACGCTGGCGATCGTCGCCTACCTGCAGCCGGTCTCGCGGCCGGAGGTCGCCCGGATCCGCGGCGTCTCCTCGGAGTCGGCGGTGCAGACGCTGGCCGAGCGCGGCCTGATCGAGGAGTCGGGCCGCTCGCAGTTCGGCGCGGCGATCTTCAAGACGACGCGAGCTGTTCGAACGCCTCTTCGGCCTCGCCGGCCTCGACCAGCTGCCGGATCCCGTCGCGGTTCGACCCGACCCCCGAGGACGAGCGCGAGCTGCGCGAGCGCCTGCTGAAGGCGGGGGAACAGCGGGCCGAGCCTTGAGGGGGGGAGTCGGGGGAGGACTCGCCGGAGCAACAGCGTGGAGGCTCCGTCGAGTCCTCCCCCGACTCCCGTCTCGTGAGGCTCGCGAAGTTCCTCGCCCACGGCGGGGTCGCCTCGCGGCGGAGGCTCGGAGGTGATCGTGGCTGCCGGGCGGGTGACGGTCGGCGGCGAGGTCGTCACCGATCCGGCCCGCGATGTGGGGGAAGGCGACGAGGTGCGGGTCGACGGGAGCTTGGTGGGGGCCGAGGCGCGCGAGGTCTGGGCGGTCAACAAGCCGGCCGGGGTCGTCTCGACCGCGCGCGAGCCGGGGAGCCGGCCGGCGGTGGTCGAGCTGGTCGACTCCGGCGGCCCGCCTCTATCCGGTCGGCCGCCTCGACGCCGACTCGACCGGGCTGCTGCTGCTGACCAACGACGGCGAGCTGGCCAACCGGCTGACCCATCCGCGCTACGAAGTGCCGAAGACCTACCGGGTGCGGCTGCGGCGCCCGCCGGCCGAGGCGCGACCTGCGGCGCCTGCGCGAGCGGGGTCGAGCTCGAGGACGGGCCGACCGCGCCGGCCGAGGTGCGGCGCCTCGGCGAGCGCGAGATCGAGATCGTCCTGCGCGAGGGCCGCAACCGCCAGGTGCGCCGGATGGCCGAGGCGGTCGGCAACGAGGTCGTGGCGCTGCGGCGGGTCCGCTTCGGGCCGCTCGAGCTCGGCGAGCTGGCCGGGGCAAGGCGCGCCGCCTCTCCGAGGCCGAGGTTGCCTTGCTTTGGGAAGATGCGGAGGCATGAGCACGAACTCAGCCGAACAGGAGCGGCTCTTCGCCGTGCGCGGCGCGGTCCAGGCGGACGCCAACGAGCCCGAGGCGATCCTCGGCGCGACGGCCGAGCTGATGCGCGAGCTGCTCGAGCGCAACGAGCTCGAGCCGGAGGCGATGGTCAGCTGCCTCTTCACGACCACCGAGCGACCTCGACGCCGAGTTCCCCGCCGTCGCCGCGCGCGAGCTCGGCCTCGACTCGGTGCCGCTGCTCTGCTGCCGCGAGATCCCGGTCCCCGGCTCGATGCCGCGGGTGATCCGGGTGATGGTCCACTACTACGCGCCGGCCGGCCACACGCCCGCGCACGCCTACCTCGGCGCGACCCAGGAGCTGCGCTCCGACCTCCACGCCGCCCAGTAGCGGCCGCGGTCGGCACAATGGACGCGATGACCGTCACCTTCGCCGAGAAGCTCGCCCGCATCCCGGGCTACCAGGCCGGCGTGCCGACCGGGCAGGCGCCCGAGGCGATCGCCGCCGGCGGGATCGCCCAGCTCGCCTCCAACGAGTCGCCCTTCCCGCCGCACCCGAAGGTGGTCGAGGCGATCCCGCGCGCGGCCGCGGCGATGAACCGCTACCCCGACCCCGACGCGACGCTGCTGCGCCGCCGCATCGCCGAGCGCTACGAGACCGAGCCCGGCCGGGTCGCCGTCGGCAACGGCTCCTGCGAGATCCTGCTCGCCGCCGCCGAGGCGCTCTGCGAGCCCGGCGCCGAGATCCTCTACGCCTGGCCGTCCTTCTCGATGTACCCGCACCTGGCGGCGCTGACCGGCGCGCGCGAGATCCGCGTGCCGCTCGCCGAGGGCGAGGTCCACGACCTCGACGCGATGGCGGCCGAGGTCACCGCCGCGACCCAGCTGCTGATCGTCTGCAACCCGAACAACCCGACCGGCGACCCACCTCCCGGCGGCGCGAGATCGCCGCCTTCTGCGAGCGCGTCCCGCGCCACGTGACGGTCGATCCTCGACGAGGCCTACATCGAGTTCCAGACCGTCGACGACCCCGACGCCACCGTCGACCTGCTCGCCGAGTTCCCCAACCTGGTCGTCCTGCGCACCTTCAGCAAGGTCTACGGCCTCGCCGGCCTGCGGGTCGGCTACGCGCTCGGCTCGGCCGAGTTCCGCGCCGCGGTCGACGCCGTGCGCCAGCCGTTCAGCGTCAACGCCCTCGCCCAGGCGGCGGCGGCCGAGGCGATCCTGCACCAGGACGACGTCGAGCGCCGGGTCGAGCGCACCCTGGTCGAGCGGCGTCCGCGTCGAGGAGGGCCTGCGCGAGCTCGGCCTGGCGACGCGCCGAGACCCAGACCAACTTCTCCTGGATCGACCTCGGCGACGCCGACGAGGCGGCGGTCGTCGCCGGCCTCGCCGAGCGCGCGATCGCGGTCCGCCCGGGCACCCCGCTCGGCGGCCCCGGCCACATCCGGGTCAGCTACGGCACCCCGGCCGAGAACGACCGCTTCCTCGCCGCGCTCGGCGAGCATCGCTCGACTAATCGCCCGCCGCGCCTGCTACAAACTCAAGGGAAGTGAAGCGAACAGGCGACACCGCGAGCAGCATGTGCGCCACGGCGCGCCGCGGTTGCCCCTGTCCGCCCTTTCTATTTCTGGCGATTTAGCTAGGCGTCCGGCCTGGCGGCTTCGTGCCGCTCCCATAGAGCGTTTGGCCGGGCGCCGTTCAATTGGTTCGCGTGTTTCGCGATGCCCGCGCTCGCATGGCGAAACCCGCACGGAAAGTAGAGTCTCGGAGCGTGGAGAAAGGCGGCGAGGAAGATGATCATCGGAATGCGAGCAGGAGGCGCGGGACCGGGTTCGCGACCAGCGGATCGAGCGGGTCGTCGAGCTGGTCCCGCCGGAGCCCTGCTCGGCGACCTGCCGCTCGGCGACGAGCGCGAGCAGGCCGTCGTGCAGCGGGCGCGAGGACGTCGAGAACGTCCTCGAGCGGGTCGACGACCGGCTGCTGGTCGTGGTCGGCCCCTGCAGCGTCCACGACGTCGAGGCGGCGCTCGAGTACGCCGGGCGCCTCGCCGAGCTGGCCGCGCGAGCTGAGCGACGACCTGCTGGTCGCGATGCGGGTCTACTTCGAGAAGCCGCGGACCACGACCGGCTGGAAGGGCCTGATCAACGACCCCCACCTCGACGGCTCCGGCGACGTCAACGCCGGCCTGCGCATGGCCCGCACGCTGCTGCTCGAGGTGCTCGACCTCGGCCTGCCGATCGGCTGCGAGTTCCTCGACCCGATCACGCCGCAGTACATCTCCGACACGGTCGCCTGGGGGGCGATCGGCGCCCGCACGACCGAGAGCCAGATCCACCGCCAGCTCGGCTCCGGCCTCTCGATGCCGATCGGCTTCAAGAACCGCACCGACGGCAACGTCCAGGTCGCGGTCGACGCGGTGCGCGCCGCCGCGGCGTCGCACGCCTTCGCCGGCATCGACGACGCCGGCCGCGCCGGCGATCCTCCACACCGCCGGCAACCCCGACGGCCACGTGATCCTGCGCGGCGGCCGCGGCGGCCCCAACTACGACCCCGAGGGCGTCGCCGGGCGCGCTGGAGATGCTCGCGGGCGCCGGTCTCGCCGAGCGGCTGGTGATCGACGCCTCGCACGACAACAGCGGCAAGGACCCAGAGCAAGCAGATGCGTCGCCGCGGCGAGATCGGCGACCAGATCGCCGCCGGCAACGCGGCGATCGTCGGCGTGATGCTGGAGTCCTTCCTGGTCGAGGGCCGCCAGGACCTCGGCGACGGCGAGTCGCTCACCTACGGGCAGTCGATCACCGACGCCTGCATCGACTGGGAGCACACGGTCACGGCGCTGGACGGGCTTGGCGGCGGCGGTCAGGGCGCGGCGCGGCTGATGAGGTCGGCCGTCCTCGGGGTGGGCCTGATCGGAGGCTCGATCGGGCTCGCCGCGAAGGCAGCGGCTCGGCAGCGAGGTCGCCGGCTGCGGCCCGAACCGCCCGAGCGTCGAGCGGGCGATCGAGCTCGGCGCGATCGACGTGCCGGCGGGCTCGATCGCGGAGGCCTGCGCGGGCGCCGAGGTCGTCTTCTGCGCGGCGCCGGTCTCGGCCCTGCCGGATCTGGTCGCGCGCGGCGCTCGCGGCCAGCGGCCCGATGACACGGTCGTCACCGACGCCGGCTCGACCAAGCGCGAGCTCGTCGCCGCGCTGGGCGAGGACGAGCGCTTCATCGGCGGCCACCCGCTGGCCGGCGCCGAGACCGCCGGGGTCGCGAACGCCCGCGCCGACCTCTTCGAGGGCGCCCGCTGGTACCTGACGCCGACAGAGCACTCCAGCGGCATCCTCTACGACCGCCTGCAGCGGGCCGTCGCCGGCCTCGGCGCCCGTCCGCAGGCGATCGACGCGGCCGCGCACGACCGGCTGATGGCGACGGTCAGCCACCTGCCCCACGTGCTCGCCAACGTCCTCGCCGCCCAGGCGGCGGCGGAGCTGACCGCGCGACTCCGAGCGCCTGCCCGAGGTCGGCCCGAGCTTCCGCGACGCGACCCGGGTCGCCGGCTCGAACCCCTCGATCTGGGGCGACATCTTCACCGGCAACAGCGACGCGGTCGCCGCCGCGATCGACGACGTCGATCGCGCGCCTGCGGGAGGCACGGGAGCTGATCCGCGCGGGCGACGCGCGAAGCCGATCGCCGCATGGCACGCGCTGGCCGGGTCCGACCGTCGCGGCCTGCTCGAGGCCGATCTGGCGGGCGGCGAGCTGCGCGAGCTGCGCGTCGTCGTCGCCAACCGTCCCGGCACCGTGGCCGAGCTGGCGCTGGCGCTGGGCGAGGCCGGGGTCAACATCGAGGACATGGCGCTGCACCCGGCGGCCGACATGAAGTCCGGCGCGATCTCGCTCTGGGTGGCCGGCGAGGAGCAGGCCGAGCGCGCCGCGGCGCTGGTTCGCGAGCTGGGCCACAGCGCGACCGTGCTCGCCGGGAAATAGCGCCTTGCCGACGACCCGCTTCGACCCATCGGGCCCGCTCAGCGGCAGCCTCAGGCCCCCGCCCGACAAGTCGATCTCGCACCGGGCCGCGCTGATCGCGGCGATGGGCGAGGGGGAGACGACGATCGACGGCTACCTCGACGCCGCCGACACCCGCTCAACCCTGACCGCGATCGAGGGCGCTCGGCGCAGAGGTCGACGGCATGGGTGCGGACGGGATCGAGCCGCGACTCCGCGATCGCGCGGCGTCGGCCTGCGAGGCGCCGCGCCGCGGCGATCGACGTCGGCAACGCGGGCACGCTGCTGCGCCTGCTGCCGGGCTGGCTCGCCGGGCAGGAGAGCGGGGCCTGGACCCTCGACGGCGACGACTCGATCCGTCGCCGTCCGGTCGACCGGATCGCGGCGCCGCTGCGCCTGATGGGCGCCCGGCTCGAGTGCCGGGACGACCGCCTCCCGCCTCTGCGGATCGAGGCCGCTCCGCTCCACGGCATCGAGTACGAGATGCCGGTCGCCAGCGCCCAGGTCAAGTCCTGCCTGCTGTTCGCCGGCCTGCTTGCCGAGGGCGAGACGCGGATCGTCGAGCCGCTGCCCAGTCGCGACCACAGCGAGCGGATGCTCGCCGCCGCCGGCGCCGAGATCGAGCGCGGCGAGGGCGTCGTCACGGTGCGCCCGGCGGCGCGCCTCGAACCGGGCGAGATCGCCGTCCCGGCCGACTTCTCCTCAGCCGCCTTCTTCGTCGTCGCGGCGCTGCTCGTCCCCGGCAGCGAGGTCGCCCTCGACCGGGGTCGGCCTCAACCCGACCCGCACCGGACTGCTGACGATCCTCGCCCGCATGGGCGCCGAGATCGAGGTCGAGCCCGAGGGCGAGCGCGGCGGCGAGCCGAGTGGGCGGCTCCGCATCCGCTCTTCGGCAGCTGCGAGGGACCGAGGTCGGCGGCGCCGAGATCCCCCTCGCGATCGACGAGCTGCCGCTGGTCGCCCTCGCCGCCTGCTTCGCCGAGGGCGAGACGACGATCCGCGACGCCGCCGAGCTGCGCCGCAAGGAGAGCGACCGGATCGACACCGTGAGCGAGGCGCTGACGGCGCTCGGCGCCGAGGTCGAGACGAGCGAGGACGGGATGCGGATCCAAGGCAGGGGCGGCCTGCGCGGCGGCGCGGTCGACTCCCACGGCGACCACCGGATCGCGATGCTCGGCGCGGTCGCCGGCCTCGCCTCGCGCGAGGGCGTCGAGGTCGCGGGCATGGACGCCGCCGCGGTCAGCTATCCCGGTTTCGAGGCCGACCTCGCCTCGCTGGCCGGCGGCTGATCCGCGCTCGCGGATCGACGCGCATACGCTGCCGCCCATGGTCATCGCGATCGACGGGCCCGCCGGGGCCGGCAAGTCATCCGTCGCCCGCGCCGTCGCCGCGGCGCTCGGCTTCACCTACCTCGATTCGGGGGCGATGTACCGCTGCGTGGCGCTGGCCGGCGATCGAGCGCGACGCCGATCTCGATGAGGCCGAGGCGATGGGCGCTCGCGGCGCGCTCGTTGCGATCGGCCTCGACGGCGAGCGGGTCGAGCTCGACGGCCGCGACGTCAGCGCCGCGATCCGCGAGCCGAGGTGACCGAGGCCTCCTCGCGCGTCTCGGCCCACCCACCGGTGCGGGAGGCGATGGTCGCGCGCCAGCGGGAGCTGATCGCCGCCGGGCGCTACGTCGCCGAGGGCCGCGACATCGGCACCGTCGTCAGTCCTGACGCGCCGCTGAAGGTCTTTCTCACCGCCTCCGCCGAGGAGCGCGCCCGCCGCCGCGCCGCCCAGACCGGCGAGGACGAGTCGCGCGGTGCTCGCCGCCCAGCGCGAGCGCGACGCGCGCGACGAGACCCGCGAGCACAGCGCCCTGCGCGCCGCCGAGGACTCGGTCGAGATCGATACGACCGGCATCGAGCTCGACGAGGTCGTCGAGCGGGTCGTCGCGCTCGCCCGCGAGCGGGGTTTGAAGTGATCGGCGCGTTTGTCGGATATGTCCGACAAACGCGCCAAGGGGCGCGGCCAGATGAGCGATTCGCCGACCGTCGCCGTCGTCGGCTTTCCCAACGTCGGCAAGAGCACCCTGGTCAACCGGCTCGCCGGCGGCCGCGAGGCCGTGACCGCACGCCGAGCCGGGCGTCACCCGCGACCGCAAGCGCGTCCCCTGCGAGTGGAACGGCGTCGCCTTCGACCTGCTCGACACCGGCGGGATCGACCTCGCCGACGAGAGCGAGCTGGCCGCGGACGTGCAGCGCCAGGCCCGGATCGGGATCGCCGAGGCCGAGGCGATCCTGCTCGTCGTCGACGGCCGCGCCGGGGTCCGGGCCGGCGACGCCGAGCTGGCGAAGACGCTGCGCGGCGGCGACGTCCCGGTCCTCGTCGTCGTCAACAAAGTCGACCGCCCGGGCGACGAGCACATCGCCGCCGAGTTCCACCAGCTCGGCCTCGGCGAGCCGATCGCGGTCTCGGCCACGCACGGGCTCGGCACCGGCGACCTGCTCGACCGGATCGTCGAGGCGCTCGGCGAGCTGCCCGCCGGCGGCTCGAGGCGACGAGCCGGTCCGCATCGCCGTGATCGGCCGCCCCAACGTCGGCAAGTCCTCGCTGGTCAACGCCTTCCTCGGCAGCGAGCGGGTGATCGTCTCCGAGCGCGCCGGCACCACCCGCGACGCGATCGACACCGAGCTGGAGGTCGACGGGCGCCGGTGATCCTGGTCGACACCGCCGGACTGCGCCGCCGCTCGAAGGTCGCCGGCACGGTCGACTACTACGCCCAGCTGCGCTCCGAGCGGGCGGTCGAGCGGGCCGACGTCGCGATCGTCGTCTGCGACGCCTCCGACGGGGTCACCGCGGAGGACCTGCGGATCGCGGAGCTGGCGATGCGGGCCGGCTGCGCGACGCTGCTGGTCCTCAACAAGTGGGACATCGGCGACGACCGACATCGACGACGCCCGCGCCCGGGTCGAGCGCAAGCTGCGCCTGCGGCCGGCGGTCGTCACCTGCTCGGCGCTCCACGGACGCAACGTCGCCAAGCTGCTGCCGAAGGCGCTGCAGCTCGCCGACCGCGCCGGAGAGCGGATCCCGACGCCGGAGCTGAACCGCTTCGTCGCCGACGTGGTCGCGACGACGCCGCCGCCCTCGCGGCGCGGCCGTCGCCTGCGCCTCTACTACTCGGCCCAGATCGGCGAGAGCCCGCCCCGCTTCGCGATCCAGGTCAACGACCGCAAGCTGATCGTCCGCGACTGGGCCTACCACCTGGAGAACCGGATGCGCGAGACCTACGGCCTCGAGGGCGTGCCGCTGATCATCGATTTCGTCCCCCACACGGCGGCCGCGGCCGGTCCCGCTCGACAGACGCCCGCTTCGCTGTACGCTTCCGCCATGTCAGACCATCCAGCCGCTCGCCGAGGGCGAGTACCTCTTCACTTCCGAGTCCGTCACCGAGGGCCACCCGGACAAGGTCTGCGACCAGATCTCCGACGGCGTCCTCGACGCCGTGCATGGCCGAGGACCCGAGGGGCCGCGTCGCCTGCGAGACCCTGGTCAACACCGGCATGGCGGTCGTCTCCGGCGAGATCTCGACCGACGTCCACCTCGACGTGCCCGAGCTCGTCCGCGAGACGATCCGCGAGATCGGCTACGACCACGGCGACTACGGCTACAACTGCGACCACATCTCGGTCCTCGTCTCGCTCGACAAGCAGTCGCCCGACATCGCCCAGGGCGTCGACGCCTCGCACGAGACGCGCGACCGGGTCGGCGACGGACGACGAACTGCTGCTCGCCGGCGCCGGCGACCAGGGGATGATGTTCGGCTACGCCACCGACGAGACCGAGGCGCTGATGCCGATGCCGATCCATGCTCGCCCACCGGCTCGCCGAGCGCCTCGCCGCGGTGCGCAAGGACGGCACGCTCGACTACCTCGGCCCCGACGGCAAGACCCAGGTCACGGTCCGCTACGCGCGACGGCCGCCCGGTCGCGGATCGAGAAGCTGCTGATCTCGACCCAGCACGCCGAGGGCGTCGACTCGCGAGTCGACGATCAAGCCCGACCTCTGGGAGCACGTGGTCCTGCCGGTGCTCGAGGCCGAGGTCGCCGGCCTCTACGACGAGGCCGCGCTGCGCGAGGGCTTCCTCGTCAACCCGACCGGCAAGTTCGTGATCGGCGGCCCGGTCGGCGACGCCGGCCTCACCGGCCGCAAGATCATCGTCGACACCTACGGCGGCATGGCCCGCCACGGCGGCGGCGCCTTCTCCGGCAAGGACCCGTCCAAGGTCGACCGCTCGGCCGCCTACGCCGCCCGCCACGTCGCCAAGAACGTCGTCGCCGCCGGCCTCGCCGAGCGCTGCGAGGTCCAGGTCGCCTACGCGATCGGCGTCGCCCACCCGGTCTCGCTGATGGTCGAGACCTTCGGCACCGGCAAGCTGCCCGACGCGGAGATCTCGCGCCTGGTCGAAGCCGAGTTCGACCTGCGCCCGGGCGCCTTCCGCCGCTACCTCGACCTGCACCGGCCGATCTTCCAGAAGACCGCCGCCTACGGCCACTTCGGCCGCGAGGACCCGGACTTCACCTGGGAGCGGACCGACCGCGCCGACGCCCTGCGCGAGGCCGCCGGCTCAGCGGCCGCGACGCCCGCCTAGGCTAGCTCGGCGGCTGCGCCTCGCCGAGGCCGTGCGTGCCCGAGGCCTCGGCGCCGGTCGCCTGGTCGACGCCGTGGACGACGCTCGCCCGGGTCGGCGACGCCGGCGAAGATGAAGTTGTAGTCGTCGGTCGCGGCGGTGTCGAAGTCGACGTCGCCGATCTGCATCAGCCGCTGGTAGACCGACTGGCGGTAGTTGACGTTCTGGACCCGCTCCAGGCGCGTCTCCTGGATCTCGCGCGAGACGATCCCGCGCTTGATGTTGAGCCGGCGGTTGGTGATCGTGTAGGTCGTCGCGACCCGCTTGACGAAGCCGACCAGGACGGTGACCGCCGATCACGACGAGGACGACCAGGAAGACGGTCGCGCTGCCGGCGCCGAACAGCTTGGCGATCACGCCGACGATCGACCGCGATCAGGATGCCTTTCAGGTAGAAGCCGAGGATCGCCCGCCAGGACGGGTGGCCCTGGAAGATCACCTGCTCGCCGGGGCTGAGGTTGAGGCGCCATCGCCGGCGCAGGATATCCGCGCCGTCCGCCTCTCTCCATACCTTGGCCGGGTGATCGCCAAGGTCGAGCCGCTGACCACCGCCCGCGCCCTGCGCGGGCCCGTTCGACTACCGCCTGCCGGAGGAGATGGCGGAGCTCGAGGTCGGCAGCGTCGTCCGGGTGCCGTTCGGGCCGCGGCGCGCTGCTCGGCGTCGTCGTCGAGCTCGCCGAGACCTCCGAGCTGCCGCCGGAGCGGCTCGCCGAGCCGATCGAGGCGCTCGAGGCGGGCGCCCCGCCGGAGCTCGTCCGGCTCGGCCTCTGGGTCGCCCGCGAGTACTGCTCGACGCCCTCGCGCGGCCTGCAGCTGGTGCTGCCGCCGGGGACCGGGGCCGGCGGGCAGCGGGTCCGCTCGCGGACCGAGCTGCGGGCCGAGATCACTGCCGCCGGCGAGGAGGCGCTGAGCGGCGGCGGGCGGCTCGGGGCGAAGCAGCGGGCGGTGCTCGAGGCGCTGCGGCGCGGGGCGAGATGTCGGCGGCGGAGCTGGCCGCCGCGGTCGGCGCCGACCGCCAGGTCCTGCGGCGGCTGGAGGAGCGCGGCCTGATCGTCGACCCGCAGCTCGCGCGTGCGGCGCGCGCCCCGGCGAGTCCGGCCTCGCGGCGCCGCGCCGAGCGGCCGCGCTGCTCCCCGAGCAGGAGCGGGCCGTCGCCGCGATCGTCGCCGCGCTCGACGGCGAGGCGGGCGCGCCGCGCAAGCTGCTCCTCCACGGCGTCACCGGCTCGGGCAAGACCGAGGTCTACCTCGCCGCGGTCGAGGCGGCGCTGGCGCGCGGCCGGGGCGCGATCGTCCTCGTCCCCGAGATCGGCCTCGCCCCGCAGGCGGTGGCCCGCTTCCGGGCCCGGCTCGGCGACCGCTTCGCGGTCCTGCACTCGGCCCTCTCCGCCGGGCGAGCGCTACGACGAGTGGCGGCGCCTGCGCAGCGGCGAGGCGAGCGTCTGCGTCGGCCCCCGCTCCGCCGTCTTCGCGCCGGTCCGCGACCTCGGCCTGATCGTGATCGACGAGGAGCACGACCCCTCCTACAAGCAGGAGGGCGACCCCTGCTACGACGCCCGCGCCGTCGCCCGCCGCCGGCGCCGAGGACGCGGCGCCGTGCTCGTCGCCGGCACCGCGACGCCGCGCCCGGAGACCTGGCTGGAGCTGCCGCGGCTGGAGCTGCCGCGCCGGGTCGACGGCCGCGCGCATGCCGCCGGTCGAGGTGCGTCGACATGCGCGAGGCCGACCCGCGCTCGGGCCCGCTGCACCCGGACACCTGGGAGGCGCTGGAGGAGGTGCGCGCGCGCCGGCGCCAAGGCGATCGTGATGGTCAACCGCCGCGGCTTCGCCCCCTGGCTCACCTGCCGCTCCTGCGGGCACCACTGGGGCTGCCCCAACTGCGACGTCTCGCTGATCGTCCACCGCCACGCCGGCCGCCTCGTCTGCCACCACTGCGCCCACGCCGAGCCGCTGCCGCGCGCCTGCCCCGACTGCGACTCGACGACGCTCTCGCGCGCCGGCGCCGGCACCGAGCAGATCGAGGCGCTGCTGCGCCGAGCGGCTGGCGCCGATGCCGGTCTTCCGCCTCGACTCCGACACCGCCGCCGCGCGCGGCGCCCACGCCCGCATCCTCGCCGGCTTCGGCGAGGCGCCGAGCGGCGTCCTGGTCGGCACCCAGATGGTCGCCAAGGGCCACGACTTCCCCGAGGTGACGCTGAGCGCGATCCTCGACGCCGACGCGACCCTGCGCTTCCCCGACTTCCGCGCCGAGGAGCGGACCTTCGCGATGGTCGCCCAGCTGGCCGGGCGCAGCGGCCGCGGCGAGGCCGGGGGAGAGGTGATCGTCCAGACCCTGGCGCCGGACGCGCGCCAGCATCGCGCACGCCGCCCGCCACGACTCCGCCGGCTTCCTCGCCGGCGAGCTCGAGCGCCGCCGGGCGCTCCGCTACCCGCCCTTCTCGCACCTGGTCCGGGTCGATGCTCAGCCGGAGTCGCGAGCCGCGGCTCGACGAGGCGGCCGCCGACGCTCGCCGCCGACCTGCGCGCGAGACCCTGCCCGCACGACGCCGACCTGCTCGGCCCGGCGCCGATGTTCCGCGTCCGCAACCGCCACCGCCGCCGCCTCCTGATCAAGGCCCAGGACCGCGAGGGGACCGTCGCCGCGGTCGGCGCCACGGTCGAGCGCCTGCGCCGCCGACCGCTCGCTGCAAGGACGTCGCGATCGGCGTCGACGTCGACCCGCAGTAGGCCGGCCTGGCGCCGGAGCGATCCATACAATCGAATTCGTGAGCGACGAAGGCGGTCACCGAAGGACGAGACCGAGCGCGAGCGAGCTCGAAGCCGAAGCTGCTCGAGCGCCGCGAAGCGGCGCTCGCGCACGTGGTCAAGTTCGGCGACCCGGTGCTGAAGAGCAGCGCCTCGCCGGTGACCGAGTTCGGCCCCGAGCTGCGCGCCGAGGTCGAGCGGATGATCGCGATCATGCGCGACGGCATGGGGGTCGGCCTCGCCGCCACCCAGCTCGGCGTGCTGCGCCGCCTGCTCGTCTTCCAGGCCGGCCCCGACGGCGAGCCGACGGCGCTGGTCAACCCGGAGATCGAGTGGCTCTCCGACGAGGCGGTCGCTCGCCGAGGAGGGCTGCCTCAGCCTGCCGCGGGTGTCGATGGACGTCGAGCGCCCGCTGCACGCCCGGGTCAGCGGCCGCGACGTCGAGGGCGAGCCGGTCGACGATCGAGGCCTCGGGCCTCGAGGCGCGCGTCCTCCAGCACGAGATCGACCACCTCGACGGCGTCCTGATCCTCGACCGCACCGCGCGCGACCAGCGCAAGGGCGGCGCTGCGGGCGCTGCGCGAGGGCGGCAGCTACGCGCCCGCCGGCGAGGAGCACGAGGACGGCGACGGCGACGAGCTCCGCGAGCCGCGCACCGACGCGTGAGGACCGTCTACCTCGGCACCTCGGAGTTCGCCGCGACCGTCCTGCGCCGGCCTCGCCGACTCGCCGCCACCGGCCGGCGCTCGTCGTCACGCCGCCCGACCGCCCGCAGGGGCGCGGCCGGCGCAGCGGCGCCGCCGCCGGCGGCGGTCGCGGCGGCCGAGCTGGGGATCGAGCTGCTGCAGGCCGAGAACGTCAACGAGCGAGGCGGCGCTGGAGCGGATCCGCGCGGCCGCGGCCCGAGGCGGTCGTCGTCTGCGCCTTCGGCCAGCTGATCCGCGAGCCGCTGCTCTCCGAGCTGCCGATGCTCAACGTGCACCCGTCGCTGCTGCCGCGCTGGCGCGGCGCGGCGCCGATCGAGCGCGCGATCATGGCCGGCGACGCGCGCACCGGCGTCTGCGTGATGCGGCTCACCGCGGGGCTCGACTCCGGCCCGGTCGCCCTGCGCGAGGAGGTGCGCGCTCGGCGCCGAGGACGACTTCGAGGCGCTCTCGGCGCGGCTCGCCGCGCTCGGCGGCGAGCTGCTGGTCCGAGGCGCTCGACCTGCAGGCCGACGGCGAGCTGGAGTTCGACCGAGCAGGACGAGGCCGAGGCGACCTACGCGGAGAAGATCGACCCCGCCGAGCGCCGGCTCGACCCCGCCCGGCCGGCCGACGGAGCTGGCGCGCACGGTGCGGGCCCTGACTCCGCACGTCGGCGCCTACCTGGAGCTGGCGGACGGCGAGCGGCTCGGCGTGCGGCGCGCGCGCGCGGTCGACGTCGGCGTCAAGCAGGGCGCGATGAAGGCCGAGTGGGGAGCGCTGCTGCTCGGCTGCGGGCGCGGCGCGCTGCGGCTCGAGGTCGTGCAGCCGCCCGGCGGCAAGCCGATGGCCGCCGACGCCTACCTGCGCGGCCACCCGCTGCCGAAGCTGCGTGAGCGTCCGAGTGCCGATCGCGCCGGCCCGGGCGCTCGCCTTCGAGACGATCCTGCGCGAGACCTTCGAGCGCGACGCCCACACCGAGCGCGCCTTCCGCGAGGCCGCCGAGCGCCGCGGGCTGGACGGCCGCGAGCGCGCCCAGGCGCAGCGCCTCGCCTACGGCGCCGTGCAGCGCCGCGGCACCGCCGACGCGGCGATCGAGCGCCTCGCCGAGCGCTCGACCGCGGCTGCTCGACCCGCCCGTGCTCGCCGCGCTGCGCCTCGGCCTCTACGAGCTGCTCTTCGCCGACGGCGACCCCCGACCACGCCGCCGTCGACCAGGCGGTCGAGCTGGTCAAGAGCGCCGGCGCCGCCCACGCCGCCGGGCTGTCAACGCGGTCCTGCGCCGCGCCGCGCCGCGAGCGCGAGGAGCTGACCGAGTCGCTGCTGGGCGACGACTCGACCCCCGAGGCCGCCGCGGTCGCCCACTCGGCGCCGCTCTGGCTGGCGCGGATGTGGTGGGAGGAGCTGGGCCCCGACGCGGCGCGCTCGCTGCTCGCCGCCTGCAACGAGCCCGCCGAGCTGGCGCTCCGCGTGAACACGCTGCGCCGCGACCGCGAGGCGATGCTGGCGACGCTGCGCGAGGCGGGCGTCGACGCCTCGGCCGGCCGACGGGCCCTGGCCGCTGGCTCCGCCGGAGGCGATCGTCGCTCGCCGGCCGGACCGGCGACACGGTGCCGCGAGCTGGTCGCGGCGGGCGAGCTGACCCCGCAGAGCCGCGGCTCGGCGGCGGTGGTCGAGGTGCTCGACCCGCAGCCGGGCGAGCACGTGCTCGACCTCTGCGCCGGGCCCGGGATCAAGACCGGCCAGATCGCCGCCCGGATGGGCGACCGCGGCGAGGTGATCTCGGTCGAGCTCGACCCGGCGCGCGCCGCCGAAGTCGCCGACCAGGCGCGCCGCCTCGGCCTGCGCAGCGTCACCGTGATCGAGGCCGACGCGGCGGCGACCGGCGCTGGCCGCCGGGCTTCGACCGGGTCCTCCTCGACGCGCCCTGCTCGGACCTCGGCGCGCTCGCCTCGCGCCCCGACGCGCGCTGGCGCAAGTCGCCGCGGACGATCGAGCGGCTGGTCGAGGTCCAGGAGCAGGCGCTGCTGCGGCGGCCGGCGAGGCCCTGCGGCCGGGCGGCACGCTCGTCTACTCGACCTGCACGATCTCCCGCCGCGAGAACGAGGACCGGATCGCGGCGCTGCTGCGCGGCGGCCGCCGGGCGAGGTCGCCGCCGCTGGAGCTCGACGATCTCGGCGCCCTCGCGCCGGACCTCGCCTCGCCGCACGACCGCGCTGCCTCCAGCTGCGCCCCGACCGCGACCGCACCACCGGTTTCTTCATCTGCCGCCTGAGCACGCGATGATTAGACGATGAGCGAGGCCGGGACGCAGCGAGCAGCGTCCTCGAGCGGGCGCCCTGCCCGAGCTGCGGCGAGCCCTGGCTGCGGCCCGACCCAGCTGCCCGGGCCGCTTCCGCTGCGTCTACTGCCTGCAGCCGCTTCGAGCTGGTCTCCCAGTGCCCCAACTGCGGCGAGCACCAGACGATCGCCCGGATGAGCAACACCGAGGACATGACATGCCAGACGTGCGGCGATTCGATGCTGAGGCCCAGTAGTGAGCGACGCGATGAGTGAGCGGATGCGTGAGCTGATCGAGGAGCCGCGGGTCGCGCCGTCGATCCTCTCGGCCGACTTCGCGCAAGCTCGGCTCGCAGGTCGACGAGGTGATGGAGGCCGGGGCGCGGGTGATCCACGTCGACGTGATGGACGGCCACTTCGTCCCGCCGATCACGATCGGGCCCGCTGGTCGCCGGCGTCGATCGCCGACCAGGTGCACGCCGCCGGCGGCGCGATCGACGTCCACCTGATGATCGAGGCGCCCGAGCGCCACATCGAGGCCTTCGCCGAGGCCGGCGCCGACTCGATCACCTTCCACGTCGAGGCGACCCCGCACGCCAACCGCACCCTGGCGGCGATCCGCGAGCTGGGCTGCCTGGCCGGGATCGCGATCAACCCGGGCACGCCGGTCGAGGCGCTCGCCGAGCTGCGCGACCGCGCCGACATCGTCCTCTGCATGACGGTCAACCCCGGCTGGGGCGGCCAGGCCTTCATCGAGGGCTCGCACGACAAGGTCGCGCGCCTCGCCGCGCTGGTCGGCGACGGCCGAAGATCGAGGTCGACGGCGGCATCGACGCCGCCACCGCGGGCCCGATCGCCGCGGCCGGCGCATCGCTGTTCGTCGCCGGCTCGGCCGTCTTCGGCGCCGCCGATCCGGCCGCGGCCTACGCGGCGATCGCCGCCGCCGCCGGCGCGGCCTGAGGCCGGCGCCGTGCAGCAGGGACAGCTGCCCGGCCTCACCCGGCTCGCGCTGCTGACCCTGGCGATCGGCCTGCTACTCGTGGCCGGCACGGCGGGCTACGCGCTCACCGAGGCACGTCTCGGTCGGCTTCGGCTTCATCTGGGCGCTCGACACCGTCGCCACGGTCGGCTCGATTCCCGAGCCGGCAAGCACCGGCGGGCAGATCGTCAAGATCGCGCTGATCGTGTTCGGCGTGGGTACGCTCTTCTACGCCCTGGTGACCGTCGACCGAGTTCTTCGTCGCCGGTCACCTGTCCGGCCTGCTGGATGAAAGGAGGGCCTTGAAACAGATCGACTGCGCTCAACGACCACGTCCTGGTCTGCGGCTTCGGCCGCGTCGGCCGCCAGGTGGCCCGCGACCTGCGTGACGCCGGGCGCGACTTCGTCGTCATCGACACCGACGTCGAGGGTACGCGGGAGCATGCCGAGGCGACCGGGGCGCCGATCATCCACGGCCGCGCCTCCGACGACGACGTCCTGCACCGGGCGGGCATCATGCGCGCCGCCGGGGTGATCGCCTGCGTCGACTCCGACGCGGAGAACGTCTTCATCACGCTCAGCGCGCGGGGCTGCGCTCCAACCTGACGATCGTCGCCCGCGCCAGCGACGAGAACTCCGAGCCCAAGATGCTCCGCGCCGGCGCCGACCGCGTCGTCTCCCCCTACAAGGAGAGCGGCTCCGAGATGGTCCGCCTCGCGCTCGGCGCCGCCGCGGCGCTCTAGTGCCGACGGGGCCGGGCCACGGGCACTACGAGGGTGCCCGCCGCCTCCTGCCACCAGGAGCGCTCGGTCTCCTCGATGTCGGGGCGCAGGGCGCGCCGTTCGCACCAGCGCGCCAGCGCCCGGCGGCCGCCGATGCCGACATGGCTCGCGCCGGTGATCGCGAAGCGCCCGTCGGCGAGGGCGACAAGGGCCCCCGGCTCGTCGCGGCGGGTCCGCAGGCGCTCGCGCACGGCGATCCCGTCGACCTCCTGCGGCTTCGCCGGGTCGCCGGCGAGGGTGTGGCCGGGGCGCACCGAGAAGACCTGCGGCGCGCCTCGCGGCGGTAGCAACAGCGGCGCCGGCTCGCCCAGCGGCCCCTCGCGCCAGCGTTCGGTCAGCCGCTCGACCTCCTCGCGCTGGGGCTCCTGGACCAGCAGGTGCAGCTCGTCGCCGGGCTCGACCCGGGTCGAGCCACGCGGCGCGATCGCCCGCCCGTCGCGGACGATGAGGTGGACCAGCGCCTCGCGCGGCAGGCCGAGCTCCCGGACCAGCAGGCCGGCCACCGCGTCCCCCTCGTGGACCCGCCAGGAGATCAGCTCCCCGCCCAGCTTGCGCACGATGCCGACGTCGGCGACCGGCTCGGGAAGCGCCGGCTCGGTGCTGGTCACGCCGAGCCAACGCGCCACCGGCTCGACCGTCGCCCCCTGGATCACGGTCGAGGTGAGGACGACGAAGAAGACCGCGTCGAAGATCAGCTTCGCCTCGGCTACCCCGGCGACGACCGGGAAGGTCGCGAGCCAGATCGGAATCGCGCCGCGCAGCCCGGCCCAGCCGAGCATCGTGCGCTCGCGCAGGCCGAGCCCCCCGAATTGGGTGACCAGCAGCGTCGCCAGCGGCCGGGCGGCGAAGATGAGCACGACCGAGAGCAGCAGGCCTCGTCCGGCGACGCCCCAGAGGTCGCCCGGGAAGACGAGCAGGCCGAGCAGGAAGAAGAGGCCGATCTGGACCAGCCAGCTCAGCCCCTGGTGAAAGGAGACGACGGTGCTGCGAGCCGGCAGCGAGCCGGTGCCGAGCACCAGCGCGGCGACGTATACGGCGAGGAAGCCGGAGCCGCCGGCGACCTCGGCGATGCCGTAGGCGAGTGCCGCCGTCGCCAGCGTCGCCACCGGGTAGAGGCCCTGGGTCGGCAGCTCGGCGCGGGCGATCGCCCAGCGCGCGAGCCGGCCGACGGCGAGGCCGAGCGCGGCGCCGAGGGTCAGCTTGACGACGAAGGCGAGCGCCATGTCGGCGGCGCCGTAGGAGGGGTCGGCGATCCATTCGCCGAAGCCGATCACGAGCAGCAGCGCGACGGGGTCGTTCATCCCCGACTCGCCCTCGAGCGTGCGGGCGAGCCGGCGCTCGAGCCGCGAGCCGCGCAGCACGGCGAAGATCGCCGCCGAGTCGGTCGCGGCGACGGCGGCGCCGAGGATCAACCCCTGCAGGGTGCTCAGGTCGAAGATCCAGATCGCCGCCGCTCCGGTTGCCATCGCGGTCAGGAAGGTGCCGAGCGTGGCCAGGCCGATCGCCGTGCCGAGCACCGGCCGGATCTCGCGCCAGCCGGCGGTCAGGCCGCCCTCGAAGAGGATCAGGACGAGGCCGATCGTGCCCGCGGTCTGGGCGGCGCCGTAGTCGTCGAATTCGATCCCGCCGAGCCCTTCGGAGCCGAGCAGCATCCCCAGCCCGAGGAAGAGCAGCAGGCCGGGCACGCGCACGCGGTCGGCGACGAGGGCGGCGGCGATGCCGGCGGCCAGCAGCGCGCCGACGATCAGGATCAGCTCGGCGTCGTGCCCTTCCATCGAGCCGACCCTAGATGATTGATTCCTGACCGCTATACCTGCTCGTCGATAGCCGCCAGGCGCGCCTCCAGCTCCTCGGGCGAGCCCGGCAGGGGCACGTCCTCGGACCGCTCGTGCGGGTGGCTGTAGGCGTAGTGGAGGAGCGAGAAGAGCAGCCCCGCCGCGAGCACGAAGCCGACCTCGACCCGGCGGAACTCGTTGCTGATGAGCGGCACGAAGTTCCAGCCGATGAACAGTGCCGCGCAGGCGATCCAACGGGCGGCGGCGCGGCGCACCTGGCCCTGCGCGATGCAGGCCTGGTTGACCGTCACCGAGCAGAGGTAGAGGCCCATGCCGATCGTGACCAGCAGCAGGCCGGCGCGGTCGTAGGTGAACTTGTCGCCGAAGGCGATCTGCATCGCCTTCGGGCCGACCAGTCCCATGAAGACGAAAGCGGCCGCGGTGAAGGCGGCGAGGCCGAGCAGGACCATGCGCACGGTCTGGCGGAACTCGCGTTCGCTTTCGTCGCTGCCGGCGGCATGCAACGTGGTCAGGTGGGGGAGGATGCTGGTCGAGACCGACTGGAAGAGCTGCAGCGGGGCGCGGGCGATCATCAGCACGTTGAAGATGAAGCCCGCCGCCGCCGCGCCCTGCAGTCCGCGGATGATCAGTGGGCCGGCGTTGAGGAAGGCCTGTTCGCTGAACATGATCACCAGCACCGCCGCGGCGAAGCCGCTGCCCTTTTTAAGCGAGAAGTCCTCCAG